>CAVYPR010000006.1:0-1211057 GCA_963770505.1 uncultured Actinomycetota bacterium | reverse complement strand
TTCATGGGCAGGCCAACAGTTGCAAGCACCCACCAGAAAATTCCAGGCGGGGAGTCCGATTCGATGGAGCCTCATCGAAGCTCCCCTTGATCGCCGTCGCGGTTATACGGGTGGTCGGAGAGGCGCTTCGAAGAGGACGCCTGGACTTCCGATGCGAGCGCACTTTACGGTTTCTTCCACCTCCGGCCTTTGGCTGTGAGGCTGGCGATCGTGGCCGTTCTTTCTCATGTCGGCTCCGCCGGCTCGGGGGCCGACCGCAGCAGACGATCAAGCTGGTCAGTATTCCGACTCTACTGTCGGTATACTGACTGACAATGGATCTTCAGAACCCCCTCCGCACCGTCGCCCCGACCGTCGAGTCCGACGTGCTAGCCGTGCTGGCTCAGACGCAACGCCCTCTGACCGGTGCGGCAATCGAGCGCCTCGCAGGACGGTCCCACGCGCAGGTTCTAGACGTTCTTCGGCGGTTAGTGAAGAACGGGCTCGTCGATGGAGACCGGGTCGGCAACGCTGTCCAGTACCGAATGAACCGTGACCACGTGCTCGCCTCCGGGGTGGAGCAGATGCTGTCTGGCGCAGAGGAGGTCGAGGTCCGCCTGCGAGAGTTCGTTGCCAAGTGCGCTCCTGTACCTGACGCCGTGGTCCTGTTCGGCTCCTTCGCCCGACGCGATGGGGACTCCGACTCAGACATCGACGTACTGGTGATTCGCCCCAAATCGGTCCACACCGACGACCCGCAATGGGCGGACGTGCGCCTCGGGATCGCCACGCACCTCGAGCGCTGGTCCGGCAACCGCTGCCAGGTCGTCGAGCTTTCAGTAAGCGAGTTGCGCAAGGCGATGTTGCGACGAGAGCCCCTCGTCGAGTCACTTCGACAAGAAGGCAAGGAGATCTTCGGGAAGACCCTCGGTGAGCTCCTCGGGCCGGGTGGGCGTCTCCGCGCGCAGGCCGGCGGGTGACATGGCGAGACGTTTGACACGACTGCGACCGTGCAGCCGGGCGGACGGACGTGTCCGTCTCGCCCAGGCAACGCTCTACCTCGAGGTGGCCGAAGTGGCGATGACCGACGAGCAATCCGAGCACACGACGGTGGCTACTGGGAACGCGGTCCTGGCGGCTATCGCCGCCTCCGACGCACTGTGCTGCGCGCTGTCCGGCCAGCACCATCGGGGAGAGGATCACCGGGCGGCAGCCGACTACCTCGAGGAGGTGACTGGCGACCGCCAACTCGCTGCCGCGCTGCGAGACGCCCTTGACTTCAAGGACAGTGGCCATTATGGGTTGGCGAATGTGAGCAAGACTAACGCCGCCAAAGCCATCCGACGTGCTCGCAAACTGGTCGACGCCGCCACGGAGGCGTTACGCGGTGGAGCGCCCTGAGCGGGGAATCGGGCGCCAGGGCCACAACATGTGAGCACCTGCAGGTCAAGGTCCGGGTGTAGGAAGATTGCGCTTCTGCCAGCCGAGACCATCTTGGCCGTGACGTCGGACCAAGACGGATCGGCAGCACGGTGCGAGTCGGCTTCGCTGCGCTGGCTTGTGACATGCGGCGAACGCGGCCCGGCTGTTCGGTCTCGACTCGCCGCAGTTCGGTTTGTCGGAGTGCCGGCGGGGATGGTGATACTGCAACGTACCCAGCCACGTACCAAGTGCTGCTCAGGGCCCACTTTGATCGCCCGGGAGGCAGAATCCCTATCGCTGCGCTTTGGGCGTCCTGCCGTTCATCAACGCTGGATCGCTCGCCGCTCGCCCCATTGCCACGACGGCTTCTGCGGCCTCCGTGAAGGGTTCGCGGACAGTGCCTTCTGGTGCACGACTGGCCGTCGCCGATCCGATCTCGTCGAGGAACCGGGAGTGCAGGCTGTCCACCCGCTGGACCCTCGCCTCGGTCCGTTGCATCTCCACTGCCCACATGCGGCGCTCCGAGACCGTCGCACCCGCTTTCAGGGCAACGTCAAGTAGGTAGCGGCTCCCGCTCATTCTGGCGGCACCGGCCCGGCGGGCGAGCTCGTTCCGCCCGGCCTCGCTCATGCGGTCCCGGAGACCCCGATCCTTGAGTGCGTCCCCGGGCGGCGTCATGCGCGTCGTTCCCACGCTTTGGGAACGCTCGGGCACACGTGCCCAACCCTCAGAGCATTTCGAAATCCCACCTCAGAGTTATCCACAGCAGCTCGGGCGCAAGATAGTGCTTCCGCGGGCGGAAAGCATCTTGGTCGTGCCTGCCGTCACGACACCGAGCGGTCCGGAGGGCCGCTCTCGGCGCCGGAGAGGGGTCCGTCGTCGCTGCGCTGGCTGGGAGCAACCTGCGGTCACGACCCACGTGTTCAGTGGCGAGTACGACGCTACCCAGTTTCCCAGATCTTCAAGGCGTGTGCCCTCACGCCAATGTCCCGCGGAACGTACCCGGTGCTGGTCAGAGGCCGCCCTTCGCCGGCGAACGGGCCGATTGGAGATCGGGGCGGTTACCCAGTCGGATTGTTCGAGTAGCGGGGAGCGCTGACCGATCCTACGGTTCATCTTCGCAGCACTGCCGAACGACCCGACCGTATGTAGACGTGAAGTATCCACATCTGTCACAAGCGCTGCCCCAGCTGGCAACTGCCGATGAAGTTGCCGAACACTTGGGTCTGTCGCGTCAATCGGTTGCCCGGCTCTGCCGGCGAGGTGAACTACCTGCCATCAAGGTTGCCGGACGATGGCTCGTGCACGTCGGGCGCCTCCGCGAGCAGCTTGATGGCCTGGGCCTGCCCACGGAACCGATCCCCACGTCCCGCTGACCGGTGGTCGGACTCGACGTGCATCTGAAACGCTCGTGCACCGGTGCATTCCTCACCGATCCGATGAACCAACCGCCGGCAACGCCGAGCGAACGGCTTCCCCGAGAGTGGCAGCCGCGTGACGCTGGCGTTCGCTCGTCGCGTGCGAGTACACGCGGAGCGTCAGCCCCGGGTCGGCGTGACCGAGCAGCTCCGCCGCATCCCTCGGGTTGACCCCGGACCCGATCAGCTCGGTGGCGGCGAAGTGCCGGAGCGAGTGCAGATGGACGTGGGGCATGCCGAGGCCCCGGGGATTGTCCTCGGACGGGACGGCGCACAACTTGGTGACAACCGAGGACAGGCTGTCCGGGTTGATCGGGACCGAGCCGTCGGGCATCGAGGAGACAATGAAGGCGTCCGGAACGATCCCGACCCCGACGGCGGCCGCCGCCGCCTCGCACTCCGATCGCCAATCCTCGAGGAGCCTGCCCACTACGGGGCTGAGGATGACCATCCGCTCCCGTCCGGCCTTCGTGGACTTCTCGCCCCGATCCCGACCGGCCCGGTAGATCGACCGGCGGATCCGGATCGTGCCGTTCTCGATGTCAGTCCAGCGCAGCGCGCACAGCTCTCCTCGTCGCGCGCCGGTCCCCACCGCCAATGCGAGAAGGATGCCCCACTTGGCGGAGCGGGCGCGGGCCTCGGTCAGCAGCGCCTTCACCTCATCGTGGGTCGGGATGACGAGCACCCGCTGGCCAAGGGCTGGGGGCTCAGCCCGGGCGGCGGGGTTGGTCTCGATCCAGCCCCACCGCATCGCTTGGGAGAGAGCCGCCGAGATGACCGCGTGGTAGCGCCGGACAGTCGCCGGGGACAGTGCCCGCTCCCGCCCCTCGCCCGTGCTGAGCTTGCGGTACAACTCGTCGAGGTGCCGGGGCGTGAGGTCACGGAGCGGCACGTCCCCGAACTCGGGGGCGAGGATCGTGTGGATCGACCGCCGGGCCTCCTGAAGGGTCCGCGGCGACCGGCCCCGGGCCTCGGAGTGCTTGACCCACTCGTCCAGGGCCGTGGCCACGGTGGCGCCCGGGCCGTACTCGGGCTCGGAGCCGGCCTCGCTCCGGAGGTCCTCGAGGAGCGATTGCGCCACCGACCTATTCTTCGCCCGGACGACCCGGGAGATCTGGCGGGGGTGGCCGGTGACCGGGTCGGTCCCGGCGAAGAGCCGCAGGCGGAACTTCCCCGATCCCAGGTCCTGGATGCTTCCGGTACCGTGGGGCCGGCGCTTGCCTGCGTTGCTGCCCGTGGTCACGGTGAGATTATAGGCTCAATATAGGCTAGAGCTGCTTGGAGAGGTGCGAGAGCGGCCGAATCGGACTCACTGCTAATGAGTTGACTGGGGGAACCCGGTCCGAGGGTTCAAATCCCTCCCTCTCCGCGTAACGGCCGGTGTGACGGCTGCCGGCACCTGCCGGTGGCCGCCGGCCCCATCGCCCGGCGTCGGCCCCCGTGGACGGGTCCCCGCACGCCGGCAAGGGAGTGGAACGTCGCATGGCCGAACGCAGCTACTGGCTGCACACCCTCGGGTGCCCGAAGAACCAGGTGGACTCGGACAAGCTGGCCGGGCGGCTGGCCCATGACGGCCTGGTGCCGGCGACCAGGCCCGGAGAGGCCGATCTCGTCGTGGTCAACACCTGCGCCTTCATCGAGGCGGCCCGGCAGGAGTCGGTCGACGCCGTGCTCGCCCTGGCCGACGCCCGACGCCAGGGGGCGCGCCTCGTGGTCACCGGCTGCATGGCCGAGCGCTACGGCGATGAGCTGGCCGCCGCCCTGCCCGAGGTGGACCTGGTGGCCGGGTTCGGGACCTCGCTCGCGCCCCCGCCCGGTGGCGGGCCGGTGCCGGTCACCCTGGGACCGTCGCGCACCGCCGGTGCGCCGGGCCCGGCCGCCGACGGCGGATCCTTCGACCTCCTCGAGCTGCCCCGGCCGGCCGCCGGCGCCCCCTGGGCATACGTGAAGGCGGCCGAGGGGTGCGACCGACGCTGCGGCTTCTGCGCCATCCCGTCGTTCCGCGGCCGCCAGCGGTCGCGGACCGCCGACTCGATCCTGGCCGAGGTCGCCGCTCTGGCCGGGGGCGACGGGGAGTCGCCCGGGGTCCGCGAGGTCGTCCTGGTCGCCCAGGACCTCGCCTCCTACGGCCGCGACCGCGCCTCGGGGCGGGGTCGCGCCGGCGGCGGCATGCCGATCGTCGACCTCACCCGGTCGGTGGCGGCCCTGGTCGAGCGCACCCGCCTGCTCTACCTCTACCCGTCGGGCCTCACCGACGACCTGGTGTCGGCCGTGCTCGACACCGGCGTGCCCTACTTCGACCTCTCCCTCCAGCACGTCTCGCGTCCGTTACTGGCCCGGATGCGACGCTGGGGAGACGGCGAGCGGTTCCTGCGACGGATCGCCGAGATCCGCCGGGCCGAGCCGGCTGCCACCTTCCGCTCCTCGTTCATCCTGGGCTACCCCGGCGAGACCGAGGAGGACCACGACCTGCTGCTGGAGTTCTTGGCCGAGGCGCAGCTCGACTGGGCCGGGTTCTTCCCCTTCTCCCCCGAGGAGGGCACCCACGCCGTGGGCCTCCCCGACCAGGTCCCGGTCGGGCTGGCCCTCGAGCGGCTGGGCGAGTGCGCCGAGCTCCAGGACGGGATCACCGCCCGTCGCCGGGACCTGCTGGTGGGCGAGACCCGCCGCGTGCTGATCGACGCGCCCGGGACCGCCCGCTCGGTCCACGAGGCCCCCGAGATCGACGGGGTGGTGCACGTGCCTTCTGACCTGGCGGTCGGCAGCCTCGTCGACGTCGTGGTGACCGCCTCGCTCGGCACCGACCTGGTGGGCCAGCCTCTCGGCCGGGCGGCCCGCATCC
The DNA here is from genome assembly GCA_963770505.1 of uncultured Actinomycetota bacterium. GTDB lineage: Bacteria > Actinomycetota > Acidimicrobiia > Acidimicrobiales > RAAP-2 > CAVYPR01. Next base: position 1,205,396 of record CAVYPR010000006.1, on the reverse strand, counting down.
CGGACCCGGCCGGTGAGAAGGTGGCCGGGTGACCGGGACCACCGGCGACAACACCTTCGGCCCCTCCGCCCTGGCCACCCCGGCCAACGCCCTCACCGTGGCCCGGCTGGTGGCCACCCCGGTCTTCGTGGCGCTCATCGTGGTGAAGGGCGCCTCGTGGCTGACGGTGGTGGTCGGTGCGGCCGTGGCCTTCAGCGACGGGATCGACGGCTGGGTGGCCCGCCGCCAGGGAGCCACCCGCTCGGGGGCCTTCCTCGACCCGCTGGCCGACAAGGTGGTGGTGCTGAGCGCCTTCTTCGCCCTGGCCGCCGAGGGCCACCTCCCCTGGCTGCCGGTGGTGCTTATCGCCCTGCGGGAGGTCGGCATGAGCGTCTACCGCGTCTGGGCCGGCCGGCGGGGCGTGTCGATCCCGGCCCGCACCTCGGCCAAGGTGAAGACGCTGGTGCAGGACCTGTCCATCGCCACCTGCCTGCTCCCGCCGCTGGCCTCCGCCCACAACCTGCAGCTGGCCTTCGTCTGGTTCGCCGCCGCCCTCACGGTGGCCACCGGGATCCAGTACCTGCTCGACGGGCGCAGGGCCATGGGCCTGGCCCAACGATGAGCACCGGGGAGGCGGCGTGAGGGTCGAGATCGTGGCCGTGGGCACCGAGCTCCTGCTCGGGCAGATCGCCGACACCAACGCCGCCTGGCTCGGCGAGCAGCTGGCGGCGTCGGGGGTGGACTCCCACTTCCACCAGGCGGTCGGCGACAACCACGCCCGCATCGTGCTGGCCCTGCGCACGGCCCTCGCCCGCTCCGACGGGGTCATCGTCTGCGGGGGGCTCGGTCCGACCCAGGACGACATCACCCGCGAGGCCATCGCCGAGGTGATGAACGTCCCGCTGGTGCGCGACGAGGAGATCGTGGCGCGCATCGCCGGCTTCTTCGGGTCCCGCGGCAGGGAGATGTCGGCCAACAACGCCCGGCAGGCCGACGTGCCCGAGGGGGCATCGGTCATCGAGCAGGTCCAGGGCACCGCCCCGGGGCTGGTCTGCCCGCTCGGCGACAAGGTGCTCTACGCCGTGCCGGGCGTGCCCCACGAGATGGCCGAGATGTTCGCACGGGGGATCCTGCCGGACCTCCGCCGCCGGATGGCCGCCGGCGGCGGCGAGTCCGTCATCGTGAGCCGCGTCCTTCGCACCTGGGGATCGAGCGAGTCGGCGTTGGCCGAGGCGCTCCAGGGTCGCATCGACGCGCTGGACGGCGGTCCGGTCACCATCGCCTTCCTGGCCAGCGGGATCGAGGGGATCAAGGTCCGGGTGACCGCCCGGGCGGCGACCGAAGGAGCCGTGCAGTCCCTGCTCGACGAAGAGGAAGCGGCGGTCCGCCACGACCTGGCCCGGCGGCTCGGCGACATCGTGTTCGGCACCGACGACCAGTCGATGGAGGAGGCGCTGGCCGCCGTCCTGCGCCAGCGGGGTCTGACCCTGGGGGTCGCCGAGTCGCTGACCGGGGGGCTCATCGCCTCGAGACTCGTCGACGTCCCGGGGGCCAGCGGGTGGTTCAAGGGCGGCGTCGTCGCCTACGACGCGGCCGTCAAGCACTCGGTCCTGGGCGTGCCGGCCGGACCTGTGGTGCGCGAGGAGGCGGCCGGGGCGATGGCCGAGGGTGCCCGCCGGGTGCTCGGTGCCGACGTCGGCCTGGGCATCACGGGAGTGGCCGGTCCCGAGGAGCAGGAGGGGGTTGCGGTGGGGACGGTCTTCGTCGGGCTGGCGCTCCGAGACGGGCCGGCGCTCACCCGCGGGTTCCGGCTGCCCGGCGACCGACCCCGGATCCGCCAGTACTCGGCCATCTCCGCCCTCGACATGCTCCGCCGCGAGCTGCTGTCACCGGCCGGCTGAGCCGGCCGGCCCGTCGCCGCCGAGCAGGCGCCGGTAGCGGTCGAGGGTGTCGGGGTCGAAGGCGACGAGCCGCACCAGCCGCACCCCGCAGTCCGCGCCGCGGACGGTGGTCACGGCGATGGCGGCGGCCCGGTCCGGGGGGAACCCGTAGACGCCGGTGGAGATGGCCGGGAAGGCGACCGAGCGGGCACCCAGCTCGTCGGCCACCTCCAGCGACCGGCGGTAGCAGGAGGCGAGGAGCTCGTCCTCGCCCTCCCCGCCGCCGCGCCAGACGGGACCGACGGTGTGGATGATCCAGCGCGCGGCCAGGTCGAAGCCGTCGGTGGCCTTGGCGTCCCCCCGAGGGCATCCACCGAGGGCCCGGCAGGCCGCCTCGAGCCGGACGGCGCCCGCCGCACCGAAGATCGCCCCGCACACGCCGGCTCCGGGCGCCAGCGCGGCGTTGGCCGCGTTGACCACGGCGTCGACCTCCTCGGCGGTGATGTCGCCGAGGACCGCCTCCACCTCCGTGGCGCCGTTCGCGCCGTCGGGGCCGGCCACGCCGGGGAACCTACCCTCGCCGCCCGGGCCGGGCCACACTGGCGCAGTGCGACTGTTCGTGGGGGTGTGGCCGACGCCCGAGGTCCGCGACGTCCTGGCGTCGATGCCCCGGCCGGACGACCCCGGCGTGCGCTGGACCCCGCGGGATCGCTGGCACGTCACCGTGGCCTTCTTGGGCCAGGTGACCGGGGGCGAGGCGGACGTGTGGGCCTCGACGCTCTGCGCCGCGGCCTCTTCCCTGCAGGGGCGACCGGAGGCGCACCTGGGACCGGCCACCGAGCTCCTGGGGCCCGCCGTGCTCAGCGTGCCGGTGGCCGGCCTCGAACCGGCCGCCGAGGCGCTCGGCTCGGCCGCGCTGGCCGCCGGTCTCGGTCTCGACCCGAGGCCCTTCCGCGGCCATCTCACCCTGGCCCGGGCCCGGGGCCGGGGCCGCCTCCCCGGAGCCCTCGCCGGCGAACCGCTCCAAGCCGGTTGGACAGTCGCCGAGCTGTGCCTGGTGGAGTCGGTGCCCGGGGCTCATGGCCAGCCCCCCCGCTACGTCACCCTCACCGTGGCCGCCGTCGGCGGGGCCGGCGCGCCGGGCGGGCATTCCGGCGCCGCAGCGGGCCGATGACGCCGCGGCCGGCAGGCCGGTCCGGGCACGGCAGTCCGCCCCTCGTCCCCTCGTCCATCCAACATCGAACAGGCGTTCGCCACTAGAGTGTCGAACGGCGGCACCACGCCGCCTGAACCACCCCGATGCCCGGACCGGTGATACACCCCGAACGTAGGGTCGCCGATCACCAAGCCCACCGACCACGGACTAGGAAACGAGGAGACGAAGGCAGATGGCAGAGGAGCGTGAGAAGGCACTCGACGTGGCACTCAGCCAGATCGAGAAGCAGTTTGGCAAGGGTTCGGTCATGCGCATGGGCGACCACGTCTCCATGGGCATCGAAGCCATCCCCACCGGGGCGCTCTCGCTCGACCTGGCTCTCGGCATCGGCGGGTTGCCCAGGGGCCGGGTGGTGGAGATCTTCGGCCCCGAGTCGTCGGGGAAGTCGACCCTGGCCATGCACTGTGTGGCCGAGGCGCAGCGCAACGGCGGGATCTGCGCCTACATCGACGCCGAGCACGCCATGGACCCCGTCTACGCCAAGGCCATCGGGGTGAACGTCGACGCCCTCTTGATCTCCCAGCCCGACACCGGCGAACAGGCCCTGGAGATCGCCGACATGCTGATCCGCTCGGGCGCCCTCGACGTGGTGGTCATCGACTCGGTCGCCGCCCTCACCCCCCGGGCCGAGATCGAAGGGGAGATGGGTGACTCACACGTCGGCCTGCAGGCCCGACTTATGTCCCAGGCCCTGCGCAAGCTGACCGGCACCCTCAACAAGTCGGACACCATCGCCATCTTCATCAACCAGCTGCGGGAGAAGATCGGCGTCCTCTACGGATCACCCGAGACCACCCCCGGCGGCCGGGCCCTCAAGTTCTACTCGTCGGTCCGGCTCGACATCCGGCGCATCGAGACGATCAAGGACGGTGCCGAGATGATCGGCAGCCGCACGCGGGTCAAGGTGGTGAAGAACAAGTGCGCCCGGCCCTTCCAGCAGGCTGAGTTCGACATCATGTACGGCACCGGCATCAGCCGCGAGGGGTCGCTGCTCGACGTGGCCGTCGACCTCGGCTTCATCAAGAAGTCGGGGGCCTGGTTCACCTACGAGGGAGAGCAGCTCGGACAGGGCCGGGAGAACGTGAAGACGTTCCTCCGGGAGAACCCCCAGCTGATGGCCGAGATCGACGAGCGGGTGCGGCTGCACCTGGCTCCCACCGACGAGCCGGCCGACGAGCCGGCGGCCGGCACCGATCCCGACGACCTTCCCATCTCGCTCGACTGAGCGACCGCGGCCGACCGGCCGGGCAACTTGACTGGGCAACTTGACTGGACGGCCCGGCCGGACAGCCAGACTGCTCGGTCAGAAGGGCGGGGTCCCGGTGACCGTGACGGTGTTGGGCACGAGCTCGACCCAGGTCTGGCCGGGCTGCAGGGAGATGGGCTGGCCGCCGGCGTTGGTGAACTGCGTGGCCTGGCCGAGCGAGGAGCGGGACCAGGTCCCCGAGATCTCCTCGCCGCTGCGGAAGATGAGCGCCGGACCGCTGGCGTCGTCGTACAGGTTGGCCTGCACCTCCAGTCCGCCTTCCTCGTTCTCGGCCCACGGTCCGTAGGTGATCGAGACGAACTGGACGACCACGTTGGCCGCCGTCTCCTGGGCCCCTGTGCTCAGGTCGTCGGGCTTTGTGGCGTAGTAGCGCTGGAAGGCATGGAGCTTGGGCACGTAGCGCCACACGACTGTCGAGTTGCTGGAGAAGGGGATGGCCACCGTGGCCACGGGGGACACCCCCGGACCACTGGGCGTTGTGCTCGAGTACGAGAAAATCGGGGGCGGAGCGGTGTTGTCCGAGGGGTCGACCCCCCACAGGGTTGTGGTCGAGGCGTAGGTGTCGTAGGGGGCGACCCGCCCGGGCAGGTGCTGCTCCAGTGTCCCGTGCGCCCCGACGTCCACGTTGACGACCGGCGAGGCGTCGATGTTGTCGATCACCGGCTGGATCCCGCCGACGTGGGCCAGGAGCGGCGTGCCGAACTGGCCGAGGATGCCGATGTCGATGTTGCGGGCCGACCGGATCGGCCCGACCACGCTCGTGCCCTGGCACTGGAAGACCGCGGCGAAGCGGGTGATCCCCCCCTCGACCGGTTCCTCGAAGACGATGTCGGCCTTGTTGAGCCCGGTCTGGGGACGCCCCCCGACGTAGTTTGTGACCTTGACGGCCAGCGCCGGGCGCTGGGGCACCGCGCCCCCGCCGGGGACCGGTGAGCCGGTGAGCGGGCAGAGGGCGGTCGGGGCGGCCGCCACCGTGGCGGGGGTGGTGGTCGTCGTGGTCCGCGGCGTCGGCCGCTTCAACGCCACGGGCGTCGATGAGCACCCGGCCAGGAGCAGACCGGCGGCCGCCCCAGCCAGGAGGCAGCGCCGGAGGCGCCGGGAGGTCGGGGTCCGGTGGCCGGCGGTCGTCGGGCGAGGGTGGTGCATGGAAGACAATTCTTGGCTTCGGGGGGCCGCCGGTGGGGGATGCTGCGGATCGGCTGGTCAGGCGGCGTGTGTCGGCTTGGCGGACGGCGCGGAGGCCGCCGAGCCTTCGTAGATCGCGGTCCAATTGCCGCTCGAGGGCTGGGTGGCCGACGCCGGGCCGGCGCCGAAAGCACCGTAGACGTTCTCCATCGCCCGCAGCAGGACGTCGGTCACCCCCGGGATGCCGGCGGGGACGACGTTGGAGGGGAAGGCGGTCGTGTTGGCCAGCTTGTTCACGAACGACGCCATCCCGGTGGCCAGCACGCCGCCGCCGTTGGGGACGGTGTAGTAGGTCATGTCCGACCAGTTGCCCTGGCCGGCCACCGGCGAGTGCCCGAGGACGTCGACGTTGCGCGGACCGGGGATGGTCGGCACGTAGCGGTCGTACTCGCCCTGGACCACGTGGGGGAGGTGCTGGCCGTCGGAGAGGCCGCAGCCGTCGAACACCCACGAAGAGGCGTCGGTGATGACCAGGTCGTCGTTGGCCCGCACCGACTGGTACATGCTGCCGATGAGGTTGCTCTCGGGCCATGTGGTGGGGGCCGACTCCCAACTGGGACCGGTGACCACCGCGTCGTTCACCCCCAGCATCGGGTCCTCTGAGGCGTTCTTGTAGCAGACCTGCTGGCGGTCGGGGCCGACCGCAGACTCCTGCAGGCGGATCTGGCGGTAGCAGGCGTTGGCCCCCAGGAAGGCGAGGTTCGTGCCCTTGGCCAGGGCCGACAGGGCGGCGTTGCGCATCGACAGCGACCAGTACTCGTCGTGTCCCAGGCTGAACAGGCATTGGTGGTTCACCAGCAGCTGCGGCCGGGCGTGGAGGTCGACGTCCGTCCAGTAGGTGAGGTCGGCCCCGAGGCTCTCGAGGTGGTAGAGCAACGGGAACTCGTTGCCCAGGAAGTCGGCCGACCCCTGGGCCCATGTCTGGGGGTAGGGGCGGTCGAAGGAGACGACCCGCGCCCGGTTTGTGAAGTTCTGGCCGCCGGCGGCCTTGCCGTAGTAGAGGCTGTAGCCGTCCCAGAGGTTGTACGCCTGCCAGGTGGTCACCGAGTTCTGGATGACGAAGGCGCTGGTGCTCTCGTCGTCTCGGACGGTGAAGGGCACGTACTGCTGCTCCCCGCCGTCCCCCTGGAGCTTGAGCAGGTAGCAGCCGGGGGGCCATGTCCCGTCGACCCGGAAACTGAGCGTCGGCTCCCAGCTGCAGCTGACGGTGTTGAGCCCCGAGGCCAGCGTCGAGGCGGGCTGCTGCTGGCCGGGCACGCTGTCGCTCTGGTAGACGAGGCGGCCTCCCAGTCCCTGGTAGTAGCCCATCCGAAAGGCCTGGAGCGACACCGAGCGCGCCGTCGTGTTGACGAACACCGTGACCTCGTCACCGGCCTTCGCGCTCACCTGGCTGGCGTAGCCCTCGATGGCGTGGGGGACCTGGACCCCGGTGACCACCCAGTCGATCGTCCCGGGCTTGTCGTTCTCCAGCACCAGCCAACGGGCCACCGGGACCACCACCCCGCTGTCCAGGGTGACCTGCGACACCGCCGGTGGCGGGGTGCGGCCGTAGCCGGAGGGACGGGTCACCCGGGCCCTGCGCCGGCCGTGTTCGCTGGCGCCGGCGGCAGACGCCGTCGACAGGGCGGCCGCCCCGGCGATGCCGGCCGCGGCGCCCCTCAGGAGCTGACGGCGGCCGAAGCGCGTCGAGCCGCTCCCCGCGCCCCCCACCTCGGCGCCGCCCGCCGGATCACGATCGGGCATGCCCCCAGGTTACCGTCGTCCCGGCTGCCCCCATTTCGGGCCCCCGGCCCCACGGGTATGGTCGGCCCGTGCACCGGGCCCGCTCGCTCCCCCCGTCACTGCGCCGGCTCGCCGCGGGGGTGGTCCACGCCGCGTGGAGCTGGGCGGCCGAGGTCGGGGCCGTGGGCCCCGACGACGCCCGCGGGCGGCGGTTCGGCGCCTTTGGAAAGGGGAGCCTGCTGGCCTTCCCCCAGGGGGCGCTCTACAACGAGCACTACATCCGCATCGGCGAGGGGACGATGATCGGCCCCTACGCATGCCTCACGGCGGGCATGGCCCCCGGGCAGGAGATGGCCTCGGACCCGGTGGTGCGCATCGGGGACCGCTGCGTCATCGGGCGGGGCAGCCACATCGTCGGCCACTGGAGCATCGAGATCGGCGACGACATCCAGACCGGGCCCTACGTCTACATCACGGACCAGAACCACTCCTACGCCGACCTCGACCAGCCGATCGGGCGGCAGTGGCCGGTGGAGTCGGCGGTTCGCATCGGCTCGGGCAGCTGGCTGGGGGCGAACGTGGTCGTGCTGCCCGGTACGACGATCGGCGACCACGTGGTGGTGGCGGCCGGGGCGGTCGTGCGCGGCGAGATCCCGAGCCACTCGGTGGTGGCGGGGGTGCCGGCCCGGGTCGTCCGGCGGTGGCTGCCCGAACGAGGGTGGGTCGACGTGCGGCCCGAGCCGGTGGCCGGCCCGCCGGGCGGGAACGGCGCGCCCGGCCGCTGATGAACCGGGCGTTCGTCGGGGTCGTGGGCCCCGCCGACGCGACCGCGTCGCTCGAGCGCACGGCCGAGGAGGTGGGCCGTCTGGTGGCCGAGGCGGGGGCGGTGCTCGTCTGCGGGGGCCTCGGCGGGGTCATGGCGGCCGCCTGCCGGGGAGCGGCGGCCGGCGGGGGCCTCACCGTCGGCATCCTTCCCGGCGACGACCGCCGCTCGGCCAACCCGTGGGTGGCCGTCCCGGTCGCCACCGGCCTGGGCGAGCTCCGCAACGGCCTGGTGGTGCGGGGCTCGGACGTCCTGGTGGCCGTGGGCGGCGGGTACGGCACGCTGTCCGAGGTGGCCCTGGCCCTCAAGATCGGGCGGCCGGTGGTCGGCCTGGGCACCTGGGGCCTCGTGCGGCCCGACGGGACCGGCGACCGGGCCGTGACGGTCGCCACCGACCCCGCCTCGGCCGTGGAGCGCGCGGTGCAATTGGCCCGCGACGTCGCCGGCCGGCTGCCCCAGGGGTAGAATTCTCCCCAGCCGCCCCATTCGGCGGTCCGCGACGACCCCGGGGAACTCGAACGAGGGGGAGGTGGGTCGCATCGACGGCACGGTTGGAAGCCCAGAAGGTGGGGAGCTGCCCGACGGCGGGCTCGGCGCGCCGGGCCAGCCGCCCCCCGGACCGCCCGTGTCCCGGTCGCCGGTCGCCAACTGGCAGGACTCGCGAGGTTCGACCCGCGGCCGGCACGGTTCGGCCTCGGCCTCGCCGGTGCGGACCGCCTCCTACCGGGCCGACGTCTGGGGCACAGACGCCTTCCGCGACCAGGACGCGGTGTCCGTCAACTCCCGCCGGCGACCGGGGGACGGTGGTCGTGAACGCCTGGCCACCCGCGTCGATTTCCGCGGGATCTTCGTCGCCGGGGTCAGCCTCCTGCTTCTGCCGGCCTGCTTCCTCTCCTACTACTCCCTGCAGGGCGCCACGCGCTCGGGGGTCGGGGTGCACGCCACATTCACCGTCCTCGCCCAGGCCTTCGGCTCGTGGCGCGTCGTCATCCCGTACCTGGCCGCGCTCTGCGTCGTGATCGGCGTCGTCAATTCCCTGCTGCCGGTGGCCGCCACCGGGGCGGTCACGGTCTTCGTGACCCTCCGGGTGGCGGTCGTGGCCCAGCTCGCCGTGTGGATCGTGGCCGCCGTCGAGCGGACCCCCACCGCACCCGCCGGCGCGCCGGCGGCCGCGGTGACCTGGGTGGCCTGGGCGGCCATCGCCGTCGCCGTCGTCGCCGTGCTCGGCTCGCTGGCCTCGATGGCCAAGCGGACATACACCTGAGTGAGGCGCCGGGGTGACCCGGCGCCGGGGGTTCCAATACGGTGGTCGGCGCATGGACAGCGCCCGCGCCGCTCTCGTCACCGTCTCGGGTCGCGACCGTCCCGGGGTGGCCGCCCGCGTCTTCGCACGGCTCGGGGACGCCGGTCTGCGCCTGGTCGACGCCGAGCAGGTGGAGGTCCATGGGCGGCTGCTCCTGTGCATGGAGGTGGAGGGCCCGCTCGCCGCCGGGGACGAGCTGCGCCGTTCTCTGGCCGGCGCCCTGGCGGGCGCCGGCGACGACCTCACCGTCGCCGTGGTCCCGCTCGGGGGGCGGGCGGGCGGAGGGGCCCGGCCGGACACCGCCCGCCAGCTCGTCACCGTCCTGGCGCCGGACCTCGGCCCGTCGGCCATGGGCGCCGTGTGCGCCAAGATCGCGGCGTGCGGCGGCAACATCGACCGCATCGTGCGGCTGTCCACCTACCCGGTGACCAGCTACGAGCTCGTGGTCTCGGGCGGCGACCCGGCACGGCTCCGCCAGGAGCTCGGGGCCGAAGCGTCCAGGCTCAGGGTCGACGTCGCCGTCCAGCGGGCCGGCCTCCACCGGCGGGCCAAGCACCTGATCGTCCTCGACGCGGACTCGACGCTGCTCCAGGGCGAGGTCATCGACCTGCTGGCCGAGCGGGCGGGGTGTGCCGACCGGGTGGCGGCGGTGACGGCGGCGGCCATGGCCGGCGACATCGACTTCGCCGAGTCCCTGACCCAGCGGCTGGGCTTGCTGGCCGGCACCGAGGAGTCCGTCCTCGGGGCGCTCGCCACGAGCCTCGAGCTGGCCCCCGGCGCCCGCACGCTGGTCCGCACGCTGCACCGCCTGGGCTACGTGACGGCCGTGGTGAGCGGCGGCTTCGTGCAGGTGATCGAGCCGATCGCCGCGGAGCTCGGCATCGACCTGGTGGCCGCCAACACCCTCGAGGTGGTCGGGGGGCGCCTGACCGGGCGCCTCGTGGGGCCCGTGGTGGACCGGGCCGGGAAGGCGGCGGCGTTGGCGCGCTTCGCCGAGATCGCCGGGGTGCCGCTCTCGAGGACGATCGCCGTCGGGGACGGGGCGAACGACCTCGACATGCTGGCCGTCGCCGGCCTGGGCATCGCCTTCAACGCCAAGCCCGTCGTGCGCGGTGCGGCCGACACGGCGCTCAACGTGCCCTACCTCGACGCCATCCTGTTCCTCCTCGGGATCTCCCGCCAGGAGGTCGAGAGGGCCGACGAGGAGGAGGGCGACGCCGTCGCCGGCGTCGTGTCCGACCCGGTGCGTGCGGTGGGACGCCCGGCTTAGGGAAGGGCGCATGGCTGCGGTGGAGCGGTCCGGGACACAGACCCTCGAGGTGGGGGGCCATCGGCTGGTCCTCACCCGATTGGACAAGGTCCTCTTCCCCGACGCCGCCACGACCAAGGGCGAGCTCGTCGGCTACTACGCCGCCGTGGCGCCGGTGCTCCTCCCCCACCTGGCCCGGCGGCCGGTGACCCTCCTACGCGCCCCCGACGGGAGCGAGGGGGACGCCTTCTTCCAGAAGCGCCTTCCCCGCGGCGCCCCGCCCTGGGTCGGAGCGATCCCCGTGACCGGGCGTGGCCCCTCGCCGGTGCCGTACCCAAGAGTCGAGAGCCTGGCGGCCCTGCTGTGGCTGGTCAACCTGGCCACCGTCGAGTTCCACGTCCCTCAGTGGCGGGCCGGCTCGCGGGGCCAGCCGCTCCGACCGGACCTGGTGGTGTTCGACCTCGACCCGGGGGAGCCGGCGACGGTGGTCGAGTGCTGCTCGGTGGCGCTCGTCCTGCGGGCCCTGCTCACGGCCGACGGGCTCGACCCGGTGGCCAAGACCAGCGGGTCCAAGGGGCTCCAGCTCTACGCCCGCCGGCCCACCCGCGGGGCGGGAGCCGACACGCTCGGTTACGCCAAAGGCGTCGCCCGCCGGCTGGCGGACGAGCAGCCCGGGCTCGTCGTGGCCAACATGCGGCGGGAGCTGCGCCGGTCACGGGTGCTCATCGACTGGAGCCAGAACCAGCCGTCGAAGACGACGGTGGCGCCGTACTCGGTGCGGTTGCGGCGACGGCCGTGGGTCTCGACGCCGGTCACCTGGGGCGAGGTGGAGGCCGTGGCGTCGGGGGCGGAACCCGGGTCCCTGCGCTTCGAGCCGGGCGACGTCCTCGACCGGGTGGCCGAGCACGGCGACCTCTTCGCCCCCCTCCTCGCCGAGCGGCGAGGTCAGAAGAGGGGGGAGGACAGCTCGTCGGCCGCCGACAGCACCACCAGCAGCTCGCGGTCGCGCTCGTAGGAGAGGAGCCGGTCGGCCGTGGCCAGGTCGACCCAGCGCACCTCGTCCACCTCCTCGTTCACCCGGAACTCCCCCCCATCGGCTCCATCTCCCAGTAGGCGACCACCTTGGGACGGTCCTTTCGGTCCCGGTACTCGGTGTGGCCGAGGAACCGCCCGAGCCGGCAGACGAGGCCGGTCTCCTCGAGCACCTCGCGCAGCGCGCACTCCTCGAACTCCTCGCCAGGCTCGAGCTTGCCCTTGGGGAAGGTCCAGTCGGCTCGGGCCGGGCGGTGCACGACGGCGACCTCCCGCCAGCCGTCGGCCGACCGTCGCACGGGGATCCCGCCGGCGGCCCGGACGACGTCGCCCACCGGCGGCCGGTGTTCGATCACCATGGCGGGCGTCGTTCCCACGAATTTCACACTACCGGGGGCACCTCGCGCCCGGTGGCATCCACGCCGACCGGGAACGACGCACGCACCGGGGGTGCGGGGGCGGCCCTCCCCGGGGCCTGCCCCGGCCGGCCGGCGGTAGCCTTCGGCCATGGTGGACGAGGACGGCGGCCCACCCGTGGCCGACGGGATCGAGGTCGAGTGGCAGTTCGACGCGCTCGACCTGCGCCCGGTCGAGCGGTGGCTGGCCGCCCTGCCGATGCAGCACGGGGTCGACGGCCAGCTGCCGGCGCCCACCGCTCTGGCCAAACCGCCCCGGCGGCTGGTCGACCGCTACCTCGACACCGAGGACTGGCGCATCGTGCGCGCCGGCTTCGTCCTGCGCACCCGCCAGCGCGGCCGGCGCGACGAGGCCACCCTGAAAGACTCGGCCCCGTCCGGGCCGGGTGGTCTCCGCCATCGGCTGGAGGTGACCGAGCCCCTGGGCGAGGGCGGGCTGCCCGGCCTCGGTGCCGATGGGCCGGTCGGCCGGCGCATCGCCGCGGTGGCCGGTACCCGCCCGTTCCGCCAGGTCCTCGAGGTGCGGACCCGCCGCCGGCCCTTCTCCCTGCGGGTGGCGGGCGAGGAGGTCGCCGAGGTCGCCCTCGACGAGACGGTCATCACCGAGGGGCCGGCCCAGCAGCCGGTCCGGCTCCGCCGGGTGGAGGTCGAGGTTCGCCCCGAGTGGGCCGAGAACCTCGAACCCGTCGTCGAGGACCTGCGCCGGTCGTGCGGGCTCCAGGCGGCGACCCTCTCCAAGTTCGAGGCCGGGCTGCTGGCCCTCGGGATCCACGTCCCCGAGCCGCCCGACCTCGGTCCGACCGAGGTGACGCCGACCTCCAGCCTGGGCGACCTCGCCTACGCCGTCATCCGGCGCAACCTGGCGGTGCTGCTCGCCCGCGAGCCGGGAACCCGCCTGGGCGAGGACATCGAGGAGCTCCACGACATGCGGGTGGCGACCCGCCGGCTACGGGCCGCCATCGACTTCTTCGGCGACGTCCTCCCGGTCCGGGCGCGCACGCTGCGGGCCGAGCTCACCTGGCTGGCCGGGGTCCTCGGGGGGGTACGCGACCTCGACGTGCAGATCGAGCGGCTGGACGACATGGAGCGCTGGGTGATGGCCGACGGGTCCGACGGCTCACCGCTGGACGACCTCCGGCGCCTGCTCACAGCGCAGCGGGTGGCGGCGCGGCGCGTCCTGCTCGACGCCCTCGACTCGGTCCGCTGGGAGCGCCTCGCCGCCGGGCTCACCTCAATGGTGCGGGCCAGCCCCCGCGGCCGGCCGGCGGCGGCCCGGCAGCCGGCCGCCGCCGCCTTGCCTGACCTGGTGACACCGCGTCACCGGGCCGTGGTGAAGGCGGCCCGACGGGCGGGATCGAGCGGGGTCGCCACCGACTACCACCGGCTTCGGATCCGCTGCAAGCGGCTGCGCTACTCACTCGAGTTCACCGCCGGCGTCTACGGCGGCCGCACCGAGCAGTTCACCAAGAAGCTGGCCCGCCTGCAGGACTCGCTCGGCCTCATGCAGGACGCCGAGGTGGCCACCGGCCGCCTGCTGGCCCTGGCCACCTCACCGGCCGCGGGCGACCCGGTGGAGGGCCTGCCCCCCCGCACCATCTTCACCATGGGTGCCGTGGCCGAGCGCTACCGCGCCGAGTCGCACAAGCTGCTGGGCGCGATGGGCCGCCGGCTCAGGCTGCTGAAGGGCAAGGAGTGGCGCAGCCTGGCCGACCACATGGCCGAGCGGCGCGTGGCGGCCCTGGCTACTGCGCCGACCCCGCCCAGGGTGCTCGAGGCGCCCCCCGTCGAGGCGCCCCCCGTCGACCGTGCCAGCGGCCACCGAGCCTTCGCTCGTCACGCCTCCCGCCGCCGTGGCCGCCGCGCTGGACGGCGCCGACGGCGACCAGGCGGCCCGGGCCGCGCCCGCGCCCTCGGAGGTGCCGGCCGCCAGGGTGGCACCCCCCGGGCGGTGCGCCGTGCCGGCCGTGCCCCCCGAGGTGCGGGTCCCCGAGCTGGCGCCGCCCGCGGCCATCCCTGCGGCGCTCTCGGCCTGGCCGGATCCCGCGTGGGGATTCCCCGCCCCGGACTCAGGTGAACGGTGACGACCCCTCGGCGCCCATCACCAAGCGCGGATCCTCGGTGACCACGAACTCGAGCCGGTCGGTGTCGAGGAAGTTCCCGATGTCGTCCCACACGAGGGCGAAGTCCGGCTCGGACATGTGCGCCCGGTACTCGTCCATCGAGGCGAACCACTGGACGGTCACCCCGTCGTAGCCGGGGTCGTCGTCGCCGCCGTAGTCGTCGAGCGGTCGGGGGTGCTGCTCGTAGCGCAGGACGTGGCTGCCGCTGCGGGTGGCCGCCACCAGCGGTCCGTGCACCTCGCGCCAGTGCTCGTGGAACTCGGCCGGGGAGAGGCCCGGCTTGCGCCGCAGGAGGCAGGTGAGGCGGACCACCGCCGGGTTCCCTATCCCGCCTTCGGGCCGCGACAGCGCACCCGCGTACCATACGGCATGGTCCCCGCCGGGTGATCCCGTGATCGAGATCCGCGCCGTCGCGGCCGAGGACTGGGAGGTCGTCCGGGCCCCCCGCTTGCGCGCCCTGCTCGACGCGCCGGAGGCCTTCACCTCGACCCACGACCGCGAGTCGGCCTACGACGAGTCCGACTGGCGGCGGTTCACCTCGGCGTGCCAGTGGTTCGTCGCCATCGACGACGAGGAGGTGGTGGCGATGGCCGGGGGCTATCCCGCACACGGTCGTGCCCAGGTGCGCGAGGTCATCGGCATGTGGGTCGTCCCCGCCCGCCGACGGGAGGGGACGGCGAGGGCCCTGCTCGACCACATCGCCGGCTGGGCGCGGGACCAGGGCGCGGCCCGGCTCCGCCTCGGCGTCGACGCAGGCAACGCCGGCGCCCGTGCCACCTACCTGCGGTGCGGCCTGCGGCCCACGGGCAAGACCGAGCCGGTCGCCGGGGACCCCACCAGGAACATCGAGGTCATGGAGAGGCACCTGGCGCCGCCCTGACGTGCCGCCGCCGGTGGAGGGTCCGAGGGTGCCTACAGTCTCCAGATGACCGGCCCGGCGCTGAGTGCGGCCGTCCCCCCGCTCACCTCCGGGCGCGACGTCCTTCTGGTGCTGGCCGGGGCGGCGGCCGGCGTCTTCAACGGCGTGGCCGGCGGGGGGACCCTCATCGCTTTCCCCACCCTGCTCGCCATGGGCTACCCGGCGCTCACCGCCAACGTGACCACCACCGTGGGGATCTGGCCGGGCTACCTCGGCGGCGTGGCCGGGTTCCGGGGCGAGATCGCCGACCAGCGCTCGAGGGTGAGGGTGCTGGCCCCGGCGGCCGGGGCCGGAGCCATCGTCGGCGCGGCGCTGCTGCTCACCACCCCCTCGGCGGAGTTCGCCCGACTGGCACCGTGGCTGGTGCTGTTCGCCGCCGCCCTCTTCGCCGTCCAGCCGCTGCTCCTGCGGCGGTTCGGCACCGGCGCCCACGACCACCCCACCCGCCGGATCCTGTTGTTCGCCGGGACGTTCCTCGCCTCGGTCTACGGCGGCTACTTCGGGGCCGCCATGGGGATCATGCTCCTGGCGGTCCTGGGCCTGGCCCTCCCCGACACGCTGGCCCGCACCAGCGGGCTGCGCACGGTCCTCTCGGTCCTGGTGAACGGGGTGGCCGCCCTCATCTTCGTGGCCCGGGCCGAGCTGGCCTGGGGCGCGGTGGCGGCCCTGGCCCTGGGGAGCCTCGTGGGCGGCTGGGCCGGGGCCCACATGGCCCGGCGCCTGCCGGCGCCGGCCCTGCGGGTGGTCGTGGTGGCCATCGGCGTGGCCACCGCGGTCAAGCTCGCCGTCGGGTGACCCCCGGGGCACGGTCGGCCGAGGGCAATTCCGGACCAAGACGATAAACTTTGCGCATGAAGGTCCGCACGGCCGCACTGTTCAGCTTCCCCGACCCGGTCAACGAGTCGGCCGCCCGCACGGTGGCCGGCGGCGTCGTGGTCATGGCGGTCCTGGCCCTGGCCTTCGGACTGCCGTGGATGCTCGTCCCCCTCACCTACGGCTTCTGGGCACGGGTGCTCACCGGACCGACCATGAGCCCCCTCGGCCAGCTGGCCACCCGGGTCGTCGTGCCGGTCCTGCACCTCCCGTCGCGCCCGACTCCGGGACCGCCCAAGCGGTTCGCCCAGGGGATCGGGGCGGCGCTCACCACCCTGGCCGTGGTCGCCTGGGCCGTCGCCGGCTGGGGGCCGGCGGCGTTCCTGGTGGGCCTGCTGGCCGTGGCGGCGTTCCTCGAGGCGGCGTTCGGCCTCTGCCTGGGGTGCCGCATCTTCGCCTTGCTCATGCGCGTCGGCCTGGTGCCCGAGTCCGTCTGCGAGAGCTGCGGCGACCTCTCACGACGTCGCGGGCCGGTGTCGGCGGCTCATCCCGGGACCGACGGGTAGCGACCGACCACCGCGGCCGCCGCCGCCCGGCGGAGGGTGCGAAGGGCCGTGGCCGCCTCCCCGGGGCCGACCGGGGCCAGCTCGACCTCGTCGCCCGGCCCGCACTGACCGAGGAGCCAGCGGTCGCAGCCGGCCACCACCGCCACCACCGGGTAGCCGCCCACGGTGGCGTGATCGGGCCCCAGGACGACCGGCCGCCCGCCGGGCGGCACCTGGACCGCCCCGGTGACCATCCCCTGGGAGTCGAGCTCTCCCGGCCGCCGGACGACGCCGGCTCCGCCGTCGGCGGGGGCCAGGCGGACGCCGACGCGGTCACTGGCCGCCTCGACCACGAAGCGGGCGCCGGCGAGGCGCTCGAAGGCGTCGTCGGGGAACCAGCGGCCGTGCGGCCCGGGCAGCACCCGCAGGACCCGCGTGCGCGGCGGCCGCGCCGGGCCCCCGAGCGCGCCGGGGTCCAGGTGGTCGCCCATCGGGCCCGGCGCTCCCCCCGACCCGAGCACGTCGCCGACGACGAGTGGTCCGGGTCCAAGACCACAGAGCAGATCGGTCGAGCAGCTCCCCAGCGCCCCGGGGACGGCCAGCCCCCCGGCCACCGCCACCGCACAGCGCAACCCGGCCCGGACCGCTCCGACGGTCAGCCGCTGCCCGGCGGCCAGCGGCACCACGTGGCCGGCGCCGACCTCCCGCCCGTCGACGGTCACCTCGGGGTCGGCCCCGACCACCGCCACATGAACCGGGGCGATGCAGCGCAGGACGGGCCCCCGGGCGGTCACCTCGAGGGCGGGGGCCGCCCAGGGGTTGCCCACGAGGCGGTTGGCCAGTGCGTGGGCCAGCGGGTCGGCCGGGCCGGCTCCGGGGACGCCGAGGTGGGCCAGGCCGGACCGCCCGCCATCCTGGACCGTCGTGAGCAGTCCCGCCTCCTCCACCCCCAGCACGGCGGCGTGGCCCGGCGGGGGCGCCAGCGGGCGGCGCGGCACCCGGTCCGGGCCGGCGGGGACCGGCGCCGGACCCAGGCGGTCGGTAGCGTGAGGGTCGAAGCGGACCGTGTCCCCCGGTCGGAGCAGGGCGTAGGGCGGGGTGCGGGGGTCGAACAGGCGCGACGGCGTGCGCCCGACCACCTGCCACCCTCCCGGCGTGGACTGCGGGTAGACGGCGGCGAACCCCCCGGCCAGGGCCACCGACCCGGCCGGGACCGACGGCCGGGGCGCCGGGCGCCGCGGCAGCTCCGAGAGCTCCAGGGGCAGGCCGGTGAGGTAGGCGAAGCCGGGCGAGAAGCCGAGCATGGCCACCTCCAGCACCGACGCCGCCAGGGCGTCGGCCAACCCGGCGGGGGTCAGTCCCGCCCGCCGGCAGACCTCGTCGAGGTCGGGCCCGTCGAGCGCCACCGGGAGCCGGTGGGTGCGGGGCCGGGACCCGGTGCCGGCGGCGGGTTCGAGCCGCTCCACCCGCTCGGCCAGCTCCTGTGGGTCGGCGTCGCCGGGCACGACCACGAGGAGCACCGAGCGCAGCCCGCCCACCGCGTCGAGGACCCCCGGCCAGCGGGCGCGCGACACTGCCGCGGCCAGCGCCCTGGCCTCGGCCGGCCCGCGCACCGCCACCAGCAGGCCGGCGTCGCCGACCGCCACGGCCCTGGGGGGCGACGGCGGGCTCAACCGGCCACCGGGCCGGCGCACGGGGCGAGGGCCACCCCCGCCGCCGACAGGGCCCGGCCCACCGCGGCCCCGAGCGACGGCGCGCCCGGGGTGTCGCCGTGGATGCAGAGCGTGTCGCAGTCGAGCACCAGCCGGCTGCCGTCCACCGCCCTCACCCCCCCGCCGGTCGCCAGCGACACCGCCCGGCGTGCCACCTCGGCGGGGTCGAGCACGAGCGATCCCGGCTCCGACCGCGGCGCCAGGGTCCCGTCGGGCAGGTAGGCGCGGTCGCAGAAGGCCTCGGCGACGACGGCCACCCCGCGGGCCTCGACCGCGGCGCGGGCCGGGGCCCGGGCCGGCAGGACCAGTACCAGGTCGGCCCCCCACCCGCGCACGACGTCGGCCACCGCCACGGCGCAGTCCTCGTCGGAGGCGATGCGGTGGTAGAGGGCGCCGTGGGGCTTCACCGAGCGGATGGCGGTCCCGGCCTCGCGGGTCACGGCCCCCAGGGCCTCCAGCTGCCGGGCGACGTCGTCGGCCACCAGCCCGGGGGACCGGTCCACCGGCCGGCGGCCGAATCCCTCGGGGTCGTCGTAGGAGGGATGGGCGCCCACCACCACCCCGTTGGCGACGGCGGCCGCCACCGTCCGTCGCATGACGGTCGGGCCGCCGGCGTGGAACCCGCAGGCCACATGGGCCGTGGTGACCAGGGCCAGCAGCCGTGCGGCCGGTCCCGAGCCCGCAGGGTCACCGCCCGGTCCCGGTTCGGGTGTCTCGCCGACGTCGGCGTTCAGGTCGATCCGCCGGGCGGCGGCCCCCGGTCGGTCACCGGCGGTCACCGACTCAGACGGCGTCCCGGTCGGCGACGTCGTCGGCGTCCACCGCCAGGCCGTCGAGCAGGGTGACCCGGCGGTGGCGCGCCGAGGGCACCCGTGGTCCGGGCAGGACGGTGCCGGTCACGTTGAGGGGGTCGGAGCCGGCCACCGTGAGCGCGGTCCCGTCGCCGGGCGTCCCCCGCACGGCGGCCAGGGCGGCCGCGGCCTCGGGCGAGGCGTACTGCTCCCCCGACAGCCCGGCCACGAACCGTCCCCCGAGGGCCAGCCCGCGCGCCTCCAAGCGCCGCAGGGCCCGCACGACCTGGCGCCAGGGGAGCCGGTACGACTCGCGGGACCACACCTCGAAGGCCACGACGCCCCATCGGGCCAGCAGCTGCCAGGCCACCGCCTCGGCCAGCTCGTCCTCGGCCTCCGCCGCCAGGCCGCCATCGTGGACGGCCGGTGGGCCCGGGGGATCGGGCAGGAGCGCCCAGCGCCCCTCGCCCAGCCCGCTGCCGATGGCCGCCCGGCGGCGGACCAGGGCCCGGGGGCCCGACGGCCCGCGCCGCTGGCGGGCCCGCCAGCGCTGGCGCGCCGAGAGCAGCGAGCGCACGGCGGAGAAGGCGTCGGCGGTGACGAGGCCGCGGGCCACCAGGTCCCACAGCCCCTCGTCGACCTCGCCCGGCAACCGGCCCGAGGCGGCGGCCAGCTCCGAGCGGAAGCAGGCCCCGCGCCCGCGCAGCGTGGCCAGCACGTCGGCCGACGCGCCGGCCGCCGGCTCGAGCGGCCCGTCGCCCGCCCGCACCGCCGCCATCTGCCAGCCCAGGTCCTCGCGCAGCACCAGCGCCAGCGGGGTGGCCGGCGATGGGGTCGAGGACCCCCGGCGCCCGGGCGCGGCACCGGGCTCGGGCGCGGCGTCGGGCCTCGGGGTGAGGCGCCCCCAGGCCACCTCGCCCGAGAGGCACAGCTCATCGAGCCACTTGGGGTCGTAGCCGGCGACCCTGGGGGCGAGCACCTGCGCCTCCCAGTCACCCGCCGGCACCTCCACCCCGGCCAGCTGCTCGACGGCGGCCAGCAGCCCGGCCCGGCCCTCCAACCGAGTCCCGGGGGCCCGGTGCTGCCAGCGGCCGAGGAACCGCACGTACTCGGCGATGCTGGCCGGCTCGACGAGCCGCCGGCGCCGGGAGCGGCCCGCGGCGTGGAGGCGGACCAGCAGGTGCCGCGGCGCACCACCGCCCGTCGGGCAGCTCGATGGCCGAGCCCTCCGCCTCCAGGCGGGCCAGTCCGGTGCGGGCCCGCGACACGCCCAACGGCGCGCCGCACGGGGCGCCCGCGGGCAGCGGGCCCTCGGCCACCAGCTCGGCGACGGTGACCGGTCCGGCCAGCTCGAGGTGGCCCCGGAGGCATTCGGCCACGGCCTGGTCGGCGTCGGCGCCCTCGCCGACCGCCGTCTCGGCCAGGGCGCGCCGTTCGGTGGCCGCCCATTCCGAGCCGACCTCGCCCGCCCTCCCGGCCGCCACCAGCTCGGCGAACCAGGACCGCCAGGCCTCCACCGGCCGGCAGCGGACGAGCGACAGCAGCAGGTCGTGGAGCTCGTCGGGCCCGCGCGGGTCCGGTCGCACCTGGTCCAGCACGTCGGCCACGGCCGACGGGTCCAGCGGACCCAGCTGGTCCACCGGCACCGGGAGCCCGTCGGCCCCGATCACGCCCAACCCCCGGCGGAGGGGCACCGCCCGCGAGCGCCGCTCCTCGAGGGGGGCGCCGTCGAGGAACGTGTACGGCCGGCCGGTGAGGATCCCGTGGGCCAGCACCGAGGGCTCCGCCGACTCGACCAGGTGGACCTCGACGCGCCCGTCCTCGAGCCCGCGCACCAGCTCGACCAGCCCTTCGGCGTCCAGCGGCTCGAAGAGGCAGTCGGCCACGGTCTGGCGCACCAGCACGTGGTCGGGGACCGGGATCGGGCCGGCGTCGGCGTTCTCCTGGCAGGCGGCCAGGGCCGGCCAGGCCGCGGCCAGCAGGTCGTCGGCGTCCATGCGCTGGAGGTGGATGGGGCGGCGCTGCCCACCCCGCGAGCGCGGCACCACCAGGGCCCGGTTGCAGTTCCACCGCCAGCGGGCCGCCAGCATCGGGTGGGGCAGCACGGCCTGGGTCAGGACGTCGACGACGGTGCGGCTGTTCACCATCTTGGCCACCTGGGAGAGCGGGAAGCTGTGCTGGGGACCGAGCGAGAGGACCACCGTGTCGTCGTCCGCCGCCGCCTGGAGCTCGAAGTCGAACGAGACGCAGAAGCGCTTGCGCAGGGCGAGACCCAGGGCCCGGTTCACCCGTCCGCCGTAGGGGGAGTGGACGACCAGCTGGGTGCCCTCGCTCTCGTCGAAGAACCGCTCCACCACCAGGCGCTGGCGCGTCGGCAGCGCCCCCAGGGCGTCCCTCCCCGCCGCCAGGTAGGCCACCACCTGGTCGCAGACCTCGTCGGAGACGCCGGCTCGACGGCGGACCTCGCGCCGGGCCCCCGCGCCGTCGGCGCCTGCCAGGTACGGCTCGACGGCGGCCCGCAGGGCACCAACCTCCTCGGAGAGCTCGGCCGTGCGCGACGGCGCCTCACCCAGCCAGAAGGGGACCGTCGGCGGGGCGTCGCCGGCGTCGTGGACCCTCACGGTTCCCACCTCCACCTGGCGCACCCGCCACGAGTGGGTGCCGAGCAGGAACACGTCGCCGATGTTCGCCTCGACGGCGAAGTCCTCGTGCACCGAGCCCACGGTCACCCCGTCGGGATCGAGGACGACCCGGTAGTCGCCCGTCTCGGGGATGGCGCCGCCGCCGGTCAAAGCGGCCAGGCGCGCGCCCCGCCGGGGCCGGAGCCGCCCGTTGACGCCGTCGCGGTGCAGGTACGCCCCTCGGCGGCCCCTCCCGGTGACGATGCCCCACGAGACCAGGTCGACGACCTCGTCGAAGGTGGCCCGGTCCAGTCCGGCGTAGGGCGCGGCGTGCCGCGTCATGGCGAAGAGGTCGTCCTCCCCGCACTCCCCGGCCGCCGCCACCTCGGCCACCAGCTGCTGGGCCAGCACGTCGAGCGGGGCGACCGGCGGCTCCACTGCGTCGAGGTGGCCCGCCCGCACCCCGGCCAGCAGCGCCGTGCACTCCACCAGCTCGTCGCGGGTCAGCGGGTAGAGGCGGCCGGCAGGCCTCCCCTCCAACTGGTGGTTGGCCCTCCCGACCCGCTGGAGGAACGTGCCGATGGCCCGGGGCGAGCCGATCTGGCAGACCAGCTCGACCGGACCGACGTCGATGCCGAGCTCGAGCGAGGCGGTGGCCACCAGCGCCCGGAGCTCGCCGGCCCGCAGCCGCGCCTCGACCAGGCGGCGGCGCGCGGTCGAGAGGCTGCCGTGGTGGGCGGCGACCTGCAGCCCGCCCTCGGCGCCCTCACCGGGGTCGAGCCGCTCGGCCAGCTGGTGGGCGACCCGCTCGGCCAGCTTCCTGGTGTTCACGAACACGAGCGTCGTGCGGTGGTCCCGGACGTGGTCGGCGATGCGGTCGAGCACATCGGAGAACTGGGTGTGGCTGGCAACCGCCTCGAGCTCGGAGGAGGGGAGCTCGATGGCGACGTCGAGGTCGCGGCGGTGTCCGCAGTCGACGATCGCCGGCATGGGGCGCCCGTCCCCCGCCCCCGCCAGCAGCCGGGCCACCACCTCGAGGGGCCGCTGGGTGGCCGACAGCCCGATCCGCTGGAGCCGGCCGCCGCCCTCGGCCACCACCTGTGCCAACCGTTCGAGGGTCAACGAGAGGTGGGCGCCGCGCTTGTCGCGGGCCAGGGTGTGGACCTCGTCGACGATGACGGTGCGCACCCCGCGCAGCATCGCCCGTGAGGATGCCGCCGTGAGCAGCAGGTAGAGCGACTCCGGCGTGGTCACCAGCAGGTCGGGCGGGCGCCGGCGCATGGCCGCCCGCTCGGCGGGGGGGGTGTCGCCGGTGCGCACGGCGAGGGTGAGGTCGGGCGCCTCGAGCCCGAGGTCCGAGGCCGCTTGACGGATGCCGGCCAGCGGCAGCTGGAGGTTCTCGTGGACGTCGGCCGCCAGGGCCCGCAGGGGGGAGACGTAGACCACCTCGGGGAGGCCCGTCTGGGCACGGCCGTCCCGGTGGGCGCGGTAGGCGGCGTCGATGGCCACCAGGAAGCCGGTGAGCGTCTTGCCGGTACCCGTCGGCGAGGCGACCAGCACGTCCTCGCCCGAGGCGATCAGCGGCCAGGCTGCGGACTGGGGCGCCGTGGGCCCGCCCGGGAAGCGGTCGGAGAACCACGCCCTTACGGCGGGGTGGAACCCCTCGAGCGGCACGGCCTCGCCCAGACGGCCCGGGGGCGGGCCAAGGGTCGTGTCGATCGGGGCTGCCATCCCCCTATTCCACCAGGCGGCGGTGACAGGCGCGCCGGCGCGGTCCGAGGGCGCCCCCTACCCCGTGGCCGGGCCCACCGGCAGTTCGGCGCCGTCGAGCACCGAGGCCACGGCGGAACGCCCCAGGGCGATGAGCTCGGAGGAGCCCGAGAAATCCCGGTAGTCGGCGATCCGGGGTTCCCCGATGCTGAACAGGACCACCTCGACGCCCGGAGGGACCAGCGGCAGCTCCCGGGTCAGGCGCGAGTGCACCGCCAGGAACAGCGCGTTCAACATCGCTTCCAGCGGCCGTTCGGGCACCGGCGGGGTGTAGTGCACCGGCCCGCAGAGCAGCACGTAGAGGCGGGTCGCCCCGGCGGCGATCGGCCGCATGATCGGCACGTTGTTCACCACGCCCCCGTCGATCAGTGTCTCACCGTCGATGGAGACCGGTGGGAATAGAGACGGGATGGCCGCGGAGGCCAGCACCGCCTCCACCGCCGGCCCCCGGTCCAGCCACCTCTCCTGGCCGTCGTTGAGAGATGCGGCGACCACCTCCAGGGGGATCTGCGCCTCCTCGAGCCGGTCGAAGTCGATCCCGTCGGCCACGATCCGGCGCAGGCCGCTGTTGGAGTGCACCGCCGGGCGATGCTGGACGAAGGTCCACGGGCCGTGCGCCCTCCCCCGGGGGAAGACGAGCTCCCCCGTCAGGTTCAGCCAGGTATCCTCCAGCTTCTTCATCCCCGCGGCCGTGGGGTCCCCGCAGTAGGCGGAGCCGTTGATCGCGCCCACCGAGGCGCCGTAGACGCGGTCGGCCCTGATGCCGCGGTCGACCAACTCTGCCAGCATGCCCACCTGGGCCGCACCACGACTGCCGCCGCCGCTGAGCACGAAGGCAGTCCAGCCTTCGGGTCGGTGATGCCGCCAGTGGTTGAGGCGGGCCCGCCATCGGTGGTCCCGGTCCGGGACCGACGGTGTGCCGTTCAACGCGGCGCTCCCGGCGTCCGACCTCTCGACTCCGCCGACCCCAGTCCGTTGCCGGTCGGGGGCACCACCTGCCGGCCTTCCAGCCACTCGTCGCGGCCGCTGCGGTCTCGGCGGATGGCCCAGCGCACGGTGATCACCGACAGGACCACGAAGGCCACCACGAACAGCCCGAAGACGGTGAAGAAGGCCACGTCGGCACCGACCTGGACCACGGCCGTCGAGGCGGCAAGGGGCGTGGAGACCATCGCAGGCAAGGCTAAAGCACCGCTGGCGGTGATACAGCCTCGTGCGACGCTCACGATGTGCCCGGATCCCCACCACCTCCGCCAGCGGCAGGACTTAGGCGAGGAGGGCCCCGCCTCGTGTCGGCGGCGAGCGCCCCGGTCGAGCTGCTGGAACGGCTCCGCGGCGACGGCGACCGGAGGCCGATGGTCGACCCGGGCCTGGCCGGGGGGTTGCGCGAGTGGTTGGAGGACGGAGCGGCCGATGCCCTGCGAACCGTGGGACCCCGGGCAGAGCCGATCATGGTCGACCGCTGGACGCTGTCCTACGGGCACAGAGCTGCGGACTCCGGCGTGACGATCCCGCTGGCCCGTGCCGTGCTCGTGAGCGCCCTGTTCCGGCAGCTGGTGACGACCGGACGCATCGACGACCCGGTGGCGGACGCGCTGGCGGCCGTGGGGGCAAACGGGCGGGCCGACCGCATCTCCGAGTTCCTCGTCCGCCTCCCGTCCGCCGACCGTGCGGCGCTCCTCGGGCAGATCGTCGACCACGCCGAGGTGTTGGTCACCACCTGGCCGGCGGTCGCCCCGGCGTGGCTACCGAGGACCGCCGAGCGCAGGACCGTTCCCGTCGCCGGCGGCCGGATCGTCCTCTCGGGCGTCATCGACCTCGTGCTCGGCGCCCCGGCACTCGATCGGGCGTCGGTGTGCCTCGTGGACGTGCGGACCGGTGAGCGCAGAGCCCACCACACCGAGGACCGCCACTTCTTCGGCCTGCTGGAGACGATCTGCGCCGGCGCTCCCCCCTTCCGGTTGGCCACCTACTACACCGCCACCGGGGAGGTCGACGTCGAGGATGTCGACGACGACCTGTTGTTTGCGGCCGCTCGGCGCACCGTCGAGGTCTTCCCTCAGGCCCCGGGGGCCCGCGAGCTGCGCGAGCACCCGGCCGTGGCGGCGTGATCCCCACGACCCTGCCCCCGGCCGTCCTGCCGAGGGCCGCCTGCCTGACCGACGCGCTGCTGGCACCGCCCGAGGCGCCACCGACGACCCCCGACCTCGAGGCCCTCCGCCATCGCCTGCAGGCGACGTTGGTCGACGCCTCGCCCGCCGGCGGTCCCAACCTTCGGGTGGACGCGTACCTCTTACGCACCCTGGCCCGCGAGAACCGCCTTCCCGACCGGCTCGAGCGGTTTGCCTGGACCCCGGGGAACGCCCGTCGATCGATCGGGCTGGCGGCGGTGCGCCGGTGCCTGGAGGGCGGCGACAAATACCCGGCCGAGGCGGTGACGACCACCGTCACCTCCATGATCGCCGAGGCCCGAGCGGGCGTGGTGGGTCGGGGCTCTCCCGCCCGTTGGCTTTCGGAGATCGCCGAGGGGGCCCGGGCCGCCGCGGAGGCCGAGGCCACCTCGTGGGCCACCAGGCTCTTGGTGGCGGTCGAGTGGCATCGACTGGCGCGGCCACCGGCCGTGGGCGCACCCGACCGATGGTGGGACTGTCCGGGAGCCCGGGTTGCGCTGCGGGGCCGCTGCGACGTGCGGATCGAGACGCCTGGCGGACGCCAGGCGCTCCTCACCGTGATGGCCGGCCACCCGGGGCGGTCGAGCCGGGTCGAGCTCGCCCTGGGCGCCCTCGTCGATGTGGTCGCCAGGCCCTCTGCGCCGCCCCCGGCCCGCGTGGTCGGGTGGTGGCCCGAGTGCGGCCGTGCCCTGGTGCTGGCGGTGGACCTCGGCCTCCTCGAGGAGACGGCCAGCTCCGTCGTGACGGCCGCCGGCCGGTGGACGTCCGGCGCCAAGGCTGCTGCCACGGGCCGGGCCGCCTGACGCCGGCACCGAAAGAGGCCGTCGGGGGGCAGGCGACCGTGGCAGTAGGGTTCACCTTCGGCCCATGAAGACCCGCGACGACATCAGGAACGTGGCGATCGTGGCCCACGTCGATCACGGGAAGACCACCCTCGTGGACGCCATGCTCCGCCAGACGGGCGCCTTCCGGGCCAATGAGGAACTGACGGATCGGGTCCTCGACTCCGGCGACCTCGAGCGCGAGAAGGGCATCACCATCCTGGCCAAGAACACGGCGGTACGGCACCAGGGGGTGAAGATCAACATCGTCGACACCCCGGGGCATGCCGACTTCGGCGGCGAGGTGGAGCGGGGCCTGACCATGGTCGACGGCGTTCTGCTCCTGGTCGACGCCTCGGAAGGCCCACTGCCCCAGACCCGGTTCGTCCTGCGCAAGGCGCTGGAGGCCCGTCTGCCCGTGGTACTGGTGGTGAACAAGGTCGATCGGGCCGACGCCCGCATCGACGAGGTGGTGCACGAGGTGGAGGAGCTCTTCTTGGACCTCGACGCCGACGAGCACCAGATCGACTTCCCGATCCTCTACGCCAACGCCCGCACCGGCTGGGCCACCACCGAGCGCAACATCACGGGAACCGACCTGGGCCCCCTCTTCGAAGCCATCTGTCGTCACGTCCCGCCTCCGGAATTCGACCCGACGGCGCCGCTGCAGGCCCTCGTCTGCAACCTCGACGCCTCTCCCTACGTCGGCCGGCTCGCCATCTGCCGGATCCAGCACGGGAGCCTCCGCAAGGGCGACACCGTCGGCTGGTGCCGGCTGGACGGGACGGTCGAGCGGACCAAGGTGACCGAGCTCTACGTGACGGAGGCCCTCGAGCGGGTGCCCGCCGACGACGCCGGGCCCGGCGAGATCGCCGCGGTGGCCGGCATGGCCGACGTGACCATCGGCGAGACCCTGGCCGACGCCGAGAACCCGGTGGCGCTGCCGGCGATCACCGTCGACGAGCCCAGCCTGACGATGACCATCGGCATCAACACCTCCCCTCTGGCTGGGAAGGACGGCACCAAGTTGACCGCCCGCCAGGTGAAGAGCCGGCTCGACAGCGAGCTCATCGGCAACGTCTCGCTCAGGGTGAGCCCGACCGAGCGCCCGGACGCCTGGGAGGTCCAAGGGCGCGGCGAGCTCCAGCTGGCCGTGCTGGTCGAGACCATGCGACGGGAGGGCTTCGAACTGACGGTGGGCAAACCTCAGGTGGTGACCCGCCGCATCGACGGAGCGCTGCACGAGCCCATGGAACGGGTGGCGGTCGACGTGCCCGACGACTACCTGGGCGTGGTCACCCAGCTCCTCGCCCTGCGAAAGGGCTCCATGGTGGAGATGGTCAACCACGGCACCGGCTGGGTCCGCCTCGATTACCGGGTGCCGGCCCGGGGCCTGGTCGGGTTCCGCACCGAGTTCCTGACCGAGACGAGGGGCACGGGGGTCCTCCACCACGTCTTCGACGGTTGGGCACCCTGGATGGGAGAACTGCGGACCCGGCGGAACGGGTCGATGGTCGCAGACCGGCTCGGAGTCACCACCACGCACGCACTGATGAACCTGCAGGACCGTGGCACGCTCCTCGTGGGACCCGGCATCGAGGTCTACGAGGGGATGTTGATCGGGGAGAACGCCCGGGCCGACGAGATGGACGTGAACCCCACCAAGGAGAGGAAGCTGACCAACGTCCGGTCCTCGACGGCCGAGGAGTTGGAACGCCTCACCCCACCCCTCTCCCTCTCGCTCGAGCAGGCGCTCGAGTTCATCGGTGACGACGAGTGCGTCGAGGTGACGCCCAGCGCGGTGCGGCTGCGCAAGGTGACTCTCGACGGAGCCGTCCGCGGACGGCAGCGCAGCAGGGTCCGAAAAGCGCGGGTCGACGAGTAGCCCTGTCCTCACGGAATGCCGGACCGGTCCGAGGCTGGGCACAGGAGCGCCCGGGCCCGGGCGGGTCGGTAGCCTCTGGTGGCCGGGCGACCGGCCAGAGTCCGGAGGGATGGCAGAGCGGACAAATGCGCGGCTCTTGAAAAGCCGTGGGGCCTCGGCTCCCGTGGGTTCGAATCCCACTCCCTCCGCAGGGTGGTGACCGGCGTCAGCTGTGACCGGAAGGGACGGGGACAGCCGGCGCAGCCTCGCCGCCGAACCGCTGCGGATCTCTCTCGAACGTCGCCCGGCAGCGGTCGGAACAGAACGACGGCTGCACCTCCGTCGGCCGGGAGGAGGCCAACGCTTCGGTTGCCGCCACCTGCATCCCGCAGACCGGGTCGAGGGCCAGACCTCGCCCGCCCCCGAGCCGTTCCCGATTGCGATACGTCCAGTACAAGAGGGCGAAGACGCCCAGGAACGCGATGTTGAGCACGGTCGTGTAGTTCCACCGAAACTCAGCCGCCACGACCTGGGTCGGACGGGTCGTGGGCAGCAGTCCCGCCGCCCGGAACAGTCCCTCGGTGGCCAGTCCGGCCAGGGACATCGACAGCCAGAACAGGGTGAGCATCCTGAGCATCACCCTGCTGCCGTAGTAGCGCCGGTAGATCAGCAGCAGTGGCAGGGCGATCAGGTCGGCGAAGATGAACGAGATGACGCCTCCGAAGGAGATGCCACCACTCCACAGCGCCGCGGCCAGCGGCACATTGCCGATTGAGCAGACGAAGCTGACGATGGCGATGAGGGGACCGACGATGACGTTCTCCACCGCCGTCCAGATCCCGTGGCCGTGCCAGAACAAGGCGTTCCAGGCGTGCGCCGGTACCAGCACGCTGAGGGCCCCCGCGACCAGGTAACCGATGACCAGCTCGTTTCGGAGCATGGAGATGTCGGAAATGGTGTACGTGGCGGCATCGGCCCACCCGGCCTTGGAGCGCAGACGCACCCGCCAACCCTGGTGCTGGAGGACGGGATCCTCGTGAGGACCGTGCACGTGGTCGTCCCCACCCAGCGCTCGCGCCAGGTGCCCCCGGGCGGCGACCACCTGCTTTCCCCGCAGCCACAGGCTTCCCAACAACGAGAACACGACGATCATGACCACGCCGCCCACAAACTCGCTGACGGCGAACTGCCAGCCGACCAGGACCGCCAGGACGATCCCCAGCTCAACCACCAGATTGGTGGACGCCAGCAGGAAGACGTTGGCCGAGACGAAGTCGGCGCCCTTGGCGAACATGGACTTCGACATCGCCGATGCGGCATAGGAGCACGAGGAACTGACCATGCCGTAGATGGTGGCGCGACCCACCGCCGATGGACGATGGTCGCCCATCGCACGCTGCGTCGATTCACGACTGACGAAGGCCTGGACGGCACCCGAGAGCCCGAAACCCAGGACGAGCGGCCAGAGGGTCACCCAGAACATGAAGAAGGCCTCACGCAGGCTGCGCCCGACACCTGCCGGCCCGGCCGCGGAGGCCAGGAAGATCACGACTTGACCAACCTCGCGATCGCGGCCTGGGCTTCTTCGATCTTGCGCGTTGCGCCCTCGCCACCGACCTTCGCCGCGTCAAGTACACAGTGCGCGAGGTGGTCGTCGAGGAGCTCCAGTGACACCGACTGCAGCGCCCTGGTAACTGCCGACACCTGTTCGAGCACACTGATGCAGTAGCGGTCCTCTTCCACCATCCGCTGGAGGCCTCGGATCTGGCCCTCGATGCGGCGGAACCGCTTCAAGATGGCCTCTTTGTCAGAGGAGTAACCGGGCGAGGACTGCTGCGTGGTCGTCATCTCTTTACCATACCCCTCTAGGGTATTGTGGGCAAACTGCCGTCCCCCCGCGAAGGGGGCACGCGTCCTTGGGCGTCTCGTCCCGGCATGCGTTCCCCTGGCGCGGGTAGGTTCACCACCCAGACCGCCCAGGGAGGCCTGGCCCGGAGCCGCGTGCGAGCCGGCCCGGTTCCGACCTGCCGGTCGTGAACGGGGAAATGACGAAGGCTCATGGTTGGACCTGCAAGCGACGCCTGGGTGACGATCTCGTCGCTGGCCACCGCCGCCGGAACCCTCGTGCTTGCCGCTGCCACCTTCGCCGCCGTGCGATCGTCCAACCGCTCGGCACGAATCGCTGAGATTGCGCTCCAAGAACAGCGCAGGCCGCTCCTCGCCCCCTCGCGACCCGACGATCCGCAACAGAAGATCATGTTCCTCGACGGCCAGTGGGTGAGGGCGGCAGGAGGAAGAGCTGTCGTCGAACACCTCAATGACGTGGTCTACATGGCCATCAGCCTGAGGAACGTCGGGACTGGGATGGCGGTGTGCCAGGGGTGGTCCGCCCGCCCCGGAATGTCGATATCGGGCGAATTCCCCTCCCATGCCCCACTGGAGGAGTTCCATCTGCAATCGCGCGATCTCTACGTACCCGGGGGCGACGTCGGCCTCTGGCAGGGAGCGCTGCGGCATCCCGACGACCCTCTGCGTGTCGCACTCGTCGAGGCGATCGCCTCCCAGCAGCCGGTGACCGTGGAGCTGCTCTACTCAGACCAGGTCGGGCACCAGCGAACGGTGTCTCGTTTCACCCTCATTCCCGCCAACGATTCGTGGCTCGCCACCATGACTCGGCATTGGTACCTGGACTGGGAGGGTCCGCGTCCCGAGCCGATCTCCCTGGCAGCAACCCAAGCCGTGCTGAGGGACCATCAGGCGTCGGTGGAACGCAGGGTGGGTTCCGAGGACGCAGACGAGGCGGCGCGTGCGCCGACCGATTCTGAATCCCCGAGCAGCTGAAGCCCAGGTCGCCGCCGTCTGCAGGCCCTCCAAGAAGCGCCTACGCCATCGGGGCGGCTTCACGGGCTGCTCGAAGTGATCGACCCGCAGGTGCACGTGGAGCGGATGTCGGCGCAGGCATCACCGCCCGAGGTGCGCAGCAGATCGCGGCGAGCGCGCTGCGCAACTGGGCTGGCCGACATGACGCCGCGGTGCGCCGTCACGCGGCGTCCGGCGTCGAGACGACCTTGCGGCGACGGTGCCGCCCGAGGAGGAGAAAGAGCCCGCCGGCGATCAGACCGACGGCCAGCACACCGACGTCGAACTTCGAATGGTGGCCGGTGGCCACCCTGCCGAGACCGTACGAGCTCGCTCCCACCGAGACCGAGAAGGCGAAGGACGCGACAAGGTTCCACAGGGCGAACTGCCCGCGCTTCATCTTGGCGGTACCCGAGACGATGGCCGGCGTCACAAAGACGGCGAGCCGTCCCCACCTGGCGTAGATGCGCTCTCCCCGTTCGAGCGCCTTCTCCCGGCTGGCCAGGCGCTTCCCGGGTCGGCCCAGGAGTTGGCGTCCCCAGCGCAACCCCACCCAGTAGCCGATCAGACCTCCCGCCTCCCCGGCCATCGTCGACACCACGATGACGGCACCAAGCGCCAATCTGCCCTGGCTCGCGGCGACTCCCGCCGCGCCAAGCGCCAGCGTGCCGACGAATGGGACGCCGGCCCACGACACCATCACCCCGAGGAACAGCAGCGGATAGATCCACCATGTGGCGGTGGTCGTCGCCGCAAGGATCACCGACAATTGCACCTACCTCTGCGGGCGCCGGGCATGCGGACTGGTAGGCAGCGCCCACGAGGAACGACCCGTCCGGTCGCGGCCGGTGGGATCCGCAGAAGGCCCTGCCCGTGCCCTGGACGGGTCGACCGCACCGTCAGCGCCCACCTGGTGCTGCAGGTGGCCCCCCGGGTCTGTCGGCGTTGGGAGGCACGTCGTCGAAATCAGGCATCGGGTGGGTGCTCTGGGGTGGATTGGCCCCGGCCAGCAGCACGATGCCGACCAGTGCGATCAGCAAGCCGACGATCGACGGCGCCGACCGGGAGTTGCTGCTGGACACGCTCTCGCCGAAGACGGACACTCCCAGCAGCACACTGGAGATCAGGGTCACTGCGTTGCTCGTCGCCATGGCCGGAGCCAGGATGCCCGTCTTGAGGGCCGTCTGTTGCAGCACGAATCCCACGATGGCCGACACGATGAGCACGTAGATGGTCCAACTCGTGAGGATGGTCCCGAGTCCCTTGCCCACCAGCTCCATGAACACCTTCGTCACCGCCGCCTGGAGTCCGAAGGCGACGCCCGCCGCCGATCCGAAGAGCAGTGCCTTCGCCGCCCCTTGGCGGTGGCGGCCCATCCTGTACAACGCAGCGACGATCAGCACGGAAACCAGGCCGGCAGACACCCATGCCGATGCCGACGGTTGTGTCGTGCCCCCTACGGGGGACCCCACGGTCAGGAGAAGGGCGATCCCCGCGACCATGGCCACCGCACCGGCCGTGACCCTCCTGGTGATCTGCTGGTCGGTGATCTTGGCGCCCAGGGGCAGAGCGATAACCAGGCTCATGGACGTGAGCGACTGCACGACGACCAGCGACCCCGACTTCAGCGCCACCGCCTGCAGGATCCAGCCACCGACCTGGCACAGCCCACCGGCGAGCCAGACCGGACGCCTCACCGCCTGCGCCAGGAAGTGCGGATCGTCTTCGGGGGCCTCGGTCTCCAGCGTGCCCTTCTGTTGAAGGACGTTGCCCAGGGCGAACGCCAGCGCCGCCAAGAGGGCGAGCGCGGCCGTCATCGGGCCCCCGCCGGTCGGAGCCCGAAACTCCGCATCCGCCGGCGCTTCCGAGGAGTCACTTCAGTCCCAGTGTGCTGCGCCGTCGCCACGCCGATGACCGAGTCGGCCAAGCGCAGAGATCGCCCAACTGCGGTCTCGGGGCCCGTACCCCCTACGTGCGCTCGTAGGTGGCGTCGACCGGACGGGCGATGATGTAGATCAGGGCACCGATGACTGGAATGATCAGGATGAGGACGGTCCAGCCCGCTTTGGCCAGTCCGTGGTGATCCTTGCGCCGGAAGTTGTCGACGAAACACCAGATGATGAAGAAGACGACGATGACCAGGCCGGCAAACATCAGCATGGCCCAGAAGAGACTCAAGAGCGGGAACGAGTACGCCAGCACAGCTCCTCCTAGGGTTCGGTCTGTCATCACACCTTAGGCACAAGTCAGCAGTCCGGGCGGGGACTCAACCGGTTTCCGCACCCCGGGCCCGCCCGATCCAACCAGCCACTCGACCAGGCCGTGCCCAACGGCCTAGGGTGAGCGACCTCACGCGAATACCGAGGGGACGGGCAACGTGTTCATTTGGTTCATCATGGCGATCGTGCTGGTGGTGATCGTGGCGGGGGGCTTCGGTGGCCGCCACTACGCCCGGCGCAACTCACACCCAGACGCCACCCACGCCCACAAGACAAGGAAGCACCCCCACAGTTCCCGCGGGCGCGGCCACGGCCACTGACGCTGCCGTCTCGGGAGTTGACGCCACGCCGGCCCGGCGAGACGCCGCGGTAGCGGGCGCGACTGCCCGGGCGTTCGTCGACCCGCCGGGCCCGGGGGAAGCGAGCAGCCTTTCGGGCGTCTTCCGCGAGATTGCCCCGTGAGCACCCTCTTCGCTCTGTGCGCGGGGCTCTGCAATGCCTTCAACGTGGTGGCCCAGCACCGGGCCAGCACCTCGAGGTCCGCCAAGCTCCCGCTGCTGCGCCTGGCTCTCTACCTGGCCAGGAACCCGCTCTGGTTGCTCGGCTGGGTCGCGCTCCTCGGAGGGTTCGTCTTCCAGGCAACGGCGCTCCACCTCGGCACGCTTTCTCAGGTACAGGCGCTCCTTGTCTCCGAACTCGTCTTCACGCTCGCGCTGCGCAGAGTGTGGATCGGCCAGCGAATCACCCGGGCCGCCTGGGCCTCCGCCGGCCTGACCTGCGCCAGCCTCGCCCTCTTCGTGGTGCTCGCCGAGCCGCAGGGCAACCAGACAGCGCCGACGTCGTCGGCCTGGCTGTCGGTGCTGGTGACTTTCGGGATCCTGACGGCGGCGCTGGCCGCGCTGAGCCTCCGGGGACCGGCCAGCCGACGGGCGGCGATGGCGGCGACCGCGGCAGCCGTGGTCTGGGCGCTCGAGGCCACCTTCATCAAGTCGGCCACCGACACATTCACGACCGTTGGGTTTCTGGGAATGTTCTCACGCTGGCCCATCTATGCCGTCATCGTGGGGGGCATCATCGGAACCCTGCTGGTGCAGACGGCGCTACATGTCGGACCACTCCGAATCTCGCAACCCCTCATGGTTTCGGTCGACCCATTCGTGAGCATCATCCTGGGCATCTGGCTCTTCGGCGAGCACTACGAGGGAAGCCCGCTGCGGATCGCGGTCGCATGTGCGTCCTTCGCCATCATGGTGGTCGGCATCGTTCTCTCGGTGCGCACGTCCCCTCCAAACCTCGACCCTTCACCCGGTCACTCGACGCCGGCCGCCTCGTGACCGGCGGGGCCCGGCCCACCACCAGCTGTCGGGGCTCAGTTCAAAGCGGACGGGCCGGTGTCAGCCGATCTGGTCGCGCAGGGCCGACAGCCACGCGTCGGCCTGGCGCCACGCGTCGTCCGCCTCGCGCCGGCGGGCCGGAGCATGGGCGCCGGCCGCGGCATACGAGCCGAGGAATTTGACCCCTGCCAGCTCGGCGTGGAGGTCCCGGAGGCAGTCAGCCACCACCTCGTCGTCCAAATGGCCGTCGAGGTCGATGACGAAGCAGTAGTCACCCAACCCGCGCTTGGTCGGACGTGACTCGAGCTTGGTGAGGTTGATGTTGCGGGCGGCAAACTGACCGAGGATCCCGTGGAGGCTTCCGGGGCGGTCGTCACGCTGGAAGCACACGATGCTGGTGCGGTCGTGACCGGTGGGTCGCGGAACTCCGGAACGGGCCACGGCCACGAACCTGGTCTGGTTGCCGGGAAAGTCCTCGACGTCCTCGGCCAGCACCGCCAATCCGTAGATGTCGGCGGCCAGGCGCGGGGCGATGGCCGCACTGCCGGGCTCGGGGTGCTCTCCAAGCTGCCGGGCCGCATCGGCGGTGGAGTTGCTGGCCAGCACTTCGGCAGCGGGCAGGCTCTCGGCCAGGTACTTCCGGCACTGGGCCGTCGCCACGGGGAACGACAACACGCGCCGCACGTCGGACAACTTCGTGCCCTGGGCGGCCATGAGGTGCAGGTGCACATCGAGGACGACCTCACGCTGGATCAGCAGGTCGAAGTCGAGAATGAGGGCGTCGAGGGTGTCGCGCACCGTCCCGTCGATGGCGTTCTCCATCGGCACGAAACCGAGGTCCACCCGACCGCCGGCCACCGCCTCGAGGACCTCGGCGATGGTCGCCCTCGGCTCGAGGGCCGATGCTGCGAAGTCGGGTTCGCTGAGCAGCGCCTCCTCGGTGAAAGTGCCCTGGGGGCCGAAGAAGGCGATCGAGGTCGCAGGTTGGGTCACACCGAGGCAGGATAGTGAGCCTGATGGACCAGCCCGCGCTTCGACAGCTTCTCGACGACGTGGCCTCGGGTGTGTGTCCACCCGATGATGCCGTCCGCCGGCTCCGGCGCCTCCCGTTCGCCGATCTCGGCTACGCGAGGATCGACCACCACCGTTCCCTGCGCCAGGGACTGCCCGAAGCCGTGTACGGGCCGGGGAAGACCCCCAAGCAGTGCGCAGGGATCGTGGTCGAGCTTCTCGCCGAGCCTGGTGGCCCGGTTCTCCTCACTCGCGCCGATCCCGGGCAGGCCGCTGCGGCCCAGGCGGCCGTCGCCGCCGCAGGCCATCTGCCGGGGACGGTCACCGGCACCGGTCGTCTCTCCACCCTGGTGTGGCGCCCGGCCGCCGAGCGACCCGGTCGGGTGCTGGTCCTCACGGCCGGCACCGCCGACCAGCCCGTGGCCGACGAGTGCACGGCGGTGCTCTCGGCCCTCGGATTCGCTCCGATGCTGTTGCACGACTGCGGCGTGGCCGGCGTCCACCGCCTGCTGGCGTCGGTGGACGAGCTGGTGGAGGCGGACGTCGTCGTGGTGGTGGCGGGGATGGAAGGGGCGCTGGCCAGCCTCGTCGGTGGCATCACCCCCGCTCCGGTGGTGGCCGTCCCCACCAGCGCCGGCTACGGAGCCGCGCTGGAGGGGGTGACCGCACTGCTGGCCATGCTGTCCTCGTGTGCCGCCGGGATCACGGTGGTGGGCATCGACAACGGGTTCGGCGCGGCCTGCGCCGTCGGTCGGCTGCTCCCGTGAACAGTCGGACGCCCGAGGCCCCGGGAACTACCGGGACCGTCGCTTGGTTTCACTGCTTCGCCGGCATCGCCGGCGACATGGCCCTGGCCAGCCTGCTCGATGCCGGCGCCGACTTCGACGAGGTCCTCTCCATCCTCGGGCGGCTCCCGCTCCCGGGTTGGCAGCTGCGTCGGGAACCCGTGCTGCGGGGCGGAATCGGCTGTACCAGGGTCGTCGTCTCCAGCCGGGACGACGTCGTGGTGCGCACCTACGCCCACATCGTGGGACTGGTCTCCGAAGCCCGCCTCCCCGAGCGCGTGGCACAGCGGTCCTTGGCCGTGTTCGCCGCCCTCGCCGAGGTCGA
The DNA here is from genome assembly GCA_963770505.1 of uncultured Actinomycetota bacterium. Taxonomy (GTDB): domain Bacteria; phylum Actinomycetota; class Acidimicrobiia; order Acidimicrobiales; family RAAP-2; genus CAVYPR01. The sequence continues at coordinate 1,168,644 of CAVYPR010000006.1, read as the reverse complement.
GGGACGGATCCACCGCCGCTCGGCCGAGCAGGTGCACTTCCACGAGGTCGGCGGGCACGACGCGGTGGTCGACGTGGTCGGGACGGCGGCGGCTCTCGAGGTGTTGGGGGTGGACACCGTGACCGCATCGAAGGTGGCGACCGGCACAGGCACCATCCGAGCAGCCCACGGGCTGCTGCCCAACCCCTCTCCGGCCGTGGTGCGGCTGCTGGCCGATGCCCCCACCTACGGCCGGGACACCCAGATCGAGCTGACCACGCCCACCGGCGCCGCCATCCTCTCCGCCCTGGCCGGCTCCTTCGGCCCGATGCCCCCGATGGTGGTGGCGACCAGCGGCTTCGGCGCCGGCTCGAACGAACTGCCGGACCTGCCGAACTGCACCCAGGTCGTCGTAGGGCGGGCGATCGAGCGGACCGGCACGGGGGTCACCGACATCGGCCCGGGCCAGCCCGTCATCGTCCTCGAGACGAATCTCGACGACACCACGGGCGAGCAGCTCGGCCGAGCGGTGGCCGCCCTCCTCGACGCGGGCGCCCACGACGCCTGGATCACGCCGGTGGTGATGAAGAAGGGCCGCCCCGGACACACGCTCCACGCTCTGTGCGACCCGGCACTCGCCGGCCACCTTCGCCAGGTCTTCCGGGACATCACCGGCACCTTCGGCGTCCGGGCATTGTCAGGGGAGCGGTGGCCGTCCGCCCGCCTGGAAGGTGAGGTCGAGGTCGACGGCGAGCCCGTGCGGGTGAAGGTCGGCCCCGGCCGGGTGAAGGCCGAGTTCGACGACGTGGCCCGGGCGGCCGATCGCACGGGTCTCCCGCTCCATGTCGTCGCCTCGAAGGCCGAGAGCGCAGTCCGCAAGGCGGTACCCGGGGTCGCAGGGGACGACGGGGGAGGCGAAGCGCCCGACCCCGGCGGACCGAACCGACCCGAGCCCGCCTGACCCCGACGGACCTGGCTGGTCGGCTCTCGCTATGGTGCCGCCCATGGGTGGGCGGGGACTCCGCAGATGGTCAGGGGCGATCTTGGCCACGACCGCGTCGCTGCTGGTACCGGTGGCCGGCGGGAGCCGCGCCGCGGCGACGCCCCTCCCCGCGCTCGGCACCCCCCCCACCGATCACCTGGTCGGCCTGCCCCTCCCAGGCCGGGTACCGCTGCGGCACGGTCATGGTGCCGGTCGACTACGCGCAGCCCAAGGGCCCGACCATCTCGGTGCCGGTGATCGAGAAGCCGGCCGCGGATCCCGCCGCCAGCCGCGGGGCCCTCCTGTTCAATCCGGGCGGACCAGGTGAGAGCGGCGTGCTGATCCTCCCGGTCCTGGCCGCGCTGGTGCCCAAGCAGGTCAGCGACGACTTCGACCTGGTGAGTTTCGACGAGCGGGGCACCGGGGCCAGCGACGGACTGCTGTGCGGGCCATCGCCGGCGGCGGCGGCCAGCGTCGAGCCGCTGCCGGCGACCCCGAGCGGCCCCCTGCCGGCCTCCACCCTCTTCCGCGGGCTGCACGCCGGCTGCGCCGCCGCCGCGCCGGCCCTGCTCCCCCGCCTCGACTCGACCGACGCCGCGCGGGACATGGACCGCATCCGCCAGGCCCTCGGCGTGTCCAAGATCGACTACTGGGGCCTGTCGTACGGCACGGTCCTAGGCTCGGTCTACGCCCATCTCTTCCCCGAGCGGGTCAGGGCCATGATCCTCGACGGCGCGGTGGTCGAGTCCTCGCCCCTGGCCACAGGAGTGAGGGCCGAAGCGTCGGCGATCACCGCCTCGCTCAACCACTTCTTCGCTGCCTGTGCCGCTGAACCGCACTGCCCGCTCGGATCCGACCCCCGCACCTACTACGAGGACCTGGCGACTGAGCTCGCGCAGCATCCCCTCCCCGCCCCAGGAAACGGGGACGACCTGCCGGTGACCCTGGGCGACCTCGACACGGCCACCCTCTTCTACCTGAGCGTGCCCTCGTTCGGCGACGCCTTCACCACAGCCCTGCTGGCGGCGACGGCCGGCAACGGGGCCCCGCTCCGGGCGTTGGCCCTCGAGATCGAGGTCGACCTCGACGGCGCGTCGCTGGTCGGTCCCCAGTGGGCGTTCGGCTGCAACGACACAGCTGATCGGCTGTCCCCGGCCGCGGCGGGGCGGCTGGCGCAGACACTGGACGACCGCCACGGGCAGCTGGCCGCCTATGCCGTTACCTACGACCTCGCCGGCTGCACCGACTGGCCCCGTTCGTCGGTGGCGGTACACAGCGTGGCCACTCCCGCCGCCCATGGGATCGTGGTGATCGGCAACACCGGCGACCCCAATACCCCTCACTCGTCAGCGGTCCAGCTGGCCCACGACCTCGGCGGCGCGCACCTTGTGACCTGGCGGGGCTGGGGTCACACGTGGCTCCTGAACGGCTCATCCGACCAGTGCATGGACCGGGTGGTCGACGCCTACCTCGTCTCCGGCCAGGTGCCGGCCAGCGGGACCACCTGTGGGTGAGCGGCGACTGCGGGCCGTGTGCGTCTTCTGCGGCGCCCACCGGGGAGACGGCCCGGGCTACGCCGAGGACGCCGAGTCGCTGGCCCGGGCCCTCGTCGAGCGGGGAGTGCGCGTCGTGTACGGCGGAGCCCACGTGGGCATGATGGGGGCCCTGGCCGATGCCGCCCTGGCCTCGGGTGGGGAGGTCGTCGGGGTGATCCCCCGCCACATGGTCCGCCCCGAGGTGGCCCACGACCGTCTCACCGAACTGCATGTGGTGGAAACCATGCACGAGCGCAAGGCCCTGATGGCCGAGCTGGCGGATGGCTTCGTGGCCCTGCCCGGTGGCCTGGGGACCCTCGAGGAGCTGGCCGAGATCCTCACCTGGTCACAGCTCGGGCTCCATGACAAGCCGGTGGGCATCCTCGACAGCCGGGCCTTCTTCGACCACCTCCTGGACTTCTTGGACCACGCAGTCGACGAGGGGTTCGTCCAACCCCGCCACCGGGCCCTCCTGCTGGCCGACGACCGGCCCGGCCCGCTGCTCGACGCCATGGCCGACTGGTACCCACCGCGCTGACGCCGCCCACCGGGGCACGGGCACCCGGCCTCGTGGCCCCGGCGGTGCCAACCTGGTGGTCCAACCAAGCCGGACCAAGGAGCACGCATGCGCAACCCGATGTTCGTCTACGACGAGCACCTCGCCGACATGGTGTTCGACTACTGCCGGCGCCGCCTGGCCCTCGACCCGGTGCCGCTCGACTTCGGCGGCGCCAGGGAGTCGCTCGACACGGTCCTCGACGGGCTGGTGGGCGCCGAGGGGAACGACCCCGCGCATGTGCTCGAGGTGTTCGGTCGGCTGGCCGAGGCGGTCGTGTCGTGCGACAGCCCTCGCTTCTTGTCGTTCATCCCGGCCGCACCCACCAAGGCCGCGCTCCTCTTCGACATGGTGGTCTCCTGCTCCTCCCTGCAGGGGACGTCCTGGCTGGAGGCGGCCGGTGCCGTGGCCGCCGAGAACCAAGCGCTGGCCGTCCTGGCCGAGTTGGCCGGCCTCCCCCGAGCGGCCGGCGGTTGCTTCGTCGCCGGCGGCACCAGCGGGAACCTCTCGGCCCTGGTGGTGGCCCGCGACACCGCGCCCCACCGCCAGGGTCGCCGCACGGCGCGTCCGCGCATCGCCGTGGGTGCCGACGCGCACTCCTCGGTCGGCTCGGCCCTGCATGTCATCGGGGTCGAAGCACTCTGCGTGCCCACCGACGACCATCGCTTGACCGGCGCCCAGCTCCGGGCCGCCCTCGCTGCCGATCCATTGGCAGATGATGTGATCGGGGTCGTGGCCACCGCGGGCACCACCAATGCCGGGATCATCGACGACCTGGCCGGGGTGGCCGACGTGGCGGCCGAACGGCAACTGTGGTTCCACGTCGACGCCGCCTACGGCGGCGCGGGCCTCCTCGCCCCCTCGGTCCGCCCCCTCTTCGATGGCATCGAGTGGGCCGACTCGATGATCGTCGACCCCCACAAGTGGCTCTTCGCCCCCTTCGACTGCGCCGCCCTCCTCTACCGCGAGCCGCGCCTGGCCAAGGCCGTCCACAGCCAGGACGCGGCCTACCTCGAGATCCTCCACGACCCGGGAGCGGTGGCCCGCGACACCGATGGCGGCCCGTGGAACCCGAGCGACTACGCCATCCACCTCACCCGGCGGGCGCGGGGCCTGCCCCTGTGGTTCTCACTGGCCGTCCACGGTGTCGATGCCTATCGCGACGCCGTCGAGACGGTGCTCGAGACGACCCGCCGCTGCGCCGAGCTCATCGAGGAGACGCCGCACCTCTCCCTGGTGCGCGAGCCGGTGCTCTCGGTGTTGCTCTTCCGTCGGGAAGGTTGGGACCGGGCCGACTACGAACAGTGGTCGAACCGGCTGCTGGCCGACCAGATCGGCTTCGTCACGCCCACCTCCTGGGAGGGTGAGCCGGTGGCGCGCTTCGCCTTCCTCCACCCCGACACGTCGCTTGAGATGGTGGGCGAGATCCTGGCCTCCACGGCCTAGCCACGCTCAGCCGAGCAGGGGATCTTCCGGCCGGCGGACAGGCGTCCCCTCGAGGGAGCGCCGACGCCAGGCCATGCCCGACAGCGCCTCGAGGACCACCCGGTTGGCCAGGTAGGCGGTGACCTCCGCCTGGTCGTACGGCGGGGACACCTCGACCACGTCCACCCCGACCACCGGGAGCTCCATGGCGATCCGCCGCACCGCGTCGAGCAGCTGCCGGGTGCTGAGGCCACCCGGCTCGGGGGTGCCCGTGCCGGGGGCGGAACCCGGGTCGACCACGTCGACGTCGACCGAGAGGAACACGCCGTCGCAGCCGTCGGTGGCGATGGTGAAGGCCTCCGTCAGGCAGGCGTCGAGCCCCCGATCGACGACCTCGCCCATCTCGTAGCTCCTCATCCCCTGCTCGGCCATCCAGGCCAGCGTCTCGGGCTCGGGCCAGTAACCGCGCAGGCCGATCTGGAGGAAGCGGTCGCCCCGCACCGCACCGGACTCGATGAGCCTGCGCATCGGGGTGCCGTGGCCGTAGAGGGAGCCGAACTGGGTGTCACCCGTGTCGGCGTGGGCGTCGAAGTGGATCATCGAGACCCGGCCCCAGCCCACGTGGCGTGCCACGCCGGTGGCGTCGGGGAGGGCGACGGTGTGGTCCCCGCCGAGCACCACGGGCACCGCCCCCGACACCGCCACCGCCGTCACCGCCTCCTCCAGCCGGGAGAGGGCGAGCTCGGTGTCCCCCGGCGGCATCTCGACGTCGCCCACGTCGACCACCCCCAGCTCGATCAGGGGGTCGACGCCCAGGGCGAGGTGGGGACGACGGCCGTCGTGGGGGAGGTAGTCGGTCGTACGGATGGCGTGGGGCCCGAACCGGCAGCCGGCGCGGTGAGAGGTCCCGCCGTCGAAGGGGGCGCCCACGACCACGGCCCGGGCCCCGGCGATCGAAGCCGGGTCGGCGAGATCGGCCGCCGGCACGCCCAGGTAGGTCGCGTGCGGGCCGAACATGTTCTCTCGCACGGGCCCATTCTGGTCCCTGGCCGGCGTCGGCGCCCCGAGGGGACAGGGCCGCCACCTCGGGCGGGCGGGGACCGCCCCCGACAACGTCCCCGGGGGGCCGACCGGCGGGGATTGGGACTTTGGGCCCTGCCTCCAAGGTGGAACACGTTCTAACATCCAGCTGGCGGCGCAGAACGCCGCGTAACGGAAAGGGAGACCGGAGATGGCCCTCGCTGCAAGTCGGCCGAGGTGCGACGTCGACGTCCTCGACCGCGCCTTCTACCTCGACCCCCACCCGACCTACGCCTGGCTGCGGGAGAACCGGCCCATCTACTGGGACGACGTCCACCAGCTTTGGGTCCTGGCCAAGCACGCCGACATCTCCTACGTCTCGATCCACCCCGAGCTCTTCTGCTCCGCTCGGGGCATCCGGCCGACCCAGTCGGTGGACCTGTCCATCGTCGGCCTCGACGGCGAGCGGCATGCCCACCAGCGGCGCCTGCTCAACAAGGGGTTCTCTCCCCGAATGATCCGGGCCATGGAGCCCCGGGTCCGCCAGGTCGTGACCGAAGTGCTCGACGGCATCGCCGAGAAAGGCGAATGCGACTTCGTCACCGACGTCGCCATCCCCGTGCCCCTGGTGGTCATCGCCGAGCTGATGGGGTTGCCGGTCGAGGACCGTGTGCTGCTCGGGGACTGGTCGGACCGCATGATGGGTGGCGAGGGCCGCTCCGAGCCGGACGACCCGATGCTGCTCGACGCGGCCACCGCCTTCGGTGAGTACATCGGCTACGTGTCGTCGATGGTCGAGGAGCGCCGGGACGCCCACCGCCACGGCCGCGCCGGTCCGGACGACATCATCTCCACGCTGGTCGGTGCGGACGAAGAGGGCGTCCTGGCGTCGAACGACGAGCTCACCCGGGACGAGCTCACCATGTTCCTGACCGTGCTGCTGGTGGCCGGAAACGAGACCACCCGCAACGCCATCTCGGGCGGGATGTGGGCCCTCAGCGAGTTCCCCTCGCAGTGGGAGAGGCTGCAAACGAACCCCCAGTCCTTCGCCACCATGGCCGACGAGATCTGCCGCTACGTCTCCCCCGTCATCAGCTTCTGCCGGACGGCCACCGAGGACACCGTGCTTCGGGGTGAGCACATCGCCGAGGGGGAGAAGGTCCTCCTGCTCTACCAGTCGGCCAACCGCGACGCCGAGGTGTTCGAGGATCCCGACGCCCTCGACGTCGACCGCACTCCCAACCCGCACCTGGCCTTCGGGGTCGGGCCGCACGTCTGCATGGGCATCAACCTGGCACGCCTCGAGATACGAGTCCTCTTCGAGGAGCTTGTCCGGCGGTTCGGCGACATGACCGTGGCCCCAGGGGCGTCGCCGACCTACGTCGAGCACGCCCTCGTCCACGCCATCGACTCGCTGCCCGTGGTCTACTCGGCATCACCCTCGTGAGGGACACGCACGGGCTTGGGATGCGGCGGTTGAGGCGGTAGACGTTCGTCATTTTCATGACGTCGGGACCGCGGTCGCCGCGCCAGCATCACGCGACCCGGAGCGAGGCGGCGGCGAACGACAGGGGAGGGAGCTCGAACTCCGCCACTCCGCTCCGTAGCCCGATCTCGTCGAACGGCGACGGCTCCACCACCGGTGGTTCACCGAAGGCATTTGCCGCCTTCGCACCCGGGCCGCTCAGGAGCTCCACGGCAACCGTCGCGCCGATGTTGGCGCCGGCGAGCTCGACCCGGACGGGCGCGGCCTGGTCCACGGATCGGTTCACGGCAAAGACGTGCAGGACGTCCCCGTCGAGGATGGCGCTGGCATCGATCATGGGGACGGCGCGGCGCGGACGGGTGGCGTACGTGGGTCCGTCGACCACCGTGCGCAGGGAGATGCCGTTGCGCCGCTCTGACATCATGCGGAACGGGTGGTAGATCGACTGGACGAGGAGCTCGTCACCGCGCGTCAGCAGCGGTGCGATCACGTTGACGACCTGGGCCAGGTTGGCGATCTTCACGACATCGGCGTGCCGGATGAAGCTGTTCAGGAATCCGGCGACGACCAGGGCGTCCTCGAGGTTGTAGACCTCCTCGATCAGATGGGGAGCGACCGTTCCGTGCCCGTCGGTCTCGTAGTCCTTGTACCACACGTTCCACTCGTCGAAGCAGACGTAGGCGCGCTTGGCGCTTCGGTTGCGTCCTCGCACGTAGCGGCAGACCGCGTCGGCCTGCTCGATCTGCCGGTCCACGTCGCGGCCCGACGCGAGGAACTCGGGCGTGTCGTCGGCGAAGTTGTTCACGTAGCGGTGGACACTGAGAAAGTCGGCCTGGTCACCCATGCCCTCGAGGACACGGCGGTCCCACTCGAGGTAGCTCGGGAGATCAGGCCCCGACGAGCCGCACACCACCGTGTGGATGGACGGGTCGATGCCGCGGATCAGCTGCGAGGCCATGCGGGCACGGGTGGCGTACTCCTCGGCCGAGACGTGACCGAGCTGCCAGGGTCCGTCCATCTCGTTGCCGAGGCACCACAACCCGACGGCGTAAGGATCGGGGTGGCCGTACGCAGCGCGGAGGTCGGCCACCTTCGTCCCAGCCGGTGCGTTGCAGTATTCGACCCAGTCCCGCGCCTCCTCGGGGCTCCCGGTGCCCAGGTTGACCGCCAGCATGGGTTCCCACGACATTCGCTCGCACAGGCCGAGGAACTCGTCGGTCCCGAACGTGTTCGGCTCCACGCTGTTCCAGGCGAGCTCCCGGACGGTCGGCCGCTGCTCGACCGGCCCGACGCCATCGCGCCAGTGGTAGCCCGAGACGAAGTTCCCACCTGGATAGCGCATCGTGGTCATCTCGAGCCGCTGGAGCTGCTCGAGGACGTCGGTGCGACACCCAAACGGGTCGGCATGACGGCTGTCGGGGTCGAACACCCCGCCGTACACGGCCCTGCCCATGTGCTCGAGAAACCCACCGAAGATACGGGGGTCGACCCGACCGACGACAAACGACGGGTGCACGGTCACGGTGGTCGACGGCAGCGGCACGGACGGCCCCCTTCTCAGCGGACGATGTCGGAGATGTGGTCACCGACATGGAGGGTCAACGGCCTCGGCACGGGCAGGGCGGTGCCGGACGCGCCAAGGAAGGCGACGCCATTGCCGTTCGACGTGGATGTCACGCAGGCGTCATAGCACGCATCGACACACGTTCGTCCACTTCACGACGTGAGAGCTCAACAGCTGCGGAGAGCTACGGCGGATCCGGCACCCCGGATCCGGGCGGTGGCGGTCACCCGTGACGAGCGGTCATGCCCCCCCCCGGAGTTGCGCCACGATGCGTGGCACGATCCCCACCACGGTGTGGCGTGCCCGGTCGGACCGTCCCCGCCGGACCGCCGGACCGCGGGCTCAGGCCGCCAGGGCCAGTCCGGCCGTGCCCATGAGGTCGAGGAAGTTGGCGCTGTAGAAGCGCTCCTGCGCCTCGTGGTCCGTCCCAGCGGCGGCCATCGAGGCGGCGAAGTGCTCGAGGGGCTTCCGCCCGCCCTCCACGTGGGGGTAGTCCGAGGAGAACATGGCCACCTCGGGGCCGGCCTGGGCGATGATCCAGCCCACGTCCTCGGTCGGGTACGGCGTGAAGCGGATCTGGCGCCGGACGTAGTCGGCCGGACGCAGCTCCAATTTCTGGATGCGATCCTCGTGGCGGCCGAAGGCGTCGACCGCGGACTCCATCTGGCGGATCCAGCTCGGAACCCACACCGCTCCCTGCTCGATGACGCCGAGTCGGAGGTCGGGGAACCGGTCGAGCACGCCGTCGAAGATCATCGTGGCCAGCGTCTGCTCCGGCGGACGCGGGATCCCCATGTAGTCGACGGACCGGAAGTTCTCCTCACCTCCGTGGAAGTCGGGCGGCACCGGCAACCCGTTGGCAAAGTAATTGCGGTCGATCAGGTCCCCGGTGCCTCCCACGTGGAACACGACGGGTATCCCCGACTCCTGTGCCCGGCTCCATACGCCGTCCAGCCCGACGTGGCTGGGCGAGTGGCCGGCCGGGCAACCCGAGGCGACCAGCAGGGCGGCGGCCCCCATGTCGATGGCCCGACCCGCCGAGGCTGCCGCCCGGTCGAAGTCGGCCAGGGGCACGTAGCAGGTGGGAAGGAGACGGGAATCGACCGAGCAGAATTCGACCATCCCACGGTTGTGGGCCAGCGCCACTCCGTAGGCGAGGTCGAGGTCGCCCGAGTGCTCCCAGTCGTGCAGCCGCCGGTTGTGAAAGGTGTTGAAGACAAGCTGGCTGGAGAACCCCAGCAGGTCGAGGGCTCGAGGCCGGTCGGCGGCGATGAAGGACCCGGTGGCGGCAAAGTTCTTGCGCGTCATGATCTTGGTCCCCTCGTCGGCCCGGTACTCGTCCGACGCGTGCCTCTCGGCCAGTTCGGCAAAGGCCTGTGGGAGGTCCTCAAGCTGCTCCACGGGATCACCGCTCTGGCGAAGCTCGTTGCCGCCGGGATAGCGAAGTGGCTGGATGCGATCACGGATCGACGGGTCGGCGTGCTCACGGAGCCATGTCGGGGTTTCCATGATGTGGGCGTCGGCGTCGTGGACGACTCGCCCGGAGTGGTAGGCCATGCCTCCCCCCTCACTGGGGTCGCGGCGTCACTCTATCCCGGTGCCCGCCCGATCACTTCTGCGCGCTGAGCATCCTCTGTCCCCCATCGTCAGCGCGCCTTTTCTGGTCCACTGCACGCCGCTGCTGCTGCTGGGGGTGCCGTCAGAGCTCGTAGCGATACACGTTGGTGTGTCGCTGCTCGAAGCCGAGGTTTCGGTAGAGACGGTTGGCGTCCTCGCGGCTTGGCCGTGACGTGAGATCGACCGTGCGGGCACCGGCCTGGGCCGCCGCCGCCAGGGCCGCCCGTACCAGGGCCGCACCGGCACCGGCACCCCGGGCCTCGGTGTCGACCACGACGTCTTCCACCCAGGCACGGACCCCGGTGGGCACCGAGAACAGGGCCAGGGTGAGCGTTCCCACGACGACGCCGGCCTCGTCCCGCGCCACGAAGAGGGTCGTGGCCGCGGCGTCCACGATCCTCGCCAGCTCCACCATGGTCGGCGGGGGTGCCGAGGAGGAGAGCTGGGGGACCAGGCGCGCCAGCGCCTCAAGGAGCTCGTCGTCGGCCGCCCGGGCCTCTTCGACCGTGACCTCGCCCATCAGTCGGGGTCGACCGGGCCGCGCCACATCGGCTGGCGCACCCGGTCGTAGAGCACGTCGCGGTGCTCCCCCCGCAGGGCGGCGAAGACGTGGTCACCCCACCGCTCCACCCCGACCAGCGGGGAAGGGAGGGCATCGGCGGTGAACCAGCCCACGTCGCGGCACTCGAGGGGATGTGGCTCGAGTTTGCCGCCGACGGCCCGGCAGTAGAAGACGAGGGAGTAGAGGGGCACCCGGGTGAAGCCGAGGCGGAGCCCGTCGAGGACGGCGATCAACCGCTCGGGCTCGGCCTCGATGCCGGTCTCCTCCAGCACCTCCTTCACCACGACCTCGGCCGCCGAGTAGCCCACGTCGCACCAGCCGGTGGGGTAGAGCCACACCCCCGAGTCGGCCCGCTGGATCAAGAGGAGCTCCCCCTTGTCGTTGCCCACGGCCGCCCCGACCGCCACTTTGGGGGTCACGTAGCCGGGGACGCCCCGGCCCACCTGCCCCAGCCACTCCTCGACCAGCCCGTCGGCGTCCTCCACGCCGTCGACCCCCTCGTCGGCCACGGCCCGGATGTCGGCCGCCACCCGCAGGATCTCCTCGAAGCGCTCCCGCTCGTAGAGGCTCTCGGTGAACCCGAGGCCCGTGCGGGCGATGGCGGCGAGGCTCTCGCTCCACCTGAGCAGGGTCCGGGCGGGGACGTTCTGGTCCACCGCCTGACGCTACCTCGCCCGCCGGCCACCCCTGCACCCACACCGCGGCGTGGTGGACCAGAATGTGGCGTGCCCGTGAACGAGGACTGCCGCCACTACGTCATGCAGACCATCTCGAGCGGGGAGAAGCTCGAGCGCTGCAAGGTCGGGGCCAACGACCCGCTCCCCTTCGCCTGCCCCGACGGCTGCGTCTTCTACGAGCCCCGCACCGTCTCGTCGGCCGGTTGGCAGGTCCCCAAGGACGCCGACCCTCCCGCCGGCGGCCGCTAAACGGGGACGTGCCGCCCGACAACCTGCCGGAGCTCTGCGCCGGGCCGTTCCTGCTGCGGAGATTCGAGCGCCGCGACGTGCCCATGGTCGTCGAGGCCTCGTCCGACCCCCTGATCCCCCTCATCTCGACGGTGCCCGCCGGCGGCGACCCGGAGGCGGCCCTGGCCTACGTCGAACGCCAACGGCGCCGCCTGGCCGACGGCTTCGGCTTCTCCTTCGTCATCGCCGACGCGGCCGGCGGCGACGGGCTGGGGTCGATCGGGCTGTGGACGGCGCGACCTCGACCTGGGTCGTGCCTCGGTCGGGTACTGGGTGCTGCCGGCGACCCGGCGCCGCGGGGCGGCGAGCCAGGCCCTGCGGGCCCTGAGCACCTGGGCCATCGACGAGGTGGGCGTGGCCCGCCTCGAGCTCTTCGTCGAACCCTGGAACACCGCCTCGTCGCGGACGGCCGAGTCCGCCGGCTACAGCTGTGAGGGGCTGCTCCGCAGCTGGCAGGCGGTCGGCGCCGAGCGGCGGGACATGTCCGTCTACTCGTTCCTGCCCTCCGACCGCCGCTGAGGCGCCCTCACCCCTCGAGCACGTCGCCCAGGAGGTCGACCTGGATGCCCTCGCCGCGGAGCCAGTCCAGCGCCTCCTCCACCGCCGCCGGCTCGCCGTCGAGCTCGCAGACGATCCACCCCTGGTGGTCCTCGACGTTGGCCCGTCGGATGTTGGGCTCGACGTCGAATTGGCGCACCATGCGGGCCAGGATCGGCACGCGCACGAGCGCCTCGGGGAAGGTCATCTTCACGCGGACCTGTATCACCGCCCCTCCCCCACACCCACCATGGAGCCCAGCACCCGGTTGAGGCTGCCCGAGCGGAACCCCTCGAGGTCGAGGGCGACGAAGGCGTAGCCGGCCGACCTGACCGCGGCCACCACGACCTCGCGCCGCTCGACCACCCCGGCCAGCTGGTCCACCGGCACCTCCACCCTGGCCAGGTCGCCGTGGTGCCGGACGCGCAGCTCGGCGAAGCCCAGGCCGCGGAGGGCCGCCTCGGCCGTCGCCACCGACCGCAGGGTGCCGAGCGAGACCGGGGTGCCGTAGGGGATGCGCGAGGAGAGACAGGCCGCCGCCGGCTTGTCCCACGTGCGGAGGCCGAGCTGCCGGGAGCACTCCCTGATGCCGCGCCTTGGTGAAGCCGGCGTCGACCAGGGGGAAGGCGGCGCCGGCCTCCGCCGCGGCGCGCTGGCCCGGCCGGTGGTCGCCCAGGTCGTCGACGTTCACCCCCAGGACCACGGTGGCCTGCTCGCGCCCGGCCAGGGGGCCGAGGACGTCCATCAGCGCCGTCTTGCAGCGGGCGCACCGGTCGGGGCCGTTGGCCAGGTAGCGGGGGTCCTCCATCTCCGAGGTCGCCACCGCCACCCAGCGCAGCCCCCACTCGGCGGCGAGCGCCCGGCACTCCTCCTCCTCGGCGGGGGCCAGCGACGGCGAGACGGCGGTGGCACAGAGCACCCGCTCGGGCCCCAGGGTGTCGTGGGCCACCCGGGCCAGGAAGGCCGAGTCGGCCCCGCCGCTGAAGGCGACGACCACCCGCCCGAGCCGGCCCAGCCCGTGGCGCAGGTGCTCGAGGTCGGCCTCCGGGGCGACGGTGCTCACCGGGCGGGCCCGGTGGCCGCCAGCACCTCTTCCAGCTCGGCCACCATCCCGGTGTAGAAGGGGCCGAACTCGGCGTAGTGGGTCGAGGCTTCGTCGAAGCGCATCCGGTAGACGCACTCCTTCAGGTCGTCGGGGTGGGCGCCGAAGAGCGTGACCCCCCACTCCCAGTCGTCGAGGCCGGTCGAACCGGTCACCAGCTGGAGGACCCTGCCGCGGAACGTGCGGCCGACCTCCCCGTGGGCGCGCATCAGGGCCTTGCGCTCCTCGAAGTCGAGTGCATACCAGTTGCGGTCGGCCGACCGGCGCTTGGACATGGGGTAGAAGCAGAAGGCGCGCAGGCCCTCGGGGGGCAGCTGGGGGAAGAGGCGGGCCTGCCGCATCTCCTCGGGGATGCCCGCCGCGTACTCCGACAGCTCGGTGAGCGAGACGTAGGAGTCGACCGGCTCGAGGCCGGCCGCCTGGATCCCGGTCTGGAAGGCCCGCAGGCTCCACAGGTCCGGTCCGAGCACCATGAGGCCGACGTCCGCCTTGTGGCCGAGCATGGCCGCCGCCACCACCTGGTTGCCGTGCTTGCGGGCGGCCTCCTCCGCGGCGAGCACCTCTGCCCGGTCCACGGTCAGGCCCGGCCGGCAGAACAGATGGAGGACACCCCAGCCCTCCGACGGCTCGAGCACGGGGTCATCGCCTGGGTGCGCCACGCCGACAGCTTAGGGACCCCCCGGACCCCGGGGGAAAGACCCGGCTGTGCGCGACCGAGGGGCGCCACCAGGCGCCCCTCGGTCAACCTCGAACATCGGGGACCGCTCGGCGGCCCCCCCCACCCGAACGGGCCGGGTGGGGCCCGTCAGCGACGGCTCAGAAGTCCTCCATGCCCCCGCCCGGCATGGCCGGCGCGTGCTCCTCGGGCTTGTCCACGATGACCGCCTCGGTGGTGAGGAACAGGGCGGCGATGGAGGCGGCGTTCTGCAGGGCCGAGCGGGTCACCTTGGCGGCGTCGATGACCCCGTCCTTGAACAGGTCGCCGTAGTCGCCGGTGGCCGCGTTGAGCCCGTGGGCCCCCTTGAGGCCCCGGACCTTCTCCACGATCACGCCGCCCTCGAGGCCGGCGTTGACGGCGATCTGCTTCAGCGGCTCCTCGACCGCCCGGGCCACGATGCGCGCCCCGGTGGCCTCGTCGCCCTCGAGCTTCTCGGCCCGGCCGAGGATGGCCGCCTGGGCCCGCAGCAAGGCGACGCCGCCGCCGGGGACCACGCCCTCCTCGATGGCCGCCTTGGTGGTGGAGACGGCGTCCTCGATGCGGTGCTTCTTCTCCTTGAGCTCGACCTCGGTGGCCGCGCCGACCTTGATGACGGCCACGCCACCGGACAGCTTGGCCAGCCGCTCCTGCAGCTTCTCCCGGTCGTAGTCGGAGTCGGTGTTCTCGATCTCGGCCTTGATCTGGTTGATGCGGCCCTTGATGTCGGACTCCTCGCCGGCGCCCTCGACGATGGTGGTCTCGTCCTTGGTGACGACCACCTTGCGGGCCCGGCCGAGCAGGTCGAGGCCGACGTTCTCGAGCTTCAGGCCGACCTCTTCGGTGACGACCTGGCCGCCGGTCAGGATGGCCATGTCCTGCAGCATCGCCTTGCGCCGCTCGCCGAAGCCGGGGGCCTTGACCGACACGCTCTTGAAGGTGCCGCGGATCTTGTTGACCACCAGGGTGGCCAGGGCCTCGCCCTCGACGTCCTCGGCCACGATCACCAGCGGCTTCGCCGACTGCATGACCTTCTCGAGGATGGGGAGCAGGTCCCGCACGGCGGTGATCTTGGAGCCGACCAGCAGCACGTAGGCGTCCTCGAGGACGGCCTCCATGCGCTCGGGGTCGGTCACGAAGTAGGGCGAGATGTAGCCCTTGTCGAAGCGCATCCCCTCGACGAGGTCCATGTCCATCCCGAAGGTCTGGGACTCCTCGACGGTGATCACACCGTCCTTGCCCACCTTGTCGATGGCCTCGGCGATCATCCCGCCGATCTCGTTGTCGGCGGCCGAGATCGACGCCACCTGGGCGATCTGCTCCTTGGAGTCGGTCTCGCGGGCGATGCCGTGGATGGAGGTCACGGCCTCTTCGACGCCGGCCTCGATGCCCTTCTTGAGCGACATCGGGTTGGCGCCGGCGGCCACGTTGCGCAGCCCCTCGTGGACCATGGCCCAGGCCAGCACGGTGGCCGTGGTGGTGCCGTCGCCGGCCACGTCGTCGGTCTTCTTGGCCACCTCCTTCACCAGCTCGGCGCCGATCCTCTCGAAGGGGTCCTCGAGATCGATGTCCTTGGCGATCGACACGCCGTCGTTGGTGATGGTGGGGGCGCCCCACTTCTTGTCGAGCACGACGTTGCGGCCCTTGGGGCCGAGGGTGACCCGGACGGCGTCGGCCAGCTTGTTCATGCCGGTCTCGAGGGACCGCCGGGCCTCCTCGTCGAAGGCGATCTGCTTGGGCATGTGCACTGTCCTCCGTTGGTATGCCGACCCCCACGGCCGGCCCGCTGCCTAGCGGACACCTTAGCGGGTCCGTTAGCACTCTCGTTCATCGAGTGCTAACAGCAAACCACGCCGGCCCGACGCGCGCAACCGCGCCGGCTCGGCCCCGGGAGTCAGCCCCCGGCCACCGCCGGCACGATCGACAGCGTCTGCCCGTCGGCCACCGGGGTGGCCAGGCCCTCGAGGAACCGGACGTCCTCGTCGGCCAGAAAGACGTTGACGAACCGCCGCAGGGCCCCGTCCTCGTCGAACAGCCGCTCGGCGAAGCCGGGTGGGCCGTGTCGAGCGCCTTCAGGGCCTGCCCCACGGTCGACCCCTCGACCTGGACCTCCCCGGCCCCGCCGGTCAGGGTGCGCAGCTGGGTGGGGATCCGCACGGACACGGTCATCGGGCTTCCTCCTCAGTGGTCGGTCCGGTCACGCCGGGCGGGGCGGCCGTGGCGCCGGTCACGCCCGCCGCCGGTCGAGGTCCACGGCGCCGTCGAAGGCCTCCAGGGTGGGGGCGATGGTGACGGTCGGGCCCGACCGTCCCCGCGAGGGCCTCGACGGTCTTCAGCCCGTGGCCGGTGACCAGGGCCACCACCCGCTCGTCGCCTCGGACCACCCCCTCGGCGGCCAGCTTGGCCAGGGTGGCGATGGTCACGCCCGCCCGCCGTCTCGGCGAAGATCCCCTCGGTGCGGGCCAGCAGCCGGATCCCCTCGATGATCTCGTCGTCGGTCACCGCCGCGCAGGCCCCGCCCGACTCGCGGACGGCCCGCAGCGCGTACCACCCGTCGGCCGGGTTGCCGATGGACAGCGACTTGGCGATGGTCGAGGCCTTCACCGGCCGGATGGCGTCGGTCCCCTCGGCGAAGGCGGTGGCCACCGGCGAGCAGCCGGCCGCCTGGGCCCCCGACACCCGCACCGCCGGCGTCCCCTCGAGCAGGCCGACCCGGCCCAGCTCGTCGAAGCCCTTGGCCACCTTGACCAGCTGGCTGCCCGAGGCGATGGGCACCACGACGTGGTCGGGGGCCTCGCCAGCCCAGCTGCTCGGCCACCTCGAAGGCCAGGGTCTTGGAGCCCTCGGCGTAGTAGGTGCGCACGTTGACGTTGACGAAGGCCCAGCTGGGGTGCTCGCTGGTCAGCTCGGCGCACAGCCGGTTCACGTCGTCGTAGGTGCCCTCCACCGCCACCACCGTGCCCGCCGTAGACGGCGGTCATGGTGACCTTGGCCTCCTCGAGGTCGTGGGGGATCAGCACCACCGAGGCCATGCCCGCCCGGGCGGCGTGGGCCGCCACCGAGTTGGCCAGGTTGCCGGTCGAGGCGCAGGCCGCCACCTTGAAGCCCAGGCTGGCGGGCCTTGGTGAGGGCCACCGAGACCACCCGGTCCTTGAACGAGCCGGTGGGGTTGGCCGTGTCGTCCTTGATCCACAGCTCGCCCAGTCCGAGCTCGGCCGCCAGCCGGTCGGCCCGCACCAGCGGGGTGAAGCCGGCGCCCAGGTCGACCGGGGCGTCGTCGTCGACCGGCAGCAGGTCGCGGTAGCGCCAGATCGGTCCGGGGACCGGCGGCGATGCGCTCCCGGCTGACCCGGGCGGCGATGCGCTCGTAGTCGTAGGCGACCTCCAGCGGCCCGAAGCAGAAGTCGCAGACGTGCAGGGCCTCGGCCGGGAACTCGCGCCCGCACTCTCGACAGCGCAGCCCAGTGACGTGGTCCATCGGTGTCCTCCTCATCGGTCGGGCATTGGCACCTGATGGACCCTGGCCGGCGCTCACGCGCCTCGATCCCGATGTCCCACTGGTTGCCGCGGCGTCGCAGGGCCCGTCCCTCAGCCGCTCTGGATGATCCCTCCATGGTGGTCGATCCGGGGCCTGGCGTCAATCAGCGCCCGGGGCCGGGCGCGCCGACGCGTCCACGGGCACGGCGGCGATGGGGGATGATCGGGAGATGACCGACGGCCCACGGACCTTCCATCGGTCCGAGTTCGACACCGCCCGTGTGCTCGCCGCCAAGGCGGGCCGGACCGTCTCCGTGTGCATCCCGGCGCGCGACGAGGAGCGGACCGTGGGCGCGGTCGTCTCCGCCGTCGTCGGGGCCCACGTGGCGGCGGCCGGCGGCTCGGGTCTGGTCGACGAGGTCGTCGTGGTCGACGACGGGTCCGCCGACGCCACCGCCGAGACGGCGCGGCGGGCCGGGGCGCGGGTGCTGGCCCTCGACGGCCGGGGCGGGAAGGGCCGCGCCATGGCCGCCGGGCTGGAGGGGTCGATGGGCGAGCTGGTCGCCTTCCTCGACGCCGACGTCGAGAACACCTCGGAGTGGTTCGTGTCGGGGCTCCTGGGCCCGCTCCTGCTGGCCGAGGACGTGGCCCTGGTGAAGGGGTTCTACGACCGGCCGCTCCACGGGAGCCCCGACGGGCGGGGGGCGGGTCACCGAGCTCATGGCCCGGCCCCTGCTCGAGGTCCTCTTCCCCCACCTGCTCGGGGTCCGCCAGCCCCTGGCCGGCGAGACGGCGGCTCCCCGCTGGGTCCTCGAGAAGCTGGAGCTCGCCCCCGGCTACGGCGTGGAGCTGGGCCTCCTCGTCGACGTGGCCAGCCGCTTCGGCACGGCCTCGGTGGCCCAGGTCGACCTCGGGGTCCGGATCCACCGCAACCGCCCGCTCGCCGAGCTCCGGCCCCAGGCCGTCGAGGTGCTCCGGGCCGGCCTGGCACGGGCCCCGCTCGGCGGCGAGGGCGGGGCGGGGACCGCCGGCGCCCGGTAGCCTCCCGCCGTGGCCGACCTGGTCGTCGCCTCCAACCGTGGCCCGCTCTCGTTCCAGCTGGACGACGACGATCGGCCGGTGGTGGCCGCCCCCGGCGGGGGCCTGGCCGGCACCCTGCACCCGCTGCTGGCCGGCACCGGGGCGGTCTGGATCTCCGCCTCCATGAGCGAGGCCGACCGGCTGGCCACCGTCGGCCGGCCTCATGGCCGAGGCCGGCCTGCGCATCGTCACGCTCGACGTCGACCCCGACACCTACCGCATGGCCTACGACGTGGTCTCCAACGCCACGCTGTGGTTCTGCCACCACCACCTGTTCGACCTGCCCCGGCGGCCGCGCTTCGACCGCCACTGGGCCGAGGCCTGGGACGCCTACCGCCGCCTCAACGCGCAGTTCGCCGAGGCCGTGGCGGCCGAGGCCGACCCCGGGGCCCGGGTGCTCGTGCAGGACTACCACCTGTCCCTGTGCGGGGCGATGCTGGCCGCCACCCGCCCCGACCTGCGCACGGTCCACTTCAGCCACACCCCCTTCGCCGACCCGAGCGGGCTGCGCAGCCTGCCCCGGCAGGCGGCCGGCGAGCTCCTGGCCGGGCTGGCCGGTTTCGGCGCCTGCGGCTTCCACACCGCACGCTGGGAGGCCGCCTTCCGGGCCGCCTTCGACGATCCCGAACTGGCCGAGGCCGCCGGCGGGCCGCCGGCGCCGCGGACCTTCGTGGCGCCGCTCGGCCCCGACCCGGGGACCCTGGCCGCGGAGGCCTCCTCGCCGGCGGTGGCCGAGGCCGCCCGCCAGCTCGACGAGGTGGTCGGCGACCGGCGCCTGGTGCTGCGAGTGGACCGGGTGGAGCTCTCCAAGAACCTGCTGCGCGGGTTCTGGGCCTTCGAGGAGCTGCTCGAGACCCGACCCGAGTGGCGCGGCGAGGTGGTGATGGTGGCCCTCGCCTACCCCTCGCGCCAGGGGCTGGCCGACTACCTCGCCTACCGCACCGAGGTCGAGCACGCCGCGGCCCGGATCAACGACCGCTTCGCCGTCGAGGGGTGGACCCCGGTGGTGCTCGACGTGGCCGACGACCCGGTCCGCTCGGTGGCCGCCCTCACCCGCTACGACGTGCTGCTGGTCAACCCGGTCCGCGACGGCATGAACCTGGTGGCCAAGGAGGGGCCGCTGGTCAACGCCACCGACGGCGTGGTGGTGCTCTCCCGCGAGGCCGGCGCCTACGAGGAGCTGCGGGGGTCCGTCATCGAGGTCAACCCCTTCGACGTCGCCGAGACGGCGGGGGCGCTCGACCGGGCCCTGCGCATGGGCGACCGGGAGCGCTCCGAGCGTGCCGCCCGGCTGCGCCGGACGGTGGCGGCCCGCACCGCCGGAGCCTGGCTGGCCGACGTGCTGGCCGCGGCGGTCCCGCCTGCCTAAGACCTCAGCAGCCGGCGGCCAGGCGGGCCAGGAGGTCGAGCGCACCCTCGGGGCCGTCCACGACCAGGTCGGCGGCGAGCGCCACCTCGGCCGGGCTCTCGGGGTCGACCACCGCCACCCGGGCCACGGCCACCCCGGTCCCGGCCAGCTCGGCCAGGGCCGCGAAGGCGGGGAGGTCGCCGAGGTCGTCGCCGAAGCAGGCGACGGCGGCGTGGCCCCGGGCCAAGGCCCGCACCACCGTGCCCTTGTCGCCGGCGACCGGCGGGCGCAGCTCGAGGGCCATCCTCCCCGGCTGGACCACCAGGCCGGTCCGGGCCGTCGCCCGTTCGCAGAACGACCGGGACCACCCCTCGGCGGCGGGGTGGCGCCGCCAGTGGAGGGTCACCGTCAGCCCCTTGGGCTCCACCTCGGCCCCGGGCGCCGCCTCGGCCTGGGCCAGGCGGGTCACCTCATCCACCACCGGCCGCCAGGCCGCGGCGTCGGGCCGGGTCTCGACCGCTCCGCCGGGCGGGGCGGCCTCCATGCCGTAGAGGCCGGCCATGGCCACCCCGTGCGGGTGGTCCAGCGCCTCGAGGAGGAAGGCGACCGGTCGGCCCGAGACCACGGCCACCAGGCCGAAGCGGCGGGCCAGGGCGGCCAGCACCTCGGGCGCGCCGTCGAGGGGGCGGGCGGCGGCGGGGTCGTCGACGATGGGGGCCAGGGTGCCGTCGAAGTCGACGAAGAGGGCGGCGTCGGCGGGGTGCTCGCACAGCGGGCGGAGCACCGGCGGGAGGTCGGCCACGCCGCCCCTACCCGGTGGCTGTGGCCGTCGGTGTGGTGGTGGTCGTGGTTGTGGCCGAGCTCGTTGTCGAGGTGGCCGCTGTGCCGGCGGTGGTCGTGGTGGTGGTCGTGACCTTGCCGCCGAGGTCCGGGCCGATCACCACCACCACGTCGGCCCCGGCGGTGGAGGAGACCGGCGCGGCCGAGCTGAGCGGCTCGACGGAGGAGGCGCCGAGACCGAGCGAGGTGGCGACCGCCTGGGCCTGGGGCTCGTTGCCCGCCGCGTAGTAGACGGTCGAGGCGCTGGCCGACGAGGTGGTTGTGGTCGGGGTCAGGGTGCCCCACCCGTCGGTCTTCAGCTTTGTCGTGTAGTAGGTGGCGGCCCCGTCCGTCGAGCTGCCGTTGGCCACGAGCACCTTCACCGCCGTGGTCGGCCGCAGGGTGGTCGTGGTGGTGGTCGAATGGGACGGCGCCGTCGTGGTCGTGGTCGTGGTGACGGCGGCACCGCTCCCCGTGTCGGTGACCGGCCTCGCCCCCAGCGCTAGGCAGACGGCGCCGACAACGACCGCCGCCACCAACAGGACGAGCGCCCGGGAAAGTGTGACGCGGTCCCCCCCGCGGCGCCCCTCCGGCCGGCCGGGGGGCGGAGGAAACGGTTGTGTCACCGGCTCAGAATGCCCGCCCCGGGGTGGCCGCGCAAGCAAGCGGGCCCACTCGGGTCCCGCACACGGCTCACCGGGGAGCGGCTCACCCGCTCGCGGCCACCCGCTGGCGGGCCACCTCGAAGCAGGCCACCGCGCCGGCCACCCCCACGTTGAGCGAGGGGATCGACCCGTGCTGGGGGACGGCCGCCACCTCGGCGCACCGCCGGCGCACGAGCGGGGCCAGCCCCTTCTCCTCACCCCCCACGACCAGGGCCACGGGGCCCGTGCCCAGCGGCAGGTCGTAGAGGGAGCGCCCGACCTCGCCGGCCAGGCCGATGGTCCACACCCCGAGGTCCTCCAGCCGGCCGAGGGCCGCCGGGATCCCGCCCACCACGGCGAAGCCGAGGTGCTCGATGGCGCCGGACGCCACCTTGGCCACCGTGGGGGAGAGGTGGGCCGCCCGGTGGCGGGCCAGAACCACCCCGGTCACGCCGGCGCACTCGGCGCTGCGCAGGAGCGCGCCGAGGTTGCGGGGATCGGTCACGCCCGCCACGACCAGGAGGAAGGGCTCGACCGTGCCGGCCACGCACAGGTCGTCGAGGGGGATCGGCTCGATCGGCCGGGCCAGGGCGAGGACGCCCTGGGGGGCGTCCGTGCGGGCCTCGGCCTCGAGGCGCGACCTCCCCACCGTCTCCACCCGGACCTTGCGTCGTGCCGCCAGGGACTCGATCTCGTCCAGCTGCGGGGAGGGGTCGAGCCCCTCGGCCAACCACAGCCGGCGCACCGGCCGCCGCCCGGCGGCCAGCAGCTCGAGCACGGCGCGGCGGCCCTCCACCTGGTCCCCGCCGAGCTCGCCGGCACCGGGACGCCGGGCGCGCGACGGCGCGGCCCGCCGGTCCGGGGCGCCACCCCCGCGCCCCGACGGTCGGGGGCGCGAGGGGGCCCGGCCCGCGGCGGGCGACCGGCCGCGGCCGCGGCCGGCCGAGCGGCCCCCCCCGGCAGGCCGCGGGCTCACGGCCGCGCCGGCCCGCGGTCGCGGGGCACGAGCAGGGCCACCGCCAGGCAGGCCACCCCCTCCCCCCGCCCGATCGGTCCCAGCCCCTCGGCCCGGGTGGCCTTGACCGACACCGGCCCACCCACCGCCTCGGTCAGGCGCGCCGCCATCTCGTCGGTGTGGGGGGCGAGCCGCGGCGTCTCGGCCACCACGGTGCAGTCGGCGTTGGCCACCTCCAGGCCGGCCCGCCCGACCATCCCCGCCACCTCGGCGAGCAGGGCCATGCTGTCGGCCCCGGCCCAGGCCGGGTCGGTGTCGGGGAAGTGGTGACCGAGGTCGCCCAGGCCGGCCGCCCCCAGCAGCGCGTCGGCCAGGGCGTGGGCCAGGGCGTCGGCGTCGCTGTGGCCCGCCAGCCCACGGCCCTGGGGCACCTCGACGCCGCCCAGCACCAGCGGCCGGTCGGGGTCGTCGGAGAAGGCGTGGACGTCGACGCCCTGGCCGATGCGCACGGTCAGCCCCCGAGCAGGTGCTCGGCGTAGACGAGGTCGGCCGGCGTGGTGAGCTTCACGTTCCTCGGGTCCCCCGGCACCACCACGACCGTAGCGCCGAGCGCCTCCACCAGGCCGGCGTCGTCGGTTGCCTCGTCCCCGTCGAGGTGCGCCCGGCGCAGCACCGACGCCGCGAACCCCTGGGGGGTCTGCACGGCCACCAGCCCCTGGCGCGCCACGGTCTCGACCACGCGTGTCCCGGCACCAACCCGCTTGAGGGTGTCGGAGACGGGGAGGGCGCAGACGGCGGCGTCGGCGCCGGCGGTCACCGCCTCGACCACCGAGCGGAAGAGCTCGGGGCCGGCCAGCGGGCGGGCGGCGTCGTGGACCACCACGATGGCGGCCTCGTCGGGCACCGCGGCCAGGCCCAGCCGGACCGAGGCCGAGCGGGTGGTCCCTCCGGCCACCACCACGTCGGCGCCGTGGGCCTCGTCGAGGCGGTCGGGCGGCAGGACGAGGACGACGCCGGCCGCCACCGAGCGGCAGGCCGACACCGAGCGCTCCACCACGGGGCTTCCGGCCAGGAGGTCGAACTGCTTGGGCCGGCCGAACCGGGCGCCCGATCCGGCGGCGACGACCACCGCCCAGACCGCGGGCGCCGCGTCAGCGGTCGGGTCGTCGGGGCGTGACGGCACCGGCCGGGATCAGGGCAACGCGTCGTTCAGGCGCTGCTCCGCCGTCTCCTCGTCGACGGCCAGGGCGAAGGTGAGCTCGGAGACGAGGATCTGACGGGCCCGCGACAGCATCCGCTTCTCCCCGGCCGACAGGCCCTTGTCCTTGTCCCTGATCGAGAGGTTCCGCACCACCTCGGCCACCTGGTAGATGTCGCCGGACCGCAGTTTCTCGGAGTGGTTCTTGTACCGCCGGGACCAGTTGGTCGGCATCCGCGCCTCCTTCTTGCGCAGGACGGCGAAGACCTCCTCGACCTCCTCGTCGTTGATGACCTCCCGCAGACCCACCCCCTCGGTGTTGTCGGCCGGGACCATCAGGGTGAGGTCGCCGTAGGCGAGGCGCAGGACCAGGTACTCGCGCTTCTCGCCGAAGGCCACCTTGGTCTCCCGGCGCTCCACCACCGCGGCCCCGTGGTGGGGATACACGACCTTGTCGCCGACTTTGAACACCGCGCTCCTTCGATGACGAGACATGTCCGCCCAGGCTGGGACCCGCTCTCGAACAGGAACAGGCCCGCGCACCAACGGCGTGGTGCATGCACCCGGGGTGCCGGTGCCATACCGGCTGGACGATCAGTGCATTCTACCCGACTCGCCGGCCCCCCTGACGCCGGCCGGGCTCAGTCGAAGCGCTCGAGGACGCTCGCCTCGACCAGCCGGGCCAGGCCGTTCTTGACCGAGCGGGCCTTGGCCACCCCGACCCCGCCCACCTCCTCGAGCTCCCCCAGCGAGGCCTGCAGGATGCGGGGGAGGGTGCCGAAACGCGCCACGATCCGCTCGATGATGAGGTCGGAGACCCGGGGCAGCCGGTGCAGGATGCGGTAGCCGCGGGCCTCCACGCCCGTGTCGAGGGCGCCCGGGGCCGCGCCCAGCCCGAGGGCGGCCGCCACCGGGGCCGGGTCGAGGAGGTCCTCGTACCCGAGGGCGTGCAGCGCGGCCAGGGCCGCGTCGGCCCGCCGGTCCAGCTCGGCCCTCCCGTCCGCCTTGGACCGGTTCCCGGCGGGCATGGCCACGTAGTCCATGACCACCAGGCGCAGGGCTGTCTCCAGCCCCGCCCCCAGCTCCTCCATCTGGAGGTGGATGAGCCGGCCGTCCTCGCCCAGCTCGACCAGGTAGCCGTCGATCTCCTCGGCGAAGCGGACCACCATCTCGCCGGGCTGGAGGACGTCGACCACGTCGCGCACCGACACCGCGTCCTCGACCTCGAGGGTGGACAGGCTGGCCAGGGCGAAGTCGAAGCGGGTCTTGAAGCGCTGGACGGTCGAGATGGCCTGCGCGGCGCGGTCCACCAGCCGGCCGGTCCGCTGCAGGGTGTGCTTGCGGGCGTGGCGGAACACCGTGACCGTGGCCATCGCCTCGGAGACGGTCACCACCGGCACGTCGATGGAGCGGGCCACCCGCTCGGCCGTGCGGTGGCGGGTCCCGGTCTCGCTGGTCGGGATCGAGGCCTTGGGCACCAGGTGGACGTTGGCCCGGGCGATCCGGGAGGCGTCAGAGGCCAGGATGATCGCCCCGTCCATCTTGGCCAGCTCCGAGAGGCGCTGGGGGCTGAACTCGGCGTCGAGGAGGAAGCCGCCGGTGCAGATCGAGAGCACCACCGGGTCGTCGCCCACCACCACGAGGGCGCCCCGCTTGGCCTGCAGGATCCGGTCGAGCCCGTTGCGCAACGGCGTCCCGGGGGCCACCAGCGCCAGCGCCTCGATCAGCGGCTCGCTGCCCTGGTCGACCACGTCGGCATCGTACCCGGAGCCGGCGCCCGGCGGTCCCCCCGCACGGGGGGCGCCGGGATCAGTCGGCGGTCGAGCCGGCCAGCTCCATGGGCGGGGGCTCGACGCCCTCGACCGCACGGAAGGTGAGCCGCGGGGTCTCCTCGCCCTCGGCCGGCGTGTCGTCCACGTCGACCACGATGGTCTCCCCCACCCGGAACTCCTTCCACAGGATCCTCTCCGACAGCGGGTCCTCCACCAGCTGCTGGATGGCCCGGCGCAACGGCCGCGCCCCGAGCTGGGGGTCGTAGCCCTTCTCGGCCAGGAGCGAGCGCGCCGCCGGGGTGAGCTCGAGGCCCAGCCCCTGGACCTCCAGCTGCTGGGAGGTCCGGGTGAGCATGAGGTCGACGATCTCGATGACCTCCTCGCGGGAGAGCTCGTGGAAGACGATGACCTCGTCGATGCGGTTGAGGAACTCGGGGCGGAAGTGGGCCTTGAGAGCCTCGTGCACCTTGGCCTTCATCCGCTCGTAGGTGATGGCCTCGGAGCTCTTGGAGAACCCGACCTGCGACTTGCGCAGGTCCGCCGTGCCCAGGTTCGACGTCATGATGAGCACGGTGTTCTTGAAGTCGACCGACCGGCCCTGGGCGTCGGTCAGCCGACCGTCTTCGAGGATCTGCAGCAGCGTGTTGAAGACGTCGGGGTGCGCCTTCTCCACCTCGTCGAAGAGCACCACCGAGAACGGCTTGCGGCGGACGGCCTCGGTGAGCTGCCCTCCCTCCTCATAGCCCACGTAGCCCGGGGGCGACCCCACCAGCCGGCTCACCGTGTGCTTCTCCATGTACTCGCTCATGTCCAGCTGGATGAGGGCGTCCTCGTCGTCGAAGAGGAACTCGGCCAGCGTCTTGGCCAGCTCGGTCTTCCCCACCCCGGTGGGGCCGAGGAAGATGAACGAGCCGCTCGGCCGCTTGGGGTCCTTCAGGCCGGCCCGGGTGCGGCGGATGGCCCGCGAGAGCGCCTTGAGGGCCTCCTCCTGGCCGACGACCCGCTTGTGGAGCTCGTCCTCCATGCGCAGCAGCTTGGCCGTCTCCTCCTCGGTGAGCCGGTAGACGGGGATGCCGGTCCAGTTGGCCAGCACCTCGGCGATGACCTCCTCGTCGACGACGTCGAACAGGTCCACGCCCTCGGCCCGCCACTCGGCCTCCTGGGCCTCCTTGCGGCTGAGCCGCTCGGTCTCCTGCTCGGCCAGCTTCTTGGCCTGCTCGAAGGCGCCCTTCTCGATGGCCGCTTCCTTGTCGGCGCGCAGGCGGCTGATCTCCTCATCCAGCTTCTTGTAGCTGGGCGGCGTGGTCATGCGCCGGATGCGCAGCCGGCTCCCCGCCTCGTCGATCAGGTCGATGGCCTTGTCGGGCAGGAAGCGGTCGGCCAGGTAGCGGTCGGCCAGGTTCGCCGCAGCCACCAGCGCCTGGTCCGTGATCGTGACGGCGTGGTGCGACTCGTAGCGGTCGCGCAGGCCCTTCAGGATGTCGATGGTGAGGGCCACGGTCGGCTGCTCCACCTTCACCGGCTGGAACCGGCGCTCGAGGGCCGCGTCCTTCTCCAGGTGCTTGCGGTACTCGTCGAGGGTGGTGGCCCCGACGGTCTGCAGCTCACCTCGGGCCAGCATGGGCTTGAGGATCGAGGCGGCGTCGATCGCCCCCTCGGCCGCGCCCGCCCCTACCAGGGTGTGCAGCTCGTCGATGAACAGGATGATGTCGCCTCGGGTGCGGATCTCCTTGAGGACCTTCTTGAGCCGCTCCTCGAAGTCGCCCCGGTACCGGCTCCCCGCCACCAGGGCGCCGAGGTCGAGGGTGTAGAGCTGCTTGCCCGAGAGCGTCTCGGGGACGTCGTTGGCCACGATCCGCTGGGCCAGGCCCTCGACGATGGCCGTCTTGCCCACGCCGGGCTCGCCGATGAGGACCGGGTTGTTCTTCGTGCGGCGCGAGAGGACCTGCATGACCCGCTCGATCTCCTTGGCCCGGCCGATGACCGGGTCGAGCTTGCCGTCGCGGGCCAGCTGGGTCAGGTTCCGCCCGAACTGGTCGAGCACCGGGGAGCCCGAGGGGGCGTCGCCCGACCCCGAGCCGGCGGCCGCGCCCACCGCCTCCTTGCCCTGGTACCCCGACATCAGCTGGATGACCTGCTGGCGGACCCGGCCCAGGTCGGCGCCGAGGCTCACGAGGACCTGGGCGGCCACGCCCTCGCCCTCGCGCACGAGACCGAGGAGCATGTGCTCGGTCCCGATGTAGCTGTGGCCGAGCTGGAGGGCCTCGCGCAGGGAAAGCTCGAGGACCTTCTTGGCCCGCGGGGTGAAGGGCGGGGACCCGCTGGGGGCACTCCCGGCCATGCCGATGGTCTCCTCCACCTTCTCGCGCACCGCTTCGAGAGAGATGCCCAGCGACTCGAGGGCCTTGGCGGCCACGCCCTCTCCCTCGTGGATCAACCCCAGGAGGATGTGCTCGGTCCCGATGAAGCTGTGGTTGAGGAGGCGCGCCTCCTCCTGCGCCAGCACCAGCACTCGTCGTGCACGGTCGGTGAAGCGTTCGAACACGTGACCGCCTCCGTCGTGGTCGTCCCTGAGCAGCCAGTGTACAGGGAGGCCGTTGGCCCAGCGCCGCGCCCACAGCCACCTCCGTCATCCTGGGCCGATGGGCCGGCGGCGCCTGTGACCGGCACCGCTGACCTCGCCGTGGCTACCGGCCGTCGCCTATCGTGATCCCTGGTGAACGCGACCGAGGCCCTTGGCCTTCCACGCCTCGATGACGACCTGCAGCGGCTCGAACCCCTGCTGGCGGGCTCGGTGGTCACGGGCGACGGGTTCCTCGACGAGGTCACGACCCACTTGATCTCCGCCGGCGGCAAGCGGCTGCGGCCCCTCCTGGCCCTGGCCGCGGCCACCTCGGGCGAACGGGCGGCCACCGAGGACGACCTTCTGGGCGGTGTGGCGGTCGAGCTCGTCCACCTCGCCTCGCTCTACCACGACGACGTGATCGACGAGGCGACGGTGCGCCGCAACGTCGAGAGCGTAAACAGCCGGTTCGGCAACCTGGTGGCCATCGTGGCCGGCGACTACCTCCTGGCCCGCTCGGCGGCCATCGCCGCCGAGCTCGGCACCGAGATCGCCGGGCTCCTGGCCACCACCCTGGGGCGGCTGTGCCAGGGCCAGGTGGCCGAGGTGCGCGCCTCGTTCCAGACCGGTCGCACCCAGGAGGAGTACTTCGGGGCCATCGCCGGCAAGACCGCCGCCCTCATGTCCACCTCGTGCCGGATCGGCGCCCTCACCGGCGGTGCCCCGACCGACGAGGTGGCCGCCCTCACCGCCTACGGCCAGTGCTTCGGCATGGTCTTCCAGCTGCGCGACGACGTCCTCGACGTGGTCGCTTCCGACGAGGAGCTCGGCAAACCGGCGGGGCAGGACCTGGCCGAGGGGATCTACACCCTGCCGGTCCTCCTCGCCCTCGAGGACCCCGACGCCGGCTCCGAGCTGCGCACCCTGCTCGGCCAGCCCCTCGGCCAGCCCGAGCGGGACAAGGCCCGGGCCATCGTGGCCGCCTCCCCCGGGGTGCCCGCCACCGTGGAGGTCGCCCGCCGCTACGTCGCCGAGGCCACCGAGGCCGCAGGCGGCGTGCGGTCACCGGCGGTCGCCGCCGGGCTCCGCCGCCTGGCCACCTCGCTGGTCGACGACCTCTCGGACTAGGGCCCGTCGACGCCGGAGGCCGCGGACCCGCGGCCCGAGGGCACACGGGTCCCCTTTTGGAACCGTTGCGCCTACGAGGCGGCGCCCCCCGACGGGGTGGTCGTGCCCGGGCACGCGGCCTCGACCTTCTGGATGCGGGCGTTGGCCTTGGCCTCGAGCTTCTGTACCCGGTCGATGCGCCGGCCGATGCGGGCGGCCCGCTTGGCGTTGCCGTTCTGCGTGGCGGTCGCCTCGCGCTGCTGGGCCTTGGGCAGCCACACGTCGGCCTTCGCCTCCAGCTTGACGATCCGTGTCACCGCGGCCTGCGCCTTGGCGCAGTTGGGGTGGGCGGAGCCGCCTGTGGTCGCGGCTCCCGCCACGCCGGCCGCGCCCAGTGCGAGGGTCCCGCCGAGGACGGTGGTGGCGATGATCTTCTTCAGCATTGTCTGTTCCTGTTTCCCTTCGTCGGTCGTGCAGCCGGCTTTCCGGCTCCATCGACAGTCTCGGGGTCCGAGGTGATGGCCCGATGAGCCAGGTGTGAGGAGTATGTGAGGGCCACCGGTGAAGAGAAGTAACCGGGGACATTCCTGACAAGACGTTCCCGGCACGCTTCTGACGTTCCGGACACATGCCTGACACCTGTGGAAAGGCCAGGCTCTCGCCCGAAGAGGGGGTGAGGCATGGCTGCTCGCACCTGGACTCGGGGTTCGACGATCTTTATCGACCAGGTGCGCGACATCATCACGGTCGGCGATTTCTACGAAATGGCCGCCGGCGGTCAGATCATCTTCACGTGAAGACGGCCGCCTCCCATGAGGTCGTGGCCGGACGGGGGGCGCCCGTTCGCGGCGCGACCCCCGAGGCGTCCGCCCGGCGACACGGGGACGCGACGCGCCCGGTGGGGACCGGCCGACCCGGCGGAAGCCGCGCCGGGGGGCTCAGGCGTCCCGGGCGGCCCTTCCGATGACGTGGGGCGCCACCGGGAGCCGCACGCGGTGGGGCACGAAGTCGAAGCGCCGCAGCCCGGTGACGGCGAAGCCGGCGGCGGCGACGGCCGCCACGGTGTCGCGGTTGGGGTGGCAGCCTCCGGCGATCCACGACCACGGCCGGTCGGCGAGGTCCTGGCGGCGGGCGGTCCGCTCCCCCTCGGCCCGGACGTGCTCGTAGAAGCGGAGCTCGCCGCCGGGGGACAGGACGCGCCGCGCTTCGGCCAGGGCCGCCGCCGGGGAGCCCACGGTGCACAGCACAAGCGAGAAGACCACGGCGTCGGCCCACCCGTCGGACAGCGGCAGGGCGGCGGCGGTCCCGGCGACCGGCTGCACGGGCACCGCCGAGCTGGCCACGGCCCGTCGGGCCAGCTCCCGCAGGTACCCCTCCGGCTCGACGGCCACCACCTGGCGCACCGTGGGCGGGTAGTGGGTGAAGTTCGTGCCCGGTCCGGCGCCCACCTCCACCACCCGTCCACCGAGCCCGTCCAGCAGCTCGCGGCGGTGCTCGGCCGCCCCCGCCGCCTCGCCCGAGGCCGCCAGTCGCGCGTAGAGCCGTGCGAACAGGGGGTGGTGGACGCGCTCGACGTCGCCGGGCCCGCTCACAGCGCAGATCCTCGCGCACCGCGCGACGCCCGGGCCCGGGTCGTGCCTTCCTAGATACCCAGGGGGGTATGATGAGGGGACGGCGACGAGGAGGGCTCGGGGTGGATGACGACGGGGCCGGGGCGACCATCACCGCCGAGGAGCTCGCCGGACGGCTCGGCACCGAGTCGGCACCGGTGGTCATCGACGTCCGCGAGCCCGACGAGTTCGCCGGCTGGTCGATCGCCGGCTCGCGGAACATCCCCCTCGACGAGCTGGCGGCCCGCGGCGGCGAGATGGGGGACGGGCGCCAGGTGGTGGTGGTGTGCGCCACCGGGACCCGGTCCAAGGCGGCGGTGGCGAGGCTGGGGTCGGCGGGGATCGCCGCCACCGAGCTCCTCGGCGGCATGGCCGCCTGGGCCTCGGTCTACGACGCGGCCACCGTCGACCTGGGTGCGGTCGAGGTGGTCCAGGTCCGCCGGAGGGGGAAGGGCTGCCTCTCCTACCTGGTGGGATCGGGCGGCGAGGCCTTCGCCGTCGACCCCTCGGCCGAGGCCGGCCGTTACCTGGCCGAGGCCGAGAGGCGCGGGTGGCGCATCACCCGGGTCTTCGACACCCACCTCCACGCCGACCACGTGAGCGGGGCGCGGGCCCTGGCCGCGACCGCCGGCGCCTCGCTCCACCTCAACCCGGCCGACGCCTACGAGTTCGACTTCGAGCCGCTCGGCGACGGGGATCGCTTCGAGCTGGGCGGGGCCGTCCTCTTCGAGGTGACCGCCGTCTCCACCCCCGGCCACACCAGGGGCTCGACCGTCTACGACGTGGGCGGGCGGGCGGTGCTCACCGGCGACACCCTGTTCGTCGACGGGGTGGGCCGTCCCGACCTGGCCGAGCGGGCCGAGGAGTTCGCCCGCGAGCTCCACCGGTCGCTGCACGCCCAGGTGCTGACCCGGCCCGACGACACGTTGGTGCTCCCCGGCCACTACGGCGGGGCGGTCGGGGTCCGGCCGTCGGTGCCGGTGGCGGCCGCCCTCGGCGACCTCCGCCGCACCCTCGAGCCGCTCTCGTGGGACGAGGAGGCGTTCGTCGAGTGGGCGGCCCACCGGGCCACGCCGCGCCCGCCCCACTACGCCGAGATCATCGCCGTCAACATCGGCCGAGTCACCGCCGGTCCCGAGGACTGCCGGCGGCTCGAGGCGGGACCGAACCGCTGCGCGGCGTGAGGGGCGGGCACGGGCGTCGACGGTTGCGGCGGCGAGAGAGGAGTCGGTGATGGAGCTCCCCGCGGAGGCGGTCGACGACGTCCGCAAGCGGTTGCGGCGGGTGGCCGGCCAGGTCCAGGGCGTCGAGCGCATGCTGGAGGAGGGCCGCGAGTGCCGCGAGGTGCTGGCCCAGCTCTCGGCGGCCACCAGGGCCCTCGAGCAGGCGGGGTTCAGGCTGGTGGCCTCGGGGCTCGCCTACTGCATCGAGCACCCCGCCGAGGCGGCCGCCGACGGCTACGCCCTGGCCGAGGTGGAGCGCCTCTTCATGAAGCTGGCGTGAGCGACGGCGCCTAGGGCCGCTCGGGCCGCAGGGTGGGGAAGGCGATGACCTCGCGGATGTTCGAGACGTCGGCGAACAACATGGCCAGCCGGTCGACGCCGAGGCCGAGGCCGGCGGTGGGGGGCAGGCCGTACTCGAGGGCCCGCAGGTACTCCTCGTCCACCTCGTTGGCCTCCTCGTCGCCGGCGGCGCGGGCCGCAGCCTGCTCCTCGAACCGGGCCCGCTGGTCGTCGGGGTCGATCAGCTCGGTGAAGGCGTTGCCCAGCTCTCGCCCGGCCACGACCGGCTCGAACCGCTCGACCAGTTCCGGGTCGTCGCGGTGGCGCCGGGCCAGCGGGGAGACCTCGGCCGGGTAGTCCATCACGAAGACCGGGTCCCACAGCTCGGTCTCGGTCGTCTTCTCGTAGATCTCGAGCAGGAGCTTCCCCGGCCCCCAGCCGTCTTCGACCGGCACCCCGTGCGCCGCGGCGACCCGGCGCAGCTGGACCACCGGGGTGTGGACGTCGACCGACTCGCCGATGCGCTCGCCGACGAGCTCGGCCAGGGTGGCGCGGCGCCACGGCGTGGCCAGGGGGAGGGGGCGGCCCTGGTAGGTGAGGTGGTCGGTGCCGAGCAGGTCGCGGGCGAGACCGGCCACCAGCTCCTCGAAGAGGACCATCAGGTCGTGGTAGTCGGCGTAGGCCTGGTAGAGCTCGAGGGTGGTGAACTCGGGGTTGTGGCGGGGCGAGAGCCCCTCGTTGCGGAAGAGCCGCCCGATCTCCATCACCTTCTCGAACCCCCCGACCACCAGCCGCTTCAAGAACAGCTCGGGGGCGATGCGCAGGTAGAGGTCGGCGTCGAGCGCCTGGTGGTAGGTGACGAAGGGCCGGGCGGCCGCCCCGCCGGCCACGGCGTGGAGGATCGGCGTCTCGACCTCGACGAACCCCTGTTCCCAGAGGCGCTCGCGCAGGCGGCGGACCAGCGCGCTGCGCAGGAGGAGGATCTCCCGGCTGCGCTCGTTGGCCCACAGGTCGACCTCGCGCTGGCGGTAGCGGGTCTCCACGTCCGAGACGCCGCGCCACTTGTCGCCGAAGTTGCGCCTGGCCTCGGCCAGGAGCACCCAGTCGGCCACCTTCACCGAGAGCTCGCCGCGCTTGGTCCGCACCACCTCGCCCCGGGCCCCGATCCAGTCGCCCAGGTTGAGCCGGGTGATGCCCTCGAAGTCGGCGGTCACCTTCTCCAGGGCGAACAGCTGGACGGCCCCCGTCGAGTCGCGCAGCTCGGCGAAGGCCAGGCGGCCCTGGGGCCGCGACAGCATCACGCGCCCGGCCACCGAGACCTCGTCCCCCGACTCCTCCCCGGGACCGAGCGCCTCCCAGCGCACCGCCACCTCGCCGGCGCCGATGGTCCGCTCGAAGCGGTAGGGGACCTGGCGGCTCAACGCTGGCCCCGGGTGTTGCGCTCGAAGACGATCCGCAGCCCGTGCAGGGTGAGCCACGGCTCCACGTGCTCGACCAGCTCGCAGTGGGGGGCCACCATCTCGCTCAGGCCGCCGGTGGCCACCACCGTCGAGGGCCCGAGCTCGGCCACGAACCGACGGCAGATCCCGTCGACCTGGGCGGCGAAGCCGTAGAGGGCCCCGGACTGGATCGACTCGACGGTGGAGCGGGCGATGACGTCGCGCGGCGGCACCAGCTCGACCGGCCGCAGGGCCGCCGCGTGCTGGAAGAGGGCCTCGAGGCTGATGGCCACCCCGGGCGTGATGGCCCCGCCCAGGTACTCGCCGTCGGGCGAGATGGCGTCGAAGGTCGTGGCCGTGCCGAGGTCGACGACGACGCAGGGCCCGCCGTAGAGGTCGTAGGCGCCCACCGCGTTGGCCACGCGGTCGGCCCCGACCTCCTTGGGGTTGTCGTAGAGGATGGGCATGCCGCTCTTCACCCCGGGTCCGAGCACCACGCAGGGCAGGTCGGCGAACCACCGGGAGGCCATCTGGCGGAGCCCGCCGGTCACCACCGGCACCGAGGAGCTGATGGCGATGCCGGTGACGCTGGCCGAGATGTCGAGCCCCTCGAGGTCGAGCAGCTGGGTGAGGAGGACCGCGTACTCGTCGGGCGTACGGGTGGGGACCGTCGACAGCCGCCAGTGGTGGGTGAGGCCGCGGCTCGGCTCGTGCTCGGCCCCGATCCCGAACCCGGCGTCGCTCGGGGGCAGCGACTCCCCCTCGGCCGCCGTCAGCGCGTAGAGGCCCACGAGCGACTCGGTGTTCCCCACGTCGATGGCCAGCAGCACCCTCAGCCCTCCCCCTCCGGCCGGTGGCCGCCGTCCGCGG
Organism: uncultured Actinomycetota bacterium; assembly: GCA_963770505.1. GTDB lineage: Bacteria > Actinomycetota > Acidimicrobiia > Acidimicrobiales > RAAP-2 > CAVYPR01. The sequence continues at coordinate 1,134,236 of CAVYPR010000006.1, read as the reverse complement.
CCACGAGGTCCAGCCCCAGGTCGAGCACGGGCACCGAGTGGGTCAGGGCCCCGACCGAGATCATGTCCACGCCGGCCGCAGCGTAGGCCGCCACGGTGTCGAGGGTCACCCCGCCCGACACCTCGACCAGCACCCCGGCCTCCGGCGCCAGCCGGCGGGCCAGCGCCGTGCAATCGGCCGCCTCGGCCGGCGACATGTTGTCGAGCAGGATGGCCGTGGCCCGGGCCCGGCAGGCCTCCTCCACCTGCTCACGGCGGTCGCACTCCACCTCGACCATCCGGCCCGGCCACAGGTCGCGGGCCCGGGCCACCGCCTCGGCGATCCCCACCCCGGCCAGGTGGTTGTCCTTCACCATGACGGCGTCGGAGAGGCTGGCCCGGTGGTTGCGGCCTCCCCCGGCCCGCACCGCGGCCTTCTCCAGCGCCCGCAGCCCGGGGGTGGTCTTGCGGGTGTCGAGCACCCGCACCGTGGGGTCGACGGCGGCCACCGCGTCGACGAACCGCCGCGTGAGGGTGGCCACCCCCGAGAGGTGGCAGCAGAAGTTGAGGGCGGTCCGCTCGGCGGTGACGATCGACCGCAGCCGGCCCTCCACCTCGGCGACGGCGTCGCCGGGGGTGACCGCCGACCCGTCGGGCCGGTGCCATGCCACCGACAGGCCGGGGTCGACGAGGGCGAACGCCTCCTCGGCACACCGCTGGCCGGCCACGACCCCGGTGCCCCGGGCCACCAGGGCGAAACGCGCCGTGGCCCCGGCGGGCACCACCGCGGCGGACAGGTCCCCGAGCGGGAGCACGTCCTCGGCCAGGGCCAGCGCCACCGCCTGGCGCACGGCCACCTGCGGGGGGTGGACGTCGGGGGGGAGGCTGCGCCGGGGCCGCTCACCGGCCGCCCCGCTGCACCAGCCGGCACCGGCCGGCCGGGTCGGTCTCGGGGAAGTCCGAGCGCGAGTGGGCGCCCCGGCTCTCCTCACGCAGCCGGGCCGAGCGCAGGAGGGCGCCGCTCACCGTCACCAGGTTCCCCAGCTCCACGGCGGCGCCGGTGGTGACGGCTCCGGGCCGCTCGGCCGCCACCTGGGCCACGGCGGCGGCGGCGCGGTCGATCGAGGCGGCCGAGCGCACCACCCCGGCGCCCTCGGTCATGGCCCGCTGGAGCTCCTCGCGCAGCTTGGCCACGTCGGCCCCGCCCGGGGCGGATCCCCCGGCATCGGCCGGCGCGCCCACCTGGCGAACGGCGATCCCCCCCTCGGCCGAGAGCAACGGCCGCAGCACCCCGGTGGTGCTGGGGCCGTCGGCGCCCCCGGCGATGGCCTCCACCAGCCGGGCCCCGAAGACCATCCCCTCGAGCAGCGAGTTCGAGGCCAGCCGGTTCGCCCCGTGCACTCCGCTGCAGGCGGCCTCCCCGGCGGCCCAGAGCCCGGGGAGCTCGGTGGCCCCCCACAGGTCGGTCATGACCCCGCCCGAGATGTGGTGGGCGGCCGGGGCGATGGGCAGCCAGTCGACGCTCGGGTCCAGGCCGATGGCCGACAGCGAGGCGGCGATGGTGGGGAAGCGCTCGTCGAACCGCCCGAGGCCGGTGGCGTCCAGCCAGAGGTGGTCGAGGCCCTGCTCGGCCATCCGGGCGGCCATGGCCCGGCTCACCACGTCGCGGGGGGCGAGCTCGTCGACGAACCGCTCCCCCGCGCCGTCGCGCAGGAGGGCGCCGTGCCCCCGCAGGGCCTCGGAGAGCAGCGGCCGGGGCATGGCCGGGTGGTGCAGCGCGGTGGGGTGGAACTGGAAGAACTCGACGTCGGCCACCGCCACCCCGGCCCGCAGCGCCATGGCCACCCCGTCCGCCGTGGCCTCGGTCGGGTTGGTGGTGACGGCGAAGAGCTGCCCGGCGCCGCCGGTGGCCACCACCACGTGGCGGGCGCGCACCTCGACGACCCGGCCGGCGGGGGAGAGGGCCAGGACCCCGGTGCACCGCCCCCCCTCGACCAGCAGGTCGACGGCGAACCACCGCTCGAGCACCGCCCCGGCCGCCGCCCGGGTGGCCTCCACCAGCGCCCGCTCCACCTCGGCACCGGTGGCCGCGCCGCCGGCGTGGACGACCCGCGCCCTCGAATGGCCGCCCTCCCGGGCCAGCGACAGCGACCCCGAGGCCTCCCGGTCGAACTCGGCGCCCATGGCGATGAGCTCTTCCACCCGGGCCGGCCCCTCGTCGACCATCACCCGGACGGCGTCGGCGTCGCAGAGCCCGGCCCCCGCGGCCAGGGTGTCGGCCAGGTGCAGGTCGGTCGAGTCCTCGTCGCCCCCCAGCACCGCCGCCACCCCCCCCTGGGCCCAGCGGGTGGCCGACTGGGAGAGCTCGCCCTTGGTCAGCACGCCGACGTGCCGCCGCGGCCTTCCGTCCCCGGCCGCGGCCAGGCGGACGGCGGCCGAGAGGCCGGCCACGCCGCTCCCCAGCACCAGGACGTCGAAGGGTCCGGGGGCGTCCCCGGCGCCCCGGGGCGCCGACGTCCCGGGTGGGCTCACGCGGGATCGAAGAGCGCGGCCACGGCCACGGCCGAGGCCTCGTCCAGGGGCCGGTTCCCCCGGTCGACGTGGACCACCCGGGGCCGGTAGTGCTCGAGCTCCTCTCGGGAGTAGTCGGCGTAGGTGATGAGGATCACCCGGTCCCCCGGCGAGACGAGGCGGGCCGCCGCCCCGTTCAGGCAGATCTCGCCCGGTCCCCCGGCGATGGCGTAGGTCTCGAAGCGGGCGCCGTTGTCGATGTCGAGCACGGCCACCTGCTCGTAGGGGAGGACGTCGGCCAGGGCCATCAGCTCGGTGTCGATGCTCACCGACCCGACGTAGTTGAGGTTGGCCCCGGTCACGGTGGCCCGGTGGATCTTCGACTTCATCATGCGGCGTTGCACGGCGTCCTCCATCTCGTGTCCTCGGCCCGCGCCGGGCCCGCCCCCGCCAACCGCGGGGTGCGGGCCGACCGCGGGGCGTGGCAGTTGTCGATGAGCCGCACCGGTCCCACCCGGGCGGCCACTAGCAGCCGCACCTCGGTCGGGGCGTCCAGGGACGGGGGCACCGCCAGGGAGGCGGCGTCGACCGCCGCCGCGTACTCGAGGCGGGCCAGCGGCTCGGTCGCCACCGTGGCGGCCATCAGACCGGCGACCGCGCCGGGCCGCCGCTCGCCCGAGGCGACCGCCTCGCGGCCGGCGCACAGGGCGCGCCAGAGCACCGGGGCCGCGGCGCGCTCGGCCACCGACAGCCGGGCGTTGCGGCTGGAGAGGGCCAGGCCGTCGGGCTCGCGCACGGTGGGGCAGGACACCACCTCGACCGGCATGGAGAGGTCGGCCGCCATGCGGCGCACCACAGCCAGCTGCTGGAAGTCCTTCTCCCCGAAGTAGGCGTGGCAGCGCCCCGCCATCGAGAAGAGCTTGGCCACCACCGTGCAGACCCCGTCGAAGTGGCCCGGCCGGGCGCTCCCCTCCCACTCCTGGCTCGGCCCGGTCACCGACACCGTGGTCGCCGGCGGGGCCGGCCAGTCCGGGTACATCTCGGTCACCGACGGCGCCAGCACCGACGAGACGCCGTCGTCCCGGCACAGCTCGAGGTCGGCCGCCAGCGTCCGGGGGTAGTGCTCGATGTCGTCGGGGTCGCCGAACTGGAGCGGGTTGACGAAGACGGTGACCGCCACGTGGTCGCACTCGGCCGCGGCCCGCGTCACCAGCGAGCGGTGGCCCGCGTGCAGCGCGCCCATGGTGGGGACGAGCCCGACGGTCCGCCCCGCGGCGCGGGCGGCGTCCAGGGCGCGGCTGAACCCCTCTGCCGTCTCGAAGACCTCCACCGCTCCCCCTACCCCACCCCGACGGGGAGGGCGCCGCCTGCCACGTCGACCGGGGCGCGCACCTCGGGGACGTCGTCCGCCGGCTCGTCGTCGGTCCCGGCGGCGGCGGCCGGCTCGGCGGACGCCACCGTGGCCCGGCCGGCGTCGGCCAGCTTCACGGCCAGGGCCACCCCGGCGTTGTAGCCCGGACGCTCGTCGGCGGCCAGCGCCGCGCTGTGGCGGGCGAGCGTGGCCCAGTCACCGCGGCGCGCCGGCCCGGTCAGGGCGCCGACCGGGCCCAGGCTGGCCACGTCGTCGACCGCCGCCCGGGTGAGGCCCAAGAAGGCGTCGAGCGGGAGGCCGGCCGTGGCCGCCACCCGCTCCACCTGGCCCAGCAGCGCCACCACGTGGTTCGCCGCGATGCAGGCCGCGGCGTGGTACGCGGCACGGTCGCCGTCGGCCACCTCGACCGTCCGGCCGCCCAGCGCCTCGGCCATCTCGCGGGCCACCGGGTCCCCGGCCACGGCGAAGGTGACGCCGGCGAGCAGGCGGTCGGCGCCGACCTCGGGGTTGGGCAGGGGGACCAGCGGATGGAGGGCGGCCCGGCGAAGGTGGGGGTCGAGCACGTCGAGGCCGAGCGAGCCCGACAGGTGGACCACGACGGTCGAGGGCGTCGGGCGCACGGCCGCCGCCACCGCGGCCAGGGTGTCGTCAGGGGTGGCGAGCACCAGCACGTCGACCCCCTGGGCCGCCCCGGCCAGGTCGTCGCCACGTCCCAGGGTCCCGGCCACCGCCCAGCCGCGCCGCGCCAGCGCACAGGACAGGGAACGCCCGGCCCGACCAGGGCCGATGATCCGCACGGTCCGCACCGATTCCTCCTTCGGCGCTCCAGCCCCCTCACCGGGGTGCCGGTCGCCTTCAGCGGTCGACGATACCTACGCCTCCAGCATACCCAGGCAACTGACCGCGCCACCAGCACGACCGAGCGCCTCGGGGCCCACCAGGTCGGGGGCCAGGTCGGCCAGCGGCGCCAGCACGAACCGACGCTCCCACATCCTGGGGTGGGGCACCTCGAGGTCGTCCTCGTGGACCTCCACCCCCTCCAGGTAGAGGACGTCGGCGTCGAGGGTGCGCGGCCCGTGGCGGACGGTGCGGACCCGGCCGGCCGCCTCCTCCAGCGCCCGGCACCGCTCGAGGAGGCGGCGGGCGGTGTCGGTGGTCGACAGCTCGACCACCAGGTTGAGGTACGGGTCCTGACCCGGCGGCCCGCCGACCGGCTCGGTCTCGTAGAGGGGGGAGACCGCGATCACGTCGCCGTGGCGGCGCAAGGCCGCCACGGCCCGGGAGAGCTCGGCGCGCCGGTCCCCGAGGTTCGACCCCAGCCCCACGAAAGCCCGCACGGCGGCGCTCGGGCCCCGCCTTCACGTGGCCGCCGGCGCCCCCGGCCCGGCGGCCACCGGGCGACGGCGCACCACCCGGACGCCGACCGACCCGAGGTCGAGGGGGACCGGGGGGCGCAGCTTGCGGACGGTGGCGGCCACCGCGCCCACCCGCTCGTCGTGGTCGAGCACCGCCCGGGCCACGGCGTCGGCCACCGCCTCGAGGAGGGCGAACGACCCGTCGGCCACCACGTCGTGGGCCAGCGCGGCCAGCGCGGCGTAGTCCACCGTGGCCGCGAGGTCGTCGGTGGCCCCGGCCGGGGTGGTGTCCACCCACACGTCGAGGTCCACCGAGAAGGGCTGGGCCCGCTGGCGCTCCTCGGCCAGCACGCCGTGGACGCCCAGCACCCGCAGGTCCCGGAGCTCGATGCGGTCGCCGAACCCCCACCGGCGGCCCGGTGGCCGGACCTCGTCGGCCCCGGCGCTCACCGGCTGCGCCTCACACGGCCTGGCGCGGCGGCATGCCGCTCACGGCCACCACCAGCTCGCGCCCGGTCGAGCCCATCTGGTGGCCCACCAGGTGCTCGACCAGGGCCACCGCCCGGGGCCCGGGGGTCATGCGGCCCGACCACACGAGGTAGCCGGCCATCGCCCCCATGACGCGGTCGCCCAGCTCGTCCTGGTGGACGAGGATGCGCAGCCCCTCGGCCAGCGAGCGGTCGAGGTCGGCGTAGAAGTCGGCCAGGACCTCGCGGGGGTCGGCGTTGGGGGAAAGGGGGTAGTGGTCGTGGGCGATCCCCTCCTCCTCGTAGGCGGCGAGGTTGTGCGGCGAGGGCAGGAGCGAGACGACCCGGGTGAACCCCTGGACCCGGAGCCAGATGATCTCCTCCTGTCGGCGCACCCGGCGGTGGCTGGTGCCGAAGCCGCCCGGGCGCTCGCTGACCGCCAGCCGGTCCCGCATGATCCAGGCGAAGTTGCGGGGAGGGATCCCCGCCGCCCACTTGCCCTTCACGCCGCCGCCCCCCACTCCCCGCCGACGAGGCGAGCCGCCTCGAGGGTCGGGCGCCACGTCGTGCGCCCGCACCATGGTCGCACCCCGGGCCATGGCCCAGGTGGCCAGGGCCAGCGACGCCTCCAGGCGATCCCCGGCCGCCCGCGGCTCGCCGTCCCCGGCCCCGAACCGGCCGAGGAAGCTCTTGCGGCTCACGCCCACCAGCACACCGAACCCCTCGGCCCCGGCCGCCGCGGCCAGCTCCCCCACGTGGGCCACCAGGGCCAGGTTGTGCTCGGCCGTCTTGCCGAAGCCGATCCCCGGATCGACCCACACCTCGGCCACCCCCAGCGCGGCGGCGGCCCGGGCCCGGTCGAGGACGAACCCGTGCACCTCGGCCACCACGTCGTCGTAGCGGGGGCGCCGCTGCATGTCGGCGGGGGTCCCCTGCATGTGCATGGCCACCCAGCCCACCCCGCGGCCGGCGGCGACGGGCTGCAGCGCCCCCGAGATGTCGTTGATGAGGGTGGCCCCGGCGTCCACGGCCGCCTCGGCGACCGCCGGCTTCACGGTGTCCACCGAGACCCTGACGTGCGGCGAGAGGGCCTCGATCACCGGGACCACCCGGCGTAGCTCCTCGGCCTCGCCGACGGGCTCGGCGCCCGGCCGGCTCGACTCGCCGCCCACGTCCACCAGGTCGGCGCCCTCGGCCACCATGGCCATGCCGTGGGCCACGGCGTCCTGGTGGCGCAGGTAGCGCCCCCCGTCGGAGAAGGAGTCCGGGGTCACGTTGAGCACTCCCATCACGAGGGGTCGACCCCGGCGGAGGCCCGGCATGGCGGCCAGCGTACGCGAACTGCCCACCTCGCGTGCCGGCCGGCCATCAGCGGCCGTGGACGAACTGCATCGCCTCGGCCCGGGTGGCGGCGTCGGTGCGGAACAGGCCCCGGACCGACGAGGTGATGGTGAGGGTCCCGGGCTTCTTCACCCCGCGCATGGACATGCAAAGGTGCTCGGCCTCCACCACCACCAGCACCCCCTGGGGGGCGAGCACCCGCTCGATGGTCTCGGCGATCTGGGTGGTCATGCGCTCTTGGACCTGGAGCCGCCGGGCGAAGCCGTCCACCAGCCGGGCCAGCTTGGACAGGCCGGTGATGCGGCCGTCGGTGCCCGGGATGTAGGCCACGTGCACCCGGCCGATGAACGGCACCAGGTGGTGCTCGCACAGCGAGGCGAAGGGGATGTCGCGCACCATCACCATCTCGTCGTGGTCGGCGGCGAAGGTCACGGTGAGGTGGCGGGCCGGGTCGTCGGAGAGCCCGGAGAACAGCTCCTCGTACATGGCGGCCACCCGGTCGGGCGTGTCGAGCAGCCCGTCGCGCCCGGGGTCCTCGCCGATGGCGTCCAGGATCTCGGCGACGGCGCGCCGCACCCGGTCGATGTCCACTGCCACTGGATCTCTCCTCTTCGTCTGCCCCGTCGGCGGCCTCGGCGGTCAGCCGCGGCCGGGTCCCGCCCTCTCTGACCCGAGGTAGCTGTGGACCCCGGCCAGGTTGCGGTACCGCTCGCCCACGTCGAGGCCGTAGCCGACGACGAACTCCGAGGGGATGGTGAACCCGACGTAGCGCAGGTCGAGGCGGACCCGCTGCTCGCCCTCCTTCACCAACAGGGCGCAGACGTCGACCCCCTTGGGGCTGCGGGCCTGGAGGTACTTGCGCAGGTAGTTGAGGGTGAGGCCGCTGTCGATGATGTCCTCGACCACCAGCACCGCGCCGGCCGGTCAGCTCGGCGTCGAGGTCCTTCACGATGCGCACCACCCCCGAGGTCCTCGTGGCGCTGCCGTAGGAGGAGACGGCCATGAAGTCGACGTCCACCGGGAGCTCGATGGCCCGGCAGAGGTCGCTCATGAAGGTCATGGCGCCCTTCAAGCACCCCCACCAGCAGCGGCGGGTCGTCGGCGTAGTCGGCGGTGATCCTGGCCCCGAGCTCGGCCACCCGCTCGGCGATGGCCTCGGCGCTCACCACCTCGGGGCCGACGGCGGACCGGGCCCACTCGGGGGCCGGGCGCGCCACCTCCTCGGTCTCCACCGCCGCGACCTTACCGGACCCCGCCACCCCGACGGCCAGGCGGCCGGCCGACCGGCGGACCCGCCGGCCCCCCGACACCTCGGTGGCCACGGCCCGCCCCCCGGCCACGGCGAGCACCCGCTCCACGTCGGCCAGCGACGGCGGGTGGTCGCCGCCGTCGCGGCCCGCCGGCCCCCCGGCCGATCGGCGCAGCCAGCCGCGCACGGCGCGCCGGGCGATCGGCACCGGCGCCGCCGCCAGCAGGCCGCGCGTCGGTGGGGTCGGGCACGGCCAGGGCGGCCAGGGCGTCGAGGTGCGACCCCTCGTCGCCGGCCAGGGCGGCCAGCCGGGCCAGGAGCGGCACCGGGTCGCGCCGGGCGATCGACGCGCAGAGCGGCAGCAGCTCGGCCCGCACCCGGTTGCGCAGGTGCCGGGGGTCGGCGTTGCTGGGGTCCTCCACCCACTCGAGCCCGACCGCCCGGCAGACCGCCCGGGCCTCGGCCCGGCGCAGCCCGAGCAGGGGGTGGGTCGGCCCCGGGGCCATGGCGGCCAGCCCGTCCAGCCCGGTGCCGCGCAGCAGGTTGAGCAGGACCGTCTCGGCCTGGTCGTCCATGGTGTGGCCGGTGGCCGCCCCCGCCGGCAGGACGGCGAAACGGGCCGCCCGGGCCCGCGCCTCGAGGTTGGGGCCGTCGCACACCTCGACCCGCTCGGCCACGAACCCCGCACCGAACCGACGGGCGGCGGCGGCCACCACCCCGGCCTCGGCCGAGCCGAGCCGGGGCGCAGGCCGTGGTCGACGTGGACCGCGGTCACCGCCAGGCCGGCGGCGGCCGCCAGCACCAGGAGCGCCAGCGAGTCGGGGCCCCCCGAGACGGCGCAGGCCAGCTCGGTGCCCGGGGCCGGGAAGGTGCAGCACCCGAGGGCCGCCTCGACCTCGGGCGGCCACCCCCCGGGGGCCGGCGTCACGCGGGTGCGGCCGGCGACGCCCCCACCCGGGCCACCCAGTCGCCGGGCGAGCGGATCTCGGCCAGGGTGGGCAGCCATTCGGGGCCCCGCCACACCCGGTTGAACAGGTCGGTGCCGCCGGCCTGCTCCACGGCGCGGATGAACTCCTCGCCCTCTCGGTACTGGCGGAGCTTGGCCTCGAGCCCGAGCACCTGCTGGAGGAGGCGGGCCGGGCCCCGCACCTGCTCGCGCCGCTCGCGCAGCACCCGGCTGAACCGCTCGGCCCCGGGCACCGACGCCGCTCCGGCCCGGTCCATGGTCACGTCGCCGTGGCCCTCGAGCAGGCTCATGAGCGCCTGGATGCGCTGGAGCGCCTCGAGCTGCTCGGGGGAGGCCACCAGCCCCAGGAGGCCGGCGTCCTCCAGGGGGCTCCGACCGGCCCGCACCTCGCCGGCGGCCCGACGCAGCGCCTCGGCCAGGTGGTGGGGGTCGCCCACCATCGGCTCGAGGCCGGTGTCGACCAGGGAGAGGAAGTGGTCCCGCAGCCACGGCACGGCCGTGAACTGGCAGCGGTGGGTGACCTCGTGGAGGGCCAGCCAGAGCCGGAACTGGCGCGGGGGGAAGCCGTAGCGGGACTCGACGGACACCACGTTGGGGCCGACGTAGTACACGAGGTCCTGGTCGTCGACGAGCTCGTCGGTGAGGAGCAGGTCGTACTGGCCCAGGACCCTGGTCGACAGCCACGCCAGCACCAACCCGATCTGGGCCCCGCCCGCCGAGCGCCCCAGACCGGCCAAGGGGGCCGGGAGCCGGGCCTGGACGCCGGCCACCGACAGCGCCGGTGCGCTGCGCCGGCGGTCCTCGACCTTGCGCAGGGTGGGGCCGAGCAGCCGCTGGATGGAGGCGACGTTGGCCGACACCCACCCCTGGCGGTCGGTGACCCGGGCCCGGGCCGGGCTCGGGGCCCGCAGCCCCGTGGCCGCGGCCACCAGTGTCTCGGCCTCGGCCGTCAGCTCGGCGAAGTCGTCCTCGAGCGCGCCCGGGCGGTAGCCGGGGAGGGAGCGGCGCGCCAGCGCCCAGCCCGCCACCCGCTCGGCCAGCTGCCAGTCGACCAGCCCAGCCCCGCCGGCCCGGTCTTCGAGGTCCGCCGGGCCGCCGCCGGCGACCGACACCGGCTCGTCGGTCACGGCCTCACTGCGCCGGGCCGGTCGGCGCTCCGTCGCGGCGCCGGGCCTCCTCGATGGCCTCGGCCACCCGGGCGATCAGTGAGTCGGGCACCCGGTCGCGGCAGCGGTTGGCGATGACCATGCGCAGCTCGCTCTCGAAGCCCGCGGCGTCGGCGCAGGGACCGCAGAGGTCGAGGTGGACGGCGATCTCCCGCCGGCGCTCGTCGGTCAGCTCGCCGTCGAGGTAGTCGTAGAGCTCGTGGACCGCCTCCTGGCAGTCCACGCCCTCGGCGTCATGGCCGCTCTTTCCGCCTGCTACCCCCTCTGCCACGACCTGCCTCCTGTCACTCCACCGGGCTGGGCACTGAACCGACGAGGCCCCTGGCCACGGCAAATTCGTGCAACGCCTTCTGGAGCGCCCTTCTTCCCCGGTGGATGCGGCTCATGACCGTGCCGATCGGCACGTCGGTGATCTCGGCGATCTCCTTGTAGGAGAAGCCCTCGACGTCGGCCAGCAGCACGGCGATGCGGAAGTTGTCCGGCAGCGACTCGATGGCCGCCTTCACCTCCTCGTCGGTGAAGCTGTCCAGGGCCACGTCCTCGGCGCTGCGGCCGGGGTCGGACCCGTCCACCGGGACCATGCGCCGGTAGAGGTAGAGCTCCTCGACGTCCTCCACGTCGGACACCTCGGGGCGCCGCTTGGCGGCGCGGTAGGTGTTGATGTAGGTGTTGGTGAGGATGCGGTAGAGCCAGGCCTTCAGGTTGGTGCCCTCGGTGAAGGTGCCGAACGCCCGGTAGGCCTTGAGGTAGGTCTCCTGCACCAGGTCCTCGGCGTCCGCGGGGTTCCGGGTCATGCGCAGGGCCGCGCTGTACAGGGCCGGCATGTACTCCATGGCCATCTCGGTGAAACGGGCCTGGTCGGCCATGCAAAGACCCTACCCACCCCACGAACCGCCCGCGGCACGCCCGCCGGCACCCCCCGACGGGGGTACCGTGTCCGGCGATCAGGAGCGGACAGATGACCCGACCACCGGCCGAGCTCGGTATCGACCTCATGAGCGGTGCCTTCATCGGCAGCGACCCCCACGACGCCTACGCCTGGATGCGTCGGCACGAGCCGGTCTTCTACGACGAGGCCAACGACCTGTGGGGCGTCTCGCGCTACCGCGACATCAAGGCCGTGGCCACCGACACCGCCACCTTCTCCAACGCCGGCGGCATCCGCCCCAAGTTCGGCCCCTTGGCCATGATGATCGACTTCGACGCCCCCGAGCACGTCCGCCGGCGGCGTCTGGTGTCGGCCGGTTTCACCCCCCGGCGGGTGCGGGCCATGGAGGACCACGTGCGGGCGATCTGTGACCGGGTCATCGACGGGGTCTGCGAGCGCGGCGAGTGCGACTTCGTGACCGAGGTGGCCGCGCCCCTGCCACTGGCCGTCATCGGCGACATGCTCGGCGTGGACGAGGCCGACCGGCCCGACCTCCTGCGCTGGTCCGAGGAGATGCTGCGCTCCCAGGAGACACCGACGCCGGAGATCCTCGAGGCCGCCGCCGGGGCCTTCGTCGGAGTACACGGCGTACATGGACCCGGTGATCGAGACACGGCGCGAGAGCGGGCGCGACGACGACCTGGTGGGGGTGCTGGTCAATTCGGGCGAGGGCGACGACCGGCTCGACCACGACTCGCTCATCCACGAGACCCTCCTCATCCTGGTGGGCGGGGACGAGACCACCCGCCACGTCATCACCGGCGGGATGCAGGCCCTCGGGGCCAACCCCGACCAGCTGGCCCGGCTCCGCCGGGACCCCTCGCTGCTGCCGGTGGCCGTCGAGGAGATGCTGCGCTGGGTGACCCCGATCAAGAACTTCGCCCGCACCACCACCGGCGACACCGAGCTGGCCGGGACGTCGATCCCCGCCGGCGCCGAGCTGCTCCTCCTCTACCCCTCGGGCAACCGGGACGAGGAGGTCTTCATCGACCCGCAGGCCTTCGACGTCACCCGCAGCCCCAACCCGCACATCGCCTTCGGCTTCGGGGCCCACTTCTGCCTGGGCAACCAGCTGGCCCGCCTCGAGCTCAGGGTCATGTTCGAGCAGCTGTTGGCCCGCCTCCCCGACCTCACCCTGGCCGACGGCGACCTGGTCCGGCGGCCGTCCAACTTCATCAGCGGCTTCGAGCAGATGCCGGTCACCTTCACCCCGGTCCCGCCGCGGGCGGCGGCCTGAGCCCCGCGCCGTGACCGGACCCGGCCGTCCGGCGGGCGGCCTGGAGGGGACGAGCGCCCTGGTGACCGGGGGCGGCAGCGGCATCGGCCTGGCCACCGCGGTCCGCCTGGCCTCCGACGGGGCCCGGGTGACCGTCTGCGGACGCACCGAGTCCAGACTGCGCGAGGCGCGGGCGGTGATCGACCGGGCGGCGGCCGGGAGCGGGCGGGGGGGCGGAGCCGCCTGGGCCGTGGCCGACGTCACGGTCGAGGACGAGATCGCCGCCGCCGTCGGGGCCGCCGGCGCGCCGACCGGCAGGCTCGACATCCTCTTCGCCTGCGCCGGGGGCGCCTCCCACATGGGCCCCTTGCTCGAGGCCGACGCCGAGGCGGTCCGGGCCACCGTCGAGCTGAACCTCATGGGCTCCTACCTCTCCCTCAAGCACGCGGCGGCCTCGATGCGGACCACCGGCGGGGGGTCGGTGGTGCTCATGTCCTCGGGCGCCGGCCACTTCCCCCACCGCTGGCTCTGGGCCTACGGCATGGCCAAGGCGGCCGTCGAGGCGCTGTGCGCCTCCGCCGCCGAGGAGCTCGGAGCAGAGGGCATCCGGGTGAACGCCGTCCAACCCGGCATCATCGACGACGACCTGACCGCCGTGATCACCGCCGGGGGGCCCCTGCTCGACGACTACCTGGCCCAGATGCCGATCAGCCGGACCGGCACGGTCGACGACGTGGCCGCCGCCGTGCGGTTCCTCTGCGGCCCCGAGTCGGCCTGGATCACCGGCGAGTGCCTGGCCGTCGACGGCGGCCACCACCTCCGACGGGGGGCGGACTACTCGCTGCTCTTCGGGCCGCCCACCTGACCGGACGGCCACTCAGCCCCGGCAGCCGGCGCAGCGGCCGTAGAGGTCGAGGCGGTGCTCGGTGACCTCGTAGCCCTGCTCAGCGGCGGCCGTGCGCGCCGCGTCGGCGAGGGCGCGCTCGAGCTTCGGCGAGGCGTGGAGGTCCTCGACCGTCCCGCACCGGTCGCAGACGAGGTGGTGGTGGTGGCCCGAGATCTCCTCGGACAGCTCGAAGCGGCCGTGGTCGTCGGTGCCGGCGATCCGCTCCACGACGCCGGCCTCCATGAGGGTCGTCACGTTGCGGTAGGCGCTCGACTGGGTGAGCCCCGGCGCCAGGGCCAGGATCTCAGGGATGGTCAAGGGCCGTCCGGCGCCGGTGAGGATGTCGATGAGCCTCCGTCGCTGGGGCGTGTAGCGCTGGTCCGCCGAGGCCAGGCGCAGGTGCACCGCCTCGTGCAGCGACGTGTCGACCGCCATCGTCGCCACTGTACCGGTCGCCTCCGCGGCGGCCGCGGCCGTCATGGGACGCCGGCCGGCACCCTCGGGTGCTCGGTCACTCGCCGGCGCCGCCAGAGGGCATAGAGCCGGCCGGCCCCGTAAGCGAGGGCACCCAGACCGCCGACGAAGAAGCCGATGGGCCAGTCCGTGTAGTACGAGAGCACGATGGCCGTCCAGATCACGGCGAGGGCGAGGGCCACCGACAGCGCCATGGCGCCGAGCGGGCGGTCGGTGAACCACTGCGCCGCGCCGGCGGGGGCGACCATCAGACTGAAGAGCAGGAAGGTGCCCACGACCGGGATGGTGACCGTGGTGGCCAGGGCCACCAGCAACAAGAAGCAGATGTCCATGCGGTAAGCCCGTACGCCGCGGGCCTCGCCGATCTCGGGCAGCGAGGAGGAGAGCAGCAACGGACGGAAGAGGACGGCAACGGCCCCGAGCGTGACCACGCTGAGCGCGGCGATGGGGAGGAGCTCGTCGCGAGCCACTCCCAGCACCTCGCCGAAGAGCAGCGAGAAGATCTCCGAGGCGTACTCGGTGCTCAGGCTCAGGAACATCGCACCCAGGCCCAACATGACCACCAGGGCCAGGGCGGTCGCCACGTCGTGCCGCCCCCGCCGCCCCAGCCAGCCGATCCCGAGCGCCCCCAGCACCGAGAAGACCCCCAGGCCCAGGATCGTGCTGAGCCCGATGAGCGAGGCGCCCGCCGCTCCGGCGAAGGCGCCCTGGGGGAGGGCGTGGGCCACGAAAGCGGACCCGCGCAGCACGACGAAGAAGCCGATGACCCCGGCCACCACCGCCACCATGCTGGCGGCGATCCAGGTGTTGAGCAGGAAGCCCGAGAACATCCCCCTACCGCCCCCCGGATCCCGGGGTGACCGCGGCCACCGGGTCGCGAACGTCGCCCCCGAGCTCCCGTCGCAGCACGCCACGGCGGTCGCGTCGGGCGGCGAACGCCGTGGCGGCCAGGTAGAAGACGAACACGACGGCCACGATCAAGAAGCTCACCGGCCAGCCGTGTGTCCTGGGCGGCCAGTCGTAGCTGTCGTAGGCGAGCAGGATGCCGAGCCAGGTTGCAGCCACGCCGATCACCCCGGCCACCAGGGTTGCCAGGCCGGGGCGTTTCACCAGCCGCAGGGCAGTGGCCGGCGGCCCGACGAGGAGCGCCGTGCTGAGGACGGCCCCGATGGTGAGGGCGGCCAACGAGACGGCCAGGGCCATCGTGAAGAGGTGGGCGACGCCGACGCGGCGCACCGGCACCCCCCGGGCGGCCGCCAGGTCGGGGCTCAGCGTGGTCAGCAGCAGGAGCCGATAAAGGAGTGCCACCGCCACCAGGACCGCCGCCGACAGGGCGAGCACGGCCGGGACGATCGAGCCCTCGATGACGAACAGGGAACCGAAGAGGACGGTGATCGACGCCCCCGTCGTGGTGGTGTGGGTGGTGTCGAAGTAGAGGAAGAGGGCGGCCAGGCCCAGTGACGCGCCCAGCACAATGCCCGTCGCCAGGTCGCGGCCGTGCTCGCGTTCGGTCCCGATCCCCGAAATGATCCCGGCGGCGGCCAGCGCGGCCCCTACGAAGCCCCACAGCGGGTTGACGTTGACGAGATACGCACCCGAACCCCCGGTTGCGCCCACGTCGCCGAGCGCCTCGCCGACGAAGGATTGGCGCCTCAGCACCGTGAACGTCCCGACGACCGCCGAGGTGAAGCCGACGACACCGCCGACTAGCGCGGCGGTGCGAACCGTCGCGTTCGAGAAGAAACCGGGCTCGACAAGCCAGTGGAGATTCATGTTCAGGTGATCGAGGCGTTGTCGCCGTGCACGTAGATCGGTACCTCGGGCCCCGCCGTGGCCCCGGCCACCACGATGATCCGGTCGTGGACCCTCAGCACGTCGACGTGGTGCCCGTAGAGGCTCGAAAGCACCTCGGGCCGCACCACCTCTTCGGTGGTACCCGATGCGGCCCGCCCACCGGCGAGGTAGATGATGCGGTCCATGACGGGCAGGAGCGGGTTCATGTCGTGGGCCGAGAGGAGGACGGCGATCTGCTGCTGCCGTGCGATGCGGGCGAGCAGGGCCACGATCTCTTGCTCACTGGCGATGTCCAGGTTGGCCAGCGGCTCGTCGAGGATGATCAGCCGGGGGCGGCTGACCAGTGCGTGGGCGATGAGCACCCGCTGCTGCTCCCCGCCGGAGAGGTTGCCCACCCGGCTGTCCGCGAAGGAGGCGGCGTCGACCGCCTCCAGCATCTCGTCGACCAGGGTCCGGTGCGAGCGACGGTTGCCCAGGCGCAGGCCCAGCCGGTGGCCGTCGATCCCGAGGGCCACCACGTCGCGGGCCCGCAGCGGCATGTCGGGGTCGAAGAGCAGCTTCTGGGGGACGTAACCCACCATGGGGTCGTGCCGGGTCCGCGGGGCCCCGGCGAGCAGGACCCGACCCGAGGTGGGCGCGAGGAGCCCGAGGACGACTCGGAAGATCGTCGTTTTGCCCGAACCGTTGGAGCCGATCAGTCCGGTGAACTCCCCGGGGCGGACCGAGAACGACACGTCGCGCAGGATCTCCCGTCCCGACAACCAGACGCCGACCCCCTCGACGTCGAGGATGTTGACGGTCCCCTCGTTGGCGGTGGTCACAGGTGCGAGGTGGACTGCTTGGCCGAGAGCGCCCGTGTGAGCGCCTTCACTTCGGCCAGCATCCACGACTGGTAGTCGTAGCCAGGGGTGGGCATGGTCTCGTACACACCGACCACCGGCACCCCGGCCTGCTTGGCGTCGGCGAGGAAGGTCTCGGTCAGCGAGTCGGTCACCTGCTGGTTGTAGAGGAAGACCTTCACACGGTGGTCGCTGAAGAGTCCCTCTTCGATGCTCACGTCCTGAGGAGAGGGATCGACGCCGTTCATGATGTCGGCCTGGAGCGTCCAGGGGGTCACGATGTCGGCCCCGGCGGCTCCGAGCATGTAATCGCCGACCGGCTCGGTCACCGCGACGGGGAAGTGGGGAAACTTGGCCTTCAGCTTTGCAAGGGCCGTGCGCCACGGCTGGAGCGAGTCGTCGAAGGTCTTCAGGTTCGCGGCGAAGGTCGCGGCCCCGGTCGGATCGAGCGCCGTCAGGTCCCTGGCGATGGCCTTGGCCACGGCCGGCATGGTCCTCGGTGTGTACCAGAGGTGGGGGTTCTTCGTGCTGTCGGGCAGACGGAGGAGATGCTGGACGGTGATGACCTTTCGCCCAGGGTCGGGGGAGGCCGCGATGATCTTTGTCATGAAGGCGTCGTAGCCGACGCCGTTGTCGACCACGAGCTCCGCCGCGCTGACCTCCTCGGCCACGCTCGGACTGGCTTCGAAGGTGTGCGGATCGGTGTTGGGATTGCTCATGACGGCACTCACCATCACGTGCGTCCCACCGATCTGGCTGATCACGTCGGCGTACTCGTTCTCGGCCCCCACGGCCACCACCGCCCGTGACGCCGCGGCCGCCCCCGTCGCCCCGAGCGGGGCCACCACCACGGTGCCGACCAGCACGACCAACGGAAGCATCGCGGCCACCAAGGCATGCCGGGACTGGGCAAAGGAGACGGGCATCGCGGTTCCCCGCGTTCTCTCGAGCCTCTTCATTTTAAGAATGATAACTATTCCTGTCAATGACGTCAACGCCCCACTGCGCCGGGGTGTCGGGCCGCAACGAGAGACGGCGCGGCCGTCCCGCCAAGACGGACGGGCAGCCGCGGCCGATGTGACGCACTGACGGGCCGTTCCGACCCCCAGATATGCTCCGCAGATGGCCGAGGCCGCCCGCCGCGACCTCCGCCGGTGCGTGGTCGACCGGCCCGAAGGCCAGACCCGGTGAGCGGTGGCGCCCTAGGGCTGGACCGGGCCGGCGGGCTCGCGGTACTGCGCTGGCCGGCCGTCTCGGCGGCGGGCGTCGACGCCGTGGTGACCACGCGGCACGGCGGCGTCTCGGCCGGTCCCTATCACTCTCTCAACCTCGCTCTCCACGTCGGCGACGACCCCGTGGCGGTGGCCGAGAACCGCCGCAGGGCGGCGGCGGCCGTCGGTGCGACGCCGGCCGATCTCGTCTTCGGCGACCAGATCCACGGCCGGAACGCCGCGGTGGTCACGGCCGCGGACCGCGGGCGGGGATCGACGGCCCTGGCCGACCCCGTGTCCGACGCCGACGCCCTGGTAACGGCGGAGGCGGGTCCTGTCCTCGTCACCCTGGTGGCCGACTGCGTGCCGCTCGTGCTCATCGACCCGGCGGCGGGAGTCTTGGCCACGGTGCACGCCGGCTGGCGGGGGACGGCGGCCGGCGTGGTCGTCGCCGCGCTGGACGCCATGGCCGCGCTGGGGGCCGACCCCGCCAGGGTGACGGCCGGGATCGGGCCGGCCGTCTCGCCCGACGCCTACCGTGTGGGCGACGAGGTCGCCGACGCGCTGCGCGACGTGCTCGGCGGCGGCGAGGGCGTGTTGCGCCCCTCGGGGGACGGGGGGTGGCTGGCCGACCTGTGCGAGGCCAACCGGCGGTCGCTTGTCCAAGCCGGGGTGGGGCCGGGGCGCATCTCGGTGGCCGGGGTGGCCACCGGCGAGCCCGGTCCCTTCTTTAGCGACCGGGCGGCCAGGCCGTGCGGACGGTTCGGTCTCCTGGCCCGGCTGCGGCCGTAGCATGGGGGCCGCCGCGCCCGTCCCGAGCGCCGGCGGCACCCGAGAGGACGCGATGGGCCACCATGAGGCGCCGGCGGACCGGTTCCGCTACGACGGCTACGAGCTCGACCCCGCCGGCGGCCGGCTGACCTGCCGCTACACGGTCGGCCACCGCGCCTTCGTCGAGCAGGTCTCCTTGGGGCCGGTCGGGGACTGGGGCGGTCCCGCGGCCACAGCCGCGGCCCGGCTCGTCTTCCTGCTGGCCGGCGTCTCCTACTTCAAGACCGCCGCGCCGCCGGTGGTCGACCTGGGGGACCTGGCCACCACCGCGTCCGAGCGGGCCTTCCTGCGCTCCTTCTACCTGGGGGGGCTGGCCGAGTTCGCCCACCGCAACGGCCTCGACCTCTCGGCCACCGAGTTCGTCGGGCCCGAGAGGCGCGACACCGGGCCGGTCGCCCCCGCCACCGGCGCCGGCCCGCTCGTCCCCTTCGGCGGTGGCATTGACTCGATCGTGACCGCCGAGGCGGTGCGGGGCCGCCACCGCGACGCCGCGCTCTTCGTGGTGTCGAGGCCGGGCGACCGTTTCGCGGCCATCGAGCTCCCGGCCTCGGTGTCCGGCCTCGACGTGATCCGCGCCGAGCGCGGGATCGACCCCTCCCTGCTGCGCTCGACCGAGCTGGGCTACCTGAACGGCCACGTGCCGGTCACCGGCATCCTGTCGGCGATCGCCGTGCTGGCCGCCGTGGGCCTCGGCCGCGACGCCGTGGTCATGTCGAACGAGTGGTCGGCCTCCTTCGCCAACCTGGTGGTCGCCGACCGCGACGTCAACCACCAGTGGTCGAAGGGGATCGAGTTCGAGGAGGGCCTCCGGTCGATCCTCGCCTCCACCTTCGCCCCGACCCCCGACTACTTCTCTTTGCTGCGGGCCCGCAGCGAGCTGTGGGTGGCCTCGCGCTTCGCCACCCTCGACCGTTACCACCGCGCCTTTCGCAGCTGCAACCGCGCCTTCGTCATCGAGCGCACCGCCCGCCTGGACTCGTGGTGCGGTCTATGCGACAAGTGCTGCTTCATTGACCTGATCCTCTCCCCCTTCCTGTCGGCGCTTGAGCTCTCCGCCGTCTTCGGCGGGCACGAGCCGCTGGACGACCCCGACCTGGCCGACCGGTTCCGGGCGCTGTTGGCCCTGGGCCAGGGGGCCAAGCCCTTCGAGTGCGTCGGCGAGGAGCGCGAGTGCCGGGCCGCCCTCCGCCTCGCCGCCGCCCGTCCCGACCGGGCGCAGAGCGCCCTCCTCCGCTCGCTGGCCGCCGAGGTCGGCCCCCCCGGCCCGGGCGAGGACCCGGCGGAGCTGCTCGCCCCCCTCGGCCCCCACTTCGTCCCCGATGGCTACGCGGCCGAAGCTCAGCTGGTCTGACCTCCGCGGCGCCCGAGTCGGGGTTTGGGGGCTCGGGGTCGAAGGAGCGGCCAGCCTCCGGCGGTTGGCCGCCATGGGGCTCGAACCGGTGCTGGTCGACGACGACCCCCCGGCCGACGGGAGGGCCGGGGGCCGCGCCGTGCTCGCCACCGCGGCGGGGGGCCTGGAGGCCCTCGCCCGGTGCGACGTGGTGGTGAAGACCCCGGGGGTGAGCCGTCGGCGGCCCGAGATGGCGGCGCTGGACGAGGCCGGGGTGGCCGTGGTGGGCGGCCTGGGGCTCTGGATGGAGGGGGCCGACCTCGACCGCGTGGTCTGCGTCACCGGGACCAAGGGCAAGAGCACGACGGCCTCGGTCGCCGGCCACCTGCTCGACCGCCTCGGCTACCGCTGCCTCGTCGCCGGCAACATCGGCGTCCCCCCCTACGACCCGGGGGCCGGCGACGACTACGACTTCTGGGTGGTCGAGGTCTCGAGCTTCCAGGCCACCGACTTGGCGTCGGCCCCGCCGGTGGTGGCCGTGACCTCGCTCGGCGCCGACCACCTCGACTGGCACGGCGACGCCGAGACCTACTACGCCGACAAGCTCTCCCTCTGCACGCTGCCGGGGAGCAGGCTCACCGTGGCCGACGGCGACAGCGCGCTCCTGCGGGACCACCGCTTCCAGCTCGGCGCCGAGGTGCGCTGGGTGGGCGCCCGCGATCCCGGCTTCGACGGCGCCTGGGCCGACGTGCTCGGCCTGCTCGGGGACCACAACCGTCGCAACGCCCTCATCGCCCGGGCCTGCCTGGCCGCCCTCGGGGTCGCCGCCGCCCTGGAGGGGCCGGCCGGTGACCCGGCGGCCCTGGCCGCGGCGGCGGCCGGCTACCCCGGCCTCGAGAGCCGGCTCCGCCCGGTGGCCACGGTCGAAGGGGTCACCTTCGTCGACGACAGTCTCTCGACCAACGTGCTGCCCACCCTGGCCGCCCTCGACGCCTTCGGCGGCCGTCGGGTGGCCCTCCTGGTCGGCGGGTACGACCGGGGCATCGACTACCGGCCGCTGGCCGAGGGGGTGGCGGGGCGGGGCGCCCCCACCCTGGTGCTCACCATGCCCGACAGCGGCCCGAGGATCCGCGCCGCGCTCGAGGGGGCGCTCGGACCGGCCGCCGAGGTCGTCGACTGCGCGGACCTCGCCTCGGCCACCGCCGCCGGCTTCGTCTGGGCCCGGCCCGACGGCGTGGTCCTGCTCTCCCCGGCCGCTCCCAGCTTCGGGCGGTTCCACGACTACCGCGAGCGGGCCGGGGCCTTCGTCGCCGCGGCCGCCTCCTGCGACACCGGCTGACCCGCCGGCTGCCGGCCGCCGGCCGCCGGGGACGCTCAGGGCGCCGGCGCCACCAGGACGTGGGGGTTCAGGACGCCGGCGGGGTCGAGGGCACGTTTGAGCGCACGGAAGGCGGTCAGTTCGGCCTCGCTGCGGTTGAGGTGGAGCCAGGGGAGCTTGGCCGTCCCGATCCCGTGCTCGGCGCTGATGGAGCCGCCCTCGGCGGCCACCAGCCGCAGGACGGCGTCGTCGGGCCGCTCGTCGTCGGGTGCCGCCCCGGTCACGTTGACGTGGATGTTGCCGTCGGCCACGTGGCCCCACAGCCACGTGGTGGTGCCCGGCGCGGCCGCTTCCACCACCGACGGGACCCGCTCGATGAAGCCGGCCAGGGCGGCGGCCGGCAGGGTCACGTCGAGCTTGTGGGGGGCGCCTAGGGCGTTCACCACCTCGGGATGGGCCTCGCGGTAGCGCCAGAGTTCGGCGGCGCGCACCGAGTCGGTGGCCACGGCCACCTCGCCCACCCCCTCCAAGGATCCGATGGCCTCGGCCAGCTCGTCGGTGGGGTCGCGGCGACCGGCCGCCTCCACCAGCAGGTAGGCGGCGTGCGGCCGCTCGAAGGGGTCGGCGGCGCCGGTCACCCGCCGGACCAGCTCGAGCCCCGGGCGCAAGAAGAGCTCGGCCGCGGCCAGCGACTCGACCCCGCGGCGCAGCGCCGCCGCCGCGCCGACCGCCGGGGCCGTGGCGTCGAAGGCCAGGAGGGCCACCACGCGGGCCGGGGCCGGGGGCACCAGCCGGAGGCGGACGGCGGTCACCACCGCCAGGGTGCCCTCGCTGCCGCAGAGCAGGGACGGGAGGTGGTAGCCGGTGTTGTCCTTGAGCAGGCCGCCCAGGTGCGAGATCACCGCGCCGGTGCCGAGCACCGCCTCGACCCCGAGCACCTGGGCCCGGGTGTCGCCGTAGCGGAGGAGGCGCAGCCCCCCGGCGTTGGTGGCCACGGTGCCCCCCACCGTGGCGCTCCCCCGGCTGGCCAGGTCCACGCCGTAGGCCCAGCCCGCCCCGTCCGCGGCGCGCTGCACCTCGGCCACGGTGGTGCCGGCCCGCGCCGTGAGCTGTCCGGCGGCCCGGTCGCACTCGGGGGGTCCGGCCAGCCGCCGCAGCGAGAGGACCACCTCGCCGTGGAGCGGGACCCCGCCGCCCACCAGGCCGGTGTTGCCGCCCTGGGGGACGAGCGCCGTCCCGTGCTCGCCGCAGAGCCGCACGACGTCGGCCACCTCGCCGGTCGACCCCGGGCGCACCACGGCCGGGGCCGCGCCGGCGAACCGACCGGTCCAGTCGAGGGCGTAGGAGGCGACCACGTCGGGGTCGAGGATGAGGTGGGGCCGACCCACCACCTCGGCCAGGCGGTCGAGCAGGCGGGGGTCCACCCCGGTCGCCCCGGCCACGTCGCTAGTCCGTGGCGGGGGCTGCGCCCCCTCGGCGCGGCGACGTCAGGCCGGGCATGGGAGCCTGGGAGGGGACTTGAACCCCTGACCTGCGCGTTACGAGTGCGCTGCTCTGCCGGCTGAGCTACCCAGGCGAAACGGGCCGCCCACCGCACCAACCGCCCCGGCCGGGCGACCCTTGGCCGGAGCGTGCCAATCGTAGACGCGACGCTCCCTCCCCGGTAGCCCCGCTCCGGCGGGCCCGCGCCTCACGCCCCGACCCGACCCAGCCGGGTCAGGAGCGCCTCGAGCAGCAGCGTCTCGTTGGGGTTGCGCCGGAGCGAGGCCGACGCCGCGTTGACGAGTGAGATGGCCGCCTCGCACCCCAGGGCGCTCTCCGCGGTCCCGGGCCCGTCGCTGGCCGCCGCCCCGGCCAGCCGGTCGCGGTAGGTGCGGGCGAGGACCCCGAGACCGGTGCGGAGCTCGTCGGCCCGCCAGCGCCGCTCCTCTCGGTGCTGGCGCTCGGCCAGCTCTTTTCGGCCCGGTGCCCCGCGCTCGCCCATCGACGCCGCCTCGGCGTCGTGCGCGGCCAGCTCCGCCTCGTGGCGCTCCCGGAGCGGCCGAAGGGCCGATTCGGCCGACTCGAGAAGCTGGCGGGCGAGGGCGCCCGCCGTGGCCCCGTGGCCGTCCAGCCGGCCGGGCACCGACCGCCACAGCTCGAGGCGGGTCACGAACCCCTCGTCGGTGGTCAGCAGGCGCGCCCGGTCCAGGTCACCGCCGGCACCCTCGGCCACCAGGGTGGCCCGCGCGGGGTCGGTGCCGCTGGCCACGAGCCAGCGGGCGACCTCGACCGCCGGCACCGGTGGGAAGTCGATCTGCACGCACCGGCTGGCCACGGTCACCAGGTCGGGCGGCACCGACTCGGCCAGGAGGACGAAGACGGTCGAGGCGGGCGGCTCCTCCACGGTCTTGAGCAGGGCGGGGGCGGCGCGGCCGGCCAGGTGTACGTCGGTCACCACCAGGACCTGCCGCGACGCCTCGAGGGGCCGCCGCTGGGCCAGGCCGACCAGGCGGCGGGCGTCGTCCACGCTGAGCGAGGCCCCGGTGCGCTCGACCACCACCAGGTCGGGATGGGTGCCGGCCAGCGCCCGTCGGCAGGCCTCGCACTCCCCGCACCCTCCCGTCGGGCAGAGCAGCGCGGCGGCGAAGGCCCGGGCGGCGGCCCGGCGGCCCGTGCCGTGCTGTCCGCAGAACAGGTAGGCGTGGACCGGGTTGCGCGCCGCGGCCCGCAGCGCACCCACGGCCGACGGCTGGCCCACCACCTCGGCGAAGAGCCCGGGGACCGGCGGCACGGCGTCGGGCCGGGGCGCGCTCACCCCGGGGCGCCGAGCCGCTCGGCCACCGCCCGGGCGACCTCGGCCGCCACCTCGTCGACGTCGGCGTTACCGTCCACCACCGCCCAGTGCGCCTCATCGGCGCGGGCCATGGCGACGAAGCCGTGGCGCACCCGCTCGTGGAAGTCACCGTCGAGCCGCTCCAGCCGGTCGGCGGACCCTCCGACCAGCCGCTGGCGGGCGACCTCGGGGGTCACGTCCACCAGCACCGAGAGGTCGGGCTGGAGGTCCCCGGCGGCCCAGGCCACCACCTGGCGCAGGGCATCGGTGGCCAGCCCCCGCCCCCAGCCCTGGTAGGCGAGGGTGGAGCCGCTGAACCGGTCGGTGACCACCCACCGGCCCTCCACCAGCGCCGGGTGGATGACCTCGTCGACGTGCTGGGCGCGGTCGGCCGCCATCAGGAGCGCCTCGGCCCGGGGCACCGGGGAGGGGCGGGTCGGGTCGAGCACCAGGGCCCGCAAGGCCAGGCCGAGCTGGGTCCCGCCGGGCTCGTGGGTGAGCACCGCCCCGAGTGCCTCGGCCAGGATCTGCGCCTGCGTGGACTTGCCGCAGCCGTCGATCCCCTCGAGGGCGATGAGCCGGCCCCGGGGGCAGTCGCTCACTCGCCCTCTTCGGCGGCCGACTTCTCGGGCGGGCTCTTCTTGGCCGCGGTCTTCTTGGCCGCGGCCTTCTTGGCCGGCGCCTTCTTGGCCGGCGGCTCTTCTTGGCCGCGGCCTTCTTGGCCGCCCCGGCCCGGCGCCTGGTGGAGGGGCCCGCCGCTCGGCGGTCGGCCAACAGCTCGGCCGCCCGCTCGATGGTGATCGACTCGATGTCGTCGCCCTTGCGAAGGGAGGCGTTGGTCGTGCCGTCCGTCACGTAAGGACCGAACCGCCCCTCGCGCAGCACGACGGGGGACCCGGTGTCGGGGTCGGGGCCGAGCTCGCGCAGGGGGGCGGCCGCCCCCCTGCCGCGGCGGGTCTTGGGCTGGGCGAAGAGGGCCAGGGCCTCGTCGAGGGTGACGGTGAGCAGCTGCTCCTCCGCGCTCAGGCTGCGGGTGTCGCTGCCGCGCTTCAGGTACGGGCCGAACCGGCCGTTGTGGGCGACGATCTCCTCGCCGCTCTGCGGGTCGGTGCCCAGCGCCCTGGGGACGCGCAGCAGGTCGAGTGCCTGGTCCAAGGTGACTGTCGCCGGGTTCATCGAGGCGAACAGGGAGGAGGTGCGGGGCTTGGCCGCGCCGTCCGACGCCTCCCCCAGCTGGACGTAGGGGCCGAACCGCCCCGCCTTCACCACCACGGCCAGCCCGGTCTCGGGGTCGGTGCCGAGCTCGCGGTCCCCCGACGGCGCGGCCAGCAGCTCGCTGGCCCGCTCGATGGTGAGCTCGTCGGGGGCCAGGTCGTCGGGGATCGGGGCCCGGTCCTCGCCCCGCTGCAGGTACGGCCCGTACCGCCCGACCCGCACCACGATGTCGCGGCCCTCGTCGTCGCGGCCGACGGGAATGGAGTTGATCTCCCGGGCGTCGATGTCCCCGAGGTGCGTGGCCACGGCCGACTTGAGCCCGAGGCGGCCGGTGTCGGCCGTCCCGCCGTCCCCGGGGACCGGGCTCCCCCCGGCCCCGAAGTAGAAGCGGGTCAGCCAGGGCAGCGCCTCCTCCCGGCCGCTGGCGATCTCGTCGAGGTCGTCCTCCATGGCGGCGGTGAACCCGTAGTCGACCAGCTCGCCGAAGTACCGCTCGAGCAGCCCGACCACGGCGAAGGCGGTGAAGCTCGGCACCAGGGCCGTCCCCTTCTTCCACACGTAGCCGCGGTCCAAGATGGTGGCGATGACGCTGGCGTAGGTCGACGGGCGCCCCACCCCCAGCTCCTCCATGGCCTTGACCAGCGACGCCTCGGTGTAGCGGGCCGGGGGCTGGGTGGAGTGCGAGCCCGGCTCGAAGCCGAGGGGGTCGACGCCCTGGCCCTCGGCCAGCGGCGGGAGGACGACCTCCCGGTCGGCCAGCTCGGCCTCGGGGTCGTCCTCGCCCTCGACGTAGGCCCGGAGGAACCCGGGGAAGGAGATCACCCGGCCGCTGGCCGAGAACTCGGCCTCGGACCCGGCCAGCGCCGACGCGCCGTCGGCCACGGTGGCCGCCAGGCGCACCTGGGCGCTGGTCCCGGTGGCGTCGGCCATCTGGGAGGCCACGGTCCGCTTCCAGATCAGCTCGTAGAGGCGGAGCTCGTCGCCGCCCAGCGTGCGCCCGGCCTCCTCGGGGGTGCGGAAGGTCTCGCCGGCCGGCCGGACCGCCTCGTGGGCCTCCTGGGCGTTCTTCACCTTGCGCTCGTAGCGGCGGGGGGCCTGGGGCACGTAGTCGGGCCCGTAGAGGGCGGTGGCCTGGGAGCGGGCGGCCTGCAGGGCCTCGTCGGAGAGGGTGGTCGAGTCGGTCCGCATGTAGGTGATCCAGCCCTGCTCGTACAGGCGCTGGGCCACCTGCATGGCCCGCTGGGCGCTGAAGCGCAGCTTGCGGCCGGCCTCCTGCTGCAGGGTGGAGGTCATGAACGGCGGGGCGGGCGAGCGGCGGAAGGGCTTCTCGGTCACCGAGCGGACGGTGAAGGGGCGGTCGAGCAGCCCCTCGGCCAGGGAGCGGGCCTCGCCCTCGGCCAGCACCCGGGCGCTCGACGACGCCGTCCGCTCGCCGGTCTCGCCGAAGTCCCGCCCGGTGGCGAGCGGCGTGCCGTCCACGGCGACCAGCGTGGCCGAGAAGGTGGCCGGCCCCGAGGCCGCCCCGCTCCGGGGCGGCGAAGGTGCCCTCCACCCCCCACCAGGTGGCCGAGCGGAAACGCATACGGGCCCGCTCGCGCTCGACCACCATCCGGGTGGCCACGGACTGGACCCGGCCGGCCGAGAGCCGGGGCATGACCTTCTTCCACAGCACCGGGGAGACCTCGTAGCCGTAGAGGCGGTCGAGGATGCGCCGGGCCTCCTGGGCGTCGACCAGGCGACGGTCGAGCTCGCGCCACTCCTCGACGGCCCGCTGGATGGCCCCGGGGGTGATCTCGTGGAAGACCATCCGCTTGACCGGGACCCGGGGCGAGAGCACCTCGAAGAGGTGCCAGGCGATCGACTCCCCCTCGCGGTCCTCGTCGGTGGCCAGGTAGAGCTCGTCGGCGTCCTTCAAGAGGCGCTTCAGGTTGGCCACCACCGACTTCTTGTCGGGGGAGACCACGTAGAGCGGCTTGAACCCGTTGTCCACGTCGACCCCGAGACGGGCCCAGCCCTCCCCCTTGTAGGCGGCCGGCACCTCGTCGGCCCCACGGGGCAGGTCGCGGATGTGGCCGATGGACGACTCGACCACGAAGTCGGGTCCGAGCAGGCCGGCGATGGTCCTGGCCTTGGCCGGCGACTCCACGATGACCAGGGCCTTACCCACGGTCGGCCTCCGGCCAGGTGCGCGCCACCGGCCCGCGGCCGGGGGCGTGGGGGTCCGTCGGTGTCTCCATGGTGCGGCCAGGCTCCCGGCTTGGGCGGGCCCGTGTCAAGGTCGCCCCTCTTGGTCGGCGGTCCCCGCTCAGTCGCCGGCCGCCCGGACGGCGGGCTCCGCCACGGCGACCGGCTCGGGGACGGCCTGGTCCATGCCGGGCGCCTTGCGCTTGGAGAAGGCGATGGCCGCCAGCAGGATGACGACGGAGACGGCGGCGATGGAGTAGCGGGCGGGGTTGTTGTGCCGCAGGGTGATGACCGCCGGCAGGATCAGCAGGGAGACCAGGTTCATCACCTTGATGAGCGGGTTGAGGGCCGGCCCGGCGGTGTCCTTGAAGGGGTCGCCGACCGTGTCGCCGATGACCGCCGCCTTGTGGGCCTCGGAGCCCTTGCCCCCCTCGTTGCCGTCCTCGATGAACTTCTTGGCGTTGTCCCAGGCCCCGCCGGAGTTCGACAGCGTGTTGGCCATCAACCCCCCGGTCACGATGGCCGCGGCCAGGAACCCGGCCAGCGACAGGTAGCCGATGCCGAAGCCCACGATCACCGGGGTCAAGATGGCGAGCAGGGCCGGGGTGGCCAGCTCCCGCTGGGCGGCCGCCGTGCAGATCGAGATGACCCGGCCGTACTCGGGCTTCTCGGTGTAGTCCATGATGCCCGGGTGGTCGCGGAATTGGCGGCGCACCTCCTGGACCACCGTGCCCGCCGAGCGGCCGACCGCCCGGATGGCCAGGGAGGAGAAGAGGAAGGCCACCGAGCCGCCGATCAGCAGCCCGATGAAGATGTCGGGATTCGCCGCGTTGACCTGGGTGGCCGAGGCGTGGAAGAGCCAGTTGACGTCGTAGCCGGCCCGTCCCACGGGGATCGGCGAGTGGAGGTGGAGCTGCCCGGCCACGGTCTCGACGAACGAGGCGAACAGCGCCAGGGCGGCGATCACCGCCGAGCCGATGGCCACCCCCTTGGTGATGGCCTTGGTGGTGTTGCCCACCGCGTCCAGGCTCACCATGATCCGCTCGCCCTCGCCGGTGAACTCGCCCGACATCTCGGCCACCCCGGCGGCGTTGTCCGACACCGGGCCGAAGCTGTCCTCGGAGACCACCATGCCGGTGGTGGCCAGCAGGCCGATGCCGATCAGGGCCACCAGGTACAGGGACTGCTCGATGTTGCCGCCCCCCAGGGCCGCGGCCACGGCGATGGCGATCACGATGGCGATGATGGCCCAGACGGCCGACTCGAGCCCGATGGAGAAGCCCGACAGCACCGTGGTGGCCGGCCCGGTCCGGGCCGACTCGGCGATCTCGCGGACCGGGGACCGTTCGGTCGAGGTGAACTGCTCGGTGATCTGGCTGGCCACCAGGGCGAGGACCACGCCGGTGAGCACGGCCCAGAAGACCTTGAGGTCGTGCACGTAGTACTGGGCCACGAAGAACGTCCCGACCACGGTGAGGGCGGCCGAGAGCCAGAACCCCCGGTTGATGGGGGCCATGGCGTTGCGGTCCTTGGACCGGGCCCGCACCGCGTAGATGCCGATGACCGAGGCGAAGATGCCGAGTGCGGGGACGATCAGCGGGAAGACGATGGCCGGGGTGGGGCTGGCCAGCGGGTGGACGGCGCGCGAGGCCGAGTAGCCGAGGATGAGCGAGGAGATGATGACGATCTCGTAGGACTCGAAGAGGTCGGCGGCCATGCCGGCGCAGTCGCCCACGTTGTCGCCCACGTTGTCGGCGATGGTGGCGGCGTTGCGGGGGTCGTCCTCGGGGATCCCCGCCTCCACCTTGCCCACCAGGTCGGCCCCGACGTCGGCCGCCTTGGTGAAGATCCCGCCGCCCACCCGCATGAACAGGGCCAGCAGCGAGGCGCCGAAGGCGAAACCGATCAGCACCGCGGTGGCGCTGTTCTGGAAGATGATCACGATGGCCGTGGCCCCGAGCAGCCCGAGGCCCACGCAGAGCATCCCGGTCACCGCGCCGGTCCGGAAGGCCACCCTGAGGGCGCCGGCCATGCCGCCACCCTTGGCCGCGGCGGCCGCGGTGCGCACGTTGCCCCGCACGGCGATGCTCATGCCGATGAAGCCGGTGAGTCCGGAGAAGGCCGCCCCGAAGAGGAAGCAGATCACCCGGTAGATGCCGGCCTGGGCGAAGCTGAGGGCCACCGTGCCGTCCGGCCGCTTCACGGTGGTGGCGGTGAAGAAGATGAGGACGGCCAGCGGCACCACGATGATGAGGATGGTGCGGAACTGGCGCTTCAAGAACGCCTCGGCCCCCTCCTGGATGGCCCGGGCGATCTCGCGCATCTTGTCGGTCCCGGTGTCGGCGGCCAGCACGCCCCGGGCGAGGATGAGCCCGGTGGCGATGCCCACCACGCCGGCGACCATGGCCACCACGAGCCAGGTCCAGTCGGCGCCGGCGATGTGGAAGGCCTGGTAGCCGCCTTCAGCGACCAGGGCGTGGTTCATGCCTGCCTACTCCCTTTCTGTTCCTGCACACGCACGGCAACGGTCGCTGCCGGGCACCGGTTGGCTGTCCCGCGGGGGCGCAGCCCAGCCGGGCGGAGGCGGGCGCGCCGGATCGCGGCGGCCGCCTGAGGTCGAGGGGACGATAGCGACCGCGCGGCCCCCAAGGCAAGGAAGGCGGTCCGGGGCCTGCTCCCCCGCTCAGGACGAGAGCCCGTCGGAGCCGCCCACGAGCTCGTAGTCGGGGTTCAAGATGGCCAGCCGGCGGCCCCAGGCCCCGACCATGCCCTCGGCCACGAGACGGGCCCCGGGCTCGATGCCCGGGATCCGGGGCCGGCCCTGGAAGACGAGGAGGATGGCCCCGGACCCGTCGCTGAGCACGCACTCGAGGTTGGAGGTGCCGGCCCGGGGCTGGACCCGCACCGAGCGGACCCGCCCGGCCACCCGCACCCGCTCGCGGTAGCGGGCCTCGGCCACCGGCCGCGTGCCGGCCGAGCGCAGGGCGAGGGCCCGGTCGGCCTCACTGGTGCGCTCCCGCCGTGCCGCCCGACCGGCGGCCTGCTCACGCCCGGGGCCGTCGCCGGACGGGGTCGCGCCGCTGGCGGCGGCCGCCATCTCGCTCTCCACCAGCTGGCGGCGGCTGCGCTCGGCCCACCAGCCGCTCACCTGGTAGGGGACGATGGTGGCGCTCACGTGAGGCACCCGGCTCACCACCGCGGCGATCTTGTCGGCCGTGCGGTCGTGGAGGAACCGCTGCCAGCCGGTGGCGAAGGACCGGCGCGGGAGGAGCACCGTGCACTCGGTGTCCCCGTCGGCCACCGCGTCGGCCACCAGCTCGAGCGTGGCCCGCCCCAGCCGCCGGTCGGGGCACTCGACGACGTCCAGCGGCAGGCGCGAGAGGCCGAGCCGGCTCCACTCCTCCTCGAGCTCGCGGGCCACCTTGGAGTCGATGTCGAAGTGGACCGCCCGCAGGTCGTCGGGGGTGAGGGTCCGCGCGTACTGGATGGCCCGGGCCGTCGCCATGTCGAGGTGGTCGATGAGCACGATGACCACGTGGCGCCGGAGGATCGGCGCCTCGGTGGCCCGGGCCGCCCCCACCTCGAGCTGCTCGGCCTCGTCCTCGTACTCGCGGTGGAGCCGCAGGAGGCCCCAGTAGAGGAGGGGACCGATGATGACCACCACCCACGCCCCCTGGAGGAACTTGGAGAAGGCGAAGATGAGGACGACGGTGAGGGTGAGGAACGCCGAGAACCCGTTGATCACCACGCTGCGCCGCCAGTGGGCCCCCTTGTAGGTGAGGTGGTGCTTGACCATCCCCGCCCCGGCCAGGAAGAACCCCGTGAACACCCCGATGGCGTAGAGGGCGACCAGCCCGTCGAGTGTGGCCCGGAAGACCAGGATCAGGGCGATGGCCACCGCCGTGAGCACCAGGATCCCGTTGGAGAAGGCCAGGCGGTGGCCGCGCCGGGTGAGCTGGCGGGGCAGGAACGAGTCCCCGGCCACGAAGCTGGCCAGGTAGGGGAAGCCGTTGAAGCTGGTGTTGCCCCCGGTGTAGAGGATGAGCAGGGTGGCCAGCTGGACGACGTAGAAGAGGAACCGCCCGAGCCCGGCGTTCCCGAAGACGGCCTTGACTTCCTGGGAGAGGACCGAGGGCGAGCCGTGGGCGTAGGGGACGGCGTGGGTGAAGTGGGCCAGCATGGTGACCCCGAGCACCAAGAAGGCCAGGATCGAGCTCATCATCACCAGGGTGATGCGGGCGTTGCGACCCTCGGGGCGGCGGAAGCTCGAGACGCCGTTGGAGATGGCCTCGAGGCCGGTGAGCGACGAGCCGCCGTTGGCGAACGAGCGCAACAGGGTGACGAGGGCCAGCCCCATGAGCAGCCCCGACCCCGGCGTCCCCGACGCGGCCCTGCACCAGTGTGTGGGCGGGCGGCAGCGGCATGGGGTGCAGGGTGCCCGCCGCTTCCTTGAAGTACCCGGTGAGGATGACGGCGGTGACCGAGACCACATAGAAGTAGGTGGGGACGGCGAAGTACTTCCCGGCCTCGCGGATGCCCCGCAGGTTGCCGTAGAGGAGGAGGAGCACCACCGCCACGGTGATCCCGACGGTGATCGGAACCGGCCGCAGCGCCGGGATGGCGCTGGAGAGGGCGGCGGTCCCTGCCGAGGTCTGCACGGCGACGGTGACCGTGTAGTCGATCAGGAGGGCCACCGCCGCCACCTGGGCCACCTTGGGGCCGAAGTTGTCCCGGGCCACCACGTAGGAGCCGCCGGCCTTGGTGTAGAGCCCGATCACCTCGAGGTAGGAGAGGGTGACGAAGAAGAGCACCCCCAAGATGGCGATGGTGATGGGCACCACCAGCGCGAAGGCGGCCAGGCCGACGTAGGGGACGAGCTGGGTGAGCATCTCCTCGGTGCCGTAGGCCGACGACGAGATGCAGTCGGGGGCGAGCACCCCGAGGGCCATGGCCCGGCCGAGCCGCTCGGTGCTCAGCTGCTCGGTCACCAGCGGCGGGCCCAGCAGCTTGTTCTTGAGCCGGTAGCGCAGGGTCTCGGGGACCATCAGGGACTCGGAGACCACCATGGCCACCGGGGGACGGGGGGCGGGGGAGGTCGGGCGGCGGGAGCCGCCGTCGGGGAAACCGAGCCCGGCCTCGGGACCCGACGGGCGGTCCACACCGGTCCAGGCCGCATCCGCCACCGGGGGCGCACCGGCCCCCGGGCGGTCCAGGTCCTCGGATTCCACGGCCACACAGTACGGCCATGACCCCGGGCCGCCCGGCACCCGCCGCGGTGGGCCTTCTTTACAGTCCACGCTGCGCCGTGTTGCACTGTCGGGATGCACGTCGTGGTGGTCGGTTGCGGCCGGGTCGGCTCCGGGCTGGCCCTGTCCCTGGTCCGCGAGGGCCACGACGTCGTCGTCGTGGACCGCTCGGCCAAGGCCTTCCGACGGCTTCCCGCCGGCTGGGGCGGGGGGCAGGTGGTGGGCTCGGGGTTCGACCGCGACGACCTCGAGCGGGCCGGGGCCGTCGGGGCCGACGCCCTGGCCGCCGTCACCAGCGGCGACAACACCAACATCCTGACCGTGCGGATCGCCCGGGAGACGTACCAGATCCCGCGGGTCGTGGCCCGCATCTACGACCCCCGCCGGGCCGAGATCTACCAGCGGCTCGGCATCCCCACCGTGGCCACCGTCACCTGGACCATCGACCAGGTCCGCCGCCGGCTCCTCCCCGAGCTGGTCACCGGGGAGTGGGCCGACGCCACCGGCAAGCTGGTGCTGGTCGAGCGGGCGCTCCCCGAGCGCTGGGCCGGCCGCCGGCTGGCCGACGTGGAGGAGGAGGGTCGGTTCAGCCTCATCGGCGTCACCCGGTCCGGGGTCCCCCGCCTCGACGGCCGCCAGCTGGTGGGCCAGGAGGGCGACCAGCTCCACCTGGCCGTCATGGCCGACGCCCTGGGGGACCTCGAGGACCGGCTCAGCCCGTCCCTCGACCCCGCCCCCGGCCACGAGGCCCCGAGGTGAGGGTGGCCATCGCCGGCGCCGGCAGCGTGGGGACGGCGATCGCCCGGGACCTCCACGCCAGCGGCCACGAGGTGCTCGTCCTCGAACAGGACCCAGAGCTCGTCGAGCGGCGGCGCGGCGAGCTCGACGTCACCTGGCTGGCCGCCGACGCCTGCGAGGTCTCCTCCCTGGACGCGGCCGGCCTGGCCACCGTGGACGTGGTGGTGGCGGCCACCGGCGACGACGAGGACAACCTCGTCATCTCGCTCCTCTCCAAGCAGGAGTTCGCCGTTCCCCGGGTGGTGGCGCGGGTGAACAACTCGAAGAACCAGTGGCTCTTCAACGAGAGCTGGGGGGTCGACGTCTCGGTCTCCACCCCCCAACTGCTGACCGCGCTGGTCGAGGAGGCGGTGTCGGTGGGCTCGCTGGTCCGCCTCCTGCAGTTCCAGGGCGGGCAGGCGCACCTGGTGGAGGTGACCCTGGCCGAGGACTCGCCGGCGGCGTCGACGGCCATCGCCGACCTCGGGATCCCCCGCGATGCCACGGTGGTGGCCGTGGTGCGCGACGACCGCCTGGTCGTCCCCAGGGGCGACACCGTCCTGCAGGTGGGCGACGAGGTGCTCGTGCTCGTCACGGCCGACGCCGAGCAGGGGGTGCACCGGCTCTTCGTCGGCGAGTAGAGCCGGATCTGGCCCATGCGCAGGCACGGGCGGTCGGCGCCCGTACGCTTGCGCACATGAGGGCAGCCTTCTTCGACCTCGACAAGACGGTCATCGCCAAGGCGTCGATCCCCGCCTTCGGCGGGCCGTTCCGCCGGGGCGGCCTCATCAACCGCCGCGTGGTGCTGCGGGCCGTGGTCGGGCAGCTGATCTTCCTGCAGTTCGGCGCGGACGAGAAGCGGCTCGTGCGCATCCGCGAGTCGATGCTGGCCCTCACCAAGGGGTGGCAGCGCGACCAGGTGCGCCAGATCGTCCGCGAGACGCTGCTCGAGACGATCGAGCCGATCATCTACAACGAGGCGCTCGAGCTGATGGAGGCCCACCGCATCGCCGGCGACCGCGTCTACCTCGTGTCGGCCTCCCCCGAGGAGATCGTCCAGCCGCTGGTCGAGCTGCTCGGCGTCGACGGCGCCATCTGCTCGGTGGCCGAGATCGACGACGAGGGCCGCTACACCGGGCGGCTGGCCTTCTACGCCTACGGCCCGGACAAGGCGGCGGCCATGGTGGAGCTGGCCGCCCGCACCGGCATCGACCTCGCCGCGTCGACCGCCTACTCGGACTCGGGGACCGACCTGCCCATGCTCGAGGCGGTCGGGCACCCGGTCGCCGTCAACCCCGACCGGTCACTGGCCAAGGCGGCCCGCGAGCGGGAGTGGGAGGTGCGGCAGTTCACCAAGCCGGTGCGGCTGCGTGACCGCATGAGCGTCCGCACGCCCGTGGTCACCACGAGCCTGGCCCTCGCCGTGGCGGTGGCGCTGTTGTGGTGGCGGGGCCGCAGGGGACGCGCCCGTGGCCGGACGGCCGACGGTCCCCGCCGGTCCCCGGCGCGGTCACCGGTCTGAGGGGGCCGCCCGGCGGCCCCGGGGTCAGGTCGCGCGCAGCCGCTTGGCGGCGACGACGCCGAGGGTGATCAGCAGGGCCAGGAGGAGCAGCTTCTTCATGGGGCGATGCTACCCGCATCGGGCCGGCGTGCGCCCGGGCGCCTCAGACGGTGAGCAGGTCCCGGGCGCCGGTGTCCGAGGAGGGATGGCGGAGCTTGGACATGGCCCGGGCCTCGATCTGGCGGATCCGCTCCCGGGTGAGGTTGAAGTGCTCCCCCACCTCCTCGAGCGTCCTCGGCTCGCCCCGGTCGAGGCCGAAGCGCAGCCGCAGGATCTCCCGCTCGCGCTCGTCGAGCGGGGACAGCAGCCGGCCGATCTCGTCGGGCAGCAGCGAGACGGCGGCGACCTCGAAGGGGGACTCGGCCGAGCGGTCCTCGACCACGTCGCCGAGCTCGGCGTCGCCGTCCTCGCGGAGGGGCTCGGAGAGCGACAGCGGCTCGGCCCGGAACCGGAGCGCCTCCACCAGCTTGTCCTCGGGCATCTCCACCTCGATGCCGAGCTCGGCCAGGGTGGCCGGGCGGCCCAGCTTCAGCTCCAGGCGGGCCTGGGCCTTCTGCACCCGCGCCAGCGTGTCACCGGCGTGCACCGGGAGCCGGATGGTGCGGCCGGTGTTGGCGATGCCCCGGGTGATGGCCTGACGGATCCACCAGGTGGCGTAGGTCGAGAACTTGAACCCCTTGCGCCAGTCGAACTTCTCGACGGCGTGCATGAGTCCGAGGTTCCCCTCCTGGATGAGGTCGAGGAGCGGCAGCCCCGACGCCTGGTACTTCTTGGCGATGGAGACCACCAGGCGCAGGTTGGACTGGACGAAGGTCTGCTGCGCCTGCTCGCCGTCGAACATGGCCCGGCGGATCTCCCGCTTGCGGGCCGCGCTCAGGGCCTTGGTGGCCTTCTTCATCTCCTCTTCGGCCTCGCGGCCGACCTCGATGGCCTGGGCCAGGCGGACCTCGTCGTCCTTGGTCAGCAGGGGGTACTGACCGATGTCGGTGAGATAGAGGCGTACGAGATCCTCGTCGTCGCGCTCTATGCGTTCTTTGGCCAAGGTGAACCGAGCCTCCCTTTGATTGGGTCTTGGTGGTCGGTCCCGGCGGTTTCCCCCTCCACCGCGACCCTGGTGCCCGCCGCCCGATGAGCCGGAGCTGTTCCGGCTCTGCGCCCGCGACGTGCTGTTGACGCATTTTACAGGCCGCGTCAAGTGCCCGGACCGCATGGCGCACCGCAAGGGGCCTCGCGGGGCCCGACCCGCCCCCGTTTGCCGCCCTTTCAGCCCCTTGGCCAGGGCACCAGACCCCCGCCGACCGCCGCCCCGACCACCGCCGCCTCCAGCCGCTGCTGGGCCTCGGCGACGACCGCGGCGTCGGCGGTCGTCCGCAGTGCCCCCTCCAAGAGGGCCTCGCCCTCGGCCCAGGCCTCGAGCTCGTCGCGCCGCACGAGGCGGAGCGCCCGCACCACCGGGCCGTCGGCCACCGGCACGGCCCGGGCCAGGTGCCGGTCGTAGGTGACCAGCAGGCGGGGCAGGACCACCCGGGTGAGGCCGGCCAGGCGGCCGAGCGTCTGGCCCGTGGCGGCCAGGGTGTCGATCAGCGCGCCGAGGGCGGGGCCGGCCGGCCGGGTGAGGGCCTCGCGGTCGGTGCCGTCGAGCACCGGGAGCCGGTCCTCCCACAGCTCGGCGTGCCAGGCGTGCTCGGTGCTCACCCGGTCGAGGTGGACCTGGACCGCCGGGAGGTCGGCCTCGGCGGCCCAGGCGCCGGTGAGCTCGAACAGCCGTCGCTCCACCCAGCGGTAGGCGCCGACAAGCTCGGCGGCGCGCTCGAGCGGCAGGGCCCCGAGGGGCCGGTCCTCACCCATGGCGCACAGGCGCCGCCGCCCGGTAGCGGTTGGTGATCGGCATGCGGCGGTCCTTCCCGAAGGCCTTGGTGGTGATGCGCACGCCCGGGGGCATCTGGCGCCGCTTGTACTCGGCCCCGTCGACCAGCCCCACCACCCGCACCACCAGCTCGGGGTCGAAGCCCTCGGCCACCAGATCGGCCGCCGTGCGGTCCTGCTCGACGTAGGCGGCCAGGACCGGGTCGAGCAGGTCGTAGGGGGGGAGGGACTGGTCGTCGCGCTGGTCGGGCCGGAGCTCGGCCGAGGGCGGCTTCTCCAGGACCGACTCGGGGACGGGACCGGGCCGTCCCGCGGCCTCGGCCCGGGCGTTGCGGTGGCGGCACAGCTCGTAGACGAGGGTCTTGGGCACGTCCTTGATCACGGCGAACCCCCCGGCCGAGTCGCCGTAGAGGGTCGAATAGCCGGTGGCCATCTCCGACTTGTTGCCGGTGGTGAGCACGATGGCCCCGGTGGCGTTGGAGAAGGCCATCAGCACCACGCCGCGCACACGCGACTGGAGGTTCTCGTCGACCAGCCCCGCCGGCGGATCCCCAAGCACCGGGGCCAGGAGGTCGGCGAAGGCAATGTGGGCCCGCTCGATCGGGACCTGGTGCAACGTGATGCCCAGCCGTTCGGCCAGGTCCACGGCGTCGCTGACCGACCCGGGGCTCGAGTAGCGCGAGGGCATGGCGAGCCCGGTGACTCGGTCGGGGCCGATGGCGTCGGCGGCCACCGCGGCCACCAAGGACGAGTCGATCCCGCCCGAGAGCCCGACCACGGCGCCGGTGAATCCGTTCTTGGCCAGGTAGTCCCGGGTGCCCAGCACCAGCGCCTCGTAGACCTCGGCCACGTCGCCGAGCGGGGGTGGCGGGGCGGGGGCGAGCACGGGGCCGCCGGACGGACGGACCGGTCGGTCGGTGACCTCGACGGTGCGGGTCGGCGCGGCAGGGGTGGCCAGGGGGACGTCGACCACCACGAGGTCCTCTCCGAACTGGCGGCCGGCCGCCAGGAGGAGGCCGTCGGCCCCGACCACCAGGCTCGCCCCGTCGAAGACCAGCTCGTCCTGGCCGCCGACCTGGTTGACGTAGACCAGTGGGCAGCCGGCCTCGGCCGCCCGGCCGACCAGCATGGAAAGGCGCTCGGCCCGGCGGCCACGCGAGTACGGGGAGGCGTTCATGTTCACCACCACCTGGGCGCCGGCCCGCCCCAGCTCG
Source organism: uncultured Actinomycetota bacterium (assembly GCA_963770505.1). GTDB lineage: Bacteria > Actinomycetota > Acidimicrobiia > Acidimicrobiales > RAAP-2 > CAVYPR01. The sequence goes on along the minus strand of CAVYPR010000006.1, from coordinate 1,096,125 downwards.
GCCACCGGCCCACCGGGTGCCCACACGTCCTCGCAGATCGAGACGCCCACCACCGCCCCGCCCACCCCGAACAGTGGCGGCGGACCCTCCCCGGGGACGAACCACCGCTCCTCGTCGAAGACGCTGTAGTTGGGGAGCCGGCGCTTGCGGTAGGTGCCGCGGACGCAGCCCCGGCGCAGCACGGCGGCGGCGTTGGCCAGGCGGGCCGCGGGGCTCCGCAGTCGACCGCCTCGGGTCCGCCGAGGGGCTCGACGAAGCCCACGACGGCGACCGTCGACGCCGTGGCCGCAGCGACCTCCTCCAGGGCGGCCACGTTGTCGGCCACGAAGCCCGGCTTGAGGAGGAGGTCCTCGGGCGGGTACCCGGTGACGGTCATCTCGGGGAAGACGCACAGGTCCGCCCCAGCCCCTTCGGCCGACCGCAGGGCGGTCACGATCCGCTCGACGTTGCCCGGGAGGTCGCCCACCACCGTGTTCAGCTGGGCCAGCGCCACCCGCAGGTACATGGCGAGAGCCTAACGGCGCCGTCGAGCCCGACCACTTGGACGGCACCTGGCGCGCCGACGGCCGGGACCTGTGCCGTCGGGTCTAACCCGCGAACCGCGCCGACCGCCAGCTCTCGTAGGTGAGGCTGGCGAACGCCCTCCGCGGGGAGGGGGCGGTCCGTGCTAGCGCCACGCCCAGCACGGCCACCGGCACGTTCGGGATGCGACAGCGCCGCCACGTCGGGCCGGCCAACACCGGCCAGGCCGGGAGCCGACCGCTCATCGGTCCTCTACCAGGTGCAGCGCCAACCGGGGGCAGCCCGACGCCGCCCGCCGGGCGTGCTCCTCGAGATGACCGGGTATGTCGTCGCCGTCGATGATGGGGTACCCCCACGGATCGAGACGGATCCGCTCGGGGAAAAGCTCGGCACACACGCCGTGTCCGTCACACGCGGTCGGGTCGGTGCGCAAGGTCAGTCGCCGCCTCGCCCGGCCGGCGACGCTCACCGCCGACCCACCGAAGGTCGGCCCGCGGTCCGCGGACCGGCCGGGATCGGCAAGAAACCGCGGCCGGTGGTTGTGTGGCAGGGCCCGGACCTCTGGTGCTCCGCGATCTCGTCGGAGAACACCAAGCAGGCGGTGCGGACGAACCGGGCCACGCCGTCGGGGTGTCGGCAAGCACCTCGACCCTCAACCAGCTCGGCCAGCTGGAGGACTGCGGCAACCGTGTGGGGCCGGCGGTAGAGCCGATCGAAGGCGAGAGCGTCGAGGTGCGCGGAGAGCTCCCCCAACCCGTTGACACAAGGGCCGCACTGGCCGGCACCCTGGCCGTCCATGTAGCGGACCACGTTGGCCACCTCGGCCAGCGGGCAGTACCCGCGCGGGAGCAACGCCACCACGCCGGCTCCGAGCGTGGCCCCGGCACGCCGGGTCGAACCCTCGTCGAGGCGCAGGTCGAAGAGCGCATCGGTCCCAACCCAGGTGCCGCCATACCCTCCGAGCAGCACCCCGAGGTAGCGGTCGGCATCGCCTCGAGTGAGGTCGAGGACCTGGTCGAGCGGCGTACCCAGCGGCGCCTCGACCACGGTGGGTCCGCTCCAGCGGCCGCTCACCGTGAGCAGCATCGTCCCGGGGGCCTCGATGGCGCCCAGCGCTCGGAACCACTCGGCGCCGTAGCGTGCGACGAGTGCCACGTGGGCGAGCGTCTCGGCGTTCTGCACGAGCGTCGGGCGTCCCCCGACGCCCCGGTCGCGGATCGTCTGGAGCCCTGCGAACGACGGCACAGGGTCGGGCCGACCGTTCAACACGGAGACGACGGCCGACTCCTGGCCGGCGAGGAAGGCGTCGGGCGCCTCGACCACCTCGACAACCGCAGGGTCGAGCCTTCGGACCCGGCGCTCCTGCAGCGCGCGGTGCACCCCGGGGACCACCTCGGCCGGGACGTAGACGACGATCCGCTCGGCGCCCACGGCGCTGGCAGCCGCACTGGCCCCGTCCAGCACCAGGTGCGGGGCCCGGTGGAGCAGCAGTGCGTCCTTGCGGCTCGCCGGCTCCCCCTCGGCCCCGTTCACCACCACGACCGGGCGTCGCAGCCGGCGGGACCTGACGGCTCGCCACTTGGCCGCCACGGGGAACCAGGCTCCACCGTGTCCGACGAGCCCGCTCGCCTCCACCTCTTCCAGTACCCTGCCGCCGTTGCGCGCGAGGTCGAGCGGGCCCCACCGCTCAAGGTGGGCGGCCAGCCCCACCGTCGAAGCGGTCCCGTCGAGGCCGGCCAGCAAGCGGGGCACGCGGCCCGCCGGGGGCGCGGCGATTCTCGCCGCCTGGGTCGCGGTGTCCGTCACCCCGAGCTCCCCGTCACGTGCACCGGACACCGTGCCCGCCGTCTCGTTGATGTCCAGCTCCAGCACGAGGTTGAGGGGACCGCCGGGTCCGCTCAGGCTGGCGTCGATGGTTGACCCGTCGAGCGCGGTCACGGTCCCTTGGTCCGTGCCGAACGTGACGGTGCTCGACGCCATGCGCACCCCGCCGCGCTGGGGCGTCCCGACCAGCTGCACGTCGAGTGGGGCCGTCGTGGCGGGGAGCGCCAGGCGGATGTCGACTTCGGTCTGGGAGGCGGACAACGACTTGGACGCGATGGTCCCCGACACCGACGATGTGAACGGCGTCGCCGGGATGCCGCCTGCCGCCGCGGTCTTGGACGGGACCGTGGTGGCCGACGGGGACGGGGCGACGGTGGCCTGGGCGAGCTGCGACAACACGGCGCTCGAGGTTCCGGCCCGGTGTGACCAACCCGGCCGCAGCGGGCCCTCCAGGGCGAAGACCAGCGTGACGACCAGCGTGGAGGCCCCGGCCACGGCGGCGGCGACCCGCCATCCGGCCGACGGGCTCGGGACGCTCACCAGACGCCAGGCCAGGGCGGCGGCGACCCCCGCCGCGCACACGAGGTAGACCACGAGCCCGAGGGACAGCCGGGTGTCGCTCCCCGACCCAAGGCCGTGGAGCATGGCCACCGGCCAGCAGACGTACGCGAGCCAGTGCACGCCACGCCAGGCGCGCAGGCCCATGTAGCGACGCAGTCCGCTGGTGACGGCCACGGCCAGGAGGAGGTCGAAGGCCAGCGCTCCGAGACCGACCCAGATCGGCCGGTACGGGGAGATGAACGGGACGAACGCGTCGGCGACCGTGATCGGCACGTACCCGTCGGCCACGGTGGTGAGGACATGCACGGCGATCAGGCAGATGCAGAAGAGCGAGAGGTTCCGGTGCAGACCCTGGGAGACGAAGCGGGGCCAACGCGGCGAGGTCCATCCGACGGTGGACACGAGCCCGAGCACGACCGTGGCCGACAGGAGCACGAGGGCCACCAGCCCGGTCGAGCGGGTCAGGTACCAGAACGCGGTGGTGCCGTGGCCGACGGTGGCGGCGATCGGCGTCATTTCACCTCACCCACCTGCAAGAGCTCCGTCCTCCACCGGCCAGCCGGCCACCCGGTGGACGGTCCCGTCGACGGCGACCAGACGGGCCGGCAGTGCCAGCGCGGCGAGCCAGTTCAGGGCGTCCGCCCCCTTGACCAGGGAGGCGGTCGAGGCGGCATTGGCGTCAAGGCACGAGCTGGCAGCAACCGAGACCGTGCGCCACACCGGGGTGGCCGGCCTCCCCGTGGCCGGATCCACGATGTGGTGGACCTCGTGCGACCCCAAGCGCCAACGACGGGCCGAGATCCCCGAGGTCGCCAGGCCGCCCGACGCAATCGCCACCGCCGAGGTGGGTTCGGGGTCGGTGCACACGTCGGCCAGGCCGACCACGAATCCCTCCAGCGGCGGCACGCCGCCAACCGCCACGTCACCACCGAGGGAGACCAACACGCCGCAGCCGAGGCGGTTGCCCACCCTGTCCGCCACCCGGTCGGCAACGAGTGCCTTGGCCGTCGCTCCGAGATCGAGCATGGTCCCCGGAGCCGTGTGGACCGTGCGGCTGCGCCGGTCGATCACCAAGCTCCGCCACCCCGGGACGGGATGCGGGTCCGGCAGGTCGCCGTCGACGCCGCCGGCGATGTCGACGAAGTCGCGGTCGTAGCCGAGCCGGCAGAGTGCCCCCCCGACCGTCGGGTCCACCGCGCCGCCCGTGGCCCGCGCCACCCTGACGGCGGACTCCAAGAGCTCAAGCAGCTCGGGACTGACGACGAGACGGGTTCCAGCTCCCCGGTGGAGCCGTGAGACCTCTGAGTCCTGCCGGAACCGGCTGGCCAGCCGGTCCATCCGGTCGATCTCCTCGTCGAGGACACGGACCGCCGAGACCAGCTGACCCGGTTCGGTCACGATCAGCTCCATCGTGGTCGACCAGACCTTGCGGCGGTGACGCACCGCGGATGACAGGACGGCTCCCACTGCGTTCAGCTGGCCCCGCTCGTTGCCACCGGGGGGGCGGTGGCACGGGCCGGCGCCTGCGTGACGGGTGGAGCCGTCCCCGAGCTCGATGCTGTCGTCGACGATGTCGAGCCACTCGCGCCAGCAGGGGCGGTGGTGGGCGCCGACGATGCAGACCCGCCGGCAGCAGGAGGGCTCGTGGTGGACGTTGACGATGTCGACCCGCCTGCGGCGGGAGGGGGCGTAGTGGACGTGGACGCGCCCGAGGAGGTGGTCGACGTCGCATGGTGACCGGGGAGCGCCCGGCCGAGGTAGAAGGCCAGCAGGCCGGCGACGACGGCGACGGAGACGCCCACCGCCCTCGTGCTGCGGGAGAGATGGGACAGGGCGGCGTCCCTGCGGATCGGCGCAATGCGATCTTGCGACTGGTTCGGCACGCGGTGCTGGGTCATGCACCGCACGGTAAGAGCCGAATGTGACAGCGAAATGAAAGCCGGGCTCCCGGGGCTAAGAAGCGCGTAAGAGCCGCCCAACTCGCGGGCGCTTCCTACAGCGGCGTCCCGATCGCCCCCGATTGGCCACTGGGCCCCGAAGCCGCTGCGGTATCACCGGGCTCCCGCGGTTGCCCCTTCCCCGGGGTCCCGCCGCCCGTGCGGTCTCTCCCGTGGGACGAGTTCCGGCGATCGACAGCGCGGCGCCACCAGACCTCCATGCGGGCGCCGCCGATCGGGGAACGTCCGATGGCCCAGGACCCGCTGGTCATCCGCACCACCGAGTCGGCGATGGCCAGACCCAGTCCTGCGCCCCCGCTTTCGGCCGAGGCACGGTGGAAGCGGTCGAAGACCGTTGCCTCTTCCTCGGGAGGGATGCCCGGTCCGCTGTCGTCGACCCGCAGGCCTACCCGTCCGGCGTCCGCATGGACCTGGACCTCAACCCGCCCGCCGATGCCGGCGTACTTGCAGGCGTTGTCGAGCAACACCCCGGCCAGCCGGTCGATCCATTCGGGTGCCGCGTGCACCACAACACTGGTTCTTCTCGTCTCCGTCGAAGGAAAGGGCCACACCTTGCCGTTCGGCCACGGCCCGGAAACGGTCGGTGCACGCCGCCACCACCGAGGACACGTCGACTCTCTCGGACGCCGCGGCCTCCACCGGTCCACCGTCGGCCCTGGCCAGCCAGAGCAGGTCCTCGACGATCCGGCGCAGCCGCCTACCTTCGCCGCCGATGCGCTGCAGCACTGACTGGTACTCCTCGGGCGTGCGGGGGCGGCTGAGCGCCAAGTCCACCTCGGCCTCGACCACCGTGAGCGGAGTGCGCAGCTCATGTGATGCGTCCGCCGTGAACTCCGCCTGCCGACGGCGGATCAGGTCGAGGGGGGCCGAGGCACGCAGCCCGACCACCAGCGCGCCGACGAAGGCGGCCAGCGCCAGCACCAGGCCGAAGATCAGCTCCGGCACAAGGAGTGCCGACGTGACCCGGGGGATCTCTGCCGCACTTTGGCCGGCCACGAGCCAGTCCCGCCCGAACCTCATGGCGTCGAGGCGGAACGGCGTTGTGCCGACCGTCAGCGTGGTTGGCCGCGCCGACCACTGCCGGCGCGGCAGGGAGGGGGCCCTTGCGGTCAAGGGTTGGGCGACTCCCGATGAGAGCACGCGCCACAGGAAGATCGGCGCGTCGTCGATGTCACCATCTGGGTGCGCGGCCGCGCCGCCGTCCCCAGAGGAAGGTCGCAGGGTGAGCTGCCCGGCGTCCACTAGCTGGGCGGCGATCCGCCCATCGGCCTCGGAGGTCAACCGGTGGACGAGGACCTGGTTGACGACGATCACCCCGGCCACGTAGCACGCGACCACGACTCCGGCCGCGGTGACCGCCACTCTCGCGGCGTGTCCGCGGTGGCGCGAGGAGGCGTTCATGTCGACACCAGCCTGTACCCGCTGCCTCGCACCGTGGCGATGTGGGTTCTCCCACCGGCGAGCTTGGAGCGCAGCCGGCCGATGTGCACATCGATGGTGTTCGAGCCGACGGCTCCGGCCTCGTCATCCCACACCTGCTCGGCGATCACGCGGCGGGTGACGACCTGTGAGGGTCTGCGGAGGAGCAGCTCGATGATTCCGGTCTCGGTGCCCGTCAAGGCGACGACATCTCCGTCCCGGGTCAGCTCACGGGTGCCCGGGTCGAAGGAGAGGTCGCCGAACTCGAGACGCGGCCCGACCGTGAGCGCCGGCCGCCGCTGGAGCGCCAGCAACCGCGCCAGCAGTTCGGAGAAGTCGAAGGGCTTGACCAGGTAGTCGTCGGCCCCGCTGTTTAGACCCGCGACCCGGTCCGGCGGCGCGTCGCGGGCCGTCAGCATGAGGATGGGCGTTCGGACGCCCTTTCGGCGTGCCCCCTCGAGCGCCTCGAGTCCGTTCAACCTGGGCATGCGCCAGTCCAGGACCGCCACGTCGTAGTCGTAGGCGCGGAGGTGGTTGACGGCCTCCACACCGTCGCTCACGGCGTCGACCACGTAGCCGTTCTCCCGCAGGCCCCGCTCGAGCACCGATCGCAGCGCCACGTCGTCCTCGGCGACCAGCACCCTCATGGCAGGGCCGTGGCTCCAGGCGCGCCGATACCCGGCGGACGGCCACGCCCACGCCCGTACGCAGGGTCAAACACCGTCGCACCGTACGGCGCCACCCTGACGAACCCATGACGGTCGCCGCTGGCCGGGCCCGCCAGCACGTCCTTCAGGCCGTCGGCCCCCGCCCGGTGCCCGTGGCTGTCGGAGCGGGAGGCTCCGTGGGTGCCGGGCCGCCGGGCCCGCTGCCGGGATCGCCCCCGGCCACCTCGGGGCGCCGGTCCCACTGGCGCCAGACGGCCCGGTGCACCGGGATCAGGCTCGGGACGTCGCGCAACCCCGGGATGAAGGGCAGTGCCAGCAGCAAGATGGTGGCCGCACCCGTCATGTAGATGGCGATGAGGTCGACGTTGGCCGAGTTGTCGAACCCCGGCACCTGATACCACAACGTGTAGAGCCACAGCCACGGCTGGCCGGGGTAACTGCCCGTCTCGTTCATCACCCCCCACTGCGCGCCGGAGAGGTGCTGGGCTGTGGCCAGCTCGGCGAAGTACTCCCCGTCCTCCAAGAAAAGCAGCGGCTTGGTGAAGTTGGTGCCGTAGAAGGGCTGCTTGGCCAGGAGGTCGGCGTCGAGGGCTCCCTCCCTGGCCATGTCCAGCTCGCCGGCGATCATGGTCGGGACCGGGCCCGAGCCCAGGCGGGGCACGATCGGCGTGCCCCGGGGGGTGAAGCGGACATGCATGACCGCCTTCAGGTACGCCTGCTCCCACTTCTGGCGCTGGGCCGGCGTCGCCGCCTGGTAGGTGGCGAGCGCCCGGGCCACCGTCGGGGTCGTCGAAGCGATCTTTCTGAGCGGGTCGAGCACGAATGTCTTGGCCGCTGTGACGGGCTGGCGCACCCCGGCCCACTCCTGGGGTGAGAACCAGAGCCGCTGCACGGAGCCTGTCTGGTGGTTGTAGGGGGGGCCGTAGGTGGCCGTCTCGCTTGTGCCGGCCAGCTCGGAGGCGGCGGTGCCCATGAAGTCGGCCGGTGCCAGGTGGGCCCACTCCGAGATCGTCACCGCCGGGACGTCGGGCGAGGAGAGGATGCCGGCGAGGAGCAGGACCAGCAGTGAGGCCACCAGGACGGCGACGGCGCCCTCCTTCACGATGTCGTAGCGGCGGGTTGCGCCGCGCCACGGGGCGGCGTCGGCCTCGGCGGCGGCCCGCCGGGCCGCCCGGCCTCGGGCCCGGTGGACAGGCAGCGGGTGCGCTACCCCCCGCACCCGCACCAGCAGAACGTGGGCGCCGACGATGACCACCAGCACGATGGGGATGAGCACCACGTGCCACAGGAGCATCTGGCCGAAGTTCATGGGGTTGAAGAAGGCGCCCACCCCGGCCGCGTTGAAGGCGTCCTTGCCGCTGGTCGAGATCCACTGCGAGTCGAAGTTCTGCTGCGAGAGGTAGCCGCTGAAGCACTCGACGATGGCGGCCAGGAACGCCACGACCCCCGTGATCCACGTGGCCCGTCGCCGTCCGCGCCAGGCCGCCATCCAGAACTTCCCCCACAGGTGGATGACCAGAAACGCCATGAAGAGCTCGACGCTCCACAGGTGCATGCTGTTGAAGAAGTGGCCGACCGGGTTCGTGTGCCACCAGTCGGGTCCGCCGATGGCGATGAGGAATCCCGAGACGATCGCCAGTGCCAGGGTGGCCAGCGAGGCGACGCCGAAGACGTAGATCCACGAGGCCACGTAGGCGGGCTGACGGTCGGGCAGGAGCTTGTCCGGCGGGAGAGTCCTCACCCCCCAGCGCCGCAGGCGCCCCGTCCACATCCGCCGGTCCGCCTCGGCGACGTCGTCGCCGTCCGGTGGCCGCTCCGGTCCGGCCGCCGCCGCCTCTCCACCAGCCTCGAATTCCTCGCCGTGGCCCCTGGGGAAGGGGAGAACGAGGGCCAGTCCGAAGATGACCACCATGACGGCGATCAAGACCAGGTTGGCCACCGACACCGTGAAGATCGACCAGTGGAGGTAGCGGCCCGGCTGATTGAGTGTCACCGCCGAGGTGAGCACCGCCGCAGGTCCCATGCTCCCGCCCTCCTCCGTCGCGGAGCGGAAAACGATCCGCTCCGGGCTGCCGGAGGCTCAGCTTCGATCCACCGGCACCCGCGTCCAGGACGCGGGGCCTCCCACAACCTACCGATTCTTCCGGCGGGGGGTGGTGACGCCGAGGTTCGGGGCCAGGGCGCGCATCGGGGCCCCGGGATCAGATGTCGTAGTAGAGCGCGAACTCCCAGGGGTGCGGGCGGAGCCGGATCTGGTCGGCTTCCTCGGTCCGCTTGTAGGAGAGCCAGGTGTCGATGAGGTCGTCGGTGAAGACGCCGCCCACCTTCAAGAACTCCTGGTCGGCCTCGAGGGCGTCGAGGGCCTGCTCCAGGGACCCGGGCGTGTGGGGGATCTTGGCCAGCTCCTCGGGCTCGAGGTCGAAGAGGTCCACCTGGAGCGGCTCGGGCGGCTCGATCTTGTTGAGGACGCCGTCGAGGCCGGCCATCAACTGGGCGGCGAAGGCCAGGTAGGGGTTGGACGAGGCGTCGGGGCAGCGGAACTCGACCCGCTTGGCCTTGGGGCTCTTGGAGTACAGCGGGATCCGGCAGGCGGCCGAGCGGTTCCGCTGGGAGTACACCAGGTTCACCGGGGCCTCGTAGCCGGGCACGAGGCGTTTGTAGGAGTTGGTCGTCGGGGCGGCGAAGCCCAGCACGGCCGGGGCGTGCTTCAAGATGCCCCCGATGTACCAGCGGCCGATGTCCGAGAAGCCGGCGTAGCCGTCTCCGGCGAACAGCGGCTGACCCCCGTTCCACAGCGACTGGTGGGTGTGCATACCCGAGCCGTTGTCCTCGTAGAGGGGCTTGGGCATGAAGGTGGCGGTGAAGCCGGCCTGGAAGGCGACGTTCTTCACCACGTACTTGTAGAGCATCAGCTTGTCGGCCATGCGCAGCAGGGTGTCGAACTTCATGTCGATCTCGGCCTGGCCGCCGGTGGCCACCTCGTGGTGTTGGATCTCGATCTCGATGCCCAGCTGCTCCATGATCAGGATCATCTCGGAGCGCAGGTCCTGGAAGTGGTCGCTCGGCGGGACGGGGAAGTACCCCTCCTTGGGCCGGAGCTTGTAACCCTGGTTGGGCAGGTCCTCCACCCCGGTGTTCCAGTGGCCCTCGATCGAGTCCACCTGGTAGGTGGCGTAGTTCACGCCCTGGCCGTAGCGGACCTCATCGAAGATGAAGAACTCGGCTTCGGGCCCGAAGTACGCGGTGTCGGCCACACCCGTCGTCTTGAGGTGCTCCTCGGCCTTCTTGGCGACGTAGCGCGGGTCGCGCGAGTACGGCTCGCCGGTGACCGGGTCGCTGACGAAGCAGTTGATGTTGAGGGTCTTGTGCTCGCGGAACGGGTCGACGTAGGCGGTGTTGGGGTCGGGCATCAGCAGCATGTCCGACTCGTGGATCTGCTGGAACCCGCGGATGGAGGACCCGTCGAAGCCGAACCCCTCGGTGAACACCTCCTCGTCGAGCATGTGGGCGGGGGCCGAGAAGTGCTGCATCATCCCCGGAAGGTCGCAGAACCTCACGTCCACGATCTCGATCGACTCGCTCTCCAGTAGGCGGACGACCTCCGCCGGCGTGCGTGGCTTCATTGTTCCTCCTGTGCGGCACGGATCCCTTGGGCGACACTGTGACCCGGCAGTGTGCGTTTGACAAGCCAAGAAGGCCACGTCAGGCCCCGATTCACACGGCGTTCACACTCTGGGTGGTGTAGTTCGGGAGCGCTGATGGTCTAATGAACCGGTCGGCACGCTTGTCTGGCGCGCCACCCTCGGACGGACCGGGGGGGCGACCGACGCACTTGGAGGGACCGTGAGCTACCGAGCCGAGTACATCTGGATCGACGGGACCGAGCCGTCCCCCCTCATACGCAGCAAGACCAAGGTCGTCGAGACCGGCAAGCAACCGGGGATCTGGGGGTTCGACGGGTCCAGCACCAACCAGGCGACCGGCGACGACTCGGACTGCGTCCTCAACCCGGTCTTCGTCTGCCCCGACCCGCTGCGTGGTCCGGGCGACAAGCTCGTCATGTGCGAGGTGCTGCTCACCGACATGAGCCCCCATCCGACCAACACCCGGGCGGCCTGTGTGGCGGCGGCCGAGAGGTACGCCGCCGACGAGCCGTGGTTCGGCATCGAGCAGGAGTACACGTTCTTCCGCGACGGCCGTCCCCTCGGCTGGCCGACCGGCGGGTTCCCGGCGCCTCAGGGCCCCTACTACTGCGGCGTCGGGGGCGACAGGATGCCCGGCCGCGACATCGTCGAGCGCCACACGACGGCCTGCATCGAGGCCGAGCTGGCCATCGAGGGGACCAACGCCGAGGTGATGATGGGGCAGTGGGAGTTCCAGATCGGGATCCTGCCGCCGCCGCTCATCGGCGACCAGCTCTGGACCGCCCGGTGGCTCCTCTTCCGCATCGCCGAGGAGTTCGGCGCCTTCGCCACGCTCGAGCCCAAGCCGGTGTTCGGCGACTGGAACGGCGCCGGGGCCCACACCAACTTCTCCACCAAGGCCATGCGGGCCGAGGGCGGCTGGGACGCCGTCATCGCCGGCTGCGAGGCCTTGGGGAAGAACGTCGACGAGCACGTCGAGAACTACGGCGTGGGCATCGCCGACCGCCTCACCGGTGCGCACGAGACGGCCCACTACAGCGAGTTCTCCTACGGCACCTCCGATCGCGGGGCGTCCATCCGCATCCCGTGGGTGGTGGCCCGGGACCGGCGGGGGTGGCTGGAGGACCGCCGGCCCAACGCCAACATGGACCCCTACGTGGTCTCCCGCCTCATCACCGAGACGGTCTGCGGGGCGGCCGGGGGCGACTGACGCCCTCGGGCCGCAGGGTCGGCTGGCGTCCGGACCCCTTGAACCTGGGAGACTGGTGACGTGCAGAGCCAACGCGACTATGTGCTGCGGACCGTGGAGGAGCGGGGCATCCGCTTCGTCCAGCTGTGGTTCACCGACGTGCTCGGAACCCCCAAGGCGTTCAACATCACCCCGGCCGAGCTGGAGAACGCCCTCGACGAGGGCATGACCTTCGACGGGTCGGCCATCGACGGCTTCAGCCGGGTGCAGGAGGCCGACGTGTTGGCCCGGCCGGACATGAAGACCTTCCAGCTCCTGCCGTGGCACGACGCCGGCGAGACCGTGGCCCGGGTGTTCTGCGACGTCTTCAGCCTGGACGGGACGCCCTTCCACGGCTGCCCCCGCCACACCCTGCGGCGCTCCCTCGAGCTGGCCCGCTCGGCGGGGTACACCTTCTTCGCCTCGCCGGAGGTCGAGTACTTCTACTTCGTCGACGACGACCCGACCCACCCTCCCAGGCCCCTCGACTCAGGCTCCTACTTCGACCTCACCGTGGCGGACCGATCGAGCGACCTGCGGCGACGCACGGTGCTCATGCTCGAGGAGATGGGGATACCGGTCGAGCACGCCCAGCACGAGGACGCCCCCAGCCAGCACGAGATCGACCTGCGCTACACCGACGCCCTGACCATGGCCGACACCGTCATGACCGTGCGGCTGGTGGTGAAGGAGATGGCCCGCCAGCAGGGGGTGCACGCCTCCTTCATGCCCAAGCCGCTGGCCGGCGTCCAGGGCTCGGGGATGCACACCCACCTGTCGCTGTGGGAGGGCGAGAACAACGCCTTCGTCGACCCCGACGACCCCTACGGCCTCTCCTCGGTGGCCTACCGCTTCTGTGCGGGGCTCCTCCACCACGCCCGCGAGATCACCGCCGTCACCAACCAGTGGGTCAACTCCTACAAGCGGATGGTGAGCGGCTACGAGGCCCCCATCCACATCAGCTGGGCCCGCAACAACCGCTCGGCCCTGGTGCGCGTGCCGGTGGTGAAGCACAAGAAGCCCGAGTCGACCCGGCTCGAGTACCGCGCCCCGGACAGCGCGTGCAACCCGTACCTGGCCTTCGCCGTGATGCTGGCCGCCGGCCTGCGGGGCATCGAGCACGGCTACGAGCTGCCGCCCGAAGCCGGGGCCAACCTCTTCCGCATGTCCCCCCACGACCTCGAGGCCAAGGGGATCGCCCCCCTCCCCAGCAGCCTGAACGAGGCGGTCGACGTGATGGAGCGGTCCGAGCTGCTGGCCGAGACGCTCGGGGACCACGTCTTCGAATGGTTCATCCGCAACAAGCGCGAGGAGTGGACCGAGTACCGATCCAAGGTCACCCAGTTCGAGCTCGACCGCTATCTGCCGTCGCTGTGACGCCGAACCCGCCACCGTCCCCGCGACCGGGGGGCGGCTGACCCCGGGAGCGGCCCCCGGACCCTCGCCATGGATCCCCTCCTCTGCCACCCCGACCCGCTGCCCGACCCGCTGCAGGCCGCGCTGCGGCGCGGCGGCTACGAGTTCCGCTGCGTGCAGCGCCCCGAACTGGTGGAGGCCGCCGAGCAGCAGGCGACCAAGGACGGCTGGGGCGGCGCGGTGGTGGCCGCCGACGGGGATTTGGCCGCGGCCATGGCCATGTGCCGGCACCTCCGCCGGCGCGAGGTGCCCCTCACCCCGCTGCTGGTGGTGGTGGCTCCCGGCCAGGTCACCGCGCTGTCGCTGCGTGACGACCTCTTCGACGACTTCTGCGTGCTGCCGGCCGACGCCGACGAGGTCGTGGCCCGCCTCGAGCACCTCTTCTGGCGTTCGGGGCGAGGCCTCCAGCCCGACCTGGTCGAGTACGGGCCGCTGCTCCTCAACCTCGAGACGTACCAGGCGGCCGTCTCGGGGCGGGTCCTCGACCTCACCTACATGGAGTACGAGCTGCTGCGCTTCCTCTCCACCCACCCCGGGAAGGTGTTCACCCGCGAGACGCTCCTCAACCGGGTGTGGGGCTACGAGTACTACGGCGGGGCCCGGACGGTCGACGTCCACGTCAGGCGGCTCCGGGCCAAGCTCGGCGAGGAGCACGCCCACCTGATCCAGACGGTCCGCTCCGTCGGCTACCGCTTCGGCCAGATGGGCTGGGTGCCGGCCCCGCCGCGCGCCGAGGGGGCCTGAGCAGCACCCGCAGACGGGCGGCCGGACGGCGGCGGCCTACCATGCGGCGGTGGACCCCGCCACGGCCACGGCCACCGAGCTCCTCGCCGCCCTGGGCGACCGCTCGGTCTCCAGCCGGGAGCTCCTCGACCACCTCCTCGGGCGGGTCGAGGCCCTGAACCCGGCACTGCGCGCCGTGGTCGCCCTGGACGCCGAGCGGGCCCGGCGGGCCGCCTTGGCGGCCGACGAGGCCACCGCCCGGGGCGAGCGGGCCGGGCCCCTCCACGGCCTGCCCATGACCGTGAAGGACGTCTGGGAGACCGAGGGGCTCACCACCACCTCGGGCGCCCCCGAGCTGGCCGCCCACGTCCCGGCGACCGACGCGCTGGCCGTCGGACGGCTCAAGGCGGCCGGGGCCATCGTCTTCGGGAAGACCAACACCCCCCTCTACGCCGGCGACTTCCAGACCTACAACGACCTCTTCGGCACCACCAACAACCCGTGGGACCCGTCCCGGACGGCCGGCGGGTCCTCGGGCGGAGCGGCTGCGGCGGTGGCCGCCGGGCTGACCCCGCTCGAGCTGGGCAGCGACATCGGCGGGTCGATCCGCAACCCGGCCCACTACAACGGCGTGTTCGGGCTCAAGCCGTCGTGGGGCGTCATCCCGTCGCGGGGCCACATCCCCGGGCCCCCGGGGACGCTCGTCGAGGCCGACGTCAACTGCGCCGGGCCGATCGCCCGCGGGCTCGCCGATCTGCGGACGGCGCTGTGCGCCATGGCCGGCCCGCTCCCCGAGGACGCCCCGGCCTGGCGCCTCGAGCTGGAGACCGGCCCGCCGGTGGACGGGGTGGGTGGGATCCGGGTGGCCACGGTCTTCGACGAGGGGACCGCCCTCCTGCCCCTGGCCACCGACGTGCGGTCGTCGCTCGTCGGCTTCGCCGAACGGCTGGCCGCGGCCGGCGCCTCGGTCGAGGCGGTCGCCCTGCCCGTCCCCCTGGCCGAGGGGCTCGAGTCCTGGCAGGAGCTGGTCCTGCCCATGGAGGGGACCAAGCTGAGCGACGCGGACTTCGCGGCCTTCTGCGCCGTGGAGGACGCCGACGGCGACGACATGGTGGTGCGGGCCGGGCGGGCGCTCGTCGCCCGCCACCGCTCCTGGCTGGCCGCCGACGAGCGCCGCCAGCGCCAGCGCGCCGCGTGGGCCGCGCTCTTCGAGGACTACGACGTCGTGCTGGCGCCGGTCATGCCCACCGCCGCCTTCCCCCACGACGTCGACCGGTCCATCATCCACCGCCAACTCGACGTGGACGGCACCGCCGTGCCCCACATGCTGGCCATGGCCTGGTGCGGGGCCGTCGGCGCGGTCCTCCTCCCGGTCGTCGCCGTGCCGACGGGGCTCACCCCGTCGGGGTTGCCGGTGGGCGTCCAGGTGGTCGGCCCCTTCCTCTCGGACCTCCGCCTCCTCGGGCTGTGCGAGCTGCTGGTGGAGGCCGCCGGCCCCGGCTACCAGCCCCCGCCGGGACCGCTCGGCTCGGGAGCGGGCGGGTCGTAGGGGCAGTGGCGGCAGCCGCGGCCACAGCAGGCGCCGCGGGCCAGGAGCCAGGACGCGGTGAGGACGAACAGACCGCTGTCGGGGTCGAGGTAGCCGGGCCGGCCGGCCCGCACCGCCCCGTCGTGGGCGGCCACGATCTCGGCGTAGCGGGGGGAGGCCGGGTCGAGCCGTGTCGGGTGGGCCAGGCGGGGGACCGTGCCCCCGGGGTCGCTCCCGGTGCCCCCCTCAGCCGGCGGGTGCATGGGCCCAGGCCTCCACCTCCACCCGGGCCCCGAGCGGGAGGGCGGCCACCCCCACCGCCGAGCGGGTGGGGCGATGGTCGCCGAAGACCTCGGTCCACACCTCGTTGACCGACCCGAAGTCGGCCATGTCCACCAGGAACACCGTGGCCTTCACCACCTGGGCCAGCGTCGCCCCCTCGCGGCCGAGCACCTCGGCCAGGTTGGCCAGCGCCTGGCGCAGCTCGGCCGCAGTGCCCCCCTCGACCAGGACCAGGCCGCCCTCGGCGCCGGGCACCGCGCCCAGCTGCCCCGAGGTGACCACCCACTCCCCGGCCCGCAGCACCGGCGAGTAGGGCCCGGCCGGGCGGCTCACCGCGTCGACCACGCGGCGCGGCCACGCCGCGTGGGCCACTCGGGGGCCAGGTCGTCGGCCAGCCAGGCGGCGGCCGCGGTGGCGGCGAAGACGGCGTCGGAGCCGTTCACCGGCCAGCCGTCCGACGGGTGCAGGGTCACGTCCACGAAAGGAGTGTCGCGCGCCGAGAGGATCCCGAACGAGCGGACCGTGAGGTCGAGCACCCTGCCGTCCCCGTCCACGGCGATCCCCTCGCTGCGCACCCACCCGAGCGCCTGGTGGACCGCCCCGATGCAGTACGAGCGGAGCGTCACCGCGTCGAGGACCTCGCCCGCCCACACCTCGACCCCGACCGACCCGTCGTCGCGCACCACCACCCGGGCCCGCCCGCCCGAGGGCCCGGTGACCTCGACCCCGGTCCCCGGGCCGATGCGCCCCCCGGAGCGAGCCTCGAGCGCCGCTACCACCACCGCCGCCTCGGCCCAGCCCGCGCCGCGTAGGTCGGCCGACGTGGGCGGGCCGGCGACCGCCACCGGCTCGACCACCAGGCCGGGAGCCACCGCGGCCACCCGGCCGGCCAGCACCTCGAGGTCGTCGCTGGCCAGTGCCGCCGTCCCCGACAGCCCCACCCGAAGTACGCCGGTCCCGTCGGCGCGCACCGCCACGGCCACCGGCGGGCGCTTGGGTCCCCGTCGCACCACGTCCTCGCGCGACCACGCCGCCCGGACCGGGCGCCCCAGCTCGTCGGCCAGGCGGCGGGCGTCCGCGGGGACGGGCGACCGCCGCTTGCCCCCGAAGGCCCCGCCGTTGGCCAGCGGCGAGGCCGGCTCCCCGCCGGGCCGGCACCAACTGGCGTCGGGTTCGAGGTAGGCCGGTTCCACCCAGGTGGTGCGCAGGGTGAGGGCCCACTCCCCCTCGGGTACCGGCACCGGGTGGCCGGGCGCCACCGTGGAGTTCCTCCCCTGGACCTTGCCGGCGGCCCGGCGGGCCGCCGCCGGCCCCTCGGCCACCACCAGCTCGCCGTCGGTGCCGACGGCGGCGACGGCGGACCCGGCCGGCGCCGTGTCCTCGGCGAACCCCGCGGCACCGAGCACGGTGCGGTGGTCGGAGGTCTGGAACGTCGGCCCCTCGAGCTGCGCCCGCCACGCCGCGAGCAGCGGGTCGCGTCCCGCCGCCGGCGGGGCGGGCCCCCCGAGCACCCGCTCGGCCGCCTCCACCACGGTCTGCCAGCCGGTGCACCGGCAGAGGTGGGCCGCCAGCGCGCCGCGCACCGCCGCCTCGTCGACGCCCTTCCCCCGGGGCTCGAGGGCGGCCAGGCGCATCACGATGCCCGGCGTGCAGAACCCGCACTGGCTGGCCCCGGCGGCGACGAAGGCGTCCGCCCAGCGGTGACGCACCTCGTCGGGGAGCCCGCCGACGGTGGTGACCCGCCGGCCGCCCACCCGCCGGACCGGCGTCACGCAGGAGACCCGCGGCGAGCCGTCCACCCACACCGTGCAGCAGCCGCACTGCCCCTGCGGGCTGCAGCCGTCCTTGGGCGAACGGCAACCCAGTTCCTCGCGCAGCGCGTCGAGGAGGGTGCCGCCGGACGCCTCGACCGAGACCGGGCGGCCGTCGAGCTCGAACTCGACCGTCACGACCTGGCCGGCGTCACGGGGCGGGCCTTCGGGCCCGCGGCGGGGCTCAGCTGAAGGAGGAGCCGCAGCCGCAGGTGCGGGTGGCGTTCGGGTTGGTGATGTGGAACCCGGCACCCTGCAGCCCGTCGCTGTACTCGAGGGTGGCCCCGGTCAGCAGCTCGGCGCTGGCCGCGTCGACGACCACCCGCACGGTGCCGAACTCCCGCACGACGTCGTCGTCGGCCACCTCGGAGTCGAAGAACATCTCGTAGCTGTAGCCCGAGCACCCGCCGGGCCGCACCGCCACCCGCAGGGCCAGCTCCTCGCCGTCCTCCTGGGCCAGCAGCTCGGCCACCTTGGCCGTGGCGGCCTCGGTGAGGTTGACGGGGTCCGGCTTCTTGCCGATGCTGACCGTGGTCGCCGTGGTGCTCACCGCTGCCTCCTCGCCCGGGCCGGCTCTGGCCGTCCCGCCCCGTGCCCGTTCGGGCCCGTTCAGATCTCGTCGGCCGTCCCCGTGCCCGAAGGTGTCGGGCAGGGGCCGGCTCGCGAACCACATGATACCGGTGACCGGTGACCCCCGGCACACGGGACGGCCGGTGCGGGGGACCCCCACGGTAGAATTCCCTCGTGCCGGCCGGAGAGACGCCCAGCGACGCCGGTGGCGGAGCACCGTCTCGGCCGACCCGCAGCGGCCGGCCGCAGGCCGGTCCCGGCCCCCATGGCCCCGTGCCCTTGGACCCCGAGGTGCTGCGCGAGGCCCTCCGGGCGGTGGTCGACCCCGAGCTGGGCGACGACATCGTCGACCTCGGGATGGTGCGGTCGATCAGCGTGGGCCCGGACGCCACGGTGACGGTCGAGGTGGCCCTGACGGTGGCGGCGTGCCCGCTGCGCAACCAGATCGAGGCCGACGTGCGGGGCCGGCTGTCCACCCTCCCCGGGGTGGGCGCGGTGGAGGTCACCGTGGGCCAGATGGACGCCGCCCAGCGGGCCGAGGTGATGTCGCGGGCCCGCTGGAAGGCGCGCGAGGAGGCCCCGCCGACGGCGGTGCCGGCCGACGCCCGGGTCCTGGCCGTGGCGTCGGGCAAGGGCGGCGTCGGCAAGTCCTCGGTCACGGTGAACCTGGCCGTCGCCCTCGCCCGGCGCGGGCTGGTGGTGGGCGTCCTCGACGCCGACATCTGGGGGTTCTCGGTGCCGCGCCTGCTCGGGATGGACGGCGAGGTCGAGGCCCGCTCGGGCAAGATGGTCCCCCTCGAGCGGCCGGTGGGCGAGGGCACCCTGCGCGTCCTGTCCATGGGCTTTCTGGCCGACGAGGACCGGGCCATCATGTGGCGGGGGCTGGTGCTCAACCGGGCCGTCCAGCAGTTCCTCGAGGACGTGCACTGGGGCGACCTCGACTACCTGCTGATCGACCTGCCCCCGGGCACCGGCGACGTCCAGATGGGGCTGGCCCGCATGTTGCCCCGGGCCGAGATGCTGGTGGTGACCACCCCGCCGACGGCGGCCCAGAAGGTCGCCGCCCGCGCCGCCGACATGGCCCGCCGGGGCCACCTCCGGGTGGCCGGGGTGATCGAGAACATGAGCGACTTCACCTGCGAGCACGGCACGACCTACGCGCTGTTCGGCACCGGGGGCGGCCGCCGGTTGGCCGAGGGGCTGGGCGTCCCCCTGGTCGGCACCATCCCCATCCACCCCGACGTGGCCAGCGGGGGTGACGCCGGCGAGCCGGTGGCCCTGGGCGACGGACCCCTGGCCGGGGTCTTCGCCGACCTGGCCGCCACCGTGGCCGAGGAGGTCGCCCCGGTCGTCGACGGCTCGGGCTGCACGGCCCGGATGCTCGAGCGCCTGTCCGAGGCCGTGGCCGGGGGCTGAATCCCGGCCCACGGGTCGGCTCAGCCGGGGCCGGTGGACGGGGCCCCGGGGTTGGCGGCCCTCGAGACGGTACGCACCGCGGCGTTGAAGTCGGGCACCGACGCCGGGGTGTCCGCGTCCGGCGGGGCCCCCATGGCCGCCTCGTACCCGTCGTCGCCGGGGAGCAGGATGCGCACGGCACGCCCGTCCACCACCACCTTGGGGAGGATGGCCGGCACCCGTCCTGCGCCCGCGGCGGCCGAGAGCAGCTCGGCGCTGGTGGGGAACCGCCCGATGGCCTGGAGGTTGCGGATGGTGGGGAAGATCAGCTCCATCTCCCCGGCCCGGTGCCGGGCCAGGGCCACGGCCGGCCGGACCCACTGGGCGTCGGTCGTCTCCCCGGCGTCGTGGGTCGGCACCTGGCCCGGCGGCGCCGCGGCCACGAAGAACCGCGTGTCGTAGCGGCGGGGGGCGCCCTCGGGCGTGATCCAGTGGGCGAAGTAGTGGACCCGGTCGACGGCCAGGGAGAGCCCCTCTTCCGTGCACACGTCGAGGAATTTGCGACGGCCGGCGTTCACCTCCTGGCGCAGGCGAGCAAAGCGTTGCGCCTCCCCGGGGTCGTCGAGCGAGAGCAGGTCACCCGGCCCGGGGCCGTAGGCGAGGAGCACGCCAGCCTCCTCGAAGCACTCCCGGAGCACGGCCACCCAGTACGCCAGGCCGCCGCTCTCGACGCCCAGGATGGCGCTGGCCTCGGCGTCGCTCCGGCCGCGGGCACGGGCCGCGGCCTCGGGCCCCCCGTCGGCGGGGTCCACCCCGCCACCAGGGAAGACGTGGGCGCCGCCGACGAAGTCGGACCGCAGGTTCCGCCGAACCATGAGGACCTCGAGCGGCGACGTGGAGTGGGCCCCGTCGCGCACCAGCATCACCGTGGCCGCCTGCCGGAGCGCCCCGTGCGACCCCCCCGGCGCCGGGGGGGGTCCTGCGCCGGTGGCCACGGGGCGAGGCTAGCCCCGGCGGGGTTGCGGCCAGGGCGCCCAAGACCGCCTGACCCCGAGATCGCGGGGGCCAACCGCTGGTCTACGCTGACCGCCACATGCTCCCACCAGGCCCCGGCGGCAGCCGGCCGGTGGGAACGGCGTCCCCACACGAGCGCGAGGAACCGACCGCAGATGGCCAGCGAGAACCAGCCGAAGACGTCACGGACCCAGGCCGACAAGGAGCGGAGCCGCCAGCAGAGCCGGGCGGTCAGCGGCAAGGAGGCGGCCAAGGGCGTCCAGGGGAAGCCCGGCCAGGGGCAGCGGTCGCCGACCCAGGGTTCGAACAAGTCCTCCAAGGGCCCTCGGGCCGGGGGGTCCGGCCCGGGCGGGGGGAAGCGGCCCCCGACCAGGGGCGGCGCCGCACGGTCCTCCCGGGGGAAGGCGGGCCCCAATCGGTCGAACGCCGCGCTGTACACCTGGGGGGTGGTCGGCCTGGTCATCCTCCTGGTGGTCATCCTGGTCATCGTGAAGGTCACCTCGTCGTCGTCGACATCAGGGCCCCAGGCCCCCTCCAAACCCGTCACAGCGGCCATCGCCGCCCAGGTCACCCAGATCCCCGAGTCCGTCTACAACGCCGTGGGGGTGAGCTCGCCCAACGTGCCGGTGGCCCCTCCGCGCAAGATCTCGGGCCAGAAACCCCTCACGATCGACGGCAAGCCCGGCGTCTTCTACATGGGCGGCGAGTTCTGCCCCTACTGCGCCGCCGAGCGCTGGAGCCTCATCGCCGCCCTCTCCCGTTTCGGGAAGCTCACCGGCCTCTACACGATGGAGTCGAGCTCCACCGACGTCTACCCCAACACCCAGACGTTCACGTTCTACAAGGCCACCTTCACAAGCCCCTACATCGGGACCCAGCTGGTCGAGTTCTACTCCAACCAGCTCACGTCGACAGGCCAGCAGCACAAGATCCTCACGCCCCTCACCAAGGCGCAGGAGACGCTGGTGACCACGTACGACAACTCCAAGTACACCGGGGGCTCGTCGACATCGAGCGGGTCGATCCCCTTCATCGACTTCGGCAACAAGTTCCTCGTTTCGGGCGCCAGCTACCGCCCCACAGTCCTGCAGTCGCTCACCCGGGCACAGATCGCCGGAGGGCTTTCGGACGCCTCCAACTCGGTGACCCAGGGCATCGTGGCGTCGGCCAACTACCAGTCGGCCGCCATCTGCTCGATCGACGGCTCCAAGCCGACGAACGTCTGCAGCGGCAAGGGCGTGCAGGCCGCGGCCAAGACAATGGGCATCAAAGTCTGAGGCCGTGACCACGGCAACCGAAGCCGCCGACACGGCGGTCGTGCCGGCGCGCTGGCGGGTGTGGACCTCGGTCGGCCTGTCGCTGGCCGGCCTGGGGATCTCGATCTACCTGACCATCGCCCACTTCGCCAAGGTGTCGCTGGTGTGCTCGGACAGCGGCGTCGTCAACTGCACCAAGGTGACCACCAGCGCCGAGTCGTACTTCCCCCCCTTCTCGGGCTGGCCGCACGTCCCGGTGGCCGTGCTCGGGCTGGGCTTCTACGTGGTGATGGTGGCCATCAACTCCCCCTGGGCGTGGCGGGCACGCGACCGGCGCGTGCACCTGGCGCGCCTGGCCCTCGTCAGCCTGGGCATGGCCTTCGCCGTGTACCTCGTGGCCTGCGAGCTGCTGGTCATCGGCAACATCTGCCTCTGGTGCACCTCGGTCCACTTCGTGACCTTCCTGCTGTTCGTGCTGGTGGTGACCACGGTCCCCCCCATGCTCGGCTGGGGAACGGCCGGGGCGGCCGAGGACGACTGACCCGGCCGGTGGGGCGGGGAGGGCGGCGCAGGGGATGGCCGCGGAGCCGGACGTGAGCACCGGGACCGGACCGGGTGGCCCGGGGGCAGCACCGGGACACCGCCGCTCCCCGACGGCGCTGCTCACCCTCGCCGTGGTGGCGCTGGTGCTGGTGGTCGTGGTCGTGCTGGTGGTGGTGAAACTCACCGGGACCTCGACAACCCCGCCCCCGTCCAACGGGCCGGCGCCCCAGGCCCTGCCGTCGTCCACCGCCGCCGAGGTCACCGGCGTCCCCGCCTCGGTCTTCAACGCCGTGGGCATCTCCTCGCCCACAGTCCCGGTGTCGCGGGCCCGTGCCATCACGGGCCAGCCCCCCCTCACCTCGGGCGGCCGCCCCGAGGTCCTCTACGTGGGGGCGGAGTTCTGCGCCTACTGCGCCGCCGAGCGCTGGCCGCTGGTGGTCGCCCTTTCTCGCTTCGGGACCCTGTCGGGCCTGGGGACGATGCAGTCGAACGCCAACGGTGCCTTCCCCAACCTCCAGACCCTCACCTTCGCCACAACCACCTACAAGAGCCGCTACGTCGCCTTCGTCTCGCGCGAGCGCTACAGCGACCAGCAGAACAGCGCCGGCACCGCCTTCGTCGACTTCCAGCTCCTCGACCCGGCGGAGGCGTCGGTCTTCGACCGCTACGACGTCCCGGCCCGCACCGGCCAGCCGAAGGGGACGCTCGCCTTCGTCGACGTCGGGAACCGCTACGTGTCGGCCGGGTCGAGCTTCCCGCCGTCGTTCCTGTCCGGCCTCTCCCGGAACCAGATCGCCAACGGGCTCTCCGACCCCAAGGATCCGGTCACCCAGGCCGTCGTGGCCTCGGCCAACGAGCTCTCGGCGCAGATCTGCGCCATCGACGGCCGGCGCCCCGTGTCGGTCTGCACAAGCGCGGGCGTGGACGCGGCGGCCCCACCCTCGGTCACCGGTCCCACCGCCAGCCCCTGAAGGGCGCCGGTCAGCCGGCCCGACGCTCGAGGATCAGCTTGCGTTCGGTCTCGTTCAGGCCGCCCCAGATCCCGTGAGGCTCACGGATCCGGATGGCGTAGCTGAGGCAGTCCGTGCGGACGTGGCACTCGGCGCAGATGCCCTTGGCCCGCGCCTCTCGTGCCGCCTTCTCGTCCTTGCGTTCCGCGTGCGACGGTGGGAAGAACACCGCCGCCTGAGGACCACGGCACGCCGCCTTCGCCTGCCAGGATTCATTACCCTGCCGCATCTCCACCCCAGCATTCCCCCCCTTGCGGCCAGGGTAGCCCTGGTCGCTGAGCCAAACAAGGGGTTTTACCTGCAACTTCAGGCACGGGGGGGCCGGCGGCCGAACCGGCGGAGGGTACGCTGCCGCCGGATGGACGTCGCCGCCTTCTGCACTGAGAGCCGCGTGCTGGTGGTGGCCGGCAAGGGCGGCGTGGGCAAGACCACGGTGGCCGCGGCCGTCTCCCGCATGGCCGCCGAGGCCGGCCTCTCGGTCCTGCTGGTCGAGCTCGAGGGGCGGGCCGGGCTCGGCGCCGCCTTCGGCGTCCCGGGGCCCCTGGGCTACGAGGAGTCCGGCCTCCTTGCGACCGCGGGTGGCGGCGTCAGGGGCCGTCGCATCACCCCGGACGACGCCCTCCTCGAGTACCTGGCCGACCACGGCCTCCAGCGGGTCTCCAGGAGGCTGGTGTCCTCGGGGGTGGTCGACGTGGTGGCCACGGCCATCCCGGGCATCCGGGACGTCCTGGTCCTCGGCAAGGTCAAGCAGCTCGAGCGGGACCGCGTGGCCGACCTCCTCGTGGTCGACGCCCCGGCCACCGGGCACGCCGTCACCTTCCTCACCTCCCCCGCCGGCCTCCTGGACGCCGCCCGCAGCGGGCCGGTCCGGGCCCAGGCGGCCGACGTGGTGGAACTGCTGCACGACCCCTCCCGGTGCCGCGTGCTGCTGGTGACCCTGCCCGAGGAGATGCCGGTCAGCGAGACGGTGGAGGCCGCGTACCTGCTGGAGGACAAGGCCGGTGTCCAGCTCGGCCCGGTGGTCGTGAACTGCTGGGACGAGCAGCCGGCCGGCCTGGGGCCCACCGCCGCCGAGGCGGCCGCCGAAGCCGGGGTCTCGCTCCCCGCCGCCGAGGTGGCGGCCCTCGAGGCGGCGCGGGCCTTCCGCCTCCGCCGGCACGAGCTGGCGGCCGCCCAGGTCGAGCGCCTCGGGCGCGAGCTGCCCCTCCCCCAGCTGCGCCTCCCCGCCCTGGCCGCGCCGGCCATCGGCCCCGACGAGCTCGCCCTCCTCGTCGGGCCGCTGGGCGAAGGGGTGGCGGCGCTCGCCCCGCAACGGGGGGCGGCGTGACCCCTGGCGGACGGGGCACCGACGGCGGCGCTCGCTCGGCGCTGTCCGTCCTGGCCGCGACCCGGCCGGTGGTGGTCTGCTGCGGCCCCGGCGGCGTGGGCAAGACGACCGTGGCGGCCACCTTCGCCCTGGAGGCGGCGCGGGCGGGCCGCAAGGCCTGCGTGGTCACGGTCGACCCCGCCCGGCGCCTGGCCGACGCGCTCGGCGTCGAGTCGCTGCCCAACTCGCCGACGGCCGTGCCCGGGCCCTGGCCCGGCCAGCTGCACGCCCTGATGCTCGACACCAAGGGCACCTTCGACGACCTCGTCGACCGCTACGCCCGGACGGCCGAGCAGTCGGGCTCCATCAAGGCCAACCGCATCTACCAGAACCTGGCCGGCGCCCTCTCGGGCACCCAGGAGTACATGGCCATGGAGAAGCTCTACGAGCTCACCGAGGGCGGCGACTACGACGTGGTGGTGGTGGACACCCCGCCCACCCGCAACGCCCTGGACCTGCTCGACGCGCCCCGCCGCCTCACCCACTTCTTGGAGAACCGCATCTTCCGGGCACTGCTCGTGCCCACCCGCGCCTACCTGCGAGCCCTGGCCGTGGCCTCCCAGGCGCTGCTGCGGACCATCTCCAAGGTGGCGGGGGCCGAGATCGTCCAGGACGCCGTCGCCTTCTTCCAGTCGTTCCAGGGGATGGAGCAGGGGTTCCACGACCGCGCCTCCGCCGTCCGGCGGCTGCTGGCCGACCCCTCCACCGCCTATGTGGTGGTGACCTCCCCCCGTCCCGACGCCGTGGAGGAGGCGGCCTACTTCGCCGCCAGGCTGGCCGCCACCGGGGTGAGCCCGGCGGCCCTCGTGGTCAACCGGGTCCACCCACGCTTCGGCCGCCCCGCGGCCCGGCTGCCGTCGGTCCCGCCCGGCAGCGACCTGGCCGCACTGGTGGAGAACCTCGAGCGCCTCGACGCGTTGGCCGACCGCGAGCAGGCCGCCTACGCCGAGCTGGTCCGCCAGGTGGCGCCGTCGCCGGTCGGCTGGGTCCCGCTGCTCGGCGGCGACGTCCACGACCTCGACGGGCTGGGGACCGTCGCCGACCATCTCTTCGCGAACGAGACGGCGCGGTCGGGTCCAACGGCCTGAGCGGCACCCGCCCCGGGGTCGGGTAACCTCGCCCCGTGAGCACGATCGTGGTCGCCTCCGACGCCCCGAGCCTGCGCCGGGAGGTGGTCTCGGCCACCTCCGGTCCGGACGTGACGGTGCTCGAGGCCCCCTCGGGGCCGGCGCTGCTCGCCATGATCGACGAGCTCGAGGAGGCGCCCGACCTCGTCGTGGTCGACATGCAGATGGGGAACATGGGCGGCATGGCCGTCTGCCTCGAGCTGTCGCTGGCGGAGTCCTACCTCGACGTCGACCACATCCCCGTCCTGCTCCTCTTGGACCGCCGGCCGGACGTGTTCCTGGCCCGGCGCTCGGGGGCCGAGGGCTGGCTGGTCAAGCCCCTCGACCCGCTCCGGCTCCGCCGGGCCACCGCGGCCCTGCTCGACGGGGGCCGCTACGCCGACGAGTCGTACCAACCGGTGCCGGTGTCGGTTGCGGGAGGGGCCCCGGCCGTTCGGGCCGCCGGCGCCTGACCCGGTCCGAGGCCCGGGTGCCCGGACGGCGCTCGCCACGCTCGACAGCGGCCAGCGGACCGCATCGGCCGTGGTGGCGCGGCGGCCGCACGGAGGCGGGCGCCGACCGCCGCTCCTCGCCAGCCGGCGAGCAGGAGCGGCTGATCACCGAGGCGCTGGCCGAGCTGCGGGACATGGACGTACGCGAGGTGATGACGCCCCGGGTCGACGTGGTGGCCCTCACCATCCCCGTCCACGAGGAGGACGTGGCCCAGGCGGTGCGCGAGTCGGGGCACAGCGCCTTCCCGGTGGTCCACGACGACCTGGACGACGTGGTGGGCGTCCTCTTCGTCACCGACCTGTTCCGCAGCCGTCGGGCCGGCCCCGGTCCGTCACGGGGCACCGAGCGGTCCACCTCCCCCTCCCCCCTCGAGATCTCCCGTCGGGTCCGCCAGCCCTACGTCATACCCGAGTCCCGCAGGGTCCTCGACGCCCTGGCGGAGATGCGCCGGCAGCGGCGCGGCTTCGCCGTGGTCGTCGACGAGTACGGCGGGGTGGCCGGCGTCCTCACCGTGAAGGATCTCCTCGAGCCCCTGGTCGGCACATTGCACGACGAGTTCGACCCCGCCGACGACGAGCCGGCCATCGTGCGGGTCGACGGCTCGCGCTGGCTGGTCGACGGCCGGGCCAGCGTCGACGACGTCCGGGAACACCTCGAGATCGAGGTCCCCGACGGCGAGTACGTGACGCTGGGAGGGTTCCTGTTCGACGGGTTCGGCCACATCCCCGAGGAGGGCGAGTCGCTCAGGGTGGACGGCTGGGACCTGCGCGTCGTGGAGATGGACAAGCGCCGCATCGTGAAGGTGGTCGCCCACCGGAGCGGCAACGGTCACGATGCCGCAGAGGAAGGGGTTTCGTCCGGGGAAGCGGACGACACGACGTCCACCCTGCCCTCGGGAAACCGACCCGGTCTCGGCTAAACTCATCCCCTGGCCGGTGCCTGGGCGCCGGTGACGGGCTGTGGCGCAGCTTGGTTAGCGCGCTGCGTTCGGGACGCAGAGGTCCCCGGTTCAAATCCGGGCAGCCCGACCAACGAACCTCCGGGCGGACCCGTGGACGAGCCCCGGACCGCCCGGGCCCCTACGGCGGGCATCCGTGTGCAGCACGCCACCCGCCGAAGGCGGGTGGCGGCGAAAGAGGCGAGGCCGGGCCCGGCGAGGATCATTGGCCCGACGGGGGCGGCTCGGCCGGCCCGGCGAGGGTCACTGCGGTGTTGACGGCGTTGACGAGCTCGTCGAGGTGGAGGCCGATCGAGGGGGGTGCTGCGAGCAGGCTCAGGCGGCTCACCGTCTCCCTGTAGAGCGGTCGCAGCTCGGCCACCGGATCGTGCGGACGACCGGCGAGCCGGTCGGCCACCGCCGACAGCGCCTGGCAAAGAGCGGTGCACAGCGCCTCGAGCTCTTCGAAGGGCGGCACCGTGACCTCTCGCGCGGCGTCGATGCGCAGGGCATGGCTGGCGCGGTCGATGCGCAGGGCCACGGCGAGGAGCCCCCGGCCCCTGGCCGGGTCGGTCCGCATGGCGGCGGGCTCTTGGACCGACCGGCCGATGGCGTCCTCGGCGTCGACCCAGGTGATGAGCACCGCCCTGG
This sequence comes from uncultured Actinomycetota bacterium, assembly GCA_963770505.1. GTDB lineage: Bacteria > Actinomycetota > Acidimicrobiia > Acidimicrobiales > RAAP-2 > CAVYPR01. The sequence continues at coordinate 1,068,180 of CAVYPR010000006.1, read as the reverse complement.
AGCATTCCGAGACCCGACCAGGGTCGACCTGCCTGCCTTCCACCAGGCCCACGACCACCGCGAGGTAGTCGCGGTTGGCGACGAAGAGAGCCGACTCGGCCTCGCCGACCCCCGCACGCGACGACGTCGGCCAGACGAGGAACGCCACATAGGCGATGGCCGCGCCGAGGAGAACATCGACCAAACGGTCGACGGCCGTGCCCACCGTGTCGGTGAGGGAGGTGCTGAGCAGGATCAGGAGCAGGGCGGTCACGAACCCGATCGCCACCGCGAAACTGGCTGACCAGCTCGTATACGCCGCCCAGGCCATGACCGCCACGAGGACGGTCGTGACGAGGAGGTTCGGGTGGAGCCCGCTGACCAAGAGTGCCGCCAGCGTGGCGCCGAGCAGGGTGCCGATGACCCTGCCGATGCCGGTACGGAACAGGCCGCTGTAGTCGGGCTTCAAGATGACGGCGACGGCGAACGGGACCCAGTAGGGGCGAGGCAGCGCCAACCAGGACGCCAGGAGTGCCGCGGCCGGAACCGCGACGGCGAACCGGACGGCGTGCCGGAACACCGGTGACGTGGCGTGGAGATTGGCACGCAGCACGGCGAGGGCTGTCCCCGGACGGGCGAGACGCGGGCGTCGGACCCTCGGGAAGGGGACGGCCCAGCCGTGCCGGTCGGTGCCTGTCCGAACCTTCTCGACCAGGTTCTCACAGGCCCGGAGCTGGCCGCCGAGGGCGTCGAGGTGGGAGAGGGACTGCCGGGCGAGCAAGGTGGCCTGCTCGTTCACCCCTTGGGAGACCCCGTGCCGGTCGACGCCGGCGCGCTCGAGCTGCTCGGCCGCCGACCAGCCGACCGGCTGGCGAGGGTGTCGGAGCGCCGTGCCGATCTCGACGAGCGCCTTGGACGCATCCTGCAGGTAGGCGTCGACCGTCGCCGTCGCTGTCGATCCGCCGGTGACGCCGAGACGTGCTCGGAACCCGATCACGACCGCCAGCTCGAGACGGATCCGTCCGGCCTGATCGAGGATCGCCCGGAGCTCGCGCACGTCGCTGCGACCGAAGAGCGACGGCGCGGCCAGCACGCGGCCTGCCTCGTCGAGGGCGCGTGAGGCGTCGGCCGGCGAGTGCCGTGGGTCGCCTCTGGCGAGCCCGGCCAACACCGTGAACGCTTCGGCCAACCGACTGCGCTGGAAGCGCAGGGTCGGCGGCAACCGCAGCAGGAGGAGGGCGAAGACCTCGACGAGCGCGCCGATGAGGACGAGCGCTCCGAGCGCCAGTGCGTCGTGCGGCGTCCCGAAGAAGCGGCCGAGCACCAAGAAGGCGATCACCGCCTGGGTGCCCACCACGGCCTCGCTCACTCCGAAGGCCACCAGCATCCCGCCGCAGAAGCACCAGACGACCAGCAGGGTGGTGTGCAGGTAGGGGTAGGGGACGGTCACCGAGCCGACGAAGACCGAGAACGCCATGCCCAACGCGTCGAGCACGGCCAGGGCGACGGAGAGGCGGGGCGCGCTCACCAGGGAGACGATGGCGATCAGGTTCGCCCCGACGGCCATGGAGACCGCGGCGCGGGTATCGCCGAGGGCCAGCCCGCAGACGAAGACGGCGACAACCGGCAGGGCCGTCACCGCACCCCGTACCGGGGCGAGGAGACCCAGGTCGATGGCGAGGGCGCTCCGAAGCCCGCTGCGCGTGCCGATCATGAGGAGTGTCCCGGCCTGCGGTGGCGGCGGTCCGCCGCAGACCCTCGGAGGCGGCGCGGAGCGGCGGGGCCGCCGGCGCGGCGAAACCCCGACGGCGCGAGCCGGCCCACCGCTCTACAGGGGGCGCGGGCCGGCCGGGACCGTTTGCCGCCGGTCAGGCGAAGTACTCCCCCCCGTTGGCATCGATGGCCTGGCCGGTGACGACCGACGAGAGGTCCGAGGCGAGGTAGACGATGGTCCCTGCCACCTCCTCGTCGGTCGGGACCCGGCCCAGGGCCATGCGCCCGGCCAGCTCGTCGACGACCTCGGCGGCCGTCATGCCCCGGTTTTCCGACGTCATCTGGATGTAGATGTCGACCGAGGGGCCGAGCATCCAACCGGGCACCACGGCGTTCACCCGTATCCCCTTCGAGCCCAGCTCGTAGGCGAGGACGCGGGTGGCGGTCATCAGGGCGCCCTTGGAGACCGTGTAGCCCCCTTCGAGCGGCGTCGGCTTGCGTGCCGCCATCGACGCCACCATCACCACCGACCCGCCGCCGCGCGCCTCCATGGCCGGCAGGGCCGCCTTGGTCATCTGCAGCGTTCCGAAGAGGTTGACGTCCATGATCTTGCGCCAGACGGCCAGGTCCACCTCTTCGAAGGTCTTCAAGACGTCGAACCTGAAGGCGTTGTTGACCAGGACGTCCACCCCACCCAGCTCGGAGCGGGCCAGCGACACGACCCGCTCGCACTGCTCGGGATCGACGATGTTGGTGGCCACGGCCAGGGCGCGCACCCCTAGGGCCTCCACCTCGGCCGCCACCTCATCGAGTGAGGACTGCCGACGGGCAGCCAACACCACGTCGGCGCCGTGGGCGGCCAGGGCGACCGCCGCCCGGCGGCCGAGGCCCGCGCCGACGCCCGAGACGACGCAGACCTTCCCCTCGAGGAGTGCGGTGCGCGCACCGGTCGCCCCGGCGACGGGTTGGCCGGTCACCGCCGAACTCCAGGCGCAGCCGTCCCCTCACGAACCATGCCGCGACCCTCTCCGCACTCCACGGCGAGCAGCGTAGCCATCGGGGCCCCCGTTCACTTGCCCCGCTTGCGAACCGCCTTCTTCAGCACCTTCTCGTACAGGGCGATCCCCTCGGGGTGGAGACGGGCCTCAGGCCCGGCGGCGATGCCCACCCTCTCGGGCACCACCCCCCAGACCGGGACGTCCTGCCCCGTCCACCAGGCGACCGTCTCCTCGAGGTCGTTCGTCCCCAGCCTGGCGGCGCACACCACCACGCCCCGCGGGGTGGACCGGGGCAGCATGGAGACGGTGGCCACCACGCGGGTGAACTCCACCCCCCCGGCACGGGTGGGGATGATCACGGCGTCCGCCCGCTCGATGGCTGCCCGCACGATCCTCTCGTCGCCGGGCGGGGTGTCCACCACGGCCAGGCCCTCGTGGCGCTCCATGGCCCGGCCCACGGTGCGTTCCGAGGGCGCCTCGACCAGTTCGACCCCCTCCAGCGGCCGCTGCTCCAGCCACTCGGCCGAGGAAGCCTGGCGGTCGGCGTCCACCAGCAGCACGGGGTCGTAGCCCCGTCGGGCCGCGGCGGCCGCCAGGTAGACCGACGTCGTGGTCTTGCCCACTCCGCCCTTCACGTTGCTGACCACGATGTTCACCGGCTGACCTCCTGCGGACGACGACGCCAAGGGTAGTGGCGCGGCCCGGCCCCACGTGGCGGCGGCGAGGCGGCGGCGGCCGGGGGCCGAGGAGCCCGGCGTCCGCTCCGGCGCCGCCGATCCGGGCGTGGTCAGCTCGCGGGAAATCCGCGTCCTGGACCCGACCACCGGGCAAGATCGGGCACGTGAGCGCGGCGCCCGCAGCAGAGCTCAAAGCGGGTCAGCCCCGGTCCGAAGCCGACGCCGCCTTCCTGACCCGGTTCGACACCGTCATGCGGGTCCCGATCATCATCTCGGCGCTCCTCCCCCTGGTCATCGCCCCGGAGTCCAACGGTTGGGCCGGCATCATCGTCGGGGTCGCCACGTGGCTCGTCTTCCTCACCGACTACATCGTCCACGCCCGCCACACGTTCCACTACCGCAGGACCCGTCTGGGGTTGTTCGACCTGGGAGTCGTGATCCTGACCGCCCCCTGGTTCCTGCTCCCGGGCCTGCAGGCCGGCCGCTTCATCGTCGTCGTCCGGCTGGCCCGCCTGGCCCGGGTGGTGATGGCGAACCGGCGTTCACGGCGTCTCTTCGGCACGCTCGGAAGGGTGGCGGTGATCGCCCTGCTCGTCGTGGTCGTCGGTGCCCTCGTGGCCTATCACGCCGAGCACCCCGTCAACCACGAGTTCGCCACCTACGGCGACTCGCTGTGGTGGGCGATCGTCACCCTCACCACGGTCGGCTACGGCGACATCGTGCCGATCACCCCCACCGGCCGGTGGGTCGCGGTGATGATCATGATCACCGGGGTCGCGGTCCTCGGCCTCCTCTCGGGTTCCCTGGCCAGCTTCTTCCGGGGGGGCGAGTCGAGGGACGCCACGTCGACCAGCAAGGACGGCGAGGGGGAGCCCGAGGCCGGGGAGCCCACACCGGCCACCCGACTTCCCGACGGCGCCCTGCAGGCCCTGGTCCACGAGGTCTCCGCACTCCGCGCCCAGGTGGAGGCGCTCTCCGAGCGCCTCCCGCTCCACCCGGGCGGGGGCGACCCCTCGGGGGCGCCCGACGGCGAGCCGTAGGGCGGGGGCCGGCGGCCCTCATCGCCCGGGCGCCCGTGTAAAGGCAGCCTTGACACGGGCCGTTGTCAGGTTAGACTTGACACATGCACATGACGGACACGGAGCCCGCGGCCACCGGCGGTGAGCGCCGCATCCCCGCGCTGATGACCGCGGCCTGGGCGTCGGCCACCGCCGCAGCCGATCCGCTGGAGGCCCTCGGCGCCACCCGGGCCCTGGCCGGCCTCCTGTCGGGGTGGGAGTCGCGCCTGGTCGCCGAGGCGACCGAGGCCGGAGCCACCTGGGAGGTCGTCGGCGGTGCGGTCGGTATCAGCCGCCAGGCCGCCTGGGAGCGCTTCCACGACGACGTGAAGGGGTTCAGGGACGAAGTGAAGGACGAGGCCGCTGCCCTCCGGGCCCGGCACCGCCGGGAGGTGCGCGAGTTCCGCGCCCGGGTGAAGGAGCGGGCGAAGGCGACTCGCCGGCCCTAGCCCGGGCGGGCCGGGCCCCCGGCGCGCTCAGGGTGACGGCGGTTCGAACCGCACCGGGGCGTGCCGGAACCCGGCGTGCTTGTTCGACCGGGTCCGCTCGACGGCACCCGCCCCCTCGACGCGGCCGAACCGGTCGAGCAGCCCCTCGAACACCACCCTGATCTCGAGGCGGGCCAGGCTGGCGCCGAGGCAGAAATGGCTCCCGGCGCCGAAACTCAGGTGGGGGTTCGGGTCCCGCCGGATGTCGAATCGGCGCGGATCGTCGAACACCCGCCCGTCGAAGTTCGCCGCCTGCCACCACAGGACGACCTTGTCGCCCGGGCGGACCAGCTGCCCGCGCCGCTCGACCTCCTGCGTCGCCGTACGCCGGTTGTAGATGGTCGACGACGCCCACCGGAGCATCTCCTCGACCGCCCCCGGCAGCAGCGAGCGTTCCCGCCGCAGCGCCTCCCATGTCCGGGGGCGGTCGATCAGCGCCAGCAGCCCGGCGGTGATGGAGTTGCGGGTGGTCTCGCTCCCCGCGGCCACCAAGAGGTGGAAGAACATCTCCTGTTCCAGCTCGGTGAGCGACCCGCCGGGCGCTGCGGCGTCGGGCAGGTCGGCGTTGGCGATGATCGACAGGATGTCCTCGCCCGGGCACCGGCGCTTCTCCCCCAGGAGGCGGACGCAGTAGGCGGACATGGCCGCGCTGGCCCCACGGACCTTGTCCGACGTCTGCCCGGGGTTGTGATCGTCGAAGTCGAGCGTGGCGTCCGCCCAGTCGAGGAGGAAGTGCCTGTCGTCCTGCGGCACGCCGAGGAGGGACGCGATGGCCTGGAGGGGCAGCTCCGCCGCCACGTCGACCAGGAAGTCGCACGTGTCTCCCGCCGCCGCCTCGTCAAGAAGGGTGGCGCACCTCGCGGAGAGCGACGTCTCGATCTCACGCAGGCGCCGCGGGCTCAGTGACGGCGTGACGAGGCGGCGCATCTGCTGGTGCCGGGGATCGTCCTGCATGTTGAAGAGCACACCGGCGGCAAAGCCCCTCGGAAGGTCCTCGATGAGGGTTCCCCCGCCCCGGCGGGTGCCCCCGCCCACCGAGGAGAAGACGTCGGGGAGCTTCGCCGCCCAGGCCACATCCTCATGCCGGGTGAGACACCAGAAGCCCTCGCCGTCCGGGGTGTTCCCGGTCGGCTCGTGCCAGTAGACGGGCGCCTCCTCGCGTAGCAGGTCGTAGACCTCGTGTGGGGGGCCGTCGGCGAAGAGATCGGGGTCGGTCAGGTCGACACGCAGGTCGCCGGTCATCCCGGCACGTTGCGTCGTGGCGACGCCTCCCTCCGAGCCGCCCGCACCGTGGGCGCCCTGGTGAGTCCCCCGTTCCGGTGCCGAACTTTCATTGCTACATTCTTGCTTGCCGCCGGCGCAGTTGGCCGTGTCGCTGGCGGCGAATCCGGGTATCTCCCATGACCTAGCTGGGAGTGCCCGCAAGGGGGCGGAACATGGCGAGCATCGATCCGTACATCGTCCTGGGCAGCGCCGTCGTGGGCTTCCTGGTGGGTCTCACCGGCGCCGGCGGCGGTGCGCTGATGACGCCCATGCTCATCCTCCTGTTCAACGTGAAGCCGGCCGCGGCCATCTCGAGCGACCTGGTGGCGGCGGTGGTCATGCGTCCGGTGGGTGCCGCCGTCCACATGAAGCAGGGGACCGTCAACTTCCGGCTCGTCGGATGGATGGTGGCCGGCTCGGTCCCCATGGCCTTCCTCGGCGCCTACCTGCTGCACGTCATGGGCAACACCAAATCGGCCCAGACGAACATCGAGAGGGCCCTGGGCGCCGCGCTCTTGGTGGGTGCGGCGGCCATGGTGGTCCGCTACGCCCTGGATCGGCGCGGCAACCGCCAGCGAAGGGGACTGGTACACGAGCTCAAGGTCCGCCCGCTGCCAACCTTGGCCATCGGGATGATCGGCGGGCTGATCGTCGGGATGACCTCGGTGGGCTCGGGCTCGCTCATGATCGTGCTCCTCCTCTTCCTGTACCCGATGCTGGGGGCCAACCAGCTGGTTGGGACGGATCTGACCCAGGCCGTGCCGCTCACCGCCGCGGCCGCCCTGGGCGCGCTGGCCTTCGGGCACGTGGAGTTCTCGGTGACGGCGTCGCTGATCATCGGGAGCGTCCCGGCCGTGTTCGTCGGATCGCTGTTCAGCTCGCGGGCTCCGGACCGCTATATCCGGCCGGCCATCACCTTCGTGATCTTCGCTTCGGGGCTCAAGTACGTGGGGGTCAGCACGACCGCACTGGGCTGGATCCTCTGCGTCACCCTCCTGGCCGCGGCGACGATCTGGCTGGCCTACGTGAGGCCCTGGCAGAAGGGCGCGCCGATGAACGGGGAGGCCGACGCCGCCCAGCTGGAGAGGACCGGCCCGCCCGGGGACGCGGCGGGCCCGTCGGGATGACCGGGACGGCGCCCTGTCCACGCCCCAGCGCCGGACAACGACGAACAGCCCGTCGGCGGCCACGCGCCCCGTGGCCGCCGGCCACACGAGGGAGGACCGTGCCGGACGCCGCAGGCGCGACGCCGGGAATCAGCGCGGGCCGTGATGACCCGCCGAGCGGGCTAGGAGGGGTGTGCCGCGGGGTGGCGGGGACATGGGCACGTTCATCGAGGTGAACCACGTCTCCCTCGGAGGAGAGGTCGGCTCGGTCGACTGGGCGATGCCGTACCTGGACGACGACCATCTGCGCTACGCCAGCAAGACGCTGAACGAGGCGGACGCGCTGGTGCTGGGACGCAAGACCTACGAGGGGCTGTCCGCCGCCTACCTCGCCATGCCCCCGAACGAGTTCGTCGACCGGATGAACTCGATCCCCAAGTACGTGGCCACCAGGACGCTGAGGACCCTGGGTTGGAACGCCGTCCCGGTCGACGGCAACGTGGCCGGCTTCGTGGCGGAGCTCAAACAGCGCTCAAGGGGCAACCTCGTGAAGTTCGGCAACGGCCAGCTCGATGTCCCGCTGATGGAAAGCGGACTGATCGACGAGTTCCATCTCCTGCTCACCCCGGTCGCCGCCGGGGGCGGAGAGCACCTGTTCGAGGCGGTTAGCGGCGCCCCCGCGCTGCGCCTCGTGCGCCTGGAGCGCTTCAGGAGCGGCGTCCTGCTGCTCGTCTACGCACCGCCTTCCGCCTGACCCATCTCTTCCAGAGCTGGCCGAAGGGATTTGAGCCCTTGCTGTGATAACCTAAGCACTCGCTGGTGGAAATCCGCCGGCATGGCCCGTTCGAGTTAGCAACCGAGTTGGCCCCCAACTACTTGAACGGAGCTTCGCAATCACTTCTTTTTCTGATTTGGGTGTCGGCGCGCGCCTCGCCCGCCGCATCGAGGCCCTCGGCATCACGAGCCCTCTGCCTATCCAGGCTGCAACCATCCCCGATGCGCTCGCCGGGCGCGACATCTGCGGGCAGGCCCCCACCGGTTCCGGCAAGACGCTGGCCTTCGGTGTGCCCCTCGTTTCGGTGACCAAGGGAGCGGTCCCGGGCCGTCCCCGTGCCCTCGTTCTGGTTCCGACCCGTGAGCTCGCCGAGCAGGTGTGCCGAGTGCTCATGGATCTCGTCGACGGACCGAAGCGGGTGGTCGCCCTCTACGGCGGGACGGGGTATGCACCCCAACGCCAGGCCCTGCGGCGGGGCGTTGACATTGTCGTCGCCTGTCCGGGGCGCCTCGAAGACCTCCTGGCGCAGGGTGACCTCGTGCTGACTGACGTTCGCACGGTCGTCCTCGACGAGGCTGACCGGATGGTCGACATGGGCTTCGTGCGGCCCGTGTGCCGCCTGGTCGACCAGACGGCACAGGGTCGTCAGGTCCTGCTGTTCTCCGCGACCATGGGCAAGGAGGTCAACGCCATCAGCCGGCGTTACCAGCGTGACCCGACTCGCTGCAACGTTCTCCCCGAGGCTTCGCAAGCGGCGGACGTGACCCACCACTTCTGGAACACCCCCCGGGTCGAGCGGGTGAACATCACCGCCGAGCTGATCGCCCGGCACGGTCAGGCCTTCGTGTTCTGTCGGACCAAGCGCAGCGCCGACAGGGTGGCCAAGCAGCTGCGGGCGGCAGGCGTCCAGGCCGCCCCCATTCACGGCGACCGGTCGCAGTCGCAGCGGGCCCACGCCCTGGCCACCTTCGCCAGCAGGCGGACCAGCGCCTTGGTCGCCACCGACGTCGTGGCCCGGGGCATTCACGTCGACGACGTCCCGTGCGTCGTGCACTTCGACCCGGCCACCGACGTCGAGAGCTACGTGCACCGGTCCGGTCGGACCGGACGCGTGGGGTCGCAGGGGACCGTGGTCTCGCTGGTGCCCGAAGAGCTGCGCGACGACGTCCGGGCGCTTCAACGCTCACTCGGTTTTGCCCACGGGCTGACCGCCCCGTTCGCCGACGGTGCACCGCCGGCACGCAGTGCCCCGACGCCGCAGCAGCGGGGAGCGCGGCGAATGAGCGGAACCGTCAAGTTCTTCGACGCCAAGCGCGGCTACGGCTTCCTCTCGATTCCCGACGGCCCCAAGGTCTTCGTTCACCACTCGAAGGTCCAAGGCAACAAGGGCGAGCGCCGGACGCTCCAAAAGGGTGACCTCGTCGACTTCGAATTGGCCGAGGGCTCGCGGGGTCAGGAGGCCCACAACGTCAGCGTGGCTCGAGAGTTGGCATCGTGATCGCCCCCACCGTCGCAGCCAGCGAGGAGGAGGTCCACGACGACGGGTTCGGCCCGGATCCGGCGTCGTCCTGGAGGGATCAACTCATCACGGGACTCATCGTTATCGCACCCCTGCTGGCCCTCGTCGCCGCCGTCGGCATCTTCTGGCACCACGGGATCGGATGGTTCGACCTCGGCCTTGCGGTGGCGCTCTACGTCATCACCGGACTCGGCATCTCCCTCGGATTCCACCGGCTCTTCACCCACCGGGCCTTCCGGGCCAAGCGGGGCCTGCGCATCGCCCTGGCGGTGGCCGGTTCGATGGCCGCCGAAGGTTCGCTCATCAGCTGGACGGCCCTCCACCGCCGCCATCACGTCTTCGCCGACCGAGCCGGGGACCCGCATTCGCCCTGGACCGTCAGCGAGGGTGGGTTTCGTCGACTGCGCGGGCTGTTCCATGCGCAGGTCGGCTGGCTCTTCTCGGCAGCGCAGCCGCGTCCCTCGAGGTGGAGCAAGGATTTGCTCGCAGATCGGGACGTCGTGGTGATCTCAAACCTCGCACCGCTGTGGATGGTCCTTTCTCTGGCGCTGCCCTTCGCCATCGGCTGGGCGGTCACCCAATCGATTGCCGGTGCACTCCTGGCTCTCCTGTGGGCGGGGGCGGTCCGCATGGTCCTGTTGCACCATGTGACCTGGAGCGTCAACTCGCTCGGCCACGTGTTCGGGAAGCACCCCTACAAAAGCAACGACCACAGCGGCAACATCGGGTGGTTGTCGATCGTGAGCTTCGGGGATTCCTGGCACAATTCGCACCACGCCTTTCCCGCTCTGGCCCGCCACGGCTGTGACTGGGGCCAGCCCGATCCGTCGGCCGCGGTCTTGAAGGTGTTCGAACGTCTTGGATGGGCGACGCACGTCCGCTGGTCCACCCCAGCGTCTCTCGCCCGAAACCTGGGGTAGCGAGTCATCTCGAGGACGGCCACCCCTGGCCTTCCACGAGCCGAAAACAGCACAGGGTCTGAGCGCGACCTGTTGTGCTTCCGGTCACGCCGACCTCGCCGTGGCAAACCGCGCGGTGTCTGGACCTCCAGACGCACGGCCCCCACCTCGGTGTTGCCGAGGCCATCCGGCTGGCCAATGCCCTTGACCTCCCTACCGAGGGCCTCAAGGATGCGATGCGGGCCAACTGTCGGCTCGGTCGGATGGCAGAGAGCTTCTTCAGTCTCCACCACCTGCCGGAGAGCGCCATCGAGGACCGGAGCATTCTGCCGATGCGCCGCACCTCGGGTGTGATCATCGTGAAGAGTCTCGAGCTCATGCGGCCCGTCAGCGAGCGTCACGGGGTGAGCTTGCCAGGACGGGACCTCGCCGAAGCTCGTTTTCTCCGGACCCACCTCCTGCCCGACGAGTCCAGCGAGACGTGCGACAACGGCTGATCTGCGGTCAACCCGGCGCCCCGACGAAGGGATTCCTGCCCGACTGGCGACTCCCTGCGGTCCGTCGGACCCCTATCTGCCGCGACGGAAAATGGCCCGTACCCAAAAAAAGTGGAGACGATGGGACTCGAACCCACGACCCCCTGCTTGCAAAGCAGGTGCTCTAGCCAGCTGAGCTACGTCCCCGTGGGCACGATTCTACTTGGTACCTCCCCGATGCTCGAAGCGGGGCGAATCGGCAACGTTCGCTCACAGGTGAGGGCGTGAGGCGTAGTTGAACGTCTGCGAGTGACCGGCACGGCAGTGTTGAAGGACTCCAGCTCGGCACCCTTTCTTCGGGGTGGGAGAGGTCCGACGAACCCAAAGTGAAACTGCCTGATGCCGATCAGGCTCCCGGATGCTCTATCCTCCTCAGCCGTGCGACGCCTTCTCATCGCTGCCCCGCTGCTCCTTGGACTCGTTCTCGCGGGTTGTGGCAGCAGCCCTTCGTCATCTCCGAACAGTTCCCCATCGACCACGCTCTCGAATTCCGGGTCAAGCACCAACCACACGTCGACCACGAGCGGCAGCACATCTACGACAGCAACCACCACCACGGGAGCGTCCAGCACGTCTGTACCGGCAGTGGCCGACCCCACGAACCTCCAGGTCCAGCCGGTCGTCAGCCCGGGCACCCCACCTCCGCCCAGCAAGCTGGTCACCAAGGACCTCGTCGTCGGGTCCGGGACCGAGGCCACCACATCCTCCACCGTCGTGGTGAAGTACGTGGGCGCCGACTTCACAACCGGCACCGATTTCACATCGGGCACCTGGACGAGCAACCAGCCGGCGACGTTCCCGCTGAGCACAGTCGTGCCCGGGTTCAGGGAGGGGATCGTCGGCATGAAGGTCGGCGGTCGCCGCGAGATCGTCATCCCGTCCTCCCTCGGTTACGGCGCGAAAGGCTCCCCGCCGACGATCAAGGCGAACGAGACGCTCGTCTTCGTCGTCGATCTCCAAGCGGTCAAGTAGCGGTTCCTTCGGTAACCTCACCAAGATGGGCGAGGACGACGAGAGCAACGGTCCGGCAGGGGACGGTGGGACCAGCGACTCGGGAGGGCAGCCCGGATGGTTCGGCGTCCGCTGTGTGTTTCGCTGGTCCCAACCTCTCACGTACGAGGAGCGGATCACCCTCTGGGAGGCGGACTCCCTCGACGATGCGATTGCGCTCGCCGAGATGGACGCCCAGGCGTACGCCGAGCGCCTCAATTCCGAGTACCTCCAGATGGCGCAGGCGTACTGGATCGGCCAGAAGCGGCCTGAGATCGGCTCTGAGGTCTTCTCGTTGATGCGCGACAGCGATCTCGACCCCGACGCCTACCTGGATACTTTCTACGACACCGGACAGGAGCGACAGCAGTCCTCCTGAGCGTCCTTTGGGGGCGGGCGACGTGGGAGGTCCCCGGATGGGGGGCACGTGGCGTGCCGTCGCTCGGCGGGCACCGTAGCGGGACGGCCCGGTGCGAGCCATAGGTCGGCGTGCCCCGTGCGGCGCCCGCTGCCGGCGGATGGCACAATTGCCTGTCGGCCCAGTCGCCGGACGTCCCGTCTCGGGGACCCGGCGCACCCCTCTTCATATGCAGAACCGTCGCGACCCCGTGCTTCGCAGGAAGGCAACCCTGGCGCTGGCCGGCGCCTTGGCGGTCACCGCACTCGCCGCCTGCTCGACGAACCGCGCCGATCCCCGCCGAACCGCGCACGCGTCAGCGAGGTCACCAGCCTCAACGTTGCCGCGCCCGCTTCCGGCACCCACCACGACCACGACCCCGAGCACCCACGGACCGATCGACTCCCCGCCGCTTCCGGCTCCGGGCCCGGGCTTCGTCGCAGGTCACGTCACCGCCGTCGGCGACTCGGTCATGCTCGACTACCAGACAGATCTCAAGTGGGACATCCCCGGTGTGAACGTCCAAGCGTCGGTAGGGCAGCAGTGGACAACGGGACTTGCCCTGCTCCAACAGGCCAAGTCGGCGAACCAGCTCGGGGCGGTCGTCATCGTGGGACTGGGCACGAACGGACCGATCACGACAGCCCAGTTCGACTCGATGATGTCGGTCCTGTCGGGAGCCAGCCGAGTCGTCTTCGTCAACGTCTTCGTCGACCGCGGGTGGCAGGACCCCAACAACGCGGTGCTCGCAACCGGTGTGCACAAGTACCCGAACGCCGTGATCGCCGACTGGTACACCCTTGCCTCCCAGAATCCGAGCTGGCTGTACTCGACAGGTACCCATCTGCCGATCGGCGGTCCCGGAGCCCAGGCGTTGGCCGCCATGGTGGCGGCCGACGCCTGACCGGGCCGGTAGCCTCCGCCTGGTGGACGCGCGGGAGTTCCTCGGCCTGGAGCCGGTCGAAGGTCCCGGCGACGACGGGTCCCACTGGCGGCTCACCGTCGGTCCCGAGCTCTCGACCCCGGGCAAGTTCCTGTTCGGCGGCTGCGGCCTGGGAGCGGGTCTGGTGGCCCTCGAGGCGGCCTCGGGCCGCCCAACCGTCTGGGCGACGGCGCAGTACCTCTCCTACGCCACCACGGGGAGCATCGTCGACTACGAAGTGACCCTGGCCGTCGTGGGGGGCCACGTCACCCAGGGCCGGGCGGTGGCCCGGACCGAGGGGCGCGAGATCCTCACGGTCAACGCCGCCCTCGGAGAACCGCAGCACGTGGCCCACGACGTGTGGGTACAGCCCCCGTCGGTGCCGGGGCCTGAAGAGTGCGAAGCGAGGTGGTTGCCGGTCGAGGCCACCAACAGCATCCTCGACCGGGTCGACGTCCGTGTGGCCGCGGGCCGCATGATGAGCGAGCTCGACGGAACCGCGGGCGTGCGGACCTCGGCACTCTGGGCGCGGGTGCCGGGTCACCTGTCGCCATCCGCCGGCACCCTGGCCATCTTCGGCGACTACGTCTCGGGCGGGGCGTCCCAGCCCCTCGGCCGGCCCACCATGGGCCGCAGCCTCGACAACACTTTGCGCATGGTCCAGCTCGAACCTACGGAGTGGGTCCTGTGCGACATCAGGATGCACGCTGCCTTCGAGGGGTACGCACAGGGCGTGGCCTTCCTCTGGTCGGAGTCGGGCAAGCTCCTCGCCACGGCCAGCCAGTCGTTTGGCCTCAGGTTCTGGGAGCTCGATCCCTCCACGACGAACTGACCGGCCCGCTCGCGCGCTCGAAGAAGATTCACGGCGAGGCGCACCCCCATCGACGGCAGGTCCTCGTCTGCACTTCGCCCGCGGCGTTGCACCGGGCGTATGCTCTCTGCTGCCAGGTCTCCGGAGATTCGGGCGCGGCCAGCGCAAGGCGCCCGAGGACCGGGTCTGGGGCTATAGCTCAGTTGGTTAGAGCGCAGCACTGATAATGCTGAGGCCGAAGGTTCAAGTCCTTCTAGCCCCACTCTTCGTTTCAGCGCCGACAGAGGCGTCTTGACGCCCCGGTGCGGGACGACGGTCCGGTCCGGCCCTGCCCACTAGTGCGGGACCGTCGGCGTGGGTCGGCGGCACTCGTGCAGGTGTTCCCATCCTGCCGCGGTCACCTCGACGAGCGCACCGCGTCCGGTCTCACGCGACGCCACGAAGCCCCGGTCGTTGGCCTCTTCCCAGATGGGCAACCGCGGACACGACGTCCCCCAGGCGTCGAGCACCTCGCGGTAGGGCCGGGAATCGGGACCGATCCACTCCAACAGGTCCAGGACCAGGGAATCAACGACGCTGTCCGGCATGCTGGGCTCCGTGACGTGCGCTCCGGGTAGGTCTCGCGCACCGATGCTAACGAACGGCCAGCGGCGCCTGAGCCGTTCGGGGCGGCCCCGCGGACGCCGAGCCCGCGAACCGCAGGGGCAAGGGCCCGTCGATCGACCGGCCGATCCGGGTCGGCGCGCAGTGGCGCCGCAGCCGCACCGGGTATAGGACATTGGCCGGCAACGGCCCGAAGGTGCCCCTGCCGGGCAGGCCCGGCAGGGGCGATTCCGGTCCTCACGGGCACAACGAGAACGAGGAGGAAACATGCAGCAGCGCGAGATCGGCGGCGTTCAGGTGAGCGCCATCGGGTTCGGGGAGATGCCGCTCTCGATCGAGGGGCGCCCGGACGAGGCCCAGGCCATGCGCACCGTCCACGCCTCGCTCGACGCCGGTGTCACCATCATCGACACGGCTGACGCCTACTGCATGAACTCGCAGGAGCACGGGCACGGGGAGCGTCTGGTGGCCAAGGCGCTCGCCACCTGGGGCGGGGACTCGAGCCGCGTCCTCGTCGCCACCAAGGGCGGCCACCTGCGACCGGGTGACGGCAGCTGGACGGTGAACGGCCGGCCCGAGTACGTGAAACAGGCCTGCGAGGCCTCCCTGAAGGCGCTCGGGGTCGAGGCCATCGGCCTCTACCAGTACCACCGACCGGACCCTCACGTCCCCTACGCCGAGTCGGTCGGCGCGCTCGCCGACCTCCTCGACGAGGGCAAGATCCGCATGGCCGGCATCTCCAACGCCACCGTCGGACAGATCGACGAGGCCCAGAAGGTCCTCGGCGGCCGCCTGGTCAGCGTGCAGAACGAATTCTCCCTGCGGTTCCGGTCCTCGGAGGGCGAGCTCGAGCACTGCGAGGAGCTCGGCATCGCCTTCATCGCCTGGAGCCCGCTGGGGGGGATCGGCAACACCGAGCGGATCGTGGCCGAGCGGCCGGCCGTGGGCGACCTGGCGTCGGCCCGCGGGGTCACCCCCCAACAGCTCACCCTGGCCTGGATGCTGGCCAAGGGGCGCCGGGTGATCCCCATCCCGGGCTCCAGCCGGCCCGAGACGGCGGTGGCCTCGGCCGAGGCGGCCGCCATCGAGCTCACGCCCGAGGAGGTGGCCCGCATCGACGGGGCATGAGGAACGGCTGCTACGGTGCGCGGCCGATGACCGACGCCGGGCCCGCCACCGCCGCCCACACCAGCGACGCCCGGTTGGCCCTGGCGGCCTCCCTGCGGAGGCTGGGCAACGCCCTCGTCGCCCACCAGCCCGACGACGGGACGCTGGCCGAGATCGCCCGCCGTGTCGACGAGGTCCTGCCGGCGGTGGAGGCTGCCCCAGAGCGGGTGCACTCCCTGCTCGCCCGGCGCGAGACGGTGTTCGCTCGGACCATGCCCGAGGGGGCCGAGGCCATTCCCTCCAGCGCCTTTCCCGACTGCGTGGTCTCGGGGCGGGCCAACCCGATGGGCATCGGCGCCCGCCTGTGGCGGGAAGGTGACGAGGCGGTCTGCCAAGTCGTCCTGGGGAAGGCGTTCGAGGGGGCACCGGGCCGGGCGCACGGCGGAGTGGTGGCTGCCCTGATGGACCAGACCATGGGTCTCGTCATGTCGATCTCGGGGAGCCCGGCCTTCACCGGCCGCCTCACGGTGACCTACCGGCAGCCCACGCCCCTCGGCCGCCCGCTCGAGGGGCGTGCCCGCCTGGCCGCCCGGATGGGTCGAAAGATGACCGTGATCGGCGAGCTACGCGACGGCGACCGGCTCCTGGTCCAGGGTGAGGGTCTCTTCGTCGCCGTCGAACCCGACCGGTTCTTCGACGCCGAGGCGTAGGCCCCGTCCGGGAATGACACCTTCGGGCTTGGGGTTGGTCGCGATGGGCCGGCGTCGTGCGCCAACCGACAACGGGATCGCCCGGCTCCAGCGAGGAGGACCCCCATGCCTGCAGTGACCGTCGACAATCCGCTCGCCCTCCCCAAGATCACCGAGCCCAACACGGCGGTGGCGTCGGTCCGGCCCGTCCGCAGCGTGACCACCGCTCCGCGCGGACTGGAGGGCGAGGGGTTCCCGGTGCGCCGCGCCTTCGCCGGGGTGTCGTCGGCCGACCTCGACCCGTTCGTCCACATGGACCAGATGGGGGAGGTGGAGTACGGCCCTGGAGAGCCCAAGGGAACCCCCTGGCACCCCCACCGGGGGTTTGAGACCGTCACCTACATGATCGACGGGACCTTCCAGCACCAGGACTCCATCGGCGGCGGCGGTCTCATCACGAACGGGGCCACCCAATGGATGACGGCCGGGGCCGGCATCCTGCACATCGAGCGCCCGCCGGATGCGCTGATCGCCAGTGGCGGGCTCTTCCACGGCATCCAGCTGTGGGTCAACCTGCCCGCCGCCGACAAGTGGGTGGCCCCCCGCTACCAGGACATCGAGGCCGCCGCGGTCACCCTGCTGTCGTCGCCCGACGGCGGCGCCCTCGTGCGGGTGGTGGCAGGCCAGGTGGCCGGCCATGACGGGCCGGGCATCACCCACACCCCGATCTCCATGGTGCACGCCACCCTGAGCCCGGGGGCCAGGCTGGTGCTGCCCTGGCCGGCCGAGTACAACGCGCTGGTCTACGTGCTGAATGGACGGGGCACGGTGGGACCCGACGCCCAGCCGATCCAGACGGGCCAGCTCGCCCGGCACGGACCGGGCGACGCCGTCTCCGTCACCGCCGACCGGTCCCAGGAGTCGCGCGCGCCGAACCTCGACGTCCTGGTCCTGGGGGGCCGACCGATCCGCGAGCCGGTCGCCGTCTACGGCCCGTTCGTGATGAACACCAGGGACGAGCTGGCCCAGGCCTTCGAGGACTTCCACGCGGGCAAGCTGGGCACGATCCCGGCCGATCACATCGGGGACTGAGTCCTCTGGGCTCGCCACGCAGGGTCCGCTGGGGCCCCGACGACATCGGTGACCTGACCGGGCGGGTGGCCGTGGTCACCGGGGCCAACAGCGGCATCGGCTACGAGGCCGCCGTCGAGTTGGCCGCCCACGGCGCCCACGTGCTGCTGGCCTGCCGGGACACGGCTCGTGGGCAGCGGGCCGCCGACCGGGTGGTCGGGGCGGCGCCGGGAGCCTCGGCCGAGGCGCTCGCCCTGGACCTGGCGGAGCTGGACTCGGTCCGCCGGGCGGCGGGGCGCATCGCCTCCGAGCACGGCCGCCTCGACCTCCTGATCAACAACGCGGGGGTGATGGCCATCCCGTTCCAGGCGACGGCGGACGGCTTCGAGCGCCAGGTCGCCACCAACCACCTGGGCCACTTCGCCCTCACGGGTCTCCTGCTCGACCTGCTCCTCACCACCCAGGGCTCCAGGGTGGTCACCGTCAGCTCGCTCGCCCACCGGGCCGGTCGCCTGGTCCTCCCGGCCCGCCCCGCCAACCCGGCCGGCTACAACCGCTGGTTCACCTACGCCAACTCGAAGCTCGACAACCTGCTCTTCACCTGCGAGCTCGACCGCCGGCTACGCGCCGCCGGGGCCGGCACCGTGGCCGTGGCCGCCCACCCGGGGTGGGCGCGCAGCGGGCTGGTGACCAACGGTCCGGCCACCGGCGGCTCGTCCCTCAGGGCGCGGTCGGGGGCCTTGGCCGCACACTTCGGCCAGTCGGCCGCCGCGGGCGCCCTCCCCACGCTCTACGCGGCCACGGCCCCGGGGGTGGTCGGCGGCCGCTTCTTCGGCCCCGGTGGCCCGGGCCAGATCTTCGGCCCCCCGGTCGAGGTCCGCTCCAGCCGTCGAGCCCGACGCCCCGACGACGCCGCCCGGCTGTGGGCCGCCTCCGAGGACGCCACCGGCGTCCGCTGCGAGTTGGCGCCGGCCGCGGCTCCGGTATCCGACGGCTGACCCGTTCAGGCGGCCGGCGCCTCCCGGTGGAGGAGGAACGTCCCGGTGGCTCGGCTCACCAGCTCCCCCGAGGCGTCGCGCACCGTCCCCTCGGCGAAGGCGATCTGGCGGGCCAGGCGCACCACCTCGCCCCGCAGGAGGTAGCGCTCGCCCCGGCGGGCCGGGCGCATCGTCTCGGTCTTGAGCTCCAGGGTGGCCTGGGTGCGGTCGCGGCCCGACAGGGCGGCGTTGACGGCGAAGTTCATGCAGGCGTCGAGCAGGACGGCGTGGACCCCGGCCTGGACCACCCCGTGGGGGTTGCAGGCCAACTCGGACGGCGTGAAGGAACCCTCCACCCAGCCCAACTCCTCCCCCTCGACGCCGTAGGCGTCGAGCGAGCCACCCACGGCAGCGATGACCGGCATGCCGCCGTCGCCCAGCCACCGGTCCATGTCGCGCTCGGCCTGACACTCGGGTCACGCTACCCGGGCCCGGGTGCGACGGACGGCTCGGTGGCCAAGCGCCACTAGTGTGTCGGTGCTCGCCACCGGCTGGGCGGGCTGTCGGGCCCGGCCACCGGGCCGGTCACCGGTACTGGCGAGGCCGGCACTGTCGGCACAGGCGGCAGTCCGCCGCCAGAAACCGAGGAGGGCACCATGACCACCGCCGTCATCGTCGACGCCGTGCGAACCGCCGGGGGGAAGCGCAACGGCAAGCTCCGCAACTGGCACGCCGTCGACCTGGCCTCCGAGCCCCTCAGGGCCCTCCAGCAGCGCAACGACCTCGACCCGGCCATCGTCGACGACGTCATCACCGGATGCGTCATGCAGGTCTCGGAGCAGTCGTGCAACGTGGCACGCAACGCGGTGCTGGCGGCCGGATGGCCCGAGTCGGTGCCGGCCACGTCGGTCGACCGCCAGTGCGGCTCCTCCCAGCAGGCCGTGCACTTCGCCGCCCAAGGCGTCATCGCCGGCGCCTACGACGTGGCAGTGGCGGCCGGCGTGGAGAGCATGACCCACACCCCCATGGGTTCCTCGGTCGTACGGGAGTTCGGGTTCCCGTTCGGACCGCGCATGATGGCCCGCTACCAAGAGCGCGGGGGTCTGGTCGGGCAGGGGATCAGCGCCGAGCTGATCGCCGACCAGTGGGGGATCTCCCGCGAGGACCTGGACCGCTGGTCGGTCCGCAGCCACGAGCACGCGGCCCGAGCCACCGCCGAGGGGCGGTTCGAGAACGAGATCGTCCCGGTCCCGGTCCGCGACGACCAGGGTGCGGACACCGAGGAGCTGCTCTCGGCCGACGAGGGCATCCGCCCCGACACCTCGCTCGAGGTCCTGGCCGGCCTCAAGCCAGCCTTCAAGCCCGACGGCGGCAAGGTCACCGCCGGCAACTCCTCCCAGATCACCGACGGGGCGTCGGCCGTCCTCATCATGAGCGAGGAGAAGGCCACCGCCCTCGGCCTCACTCCGAGGGCCCGCTTTCACGCCTTCGCCCTGGCCGGGGTGGACCCCGTGACCATGCTGACGGGTCCCATCCCCGCCACCACCGCCGTGCTGGAGAAGGCCAAGCTAACCATGGACGACATCGACCTGGTCGAGATCAACGAGGCGTTCGCCTCGGTCGTGCTCGCCTGGGAGAAGGAGCTCCACCCCGACATGTCCCGGGTCAACGTGAACGGCGGGGCCATCGCTCTCGGCCACCCCCTGGGCGCGTCGGGGGCCAAACTGCTGTCCACCCTGGTGAACGAGCTCGAGCGCACCGGCGGCCGCTACGGCCTGCTCACCATGTGCGAGGGCGGGGGCCTGGCCAACGCCACCATCATCGAGCGCCTGGGCTGACCCGTCCCGCAGAGGACGCCGGACGGCGGAGGACTAGGGTCACAGCGTGCGCCAGCGGTGGTTCTCGCGACGGGCGGTCACCCTCCACCTCGCCATCCTCTTCTGGTTCCCGGCCTGCCTCGTGGCCGGCTGGTGGCAGGTCAACCGGGCGTTCGACGGCAACGCCCTCAGCTACCTCTACTCGGTGGAGTGGCCGGTCTTCGCCCTGGTCGGGGTGTGGGGCTGGTGGATGCTCGTCCACACCGACCCCACGACGGTGGGCCGGCGGGCGCAGCAGCAGATGGAGTCCGCGGCCCCACGGACAGGGGGCGTCGGCCCGCCCGCCCTCCCGCCCCGCCGGCGCGAGGAGGAGGACGACGAGCTGGCCGCCTACAACGACCGGCTGGCCGAGCTCTCGGCGCGCGGGCCGCGCACCTGGCGGAACCGATGAGGGGGTGGCGCCGGCTGGCCAGCCGACTGGTGCCCGGGTACGTGCGGGACGAGGACGCCATAGACCCCGATCGCGGCCTCGCCGGGGCCGTCCTGCGCTACCGGATCATGGCCTGGACGGTGGGCACGGGCCTGCTCATCCTGGTGTTCGTCGGGGTGCCCCTGCAGTACGGGGCGGGCATCCCGCAGGTGAGCGAGATCGTCGGACCGTTCCACGGTTTCCTCTACATCGTGTACCTGCTCTGCGCCGTCGACCTGGCCCGCCGGGCCCGCTTCACGCTGTTGCAGATGGCGGCCATGATCGCCGCCGGCTTCCTGCCCTTCGTGGCCTTCTTCATCGAGCACCGCGTCATGAAGCGGCTGGCCCTCATGGCGCCGGACGCCGGCGGCCCGGGTGACGCGGTGGCCGTGGCCGACGGGAGCGACGCGGCCTAAGGCGTCAGATTCCGAACTTGGCCTTTCGGACCCGCTCGATCGCGTCGGCGTCGCCGTCCACCTCGACGGACGACGCCTCCTGGCGGCCCGAGAGGAAGAGCAGGAGCTCACCCGGGGGGCCGGTCACCGTCACCGTGGGCTCTCCCGACCGCACCTCGACGCGGCCGTAGCCGGGGGCCACGAGGGTGAGCCCCACCGGCGCTGCCCTGCGGGCCATGCGGGCCGCGAAGCGGAGCCTCGACCACAAGGAGCGCTCGAGCTCGGGATCGAGCTCCCGGGGCGCCCAGCCGGGCTGGGCGCGGCGAACGTCCTCGTGGTGGATGAAGAACTCGGCCGCGTTCATCGGCTCGTCGATGAAGCTGAAGCGCAGGGGGAACGGCGGGCCACCGCGGACCGTGGCGACCAGGGCCTCGAAACTCCGGCCGTCACGGACGCCGTTCTGGACGTTCTGGGTGTGCCCGGCCAGGAACGGCACCACGAGCCCGAGCCCGGCGTCGGGCCGGCGTTCTCGGATCACCAGGTGGGCCGCCAGATCCGCCGCCGTCCACCCCTGGCAGAGCGTCGGGGCGTCAGGCCCCACCCGCAGCAACAGGTCGGCCAGGGACCGCCGCTCGCGTTGGGCCAGGTGGGGCACGCCGGACGGTCAGCGGTAGCGGGTGGCCAGGACGAACCCGGTGAAGATCAGGACGAGCCCCCCGATCAGGTACCAGACCGACACCGCCCCGGGCAGGACCGTCAGGTAGTTCAGCAGGATCATCATCACGCCCAGGAGCAGGGCACCGAGGACCAGGGGGCCGTACCAGACGGGGCTGCGGCGCACCTCCTTGGGGATGGGCGGGGTGTAGCGCCCACTCTCCTCAGGCGGGGTGTAGCGCCCCAGGCGGGCGTTCCCCCCCGGGCCAGATCCCTTCGAGGTGGTGCGTCCCTCGGCCGAGCGGCCCTTGCGCTGGGCCCGCCCGGGTCCCGTGTTGGCCTTAGGTGCCATGAGTCGAGAGGATAGCCACCCCGGCGGGGGGTGCCGGCGCCACCCGGTACCATCGCCCCGGTGAGCGTCCGGGTCCTGCTGGTCGACAACTACGACTCGTTCACCTACAACCTCGTCCAGGAGCTCGGTGAGCTGGGCGCCGACCCTGTCGTCCACCGCAACGACGCCATCGACGTGGCCGGTATCCGCAAGGAGGGTCCGGACGCGGTGATCATCTCCCCCGGCCCGGGTCGGCCCGAGAGCGCCGGCATCAGCCTGTCCGTGGTCGCACAGCTGGCCGGCGAGGTGCCGATCCTCGGTGTGTGCCTGGGCCACCAGTGCATCGGCCAGGCCTACGGTGCCGAGGTGGTGCCCGCCCCCAGGCTCATGCACGGCAAGACCTCTCCCGTGCACCATCGCGGCACGGGGGCGTTCGAGGGCCTGCCCGACCCGTTCGTCGCCACCCGCTACCACTCCCTCGTCGTGACACCGGCCTCGGTGCCCGACGAGCTCGAGGTGACGGCCACCACCGCCGAGGGCGTGGTGATGGGGCTCCGCCACCGGTCACTGGCCGTCGAGGGGGTCCAGTTCCACCCCGAGTCGATCTTCACCCCGTCGGGACCCACCTTCCTGGCCAACTTCCTCGCCCAGGTCCGCCGCGGCTGAGGGCGGACCCGCCCGTCACCCCCCGAGCTTGGGTGTGCGGGGCGCCGTCGTGGTCGTCGTGGTCGGGGTGGGCGACGTCGTGGTGGTGGTGGTGCTCGAAGTCGTCGTCGACGTCGGCGTTGTGGGCACGGCACTGCAGATGGCCAGGGCCACTGGAGTCGAGGTCGGAACGGTCGTCCCGGCCGACGGTGTCTGCTTCACGACCGCGCCGCGTGTCCTGGGTGTGCAGGAGGTCGTTGTCGTCGAGGTGACGTGCGAGAACCCCTGCTGTGTCAGCGTGGAGGTGGCACCGGCCAGGCTGCTGCCGCTGACGTTGGGCACCGGCGCCTGGCAGGGACCGCTCGACACGGTCAGCGCCACCGGTGAGGCCTTCGCCACCTGGGTCCCGGTCGGGGGGGTGGACCCCGACACCAGCCCCTTCCCGAAGGAGTTGGAGCACGCCGAGCCGACGCTCCCCGTCGTCAGTGTCGAGGAGGCCAACGCACCCTTGGCCTGTGTGGGCGAGAGCCCGACCACGTTGGGCACCCCGACGGTCGAGCTGGACTTGGGGACGGTGAGGAGCACCGTCGATCCCAGGGGTACGTCGTGCCCCTTGCCCGGTGTCTGGGAGATCACCGTTGTGGCCGGCTTGCTGCTGGACACGAACGTGACCTTGGACTTGAGACGTGTGTTCTCGAGCGCCGCCTCCGCGCTGGCCAGCGAGGAGCCCACGACTGTGGGGACCACCACCTTCTGGACCGGGGCCGGGCCCGAGCTCACCGTGAGCACCACCTTGTCGCCCTTCTTCACGCTGGCTGTGGCCTTCGGTGTGCTGTCCAGCACGGTGCCCTTGGCCTCGGCGCTCGTCTTGTCGACCGACGGCTCGACGACCAGCCCCTTCTCCTGGAGGACGGTCGTGGCTGTGGCCACCGGCTGGTGGACCACGTTGGGCATGGCGAAGCTGCTGTTGCCGAGCTCAGACACCAAGAAGTAGGCGATGATCCCCAAAGCGACGGCCAGCACGATCAGCAGGGCCACCAGCCATGCCGTCCGGCTGCCCTCCTCCTCGGGGGGGACCTCGTCCTCGGGCGCCACCGGCACCGCCCGGGTCGAGCCGACCGGCTCCATGGCCGACGTGGCGGCCGCGGCGACCGCCGTCGTGGCCACCAGGCTCGAGACGCTGACCGGTCGGTGGTCGGCGAAGCGCAGCAGGTCGGCCCGCAGGTCGTCGGCGCTCGCGTAGCGCTGGTCCGGGGACTTGGCCATGGCCTTCATGATCACGGCCTCGAGGTCCGCCGGGACCGTCGGCGCCAGCTCGCGCAGGGGAGGGGGCTGGTCCCGCACGTGCTTGGAGGCCACGGCGACCGGCGACTCACCGAGGAAGGGCGGGCGCCCGGCCACCATCTCGTAAAGCACCACTCCCAGGGAGTAGATGTCGCTGCGGGAGTCCACCCCGATCCCCTCGGCCTGCTCGGGGGAGAAGTAGGTCGCCGTGCCCATGACCGCGCCGGTCTGGGTAAGGCTCTCCTCGGTGTTCACCGCCCGGGCGATGCCGAAATCGGTCACCTTCACCAGGCCGTCGTCGGTGATCAGGACGTTGCCGGGCTTCACGTCGCGGTGGACGACCCCGTGGCGGTGGGCGTAGGCGAGGGCGGCGGCCACATGCGAGCCGATGTCGGCCACCCGGTCGGCGGGCATCGGGCCCGTGGCCCTGAGCACGGCCGAGAGGGGCTGCCCGTCGATGAACTCCATGACGATGAAGTAGGTCCCCCCGTCCTCCCCCCAGTCGAAGACTGGGACGATGTTGGGGTGCGAGAGGTTCGCCGCCGCCTGGGCCTCACGCCGGAACCGCTCGACGAAGGCCCGGTCCACCGAGAGCTCGGGGAAGAGCACCTTGATGGCCACCGGCCGGTCGAGGAGGCGGTCCCGGGCCCGGTAGACCTGGGCCATGCCTCCCCGGGCGATGAGGTGCGTCAGCTCGTAGCGGTTGGAGAAGACGCGGGGCACTTGGACGGGTTCCACTGGCGTCAGAGCCTACGCGGCGGCCACTGGGCCGTCGGGAACCGTCGACCGGTCGAACAGGGGATCGGCGGCGGGGGTCATCTTCGGCTCCTCCTGGAGAGTGGCGGGGTGCGTCGGTCCGCCGCAGTCGCTGCCGCCGGCGTTGTGGCCACGGCCGGCGCCGGGGTCACCGGCACGGTGGTGGTGGGCGACGGTGTGGCGGGGACCGTGGTGGTGGTGGCTGTCGGTGTGACGGGTGCGGTGGTCGTGGTGGTGGCTGTCGGTGTGACGGGTGCGGTGGTGGGCTCCTGGGGCACGTATGTGTGCCTGGGCACGTAGTGGGGCGTCGTCGTGGTCGTCGTGGACGGGGTGGCGGGTGAGGTGGTCGGGTGCCGGGCCTGCTCGGCCAGGGTCGCCTCGACCATCGCCTTGACGATCGGACCGGCGATCTTGGCTCCGGAGAATGTGGTGGCCTGCTCGGGGACGACCACGGCGATGGCCACGGTCGGGTTGCTGGCCGGCGCCAGACCGATCATCCAGTCCACGGTGTTCTGGGCGGCGTTGCCCACCTGGGCCGTGCCGGTCTTCACCGCCACCTCGTCTTGGGGTGGGAACCCCACCCCGGCGGCGGTGCCCAGCGGTGTCGTCACCACGCCCTCCATGAGCTTCTTCACCGACTGGGCCGAACTGGGCGAGCAGGCGGTCTTGTAGGCCTTCGGCGTGGCCCCCTGGACGAGGGCGCCGCTCGAGTTGTTGTGGACCGCCGCCATCACGTGGGGGGTCATGACCACGCCTGTGTCGGCGATGCCCTCGGCCACCATGGCGTTCTGGAGTGCCGTCTCGGTGACTGTCTCCTGCCCGAAGGCGGAGTAGGCGACCGAGGACGGCCCCGGGGAGTGGCCGGGACTGAGCTCGGTGGGGGTGGGGAAGTTCGACCGCGAGACGTCGGTCAGGTCGATGGGGGGCACGTTGTTGAAGCCGAAGGCCGTGGCCTGGTTGTAGAGGTTTGTGGCCCCGAGCTTGAGGCCCAGGGTCGCGTAGCCGGGGTCGCACGACTGCGGCAGCATCTGCACCATCGTGCCGCCGCAGGGGACGGCGGTGGCCTCTGAGTGGCCGTCGTTGCAGATCTGCCTGGTCGTTGTGGGTATGGATCCCGGGGCGGTGCAGCCCTGCACCGGGTAGTCGAAGCCGACCAGGCTCGGGTCGAGGTTGTACACCGCCGTGCTGGTGACCACCTTGAAGGTGGAGCCGGGCAGGAAGGAGTCGAAGGTGGCCATCGGATACCCGGGGGCGAACCCCTCGTGGTCCTGGGTGCCGAAATCCGAGTACCCGGCCAGCTTCTCGCCTGTGACGTCGGGCTGGGACAGCTGGTTGGGGTCGTAGGTGGGGCTCGAGTACATGGCCAGCACGGCCCCGGTCCGCGGGTCGAGGTCCACCACCGCGCCGTCCCGGTTTGTGTCGGGGATCGCCGCCAGCGCCTGCTCGGCGTCGACCTGCAGTGTGCGGTGCAGCGTGAGGGTCACGTTGTCGGTCGTCTTGGGAGGCGGCGAGAGCAGCTGGCCGAGGGTCTGGGCCGGCTGCGAGTGGGCGATGAGCTGGTCGTTGTAGACGTTCTCCACTCCGGAGGTGCCGTAGTAGTAGGAGGAGTAGCCGACCACCCCGGCGAAGAGGGGACCTGTGGGGTACGTCCGGTAGTACCGGTACGAACCGGTCTTGGCGTTGGGGGTCGGGACGGATCGGGCGAGAATTTGGCCTGTGGCGGCCAGGATCAGGCCGCGCTGGTTGTCGAACCGTGTGGCTGTGTGGCGCGGGTTGTTGATCGACCCGTTGAGAGCCGACGCCTGGCGGAATTGGATGTTGAGCAGCTGGAGCAGCACCAGGGTGAAGCAGACGATCAGCACCAGCCCCATCCAACGGATTCTGCGTCCCATCAGCCGGCCAACGTGGACGTGGTCGGTGCAGCCGTCGTCGTCGTGGTGGTCGGCGGCGGCGGCGGCTGGGTGGTGGCGGACACTGTGCTCTGGCCGCTTGTGATCTCCTTCTGCTCGAGGAACTCCTCATGGAGGTCGTGGATATAGTGGCGGGCCGCGGAGAGCGAGGGCTGCTGGGTGTCGCCCCTGAGGGAGGACACGTGGAAGCTGAGCACGTCCGACGTCGTGACGTCGGTCTTGTCGACCAGCTTCGGCTGGAACCACAAGAACCCGCCCGGACGGCCCTGGTAGATGGACAGGTGGTTCCCGTCGAGGGTCACATACCAGTTGTCGGTGGCATACCAGCGGAGGAACCCGTAGCCGGCGACCACCACGGCGACGACGAGGAGGGTGAACAACACCACTCGCAGCGTGATCCAGCGCGGGACGCCGGCCATGCGCCGCTGGCGCCGGCGCTCCCGGCGGCGGTCCCGGCGGCTCGGCACGCTGGGCTCTGCGTCTTCACCGTCGGCTTCCTCACCGGCAAGACCTGCGGGGACGGTCGACTCATGCTGGACGTTCCCCTCGGGGGCGGACCGGACGAGGACGTCGTCCATGACGGCGGCCGCCTCGACCGGGGCCAGGGGAGCGTCCACCGCAGCACCCTCTCCGACCGGCGGAGACTCGGCTTCGTCGAGCATGGCGCCGGCGGCCGCGGCCCCTGCGGCGGATCCACCGGCGTGCTCCTCACCGACCAGCACGTCGATCACGACCACCGTGATGTTGTCGTTGCCGCCGTGCTCGTTCGCCGCCCGCACCAGGGCGCGTGACGCGTCGGCCGGCTCCGCCTGGTCCGAAAGAATCCGGGCGATCTCGGGCGGGTCCACCTCGTTGGTGAGGCCGTCACTGCACAGCAGGATCCGGTCGCCGGCCTGCAGGTGGAGCTCCCAGAGGTCGACGTCCACGTCCGGGGAAACGCCGAGGGCCCTGGTGAGGATGTGCCTGTGGGGGTGCACCGCGGCCTGTGCCTCGGTCAATTCCCCGTGCCTCACCTTCTCTTCGGCCAGGCTGTGGTCCGCCGTGACCTGGGTGATCGTCCCCCCCGAGAAGACGTAGGCGCGGGAGTCCCCGACGTTGGCCAGGGCGATCACGTCACGACCGTCGTCCTGGGCGACCAGGGCGGCCGCGGTGAGGGTGGTCCCCATCCCCCGCAGTCCGTCCTGCAGCTGGCTCCGCTGCCACACGGCGGCGTTGGCTTCCGCCACCGCCTCACGCAGGCCGGGCACCGAGGGCTGGCGGGCGAAGGCGGACTGGAGCGCCTCCACGGCCACCCGGGCGGCGACCTCCCCCCCCACATGGCCACCCATCCCGTCAGCGACCGCGAAAAGGTTGGGGCCCTCGAAGGGGAGGTCCTGGTTCGTGTTCCTGACCCGGCCGACGTCCGTCGCCGATCCAGAGCGGAGCACCGTCACCTGGTCACCTCGAAGACCGTGGCCCCGATCTGGAGAAGGTCGCCACGAGACAGCTTGGTGGGTTTCGCGATCCGTTCGGAGTTCACGTAGGTCCCGTTGGTGGACCCGAGGTCCTCGACCATCAGCTGGTCGCCGCGCCGGTAGAGACGGGCGTGGAGGGTCGAGCTGTAGACGTCGTACGTGGTCGGCACACCGCAACCTGGCGAACGACCCACGGTCAGCTCGTCCTGCAAGTTGTAGGCCCTCCCGGCCTGATCCGCCGGCTCGAGCACCTCCAAGAAGAGCTGCTTCTTCTGCTTGCGACCCCCGGTGGTCGCTCCGAGCAGCGCTTTTGCTTCTTCACGCGCCGCGCGCCTGCGTTCCCTGCGCGTCTGACGGGGGCCGGCCGGCCGGACCTCCACCCAGACGGCACGCACCACGCGCAGGAAAAAGAGGAAGACCAGCACGATGACCAACCACTGCAGCGGGCGCAGGACCGCTGAATAGTTGGTGGCAAGGAGGACTACCGCCCGAATCCCCGGACTCACGAGAGTTCGAAGACAAGGGTGGTCGACCCCACGGTGATCTCATCACCGCTGGCCAGGTGCTGTTCGCGCACCGTGATGCCGTTGACTCTGGTCCCGTTGGTCGATCCCAGATCGGTGACAACCACGGCGTTTCCAGAATGGCGGATCTCTGCGTGCCGGCGGCTGACGTTCGGGTCGTTCAGCACCACGGCGCACTCTGGGAGTCGTCCGATGACCAGGGGTTCGGCCTCGATCGTGATCCGTTCTCCACTGGGAAGCACGAGCTCGGCGAACGGTACCTCCTCCGGCCCCTCCACAGTCTCCGCGACGACCGTGAAGCGTCCGGTTCGCAAGCGCGTGCCCTCGTAGATCCGCACGTCGACGGGACCGACGAAAACGTAACCTTCCGCTTTTGCGTGCTCACGAGCGGCGTCCGCCAGCTCACGTGAGAGCGCGTCAACGAAGTTGGCAAAGCGGTCCACGTCCGCCGCCGAAAGCGTCACCGAAAAGGAATTGGGGGCGATCAGGCCGTGCACCCCCACCCGGCGGTGCAGGTCCATCTCTCTCGTCAACCGTCGGCCGATCTCGATCGGCTGCAGGTTGCTCCGGAACGGTTTCGCCAACGTTCCCTCCACCAGGCGTTCGAGACGCTCCTCAAACTGCTGGAGTCCCATGGTCCGGGTGATTCTACCGGTCAGAGGTGCCAACTGACCGTTCAGCCAGGCAGTTTCCCTGCTCGCGGGCCGAAATCGACCCGGGTGCGGTCGAGTAACCTTACCTGCGCACTCGGGCGAGTGGCGGAATTGGCAGACGCGCAGGATTCAGGTTCCTGTGTCCGAAAGGATGTGGGGGTTCAAGTCCCCCCTCGCCCACCGACGAGGTCGCTGGAGATCGCGCCGGGGGAACCAGAGCGTCAAGCATCCCGCCGAAGCCCGACCGCGAACAAACGGTGACGGCCGGTTTAGAAGAAGCCCCTTTCCGCCGACGCACGACGGCGTGAGAAGGGGTTCGGCCCAATCACCCCGCTTCGGCCTTCGTCCCAATCGAGGGTTCGGGCGTCTTGTAGGCGGGGAACGGACAGACGCCGTGCCCGATGACGCAGATGGTGGTCGACGTCGGGAAGTCGAAACCTGATGCGATGACCTTCGGCGGCAGCTGGGGCTGGCCGCTCGAGGAGAAGGGCACTTCCAGGACGCGTCCCTTGTTGTTCGCGGGACCGCAGTCAGACAGATTGCCACCCGGACATGTGATGTGGATGTCGACAAAGTAAAGGGAGCCGTCGGGCGCGAAGGCCATGCCGAAGGGGTTGAACCCGTTGGTTTCGGTCACCGAGGTCTCACCGGGGATAGTCGGGCGTGTCGAGAGGAGCTTGCCTGTCTCCGAGTAGAACGCAACTGCTGGTGACCCGATGTACTGGTCCACGGCGACGCAGCCGCACTTCGGATCCTGCGCCACACCCGACGGCAATGACAGGAATGTCGAGGTGCCCTTCATGAAGTCGGTTACGTGGAGGTCGCCCTGAGGGTAGAGCCCTCCGGGACACTGCGCGGCGCTGGTCGGCAGCGATGTGTGCGCGATGCGGAGCACCGCACCCGGTGCTGTCGCTGTCGTCGACGATGTGCGTGCCTCGGGCAGCAGCAGGTCGCCGTTGTTCGCCGTCGCCATCATCCCAGGCTGCGCGAGTCCACCGGTGCCGTCGGCGTGGTGGGGCCCGTCACCTCCCGAGGTCGGTCCCATGAGGATGCAGTAGGAGGTGTACTTGGGCGCGAACCACTCAACGAGCCGGCCGTCGTGCGGGACGGGGAATGTGCCCTGTGCGGTGGCAATGTCGTCGGCGACCACATTGCCATTCGGCAGGGCGTCACAACCCGTATACGTGGAGTTCCCATTCCATTGCCCGCCTTTGGTCTTGGGCGTGTCCTGGCCCGGGGCTCCCTTGACCGCTGTTGTCTTGTACGGGCCGGGGACGTAGAGGTTCGTTCCGGTCCACACTCCGTAGCGGTTGTTCAGCTCCTCACCGTCACCCGGTTGCTTGAACGGATGGTCGGGCGGCCCCCCGGGGTTGTACTGTGAGGCGTTGGTGGGGTCGTACCCCACGACATAATCCCCGTCGGTGTGGGGGACGATGCACATCTGGCCGTTGGGGTCCCAGGGGCGCTCGAGCTGCCCTTCGCTGCCGTTGGCCGATTCGTAGTAGTCCTCTTCTTCGTTCTGGTCCCAGTAGATGAGGTAGCCGCTCTTGGGTGGGGAAATCGGCTTGTCACCCGGCTGAATCCCGTTCGAGTTCGGGAGGGTGCCCCCCGGGGTAGTCGTCGGGTTGTAGTGGAGCTTTGTTACCGGGATCGAGCCGGTCGGATAGTTCGACGCCCCCGCGGAGACGGGGGTGCCGCCCGATGCCGCGAACACCGTCAAAAGCAGCACCCCCGAGCCGGCAGCCATCCGCACTCTTCGCGACAACCTGCGGCTTCCCCGCGAGCGCTCCATCCCACATGCCCCCTTGCTCGGGCGTCCGGCATCCTGCTGCCACCCTGAACCGTTGCATCCACGGTGAGTGCCGGATCTGCCCACCCAATTGGTGTAAATGGATTATGGCCGAAACTCGCCCTCCGACCATGGCAACCAGTTATTGCTCCTGACCGGGGTGGTGGGAAGCCTGAGCCAACAGGGTGGGAAAGCAAGCTCCTCAGATCCGACTTACCCCAGGACATCAGGGTTTCGCCGATACCCCACTCAACTCAACTCACTCACCACCACACGCAAGGGCTTCCGACCTTCTCCTCTGCGCGCGCCGAAAACCCCAAGTGCAATACACAGTTGGGCACTCTGACCATTGGCTCTCGAAGTGCCTGATCTACTCGGTGCTCCGACGACGGGCAGGCGCGGCACCTTGTGGGTGGGGGCAACGGCGCGGACCTGGGTGACCCAATCTCAGACCAACCTGGTGCGGCGGATTAGGCGCCACACGTCGGAGGTGGTCTGACAAACGCCTGACGGATCCGATTCTTCGATGTTCTATCGAAGTTGAATGAGGTCCGACCTGTCATGTTGTGTAGTAGGTGTATGTGACACTCCCCGAGGTTCCTCCTGGGTTGGTCACGGTAACCGCCACGTTGCCAGCGCCTGTGTGGGCAGGGACCCTAATGACAAGGGTTGTCCCCACGGTTGTCACTGTTGTCGGCCGTATCGTCACAGTGCCGAACGTCACCGAATTGGCACCGTGGACAAAGCCGGTGCCTCTCAGGATCACGGTGTTTCCGCCAGTAGTAGGTCCGGACGGTGGTGTGATCGATGTCAGGGTCGGGAGGGCATACACGGTGAGATAAAAGACCCAGGTCCCGGAGTCGCCATACGCGTCGGTGGTCTTGCCCGACACGGTGTAGGTCCCCGCCGCCAGGGTGCCCTTGGTCGTGACCGCCCCGCTGGCCGAGACCACGACGTCGGCCGAGTCCGCCGAGGCTGTCTCGGTGTAGGTGACCGCCCCGGTGTTGCCGGTGACGGCCAGCTGGGCGGTGAAGGCCGCGGACTGTGCCATCTTGGCGAAGCCGAAGGTGGGTGCGTCCTGGGTGATGGCCACGGCGGTGACGGTGAGGGTGAAGGTCCACGTCCCGGCGTTGCCGTCGGCGTCGGTGGTCTTGCCCGACACGGTGTAGGTCCCCGCCGCCAGGGTGCCCTTGGTCGTGACCGCCCCGCTGGCCGAGACCACGACGTCGGCCGAGTCCGCCGAGGCTGTCTCGGTGTAGGTGACCGCCCCGGTGTTGCCGGTGACGGCCAGCTGGGCGGTGAAGGCCGCCGAGCCGGCGGTGCTGACTGTGCCCGTCAGGGGTGCGTCCTGGGTGATGGCCACGGCGGTGACGGTGAGGGTGAAGGTCCACGTCCCGGCGTTGCCGTCGGCGTCGGTGGTCTTGCCCGACACGGTGTAGGTCCCCGCCGCCAGGGTGCCCTTGGTCGTGACCGCCCCGCTGGCCGAGACCACGACGTCGGCCGAGTCCGCCGAGGCTGTCTCGGTGTAGGTGACCGCCCCGGTGTTGCCGGTGACGGCCAGCTGGGCGGTGAAGGCCGCCGAGCCGGCGGTGCTGACTGTGCCCGTCAGGGGTGCGTCCTGGGTGATGGCCACGGCGGTGACGGTGAGGGTGAAGGTCCACGTCCCGGCGTTGCCGTCGGCGTCGGTGGTCTTGCCCGACACGGTGTAGGTCCCCGCCGCCAGGGTGCCCTTGGTCGTGACCGCCCCGCTGGCCGAGACCACGACGTCGGCCGAGTCCGCCGAGGCTGTCTCGGTGTAGGTGACCGCCCCGGTGTTGCCGGTGACGGCCAGCTGGGCGGTGAAGGCCGCCGAGCCGGCGGTGCTGACTGTGCCCGTCAGGGGTGCGTCCTGGGTGATGGCCACGGCGGTGACGGTGAGGGTGAAGGTCCACGTCCCGGCGTTGCCGTCGGCGTCGGTGGTCTTGCCCGACACGGTGTAGGTCCCCGCCGCCAGGGTGCCCTTGGTCGTGACCGCCCCGCTGGCCGAGACCACGACGTCGGCCGAGTCCGCCGAGGCTGTCTCGGTGTAGGTGACCGCCCCGGTGTTGCCGGTGACGGCCAGCTGGGCGGTGAAGGCCGCCGAGCCGGCGGTGCTGACTGTGCCCGTCAGGGGTGCGTCCTGGGTGATGGCCACGGCGGTGACGGTGAGGGTGAAGGTCCACGTCCCGGCGTTGCCGTCGGCGTCGGTGGTCTTGCCCGACACGGTGTAGGTCCCCGCCGCCAGGGTGCCCTTGGTCGTGACCGCCCCGCTGGCCGAGACCACGACGTCGGCCGAGTCCGCCGAGGCTGTCTCGGTGTAGGTGACCGCCCCGGTGTTGCCGGTGACGGCCAGCTGGGCGGTGAAGGCCGCCGAGCCGGCGGTGCTGACTGTGCCCGTCAGGGGTGCGTCCTGGGTGATGGCCACGGCGGTGACGGTGAGGGTGAAGGTCCACGTCCCGGCGTTGCCGTCGGCGTCGGTGGTCTTGCCCGACACGGTGTAGGTCCCCGCCGCCAGGGTGCCCTTGGTCGTGACCGCCCCGCTGGCCGAGACCACGACGTCGGCCGAGTCCGCCGAGGCTGTCTCGGTGTAGGTGACCGCCCCGGTGTTGCCGGTGACGGCCAGCTGGGCGGTGAAGGCCGCCGAGCCGGCGGTGCTGACTGTGCCCGTCAGGGGTGCGTCCTGGGTGATGGCCACGGCGGTGACGGTGAGGGTGAAGGTCCACGTCCCGGCGTTGCCGTCGGCGTCGGTGGTCTTGCCCGACACGGTGTAGGTCCCCGCCGCCAGGGTGCCCTTGGTCGTGACCGCCCCGCTGGCCGAGACCACGACGTCGGCCGAGTCCGCCGAGGCTGTCTCGGTGTAGGTGACCGCCCCGGTGTTGCCGGTGACGGCCAGCTGGGCGGTGAAGGCCGCCGAGCCGGCGGTGCTGACTGTGCCCGTCAGGGGTGCGTCCTGGGTGATGGCCACGGCGGTGACGGTGAGGGTGAAGGTCCACGTCCCGGCGTTGCCGTCGGCGTCGGTGGTCTTGCCCGACACGGTGTAGGTCCCCGCCGCCAGGGTGCCCTTGGTCGTGACCGCCCCGCTGGCCGAGACCACGACGTCGGCCGAGTCCGCCGAGGCTGTCTCGGTGTAGGTGACCGCCCCGGTGTTGCCGGTGACGGCCAGCTGGGCGGTGAAGGCCGCCGAGCCGGCGGTGCTGACTGTGCCCGTCAGGGGTGCGTCCTGGGTGATGGCCACGGCGGTGACGGTGAGGGTGAAGGTCCACGTCCCGGCGTTGCCGTCGGCGTCGGTGGTCTTGCCCGACACGGTGTAGGTCCCCGCCGCCAGGGTGCCCTTGGTCGTGACCGCCCCGCTGGCCGAGACCACGACGTCGGCCGAGTCCGCCGAGGCTGTCTCGGTGTAGGTGACCGCCCCGGTGTTGCCGGTGACGGCCAGCTGGGCGGTGAAGGCCGCCGAGCCGGCGGTGCTGACTGTGCCCGTCAGGGGTGCGTCCTGGGTGATGGCCACGGCGGTGACGGTGAGGGTGAAGGTCCACGTCCCGGCGTTGCCGTCGGCGTCGGTGGTCTTGCCCGACACGGTGTAGGTCCCCGCCGCCAGGGTGCCCTTGGTCGTGACCGCCCCGCTGGCCGAGACCACGACGTCGGCCGAGTCCGCCGAGGCTGTCTCGGTGTAGGTGACCGCCCCGGTGTTGCCGGTGACGGCCAGCTGGGCGGTGAAGGCCGCCGAGCCGGCGGTGCTGACTGTGCCCGTCAGGGGTGCGTCCTGGGTGATGGCCACGGCGGTGACGGTGAGGGTGAAGGTCCACGTCCCGGCGTTGCCGTCGGCGTCGGTGGTCTTGCCCGACACGGTGTAGGTCCCCGCCGCCAGGGTGCCCTTGGTCGTGACCGCCCCGCTGGCCGAGACCACGACGTCGGCCGAGTCCGCCGAGGCTGTCTCGGTGTAGGTGACCGCCCCGGTGTTGCCGGTGACGGCCAGCTGGGCGGTGAAGGCCGCCGAGCCGGCGGTGCTGACTGTGCCCGTCAGGGGTGCGTCCTGGGTGATGGCCACGGCGGTGACGGTGAGGGTGAAGGTCCACGTCCCGGCGTTGCCGTCGGCGTCGGTGGTCTTGCCCGACACGGTGTAGGTCCCCGCCGCCAGGGTGCCCTTGGTCGTGACCGCCCCGCTGGCCGAGACCACGACGTCGGCCGAGTCCGCCGAGGCTGTCTCGGTGTAGGTGACCGCCCCGGTGTTGCCGGTGACGGCCAGCTGGGCGGTGAAGGCCGCCGAGCCGGCGGTGCTGACTGTGCCCGTCAGGGGTGCGTCCTGGGTGATGGCCACGGCGGTGACGGTGAGGGTGAAGGTCCACGTCCCGGCGTTGCCGTCGGCGTCGGTGGTCTTGCCCGACACGGTGTAGGTCCCCGCCGCCAGGGTGCCCTTGGTCGTGACCGCCCCGCTGGCCGAGACCACGACGTCGGCCGAGTCCGCCGAGGCTGTCTCGGTGTAGGTGACCGCCCCGGTGTTGCCGGTGACGGCCAGCTGGGCGGTGAAGGCCGCCGAGCCGGCGGTGCTGACTGTGCCCGTCAGGGGTGCGTCCTGGGTGATGGCCACGGCGGTGACGGTGAGGGTGAAGGTCCACGTCCCGGCGTTGCCGTCGGCGTCGGTGGTCTTGCCCGACACGGTGTAGGTCCCCGCCGCCAGGGTGCCCTTGGTCGTGACCGCCCCGCTGGCCGAGACCACGACGTCGGCCGAGTCCGCCGAGGCTGTCTCGGTGTAGGTGACCGCCCCGGTGTTGCCGGTGACGGCCAGCTGGGCGGTGAAGGCCGCCGAGCCGGCGGTGCTGACTGTGCCCGTCAGGGGTGCGTCCTGGGTGATGGCCACGGCGGTGACGGTGAGGGTGAAGGTCCACGTCCCGGCGTTGCCGTCGGCGTCGGTGGTCTTGCCCGACACGGTGTAGGTCCCCGCCGCCAGGGTGCCCTTGGTCGTGACCGCCCCGCTGGCCGAGACCACGACGTCGGCCGAGTCCGCCGAGGCTGTCTCGGTGTAGGTGACCGCCCCGGTGTTGCCGGTGACGGCCAGCTGGGCGGTGAAGGCCGCCGAGCCGGCGGTGCTGACTGTGCCCGTCAGGGGTGCGTCCTGGGTGATGGCCACGGCGGTGACGGTGAGGGTGAAGGTCCACGTGCCGGCGTTGCCGTCGGCGTCGGTGGTCTTGCCCGACACGGTGTAGGTCCCCGCCGCCAGGGTGCCCTTGGTCGTGACCGCCCCGCTGGCCGAGACCACGACGTCGGCCGAGTCCGCCGAGGCTGTCTCGGTGTAGGTGACCGCCCCGGTGTTGCCGGTGACGGCCAGCTGGGCGGTGAAGGCCGCCGAGCCGGCGGTGCTGACTGTGCCCGTCAGGGGTGCGTCCTGGGTGATGGCCACGGCGGTGACGGTGAGGGTGAAGGTCCACGTCCCGGCGTTGCCGTCGGCGTCGGTGGTCTTGCCCGACACGGTGTAGGTCCCCGCCGCCAGGGTGCCCTTGGTCGTGACCGCCCCGCTGGCCGAGACCACGACGTCGGCCGAGTCCGCCGAGGCTGTCTCGGTGTAGGTGACCGCCCCGGTGTTGCCGGTGACGGCCAGCTGGGCGGTGAAGGCCGCCGAGCCGGCGGTGCTGACTGTGCCCGTCAGGGGTGCGTCCTGGGTGATGGCCACGGCGGTGACGGTGAGGGTGAAGGTCCACGTCCCGGCGTTGCCGTCGGCGTCGGTGGTCTTGCCCGACACGGTGTAGGTCCCCGCCGCCAGGGTGCCCTTGGTCGTGACCGCCCCGCTGGCCGAGACCACGACGTCGGCCGAGTCCGCCGAGGCTGTCTCGGTGTAGGTGACCGCCCCGGTGTTGCCGGTGACGGCCAGCTGGGCGGTGAAGGCCGCCGAGCCGGCGGTGCTGACTGTGCCCGTCAGGGGTGCGTCCTGGGTGATGGCCACGGCGGTGACGGTGAGGGTGAAGGTCCACGTCCCGGCGTTGCCGTCGGCGTCGGTGGTCTTGCCCGACACGGTGTAGGTCCCCGCCGCCAGGGTGCCCTTGGTCGTGACCGCCCCGCTGGCCGAGACCACGACGTCGGCCGAGTCCGCCGAGGCTGTCTCGGTGTAGGTGACCGCCCCGGTGTTGCCGGTGACGGCCAGCTGGGCGGTGAAGGCCGCCGAGCCGGCGGTGCTGACTGTGCCCGTCAGGGGTGCGTCCTGGGTGATGGCCACGGCGGTGACGGTGAGGGTGAAGGTCCACGTCCCGGCGTTGCCGTCGGCGTCGGTGGTCTTGCCCGACACGGTGTAGGTCCCCGCCGCCAGGGTGCCCTTGGTCGTGACCGCCCCGCTGGCCGAGACCACGACGTCGGCCGAGTCCGCCGAGGCTGTCTCGGTGTAGGTGACCGCCCCGGTGTTGCCGGTGACGGCCAGCTGGGCGGTGAAGGCCGCCGAGCCGGCGGTGCTGACTGTGCCCGTCAGGGGTGCGTCCTGGGTGATGGCCACGGCGGTGACGGTGAGGGTGAAGGTCCACGTCCCGGCGTTGCCGTCGGCGTCGGTGGTCTTGCCCGACACGGTGTAGGTCCCCGCCGCCAGGGTGCCCTTGGTCGTGACCGCCCCGCTGGCCGAGACCACGACGTCGGCCGAGTCCGCCGAGGCTGTCTCGGTGTAGGTGACCGCCCCGGTGTTGCCGGTGACGGCCAGCTGGGCGGTGAAGGCCGCCGAGCCGGCGGTGCTGACTGTGCCCGTCAGGGGTGCGTCCTGGGTGATGGCCACGGCGGTGACGGTGAGGGTGAAGGTCCACGTCCCGGCGTTGCCGTCGGCGTCGGTGGTCTTGCCCGACACGGTGTAGGTCCCCGCCGCCAGGGTGCCCTTGGTCGTGACCGCCCCGCTGGCCGAGACCACGACGTCGGCCGAGTCCGCCGAGGCTGTCTCGGTGTAGGTGACCGCCCCGGTGTTGCCGGTGACGGCCAGCTGGGCGGTGAAGGCCGCCGAGCCGGCGGTGCTGACTGTGCCCGTCAGGGGTGCGTCCTGGGTGATGGCCACGGCGGTGACGGTGAGGGTGAAGGTCCACGTCCCGGCGTTGCCGTCGGCGTCGGTGGTCTTGCCCGACACGGTGTAGGTCCCCGCCGCCAGGGTGCCCTTGGTCGTGACCGCCCCGCTGGCCGAGACCACGACGTCGGCCGAGTCCGCCGAGGCTGTCTCGGTGTAGGTGACCGCCCCGGTGTTGCCGGTGACGGCCAGCTGGGCGGTGAAGGCCGCCGAGCCGGCGGTGCTGACTGTGCCCGTCAGGGGTGCGTCCTGGGTGATGGCCACGGCGGTGACGGTGAGGGTGAAGGTCCACGTCCCGGCGTTGCCGTCGGCGTCGGTGGTCTTGCCCGACACGGTGTAGGTCCCCGCCGCCAGGGTGCCCTTGGTCGTGACCGCCCCGCTGGCCGAGACCACGACGTCGGCCGAGTCCGCCGAGGCTGTCTCGGTGTAGGTGACCGCCCCGGTGTTGCCGGTGACGGCCAGCTGGGCGGTGAAGGCCGCCGAGCCGGCGGTGCTGACTGTGCCCGTCAGGGGTGCGTCCTGGGTGATGGCCACGGCGGTGACGGTGAGGGTGAAGGTCCACGTCCCGGCGTTGCCGTCGGCGTCGGTGGTCTTGCCCGACACGGTGTAGGTCCCCGCCGCCAGGGTGCCCTTGGTCGTGACCGCCCCGCTGGCCGAGACCACGACGTCGGCCGAGTCCGCCGAGGCTGTCTCGGTGTAGGTGACCGCCCCGGTGTTGCCGGTGACGGCCAGCTGGGCGGTGAAGGCCGCCGAGCCGGCGGTGCTGACTGTGCCCGTCAGGGGTGCGTCCTGGGTGATGGCCACGGCGGTGACGGTGAGGGTGAAGGTCCACGTCCCGGCGTTGCCGTCGGCGTCGGTGGTCTTGCCCGACACGGTGTAGGTCCCCGCCGCCAGGGTGCCCTTGGTCGTGACCGCCCCGCTGGCCGAGACCACGACGTCGGCCGAGTCCGCCGAGGCTGTCTCGGTGTAGGTGACCGCCCCGGTGTTGCCGGTGACGGCCAGCTGGGCGGTGAAGGCCGCCGAGCCGGCGGTGCTGACTGTGCCCGTCAGGGGTGCGTCCTGGGTGATGGCCACGGCGGTGACGGTGAGGGTGAAGGTCCACGTCCCGGCGTTGCCGTCGGCGTCGGTGGTCTTGCCCGACACGGTGTAGGTCCCCGCCGCCAGGGTGCCCTTGGTCGTGACCGCCCCGCTGGCCGAGACCACGACGTCGGCCGAGTCCGCCGAGGCTGTCTCGGTGTAGGTGACCGCCCCGGTGTTGCCGGTGACGGCCAGCTGGGCGGTGAAGGCCGCCGAGCCGGCGGTGCTGACTGTGCCCGTCAGGGGTGCGTCCTGGGTGATGGCCACGGCGGTGACGGTGAGGGTGAAGGTCCACGTCCCGGCGTTGCCGTCGGCGTCGGTGGTCTTGCCCGACACGGTGTAGGTCCCCGCCGCCAGGGTGCCCTTGGTCGTGACCGCCCCGCTGGCCGAGACCACGACGTCGGCCGAGTCCGCCGAGGCTGTCTCGGTGTAGGTGACCGCCCCGGTGTTGCCGGTGACGGCCAGCTGGGCGGTGAAGGCCGCCGAGCCGGCGGTGCTGACTGTGCCCGTCAGGGGTGCGTCCTGGGTGATGGCCACGGCGGTGACGGTGAGGGTGAAGGTCCACGTCCCGGCGTTGCCGTCGGCGTCGGAGTCGGTACCCGACACGGTGTAGGTCCCCGGCGCAAGCGAAGCAGGCGCTCTGATGACTCCACCAGAGCTAACGGTCACATCGGTCGAGGCCTCTGAATTGGTTTCTGTAAATCTGACGCTCCCGCTGCCGTTCGTCACAGAGAGTTGGCCGAGATAGCCCGTACCGTGAGCAACGGTGGCGGACGTCGGCTTGCCCTGAACAAGGGTGGTCCGTGCCACAACCGGGCTCACGGCCATCCCGACGATGGGCTGATGCAGGGGGGTGCCCCCCATCGAGCCCTCGAACGGGGCGTTGAAGGCGAAGATCCCGCCGTCCGAGGCCACCTCCCAGTAGCCACCGGTCGCCGGGTCGACGGCCATCCCGACGATGGGCTGATGCAGGGGGGTGCCCCCCATCGAGCCCTCGAACGGGGCGTTGAAGGCGAAGATCCCGCCGTCCGAGGCCACCTCCCAGTAGCCACCGGTCGCCGGGTCGACGGCCATCCCGACGATGGGCTGATGCAGGGGGGTGCCCCCCATCGAGCCCTCGAACGGGGCGTTGAAGGCGAAGATCCCGCCGTCCGAGGCCACCTCCCAGTAGCCACCGGTCGCCGGGTCGACGGCCATCCCGACGATGGGCTGATGCAGGGGGGTGCCCCCCATCGAGCCCTCGAACGGGGCGTTGAAGGCGAAGATCCCGCCGTCCGAGGCCACCTCCCAGTAGCCACCGGTCGCCGGGTCGACGGCCATCCCGACGATGGGCTGATGCAGGGGGGTTCCCCCCATCGAGCCCTCGAACGGGGCGTTGAAGGCGAAGATCCCGCCGTCCGAGGCCACCTCCCAGTAGCCACCGGTCGCCGGGTCGACGGCCATCCCGACGATGGGCTGATGCAGGGGGGTGCCCCCCATCGAGCCCTCGAACGGGGCGTTGAAGGCGAAGATCCCGCCGTCCGAGGCCACCTCCCAGTAGCCACCGGTTGAGAACGCAGCTGACACGACCGAATCCGCAGGCTCGGCAGAGAGCGCCGGCGCGTCGATGCCCACCAAGAGTAGGGGGGCCAGCAAGGCGACGGCCGCCAGTACACCCAATCTTGAGCGAACCCCCTTCACCTCTAGTCGAGAGGTGGGACTGCGCCCTGATACATCCTCACTGTGTGCCTGCACAATGTCTGTGGCTTGAAGAGGGATCCTTGGCGCATCGGCACTGACAGGGGAATCGGCTCCCTGCCCTGCCGACCACGTCAAGCGTCTCCGGCTACGAACTGTCGGCTGCGGTTTTGGGACCTCCGTCAACTCCGTCCGAGAGTGCGGCGGCTTCTAGGGTTCCCGCCCCCTCTGGACATCACGGTGAACGTGTGGGTGCCGAGAACGTCGAACGGCGACTCAAGTAGGGAAGACGCGCCGCGGAGCCCATCAGTCGCGTGCCAGGCGATTTAGGTCCGTTTTTCAGCAGCACCTTGGGCGGGAAGCCATGCGAAGGGTGCCATTGAGCACCACGTCACCGGCTGAATACAGAGCCCAGGCAGCCCGTGCCGGAAGGTCAAGGATCAGACATCGCCCTTGACGGTACGGTGGAAAATCCGGACCAACAGCGTGGGGATTGGGACTTCCGTAGCTCGCCACGTCCCAGCTCACCTGGGTTTTGTCGATTCCCAACTCTTCTGGGCCGCCACAGACGCCATCGTTCGCTGCGATGCCGGGTGGAAACGCCTGGACCGCCAGCAAGACGTCACCTCGGCACCGGTCTCCCCGTTCGACCCTGGGCAGCATGACCTGGCGACCCGGACCGGCCTTCCGGCCGGACCCGGGCCGCGGCCCAGCATGGTTACGCCGCGGTGATCCCGATGATCGGTTTGTTGAGGGTCGTGCCGACCATCGAGCCAGCGAACTTCGCGCCGCCGAAGGCGAAGACTCCGCCGTCGGCACCGGCGAGCCAGTAGCCGGTGCCGGCGCCTGTGGCGGCGATCCCGACGACCGGTGCGTTGAGGCTCTTGCCGCCCATGCCGCCCTGGTACTTGGCGGTGCCGAAGGAGAAGACTCCGCCGTCGGCACCGACCAACCAGTAACCGGTGCCGGCGCCTGTGGCGGCGATCCCGACGACTGGTGCGTTGAGGGTCTTGCCGCCCATGCCACCGTGGTACCTGGCGCTGCCGTAGGCGAAGACCCCGCCGTCGGCACCGACCAACCAGTAGCCCTTCCCGTCAGGGGTGGCGGCAATGCCCACGATCGGCGCGGCCAGCTTTGTCTTGGCCGCCGACCCGTAAAACTGGGCGGTGCCGTAAGCGAAGACCCCGCCGTCGGCACTGGTCAGCCAATAACCGGTGCCAGCGGGTGTGGCCACCATGCCCACAATCGGCGCGGCCAAAG
The DNA here is from genome assembly GCA_963770505.1 of uncultured Actinomycetota bacterium. Classification (GTDB taxonomy): domain Bacteria; phylum Actinomycetota; class Acidimicrobiia; order Acidimicrobiales; family RAAP-2; genus CAVYPR01. The sequence goes on along the minus strand of CAVYPR010000006.1, from coordinate 1,025,868 downwards.
TGAGGGTTGTGGCCGAGCCATAGGGCTTGGCGTCGCCGTACGTGCTCACCTTGCCATTGGAGGAAACCTGCCAGTACCCGAGGGCGTCAGGCGTGGGGGCCATGCCGACCACGGGCTCGGGAAGCTTCCGCCCGCAATTGGTGCCGAATGTCACCGCCCCACAGTTCGAGCCGATGAAGTTGGCACTGCCGAAGTCGAACACCCCACCGTCGGAGCCATTGAGGCGATAACCCTTTGTCGAGGGACTGGTCCAGGTAACTGTCGCTTGATTGGAATACAGGGTCTCCATTGTCCCGTTGACGAAGCTGACCTGAACGGTGTCGTTCCCGGTGACAGCGCTTGTCAGTGTGAACGTGGCCACACCTGTCGCGTTGGTAGTGCCGGTGAGTTTTTCGCCGGCATTGGGTCCGGAGAGCACCGTGAATGTGAGTGGCAGCGAGCTGTACGGTGTCCCGCTGGAGTTCTGAACCTTCGCGGTGAATTGATAGGGACTGCCCACCTCGCTCGTGCCTGTCAGGGGGGTGAGCACCGCGCCCTCGCCGATGACCGCGGCCACTCCGTCCAGCTGGAACGCGGAGAAGAAGATGTCGTCGTTGTCCGACGGGTTCACCGTGTGGACCTTGATGCTGGTTGTCCCTGTCTTCACGAACGGCAGCAGTGTGTAGAGCTCGTCTGTGCAGCGAGGGGGCCCAGGAGGTGTTGTGCAGGTGACCGGTGTGGCTGTCGGGTTGGTCGGGTCCGTGGTGCTGTCGCCGATCCCGCCGACCGTGATCAACTCGCCGTTGCCGCATGTGGACCAATTGTGCGGTGTCTCGTTCTTGCAGACGGAGTCGTCGTTGCCGCCGGCGGCCGAGGTCATGCGATGTGTATTGACTGTGATTTCGCTGTACTGCGCTGTCGGACGTCCCGGCTCCCCCTGGTAGCTGTAGGAGTCCCCGATGCTCATGTTGAGGGCGAGTGTGGGGGTGCTCAGCTTGAGCGGGCTGGAGAGCCCGATGTGGAATGTGTCGCCAGCGGTTGTGAGCGCGCCGAACAGGAAGCTCACCGTGTTTCCGGTCTTCTGTGTCGGGTCGTTCATGACGACGGCGAGGATTTCCCCTGTGATTTCGTCGGTGTTGGAGGGCTCAGCCGCAGTGAACGTCACGAGTCCTGGGGGTGCGGCGTCTACCACTGGGGCCACGATTGTCGTGACATTGGTCCAGAAGGCCTCGGTACCGAAATTGACTAACGAGGTGTGGGCCGGTGTGAAGGAAAGTGACGTGCCGTCCAGGGTGACTGTGCCGTCTTGGAACGTGAAGCCGGGCACCGCGGCGGCAAGCAGGTAGGCGGACTGCACGGTAGACCTGCTGGTCTTCTTTGTGACGTTGACTGGGCCGCCCGCCGGTGTGTTCGTGCCGATAGCTGTGAGCGACATGTACACCTTGCCGGTCACCGAGGTGAAGGGGGTGAGCCCGCTTGTCGCATGGGATATCGCCTGCGAATGGTTGCCGGACACGGTGCCAGGGGCAACAGGCGTCGCGCCCGAGAGCGCGGCACCTCCGAGCAACGGCACGGCGGTCATTGCCAGCATCACGATCAAGCCGAGACCTAGATGCAGCAACGAAAACGATCCGCCCCGGTTCTCTCTCTGGAGCTGAGACATGCTTGCCTCCTCACGACCAGCCTTTCCGGGCGGGTCATAGTCGCTGCACCCTTGCGAGCACTCGGCCGGCTGTGAAAACCGATTGAGACAGGCAACGCGCATTGGTCAAATCGGTAGCGCGCGTCGGAACTTACTCCTAGGCGCGCCGTTCGTCCATCAGAGTGTGGGGCGGCGCTCGGCCCGTGGGATCCAGAGCCGGGCAGAGCGGGTCTGCGGCGGGACAGGCGGCGCACTTCTCCAGCGGCCAGCCGCCGCCATGACCGCCTCCATCTTGCCCAAGTGGCGGAGGCAACGGATTGGCACGGGCACGCTGGGCCGCGAAGCCGCGCATGTGACGGCGTTCGGGTTCATCGAGTGCCAGAGTCCCGACGTTGACGGACCCGGCGCATGTCACCGTTGCCGACTGGCGAGAAGGCTGCCGCCGGCCAGAACTCAGCTGTCTGCGTGCTCAGGCCAATCGCCTTCAAGCCACGCGACAAGTCAGCTTCAGTTCATGTGACGCCTGGACCCCTCACCGGGTTGGGGTCAAAGACGTCATGGCCGCCTGGATGGCGGCGCTCATACGCGACCGCCAGGTCGCACGGACGAACAGATCACTGCCAAAGCTGTATGCGACTCGCTGCTGTGGATAGCGCGCTTGCATCAGTTCTCCCCTTGCTCCCTCTGAGCAAGCAGGCCGCGTCACTGACACCACGCGCCATGTCGCGTGCTGACCGATTCGGCGGTCCGGCTAACTCAGAGAGTCCCGTGACTTTGCGTCCCCACCTCGCGATGGGTTTGCCTTTATCGTCGGTGCAGCCGCTCGGCGCACCGATACAAGGTGGATTGTACGACGGGATGCCGCATCTGTAAAGAGGAATGCTGGTTGCAGGAACGGCGAGGCCGCGTGTAGATGAAATCACCTACCCTTCCCTCACGTCCGCCGGGGGTATGCGGCAGAGCTGCTGTGCGCGGGCGCTCAAGGCCTTCACCAGCTCAGGTGGCGGACTCATGGGCTCATGGGCGGTGTGGGGAGCTGAACCCGATGTCCGCGCCCGGTTGGGTCTCTATGTGGCACCCGGCGTGCCCGGCCTGGCAGGCACCGGTGTCGGGTGTTGCGGTGTCCCGCTGAAGCAGAGGAACACCCGCTTGCCAGGGGTGAAGACGGGCTCGAGCTTCTTCCCCTCCACTTTGACGAATCCGTTGCAAAAGGGAGCCGTGACGAAGGTGTGTGTCCGCTGCCAGGTCGTCGGGGTGCGGAGCCCCCCAAACGTGAAGTCCGTGAACCGATTGGTCGCTCTGACGATATCGGCCTGGGTCAAGTCCTTTCCGGCGGCCTTGATCCCTGCCACCAGGAGTGACGCCGACTCCCATCCTTCGATCGCATTGTTGTCACCGGCGTAGGCGGGCTCATACTTCTGCATGGCAGAGAGGTAGGCGTTGATGCCCGGGTAGGAGCCGGGGAACTTCTGGCTGGCCTGGAGCGGGACGTTCTCCACTGCGAAGTACACGCCCTGGAAGAGGCTGAGCTCCTTGTCCAGCACCGACTGGTTGACGATTGTGAAGAAGAGCATCTTCGCCTTGAGCCCGTACTGTTTGGCGGCCCGGGCCAGCTCGATGTTGCCGTTGACTGTCATGCAGCTGATGATCAGATCGGTGCCCGCCGCCAGCATCCGCTGGACGTCGGGCGTGACGTTGGGATTCAGCGGTGTGACCTTCAAGTCCGAGTAGCTGACCTTGACCCCGCCCTTCTCCAGTCCGGTGACGTCGGCCTGGCAGGCGTTTGCCGAACTTGAGACCCCGTAGGCCACGACGCCCACCGAGTTCAAATTCAGCTTGCGGGCCAGGTACCTCTCACCCTGTGCCGAGCCGGCCCCGTATGTCAGGAACGAGCCGCCCACGGCGAAGAGATTCGGAGCCGTTGTCCAGTCACCAGTCACATTGAACCCGTACGTCGGGGTACAGGTCGCCGTGAAGTAGGTCGGGCTGAACCAGTAGGAGGAGACGATGACGGCGAAGGCGTGATCCTGGTCGATGGCGGTGTGGGTCTCGGTCGCGAAGCGGCTGCCTGTTCCCTCGTCGTTGAAGTTGTAGGCCAGGTCGATCTTCCGTCCGTTGACGCCGCCGTGGGCGTTGACTGTGTCGAAGTAGGCCTGCGCCCCGGGGACCAACGCCGAGAAGCCGGCAGAGATGGGTCCGGTCAGCGTGGAGATGGCCGCCACGTTGATCTGTTTCGCCGTCACCCCCGGTGAGCCGGTGCCGATGCCCGATGCGCACTGCAGCGACGACGGGGGCGAGATCGCCCCGTTTCCGGCGGCGGTAGCTGCCGCACCCGCCGAAACGACCGAACACGTGACCGCGACCCCCAGCACCGAAACGATCGGCACCAACAGGCCGTGCCGACGGCCTCTTTCTCGCATGTCGCCCCCGATTGCCGTGGGTCCCAAGGATACGCTCGTCCACTCTCGCCGTCCCGGCAGCTGCACCGGGCGGCGCCTGGGCACGGAGACCCCGCACAGGCTGCGTGTCGTGACCGGCTGGGCCCCGAGGCCAAGGGACAGTGGGAGGCCTCTACGCGGTGAACCTCGGGAGCCACTGGGCGGTGGCGGCAAGCATGGCGTCGGTCATCTCGACCACGTCCTCGTAGGCCAACGCACCGGCCACCGGATCCAAGAGCATGGCCTCGAGCACCTTGGTCCGGTCGCCCTCGAGCGCCGCTTCCACCGTGAGTTCCTGGGACGTCACGATGCGCTCCAGTTGGCGGCCCAGGACCCCCGGGACGGCGGTCACGTCCCTCGGCCCCACGCCCTGGGGTCCCGACGTCCCGATGCACTCCACGACGACCCCCTCGGGCAGGTCTCGCACCTGCCCGGTGTTCGGGAGATTGACCGGGAGGTGGCGGTCCTCGCCGCCCAGGAGCCCCTCGAGGAGGGTGGCGACCAACTCCCCCGACGGGAGCCCGGGGATCTCGTCGGCCGCCAGCAGCGCCTTGACATTGGCGATGTCGGCTCGCTTGTCCGCCTGGTGACCGGGCATCCCGTAGTGGTGCACCCCCCAGTCCCGCCCGAAGTCCGAGCGCGGCGTGAGGAACCAGGGGAAGAACTCCGAGACGTGGGTGTCGGCCGACCCCGGGAGTACCCCGAACCTCTCGAACAGCTCGAACTTGATGGCGGCGCTGGCGATGATGTCGCCCTTGGTCCAGCCCTCCCCCGTGGAGCGCTTGCGGGCGTGCATGGCCGCGGGCGGGTCCATCCAGATCGGCTCGTCGGCACGCGACCCCGGCCGCTCGAGCAGTGTGCGGAGCATCTCGAAGCCGTCGGCTCCGTCGATGGTGAGCGAAGTGATGAGCGGGAGGTGGTTCACGCCGGCGACCACCGGGTCGATGCGGTCGAAGCCGACGTCGAAAAGGAGGCTCAGGACGAAGGTCATCCCGACCAGCTCGTTGCAGAGTCCGACGGCCCGCACCGAGGTCTCCTTGGTCACCCCCCGGCAGAGGGCGGTCAGCGGGTTCGAGACGTTCACGAGCCACGCATCGGGCGCCACCCGCTCGACGGCCTGGGCGATCTCCACCACCACCGGAACGTTGCGAAGCGATCGCATGATCCCCCCGGGACCCACGCTGTCGCCGACCGGCTGGCGGACGCCGTAGCGGAAGGGGAGCTCCACGTCCGGCGTCATCGCTCCGAACCCCCCGACGGCCAGGGTGGTGAGCACGATCTGGGCCCCGTCGACGGCCCGGTCCAGCTCGTCGGCGGCCACGGCCGAGAGCGCGATGCCTCGGCGCTCGGCGATGTGGTCGGCGAGCTTCACCATCGGTGGCACGGTCAACGGGTCGGCGTCGTAGAGGGTGACGGTGGCGTCCTGCAGGGCGGGACTGTTGGCGAAATCGACAAGCAGGGTCGGGGTCCAGTGGGAGCTGCCTCCCCCGACGATCGTGATGCGCGCCGGCATGTCTCCTCCTCCTCGACGGACGCTCACCGCCGTGGCGTCAGGCCCCGAAACCTAGTGGACAACCCGACAGCGACCCCAGACGGCACCGCGAGGCGGTGCGCCACCACGACGGTCCATGCGGGGGGTCCCCGTCCCGCCCGGCAACGTGCCATCGCCTCACCCGCACTCTTCCCGCCGGTCTGCACCGGTTCCGCACTGAGCTTCACTCCGTTGGCCCGACCCGAAGGAGTGCCTCAGGCAGAGGGCTTCTCACCCGGAACCCTTGGCGGTTGCCCGCCGGGCGTGAAGACCTCGATGCCGCCCGGGGTGCCCTGCGGTCCGGAGCCGATCCCGAAGAGCACCGCGTTCCCGACCACCGAGATCCCCGACCAGCACCAGTTGGAAAGGTCCAGGCTCGTGAGCACGGTTCCCGTGGCCGCGTCCCGCACGACCACCTGGCCGTTCAGGGCCCTGGAGTTGAACACCATGCCCCCGGCGTAGGTGGTGGCGGCGAACGTGCTGGCACTGTTGCCCTGCCAGCGCACCTTCCCGTTGCTGGCGTTCAAGGCCGCGATGCTGGGCTCCTGGTACTTGGTGTCGCGCGGTGTGGACGGATCGCACAGTGTCGCTCCTGTTGTTGTCCGACCGAATGTGCCCAGCGCCGTCGCCCCGAACACGGTGGTGCCGTTGTAGGCCGGCGTGCCGATGTAGCCCCCGTCGTAGCCGCCGAACACCACCTGGGTCTTCCAACGGAGGTGGCCGTTTGTCGGGTTCAGCGAGTAGTACGTCCCGTCCTTCGACGAGGCGCCCAGGAACGTCGCCCGTGTGCCTCTCGTGAGCCCGATGTTGATCGAAGCGCCGAAGTCGAGGTCGCACCGCAGGTTGGGGGCGTGGTAGGGGCGGTAACGCCAGACGAGCGCTCCGTTCGAAATTCGCAGGGCCATCACCGAGTCCGCGTTGGGAGGAGGGTCGGCGAAATTGCAATCGGCTTCACCGAAGACGACCCAACCCTGTCTGGGCAGGATCGAGCCCGACGACCAGACGTTGCCGCATCCGTCGTTCGGGATCGTCCCGTTTGTCTTCCGGTCGGACTGGTAGATCCACACCGGCTTGCCCGTGGCCAGGGAGGCGGCCACGACGTAACCGCGCTCGTGCTGCTGGCCGTCGACCGAGATCCCGAAGAGCACCTTTGTGTCGAAGACAACCGGGGAGGAGAAGATGCGGGCCCCGTCGACCTTGGGGTTCGGCGGCTTTGTCGGTCTCCCCGTGTAGCGGTGGTACCAGTACAGCCTGCCGGTGTGGGCGTTGAGGGCGTACAACGTGTACCCACCACCGAAGATCACGAGATCGGGCCGCTGATCGCTCCCCGGCTGATACCACGCCGAGGACGTGACCATTCCACCGTCCGACGCAACGTCGCGCGGGACCTCACCGGGATAGGGCGTTACTGCCGGTTGCGCGAAGGTGTGGAACTTCCACTCCAACTTCCCGGTGTAGAGGTTGATGGCGTAGAACCACTGATCCCAGCTGCCGGCGTACACGGTCCCGTCGACAACCGTCGGCGTCACGGTCACCGCTGTTTGCGTCGGGAAGAACCACCGCTGGGCGAGGTTGGCGGCCGAGGATTTCGTCAGGGTGGTGCGGGCACTGAACGTGTGCTGCGCATTCTGGCCGAAGCTCGGCCAGTCCCACGGTGACGGCTTGACGATCGCTCGGCTGCCGGTGGCCGCCAGCGCACTCCCAGTGGGCACCGTCACCGCCCCCGCGGCGAAGAGCGAGCCGACGATGATCCCGGCGAACAGGCACCGGGCCCCGCCCCGACCGGCGCCGTTAGGTGCACGCTCGCATCGGCGGCCGCTTTCGCTTGCCGTCACGCTGCGCCACATCGAGAGCCCCCTCGTCTATGGGTGGGGGACCTGTGAGTGTCCTAACCGTCCGGTCGTCCCCCCTCCGGTGCCGGGACACCATAATCCCCGAAGGTGCCAGCCACATCCTGCGAGCTGCAACGCAGGGCGGGCGCGGACGGGTGCCGAAGGCGTCCTCTCCTTCGGCACCGACCAAGGCAGCCAACTGGCTTCTCGGACTAGGTTGCGGGCAGGCGCGCGGCGAGTCCGGGAGGAGCACTGGTGGCGGCTGAAACCCTTGCCCTCGCAGAGCTCGCACTGTTCGACGGCTGCACTAGCAGCGACCTCGAGAGCCTCTCGGCGGCGGTGGCCGGCGTACGCCAGGTGCCTGAGGGCACCGTGCTCTGCCGTGAGGGGGAGACCGCCGATCGCTGGTGGATCGTGGAGGATGGCCTAGCGGAGGTGACCGTCGGCGGCCTCTACGTGGCGACCATCGGGCCCGGGGAATCGATCGGAGAGCTGGCACTCCTCGACGGGCAGCCCCGCAACGCCACCGTGACCGCCGGCAGCGACATGGTGCTGCACGAGGTCGACGGAGCGCTCTTCCTCCAGCTGCTCGCCGATCACCCGAAGGTGACCCTGGCCCTGCTTCGGGAGGTGGCGGTCCGGCTCAGGGCCACCACCGAGCAGACCGCACGACCCACGATCTCCCCGCCCGCGTCGGTGACCGCGACCCCGCCGCGGCGCGTCGTCCCCGGCGAGACCGTCACCTTCAATCCGTTCGCCCCCGGTTACTTCTCCGACCCCTACGCGCAGTACGCGGCGCTCCGGGAGAGCTCGCCCCTGTACCTGGACCGGTTGAGCAATGCCTACCTGATCACCAGGTACACCGACGTCCACCGGCTGGCGCGCGACCGCTCGCTCACAGTCGGACCGGCAAGGGCCACCGCGACGCCCGTCATCGAGGCGGAGGCTGCCCGCGACGGTTCGAGCGGCGGCATGAACCACCGGATGATGCTCCGCCAGGACGGCGCCGACCACTCCCGTCTGCGCAACCTGGTGGCTCGGGCCTTCACCCCGAAGGCCATCTCCGTCTGGAGGGAGCGGACCGAGTCCGTGGTGAACCGCACGCTCTCGGAGCTGGCGGAGCGTGAGACGGTTGACGTGGTCGCCGACTTCGCCGCTGTCCTCCCTGCCAAGATCATCTCGGAGATGCTCGGGATGCCGGTCGCCGACACCGGGCAACTGAGCCGGTGGTCCCAGGCGATGACCAAGACGCTCGACCCGCTCAACACCCCGCGCGAGGAGGCGGAGTCGATCGAGGCCACCAAGAACATGGCCTCGTATATCGACTCCGTCGTCTCGGACAAGCGAGCGCGGCCCGACACGGACATCCTCACGTCGCTCATCGACGCCGAGGTAGCCGGCGACCGCCTGAGCCGCCAGGAGCTGGTCGCCCAGGTGATGCTCCTCTACATGGCCGGCTACGAGAACGGGCTGAACTTGGTAGGGAATGGGTTGGTGCACCTCTTCGAGTTTCCCGACCAGCTGGATCGCATGCGGACCGACGCCTCACTCGATGCGAACGCGATCGAGGAGATCATCCGATTCGACTCGCCAATCCAGTTCACCCGGCGCGTCTGCGCGGAGCCCCTGGAGATCGGGGGGGTCACCGCACCCGCGGGGTCCCTCCTCTTCCTGGCCCTCGGGGCGGCCAACCGCGACCCGGAGCAATGGGGAGACTCGGCCGATGTGCTCGACCTGGCGCGCCCTCGGGCGAACGAGCACGCCTCCTTCGGGGGCGGACCCCACCACTGCCTGGGCTCCTCCCTCGCCCGACTCGAGGCGAAGGTGGCGCTGCCGCAGCTGGTGAGGCGGTTTCCCCACATGGAGCCGGCTTACGGCGCGCCTGCGTGGGGGGCCCGCATGATCGTCCGGGGCGTGGAGAGACTGCCGGTACGGCTGCACAGCTGACGGCCGTCCAGGATTGAACGCGCCCACATCCGCACCAGCCCGCTCGGCGACCGAGCACCTTCAGGGTGCGATCTACCGGCAGCCTGGGAGTGCCCCGCTACGGCGCCCGGCGGGGTCTACAGGTGGCTGAACCCGCCCGACTCCTCGCGGGTCATGCCCACCGACACCGGATGGCGAGAGAAGTGCTCGATGGCCGCCTGGAAGTCCTCGATCAGCAGGGAGATGAGGTCTCGGTCGACGCCCTGGCGGACGAGCACCCGCTGGACGGCGACGTCGGAGGCTTCCCCGGTCAAGGTGTACGCAGGGACCTGCCACCCCCGATTGCGGAGCCGGTCGGCCAGATCGAAGAGGGTGAAGCCGGGATCCTGGCCCTCCGCGATCCGCCAGGTCACAGCCGGGATCCCCGTCGCCGGGTCGCTGGCGGCCAGCAGCTCGAAGGGGCCGAGATGGGGAAGCTGCTCCGCCAGGTATGCGCCGGTGTCGTAGCACGCCTGATGGACGTTCCGGTACCCGTTTCGCCCGAGGCGGATGAAGTTGTAGTACTGGGCGATGATCTGCCCGGCAGGGCGCGAGAAGTTGATATGGAAGTCGGGCATGTCCCCGCCCAGGTAATTGACGTGGAAGATGAGCTCCTCGGGCAGCTCCTCCGCGTCACGCCAGATCACCCACCCGGCACCCAGGGGGGCCAGACCGAACTTGTGACCCGACGCGTTGATCGACTTCACCCTGGGCAGGCGGAAGTCGAACTGCACGTCAGGTGCGCAGAACGGCGCCAGGAAGCCGCCGCTCGCTCCGTCCACATGGATGTCGATGTCCAGCCCGGTCCGCTCCTGGAGGGCGTCGAGCTCGCGGGCAAGCTCCTCGACGGGCTCGTAGATCCCCGTGTAGGTGACACCGAGCGTCGGCACGACGAAGATCGTGTTCTCGTCCACTCGAGCCGTCACTTCTTCGGGCGTCAGGCAGTACCGGCCGGGGGCCATCGGTATCTCCCGCATCTCCACGTCCCAGTACCGAGCGAACTTGTGCCAGACGACCTGCACCGGTCCGCACACCATGTTGGGATGGTCCGTTGTCTTCCCGGCGGCCTTCCGCTTGTTTCGCCAACGCCTGAGCGCGGCCATGCCGGCGAGCATCGCTGCCTCCGACGATCCGATCGCCGAGGTGCCGACGGTATTCGCGGCGTCGGGTGCGTTCCACAGGTCGGCGAGCATGTGCACACAGCGACGCTCGATCTCAGCCGATTGCGGGTACTCGTCCTGGTCGATCAGGTTCTTGTCGATCGCCACTTCCATGAGCGCATGGACCTGCGGCTCTTCCCAGGTCTGGCAGAAGGTTGCCAGATTCTGTCGCGCGTTACCGTCGAGAAGGAGCTCGTCGTGCACCACCTGGTACGCGATCTCCGGCTTGCACTGCGAATCGGGGAAGCGGTACTTCGGGAGCTCGTGCTCCAGCTCGATTGAGGCAAAGATGCAATCCTCGATCTCGTCCTTCACTGTGTCGCGACTGTGCAATGGCATGTCAGCTCCTCTCTTCGGGCACCTGGCAGAGCACGAGCCCGGCCTGGTGAGATTGCGATCTCGATGACAGCTGCTCCGGCCCCCGGGAGCCGGACGAGCGACCTGATCCTGGGTGCATTCGGTCGCGTCGCATCATAGAAGGTGACGACCGTCGGCGTGCCGGTGGGGGTCCCGACTAGCGGCGAGCGAACCGAGCTCATCTCTGTCGACCGCGCACCATGCCGGATGATGGGTTCGGCCGAATCCGGACATTCCATCCCGTAGCCGGAAACCTGTGGAAGCTACGCTGCCGACAACCCCCCTACGAATAAGGAGACCACGTGCTCGCGTACACCTTCCCGCTCTTGAGCCTCTTCTGGTCCATGCTCATGTTCGCCGGACTGGTGCTGGTCGTCTTCTTCATCATCTGGTGCTTCGTCGACAACTTCCGCAGGAAGGACCACACCGGAGCGGCCAAGGGCGCTTGGACCATCATCATCCTTCTGATCCCGCTCCTTGGCGCCTTGATCTACGTCATCGCCAGGCCTGCCGAGGCCAGTTACGAAGAGTGATCGGACCGGGTGCCGCGGATCGCCTCACCGCCGGTCACCCGCTTCGTCATTTCTCGGCAGCGGTAACACCCTGGTCGACTCCGGGCTGGTAGGCAGCAGCGGCTAGCTCGGGACCGTCGCCGTCTCCCTCGGTCCGTTCGGGGAGCAGCAGAACCCCGCCCACCAGGAAACACACGGCTCCCACGAAGGTGCCGAGGTTCGTCAGGGCCAAGCTTCGCAAAGAGCCGCTTGGCTCGATTTTCGAGGCAACGGCGGAGACCCCGAAGGCGATCGAACCGACCAGGTTGAGCAGCGCGATCCACCAGGAAAGCGCCCGCGGACGCCAGCTCCAGGCGCCGTGTGCCACTTCGGCCCAGCAGAGCCAGCTGGCGACGAGGAAGCAGATCGAGCCCAGTGCGTCCGGCCGCCACACGAGATGGTTCAGGGTGGAGGGCCCCCCCGGCGCGGCGGTGACGGCATGGGCGGTGCTCGCGTTGAAGAACAGGGTCCCGATGAGCTGCACGCCCGATGCCCACCAGTCAATTCGTTCGGCACGCGGCTGGACGAGATGCCGGACGACGTGGCCAAGCCGCGAGCTATCAGGCCCACCGTCGGCCCAGACCACCTGGCAGTACTGGAGAAAGGCGGCGGTCGTGAAGAAGAGCGACCCGACGAAGTAGGTGACGTTGTCGGCCATGGCGCCGACGACGTTGGCGTAGGGGGGGAACGAGCCCAGTGCGAAACAGAAGGATCCGACGGCGAAAAGCACCCCGATCCACCAACCCACGGCCGTCGGCGCCCACCACGTCGACCCGGCGGTTCCTGTTCTTTGCTTCCGGTGTCGGCGTGACTCCCAGACCACCACGGTGCCGTCGACGCGCCGGAGCACCTCCCGCGTGACGAACGGTCCGAATCCGGCGCGCTCCTCGCGAACCCAATCTGCGCCCAGACGCAGGCGCCTGTGACGGTCAAGCACCCGGGATTCCCGTCGCCCCGACTGCTCCGATCCTGACGCAGGCCAAGAAGCAGGTGCTCTTCGTGACATCGCGCTCACCGGCTCCTCGAGACAACCGGCGTCTCACCACAGGGTCGGTCCGCGGTGCAGCCCGGTGGTTCGCCCACGCATCGCTCGGAGCGAGCGAGGCAACGGAAACCGGGCCGGATCGTCGATGTCGAGGCCTTTGGCCGAGCTAGCTGCCACAGCGTCCATTGTCGCTCCGCAGAGCCCGTCGGCGCACCCCGAAGGACGAAGGTCACCTCGTGGCGCGACGTGCAACGTCATCTCATGGGCGGACAACGACCCCGGCGGGCGCCGGGAGACCTCCGGGGCGTGACGGCCGAGGGGCTCGACGGCCGTGGGTCAAGCGGGACCGTGGGTCAGAAGGACACCTCGCTCGGATCAGCGGGTGCGCCGATGTTCGCCCGCGACGATCAGCAGTTCTCAGTAATGCCGGTTCAAGACGAAGACAATGGCCCCGATGACCAGCATGACGATCACGACCGTCCGAGCGTTGGGCGACAGGCGGACCGCCCAGGGGCTCCGGGCTCCCGGCGTCAGACCAGCTTCACTGGCATCGGCGCCGGGAGGACCGTCTCCGAAGAGCCCCCACGGGTAGAGGGGGGTCAGCATCGAGAAGTAGCCGCCCGTCCTGGCCGTGAACCTGATGACGGCGCGCGTCGCTTCGTAGAGGGGAGCTGGTTGCCTTCCGGTGAAGACGATCATCGCCCAGCTGGCGATCGAGACGACACCGAGTCCGTAGAGCGCGACGGTCGTCACGATCCAGGCCGGGATCACCAGGATGATGCGAAACAGCACGGCCAACGGATTGAGGCGCGCCGGCGGCGGGATCTCCAGGAGGACGGCGTACTGCTCCTCGCGCTGAAGGCTGAACGGGGGGTAGTCGTCGGTGAGGAAGTACAGGTAACCGTGCACCCTGATGGCCCAACGCAGGTAACCGCTCAGGAATTCTTCCGCAAAGTCGGGCAGTTGCCCGGTGACGAGGGCCCCGAACCACCCGATGATGAGCACGACCAGGGCCGCGATCCCAACGAAGAAGAGGACGAAGTACTGCGGAATCACCATGATGATCCGTATGGCGGCGGTCAAGCGGTCCCGATCGCTTGGGTACGTCGTCGAGAGGTTCAAGGACTGCACCTGCTCAGATGGTTGTTCGCCGTACGAGCCGGGGTCCATACCCGTTCTCCCTCTTTCAGCGTCCTGCGCTCACCTGCTCCTCAGCTCTTGGCCTATCGATCGGCCCGCGTCGTTGCTCCCCCGTACTATGCCTGCTCGGGAAATCCGTACATGACGAGCGTGTAGACGATGACAACGTCGATGACGATGGCGATGACGGACCACCATGGGTAGACGCCGATGAGCATCAACTGTCCGATCGCGTTCAGGCAGGCGACGGCGATCCCGACGTATGCCGCCCAGTGCCTCCCGACGAAGATCGCCATGGCCACCAGCACCTGGACCACACCGAGAATGAGCATCGTCCATCCCCACGCGGTGAGGTCACCGAAGACCAGATGGTGTGTCACCGCGGCCGGCTGACCCGAGACCGAGACGTAGTAGTAGTAATAGTGCGGATTGGCGATCGCCACGATGCCGTCGATGAAGTTGAACGTCCCGACCAGCAGGACCATCACTCCTGCGAAGACGCGCCAGCGTGACCCTGGATCTGCATGGGTGGTAACCATCGGCTTCTCTCCTTCTTCGGCCCTGCGAGTTGGACTCTGGGAGGACTGCCTGCGGACCAATGGTAGGCAGGGCGGCCGTCCAGCTCGGGGGATGGTCGGGCGCCGGGCGCGGCATTCCGCGACCGTTGCCTCCGGTCGAACGTGATCGTGCGCACATTCACCGGACGCCCGCCCGGGCCGGCGCACCGCACCGGCCCGCGAAGCACGGCTGCTGTCGGTCGAGGCCGTAGGATCACGCCGTGATTCGCCAGTCCCCCAAGCAGCTCTACGGCGGCAAGGTGGCCGTCGTGACCGGCGCGTCCTCGGGCATCGGGCGGGCCATCGCCCTCACGCTCGCCGATCGGGGCGCACTGGTCGTGGGCGTGGCCCGACGGCGAGATCTCCTGGAGGAACTGGAGACTGAGCTGCGGAAACGCTCTCCGAAGAGCACCATCGAAGTCTGCGACGTGGCCGATGCAGACGCCTACAGGGCGGTCCTCGCCGGCATCGGGGACAAGTTCGGGGGGATCGACATCCTCATCAACAACGCCGGCGTCGACATCATGTTGTACGTGCCGGGAGGCGACGAGTCGATCGTGCGCGAGGTGTTCGACGTCAACTTCTTCTCCACGGTGGCCGGCACGCTGTTCGTGCTCCCCGAGATGGTGCAGCGAGGTTCGGGCATCATCGTGAACACCTCGTCCGACACGGCTCGCGCGCCCGAACCGGGGCAGGGCGCGTACGCCGCCTCCAAGGCGGCCATTTCAGCCTTCAGCGAGTCGATCGCCCATGAGATCGACGGTTCCGGGGTGCACGTCCACGTCCTCTACCCGGGATGGGTCCCGACGGCGATGGGGCTCCCCGACGAAGGCGAGGACGGGGATCTCCCTCCGCGCCTCGTCCGACGGACCGCAGAGGGTGTGGCCAACCTCGTCGCCCAGCGGATGGGAGGCCGGAAGATGGAGATCAACGCCGCCTGGCTGCCGCTGCTGGCTCCGATCACGCGGACCATCGCACCACTGGCCTACCAGAGGGCCATGAGGGCGCACTCGGGCACCGGCTGAGCGAGACTCCCCGATCCGCCAGGCCGGGCACACCCCTGACGGCGCGGCCCTCGACACTCGGCTGGGCCTGCGCACTACCCCTCCGTCAGCTGGAGCCCGCCCGGTGGCCAGTTCCGCAGCTGCCGGCGGTCACCGAGACGCTGACGTCAGCCGGCGACGAGCCGTTCCGGAGATCGATCCGCGGCGCACCGGGTCGGGACGTCTCGTGCGCCCCCGAGACCCTCAGGCAGTAGCCGTGCGGGTAGTGGGTCGAGTCCGGCACCACGATGACCGTGGGCTCGGTGATCCTCGGGTCCGACCGGTAGCGGAGGGCGAAGGCCCCGGTTGTCGGGTCGAACGTCATCGAGGTGGGCGTTCCCGCGATGGCTGACGCATACGTCTCGGCGAGCACGTGGAGCTGTGCGGCCGTCTGCGGGCGCGCCGGCCACAGGGCCGACGAGTGGGAGCCGGTGGGATCGTCATAGTTGATCCACTGCCAGTAGATCCATCCGACCAGGTTCGCGTTGGCGTCAGCGGTGATGCGGGCGAGGTCAGCGGTATCGGTGCTGGCCCCGAATTCCGTGAGCAGCCAGCCGGGTCCCTCGGGCTGAGCCGACGAGCGGTCGTTGGCGCGCTCCTGGGCGTGCTGGGCGAAGACGAATTTCTCGAGTGGTCCGCAGACCGTTGCGAAGTTCGGCGGTTCGGGCCCGTTCGGCACGTGCAGGAAGCAATAGTCGTGGAAGTTCAGGATCAGCCGTGGATAGGCCATGGCACCGATGTGGTTGGGCACCCCCGAGTCGGTGCTGTAGTTGCCCTCGTAGGCCACGAGATGGTTCGGATCCGCCGACTCGAGGCGAGGGATCAGACCCTCGGCGGGATCGTCGACCGGGCACTGCACTCGCTGGCCATCCTGATTGAGGCCGGGGTGCGCCCGCCCGGTGTAGAAGCATTCGAGCTCGGCGTCGAAGGCGGGATTGTCCGGTTGTGTTCCCAACCCGGGACCGTACGGCTCGTTGAACGGGTCGTAGCCGACCACCCACGGATTGTTGCGAAAGCGCTCGGCGACCCTCGTCCACACTGTGTCGAAAGCGCCCTGAAGGTCTCCGACGACGTCGTTGTCCCAGAAGTGCCCGTACGCCTGGGAAACGCCGGGTCCGGTGTAGTTCACACTCCAGTTCTGGACGTTGTGCTGCGGTTGGGGGGTGATCCCGTCGGTGCAGACGGCCCAGTCCGGCGCCCCCTCCCCGGCGAACACCTCGTTGTAGACGTCCTGGTGCATGTCGAGCAGGGAGTAGATCCCGTAGTGGCCGAGGAGGGCCACCGTGGCCTCCAGCCGATCGACGTAGGCGTCGAAGACCTTGGCGTTGAACTGGTCTGCCGCAGAGAGGGAGGGTTTTCCGGGCGTGCAGATCGACGGGTCGTTGATCGGGTCGTGACCGGGCTCGAGGCCCTTCCAGATGATCCCGAGGCGCACCACGTCGAAGCCCAGGGACGCCATCCGCTCGGCCTCGGCCGGGGTCAGCACGTTGCGCCCCGATCCACTCACCTCGACCTCGTAGGGGGGGATCTTGTAGACGAGGTCGACCCCGTGCAGCAGCACCGTCCGCCCGAAACGATCGACGAGCAGCGGACCTCCGGGCGCCCGCAGCGGACCGACCGGACCCGATGTCGCACTGCCCGTCGAGGCCGAGAGTGCCGGCTCCGGGCCCACGCACAAGGTCAGGACCAAGCCGAGCGGGACGACCACCACCGACAACCAGCAGGCGACTCGCCGCCGGGTACCGAACCGACGGGTACCGGCGCCTCCCCCGGTGCGGCCACGCGCCTCCGCCGGCCAGAAGTTCCGCACCACGGCAAGATTCTGCCGCGTCCGACTGTCCTACCGGGGTCGCCACGCAGCCGGCGCACACCCAAAGCTGCTTGCCGCCCGGCACCGCCACGGCGGCCACGAGTCCCGTGCCGTACCCGACAGGCGCGCTCCGTCAGCGTTTGGCGAGCCTCTCGGCATCCGTAGGGCCGTGCGAAGCGGCCGACGTTTCGATCGTCGGGCAGACGGTGTCGAGCGCCGGCTGGCGCGGCAAGCTCAGTACACCCAGACTGTCGTACCGATCGGTGCCAGGTTTGCTGTCCAGATCCAGTTGATGGCCTCGTCGCTTACGCGCACGCAGCCGTGGGACACCGGCACCGGGGGGACGTTTGTGTCCCCGTGGATCGCATACCCGCCCGTGAAGTACCTCGGCCTCCACAGAGCCCCGAGCGAATCGACGACGAGGCCATTGGAAGCCTTGTAGATGTGGAAGTGGCCCATCGGCGTGATGGCGACTGTTCCGTCGCCGTAGGTGTACCCGCCGCCGGTGGACGTGTTGAGCGTGTAGAGGATCTGACCGTTGTTGACGAACATCACGAGGTCGGTGTTGAGGTTGACCTCGATCACGTACCCCGACGAGCTCTGCGGTTGAGGTTGGACCGCTTGTGCCAGGGCGGCGTACGTGGCGTAATCGGTCACCCCGCTGCGCGAGAGGCCGGCCGCCTTCTGCAGGGCCCAGACGGCCTGCTGGGTGGAATCGCCGAACTGCCCGTTCACCGCGCCCAGCCAGTAGCCGAGGTTGGAGAGCTGCTGCTGCAGGGAGGCCACGGCGGGACCGCTCGACCCGAGCGAGAGGGGCGGAACGCTCCATGGTTGGCGGGGCGCCGTGGACGGCAGGAGCCAGTAGCCACCGCCGTCCGGCGTGGAGACCACGCTCACGACGGGGTTCGTCAATCTCTGCCCCCCCATGCTCCCGAAGAAGGCCGCGTCCCCGTAAGTGAAGACGCCGCCGGCCGCCGACGCAAGCCAGTAGCCACCTCCGTCGGGCGTGATGGCGATGCCGACGATCTGCGCCTTGGAGAGGCCGGCCGCCGAGCCGTGGAACGCCGCGTCCCCGAAGGTGAAGATCCCGCCGTCCGCTCCCACCTCGTAGTAGCCGTGCCCCGAGCTCGTGGCGGCCATCCCCATCACGGGGGCGACCAGGGCGGCGCCGCCCATCGACCCGTAGTAGCCGGCGTCTCCGAAGGTGAAGATCCCGCCGTCGGACGCCACCTCCCAGTACCCCTTGCCGTCAGGCGTCGCGGACATGCCCACGATGGGCTGGTCGAGATGCTGCCCGCCCATCGACCCGTAGTAGCCGGCGTCCCCGAAGGTGAAGATCCCGCCGTCGGACGCCACCTCCCAGTACCCCTTGCCGTCAGGCGTGGCGGCCATGCCCACGATGGGCTGGCTCAGCGGCTGTCCGCCCATCGACCCGTAGTACCCGGCGTCCCCGAAGGTGAAGATCCCGCCGTCCGCGCCGACCTGCCAGTAGCCGCTGCCCGTCGGCGTGACCGCCATTCCGACGACCGGTGCCGCCGTCTGCCCGGGCGTCGCACCCAGGGACCCCGCGTCTCCGAAGGGGACAGGTGACCCCGCGACGTCAGCCGGCAGGGCACCGACGCTGACCGGCGTGCCCACGACCGCACCAAGGGCCGCCAGGGACGCCACGGCAACGCCGAGGGAACTCCAGACTCGCCAATTCATCTTGGCCAACTTTCTCGCGAGATGACTTTCGGTGGTTGGCACCGACCTCCCTCGACGCCGTTTCAATCTAGTTCCACCGACGATGGCGCAGGCCGACGCTCCGGGGGCGGCCACCGCCCTGGCGGTGGACGTGCCCTTTCGGCCGGCTTCCCGGACGGGCGGGGGGATGGCTCCGCCGGACGCTCCGATCTTCACCTCCGATGGAGCGGGGGGCTCGGACCGACGGGCGGCCCGGCGGCGTCGCAGGGGCCGTCAGGCGATAGCTTCGTTGAGGTGCCTCTCGTCGTGGGCGTGGACTCGTCCACGCAGTCCACCAAGGTGGAACTGCGCGATCTGGCCTCCGGCGAGCTCGTGGGTTCCGGTCAGTCGGCCCACACCACCACCGCCCCGCCGACCAGCGAACAGGATCCTTCGCAGTGGTGGGGCGCGCTCGGCCAGGCGACGGCCCGGGCGCTCGACGAGGCCGGCCGTGGCGGACGGCCGGTCGAGGTGGCTGGGCTGGCCGTGGCCGGGCAGCAGCACGGCATGGTGGTCATGGACCGGAGCCTGCAGCTCCTCCGCCCGGCGATGCTGTGGAACGACACCAGGTCGGCTCCGGACGCCGAATGGCTCACCGGCCGCTTCGAGCCGGCCGTCTGGGCGGCCGCTTGTGGGAGCGTCCCCGTGGCGGCCTTCACGATCGCCAAGCTCTCGTGGCTCCACCGCACCGAGCCCGACACCTTTCGGAGCGTGGCCCACGTCCTTCTGCCCCACGACTGGCTGACCTTCCAGCTCACCGGGGAGCTGGTGTCGGACAGGGGCGACGCATCGGGCACGGGCTACTGGTCGCCGGCGGAGGACCGGTACCGCTACGACCTCCTTGCCGCCGTCGACGATGCGGTCGACTGGGAGCGCGTCGTGCCCGACGTCCTCGAGCCGTGGGCACAGGCCGGGACCCTCACCCGGGCGGCCGCCGATGCCCTCGGTCTGGCCGCGGGCACGCCCGTCGCCGTCGGGACCGGCGACAACATGGCGGCGGCGCTGGGTATCGGGATCCGACCCGGCGAAGTGGCGGTCTCGATCGGCACGTCCGGGACGGTGTTCACCAGGAGCACACGTCCGGTCCAGGATCCGACGGGCTCGGTGGCCGGCTTCGCCGACGCCACCGGTCACTACCTCCCCTTGGTCTGCACCCTGAACGCCGCCCTCGTGACGGACGCCGTTGCCCGACTCCTCACAGTGGGCCACGACGACCTCGACGAGCTCGCACTGCATGCACCTCCCGGTTCCGACGGCTTGGTCCTCGTCCCCTACCTCGCCGGCGAGCGAACGCCGAACCGTCCGTCGGCCACCGGTTCCCTCCTCGGGATCCGGCCGGGCATCGACCGTTGCGGCCTGGCCCGGGCGGCCTTCGAGGGGGTGGTCTGCGGGCTGCTCGACGGCCTCGACGCACTCATCGACGCCGGCGCACCGGTCGAACGGGACCGTCTCGTCCTGGTCGGCGGCGGGTCCCGTTCGTCCGCCTACCGCGGCGTCCTGGCCTCGCTGTCCGGACAGGCCGTCACGGTGCCCCGGCACGGCCAACCCGTGTCGACCGGCGCCGCCGTCCAAGCCGCCGTCCTCGCCTCGGGCTCGGACGTGGACGACGTGACCGACGCCTGGGGGCTCCGCCACGGCACGCTCACCGAGCCGAGCGACGACCCGAGCCTCTCGGCCGAGGTCAGGGAGAGGTTTCGTCATGCCCGCGGCTGACCGCTGGGTGCTGCCAGCCCCGGCCGCACCTGCGGACGTCTTGCTTGGGTCCGCGGGGAGAACTCGGTAACGTGGACGGAGGAACCTCGCAGCGGACGGCCGACGAGCACCGGCCAAGGAGTGGACCTTGACCGACACCTTCCAAGCTGTGCCCGAGGACCACTTCACCTTCGGTCTCTGGACGGTCGGCAACCGAGGGCGGGACCCGTTCGGCGAGGCCACCAGACCGACGCTGGACCCCGTCGACACCGTCTTCCGGCTTGCCGAGCTCGGTGCCTACGGGGTGAGTCTGCACGACAACGACCTGGTCCCGTTCGGGGCCTCGATGGCGGAGCGGGAGGCCGTCGTGAAGCGCTTTCGTACCGCCCTCGAGAAGGCCGACATGAAGGTCCCGATGGCCACGACGAACCTCTTCTTCCACCCGGTCTTCAAGGAGGGGGCCTTCACCGCGAACGACCCGGCGGTCCGGCGCCTGGCCGTGGCCAAGGTGCTGGACGCCATCGACCTCGGGGCCGAGCTCGGCGCCACGGTCTTCGTCATGTGGGGCGGGCGCGAGGGGGTCGAGGCGGAGGCGGCCAAAGACCTCCGGGTGGCGCTCGACCGCTACGCGGAGGCCGTCAACCTCTGCTGCTCGTACGTGCGCGACCGCGGCTACGACCTCCGGTTCGCGCTCGAACCCAAGCCCAACGAGCCTCGCGGCGACCTCCTGCTCCCCACCGTGGGCCACGCCCTGGCCTTCATCGGCCGGCTGGAATGGTCCGACATGGTCGGCCTGAACCCGGAGTTCGCCCACGAGACGATGAGCGGGCTGTCGTTCTCACAGGCCGTGGCCCAGACCCTCTGGCACGACAAGCTCTTCCACATCGACCTGAACGCGCAGCGCATCGGACGGTACGACCAGGACTTTCGCTTCGGGGCTGAAGGGATCCGGGACGCCTTCTACACGGTCCTGCTGCTCGAGGACGCAGGCTGGCCGGGGATGCGGCATTTCGACGCACACGCGCTGCGCACCGAGGACACTGAGGGCGTCTGGGAGTTCGCCCGAGGCTGCATGCGCACCTATCTGATCCTCCGGGACAAGGCGCGACGCTTCCACGAGGACCCCGACATCGCCGAGGCGCTCCGGGCGGCCCGCCGTGCGACAATCGCCGAGCCCACCTCGCCGGAAGGACTCGATCCCGAGGCGATCGCTCACCTGCGCCTGGCCGCCGCCGCGTCGTCCGCCGCCGACCTTTCCGAGCCCGGCTGCGGACATGAGCGCCTCGACCAGTTGGTGACCGAACTGCTGACCGGCGTCCGCTGACCGGCCTCCGCTGACCTGCGGCCGGAGCCCGGCCGCTCGGTGGGCTCACGTGCGAAGGCGGGGCCACCACGCCGACTGACCGCCGACGTCGCCGGTTCGGGGCGGCGGGATACCCTGTGCCCGGCCAGGCGGCGCAGGCCCTGACGCCTGGATCTGGTCACCGGGGGTGCGTGGTGGAGAACAGGATCGGTCGGCGGAGGTTCCTCGCCGCGGGTGTCGTCGCGGCGGGCGCGCTGGCCGCAGCGGACCTGCAGCCGTCCCCGGCGCAAGCCGAGGCGCTGGGCAGGACCAACGGCCCGGGTCGCAACGGCGTCTCGACGGCCAAGCCCCAGCGGGGAGGGTCGCTCACCTACGGGATCGACTCGGAGGAACAGGGCTTCGACCCGACCACGGCCGAGTGGGACGAGAACGGCTACATGTACGGGATGACGGTCTTCGACCCCCTCACCGCCGTCACTACCACGGGGGAGGTCGTGCCCTACCTCGCCGAGTCGGTCACGCCCAACAGCGACTTCACCTCCTGGACCATCACGATGAGGCCGGGGATCACGTTCCACGACGGGACCCCGTGTGATGCGTCCGCGCTGTACACCAACTTCGAGAAGGGGACCGCGTCGCTGCTCACCGGGGCTGCCTTCTCCCAGTTCGTGAAGGACCTCACCCCGACGGGTCCCCTCACCCTGCGCATCGACACGACGTCCTCGATGGTCACCCTTCCGTTCTACCTGTCCTCCCAGATCGGGTACGTGGCCGCTCCGTCCATGCTGAGCAGCCCCAACGGGACCGAGAATCCGATCGGCACCGGACCGTTCGTGTTCACAAAGTGGGTCCCCAACACACACTTCACCGCCACCGCTAACCGGAACTACTGGCGAGCCGGCTATCCCTATCTCGACCGCATCACCTACAAGCCGATCATCGACGAGACATCGCGCTCGGAGGCGCTCCAACTCGGCTCGGTCGACATCATCAACACCTCCACCGCCGAGACCATCGTCCAGTTCAGGGGCAAGAAGCAGTGGTCCTATGTCGACGACAGCATCGACGTCGTCGGCGAGCCCACAGTGGCCTGCGTGCAGCTCAACTGCGCCGTGAGCCCCTTCGACGACAAGAACGCCCGCATCGCCATGGCCAAGTCCTACTCGCAACAGGACATCTGCCGCGTCTTCGGACTCGGCATCACGACCCCGGTGAACAGCCCCTTTGTGCACGGGACGCCCTACTACCGCGAGACCTCCTATCCGGGCTACGACCCCGAGGGTGCCCGAAGCGCGGTCCGCGCCTACGAGAAGGCGCACGGCCACCCCCCCTCCTTCACCCTCTCCTACATCCCCGATCCCACGGTGGAGCGGGTGGCCTACTACCTCCAGCAGAAGTACCAGAGCGCGGGGATGCAGGTCTCCCTGGCCGTGGTGGGGCAGAACGAGCTCATCGACCAGGCCGTGGCCGGCAAGTACCAGGCGATGACCTGGCGCCAGTTCGGCACGACCAATCCCGACCTCAACTACGTCTTCTGGAGCGACGGCACGATCAACGACTCGGGCCTCTCGCTCAACATCGCCCGGAACCGCGACCCGCGGATCCAGGCTGCGCTGGTCAGCGGCCGAGAGAGCCCCGTCGCCGCCGACCGCGTCCGTGCGTACCAGTCGATCGGCGAGTACCTGGCCCAGGACCTGCCGTACACGTGGCTGGGGCGACAGGTCTGGGCGGTCGTGGCCAACCCGAAGGTCCAGAATTTCAACGACCCGGTGGCCCCGGGCGGCGCCGCGCTCATCGGCATGAACCGCGGGATCACGTCACCCACCCGCGTGTGGATCTCAGGGTGAGCGGTCGACCCGAGGCGCCCGCCGTCCTCGCCCCCCACCTGCGGGCCGCCTGGGAGGAGGACGGCTGGTGCGTCATCGTCGGCGCCGTCCCCCCCGACCTGCTGGCCGGGGCCCAGCGGGCCGTCGGCCGGATCTTCCCCACCGCCGAGGAGATGGACGCCGGCGTCGACGACGAGGACACGGCGAAGTGGAGGGACTGGGACTCGGAGTGGCCGGAGTTCCCGTTCCGCAGCCGCTCGCTGAACGCCATCGCCCTGCACGATTTCGTCCTCGGCCTGGCCGAGGAGCTCGTCGGTCCTGATCCTCGCCTCTACATGGGGCTGCTCACGGCCAAGTACGCCGGGCAGCCCTCGGGCTTCAACCAGCTGCTGCACGTCGACTACCCGAACCAGAGCATCGTCGTTCCCCGCCGCGATCCTGGCTACCGGCAACTGGAGATGTTCGTCTACCTGTGCGACGTCACCGAGGACAACGGCGCCACCCACCTGGTGTCCATCAGGCTCACCGAGAACATCGCGGTGGGCCGGCACACCCTCGACCTCGCCGAGTTCGGGCACCTCTACGACGAGCCCGGCATCGCCGTCGGACCGGCCGGGACCGTGGTTGCGTACCGCCCCGATGTCTACCACCGCTCCGTCGACTGGACGGAGCCGGGCCGGGTCCGGACCATGCTTCACCTGGGGTACAAGCCGGCGGCAGCGGAGTGGGCCGGCTACCAGTCCTGGCCGTTCAAGGGGCTCAGGCCCGAGTGGTTCCACTTCGTGCAGGGTGCCACCGAGCGCCAGCTCACGGCGGTGGGGTTCCCCGCCCCCGGCCACGCCTACTGGACCGAAGAGACGCTGGCCGGCGTCGCCGACCGGTACCCCGGTCTCGACCTCACCCCCTGGCGCCGGGCGCTCCCTGGGTAGCCCCCCAGGGCGGCTCAGAAGGGCAGGGCGTCCGCCTGGCAGGCCATGAGCTCGTCGAAGATGCGCCGGCACGACGCCTCGTCGGGGGGCGAGAGCGGGTCGCGCCGCAGGGCCTCGAATGCCGGGGCCGGGTCACCGCTGACCGCGGCCTTCACGACCAGCTCCTGGATCTCGATCTGGTCCCGCATGAACTCGGCCAGGGGCTCGAGGATCGGCGGCATCGCCGACGGCTCCACGCCGCCGGCCCCGACGGTGGCCGGGACCTCCACGATGGCCCCCTCGGGCAGGTTCGGCACGTACCCGCGGTTGGGGACGTCGACGGCGTTGAGGCGGCGCTCCTCCCCCGTCCACATGGCGCCGATGATGGGGAACGACTCCTCGGCCGACCGCCCGGCGCGGTGCATGGGCACGTGGGACCGGCCGTCCCCGTACCTGGTGATGAGCTTCTCCACCCGGGCCATGAGGTCCTGGTGGAAGTAGACGGGCGTCGGATGCCACCCGGCGACCTCCTTGGCGAAGGGGACGTACTCGCCGATGTGGCTGTCGACGGAGCACGGGAGCACGCCGTACTCGCGGAACATGTGGGCCACCAGCGGTGCGTACATCTGCTCGACGGCGATCTTGACCCAGGGGACCTTCACCAGCTGCTTGGCCACCCCCGTCACCGGCGGCGGGTAGTCGAAGTACCGCCGCTGCCAGAGCCTGCGCAGCTTCGGGTAGAGGTCCTCCCCGGTGTCGGAGCGGCGGATCTCGGTGAAGAAAGTGAAGTGGTTGATGCCCGACGCCTTGGCCTCGATCTTCGACTTCGGCAGCCGGAGGAGCGCGGCGATCCGGCTGACGCCTCCGGCGAACTCGTGGCACAGGCTGACGTTGCGGATCGTCGTCGTCGTGTTGATGGCCAGCGACACCCGGCTGAGCGGGTTCGTCAGGTTGATGAGGAAGGTCTCCGGGCAGTACCGCTCGATGTCCCGGCAGATGCCGAGCATGGTCTTGATGGACCGCAGCGAGTGGAAGACCGCGCCGGGACCGCCGTTCTCACCGGTGATCTGGGTCGCGCCGTGGCGAACGGGGATCTCGTAGTCCTCGATCCAATGCCGCCACCGGCCGATCTCGGCGCTCGTGAGACAGAAGTCCGCTCCCGCCAGCGCCTCTGCGGGCTCGAGGGACGTCTCGATCCGGATCGGGCTCCCGTTGCGCTCGTTGACCCGCGTGGCGAACCGCCGGGCCACCTCCAGGCGGTCGGGGTCGACGTCGTGGAGCATCATCGTCGCCCCCCGCACGCGGCGGGTCTTGACGGCGTCGATGACCATCACCGGCCCGAACGACATGCCGCCCGCCCCCACTAGGCAGATCTTGGGACCACCTTCTCTCTTCACGTCGCCTCCCTTTCGGCCACCGGTCACGTCCACCTTCAGATCCCCAACAGCTTGCAGGCCGTGCCACCCAAGAAGAGCTCCATGGACTCGGCGTCGAGTGGAAGGTCCCGGGCGGCGGCGAGGGCCCGTGGCAGGGGGAGGAACGGGTGGTCCGAACCGAACAGCACCCGGCCTCGGCCCCGCGACGAGCCCATGAACGAGACCAGGTGCTCGTCCATGTACCTCGCCAGGTAGGCCGAGGTCGAGAGGTAGAGGTTCGGCCATTTCAACATGTACTGGACGAGCAGTGCCTCGTAGGGGTGCCCCATGTGGGCGCCGATGACCACCAGTTCGGGGAAGTCGATCAGCACGTCTTCGAGCAGCTCGGGGTGCTGGCACGCCGACCGGACCCTGGGCCCCGGCACGCCCACGTTGATCGACACCGGCAGCCCCAGCTCGGCGCACGTGGCGTAGAGCGGGTAGTAGAGGCGGTGGTTGAGCGGGTACTGCTCCACCAGCGGGGTCACCCGCACCATGCGCAGCGACGCCGCACCGGCGAACTCGCGGAGGCGGCGGACCTGTTCGGACGGCTTCTGCGGGCGGTCGGCCACCGCGGCGGCGGCCAGCCGGCCCCCGCTGGCCTCGGCCGACTCGAGGAGCCTGGCCGTGCGGGGGTCGGACAGGCCGGTCGCCAGCACCCCCACGTCGACGCCGCACGCCTCCATGGTCTCGAGGAGCTCGGACAGGGGCGATCCCGCCACGAGCTCCGTGCCGAAGAGGTCCTCGATCCCCGAATTCTCCTCGAGGGAGGTGAACGACGCCGCGGCCTGCGGCGACATGGCGTTCACCCAGAGGTCGACGACCGTCACGTGACCCCCCGCCCGTTCTGCTTGCGCAGCCACTTGATGCCCTTGTTGAGGGTCGACTCGATGACCCGGTCGTTCTCCCGGGAGATGAACCGGTGCACGCGCTTTTCGAACAGCACCCGGAGCAGCGGGTTGAACGCGTGGTAGGTCTCGGAGAAGTGGACCCGGGTGCGGCCGTCGCCCAGGTCCTCGAAGCGGGTGAGACCGGTGGCGTTCGACCACAGTGGCTTGCCGACGGCGTCGTAGCGCCACGACTCGAACGGCCGCACCTCGGTCAGCCACTCCCATGACTGTCCCCGGCCACCGGAGAGGAGGTATCTGGGGACGCGGAAGGTGCAGTGGCGGACGAGGCCCTCGCCGACGTCGTCGCCGGGATGGAGGATCTCGATCTGCACGTCACCGTTGCTCTGGGGTCGTGGACCGCGGTACCAAAACAGCCGCCACAGCTCCTCGGGACGGGCCACGATGTCGACCGAGTGGTGGTGTTCCTGCAACGCTCGCTCCTGCTTGCCACGGACGCCGCAACGCTAGCCGCGTGGCGTCGCGGCGGGCTGGGCCGCTCCCCCCTTGCCGGTGCCTACGGGCCCGTCGTCCCGGCCCGCCTGGGCGAGGGGTGCTGAGGCTCGAGGGACGCCAGCTGCCAGACCCCGCTCTCGTGGTACGTGACGGTCCCGATCGGCGAGCTGGAGTAGACGACGACCTTCCTGGTCAGGCGGAGCGGGAGGCCGGAACCCTGACGGAACCACCAGTTCTCGGTCACTGACCCGCGCTGGACCCCGTTGAGGGTGGTGACCTGGACCTCGTGCACCGCCGGGACCGACCCGCCGGCCAACTTCACCCCGGCCGGGCCGACGATGTGCACGACCACCCGCTGGATGGTCTTTCCCGCCACGGCCGTGTCGGTGCCGGTGCAGCTCCACCGGAACGTCTGGCCCGGCCTGGGGTGCAGCGGCAGGACGACGGCCCCTTTCTGGCAGAACACCTGCTCGAGATTGGTGACCTTGACGGTGCCGAAGTCCCATGACTGCCAGTTGACCTCGGCGCCCTCCAACAGGGCGGTACGGGTGGGGCAGAAGTTGTAGGCCTCCCAGTGGGCGACGTTGTAGTCGACCCGCCACCGCCAGCAGCCGTTGTTCACGTACGTGACCGAGGCCGGCATGGTCGAACCGTCGCGCTGGGAGTTGGGGGGCACGTTGATCTGTTCGGTCCCGCTGCCCTTCACGACGTAGACCCCCTGGTCGGGCAGGGCGTAGGCGAGCTTTCCGCCGTGCGCCGTCGAGTTCTTCCCCTCGAACCCCTTCACCACCGAGTTCACCGGGACCGGGCCGGGATGGCCACGGAGCTCGTAGGGGACCACCAGCACCAGGGCGCCGACGACCAGGAGCCCCAGCACGGCCGCCCCGATCATCCACAGCCTGATGCGACCGTCCGCGGTCGGCGCCGCCGAGAGCGGTACGACGCTGCGCCCGGGCCGGGTGCGGTCAGCCCCCGCCATGGCCCGTCCCGTGGCCGTCGGTGCCGGGCGGCACGTAGTAGCTGTCGGTGCAGCGGTAGCCGTGGGTGGCCCCGGTCACCGGGGGGTCGCCCTGGCGGACCCACTTGCCGCCCTCGATCCGGCCGATCAGGTAGCAGTTGGAGAGCGTCTTGGCCGCCGGGTCCACCGGCGTCTCGAGGTGTGTGCCCGAGAATGTCGTGATCGTCCCGAGCGCCTTCAGCAACGAGCCGCGGCTCGGGTCCTCTCCGGCCTTCTTGAGCCCCTGGGTGAACAGTTGGGCCGACAGCCATCCGTAGAGGGTGAACAGGTCGGGCTGCCAGCCCGGACGGGCCACCTGCACCCAGTGGAGGAAGGTTGTGACCGCCGGGATGGCCTTGCTGTCCTGGCCCAGGTAGTAGCAGAGGCTCTGCTCCAGGTACATCCCGTCGACGGCGCTCGCACCCCCCGATGTGGCGATGAGGCTGTTGCTGTACGTGGAGGCGCCCAGCACCACGACCGGGTGGAAGTCCTGCGAGTTGAGGGCCCTGATGAGCGGGGCGGCGTAGAGGGGCGGGTTCTGCTCGATGAACAGCATCTTGATGCCCATGTTCTTCATGGCCAGCACGTCGGTGACGAATGTCTCGTACTTGGCGGAGACAGCGAAGGTGTTCTCGTAGGCGATCTTGTAGCCGACGTGCTTCATGGTGGCCTCCTGGCCCTGCCAGGCGTCGACCGCGGAGGGCTCGTCGGCCACCATGGCGGCCGCGTCCTTGGCGCCCGCCGGGTCCTGTCGCTTGAAGTAGAGGAGGGACCCCTCCTCCCAGCCGCCGCCGAGCGGGGACGGGTTGACCACGTTGGGCAGCGCGTTCTTCGACGGCGACAGGGTCATCTGCACGTCGGGCATGGAGGGGTGTTCCGCCAGGACCTGCGCCGCCGATGTGTCGGTGACCGAGAAGCCGCCCACCAGTGCGAAGTCACTGGAGGTGGCGGCCTGGGTCAGCCGCTTGTCCGCTGTCCCGCTCAGGCCTGTGTTCTGCACTGTGACCATGATCTTGCGGCCGTTCACGCCGCCCCGGGCGTTCACGTAGTCGGCGTAGGCCTGGGTCCCCACCGCGGCGCCGGTGAAGAGTGTCTCGAAGTGGGTGGCGATGTTGCCGATCGTGACCGTGGTGGGCGTGACGCCCACCCGTGTGCCCATGGCGCTCGCCGGGACGCCGCTCCCCACCGTGCTGCGGGCGGAGGCGCCGGCGCCCCCCGCCGGGAGTGCCGTCACCATGGTCAGCGCGGCCGCCAAGGCCATGCCCGCGGTCACCGCCCGCGCCCGTGCGAGCCTCGTCACGGCCGGCCTCCACGGGGCGCCACCGCCCTCTTCGGGGCGGCGGGGCGGCCACTGTCCTGCCTGCTGCTCACGTCGTCCACCAGCCTTTTGTACCGCCCGCCCCCCGGTGCGGATAGGGCCGGAGGTCCATGCCGGTCCCCGCACCCCGCCGGCCCTCGCCGCCCGGTCAGGTGCCGGACGGCGCCGCCGGCCCGGCTCAGGGTGACGCCCGGAGCGGGAGCGACTCGTAGCGCCGGACGAAGGGCCCGGGCGCCAACCGGCCCCGCGTCGGGTCGACGGCGAAGTCGGGCAGGGCGGCGAGGAGCTCCTCCAAGGCCACCCGGCACTGGAGCCGGGCCGCCGCCGCGCCGATGCAGTGGTGGGGCCCTCCCCCGAAGGCCAGCATGCGGGGGATGGGCCGACCTACGTCCAGCTCGTCGGCGCCGGGTCCCCACTCGCGCGGGTCGCGGTTGGCCGACCCGTAGAGCAGGTGCACCTTCTCGCCGGGGGGGACGGTGGTCCCGCCGACCGTCACCGCCCGCGTCGTCGTCCGGCAGAGACCCTGCACCGGCGAGGTCAACCGGAGCAGCTCCTCCACGGCCCCGGGGATCCGTCCGGGTGTGTCGAGGAGCTTGCGGCGCTCGTCGGGCCTCTCGGTCAGGGCCACCGCGGCCCCGCCGAGCAGCCCGGTCACCGTGTCGTTGCCGCCGGCGATCAGGACGAAGCAGTAGCCGAGGACGCGCAGCGCGTCGAGCGGCTCGCCGTCGACCTCGGCGGACGCGAGGTCCGACAGCATGTCGTCGCCCGGCTCCAAGCGCCGTCGCTCGAGGAGCCGACCGAAGTAGCGGTAGAGGTCGGCGACGGCGTCGGCGGCCCCGCCGAGGGCGTCGCCCCGGGCGTTGGCCGACACGATGGCGGCGCTCCAGGCGTCGAACTGGCCCCGGTCGGCCTCGGGCACGCCCAGGTAGGTCGCCACCACGAGCGTGGGGAGCGGTCCGGCCAGCGTGGCGATCAGGTCGGCCTCGCCCCGCTCGGCGATCTCCCGCACGCGGCTGCGGACGAAGGCCCGGACGGCCGGCTCCAAGGTGGCGACGTGGCGGGGCGTGAAGCCACGGCTGATCAGCCGCCGGTAGGTGGTGTGCTCGGGGCGGTCCATCATGACCAGGGTCGGCGCCAGACCGAGCTTCACGATCTCGTCCGGCTCGAAGGTGAGGCCCTGGGCCGAGGAGAAGGTGGCCGTGTCCGACACGGCCGCGAAGACGTCGGCGAAGCGCGACAGCACCCAGAAGTTCCGCCGCTGGTGGTGGTAGATGGGCGCCTCGTCGCGGAGTCGGCGGTAGGCGGGGTACGGGTCTTGCAGGGTCGCCGGGTCGTACGGGTCGTAGATGTCGCCCGACGCGTCGGCGGCCATGGCTCCTCTTCCCCCGCCTACTCCACCTTGGCCGGGTCCACCCCGACGCCACCGGCGGCGCTGCTGGCATAGGCGGCCAGGGCGAAGCGGAGTACGTCCTGCGCGTCGGTGGCGCTCCACCACATCGGGCCCTCCCCGGTGTGGAGCCAGCGCAGCCAGTGGCGTCCCGAATCCCTGAAGCTGCTGGCCCAGTCGTCGTCCAGCGCGTGGTACGAGCGCATGACCCCGTCGCGGTAGACGTCGAGACTCGGCTGCTGTATGCCCCGTCCGGTGCACCGGTTCACCCGGGCGTAGCCGCGCCGGCCGGTCACCTCCCAGCGCTCGTCGTTGGTGTAGTAGTCGGACCGCAGGTACATGTCGATCGCCACCGTGATGTCGAAGACGCCCCGGATCCCGTTCTCGTGCTCCCAGGTGATGGTGGCCGGTGCGTCGATCTCGATGACCCCGGGGACGATCTGGGTCGTGCCCAGCCACGCACGGACCTCCCGGATCGGCCCGAACAGCCAGAGCGCGGTGCTCAGCTTGTGCCAGCCGTCGTCGAACACGAGGATGCCGCGCCCGCGCTGCATCTGCTTGAACTGCCAGTCGAAGCTGTCGCTGGGGACGTCCCAGCCCCCCAGCCCGCTGCCGACCATCTTCATGTGGTAGCCGACGACCTCGCCGATCTCGCCCGCCTCGACGACCTCCTTGAGCTTGCGGAGCGGCTCGTAGAAGAGGTAGTTCTCCATGACCCGGAACTGGCGGCCGCTCTCGGCCGCGGCCCGCAGCATGCGCTCCGCCTGCTCGAGGTCGTCGCACATCGGTTTCTGCATGTTCACGTGCCAGCCGTAGCCCAAGAGCTCCTCGACGGCGTCGGTGTGCATGGGGGTCGGGAGCAGCAGCTCCACCGCGTCGACCTCGACGTCGCTGGCCGCCAGCTCGGCCGCCGAGGCGAAGGCGCGGGCACCGGGCCAGTCGGCCACGCGCCTCTCACGCCGTTCGGCCACCGGGTCGACGACCGCCACGACCTCGACGTCGGGGTTGTCGCGGTAGGCGAGCATGTTGAGGTCGTAGATGCGACCGAGGCCGATGAAGGCCGCCCGGACGGGCCGCTCGTAGGGCGTGAAGCTCATCCGCTCTCTCCTCTCCTCGACCAGCGACCGCCGGCGACGGGTCACGGTAGCGCGCCGGCACCGGGCCCCACCTCCGGCGAGGGCGCCCCCGGCCCGACCAGGCGGCCCGCGGCACAGCCCCCGCGTACGGTGCGCCCATGAGCATGCGCCAGCAGTTCGCCGAGAGGATGGACGCCAGCGTGTGGGGGAGGTGGTTCGACGAGGCCGACGACGAGGCGATGGCCATCGCCCGGGGGGAACGACGGCGTCGCCGGCGTCGCC
This sequence comes from uncultured Actinomycetota bacterium, assembly GCA_963770505.1. GTDB lineage: Bacteria > Actinomycetota > Acidimicrobiia > Acidimicrobiales > RAAP-2 > CAVYPR01. The sequence goes on along the minus strand of CAVYPR010000006.1, from coordinate 993,609 downwards.
GCACAGCCGTGCCGGCCGAGGTGCTGGCGTTGCTGGCCATCGCCGACCTGCGCCAGATGGTCCTCGAGCTGGCCGACGCCGTCGACGGCCTGCGGAGCGGATCGGGGGGGCGGCCGTAGCGGGCGCGGCCGGGGTCCCCTGGTTAGCCTGAACGCGAGCGATGCACGGGGGTGCGCCATGGATGAGTCCGTTCGCCAGCACAAGTTCGTGCTCGAGGAGTCCGAGATGCCGACCACCTGGTACAACCTGGTGCCGGACCTCCCGAGCCCGCCCCCGCCGGCCCTCCACCCCGGCACCCGCCAGCCGGTCGGCCCCGAGGACTTCGCGCCCCTGTTCCCGATGGACCTCATCCTCCAGGAGGTCTCCTCCGAGCGCTTCGTCGATGTCCCGGGGGCGGTGCTCGACGTCTACCGCCAGTGGCGGCCGACCCCCCTCTACCGGGCCCACCGCCTCGAGCAGGCCCTCGGCACGCCGGCCCGGATCTACTACAAGTACGAGGGGGTCAGCCCGGCCGGCAGTCACAAGCCCAACACCGCGGTCCCGCAGGCCTACTACAACGCCAAGGCCGGGGTCCGCCGCCTCACCACCGAGACCGGGGCCGGGCAGTGGGGGACGGCGCTCGCCTTCGCCTGCGCGCTCTTCGGCCTCGGCTGCGAGGTCTGGCAGGTCGGGGCCAGCTACGACCAGAAGCCGTACCGGCGCCTCATGATGGAGGCCTTCGGGGCCTCCGTACACCGTTCGCCGTCGGCGGTCACCGCGGCGGGGCGCACCTTCCTCTCCCAGGACCCCGGGCATCCCGGCTCGCTCGGGATCGCCATCTCCGAGGCGGTCGAGGTGGCGGCCTCGGACCCCGACACGCGTTACGCCTTGGGCAGCGTGCTCAACCACGTCCTCCTCCACCAGACGGTCATCGGGGAGGAGGCCCTGCTGCAGCTGGCCAAGGCCGGCGAGTCGGCCCCCGACGTCATCGTGGGCTGCACCGGCGGCGGCTCCAACTTCGCCGGGCTGGCCTTCCCGTTCCTGCGCGAGAAGCTCGCCGGGAGGATCTCGCCGGTCATCCGCGCCGTCGAGCCCGCCTCCTGCCCCTCGCTCACCCGCGGTGTCTACGCCTACGACTTCGGCGACACGGCCGGGATGACCCCGCTGCTCAAGATGCACACCCTGGGCCACGACTTCATCCCGGACCCGATCCACGCCGGGGGCCTGCGCTACCACGGCATGTCCCCGCTCCTCAGCCACGTCTACGAGCTCGGCCTCATGGAGGCGATCGCCGTGCCCCAGACCGAGTGCTTCGCCGCCGGGGTCCGCTTCGCCCGCACCGAGGGGATCGTGCCCGCCCCCGAGCCCACCCACGCCATCGCCGCCGCCGTGCGCGAGGCCGAGGCGGCCCGGGAGACCGGCCAAGAGACGGTGATCCTGACCGCCCTCTGCGGCCACGGCCACTTCGACCTCGCCGCCTTCGACGACTACCTGTCGGGCCGCATGACCGACGAGGACGTCACCGAGGAGCGGCTCGCCGCCGGGTTGGTCACCGTCCCGTCCGTCGCGTGAGCCCGCCCGCCGCCGGCCCGGTCCACGCCCGGGGCGCCGGGGCCACGGCCCGGCGGTCCCAGGGGCGGGCCTGAGATGGAGGTGGCCGGCCGGGTGGTCGTGGTCACCGGAGGGGCCAGCGGGATCGGTCGGGCGCTGTGCCGGGGCTTCGCCGCCCGGGGCGCCGGGGCCACGGTGGTGGCCGACATCGACGGGCCCGGGGCGCGCGCCGTGGCCGGCGAACTGGCCGGGCGCGGCGCGGCGACCCTCGCCGTCGACACCGACGTGGCCGACGGCGACCAGGTGGCGGACCTGGTCGCCCGGGCCGAGTCGGCCTTCGGGCCCATCGACGTGTTCTGCGCCAACGCCGGGGTCCTGGTGGCCGGCGGCGTCGAGGTCCCCCCGGCCACATGGGACCGCCTCTGGGCGGTCAACGTCATGAGCCACGTCCACGCCGCCCGCGCCGTCCTGCCCTCGATGCTCGAGCGCGGCGGGGGCTACCTGGTCCACACGGCCTCGGCTGCGGGGCTGCTCACCCAGCTGGGATCGGCACCCTACGCCGTGACCAAGCACGCCGTGGTCGCCCTGGCCGAGTGGCTGTCGATCACCCACTTCGACGCCGGGATCCGCGTCTCGTGCCTGTGCCCCCAGGGTGTCCGCACGGCCATGACCGGGGAGATGACCGGGGCGGCCGCCGAGGTGGCGGCGGCCACGGCCGGGCGCGACGGCATGCTCGACCCCGAGGCGGTCTCCGACGCGGTGCTCGAGGCGGTGGCCGCCGAGCGGTTCCTGGTGCTCCCCCACCCCGAGGTCGCCGACTACGAGCAGCGGCGGGCCGGGGACCGGGAGCGGTGGCTGCGCGCCATGCGACGGGTCCAGGCCCAGATCGCCGACCTCGGCCCGCTCCCCTGACCCGGCCCGCTCCCCGGGCCGGGCTCAGCCTCGGCCGAGCACCTCGGCCGCCGCCCGCAACCCCTCGCGGAACTGCGGGTGGGCGATGTCGGCCAGGGCCCGTGCCCGCTCGTTGACGGTGAGCCCCACCAGGTCCGCCGAGCCGTGCTCGGTGACCACCACCCCGGTGTGGTGGCGGGGGGTGGAGACCACCGACCCCGCGGGCAGGGCGGGCACGATGCGCGAGACCAGCTCACCGCCGACGCTGACGGTCGAGGGCAGGCAGACCAGCGAGCGCGAGTCCAGGTGCAGTTCGGCCCCGGCGACGAAGTCCTCGTGGCCCCCCACCCCCGAGACCTGCCGGCCGCCCACGCTGTCGGCCACGATCTGCCCGTAGAGGTCGACCGACAGGGCCCCGTTGATCGAGATCAGCTTGGCGTTGCCGCCGATCACGGTCGGGTCGTTCACCACCTCCACCGGCAGGAAGGCCACCTCGGGATTGTCGTCGAGCCAGTGGTAGAGGTCGGCCGAGCCCAGGGCGAAGGTGGTGACCGACACCCCCTGGAACTCGCCCTTGGCCGTATTGGTGACCTTGCCGGCCAGGTGGAGGCGCATGAGGCCGTCGGTGAACATCTCCGAATGCACGCCGTAGCCGCCGCCGTCGGCCTGGGCCAGCAGGGTGGCCACCATGCTGGGCACACCGCCGATGCCGGTCTGCAGCGTGACCCCGTCGCTCACGAAGGCCAGCGCGTGGGCGGCGATGGCCCGGTCCACCTCGGTGGGCTCGGCTTCGGCCAGGGCGAAGGGCTGGCCGTCGGCCTCCACCACCACGTCCACCGCGTCGAGGGGCAGCGTGTTCGGGTAGCCCTCCAAGCAGCCGGTGCGTGGCAGGTTGGGGTTCACCTCCACCACCAGCAGCCGCTCGGGGTCCCGGCCGGCCCGCAGGAGCTCGTCCCGGGTGGCCCCGTAGTGCAGGGACAGGTTGAGCTGCCCGTGCCGGTCCGGGGGCGTCGTCTGGACCACCATCACCCGCGGGGAGAACCTGGCCAGGATCGGCCCGAACTGGCGGAACCCGCCCGGCACGTGGTCGATTCGGGCCCCCTGGGAGAGGTAGTAGCGCTCGACGGGGCCGTAGAAGCCGCAGCGGTAGCTGACCCCCGGCCGCCCCAGCACCTCGTAGAGGCCGAGCAGCAGGGCGCCGCCGAGGACCAGGTCCTCCCAGTCGTCACGCCCGCCCAGCGCCGTCATGAAGGCGTCGGGGATGGCCGGGCCGAGCCCGAACCCCACCGCGTCCCTCGTGCGCACCAGCGACGCGGCGTCCTGCGGGGTGAGCGTGCGCGTCATGGTCCGCCGAGTCTGGCCCTTGGCCCGGCCGGCCGCCACATCTGGGCGGCCCAGTGGCGGGGTCAGGGGGCGGGGTCAGGGGGCGGGGCTGGGGCTCTGCGAGGGGGAGGCGGACGAAGGCTGCTCTCGACCCAGGGCGGCCCGCACCGCGGACGCCGGCACGTGACCATCCTCGGACATCCCGCCGGACTCGGCGGTCTGGATGAGGGGACTCCCGCTCAACAGGATCACGCTCCCCACCAAGAACACCGCGGCGACGGCCTCGGCGGCAAGGTGCGAGGGGGCGTTGGAGAGGTGCTCGCCGAAGATGGTGATCCCGAGGAGGCTAGCCACCAGGGGGTCGACCAGGGTCAGGCCCGGTTGGGTGACGGCCAGCGGCCCGGCCTGAAAGGCGTTGGAGAGAATGAACATCGCCACCGCCCCGGTCAAGAGGAGAACGTAGGGCGACCAGTTGCTGAAGACCGCGACCGGGCCCTGGCTGATGTGCGAGCTCAGTTCCTTGATGACGGCGGCCACGAACCCCCAGGAGATGCCGGCGGCCACGGACAACAATGCCGCCTTGCGGATGGGGCTGGGCCGGTGCCGGCCCAACCTCACCACAGCCAGGGCGCACACCAAGACGACGGCGGCCAAGACGGAGAGACCCGAGAGCAGCCAGTGCCACGCGGTGGCGTTGGACTCGGAACCGCCCGAGGGGTTGGCCAGGTACAAGATGATCCCCAGGGCGATGGCCATCCCCACCGCGGCCAGCCAGTCCCGGGGCCGCACCCGGTGCCGGTCGCGCAGGGCCAGGTAGGCGAAGACGAAGAGCAGCTCGGTGGCGATCACCGGTTGGACCAGGGCGAGATCGCCCTTGCGCAGGGCGGCCACCTGGAACCCGAAGCCGGCGATCATGCACAGGATGCCCAGGAACCACACCTTGCGATGGAGCAGGAAACCGACCAGCTTCAGGCTGAAGCTCATCTCGGCCGGCGCGGGCGCGGCCGCGATCCGCTGGGCCACCGAGGAGGTGGCGGTGAAGACGCTCGCCGCCAGGGCCAGGAGGATTACGAGGGTCATCTGCGCAGGTTGGGTCCCGTGGGACCGCGGGCACGTGCCAAGCGCCCACCGGGAGCCCGATGGTCTCCTCTCGCTCTCGGCGTAATTATTCCCAACCGGGGCCGGTCCACGCTGATTCCCGGCCCCGATCCCAGTGGCCCGGGCGGGGCGGCGGTGCGGGCCGTCTCGGCCCTAGCCGAAGGTGAAGTCGTAGGCCTGCACGCCCGGTGAAACCGAGAGGGTGAGCAGGCCGGTGTGGAACGACGCCGACGAAACCAGAGTGTAGAGGTCGGGCACCCCCGAGACCTGGACCGTCTTGGTGTGGACGCCGTTCACCGACACCGACACGGCCCCGGTGCCCCCCAGCACCAGGTAGACGTCGTCGGCCATGTAGGACAGGGCGATCTGCGCCCCCCGCCCGGCCGTGATCTCCCAGGCGTGCTGGGTCCACGTCCCCCCGAACGAGAAATCGCCCGACGGCAGGCCTCCGGCGATGCGGTAGGAGGCCGGGCGGCTCTCGAGCACCGCCGAGCCGAGGTAGCGCTCGCCGTCGAAGCGCGTGGAGCCGAGGTAGGTCTCTGTGGTGAGCTCTTGGGTGGGCGTGCGGTCCGCCAGCTCGGTCGGCGGCGGGAGGTGGCGGGCGCCGCCGGCCTCGAGGAGGAGGCGGATGTCGCTCTCGGTTGTGGGGTAGCCCCCCTCGCCGAAGGCGGTGCGACGCACCTCGCCGTTCTGGTCGATCAGGTACTCGGCCGGCCAGTACTCGTTCGCGTAGGCGTTCCAGGTCGCGTAGTTGTCGTCGATGGCCACCGGGAAACGGACGCCGAGGCGGCCCACGGCCGCCTGCACGTTGGAGACCACGTGCTCGAAGGGGAATTCGGGGGTGTGCACCCCGACCACCTCCAGGCCGTAGCGGTGGTACTTGGCGTACCAGGCCTCGACGTGGGGCAGCTCGCGCTGGCAGTTGATGCACGAGTAGGTCCAGAAGTCGACCAGGACGACCTTCCCCCGCAGGCCGCTCAGGGTGAGCGGGCGGTCGCCGGGGGTGTTGAGCCAGCGCACGATCCCGGTGAACGCCGGGGCCCGCCCGAGGTCGGGGAGGGCCCCGGCCGCCGCCGTCTGGCCCGACGAGAAGCCCCGGCCGTGCTGCCCCTGCAGGTCCCGCAGCTGGTTCTCGACCCCGGGCGCCTGCTCGATGTGGTCCTCGATGGCGCTGGCGTAGCCGGGCACGGCCGTGAGCGGGGTGGTGAGGTCGAAGGCGAGGAGCAGCGCCGTCAGCGCCAGGACCACCCCGGCCACCCGGCGGACGAGCGGCATACGCGACCGCAGCGCCTTCCACCCGGTGGTGGTCCGTCGGGCCACGATGGCCAGCGCCAGGAGCGGCAGCGCCGCGCCCAGGGCGTAGGCCAGGGTGAGCAGCACCGCCGTCAGGCCCACCCGGTGGGTGGCGGCCACGGCCGAGATGGCCGCCAGCACCGGGCCGGCACAGGGCACGAAGACCAGCCCCAGGCTCGCCCCCAGCACGGCGCCATTGGCCGTCCCCCCGGCGAACCCGCCGGCGGTCGGCGCGCCCAGGCGCGCGAAGGGCCGCTCCAGGAGGTCCCCCAGCGCCGGCACCATGAGCCCGGCGGCCAGCACGAAGAGCAGGGCGATGCCGAGGTCCCGCAAGAGGTCCTGGGGGAGGTGCAGCAGGCTGAGCAGCTCCCCGCCGGCCAGGGTGAAGGCGGTGAAGCTGGCCACCATCCCCCCGATGATGGCGAAGGGCCTCCCCGGCCCGCCCCCGGTCGACCCCCCGGCGGCGATGACCGGCAGGACCGGGATGATGCAGGGCGAGAGGGCGGTGATCAGGCCGCCGAGGAAGCCGACGCCCAGCAGCAGGAGCACCGCCCGATTCTCCCAGAGGGGCGTCCCGCACCGGACGTCGCCCCCACCGGGGCCCGCCCGGCCGCCGGGGGCAGAGCCCGAAGGAGAACGGACGGCAGGGTGGGATCTGCCCTCCGCCGCCAAGCGAGCACTGCCCCCGGTGGCCGGGCGGACGGTGCCCCGGTTGCGGAACGACTCCCACCTTATGCGCAGACCGACTGCAAGCGCGCACAGCCGCCGCGGCCCCTACGTGCCCCCGACACCTCCGGCGGGTCGGGCGACCGCCGTCGTCGGCCGCCCCGGATCCGCCCCGACCAGGTCGTGGGGAGTGTCCGCCGGTGGCCCCGTCGGGACGCCGGCCGCCGCCGGGTGCATCGGCACCCGCACCCAGAAACAGGCCCCCCCGCCCTCGTTCGGCCGCACCCCGACCGTGCCCCCGTGGGCCCGGGCGATCGCCGCCACGATGGCCAGGCCCAGGCCGGCGCCGCCGGTGCTGCGGGCCCGGGACGTGTCGGCCCGGAAGAACGGCTCGAAGATCCGCGCCGCCTCGGCGGGCGGCACCCCCGGGCCGTGATCGGCCACCTCGACGACGACCTCTGTCCCCGAGGCCTCCACCCCGACGGCGACCTCGCCGCCCTCGGGCGAGTGGCGCACCGCGTTCACCAGCAGGTTGTCCACGACCTGACGGAGGCGGGCGGCGTCGCCCACCATCTCCAGCGCGGCCGGGGCCGTGAGCGAGACCGGGTGGTCCGGGGCCGAGGCGCTGGCCGCGGCGACGGCGCGCTGGGCCACGCTCACCAGGTCCATCCGGCCCAGGTCGAGGGGCCGTTCCCGGTCGAGCCGGGCCAGCACCAAGAGGTCGTCGACGAGCACGCTCATCCGGTCCGCCTCCTCGCGGATGTGGTGCATGGAGGTGGCCAGGTCCTCGGGCCGCTCGCTGGCCCCCAGGTCGAAGATCTCGGCGTAGCCCCGGATCGAGGTGAGCGGCGTGCGCAGCTCGTGGGAGGCGTCGGCCAGAAACCGCCGCAGCCGTCCCTCTGACGCCGTGCGGGCGGCGAAGGCCGCCTCGATCTCCCCCAGCATCGAGTTGAGGGCCAGGCCCAGCCGCCCCACCTCGGTCCGCCCGTCGGCCGGGGTGACCCGTCGCCCGAGGTCCCCGCCGGCGATGGCCCCGGCGGTGGCGGCCATGTCCTCGAGGGGCTCGAGCCCGCGCCGCACGATCCACCAGGCGAGCGCGCTCAGCCCGATCAGCACGACCAGGCTGACCAGGACCATCACCAGCGCCAGCCGCCCGAGGGTCTGGTTGGCGTCGGTGAGGGGGATGGCCACTACCAGGTAGAGGCCGCCCGCCCCGAGCGGCCGCACCAGCACGCGGTAGGCCACCCCGCCGCCGGCGCTCGAGGCGTCGAAGTAGGCGGGCGAGCGCTCCGAGGTCGTCGGCAGCGGCCGGGGCAGGACCGGCGGGGCCGGGGCGGGGCCGCCGTAGAGGAAGGGCAGGGGCCGCCCCTGCACCTGGCCCCGGGGGGTCACCAGCTCGCCGACCGTGCCGGTCGGGAAGGCGCTGTCGCGGGTGGCGCCGGGGACGGCGCTGCCCCCGAAGGGGGGAAAGGCCCGGTTGGGCACGTCGCGGCCCGAGCAGGCCCGCGCCCCCGGCGGCCGCGGCAGGTCCCCGTTGCACACGAGCGCCCGCGACACCGGGTAGGCCGCGCTGGTCAGCTCGGGATCGAGGCGGGAGACCAGGAACGACCGGAGCTGGGCGTAGACGACCACGTCGGAGATGAACAACCCGGCGGCGACCACCCCCACCAGGACGAGCGCCAGGCGCGCCCGGAGGGTCACGGGCCGTCCCGGCCGTCCCCGCCCGCCTGCGGGGGCGCCGCCGCGCCGAGCGGCGGGCGGAGGCGGTAACCGACCCCGCGCACGGTCTGGATCAGGCGGGGGCCGTGAGCCTCCAGCTTGCGCCGGAGCGAGCTGATGAAGATCTCGACCACGTTCTCGTTGCCGTCGAAGTCGTACTGCCACACCCGGTCGAGGATCTGGGCCTTGGAGACCACCCGGTCGGTGTTCAAGAGCAGGTAGTGGAGGAGCTTGAACTCCGTGGGCGTGAGATCGACCAGCCGGCCGGACCGGTTCACCTCGTGGCGGTCCTCGTCGAGGACGAGGTCCGAGCAGCGCAGGGTGGCGCTGTCCTCCTCGATCTCGTGGACGCGGCGCAGGATGGCCCGGGCCCGCACGATGAGCTCCTCGACGCTGAAGGGCTTGGTCACGTAGTCGTCGCCGCCCAGGGTGAAGCCGCGCAACTTGTCGTCGAGGGCGTCTCGGGCGGTGAGGAAGAGGACCGGGACCCGCGGGTGGTCGCCAGAGAGCCGCCGCAGGACCTCGAACCCGTCGAGGTCGGGGAGCATCACGTCGAGCACCACGAGGTGCGGGCGGAAGCTGGCCACCGACCGCAGAGCGTCCCAGCCCGTGTGGGCCACCTCCACCTTGAGCCCCTCGTAGCGCAGGGCCATCGACACCAGGTCGCAGATCCCCGGCTCGTCGTCGACCACCAGCACTCGCGCCGCTTCTGCCACGTCGTCGCACCTCCCGGCACGCATCCTGTCGTCCGAAGCTGTAGAGAACCTGTGGCCCGTTGCCTTACCACCCACCACCTGGAAGAAGGCCCTGAGGTAGGCTGGCGGCTCGGAACAGGAGGGAGCATGCGGTGACCCGGCGTCACGACGGCGGCAACCGGCGAGGCGACGCGACGACCGGGACCCCCTCGTCCGTGCCCGAGGTCGGCCGCCTCCTGCGGCGGGCCCGGACCCGCCAGGGGCTCCATCTCGAGGACGTCGCCGCCCGGACCGGGCTCAACCTGCACCAGCTCGAGGCCCTCGAGACCGGCACGGTCGACCGCATCCCCGACCGGGTGGTGGTGCTCCAGACCCTCCGGCGCTACGCCGACTTCCTCGGCCTGCCCGGCGACCGCTTCGTCCTGGCCGTGGTGGACCACTGGCCGTCGCCGACCGCCGCCCCCCCGGTGGTCCCGGTGGCGCCGCGACCGGTCGCCGCCGTCGCCCCGGCGGCCGTGGCCGCCACGACCGCCGTGGCGGTCGGACCACCGTCGGCCCCGACCGGCACGGTGCCGGTGAGCTCGGTCACCAGGGTGGAGAGCCCGGTCCACGTGACACCCCATCCGACCGGGGTCCCCTCGACCACCGCCCAGGTGCACGCGGTGCCCAGTGCGAGGCCCCCCTCGGCGACCGCCCCGGTGCACGCGGTGCCCAGCGGGAGGGCCCCCTCGGCGACCGCCCCGGTGCACGCGGTGCCCAACACCGGGGTCATCCCGGCCGTGCGACCCCAGGCGACGCGCGGGTCCAAGGCCCGTCCGTCGACCGCCGCGCTCTCGGTGGCGATCGGCGTCCTGGCCGTCGCCGTCGTGCTGGGCGTCGGCGCCCTGCTGGTCCACCGCTACGAGCCCCGCTGGCTGAGCGACATCGGGGTCACCCAGGCCCCCACCACCCCGACCACCGCCGCGTCCGCCTCGGGGAGCCACGGCCACCACACAACCGGCGCCCCCTCCCAGACCCTGACCGTCACCACCACGTCGCCCAACGCCGCCAACCTGACCGTCCACTCGACCAGCTTCCAGGTCACGGTGAAGGCCACAGGCGGGTCCTCCTGGGTGCAGGCCACCCAGTCCGGCCAGGCCGCGCCGGCCTTCAGCGGCGTGCTGGCGCCCGGCCAGACCCAGGTGTTCCGGGTGGACGGCTCGCTGCAGGTCGAGGTCGGCTCGGTCTCCGCCCACGTGGTGGTGGCCACAGGGCTCCACGCCCTCGGTACCTACGTCCCCCCCGCCGCCCCCTACACGATGACGATCTCGGGAGCGACCTGAGGGCCTACTCGGAGCCCGAGACCCCGGCCACCGCGGCCACGGCCTGGCCCTCGTCGAGGTTCATCACCCGGACCCCGGTGGCGTCGCGTCCCTGGGAGGCGATCTCGCGCACGGCCGTGCGGATCACCACCCCGCCCGACGACACCAGCAGGATCTCGCCGTCGAGGGCCACCATGAAGGCGGCCACCACCCGGCCCCGCTTGGCCGTGAGCCGGATGCCCCGGACGCCCTGGCCGCCCCGGGCCTGGCGGTTGAACCGCTCGAGCTTGGTGCGCTTTCCGTAGCCGGCGTCGGTCACGAGCAGGATGTCGGTGTCGTCGCGGGCCACGTCCAAGGAGACCACCTCGTCGTCCTCGCGCAGCCGGATGCCCCGCACGCCTGCCGCGTCGCGCCCCATGGCCCGCACGTCGTTCTCCGAGAAGCGGATGGTCATCCCCTTGCGGGTGACCTCGAAGAGGTCGTCGTCCCCGCTGGTGGCCACCACCCGCACCAGCTCGTCGCCGTCGCGCAGGTTGATGGCGATGAACCCCTCGCGCCGTGACTTGTCGTACTCGCTAAAGGCGGTCTTCTTGACCTGTCCCCGGGCGGTGGCGAAGACCAGGTAGTGGTCGGCCGGGAAGTCCCGGGTCTCCACGATGGCCTGCACCGTCTCGCCGGCCTCGAGCGGCAGCAGGTTGACCAGGGCGGTGCCCCGGGCGGTGCGCTCCTTCATCGGGATCTCGTGGCCCCGCAGGCGGTAGACGCGCCCGCGGTTGGAGAAGAGCAGCAGGTAGGACAGGGTCGTGGTGTGCACCACGTTCGTGACGAGGTCCTCCTCCTTGAGGCGCGCCCCCTGGACGCCCCGCCCCCCGCGCCCCTGGGTGCGGAAGGCGTCGGCCGACACCGACTTGATGTAGCCGGCCGACGTCATGGTCACCACGATGTCCTCGTCGTCGACCAGGTCCTCGACCCCCAGCTCGCCCGGGTCGTGGGTGATGAGGGTCCGCCGGGGGTCGGCGAACTTGTCGCGGATGGCCGTCATCTCGCTGGCGATCACCGCGCGCAGTTTGGCCGGGTCGGCCAGGGTCGACTGCAGCTCGGCGATCGTCTGGCGCAGCTCGGCCATCTCCTCTTCGAGCTCGGTGCGCCCCAGGCGGGTGAGCCGGCCCAGCGTCATGTCCAAGATGTGGTTGGCCTGCTCCTCGCTGAAGGAGAAGGGTGCGGCCATGAGGGCCGCCCTGGCCGCCGGCCGGTCGTCGGACCCCCGGATGGCGGCGATGACCGCGTCGAGCATGTCGATGGCCCGCAGCAGCCCTTCGACGATGTGCGCCCGGGCCTGCGCCTTGCGCAGGCGGAACTCACTACGCCGGGTGACCACCTCGACCTGGTGGGCCACGTAGTGGGTGAGCACCTGGGCCAGGTTGAGGGTCCGGGGCACCCCGTCCACCAGGGCCAGGGTGTTCACCCCGAAGCTGGTCTGCAGCGGGGTGTGCTTGAAGAGCTTGTTCAGCACCACGTTGGCGTTGGCGTCGCGCTTCAGGCGGATGACCAGGCGGTGCTTGCGGCCGGCCGAGTCGTTCTGGATGTCGGCGATCCCGTCGAGGTCGCCCGCCTTCACCAGGTCGTGGATCTTCTGCTCGACCACCTCGACCGAGGTCTGGTAAGGGAGCTCGGTGACCACGATCCGGGTGGCCTCGCGGCCCTCCTCGATCTCGGCGACCGCCCTCATCTTCACCGAGCCCCGGCCGGTGCGGTAGGCGTCGAGGATGCCCTGGCGGCCGAGGATCTGGGCGCCGGTGGGGAAGTCCGGGCCCTTCACGAACTCCATGAGGTGGTCGGGGGTGGCGTCGGGGTGCTCGAGCAGGTGCACCGTGGCGTCGATCACCTCCCCCAGGTTGTGCGGCGGGATGTTGGTGGCCATCCCCACGGCGATCCCCTGCGAGCCGTTCACCAGCAGGTTGGGGAAGCGCGAGGGCAGGACCGTCGGCTCCTCGGTGCTGTTGGAGTAGTTCGGGACGAAGTCGACGGTCTCCTCGTCGATGCCGGCCATGAGGTCGAGGGCGAGCGACTGGAGCCGGCACTCGGTGTAGCGCATGGCCGCCGGACCCTCGTCGGGGCCCGTCCCGCCGAAGTTGCCGTGGCCGTCGATAAGGGGGTGGCGGAGGCTGAAGTCCTGCACCATGCGGACCAGGGCGTCGTAGATGGCCGAGTCGCCGTGGGGGTGGTAGGTGCCCATCACCTCGCCGACCACCGCCGCGCACTTCACGTGCGGGCGGTCGGGCCGCAGGTTCTGGTCGAACATCGAGTAGAGGATCCGCCGGTGCACCGGCTTGAGCCCGTCGCGCACGTCGGGCAGGGCCCGCGAGACGATGACCGACATGGAGTACTCGAGGAACGAGCGCTCCATCTCCTCTTGGATCTCGATGGGCTCGATGAAGCCCAGCACCGCGCCGTCGTCGGCGGGGGGCCCGCCTCCGGAGCTCCCGTTGGTACTGGTGGGGTTCTTGGTCCGCCGTGGTGCCATCGTTCGTGTCCGCCTCAGACGTCGAGGAAGCGAACGTCCTTCGCGTTGGACTGGATGAACTGCCGGCGCAGCTCGACGTCGTCACCCATCAGCACCGAGCAGACCTCGTCGGCCAGCGCCGCCTGCTCCACGCTGATCTGCAGCAGCGAGCGCTTGGTGGGGTCGATGGTGGTCTCGCGCAGCTCCCCGAAGTCCATCTCGCCCAGCCCCTTCAGCCGCTGGAAGTCCTGCTTGTGGTCGGGGTGCTCGACCATGAAGGCGTCCTTGGCCGCGTCGTCCTTCAGGTAGAGCTTCTCCTTGCCGACCAGGGTCGAGTAGAGCGGCGGCTGGGCCACGTAGACGAAGCCGCCCTCGACCAGCAGCTTCATCTGGCGGAAGAAGAACGTGAGCAGCAGCGTCCTGATGTGCGAGCCGTCCACGTCGGCGTCGGCCAGCAGGATCACCTTGTGGTAGCGGATCTTGGTCACGTCGAAGTCCTCGGCCAGGCCCGCCCCCACCGCGGCGATCAGCGCCTGGATCTCGGCGTTCTTCAGCATCTTGTCGATGCGGGCCCGCTCGACGTTCAGGATCTTGCCCCGGATGGGCAGGATGGCCTGGGTCCTCGGGTCGCGGGCGTCCTTGGCCGAGCCGCCGGCCGAGTTCCCCTCCACGATGAACAGCTCGCACTCGCGCGGGTCGCGCGACGAGCAGTCGACCAGCTTGCCCGGCAGCCCCGCCCCGTCGAGGCCGGACTTGCGCCGGGTGAGGTCGCGGGCCTGGCGGGCGGCCACCCGGGCCCGCTGGGCCACCAGGGACTTCTTCACCACCTGGTTGGCCTCGGTGGGGTTCTCCTCCAGCCACTCGGCCAGCTTCTCGTTGGTGGCCCGCTCCACCAGTGAGCGGATGGGCACGTTGCCCAGCTTGGCCTTGGTCTGCCCCTCGAACTGCGGGTCCTTCAGGCGCACCGAGACGATGGCCGTCAGCCCCTCGCGGATGTCCTCGCCGAGGAGGTTGTCCTCCTTCTCCTTCACCAGGTTGCGCGAGCGCGGCGTAGCGGTTCACCACGTTGGTGAGGGCCTTCTTGAACCCCTCTTCGTGCATCCCCCCCTCGGTGGTGGAGATCCCGTTGGCGAAGGAGTGGATGCTCTCGTGGAACCCGGTGTTCCACTGCAGGGCCACCTCGACCTCCTGGGCGTCCTCGGTCTGCTCGTAGGAGGCGACCTTGCGGAAGAGCGACTCCTTCGGCGCGTTCAGATGCTTCACGAAGTCGACGATGCCGCCGTTGTAGCGGAACACCGTCTTCTCCCCGCGCCCGACGCCGCTCGTCGGCGAAGCGGATCTCGAGCCCCTTGTTCAAAAAGGCCATCACCTGCAGCCGCTCGATGATCGTCTGGGCCCGGAACTCCACCTCCTCGAAGATCGAGGGGTCGGGCCAGAAGGTGACGGTGGTGCCGGTGCGGCCCCGCGGCGCGTCCCCGGTCTTCTTCAACTTGCCCTTGGGCTGCCCGCCGTCGGTGAACTCGAGCACGTGGTGGCGGCCCCCATGGTCGATCTCGAGCAGGAGGCGCCGGGACAGGGCGTTCACCACCGAGACCCCCACCCCGTGCAGGCCGCCGGAGACCTTGTAGCCGGCCCCCCCGAACTTCCCCCCGGCATGCAGCGTGGTGAGGACGATCTCGGCCGCCGAGCGGTCCGGGTACTGCGGGTGGGGATCGACCGGGATCCCCCGGCCGTCGTCGACCACCCGGCACCCGCCGTCGGCCAGCAGGGTCACGTCGATCCGGGTGCAGTAGCCGGCCATCGCCTCGTCGACGGAGTTGTCGACCACCTCCCAGACCAGGTGGTGCAGGCCGCTCGGGCCGGTGGAGCCGATGTACATCCCCGGGCGGATGCGGACCGGCTCGAGCCCCTCGAGGACGGTGATGTCCTTGGCGCCGTAGGAGGCGTCGTCACGCCCCAATGTGTGCCTCCACGCTCTCCACGGGCGCGTCCTTTCAGATCCGATGGTTTTCGTCGTGCGCGCCGGGTTCCCGGTTCGTTCGGGTCACGAGTCCGGAGCGGACGTCCCATTCTACCCGACGTCACCGCCCACCGGACGGCTTCGCGGCCCCTCCGCGGCACGTTCGACGGTCACCTCGAGGCGCTCGGGCGTGCGCCCCGAGACCTCGCCCACCCGGGCCAGCAGCCCCGTGCCCAGGGTGCGCACCTGGGTCGCCCAGGCCGGGTGGTCGGCCGCCACCACCAGCACCCCTCCGCGCAGGCGGACCGGGCGCACGTGGCGGGCGACCGCCGGGCCGGCGATCTCCTCCCATCGGGAGAAGACGGCCGACAGCGACGCGGCCGGGGCCGCCGGCACCCCGACGGGGCCCAGCCGGGCCACCGCCGCGTCCAGCGCCTCGCCCAGCGGGCGCGGCCCGGGGTCGGTCCCCGGCCGGCGGCTCCGGCGCGACCGGCTCACCGCTCCCCCGCCAGCCGCCGCACGTCGACCGTGGCCGCCACCGACACCCCTTCGGGCAGGGGCACGGCCGTGGTCAGCAGGGCCTGGCCGGCCGGGAGCTCGTGGACCAGGGCGCGGGCCCGGAAGGGGTCGAGCTCGGAGAAGACGTCGTCGAGCAGGAGGATGGGGGCCGTGCCCGCACGGGCCGTCACCAGCCGGTGGACCCCCAGCCGCAGGGCCAGGGCCAGGCAGCGCTGCTCGCCCTGGGAGGCCTGGAGCCGGGCATCGCGGCCGTCGATGGCCAGGGCCACGTCGTCGCGGTGCGGCCCCGCGCCGGTGGCCCCGCGCCGCAGGTCCTCGCGTCGCCCCGCGGCCAGGGCGTCGGCCAGCGGGCCCTCCCACGAACGCCGGTAGGCGAGGTCGACACCCGATCCGCCGGCGGCCCCGGCCGCCAAAGAGGCGTACGACGCGGCCACGAAGGGGGCGAGCTCTTCGACCAGCGACTGGCGGGCGGCGGCCAGTTCGGTGCCGGCCGTCGCCAGGCGCTCGTCCCAGACGTCGAGGGTCGTGGCCACCTCGGCGCTGGCCCGGCCTCCCGCCTGGCGCAGCAGCGCCCCGCGCTGGCGCAGCACGCGCTCGACCTCGTCGGCCAGCGCCGAGGCCGCCGGGTCCAAGAGGCCGAGCGCGTCGTCGAGGAGGTCACGGCGCCGGGAGGGGCCGGCCCGGACCACGCCGAGGTCGTCGGGGCTGAAGACGGTGACCGGCACGGCCTCGGCCAGGTCGCGCCGGGCCCGGGCCGGCTGGCGGTTGACCTGGGCCCTCGAGCGGCCCGAGGTGGCCACCTCGGCCTCGACCAGCACCGGCGCCCCCTGGCGGGTGAGCTCGGCCCGCAGCACGGCGCGCTCGCAGCCGGTGCGCACCATCGCCTCCTTGGGCGCCCCGCGGAACGACCGCTGGGTCCCGAGGTACGCCACGGCCTCCAGGACGGTGGTCTTGCCGGTCCCGTTGGGGCCCGAGAGCACCGTGGTCCCCTCGGGGTCGGGCTCGAAGGTGGCTTCGGCGAACGACCGGAAGTCGGCCAGGTGGATGCGGCGCAGGGTCACGGCGGCCCGGGCCCGCCGGGCTCAGGACACCCGCACGGGCATCAGCAGGTACCGGAAGTCCTCGTGCTCGGCCCCGCGCACCGTCGCCGGGCGCGACGGCTCGGCCGTCTCGATGATCACCTCGTCGCTCAGCACCGCCTCCACCCCGTCGATCAGGTAGGTGGGATTGAAGGCGATGACCAGCTCCTCGCCGGAGAAGTCGCCGTCGACGGTCTCGCTGGCGTCGCCGACCTCCTGGGAGACGACCGTGAGGTCGACCCCGCCGGGCCGCATGGCCAGGCGCACCGGCGTCGTGGAGTCGCGCACCAGCAGCCGGACCCGGCGTAGCGCGGCGAGCAGGGTCTCCTTGCCCAGGTGGAGGCGGTTGGGGTAGTGGTCGGGCACCAGCTGGCGGTAGTCGGGGTAGGTGCCCTCGAGCAGACGGGTGGTGATCCGGACCGACCCGTGGACGAAGGTGATCTCCTTGGCGCCGATGGCCACCCCCACCTCGGCCACCCGTCCCCCCGACGGCTCCTCCCCCGTCCCGGGGCCGCTCGCCCCCGGGGCCAACCGCTGGAGCTCGGCCAGGGCCCTGGCCGGCACGAGGATGTCACCGCCACCGTCCGCGCCGCCCAGGCCCTTGGTGCCCGACAGGTCGCGCAGGGCGAGCCGGTAGGAGTCGGTGGCCACCAGGCGGATCGACCCGCCCTCCTCGGTGAGCAGCACACCGGTGAGCAACGGTCGCGCGTCGTCGGTCGAGGCCGCCCGCACCACCTGGCGCAGTCCCTCGGCCACCATGGGCGCCGGCAGCATCACCGCCGGCTCCTCGCCCACGGCCACGGCCGGGAACTCGACCGCGGGGAACGCCCGCAGCCCGAAGCGCGAGCGGGCCGCCGAGATCTCGACCTTCTCCTCCGCCCCCTCCACGGTCACCGCTCCCGACTCGAGCGACCGCACGATGTCGACCGCCAAGCGCGCCGGCACCACGCACTCGCCGTCTTCGAGGCCGATGACCTCGAGGTCCACCCGTACGGTCAGGTCCAGATCGGTCCCGGTGACCACCAGGGCGTTCCCCGCACACCGCAGCAGCAGCCCCGAGAGCACCGGAGAGGAGACCGAGCGGCCGCTGGCCGCCCGGCCGGCGGTCGAGAGGGCCTCGACGAGCGAGTCGCGTTCTGAGCGGAACTTCACCGGCCACCTACCTGTCGTCGGGGTCCACACGTCTGGTCACACATGAAAGAGGTAATTCTTTCTCTAGAGGTAGTAGGTGCTGGGGATTGTGGATGGAACGGTCGCATCCCTGGTGGGAGGCGGTGCGGTCGTCCACCGGGGTGAAGGGGTCGGGGGACGGCGGGGAACCGGCGACGGCCGCCTCGGGCCGGGCTGTGGACGGTCGTGGGTCGTGTCCCCAGGATAGACCGCCGTCGCCCACAGGCCGGGAGTGCGCCCGGGCTCATGTGACGTTGCGGATCTGGAGGGTGAGCTCGGTCACCTGCTCGTAGATCTGGCGGCGTTCCTTCATCTGGGTGCTGATCTTGTCGACCGCGTGGATGACGGTGGTGTGGTCGCGCCCGCCGAACACCCGGGCGATGGCCGGGTAGCTGTAGTCGGTCAGGTTGCGGACCAGGTACATGGCCACCTGGCGGGCGGTCACCAGGGGGCGGGTGCGGCTCGGCCCGCAGATGGCCTCGACGGTGAAGCCATAGCTCAAGGCGGTGGCGTCGAGGATCATCTGGGGGGTGATGGCCCGGGGCTGGGTGGTCGACGTGATGTCGGAGAGGACCCGCTCGGCCAGGTCGAGGGAGACGGGCTCGCCGTTGAGGCTGGCGAAGGCGGTGACCCGGATCAGGGCGCCCTCGAGCTCGCGGATGTTGTCCTTCACGTGGGTGGCGATGAATTCCAGGACGTCGTCGGGGATCTTCTCCTGGTCGGCCTCGGCCTTCGAGCGCAGGATGGCCAGGCGGGTCTCGATGTCGGGCGGGTCGACCTCGGTGATGAGGCCCGAGAGGAACCGGCTGCGCAGCCGGTCCTCGAGCGTGTCGATCGACTTGGGCGGCCGGTCGGAGGTGAGCACGATCTGCTTGCCGGCGCCGTGGAGGTCGTTGTAGGTGTGGAAGAACTCCTCCTGGAGCCCCTCTTTGTTCTGCATGAACTGCACGTCGTCGATGAGCAGGACGTCGCAGACCCGGTAGCGCCGCTTGAAGGCGATGGTGGTGGACATCCGCAAGGAGTCCACGAAGTCGTTCATGAAGGTCTCGGTGGTCACGTACAGGACGCTGCGGGCCGGGAAGTTCTCCTGGACGTAGTTGCCGATGGCGTGGAGCAGGTGGGTCTTGCCCAGGCCCGAGTCGCCGTAGATGAACAAGGGGTTGTAGGAGCGGCCCGGGTTCTCGGCCACGGCCTGGGCGGCGGCGTGGGCCAGGCGGTTCGAGGAGGCCGTGACGAAGGTGTCGAAGGTGAAACGTGGGTCGAGGGTGACCGCCGGGGTCTCGCGCGACGCGGACGGGGGGGACGGACGGACCTCGGGCCCGGCGGGGCGGGCCCCGTTGGCGGTCCCCGGGGCCGACGGCGCCGAGGGCTCCTCACTCCGGGCCTGGGCGGCCACGGGCCGGTCGAGCACCTTGAGCCGGACCGTCACCGGGGTCCCGGCCATGGCCGAGAGGATGTCGCCGATGAGGTGGAGGAACCGGCCCTCCACGCGGTCACGGACGACGGCGTTGGGCACCCCGAGCACCATCTCGCCGTCGGAGAACGACACCGGTTCGATGCCCGACAGCCACATTTGCCACGTTGCGTCCGACACCTGTTCACGCAAGGAGGCCGTGCAGAGCGTCCACAGCCCGCTGGTTTCGTCCACCTGCTCCTCCGCGCACCTGGGCGCCCGCTCGTCCACAGGGTGATCCACAGGTGTGGATCACACGAGTGCCCTCGGTCGTCCGAACGTACACCGCGAGGGACGGCTCCGCCCACTGGCGCCGGGCCCGGAGCGAGGCCCCGGTGCGCCGGGGGCGGCGCCGCGATCTCGACTAGTGCCGGGCCGGGTTGTCGCCTAGCATCTGGTGAGCGTCATCGCCGCCGCCGGCCTCCCCGGCGCCCCGTCGCCAGCGTCCCCCGGTCGGCGGTGAGCTCCCCCCACGCCGGCCCGCCAGGGCCGGAACGACAAGTTCTACCAGGCCACAGCGGTGAAAGGCTGACCGAAGTGAAGCGAACCTACCAGCCCAATACGCGCAAGCGAGCGAAGACCCACGGCTTCCGCAAGCGCATGTCAACGCGTGGCGGCCGAGCGATCCTGAGGGCGAGGCGGCTCAAGGGGCGGCATCGGCTGACGGTCTGACCGGATCGGCGCGAACCGTTGGAGATGGGGCGCAGGGCCGGGAGGATCCGGGACCGATCGACCTTCCGGGCGCTTCGTCGACCGGCAGGGGCGGCCTCGCGCGGCCCGGTTCGGGCCTCCTACGTGCCCGACGCCGGCCCCGCCGGAGAGCTGGCCCGGGTGGGGTACGTGATCGGCCGCCGGTGTGGCAACGCCGTGTACCGCAACCGGCTCCGGCGCCGATGTCGGGCCGCGGTCCGCGAGGCCGCCGCCGTGGTGCCGCCGGGGAGCTACCTCATCCGCCCCGAGCCCGAGGCCGCCCTGCTCGACTTCGCCGACCTGGCGGGGGCGGTCCGCGAGGCCATGGCCGCCGCTGCCGGCCGGGCCACCCGCCGATGACGGCCGCCACCCCGCCGGTGACCTCCTCGCCCCGGCGTCCGGCGCAGCGGGCGCTGCTCGGGGCCATCCGTGCCTACCAGGGCCTACGCCGCGGGCAGGTCTCCCCGTGCCGGTTCTACCCGAGCTGCTCGGCCTACGCGGCCGAGGCCATCGAGCGCCACGGCGCCCTGCGGGGGGGCCTGTTGGCCGTCCGCCGGATCGCCCGCTGCCGGCCGCTGGGCGGCCGCGGCGTCGACCTCGTGCCCGAGCGGCACGACGCCCACGACCACCGCCCCGCCGGGGTGACCAGGTGAGGGGCCTGGGCGCGATCGCCCCGCTGCTGGGGACGGAGAACTCCCTGTTCAAGGCGGTCGGGGAGATCTTCCATCCCCTCTTCGTGACGGTGGCGTGGGTCCTCGCCTTCATCTACGGGATCATCCCCCAGTACACGATCGCCATCGCCCTGCTCACCATCTTGATCATGGCGATCCTCACCCCGCTCACCATCAAGAGCACGCGGTCGATGATCGCCATGCAGGCGCTCCAGCCCGAGCTGCAGAAGCTGCGACAGAAGTACAAGGGACCCGAGAACCGCGAGCAGCTCAACTCCGAGATGATGCGCCTCTACCGGGAGTCGGGGGTGAGCCCCACCGGGGGCTGCCTGCCGATGTTCCTCCAGATGCCCGCGCTGATCGTCCTCTATGACGTCATCAAAGGGCTCACCAACACCATCGCAAAGACAAAGCCCTACCCCAAGGGAACGGTCCTGGCCAATGGGACCGTGGCCACGGGGACGACAACGTGCACCCCGCCGCACGGCTACACCGTCTGCGCCGTGCCGCGTTACATCCCCTCCACCTCGAAGATGTACCACAACCTGGTCAACGCCCCGGGGAAGATGAAGTCCTGGATCCTCACACTGGCCCTCAAGCCCCTCTCGCACCACGTCCATTGGTACGAGTACGTCCCGTATTTCCTGCTCTTGGCGCTGGCCGTGGGCCTGCAGTACCTGCAGATGAGCCAGATGACCAAGCGCAACAAGGCCGCGGCCCAGATGAACCCCCAGATGCAGACGATGCAGAAGGTGATGCCGCTGATCTTCGCCTACATCTACTTCCTGATCCCCGCCGCCGTGGCCATCTACATGGTGGTCTCCTCGGCCATCCGAATCCTCACCCAGGACCTGATCTTCAGGTACGGCTTGGTGGACAAACCCGGCGAACGAGAGATCGGCACGGGCGCCAAACCCAAGAAGGAGAGCTGGTTCACCCGCCTGGCCGGCGCGGCAACGCCCGCCGTGGCCCCGCCTGAACCGGGTGGCGCCGGTCCGGCCGACAAGCCGGCGGCCGAGGCCAACGGGGCCCCGACGGGCACGGCGAAGGGCACGCCGGCGGCGGGGAACGGAAGCGGGTCCAAGGGGGCTGCGGCCAAGGGCGACGGTACTACCGATGGTAGTACCGCACCCAAGCAGCATCCCCGGTCGAAGTCCAAACGAGCGAGAAAGGCACGCTGAGGAGTGGAGTGGGTCGAGGTGACCGCCAAGACAGTGGAGGAGGCCAAGGAGGCTGCCCTCTACCAGCTGGGTGTGGCCGAGGGCGACGCCGAGCTGATCGTGATCAGCGAGCCGAAGAGCGGCCTGTTCGGCCGCGTCCGGGGCGAGGCCCGGGTGCGTGCCCGGGTCCGGCCGGTCGGGCCGCGGCCCAAGCGCCAACGCCACGGCAGCCGGGACCGCACACGGTCCTCGGGTGGCGGGCGAGGTGGACGCCAGGGCGGGGGCGGTCGCTCCGGGGAGGGCGCACGCCAGGGAGCGGCCGAGGGCGAGCAGCCCTCGGGTGAGAGCCCGGCGCGTTCATCGGGATCGGGCGGTGGCAAGAGCCGGTCGGCCCGCCGGAGGCGGAGCCGGTCCGGGGCGGGTGCAGGGGCCGGGGCGTCGGCCGCAGAGAACGGCTCGGCCCGCGGCCGGGGCGGCGAGTCCGACAACGGGCGTGCCGGACGTGGTGGAAGGGGCCCCGAGGGGCAGACGGCGACGGAGGAGGCCGAGATGGCGGAGGGCATGACCCTGGAGGAGCAGGCGGAGGTGGCCAAGGAGTTCCTGGAGGGCCTCCTCGACACCTACGGGTTCGAGGGGACGGTGAGGACCCGGGTCATCGACGAAGAGACCGTCGAGGTGGCGGCCGACGGCGAGGGGCTGGGGCTGCTGGTGGGGCCGAAGGGGTCCACCCTGGCCGCGCTGCAGGACGTGACCCGCACCGTGGTCCAGCGGCGGTGCCCGTCGCGCACCGACCGGATCCTGGTCGACGTGGCCGGCTACCGCGAGAAGCGGTCAGCCGCCCTGCAGCGATTCAGCCAGCAGGTGGCGGCGGACGTGATCGAGTCGGGGAACGAGCGAGCCCTCGAACCGATGTCCCCGGCTGACCGCAAGGTGGTCCACGACGCCATCAACGAGATCGACGGCGTCGTGACGCGTTCCGACGGCGAGGACCCGCACCGCCACGTCGTGATCGCCCCGGGCTGAGCGACCGGGCCCGGACCCCTTTCACCGGGGATCCCCTCGGGCGCCGAAGGCCGTGCACCGAGAGGACGAGCAGCCGGCGCTGCTCGAGGCACTTGGCGAGGCCCGCCAGCTCGGGCTGCTCGGACCCGGACCCCTCCAGGGCCAGATCGACCACGCCCGGGGCTTCGCCTGGGCTGTGGGCGCCGCGGGGATCGAGACGCCGGGAACCGTGCTCGACCTGGGATCGGGGGGTGGGCTCCCCGGCCTGGTCCTGGCCCTCGCCTGGCCGGCCGCCCGGATCACCCTGCTGGAGGCCGCCGGTCGCCGGGTGGCTTTCCTCCGCCGGGCCGTCGAGCGCTGTGGTCTCGAGGAGAGGGTGAGCGTGGTCGAGGGCAGGGCCGAGGAGATTGGGCGGGATCCGCAGCGACGTGCCGCCTACCAGCTGGTGGTGGCGCGCTCCTTCGGCCGGCCGGCCACCACGGCCGAGTGCGCGGCCCCGTTCCTCGAGGTCGGCGGGGCGCTGGTGGTGTCGGAGCGTCCCGAGGGTGAGGACGACGGGGATCGCTGGAACGAGGACGGCCTGGTCCTCCTCGGGCTGGGGCCGGCGGCGCTGGTGCGCGCGACGTTCGGTTTCGCCGTCATCCGGCAGCAGCACGCCTGCCCCGACCGCTTTCCGCGGCGGGTGGGGGTCCCGGCCAAGCGCCCCCTCTTCTGAGCTCTGACGGCCGGAACCGAGGTCCGAGAGCAGCCGCACCGGGCTGGGCACGGGGCACGGCGGACCAGGGCCCGGCAACGGCGGGGGACTCCGGGGAAAGGCCACGCCACGAGGGGGACCACCCGCCGGTGATTTCCCGGCCGCCGCCGCCAGGGTGCCGTAGTTGAGGGTGTGTGACCGGCCGTCTCGGGAACGGGAGAGCGGGAAACGTTCTTCTACGGGAGGGGAACCGTCGCCACCGGGGAGCCGGGTTTTCTTCGGTGGTCGAGGTCGAGGTTCGGCAACGGACGGGCAGGCCGCCGGCGCCGGCGGCTCAGGGGTCAGCCGATCCCCGGCGGCTCCTCCCCGTGCACAGCCCGTCGTGCGTCCGCCTCCTCGCTCAGGTCTCCTCCCCCACGGGCGGGGCTGTTGCCGGGGTGCCGAGGATCCTGGCGTAGCGGGTCTGCATCTCGGCGAACCGCTGGGCGGCGTGGCCGTCGAGGTCGGGGGTGATGTGCGGACGCAGCAGCGGCACCAGCACCTCCTTCAGGTACGTTCCCCGGGCCATCCACTGGTAGTAGTGCCGGCCGGAGTGGTGGTAGGGGCCGTAGAGCTTCCCGCCGGGGAACTCCCGCTCGAGCCAGTGGAAGAGGGCCTCGTGGCGGACGTGCATCCTGAGGGTGATCTGGGGCTGGCGGCCGTCCCCGCCGAAGTGGCCCTCCCCCACCAGGAGGCCAACCAGGACGCCAATGTCGATGTCGGTCGGCACCTCACCCTGCCCTTCAGGTGTTGTTTCACCGTAATGTATCACGTGAAACGTCTGGGCACGGGTTCGTGTTGTTTCACCGTAAGGTGTCACGTGAAACTGTCCCGTCGGCCCGTGGTGCCAAGAAAATCCTTGAGAACGGTGCCGAGAGGCTTGACCCGGGAGCCCCAGGCGGCGAGGATGGGCAGGTGCCGCTAGTGCAGGACGTCACCGCGTAGTGCGGATCAGGCGCCGAGACCGGGAGCACGACCAGGACTCCGAGGGAGAAGGTGGGGTCGGCGTCGAGGTGGAGGACCGTATCGTCGTCGCGGACGCGAGCCCGGGTGACGCTCCCCCGTCCGCCGAGGATCCCCCGCTGTTCGACCAGGAGGTCGCCGACATCGAACCTGGACCTCCGGCTGACCCCGAGTCGTCGATGCAGGCCACGGCCGTCACCGCGGCCGATCCCGCCGAAGAGCCGGAGGCCGAGGACGCGGGCGAAGAAGCCGAGCCGGAGCCGGAGGACGCAGGGGCAGGCGAGCCCGCTCCCGCAGCCGCCGTGGCCGCGGCCCCCGAACCCGCCGGTGACGACTCCCCCACAGAAGAGGTGGCCAGCAACGGCGCCCGACCGGTCAGGGAGCTGCCCCGGGTGCTGGCCGTGGCCAACCAGAAGGGGGGCGTGGGCAAGACCACCACCACCGTGAACCTCGGTGCCGCCCTGGCCGACTTGGGCTATCGGGTCCTGGTGGTGGACCTCGACCCGCAGGCCAACGCCACGACGGGGCTCGGGATCGATGCCCGCAATTTCTCCCTGTCCATGTACGACGTGATCATGCGCGACGCCCCGATGGAGGACTGCGTCGAGCCGACCAGCGTCCGGAACCTGTTCGTGGCGCCGGCGACGATCGACCTGGCCGGCGTCGAGATCGAGCTCGTGCCCGCCTTCAGCCGGGAGCTGAAGCTCAAGAAGGCCATCGACCGGGTGGTCGACGACTTCGACTTCATCCTCATCGACTGCCCGCCGTCACTGGGCCTGATCACGGTCAACGGCCTGGCCGCGGCCTCAGAGGTGCTGGTGCCGATCCAGTGCGAGTACTACGCCCTCGAGGGGCTGAGCCAGCTGCTGCGCAACGTCCACCTGGTCGCCTCCAACCTCAACAGTGCGCTCGAGATCTCGACCATCGTCCTCACCATGTTCGACTCGCGGACCCGCCTGTCGGTGGACGTGGCGGCCGAGGTCCGCGAGCACTTCGCCGACCAGGTCTGCCGGATCGTGATCCCACGAACCGTCCGGCTCTCCGAGGCGCCGTCGTTCGGCCAGCCGATCACGGTGTTCGATCCGACCTCGCGGGGCGCCGTCGCCTACCGCGAGCTGGCCAAGGAGGTGAGCAATGGCGCGCCGAAGCGGGCTGGGTAAGGGGCTCGGGTCCCTCATCCCCACCGAGGCGATGGGGGAGGAGGGGTCTGCCCTGCGGGAGGTGCCGATCTCCAGCGTCCGGCCCAACCGCCTCCAGCCCCGGTCGCACTTCGACGAGGAGTCGATGTCGGCGCTGGCCGCGTCGATCCGCGAGCTCGGAGTGCTCCAGCCCGTCCTGGTGCGCGAGGTCGACGGTGAGGAGGACAGCTACGAGCTGATCGCCGGCGAGCGGCGGTGGCGGGCGGCACGGAGGGCGGGGCTGCAGACCCTGCCGGTCCTCGTCCAGTCCTCGACCACCGATGTGCACGCGCTCGAGCAGGCGCTGGTCGAGAACCTGCATCGGACGGACCTCAACGCCCTCGAGGAGGCCGCCGCGTACCAACAGCTGATCGACGAGTTCGGCTTCACCCACGAGCAGGTCGCCACCCGCGTCGGCAAGAGCCGGGCCACGGTGACCAACACCCTCCGGCTGCTCCAGCTACCGGCCGGCGCCCAGCGCGCCGTGGCCGACGGGACGATCTCGGCCGGCCACGCCCGGGCGCTCCTGGGCACCCCGGACCGGGCCCTCCAGGAGGCGCTGGTCCAGCGGATCGTGGCCGAGGGGCTGACCGTGCGGGCGGTGGAGGAGGCGGTGCGGGCCGAGGAGGAGCCAGAAGTCGCCGAGCCCGCGTCCAATGGTACTACCAGTGGTACTACCACTACGAGGCCCCTGCCGTCCCGCAAGCTCCCTGAGCCGGGCGTGCTCGAGCTCGAGGAGCTGCTCTCGGCCCACCTGAACACGCGCGTGAAGGTCGAGCTGCGCAACCGGCGGGGGCGGGTGATCGTGGAGTTCGCCACCCTCGAGGACCTCGAGCGCATCTACCGGGCCATGGCCGGCGATCAACGGGGGGCTGACCAATCCGCCGAGCCGGTGGAGGGTCCGGGCTGAGCTTCCGGCGGAGAATTCCCTGGTCAGGGGGTTCCGCCACGGAAGCATGAAGCGTTCGTTCAGGCTCATCCACAACCTGTGCATGACGTTGTGGATTGTTTACTTCTCCTTGAACTGGAGGGTTTGGACACCCTCCCGTCCCCCGGCGGGTCCCTACGTCACGTTCCGGTCACCCGACGGGCCACCCGCGGTCAGTCCCAGGCGGTGACGGCCCAGTCGGCCAGGGCGTCGGCCAAGGCGTCGGCCAGGGCCGGGCCCTTCTCCACGACGACCTGGGCCGGGCCGACCTCGACGATGACGGCGGGCATGCGGGTCTCTCGCAGCACGGGGATGGACATGCCCTGGACCCCGAGGTCGGAGACGCCGAGGGCGCCGGGGGCCCGCTGCTGGACGAGGTCGGCCAGGCGGTGGCCGCCGGGGGACTCGTAGCGGTAGCCCGAGTAGAAGGCGGTGGCGCAGCCCGGCCGGGAGGGGTCGAGCCGAAGGGCCAGGTAGACGTCGACCCCCGCGGCGTTGGCCGACTGGGCCTGGGCGGAGCCGTCGGGGTGGTGGAGGGAAGTCACCCGGGCGCCGGCGGCCACCAGACGCCGCCGCAGGGACCCGGCCGCCGCCGCCAGCCCGCCCATCTCGCCGACGGCCACGTGCCGGCCGGCCAGGGTGGGCGGCGCCTGGCGGAGCCGCTCGCGGTCGCGCACCTCGGAGACGACCTGGTAGTCGGTGTTGCGGGACTGGACCCGCAGCAGCTCGGCGTGGGTGGCCTCGCCGAGGACGTGGTCGACCGGCAGGCCGGCGTTGCGCTGGAACTCGGCCAGGGCCCCCGCCGTGTCGTCGCCGAAGATCCCGTCGACCCGGCCGGCGTCGAAGCCGAGCGCGCCCAGCCGCTGCTGGAGCTCGGCCACGTCGTCGCCGCGCAGCATGGGGGTGCGGCGGTAGAGGGGGCGCCCGCCCAGGCGGTAGCCGGCCTCGACCACGGTGTCCCAGGTCTGGCGACCGCAGGTGCCGTCCACCCGCAGCCCCCGCCGGTGCTGGAACCCCTCGACCGCGGCCCTGGTGGCCCGGCCGAAGGCGCCGGGAGGGTCGCCGACGCTGTCGAAGCCGAGGGCGGCCAGCCGCTCTTGGAGGTCGGTGACCGGCTCGCCCGTGTCGCCCTCCTTCAGGGGGAGGGCGCCGGGGTCGCCTACAGGTAGTCCGCCAGCTCCTGGAGCAGCTGGCCCTTGGGCTTGGCCCCGATCAGGCGGACCTTGGGCTCGCCGTCCTTGAACAGGATCAGGGTCGGGATGCTCATCACGTCGTAGCGGCGCGTCACGTCCAGGTTGTCGTCGATGTTCAGCTTCCCGATCTGCAGCTTCCCCGCCTGCTCGTCGGCGATCTCCTCGAGCACCGGCGAGATCATCTTGCACGGGCCGCACCATTCCGCCCAGAAGTCCACCAGCACGGGGACGTCCGAGGCCTTGACATGCTCGTCAAAGGTAGCGTCGTCAAGGGTCACGATCTTCTCGCTCATCTGCGTTCTCCTCGCTGGACCCGGGGCCACGCCCCGAGGTACCTCCACCAACACCGGGCCGTCCCGGCGTGTTCCCGCCGTCGTGGCCCACCGACACTACGAGCCGCGCGCCTCCAGCCACCGCTCGGCGTCGATCGCCGCCATGCAGCCGGTGCCGGCCGCGGTGACCGCCTGGCGGTAAACGTGGTCCTGGACGTCGCCGCAGACGAAGACCCCCTCGACGCTCGAGCGGGCCCCCCCGAAGGTGCAGACGTAGCCCTGCTCGTCCGTCTCGAGCTGGCCGTCGAGGGCCGCCGTGTTGGGCACGTGGCCGATGGCCACGAATAGGCCGGTCACCGCCATTTCCGAGGTCTCGCCGGTGACCGTGTCCAAGAGGGTCACCCCGGTGACCTTGGTCTCGCCCAGCACCTCGGTGACCTGGGCGTTCCAGCGGAACTCGATGGACGGGTTGGCCATGGCCCGCTCCTGCATGATCCGCGAGGCCCGCAGCTGGTCGCGCCGGTGGATGACGGTTACCTTGGAGGCAAAGCGGGTGAGGAAGATGGCCTCCTCCATGGCCGTGTCCCCGCCCCCCACCACGGCGATCTCCTGGGAGCGGAAGAAGAACCCGTCGCAGGTGGCGCAGGCGGAGACCCCGTAGCCGAGGAGGCGGTCCTCCCCGGGCACCCCGAGCATGAGGGCCTGGGCCCCGGTGGCCACGATGACCGACTCGGCCAGGTAGGTGGGCTCGGCCGCCGAAGGATCGCCCACCCAGACCCCGAAGGGCGAGGAGGAGAGGTCCATGCGCGAGACCTTGGCCGTCACCAGGCTCGCCCCGAAGCGGGACGCCTGGCTGCGCATGGCCGCCATGAGCTCGGGCCCCATGATCCCCTCGGGGAACCCGGGGTAGTTCTCGACGTCGGTGGTCAGCATCAGCTGGCCCCCGGGCTGGTCGCTGGTCGACGAGGGCTCGCCCTCGATCACGACCGGCTGGAGCTGGGCGCGCGCCGCGTAGACGGCGGCGGTGAGCCCGGCCGGTCCGGACCCGGCGATGAGGACCTTGCAGCGGTCGGCCACCCCGGCCTCAGTCGGCCGGGGAGCCGCTGGCGCGCTGGCTCCAGGCAAACGCGCCCAGCAGGGTGAAGAGGCCGCCCAGGATGAGGTAGGAGATCCAGACCCTGCCCCCCACCACGTAGACGTCGAGCAGGCGCACGAGGCCGACCGAGACCAGCACGGCGATGACCAGGGCCACGGCCGCCACCAGCAGCCCGAAGACCACGGCCCGTGCGGCGATCAGGAGGGGGCGCACGACCCGGTCGAAGATCGTGTCGACCAGCTGCTCGACGGCGTCGGCGGCCCGGGCCGGCAGGTCGGCGGTCAGGCTGCCCATGTCGAGGCCGGAGCCGGCGGGTTCCGCCGGCGGGCGGTCCCCCGGCGGGGTCTCAGAGGGCCCGGAGGTCTCGGTCATGGCCAGGAGGTTAGCGGCCGCGACCAGGCGCCATCCCCGTCGCTCAGGTTCTCTCCGCCAGCTGATAGGCGACGCCGATGGTCCCGGGCCCGGCGTGGGTGCCGACGACCGGCCCCAGGTCCACGACGAGCAGCGGGTGGGCGGTCTCGACGTCGGCCAGGCGCGCCGCGAACTGCTCCAGGTCGTCGGCTTCGCCCCCGGCCACGGCGATGCGCTCGAACGGCGCGTCCGCCCGGCACTTGGTCACCAGGTAGTCGAGGGCGCGCGTGCGCGTGCGCTGGCGCGACTCCTGCTCGACCACCCCGTCCCTCACCTCGATGACCGGCTTGACCGAGAGCAGCGAGCCGACCAGCGCCGCCGCCCCCCCGATCCGTCCGCCGCGCTGGAGGTGGTCGAGCGTGCCCAGCACGCCGAGCACCCGGGTCCGGGTGATCAGCTCGGTCACGGCCGCCGCCGCCTCCTCGAGGCCGGCCCCCGCCGCGGCCAGCTCGGCGGCGGACAGGCACAACAGGCCCTGGCCCATGGTGACCGACCGGGTGTCGACGACCGTGACCGGGATCCGCCCGCCGGCGGCCTCGGCCCCGGCCAGGGCGGACTGGTAGGTGGCCGACACCCCCGACGACAGGGTGAGGCAGAGGACCCCGTCGGCCCCCTCGTCGGCGGCCGCCTCGAAGGCCGCCCGGAAGGCGCCGGGGGACGGGGCGGAGGTCTCGGGCAACGCCGGCGCCTCCCGGCACCGCCGCCAGAACTCGGCCGGGGTGAGCTCGGTCCGGTCGGCCAGCTGCTCGTCCCCGAAGCGGATGGTGAGCGGGACCACGGCGATGTGACCCGAGGCGGCCAGCTCCTCGGTGAGGTCGCAGGCGCTGTCGGTCACCACGCGTACTCCGCCCATGGTTGCCTCCCCTCCTCGTCGCGTGCGCCCGGCCCCCGGCGGCGGGTCGGGTGCGCCAAGGCGCCCAGCTGCAACCTAGTTCTCCGCACCCCGTTGGTCCGGGTCCTCGGGGCGCTCCTCGTCGTAGGGAGAGGGGCCGGGGGACCCGCCGGCCCCCGCGTCGTCGGGCGGCGGTGCCGGGGCGGGGGCCGAGCCGGCGCGGTAGATGGGGCCCAGGCCGCTGCCCGACCACGGCCGGCGGGCGGTGGCCAGCTGCCCGACCGGGGGCACCATCCCGGTGCCCGGTCCCATGCCGCTCTCGTAGGCGATGCCGCCCTCGTAGCCGAGGGAGCGGCGTTGCCGGTCCGAGCGGCCCGGGCGACCAGCGCGGTCGGTGCGAACCGGGGGGCCGGAGTGGCCGGTGCGGTCCGGGCCGGCCCGGGCCACCAGGCGGGCCTCGTCGGGTGCGGCCCGCCCCGTCCGCTCGGCCCGCCGCCCCAGCAGCACCGAGACGCCCACGAACACCGCCGCCCCCACCGCCACCGAGCCGATGACCCGGGCCAGCAGGGCCAGGCCGTGGTCGGCGCCCGAGAGGTTGGAGACGACCAGCACCACCACCCCCATCACCACCGTGGCCGCCACGCTTCGGCGCAGCGGGGCCCACGTCCGGCGGTCGCCCAGCCGTCCCAGCCACCCCCGCAGGACCGCCAGGGCGGCCAGCGCGGCCACCGTGTAGGCGATCGAGAGGGAGAGGGCGAGCCCCCGGACGCCGAGGGGGTGCACCAGGGCCACGGCCAGGACCACGTTGACCCCGTTCTCGAGCAGGTACAGCCAGAAGGCGACCCGGGTGCGCTGCATCGACTGGAAGGCCCGCACGCAGTACAAGAAGGTGCAGAACCCCGGGAGGCCGAGGGAAAACATGGCCAGGGTGCTCCCGGTGGTCGAGGCCGCCGTCACCGAGTAGCTCCCGTGGGCGAAGAGCAGGTCGACCACCGGTTTGGCCAGGATGAACATGCCCATGGCCGCCGGCAGGATGATGGTGAGGACGGCGCGCAGGCCCCCGGCGAGCCGGTGGCGAAACCCCTCGACGTCGCCGGTGGCCCACCGCTCGGAGAGCCCCGGGGTGACGGCGCTCATCACCGACACCGCCACCACGGCGTAGGGCATCTGCATGAAGGTGTAGGCGTACGTGTACGACGAGACGGGGTCGGGTCCCGGCACCCCTACGGCCAGGGCCAGCACCACGAAGAGGGCCACCTGGTTGGCCACGACGAAGCCGAAGGTCCACCCGCCCAGCCGCAGCACGGTGCGCACCGCCTCGTGGCGGGGGTTCCACCGCCAGCGCAGCCCCGAGAGCCCGGCGCCGCGCGCCGCCAAGACGAGGAGCGCCAGCTGCACGGCCACGCCCAGGGTCGTGCCCAGTCCGAGCAGGACCACCCAGCTGGGGTGGGCCCGCGCCCCGGCCAGCGACGGTGTGTGGGTCAGCTTGGCGAACCAGAGCAGCACCCCGATGCAGACCACGTTGTTGGCGATCGGCACCCACATCGGGGCCACGAAGCGCCGGCGCGTGTTGAGCAGCGCGGTCAGCAGGGCGATGAAGCCGTAGAGGGCCACCTGGGGGACGAACCACCGGAGCAGCTGGGTGGCGACCGCCTGCTCCTGGGCGAGGTTGACCCCGCGCAGCCCCGAGGAGTGGCCGAGCGACGTGAAGGCGTCGATGACGGCGGGGGCGGCCACCAAGAAGACCGCCGTCATGACGACGAGGACCACCGACGAGAGGCTCACGATGGCCGAGATGGCCCGCCAGCCCTCGCGTGTCCCCCGGGTGGACAGCCAGTCGACGAAGACCGGGATGAAGGTGGCCGACAGCACGCCGCCCAGGACGACGTCGTAGATCATGTTGGGGGTGGTGTTGGCCAGGTTGAAGCTTGTGGCCAGGTGCGTGGCCCCCAGCGCGTAGGCCAGGGCCAGCACCCGCAGGAGCCCGGTCAGCCGGGAGATCCCCGTCCCCGCGGCCATCCAGACCGTGGCCCGGCCCAGCCGCCCGAGTCCCCCCCCACCGCCGTGCGCGCGCTCTGCGGGGGGGTCGCCGCTCACCCCGGCTCCCGCTCGGCCCGCCGCCGGCCCCGCCCCGCCCACCACGTGCGGGCCCACCAGCCCCCGAGGACCAGTAGCGCCAGGACGGTGAGGATGACGCCGGCGAACGAGGTGGCCGTCGAGCGGATGGTGAGCTGCCCGCTGGCGATGACCAGCGAGCCTGTGGGGGAGCGGAAGGCGACCTGCATGGGCAGGTCACCCGAGGTCCGCGCCTCGATGTCGATCCGGGTGGGGTTGGTCGGGTGGTCGAGGGTGAGACGGCGGGTGTTGCCCCGGGGGAAGACGAACCGTCCGCCGCTGAGCACCAGTGTCCCCACCACCGTGTAGCCGGCCGAGGAGAGGATGGTCACCGGGATGAGGCCGGTGCGGGCCGTGAGGGTGACCGTCCGCTGGGTGGCCAGCTGCACCTGGGAGAGCTGGGCCCCGAGCGCCTGGGCGAACGAGCGCACGCCGGCGGCCATGCCGGCGGTCGACAGGTCCGAGGACTCGGCGTCGAGCAGCAGCTCGTCGAGCTGGGTCTTCACTCGCGGCGCCCCGGTCACCGCGGCGTCGAAGGCGGTGAGGCGCAGGCGGGAGGTCGTGAGGCGGTGGGCCAGGGACGCCGGGAGCACCGGCCCGGCGCCGCCGGCCGCCAGGCGGCGCGACGGCGACGACGCCCCGGTGACGGCGGGGAAGGAGGAGAAGTAGGCGCTCAGCGTGGTCGCCCGGACGACCGGGTCTGTGGCCAGGCCGGCGAGGAGCTCGGCGTCGAATGGCCGGTTCGGCACCCACCCGGCCGGGGGCACGGCCACCACGGCACGAGGTGTGGCTGTGTTGGGCGCCTCGAAGTGGATCATGGCCAGGTCGGCCAGGAGCTGGTTGGCCTCGAGGGCGGGGTCCGACGGGTCGGCCTCGAAGTGCGCGGCGAGCTCACCGTCCGAAGGGGCCGCCTCGACCGGGGCCCCCCGGCCCAGCGGCAGGGCGAAGGCCGAGGCCCAGGTCCCCTCGACCGAGCGCGGTGGTGCCAGGTCGGCGTCAGGGAGCACCAGGCGGTCGTCGCCGACCTGCGCCATGGCCGGCCGCAGGGCCGTGCCCACTGTGCCGGTGGCGACCCAGGTCGAAGAGTGCGCCGCGGTGGTGACGCCGAGCGACCGCAGCACCGAGGTGCCGAGGTCGCTCTGGGCGGTGATCTCCTCCCCCTCGCCCGCGCCGCCCAGCGCCCCGAGGTCCACGGGGACGTAGGTCTCGGAGAGGAACTGGCGGGTGGTCGGGTCGGCGGTCGACAGGGCGGCCAGGCGGCTGACGGCCTGGGCCCCCCTCGGGCCGTCGGCGTCGAGGGCCTGGAGGGTCTGGGGCGAGGTTTCCAGGGTGACCGGTACCGTCGGACGGCCGGCCAGTGTGGCCGCCAGCCCCTCGAGGGCCGCGGCGGTGGACGGGGGCAGCGGGTCCACCGAGGGGGCGGCGCCGTCCCGGCCCGGGGTGATCGAGACCGGCGCGGCCACCGGGGCCACCCAGGTGAAGCCGAGCGGGGTGGCGCTCTTCACGGCGGAGTAGGTGAGGTAGGTGGTGATGGTCGAGTGGGGCACCGCCTCCGTGCGGCCCCCGCCGAGCGGCCGCAGAAGGGTGACGACGACCGGGTACACCCCTGTGCAGGTCCCTGTGCCCACGCAGTGCAGGTCGAGGGTTGGGGTCCCGGCGGCCGGGGCCGGGGAGGCTGTGGGGTCCGGCAGCACCGAGACGGCGAGCGAGCGGTCCCCGCCGGACACCGGCATGGCGGATAGGGCGACGGCGTGGGTGTGGTCGAGGGCTGTCCCGGTCGGCGCGGCCTTGAGGGTCTGCTCGAACGCCGAGCGGGTCTTCAGCACTGTGTAGAGGGTGGCCACCACCTCGTCGGAGGCGGGGGTGGCGTTCGAGGGCCTGAGGTCCAAGGTGAAGGTCCGGGGCGACCCGGGCGGTGTGGGGGTCACCCAGGGCGACTGCCCGGCCAGGGTCAGGGGGGCCGGGTCCCCTGAGGACGAGGTGGGCAGCGCGCCGGCCCGCGTCACACCGAAGCCGAGGACCGGCAGGAGGATCGCGGCGAGCAGGCCGAGCACCGCCGGCCCGGTGGACCGAGCGCAACTCAACGACACCGGGCAACGCTAACCGGCGGCGGTCGCCGCGCGGCTGCACGTCGGGGGCAGGGTCCGGCCCCGTGCGGTGGCGGAACTACCGTGGCCCGGTGCGAAAAGCCCCCGTGCCCGAGCGGTTCCGGCCCCTGGTCGAGGCCACCACCGACCTGGCCGGGCTGTTCGCGGCGGCCGACCGCGCCCTCTATCTGGTGGGCGGCTCGGTGCGCGACGCCCTGGTGGCCCAGGCCCCGCCCCCCGAAGGTGCCAGGGCCGTGGCCGCCGGGGGCGAGGACGGGGGCGCAGAGGCGGTGCCGGGCCTCCCTTCGCCCGACTACGACCTCACCACCGACGCGCCCCCCGACGAGATCGAGCGGATCGTGGGCGGGTGGGCCGACGCCCTGTGGACCCAGGGCAAGCGGTTCGGCACGATCGGCTGCCGGCACGGGGGGCGGGTCTACGAGATCACCACCCACCGGGCCGAGGTCTACCGCCCCGACTCGCGCAAGCCCGAGGTGTCCTTCGGCGACGACATCGAGGCCGACCTCTCCCGGCGTGACTTCACCGTGAATGCGCTCGCCCTCAAGTTGCCCGAAATGGCGCTGGTGGACCCCTTCGACGGGCTGGGCGACCTGGCGGCGGGGAGGCTGCGCACGCCGCTCGACCCCGAGGTCTCCTTCGGGGACGACCCGCTGCGCATGCTGCGGGCCGCCCGCTTCGCCGCCCGCTTCGGGTTGCGGCCCGACGAGGACCTCATCGACGCGGTGCGCGCCGGCCACGGCCGCCTGGCCATCGTCTCGGCCGAGCGGATCCGCGACGAGCTGGACAAGATCGTCGTCCTGCCCCGGCCCTCGGCGGCCCTGTGGTTCGTGGTGGAGACCGGCCTGGCCCAGGAGTTCCTCCCCGAGCTGCCGGCCATGGCCCTCGAGCAGGACCCGATCCACCGGCACAAGGACGTGCTCGCCCACACCCTGGCGGTGGTGGACAAGACCTCGTCCGGCGCGGCCCACCCCGACCGGCTGCTGCGCCTGGCGGCGCTCTTCCACGACGTGGGCAAGCCCAAGACCCGCTCGTTTGACCGGGGCGGGGTGAGCTTCCACCACCACGAGGTGGTGGGGGCCCGCATGACCCGCCAGCGCATGGAGGCCCTGCACTACCCGGGCGACGAGACCGAGACGGTGGTGACCCTGGTCGAGCTCCACCTGCGGTTCCACACCTACCGCCTGGGGTGGACCGACCGGGCCGTGCGTCGCTACGTGCGAGACGCCGGCCCGCTGCTCGACCGGCTGAACGAGCTGACTCGCTGCGACTGCACCACCCGCAACGAGGCCAAGGCCCGGGCCCTCGGCCGCCGCATGGACGAGCTGGAGCGGCGCATCGAGGAGCTCCGGCGCCAGGAGTCGCTCGACGCCATCCGCCCGGACCTCGACGGGAACGAGGTCATGGCGCGACTGGGGGTGCCCCCGGGCCGGGTGGTCGGCGAGGCCCTGGCCTTCCTGCTGGAGCTGCGGCTCGACGAGGGCCCCCTCGGCCCCGAGGAGGCGGGTCGGCGGCTCGACGAGTGGTGGGCCGCCCGCCGCTGACCGACGGGTCGTTCAGTCCGCCGGCCAGGGCTCGTCGGGCACCTCGCCGTCGGCGAAGGACTCCACCATCGACTGGGCCACGTCGTCGTGGTACTGCA
Organism: uncultured Actinomycetota bacterium; assembly: GCA_963770505.1. Lineage (GTDB taxonomy): Bacteria > Actinomycetota > Acidimicrobiia > Acidimicrobiales > RAAP-2 > CAVYPR01. The sequence goes on along the minus strand of CAVYPR010000006.1, from coordinate 957,418 downwards.
CCGGCGGGGACTTCATGAAGTAGGCCGACGGCCCGAGGAGCGGCCCGCCGACCCCGCGGTCGAGGGCGAGCTTGGCGCAGCGCACGGCGTCGATGATGACGCCGGCCGAGTTGGGGGAGTCCCAGACCTCGAGCTTGAGCTCGAGGTTGAGCGGCACGTCGCCGAAGTTGCGGCCCTCCATGCGCACGTAGGCCCACTTGCGGTCGGCCAGCCACGGCACATGGTCCGAAGGCCCGATGTGCACGTCGTCCTCGGGGAGGGGGGTGTGCTCGATCTGGCTGGTGACGGCCTGGGTCTTGGAGATCTTCTTCGACTCGAGCCGCTCGCGCTCGAGCATGTTCTTGAAGTCCATGTTGCCGCCCACGTTGAGCTGGTAGGTGTGGTCCAGGGCCAGGCCCCGGTCCTCGAAGAGGCGGGTGAGCACCCGGTGGACGATGGTCGAGCCGACCTGGCTCTTGATGTCGTCGCCGACGATGGGGACGCCGGCCTCGCGGAAGCGACGGGCCCAGGCCGGGTCCGAGGCGATGAACACCGGGATGGCGTTGACGAAGGCCACCTTGGCCTCCAGGCAGGCCTCGGCGTAGTGGCGTTGGGCCTGCTCGGAGCCGACCGGGAGGTAGGCGACCAGCACGTCGGCCCGGGCCTCGCGCAGGGCGGCGGCCACGTCGACCGGCTCGGCCGGGGACTCCTCGACCACCTGGCGGTAGTACTTGCCCAGGCCGTCGAAGGTCGGGCCCCGCTGGACCGAGACCCCGAGCTCGCCGACCTCGGCGAAGCGCACGGTGTTGTTCTGGCCGGCGAAGATGGCCTTGCCGAGGTCGGTGCCGACCTTGGCCGCGTCGACGTCGAAGGCGGCCACGGGCTCGAGGTCGCCCACGTGGTAGCCGCCGAGGACGACGTGCATGAGGCCGGGCACGTCCTCGTCCGGGCTGGGCGTCGCGGTAGTACGAGATGCCCTGCACGAGGGAGCTGGCGCAGTTGCCGACGCCGGCTATGGCGACACGGACGGTACTCATCGGGGGTCTCCTCCTGCCTGTCTGGGGTTGATCGCTGCGGCGGACGGACGGTGCATCTGCTGACGGTCGGCTGGCGAGGTTGCTCACTCGGTCCCGCCGGCCACGGTGGCCATGGTGGCCGCGGCCGACTGGCGCTCGGCCTCGATGAGGCGCTCGAGCCAGCGGACGTCCTGCTCCACGCCTTCGGCGGTGTGCTCGACCACCGAGCGCGCGTAGACGTCGAGGGTGTCGTCGCTGGTGGCCGCCCGCACCTCGGCCAGCCGCTGGAGCAGCTGGGCCCGGCGCCGCTCCAGGAGCGCCAGGCGGGCGTGGGGGGCCAGGTGGCGGGCGAAGGCCAGCCGAAGGCCGAAGCTGCGGGCGTCGTCGGTGGCGCCGCCGGCCAGCAGCTCGACGAAAAGGCGGCGGCCCTCATCGGTGACGCGGTAGACCTTGCGCGACCTGCGGGCCCGGCCGGCGGTGTGGCGGCGGGCGCGCTGCACCGCCCGCTCCCCGCTGAGCGAGCCGGTCGGCGGTGCGGCGGGCGGCTCGGGCTCGGACCGGTCCTCGGTGGCCACCACCGCCCCGGCCGCCTCCAGACGGGCCAGGGCGGGGTAAAGCGAGCCGAAGGAGACGTTGGCCAGGAGGCCCAGCCCCTCGCGGAGCTGGCGCCGGATCTCGTAACCGTGGAGCTCGCGCTCCTCCAGCAGCCCCAGGATGGCCATGTCGAGCACGCGGTGAGTATATCGCTTCGATATAGCGGATGTCACAGATGTGTCACGCGTGGGGCGGGATCGTCGCGCCCGGCGACGAAAAGCTCGACCAATTCGGCCCGTCGCGGCACTAGCCTCTCGTGCGATGACCATCACCTCCCGCCCGACGGCGCAGGGGAGCTCGGGGAGCGACGGGGGAGGGGCGCGGGTCGAGTACCGACTGGTCCGAAACGCCGTCGTCCGCGACGTGCGCAAGGGCAAGGTCGACGTGGTGGACGTCTGCGACGCCCACCCCGAGCTGCTGCGGGCGGCCCGCAACGTCGGCCGGAAATCGGGCGACGACTGCCCGATCTGCGAGGAGACCGGGACCGTCCAGGTGACCTACGTCTTCGGCGCCGGGCTCCCGCCGGGAGGGCGGTGCCCGGGGACCGTGGCCGAGCTCAATCGGCTGCGCCGGAGGGAGGAACCGGTCCTCTGCTATGAGGTCGAGGTCTGCCCCTCGTGCGCCTGGCACCACCTCACCCGCAAGTACCCCGCGGGGGGCCGGACCCCCCGTCAATCGCGCGCCCGCCAGGGAGGCTGAAGCAACCGAGACGAAAGGAGGGCATGCCGTGAGCAGCCCTACCGCCGACCGTCCCGTCACCGTGCCGCAGGTCAGGGGGAGGAAGCGCCGCGACGGCGTCGAGCCCCTGGTGATGGTCACCGCCTACGACGAGCCGAGCGCCCGCATCGTCGACGCCGCCGGCGTCGACATCCTGCTGGTGGGCGACTCGGTCGCCAACAACGTCCTCGGGTACGAGGACACCCTGCACGTCACGATCGACGACATGGTGCGCCACGTGGCCGCGGTGTCACGGGCCCGGCCCCGTTGCCTGGTGGTGGGGGACATGCCGTGGATGAGCTACCACCTGACAGTGCACGACGCCGTGCGCAACGCCGCCGCCCTGGTGCGCGCCGGGGCCGGGGCGGTGAAGCTCGAGGGCGGCCGCAGCCGTCTGGCCGTGATCGAGGCCATCGTGGCCGCCGAGATCCCCGTGATGGGGCACATCGGCCTCACCCCCCAGTCGGTGCTGGCCATGGGCGGCTACCGGGTCCAGGCCCGAAGCGCCGACGCCGCGGGCCTGCTGGTCGACGCGGCGAAGGCCCTGTCGGCGGCGGGGGTCTTCAGCATCGTGCTCGAGGGCGTCCCCGACCTGGTGGCCGCCACCGTGACCGAGGCCATCGACGTGCCCACCATCGGCATCGGGGCCGGCCCCGGCTGCGACGGGCAGGTGCTGGTCTTCCACGACCTCTTGGGCCTGGGCTCGCGCACCCCACCCAAGTTCGTCCGCCAGTACGCGGACCTGGCCGAGGTGGCGACCGGGGCCGTCGCCGCCTTCGTGGCCGATGTCCGCGACGGTTCCTTCCCCGCCGACGCCGAGAGCTACCACGCCTCCGAGGACCTGCGCCACGCCCTGGAGGCCCACGAGGTCGACGGACCCGCCTGACCCTCCCGGCGGGGCCCTGGAACCGTGGGCCTCGCCAGGCGACTACCATCATGCGGTCGACCGGCGCCCCGGGTGCCGGCCGGCCGAAGCGAGAACCCTGCCCCGATCGACGGGGCCCGGGCGGACAGCCGCCCGGTCCGGAGGGAGGTGAGCCGCCCGTGCGGCCCTACGAAGTCATGGTCATCTTCGACACCGGCACCGAGCCGCCGGCCATCCAGGCGGTGGTCGACCGGCTGCTCGAGACCGTGCGGACCTCCGGCGGCACCCCCGGAGCGGTGGACCGCTGGGGGCGGCGCCCCTTCGCCTACGAGGTGAAGCACCGGCGCGAGGGCTACTACGTCCTGGTCGAGTTCTCCGGCGAGGTCCAGACGGTCAACGACCTCGACCGCATGCTGTCGCTGGCCGACGAGGTCCTGCGCCACAAGGTGATCCGCCTCCCCGAGAAGGCCCTGCGTCGGGTCGGGTCGGGGACGGCCGGCGGCAAGGGGAGCCGCGGCGCCCCCCCGCCACCACCGCCGCTGCCCGAGCGCCCGTCGCCCGAGGCCGCCGCGGCGCCGGAGCCCGAGCCCCCGACGGAGCGGGCACCTGCGCCCGAACCGGCCGCCGCCGCCGACGGTTCTGACGAGGGTGCCGAGGTGGAGGTCGTGGCCGAGGTCGTCGTCGAGGAGCCGGCCGAGGCGCCGGCCGAGAGCGACACCCCGCCGGCCGCCGAGGCCGTGTCCGACCTGGCCGAGGCCTAGGCCCCGCGGTCGAGGAACGAGGAGGAGCACCATGCCCGACAACAGCGTGACCCTGGTGGGCAACATCACCCGGGACCCCGAGCTGCGGTTCACCAACACCGGCCAGCCCACGGCCAGCTTCGGCCTGGCCGTGAACCGCCGCTGGCAGAACCGCCAGACCCAGGAGTGGGAGGAGGCCACCAGCTTCTTCACAGTGGTCTGCTGGCGCGAGATGGCCGAGAACGTGAGCGAGAGCCTGAGCCGCGGGGCCCGGGTGGTCGTGACCGGCCGACTCGAGCAGCGGAGCTGGGAGACCCCCGACGGCGACCGCCGCTCGAAGGTGGAGGTGACCGCGGACGAGGTGGGGCCGTCGCTGCGGTGGGCCACCGCCCAGGTGACCAAGAACGAGCGGCGCGGGCCCGCCGGCGGAGGGGGCGGGGGCCGGCAGGCTCCGGCACCGCCGCCGCCCCGCACCGAGGAGCAGCCCGCCGCCGCTGCCGGTGGCTACGGATTCGACGAGGAGCCCTTCTGATGGCGAGGAACAACTACCGGGGCGGGACCACCACCCGCCGCGCCCCCAAGGACCTGGGCCGCCGGGTCAAGAAGAAGCCGTGCGCCATGTGCCGCGACGGAGTGGAGTGGGTCGACTACAAGGACCTCCCCGTGCTGCGCAAGTACATGAGCGACCGGGGCAAGATCCGCTCCCGCCGGGTGACCGGCAACTGCGCCCAGCACCAGCGGGACATCGCCCAGGCCATCAAGCTCGCCCGTGAGCTGGTCCTGCTGCCGTACACGCAGCGGACGGTGACCGAGAAGCCGAGCGGACGCGGCGGACGCGATCGCGGCGACCGCGGGGACCGGGGTGACCGCGGAGACCGCGGCGACCGGCCGACGGGCCCGCGGGGCGACCGTGCCGACCGGCCGCCGCGACCGGCCGACGCCGCAGCACCGGCAGCGGCCGCCGCGGCCGAGCCGGCCGCAGAGGCCCCCGAGGCGCCAGCGGTGGTCGAGGTGGTCGAGGTCGAGGCGGCGCCGGTCGCCGAGGCAGTGGTTGCGGAGGGAGAGGGCTGATGAAGGTGCTGCTCCGCAGCGACGTGGACGGCGTGGGCCGCCGCGGCGACATCGTCGAGGTGGCCGGCGGCTTCGCCCGCAACTACCTGCTGCCCCAGGGCCGGGCGCTGGTGGCCACCGAGGGCGTCCAGGCCCAGGCGGACGCCATGCGCAAGAGCCGCGACCTGCGCGAGGCGAAGGACCGCGAGACGGCCCAGGCCCAGGCCACCCTGCTCGCCGGGGCGGTGTTGCGGGTCGAGGCCCGGGCCGGGAAGGCCGGCCGGCTCTTCGGCTCGGTCAGCGCGGCCGACGTGGCCGAGGCGGTGCACGCCCAGAAGGGCGTCGAGCTCAACCGCCACCACGTGGTCCTGGCCGAGCCGATCAAGGAGGTCGGCACCTTCCAGGTGCCCCTTGACCTCTTCACCGAGGTGTCGGCCGTCGTCACCGTCGAGGTGGTGGCCGCCGGAGAGTAGGCGGGCCGGACCGCCCCCCCGGGTGTCCACCAAGTCGTCACACCCCCCGGCCACCATGGGCGGATGGTCCCCGCCCGCCCCCACCGACGTCCCCGCGTGGATCTCCCCACCCCGTGGACGGCCGTCCACTGTTTATCCACAGACGCCATCAGGGGTTTTCCCGTAAGAATCCCCAGCTTGCGCCCCTTCCTTTTCACAGCCCACTTACCGCAAGGTAGCTAGACCATGGTGCAGGCCTTCGACGACGCACGACCCCGCTACCTCCGGGCCGCGTCACCGACGTCGGGCCCCCGGGTCCCGCCGCACAACCTCGAGGCCGAGGAGTCCCTGCTCGGGTCGATGCTGCTCTCGGCCGACGCCACGGCGGCGGCCATCGAGATCTGCACAGCCGCCGACTTCTACAAGCCGGCCCACGGCCACATCTTCGGGGCCATCGTCTCCCTCTACCAGCGGGGCCAGCCGGTCGACGCCGTCACCGTCACCGACGAGCTGCGGCGCTCCACACAGCTCGAGGCGATCGGCGACCCGGCGATCCTCGTCTCGCTGCAGGTCAACACGCCCTCGGTGGCCAACGCCGAGCACTACGCCCGCATCGTCGAGGAGCACTCCCTGCTGCGCCGCCTGGTCGGGGTGGCCGGGGAGATCGCCGAGCTCGGCTACTCGGTCCCCGACGACGTCACCGCCGCGGTCGACGACGCCGAGCGGATGGTCTTCGACCTCTCCCACCGCCGGACCACCGAGTCGCTCGAGGCGCTGCGCGACCTGATCGGCCCGAGCCTCGACCGGATCGAGGAGCTGGCCTCCCACGGCGGCCGCATCACCGGCCTGGCCACCGGCTACAGCGACCTCGACGACATCCTGGCCGGCCTCCAGCCGGCGAGCCTCACGATCGTGGGTGCCCGCCCGGCCATGGGCAAGACCAGCTTCGCCCTGGGGATCCTGGCCCACGTGGGCACCGTGCTCCGCCGCCCGGCGCTCCTGTTCTCCTTGGAGATGGGCCATCTCGAGCTCACCCAGCGGATGCTCGCCTCCGAGGCCCGGGTGGACGCACAGCGGATGCGCACCGGCCACCTCCTCGACCCCGACTGGGCCAAGGTGGGGACGGCGGTCAGCCGCCTCAGCGACTCGACCATCTTCATCGACGACAACCCGAACCTGACGGTGATGGACATCCGGGCCCGGGCCCGCCGGCTCCGGAAGAGCCAGGGCGACCTCGGCCTGGTGGTCGTCGACTACCTGCAGCTCATGACCGGGCGCGCCCGGGCCGAGAACCGCCAGGTCGAGGTGGCCGAGATCAGCCGGGGGCTCAAGATCCTGGCCCGCGAGCTCGAGTGCCCGGTGGTGGCGCTCTCCCAGCTCTCCCGGGGCCTCGAGGCCCGCCAGGACAAGCGACCCATGCTGTCGGACCTGAGGGAGTCGGGATCGCTAGAGCAGGATGCGGACGTCGTGATTTTTATCTTCCGTGAGGAGCAGTATGACCCCGACACGCCGATCGACCGGCGGGGCATGGCCGAGATCATCGTGGCCAAGCACCGCAACGGCCCCACCGGCTCGGCGCACCTCGTCTTCTTGAACCAGTACGCGCGCTTCGACAACCTCAAGTCCGTCTGACCCGTCGCTGCCGCCCCGTGGGCGCACCTGCCTCTTGCGCGCGCGAGGATCGTGCGGCCAGCCGCACCTCGAAAGTCCCCGCGGCGACAGAGGGGAGGAGAAGCCGTGTCCGACAATTTGAGACTCCTGGGCAAGTACTCCGCGGCGATGGAGACGGGCGACACCGAGGCCGTCTACGAGTTCTTCTCTCCCGACTTCCACAGCCACGTGACCGAGCGGGTGAGCCCCGGCCGGGTCGGCGACGACGTCCGCGGCGAGGAGCAGCGCTGGTGGAGCCAGGCGCGCGCCGCCTTCCCCGACATGACCTTCACCGTGGACCTTTTGATCGAGAGCGGCGACCTGGTGGTCTCGAACTGGACGGTGCGGGGCACCCACACCGGCGCCCCCTTCTACGACGTCCCGGCCTCGGGGGAGCCCGTCACCATCAACGGCACCGCCATCCTGCGCATCCGGGACGGCCGGATCACCGAGCACTGGGGCGGGCCCCACTGCCAGGAGGGCCTCGGCCTCATCCGCTGACCTCAGGACCGGGCGCCGCGTCGGGATCGCCCTGCACCAGGACGCAACGGGTGCCCCGGTAGATGGTGGGCATGCACTTGTTGCAGTGGATGCAGAGGGAGTCGGTGGCCGTGCCGGCCTCCATCCTCCTCACCAGGTCGGGCTCGCGCAAGAGGGCCCTGGCCATGGCCACGAAGGCGAACCCCTCGTCGAGGGCCCGCTCGACCGTCTCCAGCCGGGTGATGCCCCCCAGCAGGATGAGCGGCATGGCCAGGGCGTCGCGGAACTGGCGGGCGTAGGGGAGGAAGAACGCCTCCTCGAAGGGGTACTCGGGGAGGAACCGCCGACCGACGAACCGGAAACCCAACCGTGCCGCCGGCGGGAGGGTGGCGGCGAACTCCTTCAACGGCGCCTCGCCCCGGAACAGGTACATCGGGTTGGAGAGGGAGCTCCCCCCGGTGAGCTCGAGCGCGTCGAGGTGGCCGTCGTGCTCGAGCATCCGGCCCACCTCGACGCTCTCGTCGAGCCACAGCCCGCCGGGCACCCCGTCGGCCATGTTCAGCTTGGCCGTGACCGCCACCCGGTGACCGACGGCCTCGCGCACGGCGGCCACGACCTGGCGGGGAAAGCGCGCCCGGTTCTCCAGGCTCCCCCCGAACCGGTCCGTCCGGCGGTTGAGCTTGGGGCTCAAGAAGGCGCTCAGCAGGTAGTTGTGACCGAGGTGGAGCTCGACGCTGTCGAAGCCGGCGTCGGCGACCATGGCCGCCCCGCGGGCGAAGTCCGCGGTCACCCGCTCGATCTCGGCCTCGGTGACGGCCCGGGAGACCGTGCCCATCGGGCTCACCCGCCGGCTGGGGGCGAGCGCCGGGGCCCGGTTGGAGCGCGGGTTGGCCACCGGACCGGCGTGGCCCAGCTGGGCGGCGACCGCGGCCCCGGTCGCATGGACCGCCTCGGTCAGCCGAGAGAGGCCCTCGAGCGCTTCTGTGCGCAGGTGGATGCAGTGGCGGTCGGTCCGCCCCTCGGGCGAGACGGCCAGGTAGGCCACGGTGGTCATGGCCGCGCCCCCCCGGCCGACCCTCGTGTGGAAGTCGATCAGGTCGTCGGTGACCAGGCCCTTGGGGACCACCCCCTCGAAGGTGGCGGCCTTGATGATCCGATTGCGCAGGGTGAGCGGCCCGAGGACGGCCGGGGCGAAGACCTCCGACGTCATCTGGGCACTCTGCGGCGCTGGGCCGTGAGCTCGAAGTCGGCCGGGTCGAAGCGCCGCACGGCCTCCGCGTACCAGCCGGCGGTGTGGGGGAGCTGGGTGACGATCTCCCCCTGGGGGGAGTGGAAGTAGGTGGCGCAGCCGCGCCACACCGTGGTGGCCAGGGCGCGCTCGAGCTCGTCGAGGTAGCGGCCCATGGCCGGACCGGATACCTCCACGCTGGCCAGGTCCCGGTGGCGCATCGCCTCCATCGCCCCGGCCACGAACCCGGCCTGGGCCTCGAGCATGAGCAGGATCGAGTTGCCCCCCTGGTTGGTGTTGGGGCCGTAGAGGAAGAAGAGATTTGGGAAGCCCGGGACCGCCAGGCCGTGGAAGGCGCGGGGCACACCCGCCCAGTGGTCGCGCAGCGTCACCCCGTCCCGGCCGGTGACCTCGAGGCCGAGCAGGTAGTCGGCCGCCCGGAACCCGGTGCAGAGCACGATCGTGTCGCAGGGTCGCTCCCGGCCGTCAACGGTGCGCACGCCCCCGGCCGTGATGCGCTCGATGGGCGAGGTCACCAGCTCCACGTCGTCGCGCTGGACGGCCGGGTAGAAGTCGCTCGAAATGAGGACGCGCTTGCAGCCGAACGGGTAGTCGGGGGTGAGCCTCCTTCGCAGCTCGGGGTCGGGCACCTTGCGTTCGAGGTAGCTGGCGGCCAGGCCGCCCAGCATGGCGGCCGACGGGTCGCCCACCACGAAGGCGGGGCTCTGCTCGAAGAACTGGTAGATCTCCTCGCGGTGGCGGGCCAGGAGGCCGGGGTCGGCGGCGAAGGCCTCCTTCTCCTCGGCGGTGAAGGCCCGGTCGATGCGGGGCACCACCCACGCCGGGCTGCGTTGGTAGAGGTCGACGTGGGCGGTGCGCTCGGCGATGGCCGGGACCACCTGGACGGCGCTGGCCCCGGTGCCGATCACCGCCACCCGCTCTGTCGAGACGTCGTGGCCGTGGTCCCAGCGGGCCGAGTGGAAGACGGTACCCGAGAACTCCGCCAGCCCGGCGAGGTCGGGGACGAAGGGGGTGTGGAAGAGCCCGACGGCCGAGACCAGCACCCGGGACCGCCACCGCCTCCCGGTGCGGTCGGCCACCTCCCAGGTGGCGCGCTCCTCGTCCCAGGTGGCGGCCGCCACCTCGGTGCCGGTGCGGACCTTGCGCCGGACGTCGAGGCGGTCGTAGCAGTCCTCCACGTAGGCGAGGATCTCGGGCTGGGTGGCGTAGGTGCGCGACCAGTGCGGGTTGGGGGCGAAGGAGAGGCTGTAGAGGTGGGAGGGGACGTCGCAGGCCGCGCCCGGGTAGGTGTTGGCCCGCCAGGTGCCGCCGACGCCGTCGCCGCGCTCGAGGATGACCACGTCGTCCACCCCGACCCCGGCCAGCCGGTGGGCCACCACCAGCCCGCCGAACCCGGCGCCGACGACGGTGACCTCGTGCTCTTCGACCGCGCCGTTGGGCGCGCCCACGCCGGTCACCGGTCCCTCACGTCGACCAGCTCGACCAGGACGCCGTCGGGGTCGGTCACCACGGCCATGGGGGTGCCGTAGGCCTCGATGCGCCGGGGCGGTCCCCCGAGGCCCATCCCGTCCAGCAGGGCCAAGGTCTGCTCCACGTGGCACTCGATCGAGAGCAGCAGGAACCCGGCGGCGGCCGGTCCGCCGCCGGACGCCGGACCGTCGACGTCGCCCAGGTGGACGAGCTCGACCGTCCCCGACGCCGGGTGGCCGGGGTCGCCCAGGAAGACCGAGCGGAGCTCCCTCGACGAGCCGTGCAGGAGGGTCGGCCAGTCCCCCTCGAACCGGCGGTCCATGGTGACCTCGAACCCCAGGCCGTCCCGCCAGAACCGCAGGCTGGCCTCGACGTCCCTCACGCAGATGGCCGAATGGTGGATCACGCGCAACGTCGGCCTCCCCGCGAGCAGCCGGCGCACGCCGGCGGCTGGTCGCCGCCGGGGAAGTCTAGGGGGGCCGCCATCCCGGGCGCCGCCCGCCACCCGCCGCCACACTGGTGGTCGTGGGCGCACCAGCAGACCCGGCGGCCGGCGGACGGGCGGCCCGCCGGCAGGTCACCGTGAGGGTGGTCCTGCTCGTCGGCTCCTACCTCTGGCTGGGGGCGCTGGCGGTGCTGTGCTGCGTGGTGTCCGAATCCTCGGGCTCCGGCCCCGCCAGGTCGATCTACGACGAGAACCCGGGGCCGGTGGCGGTGCTGCTGGCGGTCCTGGGGGCGGCCTGCCTGGTGGTCACGGCCAGCCTTCTGTGGCGGTGCACCCACCGCTCTCCCCGACCGGGGGTGGCCGGCCTGGTGGCGGCCGGTGGCGCCGGGGTCGTGGCGCTGCTCGGGGTGTTCACCGTCGGACCGTTCATCCTGCCCCTGGCCGCCCTCCTGTTCGTGGTGGCCCTGCCGATGGACCGGTTGGAGGCCAGCGCGGCCGAGGGCGTGCGCCGTCAGCCGGCCGGTGGGGCGTCGGGGTCGTCGGTGTAGCGCCGGAACCCCGGCAGGGCGGCCATGAGGGCCACCGCCCCCACGATGCAGGCCAGGCCGCCCGAGACGATGGAAAACTCCGTGGTGACGGCGGTGGCCACCAACCCGGACTCGAGGTCGCCCAGGCGCGGCCCCCCCTGCACCACCGCCATCTGGATGGAGGCCATCCGGCTGCGGAACTGCTCGGGGATCGAGGACATGAGGACGGTGTTGCGCAGGACGGCCGAGATCACGTCGGCCCAGCCGGCCACGGCCAGGAGGGGCAGGGACAGCCACAGCACCGTGCTGAAGCCAAAGGCGGTGATGGCCGCCCCCCAGACGAGCACGGCGCCGAAGATGACCCAGGCCTGCCGACGCACGCGGGTCACCCACCCGGTGGTGGCCGCGCCGAGCAGCGCACCGGCCCCCGGTGCGGCGTAGAGGAAGCCCAGCGTCACCGCGCCGCCGCGGAAGACCGTGGCGGCCAGGGCCGGGAACAGGGCGCGGGGCATGCCGAAGACCATGGCGTTGATGTCGATGAGGTAGACGCCCTGCAGGGCCTGGCGGCCCCGCAGGTAGCGAAGACCCTCCATGATCGAGCCGATGCCGGGCCGAGTGGCCCCGGCCACCGGGGGGATCGGCGACATCATGGCGACGGTCACGATGCTGACGCCGTAGGTGAGGGCGTCGATGCCGTAGACCCACGGCACGCCGATGATGGCGATGAGGAGTCCGGCCAGGGCCGGCCCGGCTACCGTCCCCACCTGGAAGATGATCTGCATGAAGGCGTAGGCGGGGGCGAGCAGCCGTCGTTCGACCAGGGTGGGGACGGCCGCGTTGCGGGCCGTGGTGGCGAAGCCGGTCAGCCCGGCGGCCAGCGCGCTGACCAGGTAGATGGCCACGATCGAGGGGTGGTCGACCAGCGAGTTGACGGCCAGCGCGGCGCTGGTGAGGGCGAGGGCCCCCGAGGCCACCAGGAGCAGCGTCCGGCGGTCGAGGGCGTCGCCGAGCGACCCGCCCACCAGGGCCCCGACGATGAGGGGGACCAGCTGGACCAGGCTGACCGCCCCCACCTGCAGGGACGAGTGCGTCTCGGAGTAGATCTGGTAGGGGATGGCCACCAGGGTGAGCTGGCTGCCCACCGAGCCGACGATCTGGCCGAAGAAGAGGAACCGGAAGTCGCGGCTCTCCCGCAGCGGCGAGACGTCGATCAGGATCCGGCCGGGCACCCGAGGGAGCCTAGGGACCCGGTCGCTCCCCGAGGGGGTTGGCGCGTTCCGAGGGCCCGCCGAGCTCCGTGACCCGATCCCCGCCCATGCGCGGCCCGGTTCACCGCGGGGAGGTCAGTCCGTGCCCTGGAGCTTCTTGGTGGCCGCCCCGAGGTCGAGGTCCCAGGCGGCCGGCCAGTCGGTCGGCCGCAGCAGCGCCTCGGTCCCACCGTCGACCAGGACCACCGAACCGCAGAAGAACCCGCCGTCGGGCCCGAGCAGGAGGTCCACCAGTGCGGCGATCTCCTCGGGCCGTCCCGGCCGGCCCACGGGGATGGGGAGGATCTCGATCAGCGGGGCCATGTCCGGCTCGGCCACCAGCGGGGTGTCGACCATGCCCGGGGCCACGGCGTTGAGCCGGATCCCGCTGCCGGCCCACTCGGCCGAGACCGCCTGGCGGCGCACCCAGTGGGCGATGGCCAGCTTGGCGGCGGCGTAGGCGGCCACCGCACCGGCCTCGTCCGCCGACCTTCTGGCCTTCCCCTCGTCGCCACCGAGGCAGGCCGCCACCAGGGCGGCCGGGATGGCCGGCTGGATGGTCGTGGAGTTGGAGCTGATGGCCACGGCGGCCGGGGTGGCCGAGCGGGCGAGGAGCGGTCGCAGCCCCTCGAGCAGGGCGACCGAGCCGAAGTAGTTGACCGAGGTGACCAGGGAGCCGGGGCGCGAGGGCGCGCCGGCCACCCCGGCGCAGGTGACCACCCCCTCGAGTCGGCCGCCGCAGATCCGGTCTACGGCCTCGATGGCGGCTCGTCGCCCCTCGGGGGTGCCGAGGTCGGCGATGACGTCGGCGTCGTGCAGGTCGACGCCGAAGACCCTCGCCCCTTCGCCGGCCAGCCGTCGCTGGCAGGCCTCCCCGATGCCCGAGGCCGACCCGGTGACGACGATCGTCCCGGCGCTCACCGCGGCGGGTCCCCCGGCCGACGGGGGTCGGTGGCGTAGGAGGGGACCGCCACACCCGCCGGCAGGTCCGGCTCGGAGAGCGGCGGCCCGGGCACCGTGCGGAGGGGGACCACCCCGGCCCAGACCGAAAGCCCCATGTCCTCCTCGTCGTCGATCGGCCCGCCCGTGCGCACCTTGGCCGACCCCTCGACCACCGGGAACCGGAGGATGAGGGTCCCGCGCAGCTCGGTGGGGCTGGGCGGACGGGCGTCGTCCCCCCGGCCGGGGGCCATGTGGTCGAGCAGGGAGCGCGCCGCCAGGAGCTGCTCGGCCTGGTCCGTGACCCGGACGGCGGTGCCCAGCAGCATCACCGACCGGTAGTTCATCGAGTGGTGGAAGGCCGAGCGGGCCAGCACGAGACCGTCGAGCAGGGTGACCGTGACACAGGCCTCGGCGCCATCCTCCAGGGCTCGCAGCGTCCGGTTGGCCGGCGCACCGTGGAGGTAGAGGACGTCGCCCACCGGGGCGTAGGCCATGGGCACCACGTAGGCCGTGCCATTGTCGGTGAAGCCGACGTGGCAGAGGTACCCCTCGTCGAGGATGGCGCGCACGGTCCCCATGTCGAGGTGGCCGCGCTCCTTCTTGCGGCGGAGCGTGGTCCTGGTGGTCGGCTTCAGGCTCCCCTCGTCCCCCGAGGCGTCGGCCCCCGTCCCGCTCTCGGTCACCGCCGCGCCGCTCAGGCGGCCGGCGCCTGGCGGGCGCGCAGGATCTCCAGGGCCCGGTCGGCGTGCGCGCCCATCGAGATCTCGGTGTGGATCACGCCGAGCAGGGTGCGGTCGGTGTCGATGACGAAGGTGGTGCGCCGGTTGCCCAGCATGTTGATCGACCGCTTCACGCCCAACTGGATCGACACGGCGTAGTCGGGGTCCGACAGCAGTGGGAAGTCGAAGGAGTGCTTGTCCGAGAACTGCTTCTGCTTCTCGACCTTGTCGGCGCTGATGCCCACCCGCTGCGCGCCCACGGCCGCGAACTCCGACGCCAGGTCCCTGAAGTGGCAACTCTCCTTGGTGCAGCCGTACGTCATGGCCGCGGGGTAGAAGAAGAGGACGACGGGCCCGTCGGCCAGCAGGGTGCTCAGCCGCCTCGGCGTCCCGTTCTCGTCGGGCAACTCGAAGTCGGGGATGACATCGCCCTTGCGCATCCGCCCAGCGTACCAACCCGCCGGTTGCCGTTTCCCGGGACGGCCGGGCTACGGCTCGAAGCGGAAGCCGACCCCGCGGATGGTCAGCAAGTGCCGGGGGTGGGCCGGGTCGGGCTCCACCTTGCGGCGGAGCCGCTTCACGTGGGTGTCCAGGGTACGGGTGTCGGAGAGGTCCTGGTCCCACCAGAGGCGGTCGATGCACCACTCGCGGGTGACCACCTGCCCGGCGTGGGTCATGAGGAGGGCGAGGAGGTCGAACTCCTTCCTCGAGAGGTCGACCGGCCGGTCGTCGACCGTGACCTCGCGCCGGCCGGTGTCGAGGTGGACCGGGCCCACCTGGACGGTCTCCTCGCGGGGCGGGGGTGGACAGGCCCCGGCGCAGCACGGCGCGCATTCGGGCCACCAGCTCGCGCAGACGGAAGGGCTTGGCGACGTAGTCCGAGGCCCCGAGCTCGAGGCCGAGGACGATGTCGACCTCGGCGTCGCGGGCCGTGACCATGATGATGGGCACCGGGGCCAGCGCCCGCATGCGCTGGCAGAGCTCGATCCCGGACTGGTCGGGCAGCATCACGTCGAGCAGGACCAGGTCGGGGTGGATCCGGTGGAAGAGGCGGAGCGCCTCGTGGCCGTCGGCCGCCAGCTCGACGGCGAAGCCCTCCCGGGAGAGTCCTGAGGCCAGCGCCTGGCGGTAGGACTCCTCGTCGTCGACGACGAGGACCACCGGCCGGCTGTCCCGGCCGGCCCGGCCGACCACGTCGTGGCTGTCAATGGTCGAGGTGGTCATGGAGTTCGGTGGTCGGCTGGCCGTCAGGCCACGTCGTCGGGGTGCCGGAGTCCGGTCGACGGGTGCCAGCGGGGACCGGGAGCCACGGCCGGGCAGGCGGGCCGGGGCGGCCGCAGGCGGGGCGTCTCCAGATTCCCCGCCAGGAGCAGCCGCTGGAGCAGGGTCCGACGGCGCCGGCGGCCGGCGAGGGGGAACGGCACGATGGTGGCCAATTGCGTCGACCCGCATGCGGTCCCCTCGGCCAAGGGGACCGTCCGACCGCCGTTGCGCTCCGACCCCCGGTCGAGATCGGACTGCTGTGCCATAGTCCGAACCGTACGGAAGCCAGATGAACGTCCCGCGACCCGGCTGCAACATCGAGATGACGGAGAGGTGAACTCTTTGATCCCTCGGTCAACCAGGCACGATGTGGGGTAGAGGAGGGAAGCCATGACCGAGGCCATGGGGCACGGGGTGAAGCAGCGGGACATCATCAAGATGACCCCCGACGAGGTCGAGGCGTTCCTCGTCGGGCAACGCACGCTGTCGATGTGCACCATCAATTTCGACGGCTCGATCCACGCCGTGGCCATGTGGTACGGGTTCGTGGAGGGGGCGGTGGCCGTCGAGACCAAGGCCAAGTCCCAGAAGGTCCAGAACCTCCGCCGGGACCCCCGCATGACCTGTCTGGTGGAGGCCGGTGACTCCTACGAGGAGCTGCGGGGCGTGGAGCTGGCCGGCCGGGCGGAGATCATCGACGATCCCCAACGGATGTGGGCGCTGGGGGTGAGCGTGTTCGAGCGCTACACCGGCCCCTACTCCGAAGAGATGAAGCCCTTCGTCGAGGCCATGCTGCACAAGCGGGTGGTGGTGAGGCTGCACGTGGAGCGCACGGTGAGCTGGGACCACCGCAAGCTGGGGCTGGGGTCGACCGGCGCCAGCGCCTCGCCGCCCACCGTAAGCTGACGCGGTGTCAGATTTGCTGAGGCGCGGGCCACGGGAGGCCCCCGCCCTCCCAGGAGGCGCTCGATGCTGGACTACGTGATTCGCGGCGGCACCGTGATCGACGGCAACGGCTCACCCGGACGGGTGGCCGACGTCGGCGTCGACGACGGTCGGATCGTCGCGATCGGCGACGTCGGCGAGTCCGGCCGCGAGGAGCTCGACGCCGCGGGGCTGATGGTGGCGCCCGGGGTGATCGACCCCCACACCCACTACGACGCCCAGCTGTTCTGGGACCCGTCTGCCTCGCCGTCCAACCTGCACGGTGTGACCACGGTGATCGGGGGGAACTGCGGCTTCACCCTGGCCCCGCTCAACCCCGAGGACGCCGACTACCTCCGGCGGATGATGGCCAAGGTCGAGGGGATGCCCCTGGCCGCCCTGGAGTCGGGGGTGCCGTGGAACTGGAAGACCTTCGGCGAGTACCTCGACCGGCTCGAGGGCAACCTCGGGGTGAATGCCGGCTTCCTGGTCGGCCACTGCGCGCTCCGACGCAAGATCATGGGCGCAGAACGTTCCGCCGAGGTGGCCACCGACGAGGAGATCACCGCCATGCGGGCTCTCCTGGCCGAGTCGCTGGAAGCCGGGGGGCTCGGCTTCTCCTCCTCACAGTCGCGCACCCACTCCGACGGTGACGGCAATCCCATCAACTCGCGCAACGCCGACCGCCGGGAGATGCTGGCCTTCTGCGAGGAGGTGGCGGCCCACGAGGGGACGACCCTCGAGTACATCACCAACGGGTGCCTCGACGCCTTCTCCGACGAGGAGATCGACCTCATGGCAGCGATGTCGGCCACGGCCCACCGTCCGCTCAACTGGAACCTGCTCACGATCGACTCCCGGACGCCCGAGAAGCTGGAACGCCAGCTCGAGGCGTCCACGGCCGCGGCCGCCGCAGGTGGGCGGATCGTGGCCCTGACCATGCCGACGCTGGTCCCGATGAACATGAGCTTCCTCAACCACTGCGCCCTGTTCCTCATCCCCGGGTGGGGCGACGTCATGGGACTTCCGGTCCCCGAGCGGATCTTGAAGCTCCAGGACCCCCACGTCCGCCGGAAGCTCGACGAGCTGGCCCACGCCAAGGAGGCCGGCGTCTTCCGCAGGCTGGCCGGCTGGGGCAACTACGTGATCGGGGACACCTACGCCGAAGCCAACCGGGGTCTCGAGTGGCGGGACGTGTCCGACATCGCCGCCGAGCGGGGAACGGCGCCGTTCGACACCCTCCTCGACATCGTGATCGCCGACGACCTACGGACCGTGCTGTGGCCGAAGCCGACCGACCGGGACGAGGCCACCTGGGCCATGCGGGCCGAGACCTGGCAGGACCCCCGCGCCATGGTCGGGGGTTCCGATGCCGGGGCCCACCTCGACCGGATGTGCGGGTCCAACTATCCGACGGCCTTTCTCGGCGATTGCCTGCGCAACCGCCAGCTGGTCCCGGTCGAGCGGGCCGTGCAGATGATGACCTCCCAGCCGGCCGACCTCTTCGGGATCCGTGACCGGGGCCGGTTGGCCGAGGGGATGCGCGCCGACCTCTTCGTCTTCGACCCGACCACGGTGGGCTCGGATCCCGCCCGCCTCGTCCACGACCTGCCCGGGGGAACGCCCCGCCTCTTTGCCACCTCGACCGGGGTGGTCAGGGTGCTGGTCAACGGGAGCGAGACCATCGTGGACGGCGAGCCCACCGGGGCGGTGCCGGGCGCGGTGCTGCGCTCGGGTCGCGACACCCTCTCGGTCATCCCCGCCCGGATCTGACGAAGACCTCGAGGGAGCACCGTGCGGTTCGAGTTCGAGCAGGTCATCAAGGCGCCGCGGGCCGAGATCCTCGACGCCTACTGCGACCCGGCCTTCTACGACGCCCTCGGCTCAATGCCCAAGCTCGGACAGCCCGAGCTCCTCGAGCGAGAGGAGGTGGGAGGGAGCATCAGGGTCAAGGTTCGCTTCACCTACAAGGGCCAGGTGTCGGCGCCGGTGAGGGCGGTGGTCGACCCATCCAAGCTGACGTGGGTAATCGAGGCTCACGTGCACCGGACGACCAGCACGATCAGGTTCGTGGTGGTGCCCGACCACTACCCCGATCGGATGACCGCCTCGGGACGGGACCGGTTCGTGGAGGAGGGCGGCGGCACCCGCCGGGTGACCGAGGGTGAGATCCACGTCCACGTCCCGCTGGTGGGAACGTCGGCCGAGCGGGGCATCGTGAACGGCTACCGCGAGCATCTGGCTGGGGAGGCCGAATTGCTGGAGGAGTGGCTGGTCCCCTGAGCTGGTCCTGTTAGGAGGGCGTTGTCGCCCACGTCCGCCGCTTGTGACGCAGGGTGTCGGCGACCAGCCCGAGGCCGATCCCGAGCAGCCAGACGTCCTTGGCGATGGCCGTTCCCTGCTGGCTCGGCCGGAGGCTGTTCTCGCGGCGCATGCCGGGGGTCTTGAGATAGAGGCCGATCAGGCCGGCGGCGAAGGCCGTCAACCCCACCCCAGCCACCCCGTCGCCGACCATTGGGAGGAGCAGGGCCCCGCCGAGCACCACTTCGGACACGCCGAGCGCCTTGGTGAACTGCTCGGGGGCCATGTCCTCGAGGAACGGGTAGGTGCCCTTGGCCATGCCGTGCACGGCGTCGGCCTGCTCCTTGGCGGGCTTGAGCTTGCCGATGCCGGCGTTGAGGATCATGACGCCGGCGGCGCACCGCTCGGGGAAGTTTGCGAGTCGCATGTAGGCCATGGGTGCCACCGTACCCACCGCGGGGGCCGGTCGTGCCCGGCTCCGCCCCAGAGCATCGTGTGTGCGAAGTCGGCCACCGAGCGGGGTCGCCCGGCGGCAGGGCTGCTTCGAGGAGGGACGCCGTTGCCAGCCCCGAGGGCGCTCAGCCTTCGGCGGGGCCGGGTGCCCCCGGCAAGGTGGGGACCGGTGTGGAGCGCTTCGCTGTGCTGCCGAAGCACAGGAACACCTGCTTCCCCTTGCCGAGGACAGGCTGGAGCTTCGTCCCCTGGACCTGGACGAAGGCGCTGCAGAAGGGGGCCGTCGAGTACGTGTGTGTCCTGGTCCAGTTCATCGGCGTGTTGATGCCGTTGGCGGTGAAGGTTGTCAGCTGGTTGGTCGCCTTGACCACGTTGGCTTGCGTCAGGTGACTCCCGGCCGCCTTGATACCGGCCGCCAGCAGCGCCGCCGACTCCCAACCCTGCAGGGCCGTGTTGTCGCCGAGGTAGGTGGGTTCGTATCGCTTCATGGCCGACAGGTACGCCGCCAGCCCGGGGTAGGTCCCGGGGAATTTCACGTTCGCCTGCAGGGGCACGTTGGTGACCCTGAAGTACACGCCCTGGATGAGCTTGGAGTCCTTGTTGACGACGGACTGGCTGACAACTGTCTGCCAGAGCTGCTTCACGTGCAACCCGTACAGCTTGATGTCCCGGGAAAGGGCGATGTTGCCGTTCACTGTCAGGCAGCTCACGATGAGCCCGGATCCTGCATCGCGGATGCGTTGCACGTCGGGTACGAGATTAGGGTTGAGTGGTGTGAGCTCCAGGTCGGAGTAGCTGATCGTGAACCCGGCCTTCCTGAGCGCTGTGACGTCGGCCTTGCAGGCATCCGAGGAGCTCGAGACCCCGTAGGCGAGGGCGGCCAGGGACTTCACCTTGAGCGTCTTCGCCAGGTAGGCGATCGATGGGGCGGTCGACGCGTAGTTCTCCACGGATCCGCCGGCGGCGAAGAGGTTCGGTGCCGCTGTCCAGTCGCCGGTCACGTTGAACCCGTAGGTCGGCGTGCAGGTCGAGGTGAAGTACGTCGGGGTGAACCAGTAGGAGGAGACGAGGACCGCGAAGGCGTTGTCCTGGTCGATGGCGACGTGCGTCTCGCTCTCGAACCGGGTCCCTGTGCCGACATCGTTCAAGCTGTGAGCCAGGACGATCTTGCGCCCGTTGACACCACCGTGGGCGTCGACTGTGTCGAAGTAGGCCTCCGCGCCGGGCACGAGTGCCGCAAAGTCAGCCGAGAGTGGCCCGGTCAGAGTGGAGACGGCCGCCACATTGATCAGCTTGGACGTCACCCCGGGGGAGCCTGTGCCGAGCCCTGGCGCGCACTGGAGCGACGAGGTCGGCGACGGCGGTCCCTTGGTGGCTGCCCCGGCGGCGACGGCCATGGAGCCAACGGCCATCGAGCAGGCCATCACGGCCGAGATCACGCTCAAAAGGACACTTCGGCCACCTGGTACTGACATGGTGCCTCCCCGTCTCAACGACTGGCGTAGCACCCGACCCGCCGTGAGTGAAGGGTCTTCCGTACCTCCTTCCTGCCGAACACCCCAGCTGAGGCCCTCGCGGTGCCCGGTAGTTCCAAATGAAGTCGAGCCGCCCTTTCGACCACCTTTCGAGCTGGGGAATGGCGAAGGTCCGCCGCATCTGGCACGTCGAGGTCAACTGAGGCGGGCATGTGGGACGCCGAGTCGTCAGCTACATGAGCTGCTGCCGTGGGTCGGGGGTCAAGGAGCTCACCGCAGAGCGCTTCGCCACTTCCACGCACTGCCGGTGGCGCTGAGCGAGGTTGAGGTTCCGGCGGCACCAAGGTGACCGGTGTCGGGGCGGTGACTCACTGGTTCCGACCGGTGCCCTACTGCTCGACCGCGGTCGCCGGCGGCATCTGGGCGTCCCGGCACCATGATTGCCACACCAACCGCGAGACCGTCGGGCGATCGGACCCGGCAAGGCCGAGTGCGTCGACAGGTTCCGCAGGCGATGCCGGGACGGGCGTTACCTCACACCGTCGGACCGGGGGTCTTGACGAAGGCAGCAAAGGGCGGCTGCTCCCCGGCCGATGCCGGCTCACACCGCGAGACTCCTGTGGGGTTCCCCGGCGCCGCAAGGAATGGGGGATCGGCGAAGGCGGGGTAGCCGAAGTCGAGGCAGTCGAGCAGGTCGTTGGCGTTGGCGTCCCGGTACGTCATCGCGGGAAGGTTCCACTTGCGCTCGATCGTCTTCAGCACCGACGTGTGGTCGTAGACCGTGTGGGAGACGAAATCTCGCTTGCTGTGGGGTGACACCACAACGGCCGGAACACGGAAGCCGTAGCGGTCGTACCCGCCGGGCTGATCGGATGCGGTGATGTCGGGCGGAATGTTGTCAGGCGGTATTGCCGGCGGTGGCGGAACATGGTCGTAGTAGCCGCCGTGCTCGTCATAGGTCCATACCAGCAAGGTTCGGTCCCACGCCGGGCCGTTCATCACCGAGCTGACCACCGTGGAGACGAAATTCTCGCCGATCGAAAGGTCCTGGGGGTTCTCTTCGGTGCCCGTCAGGATGTTCGGATCGACGTAGCAGACCGCCGGCAGCGAGCCTGCTTTGGCATCGGCGTAGAACTGGTCGATCGTCTTGATCCGCCCGGGATTCTTGTTCACGACGTCGGCGATCACCAACAGCGTGGAGACGTTGGTGGCATAGCCCGCCCAGCTGATGCCGTGAGCGTCGAGACGGTCGAAGATGGTCCCGTTGGGTGGGATCCCGGTGATCGACGAGTCCTCGGTGGCGATCAGTCCGAAGGCCGTACCAGCCAGCAGGAAACGGCGGTTGGGATACGTCTGCGCCAGTACCGAGCAGAAGTAACGGTCGCAGACCGGGAACGTGCCAGCCAGGGAGTGGTAGAAGGGAATCTCCTCTTTCGTGTAGTACGCCATCGACCAGTCGCTGCTGCTCCCAGGGCCGATGAACCCGTCGTTGCGGCCGTCCCCGTACTGGATGTGGCTGGCGTTCCAGGTCTGGGTGACGTTTCCGGCTTGGCAGGTGTCAGTCTCGTGAAAGGCGCGGACGTAGCCCCCGCTGGGGTCCGGGTTCGTGTTCGTCGGGCGGCCGTGGCGGTCGAGGGTGAACCCGTCGCCTCGGCCAAGCATGCCGAGGTAGTTGTCGAAGGAATGGTTCTCCTGCATGACGACCACGATGTGGTCGATCAGAGGCAGCGTGTCGGTGCCCTCAGGCAGGCCGGGGTCGGGCAGGGATCCGGGGCGGCGCCACTTGGAGCGGGGGAGCAGGCGGGAGGTGGGTGCGGCGCTCGCGCCCGAGACAGCGGCCTCGAGGGCATTGACCCCGATGGTCGCTGCTCCGATCCCGAGCGCCCCCTGGAGGACCTGACGTCTCGACCAGCCGCGATCTGCGCTCATCGTTTCCAATTAGAACATGGGTTCCGAGAGCGTCAAGCGGACTCGGCGTGAGCCCTTGCGTCTGATGCAACGCACCAGCCCGGGAAGCAGTGGTGGCAGTGGAGATGGCGGGAAGCGAGCCGGCGTCCTCAGCCTGAGCCGAGGGAGTGCCACTTGGCCGGGGAGGGGAACGACCTCCGTTGCCTGCCCCCGCTGGCGTTCACCGCAAAGGCCTGACGAGAGAAACCGGGCCCTTACGCGGGGGCTCTGGTGGAAAAGCCCCTGCGATACTCTCCGAACGTGTCCGTGCGCACGCTGCGACCGCTGAAGTCCCGCAATTTCGCCCTGTTGTGGTCAGCGGCCATGGTTTCAAGCATCGGGTCCTGGATGCAGGCGGTGGCCCTCGGGATCTTCGTGACGGCCCGCACGCACGACCCGCTCTGGACCGGCCTGGTGGCCGCCGCAGCCTTCATCCCGGTGGGTCTCTTGTCTCCGGTTGGGGGCGCATTGGCCGACAGGCTCGACCGGCGCCGCTGGTTGATGCTCACCACGGGCGCCGAGATGCTGATGGCCGCGGTCCTCACGGCACTCGCCGCGACGGGGAGGGCGACGCCCGTTACAGCGGTGATCATGGCGTTTCTCGGCGGCGCGGCCGGGGCCATCGGATTCCCCTCCTACCAGGCCATGCTTCCCGACCTAGTGGAACGCCGTGAGGACATCCTCGCCGCGGTGTCCCTCTCGTCAGCGCAGTACAACCTGGGACGGGTCATCGGCCCGGTGCTCGCCGGCGTGGTCCTGGCGTTTGGCTCCTACCAGCTCGCCTTCGCCTGCAACGCTGCTTCCTTCGCTGCCGTGCTGGTCGCTCTGGCCTTCGTGCGGCTCCCCGCCCCCAAACCGGTGAGCGGCCGGTCGCGCGTCTTGCACAGCATCGCCGACGGCGCCCGCGTGGCCGCCAAGGAGCCGGGTTGTCGAGCGGCGATCCTCTTGATCGGCGTCGTGGCGCTCCTGGGCTCACCGTTCATCGCCCTGGTGCCGGCTATGGCGATCGACGCGTTGCACATGGGATCGGGCCATCGGGGGAGTTTTGGCACCGCCGTTCTTGTAACGGCACAGGGTGTGGGGGCTGTGCTGGGCGCGGTCATCCTCCCGGCCTTTGCCCTGCGCTTCGGCCGAAGGAGGCAGTTGATGACTGTCATCTTCATCTTCCCGCTGCTCTTGGTGGCGTATGCGGCGGCACCCTCACTTTGGTGGTCGGCCCTCGCACTCTTGCTGGTCGGCGCCAGCTACATCGGCGTGCTGTCGGGGTTGAACACCGTTGTCCAGCTACGTGCTCCGACGAATGCTCGTGGCCGGGTGTTGAGCTTCTACATGTTGTCGCTCGGGGTCCTGTACCCAGTGGGCGCCGTGCTCCAGGGTGCGGTCGGAACGCACGCCGGGGTGCGGGAAGTGACGGCGGCCGGCGGAGTTGCCTTACTGGTGGTGATGATGCTGACGCGCGCACTTCGTCCTGGTGTCTTCATGTCGCTGGGCGATCGACCCGTTGCACCGCTGTCCCCCCAAATGGAGGGGGCCGTCACGACCTAGCATCCGTTGCAGTTGTCATCGGGGGGTGGCCGTGCGCAGTCGTCGTCGGGCGGTATCGATCTGGACGGCACTCGTCGTCCTCTCCGGCGGGATCGCGGCCATAGCGGCATCCACACCGTCGTCGACGGCAGCGGCTTCTCAGAGGACCACCGCCGTTCCGAGGATCATCATCGACACCGATTTGTCATTGTGGTGGGACGATGCCACCGCCGTCGGGATGGCCAACACGCTCGAGCAGCGGGGCAAGGTCCGCGTGCTCGCCATCATGTCCGACATCCCCAATCCGACGGCTGTGGCCGCCATCGACGCCATCGACACGTTCTACGGTCACCCCGACATCCCTCTGGGGGCTCTCCCGGACTCCGAGGTCAATACCGCGCCGCACGGCTACTCGGACAAACTGGCGATCTCGCTGCCCCACAAGGTCCGGTCGAGCCGCGATGTGCCCGACGCGGTGCCGCTCTACCGGGACATCCTGGCCAAGCAGCCCGACCACAGCGTCACCATCGTGGCGATAGGTTCCTACGCCAACCTGGCGAGCTTGCTCTCGTCGAAGCCGGGTAACGGCACTCAGCTCGATGGTCGGGAGCTCATTTCTGCCAAAGTGGAGAAGACGGTGATCGAGGACGGCATCTTCCCCAACGATGGTGCCTCTGCGCTCACGAACCAGAAACTCGATCTCACTGCTGCAAGCGATGTGGTCAACGGCAACTGGCCCACCCCAATTGCCTGGGTCGACGGCACGACCGGCGTGGCCACCAAAGTGGGAGGATCGCTTTGCTCCTCGGTGCCGGGGAGGAATCCCATGCGCATCGTGTATGAGGCCGAGTTCGGCTGCGGACCACCGGGGGACGGCGACTGGGACGGTCCAACCCTGCTCTACGCGACGCAAGGGCCTGGTGACCTGTTCTCCGAGATGGGCCAAGGTGGGTCCGCCTACATCAACCCTGAGGGTGGGCTTTCATGGCGCACCAGCCCCGGTCGCCCTGACGACGTCTACGTGCACGTGGCCGATCAGAGCGCGCTGAACCAGGAGATCAACAGACTGCTCGGCGACGCCTGACGGTAGGAGCGCTGCCCCCCAGGCGTTGAGGGAGTCTCAAGTCTGGAGTGAGAGAGGACCCTGCCGTCGAGGCCACAGCCAGCAGGGGATCAGGACAAAGTGCGCCGCCAGGTGCGCAGGTGAGATTGCTCCGAATTGGTAGCCCGGGGAGACATCCTCCGGGTTGACCTGGGCCTTCTCGCCGGGTGGCGGCCGGTACGCGTGCTCACCCGGAGCGCAGCAAGAAGGCTTCCGGCGGCGGTGACGTGCGCTCCGGTCACGCATACGATCCGCGGCACCCGCTCAGAGGTCGGTGTCCGCCCGAGGATGGTCTCCCGTGGCCAGTGTCATCAACTCTGACAACATCCTGACCGTTCCGAAATCGCAACTGCTCCAAAGTCAGGGCGGGCATTTCGACGTCGAGAGCCGAGCCGTACTCGACCGGGCATCGCCGTACGCACTGGGCATTCAGTACTGAAGCTGCTCCTGGTTTCTGATGAAAGGTGCAGCGAAGCTCCAGTGCCGTTCCTGCTGCTTGCCGAACTACTCCCAGCTCACTTGCATTAAAGGCGCAATGGGTAGGTGCATCCCGGCGCGGGTCGATGCGGCAAGCCCATGAAGGGCAAACTTGGTCAGCCGCCATCACGTGAGACTCAAAGGCGTGCGCCCCGAGCAGACGTTGCTTCGAATCTCAGGTGAGATGGTCCGGAGACACATCGACGAGTTCCGCATTGACGACGGTGTGACGTATCAAAAAAGGCGCTTGACCTATCGAGGTCGTCCTGTTAAAAGAACCACACCGGGGAATTTTGGAAGCGTCCGGGCTTCAGCGGGTTACTCATCGGCCATTCCGTGAGGCGCGCGGCGGGGTTCAGCATCCAGAACACCCGGTGCTCACAGACGCCACCGATGAGGAGAGAGTCACCATGCATGAGGGCGTAAAGCGACCGCTGAAGATGCTACGTCTTGCCACGGGTCTTTCGTTGGCTGTCGGACTAACCGTCGTCCCCCTGACCGCTTTCGCGGCCTCCACGAGTGCGGCAACGACCACGTCTTCAACGACCCCCGGTACGGTGGCGAGCGCGCCCAAGGACCACAGTCTCGTGGCAAGCCCCACGACGGCCGATGCCCCTGACGGCCTCTTCCCGTTCACCACCGTGACCGGAAAGGTGTACATGTCTGAGACAGGCATCGGCACGAACACACCGGCAGGTGGACCGATTTACGTCCAGAAGAACACCGCCTCTTCCACCGTCCAGGCGGCGTACCTCCTTGCCGCGGCCGTGCCCGGCTACACCATAGGGAACGGCACAGTGACCTTGGACGGTACGTCCCTCTCGTTTACAGCAGCCGACGACGTGGTCGGGAATTTTGATGTCAACAGCGTCTGGACCAACGTCACGACAATCGTGGCACCAGTTGTTAACGCGGCCCCAGCGGGCAAAGTCGAGTTCACGGCCGCCGAGCCCACCGAAACCACAGAGATCACAGGTGAGATCCTGGCGGTGATCATGAATGACCCGACACTGCCAACCAACAACACCGTGAGCCTCCTCTTCGGCTCGCTCGACACCACAGGGACAAGCTTCAGCATCGGACTCTCCACACCACTCAAGCTGAGCAATCCCACACTCAAGTTGATCATGAGCATCGGGGATTCCTACAGCTATCAGGGCGATACGGAGCCTGGGGCCAGCCAATACAGCACCATCACCGTGAACACAAAGTTGATGACGTCTGCGGCTGGCGGCAACGACGACGCCATCTGCAAGTACAACACACCGACCGCGTTCGCCACATGCGGGAACGGGGAGTTGCTCACCGTCGGCGGGATCGGCGACAACACGACAGACCCATCGAACCCGACAGCAACCACAGCGGACTGCGTGACACCGCCAGGTCCTCCGAGGTGCACAGACGAGCTGTACACACTGTTGCCGTTCGTCAAGACAGGTGACACGTCGATCAAGGTGGACACGACCAACCCGTCCGACAACGACAACATCTTCTTCGCAGGGTTCGAGCTGAATTCCGCCGCTGCGGTGGTGGGCGAGGGCGCCGTCCTCAGTCCGGTCTCCGGCACAAGCCCGGTGGGCAGCCCGTACTCCTTCACAGCGAAGGTGCAGAACACGACAGGCGTTCCGATTGCTGATCAGGCCGTTACCTTCAAAGTCCTCTCGGGGCCGAACGCCGGCAAGACGTTCACAACCACCACGAATGCCACAGGCAAGGCCAAGTTCACCTACACAAGCGCCACCACCGGTACCGACACCGTCCAGGTCAGTTTCGTCAACGGCACAGGGAAGACCGTGACGTCGAACGAGGCGACGGTCACGTGGACTCAGACGACAACGACGCCGCCTGCGTCGACCACGACCACCACGTCGTTGTCCGGCGGAAGCCAGTCGGGTACCTCCATCTCGGTGCCCCTCGGGACCCCGGTGACGGACCAAGCCTCCCTGTCAGGCACCAACGCCTCGACGGCGACGGGCACAGTCACCTATTCCGTGTACTCGAACGACTCGTGCACCACCGTCTTTAAAGCCGGCACTGCCCAAAAGATCACCACCGCCGGCACCCTGCCGGCCTCGAACCCGGTCACCATCACAACAGCCGGTACGTACTACTGGAAGGCCTCGTACTCGGGTGACCCGGCCAATGCGAAGTCCACAAGTGCCTGTTCGCCGGCGGCCGGCGACGAGGTGGAGACGGTCACGAAGGCCACGCCGAAGTTCGCGACCTCGCCACAGCCGGCGACCGGCACGGCCGGCACGACCAGCCTGAACGACAAGGTGACACTCTCGGGGTTGGTGAACCCGGTTGAGACCGGCACAGCTGCAGGGAAGATCACGGTGAATCTCTTCTCGCCGTCCGACCCGACCTGCGCCGGGACAGCAACCTTCACCGATGTCATCACTGCTTCGAGCGGCAACGGCAGCTACACGACCGTAGGCGGGCCGGTGGCCAGCCAGGCGGGGACCTGGCGCTGGACGGCCAAGTACTCGGGTGACGCCAACAACACCACAGTTGGCAGCGGATGCACAGCGGAACTCGTGACCGTGGCCAAGGCGACAACCAAGGTAACGACGTCTCTCACCGGAGGCGGCAGCTCGGGCACCTCTATCTCGGTGCCCGTCGGCACCTCCGTGACAGACCAGGCCTCGCTGTCCGGAGCGCTCTCCTCGACGGCGACCGGCAAGGTCACCTACGACGTCTACTCCACAAGCACATGCTCAGTGGCGGTGAGCTCGGGAACGCCCGAGACAATCACGACCGCAGGCAAGCTGCCGGCGTCGAGCGCAGTCAAGATCACAACGGCGGGCACGTACTACTGGAAGGCCTCGTACTCGGGGGACACCAATAACAACACATCCGTCAGTACATGCGGGACCAAGGGGGAGGTGGAGACGGTGACGTCGGCGGTCACAACCAAGCCGTCGCCCACCAAGCTCAAGACCTCGCTGATTGGCGGTGGGGTCTTTGGGGGCGGTCCGTGCTGGTGGTTCGGCGACCTCATCACCGTCTTCGCCGGGGCCGAGGTGTCCGATTCCGCGACGCTGAGCGGACCCAATGCGGCGACCGCCGGGGGGAAGGTGACCTACACCGTCTACTCCTTCAACTTCACGCCGTGGTCACCCTTCTTCGGGGTGTGGACCCCCGTCGCCACAGCAGGGACCTTCACAGTCACCGATGGGACAGTGCCGAATTCGAATCCTGTCAACTTGCCTGTGGGGATCTACGAGTGGCAGGCGTCGTACTCCGGCGACTCCCACAACGCTCCGTCCAAGAGCCTGTTCGGCTCCGAGACCGAAGTCGTCATCCCGGTTCCCAACTGCAAGTACGGCTGGCACTGGGGATGGTCTAGCGGGTGCAAACCGTGCCCGAACCCGAGCGGCCACGGCCACTAAGTCGGCCGTCTCGGAGAACCTGACCTAACCGACTGAGGTCGGCCCACTTGACCTCGACCCCAATTCGGCGTCGAGGTCAAGTGGGCCAACCAACCAGGCCCGTCGCGGGCATGCGTGTTCAGCGTGGATGCACTGAATTGGGCGCTCGCCTTCCACGACCGGGGCTGCCGTCCATCAAGATGAGTGCGATCCAGCAGAGGTATACGTCCCCGTCGCGTCTGGTGAGGACCCCCTGGGCCAACCGTCGTGGAAACCCAGAGCGCACCTTCTGTCACCGGAATTTGACACGGTCGTTGCTCGCAGCTGGTCGTGATCCTGTGGCTGGGAGGCCAGCAGGACCTCTTTAGAATGATGAGAGGATGAGGAAGGGTTCCGTCTGGAAGATTGTGGGACTCGCTGGTCTGGCCGGAGTGGCTGCCACCGGCGTGGTGGTCGTTCGGTCAGAACGTCGACGGAGGGCTTACACGCCCGACGAAGTTCGCACCCGACTCCATCAACGGGTCGCAACCATCGCGTCGATCGCAGATGCCGCCCCGGTGGTGTGCCTCCCGGTCGCTCAGCCGGAGCGCCTGCGCCGCGTGCGCGGCCTGGCCGGAAAGTCGCTCCAGCTCGTGCGCCGTGGCTGAACCACTCAACCTGGTTGATGCTGTCGAACTGACGCGCACCGGGGACCTGTGGCTGTTCCGAGGCCCGAGTGCCGCCGATCACGCCATCCGAGTTTTCACCAACAGCCCTGTCAACCATGTGGGCATGGCGGTCGTGCTCGAGGACCTCCCGCCGCTGATGTGGCATGCCGAACTGGGCCACTCGCTGCTCGACGTGTGGAGCGGCACCCACCACCGGGGCGTGCAGCTGCACGACCTGCGGGGGGCGGTCACCACCTGGATGGAGCGCTACCACCAGAACGCCTGGCTCCGCCAACTGCACGCCGAAGTGACCCCGGAGATGGAGGACGTTCTCCTGACCGAGATCGCCCGCAAGGACGGCACCCCGTTCCCGGCGTTTTTCGCCCTGGCCGGCCGTTGGGCCCGCGGGAGGATTCACCGACCGGCAGACCTGGAGGCCAGCTACTGCGCCGAGGTTGTCGCCGGCACCTATCAGGCCATGGGCCTTCTCGCCGACGACCGCCCGGCCAACTGGTACGACCCTGGTCGCTTTTGGAGCGGCGACAAACTCGAGCTTCTCCTGGGCGCCCGCCTGGGCGAGGAGATCACCGTGCTTGGCGCCTCACCCGAGGAGCCCGGGCCGGCTTGCGGCGGCGCTGACGGCCGGTAGGGGCTGTAGGCATCACTTGCCGCTGGGGCAGGGCGACTCCTTGACGCGGAAGAGTTGATCCCACCGGCCGACGACAACGTCCGGTCTCGTAGGGCAGAACCTCTGGGCGTCCGGAAGCTCGGGTCAAGTGAAGGCCGGGCTGGCGCCACCACCATGCGGCGAGTGTGTCACCGTGGAAGCGTGCGGAAGAGCTACGTCATCAGTGCGGTGGTCCTGGTCGCAGCCCTTGCGGCGGGGTGCACCAACGGCGTGAGATCGGGGAGCGGGACCACGTCAACGTCGTCGACGCCAGCTGCGCCACCGGCGCCGAGAACGGGCACGTCGATCTCGGTCGCCCCGTCGACGACCACTTCATCCACCTCCGTCTCCACCACCACGACCAGCGCACCTGTTCCGTCGTCGGAGCTCACGCTCTTCACCGAGCCGACAGCGGGGATCGCCCCGATCTACGCGGCGATGCGAAGTGCCCAGACCAGCTTGGATCTTGAGATGTACGAGCTGGTGGACGCAACAGCCGAGGAGATCGCGGTTCAGGATGTGGCGCGCGGCGTGGCAGTTCGCGTGATCCTCGACAAGAACCTGGAGGGTTCCGACAACACGCCGGCGTACGACTACCTCTCTTCCCACGGGGTCCAGGTGGCCTGGGCGCCGTCGGGCTTCGACGCCGACCACGAGAAGGCGATGGTCGTCGACACAAAGACGGCCTGGATCATGACGCTCAATCTCACCTCGAGGTACTACTCGAACACGCGGGACTTCGCCGTCGAGGACACGAACGCGGCCGACGTGGCCGCCATCGTCTCGGTCTTTGACGCCGACTTTCAGGGGGCGGCAGTGACTCCGGGGACGGGCAATGATCTCGTCTGGAGCCCATCCACTTCCTCCGCTGACCTGGTCGGACTGATTGAGTCGGCGAAGGTGAGTCTCCTGGTCGAAAACGAGGAGATGGAGAACGCCGGTGTGGTCGGGGCGTTGGAGGCGGCGGCGAAGAAGGGCGTGGACGTCGAGGTGGTCATGAACGACACATCCGAGTACGCGGACGACTTTAACGAGCTGGTTTCGTCCGGGGTCGAAGTCTCTACGTACCCGGGCGACCCGGGCCTTTACATCCACGCCAAGGCGATCGTGGTCGACGCCGGAGGTCCTTCCCCGCGGGCCTTCGTCGGATCGCAGAACTTCTCGACGGCTTCACTGGACTACAACCGCGAGCTCGGCATCATCACGGGCGACGCCGGTGTGGTCTCCGGGCTGGCCTCGCGGATCCAGGAGGACTTTGTCGGAGCCTCTCCCTGGTCCTCGTAGCTCCACTTAGGCAGTCCCTGCCGGCTGAATGTCGGGATAATGTCGCCCGCAAGCCAGCAAGGAGGTTGTCCACGGCGCACTGTCCGGGTACTGCGCCCTGGTGTCTTCACATCGTTATTCGAGAAGACCTCGGATGTCCGCCGTGCTCATCGCGCCGGACTCGAAGCCGCCCCCGTCGAGCACGCTGGCGAAAAGGGCCGCCTTACGGGCCTTGAGCGCCATCACTTTCTCCTCGATCGTGCCCCTGGCCACCAGGCGGTAGACCATCACCTTCTTGGTCTGGCCGATCCGGTGGGTTCGGTCGACCGCCTGGGCCTCGGTGGCGGGGTTCCACCACGGGTCGAGGAGGATGCAGTAGTCCGCTTCGGTGAGGTTCAGGCCGAACCCCCCGGCCTTCAGGCTGACCAAGAAGACCGGCACCTCGCCGGTGCGGAACTCGGCGATCACTTCGTCGCGCCGGCGGGTCCGCCCGTCGAGGTAGCAGTGCCGCAGCCCTGCAGCCTTGACCCTGGCGCGTGCCTGGGTCAGGAAGCGCGTGAACTGGCTGAACACGAGGACGCGGTGCCCGTCGGCGACGATCTCCTCAAGCATCTCGTCGAGAGCGTCGAGCTTGGTCGAGGGCACCCGTGCGTGCTTGGCGTCGACGAGGGACATGTCGAGGCTTGCCTGGCGGAGCAGCGTCAGGGACTTGAGGATCTCGAACCGGTTCTTCTGAACGTCGGCGAGCAGTCCGAGCACCTTCTGGCGCTCGCGCTGGAGGTAGGTCTGGTAGAGCTTGGCGTGCCGGGGGTGGAGGTCCAGCTCGATCACCTGTTCCTGCTTGTCGGGGAGATCAGTCGCCACCTGTTCCTTCGAGCGGCGCAGCATGAGCGGGCGGGTGCGGCGGCGGAGGAGCTCCAGACGTTCGATCCGTTCCTCGCCCGTGCCGCGTTCGATCGGGACCCGGAAAAACTGAGCGAAGCGCTCAGCGCTCCCGAACAGCCCGGCTGCCGTGATCGAGAGCAGCGACCACAGCTCCAGGAGGTTGTTCTCCATCGGCGTCCCGGTGATGGCGACCTTGAAGGGGGCCGGGAGGGTCTTGGCCCGCTGGTAGGCCCGCGACTGCACGTTCTTCACGAATTGCGCCTCGTCGAGGAAGAGTCCGGCCCACTCCACCTTCTCGTAGTCGTCGTATTCCAGGCGCAAGAGTGCGTAGGAGGTGACGACGATGTCGGCCGCAGAGGCCAGATCGAACAAGGTTCGCTCCCGGCGCGTGGCCGTCGCGGTGACCACCTCCACCCCGAGCTCGGGGGCGAATTTACGGCATTCCGCCGCCCAGTTGGCGACGACGCTCGTCGGGGCGACGACCAGGAACGGTGCGTCACTGAGCCCCTGTTCCTGCACGCGGCAGATCAGCGCGAGGGCCTGGAGGGTCTTACCCAGGCCCATGTCGTCGGCGAGGATGCCCCCCAATCCCAGCTCGTAGAGGAACGACAGCCATTCGAACCCGACCCTCTGATAGGGACGGAGGGTCGCTTTCAGCCCGGAGGGCAAGGGGTAGTCGGGCCGGTCGGCCGATGCGGCCAGGAGGGCCACCGAGCGCTCCCACTCGGCGGCCTGTGACGTGAGGACCCCCAGGCGCTTGAAGTCCTCCCACAAGCTCGCCTGGAAGCGGCTCACCTGGATGTGGTCCCCGTCGGCGACGTGGAGGGCCCGAGCCTCAGCGATGAGCTTGGCCAGCTCTCGTAACTCCTCGGCCTCGAGTGAGAACCACGTCCCCGAGGGGAGGATCAAGTGCGTCTCGTCGGCGGCCAGGGCCACGAAGAGGTCGAGGAACGGCACCGGCTCGCCGCCGACGCGCACTTCGATGGTCAGGTCGAACCAGTCACCAACAGGTCCCGAACCCGACAGGCTGACTACCGGGGCCTCGGTCGCCTCTCGGTACTCGGTGGTCTTGCCGGAGTGCTCCACGATGATCCCGGAGATGGCTTCAAGTTCCGGCAGCACGTCGGAGAGGAAGCCCACGGAGGTCATCCCGCTCAAGGTTGCCGCCGATTCGAGCCGGCCATCGAACGGCGACAGCAGTTGACCAACCGAGTGCTCGAGTGCCACTCGCCGGGCGCCGGCAAGCGCCTCCAGCACCGCCGGTTCGTAGGCGCGGCGGGCAGGGTCCCCGAGGGGCTCGGGTGTCGGCTCACTCGGGTACCCCGTGAACCATCCCAGGTCGATTCGGTGGCCCTCAAGGTGCCCGATCCGCAGGATCAGCGCCTGGTCGGGGATCTCGGGCAGTGTGACGGTCCCGTCGCTCGAGCGCACTCCGACCCGACGCGCCAAGCGGGGGTAGACCTGGGAAAAGAACCGCTCCCTGGCACGAGCAGGGACGGTGACGGTGCCGATGGTCTGCAGCTGTTGGAGGGAACCGGGGGCGAGCCTGTCGGAGAGACGGGCGAACGAGAGGCGGTACCCCTTATCGTCGATGACCTGGTCGACCCAGGCGATCCCGTGAGCCGGGTCGCCGATCGGCAGCCATGGCCCGTCGGGGAATGGCACTTGGGTGCCTCCGACCTCGAGGTGAGGGCGCAGGGTGATCCCCTTGCCGGTCTTGCCCGCGGAAGCTTCGAACACGAGCATGGCGTCGGCGCGGTGGACCACGGCGGGAACGCCGTCGCGCCCGGCGCAGACAAGCGGGATTCCCAACCCCTCGGCCTCGACGAAGAGGTCCCAGATCCGGCGACTGGTGATGGCGTCGAGCCAGACCGCCTCCTCGGGGGAGTAGTACCGCCGGTAGGCGGAGAGGTTCGCCAGGGCCAGAATTTCCCGCATGAGAGCGACCTGGTCGGTGCCCGCGCTGGGGCGGTGCCAGCCGTAGCTGAGGGAGTCGATGTTCCTCCACGAGATCCCCGTGCGGACCCATCTGCCCTTGTTGCCCCGGACCACCGGCCGAACCCTGATCCGGGGCTGCGCCTGGTCGTACGAGGATCGGCTGCCTGACTCACCGGGGACGACGAGCTCGAACTGGATGGCGAGGGAAGCGACCTCGCTACCGGACGTCGCCTCGCTTCGACCCGCCTCCAACACCGAGCCCAGGCTGCGCTCCCACTCCGCACCGTGGGCCGTGGGGGTTGCCCCGGACGGTTGAAGCGCCTTCTTTCGCTCGCCTCCCCTGGGCATTCCGCGTTGGGTTGTTGCAGTCGCCTCTTTGGACAGGAGCAGTGCCACGGCATGCTTGCAGTCGAAGCCAACGGGGCACGAGCACTCGGCGTCGATTGAGACGAGCTCGTCGTTCCGTCCACGGCTCAGATGGACGGTCACCTCGTACGGACGGGTCCTGCTGCCGCGCACGAGCCCTTCGACCGCGCTCCCGTCTGGTTCCCACTTGGCGAAGAGGACGGCACCGTCGGCCGCGTACTTTCGGCCTCTCGCCAGCGTCAGATGGTCAAACCAGCGGACGATCGCTGACTCGTCCTGCACGGTGATCATGCGCCCACCGCACCCTCCATCTCAATCGTGGTCCGTTCTCCGAGACGGTATCGGCTCGTTGCGACATCGGGTGTCCCCGACCTCCCCTGTGACGCTGGGGGCGGCGCACCTATTGAACCAGGGAGAACTGCCAGGTGGCACATCTGATGGGACCTAATGATTTCGAAAGAAACGCCGAGGTGACGGCGATCGAGTCTGCGTACTCAGCGTGGAAGGCTGAGAGCCAGCCGAACTGACCGGGCCTCAGCGCGGCGCTGTGTGCGGGCAGCGTGGAACGCCGACGGTGCTGGGCAATTCGGACGCCACGCGGCTGCGAGCGCTTCGGCATCGACGGGTTTGCACGCCGGTGGGAGTGATAGCATAATGAAAGCATGCCGAACATCCTCGTCCGGAACATTCCGCCGGAGGTTCACGTCGCGCTTCAACGCCGAGCTGAGCTGCGCGGGCAGTCCCTCCAGCAGTACTTGGCCGCTGAACTGGCCCGCTTGGCAGAAAGGCCCAGCCTCGACGAGGTGCTGGCCAAGATCGAGGAGCAGAACGGTGGTCACGTCGGATTCGCCCAAGCAGTCGAAGATCTGGCTGGGGAACGTAACCGGCGATGATTGTCGTAGATGCCTCGGTCTTGTCGAACGCTGTCGGCGATGACGAAACGGCGGGCAGGCGAGCGCGCGACGAACTCCGGGGAGCAGACCGCTTGGTAGCTCCCGATCTCGTAGATGTTGAAACGGTCTCGGTCCTGCGTAAGCGGTGGCTGAACCGCACGCTCTCAGATCAACGGTTCGAGGACGCCCTCTACGCCCTTGAAGCGCTTGAGATCGATCGATATCCGACGCTCCCACTGATGCGGCGTGCCTTCGAACTCCGGGCGAACTTAAGTGCTTACGACGCTGCGTACGTCGCTCTTGCCGAGGTGGTCGAAGGTGAGCTATTGACGGCCGACGGACGATTGGCAAGTGCCCCCGAGCCCCGCTGCGAGATCCGGGTTCTAAGCGACTGACTATTGCTCGGCGCAGGACAAAAGTCCGACAGAACTCGTGACAACGATGGCCGTTCTCCAGCGAGCTGCGCGAGGCCATGGGGCGCACTGGGGTGAAGGGTGCACCCCGGATCGAGATCGCGGTGGAGGCCTAACCTGAGCCCGTCTCCGTCGAAAAGCCGGGGTGGCGCACGCAAAGGCGCTGCCCCGGCTTCTTCTCCCGAGGTGGCGGCCTTCGAGGAGGAGTTCCCCGGTGCGTCCTGGCTGTCTGCCCACGTCATGCGGGAGCTTGAAATGGTCGGGGGCCTGGGTGAGGCGCTGATCGCGTCAGTGGCACGTCGTCACGGGATCTCGCATGCTGCGCTGAATGCCCTGGCGGTGATCGAGGGCAACGGGACTCCCATGACCGCCGGTGCGATGTGGTCTTCACAAGTCACTGGAGGTAATGGGACGATGTTCGAACCCCTCATGGCCCGCTGACCTGCGGTGATTCAGCGGGACGGGTGTCATTGCGGTCGAAGTTCGGGGTCGAATCCTTCGCCGGAATGACGGGGACGGAAGTAAAGGGACGAAGTTCGAACCCAGTGAACTTTGCTGCAATGAGGTGGGCTCACTCGTGTCCTGCGCCCGACCTACTGGCGTCGCTGGGGCGTGCCTGCCAGGCTACGGCTCTCGCGACGCCTACCTGACGCTGGCTTCCTGCGCGATCGAGAGCTCGACCCCGGCGACAAGGATCATGACGTCCCTTCGTTTCAGGAGTGCCCTTTGTGACGTCCGGCGCGAGTCCCAGACTTTCGAGTTGGACTTGCACCCATTCCTCGCGTGCCGCGTAGCGATAGCCGCCCAGTTGGATTTCGGCGTAGTCACGAGGACGGCGTTGAGGCGCTCCGCGAGCCGGAGAGCGCGAGTCAGATGTCCATGGAGTCGGACTCATCGAGGCCAAGCAGCGTCCAGCCACGCATCAGGTACAGCCACATCGCGTTGGTGCCGACTAGGTCGAACAATTCGTGTCGGACCCGAGGATCTCCCTACTTCTGGCGAAGTCAGGCGGATTCCTGCTGATCAGGATGCTGGCATTCGGACTGGGTCGGATCGAGGGTCCGGGATCTTTGCCCGCCTCTTGGCGATCCTCAGGCGGCCCTCGGCTAGGTCAACAGCCGAACTCAGGAATGACCAATCGACAGGGCGATTGCTTGGTCGATCGAGAGGGCGGAGCCTCTCATGGCCGCCTCTTCAAGCGCCATGGCGGAAAGGGCATCTCGCGACTGGGTCACTAGGTCGAGCCCCGGTGCCTCGTCCGCATAGACGTTCACGACGCCTTGTTCATTCATGTATCGCTCGCCGGCTGCTGCGACGGTGGCGGCAATGTCATGACGTCCCTCGAAGGACGCGACGGCAGCGAGGCCAAGAATTGCGAGCCCGACGCCGCGGACGCTGCCGATGTCCAGATAGGCGCGTACCGCTCCGTCGAGCCTCTGACGCGCCGCTCCAACATTGCCGAGGGTCAAGTAAACAAGCGCCAACTCAGAGAGCACCCGAGCCTCCTCGGCTCTGTCCCCGATGGTCCCGAAACTCCTCAGTGAACGCTCGTAGAGGTCGATCGCCTGCAAAGCATCAGAGTGAACGGTGAGTGCGCCAAGTCCACTGAGCGCGAGTCCCATCCCCTCGTAGTCACCGATGCGCTCGCACACCGATAGTGCCTCACCGAGAGGACTTTGTGAAGCATCGAGTTCTCCATCAGCGAGACTCAAGAATCCGGCACTGACCAGCGCCATTCCCTCAGCCCACGGATAGCCGATCCTCCGGGCAAGATCGAGAGCCTCCGTGGCGCGGCTCCCCCCAAGTACACCGTCGACGCCGATCAAGCCGAATGCCGACAACATGGCGCAGATGCACAGCTCTGCAGCGTCGTCCACCGATCTCGCCAGGTCGCAGGCCGTTTGCCACTCCTGGTTCGCCGTCTCGATCTGGCCAAGAGCCCACGCACCAAGGGCAGCGGTCTTCAGGGCGGCGGCAGTTGCGCTCTCCGACGCCAAGCCGCCGCTCGCTTCCAAGAACCCTTTCGAGATCTCCCTGGCCGTGAGGTTCTTGCCGCGGATGTGCCAGTACATGTTCAAGTCTCCGCAGACGCGCATACCCGCCTCGGCTGCCGCCACATCTCCCGCTCTCGCCGCGGCGAGCAGAGTGTCGAGGGCGACGGAGAGGTTCTGCTCCTCGGCGATGCCGCGCTGTACCGAAGTGACTTGGTGGTCCCGTTCGACTCCTCTGCGAATCTCGTTTGCGACCGCGGCGAATGCTGCCGCGTGGCGGGAAGCGATCTCGTGGCGCTCGCCAGACTCCGCCAGCCGCTCGCTCGCGAATTCGGCGATGGTCTGAAGCATGGCGTAGCGGCCCGTCGGTGAGAGTTGGACGAGAGCCTTGTCGATGAGGGATCCAAGCGAGTCCAGGCAAGAGACGTCGCGTCCGCACACAGATTCCAGCAAATCGAGCGTAAATCCCCCGGAGAACACCGCCAATCTGCGAAACAGGATCTTCTCGTCATCATCGAGCAACGAATGGCTCCAGTCGATGGTGGCGCGGAGCGTGTGCTGCCGTTCGGGTAGATCGCGAGGGCCTGTAGTCAACACATCGAGTGCATGCTCGAGCCGCTCGAGTAGGAGCGGGGGGGTCAGGATCTTCAGCCGGGCTGCGGCCAGTTCAAGAGCGAGAGGGAGCCCGTCCAGTCTCCGACAGATGCCTGCAACTGCGCCGGCGGTCTCTTCTGTCATCTCAAGTGGGCCAGTCGAGGTGACTGCCCGGTCGAGGAACAGGGACACAGCGGGCGCTTCGAGGATCAGCTGGAGCGGCTCGTCGGCCGTCGCCGGGACGGCCAGTGGTGCGACCCGGTACTCTCGCTCGGCCGCGAGTCGTAGCTGCGTCCGGCTCGATACGACGACGTGCAACTCCGCACAAGCGGACACCAGGTGCGCAATCTCCCCAGCTGTCTCGACGAGCTGCTCGAAATTGTCGACCAGCAGGAGCGCTCGCTTGGAGCCGATCAATGCGGCGATGCCGGCAGCAGGGGAACGGTTCTCGGCCTCCTTCACGTCGAGCACTTCGGCCAACGTTGCAAGGAAGGACTCGCCGCCCCTGGTGTCGGCCATTTCGACGTAGGCCGTCCCGCCGGGGAACTCCGGGACGAGCCGGTGCCCGAGCTCGATCAACAGGCGGGTCTTGCCCACGCCGCCTGGTCCGGTGATGGTAACCAAGCGGTCGCAACGCACGGCATCGACCAGTGCGGCCACCTCTTGGTCACGGCCGATGAGCGGGTGGGCGGGCGAGGGTGGCAGCTTCGACAGCACGACCTGCCCGTCGCTTGCGGTCGGCCGCGGAGCGGCCGGGATCGCCCGCAGGGAGATGGCGCCCGAGAGCTCGTTCGCGGCGTCCTCGTGCTCGCGCCGGAAGTTGAATCGGCGCGCCTCCTCGGCGGCATCGAAGAGGTGGCCGTAGCGAAGCACCGTCTCCGTGGGACGCATCCTGGCCGCGGCCTGTTGGGCGACGATCGTCACTTCTCTCGGCGTGTCGAGCTCTGGC
Source organism: uncultured Actinomycetota bacterium (assembly GCA_963770505.1). Lineage (GTDB taxonomy): Bacteria > Actinomycetota > Acidimicrobiia > Acidimicrobiales > RAAP-2 > CAVYPR01. The sequence goes on along the minus strand of CAVYPR010000006.1, from coordinate 917,833 downwards.
CGGCAAAGAACGTTGTAGAGACCGAATCGTTCGAAGGTGCCTATGGGCTCCCCGCTCTTTGCTGCCCTCGCCACCGAGATGAACACGAGCAGACGATCTCCGAGATCCATGGCCGGTACGGTGACCCTGCTGCTGGCGGGCACGCGGCTCACCGCGTCGGTGCCCTTCTCCCGGGAACGCAGCTCCTCGAGCATGCCCTCGAGGCTCCCGTAGCCGCTCCCAGCGAGCACATACGCCACGTGGCGATCGGCCCGCTCGTTGAGCTCGAGCAACTCGAGCATCCGGCCATAGAAGGCGGTGGCGGCCGGATCGTCGATCTCGTCGAAGAAGCACAACGTGGCGACCAACGGCCCTTCCCGCAGCTGCTGACGGAGGTCTTCGAACTGTGCGTCGGAGTCCTTGGCGCAGTTGAACGAGCGGAAACAGAACGTGTCGAGTCTGGAGTCGAGATTGGCTGCTGCCTCAGTGACGAAGCGGGTCTTGCCTTCACCGGGCTTGCCCCACAGGAGGAGGTTTTGGCGCTGGCGTGACGGGGTGGCCAGGGCGGCATACGTGGCCTCCCACCAGACTCCCATCAAGGAGCGGACCTCGAAGCGGAACCGGCAGTACGAACCGATGACCGAGTACGTGCCGAGGTCGAGCTCGTCACTCACGGATCGCAGGACGTCCATGGGCTCGAGAGCTGCTTGATCAGGGTTCACGCCAGAGTGTCGCCGATCCAACGAGGTCACGCCAGAATCCGCTGTGAAGGGTCGGGGTCGCCCGCCGCTGAGCCTTCAGTCGTACGCATGTGCAATCAGAATTTCACGCCCCTACCAGCTCGGACACGCGTGCTAGGGGAACCGTTCGAGATGAGCCTGCAACGTTCTGGAGCGAGCGGAACGCAGAAACACGTCCTGAACAGGCAGTTCGTTGTACATCTGACAGCAGTGGCAGTGGACATGATGGGACTCGAACCAGTGTCCCCAGGCTGGCGAGCTGATGCATCGGTCCCATCTGGCGGGTAGGAGGTGTTGCCGTCATCGCCTCGACGGCTCTTCTAGTGGAGAACTGTCGACGCACAGGATTATCCATCCGCCCGAAGCGGCCATTTTCGGAGGCAGTCGACGCAATCGAACTCAATGGCCCTGGTCAGAGCGGCCAAGGACCTGTTGCTTGCGTACTGTGAGGTTTGAAGCGGTTCCCGTGGGGCTGACACTCCGGTCCGGTGGCACAGGGCCTCCTACGATGGGTCGGTGTTAACCAACGGTCCTGCCCGCGGCCTTCGCGTCGCCTGAGGATCTGACGCGGGTTGCCCGGGCGGCTGCCACCCACGCGTGGAACGTGTCCGTGGTCAGCTCGCACCCTCAGGTCAAAGCGACGCGCGACTCGGGGAGCGTCGGCGAACCGTGGGTCGTACTCGCCACCCGCGGGGGCCGAGGAATGCATGTCTCGTTCTACCGACCGGGCGACGCGCTCGACACCGAAGGGGAGTCGATTGGAGAGCTCTCGGGAAACGCGCGCGAGATGGGTCGCCAGCTTCGCTCGATCCTTGAAGACCTTGCTGCAGGGGATGCAGCCTGAGTCGTTGAATGCGAGTCCTACGCTCCCATCACTTCGGACGGAATGGTCTCTCCGCGCAAGCCGACGAGGAGGTTGTTCACTGCGCACTCCGCCATAGAGGATCTCGTCTCGACGGTTGCGGACCCGATGTGGGGCACGATGATCACGTTGGGAGCTTTCAAGAGTGGCTCATCGGATCGCGGGGGTTCTTCCTCGAGGACGTCCAGGCCTGCGCCGGCGATCTTGCCGTTGGCAAGCGCACTGAGCAGTGCCTGCTGATCTACCACGGTTCCGCGGGAAGTGTTGATCAAAAACGCAGTGGATTTCATCAGGTCGAACTGATCGGGGCCGATGAGGTGACGCGTTGTCTTGTTCAGGTCGACGTGGAGCGAGACGAAGTCCGCGGCTCGGAGCCCGAGTTCCAGATTGTTAACGCGCTCGACATTGTTGATCCCAAACGATCCCTTCCGGGTGTCGAAGGTACTTACCTTCATCTTGGCGGCTAGCGCCCGCGTCGCGACGGCCCGCCCGATGCGGCCGAAACCTACGACGAAGAGTTGTTTCGCTGCCAGGTCGGCGCCTAGAGGGACCCCGCCCCATTGGCCGTCGGTCACGGCACGCATGGACTCGGGTAGCCGTCGCGCCAGCATGGTCATAAGGGCAATCGTCAAGTCGGCGACGGCATCGCTCAGGACAGGCGTGATCGTGACCGCGATCGAGTGTGCTCGCGCCGCGGCCAGATCGATATGGTCGGTCCCGACACTCATGGTGCTTATGACGCGCAGATGAGGCGCCGATCCGATCGCCGCCGCGTCCATCGGGACATGGGAGTTGACAAGCACCCCCTCGGTCGTCCGGAGCGCGTTGGCAAACGCCTCGTCGGCCCAGCCGCCGGGGATCACGGTGAGGTCGCACTCGCCCAGCTGGTCGATTAACCCCGGGCTAAGCGCGAAACCGACCAACGCCTTGGGTCTTCCTGTGGCCCCCAGTCCACGGGAGTCAGCAGAAGCAGCAGCCATCACAGATAGGCGGACTTGGTAGCCGATCCAGCGTCGGGCCGGACCTGCGCCAGGGCTGCACCCGCGCCCTGCGCCAGGAGCCCGGCGTCAGACGCCACTTCGACTAATCGGAATCCTTGCGCGAGTCGCTTGCCGGCGGTAGAAGCGTTCCCGGCGATGCCAGGGACGACGTGGTGGCGGCGGCACGCGTCGAGCACTCGATCGAGGGCGGCGGAAAAGGCCGCGTCAGAATTGTCCGGGCCGGGCGGGAGACCGAGGGTCACGCTCAGATCCGCCGGGCCGATGTAGACGGCGTCCACACCTGGCACAGAAACGATCTCCTCAACGTCGGCGACCGCTCCGCGGGTCTCGACCATGACGACGCACAGTACTTCATCGTTCGCACGCTCGAAGTAGTCGAACCCTGCGTAGTAATTCGCCCGTAGCGGACCATAGCTGCGTATGCCGACGGGCGCGTAACGGCATGCCGCCACTGCTGCTTGCGCTTCCGCCCGGGAGCAGACCATTGGCACGATGACGCCCCACGCCCCGGCATCGAGGCACTTTCCAATGATGCCCGCCTCGTTTCGGGGGACCCGCACAAGTGGCACGGTCTCAGTTGAGGAGATGCCTTGGAGCATCCGGATCATGTCCGCTTCGTCGATGAGCCCATGCTGCATATCGACGCACACCCAGTCGAACCCACAGTTCGCAAAGATCTCCGCAGACATGGCGCTCGGGACGGTCAACCACCCCCCGAGTGCGGCTCCGCCCTGCTGCCAGATCCCCCGCAATGCGTTCTCGCGCATGCCTTGCCTCCTCGGCTCCTCGGGATGGAGTACGGGTCGTTCCGTCAACGCTCTCCCCATCCGTGCGCTCCGACGTTAGAGCGCCCCCCGCCCCGGTGAAAGCGGGTCACTAATGCGTCGCGCTGGCTTCGGTGCAGCGCCCACGGCCGGTGGTGGATGGTGACACCTACGAACCCGATGGGAGTTGATCGGTGGTCCAAAGGCGAGATGTTCATTCAGTTGCTGCATGCCTTCTGCCCACCAGACCGTGACCGGACAAGGCTGGTCAAGGGCCGCTGACCTGCGGCGTTCGAATACGTGGCCTACGCATTGCGATCTGATACGGGAGTACGCATCGTGAAGATATGGGCCGCGATCTCGAATGTTTCGGTTGTACAGGGAGCGATCGCGTCACCGGCGACTTGCTGTCCAGGTGGTCATTGCGCTTATCGGCGGAGCTTTCTAGCGTGTTGATATGGCGGATCGAATTCCGGACTGGGGGGAGGCTGTACCTCGGGACCGGAACCTCAATGTCCGGCAGAGCCCTCCTGTCGCCCACTGGAGTGCGGTGATGCGCCTGGCGGAGTCCACGGTGAATCCGATTTCCCGGTGGGAGTTCGCAGCCGGTCCGACCGAATGGTCGCTCTGAGCCATGGGAGCGAAGCCAAGCACCCGCAAGGTCCGCAGAACTTCGGTACTGGGCGGTCTCACGTCTCTGGGTAAGTCCAAGGCCGGAGCGACTCCTCAAAGCAGACGAGGAGGGTCGCAGGCTTCTTGGCTGAAGTCGCCGTACTTGAAGGAGTGGAGCCCGACGTGCCGGTTCGCCGACTGGCCGAACCCAGCCGTTCCCGAAGGGAGCGTGGGGATCTACACGATCTGGAGCGGAAAAACGTTGCTCTATGTTGGCATGTCAGGGAGAGGACCCGTGGCTGCGGCCACGAAGAAGGAGAAGGCTGCACCGAAGACCCGAGGGCTGGCTGGTCGGCTGGACGCACATGCCTCGGGTAGGCGAAGCGGAGACCAGTTCTGCATCTACGTCTTCGACCGACTGGTCCTCCCGAAGATGACTACTCAGCAGGTACGGGAGGCGGCTGCCGGAGACCTATCGTTAGACGAACTCGTCCGCTCGTACATCCGCACCCAGTTGAGCTACCGCTTCATGCTGCTTCCCTCGGGCAGGGAGGCGCGAGATGCCGAGCTGCAGATCATCAGCGAAGGTATACGGGGGCAATGGCCACTGTTTCAGGACCTGGAGTCGTGAAGGTATTCAAAAAAACACACAACGTGGTGCCGGAATTCTGACATTTCGGCTGAGAAACGGAGAGGCCCGCCTGACCTAGCCGCCGGAAGCGGATCAAGCTCTCGAGAATCCGAGTCTCGGTCTGGTTCATCATCCGGCGTCCCAGCCACTTCCCGTCGCCTGAATGCCCAGACCCCTTTCGGCCAATACAGTCGCCGCATGGGATACCAGCAGACCTTCGCCGATCTCAGCCTGAAGTTCATGAGCCGCACCCACCGGATGATCCTCCGTCTGACCGGGGGACGGGTGCTGAACAGCGCGTTCGGCATGCCCGCCGTCGAGCTGCGCACGGTGGGGCGGAAGTCCGGGAAGCCACGCGCCACCATGTTGACGGCACCCATCGTCGATGGCGAACGGGTCGTCTTGGTGGCGTCCAAAGGCGGGGACGACCGGGACCCTGACTGGTACCGCAACCTCGCTGCCCATCCCGACATCGAGCTGACCATCGCCGGGGAACGCCGGTCGATGCAAGCCCGCACGGCGAGTGCCGAAGAGAAGGCCGACTTGTGGCCGAGGATTGTGGCCGCCTACAAGGGCTATGGCGGCTACCAGCAGAAGACCAATCGAGATATCCCGGTAGTCATCTGCGATCCCCCTTGACGAGGGCAGTCCACATCTGGTCTGGCTCCGCTTTGATGCGGGTCCATCCCAGCCGTACCCGTCTTGGCCAGGTCAGCTGCGACCGCACTTCAGAGCACTGGGCGCTGGTTCAGCCGGTGTCGAATCGAACAGTTGACCTCGCGGCCTGTCACGACTGGAAAGCCAAACACTGCGAGCGGCCGACGCCGTTGTGGGCATGCTCATCGTCGGATGTCGCGTAGTAGGCGAGCTGGCACTGAGAAGCCGCCGGTCGTTTTCAGCTGCTCAACCAGGTCATCGACCGACACCGGGCCATCGACCTGCTCGCCAGTTGGTTGATCCTGTGGGCACGGGCGCCGATCGGGGTTCTCGGCTTCCGCGATGCAGAAAAGGTACGAGCCGCCTCTGTGCTCCGAGCGGAGCAATCCCCATCGACGCTGGTATGAGATCGCCGGCCCATTCTGAGCGACAAGTGCCCGCAGGCGGCCAGGATCGTGGTTCCACAGGAAGAGCCGCTCGCCGGCAAGATCGACGACGACGACCCCGTCGTCGTCCACGTCGACGAAGTGGCCCTGCACCGGAAGGTGTTCGGAGTCTCTCGCCGCGTGATTCGCCTGGATCCAATGGACGTCGTGGCCGGGCAGGTACAGGCCGCACGGCCTCACGAGCGGGACAGTCAACATGCCTCCTCCATCGTGTGGCGTTCGCACCTTGCTAGAAGCAGGTTGCGGCGGTGTCTTTGGGCCACGTCCCTCGACCGCTCTTGATGGTGGGCCCAGGGTACTCGGTGTGAGTCGGAGCAGCTTTCAATCGGCTCTTCGCTAGTTGGCGGGGCCGATCGCTTCAGCCTTGGCCGTGCTCTCGGCAATCGCTTGCCCGCGACCGGCTTCCGGGTCGGAAAGTGACGGGAAGGTGGCGTGCACCGACCGCAAAGATTCTCGAGCCGAGTCGTGCCAATCTTGTTCGGTGAAGTCTCAATTGGCGGGGCCTGAGGGGGCAGGAATGGGTACGGGCACTACGTTTCATTGCGTGCGGCGCCCGCGGTCGTTGCTGTCGGCCTGCTCGCCCGGCTTCCCAATGTTCACTCTGACCGCATGGAAGGCGCGAACGCGGATCTGGACCTCATCCGCAGGACGGAAAGGGCCAGGATGACGCACCTCGACTTTGTCGTTCGACTCACACCGTGAGGAGATCAACTTGGGCCCTCGCCCTGATCTCGGCTTCCCTCGTAGCGTCGGGCTGCGTTTCCGCCGGGGCAGCCCCGCCTCGTTCTCGGCTTCCACAATGGCCGACCCACGCAGACTGGCAGGGCTACGTGGAAGCTCCCAAGTCCAGCGATGTCGCTCCCACGCACATCGTGAGGACCTCGGGGTCAGTTGTGGGAGCAAATGCGCTTGCTGACCCCGGGGAGAGTGGCGTCGCCGTGCTCAAGATGGTCGCGGGTGGCGCCAAACCGACGATAGTTGTCGACTACGGCAAGGATGTCGGCGGAATTCCCTACTTTGTCGTGCGCTCGGAATCCAAGTCGCCGGTGCTTCGTGCCTCCTTCAGTGAGGGGCTGAACTACTTGGGACCCCAAGGCGACAATTCCCCCAGCCTTTCGAATGCAGGAGACTCGTCGCGAGCGGACAGTCTGATCGTGGGTTCCTCCGGCAAACTCAGCACCGATGTCATCCAAGGGGGCGAACGTTACGAACGGATCTCCTTGATCTCACCTGGCACCGTGACCCTGTCGTCTATCGGGATCCGATTCACCGCGGTGCGCGCCACAGCCAAGGACTACAAGGGATGGTTCGATTCTAGTTCGGACCAGCTCAACCGAATTTGGTTCGACGGTGCCTATACCCTGCAACTGGACGAGTTGCCGGCGGACGCCGTCCCCGGCCCGTGGAACGTCATCAATGGCGTGCTCACCGGCAACAGTGGTAGTGCAGGCCTGCTCCGAATCGGAAGCAGCTGGACGAACTACACGATGTCGTTCGACACCCAATTTATGGGGGAAGAGGTCGGATGGTTCGTGCGTGCCCAGTCGAGCTTGCAGGGTTACCTCTTCCTTGTGGACGGCTCGGCCGCCCCGGCGGGTTCGTTAGGCACGCTCCATGAAATTGCACTTGGTCCGAATTCGTCCACCACCATCTCGACCGTTGCACTTTCCCGACCCGTCAGCGCGGGATCTTGGTATCGAATACAGACCGCCGTCTCGAGCACGGAGATCATGACGTCGATCGACGGCCACGAAGTGGCCCACTTCAATACCGACTCCCTGTCGGCGGGGGCTCCCGTCTATCACAGCGGCTCGGTTGGTTTCCTGTTTCCGGGCGCCCAAGCAAGCGTCAAGGACTTGGACGTCACCACTCCGGCCGGTACGACCCTGTTTGCCAACAAGCTGTCCCGTTCCACAGTGCTTGCAGACTTCGCTGGTTCCGATTTCGGGTCTCCCGATCCGCTTCCGATCATTCTGGATGGGGCCAAGAGGGACCGAGAGGACTGGAGCGGAGATCTCGGTGTGTCGGCCCCCGTCGACTTCTACACCACCGATGCCAGTGCGTATGTGCGGGAGTCGCTGCGATTACTTGGTAGCTACCAGGGCGCCGATGGCGAAGCTGCCGGACAGGTGTCACCCACCACACCACTCGGGACCTTCCCCGATGACCAGGGCGCCTACTCGGCCAGCTACTCGATGGATGAGGTGGACAACATCGCCACGTACTACCTCTACACGGGTGACCTGGCTTTCGTCCGAACTGAATGGCCGACGATCATGCGGGAACTTGGCTATGACCAGTCATTGGTTGACAGCCGTGGATTGTTGGCTACCGACGCCAGCAATGGAAAGGACTGGGACTACTACGACGGGGCCAAATCCGGCGAAGTGACGGCGTACAACGACATCTATTACGAGACGCTGAAGGACGCATCGGCATTAGCCAACGCTCTTGGGATGCACACACAAGCTCTGATCTTGAGCCAAAGGAGCGAGCTTCTTCGATCGGCGATCAACCAGTACCTGTTCGACCCCCAGGAGGGGCTGTACGTCGTCTCGAACCTCAAGCCAACCGCGATAGCCCAGGATGCAAACTCTCTTGGGGTGCTCTACGGCGTTGCCCCAGCAGGGCAGGACGCCGCAATCATGCATGCTCTGTACAAGGCCCTGCCTTCGAGCAAGTTTGGTCCTCTGCCCTACAGCGCCAATGCCGGGTATCGAGTCGCAGTGAGCCCCTACGTCACCGATCAAGAAGTGCAAGCAAGTTTCGCTTCCGGCGAGACCGAGCCGGCTCTGTCGATATTGCAGACGACCTGGGGACACATGATCGCTCCTGGTCCTGACTTCACCGGGGCTGACTGGGAGCTCGTTGGTGCCAAGGGAAATCCCGGATTCGGCTCATTCACCAGCCTTGCGCACGGTTGGGCGAGCGGAGCCACTGCCGACCTGTCCGGCTACGTTCTCGGAGTCCAACCCGCGAGCGCCGGCTACGGAACGTGGCTTGTGCAACCTCACCCAGGCTCGCTCACCTGGGTTGAGGGTGATGTCCCCACGCCAAGAGGGACGATCGCCGTGCGCTGGGCGCAGGACCATGCGGCTGGCCAATTCGCACTGCTCGTGAGTGCTCCGCGAGGAACCAAGGGCACAATTTCGGTTCCCGTACCCAGATCGGGCGCGGTGGTCACCGTTCGATCTTCGAAATTCGGGTCATCTCGACAGTCCCAAACGTCGTTCACCACGCAGAAAGGCGCCGCCACCTTTTCCTATCGTGCAACCGGTGGCATCATCTATCGCTTCGACGTGGTTCCTCAAGGGAAATCGAATTCCTGAGCTCCTCGTTTGGAGTTGACCCGCTCTCGTGGGCGTGGCTCTCGTGAGTGACCACCGGAACGTTCTCAGCTGGACAACTGATTCGACCGTCGCGTCTTCGATCGCTCGTGGGACTGCTGGCGTTCCCTGAACAGATCTAGGCCAAGGTGAACCGGAAGCAGGATCCCCTGTCAGAGCGAACTCCCAACAGCTGATGGAGAGTCCAACTCGGCTGGCGTCTTCGCGTGCCGGGCGTCTGCGGCTCTCTTCAGGAGCTCCTCTGGGACTACGTTACGAACATGCGCCGGTGCATGGTGTCAGCCGCAGCAGTCGCGGCGATCGGACTCGCACTCCTGATCCCGACCACGCCACAGGCCGCAGCCGCGGCCGGACCCCATACAGCCATCTCCCCGCTCCACGTGATGTGGATGGCCGGCTACAACACACCGACAACCCCCGCCAAGTACAACCAGGTCGGCGTCCTAAAAGTCGGCCCGTCTCAGGCCAAGAACGTCCTCGTGCTCGAGCCCGGCACCTCAGCGGGCAGCGCCTACTTTGTCCCTCTCGCCCAGTGGATCGTCTCCAAGGTCCCAGGCTGGCAGGTGTGGTCGATCGAGCGCCGTGAAGGCCTCCTCCAGGACGAGTCAGAGCTCAACCTCGCCAAGGAAGGTAAGGCGAACTCGACGCAACTCTTCGACTACTACCTCGGCTACCTGAAGACATCGAAGATCACCCACCACTATCAGGTGGTCCCCACATCGACAGTCGAGTTTGCTAAGAAATGGGGGCTGAAGGTCGCCGTCGAGGACCTCCACGTTGTGATCCAGGCAGCGCACAGACTCGGCGGCAAGGTCGTCCTCGGCGGCCACTCCCTCGGCGGCGCGGTCGTGACCGGGTATGCCACGTGGGACTTCGATGGTAAGGCCGGTGCCGACGGCCTCGCCGGGCTCGTGTACGACGACGGTGGAAGCTTCCCCGCGGTCAGCGCGACAACAGCGACCAAGGAGCTCACCACACTCGACGCCCCGACAAAGTCGCCGTGGCTGGCGTTCGGCGGGATCGCCGCCCCCTACGCCGGCATGTACTCGGCCACCGGCTCGTTGTCAGCGTTGCTTTGGCCGAACACACCGTCGTTGGCGCAGACCTCGGGGTTGCTGCCTTCCGACCTTGTTCCGCCGGTGCGGGTTACCAACGCCGGCCAGTACGGTTACGCGGTCAACGCCTCGACGTCACCGCAGAGCCTGCTCGCGGCCCAGGGGCATGTTGGCACGGGGCTATCGGCCGAAGGTCCGATCTACGGGTGGACAGGGAAGGGCGCGCTCACCCCGATCACACGGTTCGAGCGGATGTTCTCTGGCTACCCGCTCCTCAACGTCACAGGGTCCGAGTGGTACTTCCCCCAACGCCTGACCGACGACTCCGGGGCGATCGACAACGGGAACGCCAACCCAGCCCAGACAGCCCTCGGCATCGATGACACGATGGGCCACACACTTCCGAAGACGCTGCGCGTGTACGCCTTCGCCACCGTTCTCGGCGGCCAGGGCGTTCTCGACGACGCGCAATCCCTTGCGACGCAGTCGGGCATCCCGATGAGCCAAGTGACCCTCGTCAACCGCGACACGAACTACTCTCACAACGACCCGGCGGGCGCCTACCCGAACAATGCGTTTTTCGCCCACCTCGTCCCGTTCTTGAAGGCCGTCGCTAGTTGACGCCCCAGCCATAACACCCATCTAGCGTCACCGATCGCCGTGGAAAGGGAACAATCACTGGCGATCTTGCGCTTGTTGGATTTGGCTTCTGGAGTTGAGCGTCCGCGACGAGCGATCGACTTCGGTGGCGAAGCTGGTCTGACTCAGCTTCTTGGCGACCGAAGGCGAGGGGACGGTATGACTCCGAAGTACCTCTTCGTCCAGGTCCGCCTCGGCTGGCAGGACGAAGCAGATGCGGGTGCCCCCCGTGGCTGGCGGCTCGGCCCAGATGCGGCCGCCCTGGGCTTCTATGAGGCCCCGGGCGATGGCCAGACCGAGCCCGGCGCCCTTGTCCGAACGCGTGCGTGCCGGGTCGGCGCGGAAAAAGGGCTCAAACACTCGCTCCGTCGACTGTGGGTCGATGCCGATCCCGGTGTCTTCGACTGAGATGAACGTCACACCGGCGGCACCGGTGACCGAGACGGTGACCTGCCCGCCGGTCGGGGTGTAGCGCAGCGAGTTGGTGACCAGGTTGGTCAGCACCCGTTCGACCTTCTCCGGCGCGCAGTAGCCCTTAGCGGCCTCGCTGCGCAGCACGCAGCGCAGGGTGATGCCCCGAGCCTGTGCCTCGGGCTCGAACCGCTGAGCGCAGGCCGCCGCCAGCCGACCGAGGTCGACTGAGGTCAACTCAAGGGAGGTGCCACCGCCGATATTGGCCAGCTCGAAGAGGTCCTCCACCAGCGCGCCGAGCAACCGCACCTGACCCTGGAGGGCTTCGAGGTAGTGACCGGGTTCGACCACCCCGTCTTCGATCGCCTCGAGCATTGCCTGCAACGAGGTGACCGGGGCCCGCAAGTCGTGGCTGGCCCAGGCGACCAGCTGACTGCGGGCGTCGAAGATCTCCTCGAGGTGGTCGGCCATGGCGTTGAACGAGGCGGCCAACTCGGCGATTTCGCTCGGCCCTCCCTCGGGTGCTCGCTCGCCCAGGTCACCGGCCGCAAGGCGGCCCGAAGCGGCGCTGACCCGTTCGAGGCGCGACGTGATGGAGCGAGCCACCACCAATGCACCCCCGATGCCGACTGCGCACGCCGCAAGGGCCACCGCCAGGACTTCGAGCCCAGCACCCATATGGAACATCACCATCCCCGACAGCAGCACCGCGCCAAGCGGCAGGGCCACCGCCACCAGGGCCAGACCAGCAAGTTGCAGGCGGACCGACGGCAAGGAACGCAGGACCACGGTGGAGACGATGCCGGCCAGGAGGATGATGCCCACCACCAGCAGCGTGCTGGCGCTCATGGCGCGAACCGGTAGCCGACGCCCCAGACCGTTTCGATCAGACGGGGGGCCGAAGGGTCGTCCTCAATCTTTTCGCGCAGCCGACGCACATGGACGGTGACCGTGCTGGTCCCGGCGTCGAGGGCCGCCTCGTAGCCCCAGACGTGGGCCAGCAGCTGAGCCCGGGAGAAGACGACTCGCGGGTGGCTAGCCAGGCACCAGAGAAGATCGAACTCAGTGGCGGTGAGAGGCACCACGGTGCCATCGCGGATTGCCTCCCGGGTGGCCAGGTCGATCTGGAAGCCACCGACCTCCAGCAGGGTGCTGCCGGGTGCGCCGGCCGCCGGCAGCTCCGTGGGCGCTGCTGACCGGTCACCGTCTTCTCCAGTCCGGTGCGTGCGGCGCAGGACGGCGGATACCCGAACCGCCAACTCGCGCGGCGAGAAGGGCTTGACCACGTAATCGTCGGCCCCGAGCTCGAGTCCGAGGATGCGGTCGGACTCCTCGCCCCGGGCAGTGAGCAAGATCACCGGCACATCGCTCCGGGAGCGAATCCATCGGCAGAGCTCTAACCCGTCGACACCGGGCAGCATCACGTCGAGAACCACCAGATCAGGAGGACGGCGTTCAATGGCCCCCCGGGCAGAGGCGCCGTCGGCCATCTGCTCGGTGGTGAAGCCGTCGCGCTCAAGGTACCGCACCACCACGTCGCGAATGACGTCGTCGTCGTCCACGACCAGGACATTCGGCACCGGAGCAGCGTACCGCCCGCGTCCGGGAATCTGGAGGGGAGCAATGGCCACGGATCCAACCGTAGGCAGGAGGGCATGTCAGCGGCGGTCGGACCCCATTACGACTTCCTTACACGTCGGCTCGACGGCGCCTCCGCCCGGCCGCCCGCACCCCCGTCCCCGTACACTGCAGAGCCGATGGTGCGCACCAAGTGCTTGGCCGGGCCGGGTTGTCGCCGGTGACCGCACCTGCCGGACCGGGGGCGCCCGGGAACTCCGATGTCGACTGGATCGCCGTCACCGCGGAGGCGCTGGAGCCGGGCGAGGCCATCGGGTGGGCCGCGTCTCCTGGGTGCGGCGCCGTGGTCACCTTCTGTGGCACGGTGCGCGACCACTCGCCGGGACGGCCTGGGGTCGTGGGGCTGGTCTACGAGGCGTACGACGAGTATGTCGTGCCGAAACTGGCCGAGCTGGGGGTCGAGGCCCGACGTCGATGGCCGACAATCGGGCGGCTCGTCATGGTGCACCGGGTCGGCGCGCTTGCGGTCGGCGAAACCGCGGTGGTGGTGGCGGTATCCGCCCCTCATCGTCCGTCCGCGTTCGCGGCCGCGTCGTTCTGCATCGACACGCTCAAGGCCACGGTCCCGATCTGGAAGCTCGAGACCTGGGACGGCGGTGAGTCCTGGGCGACCGAATGCCGGCTGGGGCCGTCCGGGCTGTGATCGCCCTGGACGAGGCCCGCCGACAGGTGCTCGAGAAGTGTGCGGTCCTGGAGGCGGTCGAGGTGCTTTTGCCGACAGCCGTCGGCTGCGTGGCCGCGTCCACGGTGCGGGCCGACGCCCCGATCCCCGGGTTCGCCAACTCGGGCATGGACGGTTATGCCGTGCAGGCCGCCGACACCGGGCCGGGAACGGTCGACCTACGTGTGGTGGGGAGCACCCGGGCCGGCGAGGCTCCCATCTCGATGGGCCCGGGTCAGGCCGTGCGGATCATGACTGGTGCGCCGATGCCAGTGGGCGCCGACGCCGTGTGCATGCAGGAGTCGACGTCACCGGGGGCGAACAACGCGACGGTGCGCATCCTCGGAGCGGTGGAGCCCGGTGCCTACGTGCGGCGCACCGGCGACGACGTGGCCGTGGGACAGGTGCTCCTCGAGGCGGGCACGGTGCTCGGTCCGGCCCACGCCGGCGTGTTGGCTGGTCAGGGGTACCGAAAGGCGCTCGTGCACCGCCGACCGGTGGTCGGGGTTCTCTCGACCGGCGACGAGCTCCTCGACCCTCCGGCTCCCCTCGTGCCCGGCAGGATCCGCGACGGCAACCGTCCGGCGCTGCTGGCAGCCCTGGCCCAGTCTCGCTTCGTGCCGGTCGACCTCGGCTCGGTCCCCGACCAAGAGACGGCCATCGGCGAAGCTTTGGAGGCGGGGGCGGTCCGGTGTGACGCCGTGGTGGTATCGGGTGGGGTGAGTGTCGGTGACGCCGATTTGGTGACCGCGGTCCTGGCCGAGCGGTGCGCTGGCACCTCGCACTGGATGCAGGTGGCCATCCGCCCGGCTAAGCCGTTCGCCTTCGGGCTGCTGGGCGGGCGGGTCCCGACCTTCGGCGTCCCGGGCAACCCGGTCTCGGCCCTGGTGAGCTTCGAGCTGTTGGTCCGCCCGGCGCTGCGCCAGATGGCCGGACACACCGCCCTGGACCGTCCGGCGGCCCGAGCCGTGGCCGACGAGGCCCTCACCCGGACGGCCGACGGCAAGGTTCACTACTTTCGCGTCCGAGCGGGGTTTGCCGAGGATGGTCGCCTCCACGTGCGGCCCACTGGTGTTCAGCAGTCCCACGTCCTGCATGCGCTGGCCATGGCCAACGCCCTGGCCGTGGTGCCCGACGGCTCGGGCCTCGAGGCCGGTGGCAGCGTGGAGGTCATGTTGCTCGATCCCGAGGGCCTGGCGGGGAGCGGACCAGTCGGCCCATGGGGCGTCGTCCCGTGAGCGCCCCGCAGCCGGTGCAGCTCGGTGAGCGTCGGGCCAGGACCGCACCCGCTCCGGGGGGGCCGGCGGCCCCGGCCACCGGCCCGCTGGTCGACACCTTCGGGCGGGTCCATCGCGACCTGCGCATCTCGCTCACCGACCGGTGCAACCTCCGATGCGTCTACTGCATGCCCGAGTCCGGTATGCGGTTCCTGCCGGGGGCACAGCACCTGCGCACCGACGAGATCCTGCGCACCGCGACGGTGGCCCGCGGACTCGGCATCGACCGCGTGCGTCTCACCGGAGGTGAGCCGCTGCTGCGGCGCGACGTGGTGGAAGTGGTGGCCGGGCTGCGGGCCATCGGCTTCGAGGAGCTCACCATGACCACCAACGCCGTCCGGCTGGGCCCGCTGGCCGCCTCGCTCGCCGCCGCCGGGCTCAACCGGGTCAACATCAGTTGCGACAGCCTCGATCCCGGGCGCTTCGCGGCCATCCGCCGGCGTGGCACGCTGTCGGTGGTACTCGCCGCCATGGCCGACGCCGAGGCCGCCGGGCTAGGCCCGCTGAAGGTGAACATGGTGCCGGTGATCGGTGTCAACGACGACGAGGTCGAAGGGTTCGCCCGCTTCGGTCGGCAGACCGGGCGGACGGTGCGTTACATCGAGTTCATGCCGCTCGACGCCCAAGGTGCGTGGGATCGGGACCGGGTCGTTCCGGGCGCCGAGATCGTGGCCCGCATCGACCGCTGCTGGCCGCTCGAGGCGGTGATCGACCCCGACGATGCTGCACCGGCGACCCGCTACCGATACACCGACGGGACCGGCGAGATCGGCATTGTGGCCAGCGTGACTCGCCCCTTCTGCGGCACGTGCGACCGCCTCCGTCTCACCGCCGATGGGGCACTGCGCAACTGTCTGTTCAGCGACGATGAGCTGTCGGCCCGCGACCTGCTGCGAAAGGGTGGGACCGACGATGAACTGGCTGCCATGATCCGACGGGCGGTGTGGGGGAAGCGCCCTGGGCACGGGATCAACGATCCGGGCTTCCTCGCCCCCGCACGCTCGATGTCGATGATCGGCGGGTGATGGCCCGGCTGCGGCTGTTCGGCCCCGCCCGGGAGGCGGCCACGGTGGCCGCCGACCAGGTGCCCGGGGATACGGTCGGCGAGGTGCTCGACTCGGCGGCGGCGCGCTACGGCTCCGGGTTCACCGCGCTCCTGCCGGCGTGTCAGGTGTGGGTCAACGGCGAGCCGGCGGACCGCCTGTGCCCGGTGGATGACCACGACGAAGTCGGGGTGCTGCCACCCTTCTCAGGCGGGTGAACCGGGCAAATCCCGGGGGTGGGGATTCCGGCCGGCCAGGAGTTCGAGGGCGTGGGGGAGCACGTCGAGGACGGCGCCGATCGACTCGGCGGCTCCGGCGGGCGAGCCGGGCACGTTACAGATGAGGCAGGCGCCCACCGATCCGGCGATGCCCCGGCCGAGGCGGCCGAGCGGCGAGGCTGCCCGCATGGCCTCGGCCAGGCCGGGGGCCTGGCGCTCCACCACGGCAGCCGTGCCCTCCGGGGTCTGGTCACGAGGCCCGAACCCGGTACCGCCGCTGGTCACCACCAGCCCGGCGAAGCCGTCCGCCGCTCGGCGCAGGGCGTCGGCCACCGCATGCTCGCCGTCGGGCACGGTCATTCGGTCGACCACCGTGAACCCGGCCCCGGCCAGCAAGTCGGCCAGCACCGGGCCCGACCGGTCGGCGGCGGTGCCGGCCGCCACCGAGTCCGACACCGTCACGATCTTGGCGGCGGGCGACACCGGACCACCCTACCGATGGTGCCGCCGCGTGACCGATTTTCTCCAATTGTAAGGAGCTGACCGTCCGCCGACGACGCTCCGGGGCTACCGTCGACCCGTGTCCGCGTCGTCCGGCCCCACCGAGTCGCATGACCGGGAACCCGGGAGCCCGGAGTCCGCGGCCGCCGACGGGACCTCGGGTGCAGGACGCGCCGGCCTGCGGACCCGGGTCATCCGGACCACCGAGCCCCTCGTGGCCAAGGCGGAACAGGCCACCACGAAAGTCAGCGACCGGTTCGACAGCCCGCTGCACGATGAGTGGGTGGCCTCGGTGCTGGGGGTGGCCTTGGGCATCGCCTTCACCTTGTGTTTCGCCACCGGGCTGGTCGACTACCTGGCCCAGCACCCCCCGGGATGGTTCCACCTGCCGGTGCACCCGATCAACCTGTACAGGGTCAACGAGGGCGTGCATGTGATCACCGGGATCGCCACCATCCCGCTGCTGCTGGCGAAGCTGTGGTCGGTGTGGCCCAAACTCTTCAGTTGGCCACCGGTGGCCGGCGTGGCCCATGCGCTCGAGCGCCTGAGCCTCATCCCGCTGGTCGGTGGCTCGCTGTTCCTGCTTTTCACCGGCGTGGCCAACATCGACTACTGGTACTCGCCCATGCCGTTCTTTTTCCCGACCGCCCACTTCTGGGCGGCCTGGTTGGTGGTAGGCGCCCTGGTGATCCACATCGCGGCGAAGGCGTCGACCGCCACCTCGTCGATCGCTCGTGGGCCGGGGCCGACACCGCGTTCGCGGCGCACCACGCGAGAGGTGCCTGGATCTGGCCTCTCGGGGGATGAGCAGGGCGCCGCACCGTCCGACGGCCCCGACGAGCAATCGGGATTGACCCGTCGGGGATTCCTTGGCGCCATCTTCGCAACGGCCGGGGTGCTGGTGCTCTCGGTGGCCGGCGAGACGGTGGCGCCGCTCATGCGCCTTTCGGTGCTGGCCCCCCGCAACCCCGTCATCGGCCCACAGCACTTGCCCGTGAACCAATCGGCGAAGCAGGCCGGCGTCACCTCCTCGGCCGTCGACCCCAACTACCGCCTCGTCGTGAAGGGCAACTGCCGTAGTCCCCGGGCCTTCAGCTTGGCCGACCTCCAGACCATGCCCCAGCGGGCGGCGGGGCTGCCCATCACGTGCGTCGAGGGGTGGAGCGCGGCGGCCATGTGGCGAGGCGTCTCGCTCCCTCACCTGCTCGGTGTGGTCGGCGCTCCCGCTGGGGCCTCGGTCCGGGTCGAGTCCCTTGAATCCCAGCACCGCCTCTACGCAAGTTCGGTGGTCGACAGTGAACACGCTGCCGATCCCGACACCCTGCTGGCCCTCGAGTGCAACGGCGCACCGCTCGACCTCGACCACGGCTACCCGGTGCGGCTCATCGCCCCGGACCGTCCAGGCGTCTTGCAGACCAAGTGGATCACCAGAGTGGTGGTGCTGTGAGTCCCGACGCCCCGGACCCCGCAGCGAGCATTCTGCCGGCCCCGGTCGTCGTGCTCACACGAGTCGGGCCGAGCGACGAGCCTGCTGAAGGGGCGTCCGGGGGCCCGCCGACGGCGAGCGGCGGCTCTGTGTCCGGCGAACACGGGCCGCTCTTCTGGGTCTTCCTCGCCGTCGGGTGGGCGGTCATCATCTTCGCCATCCACGGCATGATCGCCCAGCGGGCAAACCCGCCCCAGGTCTGGAAGCTGCTCATCGGTCTCAACATCGTGAACGACGCCCTCGTGGCGCCGGCCCTGGTCGTGGCGGCCTTCGTCGTCAGGCGCTTCATTCCGGGGTGGCTGGTGGCCCCACTCGATGTCGGACTGATCGCCTCTGCGGTGGTGGCGCTGTATGCCTACCCCCTGGTCGGGAGCTGGGGGAAGTCTGCAGCGGCGGGCTTCAGCCGCCTGCCCTTCGACTACGCGCACAGCCTGCTGATGGTGCTCGGCGCCATCTGGTTCGTCTGCGCCCTGCTGGCCGTCTGGTCATGGTCACGGAAGCGCCCGCAGGCCAACTGATCGACGGCGACGGCGAGACCTTCCCCACCCGCCGCAGCCGTGCCGAGTTGGTGGCCCGCGGCGTGGTGGTTGCGGCCGCCGCCGTCCCGCTGGCTGTCTACCTGTGGGTTGCGCTGCGCCAGCTGGGCTACCCCTACGAGCTCGAGTGGATGGAGGGGGGCTCGGTGGAGGTGGCGGCCCGGGTCTTCCACGGACAGGGCATCTACGTCGCGCCCTCGCTGCACTACGTCCCCTACGCCTACACCCCGCTCTACTACTGGGTCAGCGGGACGCTGGCCCACGTGACCGGCATCGGTTTCCTTCCACTGCGCCTGGTGTCGCTGGCGGCCTCGCTCGGGTGCTTCGCGTTGCTCTTCGTTATGGTGCGTCGCGAGACCGGGGACGCCGTGGCCGGGATGCTGGCCGCTGGCCTCTTCGCCGCCACCTACGAGGTGGGCGGTGCCTGGCTCAACATCGGCCGGGTCGATGCCCTCTTCCTTTGCCTCCTGCTCGCAGCGGTGGCTGTCGGCCGTCGGGCCGAGCGCTGGCCGGGGGCGCTGGCCTGTGGACTGCTGTTCTTCGCCGCCTTCTTCACCAAGCAGAGCGGGCTGCTGGCTGCCGCCCCGGTGCTGGTCTTCCTGGTGGTCACCCGCCGCCGGGTCGGACTGATCGCCTCGGCCACCGTGGTGGCGACGGTGGCAGTGTCGACCCTGGTGCTCAACGCGACCACCGGCGGGTGGTACCTGTGGTCGATCTACGGCGAGCTGGTGCACCAGGGGTCCGACCCCGCACACCTGCACCGCTTCGTGGCGGAGGATCTGCTGCGCCCGGTCGGCTTCGCCGTGTGCCTCGGCCTCGGCGGTCTTGCGGTCGGTCTGTGGCGGCGCCGAACCTCCACCGACTGGGCCTACTGGGGGGTGGTCGTCGCCGGCATGGCCGGCTCGGCCTTCGTCTCGCGGATCCACTCGGGAGGGGGCCGTGACACCCTGATCCCCCTCTACGCCGGGGTGGCCCTGCTGGCCGCCTTGGGCTACGACGCCCTACGACGAAGCGAGCTCGGGCCGCCCGCTCTGGTCGGCGGGGCCCTGGCCCTGGTGGTGGCCCTCCAGGTGGGGGTCCGGGTGGACCACCCGGCTCACCTCATTCCGAAGCCGGCCAGCACGGTGGCCGGCCGGCAGCTGATCCACCAGTTGGCATCGACCCCCGGCGAGGTCCTGGTGCTAGACCACCCGTGGTACGAGACGATGGCCGGGAAGCCGTCGTTCGCCCAGGGCGAGGCGGTCCACGACGTGCTGCGGGCCGGTCCCAGCCGCGCCCGCAGCCTCCTGCTGGCCAGCATTCGCCAGGTGATGGCCACACCGAAGGTGACCGCCGTCTACCTCGACAATCTCGGCGAGGAGCAGATGCTCGGGATGACACGGCCCGGTAGCGGCTGGGTGCGGGGCGGGCGGGTGTTCGGGTGCTTTCAGTGCTTCTTCCCGCCGACCGACTGGGCGGTGCGCCCGGCCTTCCTCTTCGTCCGGGCGCCGGCGGCCGTCAAGCTGGGCGGGTCGGTGCCGGTAGTGACGACGTTCCCCGATACCCCGCCCGGTCGAGGACACTGAACCACCGACCGCCGTCCTCCCAGGTCTCGGTGCGTACCAGCCCCGATTCGACGGCCAGATCGTCGACACCCTCGACCGACACCCGGGCCCAGGGGAACCACGGGCTCTCGCGCAGGTGGGTCTCGATGCGGACCACCATCGACTCGGTGGGCACGTGGGACGGCTCCACCTCGACCAGTACCCGGCCCCGGGGGTGCAGGATCTCGCGTACCCGGCGCAGCAGGGCCACCGGGTCGCCGCCGATGCCCACGCTGCCGTCGAGCAGGAGGACCGTCCGCCACCGCCCGTGGCCGGGCAGCGCCTCGAAGACCGAGCGGCGCATCACCGGGGCGCCGCGCCGGCGGGCCATGGCCACCGCGGTGGGGGAGATGTCGAGGCCGAGGGCGATGACGCCGCGAGTGTGCAGGGCCCGGACATGGCGGCCGGGGCCGCAGCCCACGTCGAGTACCGGACCCCGGGCCCGGTCGAGCAGCTTCTCGTCCACCGGGTCGGTGGCCGCCATCCAGCGCCGCACGTCGAGCGCGAGGACCCGCCCGTCTTCGACGCGCAGCCGAGTGGGGGCGACCAGGGTCTCAGACACGGCCGGTCCCCGTCGCCGCGCCGGCCGAGGCCACCGGGTGCCCGGTGGACGCCAGGGCGGCGGCGAAGTGAGTGCAGGGTGCGTCGGCCGCGACGGCAACTGCGTCATCGAAGCGGTCGACATCGCGCAGCCCGTCGGCCAGCGCGCAGCTGAGGCCGAGCTCGGACAGCCGGGCAAGCTGGGCCGCCGCGGTGTCGGCGCTGCTCATTGGTACCCCATCGAACAAGCCGGGCCTCGCCTTTCGGAACCCGATGACCCAGTAGCCGCCGTCATCAGCCGGGCCGAGCACGGCGTCGGCGCGACCCAGGGCCCGCGCCGCCCGCTCGAGGTGGGCCGCGGTCAGCTGCGGGGTGTCCATGCCGACCACCAGCACCGGTGCCTCCCAGCCTGCGACGGTGTCGTCGACGGCTCCCTGAAGGCGGGTCCCGAACTCGCCGCCGCACTGCGGTATGACCTCGACGCCCGCGGGCAGCCAGTCGCCGGGTTGCCCTTCGAGAACCACGACGGCGCGGCGGGCCGGGCTGGCGGCCACTGCCTCGAGGGTGTCGAGCAGGGCGGCCAGGGCCAAGGCGGCCGCCTGGGATGGGTCCAGCGGCGGGCACAGTCGGGTCTTGACGGCGCCGGGGACGGGCTCCTTGGCGATGACCGCCACCTGCCACCCGGGCACGGTCACCGAAGCAGCGCCGACATGTCGCCGACGGCCTGCACGGTGCCGCGCACCGTGCCGGTCACTTTGGATCGTCCAGTGCGCGGCCGGTAGGGGACCGACACCTCGTCGATCCGCCACCCGGCCCGGTGGGCCTTCAACACCATCTCGAGCGGCCAGCCGGACCGCCGGTCCGCCAACCCGAGATCGAGCAGCGCCGCGCGGCGGGCGGCCCGCAGCGGCCCGAGGTCGCGCAGTCCCAGTCCGGTGCGCCTGCGCACCTCGACCATGAGCAGCCGGTTGGCGAGCCGGGCGTGGAGGGGCCAAGCGCCGTGCGCTGCGTGGCGGGCACCCAACATCAGGTCGATCCGGCCGTCGGCCACCGGGCCGGCCACGGCAGGCAGGTCCCGAGGGTCGATCGAACCGTCGGCGTCCATGAAGCACACGACGTCCCCGGTCGCCGACTGCAGCCCGGCCCAGCAGGCGGATCCGAAGCCCCGGACCTCCTCGCTGACCACCCGGGCGCCGAACGCCCGAGCCACTGCGCCCGAGCCGTCGGTCGACCCGTTGTCGACCACAATGGGGGTGAAGCCGGCCGGCATGCGGCCGAGCACCCAGGGAAGGGCGGCGACCTCGTCCAGCACCGGCAGGATCACCTCGGGCATCGCCCCGAACGGTACCGAGGGGCGAGCCGGCAACGACCCCCCGAGCGCTTACGAATCGCTAACTTCGCCAGCCCCGCATACCAGGCCCACCCGGGGTTGGCTACCCTCGCCGGGTGCCAGCTCGTACGGGGCTCCAGCGGGGATGCCACCGGCCGTGAAGGTGCTGGTGACGGGGGGGTCGGGATTTATCGGGTCCCACCTCGTCGACGCGCTGGTCGCCGACGGCCACGCCGTCGTGGTGGTGGACCGGCGCCCACCCGAGTTCCCCAACCGGTCGGCCACCTACGTGCTGGCCGACGTCCGGGACCCCGACGTCTGGCCGCAGGTGCTGCCGGGCGTCGACGCCGTCAGCCACCAGGCGGCGCGGGTGGGACTGGGTGTCCGCTTCGCCGACGTCACCGACTACGTGGCCGACAACGACACCGGGACCGCGGTGCTGTTGGCGGCCCTCGACGCCGTCGGCTTCGGCGGCCGGCTGGTGCTGGCCTCCAGCATGGTGGTCTACGGCGAGGGCGCCTACCGCTGCCCGCGCTGCGGCCCGGTTGTCGCGCGCCCACGCACGGCTGAGCGGCTGCGCGCCGGCAAGTTCGAGCCTGACTGCCCGCGCTGCGGTGACGACCTGGTTCCAGAGTCAGTGGACGAAGACGCGCCCGTCGATCCGCGCAACGCCTACGCCGCCACCAAGCTCCACCAAGAGCACCTGTGCACGGTCTTCGGACGCGAGCGCGACGTGCCGGTCATCAGGCTGCGCTACCACAACGTCTACGGTCCGCGGTGCCCGGTCGACACCCCCTACGCCGGTGTGGCCAGCCTCTTCGTGGCCGCCCTGCGACGCGGCGAAGCGCCGCGGGTCTTCGAGGACGGCGGCCAGCGCCGCGACTTCATCCACGTGCGCGACGTCGCTCGGGCCAACGTGGCCGCCCTCGCGGCTGACCGCTCGGTGTCCGGCGCCTTCAACATCGCCTCGGGCCGGCCCCGCACGATCCTGGAACTGGCCACTGCCCTGGCCGAGGCCATGGGCCGGCACGACCTTGTGCCGGTGGTCACCGGCGAATGGCGGCTCGGCGACGTCCGCCACGTGACGGCCTCCGCAGACCGGGCTGAGGCGATGCTGGATTTCGCGGCCGAGGTGCCCTTCGCCGCCGGGATGGCCGAACTGGCCACCGTGCCGGCCTGAGCCGTGGACCAGGCGCCGGCCACTGGCGGGACCGCCGGGCCGGGTGGGCCCGGAAACCCGACGCGGGCCACCGCCCTGTTCTCCGGCGTCGGGCGGTGCTGCATCCGGTTCCGCTGGGCGGTGGTCGTCGCCTGGTTGCTGCTCACCGTGGCGGCGGTGGCGTTCCTGCCATCCTTGGGTGACGTCATCAAGAACGACAACGCCGCCTTTCTGCCGGCGAGCTCCCCCAGCGTGCGGGCGCAGACCCTCGCCGCACCCTTCCTGACGGCCGACCAGCAGACCGGGACCATCGTCGCCGTCCGTGCCGGTGGGGCGCTCACGGCAGCCGACCAGGCGGCCATCGACCGCGTCGAGGCGGCGGCCCGCCGTGCCCCCGACGTGGTGACCGTCCGCGATGCGGCGGTGTCACCCGGTGGCCAGGCCCGGACCGCCGTTGTCGAGTTCTCCTCGATCGCCGCGGGAGCGGGGAGGTCGGGGGCGGCGGCCGTGGCCGCCATTCGCGCCGACTTCACGGACCTGCCGGCGGGTCTGTCGATCCACCTCACCGGGCCCCTTCCCGAGCTGGTCGACCAGCAGCGCGCCGGGGAGAAGACGGCCAACCACGTCGAACTGGTCTCGGCCATCCTCATCCTGGTGCTGCTGGCGGTGGCCTTCCGCTCGGCCCTGGCACCCCTGGCCGCGCTGGCCCCGGCCGGGCTGGCTCTCGCCCTGGCCGGGCCCGTCATCGCCGAGTCGGCCCGACTTGGCGTGGAGATCTCCTCGCTGCTCCAACTGCTGCTCACCGCCCTGGTGCTCGGAGCCGGCACCGATTACAGCCTGTTCCTGATCTTTCGCTACCGCGAGAATCTGCGTCGGGGTCTGGCCCCCGACGCGGCCATCGAAGCGGCGGTCGGCCGGGTCGGCGAGTCCATCACCTTCTCGGCGGCCACCGTCATCGCCGCTCTCCTAAGCCTCCTGCTGGCCAGCTTCGGCCTGTATCGGGGCGTCGGCCCGGGACTCGCCCTTGGGATCCTGGTCGTCCTGTTGATCGAGCTCACGTTCTTCCCCGCCCTGCTCTCGATCCTCGGTCGCTCGGCCTTCTGGCCGTCGGTCCCCGAACCAGGGCCGTGGCGGGCGGGGCGGTGGGGGGCGGTGGCCGCCCGGGTCTCCGGCCGCCCGGTGACCGCGCTGGTCACCGGCACGGTGGTGTTGGCCGCCCTGGCCGTCTCCCTCATGCACTACGCGCCATCGGGCTTCGACCCCGGTGGGTTCATCGTCGGTTCGGACTCGGGGGTGGGGGAGAATGCACTGGTCCAGTACTTCGGGGCCTCGGCCATCAGCGCCACCGATGTGGTGGTGCGGCTCCCCACGCCGGTGTGGGCGACAGTGACCCGGGTCGACACGCTCACCGAAGGGCTCCGGAGTACCGGCCGGTTCTCCTCGGTGGCCGGGGCCCTCCAAGCAGAGGGCTCGTTCCCACTGCCGCCGCAGTTCCTGGCGCGCGCCCACGCGGTGCTCGGCCCGCCGGGCGACCTTCCGATCGTGAAACCCCGGGACGACCGGATCCCCACCTTCGCCTATGACGCCTACCGGGCCACCGCCCAGTTCATCAGCCCGGACGGCCGCACGCTGCTGTTCCGGGTCGACCTGGCGGCCGGGTCGCCCGGTACCACCGCCGCGCTGCAGGCCATTCCGGCGATCCGCACCGCGGTGGCCGCGGTGGCCCGCTCGGCCGGGGCCACCGCATGGGGCGTGGCCGGCCAGGCGGCGGCGGCGGCCGACGTGAGCGCGGTGAGCGGAAGCGACATCGTCAAGATCGCTCCGGTGGTCCTGGCCGTGCTGTTCCTCCTGCTGGCCCTCGTGCTGCGCTCGCTGGTGGCCCCGCTCTATCTGGTGGCCAGCGTGGCCCTCTCCTACCTGGCGTCGCTGGGCCTGGCCGTGCTCATTTTCGTGGTCCTCGGCCACCAACTGGGGGTCAACTTCACCCTGCCCTTCTTCCTCTTCATCTTCATCATGGCCCTGGGTGAGGACTACAACATCCTGGTCATGAGCCGGATCCGCGAGGAGGCCGGGCGTCTGCCGATCCGACCGGCGGTGGCCTCGGCCATCGGGAGCACCGGCACCACCGTCACCTCCGCCGGCCTGGTGCTCGCCGGCACCTTCGGTGTGCTGGCCGTGGCGACCTCGGGCCAGATCCGCCAGATCGGCACCGGCCTGGCACTCGGCATCCTGCTCGACACGTTCGTGGTGCGCACCCTGCTCGTGCCATCGGCCGCCGTGCTGTGCGGCCGGCGGAACTGGTGGCCGTCGCGCCTGTTCCGCGAGATGCCCACCGACGACCCCATGGCCCGGCTCGCCGATGCGCAGCCGGCCGGGACGGAGCACGGCGCGTGGCACGGGTCGGGGCACGATGTCCCCACCCCGGAAGGCACGGGCCAGGGGGATGGGCCCTAGGCGGGATCGGTGGTGTCCGACGACGGGGGTCGGTTGCGGCCGCGGCCCCAGGCACCCGAGCGCCCGCCGGACTTCTCCCAGACGCATACGTCGTCGACCACCGGTCGGGGATCGGTGTGCCGGTGGGCGTGGACCACGGTCAGCGCGGCCACCGCGCAGGCCGTCAGCGCCTCCATCTCGACCCCGGTCCGGGCGAAGGCCTCCACGGTGGCCACCACCACCACCGCCCCACCCTCGATGCGGGCGGTGACCGCCACTGTGCCGAGAGGCAGCGGATGACAGAGTGGGATGAGGGTCGAGGTGCGTTTGGCCGCCATGACCCCGGCCACCTGCGCCGCGTCGAGCACCGCGGCCCCCGGTCCAGCACCGGCCATCGCGGTGAGGGCCGCAGGGGCCAGGTCGACCCGGCAGCGGGCCTCGGCCTGTCGGCGGCTGGGCACCTTGGCGGTCACGTCCACCATGTGAGCGCGTCCCCGGCCGTCGAGATGGGTGAAGGCGCTCGCCACGGTGCCACTGTAGGGAGGTGGCCGGTCCACTGCCGAAC
The DNA here is from genome assembly GCA_963770505.1 of uncultured Actinomycetota bacterium. Taxonomy (GTDB): domain Bacteria; phylum Actinomycetota; class Acidimicrobiia; order Acidimicrobiales; family RAAP-2; genus CAVYPR01. Next base: position 891,719 of record CAVYPR010000006.1, on the reverse strand, counting down.
CGGCGCCCTGGGCGCGCCCGGCGGACATCGTAAGGGTTTTGTAACCCGCATCTGCCAGCTTTAGGAGGACAAATCTGGGCAGATGCACGTAAATTCCCGGCATGGATACGACCTTCCGAATCGGGCAGGCGGCCGAGCTCCTCGGCGTCAGCGCAGACACCGTGCGCCGTTGGGTGGACGCCGGGCGCCTGCCGGCAACCCGGTCGGTGGGCGGCCAACGGGCCATCGCCGGGACCGACCTGGCGGCCTTCGCCCGGGCGAACGTTGCCCCTCCCACCGCCCACCAGAAGACGTCGGCCCGCAACCGCTTCGTAGGGATCGTGACCGACGTGGTGCGCGACACGGTCATGGCCCGCGTCGAGATGGTGGCCGGCCCGCACCGCATCGTCTCGCTCATGAGCAGGGAGGCGGCTGACGATCTCGGGCTCGACCCCGGGGTCCAGGCGGTCGCCACGATCAAGGCCACCCAGGTGGTGGTGGGAGTGCCGGGATGACCGGCGTCACGCTCTTCCAACGCACCCAACGCCCCCGTTGCTCCCGGCGGGGCAGCTCGGGCCTCCTGGCCGTCGCGCTCGTCGCCGTGGCCGCTGTCGTCTCGTCGCCGATCGTCCCGTCCGCAAGCGCCGGCGCCGCCACGGACCGCGGACCGGTCACCGTCCTCTACGCCGGGTCACTTACCGAGGTCATGGAGAACTCGATCGGGCCTTCCTTCGAGCAGCGGACGGGCTACACCTTCTCGGGCATGAGTGCCGGGTCGACAGCCATCGTCACCGAAGTCAAGGGCGAACTGGTCCGCGGCGACGTCTTTCTCAGTGCCAGCCCCAACGCCGACACCAAGCTAATCGGGGCGTCCAACGGGGACTGGGTCCGCTGGTATGTCGAGTTCGGGACCACGCCGCTCGAGATCGGCTACAACCCGAACAGCCGGTTCGCCGCCGCCCTCAAGACCGAACCCTGGTACAAGGTGGTGACCCAGCCGGGGTTCCTGCTCGGCCGCACCGACCCGGCCACCGATCCGAAGGGCGCACTGGCCGTGACGGCGATCAAGCGGGCGGCTGCCACCGACCACGACCCCGCGCTCCTCTCCATCCTCCAGTCGACGGCGGGGGTCTACCCCGAACAGACATTGGTGGGACGGCTCCAGGCCGGACAGCTTGACGCCGGATTCTTCTATGCCGCGGAGGCCAAGGCGGCCGGGATCCCCACGGTGCCGCTCGAGCACCTGACCCTCACCGCCACCTACACGGCCACTGTGTTGCGGAACGCGCCCGACCCGGCCGGGGCCCGGGCGTTCGTGGCCTTCCTGCTCGGTCCCCAGGGGCGCAGACTGCTCGGGAACGCCGGGATCCAGGCCGTGCACCCGCCCCGAATCGTGGGAGTTGGGGCTCCGGCGTCGGTGACCGGAGCCGCCCAACACCAGTGATCACCGGCCGGCGCCCGTCTACGCTGGTCCTACTGGGCGGCCTGCTCGCTCTGTACCTGACCCTGCCGGTGGCCCTCCTGGTCGTCCATCTGGTGACCGCCAGCAACAGAGGGTTCGGGGTGCCCGGGCTGTGGGACGCCGCGCTGGTGTCCCTCATGACCGCCACCATCTCGGCCACCATCATCGCCGTGCTCGGCGTGCCCCTGGCCTACGTGCTGGCGCGCTCCCGGACGCGCCTGGCCGGGGCGGTCGGCCTGGTGGTCCAGCTGCCGCTGGCCCTGCCCCCCCTCGTCAGCGGGGTCCTGTTGCTTGCCTTGGTCGGCCCGTACACCTCGATCGGTCGGCTCTTCGGCGGCCGGCTCACCGACAGCCTGGCCGGCATCGTGCTGGCCCAGACCTTCGTGGCCGCCCCATTCCTGGTGATCGCCGCCCGCAGCGCTTTCGCCGCCGCAGACCCGGCGCACGACGAGGTCGGCGCCACGCTCGGGCTGTCGCCGATTGCCAGGTTCTTCAAGATCAGCCTTCCACTGGCCTCCTCGGCCATCGCCGCCGGCCTGTTGTTGTCGTGGCTGCGGGCCTTCGGTGAATTCGGGGCCACCGTCATCCTCGCCTACCACCCCTACTCCCTCCCGGTCTTCACCTATGTCCAGTTCTCGAGTTCCGGGCTGCCCGACACCCTGGCCCCCTCGTTCCTGGCCGTGGCCATCGCAGCCGCGGTCGGCCTGGGCGTCACGCTCGTCACCCGGAAGTTGCCGTTCGCCCGACGCCCGTTGGCCGTCGACGTCCCCGCGCTGGCGCCCGCAGAGCGCGCCGCCCGGCCGCTGGCCTTTGACATCGACCGACGGCTCGGCACCTTCCACTTGGCAGTGGCGGTGTGCGAACCGGTCAGCCGGCTGGCGGTCGTCGGGCCGTCGGGGGCGGGCAAGTCCACCACCCTGCGGGCCTTGGCCGGCCTGCTGGGGCCAGGCACGGACACCGTGGAGGTGGGGGGCACCCCGGTGGCGGGTCTGGCCGTCGACCGACGGCGCACCGGCTACGTCCCCCAGCAGTCGGGCCTGCTCCCGCACCGAACGGTCTGGGAGCAGCTCATGATGAGCCCACGGGCCGAGTCCCGGGCCGCCTCCTTCTGGGCGGAGAGGATCGGGCTGTCCGGGCTGCGCGACCGCTATCCCCACGAGTTGTCGGGCGGCCAGGCCAAGCGGGTGGCCCTGGCCCGGGCGCTGTCCAGCGCACCCGACCTCCTGCTCCTCGACGAGCCCTTCTCCTCGCTCGACACCCCCGAGCGCCGCGACCTGCGCAACGACCTGCGCCGGCTGCTGGCCACCGCCGGGATCGCCTCGGTGCTCGTCACCCACGACCCCGAGGAGGCCGCGCTCCTGGCCGACGAGGTGGTGATCATCGACCACGGCCGAGTACTCCAGCACGGCACCAGGCGGGCGGTCTTCGACCGGCCGGATTCGATGGAGGTGGCCCGGTTGCTCGGGGTCCGCAACGTCGCCGCAGGCCGGCTCGTGGGCCCGGAACTCCTGGACGCCGGCGGTGTGGTGCTGGCGGTAGATCCGAGCATTGCCCCGATCGGGGTCCCGATCCTGTGGAGTGTGGCACCAGAGGACATCACCCTGGGACCAGGTGGGGCAGTTGAGGCAACCGTCCTTGATGTGGCCGACCTCGGGACGTCAACGGAGGTCACGGTGAGGGCTGGCGGACTTGACCTCGTGGCCCGGTCCCCGGTGACGGGTACAGCTCCGGATCCCGGTATGAAGTGCCGCCTGCATCTCCCCCGAGACGCTCTCCGAATGTGGGTGCCAAGACCCGCACGGGGCGGGTACGCGATCGAAACAGCGGTGCCCGAGCCCGAAGAGGGATGAGTGAGACTGGCGTGGGTCCAAGCAGAGGGCGCAACGAAATCGGCCGGCTTCTCCGGTCGGGTCATGCATTCGCAGGCTGCCCCTCCCGCCCGGACTGTGACGGTCGGCGTCTCGGGCGAGCTTGTGGTTGGACCGGTCAGCCGATGGCGTAAAGGGTGCCTGCCTGGTCACCCACGATGAGGGTGCCGTTGGGGGTGAGGGCTGGGTAGCTGTCGACGGGTCCACTCACTCGCAACAGGAACAGCCGGTGGCCTTGGGGATTGAAGCCGTAGACGTCGCCGTGCTGGGTGGCGAAGTAGACATCGCCGCGCCGGTCGATGGCCTGCGCCGCCCACAGTCCCTGGTCTCCGTCAAGCACGCCGAGCAGCTTCCCGGTGTCGGCGTCGACCAGGCGAAGTTGGCCCGCGTTGTCGCCGAAGTAGGCGGTGCCCCCGGCAGTGACCGAAGGGGATGAGTAGGTCAGCGAGTGCCGGTGGAAGCGCCAGATGATGCGACCAGCGGGGGTGAGCCCGTACTCGTAGGGCGTGTTGGCTCCGACGACGATGGTCCCGTCGGCTGCGACCGAGGCGGAAACCTCCACAGCCCCGGGGAAGGCCCGGGACCAGCGCAATGAGCTCGACGTCCCGTTGTCGACGAGGTCGACCACGCTGTCGTCGACGGTGGTGACGATGTCGCCGTCGGGGGCGACCACGGGGCTGCCGTAGGAGACGTGGCCGACCGAGCGCGTCCAGGCGACCTCGGGGGTCCCATTGGCGACGTCGAGTGCCACCACCTCTCCCTTGGCCGTGCCCACGTAGGCCCTCGACCCTGCAAGTACCGGCGAGGTGAGCGAACCGGAGAACTGGTTGGACCACTGGAGGTGGCCGGACGGGGACACCTCGTCGAGCACACCGCCCGGTGCCGGCCACAGGACCGACCCCGACGAAAGGATGAGCGGGCTGACCGAGAGATCACTGCCGCCGCCCCCGCTTGGCGCCTGCAGGGTCCATAGGTCGGAGCCGTTCGCCGGGTTGATGGCGTGCAACACGCCGGCATCGGTGGCCACGTAGATGGTCCCGTTTGCCGCCACCACCGGCCCGGGGGTCACGGCCGACCCAAGGTCACGCTTCCAGAGCACGTGTCCATCGGTCGGGCCGTCGACTGGTGCGACCCCCGAGTGACGGGCGTCGTGCAGGGCCATGGGCCAGCCGGGAGCGGCCGCCGTTGTGGTGGCGCCGGCCGTCCCTGCGAACGCGGCAGCCACCGCACCGAGGTCGAGCGCCACCAAGGCCGCGACGGCGACCGCGCAGCGTGCACCACGCCGGAACGCTGGGCACCGGCCTGCCACGATCACCCCTGCAGGTTACGGCCCCTCCTGCGCTGACATTAGGGGACTTTCTTACGAATCTCTGAACCCGGGACCAGAACCGGCCGGTTGCTGATTGCCCAATTGCGGAGACGATGGGACTCGAGCTCTCGTCCTCAGCCAGGGGAGCTGAACGATCTCACCTCTCACCAGGGAAAGTTCATCGCAACTCGCCGTGGCCCACGCCGCTCAGCGGACCTGAAACAGGCCACACAAGGGGCTTCACCAGGGGCGACAACACCTGACGAAATTTTCCGAGCGGGCGACGGGAATCGAACCCGCGTTCTCAGCTTGGGAAGCTGATGTTCTGCCTCTGAACTACGCCCGCGAGCGGCCGCCACACTATCCTCTGGCCCGCCATGGTTCTATCCGACCGCACGATCCGCGAGGAGCTGGCGGCGGGCCGGATCGTCATCGACCCCCTCGGTGAGGACTGCATCCAGCCTTCGTCCGTCGACCTGCATGTTGATCGCTATTTCCGACTCTTCCGCAACCACACCCAGCGTGTGATCGACGTCCGAGAAGACCAGGAGGACCTGACCGAGCTGGTCGACGTGGGAGAAGAAGGTCCCCTCGTCCTCCATCCGGGAGAGTTCCTCCTCGGTTCGACCGTTGAGCGGGTGCGCCTCCCCGACGATCTCGTGGCCCGTCTGGAGGGGAAATCATCTCTTGGGCGACTCGGCCTGCTCATTCACTCGACGGCGGGGTTCGTGGACGCTGGCTGGGACGGTCACCTCACCCTCGAGCTCTCCAACGTGGCCAACCTTCCGATCACGCTGTACCCGGGCATGAAGATCGGGCAGATCAGCTTCCTTCGGATGTCCACCCCGGCCGACCGCCCCTACGGCTCTAGCGGCCTCGGGTCCAAGTACCAGGGCCAATGGGGCCCGACGCCGAGCCGGTACTCGGACAACTTCAGCGAGTGACTTCCCCGTGTTCCGAGACCCCGCACCAGCGGAGTCTCGGGCTTAACCTGCACGTCAGAGACAGCAACACCTGACATCGATTCCTAGGAGGATCAGTGCCCGTCAGGATCGCCATCGGCTTAGCCGTCACGATCATCGCCGTCGTCATCGCCGGCCGCCGCTTCCACTGGCTTTCGCGCCTCGTCCGTGCCGGCCAGCCGGCGCCCGACCGGACCAGGGGAAGCATGCGTCCCCGGGCAGAGGCCGAGGTCACCGAGGTGGCCGGCCAGCGCAAGCTCCTCAAGTGGACGGTGCCGGGGACGGCCCACTTCTTCACCATGTGGGGCTTCACGATCCTGTTGCTGACCATCATCGAGGCCTACGGGGACCTGTTCACAAAGTACTTCCACATCCCGCTCATCGGCACCTGGTCGTGGGTCGGGTTCCTCGAGGACTTCTTCATCGTGGCGGTCCTCGTCGCCATCGTCACCTTCGCCATCATCCGGGTGAAGAACGCACCGGCCCGCAAGCACCGCCTGTCCCGCTTCTACGGCTCCCACACCGGCGCGGCCTGGTTGGTCCTGGCCTTCATCGCCGCGGTGATGATCACCCTCCTCCTCTACCGCGGTGCGCAGGTGGCCACCCACCCGAGCCAGTTCCCCTATAGCAACTGGGCCTTCGCCTCACACCTGGTGGGCAACGCGCTGCGCCCGCTGGGCAGTGGCGTGAACAGCGTCCTGGTCACCGTCTTCCTGCTCCTCAACATCGCCGTCATCGTCGGGTTCTTGGTGTTCGTGTCCTACTCCAAGCACCTGCACATCTTCGTGGCCCCCATCAACGTGGCTTTCTCGCGGCGTCCCCGGGCGCTCGGTGCGCTCGACAAGACGCCCGACATGGACATGGAGAACGTGGACGAGGACACGGTCTTCGGGGTCGGCCTGGTCGAGCAGTTCACCTGGAAGCAGCTGCTCGACTTCACCGTCTGTACCGAGTGCGGGCGGTGCCAATCGGTGTGCCCGGCCTGGAACACCGACAAGCCCCTCTCACCCAAGCTGCTCATCATGGGGCTGCGGGACAACATGTTCTCGTCCTCGGCGCGCATGCTGGCCAAGGCGGGGGGGTCGGGCGGGGATGAGGCGGCCGCAGAGCCCGAGTCGCTGGTGCCCTTCACCATCGATCCCGACGTGCTGTGGTCGTGTACGACGTGCGGGTCGTGCGTGGAGCAGTGCCCGGTCGACATCGAGCACATCGACGCCATCGTCGACATGCGGCGCTACGAGGTCCTCATGGAGTCCCGTTTCCCCTCCGAAGCCGGCCTCATGCTGCGCAACATCGAGAACCAGGGCGACCCGTGGGGCCTGGGCCAGGCCAAGCGCACCGAGTGGACGGACAGCCTGGACTTCGAAATCCCGGTGGTCAATGGGTCGGTGCCCGATGACGTCGAGTACCTGCTCTGGGTGGGCTGTGCCGGCGCCCTCGACGAACGGGCCCGCAAGGGCGTGCAGGCCACGGCGCGGATGCTCCATCGCGCCGAGGTGACCTTTGCCATCTTGGGGCCCAAGGAGTCCTGCACCGGCGACCCGGCCCGACGGCTCGGCAACGAGTACCTCTACCAGGAACAGGGCAAGCTGAACATCGCCACGCTGAACGAGGTGGGGGCGAAGAAGATCATCGCCACCTGCCCGCACTGCTTCAACTCGATCAAGAACGAGTACCCGGCCCTGGGCGGCACCTTCGAGGTGATCCACCATGCCGAGCTCCTCGACCACCTGGTGTCCTCGGGCAAGCTGGTGCCGGGGTCGGGCTACAAGGGCACCGTCACCTACCACGACCCCTGCTACCTGGGCCGCCACAACCGGGTCTTCGACGAGCCCCGGTCGGTGATCGACGCCATCCCAGGGGCCACCCAGGTGGAGATGAAGCGCTGCCGGGAGCGGGGGTTCTGCTGCGGCGCCGGCGGTGCCCGGATGTGGCTCGAGGAGAACATCGGCACCCGGGTCAACATGAACCGCACCGCCGAGGCCCTGGGCACCGGCGCCGACGTGGTCTCGACCGCCTGCCCCTACTGCATGATCATGCTCGACGACGCCGTAAGGGCCAACGCCAAGGAGGACGAGGTCCGGGTGCTTGACCTGTCCCAGCTGGTGGAGGAGTCGCTGCTGGCCGGCGTCGGTCCGTCGGATCCAGGTTCTACAGCTCCGACGGAGGGGGACTGACCCCGCCGTTGCTCCGCCCTGCCGCCGGGTCAGCTCCCGATCTGGCCGTAGGCGTAGGTGGGGCGCAGCCGGATGACCAGCCGCCCCTCTGAGACCATGGCGGCGCGGTACTCGTCCCAGTCGGGGTGCTCCCCCTGGACGGCGCGGTAGACGGAGATGAGCTCTTCGACCGTGGCGTCGTCGGGCGCCGCGGCCTCCGGAGTGAGGTCGGCCTCGCCGTCGAGCACCAGGTACTGCCAGAAGGTGTCGCCGGGCACATACAGCGTGGCGCGCCGGTCGCGCCGGAGGTTCTTGGCCTTGGCCCGCGAGCCGGTGACCGAGATGCGCACGACGTCGTCGTCGCCCAGGGCGTAGGCGATGTTGGAGATCTGGGGGCGGCCGTCCCGGCGCAACGTGGTCAGCACGCCCTGGTGCCGTGGCCGGGCGTAGGTGAGGGCCCCGTCGAGTTCCATCGGCCTCAGTGGTAGGTGAAGGCGGCGGCCTTCTGGTCCGACTCGCGGAGGCGGGTGGCCATGGCGGCCAGCAGCTTGTGGGAGAGGGCCGGCACCGCGTCGAGGATGCCGTTGAACTGGCGCTGGCCCAGCACCAACAGGAGCATCTCGGTGTCGGAGACCACGGTGGCCGAGCGTGGGCGGCGGTCGAGGAGGGCGAGCTCGCCGAAGTACTGGCCCGGGCCGAGGGTGGCCATGATCTGCCCGTTGCGGCTCACCGTGGCGTGGCCGTCGACGATGAGGAAGAACTCGCGACCGATGGTGCCCTCCTCGCAGAGGACGCGCCCGGCGGGCACGGTCACCTCCTCGGTGGCCTTGCGGATGGTGCGTAGGTCACGGGTGGAGCACGTCGAGAACAGCCAGATGGTCGAGAGGTCGAGGTCCTTGGGTGCATTGGCCATGACGGCAGGCTATCTCCGCCCGCTCGCGCGCGCCGGTGACGCCACCGTGACGAGGCATGCCGGGAGTCTCACCGGCTGTGCTCTTTGGCCCGCCGCTCGGGGGTCGCGGTAGCCTTCCACCGTGCCCACCGGCCAGGACGACTACGGCCCCGTGGGAGGCGGTGCGCGCGGTCCGACCCTTCGAGAGCGGCTGAGCAACCTCTTCCTGAAGGCCCCTCCCCCCGGCTCCGAGCCGGCCCCGGTTGCCCCTCCCCCGACGGTCGAGGAGCTGGATGACGCCAACCGCTACGCCGACGATAAGGAGCGGCTGATCGGACTGGTGGCCGCGCCGGTCGCCGCCCTGATCGGCATCCTCATCGTGGGCGCCGACATCTCCCACGACCCGGCAGCCACCTTGGCCAACGGCACGAAGAACGCGGCCCACGTGGCCCATTCGCTCTATTCGGAGCTGCTCATCGTGCTGCTGGTGCTGGCGGTGGCCATGCTGGTCACCGCATGGTTCAGAAAGCGGCTGTACCTGGGCGTGGCCATGGCCCTCTACGGCCTGACCGTCTTCAACTTGAAGTACTGGGGGTTCGGCCTCCCCTTCGTCCTCTTCGGTGCCTGGCTCATGGTCCGCTCCTACCGCGCCCAGAAGGCGCTGCGGTTGGCCACCGGCGAGACACCTCGAGGGAGGACGAAGGACTCCGGCAGCGGCTCGGCCGCCCCCCGGCCCAGCAAGCGGTACACGCCGCCGACCGCCAAGCCCAAGCGCCCCACCAGTCCCGAGGACGAACAGAAGGCTGGCTGAGGTCCGCGGGCGCGCTCAGCCGCGCCCGCCCGTGCCACCACCGTTGCCCCCGCCTCCGGCGCGGCGGGACCGCCTGCGCAGGGTCAGTGCGGCGACCAACGTCACGACGGCGAGTGCGGCCAGCACCGACGGGAGGACGTAGACGCCCTCGGACGTGTGCTCGCCAGCCAGGACCGCCGGCGTCGAGACGAGGCCCGGGTTCCCCGGGACGGCCACCGCCCGGATCTTGGTCCCCGGGGAGAGCAGGGTGTCTCCCGGTAGCGCCTCGTCGTCGCGCTGACCGTCGAGGGTGAAGGTCCCCCGGCAGGCGTAACCGGCGGCGTTGCTGCCGCTGCCGCCGAGGAGCCCCTGGCAGCCGGTGATGGTGACCTCGACGGGCACGCCGTGCTGGCGCAGGTCGGCGATCTGGGCGTTCTTCCTCGCCCCGGCCACGTACAGGGCGACCGACCCGATGACGAGACCCAAGATGACGGCGACCACCGCCAGCCACAAGAGGCGCTTGCGATCGACCGTCGTGACGCCGGCGCCCCGGAGGGTCGAGACGCGGTCGTCGCCTGTTGCTGCGTCGGTGCTCAAGGGACCTGCCTCCATGCGGAGCCCTGATGGTAGCGGAGGGCCCGGGTTCCTCCCGGGGCCCGGCGGGGGGTCCGGGCCAGTTCACACGCACGTAACACGGGCGTGACGGAACGGAAACGGCGGCGATTCATGCTTCCCCTGGCAACAGCGCACCGTCGCCTCGCCCTTGAGTACCCGGCAACGGGTCGACGGGAAACGGCTCAGTGCGTCGGCGGACCAGTGAACAACGAGGAGGGAGAGCCGAGTGCTAGGCGCGATAGTGCAAGTCCCGTATCCCAGTTGGTTAAATCCGGCGGACAACACCTGGCAGATTGTCGCCGCCACCTTCGTGGGGTTGATGAGCCTGCCCGCCTTGGCGGTGCTCTACGCCTCGCTTGTACCCAAGAAGTGGGCGGTGAACGTGCTGGCCATGATGTTCGCCGGCTTCTCGCTGGTGCTCATCGCCTGGGTGCTGTGGACCTACAAGATGGGGTTCGGTGCGACGTCCATCGGCGGGGGGGTGCACACAGGGGTCCAGACCCAGCTGACAGGGGTCGGATGGGTCAAGCACTTCTTCGAGAACTTCGTGGGCAAACCCGGGGGTATCACCAACAGCGTCGGTGAACAGGGCCAGGCGGTGTCGGCCGCCAACACGGTCATCCCCTTCCACTTCCCGACGTCGTCGCTGGCGTACTTCCAGTTCGTGTTCGCCGCCATCACCCCGTTGCTCTTCCTGGGCAGCGTGCTCGGCCGGATCAAGTTCCTGGCCTGGTGCCTCCTGGTGCCGCTGTGGTCGACCTTCGTCTACGGCATCGACGCCTTCATGCTCTGGGGCGGCGGCTACTTCGCCCAGGAGGGGGCGCTCGACTTCTCCGGCGGGTTCGTGATCCACATGTCGGCCGGGGTCTCGGGGTTCGTGGCGGCGTGGGTGCTCGGACCCCGCCTGGCCCGAGATCGCAAGAATGCCTTGCCCAACAACCTGGTGATGGCGGCGGTGGGAGCCGGCATCCTGTGGCTGGGCTGGAACGGCTTCAACGGCGGCGACCCGTACTACGCCGGGGCGAGCGCGGCGGCCGCCGTGATCAACACCAACATCGCCACCGCCACCGGGGTGCTCACCTGGATGGCCATGGACGCCTGGCTGTCGAAGGCCAAGAAACCGACGTTCCTGGGCGGCGTGAACGGCATGATCTGCGGACTGGTGGGCATCACGCCCTGTGCCGGGTGGGTGAACGGGCGAGGGGCGATCCTGGTCGGCTTGATCGACACGATCATCGTCTGGTTCGCCTGGAACTACCTCTCCAAGGTCCGGCCGTTCTCCAAGGTTGACGACGCCCTCGGGGTCATCTACACCCACGGCATCGCCGGCTTCTTCGGCGGCTTGATGCTGGGTGTCTTCGGCGACCCGAACATGATCGAGTACGGCTGCGGCCATCTCGACCCGGCCGGGCAGGTGGTTGGCACCTCACAGGCCACCTACCTGTCCGCCGGGGGCAAGTGCACGCCCTTCTCGGTGCACAGCCTCATGTACACAGGGTCCTGGCACCAGCTATGGGAACAGTTCAGGGCGGCCATCTTCGTGATCTTCTGGTCGGCCCTGATCACGTTCATCCTCATGAAGATCATCGGCTGGGTGTTGCGAGGAGCCCGCTACAAGGATGAGATCCTTGAGGTCGGCGACCTGGCCATCCACGACGAAGAGGCCTTCCCAGAGGAGACGCTGGCCCACCGGGTCGGAGGGTTCGCCATGGCCGGGATCAGCACGGAGGGAGGTTCATCGGCTACACCAGGTGGTGAACCACCCACGACCAGTCCGCCTCCGAGCGATACCTGACCCGGACCCCTGAACTCAAGGAGAACTCATCATGAAGCTCATTGTTGCGGTGCTCAAGCCCTTCAAGCTTGACGACGTGAAGGAGGTCCTGAAGAACATCGGGGTGCAGGGGATGACCCTCACCGAGGCCCAGGGGTTCGGCCGTCAGCGAGGCCACACCGAGGTCTACCGAGGTGCCGAGTACGAGGTGGACTTCGTGCCGAAGATCCGCATCGAGGTGGCGGTGGACGACACCCAGGTCGACGAGGTTGTCGACGCCATCGTGAGCTCGGCGGCTACGGGCAAAATCGGTGACGGCAAGGTATGGGTCGTCCCCCTGGAGACGATCGTCCGGGTGCGGACCGGGGAGCGGGGCACGGACGCCCTGTAAATCCCCCCCTTACGGCGGTGACCGGCACGCGCCGGTCCTGCTCCGGACGGAAGGCGGCGGCGGCCGGGACGTGGCGAGGCGTCCCGGCCGTGCCGCGCCCGCAGGTCAGCCGGCCTGGCGGGCCACCGCCTGGGCGGCGGTGCGGGCGGCCTCGGGGTCTCCCAGGTAGCCGGCGTCGGTCACCGACAAGTCGTCGGCGAGCCGGTAGCGGAAGGGGATGCCGGTCGGGACCTCGAGGGCCACGATCTCGGCGTCGCTGATGCCGTCGATGTGCTTGCGCAGGGCGCGGATCGAGTTCCCGTGGGCCACGACCAGCACCGCGCCGCCGCGGGCCCCGGCCTCGAGCAGGTCGGGCACGATGGCGTCGTCCCAGTAGGGGAGGGCCCTTCTGACCACGTCGGCCAGGCATTCGGTGGCCGGAAGGGCGTCGGCCGGCACGTCGCGGTACCGGGGGTCGCCGGCGGGGTGGCGGCGATCGCCCACCGGCAGAGGCGGCGGGGGGGTGTCGTAGGAGCGGCGCCAGAGCTTCACCTGCTCGGCGCCGTACTGCTCGGCCGTCTCCTTCTTGTTCCTCCCCTGGAGGTCGCCGTAGTGGCGTTCGTTCAGACGCCAGTGACGGCGGACCGGGATCCAGCTGCGCCCCGCGGCGTCGAGGGCCAGGTTCGCCGTGCGCACCGCCCGAGTGAGCACCGAGGTGTGGACCACCCGGAGGTCGAGGTCCTCGGCGGCGCCGAGGAGCGCACCGCCGGAGACCGCCTCGGCCTCCCCGGCTTGGGTGAGGTCGACGTCGACCCAGCCGGTGAAGAGGTTCTCCGCGTTCCAGGTGGACTGGCCGTGGCGAAGGAGCACGAGGTCAGGCACGCTTCGAGCGTACCCTCGGCGCCGGCGTGCCCACGGATCGCTCCCGACGCGCCGACGCGAACGGAACGGCGCGGCCCCCGGGGGAGGGCCGCGCCGTTCCGGCGCTGGTTCATGCTGCGGTGGTCGAAGGCGAGCTGCTCGAGGAGCTCGAGGAGCTCGGCGGGGTGTTCGCCCCCATGTTCGGGCAGTTGTGGGCGGTTGTGGACCCCGAGGAGCCGGACCCTGAGGATCCGGACCCCGAAGAGCTCGAGCCCGATGAACTCGAACCCGACGAGGTGGAGCCCGACGAGGTGGAGCCCGACGACGATGTCGTGGTGGGATCGCTCGTCGACGTGGATCCCGTTGATCCGGTTGTCGTCGAGGACGCAGCTGCGCTCGACGACGTTGTCGCCGCCGCCGAGGACGTCCCCGTGGATCCGGTCGTCGACGACGTTGTGGAGTTCGTCGTGGACGTCCCCGAGTTCCCCGTCGACCCGGTGGAGGCCGACCCGCTCGAAGAGGGACTGGTGGAGGCGGTGGCGGCGCTCGCCGCCACCGCTCCGCCGAGCACCAGGCCTGCGGCCAGCGCCCCCATCCCGATGACGTTGCGTACCTTGCGTTGCATGTCGTGTTCCCTTCGGTGATTGCCGGCCCTTGGGCCGTCCCCGCCGTCTCGGTGGGTGACGACAGATTGAGGGGCCGGGCTGGGACCCCACCCCGAGTCCTCTGTGGGCCCGGTCACAATCCGCTAAACCGCGCCTAAGGATCCTTCGACCGAGTCCCCGGATGGCTCCCCGGTGAGGTGTCGGCTGACGTTTCGGCCACGTCGGTGGGCTCGGAAAGCATGAGAAGCCCAGTTCGGAAGCTCGTTTTTTGCTTTTGAAGAAAACTTGTTGTCTAAGCACTCAACTTTGCTATACTTGTCGTTACAAGCAAGCAGGAACTCCAGAAAAGAGGCAGGAAGCGATGGCCAAGGCCGTAGGAATCGATCTCGGGACGACCAACTCGGTGGTGAGCGTCATGGAGGCCGGGGAGCCGGTCGTTATCCCCAACGCCGAGGGTGGGAGGACCACCCCGTCGGTGGTCGCCTTCTCCAAGACCGGCGAGGTGTTGGTGGGGGAGGTGGCCAAGCGCCAGGCCATCACCAACCCCGACCGGACCATTCGTTCGGTCAAGCGCCACATGGGCACGTCCTGGAAGGTCGACATCGACGGCAAGGGCTACACGGCCCAGGAGATCTCCGCCCGGATCTTGGGCAAGCTCAAGCGCGACGCCGAGGCCTACCTGGGTGACACGGTCCAGCAGGCGGTGATCACCGTCCCGGCGTACTTCGACGACGCCCAGCGCACCGCGACCAAGGAGGCCGGCCAGATCGCCGGCCTCGAGGTGCTGCGCATCATCAACGAGCCGACGGCCGCCGCCCTCGCCTACGGCCTCGACAAGGAGGAGAAGGACCACACCGTGTTGGTCTTCGACCTGGGCGGCGGGACCTTCGACGTCTCGGTCCTCGAGATCGGCGAGGGCGTCTTCGAGGTGAAGTCGACGTCGGGGAACACCCAACTGGGCGGCGACGACTGGGACGACAAGGTCATGGACTGGCTGGTCAAGACGTTCAAGGACACCGAGGGCGTCGACCTCTCCAACGACAAGATGGCCCTGCAGCGCCTGAAGGAGGCCGCCGAGAAGGCCAAGATCGAGCTGTCCAGCGTCCAGGAGACCCAGATCAACCTGCCGTTCATCACGGCCACCTCCGAGGGGCCCAAGCACCTCGACGTGAAGCTGACCCGGGCCAAGTTCAACGAGCTCACGGCCGAGCTGGTCGAGGCCTGCCGTGGCCCGTTCGAAGCGGCCATCAAGGACGCCAACCTCAAGACCTCCGACATCGACCATGTCGTGCTGGTCGGCGGGTCCACCCGGATCCCGGCCGTCCAGGACCTGGTCCAGTCGCTCACCGGCAAGGAGCCCCACAAGGGCGTCAACCCCGACGAGGTCGTGGCTATCGGCGCCGCCGTCCAGGCCGGTGTGCTGAAGGGCGAGGTGAAGGACGTCCTGCTGCTCGACGTCACCCCGCTGAGCCTCGGCATCGAGACCAAGGGCGGTGTGATGCACCGGCTGATCGAGCGCAACACCACCATCCCGACCAAGCGCTCCGAGGTGTTCACGACGGCGGAGGACAACCAGCCCTCGGTCGAGATCCACGTCCTCCAGGGCGAGCGCGAGATGGCCATGTACAACAAGACGCTGGGCAAGTTCCAGCTGGTCGACCTGCCGCCTGCACCGCGCGGCGTTCCCCAGATCGAGGTCACCTTCGACATCGACGCCAACGGGATCGCCCACGTGTCGGCTCAAGACAAGGCGACCGGCAAGGAGCAGTCGATGACCATCACCGGCCAGTCCTCGCTGCCCAAGGAGGACATCGAGCGCATGGTGCGCGACGCCGAGGCCCACGCCGAGGACGACCGCCGACGCCGGGACGAGGCCGAGGTGCGCAACAGCGCCGACACCCTCGTGTACCAGACCGAGAAGCTTCTCCGGGACCAGGGCGAGAAGTTCGAGGGCTCCGAGAAGGAGGACGTCTCGGCGGCCCTCCAGGGGGTGAAGGACGCCCTGTCGGGCACCGACGTCGAGGCCATCAAGACGGCCACCGAGAAGCTGCTCACCGCCAGCCAGGGGTTCTCCCAGCGGCTCTACGAGCAGGCCTCCCAGGCCCAGTCGGCCGGATCGAGCGACGGCGGGGACTCGTCGGGCTCCGAGCCCTCCGAGGACGAGGTGGTCGACGCCGAGATCGTCGACGAGCAATGACCACGGAGCAGGGGGCGGCCCACGGTGGGCCGGGATCCGTCGGCCGGGACAGTCCCCCGACGGGGGACGAGGTCCCGTCAGAGCTCCTGTTCGACGACGAGTTGGACGACCTGACGGAGGGCGCGGTCGCGCCCGGGACCGGTGAGCCGCCGGCCGGGGGCAGCGAGATCCTGGCCGACGCGGCGTCGCTGGTCGCCGAGCGCGACGAGTACCTGCTCGCCCTCCAGCGACTCCAGGCCGACTTCGAGAACTACCGCAAGCGGGTGGTGCGCCAACAGGAGGAGCAGTCGGCGCGGGCCGCGCTGGACCTCGTGGGGAAGGTGCTGCCGGTGCTCGACACCCTCGACCTGGCGCGGGCCCACCTCGGCGGCGAGACGGCAGGCGACGTGTCCGAGGAGGGGCGCGCCCTCGACCAGGCCCGCAGCCAGCTCCTCGACGTCCTGTCGAAGGAGGGGCTCGAGCGGGTGGACGCGGCCGGGGTCGAGTTCGACCCGGTGGTTCACGACGCGGTGGCGCACGCACCGTCGGGGCCCGCCGGCGAGGAGGCGGCCGACGACGGCGGAGACGACGTGCCCCCGCCAGGCGGCGTCACGGTCGACGAGGTGCTGCGTGCCGGCTACCGCTGGCGCGGCCAGGTGCTGCGCCCGGCGATGGTGCGCGTGCGGGGCTGAGCGGTGGCGCCCCAGCGGGAGTGGTTCGAGAAGGACTTCTACCAGGTGCTCGGGGTCTCCTCGACCGCCTCGGACAAGGAGATCACCAAGGCCTACCGCCAACTCGCCAAGCAGTTCCATCCCGATGCCAACCCAGGTTCGGAGGACCGCTTCAAGGAGATCTCCGCGGCCTACGACGTCCTGGGTGACCCGGCCAAGCGCAAGGAGTACGACGAGGTGCGCCGCCTGGGCCCGACGGCCGGCACCTTCGGGCAGGCCGGCGGCTTCCCCGGCGGCGGCACCTTCCGGGTGGAGGACATGGGCGACCTGGGCGACCTGTTCGGCGGCCTCTTCGGGGGCGGTCGGGGCGGCCGGCGACGCTCCCGGGAGGCCCAGCGCGGCGCCGATGTCGAGACCGAGGTGCACCTCGCCTTCGAGGACGCCGTGCGCGGCGTCACCACCACGGTCAACATCGCCGAGGACGGCCGCTGCCACACCTGCGGGGGCAGCGGCGCCGCCCCGGGCACCTCGAGCCACACCTGCGAGCGCTGCGGGGGCCGCGGCACCCTCGACGACAACCAGGGCATGTTCTCGCTCTCGACCATCTGCCCGGTGTGCAACGGGCGCGGGACGACGGTGGACACGCCGTGCCCCACCTGCCACGGGACGGGGACCGAGCGCCGGGTGAAGAAGGTGAAGGTCCGGATCCCCCCCGGGGTCGAGGACGGCCAGCGCATCCGGGTGAAGGGGCGGGGCGCCCCCGGCCAGGGCTCGGCCCCCGCCGGGGACCTCTTCGTGGTGGTCCGGGTGGGCCGCCATGCCAGGTTCGGCCGGCGCGGCCGCAACCTCACCCTCACCGTGCCGGTCACCTTCGCCGAGGCCGCTCTCGGGACGACGATCACCGTGCCCACCCTCGACGCGCCGGTGACCCTGCGGGTCCCGCCCGGGACCTCCCCCGGCACCCACCTGCGGGTGAAGGGCCGCGGGGTGCCGGCCGGGGCCAAGAGCGGTGCCAGCGCCGGCGACCTGCTGGTGCGCATCGACGTGACGGTGCCCAAGGACCTGACCGACGAGCAGCGCTCGGCCGTCGAGGCCATGGCCGCCGCCCTCTCCGGCGATGGCAAGGCCGGGGCCGAGGAAGTGGTGACGTGAGCGCGCCCGAGCCCGGCCGGGGCCAGCCCGTCCCCGACGCCGGCCGCGCCGTCTACGTCATCTCGGTGGCGGCGGAGCTCGCCGGCGTCCACCCCCAGACCCTGCGCGTCTACGAGCGCAAGGGGCTGCTCGACCCCTCGCGCACCAGCGGGGGGAGCCGCCGGTTCTCCGAGCACGACCTGGCCCGCCTTCGGCGCATCCAGGAGCTGACCACGGCCGGCCTCAACCTCGAGGGCGTCCGCCAGGTGCTCGCCCTCGAGGCCGAGGTGGCCGGCCTGCGGATGGAGCTCGAACGGGTCCGGGCCGAGGCCAAGGAGGCGGTCGAGCGGACGCATCGCCAGTACCGCCGCGACCTGGTCCCCCTCAACCAGTCCCCCGTCCCCTACGGCGCGGCCGGCCGGTCGCAGAGAGGAAGGTGACGACGGTGCCCCTCGACCCCGAGCGCTGGACCGTGAAGACCCGGGAGGCCTTCTCGGCCGCCACCGAGCAGGCCGCGGCCGCCCACCATGCCGAGGTGGTCCCGGCCCACCTGCTGGTGGCCGTCCTGGCCCAGCCGGAGAACATCTCGCGCCCGCTCTTGGAGAAGGTGGGGGCCGACCCGTCGGCCGTCGCCCGCTCGCTGGGCGAGCAGCTCTCCCGGCTGCCGCGGGCGGTGGGAGGTTCCGAGCCCACCCTCTCCCGGGCGGCGCGCGAGGGGCTCGAGGCGGCCGACGGCCTGCGGTCCGACATGGGCGACGACTACCTGTCCGTCGAGCACCTGCTCTTGGCCTGGTCCGAGGAGCTCGGGGTGACCCGCGAGGCGCTGTTGGCGGCCCTGCGCGAGGTCCGCGGCAGCCACCGCGTGACTTCGGCCACCCCCGAAGAGACGTTCCAGGCCCTCGAGAAGTACGGACGGGACCTGACCGAGCTGGCCCGCCAGGGCAAGCTCGACCCGGTCATCGGCCGCGACGAGGAGATCCGCCGCGTCATCCAGGTCCTCTCCCGCCGCACCAAGAACAACCCGGTGCTCATCGGCGAACCCGGTGTCGGCAAGACCGCCATCGTCGAGGGGCTGGCCAACCGCATCACCGCCGGCGACGTCCCCGAGGGGTTGAAGGACAAGCGCGTCATCGCCCTCGACCTCGGCTCGATGGTGGCCGGGGCCAAGTACCGCGGCGAGTTCGAGGAGCGCCTCAAGGCCGTGCTGAAGGAGATCACCGACGCCGAGGGCGAGGTGATCACCTTCATCGACGAACTGCACACCATCGTGGGAGCCGGGGCGGCCGAGGGGGCCATGGACGCCGGCAACATGATCAAGCCGCTCCTGGCCCGCGGCGAGCTCCGGCTCATCGGGGCCACCACCCTCGACGAGTACCGCAAGTACATCGAGAAGGACGCGGCCTTGGAGCGCCGGTTCCAGCAGGTCTACGTCGGCCAGCCCTCGGTCGAGGACACCGTGGCCATCCTGCGCGGGCTGAAGGAGCGCTACGAGGTCCACCACGGGGTGCGCATCCAGGACGCCGCCCTGGTGGCGGCGGCCGTCCTCTCCGACCGCTACGTGACCGGGCGGTTCCTCCCCGACAAGGCCATCGACCTGGTCGACGAGGCGGCCAGCCGGCTGCGGATCGAGATCGACTCCATGCCGACCGAGCTCGACGTGGTGACCCGCCGGCTGCGCCAGCTCGAGATCGAGCGGGTGGCGCTGGAGAAGGAGTCCGACGAGGCCTCGGCCGAGCGGCTCTCCCGCCTCGAGCAGGAGATGGCCGAGCTCAACGAGCAGTCCAACGCCATGACCGCCCACTGGCAGGCCGAGAAGGAGGCCATCGGCGTCATCCGCGCCCTCAAGGAGGAGCTCGAGGAGCGCCGGGCGGCCGCCGAGCGCCAGGAGCGCGACGGCGACCTGGCCGGGGCGAGCGCCATCCGCTACGGCGAGCTGCCCGACCTCGAGCAGCGGATCGACGCGGCCACCGAGGAGCTGGCGCGCCTGCAGTCCACCCAGCGCTTCTTGAAGGAGGAGGTGGACGCCGAGGACGTGGCCGAGGTGGTGAGCCGCTGGACCGGTGTGCCGGTGACCCGCCTCATGGAGGGCGAGGTCGACAAGCTGGTGCGCCTCGAGGACACCCTCCACGCCCGGGTGGTGGGCCAGGACGAGGCGGTGCGGGCCGTGGCCAACGCCGTGCGGCGCAGCCGGGCCGGCCTCTCGGACCCCAACCGCCCGATCGGGTCGTTCCTCTTCCTCGGGCCGACCGGGGTGGGCAAGACCGAGCTGGCCCGGGCCCTGGCCCAGTACCTCTTCGACGACGAGCGGGCCATGGTCCGCATCGACATGAGCGAGTACCAGGAAAAGCACACCGTGGCCCGCCTGGTGGGGGCCCCTCCCGGCTACGTCGGCTACGAGGAGGGCGGCCAGCTGACCGAGGCCGTGCGCCGGCGCCCCTACGCCGTCGTGCTCCTCGACGAGATCGAGAAGGCCCACCCCGACGTCTTCAACATTCTCCTCCAGGTCTTAGAGGACGGGAGGCTCACCGACGGCCAGGGCCGGACGGTGGACTTCACCAACAGCGTGCTCATCATGACCTCGAACCTCCCCGGGGACCCCGTCGCCTTCTTCAAGCCCGAGTTCGTGAACCGCATCGACGACATCGTGCGCTTCCGGGCGCTCACCGAGGAGGACCTGGCGGTCATCGTCGGCATCCAGCTGGGGAGGCTGCGCACCCGGTTGGCCGAGCGACGGCTGTCGCTCGAGGTCACCGACCAGGCCGAGCAGCTGCTGGCCCGCCGGGGCTACGACCCCGACTTCGGGGCACGGCCGTTGCGCCGGGTCATCCAGCGCGAGGTCGAGGACCCCCTGGCCCTGGCCGTCCTCGAGGGGCGCTACCCCGAGGGGTCGACGGTGGTGGTCGACGTGAAGGACGACGCCATCGCCCTGCGGTAGGGGCGGGGCGGTCGGGGGCGGCGGCCCTCCCGGGGTCTGCCGGCGGCGGGAGGTACACTGCGTCGTAATCCGTAGACACTGACGGAGGCAAGACGCGTGCCCGCAACCGTGGTGGTGGGGACCCAGTGGGGTGACGAGGGCAAAGGCAAGCTCACCGACCTGCTGGCCGGGGAGATGGACCTCGTGGTGCGCTACCAGGGCGGCCACAACGCCGGCCACCGCATCGTCGTCGACGGTGAGGCCTTCGCCCTCCAGCTGGTCCCCAGCGGCATCCTCTACCCGCACATCACCCCGGTCATCGGCAACGGCGTGGTGGTGGACCCCGCGGTGCTCCTGGCCGAGGTGGACAACCTGGCCTCGCGCGGGGTGGACACCTCCCGGCTGGTGGTGAGCGGCAACGCCCACCTGATCATGCCCTACCACCAGGAGCTCGACCGGGTGACCGAGCGCTACCTCGGCAAGAACGCCCTGGGGACCACCAAGAGCGGGATCGGCCCCACCTACGCCGACAAGGCGGCCCGGGTCGGCCTGCGGGTCCAGGACCTGTTAGACCCCAAGATCTTCCGCCAGAAGCTCGACGTGGTCCTGAAGGAGAAGAACGCCGTCCTGGCCAAGGTCTACAACCGCCTGCCGCTGTCGGCCGACGAGATCGCCGCCCGCTACCTCGACGAGTTCGCCCCGCGGATCGCCCCGATGATCGCCGACACCGTCGGCATCGTCCACGAGGCCCTCGAGGACGGTCGCAACCTCTTGATGGAGGGAGCCCAGGCGACCTTCTTGGACCTGGACCACGGCACCTACCCCTTCGTCACCTCCTCCAACCCGGTGGCCGGCGGGGCCTGCACCGGGACCGGCCTCGGGCCCCGCCACATCGACCGGGTGATCGGGATCGCCAAGGCCTACATCACCCGGGTGGGGGCGGGCCCGTTCCCCACCGAGCTCGACGACGACGTGGGCGAGCTGCTGGTCGAGCGGGGCCACGAGTTCGGTACCGTCACCGGCCGCCGCCGCCGGCCCGGCTGGTTCGACGCGGTGATGGCCCGCCAGGCGGTGCGGCTCAACTCCCTCACCGAGATCGCCCTCACCAAGCTCGACGTCCTCGACACCTTCGAGACGGTGAAGGTCTGCGTGGCCTACGAGGCCGGCGGCGAGCGGTTCACCCACCCCCCCTACCACCAGTCGGTCCTCCACCAGGTCACCCCGGTCTACGAGGAGCTGCCCGGGTGGCGCACCGACCTCACCGGGGTCACCGCGCTAGCCGAGATGCCCGCCGCCGCCCGTGACTACGTGGCCTTCCTGGCCGCCCAGGTGGGGGTCGAGGTTCGGCTGGTGGGCGTGGGTCCCGGGCGCGAGCAGTTCGTGTCCTTCGCGACGGCGTGACGGGGCGCTCGACCACGGCCCGGCGCGGACGGCCCCGTTGACGGCCTCGCGCACGACCACCGTCTGCGTGGTGGGCTCGGGGGGACGCGAGCACGCGCTGGCCACGGTGCTGGCTCGCGGTGCCGACGTGGTGGTCACCCCGGGCAACCCGGGCATGCCGGCCACGACGTCGTGGGGGCACCGGATCACCGTCACCCCGGCCCCCCCCGAGGAGGTCGAGGCCGACCTGGTGGTGGTCGGGCCCGAAGGCCCGCTGGTCGACGGGCTGGCCGACCGACTACGCCGGCGGGGGACGCCGGTGGTGGGGCCGGGGGCGGACGGGGCGCTCTTGGAGGGGTCGAAGCGGTTCATGAAGGAGCTCCTCGACGAGGCCGGGGTGCCGACGGCCGCCTTCGGGTCCTTCGACCGGGTGGACGAGGCCGTGCGCTTCCTGCGCTCACTGCCCGGCCCCTGGGTGGTGAAGACCGACGGCCTGGCCGCCGGCAAGGGCGTGCTGGTGGCCGACTCCCTGGCCGAGGCGGAAGCCGACGTGGAAGCCAAGCTCAGCGGGGCCGCCTTCGGCGACGCCGGGCGTCGCGTCATCGTCGAGGAGGGGCTGACCGGCCCCGAGTGCTCGCTGCTGGTGCTGTGCGACGGGCGGCACGTGGTGCCCCTCGCCCCGTCCCAGGACTTCAAGCGGCTCGCCGACGGCGACGACGGCCCCAACACCGGCGGCATGGGGGCCTACTCCCCGGTCCCCGAGGTCGGCGACGACCTGGTCCAAGAGCTCGTCTACGGCGCGGTCGAGCCGCTGGTGGCGGCCATGCGCGGGCGGGGCATCGACTACCGCGGGGTCCTCTACGCCGGGCTGATGCTCACCCCCGAGGGGCCCAAGGTGCTCGAGTACAACGTGCGGTTCGGCGACCCCGAGGCCCAGGCCGTCCTGCCCCGCCTCGCCGGGGACCCCGTGGCCGCCCTGATGGCGGTGGCCGAGGGGCGGCTGGGCGACCTCCCCGACACGGAGCTCGGGTTCTCCGAGGACGCCTCGGTCTGTGTGGTCCTCTCGGCCGAGGGGTACCCGACCGCCCCGCGCTCGGGCGACCCCATCCTTGGGCTGGCCGACGACGGCCAGCTGGCCGAGCCGGTCGAGGGGGTGACGGTCTTCCACGCCGGCACCGGTCGGGCGGGACCGAGCGGGCCGTTCGTGACCGCCGGCGGCCGGGTGCTCGGGCTCTGCGCCCTCGCCCCCGACCTGGCCGAGGCCCGCAGGCGCGCCTACCGGGCCGCCCGCTCGATCGGCTGGGACGGGGCCCACTACCGCACCGACATCGCCGAACGGGCCGCCACGGTCTCAGCCGGCCGGGTGCCGGGGGGGCCGGCCGGTGATCCCCCGCTACAGCCCGCCCGACATGGCCGCCCTCTTCAGCGACGAGGCGCGCCTGGCCCGCTGGCTCGACGTCGAGCTCCTGGCCGTCGAGGGGTTGGCCGAGGTGGGCGTGGTCCCCGAGGCCGACGCCCGGGAGGTCCGGCGGCGGGCCCCGGTGGTCGACGCCGGCCTGGTGGCCGCCGTCGCCGAGCGCGAGCGGGTCACCGACCACGACGTGGCCGCCTTCGTCGACGTGGTCCAGGCGCGCATCGGCCAGCCCGAGGGCTCCTGGGTCCACTACGGCCTCACCTCCTCGGACGTGGTCGACACCGCCCAGTGCGCCACCCTGGCCGCGGCCTGCGACCTCCTCCTCGAGGCGGCCGACGGCCTGGTGGCCGCCCTGGCGGCCCGGGCGCGCCAGCTGATCGACGTCCCGGTCACCGGCCGCACCCACGGGATGGCGGCCGAGCCCACGACCTTCGGGACCAAGTTCGCCCTCTGGGCCCTCCAGGCCGACCGCGACCGCCAGCGGCTGCGCACGGCCCGCACAGGCGTGGCCGTCGGCAAGCTGTCGGGGGCGGTCGGGACCTACTCCAACATCGACCCGGTGGTGGAGGCCCACGTCTGCCGGGCGCTCGGCCTCCGGCCGGTCCCGGCCACCCAGGTCATCGCCCGGGACCGCCACGCCGAGTACCTCTACGCCTGCGCCTCGGTCGGGGCGACGGTGGAGCTGATCGCCACCGAGGTCCGTCACCTGGCCCGCACCGAGGTGGGCGAGGCGGCCGAGCCCTTCGCCGCCGGCCAGAAGGGCAGCTCGGCCATGCCCCACAAGCGCAACCCGATCCTCTCCGAGCGGCTCAGCGGGCTGGCCCGGGTGCTGCGCGGCTACGCCGGGGCCGGCCTCGAGGACGTCGCCCTCTGGCACGAGCGGGACATCTCGCACAGCTCGGTCGAGCGGGTGGTCCTGCCCGACGCCTCGCTGCTCACCCTCTACGTGCAGCGCAAGGCGACGGGCCTGGCCTCGGGCCTGGTGATCGACGCCGGGCGCGCCCTGACCAACCTGACCGAGGGGACCCGGGGCCTCGTCTTCAGCCAGTCGGTCCTGCTGGCCCTGGTGGCCTCGGGAATCTCGCGCGACGACGCCTACCGCATCGTCCAGCGCGACGCCGCGGCCGCCGCCGCCGAGGGGCGCCACCTGCGCGAGGTGCTGGCCGCCGACCCGGCCGTCACCCTCGACGACGGCGAGCTCGACGCCGCCTTCGACCTCGAGCGGGCCCTCCGACACCGCCGCCGGTTCCTCGAGGCCCTCGAGGGCATCGACACCGCCGGCCGTACCCCCGGCGCGCCGTGAGCGCGGCCGGGCTCCCCCTCGTCCACTCGGGCAAGGTCCGCGACCTCTACGACGCCGGCGACGAGCTGCTGGTCATGGTGGCCTCGGACCGCATCAGCGCCTACGACGTGGTGTTCGCCGAGCCCATCCCCGACAAGGGCCGGGTGCTCACGGCCATGACGGCCTTCTGGTGCGAGGAGCTGGCCGGGGTGGCGCCCGGCTCGGTGGTCACCGCCGACCCCGACGAGATCCGGGCCCGTGTCCCGGGCGCCGCCGCCCTCGACGGCGCGGTGTCCGGCGGCTCGATCGACGGGAGGGCGCTGCTGGTGCGCCGGGCGCAGATGCTCCCCATCGAGTGCATCGTCCGGGGCTACCTGGCCGGCCAGGCCTACGACGAGTACGCCGCCTCGGGCACGGTCCACGGCACCCCCATGCCGGCCGGGCTCCGTCTGGCCGACCGCTTCGACGCCCCCATGTTCACCCCCTCGACCAAGGCCGAGGTCGGCCACGACCTCAACATCGGCCTGGTGGAGGCGACCGAGCTGGTGGGGGCCGAGGCCGCCCTCGAGGCGCGGGCCGTCTCCCTGGCCCTCTTCGAGCGGGCCGCCCGGCGGGTGGAGGTGGCGGGGTTCGTCCTGGCCGACACCAAGTTCGAGCTGGGCTACGTCGACGGCGCCCTCACCCTCTGCGACGAGGTGGTGACCCCCGACTCCTCGCGGCTGTGGCCGGCCGACCAGGTGGTGCCGGGCACCACCCCGCCGGCCTTCGACAAGCAGCCGCTGCGGGACTGGGCGGCAGCCGGGGACTGGGACAAGCGCCCGCCCCCGCCTCCCCTGCCCCCCGAGGTGGTGCGGGAGACCTCCGAGCGGTACGTGGCCGCCTACGAGCGGATCACCGGGCGCCGGCTGGACGACTGGTACGGTGCCGGCCGATGAGGTTCTCGGCCCGCGTCGAGGTGCGGCTGCGGCCGGGGATCGCCGACCCCGAGGGGGCCACCATCGAGCGGGCGCTGCCGGCCCTCGGCTTCGAGGACGTCTCCCGCGTGCGGGCCGGCCGTTCCTTCCGCTTCGAGCTGGAGGCCGCCGACGAGCCGGCCGCCCGCCGCCGGGCCGAGGAGCTGGCCCACCGGCTGCTGGCCAACCCGGTCATCGAGGAGAGCCGGCTCGAGGCGCTGTCCGCCGCCGAGGGGGACGGCTGATGGCGCTGCGGGTCGGGGTGGTGGTCTTCCCCGGGACCAACTGCGAGCACGACGTCGTGGCCGCCGTCGACCGGCTGGGCGGGGCGGGGGAGCTGGTCTGGCACGGTCGCCGCGACCTGGTCGGGATCGACGCCGTCGTCCTGCCCGGCGGGTTCGCCCACGGGGACTACCTGCGGCCGGGGGCCCTGGCCCGTTTCTCCCCGGTGATGGGGGCGGTGGCCGAGTTCGCCGCGGCCGGCGGCCCGGTGGTGGGCATCTGCAACGGCTTCCAGGTCCTCACCGAGGCGGGTCTCTTGCCCGGGGCGCTGCAGAAGAACCGCGAGCTGCGCTTCTTGTGCACGACGGCCGGGGTCGAGGTGGCCTCGGCCCGCTCGGTGCTCACCCGGGGCGTGGCCGTGGGCACCGAGCTGCAGGTGCCCATCAACCACTTCCTGGGCAGCTACGTCTGCGACCGGGCCACCCTCGACGAGCTGGTCGGTGAGGACCGGGTGGTCCTGCGCTACACCGAGAACCCGAACGGCTCGGTCGACGACATCGCCGGCATCATGAACGACGCCGGCAACGTGGTCGGCCTCATGCCCCACCCCGAGCGCGCCGTGGACGAGCTGCTCGGTTCGACCGACGGTGCGGTGCTGTTGGGGGCGCTGCTCGGTTCGACCGACGGCGCCCGGGCCGCCTGAGAGGGCGGCGCGCCGGACGGGTCAGGCGCGCGAGCGGGCGATGTTGGCCTTCTGTAACACGGCGGCGCTCACCCCGGCGCTGCGCCAGGTGCTGTAGCCGATGCCCTTGCGCTCGCCGTAGGCCTTGGCCACCTTCACGAACTGCTTCTCGAGGCCGCTCAGGTCCTGGACCTCGCCGCTGCGGGCCATCTCCTCTTCGAGGTTCTTCTTCTCCTGCATGAGGTGGAGCCGGGTGAGCGGCTCGGCGTCGACGAGCTGGGCGTCGATCGAGGTGAGCCTCTTCTGGATGGAGGCACCGGTCCTCCGGCGGCCGCGTCGCGGCTTGGAGGACTCCAATGCCTCGAGGTAGCGACGGACGGCGAGGCCCTCTTCGCGGCCCTTCGCCAGGGCGGCCTTGTGCTCTTTGCTCATCGACCGGTGTTGCACATTCGTCTTTTGGTTTGCCATGTCCCTATCTTCCTCGATTCGTCGATTGAAAGGCAAAATCCGTCCCCACTCATTTCATAATAATGGGCTAAGAACCGATCTCGTCAAATGTTGCTGCGGCTTGAAGAACGGTCGGGATGGGACGCCGAATTGCGGCGTCCATTGCCCCCGTGGCTGGTCCCCACCAAACGTCCGACGCGGGAGGGGGCAATCACCGGTCCCCCATATCCGGCGGGGCCGCGTCGATTGCACGTGATTCGAAAGAAGGCGGATGCCCCGCATGGAGGGGGGAAAACCGTCGGAGACCAGCCGAAATGGCCGCCGGGAGCACCCCTCCGTGGGGCGGCTCCGATGGCGTGAGAGCGCTGAATGGGCCGTTCCGGTTCTCGGCGCGTCGGGGGCTCCCCGCTACGGTGTCGGCCATGGCCCGCGACACCCCCTCCGGCGAGCCGCTGCACCGCGCCCTGGGCCTCACCGACGACGAGCTGGCCCGGGTGGAAGCCGTCTTGGGGCGCGAGCCCAACCACCTCGAGCTGGCCCTCTATGCGGTGATGTGGAGCGAGCACTGCTCCTACAAGTCCTCAAGGCTCCACCTCCGGCGGCTGCCCACCGAGGGGGAGCGGGTGCTGGTCGGGCCGGGCGAGAACGCCGGCGTGGTCGACGCCGGCGACGGGATCGCGCTGGCCATCCGCATCGAAAGCCACAACCACCCGTCGGCCATCGAGCCCCACCAGGGTGCGGCCACCGGGGTGGGGGGGATCCTGCGCGACATCTTCACCATGGGAGCCCGGCCCCTGGCCGTGATGGACCCCCTCTTCTTCGGGCCCCTCGACGAGCCCCGCCAGCGCTGGCTGCTCGAGGGCGTGGTCGCCGGCATCTCGAGCTACGGCAACTCCGTCGGCGTGCCGACGGTCGGGGGCGAGCTCACCTTCGACCGCTGCTACGCCCAGAACCCGCTGGTGAACGTGCTCTGCCTGGGCGCGCTCCCGGTCGAGCGGCTGGTGCTGGGCCGGGCCTCGGGGCCGGGCAACCTGGCGGTCCTGCTCGGCTCGACCACCGGGCGCGACGGGATCGGCGGGGTGAGCGTGCTGGCCTCGGCGGGGTTCGACGGCGACGACGGCGGCGCGGCGGCCGACGACGCCAAGCGCCCGAGCGTCCAGGTGGGCGACCCGTTCGAGGAGAAGCGGCTCATCGAGGCCTGCCTCGCCCTGCTCGACGAGGGCCTGGTGGTGGGCATCCAGGACCTGGGCGGCGCCGGCCTGGCCTGCGCCACCAGCGAGACCGCGGCCCGCGGCGGGGTGGGCATGGAGGTCGACGTCACCGCCGTCCCCCGGCGCGAGGAGGGGATGGAGCCCTGGGAGGTGATGACCAGCGAGAGCCAGGAGCGGATGCTGGCCATCGTCACGCCCGAGTCGTGGCCGGCGGTGGAGGAGGTCTGCCGCCGGTGGGAGGTGCGGGCCACGGTGATCGGTCGGGTCACCGCCCCCGACGAGGGGTCCGACGGCGTGGCGGGCCGTCTGCGGATCCGCCAGGGGTTCGACGGCCCGGTGCTGGCCGACGTCCCGGCCGCCTCGCTGGCCGACGAGGCCCCCCTCTACCACCGCCCGCTGGCCGCTCCGGCGGACCTGGCGGCCCGGCGGGCCGACGACCCGGGCGACGAGCCGCCCCCCGCGGACGGCGGGGCCGACCTGCTGGGCCTCCTGTGCGACCCGTCGTGGGTGTGGCGGCAGTACGACCACCAGCTCTTCTTGAACACGGTGGTGGGGCCGGGCGGCGACGCCGCGCTCCTGCGGCTGGCCGGCCCGGGGCTGCCCCCGAGCGACCGGGGGATGGCCGTCACCACCGACGCCAGCCCCCGGTGGTGCGCGGTCGACCCCCGGGCCGGGACGGCGCTGGTGCTGGCCGAGTCCCTGGCCAACCTGGCCTGCGTGGGTGCCCGGGCGGTGGCCGTGGTGAACTGCCTCAACTTCGGGAACCCCGAGCACCCCGAGGTGATGTGGCAGCTCTCCGAGGCGGTCGACGGCCTGGCCGACGCCTGCCTGACGTTCGGCCTGCCGGTCATCGGTGGCAACGTCAGCCTCTACAACGAGTCGGCCGGGCGCGACATCGACCCGACGGTCGTCCTGGGCGTGCTGGGGCTGGTCGATCGGCTCCGCCGCCGGCCACCGGGGCCCGGCTGGGCCGACGGCTCGACGGTGGTGGTGCTGGGGTCCCGCTCGGCGGCCGACGGCCCGCGGCACCCGCTGGCCGGGAGCCGGTGGGCGGTCGAGTGCCGGGGCCGGCGGCGCGGGACGCTGCCCCCCTCGACACCGGCGCCCACCGCCGGCTGGTCGACCTGGTGGCCGGGGTGGTGGTCGAGGCGCTGGACGGCGGGGCGGGCCTTTTCACCGGGGTGCACGACGTGTCGGCCGGCGGCCTCGGGGTGGCCCTGGCCGAGATGGCGGTCCGCTCGGGGACGGGGCTGGTCGTCGAGTCGGCGGTCGAGGGCCACGGCGAGCTCTTCTGCGAGCTCCCCTCGCGGGTGGTGGCGGCCACCGACCGTCCCGGTGAGCTGGTGGACCGGGCGGCGGCGGCCGGGGTGGAGGTGTCGGTGCTCGGACGGGCCGGCGGCGGGCGGCTGGTCGTGCCGGGGCTGATCGACCTCGGGGTGGACGAGATGCAAGAGGCCCAGACGGGCGCCCTGCCCCGCGCCCTGGGCCAGGCACGGGCGCAGTAGGCGGGCCGCGCCCGGGCGGCTCAGGCCGACCGGCGGGCGGCCAGCTCGTCGAGGACGTCGTCGGGCACGCGCAGGTCCCCCTGGCCGGTGCCCACCGAGAGGTCGGCCTTCACCGTGCCGTGGTAGTCGGAGCCGCCGGTGGCCACCAGGCCGTGCCGGTGGGCCAGCTCGGTCAGCTGTGCACGCTGGTCGCGGGTGTAGCGGCCGTAGAGGGACTCGATGCCGGCGAACCCGGCCTCGGCCAGCTCGGCCACGGCCGAGGAGAGCCCGGACGCCGACAGCCCGAGGGTGAGGGGGTGGGCGAGGACGGTCACCGCGCCCGAGCGACGGGCCAGGTCGGCCACCTCGGCCGGGGTGACCCGGGCCTTGGGGACGTAGGCCGGCCGTCCCTCGGCCAGCCAGCGGTCGAAGGCGTCGGGGATCGACTCGGCCGCCCCGTGGCGGACCAGCACGGCGGCCACGTGGGGCCGGCCGACGCCCTCCTCGCCCGAGGCCTCGGCCACCAGCTCGTCGTAGGTGATCGGGATCCCCAGGTCGCACAGTCGCCGGACCAGGTTGCGGTTGCGCTCCACGCGGTCGTGGCGCAGGCGGGCCAGCTCCTCTTGGAGGGGGCCCTCGCCGTCCTCGACGAAGTAGACGAGGACGTGGGCGCTGTGCTCCCCGAAGGCGCACGAGACCTCGCACCCGGCGACCAGCCGGATCCCGAGCTCTTCGGCCCGCCGGCGGGCGGGGCCGATCCCGGCCAGGGTGTCGTGATCGGTGAGGGCCACCGCCGAGCACCCGGCGGCGGCGGCCAGCTCGGCGATCCGCTCTGGGGGATCGGTCCCGTCGGAGCAGGTCGAGTGGGTGTGCAGGTCGATCACGGTGCCCGAACGTTACCGGTGTGTGGCCGGGGGGCCCGCTGTGCGACACTGGAGGGACAGTTGCCAGGGTCCCTGGCCTGGCGCGCCCGGGGTGCGCCGGTGCCACGGAGTGAGATCGGGGGACAGAGGGCCGACGGTGAAAGAAGCCTGCGGGGTCTTCGGAGTCTTCGCACCCCACAGGGGTGTGGCGCACCTCACCTTCGATGGCATCTACGCACTGCAGCACCGCGGCCAGGAGTCCGCCGGGATGGCGGTCAGCGACGGCGAGACCATCACCGTCGTGAAGGACATGGGCCTGGTGACGGCGGTCTTCGATGAGCGGACCCTCTCGGGCCTCTCCGGCCACCTGGCCATCGGCCACACCCGTTACTCGACGCACGGCTCCTCGGACTGGATGGCCGCCCAGCCCGTGTACCGCCCGGTCGGCCGGGCCGGCTTCGCCCTCGGCCACAACGGGAACCTCACCAACACCGCCGCCCTGGCCGAGGAGGCCGGGATGCTGCCGGGGCTGGTGGGGACCGACAGCGACGTGGTGGCCGAGCTGCTGGCCCAGGCCTTCCCCCACGACCCTGACGCCGACGCCCTGCGCCGGGCCCTGCGGTCGGTCCTCCCCGGAGTGGAAGGGGCCTTCTCGCTGGTCCTGCTCGACGCCGGCCGCCTCTACGGCGTGCGCGACCCCCAGGGGTTCCGGCCGCTGTGCCTGGGGCGGCTGGGCCCGGCCGAGGCGCCCGAGGGGTGGGTGCTGGCCTCGGAGACCCCCGCCCTCGACGTCATCGGGGCCACCTTCGTCCGCGAGCTCGACCCCGGGGAGCTGGTCACCATCGACGAGGAGGGCGTGCGGTCCGAGCAGGTCTTCCCGCCCGGGCGGGTCGAGCCCCGGCTGTGCATCTTCGAGTTCGTCTACTTCGCCCGGCCCGACGCCAAGCTCTACGGCCGCGAGGTCCACGGCACCCGGCGCCGCATGGGCGAGCTGCTGGCCGAGCAGGCCCCGGTGGAGGCGGACCTGGTCATGGGGGTCCCCGACTCGGGGGTCCCGGCCGCCGAGGGCTACGCCCGCCGCAGCAACATCCCCTACGGCCAGGGGCTGGTGAAGAACCGCTACATCGCCCGCACCTTCATCGACCCCGACCAGCAGACCCGGATGGACACGGTCCGGCGCAAGCTCAACCCGCTGCGCGACAACATCGCCGGCAAGCGCCTGGTGGTGGTGGACGACTCGATCGTGCGCAGCACGACGGCCCGGGCCGTCGTGGCCATGCTGCGCGACGCCGGCGCCGTCGAGGTGCACCTGCGGATCTCGTCCCCCCCGTTCAAGTGGCCCTGTTTCTTCGGGATCGACACCCCGGACCTCGGCGAGCTCATGGCGGCCAACCACACCCTGCCCGAGATCGAGCGCCACCTCGGGGTGGACTCGCTGGCCTACATCAGCCTGGAGAACCTGAAGAAGGCCATCGGGGTCCCCGGCGGCGGGTTCTGCGACGCCTGCCTGACCGGCCACTACCCGGTGCCGGTGCCGGTGTCCCTGCGGGGGTTGAACGGGGCGACCGTGGCCCCGCTCCCCGGCGGCGCCGGGGCCGCCGACCCCGAGCGGCTCGGGTCCGAGGCGGCCCTCCAAGCGGCGTTCCCCGGGGTCTGACCGAAGTGGTCCCGCCCGACGGTGACCGGGTGGTCCCGGCCACCTATGCCGGGTCGGGGGTGGACATCGCCGCCGGGGACGCCGCCGTCGAGCGGCTCAAGGCGGTCGTGGCCTCCACCGCCCGGCCCGAGGTCCTCGGCTCGATCGGCGGCTTCGGCGGTCTGTTCGCGCTCGACCCCGGGCGGTGGCGCCAACCGGTGCTCGTCTCGTCCACCGACGGCGTGGGGACCAAGCTGGCGGTGGCCCGGGCCACCGGTCGCTATGACACGATCGGTGTGGACCTGGTGGCCATGTGCGTCGACGACCTGGTCTGCACCGGGGCCGAACCGCTCTTCCTCCTCGACTACCTGGCCGTGGGCAAGCTCGTCCCCGAGGAGGTGGAGCGGGTGGTGGCCGGCGTGGCCGAGGGCTGCCGCCAGGCCGGTTGCGCGCTGCTGGGCGGGGAGACCGCCGAGCACCCCGGGGTGATGGGCGCCGACGACCTCGACCTGGCCGGGTTCGCCGTGGGGGTCGTCGAGCGCGACGCCGTTCTCGGGCCCGAACGGGTCCGGGCGGGCGACGCCCTGGTGGGCCTGGCCTCGCCGGGACTGCGGTCCAACGGCTACACCCTCGCCCGCCACGTGCTCCTCGAGCGCGCCGCCCTGGACCTCTATGGACCGGCCTGGCCCGGGGCCGACCACTCCCTGGCCGACGAGCTGCTGCGACCTTCGGTCGTCTACACGAGAGCGGTGCTGGCCGCGCTCTTGGCGGTGGGCGAGAAGGTCCACGCCGGGGCCCACATCACCGGCGGGGGCCTCTCCGGAAACCTGGCCCGGGTGCTGCCGGCCGACCTCGACGCGACGCTGGAGCGTTCGTCGTGGGAGGTGCCGCGGATCTTCACCGAGATCGCCCGTCTCGGCCCGGTGGACCAGGCCGAGATGGACGCGGTGTTCAACCTCGGGCTCGGCTTCGTGCTCTGCGTGGACGCCGCCGCCGCCGACGAGGTGGTGGCCGCGGTGGCCGCCGCCGGCTGCCCGGCCGGCGTGGTGGGAGAGGTGGCGGCCGGCTCGAGACAGGTGGTGCTGGGGTGAGCGACGAGGAGGAGACCGCCTTCCCCGAGCTGCGCGACCACATCCTCGCCCACTCGGTGCGCAAAGGGGCGTTCGTCCTCAAGTCCGGCCGCCGCAGCAGCTGGTTCATCGACTCCAAGCAGACGGTCTGCCGGCCCGAGGCGATGGTGCTGGTGGCCGACGCCGTGCTGTCGGTGGTGCCCGACGAGGCCACGGCGATCGGGGGGCTCACCATGGGGGCCGACCCGGTGGCGTTCGTCACCGCCGGGGTGGCCGCCACCCGGGGCCGCCTGCTCAAGGCCTTCAGCGTGCGCAAGGAGGAGAAGGACCATGGCGGCGGCGGCCGGATCGCCGGCGCCCTCGACCCGGGCGACCGGGTGGTCGTCACCGAGGACACCACCACCAGGGGCACCTCCCTCCTCGAGGCCGCTCGGGCCGTGCGGGCGGCCGGGGCCGAGCCGGTGCTGCTGGTGGCCGTGGTCGACCGGGGCGGGACGGCCGCGGCGATGGCCGCCGCCGAGGGGCTCGCCTTCCGGGCGCTGGTGGGCGCTCCGGACCTTGGCTTCCCTTTTGACGGGCCCTGAGGACCCCCTCCGCCGACCCCGGACGGCGAGGGGGTGCCGATAGCATCGGCCGCCGCGGCGGGCGCAGATGGGCCGACCGATCCAGCGTGAGGAGGCGGCCGATGGCCGGAGAGGTGACCCCAGGCCGGCCGGCCCGAGGCCGTGCCCGCCACCGTGCGGCGACCGCGCTCACGGCCTGCCTGCTCCTGGCGGCCACCGCCGCCCTGGTGGCCCCGGCCGTCGCCGGGGGAGGCGACTCGACCCGACATGGACATGGCGCCGGCGACGCGGCCGCGACGGGTGCCGACGGCCGCACGGCGGACGCCGCACGGGCCGCACCGGCCACGGGAAGCGCGGGGACGGGGACCGCGGCCGGCTCGCCGGCCACGGCCACCGGGCAGGTCGAGGTGGGCACGGCGCCACCGGTGCCCCCCGGGGCCCGCGCCGAGGGCCCGCTGGCCCCGTCGACCCCGGTCGCCCTGGACGTGGCCCTCCAGCCCTCCGACCCCGCCGCCCTCGACCGCTTCGTCAACCAGGTCTCTGACCCCTCGTCCCCCGACTACCGCCACTACCTGGCCCGGGGCCAGTTCGCCACCCGCTTCGGCCCGTCGGCCGCCGCCACCACGGCCGTGCGCCGGCAGCTTGCCCGCGACGGCCTGTCCGTGGGGGCCATCTCGGCCGACGGCCTGCTGCTGCACGTCTCGGGCACGGCCGCCGTCGTCTCCTCGTCCCTGCACGTGCCGCTCGAGCGCTACCGCCTGGCCGGCGGACGCACCGGCTTCTCGGCGACTTCGGCCCCCATGCTCCCCGCGGCGCTCTCGTCGGACGTGGTCGGGATCTCGGGGCTGAGCGACCTCGAACGGGCCGAACCCCTGCTCCAGCCGGCCGGCCGGAGCGGCCGGGAGGCGGGTGGCGGCGCCGCCGCGGCCGCGGCGACCGGGTCGGCCGTGGCCGGCAAGGCCACAGGCCCGACGGCCTGCGCCGCGGCGGCGACCGCGGCACCGAAGTTCGACCTCAACACCTGGACACAGATCGCCAAGGCCTACGGGTTCACAGCGGCCTACGCCGAGGGCGACCTCGGTTCGGGGTCGACCGTCGGCATCTTCGAGCTCGAGCCCTACGCCAGCACAGACCTGGCGACGTTCCAGAGCTGCTTCGCCCTGCCGGCGGGCGAGCACTACGGCACGGTGGAGAACGTCCCCGTGGACGGGGGCGCCGGGGCCGGGGCGGGGTCCGGCGAGGCCATCTTGGACGTGGAGGACGTCCACGCGCTGGCGCCGGAGACCGACGTCCTCATGTACAGCGCCCCCAACACCGACCTCGGCTCCCTCGACGAGTACGACCAGATCGTGAACGAGGACCGGGCCCAGGTGATCTCGACCAGCTGGGGGGAGTGCGAGTCGTTCGAGACAACGTTCACCCAGAGCGTGGAGGACGAGATCTTCCAGGAGGCTGCGGCCCAGGGGCAGACGGTCTTCGCCGCCGCCGGCGACCTGGGGTCGGAGGACTGCCACCTCTTCACAGCGACAGCCCCGGCGACAACAACGGTCACCTACACAAAGACGCGGACAACAGCCCTCGCCGTCGACGACCCGGGCAGCCAGCCCTACGTGACCAGCGTCGGCGGGACCCAGCTGACCCTCACAAAGACCCACGACACGACGTCCGCCGAGGTCGTCTGGAACAGCGACACCGGAACGGGCAAACATCGCCAGATCGCCGGGGCCGGCGGTGTTTCGTCGAGTTGGGCGAAGCCGGCGTGGCAGGCGACAGGGCGCGCTCCGACATCAGTGCCGGGGCCGGCGACAGGCAGATGCACGGTGTCGCCGGGTTCCACCACGACGTCGACAAGATGCCGCCAGGTGCCCGACGTGTCGGCGACCGCGGATCCGACAAAGGGCGGCGATGAGATCTACTGCTCGGGCGCGTCCCTCTGCACATTCGACGTCGTCCCCTCGACAGGCGGCTGGTCCGGGGTCGGCGGGACCAGTGACGCCGCCCCGCTCTGGGCCGCCTTCACCGCGCTGGCCAACGAGAGCTGCGGCGCCGACGTCGGGTTCCTCAATCCCCGCCTCTACCAGCTCGGCGACCCGAGCGGTGACTTCCGCGACATCACGTCGGGGACAAACAACGTCAGTCCCACACACCCGGGCACCTACTCGGCCGGCCCCGGCTACGACAACGCCTCGGGGCTCGGGTCCCCCGATGGCGGCAAGCTCCTGGCCGGGGTCTGCCCGGGCCGGGTCGGCACGCCGACGGTGAAGCTCTCGACACCCGCCGCCGGGGCCAAGGGCACCTACACGGTGACATTCACGGCGACCGGCACCCTGGCACTCGGCGACTCGGTGACCCTGGTCGGCCCCCCGGGGACGGCCTTCCCCGCCGCCACCGCCGACTACTCGGTGTCGGCGCCCTCGGCCGACGCCGTCGAGGCCGTGGCGCCCGTCTCCACCGGGTCCTCGTCGACGACAGACGTCGTCACCGTCACCCTCGCCAAGTCCGTCGCCGCCACAGCCCAGGTGACGGTCACCATCAGGACAGCGCAGGACACCACCAAGGCCGGCACGTACACACTGGAGGTCGAGACCACCGCCGACTCCGCCAGCACGGTCGGCGCGCCGTTCACCGTCGTGGCCGGCCCCGTCTCGGCGACGACCTCGACCGTGGCCGCCGGCCAGCCGTCGGTGCCCGACAACGGGCTCACAGCGGACACCGTGACGGTGACCGTGCGCGACCGGTGGGGCAACCCGGTGGCCACAGCGCCGGTGCACCTGACCAGCACCGTCACACCGGCGGCCGACCCGGACACCGTCACGCCGGCCACATCGACACCGAGGACCTCGGCCGACGGGACCGTCGCCTTCCCCGAGACCGACGACTCCGAGGCGCAGGTCGTCTACGGGGCCACCGTCGGGGGGAAGGTGACGATCACCCAGACGGCGACCGTGAACTTCACCGCGCTCTCGGAGTGCTCGGCCTCGCTCACCCCCGCCACCGCCGCCGCCACATCCACCCTGCAGGTGGCCTGCACCACCCCGACCGCCCTGGCCTCGAGCGCCACGGTCACCGTCGTCGCCCCGCCCGGCTCGATGGTCCCGCCGTCGACGTCGCACTACACGGTGGGGCTCTCGGCCCCCAGAGCCATCGCCGTGGCCGAGGGGCCCGGCAGCACCACGGACAACGAGGCGACGATCACCCTGGCCTCCGCGGTGCCGCCCGGCGCGCTGGCGGTCTCGGTCACCGGGGTGACCAACACCGCGCGTGCGGGAGCGACGCTCGTGGCCCTGTCCACCTCTGCCGACCCGGTACCGGCCGACGTGGCGGTCACCATCGTCGCCGGCGCCCCCTCGGCAGCCGAGTCGACGGTCGACGTCCTCGCCCCGTCGGGGCCGGCGGACGGGCTGAGCCCCGACACCGTCGAGGTCACCGTGCGGGACGGCTCGGACAACCCGGTCGCCGGCGGCGCGGTGGCGCTGTCGGGATTGGGGCACGCCACGGTCACACCCCCGACGGCGACCACCGCTGCCACAGGGTCGGTCAGGTTCTCGCTGGCCGACGCCACCGCGGAGACGCTCACACTGGAGGCGACCGCCGCCACATCCGTTGTGCTCGGCCATGCGGTGGTCTCTTTCACCGGCATCAGTGCGCTGGACTACCAGCCGCTCACGACACTCACCACAGCCGCCACCGAGGTCTTCACCACCGGAGCCAAGGTGGACGTCGAGGCGTATGCCCAGATGCCGGGCCCCCTGGGCGCAGGGGACACCGTCACCCTCACCGCCCCGCCCGGGACCTCGCTGCCCTCGACGTACACCGACTACGAGATCGCCAACGCCTTCGGGTATCCGCAGGCCATCACGCGGACCATCACGCGTTCGAAAGCCACGGGCAGTTCGACCACAAACAGGGTGATCCTGACCTTGGCCTCACCGTCCAAGCTCGACAAGCACGACGAGGCCGTGGTGGTGGCGGTGGCAGGCGCGGTCAACCCGGTCACACCGGGACCCGCCTACGCCACCATCTCGGCGTCGGGACCCGGTGACACCGTGCCGAGCTCCTCTCAGCCGATCGACTTCGTGGTCGGACCTGCGTCCAAGGCCAGGTCGACGGTGGTGGCCACGCCGACGTCGGTCGGCGTGGGCCAGTCCTCGACCGTGACCGTCACCGTCGAGGACACAGCCGGAAACCGACTCGCAGGCCAGACGGTCAGTCTCTCGCCTTCGGCGGACAGCGCCACGGTGGCCGGCGACGGCAGCAACCCCACACCGAAGCTGTCGACGACGTCACCGTCTGGCGCGGCCACGTTCTCGGTGAGTGACAGCGTGGCCCAGGCGGTGAGCTTCACCGCCGACGATGTGAACGCCGGCGTGGGCCTCGACTCGACCACGGTGACCTTCACCGCCCCGCACACCACAAAGCCGGCGACAACAAAACCGGCGACAAAACCTGCGACAAGACCTGCGACACCGCCGCCGCGGCGGCGGCGACGGCCACCGGCTACGACCTGGTGGGCTCCGACGGGGGCGTGTTCGTCTTCGATGCCCCCGGCGCCACCGGTGGCTTCTACGGCTCGCTCCCGAGCCTCCACGTCACCCCGAAGGCTCCCGTCGTGGGCATGGTGCCCACGACCACGGACCAGGGTTACTTCCTGGTGGGGTCCGACGGCGGGGTCTTCGCCTTCGGCAACGCCCCCTTCCTGGGCTCTCTCCCCCAGGAGAAGGTCGTGCCCACCCAGCCGATCACCGGCATCGTGGCCGCCGACACAGACCGGGGCTACTTCCTCGTCGGACGCGACGGCGGGGTCTTCGCCTTCGGGACAGTCCCGTTCCTGGGCTCCCTGCCGTCGCGGGGGGTCTCGGTCGACAACATCATCGGCATCGCCGCCACCCCGTCGGGCAGCGGCTACTGGCTGATCTCGGCCACAGGGACCGCCTACGCCTTCGGCAGCGCGCAGAAGTTCGGCACAGTCCGGGGCACCTCGTCGCCGGTCTCGGCCATCGCCGGCACGCCCACAGGCGGCGGGTACTGGATCACCACCCAGAACGGCGCGGTCTACCCCTTCGGCAACGCGCGGACCTTCGGCACACTGCCGGCCCTCTCCGTCCAGCCGGCCCACCCGGTGATCGGCATCGTCCACACCGAGGGCACAGGCGGCTACTGGCTGCTCGGCTCCGACGGCGGGATCTTCGCCTTCGGCGACGCGCCGTTCGTCGGCTCGCTGCCGGGCATCACAGTGCACGTCTCGAACATCGTGGGTGCGGTGCCGACGTAGGCGTCGCGGCGAGGAGCCGTCCCACCCACAGGTGGCCCGTACGGGGGTGGCGCGACCCGTTGACCTGGACCTGCTCGGTGGTCGGGACCGGCGTCGATCCGGTGACCTCGCGCTTTTCAGGCGCGCGCTCTGCCAACTGAGCTACCCGACCGTGCGGGCCAGGTTACCCGCGTCGGACGCAGGAACCCGGTGGCGGACCTGACGGGATTTGAACCCGCGACCTCCGGCTTGACAGGCCGGCGTGCACTCCAAACTGCACCACAGGTCCTCGAGGAGGCGAGGGGGGAAAAACCACTATAGGCGACGGGTGCGGGGTCACCGCAGGCCGTCCACCTGGTCGCAGACGGGTGCGGGACCAGGCACCCGTCGAACCGACCACCCGAGACCTGCACGCGGCCCGATCCCGCAGGGACGGCCCCGGCCCGAGGTGCCATTCCGGCGGTCGGGTTACCATCGCCCGATGGCGACGCCCCGGACGACGAGGGGTCCCGGCGCGTCGACCTCTGCCCGCCGGGGGGCCCTCGGACTCGCCGCCCTGTCCCTGGCCGCCGCCCTGGCCGGCTGCGGTGGGTCGAGCCCGCCGGCGTCCTCGTCCTCCCTGCAGGTCACCGTGAGCTCCACGACGAAGGCCCATTTCACCGGCGTGACCTGCTCGCTGGACCCGTCGGGCCTGGTCGTCACGGGCAAGGGCAGCGTGGCCAACAACGGCGCGGGGAACCTGAAGCTGCTCCTCGACGTCCGCGACGCCAAGGGCATGACAGTCGTCCTCCCGGGCTCCGACCACGCGAGGACCATCTCGGCCGCCGCGACCACCTTCAACGTCCCCGTGCACCTCGTGCGGGACTCGACCCCGGTCAACTGCACCCTCTACGTGAACTCGGGGTAGTTCCTGCGGCGGGCCGCCGGCGATCCGCCGAACCGGTGGGTGCAGGCCGCGTGGTGCGACCATCGGGGTGATGGACGGCGGTCCGACCTGAGGCGTCACGCTCACGTGGTCACCGAACGGGGTCAAGGTCACCCTGTGCCCCCAACGGGATTCGAACCCGTGTTACCGCCTTGAAAGGGCAGCGTCCTGGGCCGCTAGACGATGGGGGCGGCGGGCCTCGCCGGCCCACGGCATTCTGCCAGCTATCGGCCGCTCAGGGCCGCGCTGTCCTCGGGCGGGGCCACCCGCATCGGGCGGGGCTCGCCGCCCGTTGTCTGCCGTGCCACCGGCGCATCTGCCGAGGCGGGGGCCGGTTCGGGGGCGTGGTAGGTGAGGGCCAGGAAGAACTGGGTGAAGCCGATGACGAGGGCCGTGGCCCCCAGCACGTGGAGCTCGACCAGCCCCGCCGGCAGGTGGGTGAAGTACTGCGTGTAGCCGATCCCCGCCTGGGCCACCAGGACGATCACGAGGATCCTCGCCGCCCTCCGGACGCGTTCGGGCACGTCCATGGCGTGCAGGGCCACGGCCAGGGCGAGGGTGACGCCCACGAGGAGGACGGCCAGGGTGGAGTGGAGCTCGGCCATGTCGCGCAGCGCCACGGGGAGGCGCTTGGCGGCGACCTGGCCCTGGGCCGAGCCGGCGTGGGGCCCGGCCCCGGTGGTGGCGGTCCCCGCCGCCAGCACCAACGTGAGCAGCACGAGGGTTCCCCTCACGAGGAGGAGGACCGGCCGGGGCACCTGGAGGCGCCCCGATCCCGGCGAGTAGTCCCGACCGGAGCGGTGCAGGAGCACGACGGCGTCGACCACGAGCGGCATCGAGGCCATGAAGTGCACCATCACCAGGTACGGGTTGAGCTTGGTGTAGACGACGATGCCGCCCATCACGGCCTGGAGCACCACCCCGGCCACCAGGCCGAGGGAGAGCCAGACGAGGTCCCGGCGGAAGGGCCGTCGGCGCCAGGCGGCCACCACGGTGGCGGCCACCACGACGGTGAGCACCACGGTGACCATGCGGTTGCCGAACTCCACCAGGGAGTGGAACTGGAGGGGCGGGGTCAGGTGGCCCCGGGTGCAGTCCGGCCAGTCCGAGCAGCCGAGCCCCGAGCCGGTGAGCCGCACGGCCGCCCCGGTCACCACGATCAGCGAGACCATGACGAGAGAGGCCACGCAGAGGCGTCGGAACCAGGCAGCCGAGACGGTGGGCAGGCGGGACGCCCGGCCGGTGTGGGGGGTGGGGCTGGGTCCGGACACTCCGGTCAATCGTACCGGGGCCCGCCCGAGCCCCCCGGTGGGCGTCGGTGCCGTCTGGTCCGGCGACGGCGTGGACCGTAGGCTCTGGGCGATGGCAATCCAGGCCCCCGCGCTCGCGCGGCGTCCGGGCAGGTGGGGCGCGTCTCGGCGCGTACGTGGCCCTGACCAAGCCGCGCATCATCGAGCTCCTGCTGGTCACCACCCTGCCCACCATGGTGGTGGCCGAGCGCGGCCTGCCCCCGCTGGGGCTGGTGGTGGCCACCCTGGTGGGCGGCGCCCTGGCGGCCGGGGGGGCCAACGCCATCAACATGTTCGTCGACCGGGACATCGACCGCCTGATGCACCGGACCCGCCGGCGCCCGCTGGTCACCGGGGCCGTCACCCCCCGGGCCGCGCTGACCTTCGCCCTGAGCCTGGAGGTGGCCGCCTTCTTGGAGCTGTGGCTGGCCGTCAACCTGCTCTCGGCGGTCCTCGCCGTGTCGGCCACCGCCTTCTACGTCTTCGTCTACACGCTGTGGCTCAAGCGGCGCTCCTCGCAGAACATCGTGATCGGGGGGGCGGCCGGCGCCGTACCGGTGCTGGTGGGATGGGCGGCGGTGACCGGCTCGCTGTCGTGGACCCCGGTGGTCCTCTTCGCCATCATCTTCATCTGGACCCCGCCGCACTTCTGGGCCCTGGCCGTCCGCTACCGCGACGACTACCGGGCGGCTGACGTGCCGATGCTGCCGGTGGTGGCCTCCATGCGTCGGACCACCGGGCAGATCCTCGCCTACACGGTCGTGCTGGTGGCGGTGACCCTCCTCTTCGCCCCGGTGGCCGGCATGGGGCTCCTCTACACCCTGACGGCGGCCGTGCTGGGAGCGGTGTACATCGCCATGGCGGCGCGGCTGTGGGACCGGGCGCGCCGGGACCAGGCCTCCGGCGCCGACGCCATGCGGCTGTTCACGTACTCGATCACCTACCTCACCCTGCTCTTCGTCGTCATGGCCGTCGACGTCCTCGTCCGGTACCGCTGATGCCCGGGGCGGGGGCCGGCACACCTCCCGGCGACGTCCAGAGCCCGGTGGCCGCGCTCGACCCCGACCCCCCCGCCAGCGGGGACGGCGGCGCAGGGACACCGGGTGCCGGTGACGGCGCCGGCGGCGGGCCCCCGGGAGGCCCGCGGCGGCCGCGCCCGGTCTTCCTCCTGCTCGGGGTGGTGCTGGCCGCCGCCCTGGCCATCGGCCTGTTCACCGGGGTGGGGACCCGCTCCTCCCCGGGCCGGCCCGAGGCCGGCGATCCGGTGCCGACCTTCACCGTGCCCCGCCTGGGCGGCGGGCCGGTGGTGGGGGTGCCGACCGACGGCGGGGGCCATGGCCGGCCGGCCGTGCTCCTCTTCTTCGCCAGCTGGTGCGGGCCCTGCCAGAAGGAGATCCCGGCCCTGGCCGCCACCTACCACTCCCAGCAGGTCGCCCGGAGCCGGCTGGCCCGGGTGGCCCTCGTGGGGGTCGACGGCGACGACGCGAGCGCGGCGGCCCTCCGGTTCGTGCACAGCTCGGGCGTGACCTTCCCGGTCGGCGCCGACCGGCGCTACACAGTCACCGAGGGGCTCTTCTACTTCACC
The DNA here is from genome assembly GCA_963770505.1 of uncultured Actinomycetota bacterium. Taxonomy (GTDB): domain Bacteria; phylum Actinomycetota; class Acidimicrobiia; order Acidimicrobiales; family RAAP-2; genus CAVYPR01. The sequence goes on along the minus strand of CAVYPR010000006.1, from coordinate 848,927 downwards.
GGCCTCCCCGAGGCGGTCTTCGTGAACGGCGACGGCTCGATCGCCGCCATCCACTACGGCGCGCTCACCCCGGCGCAGCTGGTCCAGTGGCAGCAGCGGCTCCTGACAGGGGGCTGAGCGGCCGCCCGCTCCGGCGCGGCGTCCTCACTCCCAGCGGAAGGTGAGCGCCGCGGCGATCGGTGCCGCCACGGCCCAGGCGGCCAGCACCAGCCACGACCGCGTCGGCACCGGCGTCCCGGTCCCCAGGGCGGCGTGCAGGCCGTCGGAGAGGGCGGCCGCCGGGAGCGCCCGGGCGAAGGCCTGCAGGGGGCCGGGGAGCTTGTCCACCGGCACCACCATCCCGCCCAACAGGAGCAGGACCAGGTAGAGGCCGTTGCACGCCGCCAGGTTCACCTCCGCCCGCAGGACGCCGGCCATGAGCAGGCCGATGCCGCCGAAGGCGACGGTGGCCAGCAGGGCCACGGCCAGGGCCTCGCCCACGGCCGGCCCGGTGCTGCCCGTTCCCCCCGGGTGCCACCCGAGGGCGTAGCCGACCGGCACCAGCACGGCCGCCTGGACCACCTCGACCAGCAGCACCGTCGAGAGCTTCGCCCCGAGGAGCCGGGGCCGGCCCAGAGGCGTCGCCCCGAGCCGCTTCAGCACCCCGTAGCCGCGCTCGAACCCGGTGGCGATCCCGAGGGAGACCATCGCCGTCGACATGATGGCCAGCGAGAGGATCCCGGGGACGAGGAACGAGACCGGCTCGGTGGTCCCGGTCGGCAGCACGTGGACCGTCGAGAAGAAGACCAGGAAGACGACCGGGATCCCGATCGTGAGGAGCAGCGTCTCCCCCCGCCGCAGCGTCATCCAGGTCTCGGCCCGCACCTGGGCCGCCAGGGGCCTCACCGCTCGGCCTCGGGGTCCTCGGTGGCCGGGCCGTCCTCGCCGTTCTCGGGCGGTTCGCCGACCGCCGCCAGGTAGGCCTCTTCGAGCGACCGGCCGGCGCGCAGGTCGGTGAGGGTGGCGTCGCGCCCGGCCAACCAGGCGGCCAGGCGCGCCGTGAGCGACGGGGAGGCGGCGGCGGCGACCCGGTAGCGGCCGGGAGGTCCCTCGGTGACGACCGCCCCGAGCTCGGCGCCGAGGGCGGCCACGTCGAGGCCGGCCGGGGCGCCGAAGGAGACCGTGGCCCCCTCCCCCCCTCGCCGGCGGCGAGGGCGGCCGGGGTCCCCTGGGCCACGGCCCGCCCGCGGCGGACGATCACCACCCGGTCGGCCATGCGCTCGGCCTCGGCCAGCTCGTGGGTGGTGAGCACCACGCACACCCCGCGCCCGGCCAGGCCGGCCACCACGTCGCGCACCGAGAGCCGCCCCTCGGGGTCGACGCCGGCCGTCGGCTCGTCCAAGAAGACCACCTCGGGCCGGCCCACCAGGGCCAGGGCCAGGGAGAGCCGCTGCTGCTCGCCCCCCGAGAGGTGGCGCCAGGGGGTGGCCGACACCCGGGTCAGCGACACCAGGTCGAGCAGGCCGGCCACGTCCTCGGGGTCGTCGTAGTAGGAGGCGAACAGGTCGAGCACCCGGCGGGGCCCGAGCATGGGATAGATCCCGCCGCGCTGGAGCATCACCCCCACCCGGGGCGCCAGCGCCCGGTGGTCGCTCCCCGGGTCGAGGCCCAGGACGCGCACCCGGCCCGCCGCCGCCCGGCGGTAGCCCTCGAGGGTCTCGACGGTGGAGGTCTTCCCCGCACCGTTGGGGCCGAGAATGGCCAGCACCTCGCCGGCCGAGGCGTGGAGCGACAACCCGTCGACCGCGGTGGTGGCCCCGTAGCGGACGACCAACCCCTCGACCTCGACCGCCGGGGCGCCCGCCGGGAGGAGCGGGCTGGTCGGGCGGGCCGGCATCGGGCTGCACGCTACCGTTGGCGCCGGAATGATCGACATCCGAGCGCTGCGCGACGACCCGGGTGCGGTGAAGACCGCCCTCTCTCGGCGGGGCATCGAGCCGGCCGAGGTCGACCGGCTGTGCGCCCTCGACGCTTCGCACCGCGCCGCCCTGGCCCGGCAGGAGTCGCTGCGGGCCGAGGTGAAGGCGATCTCCCGGCAGGTGGGCGAGGCCCGCAAGGCCGGGGACGGTGCACGCGCCGAGGAACTGGCCGGAGAGAGCCGCCGGCTCGGGGCCGACGAGCGAACGGCGGCCGTTGCGGCCGACGACCTGGGCGAGCAGGTGCGCACGGCCCTCCTCTACCTGCCCAACCTGCCGTCGGAGGAGGCGCCCGACGGGGCGGGACCCGAGGACAACGTGGTGGTGCGGGAGTGGTGGCCGGGCGCCGAGGAGGGCCAGGAGGCCCCCGTCCCCGCCGACCACCAGCGGGTGCCCCACTGGGAGGTGGGCGAGACCCTCGGCCTGCTCGACATGGCCCGCGGCGCCCGGCTGGCCGGCTCGATGTTCCCCCTCTACCGCGGGGCCGGGGCCCGGCTGCTGCGGGCGCTCACCTCGTTCGCCCTCGAACGCCACGCCGACGCCTACGAGGAGGTGCGGCCGCCCACCCTGGTCCTCACCGAGACCATGACCTCGACCGGCCACCTGCCCAAGTTCTCCGACGACGCCTACCACGTCGAGCGCGACGACCTGTGGGCCATCCCGACGGCCGAGGTGCCGCTCACCTCGATGCACCGCGACGAGATCCTCGACGAGGCCGTCCTCCCGGTGCGCCTGACGGCGGTGTCGCAGTGCTTCCGCCGCGAGGCCGGCGCCGCCGGGCGCGACACCAGGGGCCTCCTGCGGGTCCACGAGTTCGAGAAGGTCGAGCTGTTCGCCTACGCCACGGCCGAGCAGGCCCCGGCCGTCCACGCCGACATCCTGGCCCGGGCCGAGGGGCTGCTGCGGGCCCTCTCGCTGCGCTACCGCGTGCTGGACCTGTGCTGCGGGGACCTGGGCGCCTCGTCGGCCCGCACCTTCGACCTCGAGGTGTACTCCCCGGGGTGTGACCGGTGGCTGGAGGTCTCCTCGGTCAGCTGGTTCCGCGACTACCAGGCCCGGCGGGCCAACATCCGCTACCGCCCCGCCGGTGGCGGCTCGCCGGTTCTGGTGCACACCCTCAACGGCTCGGCCCTGGCCTGGGCCCGCATCTGGGCGGCCCTCGTCGAGACCGGCCGCCAGCCCGACGGCTCGGTCCGGTTCCCCGAGTGCCTGGCGCCGTGGCTGGGGTCGACGGTGGTGCCCGCCCCCTGAACGGGTGGGGCGGTTCGCACCACGTCGTCGTGCTCAGCCGGCGGTCACCTCGGCCAGGGCGTCGAGCTGCTCCTCGGTCCCGACGCTGATCAGGACGTCGCCGGCCTCGATGGCGGCCTCGGGCGAGGGGTTGGTGAGGAAGGTCCCGTCGGGCCTGCGGATGGCCAGCACCAGCGCCCCCGTGCGGTCGCGCAGGTGGGCCGAGCGCAGCGAATTGCCGGCCAGCGACGAGTCCTCCGAGACGGGCACCTCGCCCAGGCGGAACTGGAGCGAGCCGTCGTGCATGACGACGTCGACGAAGTCCACCACGTGGGGGTGGACGACGAAGGAGGCCATGCGGTCCCCGCCCAGCTGCTGGGGATTCACCACCCGGTCCGCCCCGGCCCGGACCAGCTTGGGCTCGGAGGACTCGTTGCGGGCCCGGGCGATGATCTGCAGGTCGGGGCGCATCGACCGGCAGGACACCGTGACGTAGAGGTTGTCCGAGTCCGTGTCGAGGGCGGCCACCAGGGTGCCCGCCCGGTCGATGCCGGCCCGGAGGAGGACCGCGTCGTCGGTCACGTCGCCCGCCACGGTGGGGTAGGGAACCTCGGACAGCCGTTCGGCGTCGCGGTCGACGACGACCACGTCGCGCCCGGCGTTGGCCAGGAAGCGGGCCACCTCCCGACCGACGCGGCCCCAGCCGCAGACGATGACGTGGTGGCGCATCCGGTCGACGTCGTGGGACATCCTTCGTCTCCTTACGAGCTCGCGCATGTGGCCCCCGACCAGCAGCTCGAAGCCGGCCGTGAACGTGTAAAGGGCGGTGCCCACCCCCGACAGGATGAGGACGATGGTGAAGGCCTTGCCGGCTGTCGTGAGGGCGTGGGGGCTGTTGAAGCCGACCGTGGTCACGGTCGAGACGGTCTGGTAGACGGCGTCGAGGAGGCCGAAGCCGAGCACCAGGTAACCGACCGTGCCGGCCACCAGCACGAAGGTCAGTGCCCCGAGGCCGACCCACACCCTGCGAAACGGGTCCCGCACCGGGGTCATTATTGCCGACGGGGCACGTCGGCCCCCGGGGCCGCGCTCAGTCGGATCCCGGGTCGAAGCGGTACCCGACGCCGCGGACCGTGGTGATGAGCTTGGGGGTCGAGGGGTCGACCTCGATACGCGACCGCAGCCGCTTGATGTGCACGTCGAGCGTCTTGGTGTCGCCGATGTAGTCGGTGCCCCACACCCTGTCGATGAGCACGTCGCGGGTGAGCACCCTCCCGGCGTTCTCCACCAGCAGCCGCAGCAGCTCGAACTCCTTGCGCCGCAGCCGCACCTCCTCGCCGCGCACGTAGACCCTGCGCTGGTCGAGGTCGACCCGGACGTTGCCCGCCTCGAGGGAAGCCTCCCCGTCGGCGCCCGAGTGCGCCCCGCCGCGACGGTCGGCGCCGGCGGCGGGGATGCGCCGCATCACGGCGCGCATGCGGGCCACCAGCTCGCGCAGGCGGTAGGGCTTGGTCACGTAGTCGTCGGCCCCGACCTCGAGGGCGACCACGGTGTCGATCTCGGCCCCCTTGGCCGTCACCATGATGATGGGGACGTTCGAGCGCGCCCGGATGGCGCGGCAGACGTCGATCCCCGAGAGCTTGGGCAGCATCATGTCCAGCAGCACCATGTCGGGGCTGGTCTCGTCGAAGAGCTGGAGGGCTTCGAGGCCGTCGCGGGCCACCGTCACCTTGAACCCCTCGTGGCCCAGCCCGACGACGAGGGCGTCGACGAAGGACTCCTCGTCCTCGGCCAAAAGGACGGTGACCGGGCGACCGTCGGTGGTGACGCCGGGGGCGCCGTTGCGCGGGGTCATCGGCTCACGGCAGGTGCTCGGCGTGGACCGGCAGCACGAGGGTGAACGTCGACCCCTCGCCCTCGCGTGACTCGACGTCCACCCACCCGTGGTGGTTGTTGGCCACGTGGCGGACGATGGACAGCCCGAGCCCGGTGCCCCCGGTGTCGCGACTGCGGCCGTGGTCGACCCGGTAGAAGCGCTCGAAGATCCGCTCGAGGTCCCGGGCGGGAATGCCCACGCCGTGGTCGGCCACGGCCAGCCGGACGGTGTCGTGGGTCGACGGGCGCGCCGGCGGTTCGGCCCCGCGGCGCTCCCCGGCCTCCGCGTCGGTGGTAGGCGCCGGTGCCGAGTCGTCATAGGGCACCGCCGAACCGTTGCCGTTCGGCGCGCCCTCGCCGAAGCCGGGGAGCTGGGTGTGGGTGACGGCGGTGGTCCCGGTGGCGGTGGTGGCCACCGCACCGGACTGCCCGACCGGCACCATGGCCTCCTCGCCGTCGTCGCCCCCCGGGGGCTGCCCGCGGACCACCGTGCCCGAGACGGCCACCGTGCTGTTGTCGTAGGAGTAGGTGACGGCGTTCTCGAGCAGGGCGTGCATGGCCGAGACCAGCTGCCGCCGGTCGCCCAGCACGGCCACCGGCGGCTCGGGCTCGACCAGGGCGATGGTGATGCCGCGCTGGTCGGCCGTGGCCCGCACCCGCTCGACGGCCTCGGCCATCACCAGGTTGACCAGTACCGGGTCCCGGGGCGGCGCCTCCTCGGACTCGATCCGGCTCAAGTCCAAGAGGTCGTCGATGATCCGGCTCACCCGGAAGGCCTCGGTGTGGATGCGGCTGGCCAGCCGCTGCGCCACCTCCACGTCGGGCTCGGAGATGAGCGTCTCGGCCAGCAGGCCGAGCGCGCCCATGGGGGTCTTCAGCTCGTGGCTCACGTTGGCCACGAAGTCGCGGCGGATCTCCTCGAGCCGGCGGCGCTCGGAGACGTCCTCGATCATGGCGATCACCCCGAGGGGCCGCCGCCCGTCGTCGATCACCCGGGCCCGCACCGTGAGGGTGCGGCGGGGGGGGCCGTAGAGGTCGAGGGTGCGCTCGGCTGTCCCCTCGTGCCAGGCGTCCTCGAGCAGCTCGGTGACCGCCTGGGCGGCCAGGGCGTCACCGTGGCGGCTGGTCATGAGGGCGTTGGCCCTGGCGTTGCGGTAGATGACGGTGCCGTTCTCGTCGCACAGGACGACACCCTGGGGGAAGGTGTCGAGCGACCGCCGCAGCCGGATGGCGTCGGCGCTGGACTCGGCCACGGCCTGGGTGGCCGCCCCCGTCACCTGCTCGAGGTAGGCCAGGGCCGTCTCGATCCCGCTGTCGTCGGGGGGCGGGTCGATGCCCAGGCGGGTCCCCAGGGCGATGAGCCGCTGGCTGAGCGCCCGCCGGCCGGCCCGCCGGCCGAGGAGGGCCGCCACGGCGGCCACCACCACCAACGCCGCCCCGGCGATGGCGTACTGGGCCGCCGGAGGGAGACCGGTCGTCGAGACCAGCACCGTCGCGTCCGCCGCTCCCATCACACGCCCAGCATGACAGGGCCGCGCGCCGGCTGCGAGCCGGCGGCCGACCACCCCGCCCCGCCGTCATCGGCGGGCCGCCGCAGATTGAAGAGACATGAAAAATACTGAAAGATCTTGAAATCCTTTTGGTCCGGCTCTAGCCTTCGGGCGGTCGAGGCCGGCGGGGTGTCCGCCGGTGTGACCGACCCCCGAGAGGAGTCACCGATGTTCGTACCCATCGTCCCGGCGGTGGCCGCATCCGTCGGGGTGCACCTCCCGCACGCCGTGCTCGGCCTCGTCGATCCGACGGGCGGCCCGCGACCGCTGCCGCGGCTGGTGTCCACAACACCGGTGGGGCTGCAGGAGAGCCCGGGCAACCTGCCGGGGGGAAGCGCCCTCCAGACGCTCACCAACGGGATCGGGGGATGGGCCCTCATCCTCTCGCTGGTGGGTCTGGTGGTCGGAGCGGCGGCATGGGCGCTCGGGTCCCACTCCCAGAACTACCAGCAGTCCTACGTGGGGCGCCGCACGGTCCTCGTCTCGGGACTGGCCGCACTGCTGATCGGCGCCGCCCCGGGCATCATCAACTTCTTCTTCCACACCGGCCAGAGCGTCCGTTGACCGCCCGCTCCCGCCCGGCCGACGGCCGGCCACCGAGCGCGGCGCGGTGAGCGCCGTGGTGCCGGCGGCGATCACGCCCTGCACAGGTCCGCTGTCGCCGTTGTGCCAGGCGGCGGGCGGTGTCGGGTCGGGGCTGCTCGGTTCCGGAGTGGGGGGCGTGCTGGGGGCGCTCTCCTCCTGGGTCGCCGACGGCGCGGCGTGGCTCATCGGGCAGATCGGCGGGGTGCTGTCGTCCTCGACGACGATCGACCTCGGCGCCGGCTGGTTCACCGCCCACTACCGGACGATGGTGGGGCTGGCCGCCGTGGTGCTGCTGCCGCTCCTGCTGCTCTCGGTGATCCAGGCCGTCTACCGCCAGAGCGTGGCGGGACTCGTGCGGGTGGTCGCCGTCCAGTTGCCCCTGGCCCTGGTGCTGGCCGGGGCGGCGGTGGAGCTGGTGCAGCTGGCCCTCGCGGCCACCGACGCCCTCAGCACCACGATCTCGTCCGGCTCGGGCACCGACGTCCAGCAGGCGCTGTCGCAGGTGGCGTCGGCGCTGGCGTCCCAGGCGGCCGGCGGCCCCGCGCCGGCGTTCGTGGTGCTGCTGGGGGCCCTGCTGGTCGCCTTCGGCGCCTTCATGCTCTGGGTCGAGCTCCTCGTGCGGGAGGCAGCGGTCTACGTGGCCGTGCTCTTCCTCCCCCTGGGCCTGGCCAGCCTGGTTTGGCCGGCCATCTCCCACTGGTGCCGCCGCCTGGTCGACACGCTGGTGGCGCTGATCCTGTCCAAGTTCGTCATCGTGGCCATCCTGGCCCTGGCCGCGGGGGCGATCGCCTCGGGGGGAGGCACAGGGTTCGCCCCCGTCCTGGCCGGCGGGGCGCTGCTCCTGCTGGCGGCCTTCACGCCGTTTACCCTCCTGCGGCTGGTGCCCGCCGTCGAGGCCGGGGCCGTCCACCAGCTGGAGGGCTCACGCCAGCGGGTCCAGCAGGCGGCCGTCCCGGCGCCGCGCTCGGCGGCCAGCTACGCGCTGCGGCGGGCCAGGGAGTCGTCTTTCGTGGCGGGTGAGCCGGGGACCGGGCGCGGCTCGGACTACGAGGCGCCGGGTGCCGCCCACGGCGCCGACGGCGGGGCCGGGCGTGGGGTCGCCGGCTCCTCCGACGGCTCGGGCGGCGCGGGCACCGGGTCCCCGGGGTCGGCCGGCGGACCGTCCACGCCGGGTGGAGGGGGAGCAAGCGGGATCAAGATGTGGCGGGGCACGCCGCCGCCCAGCGGCCCCCGCCCGGACCCGCCCCCCGGCGCCCAGCAGGAGCCGCTGCCTCTCCCCTTTGCCAAGGGCCGGGGCCCGGTTCCCCTGTGGGGCGGCCCGATCCCCGAGCTCGACGGCGACGCGGCCTCGGCCACCGGGAAGGGCACCCGCGAGCCCCGCTCCTTCCGCCACGACGACATGGGACCCGTCCTGCTCGGAGATCCCGGGCACGGCGGGGGCACCGTCGGGGGGCCGGGCGGCGCAGACGGGGAGGGCGGCGTCGGTGGCAACTGAAGGGACCCGCTACCGGTTCGGACCCCTCGAGCGGCGCGGCCTCGTCGCCGGGTGGCGCGGCGGGCAGATCGCCTCGGTCGCCGGCGGGCTGGTCGTCGCCGTGCTCGTCCTTCGCTCCCGGCCGACGCCCGTGAGCGTGGTGGTGGCCCTGGTGACGGTGGTGGGCGGCGTCGCCTTGGCCTGCTGGCCGGTGGGGGGGCGCACCGGAGAGGAGTGGCTCCCGACGGTGGCGCGCTGGGAGGCGGCTCGGGCGACCGGGTCGCGCCACCACCGCTCGGCGGCCCCCGCTCACGGCCACCTTGTCGACGCCGACGGCGTGGCCTGCGAGGCACGCCCGGCGGCCGGTCGGCGCGCTGACCGCACGTCCACGCGGTCCGCCGGCCCGTTCGGCGACCTCGAGGTCCTGTCGGCGCGAGGCACGGCGCGGGGTGCGTGCGGGGTCGTGGTCGACCGGCGGGCGCGGACCTACACCGCCGTGCTCGCCCTGCGGGGCCACAGCTTCGCCCTGCTCGACCCGGCCGACAAGGAGCGACGGGTGGCCGGCTGGGCGGGTGTGCTCGCCTCGCTGGCCCGGCAGGGCTCGGCGGTCCACCGGGTGCAGTGGCTCGCCACCACCGTGCCCGACGACGGGAGGGCGGTGCGCGAGCACCTGGCCGAGCGGGCCGAACTGGGCGAGGACGCCACCGCACGGCGGTCGTACTCGCAGTTGCTCGATGGGATGGGGGCGAGCACCTGCCGGCACGAGGCGCACCTGGCCGTCCAGGTCTCGGCGGCCGGCCAACGCGTCCGCGCCCCGAGGTCGGCCCGCGGCGACGCGGGCGGTTGCGCCGCCGTGCTGAGGGAGGCCGACGCGCTCCGCCGCCTCCTGAGCGAGGTGGACGCCCAGGTCGAGGGGGTCCTCTCGCCCCGGCAGCTCGCCGGGCTGCTGCGCCGGGGCACCGAGGCCGGTCCTCGCGCCACGTGCGCCGCACGTGGCGAGGGGGCTCCCGATGACACGTCGGAGGACGTCCCGCCAGAGGCTCCCCGGCTGCTCGGGCCCGGCGGGCTGTGGCCCATGGCCGTCGAGGCGGAGTGGGGGAGCCTGCGGACCGACGGATCGTGGCACGCCACCTACTGGATCGCCGAGTGGCCGAGGGTCGACGTCGGCCCGGACTTCCTCGCGCCGCTCCTGCTGGGGACGTCGCGCCGTACGGTCTCGGTGGTGATGGAACCGCTCAGCCCAGAGCTCGCCGTCCGACAGGTGGAGCAGGCCCGCACCGCCGATCTGGCCGACTCCGAGCTGCGTCGCCGGGGCGGCTTCCTCCCCACGGCCCGACGGGCCCGCGAGGAGGCCCTCGTGACCCGGAGAGAGGAGGAGCTCGCCGACGGCCACGCCTCGCTGCGCTTCTCGGGGTACGTGACGGTGACCGCCTCGTCGCCCGCGCTGCTCGCCGACGCCTGCGAGGAGACCGAGCAGGCGGCCGGTCAGTGCCGGCTCGAGCTGCGCCGCCTCTTCGGGGACCAGGACCGGGGGTTCGTCACCAGCCTGCCGCTCTGCCGGGGCCTCTCCTGAGGGTTTGGGCCATCTCCGATCGCCGCTGCCGCCCGCCGCCCCGCCGCGGGTGGCCGTGGCGGGACCGGCCACGCCCGGCGACCTCCTGCTCGCCGAGAGGGGGTCCGCGCGTGCCTAAGCTGCCGACGAGCATCCGCGGCATGAGAGGGGAAAGAGATGGCGAACGAGTGGGGACCCCTCGGGCCCCTGGCAGGGGAGTGGGAGGGTGGTGAGGGGGGGCTGGACACGGCCTTCTCACACTCCAGGGGCGAGGTCCTCGGCACCCCCTACCTCGAGAAGTGCACGATGAAGCCGTTCGGGCCCGTCGACAACGGGAGCCAGCACCTCTACGGCCTGGACTACAAGTCGGCCATGTGGCGTGGCGACGAGGAGAACCCCTTCCACACCGAGGTCGGCTACTGGCTCTGGGACCCGGCCACCGGTGAGGTCATGCGTGGGTTCGTGGTGCCTCGGGGCATCACGGTCCTGGCCGGCGGCATCGCCGCGGCCGACGCCACCGAGTTCACCATGGAGGCCGCCCAGGGCGGGGCGCAGTACTCGATCGGCGAGAACACCTACCTGGCCAAGAACGCCAGCACCCTCAGCTACAAGGTCACCGTCACCACCGGAAATGACACCTGGTCGTACGACGAGGTCACCATGCTGCAGATGAAGGAGTTCGAGGAGCCCTTCGCCCACACCGACCACAACACCATGCGCCGGGTCGGCTGAGGCCGGGCGGCCGGTCAGCCGGCCGCCGCCACCTCGGCCCGGTGCCGGGTGGCCCAGCCCGGGCCGCGCACGACGTAGGAGAGCCGCTCCCCCCAGCTGGTCGAGGAGGCCACGTCGCGGGCGATCTCGGCGTACTCGTGGCCGATGATCCGCGCCGGGTCGAAGGTGTTGATGTTCTTGGTCAGGCCGTAGACGACGGGGGCGCGCTCGGGCTCGAAGGTGCCGAAGAGCCGGTCCCAGACGATCAGGATGCTGCCGTGGTTGCGGTCGAGGTACTCGGGGTTCGAACCGTGGTGGACCCGGTGGTGCGACGGGCTGTTGAGCACCGCCTCGCTGCGACCCAGCCGGTCGATCTCCTCGGTGTGGATCCAGAACTGGTAGAGGAGGTTGACGCCCCGCGCCGTCTCGACGAGCGACGGTGAGAACCCGAGCAGGCAGAGGGCACCGTAGGGGAGGAAGGTGGCCAGGGCGTCGGCCACCGGCTGGCGCAGGGCGGTGGAGAGGTTGTAGTGCTCGCTCGAGTGGTGCACGACGTGGTTGGCCCACATGTAGCGGCTCTCGTGCATGAAGCGGTGGTTCCAGTAGTAGATGAAGTCCCATCCGACGACGGCCAGGGCCAGGGCCAGTGGGCCGCGGCCCAGGTCGGGCAGGATGCGGCGGCGCCAGAGCCGGTCGACCGAGGTGTGCGACGCCCAGGCGGTGGTGACCGCCACCCCGCCCAGGGCGACGGCGGCCACCCCCCCGAATGCGGCCACCCGGGCGGCCGCCGCCGACCGTGGGTCGACAGGCACCTCAACCCGGGGTCCCGACCCGTTCCGTGAGGCCCCGGCCGGCCGGCCCGGGGGGTTGTCGGCGCGGCGGGACCGGCGCACCACGACGTCGGCGGCCGTGGTGACGACGACCGCCGCGGCGGCCGCGGCGACCAGCACCTTGGCGTAGCGGCCCCGGCCGGGGGTGACGGGCCGGAGCAGCCTCGGCACGACCAGCGGGGCCAGCAGGCTGAGCGTCCCCATCGTCAGGCTGGCCCGGGTGTCGTGCCGCTCGTAGTCGCCGGCCGTCGGACCCGACGCGGCGGCACGGCGGCGCTGGCGCGCGCGCTCGGCGGCCATGGCCCCGAAGTAGAAGGGCACGGCGATCACCGTCAGGTCCCTGGCCGGTCGGCCCCCGTTGCTCACCGCCCCATTGTGCGTCCGCACGGCCGTTGCGTCGAACCTCTGCACGGGTCGCGACGGACCCGGGGGCGTCGACACCCGGCGGTGCACGAGGTCTGGGCGGTGCCGGCCAGGGTCAAGGTTCGCCGAACCGCCGGGGCGTGCTCGCCCGACGTTTTCGACCTGACGTCGGCTGAGACCTGGCTCTGCTCGACCATCTGGGTGTCCCCGCTGCGCCGCCTCGTCCCCCTTGAAGGGTGACCTTTTAGTGCTAACTTCGGCGCCGACCGGTGCCCACATCTCCGGGGAGCAGGCATGGCAGACGAGGCGATGACGTTGCAGCAGGCCGCCGACGCCCTGGGTGTGCACTACATGACCGCCTACCGCTACATCCGCACCGGTCGGCTGCCGGCCACCCGGGTCGGCGGGACGTGGCGGGTGGCCGTGGCCGACCTGGACCTGGTCCGCCCCGGCCGCCGGTCCGACCAGCCCGGCGCCTCCGGTCCAGGCCCACCGACCCCGCCCCCCATCGACACCCAGCTCGAGGCCCGCCTGCTGGCCGGCGACGAGACCGGTGCGTGGAACCTGATCGAGGCGGCGCTGGTGTCGGGGCGGACCCCGGCCGGCGTCCTGCTCGACGGCGTGGCCCCGGCGATGGTCGGCATCGGCGAAGGCTGGCGGCGCGGGGTGATCACGGTGGCCGACGAGCATCGGGCCAGCGCCACCGCCATCCGGCTGGTCAGCCGGCTCGGCGCCCTCTTCACCCCCCGGGGCCGCAAGCGCGGGACCGTCGTCGTGTGCACCCCGGCCGGCGAGCTCCACGGGGTCCCGGTGTCGATCGCCGCCAACCTGCTGCACTGGCGGGGCTTCGAGGTGGTCGAGCTGGGTGCGGACATCCCCGGGGAGACAGTGGGCGAGGTCTGCGCCCGCTCCCCCGACCTGCTGGCGGTGGCCATCGGCTGCACCATGCCCGACCAGGCCCGAGCCGTCCGGCGGACCGTGGCCGTCCTGCGCCGGAGCGTCCCGGTCACGCCGGTGCTGGTGGGCGGGGCCGGCGTGGCCGACGCCGAGGACGCCCGGCGCCTCGGGGCCGACCGTTTCTCCGGGCACACCGGCGACGAGCTGGTGGTGGCCGTGGAGGACCTGGCCCTGGGGGCCGCCGCGCCCGGTTGAGGCGGACGGCTCCTTGGCCGCGACCGGAGGGCCGGCCGCCGCCGGGACAGCTCCGCGCCCACCGGCCAGTCCCGTCGAGGCCGTGTCCCGGATCTCCCGCCGGGCCGGGTCCACGTCGAAGCGTCCGATGCCCTGGCGGGTGCTCGGGGGACGATCGGCCGCGGTCGACGGAGAGCACCGACACCGCCACCCGGTGAAGGACGACGAGGGGCGTGACCTATTGCGGCGCAGGTCCCGGCCTCCGCCGCCAGCCGGCCCGTCCCGGCTTGGCCAGCAGGAGCTGGACGTCGCTCACGTGGTGCTCCATGAAGGAGGCTTCGCAGTAGGAGAGGTAGAGCGCCCACAGTCGGAGGAACTCGACGGGCAGGCCGAGACGGGCCACCGCCGCGGCGTTGGCGTCGAGGTTGGCCCTCCAGCGGCGAAGGGTCTCGGCGTAGTGGGGGCCGATGTCCTCCAGGTCGACCAGGCGAAGGTCGGTGGCCCGGGCCAGCGAGCCGGCGATGGAGCCCACCGATGGCAGGCAGCCGCCGGGGAAGATCATGGCCCGAACGAAATCCCGTTGGTGCTTGGCCCGCTCGAAGCTGGCGTCGTCGATGACGATCGCCTGGATGGCGCCCAGCCCCCCGTCGGCCAGCAGGTCCGCGCAGGCGGCCAGGAAGCGGTCGTGCCACCGCCAGTCCACCGCCTCGATCATCTCGACCGAGACCAGCTTGTCGAAGCGGCCCCGCAGGTCCCGCCAGTCGTCGCCCCGCACCGTGATGCGGTCGGAGAGCCCGGCGTCGGCCACCCGCTTCTCCACGTACTCGCGCTGGGCCTCCGAGATGGTGGTGGTGGTGACCCGGGCGCCGTAGGCGGTGGCCGCCCGCAGGGCCAGGGAGCCCCAGCCCGAGCCGATCTCCACCAGGTGGTCCCCCGGCCCCAGATCCAGCTTGGCGCAGAGCCGGTCGATCTTGGCCAGCTGGGCGTCCTTGAGCGAGTCACCGGGAGCCTCGAAGACGGCGCACGAGTAGGTCATGGTCTCGTCCAGCATGAGGGCGAACCAGTCGTTGGAGAGGTCGTAGTGGTCGGCGATGTTGGCCTTGTCGTCGTGGCGCCCGGGGGTCCGCAGCCGGGCCGCCCGGTCGAGCAGCGGGCCGGCGGCCCGGCCCAGGCGGTCGAGGTGGTGCCGGTACCCCGCCGTGCGGCGGGAGAGTAGGCGGACCACGGCGGTGAGGTCGTCGGCGTCCCACCACCCGGCCACGTACGCCCGGCCCAGGCCCACCGAGCCCGAGCGCAGCAGGGCCCCGTAGGTGCGCGGGTCGTGGACGGTCACCCGGGCCGCCGGCTCGCCGTGGCCCAGCACCCGGGTCACCCCGGCCTCGGTGAGCTCGAGGGCGCCGCCGGTGCCCCGTTCGAGGGCGCGCACCAGGGTCCGGCGGGCCACCCGGTCGGTCCGTCCCCCCGACCGGCCCCCGGCCCCGCGCTCGCGCCCGACGTGGCGCAGGATGGCGCGGTGGTTGACGGTCCCCGGACGCGCCCCCCCGGCGGTGTGCTCGGTCATGGCGGTCCTCCGATCGGTCGGGCCGGGGCGGTCGACGACCCGGCGGGTGCTGCCGGGCAGGGCGACAGCGGCTTGGACGGGTGGGAGAAGAACGGTGCGCCGCGCCGGCGCAGCCGGGCCGCCTGCAGGTAGATGGCGGCGGATACCCGATGGGTGGCGAGCGGGTTGGACCACAGCAGCCGACCGAGGGCGGCCCGGTCGAGCGGGCGGCGGTGCAGGGACAGGCGGGCGGTGAACAGGCGCGCCGTACCGTCGAGCACGTCGAGCGAGACGTCCAGCCTCGGCCCGGGCGCGCCGTAGCGCAGCCGGTAGTCGACGTCCATCGGGAGGAAGGGCGACACGTGGAGGGCCTTGGCGAACCGGTGCTCCCCGGGCCCGCCCACCACGTAGGCGGTCCGCTCGTGCCACGGGGTGTTCTGGACCTCGGCCACCAGCTGGGTGATGCCGCCGGTCCGCCCGGTCCCTGTGCGTTCGGCGCAGAAGTACAGGCTGATCGGGTTGAACAGCCAGCCCCAGGTGCGCAGGTTGGCCAGGAGGGCCACCGGGCCCTCCGGCCGGCGGCCGGTGCGGCGCTCGACCAGGTCGCGCACCGCGTGGTCGAGGGGGAGGGCCGGGTCCCCCAGGAAGTCGCGCCGAGAGAAGCGCAGCGGTGCGGGGTGGCGGTGCGACGCCAGCGGGTGCCGGGCGGTGACCTGGGCGACCTCGGCCAGGTCGAGCAGGCACATGGCCACCGGATAGCGGAAGGAGTGCTCGGGTCCCGGACCGAACCGCCGGTGGAGGAGGGTCCCCTCGAAGACCACACTGCGCAGGCCGGCGGGCGCCCCGGCCGGCCAGGGCGCCTCACCGGCGGTCAGCTCCACCGGCTCCTCGAGCACCCGACCGCCCGGCCGGCCGCTCACAGCGCGACCCCGAGCGCCTGGCAGACCTCGACGGCGCTGCGCACCCCGTCCTCGTGGAAGCCGTAGCCCCAGTAGGCCCCGCAGTACCAGGTGCGCCGCCGGCCGTGGCTGATCTCGTGGCGGCGGGCCTGGGCGGCCACGGCCGCCGGGTCCAGGGTCGGGTGGGTGTAGTCCATGCGGGCGATGACGGTGGCCGGGTCGACGGCGTCGTCGCGGTTGAGCGTCACCAGCACGGGGGTGGCCGACGGTATGTCCTGGAGCTGGTTGAGGTGGTAGGTGAGGGTGGCCCGGTCGCTCCCCTCGGCCGGGCGGTGGTAGTTCCAGCTGGCCCAGGCCCTCCTGGAACGGGGCATGAGGGAGGCGTCGGTGTGCAGGGTGGCCCGGTTGGGCTGGTAGCCGATGGCGCCGAGGACCTCTTGCTCGGCCCGGTCGGCGTCGGAGAGCAGGCCCAAGGCCTGGTCGCTGTGGGTGGCCACGACGACCTGGTCGAACTCCTCGGGCCCGGTCGGACCGACCAGCTCGACGGCGTCGGGGCGGCGACGGATCTTGTCGACCGGTGCGCCCAGGCGCAGCCGGCCCTCGGCCCGCAGCGGGGCGAGGATGGCGTCGACGTAGCGCTGCGACCCCCCGGTCACCGTGCGCCAGCTCGGCTGGTCGCCCACGCGCAGCAACCCGTGGCGTTCGAAGAAGCGGACGAAGGTGGCCGCCGGGATCCGGGTGAAGGTGCCCGGGTCGGCCGACCAGATCGACGAGCCCAGCGGCACCAGGTACCAGTCGCGGAACGCCGCCGACCAACGATGGGGCTCGAGGACCTCCTCGAGGGTCACGCGGTCGGGGGGCGGCTCCTCCAGCAGGCCAGTGGCCAGGCGGTTGAAGCGGGCCACGTCGGCCAGCATGCGCAGGAACTCGGGGCGTACCAGATTGCGCCGCTGGGCGAAGACGGTGTTGGGCGAGGTGCCCCGCCACTCCAGGCCGGTTCGCTCGTCGGAGACGCTGAAGCACATGTCGCTCACCTGGGTGGCCACGCCCAGGCGGTCGAGGAGACGGCAGAACAGGGGGTAGGTCCGGGTGTTGTAGACGAGGAAGCCGGTGTCCACCTCGGCCGTCAGCTCGGGAAGCTCGACCCGGTGGGTGTGGGAGTGGCCCCCGGGACGCCCGTCGGTCTCGAAGAGCACCACGTCGTGGTGGGGGTGCAACAAATGAGCGCACACCAGTCCCGATACCCCGCTGCCGATGACGGCGATCCGCATGTCTCTCCTCCCTGCCGCCGGGAATTCCGGGACGGCGCCCTGGCCGTGAGCTAATTTTAGTACTAAAATACTCCCATGGTCTCCTACTCCGTGCACCTCACCTCCCCCAAGCCCCCCGAGGAGGTCTTCGGCTACTTGGCCCGGTTCTCCAATGCCGACGAGTGGGACCCCGGGGTCACCGCCGCTCATCCCCTCACGGCCGGTGACCCCGGGCTCGGCGCCCGCTACCGGTTGACGGTGAGCGCGCTCGGGCGCGAGGTCCCGCTCGAGTACCGCATCACCGAGTTCGATCCGCCCAGGCGGGTCGAACTCTCGGCGGAGAACGCCATCGTGCGCTCGGTGGACGTGGTCGAGGTGACGGCGGCCGAGGGCGACGGTTCCCACCTCACCTACGAAGCGACCCTGACCTTGCGCGGGGCGGCCGTCATCTTCACCCCTGTCTTGGGCGCGGCCTTCCGGCGGATCGGCGACCGGGCGGCGGCCGGCCTGCGCCGGGCGCTGTCGTGCTGAGGGCCGTGCCCGACCACGCCCCCGTGGGCGCCCGCCGGCCGACCCCGCTGGCCCGGGCCTTCGACGTCGTGGCCGAGGCCGCCGTCGCCCCGAGCTTCAGCCGGGTCGGGATCGCCGGGCGCCGCCGGCTCGAGCACTGGGAGCAGCCGGCCCGCCAGGACGGCCGGGTGGTGCTGGTGACCGGCGCCACGTCGGGCATCGGCTTGGCCGCGGCCTGCGCGCTGGCCGCATTGGGCACCGACGTCCACCTCATCGGCCGGGACGGCCGGCGGGGTGCCGCTGCCCTCGAGCTGGTCCAGGCGGCGGGGCCGGGGACGGCCCGACTGCACCTGGCCGACCTCTCCGACGGCTCGGCGGCTCTTGCGGTCGGCACGCAACTGGCCGACGAGTGCGAGCGGCTGGACGCTTTGGTGCACAACGCCGGCGCCCTGACCCGGGACTACCAGCGCACCGCGGATGGAGTCGAACGGACGGTGGCCACCCACCTCCTCGGGCCCTACGTGCTGACGGCGGCGCTGGCCCCGCTGCTCTGGACGGCCGGGGACCGCGGGGGTGTGCCGGGCGTCGGTGCGAGTTCCGCGGCCGAGGGCGCCGCCCCACCGACGATCGTCACGGTGAGCTCGGGCGGGATGTACGCCCAGCGCTTCGATCTGGACCGGTTGGAGCTGGCACCGGACGACTACGACGGGGTCACGGCCTACGCCCGGGCCAAGCGGGCGCAGCTGGTGCTGGCGGCGGCCTGGGCCGAGCGGTTCGCCCCCGTCGGGGTGGCCAGCTACGCCATGCACCCGGGCTGGGTGGACACCCCGGGCCTCGAGTCGGGACTTCCCCGGTTCCGTCGGGTGTGGCGGCCGGTGTTGCGTTCGCCGGCCGAGGGAGCCGACACCGCGGTGTGGCTGGCCGGCGGAGGCCCGGCCGCCGAGGCCAGGGCGCGGTCACGGCCGGTTCCCCACGCCGGTTGGTACCACGACCGGCACCGGCGGTCGGAGTACCGGTTCCCGGTGACCGGCCACGACACGTCGGCCGACGGCGAGGCCCTCTTGGCCTGGTGCGCCCGGCGCACCGGGGTCGAGACGCCCCGCCCGGCCGCCGCCGGCTGAGGCCGGAGACCGCCCGCCGCGACCTCCGACACGGTCGGGACGGGATGCCGGGTCCCGGCCCACCGGCTGACCGAGCGCTCCCTCGACAGCAAACCTTGAGAGGCGAAGGGCCGGGCGGTGGTCCCAGCTCCAACCGCATGAGCCCTTCTCATGCCGTCAGGTCCCCGATGAGGAAGCTCTCCGGTCGAGGAAGGCGGCGAGCTCGACCACGAGCTCTTGGGCGTCGATGCGGGCCCCATCGATGAAGCTCGACTTGCGCCGACGCAGGAAGGGGCTTCCGAGCAGGAACATGCCGGGCGAATCGGCGACCCCCCCATCGTGGGGAATCGTCCCCTTGCCGTCGAGGACCCCGTCATCCAGCCAGGAGTAGTCGGGGCGGAAGCCCGTTGCCCAGATCATGGTCTCGATCTCACCGCGGCCCAGATCCAGTTCGAGGGACGGAACGGGGTCGAGTCGAGTCGGTTCGAACCGGTGCGGCGGGGGCGTCGAGGCGTCCAGGCCGTTACCGGTCGCCCAGAGATCGATGGTGTTGAGCAACCGGCCCAGCTTGAGGTCGGCGAGCTCGCACTTGTTGCGCAACGATCCGGAGAACTGGACGCAGGTCCCCTTGATGCCGGCGAGACGTCCGGTCAGTTTCACTCCCATGCTCGTGAGCGCATTGAGGTCGAAGGTCGCCCTTTCGGGCGACCCGGCGAGTTGCATCGACGGCACCCGCCGGGCACGTTCGATGTCGTCGACTTCGTCGTAGCGCTCATCGAGCACTCCGGCAGCCTCCATCCACCAATGGATGTCTCGGTCTCGGTAGGTGCGCGGGCCGCGCACGTGCTCGCCCACGGCCAACGTGACCTCGCGGCCCGATCGTCGGATCTCGGCCGCGATCTGGACGCCGGTCGCGGACGCGCCGACCACCATCACGCCGCCCTCGCCGAGCAGGTCTGGGTTCCGGTACTCCATCGGCGTCATGACCGCCACGTTTGGTGGGACGGCCCCCGCGAAGGCGGGCACTCGCGGCACATTGAACGCTCCCGTGGCGATGACGATCGTCAAGCACCGCCATTCACCCTGGTCCGTCAGGACGCAATACCCTCCGCCGTTTCTGCGCACGGACGTCACCGTGGTGCCGGGGTGCACCGGAGCTGCGATCACCTTCGCATAGTGGGTGATGAAATTGACGACCTCGGGCATCGTCATGAAGCCGTCGGGATCGTCGCCGTCGTAGGCACAACCGGGCAACCGGCACTGCCAGTTCGGCGTGAGCAGGCGCAGGGAGTCCCACCGCTCCGTCCGCCACGAATTGCCTATCTCGCCGCGCTCGAGAACCACGTGGTCGATCGAGCGGTCAGAGAGGCACCGGCTCATGGCGAGTCCGCTCTGGCCGGCCCCGATGATGACGGTCGTGGTCTCCACCGAACCCACCTTTTGTCAGGTGCCGAGTTCGATCAGCGAACCTGCACACTCACATTCGTCGGATTCGTGATGATGTCGTACACGGCGGATCGCTTCTGCGACTGTGCAACCAGGGCCCTGATGTCGTCGCGCGATGCGTCCGCATCGATGTCGTAGGTGACGTGGATGTCGGTGAAGCCGTTTCGAACGTCGCTGTCGGCGCCAAGGACGCCACGCAAGTCCATGGCACCCTCGATCGTGGCGGACACCTTGTGCAGCTGGATGCCCCGGTTCTGCGCCACCGCGGCGACGCCGGCGGTCAGGCAGCTGGCGAGCGCAACGAGCGCGAGCTCGGGCGGAGTGGCCCCGTTGTCCTGGGAAGCGAAGATCTCGGGGTGATCGGCGTCGAAGGAGAATCGGGTGCGGTGACGCTGCTCCTCACCGAGACCGAAGAAGCCCTCGACCTCTGAATGGCTATGGGTGCCGTTCTGCCACTCACAGGTTGCCCGCCACTGGAACTGGGCGGCCTCGGGGGTTTCGATGAGCGCCGCTCGGGCCCCGAGCAACGCCTCGACGTTGACGCCGTTGTTCACTGGAGTATCGGTGGTGGTCATGGTCAAACTCCTCCCTGATTTCTCCGCGGTTGCGCCCTGCGGCGCCCTGTTGCTTCGCTCCAGGAGGGAGTCCACCGAACTCGAGGAGCACGTCGCTCGCCCCCGGATCGATTCGCACCTGGGATGCTACCCCTGGTCGATGGCCCTGGGAAGTGGCGGTGGCCGGGGCGGTGATCAGGTCTTCCCGCCGTCGTGGGGCCCGGTCGGCTTGCGGGCGAGGTAGCCCACCACGGCGATCGGCGCTCGGAGCGGGAGCCCATCGCGTACCTTTCCCCGAGCCAGTTCGACGGCCGCTTGGACGAACTCCGTTTCGCCCACCGCTTGGATGGCCTCGTACGCCGGACCCGTGGAGGCCAGGGCGCGGGCGTACGCCTCCGGGTCAGCGAACTCGAAGACAAACCGGATGTCGACGCGCTCGACGTCGGTGAAGCCGGCGCCCTGCAACACCGCCTCGCCGGCCCCGGGCCGACCGAGTGCCACCATTGCCGCCTGGTTCTCCACCTTGGGAGCCGCCGCCAGCGCGAACGGTGCCAGCGCCCACGCCCCGGGTGACGCCTTGATGTGGCCCCACACCGTGATCCCTAATCGGCCGCCCGGGATCAGGACGCGGTGCGCCTCTGCCACGGCGTCCGGGGTGGTGGCCCAGATGCCGCGAAAGCTCGTGACAACGTCGAACGCCTGGTCCTCCCATGGCAGAGCATTCATGTCACCCACCCGGAGATCAGCGTCCGGATTACGGTCCCGGGAGACCGCGAGGAGGCGGGGCGACGCGTCGATCCCCGCGCATCGCGCCCCGCGCAGGCTGGCCAGCTCGATCGCCAATCCGGATCCACAGGCGACGTCCAGGAGCCGGTCACCGGCGGCCACGCCGAGGCGGTGGTGCATGTCGACGTACTCCCGGCAGTTCGTCGGTTCGCACAGGGTGGCGAACTCGACCGCTTGTCGACCCCAGCCTGCGTCGACTTCCTGCCACTGCTCCTCGAGCCGGGCCACGCTGATCACGATACGACGATCGGTCGAGTGCCGTCGAGCGGTTGGATGGCAAGCACCAGGGCACCCGGTTGATGAGCAGGTCCCTGGGGGCGATCTCGGCGGCCACGGGCCGGACAGCTGCGGCACGGGCTGTTCGATGATCCAATCGACCGTCGCCGGACCTCGCTGCAGCCTTTCTCATGGCAATCGAGCGGCAGAGAGCGCGCAGGGACACAGGACGGGTGAGGGCGCGTCGCCGCCGGCCGTGCCGACCATTCCGCGCCGATGGTGATCGCCTCCCTCAACGCATGCCGTGGCCACTCGAACCGGGGCCGATGAATCAGGTGGCATCCCTCCTCTCCGGCGGGCCTCGTTCCAGCCCACGCGTTCCCGCCCACCAGCTGACCACCCGCAACCTCGGTGCCGCCTACCCGCTGGTCGCCGAGTCCGGGCTCGGTCACCGCGGCGTCCTGATCGGCTACGACCTGCTGGGCGGCTCCTTCGTCTACGACCCCTTCGAGCTGTACGCCCAGGGGGTTGTCTCGAATCCGAACATGATCGTTTTCGGCCAGATCGGCCGGGGCAAGAGCGGCTTCGTCAAGACCTACCTCTGGCGCCAGGCGGTGTTCGGCCGCCGGGCCTGGGTGGTCGACCCCAAAGGCGAGTACGGCGTCCTGGCCGAGGCGTGGGGGACGGCCCCGATCTCGCTTCGGCCGGGCGGCGCCGTGCGGCTCAACCCGCTCGACCCCGGTCCCGGCTCGGCTGCCGGCAGTGGCCCTGGGGAGGGTGCGGACGGCCGGCAGGTGGAGCTGCTGGCGTCGCTGGCCGCCGCCTGCCTGGGGCGGGGGCTCCTCCCCCGCGAGCGCGTGGCGGTCGACCTGGCGCTGGCGAGCGTCGGGGGACGGGGCCGCGTCCCCACCCTGCCGGCCGTGGTGGAGGCGATGCTGGAGCCGACGGCGGCCGCCGCCGGTGCCATCCGGACCGACCGGGCAACGCTCTTGGAGGACGGCCGTGACGTCGCCCTCGAGCTGCGCCGCCTGGTCCACGGCGACCTGCGCGGGATGTTCGACGGTCCCACGACCCCAGGTCTGGACCTCTCGGGATCCCTGGTGGTCCTCGACCTCTCGGCGCTGTACAACTCGGCCGCCCTCGGCGTGCTGATGGCCTGCGCCACGGCCTGGCTCCAGGCGACCTTGGCCCGCCAGGCCGCCGGTGACGGACCCGGGGGGGTCCACACGCTGGTGGTGGTGGACGAGGCCTGGGCGGTGTTGGCCAATCTGGGTGTCGCCCGCTGGTTGCAGGCGTCGTGGAAGCTCTCACGCGCCTACGGGGTCGCCAATGTGGCCGTTCTCCACCGGCTCTCGGACCTCCAGGCGGTGGGGGCGGCCGGCTCCGAACAGGTGGGGCTGGCCCGCGGCCTGCTGTCGGACTCGGAGACCCGGGTCGTCTACGCCCAGCCGCCGGGCGAGGTGGCCGGGGCGAGTGAGCTGCTCTCGCTGTCCTCGACCGAGGCCGAGCTCCTCCCGCGCCTTCGCCGCGGGGTGGCCCTGTGGAAGGTCGGCCGGCGGGCGTTCCTCGTCCAGCACCTGCTCGGGCCGATGGAGCGCGCCCTCGTCGACACCGACCGGGCGATGGTCGGGTGACGCTGCCTCACCCCGCCTGGGCCGGCCTCGCGCTGGCGGGGGCCGCGGTGGCCGCCGCCGCCTCCTGGCACCGCCCTTCGCCCCGGCGCGCCGGCGGCCGGACCTGGCGCGCCGGGCCATCGCCGGCGGGGCCGGGACCCCCGGATCCCGGCGCGGCGGGGTGGGGGTCCCGCCGGCAGCTCGCCCCCTTGGTGGTGCGGGGCGCACCACCCGGCCGGCTGGTGCTGGGCACCCTGGCCACCCGGGGCGCCAGGCCGGGGAGGACCGTCCTGGCCGGCGAGCCGGCTCAGTCGGTGGCCGTGGTGGGACCCACCCAGAGCGGGAAGACGACGGCCCTGGCCGTGCCGGCCATCCTCGGGTGGGAGGGCCCGGTCGTCGCGGCGAGCGTCAAGACCGACCTGGTGCGCGACACCCTGGGCTGGCGGCGGAGCTGTGGGCGGGTCTGGTGCTTCGACCCCGGGGGTGCCACCGGGCTGCCGGCCGCCCGGTGGAGCCCGCTCCCCGCATGCGCCACGTGGTCCGGGGCGCGCCGGGTGGCGTCGGATCTCACCGAGGTGACGCGCGGGCCCGGCACCACGGCCGACGGCGAGTTCTGGTACGCCACCGCGGCCAAGCTGCTGGCCCCGCTCCTGTTCGCCGCGGCCCAGGCCGGGCTCGACATGGGCGACGTGGTCCGATGGGTCGACACCCAGGAGGTGGCCGAGGTGGCCGGCATCCTCGAGGCCACCGGTGTCCCCGAAGCCCTGCAGGCGGCGCGGGCCACCTGGCAGCGCGACGACCGGCAGCGCAGTTCGGTCTACACCACCGCCGAGACGGTGCTCGAGCCGTTCGCCGCGGGGGGCTCCCGGCCCCCGGGCGCGGACCCGGCGGAGACCCCGCCCTACGGCACGCCGGCCGTGCCGTTCGCCGCCTCCTTCGAGCACCCCGCCGCCGGCCCCGGCGGCGTCACCCCTGCCGACGTCACGGCCGGGGGCCTCGACCCACGGGACGTCGACCCGGCCGCCCTCCTGCTCGGCTCGAACACCCTCTACCTCTGCGCCCCGGCCCACGACCAGCGACGGCTGCGGGCCGTGTTCTGCGCGCTGGTCAAGCAGGTCCTCGAGGCGGCGTTCGAGCGCTCGGGGCGGACCGGGGATCCCCTCGACCCACCCCTCCTGGTGGTGCTCGACGAGGCCGCCAACATCGCGCCGTTGGCCGAGCTGGACGGCCTGGCCGCCACCTGCGCCGGTCACGGGGTCCAGCTGGTCACGGTGTGGCAGGACCTCTCACAGATCACCTCCCGCTACGGCGAGCGGGGGGCCACCGTCGTGAACAACCACCGGGCCAAGATCTTCCTCTCGGGCACCTCGGACCCCCGCACCCTCGACCACGCCAGCCAGCTGGTGGGCGAGGAGGAGCTGCTGGTGCCCTCGGTCACCAAGAATCCCGGCGGTGCGCGGACGGTGACGACCTCGCCGGTCCGCCGGCCGCTGCTCGCGCCCGAGGCCCTCCGCCGCCTGGCGCCGTCGACCGGGGTCCTCGTCTACGGGTCCCTCCCGCCGGCGCGCCTCGCCCTGCGGCCGTGGTTCGACGACCCGCGCCTGGCCGAACGGGGCGGGTCGGGCCGCCGGCGCGGGGCGCGGGTCAGGTCCGCCGGGCCCGCATGAGGGCGAGGCTCCGCCACTTCCAGATGCAGTCGACGTCGTCGAGGCCGGCCTCGTCCAGCCAGACCAGCTGGGTGGCCAGGTCACAGAGCTGGTCGGAGGGGTCGTCGTCCGTCCCCATCTCCTGGCGCCAGCGGGCGTGGAGGGCGGGGGTGGGGCTGGCCACGATGTCGAGGTTGGCCACCACCCCTCCGGGGGAGAGTCGGCCCGCCACCTCGGCCAGGAGGGAGCGCTTGCGGGCGTCGGGGAGGTGGTGGAGGGCGAAGCACGACACCACCGCGTCGAACCGCCCGCCGGCCGGACCGTCCGACGGCAGCGGCTGGGTGAGGTCGTGGCGGACCACCTCGGCGGCTCCGTCGAGCCGGCCGGCCGCGGCCGCCAGCATCGTCTCGGAGAAGTCCATGCACACCGCGGCCGAGCCGGGGTAGGCCGAGAGCAGGAGCTCGGTCAGCCGCCCGTCGCCGCAGCCCAGGTCGAGCAGCCGGCCCGGCAGGCAGCCCGAGAGGTCGGCCACGAGCACGCCCTCGCCCTCGGCGCGGTGGGGAACGGCGTGGGCCCGGGCCAGGTAGCCGGCGGCGTGGTCGGGACGGTCCCAGTGGGTGGGCACGCCCAGAGCTTGCCCCAGGGGCGGGCGGGGGTCGCGCCGGTACGCTCGGAGGTCGTGACCGCCTACGACCCGGGCGACCCCCGGGTGGTGAACGACCCCTGGCCCCTCTACGAGGAGCTGCGCCGGGTGGCCCCGGTGCACCGGAGCCCGAGGGGGTTCTGGGTGCTGACCCGGCACGCCGACTGCCTGGCCGTGCTGCGCGACCGCCGGGCGTCCTCCGACGCCACCAACGTCGACCCGGCGTCCGCCCCCGAGGGGTTCGCCGCCACCAGGGCCCGCCGGAACGCACTGGCCGACGTCGAGCATGACAACCGGCCGTTCCTCTTCCGGGACCCGCCGGACCACACCCGGCTGCGGGCCCTGGTGTCCAAGGCCTTCACGCCCCGGATGGTCGAGGGGCTGCGGACGCGCACCGAGTCGATCGTGGCCGAGTTGCTGGACGCGGCCCTCGCCCGCGGCGAGATGGACGCCGTGGCCGACTTCGCCCACCCCCTCCCGGTCCGCATCATCTGCGACATGCTCGGCGTCCCGGCCGAGGACCAGGACCGGTTCCAGGGCTGGTCGGCCGTGCTGGCCCGCGGGCTCGACCCCGACTTCCTCCTGACCGAGGAGGTCCAGCGCGCCCGCTTCGACGCCGTGGCGGCGTTCGCCGACTATTTCTTCGCCCTCCTGGCCGAGCGGCGAGCCCGTCCCGGGCCGGACCTCCTCAGCCAGCTGGCCCTGGCCGAGGAGGCGGGGGACAGTCTGTCGGAGGGGGAGCTGCTGTCGACGGCGATCCTGCTCCTGGTGGCCGGCCACGAGACCACCGTCAACCTCATCGCCGGGGGCGTGCTGGCCCTGCTCGACCACCCCGACCAGCTCGGGCGGCTGCGCGCCGACCCGGGGCTCGCCCGCAGCGGCACCGAGGAGCTGCTGCGCTTCGTCTCGCCGGTGCAGTTCACCGGCCGGACCCTCATCGGCGACATGACGGTCGGCGGTGTGCGCCTGGCCCGGGGTGAGTTCGTGGTCGTCCTGCTCGGGTCGGCCAACCGCGACCCCGAGGCCTTCAGCGATCCCGAAGGCCTCGACCTGGGCCGGGCCGACAACCGGCACCTCGGCTTCGGCTTCGGCCTGCACCACTGCCTCGGCGCGCCGCTGGCCCGCCTGGAGGCACAGGTGGCGCTGGGCGAGCTGGTGCGGCGGGCCGGCTCCATGGAGCTGGCCTGCGACCGGGTGACCTACCGGGAGAACGTGGTGCTGCGCGGCCTGGCCGCCCTGCCGGTCCGCCTCGCCCGCGCCTGACCGCCCCGGCCGAGCCGTGCGCCGGTGGCGCGGGCGTTACAGTGCCGGGCGATGGCTGAGGGGATGCCGACGACCGAGGGGACGGACCACCAGCGGCCCTACACCTTGTCCTTCGACATCGGAGGGACCGGCCTCAAGGCCTCGGTGCTCGACGCCACCGGGGCCATGGTGGCCGACCGCGTCAAGGTGGCCACCACCTACCCCATGCCCCCCGACGGCCGTAACGGGCTGGTGCCGGCGTTGGCCAAACTGGCCGGGACCCTGCCCGAGGCCGACCGGGTGTCGGCCGGCTTCCCGGGGATGGTGCGCAAGGGGCTCATCATGAGCGCCCCCCATTTCGTGACCGAATCGGGCCCGGGCACGCACGTCGACCCGAGGTTGGAGGCGGCCTGGGACTGCTTCGACCTGGCCGGGGCGCTGGCCGCGGCCATCGGCAAGCCGGCCCGGGTGGCCAACGACGCCGACGTCCAGGGGCTGGCCGTGATGTCGGGGAAGGGCCTGGAGCTGGTGGTCACCCTGGGCACCGGGTTCGGCACGGCCATCTTCCTCGACGGCACCCTCCTGCCCCACCTCGAGATCGCCCACCAGCCCTTCCGCAAGGGCGAGACCTACAACGAGCAGCTGGGCGAGCGCACGCGCAAGGAGATCGGCGACCAGCGGTGGAACCGCCGGGTCCAGAAGGCGGCCGCCCTCCTCGACGGCCTCTTTTTCTACGACCGCCTCTACATGGGGGGCGGCAATGCCCGCCGGGTGCGGCGCGACGACCTCGGCCACGTGGGCCACAAGACCACGGTGGTGGACAACACGGCCGGCATCCTCGGCGGGATCAAGCTCTGGGAGACCGGCCACCTCGGCGTCTGAGGCGGCTCCCCGGTCAGAGGCCGAGCAGCCAGGCGGCGTTGCCGCCCATCAGCTGGTCGAGCGCGCGGCCCTCGAGGCGCCCCGCACCCCGGGTGGCGGCGGCCACCGGGTCGGCCACCCCTTCTGCGTGGGGCCAGTCGCTGCCGAACATGAACATGTCCTCGCCCACCTGCTCGACCAGCCGCCCGGGCTGCTCGTAGGGGAGGGCGGCCACGCGCACCTGGCGCAGGAAGTACTCCGAGGGGCGCAGTTCGAGCTGGCGGTAGGGGGCGCCGTGGCGCAGGGCGTAGAAGTCCGAGGCCCCGTCGATGTGGAGGAGGAAGGTGGGCACCCAGCCGGCGGTGAGCTCGACCACGCCGATGCGCAGGTCGGGGAACCGCTCCAGGGTGCCGTTCAAGATGAGGTTGGCCAGGGCCACCGCCGGGGCCGCCCACAAGAAGACCGAGTCGAGCAGGCGGTCGTCGGGGGCGGGGTCCCCGTCGTACCAGGCGGGGTGGAGCGGGCTCTCGAAGCTGGCCACGTGGAAGACGGGGGCGACGCCGTGCTCGCAGAAAGCGGCCCACACCGGGTCCAAGGCCGGTTGGGAGAGCGACCTCCCGTTGACCGGCGCCGGCGCCACCATGGCCAGCCGGATGCCGGACCTCGCCAGTCGCCCGATCTCCCCGACCGCCCAGTCGGTGTCGGTCAGGTTGAGGTGGGCCACGGCGTGGAGGCGGCCCCTGCCGTCCTCGGTGGCGGTGGCCGCCCAGCGGTTGTAGGCGGTGAGGTTGGCCGCCAGCGCCGCGGGGTCCGATGACAGCTTCTGCTCCCACATGAGGCCGAAGTTGGGGAAGAGGAAGGCCGCACCGAGGCCGAACCGGTCGAGTTCGGCCAGCCGGGCCGTCGGCGAGGCGTAGCCGGGCGGCAGCAGTTCCTCGTAGCTGGCCGGGGCCGACTCGCCGCGTTCCATGCGCAGCCGGTTGTCGCCCACCTGCTCGGGGCGGCCGGGGTACTGGACCTCGACCGGGCAGAGCCGCTCACCGCGCCACGTGACCCACGGCCAGCCGTGGTCGTCGTCGGCGATAGAGAGGGCGTCCTCGCGTCGTCCGGGGTCGATGTGGTCGGACCAGGTCGTCCTCGTCTCGAACAGGTGCTGATCGGCGTCGATGATCGTCGCAGCCATGGCCGCCCTCCCGCCTCGTGCCGGTAGCTTACCCCAGGGTAACCGAGGGCCGCAGTGGCGGCTACCCGCCGTTGCCGGCCGGGACGTAGGTGCGGCAGGGCTCGCCCCGCAGCGACGGGCAGGCCGGTTGGGGGTCGGGCGGGGTAATGCCGGGCACGACCGAGAGCACCACGGTCGA
The DNA here is from genome assembly GCA_963770505.1 of uncultured Actinomycetota bacterium. Classification (GTDB taxonomy): domain Bacteria; phylum Actinomycetota; class Acidimicrobiia; order Acidimicrobiales; family RAAP-2; genus CAVYPR01. Next base: position 820,004 of record CAVYPR010000006.1, on the reverse strand, counting down.
CGGCTGGGACCCACCCAGCTGGACGGTGTCGGTGACGTCGCCACCGGTGTGCAGGGTGTCGAACGCCCATTCAGGACGTGTGCCGCCGGGGGCTTCGACCGTGATACGGATGCGCGACCCCGCCCGGAAGGCGAAGCCGATCGGGTCGATCGGGATCCGCACCAGGGTGAACTTGTCCTTGGGCAACGGGCTCGCTGTCGACGCCAGGAAGGTGGGGACCGGGTGCGTGGCGGTCGAGGTGGCTGCGTCGAGGGCCCGGTCATCGGCTCGCAAGAAGCCCGACGTCACGTACATCTCCTTGCCGTCGGGGAGCACCTCGGAGACCGTGGCCTGGAGGTCGGTGTCGGCGGCCGTCGACTTGAGCATCAAGTTCAGGCTGGCCGGACCGACCACCACCACGTTTGTCTTCAACACGGGCGAGATGAATCCGACTCCGTTGGTGCCGGTGATCGGAGTCCAGTTGTAAGGGGGGAGCGGCGCCCAAACGTTCTGTGTCGAGGCCAGGTCAACGGCCGGACGGGCTGTCGGGTTGGGCTTGAACGACACGGTGCTCTCGCCGGCGGGCTTGCTCGAAGAAAGGGTCCCGCCCGGGCCGAGGTCGAAGGTGGTGGCGACGGCCTTGGGCGGCGGCCAGGCCGTGAAGTCGGCCTCCCACTCGGGTTGGAGCGCACCTGGGCCAGCAGAGCCGCCGCCGTTGTCGAAGAGCACCCTGACCCGGGGCGTCTGCTTCTCGAAGTCCGCCTTGGCGGCGGCCAGGCTCGGCGCTGTCGTGAACCGGACGGCCGGGAACGGCTCGGACGGGGCGCTGGCCAGGAGTTGGTAGAGGCTGCCGGACAGCGCGGTCACGGTCGGTGTTGCCTTGGGCACCTCACCGGCCACGTAGATGTCCATGAACTCGAGCCAGCGGCTGAGGATCGCCGGTCCCAGCGAGTCGGCGTGGGTGCCGTTGATCACGGTGGCGTACACCTGGGGGTCGTGGCTCAGCGCGGAGATGATGGCCGGCCACTGCGGCCCGGTCTGCTCGTCCTCGAGAGCACCGGCGATGTAGACCGGCACCTTGATGTGCTGAGCCCAGGCTTCGGGCGAGCGCTGGTCGTAGAGGGCGGGGGTGCGGTAGTTGCTCTCCTTCAACAAGGTCTCGACATTTTGGGTCTGGAGGCGGAGCTTCTGGTTGGCCAGGCACTGCTGTGTGCCCTGCTTGATGAGCGCCTGGGCATACTTCTCCCCGCCTGTCGGCGCCGGCTTGGCCGCCGCCACCCGTTCGGCGATCCAGCTGGCGGCGAAGCCGTCGTTGAAGATCCCGCCGGGGAACCCGGTTGTGTAGAGGTCGTTGGTGACCGACAGAGGGAGGGCGGCCGCCAGGTCCGGCGGGTCGGTGCCGGCGATGAAGAGCTGGGAGATGCCCGAGAACGAGATCCCCACGAGGCCGACCTTGTGGTGTCGTACCCAGGGCTGGCTGCCGACGATCTGCACGGCGTCGTAGCCGTCGTAGGTGCTGGGCAGACCGAACAGGTCGAAGGCACCGCCCGAGCACCCCGTGCCCCGCATCTGCAGGCTGACCGTGGCGAAGCCGACCAACGGGGCAATGATCGAACCGACGGCCGTGGCCGTTGTCGGCAGAAGTGTCTTTGTGATCTTGGGTGTGTTCGGGTGGAGGATCGATGTGATCAGACTGTCCGGTCCGGCGATGGGATACCCCGAGTCCTCGATCACCGTCGGGAAGGGCCCGTCTGTCAGGGTCTTGCCCGGTGGGAGCCGCACGGTGGCGGCAAGCTTCACGCCGTCGCGCATGGTGATGTAGTTCAAGCCTGCATGCAGGTGCTGGTCGGCATAGAAGCTCGCCGCCGGCGTGCTCTTGGTGCTGAGCACCTCGAAGGGCTTGGTCCCGTAGACGGTGGTGCCGTGGACGGCGCGAACGTCGTAGCCGGTCCCGGGCGTGATTGTGCGGAAGATGAGGCTGCCCAGGTGGTCCGCCGTCCCGCTTCCGACCTCCTGCCCGGCGTGGTTGACGAGAAGCAGCCGTTCCCCGGGCGTGGCATCCAGGACGTAGGCCTCGTCGATCGAGCCGTGGCCGCTGAACGGCGCAGCTGCAGTGGTGGCCGGAACGGCGGCGTCGCTGGCCGCCGCGGGCGCACCGGCGAGGGCCGGCAGCGATGCGCCCATGGCGCCCACGGCCAGCAGCCCGGCCAGCAGCGCCCTACCCCTGTTCCGATCGCCCACTGGCCTCTCCTCTCGGTCGCACCCGCCTGTGAACCGGTGAGCCTGCCGGGAACCCTAGACAAGGGAATGCCGGGAGGGGGTCCGGGGTTCGTGACCAGGCGGGCAGGCCGGGACGGGAGGTCTCCCGGCAGCGATAGATTGGGTGGCTCGACGGACAGTACCTGCGCTCGTAGCTCAACGGATTAGAGCATCTGACTACGGATCAGAAGGTTGGGGGTTCGAATCCCTCCGAGCGCGCTGGACGAACTCCCTACGTGAGCAGGGAGTTTTCCGATTTCGAAGGTGGCAGCACCCTGGGACCGGCCCTGCGGCCACCTCTGGCGGCCCCACATGGCGTGCGGTGCTGGCACCGGAGACGAGCAGCGGACACCGCTGCGCAAGAAAACCGCACGAGACCCGTTCTCCTGTTGCATGTCGGTGCGGTCCGATTACCCGCAGGCGAAGTGGTGGCGATTGGGTTCACCGCTGGCTCCGGCGGTGCTCGCCGCAACCTTTGTCGTCGGCCTGATCGTGGGACAGGCGACGCCGCTCTCGAACGCGGCAGAGCTGCGTCCCACCGAGTCCGTCTCCGCCCTCACGATGCCGCCGCCGGTGCGGGGCGCGCACTTGGCGGAGCCCGGCGTGGTCTTCCCCACTCTATGGATCGACCGGGGAGATCCGTTGCTCGTGTCGACGGGCGCCGGCTCCTACGCCTTCTTTTGGACCGAGCCGCTGCCCGACCTCAACGTCCCGGTTCAGACCAAGGTGGGGGAAAGACCTTGGGGACCGGTCACCGACGCCCTGCCGGTTCTGCCGGACTGGGCCGCCGCCGGGGCCACGTGGGCCCCCGAGGCCCATCACTTTGCCGACGGTTGGATCCTCTACTTCTCGGCCGGGGTAGCCGGGACCAGCCCAGCGATGCACTGCATCGGTGACGCCACCTCGAGCTCGCCGTCGGGACCGTACCTCGCCGCCCCCCAGCCGTTCATCTGCCAGAGGGACAGTGGCGGTTCGATCGACCCTCGGGTGTTCACGACACCCGACGGGGTGGCCTTCATGATCTGGAAGTCCGACAACAACTCCCGTCCCGACGACGGCCGGTCGCAGATTTGGTCGCAGCGCCTCAGCCCGACGGGAACGGAGCTCGTTGGACGGCCTTCGGACATCTACGGACCGAGCCTCGTCTGGCAGCAGGGTCTGGTCGAAGCCCCCGATCTGGTGTTCGCACGAGGCCGGTACTGGCTCTTCTACTCGGGCGGAGGCGGCTTCTTCTCCTCCGACTACGCCATTGGTGACGCCGCCTGCGCCGGCCCCCAGGGCCCGTGCACCAACGAGGCGACGCGGCCCCTTCTCTCCAGCAACCGGCAGGGCCAGGGCCCGGGTGAGGAGTCGGTGTTCGTCGCCGGACCGGCTGATTGGTTGGTCTACAACCCGTCGCGCTCGGTCGACGGCAAGTCCCCGCGCTCAACCGCGCTCGCCCGCCTGGGTTTCGATTCCTCGGGCCCGTATCTGGCCACGACCTGACGCCGGGCCACCCGGCCCAGGGTGGTGACGGACGCACCCCCATGGCGGGTGGGGGCTCCTGCACCGGCGCGGAGCTCAACGGAAGCGCCGGCCCCGAGGCGGGCTGGCCGCTTGCTCGCCAGATGGGCTGGAAGGCACGATGAAGCGGCCCAGTCCGGGTCGTCCGACCCAACAGGACGCAGAGGAGGAGCCGATGGGAAAGGTGGCCGCCGGAATCACGATCTCCGTCGACGGGTACATCACTGGGCCGCAGGACCGACCCGGGCAGGGTCTCGGGGTGGGCGGTGAACGGCTGCACTACTGGGTGTTCGGCGGGCCCTGGACCTACGACTCGCCTGCTCGAGGCCAAGCCAGCGGAGTGGACCAGGAATGGCTGGAGGAGGTGCTCGGGGCGAACGGAGCAGTGGTGACCGGGCGAGGCACCTACGAGGCGGCGGGGCACTGGGGAGACGAGAACCCCTGGGGCATCCCGGTGTTCGTGGTCACGCACCGACCTGAGGAGCAGCCGCCGGGCGACGAGTTCACCTTCATCGGAGGCCTCGCCGAGGCGGTCGAGCGGGCGAAGGCGGCCGCCGGGGACAAACAGGTGCACGTGATGGGCGGCGCCCAGATCATCCGCCAGGCCCTGTCGGCGCACCTGGTCGACGAGCTGACCATCATCATCGCTCCCCTCATCCTGGGCGGCGGAAAACGGCTCTTCGACGGGTTCACCGACACCGTCGAGCTGGAGCATCTGGGCGTCCGCCAGTCACCGTTCGCGACGTTCATCGACTATCGCGTGCGAACGTGAGTTGATCTGTCTCCATGGGGCGCCTGCTCTATGCCGCGATCGCGTCGCTCGACGGGTACGTCGAAGACGACCAGGGACGCTTCGAGTGGGCAGCACCCGACGAGGAGGTTCACAGCTTCGTCAATGACCTCGAGCGGCCGGTCGGGACGCACCTCCTCGGGCGCCGCATGTACGAGACGATGCTGTACTGGGAGACCGCTCCGGTCGACGAGACCGTGCCTCCGTGCGTGCGCGACTTCGGCGAGATCTGGCGCCGAGCGGAGAAGGTCGTCTTCTCGCGTACCCTCGACGCCGCGCCGTCAGCAAGGACCCGGATCGAGCGAACCTTCGATCCCGAGGAGGTTCGCCGGCTCAAGACGGTCAACAGCCGAGACCTGACGGTGGGCGGTGCCGAACTGGCCGGGCAGGCCATCGCGGCCGGGCTCATCGACGAGTTCCAGGTCCTCGTCGTGCCCGTGGTGGTCGGCGGCGGGAAGGCCTGGTTGCCCCGAGGGCCGCGACTCGATCTCGAGCTGCTCGAATCGCGCACCTTCTCCGGCGGGGTGGTCTTCCTCAGATACGCCGCCGCATGAGCAATGACGTCCGCTGTGGGCACGAGGGGCTGCCGGGGGACCCTCAGCCGAACGCTGCCGCACGCCCCATTCGCCACGAGCCCAACCCGGGCCCGTTCGCCTGACCGAGCGGGTCAGTCTTCTGCAAGACCCCTGTCGACCAACTTCACCGCGGCCTCGAAGAAGGCGGCATCGACGGCGTCGGGATCGATCATCCCCACGACCCCGATCCCGTGGAAGAGCGCCACGACGAGCTTGGCCATCACGTCGGCTTGGCGGGTGGCGCCTGCACCTCGCCGCTTCTGATCGTCCGTAATCATGCGCTCGATGGCCACCGACTGCGCCCGGTCGATCGCCGCGAGCCGCTCCCGGGGCGTGGGGTGACGGGACGCGTACAGCCAGAACTCCAGAAAGAGCGCGCTCGACGACTTCTCTCGCTCGAAGTTCTCCGCCGCCAGCCGGGCGAACTCCTCGAGACGGTCGCCCGCCGGAACCTCGGAGGAATCGATCATCGTGCGGACCCGGGACAGCATCTCGTCCACGTGCACCTCGGTCAGGGTCAGGAAGAGGTCCTCCTTGTTGGCGAAGTTCGAGTAGACGGCTCCTTTGGTGAACCCGGCCACAGAGGCGATCTCCTCCAGCGTCGCTTCGTGGTAGCCGCGGTGGGCGAATACCTCGGCCGCCGCGGCCAGCAGGTGCTCGCGGGTCTGTCGCCTGCGCCGCTCCTGGGTCAGGGGCTCCATGTCCGGAAGTTTGCCATACCTTTCGGTATCTTGCATACTGTTCAGTATGGAAATCGGTGGAGCGCCCGGCCGCTCGAACGGTTCGTCTCCCGGCATCCAGGCCCGGAGCCTGCGCCGCTCCTTCGGCTCGTTCACCGCGGTGGACGGGGTCGACCTGGACGTGGGTCGAGGTGAGATCTATGGCTTCCTCGGTCCGAACGGCGCCGGGAAGTCGACGGTGGTCCGCATGCTCTGCACGCTGCTCAAGCCCAGCGGGGGCGTGGCGACCGTGGCCGGCTACGACGTGGTCGACCGGCCCCAGACAGTGAGGGTCCGCATCGGGGTCGCCCTCCAGGAAGCCGCACTCGACGCCCTGCAGACCGGCAGGGAGCACCTCCGCCTCCAGGGGAGGCTGTTCGGCCTGACCTCGAAGCAGATCGACCAGCGAGTGGACGACGTCCTGGGCATGGTGGACATCGGCCGGGCGATCGACCGGCGGGTCGGCGGGTACTCGGGCGGGATGAAGCGCCGGCTGGATCTGGCCATGGCGCTCGTCCACCAGCCGGAGGTCCTCTTCCTCGACGAGCCGACCACCGGCCTCGATCCGGCCAGCCGCACCACGGTGTGGGAGGAGGTGGCCCGTCTCAACCGGGAATTGGGCATGACGATCTTCCTCACGACCCAGTACCTGGAGGAGGCCGACGTGCTGGCCGAGCGGGTCGGCATCATCCACCGCGGCCAGCTGGTGGCCGAGGGCACGCCGCAGGAGCTCAAGCACCGCCTGGCCGACGACGTCCTGGTGGCCGAGATCGCCGGGGACGATCCCGACTGCCTGGCCCGACTGGCGTCTTTGACGGGCGTGCACTCCGTGGCGCGGGACGGCGACGAGCTCACGGTCCGGGTCGCCGACGGACCGGCGCTGCTGGGTCCGGTGGCGGTGGCCCTGGGCGACGGCCACCTCGAGGTTCGCTCCATCACGCTCAGGCGTCCGACCCTCGACGACGTCTTCCTCAAGCTGACCGGGGACCGGATCAAGGTGCCGGCGTGACCACGGACGCGGCGGTCGGCGCCGTGGTCCAGCCGAGGGCCGCCGGGTTCTGGCGGGACCTCGTGGCCATCGCCGCACGGGCGCTTCGTCAGATGCGACGCGAGCCCATCGGCTTTCTACCCGCGGTGTTCATCCCGGCGTTCTTCTACACCGTCAACCTCGGGGCCCTGGGCCACGTGGCCAGCGAGGGGGGCCTCGACTACAAGGCCTTCCTGCTGCCCATGGCGATCGCCTTCGCCGTCACGGGCGTCTCCAGGGCGCCGTCGCTGGTGACCGACATCCAGAGCGGGTACTTCGACCGGCTGTGCCTCACCCCGGTCCGGCGTCCGGCGTTGCTCCTCGGGCTGATGGCCGCCGACGTCGTCGTCATCATCCTCCTCACCATCCCCGTCCTGATCCTCGGGTTCTCCTTCGGCGTACGGTTCGCCGCCGGCCCCGCAGGGGTCCTGGTCTTCGTCGGTCTCGCCGCGCTGTGGGGGCTGGTGTTCACCGGTTTCCCCTACGCCGTCGCCCTCAAGACGGGCAGCCCGGCGGCGGTGAACGCCACCTTCGTGGTCTTCTTCCCGTTCGCCTTCCTCACCGACGCCATCATCCCAAAGCAGGACCTCACCACCTGGTTCTCGACCGTCGCCACCTACAACCCCGTCACGTACCTGTTGGGAGCGCAGCGCTCGGTGATCCTCGGCGGCTGGCAGGCACGCCCGCTGCTCGAAGGGGTCGCCGCCCTGGCCGGCCTCGGCCTGGTGAGCATCACCCTGGCCCTCCTGGCCCTGAGGGGCCGCATCAAGCAAGGGGCCTGACGCCGGAGGAGGACGCACCCTCCCTGCCAGATGCGTCCCGCCGCATCGGACCACGTCCCACTTTCATCGGGCCGGCCCCGGGCGTAGCCTGACGGTGGGAGCGGTCGCCGGTTCCGGGAGGTGGTCATGGCACGGTGGGTGGCCATCTGTCACGACGTTGTGGATGCCCCCTCCACCCCTGGGCGCGCCCGGAGTCCCGAGTCGGCAGTTGCCCCGAGTGAACCGACCACCGGGGAGTGATGCGTCAACGGAAGGTACACCGCAACCCCCAAGGAGGCCCAACATGCAGTTCGTGCAGATCATCGAGTTCCAGACCAGCCAGATCGACAAGTTCGACGCCCTCGTCGACGAATGGATCAAGACGTCCGAAGGATGGAGAGCACCGACGAGGTCGTTACGCACGAAGGACCGGGACCGCCCGAACACCTACGTGCAGATCGTCGAGTTCCCCTCCTTCGAGGCGGCCATGGAGAACTCGAACCGGCCCGAGACGACGGCCTTCGCCCAGCGCCTCGCCGAACTCTGCGACGGGCCGCCGACGTTCATGAACCTCGACGTCAACCGGGAGGACGCCCTGTAGCTCCGGGAACGGTGCGGGGGTCATCTGCGGTTCGTTGTCCCCCCACGACGCACGACGCACCGCCCCCCGCTACCGTGAGCCGGTGGCCGCGGTGGCGTGGCGGGAGGGAGCGCGGCAGTGCGCGTGCTGGTGGTCGGTGCCGGTGGGGTGGGGAGCGCCTTCGCGCGGATCGCCGCCCGCCGGGGCAGCTTCGAGACCGTCGTCATGGCCGACTACGACCGCTCGCGGGCCGAGCGGGCGGCCTCGGCCGCATCGGAAGGGTTCTCGGGGGTAGGGGTGGACGCCTCCGACGAGTCCTCCCTCGCCGACCTGATCGCCGCCACCCGTTGCGACGCCGTCCTCAACGCGGTCGACCCGCGCTTCGTCATGCCCGTCTTCCGGGCTGCGCTGGCCGGCGGCGTGACCTACGTGGACATGGCCATGTCCCTCTCCCAGCCGCACCCCGTCCGCCCGCACGCCGAGACGGGGGTGATGCTGGGCGACGAGCAGTTCGAACAGGCCGGCGAGTGGGAGCAACGTGGCCAGCTCGCCCTGGTCGGCATGGGGGTGGAACCCGGGCTCTCGGACGTCTTCGCCCGCTACGCCGCCGACCGCCTGTTCACCTCCATCGAGGAGATCGGGATCCGTGACGGGGCCAACCTGGTCGTCGACGGGTACGACTTCTGCCCGACCTTCTCCATCTGGACGACGATCGAGGAGTGCCTGAACCCTCCGGTCGTCTGGGAGAGGGGACGGGGCTGGTTCACCACCGCGCCGTTCAGCGAGCCCGAGACGTTCGTCTTCCCCGAGGGGATCGGACCCGTCGAGTGCGTCAACGTCGAGCACGAGGAGGTCCTGCTCGTCCCGCGCTGGGTCGACGCCGGGAGGGTCACCTTCAAATACGGCCTGGGCGAGGAGTTCATCGGCGTCCTTCGGACCCTCCACGCCCTGGGTCTGGACTCGACGGCTCCGGTCGAGGTGCGCGGGGTGGAGGTCTCACCGCGTGACGTGGTGGCCGCCTGCCTCCCCGATCCGGCCGGGATCGGTCACCTCATGCACGGACTCACCTGCGCCGGGACCTGGGTCCGGGGCACCGGGACCGACGGATCGCCGCGTGAGGTGTACCTGCACCACGTGGTGGACAACGACTGGTCGATGGCCGAGTTCGGATCCCAGGCGGTGGTCTGGCAGACGGCGGTCAACCCAGTGCTGGCGCTGGAGCTCGTGGCCTCGGGGGGATGGTCGGGCGCCGGAGTGCTCGGCCCCGAAGCGCTCCCGGCCGAGCCGTTCCTCGATCTCGTGGGCGGCAGCGGGGCGCCCTGGGGGATGGAGGAGCGGGCCCGGAGTTGACCTCGGGCCCTCCGGCCCGGGTCGCGGGCGGGCTCATCCCCGGTCGGGCCGCTCCCCCGCTTCGCCGTTCTCGTCGCCGGGCGGCTCTGCGCCCCGCTCGCGGGGCGGGGGGGACGGCGGGCGCTCCCAGCGGTCGGCGCCGGACCCGGGCGGCGGGGCGGTGCCGGATGACCGCGGTGCGGCACCTGTGTCCCTCCGACCCTTGTCGGCCCGTCGGCGGATGAGCAGGTAACCGACAACGACGATGAAGAAGATCACGGCGATGGACTGCAGCGAGTACGTCCTGGTGGCCGCGGCGACGTGCACGACCGAGGGTACTCCCGCCCCGGGACCCGGAGTAGCCTCGCCCGATGGCCACGCTGCGGCCCACTCTGGGCGAGGAACGCAGGCTGTGGGAGTCGGGGCACCGGTGGGTCGCCGGTCTCGACGAGGTGGGCCGGGGCGCCTGGGCTGGACCGGTGAGCGTCGGCGTGGCGGTGGTGGCGCACGGGTCGACGCCCCGCTCGATGCCGGCCTGGCTCCGTGACTCCAAGCTCCTCGCCGAGGAGCGCCGCGAGTCCGTCTACCAAGAGGTGGCCGACTGGTGCGCCGACGGCGCGGTGGGCCACGCCACCCACCAAGAGTGCGACACCCTCGGCATGCGGGCCGCCCTCCGGCTGGCGGCACTGCGGGCGCTCGGCCAGCTCGAGCTGCGGCCCGACGCCCTCATCGTCGACGGCCCCTACGACCTGCTGCGCGCCGACCCGGGGGAGGGTGACGGGGAGGAGGGGGGACGGGGTGGCCGGCCCGACCGGCATCAGCCGTTGGGCGGGCCGCCACACCCCGACGTGGACCTGCCGGCCACCGTCGTCCCGGTCGTCGGGGGGGACGGCCGCTGCGCGTCGGTGGCCGCCGCCTCCGTCCTGGCCAAGGTGGTGCGGGACCGGCGCATGCGGGAGGAGGCCGAGCACTTCCCGGCGTACTGCTTCGAGCGCAACAAGGGCTACCCGTCGCCCGCCCACAAGGCGGCGCTCTTCGGCTACGGGCTCTCGGCCATCCACCGCAGGAGCTGGTCCTTCGTCCGCGACCTGCCCTTCGCCCGGACGGTCCCGGACCGGCCCGAGGATCCGGCGCCCGAGGGGCCCTGCCAGGGAGAATTCCCCCTCGGCCGGGTAGGATGACCGCCGTGGCCCCGGTCCTCGACGTGGTTGACCTGCGGACCGAGTTCCACCTTCGGGACGCCTCGGTCGTGGCCGTCGACGGGGTCACCTTCAACGTCGCCGAGGGCGAGTGCGTCGGCATCGTCGGCGAGTCGGGCTGCGGGAAGTCCACCACCGGCTTCTCCATCATGCGCCTGCTGCCCGGGAACGGGCACGTGACCGGCGGCAGCGTGACCCTGCTGGGCCGGGACCTCGCCCCCCTCGACGAGAAGGAGATGCGCCGCGTGCGAGGTGACGAGGTGGCCCTCATCCCCCAGGACCCGCTCACGGCCCTCAACCCGACGATGACCATCGGCCGCCAGATCACCGAGGGGCTGCGCCTCCACCGGGACGTCTCCCGCCAGCAGGCCCGGGAGCGGGCCGTCGAGGTGCTGCGGCTGGTGGAGATGCCGCGGCCGGCCGAGCGGCTGGACCAGTACCCCCACGAGCTGTCCGGGGGGCTCCGCCAGCGGGTGATGATCGCCATGGCGCTCGTGTGCGACCCCAAGCTGCTCATCGCCGACGAGCCCACCACCGCCCTCGACGTGACCATCCAGGCCCAGATCCTCGACCTCATCGACGACCTCCGCGACCGACTCAGGATGGCGGTGATCCTCATTACCCACGACATGGGAGTCATCGCCGGCCGCACCGACCGGGTCGTGGTCATGTACGCCGGCAAGGTCGTGGAGGAGGCCCCCACGGTCGAGCTCTTCCGGCGCATGCACCACCCCTACACCGAGGCGCTGCTGGCCTCGGTGCCCCGCCTCGACCACGACCCCGGTGAACGGCTGCTCTCCATCCCGGGGCTCCCGCCCGACCTGGCCCGCGAGCACACCAACTGCCGGTTCTCCCCCCGCTGCCGCTACGCCACGGACCGCTGCCGGACCGAGGAGCCACCGCTCGAGGACGTCGAGGGGAGCCCGGGCCACCGCTTCGCCTGCTTCCACCCGGTCGACCACAGCAACCCGTTGGCCGCCGTCGTGCTGAAGGAGGTGCCGCCCGAGGTCGCCGAGGCCGCCGTGGCCCGCCGCGCCGAACTGGCCGACGCCCCCCACATCGTGGAGGTGGATCACCTGGTCAAGGAGTTCCCGGTCAGCGGCGGGGGCATCCTGCGCCGCACGGTGGGCTCGGTGAAGGCCGTCTCCGACGTGTCGTTCACCATCCGCCGCGGCGAGACCTTCGGCCTGGTGGGGGAGTCGGGCTGCGGCAAGACCACCATCGGCCGGCTGATGGTCGCCCTGGAGCGGCCCAATGGGGGATCGGTGCGGTTCGAGGGCGACGAGATCCACAAGCTGTCGGCCGGCGACCTCCGCCGCCGCCGCCGTGACCTGCAGCTCATGTTCCAGGACCCCTACGCCTCGCTCGACCCGCGCATGCGCGTGGGGACCATCGTCCGCGAGCCGCTGAAGGTGCAGGGGGTGGGCAGCGCCGACGAGCAGCGCGACCGGGTGACCGCGCTCCTGGGTGAGGTGGGGCTCAGCCCCGCGGCGGCCGACCGCTACCCGCACGAGTTCTCCGGCGGCCAGCGGCAGCGCATCGGCCTGGCCCGGGCGCTCGCCCTCGAGCCACGGTTGATCGTGGCCGACGAGCCGGTCTCGGCGCTCGACGTCTCCATCCAGGCGCAGATCCTCAACCTCATGAAGGACCTGCAGGAGCGCCGGGGGCTCTCGCTGGTGATGATCTCCCACGACCTGGCGGTCATCCGCTACATGGCCGACACCATCGGCGTTATGTACCTGGGCAAGCTCGTGGAGCTGGGGCCGGCCGTCCAGGTGTACTCGACCCCGGCCCACCCCTACACCCAGGGCCTCCTGGACGCGGTGCCGGTGGCCGAGGTGGTCGACGTCCGACCGCCCAAGGAGGTGAAGGTCCGTGGCGAGCTGCCGTCGGCCATCGACCCCCCGGCCGGGTGCCGGTTCCACACCCGCTGCCCGCGGGCCGAGGAGGTGTGCCGGCAGGAGGAGCCCCCGATGACCGAGTTCGGCGACGGCCACCTGGCCGCCTGCCACTTCCCGCTGCAGACCCCGGTGACGCTCACGGTGAGCTCCGCCGCCTCGGCCTGAGGACGATCAGCGGCGCTGGAGCCGCACCTCGAGGGCGTCCCGCAGGGCGTCGCCGATGAAGTTGAAGGCGATCACCACCAGCACGATGCACAGCCCCGCCGGGTAGATCTGCCACCACCACCCGTTGCCGGCCGTCTGGGATCCGTTGGAGAGCATGCTGCCCCAGTCCGTGTTGGGGGCGGGCACGCCGAAGCCGAGGAAGCCCAGGGCCGCCAGGAGCAGGATGGAGTCGGCCACCTGGAAGGTGGCGAAGACCACGATCGTGCCCACGGCGTTGGGGACGATGTGCCGGCCCACGATGCGCCGCCGGCTCCCCCCGGCCACCCTGACCGCCTGGACGTACTCGCGCGTCCTCAGCGAAAGGGTCTCGCCCCGGATGAGGCGGGCCGGTATCAGCCAGCTCACGAAGGCGATGATGGCGATCAGCAGGCCGGTCGTCACATGCTGGAAGATGGTCACCAGGGCGATGAGGAAGAAGAGCACCGGGATCGAGAGCAGCACGTCGACGATTCGCATCATGGCGGCATCCGACCAGCCGCCGAAGAAGCCCGAGATGGCCCCGAAGGTGACCCCGACCACGGTGGCCACCAGGGCCGAGGCGAAACCGACGGTGAGCGAGGTCTGCCCGCCGTACATGAGGCGGCCGAGGATGTCGAAGCCGGTGCCGTCGGTGCCCAGCGGGTGGCCTGTGCCCGGGGGGGCGTTGGTCAGGGCGTGCGGTGTGACCAGCAGGGCCTGCTGGTTGGTCTGGTTGGTGTGGTAGAAGAACGGCCCCACGAAGCAGAAGAGCACCATGAAGACGACGATGATCAGGCCGGCCACGGCCAGCTTGTTCTCGGCGAACACCCGGAGGATCTGGATGCCGAGGCCGCCTCCGGAGACGGCCTCGCCCCCCTCGGGCATCGCCTCCAACGGGGACAGCGCCTCGAACCCCATGGGTATGGGCGTGGCCTCGGCCTCGGTGCCGAACACGGGGTCTTCGTCGAAGGCGTCGACCATCTCAGAGTGCTCCGAACCTGATGCGTGGGTCGGCCAGAGCGTAGAGGACGTCGGCCAGGAGTGACCCCACGACCGTGGCCACCGTGGCCACTAGGGTGGTCCCCAGGACCAGCGGGATGTCGCTGTTGCCGGCGGCGTAGACGGTGAGCTGTCCCATGCCGGGGTAGTTGAAGACGGTCTCGGTGATGACCGCGCCGCTCACGATGGCCGGGAGGGACAGACCGATCAGGGTGAGGATCGGGATGAGGGCGTTGCGCAGGGCGTGGCCGTAGAGGACGCGCCGCTGGGAGGAGCCCTTGGCCCGGGCCGTGCGGATGTAGTCCCCGGCCATGGCGTCCATCATCGACGAGCGCATGTAGCGGCTGAACGAGGCGACGGTGATGGCCGAGAGGGTGATGATCGGGAGCACGAAGGCACTGGGGTCGGTGAAGACGGCCCAGGGCGACGCGGCCGATGGCGGCTGGGAGGGGAACCAGCCGAGGTCGAAGGAGAACCAGATGATGAGCATGGTGCCGAGGAGGAACGGCGGCATGGCGTAGAGGACGAACGCCATGCCGGTCACCGAGTAGTCGATGGGGTGATTGCGCCGGACCACCTGGAGGATGCCGAGGGGGATGGCCACCATCAACGAGATGAGGGTGGACGTTCCCACCAGCACCAGCGTCTTGGGCAGTCGCTGGGCGATGACGCTGGTCACCCCCTCGTTGAACTTGTAGGAGTACCCGAGGTTGGGGTGCCAGAAGGGCCAGATCAGGCCCTTGAGATACTTGGCGAACTGGACCAGGACCGGCTGGTTGAAGCCGTTGAGCCGGTTGAACCGCAGGCAGTTCACGGGTGGTGGCCTTGGGGCCGAGCACGGCCTTGCACTCGCCGCCGGGGATCAGCTGGCTCAGGAGGAAGACGATCAGGATCACCCCGGCGATGACGATGACCGCCTGGATGGTGCGCCGGAGAAGGAACCCTGCCATGACCGGCTCAGCTTACGGTCGGGTCGAGACCGGCGTCAGGCGACGTGGCCCCGAAGTTCCCTGCTCCCCAGGAGCACCGGGCTCGCCGGTGCTCCTGGGGGAGGGTTGTCATCGCGTTCGCGAGTTACTTGACCCGCCAGTAGGCCGGTGTGATCTGCTGCAGCACGTTCACCGGCGTGGCCCCCGAGATCGGCTTGGCGATCTCGACCAGCGGATTGGTGTAGTTCGGCTGGTAGATGACCGGCACTTCCTTGGCCAGGTAGTTCTCGTAGGTTGTCAGCTTGACCTTCGAGACGTTGGTGGCCTTGATGTTGGCGTCGTTGGTCGCTGTCGAGTAGTTCCCCGAGTTCGACCCGGCCCCGGTCTGGAAGAGCTCCTCACCCGTCGGGTAGTAGTCCGGGGCGAAGATCCAGCCGGCCCCCCAGTTCTGCAGCTCCCAGCTGCAGCCCTTGGGGCACGGGGTGGCGTTGCCGATGACCGTGTTGAACGAGGCCGAGGTCAGCGTGACGTTGATGCCGGCCTGGGCCCAGCTCGACTTCTCGGCGTTCATCGTCTCGCTGGTGATGGTCTGAACCGGTGGCGTACTGGATCGTGAAGGCCAGCTTGGCGCCCTTGGGGATCGTGGTGCCGTCACCCGCCCCGCATTCGTTGGAGGCCTTGCCCGGGTGTGTGCAGGTGGTGGTCCCGTTGGGCGTCACCTTCCAGCCGTGGCTGGAGAGGAGCTTCTTGGCCTTTGTCACGTTGTACGGGTAGGGGTTCGCCTTCTCGAGGCTCGAGGCGAAGGGGTTTGTCGGGATGACCGGAACCGGACCGTAGGTCGCCACGCCGTAGCCGTGGGCCAACTTGGTGATCTCCGCCGGCTGGTCCACCAGCAGCTGCATGGCCTGGCGGAAGTACAGCTGGCTGAAGATGGCCCCGGCGTTCCCGCTGTCACCCGTCGAGTTGAAGTTGTAGGGGAAGTAGTTGATCGCCCAGCCGTTCAACGGGCTCAGATTGAAGTTCGCCTGCAGGCGGGGGTTGTTCTTGCCGGCCACCTTGGGTGTGCTGGTCGCCGCGGTGACGTCCTGCAGCGGCAGGTAGCCGTATGTCACCTTCTGGCCGACCAGGGCGTTGAACTCCGAGGTGTCCGAGGTGAACGGGACCTCCTCGAACTTCTTGATCGTCGGCTTCACCGGGCCCGAGTACGTGGGGTTGGGGGCCATGGTGAGGGCGCCTGTCACGTTGAACTGGGTGAGGTGCCACGGGCCGTCGACCACCTGCCACAGGGGGTTGGTGGCGTAGGTGTCCAGCGAGTTGTTGGCCGCCTTGGGGTTTGTCGGGTCGTAGCCGGCCTGCTTGGACAGGTACGTGTAGACCGCTGCGCACGGCCCGTCGGCTTCGCCGAAGGGGGCTGTGGCACAGCCTCCCGAACCCGGTGCGCCGGCTGTCGTGGTCTTTGTCCAGGCCATCGGGATCGGGGTGATCTGGGAGAGCTGGTTGTAGGTGTACCAGTATGTGTTGAAGCCCTGGGTGAGCGTGAAGGTCAGCTTGGTCGGGCTGTCGATGGTGATGCTCTTCACGTTGTCGGGGATGTTGCTGCCACCCGGGGCGTAGGCCGCCCAGTTTGTCTTCTCCGAGTGCAGCATGTTCATCCAGAACATGACGTCCTTGGCTGTGAGCGTCTCACCGTCTGACCACTTGTAGCTCTTGAGTGTGAGTGTGACCACGGTGTTTGTCTTGGAGTAGACGGGCTTCTTGGCCACGGAGAGCGATGTGTTCAGGTCGGGCGTGTTTGTCTTGCCGAACCAGAACAGCGGTCGGTACATGAGGAACTGGAACTGGTTGATGTTGTAGACGCTGAAGAACGCCAGGCTCATGAAGGGGAAGATGTAGTTGGGGGGAGCCTGTGCCTGCTCGGCGAAGATCACCGTTGTCTTCGCACTCGACGAGGCCGAGGCCGACGAGGCCACGATGCCCGTGAGCCCCATGGTGAGCGTGGCGGCCACCATCCCCGCCGCCAGCGCCTTGCGCAGAAGACCCCCTCTGAGCCCTTCGGTGGTTCCCATGTGCTGGTGCCCCTTTCCCCTTGACGGGCGTCACTGGTACCCGGCGCCCAGATGCGAGTCATCGTAACGGAATCGTCACGATCTTCATAGCACGGGGCACCGGCCCGCGGTGGGTCAGAGGCGGGTCAGCCGCCAGGACCAGGTCGGCCCGGAGCCCGCGGCGGCCGCCTCGACCGGCGAGAGGGCCACGCCCCCCACGCCCTCGGCCGTGACCGAGCCCAGGGGCTGTCCCGCGGCGACCGTCGTGCCCGCCACCTGGTCCAACGAGACGTGGAAGGTGACGGTCGACCCGTTGACCACCAGCCCCTGGAGGGGTCGGAGCGTGGTGATCGGGACCGGGCTCGAGCGCCACGGCGCCGTGACGTACCCGACGACCGAGTGGGCCGGGAGGACCGTCATAGTGCTCACGGTGCTGGGCAGGGCGTCGGCCAGGGCCTTCCCGGCGGCCAGGGCCGGCTCGATGAGCCCTGTCGCCGTCCCGGGGATGCCGAGCACCACCCCGTAGACGGTCTGCGGCTTGCCGGCGACCGTCCGGGTGGCGGCGAAGGCCCAGCACCCGCCGGCGGCCGAGTCCGAACCGGTCTTGATCCCGATGATGCCGTCGTGTCCGACGTCGTAGTCGTAGTTCTGGACCGTGCCGCCCACCGGGAATGTGGCGGACTGCATGGCGACGATGGAGGCGAAGTTCGGGTCGCCCATGGCCTTGCGGGCGATGGCCAGCTGGTCGCTCGGGGTGGAGACGGTAGTTGTCTGCAGGCCCGAGGGGTCGGTGTAGTGGGTGTGGTCCATCCCGAGCGCCTTGGCCGCCGCGTTCATCTTTCCGACGAAGGCTGTCAGGCTGCCGGCGTCCCATTCGGCGAGCACCACGGCGATGTTGTCGGCCGAGGCCACCAGCAACCCCTCGAGGGCCTGCTGCTCGGTGATGGCCTCCCCGGCGCTGACCGGCAGCACCGAGTCGGACGCCGCGACGTCGCTGTTGTAGGTGGCCACGTCAGCTGTGGTGATGGTGATGGACGGTCCGGGCTGCCCGCTCTGGAGGGGGTGGTCGGTGAGCACGACGTAGGCCGTCATCATCTTGGCCAGGCTGGCGATCGGCTTCTCCTGGGCGGCCCCGGAGGTACGGACCGCCCCGGTGGGCCCGACGGCCACGGCGGCGGCGCCGTTGGTCGGCCAGGGGAGCGAGGAGGTGCCCGTCACGTGGACCGGGGACGGGGTGTGGGTCACCACCGTCTGGGCCGGCGTCGACCTGGTCACCTGGACCACCACGAGGACGATCACCACCACCACGACTGCGGCGATCGCCCAGCCAGCTTTGCGCACAGCCGTCTACCCTTCCTCGTTCGGTTGGCCGAGGGTAGCGGGCGCGCGCGCCCAGACAGGGTGCACGCTGGGCCCTTTTCTCGCGTCCCACCCGGGGCCGCCGGCCCCCGGTAGGGTGGCGGACCGACCGAGGCCTTGGCAGGGAGCGGACACGGATGCACAGCGGAGACACCGCCCGACCGACGGCCGGGGCCGTCGACGGTGCGGTGCGCAGGCTGGTCCTCACCGTCATCTGCCCGGACCGCATCGGGATCGTGGCCGCGGTGAGCGGCTTCATCGCCGAGCACGGCGGCTGGGTGCTCGAGGCAGCCCAGCACGGCGACCTGTCCACCGGCCGGTTCTTCCTACGCATCGAGGTGATCGCCGACTCGCTGCCGTTCGGTCCCGAGGAGTTCCAACAGCGATTCGAGCCGCTGGCCGCGGAGTTCTCCATGGGCTGGCGGCTGACCGACACCGACCGGCCCAAGCGGGTCGTCATCCTGGTCAGCCGGGAGGACCACTGCCTGGCCGACCTCCTCTACCGCTGGGGCAGCGGCGACCTCCCCTGCGAGATCCCCTGCGTCGTGTCCAACCACGAGACACTGGCCCCGGTGGTCGAGCGCACCGGCGTGGCCTTCCACCACGTCGCCGTGCCCGGCACCGGCGACGCCGACGGTCGGGCCGGGGCCTTCAACGAGATCGGCCGACTGTTCGACGAGGCCGGCGGGGACGTGATGGTGCTGGCCCGCTACATGCAGATCCTCCCCCCCGAGCTGTGTGCCCGCTACCCGGGTCGCATCCTCAACATCCACCACAGCTTCCTGCCCTCGTTCGCCGGGGCTCGCCCGTACCACCAGGCGTTCGAGCGGGGGGTCAAGGTGATCGGGGCCACCTGCCACTACGTGACGGCCGACCTGGACGAGGGCCCCATCATCGAGCAGGACACCCGGCGCATCGACCACACCGAGACGCCCGAGGAGCTCATGCGGATCGGGCGCGACATCGAGCGCACGGTGCTCGCCCGCGGTCTTCGGTGGCACCTGGAAGACCGCGTGCTGCTGAACGGGGCGCGGACGGTCGTCTTCGCCTGACGCCCGTCAGCCGACGGTGGCGATCCCCCCGTCGACCGGGATGACGGCACCGGTGAGGTAGGCGCCGGCCCTCGAGGCGAGGAAGATGGCGGCCCCGGCCATGTCGTCGGGACGGCCGATGCGCCGGAGGGGAGCGGCCGCGGCGATCTGCTCGCCGAAGGCCTCGAGCGTGGCCGCCATCATCTTGGACTCGAACGGCCCGGGGGCGATGGCGTTTACCGTGACCGACGGGGCCAGCCGGCGGGCCAGGTGCCGGGTGAGCTGGTGCACCGCCGCCTTCGACGCCGCATAGGAGTAGGTCTCGAGAACCGGCACGTGGATGCCGTCGATCGAGCCGATGTTGATCACCCGTGCCGGCTCGTCGGCCGACCCGGCCGCCTCGAGCAGGGGGAGCACGAATTTGGTGAGGTGGAAGACGCCCTTCACGTTGAGGGCCAGCACCCTCTCCCACGCCGCCTCGTCGAACTCGGCCAGCGGCGCTCCCCACGTGGCCCCGGCGTTGTTGACCAGTACGTCCAGACGGTCCACCCTCCGGGCGAGCTCCTCGGCTAACTGGCGGCAGCCGTCCTCCGACGACAGGTCGGCCGGCAACGGCGTGCACCGTCCCACCGCCGACAGCTCCGCGGCCACTTGCTCGCAGACCTCCGCTTTGCGGGACGAGATGTAGACGTTGGCCCCCGCCTCGACGAAGCCGGCGGCGATCATGAGGCCGATGCCCCGCGACCCGCCGGTCACCAGCGCGACCTTGTCGGCGACGGAGAAGAGACCGGTCACCGCGGGCGCGACAGGAGGTCCCGGGCGATGTGGGTGACCTGGATCTCGTCGGTGCCCGCGTAGATCTGGAAGACCTTGGCGTCGCGGGCCAGCTGCTCGACCCGGAACTCCGACATGTAGCCGTTGCCCCCGAAGAGCTGCACGGCCTCCATGGCCACCTCGCTGGCCGCTTGGGCCGAGTAGAGCTTCATGGCCGACGCCTCGGCCAGGGTGAGGCTCCGGCCGGCCTCGGACATCTCGATGTGCCGGAACACCAGGTTCTCCACGTTGAGCCGGGCCACCTCCATGCGGGCCAGCTTCAGCTGGATCAACTGGAAGTCGGCGATGGGCTTCTCCCACAGGAGCCGCTCCTTGGCGTAGGCGATCGAGAGCCGCAGGCACTCCTCGATCACCCCGAGGGACATGGCGGCCACCCCGGCACGCTCGGTAACGAAGTTGTCCTTGGCGCTCTGCCGCCCTCCGCCGGCGCCCTGGTCCTCGGACTCCCCGAGGAGGCGGTCGCGCCCGACCTGCACGTCGGTCAGGAAGAGCTCGCCGGTGGGCGAGGAGTGCAGGCCCATCTTCCGCAGCGGCCTGGACTGCTCGAACCCCTCCATGCCGCGGTCGAGGACGAAGGTGAGCACCGGGCGCGTGCGTGGATCGCCCCCGTCGTCCAGCTTGGCGTAGAAGACGACCGTGTCGGCGTAGGGGCCGTTGGTGATGAAGGTCTTGGAGCCGTTCAGCACGTAACCGTCGCCGTCCCGCCGGGCGCTCGCCGTCATCCCGCCGAAGGCGTCGGAGCCCGAGCCCGGCTCGGTGATGGCCCAGGCCCCGACCTTCTCCATCGTGAGCAGGTCGAGCGCCCACCGCTCCATCTGGGCGGGCGTGCCCCGTTTCATGATCGTGCCGGCCGCCAAGCCCGTGCTCACCCCGAGGGCGGTGACGATGCCCGGGCAGTAGTGGCAGATCTCGACGATGGGGATGAGCGTCATCGCCGCCTGGCTGTCGCCCGGCGAGCGCGGGCTCGCCTCGGCCCCGGTCCTCCTGCGTTCGAGGGACCGCTTGAACCCCTCCCGGGCCAACTGGTCCAGGCCGAAGGCCGCGTAGAACTTGCGGATGACGTCGTAGGGCGGGAGGTCGCCGTGCTCGAGCTCGGTGACCCTCGGGGCGACCTCCTCGGTCACGAACCGCCGCACAGCGTCGCGGATGGCGAGCTGCTCCTCGGTCCACTCGAACATCGGTTGAGAGGCTACTTCTGCGCCAGGGTGCGACCGCCCGCTAGGCGCCGGCCATGCTGCGGTGGACGTCGATCGACGCCTGGAGCACCCGCCGGCCGGCCACCACCGCCACCGACCAGACCACGGCCGCCACGACGATGAGTGCGATCCCCGCCGGCCGCGAGAAGGCGCCGACCACCACGCCGGCCCCGCCGCACAGCTCGCCGACCACCAGCGCCAGCCAGAAGCGCAGCACCGTGCGACGTTCGGGGTGGTCGTAGGGGAGACAGTCCCTGATGGCCTGGTAGGGACACCACAGGTTGGCGACGGGGATGAACCACAGGATCACCCCGGCGCGCGGGGAGCGCCGGGCGGGCATGCCCAGGGCCCGGGCGGCGGTGGCCGCCCGGAACTGCCAGACCACGAAGAAGATCTCCGAAGCCACCAGCGCGAGCCCCGGCAGGTCGACGACGAGCGGCAGCCTGGCGCGGTCCGGCAGGGGCGGTGGTGTGGCGCCGGCCCGCGAGGCGTCGAACACGACCCGGTACCAATGGAAGAAGGCGGCGAGATGGGACCAGTTGGCGGCGGCCACGACCGCCGCGGCGACCGACGCCGCGGCCATCCCCGCCAGCGCCCAGCGCCCCCAGTTGGTCATGCGCCGTTCGCTGTCGACCAGAGTCCGGGCGTGGAAGAGGAGGTGGGCGTCGGTCGGATGAAGTGCCGCCGGGGCCGGTGACGCCGGGTACGGGCCCCCCGGGTACCCCGGGTACGGGCCCCCCGGAGACGGACCGACCGGTGGCCCGGCCGAGGGCGCCGGGACGGTGGCGGACCCTCCGGGTGGCGCCGGCGTGCCGGGTGAGGTCGTCGACGTCCATCCCACGCCGTCCCACCAGCGCAGGCCCCCGCCCCCGGCCGGGTCGGGAAACCACCCGGCCGGTGGCCCGGGGGTCCGGGGATCCACCGGCGCTACCCGGCCGATCCGGCGAGCTGGGGGACGGCGGCCGCCATGGCCGAGATGTGGTCGTCCACCGTGACGCACCCCGAGGACATGGTGTTCAGCGTGAGGTGGGTGGCGCCGGCGCGTCCCCAGTGCTCGGCCTCGCGTCCGGCGCGCTCGGGGTCCCGCACGGACCAGCGGGCCTGTCCCTCCAGGCCGATCCGCGCCGGGTCGCGCCCGGCCCCGACGGCGGCGTCGGCGATCACCTCGAGGGCCTGCTCGAGTCCGTGGCCGGGCCCCAGCATGGCGAACCACCCGTCGGCCAGCCGGCCGATCCTCCTCAGCGCGGCGGGGGCCGCCCCCCCGAGCCACAGCGGGATGGGGCGGGTTGCCGGAAGCGGCGCGATGCCGGCCCCGGTCACGGTGTCGAACCGCCCCTCGAAGGTGACGCTCTGCTCGGTCCACAGCCGCCGCAGGAGGGTGATCTGCTCCTCGAGCCGGGCCCCGCGGTGCTCGAAGGGCTGGCCGAGGGCCTGGTACTCGACCTCGTTCCAACCGATGCCGAGACCGAGGCGGAGCCGGCCGCCGCCCGTGAGCAGGTCGAGCTCGGCCGCCTGCTTGGCCAGGAGGGCGGTCTGGCGCTGGGGGGCGACCAGGATGCCGGTGGCGAACTCGAGCTCGGTGATGGCGGCCAGCCAGGAGAAGAGCAGCAGCGGCTCGTGGAAGGTGTCGTTGATGTCGTAGAACCCGGACCACCCCGCGTGCACCGCGGGGTCGGCACCCAGGATGTGGTCGTAGGCGAGGAGGTGGCGGTAGCCGAGGTCGGCGGCGGCCTGGGCGAAGGCGGCGATGGCACCCGGGTCGGCCCCGATCTCGGTCTGCGGGAAGACCGCCCCGATCTGCACGGGGCACTTTTACCACCACCGGTGCGGCCGGCGTCCCGTCTGGGGCGCTCTGTGACGATCGCGTGATGGGGGGATCGTCCACCCGGGTGCACGCCTGGCAACGGCGCGTGCACGCCCGCCTGCAGCCGGGGCCGGGGAGCGGTCGTCTACCCTCGGACCGGATGGACGCGCTCGACATCGTGCTCATCGTGGTGGTTATCGCGGCGGCCATCCAAGGGCTCCGTCTCGGGGCCATCACGCAGGTGCTCACCTACGGTGGGTTTCTGCTCGGCATGACCGTCGGGGCGCTGGTGGCCGTGGGGCTGGTCGCTTCCATGCACGCCGGCAACCTCAAGACCTCCGTCACCCTCGCTCTGGTCCTCGGGTCGGCCGCCCTCTTCAGCGTCGGGGGCCGGGTGATCGGGAATTGGACCAACGGGACCCTGCGCCGGTGGCACCTCGGCCCGCTCGACGCGGGGCTCGGGGTGGTCGTGGCCGGGGCGGCCGTCCTGCTCTCGGCCTGGCTCGTGGCCAACGTCGTGGTCCAGGCCCCCGCCGGTTGGCTGGGCTCGGAGATACAGGGCTCCGACGTGCTGCGTGCGGTCGACACCGTCATGCCGCCGGTGCCGACAGTCTTCGCCAACGTGCAGTCCTTCCTGGCCACCCCGGGCTTCCCCTCGGTCTTCGCCCAGCTGGCCCCGACAACCGCGGGCCCGGTGGCCGTGCCGTCGCAGGGTGCCGCTGCCGCCATGGCCGCTTCGGACTCCCGCTCGGTCGTCAAGGTGTTGGGGCAGGCCTGCGGCTACCTGCAGGAGGGATCGGCGTTCGTGGCGGGCCCGGGACTGGTGGTGACCAACGCCCACGTGGTCGCCGGTGAGCACACAACCCAGGTGCAGGTGGGCGCGGCCACCTTCAGGGCGACCCCGGTGCTCTTCGACCCCGCCTACGACCTGGCCGTCCTCCGGACCAGCGCGCCCCTCGGCCCCGCCCTCGCCATCTCCCCCGGGGTGGTCGACCGGGGGACCCAGGGGGCGGTCATCGGCTATCCCGAGAACGGTCCGCTCACGGTGGGGCCGGCCGGCGTGGCCACCGTCATCACCGCCTCGGGTCGCGACATCTACAACCAGGGCTCCGTGGTCCGCCAGGTGTACCAGCTCGACACCGTCATCGAGCCCGGCAACTCGGGCGGCCCCATCGTCGACGCCGACGGCCACGTGATCGGAGTCGTCTTCTCCCGTTCGACGGTCACAGCGAAGATCGGCTACGCGCTGACCTCCCCCGGCGTGCTGCAACGCGTGGACGAGGCCTCGCTGCGCAGCGCCCCGGTGACAACCGGGGCCTGCACCGAAGGCTGAAGCGTCGATCCGGCCCCGACTGCAAGAATGGCGGCCGTGCCGCTGCCGATCGAGGAGTACGCCCTCATCGGCGACCTCCACACCGTGGCCCTTGTGGGCTCGGACGGCTCGATCGACTGGCTGTGCCTCCCGCACTTCGACTCGAGCGCGTGCTTCGCCCGGTTGCTCGGCACCGACGACAACGGCTTCTGGAGGATCGCCCCGGCCGGGCCCGAGGGCACCGTCACCGCCACCCGCCGCAGCTACCGCGCCGGCACCCTGGTGCTCGACACCGAGTTCGACACGGCCGACGGCACGGTGCGGGTCACCGACTGCATGCCCATCCGCGAGGAGGACCCACAGGTCGTGCGGGTGGTGCGCGGGGTACGCGGCTCGGTGCCGATGCGCATGGAGATGTGCGTGCGCTTCGGCTACGGCGAGGCCATCCCCTGGGTCACCCACCACGAACACCTGCTCACGGCCACGGCCGGACCCGACGCCGTGGCGCTGTGGACCCGGGCCGACACCCACGGGGAGGGGCTGCGCACGGTGGCGGAGTTCACCATCGACGAGGGCCAGCAGCTGCCGTTCCTGCTCACCTGGTACCCGTCGCACGAGGCGCCGCCGCGCCCGGTGGACCCGTGGTTCGCCGTCGTCCACACCGAGGTCTTCTGGAGGAGCTGGTCGGAGACCTGCACCTATGAAGGCGAGTTCTCCGACGCCGTGCTGCGCTCGCTGATCACCTTGAAGGCCCTCACCTACGAGCCGACCGGGGGCATCGTGGCCGCCGGCACCACGTCGCTGCCCGAGGCCCTCGGCGGCAACCGGAACTGGGACTACCGCTACTGCTGGCTGCGCGACGCCACCCTGACCCTCGAGTCCCTGATGCGAGGCGGCTTTCACGACGAGGCGATGGCGTGGCGCGACTGGCTGCTGCGCTGCACGGCGGGTGACGTGTCCAAGCTGCAGATCATGTACGGGGCCGGCGGCGAGCGCCGCCTCGACGAGTGGGAGGTGGGCTGGCTGGCCGGTTACGAGCAGTCGGCACCGGTGCGGGTCGGCAACGCGGCCTCCGGCCAGTTCCAGCTCGACGTCTACGGCGAGGTCATGTCGGCCCTCTACGAGGCGTGCCAGGTGGACGGGGTGCACAGCCGGGCCGTCTGGGATCTCCAGTCCAAGCTGATCGAGTTCCTCGAGGACGGGTGGAAGCAGCCCGACGACGGCATCTGGGAGGTGCGGGGCCCCCGGCGGCACTTCACCCACTCCAAGGTGATGGCCTGGGTGGCCGTGGACCGGGCGGTGCGCACGATGGAGGTGTACCCCGAGCTCCCCGGACCGCTCGAGAAGTGGCGCGCCCTGCGCGACGCCATCCACGCCGAGGTCTGCGAGAAGGGGTTCGACGCCGGCAAAGGGGCCTTCACCCAGTACTACGGCACCGACGAGCTCGACGCCAGCGTCCTCATGATCCCCCTGGTGGGCTTCCTGCCGGCCAGCGACCCCCGGGTGGTGAGCACCGTCGAGGCGATCGAGCGCGAGCTGCTCCAGGAGGGCTTCGTGCTCCGCTACCGCACCACCGACGACGGGACGGTCGATGGCCTGTCCGGCCGGGAGGGGGCCTTCTTGGCCTGCTCGTTCTGGCTCGCCGACTGCCTCCACCTGATCGGCCGTGTCGACGACGCCCGGGCGCTGTTCGAGCGGCTCCTGGCCGTGCGCAACGACCTGGGCCTCCTCTCCGAGGAGTACGACCCGGTGGCCGGCCGGCTGGTGGGCAACTTCCCCCAGGCGTTCTCGCACGTGTCGCTGGTCAACACGGCCTTCCGGCTGAGCGGCCACGCGGGCCCCTCGGACCAGGCCCCCGAGGGCGGGCCACCCCGGGTGCGCAGGCGGCTGCTGGCCGACGGCCACCCCGGCGCCCGGGGCGGGGGGTGGACGCGACAGGGCCGCCCGCCACGCCGGCGGTCGTACCGGTGAACAATGTCCCTACGGTGGTCGATGCACCGCTCGCGGTGACGCGAACGAGAAGGAGGACGCTGTGAAAGCGCTGACCGTGATACCGATGGAGAAGGACTCGGCCCAGCTGAGCGACGTCGACGACCCGCCCGAGGCCGACGGGCCGGTGCTGGTGGAGACGATCGCCGTCGGCATCTGCGGCACCGACATCGAGATCCTCTCGGGCCAGTACGGCTGGGCGCCGCCGGGACGCGAGCGGCTGGTGCTGGGCCACGAGTCGCTGGGCCGGGTGCTCGAGGCGCCGGCCGGCGCGCCCGTGGCCGAGGGCGACCTGGTGGTGGGCATCGTGCGCCGGCCCGACCCCGTCCCCTGCACAAACTGCGCCGTGGGCGAGTGGGACTTCTGCCGCAACGGGCAGTACACCGAGCGGGGGATCAAGCAGCACGACGGCTACCTCTCCGAGCGCTACCGCATCACCCCCGACTACCTGGTGAAGGTGGACCCGTCCCTCGGGATCCTCGGCGTGCTCCTGGAGCCGACGTCGGTCGTGGCCAAGGCGTGGGAGCAGGTGGACCGCATCGGCGGCCGGGCCCACTGGAACCCCACCCGGGCCGTGGTCACCGGGGCCGGGCCCATCGGCCTGCTGGCCGCCATGATCGGGGTCCAGCGCGGCCTGGAGGTCCACGTGATCGACCAGATGACCGACGGGCCCAAGCCCGACCTGGTGCGCCGACTGGGAGCGCACTACCACACGGGGTCGGTGGCCGAGGCGTGCGACGAGCCCGACGCCATCATCGAGTGCACCGGCGTCTCCTCGCTGGTGCTCGACGCCATCGAGCACGTCGGGCCGGGGGGCGTCGTCTGCCTCACGGGGGTGTCGGCCGCCGGTCGGGCCATCGAGGTCGACGAGGGCGCGCTCAATCGGTCGATGGTGCTGGCCAACGAGTCGGTGGTGGGGTCGGTCAACGCCAACCGCCGCCACTACGAGGACGCGGCCGCCGCCCTGGCCAAGGCCGACCGCGGCTGGCTCTCGGGGGTGGTGAGCCGGAAGGTCCCCCTGGCCGACTGGGAGCAGGCGCTGGACCGCCAGGCCGACGACGTGAAGGTGGTGGTGGAGGTCTCCGCCCCTTGAGTGGGTCGGCCCGCCGGATCGCCCCCGGGGTGCTCGAGATCGACACCCTGCTGGGCGGCTGGCACCGGGTCACGGCGGGCTACCTCATCGAGGGGGCCGAACCGGTGCTGGTGGAGACGGGCAGCCAGTCCTCGGTCCCGGTCCTCCTCGAGGCGCTCGCCGACCTGGGGATGGGGGCCGGCGACCTGTCGGGGGTGGTGGTGACCCACATCCACCTCGACCACGCCGGCGGGGTGGGCGACGTGGCCCGGACCTTTCCGTCGGCCACCGTCTACGTCCACGAGAAGGGGGCGCGCCACCTGGCCGACCCCACCCGGCTGGTCGAGTCGGCCGCCCGCGTCTACGGCCCGCTCCTCGACTCCCTCTACGGCCGCCTCGAGGCGACGCCGGCCGAGCGCCTGCACGTGCTCGACGACGGCGAGGAGATCCGCGTCGGGCCCGACCGGGTGCTGGTGGCGGTGGACTCCCCGGGCCACGCCAAGCACCACGTGGGGCTGCACGACTCGGCCAGCGGGATCCTGTTCGCCGGCGACGCCGTGGGGGTCCGGCTGCCCGACGCCGGGGTGCTCCGGCCCTCGACGCCGCCGCCGGACTTCGACCTCGACCAGGCGCTGCGCTCGCTCCGCCGGTTCGCCGAACGACGGCCGACGGGCATCGCCCTGGCCCACTACGGCCTGCTCCTCGACCCTCCCGACCTCCTGGCCGAGGCCGAGGAGACCCTCCGGCTCTGGGCCGAGACGGCCGAGCGCGCCTTCGCCGAGGGGCGCGACATCGCCGATGCCCTGGCCGAGCGGTTCGACCCGCAGATGGCCGATGTGGCCCCCGAGCACCGCGAGAAGCTCGAGATCATGAACGGGGTCCACTCCAACGCGGCCGGTCTCAGGCGGTGGCTGGAGCACCGCCCCCCGGTCGCCGCCGGGTAGCCGGCCCGGTCGTCAGTCGACCTGCAGCCGGCTCCGCAGGTCCTCCTGGGCCACCTCGAAGTCGTCGATCGAGATGCGGCCGTCGGCCAGGTCCTCGTGGAGCCGGGCGAACTGCTCGAGCAGGGCCGCCTGGTCCTCGACCGGCCCCGGTTCGGGGGCGGCCTCCTCCCGGTTCTCGCGCCGGGCCACCCGGTCCTCCTGCTTGGCCTTTGCCTTCGACTTCTTGGCCTGGTCCCGCTGCAGCTTCCCAAAGGTGGAACGCGGACGCGCCATACACCACATCCTCTCTCCGGCCGCCGCCCCCGGCGCGGGGCGGCCTTCTCCGGACAACTTCCTGGCCACCGCCCGTCAGGGCGGAATCTCCTGCTCCTGCCGGCCGCCGACCGGCGGAGGAGCTCCGGGTGGAGTGCGACGACCCTGCCCGTGCGGGGGCGCCTTTCCGTCCCCGGACCACCTCATGGTAGTGCCGGCGCGCCCCGGTCGAAGGCGCGGCCCAGCTGCGCCGAGCACCGGTCCCCTCGGCCGCACGGAGGTCCCGTGCCGCCCACGGCGCGCCGGCCCGGCGCTCGCAGCGGAGGCGGTGGGATTTGAACCCACGGTACCCGGAGGTACAACGGTTTTCGAGACCGTCCGATTCGGCCGCTCTCGCACGCCTCCGGCGCAGAGGTTAACCGGTCGCCACGCCGCCCCCGCCACCGCCGCGGGCCGCGGCGGGGGGTGCCCGCAACTTCAGCGACGGTCCCCGAAGAACCCCCGGAGCAGGTCGGCGCTCTCTTCCCCGAGCACCCCGGGGGTCACCGCCACCTCGTGGTTGAGGCGCGGGTCGCAGCACAGGTTGTAGAGGGTGCCGCAGGCCCCGGCCCGGGGGTCGGGGGCCCCGAAGACGAGGCGCGAGACCCGCGAGGCCACCAGCGCGCCGGCGCACATGGGGCACGGCTCGAGGGTCGCCACCACGGTCAGGCCGTCGAGCCGCCAGCCGCCCACGGCCTCCCCGGCATCGCGCAGGGCCAGGAGCTCGGCGTGGGCGGTGGGATCGCGCCGCAGCTCGCGCTCGTTGTGCCGGGAGGCGATGACCCGCCCTGCGCCGAGCACCACCGCCCCGACGGGGACGTCGCCGTGGGCCAGGGCCAGCGCCGCCTCTTCGAGGGCGAGGCGCATGGCTTGCTCGTCGGTGACCGCCGCGGGCGCCGTCATGGGGCCGGACTGTAACCAAGCGCGGCCCCCCCGGCGCCGGGGCGCCGCGGGAGCAGAGCGGAGGCGGTGGGATTTGAACCCACGGTGGGTTGCCCCACACACGATTTCCAGTCGTGCCGATTCGGCCGCTCTCGCACGCCTCCGAGGGCGCTCAGGCTATCCGGCGGGCTAACGTGGCCCCGTCGCCGACGTTGGGTGCGGTGGCCGGGTCCTGCGCAACGGTCGCTCGTGAACCGAGTCAGGGTCGGAAGGCAGCAGCTCTCAGCGGGTGAGGCCGTGTGCCGTAGCCAACCTGGCCATCGCACCGAGCGCCGGTGCGCTCACCGGTAGGCTCGCCGCCATGAGCGACGAGCCCTTCGTCTCCCTCTATCGTCGCTTCCGGCCCGGCCGTTTCGGGGAGCTGCGGGGACAGCCGCACGTGGTCCTGGCCCTGCGCAGCGCCGTGCGGGACGGCCACGTCGCCCACGCCTACCTGTTCAGCGGGCCGCGGGGGACCGGCAAGACCTCGACCGCCCGGATCCTGGCCAAGGCGCTCAACTGCGCCCAGCCCGCCGACGGCGAACCCTGCGGGGTGTGCACGTCGTGCGTCGAGATCACCAGGGGCACCTCGCTCGACGTCCACGAGCTCGACGCCGCCTCCAACAACGGGGTGGAAGCCATGCGCGACCTGATCGCCCACGCCGCCCTGGGCACCCCCGGGCGCTGGAAGGTCTACATCGTCGACGAGGTCCACATGCTCTCCAACTCGGCGGCCAACGCCCTCCTCAAGACGTTGGAGGAGCCCCCGGGCCACGTCATCTTCGTCCTGGCCACCACCGACCCCCAGAAGGTGCCGCCCACCATCAGGAGCCGCACCCAGCACTTCGAGTTCCGCCTGCTGGGGACAGACGCCCTGGCCGAGCTGGTCCACGACGTGAACGAGGCGGCCGGCCTCTCGCTGGACGAGGAGTCCCTGTCGGTGGCGGTGCGGCGGGGCCGGGGGTCGGCCCGCGACACCCTCTCCGCCCTCGACCAGGTGGCGGCCTCCGGCTCGGCCGACGACGCCCGGCCCGAGCTGGCCGAGGTGGCCGACGCCCTGGCCGACGAGGACGCCGGCCGGGCCCTGGTGGCCGTGGCCGCGCTGCACGAGGCCGGCTGGGGACCCCAGCAGCTGGCGGCGGAGCTCGTCGACGACCTGCGCCAGGCGTTCCTGGCGGCCCTCGCCCCGGAGCTGGCCACGGCCGGCGGGGCCGAGGCCGAGCGGCGGGCCGCCCAGGCGGACCGGCTCGGTCTGCCCCGGCTGGTCCGCTCGATGGAGGTGCTGGGCCGGGCCCAGGTGGAGATGCGCGACGCCCCCGACCCCAGGGTGGTGCTCGAGGTGGCCCTGGTGCGGCTGGCCCGGGCCGACCTCGACGACTCGACGGCCGCCTTGGCCGAGCGGATCGGGAGGCTCGAGCGGGGCGCGCTGGCCCCGCGCCCGGCGCCCGCCCCGCCGTCCCCGCCGCCGCCGGCCCCGGGGGGCGACCCGCGGGCCATGCCGTCGATCGGCGCCCTCAAGCGCCAGCGGGCGGCGGCCGCCCCCCCGCCGGCCCCGGCTCCCCCGACGGCGGCCGCCGAGCCGCCCCCGGCACCCCCGACGGCGGCCGCCGAGCCGCCCCCCGCCGCCACGGCCCCTCCTCCGGCGCCGGCCCCGGCCGGCGGACCGCCCGACCGGGACGCGCTCGTCCAGGCGTGGGGCGACCAGCTCCTGCGGTCCCTCCCGGCCCGGGCCAAGGTCCTGTTCGCCGCGGGCCGGTTCGTGGCGAGCGACGACGGCACGGCGGTCTTCGCCCTGCCCAACGCCGCCCACTGCGAGCGCTGTGCGGAGGTCCGCCCGGTCGTCGAGGAGGCGCTCTCGGCCCACTTCGGGGTGGCGGTCCCGCTGCGCCTGGTGGTGGAGTCCGAGGGCGGCGCGCCCGTGGCCGCCACGGCGCCCGGGGATCTCGACGAGGGGGACGACTTCGACCCGACGGCCGACGGCGAACCGGGGCCGGTGGCCGAGGCGCGGCTCCTTGAGGCGTTCCCCGGGGCCGAGGAGGTGCCGGGCTAGGTGTACACCGGTCCGCTCAGGGCGCTCATCGACGAGTTGGGGCGCCTCCCCGGCATCGGGCCCAAGTCGGCCCAGCGGCTCGCCTTCCACCTGCTGAAGGTGCCGGACGAAGACGCGCTGCGCCTCTCGGAGGCGATCGTGGCGGTGAAGGAGCGCACCACCTTGTGCACGCTCTGCTTCAACGTGGCCGAGGGCGGGGGCCTCTGCGAGGTCTGCCTCGACGAGCGGCGGGAGGCGGCGACCGTCTGCGTGGTGGAGGATCCGCGCGACATCGTCGCCGTCGAGCGGACCCAGCGGTTCCGCGGCCGCTACCACGTGCTCCAGGGGTCGCTCAACCCGCTGGAGGGCGTCGGGCCCGAGCAGCTGCGGGTGCGCGAGCTCATCGAACGCGTCGAGGGCGGGGAGGTCAAGGAGGTCATCTTGTGCACCAACCCCAACCTCGAGGGCGAGGCCACGGCCATGTACCTCGCCCGCCAGCTCGGCCCGCTGGGCATCAGGGTGACCCGCATCGCCAGCGGGCTGCCGGTCGGGGGCGACCTCGAGTACGCCGACGAGCTGACGCTCGGGCGGGCCATCGAGGGGAGGCGGGACCTGTGAACCTCTGGCTGCTGCGCCACGCCAAGACCGTCCCCGACCCGCCCGCCGGCAAGACCGACCACGAGCGGCCGCTGGCCCCCCGGGGCCGGCGCGACGCCGACGCCCTGGCCCGCCGGCTCGAGGCCGACCGGCTCGGCTTCAAGGCCGCCGACCTGCCGGGGCTCGTCCTGTGCTCGACGGCGGTGCGCACGGTCCAGACCGCCGAGCGGGTCCTCCCGGGCCTGGGGGACCCCCCGGTCGAGTACCGCCGCGCCCTCTACGACGCCACGCCCGAGGAGGTCATCGACGAGCTGCGCGACGTGGACGACGGGATCGCCACGGTGATGGTGGTGGGCCACAACCCGACCGCCCAGATCCTCGCCGTCTCGCTGGAGAAGAAGCCCGACGAGCGGCGGACCTTCCCCACCTGCGCCCTCGCCGTCTACCGCCTGCCCGCCAAGCGCTGGGCCGACGTCGACCAGGGCACCGGCTCTTTGGTCGGCCTCTTCAGCCCGCCCTTCTGAGCGGTCGGGCCGCCGTCAGGAGCTGAAGATGGCGGCGTCGCCCTGGCCCCCGCCGCCGCACAGGGCCACGGCGGCCAGCCCCCCGCCCCGCCGCCGCAGCTCCATCAAGGCGGTCAGGGCCACCCGGGTCCCCGACATCCCCACCGGGTGGCCGAGGGCGATGGCCCCCCCGTTCACGTTGAGGTTCTTCTCGTCGATGCCCAGGTCGTCGGCCGAGGCCAGGCCGACGGCGGCGAAGGCCTCGTTGATCTCGAAGAGGTCGACGTCGCCGAGGCTCCGGCCGGCGCGTTCGAGGGCCTTGGCGATCGCCCTCGAGGGCTGGGTGAGCAACGACGTGTCCGGGCCGGCCACCTGGCCGTAGCCGACGAGCTCGCCCAGCGGGGTGAGGCCGAGGGCGGCGGCCCGGGCCGGCGACATGACCACCACCGCCGCGCCGCCGTCGGAGATCTGCGAGGCGTTCCCGGCGGTGATGGTGCCCGCCTTGTCGAAGGCCGGCTTGAGCGCCCCCAGGGACTCGGCGGTGGTGCCGGGCCGGATGCCCTCGTCGGTGTCGACCACGACCGGGTCGCCCTTGCGCTGAGGGACCGTCACCGCCACGATCTCCTCGGCCAGCCGGCCCTCCTTGGTGGCGTTGGCCGCCTTCTCGTGGGAGGCGGCGGCGAAGGCGTCCTGGCGCTCGCGGCTGATGCGGGCCACCTGGTTGTAGCGCTCGGTGGCCAGCCCCATGGCGCACTCGTCGAAGGCGCAGGTGAGGCCGTCGTACATCATCGTGTCGACCAGGGTGGCGTCGCCCAGCCGGAAGCCCGAGCGCGCCCCGGGCAACAGGTGCGGGGCCCCGGTCATCGACTCCATGCCCCCCGCCACCACGATGTCGGCGTCGCCGGCGTTGATCATCTGGTCGGCCAGGTAGATGGCGTTCAACCCCGACAAGCACACCTTGTTCACGGTGGTGGCGGGGACGCTCAGCGGGATGCCGCCCTTGAACGCCGCCTGGCGGGCGGTGATCTGGCCGGCGCCGGCCAGGATCACCTGGCCCATGATCACGTAGTCGACCTGGTCGCCGGAGAGGCCGGCCCGTTCCAGGGCGGCGGCGATGGCGAAGCCGCCCAGGTCCATGGCCGTGAACCCGGCCAGGGCCCCCGAGAGCTTGCCGATGGGGGTGCGGGCCCCTGCGACGACGACCGATCCGGGCATGGCGTTCCTCCGAGCGGGTGCAGCCCGGCGGGTTACCGGGCGGTATCGCATTCTACGGCGTCCACTATCGTCGGTGCCCATGACCGACATCCTCGAGGCCGCCCTCGCCGGGGCCGGAGGCGACGAGCTGGGCGGCCTCCCGCTGCCCGACCGCTACCGGGCCGCCTTCGTCCGGCGCCAAGACACCGCCATGTTCGAGGGGATGCCCTCGGAGGAGAAGGACCCCCGCAAGTCCCTCCACGTGGGCGAGGTCCCCCTGCCCGAGCTCGCCCCCGACGAGGCCTACGTGGCCGTGATGGCCTCGTCGATCAACTTCAACACCGTGTGGACCTCGATCTTCGAGCCCCTCCCCACCTTCGGGTTCTTGGACCGGCTGGGCAAGGAGAGCGTCTGGGGGGCCCGCCACGCCCTCGACCACCACGTGGTGGGCTCGGACGCGTCGGGGGTGGTGCTGCGGACCGGCTCGCTCGTGCGGCGGTGGAAGCCGGGCGACCGGGTCACGGTGCACTGCAACTACGTGGACGACCAGGACCCCTCGGCCCACGACGACTCGATGCTCGCCGCCAACCAGCGGATCTGGGGGTTCGAGTCGAACTTCGGCGGGCTGGCCGACATCGCCGTGGTGAAGGCCAATCAGCTGATGCCCAAGCCCGCCCACCTCACCTGGGAGGAGGCGGCGGTCAACGCCCTGTGCAACTCGACCGCCTACCGCATGCTGGTCTCGCACAACGGCGCCCCCGTCACCCAGGGGGACCGCGTGCTGGTGTGGGGGGCGAGCGGGGGGTTGGGGAGCTTCGCCGTCCAGTACGTGCTGAACGCCGGCGGCATCCCGGTCGGGGTCGTCTCCTCCGAGCAGAAGGTGGGCCTCCTGCACGAGCTGGGGGTGGAGGCGGTCATCGACCGCCGGGCCGCCGGCTACCGCTTCTGGAAGGACGAGCACACCCAGGACGAGTCGGAGTGGCGCCGGTTCGGCAAGGACGTGCGGGCGCTGGTCGGCGACGACCCCGAGATCGTCTTCGAGCACCCGGGACGCCAGACCATGGGCGCCTCGGTCTTCGCCTGCAAGCGGGCCGGCACCGTGGTCACCTGCGCCGCCACCTCGGGCTACCTGATCGAATACGACAACCGCCACCTGTGGATGAAGCTCAAGACCATCAAGGGGTCGCACTTCGCCAACTACCGCGAGGCCTGGGACGCCAACCGGTTGGTCTGCGAGGGCAAGATCCTCCCGCCCCTGTCGGCGGTCTTCCCGCTCACCGAGGTGGGCGAGGCCGCGGCCCAGGTGCACAGGAACCTCCACGAGGGGAAGATCGGGGTCCTCTGCCTGGCCCCGGCCGAGGGGCTGGGGGTCGAGGACCCCGAGCTCCGGGCCCAGGTCGGCGAGGACCGCCTGACGCTGTTCCGCCGGAAGGGATGACCGTGCTGACCGAGATCGACCACGTGGCCATCGCCGTGCACGACCTGACAGCCGCGGTGGCGTGGTACGCCGAGGTGTTCGGGGCGACGGTGGCCCACCGCGAGGTCGTCGAACGCGACGGGGTGGAGGAGGTGCTGCTGAAGGTGGCCGACTCCTACGTCCAGCTGCTCACCCCGGTGCGCGAGGACTCGCCGGTGGCCAAGTACCTGGCCAACAAGGGGGAGGGGCTCCACCACGTCGGCTACCGCGTGGACGACTGCGCGGCCGCCCTCCAGTCGGTGAAGGACCACGGCGGCCGGGTGATCGACGAGGCGCCGCGTCCGGGCTCGCGGGGGACGACCGTCGCCTTCGTCCACCCCAAGGCCTCGTTCGGCACCCTGATCGAACTGGTGCAGGAGTAGGTCCGGGCCCGCTCGGCTCGGGACACCGCGCCATGGCGTCAGCGGCAGGCTCCTGCGACAACCCCGTCTGCACCTGCACACCGTGCGGCTGCGGCGCCGGCTGCCGGTGCGGGTCCGTCCGCCTCCGCGAGCTCGAGCAGCAGGTGATGGACGTGCTCTGGGACGCCGACGGCGAGCTGAGCGCCCGGGAGGTCCGGGACCGGCTCGGGAGCCACGCCCCGACCACGATCGCCACCACCTTGGAGCGCCTCTCGAGGAAGGGCATCGTGCGCCGCCGGCACCAGGGGCGCTCGGTGCGGTTCTCGGCGACCACCTCGAGGGCCGAGCACGTGGCCGTCCTCATGCGCGAGGCGCTGTGGACGACGGCTGCGCCCGAGGACGCCCTGGCCGAGTTCGTCCGCCGGGCCGCCCCCGCCGAGCGCGCTGCCCTGGCCCGGGCCGTGGACGGGGACCCGGGGTTCAGCCGCCCCCGCCGGTGACGGGCACCAGGGGCGCGCCGCAGGCGCAGGTGTAGACCGAGTCCTCGGTGACGCCCTGGCAGGTGCACTCGCGCTCGATCACGACCCGGCAGTCGCACTCCTCGTGGGTGCAGGTGAGGACCAGTCCCCTGGTGTAGGCGGGCATCTCGGCCACCTCCTTGCCGCTCGGCTCCGGACCCGAGCGTACCGGCCCCGCCCGGGCAAGGGACCCGGTCGAGCGGGTCGACGGCGACCGTGCGTCGCTTCTGCGACGACGGGTAGCCTTCGGCCCGTGGACCACACGATGACCCAACGGCTGGAGGACCTGTCGGCCCGCAAGGAGGAGGCCCTGCACGCCGGCAGCCCGCGCGCCGTCGAGCGACAGCACGCCAAGGGCAAGATGACGGCGCGGGAGCGGATCGACTACCTCCTCGACGAGGGCTCCTTCTGCGAGCTCGACATGCTGGCCCGGCACCGGGCCCACGGGATGGGGCTGGAGGAGAACCGCCCCTACACCGACGGCGTGGTGACCGGCTTCGGCACCGTCGACGGCCGCCGGGTGTGCGTCTTCAGCCAGGACTTCACCGTCTTCGGTGGGGCCCTGGGCGAGGTGTTCGCCGAGAAGATCCACAAGGTGATGGACCTGGCCGCCTCCACCGGCGTGCCCATGATCGGCCTGAACGACGGGGCCGGGGCCCGGATCCAAGAGGGCGTGGTCTCGCTCCACTGCTACGGCGGCATCTTCCACCGCAACGTCTCGGCGTCGGGGGTGATCCCCCAGATCAGCGTGATCCTCGGGCCCTGTGCCGGCGGCGCCGTGTACTCCCCGGCCATGACCGACTTCGTCTTCATGGTGCAGGGCACCTCGCACATGTTCATCACCGGCCCCGACGTGGTGAAGACCGTGACCGGCGAGGACGTGACCCTCGAGGAGCTGGGCGGGGCCATGAGCCACGCCACCAAGTCGGGCGTGGCCACCTTCGTCTCGGCCGACGAGAAGGCGTGCCTCGACGACGTCCGCTACCTGCTGTCCTTCCTGCCCTCGAACAACCTCGAGCCGCCCCCGCCGGTGGTGACCGGGGACGACCCCGAGCGCGAGACCCCCGAGCTCGTCGACCTCATGCCGGCCTCGCCGAACCAGCCCTACGACATGAAGAAGGTCATCACCGCCGTCGTCGACGACGGGGACTACATGGAGGTCCACGCCCACTGGGCCATGTCGATCACCTGCGGCTTCGCCCGCATCGACGGCCGGGTGGTGGGGGTGGTGGGCAACCAGCCGGCGGTGCTGGCCGGGGTGCTCGACATCGACTCCTCGGAGAAGGCGGCCCGGTTCGTCCGCACCTGCGACGCCTTCAACATCCCGCTGGTGACCTTCGTCGACGTGCCGGGCTTCATGCCCGGGACCGACCAGGAGTACGGGGGCATCATCCGCCACGGGGCGAAGCTCCTCTACGCCTACTGCGAGGCCACGGTCCCCCGGGTCCAGATCATCACCCGCAAGGCCTACGGCGGGGCCTACGTGGTCATGAACTCCAAGTCGATCGGGGCCGACCTGGCCTACGCCTGGCCGTCGGCCGAGCTGGCGGTGATGGGCCCCCAGGGCGCGGTCGAGATCGTCTACCGACGCGAGCTCACCGAGGCGGCCGACCCGGTGGCCCGCCGGGCCGAGCTGGTCGAGGAGTACACCGAGCGCTACGCCACCCCCTACATCGCCGCCGAGCGGGGGTACGTGGACGACGTCATCTCGCCGGCCGACACCCGCAAGGTCCTCAGCCGTGCGCTGGCCCTCCTGGCCTCCAAGCGCGAGGAGCTGCCCCGACGCAAGCACGGGAACGTGCCGCTGTGAGCGACCCCGACCCCGAGGTGGTGGCCCTGGTCGCTGCGGCCGTCGACGCCGTGTGGCCGCGGCCCGGCGCCGTGGGCGCGACACCCGACGCCACCCACGACGCCTGGCGGTTCAGCGGCCGGTGGTGGCACCGGCCCACCCCGGTGGGCCGAGCCCGGCCCTAGCCGGTGACCGTCGAGGTCAGCCGGGAGGAGTTCGAGCAGCTCGTGGCCGACGCCCTGGACTCCCTCCCAACCGAGCTGGCCGAGAAGATGGACAACGTGGCGGTGATGGTCGAGGAAATCGGCCCGGCCCCCAATGTGCTCGGCCTGTACCAGGGGGTGCCGCTCACCCGTCGCTGGAGTTACGCCGGGGCGGCACCGGACCGCATCACCATCTACCAGGTCCCGATCTGCTCGGTCTGCAGCAGCCCCGAGGACGTACGCGAGCAGGTCCGCCGGACCGTCGTCCACGAGGTGGGGCACCACTTCGGGATCAGCGACCCGAGGCTGCGCGAGCTCGGCTGGTAGCCGGCCGGCGGCCGCCCTGGCGTCGGGGGGAGGAACCCGGCGCCGGCCGCTCAAACGTTACGACAGGAGCGCCCCGGGCCGGGCGTCCTCGCAGGATGCGCCGTCCATGCGGATGGGCACGCCGTTCACCAGGGTGTGGGTCACGCCGACCGGGGCGTCGGCGGTCAGCCGCTCGCCGTCGGCCGGGAAGTCGCGCAGGCGACGCAGCGGACCCGGGGCCACGGTGTCAGGGTCGAAGACGCAGAGGTCGGCGGCCTGGCCGACGGCGACGGTCCCGCGGTCGTCGAGGCCGAAGACGGCGGCCGGCTCGGCGGTCAGCTTGTGGATCGCCCGCTCCAGCGGCATGACCCCCCGGCCGCGGACCCAGTTGCCGAGCAGGTCGGTGGAGAAGCAGGCGTCGCAGAGCTGGGAGACGTGGGCCCCCGAGTCGGCCAGCCCCAGCAGCACGTTGTCCCGGGGCAGCAGCCAGGCGATCCCCTCGGGGTCGTCGTTGGCCAGCACCGACCAGAAGCGGGTGGCCAGGTCGTCCCCCAGCGAGATGTCCAGCACCACGTCGAGGGGGCTCACGCCGCGCTCGGTGGCCAGCTCGATGACCGGCTTCCCCTCCAGCTCGGGGTGGGAGGGGGACTCGGCCACCGACACCTGCGCCCAGTTGAACGGCAGCCCCTTGCCGATCTCCTCCAGCGCGTTGGCCCGCCAGGCGGGGTCGCGGTAGGCGGCGAGGCGCGCCGAGACCGGCCCGTCCACCAGGGCGGCGAAGCAGGGCCGGGTGTTGAGGGTGAATGGGTCGGCCATGTTCATCTGGAAGACCAGCGGCCGGCAGGACACCTGGGGCCAGACCTCGATGCCGCGGGACCTCGCCTCGTCGTTCCGCTCGACCACCTTCAGGTGGTACGGGTAGCCCTTCACCGTCAAGAGCGCGGTCCACGTCACCGGCCGGCCCACCTGGCGCTGGAGCTCGAAGACCTCCTCGTCGCGCAGCACCCCGCCGGGCAGGAGGGCCACCACGCCCCGGCCGGCCCGGCGGAGCGGCTCGAGCAGGGCCCGCAGCTCGGCGAGGTCGCCCACCCGGGAGGGGACCGGCCGGCCGTGGTCGCCGTTGTGGGTCGGCGAGGCGCTGGTGGCGAAGCCGATGGCCCCGCCGTCGAGGGCCTCGGCCACGG
This sequence comes from uncultured Actinomycetota bacterium, assembly GCA_963770505.1. Classification (GTDB taxonomy): domain Bacteria; phylum Actinomycetota; class Acidimicrobiia; order Acidimicrobiales; family RAAP-2; genus CAVYPR01. The sequence continues at coordinate 780,332 of CAVYPR010000006.1, read as the reverse complement.
CGGACTGCATGCGGGCGATCTCGTCGTCGGTGGCCTCGCGTTCGTAGGCGTCGGGCCCCATCACGTAGAGCCGCACCGCGGTGTGGCCGACGTAGCAGCCGTAGTTGAGGGCGGTCCCGCGCCCCCCCACCGCCGCCATGTACTCCCCGAAGGTCTCGAACTCGCCCCACGGCACGCCGGCCGAGAGCGTGTCGAAGCTCATGTCCTCGACGTGCTGGAGGGTCCGGGCCATGAGCTCGACCCCGTCGGCGGTGATGGGGGCGATGGAGAACCCTGTGTTGCCGGCGACGACCGAGGTGACCCCGTGGAAGGAGGACGGGGTGAGCCGGGGGTCCCAGAAGACCTGCGCGTCGTAGTGGGTGTGGATGTCGATGAAGCCCGGGCAGACCACCTGGCCCGAGGCATCGAGCTCCACGTCGCCACGGAGCCGGTCGTCCACGGCGACGATGCGGCCGCCGTCGATCCCCACGTCGGCCCGCCGGCCCGGTGCGCCGGTGCCGTCGACCACCGTGCCGCCGCGGATGACGGTGTCCATGGTCAGCCCTCCCGGGGGCGCTCGGCCAAGGTGACCAGCTCGTGCATGATGCGGTCGAGCCGGAAGTCCTTGGGAGTGTAGACGGCGGCCACCCCCTTGCCCCTGAGGACCTCGGCGTCGTCGGGGGGGATGATGCCCCCCACGATCACCGCCGCCTGCGACCGGGCGGCGCGCAGGCGGTCGAGCACCTCGGGGACCAATTCCAGGTGGGACCCCGAGAGGACCGAGAGGCCCACGATGTCGACGTCCTCGTCCACGGCGGCGGCCACGATCTGCTCGGGCGTGAGCCGGATGCCCTGGTAGACGACGTCGAAGCCGGCGTCGCGGGCGGCCACGGCGATCTGTTCGGCGCCGTTGGAGTGGCCGTCGAGGCCGGGCTTGGCCACCAGGAGGCGGGGCGGCCTCCCCGTGGCCGCGGCCAGGGCCCGGGTGCGCTCGAGCACGGCGTCCATCTCGCCGCCGCGCCGCGCCGGGGCCGCCGAGACGCCGGTGGGCGCACGGTACTCGCCGAAGACCTCGCGCAGGGCGCCGGCCCACTCCCCGGTGGTGCCCCCGGCGTGGGCCAGGGCGATGGTGGGCCCCATGACGTTGGCCGAGGGGTCGGCGGCCGCCCGCCGCAGGTCGTCGAGGGCCCGGGCCACGTCACCTTGGTCCCGCCGCCGGCGCCAGTCCGCCACGTCGTCGCGCAGCTCGGCCTCGACCGCCGGGTCGACCTTCAGGATCGAGTCGGCGCCGCCCTCGGCGAGGAGCGGCGAGGGGGCGGACTCGGTGAAGCTGTTGACCCCCACCACCGTCTGCTCGCCCGACTCGATGCGCCGCACCCGCTCGGACTGGCTGCGGACCAGCCGGGTCTTGAGCTCGTCGATGGCCCCGAAGGCGCCGCCCAGGGACAGGACCTCCTCGAGCTCGGCGTTCGCCGCCTCTTGGATCTCGGCGGTCTTGTTGGCGATGACGGTCGAGCCCTCGAAGATGTCCCCGTACTCGAGCAGGTCCGACTCGTAGGCGAGGACCTGCTGGATGCGCAGCGACCACTGCTGGTCCCAGGGTCGGGGCAGGCCCAGGGCCTCGTTCCACGCCGGGAGCTGGATGGCCCGGGCCCGGGCCGAGGCCGAGAGGGTCACCCCGAGGGTCTCGAGCACGATGCGCGCGACGTTGTTCTCGGGCTGCTGCTCGGTCAGGCCGAGGGAGTTCACCTGCACGCCGTAGCGGAAGCGCCGGAGCTTCTCGTCCTCCACGCCCCAGCGCTCGAGGCAGATCCGGTCCCACATGGCGGTGAAGGCCCGCATCTTGCAGGTCTCCTCGACGAAGCGGACCCCGGAGTTGACGAAGAAGCTGATCCGGCCGACCACCGTCGGCAGGTCGCCTGGGTCCACCTTGCCCGAGGCGGCCACGGCGTCGACGATGCCGATGGCCGTGGCCAGGGCGTAGGCGACCTCCTGGACCGGGGTGGCCCCCGCTTCTTGGAGGTGGTAGCTGCAGACGTTCACCGGGTTCCAGCGCGGGACGTGGCGGACGGTGTAGGCGATGGTGTCGACGGTGAGTCGGAGGCTCGGCGAGGGCGGGAAGATGAAGGTCCCCCGGGACAGGTACTCCTTCACGATGTCGTTCTGGGTGGTGCCGGCCAGTTCCGAGAGGGGCACCCCGTGGTCCTCGGCGTTGGCCAGGTAGAGGCCGAGGAGCCAGGCCGCGGTGGCGTTGATGGTCATCGAGGTGTTCATCTCGCCCACCGGGATGCCGTCGAGGAGCTGGTGCATGTGGCCCAGGTGGACGACCGGGACGCCGACCTTGCCCACCTCCCCGGCCGCCTCGGGGGCGTCGGGGTCGTAGCCGGTCTGGGTGGGGAGGTCGAAGGCGACGGACAGGCCGGTCTGCCCCCGGGCCAGGTTGGTGCGGTAGAGCTCGTTGGACTTACGGGCCGTGGAGTGCCCCGAGTACGTCCGCATCATCCACGGCCGGTCCCGCTGCATTACCGGTAATCGTAGAACCCTCGGCCCGACTTGCGTCCCAGGGTCTCGGCCGCCACCATGCGGCGCAGGAGGGGCACCGCCGCGTAGTTCGGCTCGCGGAACTCCTGGTAGAGGGCGTCGAGGATGGCCAGCGAGGTGTCCAGACCCACCAGGTCCAAGAGGGCGAAGGGGCCCATGGGGAACCCGCAGCCGCCCTTCATGGCGGCGTCGATGCCCTCCTTGTCGGCCACCCCCTGCTCGAGGAGCCGGACGGCGTTGTTGAGGTAGGGGAAGAGGAGGGCGTTCACGATGAAGCCGGCCTGGTCCTTCACCACCACCGGCTCCTTGCCGCAGGCCTCGGCGAAGGCCCCGGCCGCGGCCACCGTCTCGTCGGAGGCCGTGATGGGCCGGACCACCTCGACCAGGGACATGGCCGGGGCCGGGTTGAAGAAGTGGATGCCGCAGACCCGGTCGGGGCGGCCGGTCTCCATGGCCAGCTCCACCACCGGCAGGGTGGAGGTGTTGGTGGCGATGATCGTCCGCTCGGCGCACACCCGGTCGAGGTCGGTGAAGAGGTGCTTCTTCACGCCCAGGTCCTCCACCACCGACTCGATGACGATGTCGGACTCCGCCAGCCGCTCGAGGTCGGTGGTGACGCTCACCCGCCCCAGGATCTCGTCCCGTTCGGCCTCGGTGCGCTTCTCCTTCTCCACCTGGCGGTTGAGGGACTTCTCCAGCGCGGCCAGCATGCCGTCGGCCGACGACTGGCTGCGGCTGCGCAGCACCACGTCGTGGCCGCCGGCCGCCGCCACCTCGGCGATGCCCGTGCCCATGATCCCCGACCCGACGATGCCCACCTGGGAGGTTGCCATCGGGCGATCCTACCAACGGGTAACGAGCCCCCCGGTGGGTAGCGTGAGGCGGTGATCGTCGGTTCCGCGCTCCGCCTCGAGATCGGCCAACGGGTCCTCTTGGATGACGCCTCGTTCGTCGTGGGCGCCGGCGAGAAGGTGGGCCTGGTGGGCCGCAACGGGGCGGGCAAGTCGTCGTTCGTCTCGGTGCTGGTGGGCGAGGCCGGTCCCCAGCTGCGGTTCGAGGGCAACGTGCGGATCAGCGGCACCTTCGGCTACCTGCCGCAGGTCCCGCCCCCCCGGGGGCTGGGGTTGGAGCCGAGCGGCTTCTCCCACGTCCTGTCGGCCCGCGGCCTCGACGTGCTCGACGACGCCCTGGACCAGGCCCGCCGGCAGATGTCCAAGGACCCCACGGTGGAGAACGTGGCCCACTTCAGCGACCTCGAGGAGCAGTACCGCCGCAACGGCGGCTACGAGGCCGAGTCGGTGATGGCCCGGCTGGCCGCCGGGCTCGGCCTGCCCGAGGACGTCCTACTCGACGACATCGAGCAGCTGTCGGGCGGCCAGCGCCGCCGCGTCGACCTGGTGCGCATCTTGTTCCAGGCGCCCGAGGCCATGATCCTCGACGAGCCCACCAACCACCTGGACCTGGCGGCCAAGCAGTGGCTGATGGACGAGCTGTCCGCGTTCGGCGGGAGCCTCCTGCTCATCTCCCACGACCTCAAGCTGCTGGACCGCTCCATCACCAAGGTCCTGCACCTGGCCGACGCCCGGCTGCACGAGTACAAGGGCACCTACACGAGCTACCGCACCCAGCTGGCCGCCGACCAGGATGCCCGCGAGCGGGCGTCCACCCTCGAGACCCGCGAGATCAAGCGGCTCAGCACCCTGGCCGACTCGATGCGGGGCAGCACCGTCCGCCGGGCCCGCATCGCCAAGTCGCTCGACAAGCGGGTCGAGCGGCTGGAGGGCCAGCGCACCCAGGTCTTCGCCCGGGAGAAGAAGAGCACCTTCCGCCTTCCCGCCCCCCGCCGCTCGGCCGAGGTCCCCCTCGAGGTCAGCGCGCTGGCCGTGCGCTACGGCGACCTCGAGGTCCTGCGGTGCGTCGCCTTCGGGGCCCGGCGCGGCGACCGGATCGTGGTCATCGGCCGCAACGGGGCGGGCAAGTCGAGCCTCCTGCGCTGCCTGGCCGGGGTCCAGGAGCCGACGGCCGGCGCGGTGACCGTCGGGGTGAACACCACCCTCGGCTACTTCGCCCAGGAGCACGAGCAGGTCGACCCGACCCGCACGGCGCTGGCCAACATCGACGACTCGGTGCTGGTGAACGACGCCGAGCGCCGGGCCCTGCTCGGCTCCTTCGGCCTCCCCTCCAAGGCGGCCGACCAGATGCCGGCCACGCTCTCGGGCGGCGAGCGGGCCAAGCTGGGCCTGGCCATGCTGGCCGCCGGCCGGGCCAACCTGCTCGTCCTGGACGAGCCGACCAACAACCTCGACCCCCAGTCGATCGACGCCGTGGGGAGGATGCTCGCCGGCTGGCCCGGGACGATCGTGGTGGTGAGCCACGACCGCTCGTTCGTCGAGGCCCTCGACCCCACCCACGCCCTGGCCCTCCCGGCCGAGCGCTACGACTTCTGGCGCGAGGAGTACCTCGACGACGTGGCGTTGCGCTAGGAAGTGGGCGTGGGACTGCTGGCGCTGGTGGGCGGGTCCGAGTGGACCGAGGGCTGCGGTTTCGACGCGGAGCTCCTCGAGGCCTCCGGCGGCTCCGAGGTCGTCGTGCTGCCGACCGCGGCCGCCTACGAGCACCCCGAGCGCCGGTGCCTGGCCGCGGCCGAGTGGTTCGCCGGGCTGGGGGCGGCGGTCGAGGGGCTCATGGTGCTCGGCCGGGCCGACGCCGAGGACGCCGGGGCGGCCGAGGTGGTGCGCCGGGCCCGCTTCATCTACCTCTCGGGGGGCTCGGCCCTCCACCTGCGCTCGGTGCTGAAGGGTTCGGTGGTGTTCGAGGCCCTCAAGGAGGCGTGGGCGTCGGGGGCGGTGGTGGCCGGATCCGGCGGCGGGGCGATGGCCCTCACCGACCCCATGGTGGACCCCCGGGGCGGGGCGCTCACGGTCGGCCTCGGCCTGGTGGAGGGGATGGCGGTCGTGCCCCACCTGGGCGACGTGGGGCAGGACGCCCACGGCGAGAAGCTCCACCGCTCGGTGGCCCTGGCCCCCCCGGGCCTGCCCGTGGCCGGCATCCCGGTGCGCACGGCGCTCATCCGGGAGGAGTCGGGGAGCTGGCGGTGCTCGGACCCGGTCTCGGTCTTCGTCGACGGCGACCTGGCCGAGCTCAGCGCTCTTCGATAGTCACCGACTCGATCACGACCCGCTCGGTCGGGCTGCCCGACCTGGTCCCGACGGCGTCGATGGCCTCCACCACGTCGCCGCCCTTCACCACCGCCCCGAAGAGCGAGTACTGGGGCGGGAGCGCCGCCCCGTCGGGGCCGCTGATGATGAAGAACTGGCTGCCGTTGGTGTCGGGTCCGGCGTTGGCCATGGCCAGCGAGCCGACCTGGTAGCGGCCGGCCTTGGGCAGCTCGTCGGGGAACCGGTAGCCCGGCCCGCCGCGTCCGGTGCCTTCGGGGTCCCCGCCCTGGAGGACGAAGCCCGGGATGATCCGGTGGAAGACGACCCCGTCGTAGAAGTTCTGCCGGGCCAGGAAGACGAAGCTGTTCACGGTCCGCGGGGCGGCCACCGCGTCCAGCTCGATGACGATGGTCCCCTTGGAGGTGGTCATGGTGGCCGTGTAGCGCCGCTCGGGGTCGATGGCCATCTCGGGCTCGGAATCGAAGCGCTTGGTCATGACGTCGAGATTGTGACCCTGAGGATCCGCTGGATGACCTTGGGCGGGGTGCCGTTGGCCGAGGGTGTCGAGTTCCCCTGCGAGTTGATCTTCTCCACCACTGTGAGACCGGAGACTACCTTGCCGAACAGCGAGTAGCCCCCGCCCGAGGAGAGGTCCTTGTCCAGCGTTGTGGCCCCGCCGGGGACCAGGATGAAGAACTGGCTCCCGTTGGTGTCTGTGCCGCCGGCGTTGGCCATGGCCAACTCGCCGGTGGCGTAGGCCTTCGGCACGTTCTCGTTGGCGAACTTGTACCCCGGGCCGCCGGAGCCCGTGCCCGTGGGGTCGCCGGTCTGGTCCATGAAGCCGGGGACGACCCGGTGGAAGGTGTTGCAGTCGTAGAACTTCTGCTTCGACAAGAAGACGAAGTTGTTGACCGTGTTGGGCGCTGTCTTGGCCAGCAGTGTGACGACGATGGTGCCGGTCGTCGTCTTGATGGTGGCCTTGTAGCTCTTCGACGGGTCGATGGTCATGGCCGGTGCCGACGACCACGTGAGCGTGTTGGTCCTGGTCGCGGGGTTGGCGGGGCAGCCGGCGGCGATGGCGGCGGTGTTGGCCGCGGTCTGCGCGGGCGATGTGGACTTCTTGGTCGTGGTGGTGGTCGTGGAGGACGAGGGTGAGCTGCCCCGGCTGGAGAAGTAGATCACCGAGCCCACCACCACCCCGGCCAGGACCACGACGATGACCGTGTTGCGGATGAGGGTGCGGCGCCGCGCCCGCTTGGCCTCCTCCTGCCGCTTGACCTCCCGGGCCGCCCGTTGTCTCGCTCGTTTGTCGCTTGGCACGGCCGCACACCCTACATCCGGCGCGCCGGGCCTGTTCTACCCTGTCACGGTGGACGGGCGACCCCTGGTGGTGCAGAAGTTCGGCGGGACCTCGCTCGGCGACGCCGAGCGGATCCGGGCCGTGGCCGACCACGTGGCGCGCACCAGGCGGGCTGGCAGCGACGTCGTGGTGGTGGTGAGCGCCATGGGCCGCACGACCGACGACCTCATCCGGCTGGCCGGCGAGGTGAGCTCGGTCCAGCCGCCACGCGAGTACGACATGCTGGTCAGCTCGGGCGAGCGGATCTCGATGTCGCTCCTGTGCATGGCCCTCTCCGACCTGGGGGTGGAGGCGGCGTCGTTCACCGGCAGCCAGGCCGGCATCGTGACCGACACCGAGCACACCCGGGCCAGGATCCTCGAGATCCGCTGCGACCGGCTCACCGAGGCCCTGGCCGCCGGTCTGGTCCCGGTGGTGGCCGGCTTCCAGGGGGTCTCGGTCGACCGGGACGTCACCACCCTCGGCCGGGGCGGCTCGGACACCACGGCCGTGGCCCTGGCCGCCGTGCTGGGCGCCGGGACCTGCGAGATCTACACCGACGTGACCGGGGTCTTCAGCGCCGACCCCCGGGTGGTCCCCGACGCCCACCGCCTGTCGAGGATCAGCTTCGAGGAGATGCTCGAGATCGCCGCCACCGGGGGCCGGGTGCTGCAGCTGCGCTCGGTCGAGTTCGCCCGCAACCACCACGTGCCCCTGCACGTCCGGTCCAGCTTCACCTGGGAGCCGGGCACCTGGGTCGTAGAGGAGGATGAGTCCATGGAGCAGGCCGTCGTGACCGCCGTCACCCACGACACCTCGGAGGCCAAGGTGACCGTGACCGGGGTGCCGGACCGCCCGGGCATCGCCGCCAGGCTGTTCCGGCCCCTGGCCGACCGGTCGATCAACGTGGACATGATCGTCCAGAACACCTCGGTCCACGGCACCACCGACATCTCCTTCACCGTCCCCAAGCTGGACCTGGAGGCGGCGGTGGAGGTGACGAGCGCCATCTCCGCGGAGCTCGGGGCCACCGGCGTCACCTCCGACGACGACGTGGCCCGGGTCTCGCTGGTGGGCGCCGGGATGAAGTCCCACGCCGGGGTGACGGCCACCACCTTCGAGACCCTGGCGGCCGAGGGGATCAACATCGACATGATCTCGACCTCGACCATCCGGATCTCGTGCATCGTGCGCACCGAGGCGGCGGAGCAGGCCGTCCGTGCGCTCCACCGGGCCTTCGAGCTCTCGTAGGCTGTTCCCCATGAAGGTCGGCGTCTTCGGGGCGACGGGCCAGGTCGGCCTGGTCATGCGGCGGATCCTGGCCGAGCGCGCCTTCCCCGCCGACGAGGTGCGCTTCTTCGCCTCGGCCCGCTCGGCCGGGAGCCGGCTGCCGTGGACCGGGGGCGAGGTGGAGGTGGAGGACGCCGACGCCGCCGACTTCTCGGGCCTGGACATCGCACTGTGCTCCACCGGGGCCACGGCCTCCCGCCGCCTGGCCCCGCGCATCGCCGAGGCCGGGGCGATCGTGATCGACAACACCTCGGCGTGGCGGATGGACCCCGAGGTCCCCCTGGTGGTGCCCGAGGTGAACGCGTCGGCCCTCTCGTCGATCCCCAAGGGGATCGTGGCCAACCCCAACTGCACGACCATGGTGGCGATGCCGGTCCTCAAACCCCTCCACGACGAGGCCGGGCTCACCCGGTTCGTGGTCGCCACCTACCAGGCGGTGTCGGGGGCCGGGTTGGCCGGCGTGGCCGAGCTGGCCGAGCAGCTGGTCAAGACCGTCGACCGGGCCCAGGACCTCACCTTCGACGGGCGGGCGGTCGACTTCCCGCCGCCGGTCAAGTTCGCCGCCCCGGTCGCCCACAGCGTCCTGCCGCTGGCCGGGCGGGTGGTCGACGACGGCTCCCTCGAGACCGACGAGGAGCAGAAGTACCGCAACGAGAGCCGCAAGATCCTCGGCCTGCCCGACCTGGCGGTGACCTGCACCTGCGTCCGGGTCCCGGTCTTCACCGGCCACTCGGCGGCCATCGTGGCCGAGTTCGAGCGGGACCTCTCGCCCGAGCGCGCCACCGAGGTGCTGTCGGCCGCCCCCGGGGTGGTGGTGTCGGACCTGCCGACCCCCCTCGAGGCGGCCGGCCGGGACCCCTCCTACGTGGGCCGGATCCGGCGGGCCGACCGGGGGCTGGCCCTCTTCGTGGTCGGCGACAACCTGCGCAAGGGGGCGGCGCTCAACGCCGTCCAGATCGCCGAGGCCCTCCTCGAGCTCCGCTTCTGATCCCGACCGGGATCAGTCCGGGCCCGACGTCCCGGGCTCGGGACCACCGCCCACCATCGAGGCCATACGGCGGGCCAGGTTGACGCCGTGGTCGCCGAAGCGCTCGTAGAAGCGGGCCACCATGGCCAGCTCGATGGCGACCGGCAGCGGCATGGTCCCGGCCACCAGCTCGGCGGTGAGGGTGACGTGGAGGTCGTCCATCTCGTCGTCGAGGTCGTCGACGAAGGTGGCGCCGGTGACCGACCGCTCGGCGAAGGCGTCGGCGGTGCTGCGCCAGATGTTGGCCGCCACCTCGCCCATCCGCTCCACCAGCCCGCGGCTGCGGGCCGTCATCTCCGCCCCCAGCCCGCGGGCCGCCCGCCGGGCGATGTGCTCGGCCAGGTCGCCGTTGCGGTCGAGGTCGGGCAGCATGCGCAGGACGGCCACCAGTTCGCGCCGCTCCTCGACGGTGGTGTCGCCGTGCACGAGCCGCTCCTGGGCCAGCCGGCCGATCCGGCCGATGAGCTGGTCGACGATCTCGTCGCGCTGGACCATCTGCTTGGCCGTCTCCCGGTCCCCGGCCAGCAGGGCGTGGGTGGCGCCGGCGATGGCCTCGCCCACCAGCGCGAAGACCTGGACGAAAAGGCGGTCGATCTCGACCAGGGTGGGGGTCGACGGCTGCCCGGCGGGGACCGGCAGCAGGGGCGGGGACGGCGCGCCGCCGACCGCGTCCGCCGGTGCCTGGTCCGGGGCCGCCTCGGTCCGGCGGGTGCTGCCCACGATCCGCATCTCCTCACTCTGACACAACCCCCCGGTACTGTGACCACACCGCGGGAGGGCGCAACGATGGGGAGACGGCGAGTGATCGGTCCGGGCACCACGGCGGTGGTGACCGGCGCGGCCGGCGGCCTCGGCCGCGCCCTGGTGGGCGCCCTGGCCGGGCAGGGGGCCAGGGTCGTGGCCACCGACGCGCCGGGCGCGGACGGGGTGGACCGGGTTCTCGACGTGACCGACCCCGAGGCCGCCCGAGCCCTTGCCGCCGAGGTCTCCCCGGACGTCTGGATCAACAACGCCGGGCTGCTCGGACCGGCCCGGGCCATCGACCAGCCCGACGAGGAGATCCTTCGTGTGGTCGAGGTCAACCTACTCGGCGTCGTCTACGGCACCCGGGCCGCGGCCGCGGTGATGACGGCGCGCGGCGGGGGCGACATCTGCAACATCGGCTCGCTCTCGGCCTGGAACCCGACGCCAGGGCTCGCCGTGTACGCGGCGACCAAGCACGCCGTGCGCGCCTACAGCGGTGCCCTGGCCGCCGAGCTGCGGGGCACCGGGGTGCGCGTCACCTGCCTGTGCCCCGACGGCATCTGGACCCCCATGCTCCAGCGCGCCGTCGCCACCGACGCGGCCGCCATGTCGTTCTCGGGCCGGCGGCTGCTCACCCCCGAGCAGGTCGCCGACGCCGCCGTCCGGCTCTTGTGCGGGCAACGCCTGGTGGCCTCCCTGCCGGCCGGCCGGGCCACGATGGCCAAGGCCACCGGGCTGTGGCCGGCTCTCGGCGCGGCCACCGCCCGCTCGACCGAGCGGAGGGGCCGGCGCCACCAGGCCCGCCTCGGGGCGGGGGGACGGCCGTGACCGGCCTGATCGTGGGGCTCGTGATCGGGGTGCTGGTCGGCCTCCTGGTCGGCCTCCTGGTGGTGCGGGGCCGGTCCGCGGCCACCGCGGCCCGCCTGGCCGACGCCCAGGACGCCCTGGCCCGCCAGGGCGACGAGCTGGGCCAGGGCCGGCGGGAGCTGGAGGCGGCCCGGGCCGACGGTGCCCGCCTGGCCGCCCAGGTGGAGCACCAGCACCTGGCCGCGGCCGAGCGCGCCGCGGCGGCCGAGGAGGACCACCGGCGACTGCTGGGCTCGTTCGCCGAGCTGTCCAACCAGGCCCTCCAGCGCAACACCGAGCAGTTCCTCACCCTGGCCGACACCCGGTTGAAGGAGGCCAACGAGGCGGCCCGTGGCGACCTGGCCCAGCGCCAGCAGGCCATCGCCCAGCTGCTCGGGCCCCTGCAGGAGACGCTGACCAAGTACGAGCAAGGGCTCCGCCAGCTCGAGCTGGAGCGCAAGGGCGCCTACGCCACCCTCACCGAACAGGTCAAGCAGCTGGGCACGGCCAACGACCGGCTCCAGCGTGAGACGGCCAACTTGGTGACGGCGCTGCGGGCGCCGCAGACCCGGGGCCGGTGGGGCGAGGTGCAGCTCCGCCGGGTGGTGGAGATGGCCGGGATGGTCGCCCACTGCGACTTCACCGAGCAGGTCTCGGCCACCACCGAGGAGGGGCGGCTCCGGCCCGACGTGCTGGTCCACCTGCCCGGGGGGGCCCAGGTCGTGGTCGACGCCAAGGTCCCCATGGAGGCGTTCCTGCGCGCCGCCGAGGCCCAGGACGAGGACACCCGAAAGTTGGAGCTGGTGGCGCACGCCCGCCAGCTGCGGACCCACGTCGACCAGTTGGCCAAGAAGCAGTACTGGAACCAGTTCGACCCCTCGCCGGAGTTCGTCGTGGCCTTCGTGCCGGGCGACCCGCTCCTGGCCGCGGCCTTCGAGCACGACCCCTCCCTGATCGAGCACGCCATGGACAGCCGGGTGCTCCTGGCCACGCCCACCACCCTGATCGCCCTGCTGCGCACGGTCGCCTTCGGCTGGCAGCAGGAGGACCTGGCCACCAACGCCCGGCTGGTCCAGCAGCTCGGGTCCGAGCTGTACGACCGACTCCGGATCATGGGCGGTCACCTGGGCCGGCTCCACAAGTCCCTCACCAGCTCGGTCGAGGCCTACAACGACGCCGTCGGCTCGCTCGAGTCGCGGGTGCTGGTGACGGCCCGGCGCTTCCCCGAGCTCGGGGTGGTCGGGGCGGGCGCCCAGGAGATCCCCGACACCAAGGCCGTGGCGGCCAACCCCCGGCTTCCCCAGGCCCCCGAGCTGCTGGCCCCCCCGGACGGCCCCCCGCCCGCGGGCCTGCCCGGGGTCGACGTCCCGACGGGCCCCGCCGAGGGATGACACTCGTCGTCGCCCGCTACGGGGACGACGCGTTCGGGGCGCTGGCCGACGAGATCGCCTCGTCCCAGCGCGACGACCCGCTCCGGCGCGTGACGGTGGTGGTCCCCCGGGGCCAGGTCGCGCTGGCCACCCGGCGTCGGCTGGCCGCCCACCCTCCCGGGGTCCTCAACGTCAGCTTCCTCACGATCTCGAAATTGGCCGCGGAGCTGGCTGCCGGCTGGCCGGCGGTCTCGGGGCGCCGTCCGGCCACCCCCGCCGTCGTGGCCGGCGCCGTGCGGTCCGCTCTGGCCGGTCCCGAGGCCGGCCCCCTGGCCCCGGTGGCCGACCAGCCCGCCACGGCCCGGGCGTTGACGCGCACCTACCGCGACCTGCGGTGGGCAGCTCCCGAGGCGGTGGACGCACTGTCCGCTCGCGTGGGACGGGCCGGCGCCGCGGCCAGGGCGGTCGCCGACGTCGGCCGGCGTCTGCGGTCGTTCTACGACGACGTCGACCTGGTGGCCGCGGCGTGCGACGTCGTTCGGGGCGGCGGCCCGGAGACCGGACCGGTCGTCGTCTACCTGCCGGCGCGGCTCCGTTCGGTCGACCTCGACCTCCTGAAGGCGCTGGAGGCCGCCGTCCGGGTGACGGTGATCGTGGGGGCGACGGGCGACGACGAGGCCGACGGCCCGGCGCGCGACCTCATCGTCGCCCTTGGCGGCCGGGCGGAGGACCACCGGGCCATCTCGGGCCGGGTCGAGCGGGGCGACGAGGTCATCTGCGCCCCGACCGCCGATGCCGAGGTGCTCCTGGCCGTTCGCCACCTCATGGCGCGCAATGCCGACGGTGTCCCGCTCGAGCGGATGGCGCTCGCCCACAACGGAACCTCCCCGTACCCGCGCCTCGTCCACGACCTCCTGACCCTGGCCGACATCCCCTTCAACGGGACCGGCATCCGCCCGCTGGCGGCGACGGTGGCCGGCCGGACGCTTCTCGGGGCCTTGGATCTCCCCGACGTCAAGTGGCGGCGTGATGTCGTGACGGGCTGGATCGCCTCGGCACCGCTCCGACACCGTGGGCGGCTGGTGCCGGGATTCGACTGGGACACCCTGTCGCGCGAGGCGGGCGTGGTCTCCGGGCTCGACGAGTGGCAGGGCCGGCTGGCAGGGCACGCCGCCGTGCTGCGGGGTCGGGTCGAGGGCGAGGGGGAGAACGGCGCCTGGTACCTGCGGGAGGCCGAGCGCTGCGACGACCTTGCCGGGTTCGTGACCGACGTGGCCCGGCGGCTGGGCGAGGCGGGCGGGTCGTGGGCGCAGTGGAGCGAGTGGGCCGTCCGTTTCCTGAAGGAGATGCTCGGGGAGGGCAGCGCGCTCGACGGCTGGAAGCCCGAGGAGGTGGCCGCCCTCGACGCCGTCCACGAGGCGGTGCGAGCCCTGTCGGCGCTCCCCGAGGGACGCCCGTCCCGCGCGGCCTTCCGCGCCGCCCTCGCCGCCGAGCTGGAGGATCCCGCGCCGCAGACGTCGAGGTTCGGTCACGGGATCCTGGTCGGCGAGATCTCCGAGATGGTCGGCCTCGACCTCGACGAGCTGTGGGTGCTGGGGATGATCGACGGGGCCTTCCCGGGGCGGGCGGCCGACGACGTGCTCGTCCCCGACGCCGTCCGCAAGGAGTACGGGCTGCCCCTGCGCGTGGCCCGGATCGCCGAGTCCCGTCGGGACTACCTGGCCGCACTGGCCGCGGCCGGCCGGCGGCACCTGTCCTTCGCCCGCGGCGACCAGCGCCAGGGCGGCCGGCTGCGTCCGGCCCGCCTACTGCTCGACACCCTCGGGGAGTTGGCGGGCCGTCGCCTCTATGCGCGGGACCTCGAGACCCTGGGAACGGTCTTCGGGTACACCGCCGTCGCCTCGTTTCGCGACGCCGTGGCCAAGGGTCCCGGGGACCCGGTGTCCCTCCCCGACTGGGACCTCCGCTCGTATCTGCGGTGGCAGACCGACGGCCGGCCTCTGTCGAGCCACTTCGCGGTCGACGCGTCGCTCTCGTCCGGCTGGGAGCTCCAGCGCGCACGGGCCAGCGACCGCTTCACCCGGTTCGACGGTCGCATCGACGGGGTGGCGCTGCCCTCTCCGGCCGACGCCGGGGGCTCGGTGCAGTCGCCCACCGGCCTCGAGTCCTACGCCGTGTGCCCCCGGCGGTACCTCTTCGCCAAGGTCCTGAGGGTCGAGGCACGCGAGCAGCCCGAAGAGGTGCAGCAGCTCGGGGCCAAGGAGAGGGGAACCCTCTTCCACCGGGTGCTCGAACGGTTCGTGGCCGAGGAGCTGGCGCGTCCGGAGGGCGAGCGCGTCTCCCCGGACACCCCATGGGGCGCCAACGGCCAGGAACGCCTCGAGCGCATCGCCGAAGAGGTGTTCGCCGAGTTCGAGCAGCGGGGGCTCACCGGGCGCCAAGAGCTCTGGCGCAACGACCGCCAGGAGATCATGGGGGAGCTTCGCCACTTCCTGAGAGAGGACGACCGTTACCGGGCCGAGCGGGGGGCGACCCCGCTGGCCGTCGAGGAGGCGTTCGGGATGGACGGCGCCGACCCGCTGGAGGTGGCCCTGCGCGACGGCCGCCAGGTCCGCTTCCGGGGCTCGGTGGACCGGGTCGACCGCACGGCGGACGGGGGACTCTCGGTCCTCGACTACAAGACCGGGAGGTTCGAGAAGGAGGAGGGAGACCCCTTCCAGCGGGGAACCCGCCTGCAGCTCCCCCTCTACGGTCTGGTCGCCCGGAGGGCCCACCCACCCAGCGGACCGGTTGACGTCCGCTACTGGTTCGTGGGCGACCGGGCGGCCCAGCGCGGCCGTTACTGCCAGGAGGGGTTCACCCTGGACCACGGCATCGAGGACGGCCTGGCCCAGGTCGTGGGGACGCTGGTCGGGGCGATCGAGGGCGGGCGGTTCCCGGCCAACCCGCAGGCCTGCACATTCTGTGACTTCAACGACGTCTGCCCGCCGGACCGCCAACGCTCCTGGGAGCGAAAGCGTGACGACCCGTGGATCGACGACTACCGGGCGCTGGCGGAACCGACATGAGCGGGCCGCTGAGCGACCAGACGGCGCGCCAGGCCATCACCGACAAGCTCGACGAGACCCTCTTCGTCGAGGCCAGCGCCGGCAGCGGGAAGACGACCCAGCTGGTGGCCCGGCTGGTCAACCTCCTGGCGACGGAGGGGGCCGCCATCGAGGAGGTGGCCGCCATCACCTTCACCGAGGCGGCCGCGGCGGAGCTGCGCGACCGGCTGGGCGAGGAGCTCGAGCGGCGGGCGGCGGACGACCCCGACTGCCCGGCGGCCAGAGCGGCGGCCGGTCTGGAGTCGGCGGCCGTGACCACCCTGCACGGCTTCGCCCGGCGGATCCTGGCGGAGCACCCCCTCGAGGCGGGCCTACCCCCGGTCTTCGAGGTGCTCGACGGCTTCCAGTCGCTGGTCGACTTCGACGAGCGCTGGGCCGAGCTGGTCGACCGCCTGCTGGCCGACCCCGACGACGCCCGCGCCTTACAGGTGGCCGCCGCCTGCCGGGTGGGCACGAACGTGCTGCGGGAGATCGCCCAGAAGTTCGAGGACAACTGGGACCTGCTGCCGGCGGGCCCCGCCCCGCCGATCCCGCCGCCGCAGGTCGACGTTTCGGCGGTGCTGAGACCGCTGCAGGAGGCCTTCGCCCTCGCCGACCGGTGCACCGATCCCGGGGACCGGCTGCTCGACCACCTGGCGGCGCTCGGACCCTGGGCCGAGCGGCTGGCCAGCTGCACCGGTGAGCTGGAGGCCCTCGGCGTCATGGCCCGACTCGGGAAGACGAAGCTCTCCTCGGGCTCGGGACGCAAGGAGAACTGGGGCGGGCTCAAAGAGTCGGTGACCGACCGCCTGCGCGCCGCCCAGTCGGCTCTCGAAGCGAACGTGGCCGGCGCCGGGCAGGCCGCGCTGGAGCGGTTGGGGTCGGTCATCGGAGCGCTCACCCGGCAGTCGGCCGGGCAGCGGCGGGCCGCCGGGCGCCTGCTCTTCCACGATCTGTTGGTGCTGGCCCGGGACCTCGTGAGAGACGACCCCGCCGTCCAGCGGGAGCTCCACGACCGGTACCGGTTCCTCCTGATCGACGAGTTCCAGGACACCGATCCCATCCAGGCCGAGCTGGCGGTGCGCATCGCCTCGCCCGTGAGCGGTCCCGACTGGCGGTCGCTGCCCGTCGGCCCGGGCCGCCTGTTCTTCGTTGGCGACCCCAAGCAGTCGATCTACCGCTTCCGGCGAGCCGACACCGCGCTCTTCGAGGAGCTGAAGGCCCTCTTGGTCGAGCGGGCCACCGAGCTCACCACCAACTTCCGCTCGGTCCCGGGGATCCTGCGGTGGGTCGACGACGTGGTCGGGGCGATGATCGGCCCGACCTACCCCGGATCAAGCGAGCACCGCGCCGCCTGCGGCGAGGGTCCGCCGGTCGTGGTGCTGGGGGCGGACCTCGACCCGGCCCCCAACGCCGAAGCGGCCATGGAGGCCGAGGCCGAGGACGTGGCCGGGGCGGTGAGGGCGGCATGCGACGCCCGCTGGCCGGTGGGCCCGGACGGCCGGCCGGCCGAGCTGCGCGACATCACGGTTCTGGTCCCGACGAGGCGCCTCGTCCCGTACCTCGAGGAGGTGTTCGAGCGTGCCCGCATCGAGTACCGACTCGAGTCGAGCTCGCTCGTCTACAACGCGCCCGAGGTGCGGTCGCTGCTGGCCATCCTGCGGGCCGTCGACGACCCGACGGACGAGCTCTCGCTCGTCGCCGCGCTCCGCTCCCCGGCCTTCGGCTGTGGCGACGACGACCTCGTCCGCCACAAACTCGGCGGGGGCCGATGGGACTACCGGCGGCCCGGTGGTCCCGACGCGGGCCCGGTGGCGGCGGCCATGGCCGCCCTGCGGTCGCTGCACGACGACCGTTGGTGGCTCGATGTGAGCGAGCTGGTGGGCAGGATCATCGAGGAGCGTCAGCTGCTCCCGATCGCCCTCGACGGACCGCAGTGGCGGGACGGCTGGCGCCGCCTGCGCTTCGTTCTCGACCAGGCGCGCCGGTTCACCGAGTCCTCCATGGGCGACCTGCGGCGGTTCCTCACCTGGGTCGGCCTCCAGGCGCAGGACGGTGCCCGCGTCACCGAGGTGGTCCTCCCCGAGTCCGACGTGGATGCCGTGTCCGTCATGACCGTGCACGCCGCGAAGGGGCTCGAATTCCCCATCGTGATCGTGGCCGGCCTCGGGAGCGGGAAACGCAGCGGCGGCGTGGACGTGGTGTTCGGCCCCGACGGTCCGGAGCTGTCGGCTCGCCAGGACCTGCGCACCGCCGGCTACGAACGGCTCGTCGCCGAGGAGCGGGCCAGGGCCCGCCTCGGGGCGGTGGCCGAAGCCGACGGTGAAGAGGCGACACCGGACGACGCCGAGAGGATCCGCCTTCTCTACGTGGCCACCACCCGGGCCCGCGACCACCTGGTGGTGAGCGTGCACCGGGGGGAGAGGGCGACGGGGAGCCTGGCCGCACGCCTTCGCGGCCTCTGCCTGGAACACCCCGACCGCTGGCGCCAGCTCACACCGTCGCCCGCCACGCCACGGGACGTTCGAGCGGCGGGCGGAACAGCTCTGGACGCGGGCGACGCGGCAGCGCGCCGGCACTGGCTGGACGGATGGACGCAGCGCGTGGGCCCGGGGGCGGTGCCCCGCACGGTCTCGGCCACCGGTGTCTCCCACCTGGCGCCCGAGGAGCGGGCCGTGGAGGGAGACGCCGTGGAGGCAGAGGAGCACGTGAGCGAACGCCAGCCCTGGCGGCGCGGCCGCGCCGGCACGGCCGTCGGCCGCGCCGTCCACGCCACCTTGCAGATCGTGGACCTGGCCACCGGCCAGGGCCTGCGCCAGCTGGCCGAGGCCCAGGCCGCGGCCGAGAACGTCCCGAGCCGCGCCGACGAGGTGGAGCAGCTGGCCCGCGCCGCACTCGACTCCGACGTCGTGCGGTCGGCGGTCGAGCGTGGCCGGTACTGGCGGGAGCTCTACGTGGGGACGCCCGTCGAGGGCCGCACCCTCGAGGGGGTGATCGACCTCCTGGTCGACGGCGACGACGGCCTGGAGGTCGTCGACTACAAGACCGACCGGGTGGAGTCCGACGAGGAGGTCGACCGGGCCGTGGGCCGGCACCGGCTCCAGGGGGCCGCCTACGCGCTGGCCGTCGCCGGCGCCACCGGCCGTCCGGTCACCCGCTGCACCTTTCTCTTCCTCGGGCCCCGGGGGGCGGTGGCCCGGCCGGTGGACGACCTCGGGGCGGCCACCGAGGCGGTCCGGAGCCTGCTCGCCGGATCCTGATCCTGGTCACAGGGTCGCCTACGCCTATTTTCAGGTCATTCCCAGGTGTCTGGGGCATTCTTTATTACGAATCTGTTGCCGTCCGCCCGCGCGGGTCAGACGAGGGCGACGCTGGCAGGGGCTGGCCGGACGGCCTTGCCCGACGAGGAGGAGACACGCGTGAGGATTCTGGTTCTGGGTGGCGACGGGTACCTCGGATGGCCGACGGCGCTGCACCTGTCGAGGCGGGGTCACGACGTGGGTGTCGTGGACAACTTCGCCCGCCGGCAGTACGACTTCGAGATGGGGGTCGACAGCCTGGTCCCCATCCGCCACCTCCAGCACCGGGTCCGGACGTGGGAGGACGTTTCGGGGCTGCAGCTCGAGACCTACGTGGGCGACCTGACCGACGCCGACTTCGTGCGCCGGGTGGTGACCGAGTTCGCCCCCGAGTCGATCGTCCACTTCGCCGAGCAGCGTTCGGCGCCCTACTCGATGATCGACCAGCGCCACGCGGTCTACACCCAGGTGAACAACGTGGTGGGCACGCTCAACCTGCTCTACGCCATCGCCGACGTCGACCCGACGATCCACCTGGTGAAGCTCGGGACCATGGGCGAGTACGGCACCCCCAACATCGACATCGAGGAGGGGTTCATCGAGATCACCCACCGGGGACGTACCGACACCCTGCCCTACCCGAAGCAGCCCGGCTCCTTCTACCACCTGTCCAAGGTGCACGACAGCCACAACATCATGTTCGCCTGCCGGATCTGGGGGCTGCGGTCGACCGACCTCAACCAGGGCATCGTCTACGGCCAGGAGACGCCCGAGACCTCCCTCCACCCCGACCTGGCCACCCGGTTCGACTACGACGGGGTCTTCGGGACGGTGCTGAACCGGTTCTGCGTCCAGGCCGTGGTCGGCCACCCGCTCACCGTCTACGGCAGCGGCAACCAGATCAGGGGGATGCTCGACATCCGCGACACGCTGGCCTGCGTCGAGCTGGCCTGCGAGCACCCGGCGGCCGAGGGCGAGTACCGGGTCTTCAACCAGTTCACCGAGTCCTTCTCGATCGAGCAGCTGGCCCAGATGGTGGTGGACGCCTTCCCGGGCCGGGTCGACGTCGACCACCTCGAGCCCCCCGGGTCGAGAAGCAGGAGCACTACTACCGGGCCGCCCACACCAAGCTGCTCGACCTCGGCCTGGTGCCCCACCTGCTCGACCGGACCACCGTCTCCTCGCTGCTCGCCGTGGCCGACCGGCACCGCGACCGTGTCGACCTGGCGGCCATCCGGCCGACCGTGCAGTGGCGCACCACCTCGAGCGAGCTGCCCACGTCGGGCTCGGCACTGCGGGCGGCCGACGGCGCCTGAGCGCAGCCGGGGGGTAGCGTCGGCCGGCGATGCCCCCGCTCGAACGGCGCCGCCGGCGCCATCCGACGCCGGCCGTGCTGGTGGGTGTGGCGGCGGTCCTCGTGGTGGCGGTGCTGGTCGGCGGCCTGTTCGAAGTCGGGCGCGGCTCGACCTCCTACCACCGCGACGTCAACCGCTCCTACGCCGCCCAGGCGTCGCTCCTCGTCGCCACCTCCAACCAGCAGGGCGACCAGGTCCGCGCCCTCATGGACGACATGCCCGGCCTCGACCGCGACACCCTCGAGTCCCGGCTGGGGTCCCTGTCCGCGGCCAGCGCCCACCTGGCCGCCTCGGCCACCGCCCTCGAGCCCCCCGCCCCCACGGTGGGCGGGTTGGCCACAGCGCTGGCCGAACGGGCCAGCGCGCTCTCCCAGCTGCGCGCCGCGGTCGACGGCCTGCTCACCTTGGACCGGGCCGCGCCGCTCGCCCCCCCTCGGCCGCGGCGCGGGTCACGGCGGCCGGGGCGCTGCTGGCCCGGGCCGACGCGGGGTACGCGTCGGTGCGCCGGGCGTTTCGGGCCGCGCCCGGCAACGCCACCCTTCCCCGGTCGGTGTGGGTGCCCGACGCCCAGCTCTGGGCGGCCGGGCCGGCCACCACCCTCGTCTCCGAGCTGACCTCCTCGCCCTCCCTCGCCCCGCGTCCCGAGGTGGTCCTCCTGCCCTCGACCGTGGCCGTCATGCCGACGTCGGTCCCCCGGGTGACCCCGGGCGGGGCGTCGGTCGTGCCGCCGACGACGACCCTGGGGGTGTCGGTGGTGGTGGCCGACCGGGGCAACATGCCCCTCGACCGGGCCCTGGTCTCCGCCCGGGTGGTGCCGCAGGGGCCCGGGACCGTCTCGGCGTCCTCGGTCAACGTGGCGCTCGAGCCGTCCTCGACGGTGGCCGTCACGCTGCCGACCCTGTCGGTCGCCCCGGGCGACTCCTACACCCTCACGGTCTCGGTCCTCCCGCCGGCCGGGCAGGCGAACCTGGCCACAACGTCGTTCTCGTACGCGCTGACGGTGGCCCCGCCGACGCCGCCCACCACGACCACGACCACCGCCCCCCCGCCCACCACGACCACCGCCCGCTCGCCGGCCACCACCGCCGGCGCCCAGGCGAGCACGGCCCCCGGGACCTAGCCGCTTCGACCGCCGCCCCGGGGGCGTCATAGGATCAGGCCGGTCGCCCACACCAGCACGAGCAGGAGGTCGTCACGATCGTGGCGCAGAGCATTACGGTCACCGACAACCGCACCGGGGAGTCGCTCGAGATCCCCATCGTGAACGGGGGTGTGGCCGCCGCGGAGTGGTCGAAGGTCGTCCCGGGCCTGTGGTTCTACGACCCCGGCTTCATGTCGACGGCGGCCTGCGAGAGCGCCATCACCTACCTGGACGGCGACGCCGGCATCCTGCGCTACCGCGGCTACCCGATCGAGCAGCTGGCCGAGCAGTCCACCTACCTCGAGGTCGCCTACCTGCTCCTCCACGGCGAGCTGCCGGCCAGTGACCAGTTCGAGGTCTGGCAGCGCGAGATCACCATGCACACCTTCATCCACGAGAACATGCGCAAGCGGTTCCTCGAGGGGTTCCACTACGACGCCCACCCCATGGGGATGCTGGTCTCGGCGGTGGCCGCCCTGTCGACCTTCTATCTCGACGCCAAGGAGATCTTCGACCCGGTCTCGCGCGACAAGCAGATCATCCGGCTCATCGCCAAGATGCCCACCCTGGCCGCGGCGGCCCACCGGTTCAGCGTGGGGATGCCCTTCGTCTACCCCGACAACGAGCTCGACTTCTCGGCCAACTTCCTCTCGATGATGTGGAAGGTGGCCGAGCCCCACTTCGAGCCCGACCCGGTGCTGGCCAAGGCGCTCGACGTCCTGTTCATCCTCCACGCCGACCACGAGCAGAACTGCTCCACCACGGCCATGCGGGTGGTCGGGTCCTCGCACGCCGACCCCTACTCGGCCTGCGCCGCCGCCTGCGCCGCCCTCTACGGCCCCCGCCACGGCGGGGCCAACGAGGAGGTGATCAAGATGCTGACCGGCATCGGCTCGATCGAGAACGTCCCGGCCTTCATCGAGTCGGTGAAGGCGGGCAACGGCCGCCTGCAGGGGTTCGGCCACCGCGTGTACAAGAACTACGACCCCCGGGCCAAGATCATCAAGCGCACGGCCGACGAGGTCTTCGAGGTGACCGGCAAGAACCCCCTCCTCGACATCGCCCTGGCCCTCGAGGAGATCGCCCTGTCCGACGAGTACTTCACCTCGCGCCGGCTCTACCCCAACGTCGACTTCTACTCCGGCCTCATCTACCAGGCCATGGGGTTCCCGCTCGAGATGTTCCCGGTGCTCTTCGCCATCCCCCGCACGGCGGGCTGGCTGGCCCACTGGCAGGAGATGCTCGACCAGGAGTCCAAGATCGCCCGCCCCCGCCAGCTCTACGTGGGCCAGGGTGCGCGCGACTACCCCGGACCGCTCGGCCAGCGCTGAGCGGTCCGCCGGGGCTCACCCGATGACCCGGGCCAGCCCCTCTTGGACGATGGAGACCACGAGGCGCCCGGACCGGTCGAAGAGGAAGCCCCGGGCCAGGCCCCGGGCTGCGGCCGCCACCGGCGAGTCGGTGTCGTAGAGCAGCCACTCGTCGGCCCGGAAGGGCCGGTGGAACCACATGCAGTGGTCCAGGCTGGCCCCCATGAAGTTGGGGTCGTCCCAGCGCACCGTGTGGGGCTGGAGGATCGTGTCGAAGAGCGACATGTCCGAGGCGTAGGTGGCCACGCAGGCGTGCAGCAGGGGGTCGTCGGGCAGCTCGCCGTCGGCCCGGATCCACAGCCGCTGGTAGGGGCCGCCGTCGCCGTGCTTCCAGGGCAGCGACCCGATGTGGCGCTGGTCGATCGGGTGGGGCCGGTCGAACCACTCGGCCAGCTCCTCCCGCCACGGGGCGAGGCGCTCGGGGAGGGTCTCGAGGTCCTCGGGGGCGGGGACCTCGGGCATCTCGAACTGGTGCTCGAGGCCGGTCTCGGTCACGTGGAAGGAGGCCGCCATGTTGAAGATGGCCCGCCCGTGCTGGATGGCCACGACGCGCCGGGTGGTGAACGAGCGGCCGTCGCGGATGCGGTCCACCTCGTAGAGGATGGGGATGGCGGGGTCACCCGGACGCAGGAAGTACGAGTGCAGGGAGTGGACGTGGCCCTGGTCGACCGTGCGGCCGGCGGCCATCAGGGCCTGGGAGGCCACCTGGCCGCCGAAGACCCGCTGGCGCTCCTCCTGGGGCTGGGTGCCCCGGAAGATGTTCACTTCGATGGGCTCCAGGTCGAGCAGGCGCACCAAGAAGTCGAGGGACTCGCTCATTCGGCCATGTTGGCAGGCGGGCCGGGCCGGGTCGAAACCGGGCCACTACTGTTGGCCGATGCCCAGCGCCAATTTCCCCGACGGGTTCCTCTGGGGGACGGCCACCGCCGCCCACCAGATCGAGGGCGGCAACGTCAACAACGACTGGTGGGAGTTCGAGCACGACCCGGCCTCGGGCTGCGTCGACTCGAGCGGCGACGGGTGCGACTCCCTCCACCGCTGGCCCGAGGACGTGGGCCTCGTGCACCAGCTCGGGCTCGGGGCCTACCGCTTCTCCCTCGAGTGGAGCCGCATCGAGCCGGCCGAGGGGGAATGGTCGACGGCCGCCCTCGACTACTACCGGCGCATCTGCGGGGCGTGCATCGGGCGGGGGATCGAGCCGGTGGTCACCTTCCACCACTTCACCACCCCCCGCTGGCTGGCGGCCCGGGGAGGGTGGGAGTCGCCCGACGCCCCGGAGCGCTTCGCCCGCTTCTGCGAGCGGGCGGTGGCCCATCTGGGCGACGTGATCGGGCGGGCCTGCACCGTCAACGAGCCCAACGTCATCGGGGTCATGGGCTACACCATGGGGGCCTTCCCGCCCGGGGTGAAGGACAGCTTCGACCGCCATCTCGCCGTCAACCAGGCCATGGTGCAGGCCCACCGCCTGGCCGTCGAGGCCCTGCGGTCCGGGCCGGGGTCCTTCCCGGTGGGCATCACCCTGTCGATGGCCGAGATGGAGGCCGACGAGGGCGGCGAGGGGGCCCGCGACGGCGCCCAGGAGGTCCTCGAGGACACCTTCCTGCGGGCCACCGGGGGCGACGACTTCATCGGGGTCCAGTGCTACACCCGCCTTCGCTTCGGCAAGGGGGGGGAGCTGCTCGGGCCGCCCAAGGGGTCCAAGACGACGCAGATGGGCTACGAGTACCGCCCCGAGGCGCTCGAGTACACCGTGCGCCGCGCCGCCGAGGTCACCGGGATCCCGGTGCTGGTCACCGAGAACGGGATCGGGACCGAGGACGACGCCGAGCGGATCGCCTTCATGGGAGAGGCCCTGCAGGGTGTCCTGCGCTGTGTGGCCGACGGGGTCGACGTGCGCGGCTACTTCGCCTGGAGCCTGCTCGACAACTTCGAGTGGACGCTCGGCTACGGCCCGAAGTTCGGCCTGGTGGCCGTGGACCGCCAGACCTTCGAGCGCCGTCCCAAGCCGAGCGCCCTGTGGTTCGGGCAGGTGGCCGCGGCCAACGCCCTGGTCCCCGCGCCGTCCGCCTGAAGACGACGGTGAAGCGTTCGCCGCGGGCGGGCCGGGTATGGTTGACCCGATGACCGAATCGGCCCGGCGCGTGCGGGAGTGGCTCCGCACCCCTGAGGGCACGAAGCTCTTCCGCTACACGATGGTGTCGGTCATCTCGACCGGGGTCTCCTTCGTCGTTCTCTTCCTGGTCTTCGGTGTCCTCAAACTGTGGTCCGAGGTCCCGAGCACCATCTTCGCCAACGCCGTCGCCACCTTCCCCTCCTACAGCCTCAACCGCCGGTGGGCGTGGGGGAAGTCGGGCCGGTCGCACCTCACCAAGGAGGTGCTCCCCTTCTGGATCATGGCCGCCGCCGGCATCGCCTTCTCGATCGTCGGGGCCTCGGTGGCCCGGCACATCGGCATCAAGTACGGCCTCGACCACGCCGAGCAGACCGTGCTCGTGCTGGTGGCCAACGTCCTGTCGTTCGCCGTCTTCTGGGTGCTGAAGCTCATGCTCTTCAACCGGCTCTTCAAGGTCCCGTCGCTCCTCGAGGAGATCAGCGAGCACGTGGACGAGGAGGACGAGGAGCAGGCGGACCGCCAGGGCGCGTCCTTGGGCTGAGCGCCCTGGGCCGCTCAGTCCCGGAAGTTCTCGAACTGCAGGGGGATGCCGAAGTCCTCTTCCCGGCAGGCGGCGATGACGGCCTGGAGGTCGTCGCGCTTCTTGCCGGTCACCCTCACCTGGGTGCCCTGGGTCTGGGAGGAGACCCCCTTCAGGCCGAGGTCCTTGATGAAGCGGTTCAGGCGCTTGGCGTGTTCCTGGGAGATCCCGGCCCGCACGGCCACCCGCTGGCGGGCCGCCCCCCTCGACGCCTCCTCGACCTTGCCGTCCTCGAAGGCCTTGAGCGAGACCTGGCGCCGGACGAGCTTCTCCTCGAGCACCTGGTGGAGGGCCTTGAGGCGGTCCTCGGTCGAGGACTGCAGGACGAGCTCGCCCTCGCCCAGCTCGACGGTCGACTCGGTGCCCTTGAAGTCGAAGCGGGTGGACGCCTCGCGGTTGGCCTGGTCCACCGCGTTGCGGACCTCCTGCATGTCCACCTCGGAGACGATGTCGAAGGTCGGCACGGCCACACGTTACCGGCTCGCCGTTGGCTATCCTCGGTGGCCAGCGGGTCGGTGTCCGAGTGGCCAAAGGAAACAGGCTGTAAACCTGTCGGCTCTGCCTACGGAGGTTCGAATCCTCCCCGGCCCACGCTGTCGTGGTGTTTGCGCGCCGCGGCCTTTCCTTTACTACAATGTCGTTACGGAACGGTTGCCCACGGGCCGGTTCGCACGCCCCCGAGCCGTCGAGGTGGATTCGAAGTGGCACAGGACGTAGAGACGGCCGCCCCGCAGGCCACCGGCGCCAGGGTCGTCGCCCTGGTGCGCCGGGGCCACGACGCCGGCCGCAAGGTGCTGGAGCGGGCCGAGACCGGGGCCGACCGGGTGGTGCTGCGGCTCGACATGCTGAAGGTCCGGGTGCTGCCCTCCGGGGCGCTGGCCGGCCGCCTCGAGCCCGACGCCGACGACACCGACGACTGGCGCTTCCTGCGCCGGCCGGCGCTGCTCGGCTTCGTGGCGCTCGTGTCGATCGTGGTGGGGGCGTCGCTCACCAGCTCGCCGTTCAAGCTGGAGATGTCCGGCACCTGGTTCTTCGGCGAACCGAGCGGCAGCGGCCCCACGACGCGCTACATGCTCTTCGGTCTGGTGGCCGTCTACGGGGGCCTCGTGCTCCTGGCCCGGGTGTGGTACGGGATGCTCAAGGCCCTGGCCCGCCGTCCCGGCGTGCCGATCCACTACCTGGTCTGGATCCTCTTGCTGTGGTCGATCCCCATGCTGGTGGTGGCGCCGATCTTCAGCCGCGACATCTTCTCCTACGCCGCCCAGGGGGAGATGATGAGCCGGCACATCAACCCCTACAACTACGGCCCCTCGATCCTGGGCGCCGGCCCCTACCCCAACCCGGTCGACCCGCTGTGGGCCAACACCCCGGCCCCCTACGGCCCGCTCTTCCTCATGGTCGACGGCCTCCTGGCCACGGCCAGCCTCCACCACGCGCTGTGGACCGTGGTGCTGCTGCGCCTGTTCGCCCTGGCCGGGGTGGCGCTGATCGCCTACTGCATCCCCAAGCTGGCCCGCTCCTTCACAAAGGACCCCGGGCCGGTCTTCGTGCTGGCCGTGCTCAACCCCCTGGTGCTCCTCACCCTGATCGGGGCGGGCCACAACGACGCCGTCATGGTCGGCCTGCTCCTGGCCGGGATCACCGCGGCGCGCTCCGGCACCCGGTGTGGGGGGTGGTGCTGTGCGCGGCGGCGGCGGCCATCAAGGTGCCCGCCGCGCTGGGCATCGTCTACATCGGCTGGGAGTGGATGGGCCCGGGCGTCAACTGGCGCCAGCGCATCCGGCCGGTGGCCACGGCCGCCCTCTTGGCCGGGGCGATCATGCTGGCCCTCTCCGAGATCAGCGGCCTCGGCCTGGGCTGGATCGGCAACCTGGCCACCCCGGGGACCGTCCGGAGCTGGCTGGCCCCGGCCACCGGCATCGGCATGGGGCTGACCAGCGTGGCGCACCTGGTGGGGCTCGGGGTCTCCCAGGGCGGGGTGCTCTCGGTGACCCGGCTGCTCGGTTTGGCCGGGGCGGCCGGGGCGTCGGCCTACCTCCTGTGGCACAGCGACCGGATCGGGGGCGTCCAGGCCATCGGCCTGAGCCTGCTCCTCTTCGTCCTCCTGGGGCCGGTCGTCCAGCCGTGGTACCTGACGTGGGGGATCATCATGCTGGCGGCGGTGGCCGAGGGGCGGCTGCGCAGCGTCCTCATCGTGCTCTCGGTGGGCTCGCTCTTCATCGGCCTCCCCGGGGGCCGGACACTGCTCGACCAGCTCATCCACGCCAACCCCCTGGCGGTCGCCGCCGTGCTCATGGCGCTGTTGGGGGTCCTGGTGGTGCCGATCGGCCGCTGGTCGACCTCGTGGCGGGACACCGAGCCGGCGATGGTCCAGCCGGCGGCCGGTTAGACCAGCAGCTCGAGCTCGACCACGTCCAGCCAGCGGCCGTGCTTGCGGCCGACCTCGCGCTCGACCCCGACCAGCTCGAAGCCGCAGGCCCGGTGGAGGCCGATGGACACCTCGTTGTGGCCCACGATCCGGGCGACGACGGCGTGGAAGCCGTGCTCGCCGGCCAGCCGCACCAGCTCGGTGAGGAGGGCCCGCCCCACCCCCTGCCCCTGGTGGTCGGCGGCCACGTAGACCGAGTCCTCGACCGTGGTGGAGTAGGCGGCCCGGCTGCGGAAGGGGGAGAGCGAGCCGAACCCGGCCACCGTGGCGGACCCGTCGTCGGCCACCACGGCGGGGTGGGCGCCCTGGTGGCGGTCGAGCCAGGCCAGCTGCTGGGACTCGGACCAGGGCTCGAGGTCGAAGGTGTTGGTTCCCCCCACGACCTCGGCGTTGTAGATGGCCCGGATCCCCTCTGCGTCGGGCGGGGCGGCGGGACGGATTAGCATCGACCGATGGTACCGACGCAGGTGCGCCTGGCGCCTGGGCGGGTCTAACATCGGGGGACCGAAAGGTACGCCTCCTTAGCTCAGTCGGTAGAGCACAGCCATGGTAAGGCTGGTGTCGTCGGTTCGATTCCGACAGGAGGCTCGCCTCGGCGGCGTAGCTCAGTTGGTCAGAGCACACGGCTCATAATCGTGTTGTCGCGGGTTCGAGTCCCGCCGCCGCTACGCCGCAACGACCGCACAGGAGGAAGAGGGATGGCCAAGAACGAGAAGAGGGTCCAGGTCACCCTGGCCTGCGAGGTGTGCAAGCGCCGGAACTACATCACCACCAAGAACAAGATGAACGACCGCGAGCGCATCGAGATGAAGAAGTTCTGCCGGTGGGACCGCACCCACACGGTCCACAAGGAGACCCGCTGAGCTAGGCCCTGCCTGGCGGTGGTAGCCTTCATGCTCCTCCCGTCGGACGGTCCCGGCCACCCGCCGGGGGGTACCGCGAGGGCCGCCCCCGGAGGGCAGTAGCTCAACTGGTAGAGCACCGGTCTCCAAAACCGGCGGTTGGGGGTTCGAGTCCCTCCTGCCCTGCTCACAGCCGGCCGTACAGATCGAATCCGGAGCAACCACCGTGAACCGCGAGACCAAGCGCATGATGCAGCGCCAAGGCCAGGTGGAGGCCGACGGCACCCCCGCGTCCCGCAAGCCGCCGCCCAGCCAGGGCAACCGGCGCCCGGCCAAGCAGCGGACCTCTCCGACCCAGTTCATCCGGGAGATCCGTGACGAGCTCCGCCAGGTGGCCTGGCCCACCCGGTCGGAGATGATCAACTACACGGCCGTGGTCCTGACCACGCTCGTGCTGATGACCTCCTTGATCTTCGCGCTGAACTACGTCTTCGGCCGGGCGATCCTCCAGATGTTCACGAAGTGACGAGGGACACGTGACCGACACCACCGACACCGACACCGCCACCCAGGATCTCCTCCAGGGGCCCACCGCCGACGCCGCCCTGGGCGAGGCGCCCGCCGACGCGCCCGCCGAGCCGGTCTCCGCCGAGGCCTCCGAGGGGTCGGTGGCCGACGACGCCGACGGCTACGAGGCCGAGTTCGACGACGAGGAGGACGAGGAGGAGGAGCCGTACACGCCCAGCCCCTACGACCGCCCCGGACGGTGGTACGTGGTCCACACCTACTCGGGCTACGAGAACAAGGTCACCTCGAACCTGAAGAGCGTGGTGGCCTCCCGGGGGATGGAGGAGCGGGTCTTCGAGGTCGTCATCCCCATGGAGGACGTGGTCGAGTTCAAGAACGGCAAGAAGGTCACGGTCCAGAAGAAGGTCTTCCCGGGCTACCTCCTGGTCCGCTGCGACCTCGACGACGACACCTGGGGGGCCATCCGCAACACCCCGGGCGTCACCGGGTTCGTGGGACCGGGCACCAAGCCCACCCCCCTCTCCCGGCGCGAGGTCGAGAGCATCCTCCAGGTGAAGGTGGAGGGCGTCGAGACGCCCTCCAAGCGCAGCCGCCCCCGCCTCGAGTACGAGGTGGACGAGACGGTCCGGGTGAAGGAGGGGCCGTTCGCCGACTTCTCCGGCCAGATCGCCGAGATCAACGAGGACCAGCTCAAGCTGAAGGTCCTGGTGAACATCTTCGGCCGGGAGACCCCGGTCGAGTTGGAATTCAGCCAGGTCGCCAAGCTCTAGGCACAGGAGAGATCGATGCCCCCCAAGAAGAAGGTGCTCGCCATCGTCAAGATCCAGCTGGAGGCGGGGTCGGCCACCCCCGCGCCCCCGGTGGGCACGGCGCTGGGCCCCCACGGGGTCCAGACGATGGAGTTCTGCAAGCAGTACAACGCGGCGACCGAGTCCCAGCGGGGCACGGTGGTGCCGGTGGACATCACCATCTACGAGGACCGGACCTTCTCCTTCGTCCTCAAGACCCCGCCCACCCCGGTCCTCCTGCGCCAGGCGGCCGGGCTGTCCAAGGGGTCCTCGACGGCGGGCCGGGAGCAGGTGGGCACGGTCACCACCGCCCAGCTCGACGAGATCGCCAAGGTCAAGCTGGCCGACCTGAACACCGACGACCTCGAGGCGGCGCGCAAGCAGGTGGCGGGCACGGCCCGCTCCATGGGCATCGCGGTCGCGGGCTGAGGAGGAGGGGACATGCCCAAGCACGGCAAGAAGTACCGCGAGGCGGCGGCCCGCATCGACCGGGAGCACCTCTACGGGGTGGCCGAGGCGATCGACCTCGTCAAGGAGGCCTCCTTCGCCAAGTTCGACGAGACGGTCGAGCTCGACGTCCGGCTCGGGGTCGACCCCCGCAAGGCGGACCAGATCGTCCGGGGCACCCTGTCGCTGCCCTCGGGCACCGGCCGGACCGAGCGGGTCGCCGTCTTCGCCGCTGGCGAGCAGGCGGCCGAGGCCCGGGCCGCGGGCGCCGACGTGGTCGGGGCCGACGACCTCGTCGCCCGGGTGAGGGACGAGGGGTTCCTCGACTTCGACGTGGCCATCGCCACCCCCGACCTGATGGGTCAGGTGGGGGCGCTCGGCCGGGTCCTCGGTCCGCGGGGCCTGATGCCGAACCCCAAGACCGGCACGGTCACCACCGAGGTGGGCAAGGCGGTGGTGGACTTCAAGGGAGGCCGGGTCGAGTACCGGACCGACAAGGTCGGCAACGTGCACACCCGGGTGGGGAAGGTCTCCTTCACCAAGGAGCAGCTGCTGGCCAACGTGCGGGCGGTGGTGGAGGAGCTGGTCCGGGCCAAGCCGGCCTCGTCCAAGGGCCGGTACCTGCTCACGGTCTCGCTGGCCACGACCATGAGCCCCAGTGTGCGCATCGACCCGACCCGGATTCGGGAGGTCGACGAGCAGCTCGCCGCTGCGTCCTGATAGAGTCCCCCGGACAGCCCGCCTCCCGGCGGGCACGATCTTGACCGCCGTAGACCTCCGGTGCGCCGCAAGGCGCCGAAAGGGCCCCCGGGTCCGCCTGACGAGGCGACGCCACACCGAGTCCCGCTCGGTCCGTCGCACGCCGGAGTTCGAACCGCCGGTGGAGGAGCGATGGAGAACCCGAGAGCGGAGAAGGTTGCCGTGGTCGACGAGGTGCGTGAGCGCCTCAGCGAATCCTCGGCGTCGGTGGTCACCGAGTACCGGGGCCTGACGGTGGCCGAGCTGGCTGAACTGCGGAGCAACCTGGCCGCGGTCGGCGGCGACTACAAGGTCTACAAGAACACCCTGGTCCGCCTGGCCATCGCCGGCGGCGAGCACGAGGCCATGGGGGACCTGCTGGTCGGCCCGACGGGCATCGCCTTCGTCCAGGGGGACGTGAGCGCGGTGGCCAAGGCCCTGCGCGACTTCTCCCGCAACTACCCGCACCTGGTCATCAAGGGCGGACTGCTGGACGGGAGCGCCCTGACCCCGAACCAGCTCACGGCCCTGGCCGACCTGCCGCCACGCGAGGTGCTGCTGGCCCGCCTGGCCGGTGCCATCTCCGCACCGCTCACCCAGATGGCCGGGCTGCTCCAGGCCCTGCCCAGGAACCTGGCCTACGGCATCTCGGCCCTCATCGACCAGCGGGGCGGCGCCCCAGCCCCCGAGGCCGAGCCCGCCCCCGAGGCCCAGGCCGAAACTGAGTCGCCCGCCCCCGAGGCCGAGCCGGCCCCAGAGGCCCAGGCCGAGGCTGAGCCGGCCGCGGCCGGGACCGAGCCGGCCCCAGAGGCCCAGGCCGAGGCTGAGCCGCCCGCCGCCGAGGCTGAGGCGCCTGCGGCCGAGACCGAGCCGGCCACCGAGGCCGCGGCCGAAGAGACCCAGGTGGAAGACATCCCCGCCGACTAGGTGGGGACCAACAGACCAGCAGCAAGGAAAGGAAAGCCAAGACCATGGCAGAAACCCTGACCAAGGACCAGATCCTCGACGGGATCGCGTCGCTCTCAGTGCTCGAGCTGAGCGAGCTCCTGAAGGAGTTCGAGGAGCGCTTCGGCGTGACGGCAGCCGCACCGGTGGCCGTGGCCGCAGCCCCGGCGGCCGGCGGCGAGGCCGCGGCCGGTGGCGGCGACGAGGAGCAGACCGAGTTCGACGTGATCCTGACGTCGGCCGGTGACAAGAAGATCCAGGTCATCAAGGAAGTCCGCTCTCTCACCAGCCTCGGCCTGAAGGAGGCCAAGGACCTGGTCGACAGCGCCCCCAAGCCGGTGCTCGAGAAGGTGAGCAAGGACGACGCCGAGAAGGCCAAGGCTGCCCTCGAGGGCGCCGGGGCCACGGTCGAGCTCAAGTAGCCCCGGTTGCCGCCCCGGGGGCCGTGCCCCCGGCGGAGGCCCAGGTCCTTGACGGTCCCGGTCGGTGCCCCTACCCTGGGTGCGCCCTCGGGCCGCCACCGCCTGGCCGGTCTGAGCCGGCGCGGCCCAGGGGTTGTGCCCCCGCCCGTCTCCGGTTAGGATGCAGGGTTGCCGTGCACGTCATTGTTGCTTCCGCCTGCAATTCCGGCTGAATGGCGCGCGCCACGGCCTCCCCCAGGACCCGGGCCGGGTCCACCGTCCACCGCCTGCAGTGCCTGAAGTGCCCCCGAAGTACCCGTCCACGACCCAATTATTGGGAGGAGTAGGCCGTTGCCCGCACGGTCCCGAAGCCCCGAGCGCTTTTCTTTCGCCAACATCGAAGAGGCCCTGCCGTTGCCGGATCTCATCTCGATCCAGCGCGACTCATTCCAGTGGTTCCTGGACAAGGGGCTGGCTGAGGCCTTCAACGACATCAGCCCGATAGAGGACTTCACCGGGCAGCTCAGCCTGGAGCTGGAGTTCGACCCGTCCGACCCCACACTGCGCCCGCCGCCGAAGTTCTCGGTGGAGGAGTGCAAAGAGAAGGACATGACCTACGCCGCCCCGGTGTTCGTCCGGGCGCGCTTCTTGAACGCCACCACCGGTGAGATCAAGGAGCAGACCGTCTTCATGGGGGACTTCCCGATGATGACGGACCGTGGCACCTTCATCGTCAACGGCACCGAGCGGGTGGTGGTGAGCCAGCTGGTCCGCTCACCGGGTGTCATCTTCCAGCCCGGTCGCGACGCCAAGACGATCTTCACCGGGACCATTCACCCCTACCGGGGCGAGTGGATCGAGATGGACGTCGAGGCCAAGCCGTCCAAGGACGTGACGGCGGGCGCCAGGGTGGCCCGCAAGCGCCGGCTGCCCCTCTTCGTCCTCCTCCGGGCCCTGGGCTACGGCGACGAGGGCTTCCTCGAGCGCTTCGTCCGCCACTTCGACTTCCTCGAGGGCCAGTGGGAGAAGGAGAAGGGGCTGGCGCCCACGCGCGAGGACGCCCTCTTGGAGATCTACAAGCGGGCCCGTCCCGGTGAGCCGCTCTCGGCCGAGGCGGCGCGCCAGTACTTCGAGAACGCCTTCTTCAACCCCAAGCGCTACGACCTGACCCGGGTGGGCCGCTACAAGCTCGACCGCAAGCTCGGCCCCGAGATCGACCGGATCTCCGAGCTCTTCGACATCGAGCTCGAGCGCCCGGCGCCCGGCCAGGGCGTGCTCAGCCCGTCGGAGATCCTGGCCTCGGCCACCTACATGCTCCACCTCGCCCTGCACATGGCCGACGGGGACTCCACCTACCGGATCGACGACCAGGACCACTTCGCCAACCGCAGGATCCGCTCGGTGGGCGAGCTGATCCAGAACCAGGTCCGGGTCGGCCTCTCGCGCATGGAGCGGGTCGTGCGCGAGCGCATGACCACCCAGGACGTGGAGGCCATCACCCCGCAGACGCTCATCAACATCCGGCCGGTGGTCGCCGCCGTCAAGGAGTTCTTCGGCACCAGCCAGCTGAGCCAGTTCATGGACCAGAACAACCCCCTGTCGGGGCTGGCCCACAAGCGGCGCCTCTCGGCGCTGGGACCGGGCGGCCTCTCCCGCGAGCGGGCCGGCTTCGAGGTCCGTGACGTCCACAGCTCCCACTACGGGCGCATGTGCCCGATCGAGACCCCCGAGGGCCCGAACATCGGCCTGATCGGCGCCCTGGCCACCTACGCCCGGGTGAACGAGTACGGCTTCATCGAGACCCCCTACCGCAAGGTGGTCGACGGCCGGGTCACCCCCGAGGTCGTCTACCTGGCCGCCGACGAGGAGGAGGAGCACGTCATCGCCCAGGCCAACGCCTCGGTCGACGGCGCCGGCAACTTCACCGAGGAGCGGGTCCTCGTCCGCCGCGGCCCGCAGGGCACCGGCGTGCGGGTCGGCGCGGCCAACACCTCCTACGGCACCACCAGCGAGATCGACTTCGTGCCGCCGTCCGAGGTCGACCTCATGGACGTCTCGCCGAAGCAGATCGTCTCGGTGTCCACGGCCCTCATCCCCTTCGTCGAGCACGACGACGCCAACCGCGCCCTCATGGGCGCCAACATGCAGAAGCAGGCGGTGCCCCTGGTCGTCCCCGAGGCCCCCTACATCGGCACCGGGGTCGAGGCCCGCGCCGCGCGCGACGCCGGGGACGTGGTGCTGGCCGAGGGCGAGGGCACGGTCACCGAGGTCTCCGGCGAGGAGATCGTGGTCGAGTACCGGTCCGGGCAGAAGGACCGCCTCGGCCACCCGCTCGCCCGCAAGATCTACCGCCTGTCCAAGTTCCGGCGCTCCAACCAGAACACCTCGATCAACCAGAAGGTCCTGGTCGACGAGGGCCAGAAGGTCGAGGCCGGCGACCTGCTGGCCGACGGCCCCTCCACCCACCACGGCGAGCTGGCCCTGGGCAAGAACCTGCTGGTGGCCTTCATGCCCTGGGAGGGCTACAACTACGAGGACGCCATCATCCTCTCCCAGCGCCTCGTGCGCGACGACGTCCTCACCTCCATCCACATCGAGGAGCACGAGGTCGACGCCCGCGACACCAAGCTCGGGGCCGAGGAGATCACCCGGGACATCCCCAACCTCTCCGAGGAGATCCTGGCCGACCTCGACGAGCGGGGGATCATCCGCGTGGGCGCCGAGGTGGGACCGGGCGACGTGCTGGTGGGCAAGGTCACCCCCAAGGGCGAGACCGAGCAGACCCCCGAGGAGCGGCTCCTGCGGGCCATCTTCGGCGAGAAGGCCCGGGAGGTCCGCGACACGAGCCTCAAGGTGCCCCACGGCGAGGAGGGCAAGGTCATCGACGTCCGGGTCTTCTCCCGAGAGGACTCCCACGAGCTGCCCCCCGGGGTGAACCAGCTGGTGCGGGTGTACGTGGCCCAGAAGCGCAAGATCTCCGAGGGCGACAAGCTGGCCGGCCGCCACGGCAACAAGGGCGTCATCTCCAAGATCCTCCCGGTCGAGGACATGCCGTTCCTGGCCGACGGGACGCCGGTCGACATCATCTTGAACCCCCTGGGCGTGCCCAGCCGGATGAACGTGGGCCAGGTGCTCGAGTCGCACCTCGGCTACGCGGCCCGTCACGGCTGGGAGGGCGTGGGGTCCGAGGAGGGCGTGGGGACCAGCGGCCACGGCGACGGGGCCCTGCGCAAGACCCGGCCCCGCACGGTGCCGGCGGCCTGGGTGGCCACCCCGGTCTTCGACGGCGCCCACTGGGACGAGGAGGAGGACGCCGGCAAGCACCCGACGATCCAGCAGATCTTCGAGCGGCTCAACTCCGACTCGGCCAACGGCGACGTCCAGATCAAGGCGACCGGCAAGGCCCAGCTGTACAACGGCCGGACCGGCGAGCCCTACGACAACCCGATCTCGGTCGGCTACGTCTACATCCTCAAGCTCGCCCACCTGGTCGACGACAAGATCCACGCCCGCTCGACCGGGCCGTACTCGATGATCACCCAGCAGCCCCTCGGCGGGAAGGCCCAGTTCGGTGGCCAGCGGTTCGGGGAGATGGAGGTGTGGGCCCTCGAGGCCTTCGGCGCCGCCTACGCCCTCCAGGAGCTGCTCACCATCAAGTCCGACGACGTGCTCGGCCGGGTCAAGGTCTACGAGGCCATCGTGAAGGGCGAGAACATCCCCGAGCCGGGGATCCCCGAGAGCTTCAAGGTGCTCATCAAAGAGATGCAGTCGCTCTGCCTCGACGTCGAGGTCCTGGCCGTCGACGGCGCGGAGATCGAGATGCACGAGCTGGACGAGGACGTGTTCCGCACGGCCGAGGAACTGGGCATCGACATCAGCCGACCCGAACGCGGGTCGGACGAAGAGGACGAGCGGCGCGCCGCAGAGAGGAGCTTCTCCTGATGGCTCTCGACGTGAACACGTTCGACCAGCTGCGGATCGGCCTGGCCACCGGGGACTCCATCCGGGGCTGGTCCAACGGCGAGGTCAAGAAGCCCGAGACGATCAACTACCGCACGCTGCGCCCCGAGAAGGACGGGCTCTTCTGCGAGAAGATCTTCGGTCCGACCAAGGACTGGGAGTGCTACTGCGGCAAGTACAAGCGGGTGCGCTTCAAGGGCATCATCTGCGAGCGCTGCGGCGTGGAGGTCACCCGCTCGAAGGTCCGCCGCGAGCGCATGGGCCACATCGAGCTGGCGGCCCCGGTGGTGCACATCTGGTACCTGCGGGGCACCCGCAGTTGGCTGGCCTACCTCCTCATGGGCACCGAGGCCCGCGAGGAGCTCAAGGCCAAGCAGCTCGAGAAGGTCATCTACTTCGCCGCCAACCTCGTCACCTGGGTGGACGAGGACAAGCGCCACGAGGACCTGCCCAACCTCGAGGCCGAGCTGCTCGACGAGGTGGCCGAGATCGAGCGCCGGCGGGACCTCGACATCGACCGGCGGTTCAAGGCGCTCGAGGAGGAGCTCAAGCAGCTCGAGGCCGAGGGCGCCCGCGACGCCGAGGTCAAGGCCCGCCAGAAGGCGGTCGAGAAGGAGATCTCGGCCATGCGGGAGCGGGCCGACGACGAGATCGAGCTGGCCCAGCGCTCCCTCGACGAGTTCCGCAGCCTGCACGCCCGCAAGATCATCGAGGACGAGCTGCTCTGGCGGGAGCTGCGCGTCCGCTACGAGGACTACTTCGAGGGCGGCATGGGGGCCGAGGCCATCCAGCAGCTGATCGACCGGATCGACCTCGACGCCGAGGAGATCAAGCTCCGCGAGATGATCGACGCCGCCGACGGCCGCCGGCCGCTGTCGGCCCAGCGCCGCCAGAAGGTGATCAAGCGGCTCAAGATCGTCACCGCCTTCAACCGCCGCGACGAGCACGGCCGCCGGGTCAACGACCCGCGGGCCATGATCCTCGAGGCGGTGCCGGTGATCCCGCCCGACCTGCGGCCCATGGTCCAGCTCGACGGGGGCCGGTTCGCCACCTCGGACCTCAACGACCTCTACCGCCGGGTCATCAACCGCAACAACCGCCTGAAGCGGCTGCTGGACCTGGGCGCGCCCGAGATCATCATCAACAACGAGAAGCGCATGCTCCAAGAGGCGGTCGACGCCCTCTTCGACAACGGCCGCCGCGGCCGGCCCGTCACCGGGCCGGGCAACCGCCCGCTCAAGAGCCTCTCGGACATGCTGAAGGGCAAGCAGGGCCGGTTCCGCCAGAACCTCCTGGGCAAGCGGGTCGACTACTCGGGCCGCTCGGTCATCGTGATCGGCCCCACCCTGCAGCTCCACCAGTGCGGGCTGCCCAAGCTGATGGCCCTGGAGCTTTTCAAGCCGTTCGTGATGAAGCGGCTGGTCGACGCCGAGCTGGCCCAGAACATCAAGTCGGCCAAGCGGATGGTCGAGCGGCGGCGCCCGCAGGTCTGGGACGTGCTCGAAGGGGTCATCCGCGAGCACCCGGTGCTGCTGAACCGGGCCCCCACCCTCCACCGCCTGGGCATCCAGGCCTTCGAGCCGGTGCTGGTCGAGGGCAAGGCCATCCAGGTCCACCCGCTGGTCTGCACCGCCTTCAACGCCGACTTCGACGGGGACCAGATGGCCGTCCACCTGCCGCTGTCGGCCGAGGCCCAGGCCGAGGCCCGCGTGCTCATGCTCTCGGCCAACAACATCCTCTCGCCGGCCACCGGCCGCCCGATCACCGTGCCGACCCAGGACATGGTCTTCGGCGGCTACTACCTCACCCTGGCCGTCGACGGGGCCGAGGGCGAGGGGCGGGCCTTCCGGCACAGCTACGAGGTCCAGACGGCCTTCGACGCCGGCCACGTGGACCTGCACGCCAAGATCCAGATGCGCCCCCTGCCCGGCTCCTCCCTGGCCAAGCGGCTGGAGGCGGCGGGCATCGAGGCCGTCGGCGAGGAGTCCCTCACGCTCGAGACCACGCCGGGGCGGGTCTTCTTCAACGAGGCCCTGCCCGAGGGGTTCCGCTACGTCAACGACGTGGTGGGCAAGCGCAACACCCCGATCGGGGTCATCGTCGAGGAGCTGGCGGCCGAGCACCCCAAGCACGTGGTGGCCTCCAGCCTCGACCGGATCAAGGCGCTCGGCTTCCGCTTCGCCGCCCAGTCCGGGCTCACCATCTCCATCGACGACGTCCGCACGCCCGCCGACAAGGCCTCGATCCTCGACCGCTACGAGAAGGAGGCGGAGAAGGCCGAGAGCCAGTTCAAGCGGGGCATCATCACCGACGACGAGCGGCGCCAGAAGGAGATCGAGATCTGGACCTCGGCCAACTCCGAGGTCGGGCGGGCCATGGAGCAGGCCCTGGCCGGTCTCTCCTTCAACCCGCTGGACATGATGGTCGACTCCGGCGCCCGTGGGAACGCCCAGCAGATCCGTCAGATCGCCGGCATGAAGGGGCTGGTCTCCAACCCCCGGGGAGAGATGATCCCCCGGCCGATCAAGTCCTCCTTCCGTGAGGGGCTGTCGGTCCTCGAGTACTTCATCTCCACCCACGGGGCCCGCAAGGGCCTGGCCGACACCGCCCTGCGCACCGCCGACTCGGGCTACCTGACCCGCCGGCTGGTCGACGTGGCCCAGGAGCTGATCGTCCGCGAGGAGGACTGCGGCACGACGAGGGGCATCTGGATCGAGGGTGTCGAGCCCGACGGTCCGGGCAAGCGGAGCTACCTCGAGACCCGCGCCTACGGCCGCCTGCTGGTGGAGCCGGTCACCCTGGCCGACAAGACGAAGCTGCCGGTGGGGACCCTGCTCACCGACGAGCTCTGCGCCGCGCTGCGCGACGACCCGGGGATCGACCGCATCCGGACGCGCTCGGTGCTCACCTGCGAGGCCACCCACGGGGTGTGCGCCGCCTGCTACGGCCAGTCGCTGGCCACCGGCCGGATGATCGAGCTGGGCGAGGCGGTGGGGGTCATCGCCGCCCAGTCCATCGGCGAGCCGGGGACCCAGCTCACCATGCGGACCTTCCACACCGGCGGTGTGGTCGGGGAGGACATCACCCACGGCCTGCCCCGTGTCGTCGAGCTGTTCGAGGCCAGGACGCCCAAGGGCGCGGCCGTCCTGGCCCGCCACTCCGGCGTGGTCCGGATCGAGGACGAGGAGGGCGGCCGGCGCATCACGGTGGTGGCCGACGACGGGACCGAGGAGTCCTCGGTGGTCCCGCCCCGGGCCCACCTCGAGGTGGCCGACGGCCAGGAGGTCGGGGCCGGCGACGCGCTGGTGGAGGGGCCCAAGGACCCCAAGGAGCTCCTCGAGGTCAAGGGCATCCGCGAGACCCAGCAGTACCTGGTGGAAGAGGTCCAGAAGGTCTACCGCGACCAGGGCGTCTCCATCCACGACAAGCACATCGAGCTGATCGTGCGCCAGATGCTGCGCCGGGTCCTCGTGGCCGAGCCGGGCGACGCCCCGTTCCTGCCCGGCGAGCGGGTGGACAACCAGATCTACGCCGAGGTCAACCGCCAGCTGGTGGAGGAGGGCAAGCGGCCGGCCGAGGGCCGGCCCGAGCTCATGGGGATCACCAAGGCGTCGCTGGCCACCGACAGCTGGCTCTCGGCCGCCTCCTTCCAGGAGACCACCCGGGTGCTGACCGAGGCGGCCATCGAGGGCCGCAGCGACCAGCTCTTCGGCCTGAAGGAGAACATCATCATCGGCAAGCTCATCCCGGCCGGCTCGGGCATGGACCGCTACCGCAACCTGCGCCTGGAGATGCCCGACGCCGAGGCCATCCCCTTCTGGGCCCAGACCTCGGGGGACTCGGACACCGAGGACCTGGCCGCCTGGCTGCGGGACGTGGGGAGCGAGTCGGCGTCCGAGGACCCGTTCGAGTCGCCGATCGACGCCAGCTGGCTGGGCACCGCACCCGGGGCGGACGAGGACGCCGCCGCCGACGGCGGGGGCGAGCCCCCGTCCGTGGAGGCGGGGGCCTGACCAGGAGCGCCTTGCCCGTTACGCCGGTGTGCCCTAGCATGGCCCCCCTGCGCGGCGGCGCGCCCTCGGGCGCGCCGAGCGCGACGAACCCGCAGTCAACGACCTAGAGGTAGCGCGTGCCCACGATCGCCCAGCTCGTCCGCAAGGGACGGCAGGCCAAGACGACCAAGACCAAGACCCCGGCCCTCCGGGGCGCCCCGCAGCGGCGGGGGGTCTGCACCCGCGTCTACACGACCACGCCCAAGAAGCCGAACTCGGCCCTGCGCAAGGTGGCCCGCGTCCGGCTCACCAGCGGGGTGGAGATCACCGCCTACATCCCCGGCGTGGGCCACAACCTCCAGGAGCACTCGATCGTCCTGGTCCGCGGGGGCCGGGTGAAGGACCTCCCGGGCGTGCGTTACAAGGTGATCCGCGGCGCCCTCGACACCTCGGGCGTGCGCGAGCGTAGCCAGGCCCGCAGCCGCTACGGCGCCAAGAAGGAGTCCTGAGATGCCCCGCAACGGACCCGCCACCCGCCGCGACCTCCAGCCCGACCCCGTCTACCGGTCGGTGCTCGTGACCCAGGTGGTCAACAAGGTCCTGACCAGGGGGAAGCGCACCCTGGCCGAGCGCATCGTCTACGGCGCCCTCACCATGGTCGAGGAGCGGGCCGGCTCCGAGCCGGTGGCCGTCTTGAAGCGGGCCGTCGAGAACACCCGCCCCGAGCTCGAGGTGAAGAGCCGCCGCGTGGGCGGCGCCACCTACCAGGTGCCGGTGGAGGTCCGCCCCCGCCGCGCCACCACGCTGGCCATCCGCTGGCTCACCGGGTTCTCCCGCCAGCGCCGCGAGAAGACCATGGCCGAGCGGCTGGCCAACGAGATCCTGGACGCGTCCAACGGCATCGGCGCGGCGGTCAAGCGCCGCGAGGACATGCACAAGATGGCCGAGTCCAACAAGGCCTTCGCCCACTACCGCTGGTAGTGGGCCCGCAGTCTTCGAGGTAGCGCACCATGGCTGATCCCCTCCCCATCCGCGAATTCCCGCTGGCCAGGACCCGCAACATCGGGATCATGGCCCACATCGACGCGGGCAAGACCACCACCACCGAGCGGATCCTCTACTACACCGGCCGCAACTACAAGATCGGCGAGGTCCACGAGGGCGCGGCCACCATGGACTGGATGCCCCAGGAGCAGGAGCGGGGCATCACCATCACCTCGGCCGCCACGACCTGCCGGTGGCGCGACACCTGGATCAACATCATCGACACCCCGGGCCACGTCGACTTCACCGTCGAGGTCGAGCGCTCGCTGCGGGTGCTCGACGGTGCGGTGGCCGTCTTCGACGCGGTGGCCGGGGTCGAGCCCCAGACCGAGACCGTGTGGCGCCAGGCCAACAAGTACCGGGTGCCGCGCATCTGCTTCGTGAACAAGATGGACCGGATCGGCGCCGACTTCGGCCGCACCGTCGAGATGATCCGGGACCGCCTCGACGCCAACCCCGCCGTGGTGCAGCTGCCCATCGGGGCCG
The DNA here is from genome assembly GCA_963770505.1 of uncultured Actinomycetota bacterium. Lineage (GTDB taxonomy): Bacteria > Actinomycetota > Acidimicrobiia > Acidimicrobiales > RAAP-2 > CAVYPR01. The sequence continues at coordinate 738,495 of CAVYPR010000006.1, read as the reverse complement.
AGAGCGAGTTCCGCGGCGTCGTCGATCTCCTCGCCATGGTGGCCCTGGTCTGGGAAGAGGGCATGGGGGAGAAGTGGGAGGAGACCGACATCCCCGACGCCATGGCCTCCGATGCCGACGACGCCCGCCACCAGCTGGTCGACGTCCTGTCCAACTACGACGACGGGATCATGGAGAAGTACCTGGCCGAGGAGGAGATCACCGGCGACGACCTGCGGCGGGCCCTGCGCACGGCCACCCTGTCGAGCGACGTGGTGCCGGTGCTGTGCGGGTCGGCCTTCAAGAACAAGGGCGTCCAGCCCATGCTCGACGCCGTGGTGGACTACCTGCCGAGCCCCCTCGACCTGCCGCCCACCCCGGGCACCAAGCCGGGCAAGGACGAGGAGACGGCGGAGCGGCCGCCCGACGACGACGCGCCCTTCGCCGCCCTGGCCTTCAAGATCATGACCGACCCCTACGTGGGCAAGCTCACCTACCTGCGGGTCTACTCGGGCACCCTGCGCAAGGGGGCCACGGTCACCAACACCACCAAGGACAAGAAGGAGCGGATCGGCCGGCTCCTCCAGATGCACGCCAACCACCGCGAGGACAAGGAGGCCTGCTTCGCCGGCGACATCATGGCCGCCGTGGGGCTGAAGCAGACCACCACCGGCGACACCCTTTCCGACCCCGCCCACCCGATCATCCTCGAGGAGCTCACCTTCCCCGAGCCGGTGATCCACGTGGCCGTCGAGCCGAAGACCAAGGCCGACCAGGACAAGCTGTCCAAGGCGCTCTTCGCCCTCTCCGAGGAGGACCCGACCTTCCGGGTGCGCTCGGACGAGGAGACCGGCCAGACCGTGATCTCGGGCATGGGCGAGCTCCACCTCGAGGTGCTGGTCGACCGGATGCTGCGCGAGTTCAGCGTCGACGCCAACGTGGGCAAGCCCCAGGTGGCCTACCGCGAGACCATCCGCAAGCCGGTGGAGAAGGTCGAGGAGCGCTACGTCCGCCAGACCGGCGGCCGGGGCCAGTACGGCCACGTGGTCATCAGCCTCGAGCCCACCGGTCCCGGAGGGGGCTACGAGTTCGTGGACAAGATCACCGGCGGGGTGATCCCCAAGGAGTACATCCCCTCGGTGGACGCCGGCATCCAGGAGGCCCTCACCTCGGGAGTGCTGGCCGGCTACCCCACCGTCGACGTCCGGGTGACCCTCACCTACGGCTCCTACCACGACGTCGACTCCTCGGAGATGGCCTTCAAGATCGCCGGCTCCATGGCCGTGAAGAAGGCGGCCCGGGAGGCCAGCCCCGTTCTGCTCGAGCCGGTCATGGCCGTGGAGGTCGTCACCCCCGAGGACTACATGGGCGACGTGATCGGGGACCTGTCGTCCCGCCGTGGCCGGGTGGAGGGCATGGAGCAGCGGGGCAGCAGCCACGTGGTCCGGGCCCAGGTACCGCTGGCCGACATGTTCGGCTACGCTACCGATCTGCGTTCGCGGACCCAGGGTCGCGCCACGTACACGATGCAGTTCAACGCATACAACGAGGTCCCCGAGTCGATCTCCAAGGAGATCATCGCTCGGGCCCGCGGCGAGTAGTCCCGCACCAGTTCCAGAGCAAGGAGTAGCTCTTCCCATGGCCAAGCAGAAGTTCGAGCGCTCGAAGCCCCACATCAACGTGGGCACGATGGGGCACATCGACCACGGCAAGACCACCTTGACGGCGGCCATCACCAAGGTGCTGTCGGAGAACAACCCCAACACCTCCTTCACCCCGTTCGACCAGATCGACAAGGCGCCCGAGGAAAAGCAGCGGGGCATCACCATCTCCATCGCCCACGTCGAGTACGAGACGGCCAACCGGCACTACGCCCACGTCGACATGCCGGGCCACGCCGACTACATCAAGAACATGATCACCGGCGCGGCCCAGGTGGACGGGGCCATCCTGGTGGTCTCGGCGGCCGATGGCCCGATGCCCCAGACCCGTGAGCACGTGTTGCTCGCCCGCCAGGTGGGCGTCCCCTACATCGTGGTCGCCCTGAACAAGGCGGACATGGTGGACGACGAGGAGCTCCTCGACCTGGTCGAGCTGGAGGTCCGCGAGCTGCTGAACGAGTACGAGTTCCCCGGCGACGACACCCCGATCATCCGGGTCAGCGCCCTCAAGGCCCTCGAGGGCGACCCCGAGTGGACCCCCAAGATCCTCGAGCTCATGGACGCCGTGGACTCCTACATCCCCGAGCCGATCCGCGACGTCGAGAAGCCCTTCCTCATGCCGATCGAGGACGTCATGTCCATCACCGGCCGGGGCACCGTGGTGACCGGCAAGGTCGAGACGGGCATCGTGAAGGTGGGCGAGGAGGTCGAGATCGTCGGCCTGCGTGAGACCCAGAAGACGACCGTGACCGGGGTCGAGATGTTCCGCAAGCTGCTCGACCAGGGGCAGGCCGGCGACAACATCGGCGCCCTGCTGCGGGGCACCAAGAAGGAGGACGTCGAGCGGGGCCAGGTGCTCTGCAAGCCGGGCTCCATCACCCCGCACACCGACTTCGAGGCCACCATCTACGTGCTGACCAAGGAGGAGGGCGGCCGCCACAAGCCGTTCTTCTCCAACTACCGGCCGCAGTTCTACTTCCGGACGACCGACGTCACCGGCACCATCTCGCTCCCCGAGGGCACCGAGATGGTCATGCCCGGGGACAACACCGACATGACCGTCGAGCTGGGCAAGCCGATCGCCATGGTCGAGGGTCTGCGCTTCGCCATCCGCGAGGGTGGCCGGACCGTGGCCTCGGGCCGGGTCACCAAGATCCTCAAGTAGCGGAAGCGGAAGGACACCCATGGCCGACGGCCCCAGGCAGAAGATCAGGATCCGGCTGAAGGCCTACGACCACGAAATCCTCGACCAGTCGACCGAGAAGATCGTCCAGACGGTCCTGCGCACCCAGGCCAAGATCCAAGGGCCGGTCCCCCTGCCGACGGACAAGCACCGCTACACGGTCATCCGCTCCCCCCACAAGTACAAGGACAGCCGGGAGCACTTCGAGATGCGGGTGCACAAGCGCCTGGTGGACATCGTCGAGCACACCCCCAAGACGGTCGACTCGCTCCAGCGGCTCGACCTCCCGGCCGGGGTGGACATCGAGATCAAGATCCAGAACGCCTGACCGCCCGCGGGCCCCCTGGCAGGCAGGACGGATTTGGTGTAGGTTTTCTCTTCGGGCCGATTTCCGGTCCTCCGGCACGGCGAGCCCGAGCCGGTCCAGCTGATGTGCCTGAGCGCCTGGCGCCCCGCGGGGGGTCGGCAGGGACCTCGGGCCGACACATTCGAGCGCTCCGCTCGGGGATCCCGGGCGGAGCGTTGGCGTGCACACGGGAGCACTACGTGGCTACGAAGGCGATCGTCGGCGAGAAGGTCGGCATGACCCAGGTATGGGACGACCAGAACCGCGCCATCCCGGTGACGGTGCTGAAAGTCGCGCCCGTGCGCGTGGTCCAGGTCAAGTCCCCCGAGCGCGAGGGGTACTCCGCCCTCCAGGTGACCTGGGGGTTCCGGCGGGCCGGCGCCCTGACCAAGCCCGAGATGGGCCACTTCGACAAGGCCGGGGTCGACCCCGGTAGGAAGCTGGTCGAGCTGCGCCTCGACGACACGAGCGCCTACGAGGTGGGCCAGGAGCTCACGGCGGAGCAGTGGAGCGCCGGTGAGCGGGTCGACGCCATCGCCGTGAGCAAGGGCAAGGGGTTCGCCGGGGGCATGAAGCGCCACAACTTCAAGGGCCAGGGGGCCTCCCACGGGAACCACAAGGCCCACCGGGTGCCGGGCTCCATCGGGGCGTGCGCCACCCCGTCCCGGGTCTTCAAGGGCACCCGGATGGCCGGCCGGATGGGCGGGAACCAGGTCACGGCGCTCAACCTCGAGGTCGTGGCGGCGGACCCCGAGCGGGAGCTGATGCTGGTCAAGGGGGCCGTCCCGGGGTCCCGGGGCACCGTGGTGGTGCTGCGGGACTCGGTGAAGACCCCCTCGGGCAAGGGAGGGGCACGCCGGTGAGCACCACCTCGCTGGCCCCGCGCCGGCCGGTCCGCAAGGAGCGCCCCGAGCCGGTCGCCCGCTCGGTCGTCCGGCGCGACGTCGAGGGCAAGGAGCTCGGGACGGTCGACCTCGAGCCCGAGGTGTTCGGCATCGTCCCCAACCAGGACGTCCTGCACCAGGTGGTGACGGCGCAGCTGGCCGCCGCCCGCAGCGGCACCCAGTCCACCCGGACCCGCGCCGAGGTGCGCGGCGGCGGGGCGAAGCCCTTCCGCCAGAAGGGGACGGGGCGGTCCCGCCAGGGGTCGACCCGCGCCCCGAGCTGGTCGGGCGGCGGGGTGGCCCTCGGGCCCAAGCCCCGCAGCTACCGCCAGAGCACGCCGAAGAAGATGGTCCGCCTGGCCCTGCGCTCGGCCCTCTCGGACCGGGCCGCCGGCGAGCGGATCGCCCTGGTCGACACCTGGGGGTGGGAGACGCCCCGGACCAAGTCCGCCGTGGCCGCCCTGGCGGCCCTCGGCCTCGACGGCCGGGTGCTGGTGGTCCTGGGCGACGACGACGTGGTGGCCGAGCGCTCCTTCGGCAACCTGGTCGACGTCCAGACGACGCTCCGGCGCGAGCTCTCCGCCTACGACGTGCTGCGCAACGACTGGGTGGTGTTCACCGACGAGACGCTGCCCGGCGCCGCCGGGGAGGCCGGGAGCGACACCGACGAGGGACCGGCCGACGCCGCCGGCGAGACGGCCGAGGCCCCGAGCAGCGACGAGGAGGCCGGGTCGTGAGGGACGCCACCACCGTGCTCCGCCACCCGGTCATCTCCGAGAAGACCTACGGCCTGATGAACCGCGGCGTCTACGTCTTCGTCGTCGACCCCAGGGCCACCAAGATCGAGGTGCGACTCGCCGTCGAGCAGGCCTTCGGGGTGAGGGTGGACAAGGTCAACACCCTCAACCGCAAGGGCAAGGCCCACCGGAACCGCCGCACCAACACGGTCGGCCACCGTCCCGACACCAAGCGGGCGATCGTCACGCTGCACCCCGGCGAGAAGATCGACCTCTTCGAGAGCTGAGAGAACCATGCCCCTCCGCAGCAGAAAGCCGACCAGCGCCGGACGCCGGTTCCAGACCGTCTCGGACTTCTCCGAGATCACCCGCGACCGCCCGGAGCGCTCGCTGCTCGCCCCCAAACCGAGCTCGGGCGGGCGGAACAACCTGGGCCGCAAGACCTCCCGGCACCGTGGCGGAGGCCACAAGCGCCAGTACCGGATCGTCGACTTCCGACGGGACAAGGACGGCGTGCCGGCCAAGGTGGCGGCGATCGAGTACGACCCGGGGCGCAACGCCCGGATCGCCCTGCTCCACTACCTCGACGGGGAGAAGCGCTACATCCTCGCCCCGGCCGGGGTCAAGGTCGGCGACCTGCTCCAGAGCGGCCACGGGGCCGAGATCCGGCCGGGCAACGCCCTGCCCATGCGCTACATCCCGGTGGGCTCGGTCATCCACAACGTGGAGCTGCGGCCCGGCGGCGGCGGGAAGCTCGCCCGGGGCGCGGGCATGAGCATCCAGCTGGTGGCCAAGGAGGGGGCGTTCGCCACCCTGCGGCTCCCCTCCACCGAGATGCGCCGGGTGTCGATCGACTGCCGGGCCACCCTGGGCGTGGTCGGCAACGCCGAGGCCGAGCTGGTCAAGGTGGGCAAGGCCGGCCGCAACCGCTGGAAGGGCATCCGCCCCCAGACCCGGGGCGTGGCCATGAACCCGGTCGACCACCCCCTCGGCGGGGGAGAGGGCAAGTCCTCCGGCGGGCGCCACCCGGTCTCGCCCTGGGGCAAGCCCGAGGGGCGCACCCGGGCCCGCCACAAGGACTCCGACAAGATGATCGTCCGCCGCCGGCGCACCCGGGGCACCAGGCGGTAGGGGGAGCCATGCCACGCAGCCTCAAGAAGGGCCCGTTCGTCGACGACCACCTGCTGAAGAAGGTGGACGTCCTGAACGCCAGCGGCGAGAAGCGGGTGGTCAAGACCTGGTCCCGCCGGTCGACGGTCATCCCCGACATGGTGGGCCACACCATCGCCGTCCACGACGGCCGCCGCCACGTCCCGGTCTACGTGACCGAGTCGATGGTCGGCCACAAGCTGGGCGAGTTCGCCCCGACCCGGACCTTCCGCTACCACGCCGGCCAGGAGCGGGCGGGGAGGCGCTGAGATGACCGGTCTCAAGACCAACGAGCGGCCGGGAACCAAGGCCGTCCTGCGCCACTACCGCATGTCGGCGTCGAAGGCCCGCCAGGTGCTCGACCTCATCCGGGGCGAGGACGTGGAGACCGCGGCCGAGATCCTGCGCACCACCTCGCGCGAGGCGGCCACGGTGGTGGGCCAGGTGCTGGCCTCGGCGGTGGCCAACGCCGTCCACAACGACGGCCAGGACGCCGAGGACCTCTTCGTCTCGGCGTGCTTCGCCGACGAGGGGGCCACCCAGAAGCGCTGGCGTCCCCGGGCCCGGGGCCGGGCCAGCCGCATCCGCAAGCGCACCTGCCACATCACCGTCATCGTCTCCATGCTCCCCGACGAGCGCCTCGAGCGACGCCGGGCCCAGCGCGAGGAGGCGACGTCCCAGCGGTCCCGCCGGGTCTCCGAATCGAGGCGGCGGGCCGACCTCTCCGGCCGGCTCTCCCGCCGGCGCCACGCCCAGGAGGCGGAGCGGGAGGCCGCCGAGGCCGAGGCCGCCCGGGCGGCGGAGGTCGAGGACGAGCTGGTCGAGGACGCGGCCTCCGAGCAGGCCGCCGAGGACGTGGTGGAGGCCGAGGCCGAGCGGGTCGGGGCCGAGGGCAGCGACGAGGAGGTCGCCGAGGCGGCGGCGGCCGAGGTCGCCGGCGACGAGCCGGACGAGCCCGGCGACGAGGTGGCAGGGCGAGACGGAACCGAAGAGGGCGGCGCCGAGGACGAGGGCGCGCCGGCCGACGACGACAGTGAGAAGGGCGAGTAGATGGGCCAGAAGGTAAACCCCTACGGGTTCCGCCTCGGCGTGACCACGGACTGGAAGTCGCGCTGGTTCGAGGAGCGCCACTACCGGGACTTCGTGGTGGAGGACTGGAAGATCCGGGACTACCTCATGACCCAGCTGGAGGCGGCCGCCGTCAGCCGGATCGAGGTCGAGCGCACCCGCGACCGGCTGCGGGTCGACATCCACACGGCGCGCCCGGGGATCGTGATCGGCCGCCGGGGGGCCGAGGCCGACCGCCTCAAGAAGAAGCTGGAGGAGATGACCGGGCTCCAGAACCGGATCCAGCTCAACATCCAAGAGATCAAGCAGCCCGAGCTCGACGCCGCCCTCATCGCCCAGGGGATCTGCGACCAGCTGGCGCGCCGGGTGGCTTTCCGCCGGGCCATGAAGCGGGCCATCCAGACCGTGCAGAAGGCCGGTGCCCAGGGCGTGCGCGTCCAGTGCTCGGGCCGCCTGGGCGGGGCCGAGATGTCCCGCAAGGAGTCCTACCGCGAGGGCCGGGTGCCTCTGCACACCCTGCGGGCCGACATCGACTACGGCTTCCGCGAGGCCCGCACCACCGCCGGCCGGGTGGGGGTGAAGGTCTGGATCTACAAGGGCGACATCCTGCCCTACAAGGTGTCCGTCGAGGACAAGATCACCCGCGAGGCGGCCATGGCCGTGGGCGAGACGTCGGGCCAGGTCCGGCCCCGCCGGCTCATCACCGCCGGCGGCGGCCGCCGCCGGCAGGACCAGGGCGAGCCCGGGGTGGTCCCGCCGGGCGGCGACGGCGAGGTGCCGTCGGACGGCGGCGGCCGGGACGGGGCCGAGGAGCTCGACGAGATGCCGACGGCTGTCGTCGACGAGACGGTCGACGAGACGGTCGACGGGGCGGTCGACGAAACGGCCGCCGACGCCCCGGTGGCCGACCTGATCGCCCAGCCCGAGGTGCCCGACGACCTCGAGAAGCGCCTGGCCGAGGACGAGGAGATCGAGCGCCGCAGCCGCCACGAGCACCACGAGACCCCCCACTTCCGCAGGGACGCCGACTGATGCTGATGCCCCGCAAGGTCAAGCACCGCAAGCAGCAGCGCGGCCGGCTGACCGGTGCCGCCAAGGGCGGCACGGCGGTCACCTTCGGCGACTTCGGCATCCAGGCGCTGGAGCCCGGGTGGCTCACGGCCCGGCAGATCGAGGCCGCCCGTATCGCCATGACCCGCCACGTGAAGCGTGGCGGCAAGGTGTGGATCCGCGTCTTCCCCGACCGGCCGGTCACCCAGAAGCCGGCCGAGACCCGCATGGGCTCGGGCAAGGGCAACCCCGAGCACTGGGTGGCCGTGGTGCGCCCGGGCCGGGTCCTCTTCGAGCTGGCCGGGGTCGAGACCGAGCTGGCCGAGGAGGCGATGGGCCGGGCCATCCAGAAGCTGCCGATGAAGGCCCGCTTCGTGGTGCGGCCGGGCACCCACGGCACCCCGGAGGTGCAGGTCTGATGGTCAGCGCCTCAGAACTGGTGATCATGGACGGCGAGGAGCTCGAGCTCAAGCTGGCCGAGAGCCGCCGGGAGCTGCTGAACCTCCGCTTCCAGCTGGCCACCGGCCAGTTGGACAACACCGCCCGCATGGGCCAGGTGAAGAAGGACGTGGCCCGGATCCTCACCGTCCAGCGCGACCGGGAGATCCAAGAGGCCGAGGGCACCTACGTGCCGCCGGCCGCCCCCCGCCTGCGCACCTCGCGGGCGGTGGCCGTCGAGGAGGACACGGGGACCGTCGACGAGGACGTCGCCGACCAACCCGACGACGAGTTCGCAGAGGAGGAGGGCTGATGGCCGAGACCGAGGGGACCGAGGCCCGGCCCAACCGGCGCAAGGTGCGCGAGGGGACCGTGGTCTCCAACGGCATGGACGCCACCGTGGTGGTGGCCGTGGTCGAGCGCGTCCGCCACCCCCGCTACGGCAAGACCGTCCAGCGCACCAAGCGGCTCTACGTCCACGACGCCGAGGGCACGGCCAAGGTGGGGGACCGGGTCCGGGTGGTCGAGACCAGGCCGCTCTCCAAGCTGAAGCGCTGGCGCCTGACCGAGATCATGGAGCGTGCCCGATGATCCAGCAGGAGTCGCGCCTGCGGGTGGCGGACAACTCGGGGGCCAAGGAGGTCCTGTGCATCCGGGTCCTCGGCGGCTCGCGCCGGCGCTACGCCAGCATCGGCGACGTCTTCGTGGCCACGGTGAAGGACGCCATCCCCGGGGCGGCCGTGAAGAAGGGCGACGTGGTGCGCTGCGTGGTGGTGCGTACCAAGAAGGAGAAGCGCCGCCCCGACGGCAGCTACATCCGCTTCGACGAGAACGCCGCCGTGCTCATCAACGAGCAGCAGCAGCCGCGGGGGACCCGCATCTTCGGCCCGGTCGGCCGCGAGCTGCGGGACAAGAAGTTCATGCGCATCGTCTCGCTCGCCCCGGAGGTGCTGTGATGCGGATCCACAAAGGCGACCGGGTGGTCGTCCGGGCCGGCAAGTACAAGGGCCACAAGGCCGAGGTGGTGCGGGCCATGCCGGCCGAGGGCAAGGTGGTGATCGAGGGCGTGAACGTGGCCAAGCGCCACGCCAAGCCCACCCGCCACACCATGCAGGGCGGCATCATCGACAAGTTCATGCCCGTGCCGATCTCCTCGGTGTCCCTCCTGTGCAGCTCGTGCGGCGAGGCCACCCGGGTCGGCTTCACCGTCGACGAGCAGGGCCGCAAGCTGCGGGTCTGCCGCAAGTGCGGGAGCGAGCTGTGACCACCACCGAAGCCCGCCCGCTGCCGCGCCTCAAGGAGCGCTACCTCTCCGAGGTGCGCCCCCGCCTGGCCGAGGAGCTGGCCGTGGGCAACGTCATGGAGGTGCCCCGCCTCACCAAGATCGTGGTCAACGTGGGGGTCGGCAAGGCCACCCAGCAGCAGTCCCTCATCGAGGGCGCCCAGCGCGACCTCGAGATCATCACCGGGCAGAAGCCGGTGGTCACCCGGGCCAAGAAGTCCATCGCCAGCTTCAAGCTCCGCGAGGGGATGCCCATCGGGGTGAAGGTCACCCTGCGGGGCGACCGCGCCTGGGAGTTCTTCGACCGGTTGGTGAGCCTGGCCATCCCGCGCATCCGCGACTTCCGGGGGCTCTCGCCCCGCTCGTTCGACGGCCACGGCAACTACACCTTCGGCGTGACCGAGCAGCTCATCTTCCCCGAGATCGACTACGACAAGATCGACACCACCCGGGGCATGGACATCACCATCGTCACCACCGCCCGCACCGACGAGGAGGGCCGAGCGCTGCTAAGGGCGTTCGGCTTCCCGTTCCGACAGGAGACCCGATAGGCACCATGGCGAAGAAGGCACTCATCCAGAAGCAGCAGCGCACGCCCAAGTTCAAGGTCCGGGCCTACACCCGGTGCCGGCGGTGCGGACGGCCCAAGGCCGTCTACCGCAAGTTCGGGCTGTGCCGCATCTGCCTGCGGACGATGGTGCACGCCGGGGAGGTGCCCGGGGTGACCAAGGCGAGCTGGTAGGAGAACGGCCATGACCATGACCGACCCGATCGCGGACATGCTGACCCGCATCCGCAACGCCAACTCGGCGCAGTTCGAGACAGTGCGGATGCCGGGGTCCAAGCTCAAGGAGGCGCTGGCCGCCATCTTGGAGCGCGAGGGCTTCATCGCCGGCTACACGGTGGTGAAGGACCCCAAGAAGCCCGGCAGCGAGCTGTCCATCACCCTCAAGTACGCCGCCGACCGCACGCGGACCATCGGCGGCATCAAGCGGGTCTCCAAGCCCGGGCTGCGCATCTACGCCCGGGCCGACAAGATGCCCCGCGTCCTCGGCGGCATCGGGGTGGCCGTGGTCTCCACCAGCCACGGCCTGATGACCGACCAGGAGGCGCGCAAGCGCCACCTGGGAGGCGAGGTGCTCTGCCATGTGTGGTAGTGAGGAAGAGGGAGGCGCCTGATGTCGCGCATCGGACGTTCCCCCATCCCCGTGCCCTCGGGGGTGACCATCGGCCTGGCCGACGACTCGGTCACGGTCACCGGCCCCCAGGGCTCGCTGGCCCGCCGGCTCCCGCCGGGGATCACCATCTCCCAGGAGGGAGAGGTGCTGGTCGTGGCGCGCCCCGACGACGAGCGGCGCCACCGCGCCCTGCACGGCCTCACCCGCTCGCTGGTGGCCAACATGGTGGCCGGCGTCACCCAGGGCTTCACCAAGGAGCTCGAGATCGTGGGCGTCGGCTACCGGGCCAACGCCAAGGGCCCCTCCGCCCTGGAGCTGGCCCTGGGCTTCTCGCACCCCGTGCTGTTCGACGCGCCCGAGGGCATCACCTTCGAGGTGCCCACGCCCACCCGGATCGTGGTCAAGGGCATCGACAAGGAGAAGGTGGGCCAGGTGGCCGCCGACATCCGCAAGATCCGCAAGCCCGAGCCCTACAAGGGCAAGGGGGTCCGCTACGCCGGGGAGCGGGTCCTGCGCAAGGCCGGAAAGGCGGCGAAGTGATGGCCGGGACGTCCAACCTCCAGCGCACCCTGCGCATCCGGCGCCACTCGCGGGTCCGGGCCAAGGTCGCCGGGACCGCCGAGCGCCCGCGCCTGGCCGTGAGCCGGTCCCACCGCCACATCTCGGCCCAGGTCATCGACGACCAGGCGGGCCGCACCCTGGTCGCCGCCTCGTCGGTCGAGCCCGGGCTGCGGGAGACCCTGGGCGGCGCCGGCGGGGGTAACGTGACCGGGGCCGAGGCCGTGGGGCGGCTGGTGGCCTCCCGGGCCAAGACCGCCGGGATCACCCGGGTGGTGTTCGACCGGGGCGGCTTCGCCTACCACGGCCGGGTGGCCGCGCTGGCCGATGCAGCTCGAGACGAGGGACTGGAGTTCTGAGGGCCATGACCGACGTGCAGTACGAGGAGCGGACCATCCGGGTCAACCGGGTGGCCAAGGTCGTCAAGGGCGGCCGGCGGTTCTCCTTCGCCGCCCTCATGGTGGTCGGCGACGGCAACGGCCGGGTCGGCCTCGGCTACGGCAAGGCCAAGGAGGCCGGGCTGGCCGTCCAGAAGGGCATCGAAGAGGCCCGCAAGAACGTCTTCGAGGTGGCCCTGGCCGGCTCCACCATCACCCACCCCATCATCGGGGAGAGCGGCGCCGGCCGGGTGCTGCTCAAGCCCGCCGCCCCGGGGACCGGGGTGATCGCCGGCGGCGCCGCCCGCGCACATCCTCGAGATGGCCGGCATCCGCGACATCCTGGCCAAGTCGCTCGGGTCCTCCAACGGGATCAACGTCGCCCACGCCACCATCGCCGGGCTGAAGGCGCTGCGGCGCCCCGACGAGGTGGCGGCGCTGCGCGGCAAGCAGCCCGACGAGGTGACCCCGGCCGGGGTGCTGCGCGCCTACCGCGAGCGCCGGCGGGAGACCGAGCTCTACTCGGAGATCCGGTGAGCACGCTCCGGGTCACCCAGGTCCGCTCGGCCATCGGGTCCAAGCCCAAGCACCGCGGGACGCTGCGCGCCCTGGGGCTGCGGGGCATCGGCCAGCACAACGAGCTGCCCGACCGTCCCGAGATCCGGGGCATGCTGGCCCGCGTCCCCCACCTGGTGGAGGTGACGGCACTCGACGAGGCGACCGCGGAGGAGTCCACGTGAAGCTGCACGACCTCACCCCGCCCAAGGGGTCGACCCGGCCCAAGCGCCGGGTCGGCCGGGGCATCGGCGGCAAGGGCGGCAAGACCGCCGGCCGAGGCACCAAGGGCCAAGGCGCCCGCGACACCATCCCGGCCGGCTTCGAGGGCGGCCAGCTGCCCCTCATGCAGCGGATCCCCAAGCTCCGGGGGTTCAAGAACCCCTTCCGGGTCGAGTACACCCCGGTCAACCTGGACGCCCTCGTCGGCGCTGGAGGCCGACGAGATCACGCCGGCCACCCTTTCCGACGCCGGCCTGCTCCGCCGCGGGGACCTGGTCAAGGTCCTCGGCCGGGGTGAGGTGAACCGGCCCCTTCGAGTGTCCGCCCACGCCTTCTCGGCCTCGGCCGAGGCGGCCATCACCGGCGCCGGCGGCAGCGTCGAGCGAGTGCCCCTGCCCTTCGGCCACGGTCGGCCACCGGCCAGCGGCAACGCGCTCACGAACCGGTAGCTCGCCATGCTGTCACGGCTGGGCAACATCTTCCGGGTCCCGGACCTGCGCAACAAGGTCCTCTTCACCCTGTCCGTCATCGCCCTGTACCAGTTGGGGGCGAACGTCCCGGTGCCCGGGGTGAGCTGGGCCAAGATCGAGACCCTCCAGAAGCAGGCCGGATCCTCGGGCGTCCTGGGCTTCTTGAACCTGTTCTCGGGCGGGGCCCTGGTCCGCCTGGCCGTCTTCGGCCTCGGCGTGATGCCCTACATCACCAGCTCGATCATCATCCAGCTGCTGGCGACGGTCATCCCCAAGCTGGAGGAGTGGCGGGACCAGGGGGCGGTCGGGCAGAAGAAGATCACCCAGACCACCCGCTACCTGACCGTGGCCCTCGCCCTCATGCAGTCGACCGGGCTCATCTACGCCTTCCACGGCCACGACTCGGCGCTGCTGGGCACGACCATCACACTCATCCCCAAGTTCAGCGTGGCCCTGGGCGCCTTCATGGTGCTCTGCCTCACCGCCGGGACCGCCTTCGTCATGTGGCTGGCCGAGCTGATCACCCAGCGGGGCATCGGCCAGGGGATGTCGATCCTGATCTTCGCCAACGTGGTGGCCTCCATCCCCTCGGGCGGCAAGGCCATCTACGAGGAGGGCGGCTCCCTCAAGTTCACGATCATGCTGATCGTCTCGCTGCTCCTCCTGGTCTTCATCGTCTTCATGGACCAGGGCCAGCGGCGCATCCCGGTGACCTTCGCCAAACGGGTGGTGGGCCGCCGAATGTACGGCGGCCAGAGCACCTACATCCCGCTCAAGGTCAACCAGTCCGGCGTCATCCCGATCATCTTCGCCAGTTCGGTGCTGTACATCCCGGTGCTGCTCTCCAACGTCATCCCCTGGCACAGCTTCCAGGACTTCGTGAAGAACAACATCCAGCCGACCAGCCTGATCTACATCTCCATGTACTTCCTTCTGATCGTGGCCTTCACGTTCTTCTACGTCTACGTGGCCTTCGACCCCCACCAGCAGGCCGACATCATCCGCAAGCAAGGCGGGTTCATCCCCGGCATCCGCCCCGGGCCGCCGACCGAGCGGTACTTCGCCCACATCCTCAACCGCATCACCGTGCCCGGAGCGCTCTTCCTGGCCTCGGTGGCGGTGGTGCCCTCGATCCTGATGGCCCTGTGGACCTGAACAGGTTCCCCTTCTACGGAACGACCCTTCTGATCTCGGTCGGGGTTGCCCTCACAACGATGCGCCAGATCGACAGCCAGTTGATGATGCGCAACTACGAGGGCTTCCTCAAGTAGGGGCGGGTGGTACCCGGGGTCAGGCTCGTGGTCCTCGGCAAGCAGGGGGCCGGCAAGGGGACGCAGTGTGTGCGCCTGTCGCACCACTACGTCGTCCCCCATGTCTCGACCGGCGACATGCTGCGGGCCGAGGTGAAGTCCCGCACGCCCCTCGGGCAGCGGGCCCGCGAGCTGATGGACGACGGCGAGCTCCTCCCCGACGACCTGATCATGGAGATGGTCGGCCGCCGCCTCACCGAGGCCGACACCCGGGCCCGGGGGTTCGTGCTCGACGGCTGCCCGCGGACGATCTCCCAGGCCGAGAGCTTGGCCGACATCCTCAAGCCCGACCGGCTCGACCTGGTGATCGACCTCGAGGTCCCCACCGAGCTCGTCCTGGAGCGGCTGGCCTCGCGGCGGGTCTGCGTGGACTGCGGGGCCAACTACTCGACCTCGTCGCCGCCCATGGTCACCTGGACCTGCGACGTCTGCGGGGGCGAGGTGGTCCAGCGCGAGGACGACACCGAGGAGGCCATCGGGCGCCGCCTCGAGCTCTACGAGCGCCAGACGGCGCCGCTGATCGAGTGGTACGAGCGCCGGGGCCGCTGACCGAGGTCGACGGCACCGGCGCCCCCGACGAGGTGACCCGCCACTGCGTCTCGGCCGTCGAGGAGCGGCGCCGGGGATCGGCGGACGGCATGGCCGGGGGCCCCTGGTGAGGCGCAACGCCGACGAGCTGGCCCGGATGCGCCGGGCCGGGCGGGTGGTGGCCGAGATGCACGAGGCCACCCGGGCGGCGCTGCGGCCCGGGGTGACGACCAAAGAGCTCGACGCCGTGGCCCGAGAGGTGCTCGAGTCCCGGGGGGCCACGTCGAACTTCCTCGGCTACCACGGGTTCCCGGCCGTCATCTGCACCTCGCCCAACGAGATGATCGTCCACGGCATCCCCGGCGACTACCGGCTGGAGGAGGGCGACATCCTCTCGGTCGACTGCGGGGCCATCGTCGAGGGGTACCACGGCGACGCCGCCTACACGGCGGCCGTGGGGCGGGTCTCGGCCGAGGCCGAGCGGCTCATGGAGGTCACCGAGCGCAGCCTGTGGGCCGGGATCGAGCAGCTCACGGCGGGGAACCGGCTCCACGAGGTGGGCCGGGCCGTCCAGGACGTGGCCGAGGCGGCCGGCTACACCGTGGTCCGCGAGTACGTCGGCCACGCCATCGGGACGGCCATGCACGAGCAGCCCCAGGTGCCCAACTACTGGCCGGGCAGCCCGGGGCCCACCCTCAAGACCGGCATGGTCTTCGCCGTCGAGCCCATGGTGAACGCCGGGGGGCCCGAGACCAGGCTCCTCGACGACGGCTGGAGCGTGGTCACGGCCGACGGCTCGCCTCTCGGCCCACTTCGAGCACACCATCGCCGTCACCGAGGACGGCCCGGAGGTGTTCACGGTGCCCTGACGGCCCCCCGGGGGCCCGATGGCGGCCATGGGCGCGACCAGGTAGACTGTTCGTTCGGCCAGCCGCCCGGCCCTCTGGGCCCCGCGGGAACCGGCCCCAGCCGCAGTGTTTTGGCCACAAATTTCGCACCGCCCCGGCACCGCGCCGCCGGGGGGTCAGAGGAAGAGTCGAGGAGAGTCACCTGCCCAAGCCCAAGGAAGACGCCATCGTGCTGGAGGGCACGGTGGTCGAGCCGCTGCCAAACGCCATGTTCCGAGTGGAGCTCGAGAACGGGCACAAGGTGCTGGCCCACAGCTCGGGGAAGATGCGGATGCACCGGATCCGGATCCTGCCCGGCGACAAGGTCCAGGTGGAGATCACCCCCTACGACCTGAGTCGGGGGCGCATCACCTACCGGTACAAGTAGAGCGATCAGACGAGGACACGACGATGAAGGTACGACCGAGCGTCAAGCCGATCTGCGAGAAGTGCAAGGTGATCCGCCGGCACGGCCGTGTCGTCGTGATCTGCGACAACCCGCGCCACAAGCAGCGGCAGGGGTAGGAGGAGCCATGGCCCGCATCGCCGGAGTGGACATCCCACGGGAGAAGCGCCTCGAGGTGTCCCTCACCTACATCTACGGCATCGGCAGCACCCAGGCCCGGCAGATCTGCTCGAGGACCGACGTCGACCCGGGCACCCGGGTGCGAGACCTCACCGACGAGGAGGTCGTGCGCCTGCGCAACGACATCGACGCCAACCTGCGGGTGGAGGGGGACCTGCGCCGGGACGTCTCCCAGGACATCAAGCGCAAGATGGAGATCAACTGCTACCAGGGTGTCCGCCACCGCAAGGGGCTGCCGGTCCACGGCCAGCGCACCCACACCAACGCCCGCACCCGAAAGGGACCGAAGAAGACGGTCGCCGGAAAGAAGAAGGTCCGCAAGTAGATGGCCAAGACCACCAAGCAGCAGGGAGCCCGACGGCCGAGACGCCGCGAGCGCAAGAACGTCAACTACGGCGTCGCCCACATCAAGAGCTCGTTCAACAACACCATCGTCTCCATCGCCGACCCCGAGGGCAACGTGCTGGCCTGGGCGTCGGCCGGCAACGTGGGCTTCAAGGGCTCGCGCAAGTCCACCCCCTTCGCCGCCCAGCTGGCCGCCGAGGCCTGCGCCCGCCGGGCCATGGAGCACGGCGTCCGCAAGGTCGACGTGCTGGTCCGGGGCCCGGGGTCGGGCCGGGAGACGGCCATCCGCTCCCTGGCCGCCGCCGGCATCGAGGTCGTCGGCATCAAGGACGTCACCCCCATCCCCCACAACGGTTGCCGCCCCAAGAAGCGGCGCCGGGTCTAGGGGCGCACCGATGGCCCGATACACCGGACCCGTCTGCCGGCTCTGCCGGCGGGAGCGGACGAAGCTCTTCTTGAAGGGGGAGCGCTGCTACTCCCTCAAGTGCCCGGTCTCCGAGGCGGTCACCGACCGCCACAGCCGCGCCTACCCGCCCGGCGAGCACGGCCGCGACCGCATGCGCCAGGGCTCGGAGTACCTGACCCAGCTGCGCGAGAAGCAGAAGGCCCGCCGCATCTACGGCATCTTGGAGCGCCAGTTCCGCAACCTCTACGAGGAGGCCAACCGGGCCCCGGGCATCACCGGCGAGAACCTGCTGCGCATGCTCGAGCTGCGCCTCGACAACGTGGTCTTCCGGGCCGGCTGGGGCGCCAGCCGGGCCCAGTCCCGCCAGTTCGTCCGCCACGGGCACGTGCTGGTGAACGGCAAGCGGGTGACGATCCCGAGCTACCGGGTCCGCAAGGGCGACACGGTGACGCTCAAGACCTCCGTCGCGCGAGATGTTCTACGTCCGGCGCAACATGGACACCCTCGACCGCCAGACCCCCCCCTGGCTCGAGACCGCCGACGCCGGGTTCGCCGTCCAGGTCCTCAACCCGCCGCTGCGCGAGCACATCGACGAGCCGGTGCAAGAACAGCTGATCGTCGAGCTCTACTCCAAGTAATCCCCCCGCCCCGCACGAGATCCACCGAGGAGTCAGTACCCATGCTCATCATCCAGCGCCCCACCGTCGAGGCCGTCGACGAGGAGCGGGACAACCGTCAGCGCTTCGCCGTCGGCCCGCTCGACCCCGGCTTCGGCCACACCCTGGGGAACTCCCTGCGCCGCACCCTGCTCTCCTCCATCCCGGGGGCGGCGGTGACCCAGGTGCGCTTCGACGAGGCCCTCCACGAGTTCACCACCCTGCCCGGGGTGAAGGAGGACGTCACCGACATCATCTTGAACCTGAAGGACCTGCTGGTGAAGGTGGAGGCCGACGAGCCGGTGACCCTGCGCTTCGACAAGCGGGGCCCGGGGGAGGCCACGGCGGCCGACCTGCAGACCTCGGCCGACGTGGAGGTCCTCAACCCCGACCTGCACATCGCCAGCCTGAACGCCAAGGGCCGCCTGGCCCTCGACCTCACGGTCGAGCGGGGCCGCGGCTACGTCTCGGCGGACAAGAACAAGCGCTCGTCGACCATCGGGGTGATCCCGGTCGACTCGATCTTCTCCCCGGTGCGCCGGGTGACCTTCGAGGTCGAGCCGGTCCGGGTGGAGCAGTCCACCGACTTCGACCGCCTGGTGCTCGACATCGAGACCGACGGGTCGATCAGCCCCCGGGAGGCCCTGGCCTCGGCCGGGGACACCCTGCGGGCCCTGGTGGGGCTGGTGGCCGACCTGGAGGAGGCCCCCCAGGGCCTCGAGCTGGGCGAGGTCGGCTCGCTCGGCGGCGGGTCGCCCGACCTCGACCTGCGCATCGAGGAGCTCGACCTGTCCGAGCGGCCCCGCAACTGCCTGAAGCGGGCCCAGATCAACACCATCGGCGAGCTGGTCGAGAAGACCCTGGACGACCTGCTGGGCATCACCAACTTCGGGCAGAAGTCGCTCGACGAGGTGATCCAGCGGCTCGACGAGCGCGGCCTGTCGCTGCGGACCAAGGACTAGCGATGCAGGGGACCCCCAGACGCGGCCGGCGCTTCGGCGGTGACGCCGCCCACCAGAAGGCCATGATGGGCAACCTGGTGGCGTCGCTCATCGCCGCCGAGTCGCTGGTGACGACCGAGGCCAAGGCCAAGGCCATGCGCCCGGTGGCCGAGAAGTGCATCACCGCCGCCCGCAAGGGCGGCCTCCACCAGCACCGCCGGGTGGTCGGCCTCATCCGCGACAAGGACATGGCCAAGAAGCTGTTCGACGAGATCGGCCCGCGCTACGCCGAGCGGCCGGGCGGCTACACCCGGATCCTCAAGCTGGGCCCGCGTCCGGGGGACAACGCCCCGATGGTCCGCATCGAGCTGGTCTAGCCCGGTCGCGGCCCGGTGCCCGAGCCCGGCCTGCGGCGCTGGCGGCTGGTCGTCGCCTACGACGGGAGCGGGTTCCGCGGCTTCGCCGCCCAGGGCGGGCTCACGACGGTGGCCGGGACCCTGGCCGAGGCCCTGGCCAGGACGGCCCGCCTCCCGGCCCCGCCGCCCCTGGTCTGCGCCGGGCGCACCGACGCCGGGGTGCACGCCCGGGGCCAGGTGGTCCACGTCGACCTCCCCGAGACGCTGCGCAAGGGGCTCGACCTGGCCCGCTCCCTCAACCGCCAGCTGGCCCCGGCGGTCGTGGTGCGCTCGGCCGAGCCGGCCCCCGAGGGGTTCGACGCCCGCCGGTCGGCCACCGCCCGCCACTACCGCTACCTGGTGCTGAACGCCCCGGTGCCCGACCCCCTCCTGGCCCCGCTGGCCTGGCACGTGGGGGACCCGCTGGACCTGCGGGCCATGGTGGCCGCCGCCGACGCGGTCGTCGGCGAGCACGACTTCCGCGGCTTCTGCCGGCGGGCCCCGGGGACCGGGGCCGAGGCGCCGATCACCCGGGTGGTGACCGCGGCGGGCTGGACCAGGGGGCCGGCCACACTGCTGCGCTTCGACATCAGCGCCGGCTCGTTCTGCCACCAGATGGTGCGCTCGGTGGTGGGGGCCCTGGTGGCGGTGGGGCGGGGGCGGGGGAACGCCGCCACCATGGTGGAGCGGCTGCGGGCCGGCACCCGGGCCGGCGCCGCCTCGCCGGCCCCGGCCCACGGCCTGTGCCTGGAGTCGGTCTCCTACCCCGGGCCCTGACCGGCTTGCCGGGGCGGGTTCGAGGCCGTATCCTGGTCGGTCGGCCCATCGGCATGCCCCGCAGGGGCGCCGGCCACCCCGAAGAGGAATCCTCCCTTGCGCACCTACTCACCGAAGGCCCACGAGATCGAGCGTGCCTGGCACCTGGTCGACGCCGAGGGCCTCGTGCTCGGCCGGCTGGCCACCGAGGTCGCCCGCATCCTGCGGGGCAAGCACCGGCCGATCTTCGCCCCCCACGTCGACACCGGCGACCACGTGGTCGTGGTCAACGCGGCGGGGGTGGTGCTCACCCACGACAAGGCGTCCGACAAGTTCGCCTACCGCCACAGCGGCTACCCCGGCGGCCTCAAGCAGACCAGCTACGCCGACCTGCTGGCCCGCAGCCCCGAGGAGGTCGTGCGCCGCGCCGTCCGGGGCATGCTGCCCAAGAACACCCTCGGGCGCCAGCAGCTGTCCAAGCTGAAGGTCTACCCGGGGCCCGACCACCCCCACGCCGCCCAGGACCCCCAGCCTCTCGACCTGCCGGCCGCCCGGCGGGCCGGCTGAGCACGAGGAGCACGATGCCCGCACCCCTCTCCCAGACCACCGGTCGCCGCAAGCAAGCCGTGGCCCGCGTCCGCTTCCGGCCCGGCCAGGGCGCCATCCGGATCAACAAGCGGCCCTTCGAGGAGTACTTCCCCTCGGCCACCCACCGCATGCTGGCCACCGAGCCGCTGCGTGTGACGGCCACGGCCGAGTCCTACGACATCGACGCCACCATGGACGGGGGCGGGATGTCGGGCCAGGCCGGGGCGCTGCGGCTGGGCATCGCCCGGGCGCTGATCGAGCTCGACCCCGAGCTGCGCACGAGCCTCAAGCGGGCCGGCCTCCTCACCCGGGACGCCCGCGAGAAGGAGAGCAAGAAGTACGGCCTGAAGAAGGCCCGCAAGGCGCCGCAGTACTCCAAGCGGTAGCCGGGTGGCCCAGGGTCGCTTCGGCACCGACGGCGTCCGGGGGCTGGCGAACGCGGAGCTCACGGCCGAGCTGGCGCTCGGCCTCGGACGGGCCGCCGCACGGGTGATGCCCGCCTCCGCCTACCTGGTCGGACGGGACACCCGACGTTCGGGGACCCTCCTGCAGGCGGCCCTCTCGGCCGGCCTGGCCGCCGAGGGGGTCGACGTGGTCGACCTGGGCGTCCTCCCCACCCCCGGCGTGGCCTGGTGCGCTGAGCGCCGGGGCCTGCCGGCGGCCGTGATCTCGGCCTCCCACAACCCCTTCGAGGACAACGGCATCAAGCTGTTCGGGCCGGGCGGCACCAAGCTGACGGCCGAGACGGAGACGGCCATCGAGGGCGCATTGGCCGCGGCCGGCGGTCCCGGGCCGACCGGCGCCGCCGTGGGCCGCATCACGGCCGACGCCGCGGGGGCGGCCGACTACGCCGACCACCTGGCGGGGGCCCTCGGCGGTCGGCGGCTCGACGGGCTGTCGGTCGTGCTCGACTGCGCCAACGGCGCGGCCAGCGAGGTCGCCCCAGTGGTCTTCGCCGGGCTCGGGGCGGCGGTGACGTCGATGGCCTGCCGGCCCGACGGGACGAACATCAACGACCGCTGCGGCTCGACCGAACCCGGGTCCCTGGCCGCCGCGGTGGTGGCCGCCGGGGCCGACCTCGGGATCGCCCTCGACGGCGACGCCGACCGGATGGTGGCCGTCGACCACACCGGGGCGGTGGCCGACGGCGACACCCTGCTGGCCCTGTTCGCCGTGGACCTGGCGGCCCGCGGCGAGCTCACCGGCGACGCCGTGGTGGTGACGGTGATGACCAACCTCGGGTTCCGCCTGGCCATGGCCGAGCGGGGGATCGCCGTGCGCGAGACCCCGGTGGGCGACCGCCACGTGCTGGCCGCGCTCGAGGCCGAGGGGCTCGCCCTGGGGGGCGAGCAGTCCGGCCACATCGTCTTCCGCCACCGGGCCACCACCGGCGACGGGATCCTGACCGGCTTGGTCCTGGCCGACCTGGTGGTGCGGGCGGGCCGGCCCCTGGCCGAGCTCTCGGCCGGCCTGGTCGAGCGGATCCCCCAGGTCCTGGTGAACGTGGCCGTGGCCGACCCCCGACGGCTCGAGGGGGCCGAGGTGGTCTGGCGGGCGGTGGCCGAGGCCGAGGCCGAGCTCGGCGACACCGGCCGGGTGGTGCTGCGCCCCAGCGGCACCGAGCCGGTGGTGCGGGTGATGGTGGAGGCGGTCACAGCGGTCCAGGCCCAGGAGACGGCGGCCCGGCTGTGCGCGGCGGTGGAGGAGGCGCTCGGCGCGGTCGCCCCCGGCGGGTAGGTAGCCTTCGGCCTGTGTGCGGGATCATCGGCGCCACCGGCGCAGCGGACGCACTAGAGGTCGTCCTCGACGGCCTCCACCGCCTCGAGTACCGCGGCTACGACTCGGCCGGCGTGGCCCTGGTGGCCGAGGGGGACCTCTGGCGGGCCCGGGCCGCCGAGGGGACCCACTCGGTGGACGCGCTGGCCGGCCTCTGCCGGGCGGCCCCGCCCGGCCGGCGCACGGCGATCGGCCACACCCGCTGGGCCACCCACGGCAGCCCCACGCCCGAGAACGCCCACCCCCACCTCGACTGCACCGGCCGCCTGGCCGTGGTGCACAACGGGATCATCGAGAACCACACCGAGCTGGCCGAGGGGCTGGTGGCCCGGGGGCACCGGCTGGCCTCGGAGACCGACACCGAGGTCCTGGCCCACCTCCTCGAGGAGGAGGTGGCGGCGGGCCGTCCGCTGGCCGAGGCGCTGCGCGCCGTGGTGGCCAGGCTGCGCGGGTCGTTCTCGGTGGCCGCCGTCTCGGCCGACGAGCCCACGGCGATCGTGGCCGCCCGCCGGGCGGCCCCGCTCGTGGTGGGGATCGACGGGTCCTCGGCGCTGCTCGCCTCGGACATCCCGGCCCTCCTCGGTCGGACCCGGCGGCTGTTCGCCCTCGACGACGACCAGCTGGCCGAGCTCGGCCCGGGGACCCTGCGGGTGACCACCTTCGACGGGGAGCCGGTGGAGCCCACCGCCCTGTCGGTCGACTGGGACCTCGAGACCGCCCAGAAGGGCGGCTACGACGATTTCATGTCCAAGGAGATCCACGAGCAGCCCGCCGCGGTGGCCGACACCCTGCTCGACCGGCGCAAGCCCGACGGCCGCCTCGGCCTCGACGAGCTCCGCCTCGACGAGGCGGAGCTGTCGGCCATCGAGAAGGTCTTCATCGTGGCCTGCGGCAGCAGTTACCACGCCGCCATGGTGGCCAAGTACGCCATCGAGCACTGGACCCGGCTGCCCACCGAGGTCGACATCGCCAGCGAGTTCCGCTACCGCGACCCGGTGCTCGACCGCCGGACCCTCACCGTGGGGGTCAGCCAGTCCGGCGAGACCCTCGACACCCTCCAGGCCCTGCGCGAGGCGCGGCGCTGGGGGTCCAAGGTCCTGGTGGTCACCAACGTGGTCGACTCGTCGATGGCCCGCGAGGCCGACGGCGTCCTCTACACCCGGGCCGGCCCCGAGGTGGGGGTGGCCTCCACCAAGTGCCACCTGGCCCAGATCGTGGCCCTCGAGCTCCTGGCCCTCAACCTGGCCCAGCTGCGGGGCACCCGGACGGCGGCCGAGATCGGGGGTCTCCTCGACCGGCTGCACGAGCTCCCGGGCAAGGTCGCCGAGGCGCTGACCCGGGCCAAGGAGGTCGACGCGGTGGCCGAGGCGGTGGCCGGCACGCGCGACTTCTTCTTCATCGGGCGCGGGGTGGGCTACCCGGTGGCCCTGGAGGGGGCCCTCAAGCTGAAGGAGATCTCCTACCTGCGGGCCGAGGGCTACGCCGCCGGCGAGCTCAAGCACGGGCCGATCGCCCTCATCGTGCCCGGCACGGTGGTGGTGGGGGTGGCCAACCGGACCCCGCTGCAGGAGAAGATGCTGGCCAACGTGGCCGAGGTGAAGAGCCGCGGGGCCACCGTGGTCCTGGTGGCCGACGACGGCGACGCCGCGGCGGCGGCCGCCGCCGACCACGTCCTGTGGGTCCCGCCGACCGAGCCGCTGCTGGCCCCGGTGGTCGACGTGGTCCCCCTCCAGCTCCTCGCCTACCGCCTGGCCCGCCTCGTGGGCAACGACGTCGACCGCCCGCGCAACCTGGCCAAGACGGTGACCGTCGAATGAGCCCGGTGGTGGGGGTGGGGGTCGACGCGGTCGACGTCGACCGCTTCCGCCGGGTGCTCGGCCGCCGCCCGGGGCTGCCGGCTCGCCTGTTCAGCCAGGACGAGCGCGACGACGCCGCCCGGGCGGGCGACCCGGCGGAGC
Source organism: uncultured Actinomycetota bacterium (assembly GCA_963770505.1). Lineage (GTDB taxonomy): Bacteria > Actinomycetota > Acidimicrobiia > Acidimicrobiales > RAAP-2 > CAVYPR01. Next base: position 714,226 of record CAVYPR010000006.1, on the reverse strand, counting down.
GGCTGGCCGCCCGCTTCGCCGCCAAGGAGGCCGTCATGAAGGCCCTGGGCAGCGGGATCGGCTGCGTTCGCGCTGCGCGACGTGGAGGTGGTGCGGGCCCCCGGGGACGGCCCGACCTCGGGGGCGCCCTCGCTCCGGCTGGCCGCCGGGGCCGCCGAGCTGGCGCGCCGGCGCGGGGTCTCGCACTGGCACGTCTCGCTCACCCACACCGCCCGCACGGCGGTGGCCATGGTGGTGGCCGAGGGCGACCGCTGATGCGGCCGGTGGCCACGGTGGCCGAGGTCCGGGCGGCCGACGCGGCGGCCCTGGCCCGGGTGAGCCAGGCCACCCTGGTGTCGCGGGCCGGCACGGCGGTGGCCCTCTCGTCCCTGCGGCTGCTCGGCTCGGGCTACGGCCACCGGGTGGTGGTGGTGGCCGGCAAGGGCAACAACGGGGCCGACGGCCGGGTGGCCGCCTCCATCCTGCGGCGGCGCGGGGCCCGGGTGACGATGGTCGACGCCGGGTCGGCCCCCGACCGCCTTCCCCGCTGCGACCTGGTGCTCGACGCCGCCTACGGCACCGGCTTCCGGGGCAGCTACGAGGCGCCGAGGGTGCCGACCGGCGCCGCGGTGCTGGCGGTGGACGTCCCCTCGGGGATCGACGGCGACACCGGCGAGGCGGCGGGGCGGCCCATGGCCGCCGACCGCACCGTCACCTTCGCCGCCCTCAAGCCGGGGCTGCTGCAGGGGGACGGGGCGGGGCTGGCCGGCGAGGTGGAGGTGGCCGACATCGGGGTGCCGGTCGAGGGGACCGGCATCGGCCTGGTCGAGGACGCCGACGTCCCGGCGCTGGTGCCCCGGCGGGCCCGGGAGTCGCACAAGTGGGCCAGCGCGGTGGCCGTGGTGGCCGGCTCGCCCGGGATGGAGGGGGCGGCGGCGCTGGCGGCCGGGGGGGCCTCCCACGCCGGTGCGGGGATGGTGCGCCTGGCCGTCCCGGGCAGCGCCGAGGCGGCCGCCTCGGGGATCTGGCCGGTGGAGGCGGTGCGCCTGCCCCTGCCCGCCGAGGGGTGGGCCGACGAGGTGCTGGCCGCCCTCGACCGCTGCCGGGCGCTGGTGGTCGGCCCGGGGCTCGGGCGCGCCGAGCACACGGCGGCCGAGATCCGCAAGCTGGTGGGCCGCTCGCCGGTGCCGGTGGTGGCGGACGCCGACGCCCTCTACGCCCTGGAGCGGTCGGCGGCCGACGTGGTCGTCGGGCGGGCGGTGGTGCTCACCCCCCACGACGGCGAGTACGCCCGCCTGGCCGGGGAGCGACCCGGGCCCGACCGGGTGGCCGCGGCCCGGCGGCTGGCCGCCCGGACCGGGGCGGTGGTGCTGCTGAAGGGCTCGCTCACCGCGGTGGGCGTCCCCGACGGGCGGGCCCTGCTGGCCGCGGCCGGCAGCCCGCGCCTGGCCACGGCGGGCACCGGGGACGTGCTGTCGGGAATGGTGGGGGCGCTGCTCGCCCGCGGGGTCCCCCCGGCCGAGGCGGCCGCGCTCGGCGCCCACGTCCACGGCCGGGCCTCCGCCCGGGGGCCGGCGGAGGGGCTGGTGGCCGAGGACCTGCCGCCGCTGGTGGCGGCCTGGATGTCCGAGGCCATGGGCGGTGGCTGAGGGGCGGTCCCGGCCGGCCCGGGCCGAGGTCGACCTCGGGGCGGTCGCCCACAACGCGTCCGTGCTCCGCCGCGTCTGCGTGCCGGCGGCCCTGTGCGCGGTCGTGAAGGCCGACGGCTACGGCCACGGGGCGGTCCCCGCGGCCCGCGCCGCGCTCGAGGGCGGGGCCGGCTGGCTGGCCGTGGCCATCGTCGACGAGGGGATCGAGCTGCGCCAGGCGGGCGTGACCGCCCCGGTCCTGCTCCTCTCCGAGCCGCCGGCCGACGCCGCCGACGACGTGGTGGCCCACGGCCTCACCCCGACGGTGGCCGGCCCCGAGCTGCTGGGGCCGCTGGCCGCGGCGGCCCGCCGGCAGCGGGCGCGGCTCGGGGTGCACGTGAAGGTCGACACCGGGATGCACCGGGTGGGCGTGGCCCCCGAGGGTGCGGTGGCGCTGTGGGCGGCGGTGGCCGGCGAGCCGGCCCTCTCGGCCGAGGGGCTGTGGACCCACCTGGCGGTGGCCGACGGCGGGTCCGAGGCCGACCGGGAGTACACCGCGCTCCAGCTGCGCCGGTTCTCCGAGGTGGCCGCGGCGGTCACCGCCGCGGGCCCGCGGCCCGTGGTCCTGCACGCCGCCAACTCGGCCGGCGCCATCTCCTTCCCCTCGGCCCGCCACGACCTGGTGCGCTGCGGCATAGCCCTCTACGGGGTGGCCCCCTCGCCGGGGGTGGCGGCCGACCTGGCCGCCGCCGGGGCGGGGCCGCTGCGCCCGGCCCTGTCGCTGCGCTCGGCGGTCGTGGCCGTGCGCCGGCTCGGGGCCGGCGAGCGCCCCTCCTACGGCCGGCTCCGCCCGCTGCCCGTCGACTCGGTGGTGGCCACGGTCCCCCTCGGCTACGCCGACGGCGTGCCCCGCGCCCTGTTCAAGGCGGGCTACTCGGTCCTGATCGGCGGCCGCCGCCGGCCGCTGGCCGGCATGGTGACCATGGACCAGCTCGTCGTCGACTGCGGCCCCGACGCCGAGGTGTCGCCGGGTGACGAGGTGACGCTCCTCGGCCGCCAGGGCGACGAGGAGATCACCGCCACAGAGTGGGCGGGGCTCCTCGGCACCATCGCCTACGAGGTCCTGTGCGGCATCGGCGCCCGGGTGCCCAGGGTCCCGGTGCCCGCGGTCGCGGAGCCCGGGGTGGCGGCACCGGGCGGCCCCGGGGCCGGGCGGGGGACCCTCGCCGGGGAGGTCGCACGGTGAGGTGGCGGTGGCCGGTGGCCGCCGCGGTCGGGGCCGGGGTGGCGGCGGCCGCCGGGGGCGCGGTGGCGCTGGCCACGGCCAACCGCCGGTGGCGAGCCGACCCCGCCGTCCTCGAGGCGGCCGGGCGCACCCTGCCCGCCGACGTCGTCGACCGGTTCGTGGCGGTCGACGACGGGGGCCAGATCCACGCCGCCGAGCGCGGGCAGGGGCCGCCGATCGTCCTCGTGCACGGGGTGACCCTGGGCGTGGCCGTCTGGGCGCCCCAGCTGCGCGCCCTGGCCGACGACGGCCACCGGGTGATCGCCATCGGCCAGCGCGGCCACGGCCGGTCACTGGCCGGGGAGGGCGGCTACTCGCTGGAGCGGCTGGCCGACGACCTGGCCGAGGTCCTCGAGGCCCTGGACGTGACCGGTGCCGTCCTGGTCGGCCACTCGATGGGCGGGATGGTCGCCCAGCTGCTGGCCCTGCGCCACGGCGAGGACCTGGGCCGCCGGGTGGCCGGGCTGGTGCTGGTGGCCACCTCGTCGGGCCCGCTCATGCCCGGGCCGACCGGCCGGCTGGCCCGGCTCCTCACCGGTGGGGCCGACCGCGGCCTGCGGCGCGCCGAGCGGCGCGGGCGCGGCATCCTCCCCTACGACGACCTGGGGCCCCTGGCCGCCCGGCTCTGCTTCGGCGCCGACCCGTCCGCGGCCGACCTCGAGCTCACCCGGGCGACGATGGCCGCCATGTCACCGACCGCCGTCTCGGGCCTCCTCCCCGGCCTCCTCTCCTTCGACGTGCGCGCCCGGATCGGGGCCATCGAGCTGCCGACCTGGGTGGTGGCCGGCAGCCGGGACGTGCTCACCCCCCCGCGCATGGCCCGGGCCACGGCCGCCGCCATCCCCGGGGCGCGCCTCGTCGTCTATGAGGGCTGCGGCCACATGGTGATGCTCGAGCGCCCCGACGAGCTCAACCTGCTCGTGGAGAAGGTGTCGGCCGAGGTGGCCCCGGGGCGGTAGGGAGGGGGCCGACGGGTACGATGCCGCGGTGGGGATGTCGCGGCCGCCCGGGGCGTTCGAGGCGCTGCGAACCGAGGCGCTCGGCTGCACCCGCTGCCCGCTGGCCGAGGGGCGGACCCAGGTCGTGTTCGGCGTGGGCGACCCGACCGCCGACCTCATGTTCGTCGGCGAGGGGCCCGGACGCGAGGAGGACCTGGCCGGCGAGCCGTTCGTCGGCCGCTCGGGCAAGCTGCTCGACCGGCTGCTCGCCGAGGAGCTGGGCATCGACCGCAGCCGCTGCTACATCGCCAACGTGGTCAAGTGCCGGCCGCCGCAGAACCGCGACCCCCGGCCCGACGAGATCGAGGCCTGCCGCCCCTACCTCGAGCGCGCAGCTGGAGCTGATCGCCCCCCTGGTGGTGGTGACCCTCGGCAACTTCGCCACCCGGGCCCTGCTCGAGACGACCGAGGGCATCCGCCGGGTGCGGGGCCGCGCCTACCCCTTCGCCGGCGGCCACCTCGTCCCCACCTACCACCCGGCCGCCGCCCTGCGCTCGGGAGGCGAGGTGCTGGCCGAGATGCGGGCCGACCTGGTGCGGGCCAAGCGGCTCCTGGCCGGCGCCGCCGCATGACGGGCGTCGACGCCGCCGCCGGGTGGTCGGCGGCCGCCGCCACGAAGGGGGCCGAGGGGACCCGGGCGCTGGCCGCGGCCCTGGCCCGGCTGGCCGAGCCGGGCGACGTGGTGCTCCTGGTCGGCGGCCTGGGGGCCGGCAAGACCACCTTCGCCCAGGGGTTCGCCCGCGGGCTCGGCGTGGCCGGGCCGGTGACCAGCCCCACCTTCACCCTGGTGCGCCAGTACCGTGCCAGGGCGCGGGTCCGCCAGCTGGTCCACGCCGACGTCTACCGGCTGGAGTCCCTGGCCGAGGTGGCCGACCTCGGCCTGGTCGAGCTGGCCGAGCCGGGATCGGCCCACCGCGGGGCGGTGGTGCTCGTCGAGTGGGGCGACATGGCCGCCCCGGCCCTGGGCGCGGACCCGCTGGTGGTCACGATGGCCGTGGGCGACGACGACGAGGACCGCACGGTGACCGTCGCCGGAGGTGGCGACCGCTGGGCCGAACGGCGGGCGGGCGTGGCCGCGGCCCTGGCCGGCTCGGCGCGACAGGCGGCGGCGGTGGGGGACGAGGGGTGATCCTCCTCGGCATCGAGAGCGCCACCGAGCTGGTCGGGGTGGCGGTGGGCGGCGAGGACGGCCCACGGGCGGGGGTGTGGGCCTCGGGCCGGCGCCGCCACGCCGAGGCGCTCGCCCCGGCCGTGACCCACGTCCTCGAGCAGGCCGGGGTGGACCTCTCCGACCTCGCGGCCATCGCCGTCGACGTCGGCCCCGGCCTCTTCACCGGCCTGCGGGTCGGGGTGGCCACCGCCAAGGGGCTGGCCCAGGGGCTGGGGATCGGGGTGGTCGGACTGACCAGCCTCGAGGTCCTGGCCGCGGCCGCCCTGGAGGCCGGCTGGCCCGGCCCGGTGGCCGCGGTGGTCGACGCCCGGCGGGGCGAGGTGTTCGCCGGGTGGTACGAGGCGGGCGGCGCAGGGGAGCTGGTCGAGACCGGCCCGCCGGCCCGCCGCACCCCCGAGGCGCCTCGCCCGGGAGGTGGCGCAGGCCGGGGCGGGGGTGCTCGCCGTCGGCGACGGGGCCCGGCGCTACGCGGGGCTGCTCGAGCCGCTGGTCGGGGTGACGGTGGCCGGCCCGTCGCTGGCGTCCCCGAGGCCCGAGGTGCTCGTCGCCCTGGCCGCCGGCCGCCTGGCGGCCGGGACCGAGGCCCGGCCGGCGGCCGAGGTCCGGCCCGTCTACCTGCGCGAGCCCGACGTCCGCATCAACTGGGTCCAGCGCGCCGGCCCGGTGGCCCCGGGGTGACCCTGGCGGTGTCGGCCGATGCGCCGGCGGGACCTGCGCCGCATCATGGCCATCGAGGACGCCGTCTTCCCAGAGCCCTGGAGCCTGGCCATCTTCACCTCCGAGCTCGCCCTGCGCCGGGGCCGCGCCTACCGGGTGGCCCGCCAGGGGCGCGCCGTGGTCGGCTACTTCGGCCTCATGTTCGTCGGCGACGAGGCCCACGTGACCACGGTGGCCGTGGCCCCCGACCACCAGCGAACGCGGGGTGGGGACCGAGCTCTTCCTGGCCGCGGTGCGCGTCGCCCTCGACCACGGGGCGAGGGACATCTCCTTGGAGGTGGCGGCCGGCAACGCGCGGGCCCAGGCCCTCTACCGCCGCTTCGGCTTCGCCCCGGTCGGGGTGCGCAAGGGCTACTACCAGCGCACCGGGGAGGACGCCCTGGTCATGTGGGCCTACGACGTCGACTCGCCCGGGTACGCCGAGCGGCTGGCCGCCATCGAGGCCCGGGTACGATCCCGGCCGTGACCGAGGGGGCCGTGCTCGGCATCGAGACCTCGTGCGACGAGACGGCGGCGGCGGTGGTGGTGGCCGGCCGCACGGTGCGTCTCCTCGGTGGTCTCCAGCCAGGTCGACCTGCACGCCCGCTACGGCGGGGTGGTGCCCGAGGTGGCCGGCCGGGCCCACATCGAGCTGTTCACCCAGGTGGTCGCCGACGCGCTGGAACGGGCCGGGGATGGACGCCGTGGACCCGGCGGTCGAGGCGGTGGCGGCCACCTGCGGCCCGGGGCTGGTCGGGTCGCTGCTGGTGGGGCTGTCGGGGGCCAAGGCCCTGGCCATGGCCTGGGACGTGCCGTTCGTCGGCGTCAACCACCTCGAGGCCCACCTCTTCGCCTCCCTCCTCGAGGAGCCCGACCTCGGCTGGCCGCTGGTGGTGCTGCTCGTCTCGGGGGGCCACACCGTGCTGGTGGAGATGTCGGCGCCCGGCCGCTACCGGCTGCTGGGCCAGACCATCGACGACGCCGCCGGCGAGGCCTACGACAAGGTCGCCCGCTACCTCGGCCTCGGCTACCCGGGCGGTCCGGCCATCGACCGCCATCGCCGCGGCGAGGGCGACCCGACCGCCTTCGCCTTCCCCCGCGCCCTGATGGACGAGAGCTACGACTTCTCCTTCTCGGGGCTGAAGACGTCGGTGGTGCGGACGGTCGAGCGCCAGCCCGAGGCGCTCGGCGGCCGACGTGGCCGCCTCGTTCCAAGAGGCGGTGGTCGACGTGCTGGTGGCCAAGGCCAGCCGGGCGGTGGCGGCCACCGGGGCCAGGGGGCTCTGCCTGGCCGGCGGGGTGGCGGCCAACTCGCTCCTGCGGCGGCGGACGGCGGAGGCCGGGGCCGAGCTCGGGGTGCCGACCTACCTCCCGAGCCGGGCCATGTGCACCGACAACGCGGCCATGGTGGCCGCCGCGGGCTGGTGGCGGCTGACCCACGACGGGCCGAGCCCGCTCTCGCTCGCCGCCGACCCCAACCTCTTCCTCCCCCTCACCGTCTGAGCACCCCGTCGCCCGCCCCTAGCGTGGGGTGGTGCCCGGACCCTACGACCTCGGCCCAGAGGAGCTGGCGGCGCTCCTGGCCGACGAGCCCCCCTACCGGGTCCGCCAGGTCTGGGACGGGCTCCACCGCCGGGCCCGTCGGCCGTCGGAGATGACCGACCTCCCGGCGAGCCTGCGCCGCCGGCTGGAGGAGGCGCTGGTGCCGGCGCTGACGGAGGGGTCGCGACAGGTGGCCGACGGCGGCGCCACCGTCAAGTGGCTCTTCACCCTGGGTGACGGGGCCCGGGTGGAGACCGTGCTGATGGCCTACCCCGACCGGGTGACGGCCTGCGTCTCGACCCAGGCCGGCTGCGCCATGGCATGCCAGTTCTGCGCCACCGGCCAGGCCGGCTTCGTGCGCCAGCTCACCGCCGGCGAGATCGTCGAGCAGGTGGTGGCGGCCACGCGGGCGGCCCGGCCGCGTCGCCTCACCAACGTCGTCTTCATGGGCATGGGCGAGCCGCTGGCCAACTACGACCGCACGTGGGCCGCGGTCGAGCGGATCCACGCCGACCTCGGTCTGTCGGCCCGCCGCCTCACCCTCTCCACCGTCGGCGTCGTCCCGGGCATCCGGCGATTGGCCGGCGAGGAGCTCCCGGTCAACCTCGCCGTCTCCCTGCACGCCGCCAACGACGAGCTGCGCGACGAGCTGGTCCCGCTGAACCGGCGGTACCCGTTGGCGGTGCTGGCCGAGGCCTGCGCCCACTACGTGTCGGCGACCCACCGCCGGCTCTCGGTGGAGTGGGCGCTGATCGACGGGGTGAACGACCGGCCCACCGACGTCGCCGAGCTGGCCCGCTTCGTCCGCCCGCTGGCCGCCCACGTCAACCTGATCCCGCTCAACCCCACCCCGGGGTACGCGGTGCGCGGGACCCCCCGGCACCGGGTGCGGGCCTTCGCCGAGGAGCTCGGGGGGCTCGGGGTGAACGCCACCGTCCGGGTGACCCGGGGTGCGGAGATCGACGCCGCCTGCGGGCAACTGGCCGGGGGGGGCGGCCGGACGGGCGCCGCCGCCAACGTCTGAAGCAAACATCTGTTCGTATCCGGGTAGAGTTGAGGGTCGTGGGCACGCTGCAGGGATCGCTCTTCGCCGCAGGTGAGGAGGTGTCGCCCCGGACCGCCGGCCGCCCGGTGCGCACCGACCTCGAGGGCGGCGCCTGGGTCGAGGTGCGGCGCGGCTGGCTCGGCGGGGCCGACGCCCTCTTCGAGCGCCTGCGTGCCGACGTGGCCTGGCAGCACGAGCGCCGGCCGATGTACGACCGGGTGGTCGACGTGCCGCGGCTGCAGGCCTTCTACGACGCTGACGACCCGCTGCCCGACCCGGGCCTGGCCGAGGCGATGGCCGCCCTCAACCGCGAGTACGAAGCGGAGATGGGAGAGCCGTTCGCCACGGTCGGCCTCTGCTGCTACCGGGACGGGCGCGACTCGGTCGCCTGGCACGGCGACACCATCGGGCGGGGGGCCACCTGCGACACCCTGGTGGCGATCTGCTCGCTCGGGTGCCCGCGTTCCCTGCACCTGCGGCCCCGCCGAGGAGGCCCGGCGCTGCGCTTCTCGCTCCACAGCGGCGACTTGCTGGTGATGGGGGGGAGCTGCCAGCGCACCTGGGAGCACGCCGTGCCCAAGACCCGGCGACCCGTGGGCCCGCGCATCAGCGCCCAGTTCCGACCCCGCGGGGTGCGGTAGGGGGAACCCGGCCCGTCACCGCGCCGGACCGGCCGGCGGCGGCGGCGTCTTCGCCTTCGGCCCAGCGCCGCGGCGCGTCCGGCCCGATGCCCTTCTCAGACGCCGGCCACGGCGGTGAGCCCGCCGTCGACCACCACCGACGCACCGGTCACGTAGGCCGCCTCGGCCGAGAGCAGGAAGCGCACCACCCGGGCGATGTCGTCGGGCTGGGCCAGGCGGCCGAGCGGGGTCCTCTCCTCCAGCGAGGCGCGGGCGCCGGGGATCTCGAGCAGCGGGGCGAGCAGGGGGGTGTCGACCGCCCCCGGGCAGACGGCGTTGACGCGGATGCCGTCGGGGCCGAGCGTGTGGGCGGCCGACCGGGTGAGACCGAGGAGCCCGGCCTTCGAGGCGCAGTAGGCGGCCAACCAGCTGTTGCCGACGAGCCCCTCGATCGACGAGACGTAGACGATGGCCGACCCCGGGCCGGCCTCGCACAGGGAGCGGTGGAGCGCCCGGGTGGCCATGGCCGCGGCCCGCAGGTTGACGTCGAGCACGGCGTCCCAGAGCTGGTCGTCCACCGCGGTGACCGGGGCGGGACCCCCCACCCCGGCCGAGTGCACCAGGCCGCCGAGCGGCCCGAGGGCCGAGAGCGAGCGCTCGACCGCGGCGGGGAGGGCCGCGGTGTCCGTGACGTCCACCCCGAGGCCGACCGCGCCCACCCCGTGGTCCTCGGCGCAGCGTCGGGCGATGCGCCGGGCCCCGGCGGCGTCGAGGTCCCAGGCGGCGACGGGCCGCCCGGCCTCGGCCAGGGCCAGGCAGGTGGCCAGGCCGATGCCCGAGGCCGCGCCGGTCACCACCACGGCGGTGGCCGGCGGCGTGCCGTGGCCCTCGCGGGCCCGACGCCGGGTGCCCCGGGGGGTGCGTCGGGCGGTGGGCGAGGCCCCCGTGGTGCCGGTGCGGGCGGCCCCGGGCCGCCGGGGCGGGCGCGTCGTGGCCTTGGGGGTGGAGCGTCCCTCGGCCACGGTCAGTGCGCACCGGCCGCAGCCGGCGCACCAGCGGGGGCCGCCCGGCCCGTCCCACCGCCCTCGACCATCGCGCCTCCCGCCACCGCTCCGTCCCGGCGGCCGAGGATAGGCCGCCGGCGCGGTTGCCGCCGCCGCCGACTCCCGCTAGCATTAGCACTCGCAACCCTAGAGTGCTAACTGTGCCAAGGAGGCCCGAACCGATGAAGCTGCACCCCCTCGAAGACCGGATCGTCGTCCGGCCCGGCGAGTCCGAGGAGACGACGGCGTCCGGTCTGGTCATCCCCGACACCGCCAAGGAGAAGCCCCAGCAGGGCGAGGTCCTGGCCGTCGGGCCCGGCCGCCGCGCCGAGAACACCGGCGAACTGGTCCCCCTCGACGTGGCCGTGGGCGACACGGTCGTCTACTCCAAGTACGGCGGAACCGAGATCACCGTGGACGGCGAGGACCTGCTGATCCTTTCGGGTCGCGACGTCCTGGCCAAGCTCCAGAAGAAGTAGCCCCGCGGGAGCCGGCCCGGGTCGCCCCGGGCCGGTGCCGCCCGTCCACCCCCGAAGAGCTCGAGAGGAGCACCGTCAACGATGCCCAAGATCCTGAAGTTCGACGAGGCCGCCCGACGCGGCCTCGAGGCCGGCGTCAACAAGCTGGCCGACACGGTCAAGGTCACCCTGGGGCCCAAGGGCCGCAACGTGGTGATCGAGAAGAAGTTCGGCGCCCCCACCATCACCAACGACGGCGTGTCCATCGCCCGTGAGGTCGAGCTGGAGGACCCGTTCGAGAACATGGGTGCCCAGCTGGTGAAGGAGGTGGCCACCAAGACCAACGACGTGGCCGGCGACGGCACCACCACGGCCACCGTGCTGGCCCAGGCCCTCATCAGCGAGGGGCTGCGCAACGTGGCCGCCGGGGCCAACCCGGCCGGCCTGAAGCGCGGCATCGACAAGGCGGTCGAGGCGGCCGTGGCGTCGATCGCCGAGCAGGCCAAGGAGGTCGAGGGCAAGACCGAGATCGCCCAGGTGGCGTCCATCTCGGCCGCCGACCCGGCCATCGGCGAGGTGCTGGCCGACGCCATCGACAAGGTGGGCAAGGACGGCACGGTCACCGTCGAGGAGTCGAACACCTTCGGCATCGAGCTCGAGCTGACCGAGGGCATGCAGTTCGACAAGGGCTACCTCTCGCCCTACTTCGTGACCGACCCCGAGCGCCAGGAGGCCGTCCTGGACGAGCCGCTGATCCTCTTCTTCAACCAGAAGATCTCGGCCGTGCACGACCTGGTCCCGGTGCTGGAGAAGGTCATGCAGACCGGCAAGCCCCTGCTGATCGTGGCCGAGGACGTCGAGGGCGAGGCCCTGGCCACCCTGGTGGTGAACAAGATCCGCGGCACGTTCACCTCGGTGGCCGTGAAGGCCCCCGGCTTCGGTGAGCGGCGCAAGGCCATGCTCCAGGACATGGCGGTGCTGACCGGCGGGCAGGTGATCTCCGAGGAGATCGGCCTCAAGCTCGAGGGCGCCACCATCGACCTGCTGGGACGGGCCCGCCGCATCATCGTCACCAAGGACGACACCACCATCGTCGAGGGTGCCGGGTCGGCCGAGGACGTGAAGGGCCGGGTGGCCCAGATCAAGCGGGAGATCGACGACACCGACTCGGACTGGGACCGCGAGAAGCTCCAGGAGCGGCTGGCCAAGCTGGCCGGCGGCGTGGCCGTGGTGAAGGTCGGCGCGGCCACCGAGGTCGAGCTGAAGGAGAAGAAGCACCGCATCGAGGACGCCCTGTCGGCCACCCGGGCGGCGGTGGAGGAGGGCATCGTCGCCGGCGGCGGCACCGCCCTCATCCGCAGCCGCGAGGCGGTGGAGAAGGTGGCGGCGTCCCTCGACGGCGACGAGGCCACCGGGGCCCGCATCGTGGCCCGCTCCCTCGAGGAGCCGCTGCGCTGGATCGCCTTCAACGCCGGCCTGGAGGGCGCGGTGCTCGTCCGCCAGGTGGAGACCGAGACCGGGGCCATCGGCCTGAACGCCGTCACCGGCGACCTCGAGGACCTGGTGAAGGCGGGGATCATCGACCCGGCCAAGGTGACCCGCTCGGCCCTGCAGAACGCGGCGTCCATCGCCGCCCTGCTGCTCACCACCGAGGCCCTGGTGGCCGACAAGCCCGAGAAGGCCGACCCCGCCGCGGCGGCCGCCGCCATGGGCGGCATGGGCGGCATGGGCGGCATGGGCGGGATGATGTAGCTCGGTCCCTTGGACCGAACGCGCCACCACCGGCCGGGCCAGATGGCCCGGCCGGGGCGCGTGGCGGAGGCGGCGGGTCCCATAGCCTGACGGCCCGATGACACCCCCCGACGCCCCGACGAAGGGACCGCCGCAGCGCGTGCGGAGGCCGCCCACCGCGGTGCCCGGCGCCCCGGGGCCCTGGGAGTCGCTGCCGGCCGCGGCCCGTCGGGGGATCTCGGTGGCCTCGGTGGAGGCGGCGCTCGGGCGGGCCGGGAGGTCCGGCCCGCCGCCGGCGCCCGCCCCCGGCCCCGGGCCGTCGGGCCCGACGCCCGCCCCCTCGGCGGTGCTGGTGGCCCTCTTCGAGGAGGCCGGGGAGGCCCGCACCGTGCTCACCCGGCGCTCGAGCGGGCTGCGGGCCCACGCCGGCGAGGTGAGCTTCCCCGGGGGGCGCATCGACCCGGGGGAGAGCCCCCTCGAGGCCGCCCGCCGGGAGGCGGCCGAGGAGGTGGGCCTCGACCCCGCCGCGGTGCGGCCGGCCGGGTGGCTCCGACCGCTGGCCACCTTCTCCTCGATGTCGCTGATCGTGCCGGTGGTGGCGGTGCTCGACCGCCGGCCGTCCCTCTCGGCCAACGAGGCCGAGGTGGCCCGGGTCTTCGACGTGGCCCTGGCCGACCTGGTGGCCGAGGGCGCCTTCTCCGAGGAGCGCTGGACGGTGCCGGGCCGCGTGGTCGAGGGCGCCGGCGACGACACGGGCGACGGGTCGTTCCCGGTGTGGTTCTTCGAGGTGGCCACAGAGACGGTCTGGGGCGCCACCGCCCGCATCCTCTTCGAGCTGGTCTCCCTGGTGCTCGGGGTGACGTCGGAGGGCTGAGCGGCGGTCACCGGCCCCCTCGGGCCGCACGGTATCGTGGGCGCACGTCGGCGTGTCGGCCCGGCGATGGGCGATGGCTGGACGAGGGCCGGAGGGCAGGCTGTGGCAGAGATCGAGATCGGCATCTTCAAGTCGGGGCGCAGGGCCTACGGGTTCGACGACATCGCCATCGTGCCCAGCCGCCGGACCCGCGACCCCGAGGACGTCGACATCAGTTGGGAGATCGACGCCTACCGCTTCGAGCTGCCCCTCATGGGGGCGGCCATGGACGGGGTGATCAGCCCGGCCACGGCCATCGAGCTGGGCCGCCTCGGCGGGCTGGGGGTCCTCAACCTCGAGGGGCTCTGGACCCGCTACGACGACCCGACCGGGCTGTTCGACGAGATCCGCGAGCTCGACGACGAGAAGGCCACCGCCCGGATGCAGCAGATGTACTCCGAGCCGATCCGCCCCGAGCTGGTGACCGAGCGGATCCGCCAGATGAAGGAGGCGGGGATCACCACGGCGGCCTCGGTGACCCCCCAACGCACCGAGGAGCTGGCCCCGGCCATCCTCGCCGCCGAGCTCGACCTCCTGGTGATCCAGGGCACGGTCGTCTCGGCCGAGCACGTCTCCAAGACCGTCGAGCCGCTCAACCTGAAGCTCTTCATCCGCGAGTTCGAGATCCCGGTCATCGTGGGCGGCTGCGCCTCCTACCAGGCGGGCCTGCACCTGATGCGCACCGGCGCCGTCGGGGTGCTGGTCGGGGTGGGGCCGGGCAACGCCTGCACCACCCGGGGCGTCCTCGGCCTGGGCGTGCCCCAGGCCACGGCCATCGCCGACGTGGCCGGGGCGCGCATGCGGCACCTGGACGAGACCGGCGTCTACGTCCACGTCATCGCCGACGGCGGGATGTCCAAGGGCGGCGACATCGCCAAGGCCATCGCCTGCGGCGCCGACGCCGTGATGCTGGGCTCCCCCCTCTCCTCGGCCACCGAGGCCCCGGCCCGCGGCTTCCACTGGGGCATGGCCACCTTCCACCCGACCCTGCCGCGCGGGGCCCGCGTGCGCACCGGGGTGCGCGGCAGCCTGCAGGAGATCCTGATCGGGCCGGCCCACGAGAACGACGGCCGGATGAACCTGTTCGGCGCCCTGCGGACGGCCATGGCGACCTGCGGCTACGAGACGGTGAAGGAGTTCCAGAAGGCAGAGGTGATGGTGGCCCCCTCCCTCCAGACCGAGGGCAAGCAGCTCCAGCGGTCGCAGGGCGTCGGCATGGGCCATTGAGCGCGGTCGACGACCCGGTCCTGGTCGTCGACTTCGGCGCGCAGTACGCCCGCCTGATCGCCCGGCGGGTCCGCGAGGCCCACGTCTACTCCGAGATCGTCCCCCCCACCATGTCGGCGGCCGAGATGGTCGCCCGGCGGCCCCGGGGGATCATCCTCTCGGGCGGTCCCAAGTCGGTCCACGAGACACCGGCCCCCTCGGTCGACCCCGCCATCTACGACGCCGGCATCCCGGTGCTGGGCATCTGCTACGGGGCCCAGCTCCTCACCACCCAACTCGGGGGCACCGTGACCCGTACCGGCCGCGGCGAGTACGGCCGAACCCGGCTCTCGGTGTCGGGCACCTCGCCGCTGTTCGTCGACTGGCCGGCCGAGGTCGAGGTGTGGATGAGCCACGGCGACGCCATCACCGAGGTGCCGCCCGGGTTCGTGGCCACCGCGTCCAGCCCCGAGGCCCCGGTGGCCGCCCTCTTCGACCCCGAGCGGCAGATCCACGGGGTCCAGTTCCACCCCGAGGTGGTCCACACCGACCGGGGGGCCGACCTCTTCGAGCGGTTCCTCCAGGACGTCTGCCGGATCGCCCCGGGCTGGACCCACGTCTCGATCATCGAGCAGCAGGTGGCGGCGGTGCGGGCCCAGGTCGGCAGCGAGCGGGTGCTGTGCGCCCTGTCGGGCGGCGTCGACTCGGCCGTGGCCGCGGCCCTCGTCCACAAGGCCGTCGGGGACCAGCTCACCTGCGTGTTCGTCGACACCGGCCTCATGCGGGCCGGGGAGGCGGCCCAGGTGGAGGAGACCTTCCACCGCCAGTTCCACATCGACCTGGTCCACGTGAAGGCGGCCGACCGGTTCTTCGCCGCCCTGGCCGGGGTGACCGACCCCGAGCGCAAGCGCAAGATCATCGGGGAGCTGTTCATCCGGATCTTCGAGGAGGTCGCCGTCGACCTCGGGGCGGGCGCCGCCGGCGGCGGCCCCCGCTTTCTGGTCCAGGGCACGCTCTACCCCGACGTGATCGAGTCGGGGGGCGGCCTGGCCGGCGAGGCCGCCAACATCAAGTCCCACCACAACGTGGGGGGCCTGCCCGAGGACCTCGACTTCGACCTGGTGGAGCCGCTGCGGCTCCTCTTCAAGGACGAGGTGCGGGCGGTCGGCGAGGAGCTGGGGCTGCCGCACGAGATCGTGTGGCGCCAGCCCTTCCCCGGCCCGGGCCTCGCCGTGCGGATCGTGGGCGAGGTGACCCCCGAGCGGGCGGAGATCCTGCGGGCGGCCGACGCGGTGGTGGTCGAGGAGATCCGCCGGGCCGGCCTGTACCGCGACCTTTGGCAGAGCTTCGCCGTCCTGCCCGCCGTGCGCACCGTGGGGGTGATGGGCGACGGCCGGACCTACGCCTACCCGATTGTGATCCGCGCCGTGACCAGCGACGACGCCATGACCGCCGACTGGGCCCGCCTTCCCTACGACGTGGTCGAGCGGATCGCCTCGCGCATCATCGGCGAGGTGGACGGCGTGAACCGGGTGGCCCTGGACGTCACGTCCAAGCCGCCCGGCACCATCGAGTGGGAGTAGCCGCGGTGGGCGACCGCGGCGCGCCGTCCCGCCGGTGACGGCCGCCCTGCCCCCCGAGCTCGGCGACGACCGCCTCTTCTCGCTCGACGACGACCCGCCGGCCGGGTTCGATCCGGCGCCGTCGTCCCCACCCGACCCCGCGCCGGCGGCCCCGCCCCACCTGCCCGACGACGAGCCGTCGCCCGACCTCGTCGCCCCGCTGCACCTGGGCGACCCCGAGGCCCTGCTGGCCGACCTCAACCCGCCCCAGCGCCGGGCGGTGGTCCAGCGCGGCGGGCCCCTGCTGGTGGTGGCCGGCGCCGGGTCGGGCAAGACCCGGGTGCTCACCCGGCGCATCGCCCACCTGCTGGCCACCGGCGACGCCGCCCCCTGGGAGGTCCTGGCCATCACCTTCACCAACAAGGCGGCCGACGAGATGCGCCGCCGGGTGGTCGAGCTGGTCGGGCCCAGGGCCGAGCGGATGTGGGTGTCCACCTTCCACTCGGCCTGCCTGCGCATCCTGCGCTCCCATGCCGACCGGCTCGGCTACCGCTCGGGGTTCACCGTCTACGACGACACCGACTCGCGCCGGATGGTGGAGATCGTGATGTCCGAGCTGGGGCTCGACACCAAGCGGCTGCCGCCGCGCTCGGTGGCCGCGGTCATCGGCCAGGCCAAGGGGGAGCTCGTCGACGAGGGGCGGTTCGCCGAGGAGTCGGGGAACGGTTCGGACCCTTTCCGCCGCCGCATCGCCGACGTCTACCTCGAGTACCAGCGGCGGCTGGTGGCGGCCAACGCCATGGACTTCGACGACCTGCTGCTGCAGGCGGTGCGGCTGCTGCGCACCTGCGAGGACGTGCGCACCGCCTACCAGCAGCGGTTCCGCCACATCCTGGTCGACGAGTACCAGGACACCAACCGGGCCCAGAACGAGCTGGTGGTCCTGTTGGGCAGGGACCACGGCAACGTCTGCGTGGTGGGCGACGGCGACCAGTCGGTCTACGCCTTCCGGGGCGCCGACATGCGCAACATCCTCACCTTCGAGGAGGCCTTCGGCCCCACGACCACGGTGGTGCTCGAGCAGAACTACCGCTCGACCCAGACCATCCTCGACGCCGCCAACGCGGTCATCGCCAACAACCTGGCCCGCCGACCCAAGCGGCTCTTCACCGAGGGGGATCCGGGCGAGCCGATCCGCCGCTACCGGGCCGAGGACGAGCGCGACGAGGCCCAGTGGGTGGCCGCCGAGATCCGGCGGCTCCGGCGGGACGCGGACCTCTCCTTCGGCGAGGTGGCCGTCTTCTACCGCACCAACGCCCAGAGCCGGGTGGTCGAGGAGGAGCTGGTGCGGGCCGGCCGTCCCCTACAAGGTGATCGGCGGCACCCGCTTCTACGACCGCCGGGAGGTGAAGGACATCCTGGCCTACCTGCGCCTCCTGGCCAACCCGGCCGACGAGGTCTCGGCCCGGCGCGTGGTCAACGTGCCCAAGCGGGGCATGGGCGCCACCTCGGTGGTTCGGCTGGCGGCCTGGGCGGCGGCCAACGGGCGCTCCCTGGCCGACGCCCTCGCCCACGCCGAGGAGGCCGGCCTCTCCGGGCGGGCCCTGCGGGGGGCCGGCGAGCTCGACGGGCTGCTCGCCGAGCTCCGCGAGGCCATGGGCCGGCTGGCCCCCGGCGAGCTGGTCCAGCTGGTGGCCGAGCGGACCGGCTACCTGGCCGAGCTGGTGGCCGAGCGGAGCCACGAGGCCGACGGCCGCCTGGAGAACGTGGCCGAGCTGGTCGGGGTGGCCGGCGAGTACGAGGAGCTCTCCGAGCTCTTGGAGACCGTGGCCCTGGTCTCGGACTCCGACGAGCTCGACGCCGACGGGGCCCGGGTCTCGCTCATGACCCTGCACACGGCCAAGGGGCTCGAGTTCCCGGCCGTCTTCCTGGTCGGCCTGGAGGACGGGATCTTCCCCCACTTCCGGGCCCTGGGCGAGCCGGCGGAGCTCGAGGAGGAGCGCCGGCTCTGCTACGTGGGCATCACCCGGGCCCGCCGCTGGCTCCACCTCTCCCACGCCTGGGTGCGGACGCTGTGGGGCCGCACCTCCCACAACATCCCGAGCCGGTTCCTGGCCGAGGTCCCCGCCGAGCTCGTGACCGACGTGGGGCTCGTGGGGTCGGGGGGCGGCGCCCGCACCCCCGCAGCGGCCGACGAGGGCGGTCCCGGGACGATCTTCGGCGCCGGACGGGGACCGGCCGTCGAGCGACGGCCGGCGGGGCCCCGGCCCCGGCAGAGCACCGGGGCCGAGGGGCTCGGCCTGGTGGCGGGCGAGGCCGTGGTCCACGACCACTGGGGCGAGGGCGTGGTGGTGGCGGCCGACGGCGAGGGCGAGCGGGCCCAGGCCACGGTGCGGTTCGCCTCGGTGGGCGAGAAGCGCCTGCTGCTGTCGGCCACCCCCCTGCGCCGGGCCTGAGGACCGGCCGCGGCGCCGGGCGGGGCCGTCCCGTCTGGCGTCCACCCGTACCCCCCCGCCTATCATCGGCCCCGATGAAGCGTCCGTACCGGGTGGTGGTGGCCAAGCCCGGCCTCGACGGCCACGACCGCGGGGCCAAGGTGATCGCCCGGGCCCTGCGTGACGACGGCTTCGAGGTCGTCTACACGGGCCTCCACCAGACCCCCGAGCAGGTGGTCGCCGCGGTGGTCCAGGAGGACGCCGACGCGCTCGGCCTCTCCCTGCTCTCCGGCGCCCACCTCACCCTGGTCCCCCGGGTGATCGAGGGGCTGGCCGACGCCGGGCGCGCCGACGTGGTCGTGGTGGTGGGCGGCATCATCCCCGAGGCCGACATCGCCACCCTCAAGGCCACGGGCGTGGCCGAGGTCTTCACCCCCGGGGCGCCCCTCCCCTCCATCGGCCGCTGGCTGGCCGAGGCCCTCGACCGGCGCGAGGAGGCGCTCGGGGTGTAGCACCGCCCCGACCACACCGACCAGCCCCGACCGGCCGACCCGGCCGTCTTCGACACCCCACCTTCGAGCAGACCAAAGGAGCGCAGCGCGTGGACCTCTTCGAGTACCAGGGCAAGCAGTACTTCGCCCGCTTCGGCATCCCGACCTCGCCGGGAGGCGCCGCCGACACCGTCGACGAGGCGGTGGCCCAGGCCGACGCGGCCGGCTACCCGGTGGTGGTGAAGGCCCAGGTGAAGGTGGGCGGCCGGGGGAAGGCCGGGGGGATCAAGCTGGCGGCGGACGCCGCCGAGGCCCGCCGCCACGCCGAAGCCATCCTGGGCATGGACATCAAGGGCCACACCGTGCACCGCCTGTGGGTGGAGCACGCCTCGGACATCGCCAAGGAGTACTACGCCAGCTTCACCCTCGACCGCCTGGCCAAGCGCCACCTGGGCATGCTCTCGGCCGAGGGCGGCGTGGAGATCGAGGAGGTGGCAGCCACCAACCCCGGGGCCATCGCCCGCCTCCACGTCGACCCGGTGAAGGGGCTCGACGCCGACAGCGCCCGGCGCTGGGTGGACGAGGCCGGGCTGGACGAGGCGGCCCGCGAGCAGACGGCCGACCTCCTCTTGAAGCTCTACGCCTGCTACGTGGAGGGCGACTGCGACCTGGCCGAGATCAACCCGCTCATCCTCACCACCGACGGCCGGGTGCACGCCCTCGACGCCAAGGTCACGCTCGACGACAACGCCGCCTTCCGCCACCCCGAGTGGGAGGAGTACGCGGCGACCGAGACCGAGGACCCCCGGGAGCGGATGGCCAAGGAGAAGGGGCTCAACTACATCGGCCTGTCGGGCACGGTGGGGATCATCGCCAACGGGGCGGGCCTGGCCATGAGCACCCTGGACGTGGTGAACCAGGTGGGCGGCTCGGCGGCCAACTTCCTCGACATCGGGGGCGGGGCCAACGCCGACGTCATGTCGGCCGCGCTCGAGGTCATCAACGCCGACCCCGCCGTCCGGTCGATCCTGGTCAACATCTTCGGCGGCATCACCCGGGTGGACGAGGTGGCCAAGGGGGTCATCGAGGCGCTCTCCCGGGTCGACCTGCGCTCGCCCATCGTCCTGCGCCTCGACGGCACGAACGCCGAGGAGGGCCGGGCGCTGCTCGCCCCCCACCTCTCGGACCGACTGATCGCCGAGCCCACCATGATCGACGCCGCCCGCCGGGCCGTGGCCCTGGCCGGCCGGTAGGCCGGCCCGGCTCAACCGCTCTTTAGGGAAACGAGGAGAAACCGTGAGCATCTTCGTCGACGAGACGACCACCGTGGTGATCCAGGGGATCAGCCCCACCAGCCAGGGCCTCTTCCACGGCCTGCGCAACCGCGCCTACGGCACCAAGGTGGTGGCCGGCACCAACCCCAAGCGGGGCGGGGAGGAGATCGAGGGGATCCCGGTCTTCGCCTCGGTGGCCGAGGCGGTGGAGGCCACCGGGGCCACCGCCTCGTTCATCTCGGTGCCCCCGCCGCACGCCGCGGCGGCCGTGCTCGAAGCCGCCGCGGCCGGCATCGCCTTCGTGGTCTGCATCACCGAGGGCATCCCGGCCCAGGACGAGGCGCTGGCCTACAACCGCCTGGCCGAGGAGTTTCCGGCCACCCGGCTGCTCGGGCCCAACTGCCCGGGGATCATCTCCCCGGGCAAGTGCAACATCGGGATCACCTCGGGCGACATCGCCATGGCCGGGGGGCCGGTGGGCATCGTGAGTCGCTCGGGCACCCTCACCTACCAGGCCCTCCACGAGCTCTCCCAGCAGGGGGTGGGCCAGACGACCTGCGTGGGCATCGGGGGGGACCCGGTGCCGGGGACCAACTTCATCGACTGCCTGGAGGCCTTCGAGGCCGACCCCGACACCAAGGCGGTGATGATGATCGGCGAGATCGGGGGTTCCGAGGAGGAGCGGGCCGCGGCCTTCATCGCCGAGTCGATGACCAAGCCGGTGGTCTCCTACATCGCCGGGGTGACGGCCCCCCCGGGCCGCAAGATGGGCCACGCCGGGGCCATCATCTCGGGCTCCCAGGGGACGGCCCAGGCCAAGATGGCCGCCCTGGCCGAGGCCGGGGTCACCGTGGCCCAGAACCCGACCGAGGCCGGCTTGGCCATGGTCGAGGTGGTGAAGGCGCTGTAGGCCTCAACCCTGTTGCCTCAGCCCTTGTTGAAGACGTCGGGGCCGAAGGGGGCGAGGCCCGGGGCCGCGGCGTAGCCCAGGTGGCCGTGGCCGTCGGTGCCCCCGGTGGTGAGCCCGAGGAGGTCCTCGTAGCTGCGCAGGGCCGAGTAGTGGTTGTAGGGGGTGTCGTCGGTGCTGCCGCCCTTGAGGTACCGGCTGTTGAGCAGGAGGGCGCCGACCCTCCCGCCGCCGGGGGCCTGGGCGTCGGTGTCGTTGGGGTTGCCCGGGGCCGGGGTGTTGGGGCCGGGCTGCTCGTGGCAGCAGCCGTCGGCGTATGTGGGGTGGGCCGACGGGTCGACGTCGGCCTCGTCGAAGGTGATCACCACCAGCATCGAGCCCGAGCGGTAGGCGGGGGAGGCCAGGATGGCCGGCACCCAGTGGCGCAGGAAGTCGTCGGCCCCCACCAGGCCGCCCTGGTGGGTGCCTGTGCTGTTGGTGCCGACGCACGGTGTGTCGTGGCCGTCGTCGCACACGTCGGGGGTGACGAAGGAGAAGCGCGGGGTGGTCGAGGCCTTCGAGAGGTCCCGGGCCAGGTGGCCCGAGGCCGCCGGTTTCCCGTCGGCCGCCAGGGTCCCGAGCGGGACCACGTTGGCGTCGCAGAGGGCCTGGTCGTCGATGATCGAATGGAACCAGACGAAGGGGTCGTGGCGGGTGACGTACTGGTCTGTGGGGGTGGCCACCACCGCCGTCTTCCCCCCGAGGGCCGGGTGGCCGCAGTCGGTCCCCCCCGTGGGGTCGGCCACCCCGCCGTCGCGGGCCGCTGTGTCGCCCATCTGCTCCTCGTAGGCGCGCCACGAGGCGACGTGGGTCGTCGGGTTCGGCGGGTACCTGGCGTCGAGCTGTGTGGCGATGGTGGCCACCGAGGGCGGGTAGACGCACCCCTCGCCCTTCACCTGTCCCTCTGTGGTGGGGGTGCCCGGTGTCACGTTCACGAACCCCGGCGAGACGCAGTCGCCCTGGGTGCTGGTCGTCGGGGCCTGGCCGGACACCTGGGCGATGTAGTTGTCCAAGCTCACGTGGCCGATGGCGTAGTAGTCCGCGAGCAGCTCACCCTTGGGCCGGAGGACCTCGTTCAGGTAGGTGGCCGGCGAAGAGGGGCCGAAGGTCGCCTCGAACCCCTCGTTCTCGAGCTCGATGACCATGACGTGGTCGATCTTCCCCGGGGCCAGCGCCGCCCGCGGCGTCGCCGAGCCCTTGGCCCCGGCCGGACCGGCGGCGACCAGGGCCGAGCAGCACAGGGCGGCGGCGGCCAGGCCGGCGAGCGCGGCGCGCCGTCGGGTCGATCGGGCGTGCACGGTCGGTGGCAAGGCGTCCCTCCTCGAGGCTCGTGGGCCGGCGGCGGGCCGCCCGGCCGGGCCGCCGCACCCTACAGGGAGGTCCCGCGTGTGGTCGGTCGCCCCCTCGACGTTGGTAGCGTGGCGCCGTGCGAGCGGCGGTCCTGGTCTCCGGCAGCGGGACGATCCTCGCGCGCCATGGTGGCGGCCGGCGTGCCGGTGGCGGTGGTGGTGAGCGACCGCCCGTGCCCGGCCCTCGAGGTGGCCCGGGAGGCGGGGGTGGAGGCACTGCTCGTCGACCGTCGCCGGTGGGGGGGGTTCGGGCCCGACTTCGACCGCCGGGGGTACACCGAGGCCCTGACCGCCCTGCTGTCGGAGCGTTCGCCCGACCTGGTGACCATGGCCGGCTTCGGGACCGTCCTGGCCGAGCCGGTCCACGCCGCCTTCGGCGGACGGATCCTCAACACCCACCCCGCCCTCCTGCCCGCCTTCCCGGGCTGGCACGCGGTGGCCGACGCCCTGGCCGCCGGGGTGGCCGTGACCGGCTGCACGGTCCACCTGGCGACGCTCGAGATGGACGCCGGCCCGGTGCTGGCCCAGCAGGAGGTGGCGGTGGTCGACGGGGACACCGTGGACTCGCTCCACGAGCGGATCAAGGAGGTCGAGCGGCGGCTCTATCCGGCCACCGTGCTGCGGGCGCTCGACGAGCTGGAGCGGACCGGCTCGCTCGAGGGCATGGCCGCGGTGGCGGCGGAGGGCCGGGCGTGAGGGCGCTGCTCTCGGTCTACGACAAATCGGGGCTGGTCGAGCTGGCCGGCGGCCTGGCCGACCTGGGCTGGGAGCTGGTGGCCAGCGGCAACACCTCGGCGGCCCTGGCCGAGGCCGGCATCGACCACCTGGGGGTGTCCGAGGTGACCGGCTCGCCCGAGATGCTCGGGGGCCGCGTGAAGACCCTCCACCCCCGCATCCACGGGGGGATCCTGGCCGACCGGTCACGACCCGAGCACCTGGCCGACCTCGAGGCCCAGGGGATCGACCCGGTGGACCTGGTGGTGTGCAACCTCTACCCCTTCGCCACCGACCCCTCGGTCGAGCTGATCGACGTGGGCGGGCCGACCATGGTGCGGGCCGCGGCCAAGAACTTCGCCCACGTCGGCGTGGTGACCTCGCCGGGCGACTACGACGGCGTCCTGGCCGAGCTCCGACGGGACGGGGCACTGTCGCCGGCGACCCGCCGCCGCCTCGCCCGGGCGGCCTTCGCCCACACCGCGGCCTACGACGCCGCCATCGTGGCCTGGTTCGACACCGAGGGGGACGCGGCCCCGGGCCCGGTGCCCGAGCGCACGGCGGCCGAGGCCGCGCTGGCCCCCACCATCCACCTCACCCTCGAGCGCGCCGAGATCCTCCGCTACGGCGAGAACCCCCACCAGTCCGGGGCCCGCTACCGGATGGTCCCCGGCGACAGCTGGTGGGACCGGGTGGTCCAGCACGGCGGTTCCGCCCTCTCCTATCTCAACCTCTTCGACGCCGACGCCGCCTGGCGACTCGTCCACGAGCTGGCCGCCGACGCCGCCGGGCGGGACCCCGCCCTCGGGGCGGCGGTGGCCATCATCAAGCACGCCAACCCCTGCGGGGCGGCGGTGGCGGTCGACCTGGCCACCGCCTACCGCCTGGCCCTCGACTGCGACCCCACCTCGGCCTTCGGGGGGATCGTGGCCCTGGGCGGCCCGGTCACGGCCGACGTCGCCGAGGCGGTGGCGGCCGGGCCCCAGGCCGACGTGGTGGTGGCCCCGTCCTTCGAAGCCGGGGCCCTCGAGCGGCTGGCCGCCCGGCGCAAGGCCACCCGGCTGCTCTCGGCACCGGCCCCCGAGCCGGTCACCCGCCAGCTGCGGAGCCTCGGGTCGTCGGTGCTCGTCCAGGACGCCGACCGCTTCCTGGCCGACCCCTCCGCCTGGAAGGTGGTCGGCCGGGTCCAGCCGACCGAGGCCCAGTGGCTCGACCTGGTGCTGGCCTGGCGGGTCTGCGGCCGCACCACCTCCAACGCCGTCGCCGTCGTCGGCGGGGCCCAGGCGGTGGGGGTGGGCGCCGGGCAGCAGTCTCGGGTGGTGGCGGCCGAGATCGCGGTGGCCAAGGCCGGCGAGCGAGCCCGGGGCGCCGCCGCGGCCAGCGACGCCTTCTTCCCCTTCCCCGACGGCCTCGAGGTCCTGGCCCGGGCCGGGGTGGCGGCGGTGGTCCAGCCGGGGGGATCGGTGCGCGACGACGAGGTGACCGCGGCGGCCGACGCCGCCGGGGTGGCCATGGTCCACACCGCCGAGCGGCACTTCCGACACTGAGGTGGCCCCGTGACCGCAGTGCTCCTTGACGGCGAGGTCCTGGCCGCCCGCATCCGGGCCGAGGTGGCCGAGCGGGTCTCCCTCCTCAACGACGAGGGGGTCCGGGTGGGGCTGGGGACCATCCTGGTGGGCGACGACGGGCCCAGCGCCCGCTACGTGGCCATGAAGCACGATGACTGCCGGGAGGTGGGCATCGCCTCGTTCAACCAGCACCTCCCGGCGACGGCGACCCAGGGGGACGTGGAGTCGGCGGTGCGTCGCTTCAACGACGACCCCTCCGTCCACGCCTACCTGGTGCAGCTGCCCCTGCCCGGCGGGCTCGATGAGGAGCGGGTGCTGCTCGCCGTCGACCCGACCAAGGACGTCGACGGCCTCCACCCGGTCAACCTGGGCAAGCTCATGATGGGACGGCCGGGACCGCTGCCCTGCACCCCGGCCGGCATCGTCGAGCTCCTCCACGCGCACGCCGTCCCGGTGGAGGGCCGCCATGTCGTCATCATCGGCCGGGGGCTCACCATCGGCCGCCCGCTGGCCGTGCTCCTCTCCTCCAAGCGCCGGGGCTGCAACGCCGCGGTCTCCGTCGTCCACACCGGGGTGGACGACATGGGCGCCATCGTGCGGCAGGGCGACGTGGTGGTGGCCGCGGCGGGCCGGGCCGGGCTGCTGACGGCCGAGATGGTGAAGCCCGG
Organism: uncultured Actinomycetota bacterium; assembly: GCA_963770505.1. GTDB lineage: Bacteria > Actinomycetota > Acidimicrobiia > Acidimicrobiales > RAAP-2 > CAVYPR01. The sequence goes on along the minus strand of CAVYPR010000006.1, from coordinate 688,904 downwards.
GGCCGCCGTCGTGGGGGCCGGGACGAGCTGGGAGGGGCGCCGGCTCCTCTCCGACGTGGACGAGGCGGTGGCCGAGGTGGCCGGGTGGATGACGCCGCGCATCGGCGGCGTCGGCCCCATGACCCGGGCCATGCTGCTGCGCAACACGGTGCGTGCCGCGGAGCGCTTGGCGTGAGCGCCGAGCACGACGAGCGGCCCTGGGGCACCTACACGGTGCTCGACGACGCCGACGGCCACAAGGTGAAGCGGATCGTGGTGCGCCCCGGCAAGCGGCTCAGCTACCAGCGCCACGCCCGGCGCGCCGAGCACTGGTTCGTGGTCTCGGGACGGGGCCGGGTGACCGTCGACGGCGAGGCCCGCGAGGTGGGCCCGGGCGACTCGGCCGAGGTCCCCGTCGGCGCGGCGCACCGGATCGAGAGCGTGGGCGACGCCGACCTCGTTTTCATCGAGGTGCAGCGGGGCGACTACTTCGGCGAGGACGACATCGTGCGCCTGGAGGACGACTTCGGCCGGGCCGCCGGCGGCTGAGGGTACGATCTGCGGGCGTGACGCGCATCGCCGACCTCTTGTCGGCCGGTCCGACCTACTCCTTCGAGTTCTTCCCGCCCAAGTCCGACGGCGAGCTGGCCACCCTGGCCGCCACCTTGCGCGACCTCGAGCCGCTGCGGCCGTCGTTCGTCTCGGTCACCTACCGCGGCGGCCGGGCCTCCCGCCAGCGCACCTTCGACCTGGTGACCGGGATGCTCCACACCACCTCGCTCAACCCCATGGCCCACCTGATCTGCGTGGCCCACAGCCGGCTCGAGCTGGCCGACATCCTCGTCTCCTACCGCAAGGCGGGGGTGGAGAACCTCATGGCCCTGGGGGGGGACCCCCCGGACGACCCGTCGGAGGGCCCGGGCGAGCTGGCCCACGCGCTCGAGCTGGTGGAGCTGGCCCGGGCGGTGGGGGGGTTCTCCGTCGGGGTGGCCGCCCACCCGGCCGGCCACCCCTCCTCGCCGGACCTGGTGGCTGACCGGGACCGGCTGGCCGAGAAGCTGGCCCTGGCCGACTTCGCCGTCACCCAGTTCTTCTTCGAGGCCGCCGAGTACCGCTCGCTCCTGGCCGACCTGGCCGAGCGGGGCATGGCCAAGCCGGTGCTGCCCGGCATCATGCCGGTGACTTCGCTGTCCTCGGTGCCCAGGATGGCCTCGATGGGGGCGCCGGTGCCGCCCTGGGCCGTCGCCCGGCTGGAGGCGGCCGACCGGGCCGGGGGCAAGGAGGCGGTGCGCCGGGCCGGGGTGGAGATGGCCACCGAGCTCTGCCGGGAGCTCCTCGAGGCGGGCGCGCCGGGGCTGCACTTCTACACGCTGAACCGCTCCAGCGCGACCCGCGAGATCTACGGTGCCCTGGGGCTCGCCCCCGAGCTGAGCGCCGCCGGCTGAGCGCGCCCGCCCCGATTGGGGCGGGACCAGGGGTGGGCCGTAGGCTCGGGGCATGGCAGAGAAGATCATCATGGGCCCCGACGGGGTGCTGCAGGTCCCCGAAGAACCGATCATCCCCTTCATCGAGGGCGACGGCACCGGGGTGGACATCTGGCCGGCGGCCAAGCTGGTCCTCGACGCGGCGGCGGCCCGCCACGGCCAGCGCATCGAGTGGCTGGAGGTGCTGGCCGGCGAGAAGGCCTTCCACGAGACCGGGGACTGGCTCCCCGAGCAGACCGTGACCACCTTCCGTGAGTACCTGATCGGCATCAAGGGGCCGCTGACCACGCCGGTCGGCGGCGGGTTCCGTTCGCTCAACGTGGCCCTGCGGCAGATCCTCGACCTCTATGTCTGCCTGCGCCCGGTGCGCTGGTTCACCGGCGTCCCCTCGCCGGTCAAGCGCCCCGACCTGGTCGACATGGTGATCTTCCGGGAGAACACCGAGGACATCTACGCCGGCCTCGAGGTCCAGGAGGGCACCGCCGAGGCCAAACAGCTCATCGCCACCCTCCACGACCAGCTCGGCTGGGAGATCCGACCCGACTCAGGGGTGGGGATCAAGCCGATCTCGGTGACCGGGTCCAAGCGCCTCATCCGGGCGGCCATCCGCTACGCCCTCGACCACGGCCGGGCCTCGGTCACCCTCGTCCACAAGGGCAACATCCAGAAGTTCACCGAGGGCGCCTTCCGCCAGTGGGGGTACGACCTGGTGAGGGAGGAGTTCGCCGACGTCGCCGTGGGCTGGGACGACTGCGACGGCAAGCCCGGCGACAAGCTGCTGGTGAAGGACAACATCGCCGACATCACCCTCCAGCAGGTGCTCACCCGGCCCGGCGACTTCGACGTCATCGCCACCACCAACCTGAACGGCGACTACCTCTCCGACGCCCTGGCCGCGCAGGTCGGGGGGATCGGCATCGCCCCGGGGGCCAACATCAACTACGTGACCGGACACGGGATCTTCGAGGCCACCCACGGCACGGCGCCCAAGTACGCCGGCCAGGACAAGGTCAACCCAGGCTCGGTGCTCCTCTCGGGGGTGCTCATGTTCGAGCACCTCGGCTGGCAGGCCGCGGCCGACGACATCGTTCGCGCCCTGGAGGCCACCATCGCCGACAAGGTCGTCACCTACGACTTCGCCCGCCAGATGGAGGGGGCCACCGAGGTCAAGTGCTCGGAGTTCGCCCAGGCCGTGGTGGACCGCCTGTAGTTCGACCGCGCCGGCCCGGCCCGCGTAACGTGGCGGCCATGGCAACCGACCCCCCCCTCCATGTGACGGTCACCGGCGCCGCCGGGCAGATCGGCTACTCGCTCCTGTTCCGGATCGCCTCGGGGCAGCTCCTCGGCCCCGACCAGCCGGTGGTGCTGCGCCTGCTCGAGATCGAGCCGGCCCTGCGGGCCCTCGAGGGCGTCGTCATGGAGCTCGACGACTGCGCCTTCCCCCTCCTGGCCGGGATCGAGGCGACCTCGGACCTCAAGACCGCCTTCGACGGGACCTCGTGGGCGCTGCTGGTGGGCTCGGTGCCCCGCAAGGCGGGGATGGAGCGGGGCGACCTCCTCGGGGTGAACGGCGGGATCTTCAAGCCCCAGGGACAGGCCATCGCCGCCCATGCCTCCTCCGACGTGCGGGTGCTGGTGGTGGGGAACCCGTGCAACACCAACTGCCTCATCGCCCGGTCCAACGCCCCCGAGGTCCCCGCCGACCGCTGGTTCGCCATGACCCGCCTCGACCAGAACCGGGCCGAGAGCCAGCTGGCCAAGCGGGCCGGGGTGCCGGTCTCCGAGGTCACCAACCTGGCCATCTGGGGCAACCACTCGGCCACCCAGTTCCCCGACTTCGGCTCGGCCCGCATCGCCGGCCGGCCCGTCCCCGAGGTCATCGCCGACCGGGGGTGGCTCGAGGGCGAGTTCTTGACCACGGTGCAGAAGCGCGGGGCGGCGGTGATCGAGGCCCGCGGGGCCTCCTCGGCCGCCTCGGCCGCCAACGCGGCCATCGACACGGTGGCCGGCCTGCGCACCCCCACCCCCGACGGCGACTGCGTCTCGGTGGCCGTGGCCAGCTCGGGCCAGTACGGGGCGCCCGAGGGGCTGCAGTTCGGCTTCCCGGTCCGCGCCGACGGCCACGGGGGGTGGTCGGTGGTCGAGGGCGTCGAGCACGACGCCTTCGCCGCCGAGCGGGTGCGGCTCACCACCGAGGAGCTGTTGGCCGAGCGGGCCGAGGTGGAGGCCCTGGGCCTCCTCGGCTGAACCCGCCGGCGGCGGGGTGCTAGGAGACGGGCTGGCCGATCTCGATGCCGGCGTGGGCCAGGAAGGTCGCCTTGCGGGCCAGGGCGTCCTGCCAGACGGCCAGCTCCCGGTCGAAGTGGAGCCGGTCCCCCTCCTCGCACGCGTGCTCCAGCTCGTCGAACGCCGCGTCCTCGGCGTCGAGCAGCTCGCGGTACTTCAAGAGGAAGTGGTCGTCAAGCACCTGGGACACGTCTGACCTCCCGTCTCCGGCCCGCTCCTCGCGGACTGACACACCCGAGACTACCGGCCCCGCCCGGGACCTGCCCGGCCCCCGGTGGCCTGGCCGTTCGCCGGCCGGCGTCGGGGTGCCCAGACGGCCGGACCCCGCGAGGGCGCCGAGTCCGGCGCCGGCGCAGCCCGTCGACGCAACGTGTGGTCGCCAAGACGGCGAGGCGGTGCTAGCACGGGGGACCGGGCACTTCACGGAGGCGTTGCCATGAGACTCACCCTGCACTCGTTCATGACCCTCGACGGGGTGTTGCAGGCGCCCGGGGGCCCCGACGAGGACAACGACGGCGGGTTCGCCCACGGGGGGTGGTCCTTCGCCCACGGCGACGAGGAGTGCGGCGAGGCCATGGCCGGCTGGATCGAGGAGGCCGACGCCTTCCTGCTCGGCCGCCGGACCTACGAGATCTTCGCCGCCTACTGGCCCAAGGTCACCGATCCCTCGAACCCGATCGCCGCCAAGCTGAACGGCCGGCCGAAATTCGTGGCCTCGAGGTCGCTGACGGCGCTCGACTGGGAGCACTCGTCGCTCCTCAGCGACGTCCCGGCCGGCGTGGCCGAGCTCAAGCGTCGCCCCGGCGGCGAGCTGCAGGTGCACGGCAGCGGGAACCTAGCCCGCACCCTCATCGAGCACGACCTCGTCGACGAGTACCGGCTGCTGGTCTACCCCCTCCTCCTGGGCTCGGGAAAGCGGCTCTTCACAGGGGGCGGCCGCGGCGCGGCCCTGCGGCTGACCGGCGCCAGGACCACCGGTGCCGGCGTGGTGGTTTACACCGGCGTGCCGGACGGACCCGTGCGGCACGGGTCGTACGCGGAGATCTGAGCGGCGCGGCCGGCCGCCGACGGGGCGCGGCCGCCGCTCGCTGCGGGGCCCACGGCCCCGGCGTCGTGGCTGCTTCGCCGTCGTCCACTGTCCGCATCGAGACCGTGACCGCCAGGGCCGATCGTGCGAACGGATCCAGGGGCCGTCTGGCGACGACGCCTGGGGTCCGCGGGGATCCGCCGCCCTTTCCTGGGTGCGGCCGCTTCCCTCGCCCTCAGGCGCCCGCGTCGCCGGGGGGATGTTCGGCGAACCAGCGGGCGATGCCGGCCATGTGCTGCTCGAAATCGCCGGGGGCCGAGACATTGAGCAGCCCGGCCCGCTCCGACCCGCGGTTCTCGAAGTCGTGGACGATGTCGCCGGGAATCAAGACGAACGACCCGCGGCCCGCATCGACCCATTCGGCGCCGACCAGCACGCTGACGGTGCCGGCCAGCACGTAGAAGACGTCGTCCTCGGGGTGCGAGTGCGGGCCGGGACCCTTGGTGTACGGGTCGAGCCACCATTCCGACATCGAGTATCGGTGGTCGGTCTCCGCTCCATCGGCCTTGAAGACCGCCGAGATCCTTCCCATCGGATATGCCCGACCTTCGCCTGGCCCCAGGATCACCGGACGCCGGTTGGCGGTCGTGCCGCTGTCGGCCATCGCCACTCCTTCGTTCCGACACCAGGCTATCGCCGGCCGGCCGCCGAGCCCGGGCGGCGGTACGTCGACGATCCGCCTCGAGCCTCCGGCGGTCCTGACGCGGCCGGTCAACGGGCGACCCATCGGCTGGCGCCACCTGCTCGATGCGCCGATGCCGGGTGTCCGAACAAGGTCGCCGGCCACCGGCACGCCCGTGCGTCAGGCGCCCGCACTCTCCGAGGAGGTCAGGGCGGCCAGCACACGGCCCGCCGCCGACTGGATCCGCTCCCCCGAGGCCCGGATGCCGGCCACGGCCGCATCGCTGCCGCCCGCCCACGTCGCCACGTAGCCGAAGCTGTACCCGCCGGTCTCGAGGCCCAGGGCCTGGCAGACGACATAGGCGGTCGACTCGGCCTCGAGCTCGGCCAGGGGCCGGTCGGAGAACTCCGCGTGGAGGATGGCGTGCGCCAGCTCGTGGACCAGGGTCTTCACGCGCTGGGCGGGCCGGTTGGCCGCCTCCACCCGGATGCGACGCAGTCCGTGCGAACAGTCGCCGTTCACCCCGGCCGGCAGGGAGGCGTCCTCGACCGTGAACCCGAGGGAAGCCGCGGCGGCCACGAGCCCGTCGTAGGCGCCGTGGGGATCCTCGCCGTCGAGGTGGGCGCAGACGGTGGGAAGGTCCTCGCCCTCGGTCTGGGAGACGTCGAAGACGGGGACGTGCCGGAAGCCCCGGACCACGTGTCGGGACGGCTCCTCGTCGTCGCCCCTGGTCCTGTCGACGACCGGGGCGAGGATCCAGATCGCCCTCTCGCCCCTGCGGACGACGCGTCCCATCCGCTGCCAGGCACGGAAGCCCGCCACGCGCGTCGCCTGCGGGCACTGGGCGGCGATAAGCATGACGTTGCCGAAGCTGTAGGTGGTAAAGCGCGCCTGGACGTCGAGGTGGCGCCGCCACTCCTCGGTTCCGGCGAGGAGGGCGATCCCCTCGACCAGGCGGTCTACGAGCGCAGCGCGGTCGGGGGCCATGGGCGGCGGCCGGCGGGGCGTAGGCGAGGAGTCGGGCAGGAGGGCACGGGTGACAACGGTCGGCGTCAGGGGGCCGGCTGGGACCGTCTGTCCCGATCGCCTCGCCCCGACGGGCGCGACGCCCGGCGACGACCCGGCCGCCCATGTGCCCCGCCCCCCTCGAGTGGCCAGTGACGCGGGCCCTCCCACACTGGTCGCCCCGGATCTCCTAGGCCAGGAGCTCGACGTACCCGTCCGTTCCGTTGAGGCGGATCGGCTGCCGGTCTCGGATCAGCCGGGTGGCCTGCTGCACCCCCACGACGGCCGGCAACCCGTACTCGCGTGCGATGACCGCACCGTGGGTCATGAGACCACCCACCTCCGTCACCAGTCCGGCGATCCCGACGAACACCGGCGTCCAGCTGGGGTCGGTGTAGGCGGTGACCAGGATGTCGTCCGGCTCGAGCTCGGCCTCGGCAAGGTCCGAGATGACGCGGGCCCGTCCCTCGACGGTGCCGGCGGAGACCGGCAGGCCGACCAGCGCGCCGGACGGGACGTCGGCACGCCGGTAGGACCCGGCCAGGACCTCGCCGTCCGACGTGAGCACCCGGGGCGGGGTGAGCGCCTGAAACGACCTGAAGGCGTCCTTGCGCCGGCGGATGAGCTGGTCGTCCACGTGGTTCGAGCGCACGATGTCGTGGAGCTCGCCGAACGTGAGGTAGAAGACGTCCTCCCTTTCGGCGAGCACGCCGGCTCGCACGAGCCGCCCGGCCTCTTCCAGCAGGGCCTGCTTGTACACGAAGTAGCGGCTGACCATGCCGTACTTCGGGTACTCGCGATACCCGGTGAGGGCCCGGACCAGGTCGATCGACTGTTTCGCCGCTTGCGCCTTGCGCTCCCCGTCCGGCAGGGCCCGCAGCCGCTCCAGCACCTCACGCTCCTTCTTCCGGGCCTCCTGCCGCCCCTGCTCGAACCGCCGCTTGCCGGCGCCCGGCCCGACGTTCTTGATGTTGCCGAGGATCATGGGCACGAGCGTGGTGGGGCGCTCGCTCCACCGTGGCCTCGTCACGTCGATCTCGCCGGCGCAGCGCATGCCGTACGTGGCGAGGAAGGCCCTGATGGCGTCACGGGCTTCGAGCCCGCCGTCGAGCCCGGGCAGCTCGTCCAAGTAGCCCTCGTCAGCGACCTGCCGCAGGAAGGCCACCACGTCGGGATGCGGGCGGATCACGTCCGCCACGTCCAGGAGCGCCAGGCCCATCTCCGACGTGACGTTGTTGGGCACGGACTGCGTGAGGGTGTCGACCGCGTTCTTCTCGCCCAACCACGCCTGCAACTGCTCGTTGAGCCACCAGGTGGCCTCCATCGCCGCCCTGATCACCGCGAGGCTCTGCGGATGGAACAAGATCCGCTGCAGCTCCCCGACGTCCTCGAGGATGAAGTCGAGCAAGGCGGAGCCGGACTTGGCCCGGATCCGGCTCTGCAACGCGGCGACGGAGGCCTGGCTGCGCCCGATGAGCTCGGAGACGACGGCCGGGTCGATCTCCACGGGGGCCGGCGTGCCGCCACTTGGCGTCACGCCCGGGTTCCCGCTCGGCACCGGCGGGATGAGGTCGCCGCGTTCGACGATGGCCCGCAGCGCGTCCCCGATCAGCGGGTCGGATCTCCCCAACACCTCCAGGAGGCCGGCGCGCCTCGCCGGCGAGGCCAATGTCTGCGCCACGTCGACGAACAGCCTCCCGCCCGCTTCGAACATGGGCCGCGAGGCCGTCAACTGCCACATGGAGAGTCCCAGCGGCTTCATGGGGTCGGTCATCATCTGCTGATGGCCGACGGAGACGTAGACGTGGCTCTCGAGGTCGCTGGCTGCGGGGATGGGGAACAGGGTGGTGATGGGCCGGCTCTGGACGATCTGGAACCCGCCTGTCACCAGGCACCATTCGATGTCCTGGGGGCGGCCGAAGTGCGCTTCGATCCGCCGTCCCAGCTCCGCAAGCTGGGCGATCTGCGCATCGGTCAGCGCCGGCTGGTCCTGACGCTCCCGCCCGACCGCCACTACCTGCGTCCCACCTGTCGGCGAGGGAGCGACGGCACCCTGCTTGGTGGCGACGTCCTTGGCGACGACGTGACCGTCACGCACCGTATAGGCGTCCGCGTTGACCAGGCCGGAGACCAGGGCCTCTCCGAGGCCGAAGCCGGCCTCGATGTACGCCACCTTCCGGTTCGAGGTGACGGGGTCCGCCGTGAAGAGGACGCCGGCCGCTTGCGGGAACACCATCTGCTGCACGACCACGGCCATCTGGACCAGCCGGTGGTCGAAGCCGTTGCGCAGGCGGTAGGTCACGGCCCGCTCGCTGAACAGGGAGGCCCAGCACCGGCTGACGTGCCGGAGGATCGCCGCCGACCCCACGACGTTGAGGTACGTGTCCTGCTGGCCGGCGAAGGACGCTGTCGGCAGGTCCTCGGCCGTGGCGCTGGATCGCACGGCGTAGGCGGTTTGCTCGCCGAGCCAGGCGACCGAGCGGGTGACCGCCGCCGCCAGATCCTCGGGGATGGCGATCCCCACGATGGTCCGGCGGACCTCCGCGCTGAGCGTGCGGATCGCCTCGCGGTCATCCGGGCTCGTGTGCGACAGCCGGCTGAGGCCTTCGTCGACGGAGGGCTCGTCCGCCATGACCCGCCGGAAAGCGTCCGTCGTCACGCAGAAGCCGGGCGGCACGTGAACGCCGCCGAGCCTCGAGAGCTCCCCCAGGTGTGCGCCCTTGCCGCCAACGGCCGTGACCTGCGACTGGTCGATCTCCTGGAAACCGAGCACGTAGCCGTCCATCCGTCCACCTTCCTCCCAGCCCACAAGCCGACGAATTTCTGTGGGGCTCACCTGACGGGAAACGCTCCTTGCCCGTCCAAGCTTGGTCTACGTCAGGCCGGACCCGAGACGGCGCATGGCCGTCGGGCCGGCATGTGTGCCGACTCAAGATCGGCCGTGTGCCGTGCGGTCGCCATTGCGGCCACGGAGACTGGCCGCCGGGAGGATGGTCCCCGTCGTCGAGCTCGCTCCCTCGGACCGGGGGGACGAGACCGGCCGCGAGGCATGGCGTCGCCCGAGTCGCTGGGCGAGTCCTCTTGTCGGGCTCTCAAGCGGGTCATCGCGCCGCGCGTCCCGGGTGCCCCTTGAAGCCGGTGCGGCAGCGCCTCGCGGAGCTGTTTCCGCTCCTGTTCGAGAACCGGTCGATCCACCAGGCAGTCGGCGAACGCGACCACTTCTGGGCCCTCGCCCCATGGGCTGGCTACGCTGATGATGCCCGGTCTGTAGCGCCGATCTCCGACCAAGATCGGGCTGATCCTTTCTCTCATCGGAGCGGTCTGACGTCGATCTCGCGCATCTAGTGGTCAAGGAACTCACGTGAGCACGACCCCTATAGCCGACTATGCCCTTCTCTCGGACCGGCACAGCGCCGCGCTGGTGAGCCGAGACGGATCGGTCGACTGGCTTTGCTTCCCACGTTTCGACAGCCCCTCGATCTTCGGTCGCCTCCTCGGGGAGGAAGCCGGCCACTGGTCGATCGGGACCACCGGTCCGGCAGAGGCGTCCCGGCGCTACCTGGACCGGACCATGGTGTTGGAGACGACCTTTCGCACGCCGACGGGTGCGGTCACGATCGCCGATGCACTTGCCATGGGCCTTGGCAACCGGGGACACGAGCTCGGCAAAGGTGCGCCGCACCTTCTCATCCGCCGCGTGGCGTGCATCGAAGGTCAAGTCGACTTGTCCTTGGAGTTCGTGCCGCGTCCCGAGTACTCGCTGGTCCATCCTCTCCTCGAGGCTGTGGACGGCGGAGTGACCGCGTTCGGAGGAGGCGACCTGGTTGTCCTCTCTTCTTCTGTGGACCTGTTCGTCGACCAAGATCGATCGATCGTCTCGGGGCAGTTCCACCTTTCCAAAGGTGAAAGCGTGGGCTTCGCCGTCCATCACCGGGAGCGGGCCGAGGGCGATTCACCCAGGGTCTGGAGCTCGTCCGAGATAGATGCACGATTCGAAGACACCGTGTCGGCGTGGGCGTCGTGGTCGGAGCTTCACCAGGCCTACGTGGGTCCCTGGCGAGACCTGGTGCACCACAGCGGACGGGTGCTCCAGTCGCTGTCCTTTGCCCCCACCGGGGCGATCTGCGCGGCGGCGACCACGTCGCTGCCCGAGGTGGTCGGCGGTGACCGAAACTGGGACTACCGATATGCCTGGGTGCGCGACGCTTCCTTCACGATCCAAGCCCTCTGGGTGGCAGCCTGTCCCGACGAAGCCAATGAGTTCTTCGACTACGTGACGTCCGCCGCGGCCGGTTCGCTCGCACGGGGCGGCGACTTGCAGATCATGTTCGGCATCGGCGGTGAACGAGACCTCAGCGAGCGGGAGTTACCGCAGCTACCGGGCTGGCGGAACTCGGCCCCGGTCCGGGTCGGCAACGGCGCCTGGAACCAGCGCCAACTCGACGTCTACGGCGAACTGCTCGGCGCCGTATACCGTCTTTCGGACCACCTCTTCGACGACGCGGCGCGACGGGTCGGGCCACTGTCGGCCCCGGACAAGTGGGGTGCGCCCCCCGACCTGGCACCAGCCACGCGACGATTCTTCGTGCAATTAGCCGACACCGCCTCCCGGCGCTGGCAGGAGAAGGACCAAGGGATCTGGGAGGTTCGGGGCGAACCGCGCCACTTCTTGTACTCCAAACTGATGTGCTGGGTCGCCCTGGACCGGGCCGTGGCCATGGCCGACCATCTCGACGCACGGGCCCGAGTCGAGGCCTGGAAGGAGGCGCAGGCCCAGATCCGAGATGCCATCTTGACCAGGGGCTGGAGCGACCGGGCCAACGCCTTCACCCAGTCGTTTGGCGCGGACGACCTAGATGCCTCCAGCCTTATGGTGCCCCTTGTGGCGTTCCTTCCCGCCGACGATCCTCGAGTGCTGGCCACCATCGACGCGACCGAGGAACACCTCACCGACGAACGGGGACTCGTCTACCGCTACCGGTCCCACGACGGGCTCGAGGGCAACGAAGGAACGTTTCTGCTCTGCACCTTCTGGCTGGCCCAGGCGCTGGCCCAGGCTGAACAGCCAGCGCGGGCCCGCGCCGTCTTTGAGCGCGCCGCCGCCTTCGTCAACGACGTCGGCCTGCTCGCCGAGGAGGTCGACCCCGAGAGCGGGGAGCTCCTCGGCAACTTTCCGCAGGCCTTCAGCCACATCGGCCTCGTCAACGCGGCGTGGGCGATCTCTCAGAGTGAACTCCGCCAGACACCGCAACGTTCGAAGGTGCAACAGCCCGTCGTGCCGGTCGATCGAAGTCCGACATGAGGGTGGAACAGCCAGCTGTTCGACCGAGCTCGCCGATGAACGAGCTGGCTCGGGCAATCGGTGGCCTGCGTTCTGAAACCCATTGGACTTCACGGGATCCTTCGACCAGACCGTTTCAACTGTGGAGGCCATATGCGCAGCGACATCCGTGAGGGCGCGACGTTCCCCGACTATGAGTTGGCCGACCATGCCGGCAAGCGGCGATCGCTGTCGGAGCTGCAAGGCGGCAACGCGATGGTGCTCCATCTTTCCCGAGGCGGCTTCGATCCGAAGGAGCATCAGTTCGTTCGGCATTTGGTCGATGCCTACCCGGAGTTCCGAAATGCGTATACGCGGCTCGTCCTCGTCTCGACGGACAATCAGCTGAACATCAATGAATTCCGGGACGCCTTAGGCGCCACCTGGCCCTTTCTGTCAGACCCCGATCGGGTGATCCAAAAGGATCTGGACATCAGAGAGTTCACCGACGAGCCCCACGATCCGATGATTCCCCATACCTTCGTCCTCGAGCCCGGCCTCAAGATCTTCAAGGTGTACAACGGCTACTGGTATTGGGGCCGTCCCACGATGGCTGAGCTGCATGTGGATCTCCGGGCTGTCTTTCAGAAGATTCGACCGGACTTCGACCTGGCATCCCCGGGATTGAAAGAGGCCTGGGAGAGAGGGGACCGCGACCAGTTCCTCGTCGACACCCTCGAGGAGCCGATCCGCTACACCGAAGGGAAGAGCATCGGTATCAAACGCTGATTCACCGCGGCGCGGGCGGGCCCCGCCTGACGTCCGGGTTTCCAGTCGTCGGGCACCGGCCCGATAGGGGTGCACCCGAGATCCCCGGGATCGCTCGTCAGCCCCCCGGAGGGGGCGTCGAAGCAACGACGGTCCCGGGTGCAAAGTGGTTGCTCCGGCGCGACAATGCAGCTAGAGCCGACCGGAGGAGGCACCGATGAGCACCGCCGACGGACAGAGCGGCGAATCCAATGGGGCGTCAGGCGGCGACCCGGTCGACCTGAGGCTCGAGGTGGTCGTCATCCCCGTGACCGACGCCGACCGCTCCAAGGCGTTCTACGCCGGGCTCGAATGGAGACTCGACGCCGACTTCTCCTTCGACAACGGCTTCCGGGTTGTGCAGTTCACGCCACCCGGATCGCCGTGCTCCGTGCAGTTTGGCACCAAGATCACCGCTGCCCCACCCGGATCGGCCCATGGCCTCTACCTGATCGTGTCCGACATCGATGCCGGGCGTCACGAGCTCATGAGCCGGGGCGTCAAGGTCAGCGAGGTATTCCACTCAGGAGCGCCGGGGGCGCAACTCGATCCCGACGGGGCCAGTGGGCGGGTCAGCGGGCCGGACCCGGATCACAAGAGCTACAGCTCCTTTGCCACGTTCGAGGATCCCGATGGCAACAGCTGGCTGCTCCAGGAGGTCACCGACCGCCTCCCCGGACGGGTCGATCCGGGCGGCACCTCGTTCAACTCGGCCGGCGACCTGGCGGGGGCCTTGCGCCGCGCCGCGTCGGCCCACGGCGAACACGAGAAGCGCATCGGGAGGGCCGACCCGGACTGGCCCGACTGGTACGCCGCGTACATGGTGCGCGAGCAGAGCGGTCAGGAGCTGCCAGGGTGAGCGACTTCGACGTCATCGTGCTGGGTGGTGGTGCGCCGGGCGAGCATTGCGCGGGGGCTGTCGCGACGCGGGGGCTTCGGGTCGCGGTGGTCGAGCGGGAACTGGTTGGCGGCGAGTGCTCCTACTGGGCGTGTATTCCGTCCAAGTCGCTGTTGCGCCCGGGCGAGGCAGTCCAGGGCGCCCGCGACGTCGGTGCCAGCGCCGAGGTGAACGTGCAGGCGGCGCTGGACTGGCGGGACTACATGGTGTCCAACTATTCGGATGCAGGACAAGAGCGGTGGCTGGCGGACCGGGGTATCGCGCTCATCCGTGGCGTGGGCCGGCTGGCCGGGCCCGGCGTAGTCGAGGTGGACGGCACCCGCCACACTGCGGAGCACGTCGTCGTGGCGACGGGCTCCGATCCGGTCGTGCCGCCCGTCCCCGGGCTGGACGGTCTGGAGGGGGTGTGGGGCACGCGGGAAGCAACGGCGATGAAGGCGGTCCCCCGCCGCCTGATCGTGCTTGGCGGCGGATCGGCCGGTGTCGAGATCGCCCAGGTGGTGCGGCGCCTCGGTGGTGAGGCGGTGCTCGTCGAAGGCGCCGATCGGCTGATCCCGCGGGAACCCGCCCCGCTCGGCGAGGCGCTCGCCGAGGCGCTGCGCCGAGACGGGGTCGAGCTGCACCTCGGCGTCCTCGCGGCCGAGGCCTTGCGAGATGGGGAAGAGTACGTGCTGAAGCTCTCGGACGGCACCGAGGTGCGGGGTGAGCGACTGCTGGTGTCGACCGGTCGGCGACCCCGGGTCGAAGGGATCGGGCTCGAGACCGTTGGTATCGAGGCCGACCGGCATGGGATCAAGGTGGATGAGTTCCTGCGCGCCGCCGATCGAACCTGGGCCATTGGTGATGTCAACGGGATCTGGCCTCTCACCCACGTCGGCGAGTACGAGGGCGACGTGGTGGCGGCGAACATCGCTGGAGAGAGCCACCCGACGAACTACGAAGCGGTGCCGCGTGTCACCTACACCGACCCTCAGGCCGCCGCGGTCGGTGCCGCGGAGGCGCCCTACAGCACCACGACGCTCTTGTCGGAGGAGCCCAAGACCGCGACCTACACCCACGCCTACGCCGAGTCGAACGGATTCGTGACGTTACTCAGCGACGGCACCCGGCTGACTGGCGCCTATGCCCTCGGAGCAGAGGCCGGCGAGTGGCTGCAGCAGGCTACTCTCGCCATACGCGCCCGCGTCCCGCTGGAAGTGCTGAGCGATACCATCCAGCCGTTCCCCAGCTTCTCAGGGATCTTCGACTCGGCCTTCAAGGCCCTGCGCCTCCAGATCGCCAGCACGCCCCCGCCCGCGCCACCGACGCAGGCGCAGATGGCCAGGCCGTGACGCAGCCGTTGACGTGACCGGACCCCGCCCCAAGCGGGTGTGAGACCCAACCAATGGAGGTAGCAGATGGCCGAGCTCCCATCGCCCCCAGAGGGAATCGTGCTGGCCCACTTCATCGTCTCCGACGATGTCGAGCGCTCTCGGCGCTTCTACACCGAGGTGCTTGGAGGCAGGGTGGCCTACTCCGGCCCCGGGGGGTTGACCTATGTCGCACTCGCCAACAGTTGGATCATCATCAACGTCGGCGGTGGGCCGACCGACGACAAGCCGATGGTCACCTTGGAGACGCCCGGCGATCCTGACCGGGTCAGCAGCTTCCTCAATATTCGGGTCAGAGACATCGCAGCCGTCTACGCCGAATGGAGCGCCCGGGGTGCTCGATTCCTGACGCCGCCGAAGCAGCACCAGTACGAGATCCGTTGCTACATCCGCGATCCCGACGGCCACCTGATCGAGGTGGGCCAAACGACCGACCCCGGGGGGGACTGGGTGCCCCCGCACTGGCCATCAAACTCGTCCGTCGAGGAGTCAGGGTGAGTTCCGTGCTCGGGTCGGAGTCGGATGGCACCTCGGCGCGCCACGGACCTTCCTCCCGGCAGCATCTTCCGCCTCACCCCGGCCCTCATGGAGACGCCGGGAGCCTGATGGCACCGCCGTTGTCCCAGGATCTCGTGGTCGGCACGGCGACGCTGAGGAGATTTCGATCATGACGACCGCCGTCATCGGCACTGGAGGGCTCGGATCGGCCATCGCCCGCCAGCTCGCCTCCGGAGGAGAGGCCCTGCAGCTCTCCAGCGCCGACAGCGAGTCGGCGCGAAGGCTCGCTGGGACGATCGGCGCGGCTGCTGTCGTCGCTGTCGACAACCCGAGCGCGCTGCAGGGAGCCGATGCGGTCATCCTCGCGCTGCGGTTCTCCGTGCTGAAGGACGTCATCGACGAGATCGCCGATGTGCTGGGCGACAAGTCCCTCATCGTTCCGAGCAACCCGGTCGGCCTCGACGCGCAAGGTGAGGTCGTGCGGCTCCTACCAGCTGGGCAATCGTCCGGCGAGACGATCGCCGGATGGCTGCCGACCGGGGCACGGTTGGCCATGGCGTTTGGCACCATGTCGGCGGATCTCTTCGAGTCCTCGAGCAAACGGTCACCCGAACCCGCCGTGCTGTTCTACCTGACCGATGACGACCGTGGTAGCGAGGTAGTCGAGCGGTTGATCCGGACGGCCGGCTTCGAGCCGATGAAGCTCGGCGGGATCAAACTGTCGAGTCGACTAGAGGTGGGCGGGGACCTTCACGATCTCGTTGTCGGTCCGGCAGAGGCTCGGTCGCTGATCGCTGGGGCCTGACGCAGTGCCGCCCGGCCGAGCCGCTTCTTCGGTCGGGCCTTCGCCCAGACCACTTTTGGCCACGCTGACCAACCCGGCGTCACCGGAGGCGAAGATCCCGCCGCCGGCCCCGATAAGCCAGCAGCCGGAAGTGTCCGTTGTGTGGACGATTCCGATCACCGGCCAGCCTGGGTTGACTCCCAAGGCTGGCAGGCGATAGTTCTCTGCCCATCAACGGCACCTCGGAGGCGGTGTGGGAGGACGATCCCCAATGATTCAGCGTTCAGCCGGTGCGCTCACGACGAGAGGCACCCTGCTCTGGGATGATCAATAGGTGCGGGTACTCCTGACGACCCGGGCCTTGGCTCAGCCGGGGGGCTCCGAAACGTATCTGGCCACCGTGGCCCGCGAGCTCCGCTCGCTCGGCCACGAGCTGGTCATCTACTCACCGGAGCACGGGACCATGGCCCATCGCCTCCGGGGAGAGGGGTTCGAGGTCCTCGACTCCCTCGGTGCCTGCCAGATGCCCGACGTGGCCCATGTCCAGCATGCATCGACGGCCTACTACGTGCGCGGCCACTTCCCGGAACTTCCGATGGTCTTCGTCTCCCACTCGTCGATCTACGACATCGAGGACGTGCCGGTTCTGGCGTCGCCACAGTCCGTCGTCGTCCTTAGCGACCTCGTCGCCCGGCGGGTCCAGGCCGGTTCCTGGGCCGACACCGGTACGGTCGTCCGCCTGCGCCAGCCGATCGTGACCCCGCACGACGACCCCGCGCTCGGGGCGCTCCCGGCCCGCCCCGGCCGTGCGGTCCTCGTCGGCCTCCGAACTGGTCCGATCGTGCCCCTCCTGCAAGCTGCGTGCGACACCTTGGGCATCGAATTCAGCCATGGAGGCGATGCTGACTCCCGCGTGGACGATCTCACCCCCGCGCTGATGCAGGCCGACATCGTCTTTGCCGTCGGTCGGACCCTGTTGGAGGGGCTGGCCCTCGGTCGTGCCGGCTTCCTGATCGATGACCGGGGCATGGGCGGATTCGTCGATGCAGAGAGCTACGAGCGATTCGAGGCCGGAGCGTTCGCAACCTTCGACCCGGAGCCGACCTCGGTGGAGGGCCTGATCGAGCGGATCGGGCGATACGAGCCTTCTTTGGGTCGAATCGGGCGGCAGCTGGTACGCCAACACCACAACGCTCGCCAGCACGCTCGTGACCTGGTCGAGACCTATCGAGCAGCGATCGAACACGGGCCGCTGCCGAAGGTGCTGCTCGACCAGCTGTGCGCACTCACCTCTCAGCAGGCTGACGAGATCTTCCGGCTCAAAGCGCGCGACAGGCAGAACCAGTGGGCCGTTGCCGAGAGTGAACGACAGCGGGCAGACACCGAGGTGGCTCGGGCGGCCCTCGAGGTCAGCCAGCGGTCGTTGGAGGCCGAACTGCAGCGAAATGAGCGCCAGCGGGCAGACACCGAGGTGGCTCGGGCGGCGCTCGAGGTCAGCCAGCGTTCGTTGGAGGCCGAACTGCAGCGAAGTGAACGCCAGCGGGCAGACACCGAGGTGGCCCGGGCGGCGCTCGAAGACAGCCAGCGGTCGTTGGAGGCCGAACTGCAGCGGATCAGGGAGACCAAGACGATGCGCTGGTCAAGGCCGCTGCGCGAGGCATACCGACGATTCGTTCGGCCAGGCTCCCCATGAGCGCCATTCCGTGTCGAGAGGTTTCCGCCCGGCGCGGATCGCAGTGCGTCGGCGCCGTGGATAACCATAGGTCGGCGGTGCTGGGTCGCGGGACGGTTTCCTCGCTCCTCCGACACCAGTTCACGGGCAGCCATGATCGCTGCTGGCACAGGCCCCTCGACGCGATCGATGCCCCGAACATC
Source organism: uncultured Actinomycetota bacterium (assembly GCA_963770505.1). Lineage (GTDB taxonomy): Bacteria > Actinomycetota > Acidimicrobiia > Acidimicrobiales > RAAP-2 > CAVYPR01. Next base: position 670,949 of record CAVYPR010000006.1, on the reverse strand, counting down.
GGGGCATCGATCCGGGTGGGGTGTTTACCGAAGGGTCTGGCCTGGGCCCACGCCGCGCCGGCCAAGTCCGTTTCATAGATGAGCCGGCCCGATTTCATAAATCCGGAGAGACCCTGTTCAGAGGCGGAATATAGGGCTCGCTGAATACGCCGGCCCAGGGACCTCGAGGCACCCAAGACGCAGGGCCCAGGCTTTCTTCACCATCCTCGCTGACGACCTTTGGTGCGTGCAGTGACCCAGGCACCGCCGGGCTTTAAGTTGTCGTGTCGGTGAACGAAGACGCCACGCACACGGACCGCCCGGCGCAGGCCGGTGCCAGGGGGGGATCCAGGCGACGGGTGTCCCGAACCCATTCTCCACATCGACATCGAATCGACGGCACGTGAAGGGCCCGGACCGGGTCGCACTGCTGTGGTCCGGCCTTCGATGGCGGGCCGGGTCGTCGTTGGCCATGCTGGTCATCGGCGCGCTGGCCGTGACCGTCGGCGCGTTCGGGCCCATCTACCTGCACGCCGCCGACAGCTCGGTGTTGCGCTCGACCCTGGGCTCGGCGTCCGTCGGCAATGTCGGCCTCACTCTCGGGGCCTCACGGAACAGCGTCTCGCTGCGCGAGCTGCAGGCTGCGGCGCGACTGGTGCCTGGGGCCCAGAGCGGTCCGAGGTGGTTCGGCACCCCGATCAGTTCCATGGACATCGGCTACTCCACCAGCGCCGCCGGCCAGTTCTACGCCTCCGATCTGGTCACCCGCACCGGGTTCTGCTCGCAGGTCGCGACGGTGGAGGGCCACTGCCCCGTGGCCGCGGGCCAGGTGTTACTGAGTGAAAGGAGCGCGCACGAGATCGGTGTCCGACTGGGGAGCGTGATCGTGGCCGACATCAAGGGCAAGCGCGGGCCGGTTCCGCTGCTGGTCGTGGGCCTCTACCGGACGACCGTTCCCGCCGATGGCTACTGGTGGGGTGCCAACTACTTCACCTACGGCTACGAAACCACGATCGCCGTGGGCTCAGGCACCGCCTTGGTACCCCAGCTCGACTCCACCTTCACTCCCCTGGCCACCTTCAGTCACCTGGCCCGGACGCTGCGGCCCGGGACCGCCGCTCCCATGGTGCAGGTGCCGCTCGTCCCGGGGTCGGTGACCCAGGACAACGCGGCGGCTCTCGCCACGGCCACCCGAAGCTACGAGCAGCTCATGGCCCAGCGGTACGACACCCTGGTCAGCAGCCAACTGCTGGCCTTGTTGCACCAGGTGGTCTCGACCCAGCACACCATGGAAGCCATCGCCGCAGCCATCGACGTACAGCTGTTGCTACTGGCGGTCTTCGCTCTCTACTTCGTGGCCAGCCGGACCTCCGACGAGCGCGAACCCGACGTCCGGTTGGCCGAGTTGCGCGGCTTCCGGCCCCGCAGCGTCTTCGGCGTCGCCCTGGCCGAACCGCTGGCCATTACCCTGACCGCACTGCCCATCGGCCTGGTGGCGGCATGGATCCTGGCCCGGGCCACCGCGCCCGTGCTGTTTCCCCAGGGGGTGGGCGCTCCCCTCACCACTCTGGCGGTGGGGACGGCGGTCGCCACCGCGGCCGTCGGCCTGGCCGCCATGGCGTTCGGGGCACGGCGCCTGGTGGCCGCGGCTCGCTCGGGGGGCGGGGCGGAGGCACGGGCCCTCCAGGCCAGGTCCTCGGCCTGGAGGATTGTGGCCGAAGTCGCAGCGATCGGTCTGGCCGCTGCGGCCTTCGCCGAGCTGCTGCTGGTCGGGGTGTCAGGGGGAGGAGGCTCGACCCACACCGATCCTCTGGCGGCGCTGGCGCCCGGCATTCTCGCCGTCGCGGTGGGGGTGCTCGGCGCACGCCTGGTGCCGGCCCTCACCTCGGCCACCCTCCCGCTCACCCGCAACGCGCCGCGGGTGGCATTGGTGCTGGCCACCCGGCGCATCGCCCGCGCCGGTGAGTTCGCGTCGCAGGTGGTGTTCGTGGTGCTGGCGGTGAGCCTGGCCACGTTCGGCATCGTGGGGTGGAAGGTGGCCGCCTACAACCGGGCGGTGCGCAGCCAGTTCGACGTAGGCGCCGACCGGGTGCTGGCGGTGCAGGTGAGGCCGGGCGTGAACTTCCTGACTGCCGTGCGGCGTGCCGACGGAGGTGGCCGGTCGGCCATGGCCGTAATGGTGGAGAACGCCAGCGACGGTGTGACGCTGGCTGTCGACTCGACCCGGATGGCCCAGGTCATGTCCTGGCCATCGGGACTGAGCCGGGAAAGTGTCGCTGCCGTGGCCAAACGGCTGGTTCCGGCCAACCTCAACCCACTCGTCGTCCTCCACGGTGACCAGGTGGCCCTCTCCATCACCGCGCGGGTGGCGGCGACGCCGCTCCCGCAGCTTTCCCTCGACGTCATGAACGACGTCTACGACACCCCGGGAGTGATCCCGCTGGGCACCCTCCATTCAGGATCGCAGCGGTACGTGGGTAGCACCCAGGGCCTGTGCGGGAGCGGCTGCGAGCTGAACGGTATCGAGTTGTCGTGGAGCCCGCCGCTGGGCGAGGCATCCAGCCCCGGCCAGGTGCACCTCACCGTTACGGCCCTGGCCGACCGAATCGCCGACTCGTCCTTCAGGGTCGTGCCGGCCGGGCTGGCCGATCCCCACCGGTGGTCGGCGCCCGACGGCGGGGTCCGGTTCGCGCGTTCCCGCATCAGCTCGCCGGCCGGTTCTCCGGTCGGACTGGCCGCACAGGTGGCGCTCTCGACCTTCGGTCCCGTCGAATTGGCGCCTGCCGATGTCCCGTCCGAACTGCCGGCGATCACCACCACGTCGGACGCGGTGTCGGGACCAGGGAACCAGCTCAACCTGGTCGGACTGGACGGCTCCACTCTGCAGGGACGCCAGGTCCTCACGGTGCCGGCCCTGCCCAACCTGGGCACCACCGCCGACCTGGTCGACCTGGGACTGGCCGAGCGCTTCCTCTCGGGACCACCGCTCCATGTCACCACCCAGGTGTGGCTCAGCGCAGCGGCACGGGCGTCCGTCATCCAGCGCCTCGATGCGGCCGGCATCACCGTCGTCAGTGTGGATTCGGCCGCCCGGCAGGCCCATGCCCTGGCCGCCTCGGGTGTCAGCCTCGCCTACACCCAGTTCCTGGTGGCGGCGGTGGCCGCCGCCGCGCTGGCCGTCGGCGCCACCGCCTTCGTCCTGGCGGTGGCGGCAAGACGGCGGGCGCCCGAGCTGGCGGCCCTGAGGGCGGTCGGGATCCCCGCCGCCATGCTGCGCCGGTCGATCGTGGTCGAGCAGGCATTCACGTTGATCATCGGCCTGGTGCTGGGGGTGCTCACCGGGACGGTGGCGTCGGCCGTCGCGTTGCGGTCACTGCCGGAGTTCGTGGCCGCCGGACCGGGCCCGCCGCTGCAATTGGGCGTCCCCGCCCTCTCGGTCACCGTGATGGCGCTGGCCTTGCTCGTCACCCTGGCGATCACGGTGGCCATGGGATCGAGAGCCGCGGTGCGGGTGGCCACGCTCGACAAGCTAAGTGCCGGACAGTTGTGATGGCCCGCCGAGGGCGTGTCTCGACAACAGATGCTGGCCACGCTGGCGTCCCCGTCCGGCTGACCGGCGTGGTGCACCTCTACCACCAGCGCGACACCGACGTCGTCGCGCTCCGGGGTGTTGATCTCGACGTGGGACCTGGCGAGATGGTGGCGCTCCTCGGGCCCTCGGGGATGGGCAAGTCCACCGTGATGCGACTGATCGCCGGCCTGATGACCCCGTCGGCCGGTGGCGTGTGGGTGGGGACCCACCAGCTCGACCGGATGAGTCCGTCGCAACGCCGGGTGCTGCGCAGCACCCGGATCGGCTACATCGCCCAAGGCACCAGCCCCAACCTCCTGCCGTATGCAACGGCGGAGCAGAACGTGTGGTTCGCCCAGCACGCCGCTCGGGTCCGTGGAACCGAGCCTCCCTGGAGCCCGACCGATCTCCTGGCCGAACTGGACCTGGGCGGCCTAGCCAACCACCCTGTGTCGCGCCTCCCCAGGGGACAGCAGCAACAGGTAGCGGTCGCCGCCGGGTTGGCCTGCGGGCCGGGCCTGCTGCTTGCCGACGAACCGACCAGCCAGCTCAACGGGGAGTTTGCCGCCGCCGTGATCGACCTGCTCCATCGGGTCAACGCCCGACTGGGGACCACCATCATCCTGGTGACCCACGACCAGCGGGTGGCGACCAGGTTCCCCAGGACGGTGATCATCCGGGACGGGCGCGTGGGATCGGAGGGCCGGCATGGCGAGGAGTACGCCGTGGTCGACAGCGCCGGCTCCATCCAGTTGCCACCCGAGGTGCTCGACCTGCTCCCGCCCAACTCCCGGGTGCGCGTGATCCGGTGGAAAGGCAGAGTGGAACTGCGACCTGCGGAGCCCGACTCGTGAGCGGCCCCGACGCCCAAGTGCGACCGAGCATCCTGTCGGCCACCGGGCTCGTCGTGGTCATGAACGACCGCCCCGTCCTCAACGGCGTCAGTCTGTCCGTTGCCGCCGGGCAACCGCTGGCGGTGACCGGTCCATCAGGCGCCGGCAAGAGCACCCTGTGCCTCGCGCTGACCGGAGCGATTGAGCTGATCGCGGGCACCCTCCTAGTCGATGGGCAGTCGTTGAGACCGGGCGTGCTCCGAATTGGCTACGTGCTCCAATCGCACGGCCTGGTGACCGGGCTCACCGCGGCGGAGAACGTAGCCCTCCCACTGCAGGCCAAAGGATGCGACCGGGTCGAGACCATGGAGCGGACGGCCTCGGCCCTGGACTCGGTGGGACTGCGCGACGAGGCTGGACGACTGGTCGGAGAGCTGTCAGGCGGGCAGCGCCAGCGGGTGGGGGTGGCCCGGGCACTGGCACTGGACCCAGACATCCTCATCGCCGACGAGCCGACCACGGAGCTCGATCCCGACAACCGTCAGCGGATCCTCAGCCTCTTGGTGACCTTCGCCGCCCTTCCCCGCATCCTCGTCGTCGCCTCCGATGACGCCGAAGTGCTCGGAGCGTTCCCGCTCTTGTTGGAACTATCCGAAGGCAGGGTGGCGGCCACGCACACGGACAAGTGAGCCACGACGTGACCAGTACGATGCTATGTCCACTCGGAGGATTCGATTGATGTCGACTGACCGCTCGCGACCCGATCACTTCTGGCGCCGCCCGCCTCATCGACAATGTCGTCGCCGACCTTCGCCGCCCGCCAAGATCTCGTAGAAGAAGCAACCGGAGAAGCAAGCAGCAGAGACCTCCCCTCGGCGGTGCCCAAGCAGACCACGCCCTCTGGCCTCACTGCCGCACGCAAAGCCCGTGCCGCCGCCGATCGCCTTGCCACCCAGAAGGGACCAAGGGCCTCGAGCACCTAGGCACCCGCCCCGCCGGCTCCTAACCGTCACTGACCGCTCGCCTCTGGTCCCGCACCCGGTTCGCTGTCTGCTTCGCTAGAGGGGGAGGTCGATGTAGACCACCACCGTGCGTTTCTTCACCCGGGATCGCCCGCCGCAAGTGGGACATCGGATCGATCCCACGATCTGCTCGATCACGAGCTCCACGTCGGGATCCCTGCGCAACGTGAGCGAGGACCCGGACGTCCTTCAGGCCCACCAAGGCCGCCAGGATCTCGCTGTGGACGGTTCCGACGAACTTCTGTAAACGCCTGCTAGTGGCGGGGGGACGGCGTCGTCCGATGGCGGTCAACTCGCCCTCTCTCCAAACTCCCAGGCCAGAGGTGGTTGCACAGCCCCGTGCACACCCCCGCGCCAGGGCAGCGCAACCAGCGGGTCCCCTGAATCGCCGAGAAACGGCGATCGGCTGAGTCCCAACGCGCCGAGAGTGTGTCCACCCCACATTCCGAGTATGCCCATTCTGCGCGGGCCTGCACTCGGTGCGTCCAGAGCGACCACTGCTCGCAGCGCACTCTCCTGCAGGTCGGATGATCCTCCCTTACCCTGTCGTCCGCAGTGGAGCCCGAAGTCCGGATCGCGAAGCGTCACATCACTTATGGGCGTGTGGAGACGTCCTCCCCCGTTAGTGCCTCGGTGGCGGTCCAGCTAGCCAGCAGCTTCAGAGCGTCCTCGCTCGTCGAACCGGGATGAGTGGTATAGACGACGAGCCTCAGATCACCATCGGTCGAGACATCGAAGACCTCGTAGTTGAGTTCAACGTCCCCGACTGCCGGGTGCCGCACACGCTTGGTGCCCGTGAAGTGCTGTCGGACGTTGTGAGCGGCCCAACGGGACCGGAACGCTTCACTCTGGGTGGACAGCTCTCCCACGAGATCGGATAGGGCCCTGTTGTGGGGGTCTTGTCCGGCTTGCGTGCGCAGGAGGGCAACGGTGTCGTCGGCGGCCTTCGACCAGTCTCGGTAGAAGGCCGTGGCACGCGGGTCGAGGAATACGAACCGGGCGTTGTTGACCGGTCGCCGTGGAGACGAGATGAACATCTCGGAGAAGAGTGCACGGGCAAGAGTGTTCGCTGCCACCATGTCACCCCGTCCGTTGTTGATCACTGCAGGAGCGGTGGTGATGGCATCGAGGGCGGCCTGGAGGCTCGGGCGGACGGACTCGGCCTGAGCCCGCTTCCGTGGCAATGGCCTCGAGGAGGCAGCCCGGGCGAGGTCGTGAAGGTGAGCCCGCTCCGCCTCGTCCAGCTCAAGAGCGCGACAGAGGGACTCGAGCACCTCTTCAGACACGCCAGCCAGGTTCCCGCGCTCCAATCGGGAGTAGTACTCGACGCTCATCCCTGCCAGCGAGGCCACCTCGGTGCGGCGCAGTCCAGGCACCCGTCGGTTCCTCCCGGCCGGAAGACCCGCCTGCTGGGGAGTGATCTTCGCTCGGCGGGACATGAGGAACTCCCTGACGTCGTTGCGGAGTTCAGGCGTGTCCACGACCATCACCGTACTGGGCGCCCCGCATCGCTGAGGTGCCCTGCCAGTACACCTTTCATCAGGGACTTCTCCGGGTGATCTCGAGGGTGTTCGATGGGATGCACCACATCAACTACGAGTTTGGAGCCAGCAATGAAGCACATCTCTTTGGGGGGACTCGACGTCTCCCGCATCGGCCTCGGCTCTATGACCATGGCCGGTATCTACACCTCGGGTGGAGGTCTCGACGATGACGAGTCGATCCGCACGATTCACCGAGCACTCGAACTTGGGGTCACCCACATCGACACCGCCGAGGTCTATGGCCCATTCCATAGCGAAGAGTTGGTGGGTCGGGCCATCAAGGGTCGACGGGACGGGGTCGTGGTGGCCACGAAGTTCGGCGTCCTCTCTCATTCGGGCCGAGATGCCGGCGTCCCTGACAGCAGCCCACAGAGCGTCCGCATCGCAGTGGAGGGCTCGCTCCAACGCCTTGGGACCGACTACATCGATCTCTACTATCAACACCGCGTGGACCCGAGTACCCCGATTGAGGAAACCATCGGCGTTCTCGCTGAGCTGGTCACCGAGGGCAAAGTCCGCTTCATCGGTCTTTCCGAGGCTGGCCCGGACACGATCCGGCGAGCGCATGCCGTGCACTCGGTCGCCGCGCTGCAGACCGAGTACTCCTTGTGGACCAGGGATCCTGAGGACCGGCTGCTCCCGTTACTGCGCGAGCTCGGCATCGGCTTCGTGCCCTATTCGCCACTGGGCCACGGTTTCCTCACCGGCCAGATCCGCACGGTGGACGACATCCCTGACGACGATTGGCGCAAGACCAACCCACGATTCCTTGGCGAGAATTTCAATCGCAATCTCCGGATCGTCGACGAGGTCGAAGCAGTCGCCGCCGAGGCCGGAGCCACCCCCGCGCAGATCGCACTGGCCTGGCTCCTTGCTCAGGGGGACGACATTGCCCCCATCCCAGGCACCCGGCGGGTGGCACGCGTCGAGGAGAATACGGCGGCTGACGGTGTCGAGCTCAGTCCTGAGCAGATTGCCCGGTTGAACCGTCTCACCCCCGCCGCCGGCGAGCGTCACGACAAGGCGAACATGGCCAGAATCGAAAGCTGAGGCTCTTCCTCACCTGCCCCGTATCACGCCGGGTCGGCGACGGCTATCGGCCGCGGTGCGCTTGCCGAGCGCTAACTCCATTCGACCGGCACCTAGGTGACACGGCCGAACGAAGGGCCGGTCGTGCATGGGGGGCACCCCGGATTGACAGTAGTAACGCAGCCCGGCAATGTGGCCTTCCGTCGGTCTGATCGAGCAGCTGACATGCGTCGCCGACCATCATCGTCGCAATGGGGGATCAACGATGAGTGTGGATCGCGAAGAGATCGTGGCCGTGCTTGTCCGCTATGCCCGGGCTATCGACAATAGGGACTGGGCGCTTCTGCGCACTTGCTTCACTGACGACGTGTCGGCTGACTACGGCGACATCGGCCGGTGGCAGGGCGTCGACGACCTGACGGCGTTCATGGTGGATGCCCATGCCGGTATGGGACCCACCCAGCACCTGCTTTCGAACTTCATCGTGGAAGTCAGCGGCGACCGGGCCGACTGCGTCACTTACGTACACGCGGTGACCGTTTTCGCCAGCCATCCCGACGACTGGATCGACACCATCGGGACCTACGACGACCTTGTGGTTCGCGGGGCCGATGGCTGGCGTATCGCGGCCCGCACGTTCCGCACGACCCGGACGATCCTCAGCGCGTCCCTGCAACCAGCCCAACGTCATACCGACCCATCGGAGGCCACGCCATGACTGCTCGAATCGGATTCATCGGGATCGGCCTCATCGGTCGGCCCCTAATCGAGAGCATGCTGCGCGCCGGAATACGGCCGATGGTGTTCGATGTCGACTTCGAGAGGGTTCAGTCCGTTGTCGACCAGGGTGCGGTGGGGGCGGCATCGGTGGCTGACGTAGGACGGACGTCCGAGGTGGTGGGAGTCTGCGTTCCCGCCGACGCTCACGTTCGCACAGTGCTCGACGGCCCCGACGGTCTTCTGGCCAACATGGAGGAAGGGTCGGTTGTGGCCGTCCACAGCACTGTGCTCCCCGAGACGATTGCTTGGGCGGCCACCGAAGCGGCGCCATTCGGTGTCCGAATCGTCGAAGCGTGCCTCACCGGTGGGCACGTGGCCGCTGCGGAGGGTCGAACTACCTTCCTGCTTGGTGGCGACGCCGATGACCTCGCTGCTTTGGAGCCGATCCTGTCTGCCTGCGGTGAAACGATCATTCAGGCCGGTCCGCTCGGCAATGGCAATCTCCTGAAGCTGTGCCTGAACCTCCAGACCTACGTGTCCCACCTTGGTGTGGCCGAAGCCGTTCGCCTGGCCAAGGAGCTGGACTTGCCCGTCGATGGGCTGAAAGAGGCGATGCGGGCCAACGGCCAGCTGGGAGAGCTAGGAGAGAGCTTCTTTAGTCTCCACGAGCTTCCTCACAGCATCATCGAGGACCGCAACATCCTGCCAATGCGCCGAACGTCAGGGGCGATCATCCAAAAGGACCTCGAGCTTATGCGGCTCGTCGGTGAGCGCCACGCCGTGGATCTTCCTGGACGCGACCTGGCCGATGTGCTGTTTTACACGACCTACCGCCTGCCCGAGGAGTTCAATCAGCCCGACGAGTCTTCGACTTGATGTTCACGCTGCGATTCGACATGCGGGCGCCGTCAACCGGAGCCCCGGCCCCGGAACTGTACGCCACCGCTCTGGAGATGACGAGCTGGTCCGAGGAACGCGGCGGGGTGGCGGCCATCGTGTGCGAACACCACGGGCAAGAGGACGGCTATCTTCCCGCACCCATGATCCTCGCCACCGCCCTTGCGGCGCGCACGTCGACCATACAGATCGTGGTGGCGGTTATCGTGCTTCCCTTGTACGAACCGGTGCGCCTAGCCGAGGAGATGGCGGTCCTCGACATCATCAGCAACGGCCGCACCAGCTACGTCTGCGCCGTCGGGTACCGCCCCGACGAGTATGAGATGTTCGGCGTGGACTTCCAACATCGAGGCCGCATCGCCGATGAATCGCTGGAAGTGCTCCTGGGGGCCAAGACGGGCGAGCCGTTCGAGCACCGCGGCCGCCGCATCCTGGTAACGCCGCGCCCGCTGACTCCGGGCGGGCCGAGCGTTTCGTGGGGCGGTGGCAGCCCTGTCGCCGCTCGGCGGGCCGGCCACAATGGTCTCGGGTTCTTCGCCCAGTCCGGCGACGAGTCGCTCCGGGCCACCTACGAGGAGTCCGCCCGGGCAGCTGGTTACAAGCCCGGCTGGTGCTATCTGCCGCCCAGCGACCTACCGACGTGCCTGTTCGTTGCTGACGATGTCGATCGGGCGTGGGACGAACTCGGCCATTTCCTCTTGCACGACGCTCGCAGCTATGCCGCGATGAACGCCGGTAGGGATGCGACCGCCAGCTCCTCGTTCGCTACGTCGATCGACGAACTCCGGGCTGAGGGCAAGGCGCATCGGATCGTGTCGGTCAACGAGGCGATAGCCCTTGCGCAGTCTGGCGTCGCTTTGCCCTTACACCCGCTTGTCGGCGGGCTTCCCCCAGAAATCGCTTGGCGTTACCTCCGGACCGTGACCGACGAAGTCGTTCCGGCGCTTTGAGCGGAAGTCTGTCGCGCCTCCATTCCCTGAAGGCGCTCGGGTGAGTGAGTCGCGTTGGTAAGCGCTTTAGGGACAAGTCTGCATCCCGGCAAGGACCTCAATCTGGCGAAGGTCGACAGCGCTGGGCGGGAGAAGCTCCGGCTGACAGCGGGTGAAAAGCGCGCCCTGCAAGCTCGGGTGGCAGGGCCAGGAAATAGCTTTCTGCAATCAGCGAGGTCAACCGCACGCGGCGACCTGATTGCGTGCAGCGGACCCACCGGCACTATTGAAGTCACATCCCGCTAGGCAAGATCGAAATCCCCACGAGTGGAGATCTCGATCCAAGTGGCGGGGGCAGGATTTGAACCTGCGACCTTCGGGTTATGAGCCCGACGAGCTACCAGACTGCTCCACCCCGCGCTGTGCCCATCAACTCTAGCAGCGCACCGGCGACCTCGCCCGGCGGCGTCCGGGGTTGCGGCAGCGTCCGGTGTTGCCGCCGACGCTCAGGAGGGGGGTGCCTCGGGGCCGAGGTCGATCTGGCCGTTGGCCGTCTCGTGTTCCCGCAGCGCAGTCGTCAGTCTTTCGACTTCAGCCGGCGTGGCGTCGGTGGCCCGTCCGGTCTGCTGTGCGTAGAAGGCGGCACCGAGATTGCGCAGCAGGGCATCAGCTGCCCTCTTGGCCTGTGCGGCATCGATCTTGGCCTGCCCCTTCTGTGCAGCATCCTTGGCGACGGTGGTGGCCACCGCCATCTGCTCCTTGGCCTTATCGAGAAAACCCATTGCCGCCTCCTATCGCCGGGACCACGTGCCCCGAACGTGTGCGCAGTGCCAATCCTCGCGCGTCCAGCGACCGCTTGCCCTGCTGGTTAGGCCTCGTTGGGCTGGGTCGACGTCGTGGTCGATGCAGGCTTCTGGGCGAGCGTGGTCGTCGTCGCGTCATCTCCGCCCGATCCCGCGCTCTTTGTCCCAACAGGAGAGGTGCCCTTGGTGCCCGTGGTCTTCGATCCCGAACCGTCCGACCCGGAGTCCTTGGTGGATGTGTGTTTGGAACCCGTCGAGGGCGAGCTGGACTTAGGGGCGGTCGTGGTGGTCGACGTGCTCGTCGAGGTGGATGCCGCGCTTCCGAGCAGCGCTTTCGCTGTCCCCGCCTCCTTCTGTGCCGCCGAGTTCTCGCTCTGGTAGCCGGCGAGTGTCCCGGCCTTCAGGTCCTTCTCGGCCTGGGCGTAGTCGGCAGCGGCCTGCTGCAGGTCGGCCTGCGCCTGCTGGACGTCACCTGTCTTCACCGGCGCCTTTGTGGTGGATTGCGGAGTCTGAGTGGTGGATCCTGTGCCCAGCTGGGTATCGAGCACTGAACTCAGGGCTGTTGTGAGCGACGACTTCATCGCCACGGATTGCCCGAGGACGGCGATCACGTCCTTCAGCTGCGGTTGGGGATTACCCGAGCTCTCGGTGTAGAGCGGCCGGACGTAGAGCATCGACTGGTCGATCGGAACCATGAGGATGTTGCCCAGCAGAACCTGCGAACCGTGCTGGTCCAGGAGGCTGATGGCTTTGGAGACTGTGCTGTTCGCCTCGATGTAGGAGTCGGCCAGCGCCGGTCCGACGACACTGCTGCCGGGTCTGGTCTCGTAGACATGGAGCTGACCGAAGTGGCCAGGATCTGAGTTCCCCATGAGGAAGGCCGAGAGCACCTGGATGGACGACCCCTGGGCCGCCGGCACATAGGCGTCGGAGATGGTGAAGGACTGGTAGTGCTCACCGGGCTCGGCCAGCACCTGATACAGGGGGGACATCCGCTGGAGGCTGCCGCCGGTCACCTCACCCTGGGCGTTGGTGGTGACGGTGACGGCAAGCGCGTTTGTCGGGGACCCGGCCCCGGCGGTGGGGGAGAGGGTCCAGGCGTCGCCGGCCGTGTAGAAGTTCGACGGCGACGTGATGTGGTAGCGGCCGTAGACCGCGGCCTGGATGGAGAACATGTCCTCTGGGTAGCGCAGGTGTGCCGTCAGGGTCGAGCTCATCTTGGACTTCGGGGTGAACATGCCGGGGAACGCCGCCTCGTAGGTGCGCAGGATCGGGTCGTTGTCCATGGCGTAGTAGGTCATCTTCCCCGAGTACGCGTTGATGACCACGACCACCGAGTTCCGCACGTAGTTGTAGCTGCCGGGGAGGCCGCTCCCGGGCGGAATCTGCTGGGTGTCGGCGTTCTGGGAGTACGGGTACTCGGTGGTGGTCGTGTACGCGTTCATGATCCAGTCGATGTGCCCGTCGACCAGTGCCGCGTACGGATCGGAGTCGAAGCTGAGGAAGGGCGCCGCCTTCTGCGCCATGGCCACGATTGTGCGGACGAACATGATCTTGGACTGGGGGGTGATGAGGTTGGAGATGAGCAGGTTGAGGTCCCCCAGGCGGATGGCGAACGCAGCCCTGGTGAAGAAGTTGCCCATCTTCACCCCGCCGTCGCCCTGGTAATGGGAGACGACGTCTGTGCCGTTGCTCGTCTGGTAGTCGAGCTCGGGCTGACGGCTGTCGGCCACCACGTAGCCGGGGTCTGTAAGGCCGAAGTAGACGCCGGGTTCGGTGACGGACGGGTAGCCGTTGGTCGAGACGGGGGGCACGTCCTTGATCGAGAAGACGGGATTGCCTTCGGGCGTCGACTGGTGCGCCTCGGCCAGGGCCATGCCCATGCCGTGGGTGTACTCGAGGTGGGTGTTGACCCATCCCGACGACGGGAGGTCGGCCGGATTCATCTGACGCACGCCCACGACGGCCGGAGTCATCTTGCCGCCGACGCTGTAGCGGTCGATGCCGACGGACTGGAACGTGTAATAGGACTTGAGGTCCTGGAGCTTCTGGAAGGTTGGGAGGGTGATCGAGGGGTCGGGATCCCAAACGCGGATATTGGCCAGCGTTGTGCGGTTGGCGGCCACCGTGCCGGGCGCGAGGGTGGTATTGCCCTGGAAGGTCGACGACTGAACGTGCTGGAGGCCGTAGGCCGCACGGGTGGCATTGATGTTCCGCTGGATGTAGGGCTGCTCCAAGGTGCTCTGGGCCGGGTTCACCTTGAGCGCCTGCAGCACCGCGGGGTAGATGACGCCAACGACCAGGGCCACGAAGGCCCACACCCCGATGGCCAGCACCGGCAAGGTCCACCCCTGGCGGCGGATGTTGTAGAGGAGGATCACGGCGGCGAAGAGCGAGACGAAGAACAGGAGCTCGAGGGCCGGCAGCCGGGCGTGGACGTCGGTGTAGCCCGCCCCCTCGACGTACCCGTTGGTCGAGGTCACCAGCTGGTAGCGCTGCAGGACGTAGCCCGCCGCCTTCACCAAGGCGATCAGGGCCAAGAGCACCGAGAGATGGACCTTGACGGCGGGCCGGACCCGGGGGGCCGCCCGCTGGGGTCGGATGCCGCCGTTCAGGTAGTGGAAGGCCGCGGTGACCAGCAGAATCACCACCAACACCACCAACGTCCAGTCCACCAGGAACTCCAGGAAGGGCAGCTTGAAGACGTAGAAGCCGACGTCGAGGCCGAACTCGGGGTCCTTCACGCCGAAGGACACGCCGTGGGTGAACAGCAGCCAGTTGTTCCACTCCCCGACGGTTCCCGACGCGGCGATGAGGGCCAGCACCAGGGCCACCGCGGCGTGCACCCGACCGGCGTAGGGGCGCACCGCCTGGTGGTAGCGGCGTACGAGCTCGTCCTCTGGGTCGAAGGCGTCCGAGCTGGCGCCCAGGCGGTCGCAGATGAGGAGGTTCACCCACAACGCAACGAAGAAGACCGCGCCGAAGCTGGCGAAGAGGCCGACCTTGACGGCCAGCAGCTTCGACCACACCTGGTGGAAATGGACGGAGGAGAACCAGAGGCTGTCCGTGTAGAGGGTGGCCAGCGACTTGAGGGAAGCCAGGATGACGATGAGGACGACGACGGCGGCGAGGATCCACCAACGCCGTCGGTGGTGGCCGGTGGGAGCCGCCGGGGCGCGGGGTGGCATGTCCTGGGGGGCTCGCACGGGCAGGAGCCTAGGCCGGGCCGGCGATCAGGCGGGCGTCGGGACGACCAGGCAGCGGCATCCGGCGTGGGCCGGCGGATGGAGGTGGCCGGTGGGAAACTCCTCGCCGGCCAGCACCGCTCCGGCCAGGGCGTTGTCGTCGCAGTCGGCGCACGACGGCTCGTCACCGCTCACCATCCAGCGGAGGCCCCCCCCGGTCCCCGATGCCGCCAGCACCCCGGACGAGAAGGCCTCGAGCGCCCAATCGCCGACCAGCCGCTCGATGCGCTCACCCCGCCACTCGCGGTAGGCGGCGCCGACGCGCTCGGCCCCGCCGCCGTCCGGCCCGTCCTCGCCGTCCTCCAGCCGACGACGCAGCAGGGCCACCACGGTGCCGGCCAGGCGGTCGGCCATCGACACCACGGCCTTGGCGTCGGGTGAGGGTGCCCGGCCGCGCCGATCCCCGCGCTCTGCACGGGCGAAGGCGATGCCGGCCGCCATCGCCTCCCGCAGGCTCGCGGCGGCGGCGTCGGCGTAGAGGGCGCGCTGGTCGTCCTCGGAGGCGAGGACATCGGCCGACCAGGCGCCCGACCCCACCCGAAGCCGGTCCAGCAGGAGGTTCTGGTCGTCCTGGAGCGCCCGCTTGAGCCGCTTGGCCAGCTGCTCGCAGATCGGGTCGAGGGTTTCAGAGCGCTTCGACCGCAGCGACTCGTCAGGATCGGGCTCGGGGGAGACGTCCCCGGGTTCGGTGCCGGCTGCGTCCTCTTCCCCCGGCTCGGCCGCCGCGCCCTGCTCGCCGGGGCCGGCCTCGGCCCCCGGCTCGGCCGTCTCGCCCTGCTCGCCGGGGCCGGCCTCGGTCGGCCGCCCCCCGCCGTCGCCGTTGTCGGCCTCGCCCTCGTCCTCGGGCTGGCCGGCCCGCAGCCGGGCGAAGAGCCCCTCGACCGTGTCTCCCGGACCTTCCCCCCCGTCGTCGACGGCCTCGACCACCGTCACCTCGATCTCCTCGACGACGGTGGCACCGGTCGCCGGGTCCTCCACGGCGACGTCGAACACCGCGCTGGTCACCTCGACCGTCTCTCCGTGGGCCTGCTCCCTGGCGGTCTCGTGGGCCCGGGCCCGGGTCACGTCCAGCGCCGCCTCGACGTCCTCGACCTCGGCCATGATCTCGGCCGTCGTGGGCTCGGCCGGCTGCCGCCGGGCCACCTCGGCCGCCGCCGCCCGTGCCGAGTCGTCGGCCCGGGCCAGGTCCTCGAGGACGGCGTCAACCGAGTCGCGCACGCCGCTCACGGCCGCCGCCAGCTCGTCACGAGCCGCCCGGAACTGCTCGATCTGCAGCGTCATGACCCGCCGGCGGTGGGCCATGTCGACCAGCACCCGGCGTCGGGTCTCCTGGGCCTGCTCCATCATGTCCTGGCCCTGCTCGATCCCCCGGGCCACCAGCGCCTCGGCCTCGGCCCGCGAGGCCTCGAGGAGCAGACCCGCCTCCTGCTCGGCCTGCTGGTAGATGGCGCGTCTGGCGATCTCGGCCTCGGCGATGCGCTCGGCCGCCGCCGACTCCGCCTGCACCTGCGTCTCGGCCGCCAGCCGCTGTGCGTCACGCACGAGGGCGGCCGCCGTCTCCTCGGCCTGCAGGGCGATCCGGGCCGCTTCCTCGTGGGCGTTGCGCAGCACCTGGGCGCTCTGCTGGCCCAACGCCGTGGTCAGCGTGGACTCGTCGATGACCGGGTGCTCGGCCCGCTCCTCGGCTTCGGCCAGCCGCCTCCTGAGGTCCTCCTCGCGCTGCTCGCCGGCGGCCAGTTCGCGGGACACCTGCTCGAGGAAGGATCGCACCTCCTGGGCGTCGAAACCCCGGCGCACGGTGGTGAAGCTATGTCGGGACAGATCGGCTCCGCTCAGCCTCGACGACGAGATCGAACCGATGTCCTCTGGCATGTGCAGAGCCTACGACCAACCGACCTCGCGGGCGTGGGCAATCGCGACCCTCAGCCCGACGGCGCGTGGGTCGCCGCCGGCGCCGGCGGCACGCGGCCGCCGAGGTGGCGCAGCACCGAGAGGGCGTCGTCCAGGCTGGCGACCTTGTAGACGTGGAGGGAGGGGATGTCCTTCGCCTTCGCTGTGGCGTACTCGTCCGGCGGAACCAGGAAGACGGTGGCGCCGGCCTTCTCCACGGCGACGGTCTTCTCGCGCACCCCGCCGACGTCGCCAACCTGCCCTGTGGGGGAGATGGTCCCCGTGGCCGCCACCGTGTGACCACCGGTCAGGTGGCCGCCGTAGAGCTTGTCGATGATGGCCAGGGTCATGGCCAGGCCGGCCGAGGGCCCACCGATTGTCTGGGTGCGCACCGACACCGGCACGGGATCGGTGTAGTCCTGCTGGGTCTCGACCACCACCCCGAGGTAGCCCGCCGACGGCGTGCCCCCGGGGCACCCGTCGCTCGACGAGCTGTCGTCGGAGGCCGGGCGCCGTGCCAGCCGGATCCGTACGACCTTGGTCGGCCCCGGCCGTTGGACGGCGTCGGGGGTCACCGTCGCCTGCTCGACCGAGAGGGCGACGGTGTCACCCGGACCGCGCGAATGCAGGGCGGCGATGAAAGAGCATTCGTCCGGCGTGGCCGTGCCGTCAACCGCCGTCACGATCTGCCCGACCGAGAGCAACGACGAAGCCGGCGAACCGGGCGACACGGCGAACACGAGCGTGCCGGCGTTGTGCTCGGGCACGGCGTACCCCAGGCGGGCCAGCGCCGCGGCCTTGGCCGCCGACTGGGCCTGGGCCATCTCCAGGTACCCCTGCGCTGTGAGCTGCGCCGGCGGAGTGGCCGGCCCGAGCAGCGCTGTCCCTGTGACCATCTGGGCGTCGCCGTTCAGGCGGTCGGGGAGGTAGCTGAGCAGGCTGACCCGTGTCAGGTAGACGTCGGTGAGCAGGATCGGCCCGTCGATCCGGTGGGAGCGGTCCGTCGGCACCTTGACCAGCGGCCCGACCGGCTGTGCCTGGCCTGGGGTGAGCACGTACTCGTTCAGCTGGATACGGCTGGCCACGAAGACGGCCGCCAGCACGACGATCACCACCAGGCCCGCAATCGTCGGCCACCGCCGGCGTCGGCGTGGGGGAACGGGGGCGGTGTCGGGCCAGGACTCGGACATACTCGGGGTGGTGCGCAAAGATCCTCCCACGGAACCGGGCGCGCCCGGGGTCGCCCCCGACGGTGGGCGGCCGGCCCCGGCACCGCCGGACGACCGGGCGCGGACACGGGTGCGCTCGACGATCGTGGCCGGCCACCGTGGCGACGCGGCTGCGTCGAGGCGGGCGCTCGCCGATCCGCAGGCGACGGTGCGGGCCGCCGCCCTCGGTGCGCTGGCCCGGGCGGGTGCGCTGTTCGCGGCCGACGTGGTGGCTGCCTTGTCCGACCCCTCGCCCGCCGTTCGGCGGCGGGCCAGCCAGGAGTCAGTCGGCGTCAGCGGACGTGGTTCGCGCTCGACCCTGCCCAAGGCCCTCCAGCACGCCCTGCTCGACCCCGACGCGCTCGTCGTGGAGTCGGCGTGCTGGGCGCTGGGCGAGCGCCGCCCGATGGGCTCGGTCGAAGGCCTCTCGGAGGTCGCCGCGTCCCACCCCGACCCGCGCTGTCGTGAGGCCGCGGTAGCCGCGCTCGGCGCGCTGGGCGACCCGGCCGGCCTGCCGGGGGTCCTGCGGGGCCTGGACGACAAGGTCACCGTGCGCCGCCGGGCCGCGGTGGCCCTGGCCGCCTTCGACGGCCCGGAGGTCGACGAGGCCCTCCAGCGGTGCCTGGCCGACCACGACTGGCAGGTCCGCCAGGCGGCGGAGGTGCTCTTGGAGGGTTGAGCCTCGGCGGGCTCAGCGCTCAGCTGCGGCGAACATCGGACGGAGCCGCTCGAAGGACTCGATGCACCGGCCGGCACCCAGCACCACGCACTCCAACGGGGCATCGACCTGGTGCACGGGGACCGAGGTTCCGTCGGCCAGCCTCTGGCTCATGCCCCGCAGGAGCGCGCCCCCGCCCACCAGGTGGATCCCCTCGAAGATGATGTCCTGGGCCAGGTCGGGTGGGGCGTCGGCCAGGCACCTGGCCGCAGCGGTCACGACCTGGGACACGTGGTCCTCGAAGGCGCCGCGCACCTCCTCGGGTCCGAGCAGCACCGTCTTGGGCCGGCCCGAGGTGACCTCCCGCCCGTGGATCTCCGCCTGGCGCTCGTCGTCGTAGGGGTGGGCGGACCCGATGGCCAGCTTCACCTCCTCGGCCGTCCGCTCGCCGATGGCGATGCCGTGGGTGGTGCGGACGTAGGTCTGGATGTCGGCGTCGAGGTCGAACCCGCCGACGCGTATGGCCCGCATGGCCACCAGGCCGCCCAGGGAGATGACCGCCATCTCCGAGGTTCCGCCTCCGACGTCGACCACCATGGACCCGACCGGCTCGTCGATGGCCAGCCCGGCCCCGATGGCCGCCGCCATCGGCTGCTCGATGAGGTAGCTCGACGAGGCACCGGCCCGCCGGGCCGCCTCCTTGACCGCCCTGCGCTCGACCGCGGTGATGGCCGACGGCACGCAGATGAGGACCCTCGGGCGGTTGATCCGGCTCACCCCGACGCGGCGCAGGAGCAGTTCGAGCATCCGCTCGGTGATCTCGAAGTCGGTGATGGCTCCTTGGCGCATGGGGCGCACGGCGACGATGTAGCCGGGGGTGCGCCCGATCATCTGCCACGCCTCGTCGCCCATGGCCAGCACCTGGCGCGAACGGGTGTCCAGCGCAACGACGGTGGGCTCGTTCAGCACGATGCCCTTTCCCTTGGCGTAGACGAGGGTGTTGGCCGTCCCCAGGTCGATGGCGAGGTCACGGGACATCTGCCCAATCGTACGGCCACGGGGCGACCCCACTCCCGCCTGCACCGTCGGTAACCTGACGGGCCGTGACCCCGCGCGGCCCAGGTCCCTCCGAGGACGGCCCGGACGACCCGCGCCGGGACGAAGGGAACGGGGGGGACCGACCCCTGCCCGGCGCGGAGGCCTTCGGCGACGCCACACACGACGCGACGCTGCGGGGGTGGCTGCCGCCCGACGACCGGCTCTGGCGCCACCCGTCCGAGGTCCTCGGTTCGTCGTCCCCCCGGGTGCCCGCAGGTGGGGTAGACGCCGGGAGGGGCACGGCGCCCCCCGGGCGTCGGCGCACCATTGCCACCGGGCTGGTCGCCGGTGCCGCGGTGGCGGCCATCGCCGCCGGCATCCTGCTGCTGGCGACGGCCGGCTCCGTGCCCGGTTCGGCGGGCGGTGGGTCCGGCCCGGCCGCCTCCCCCGCACTGACCGAGGCCATCGGCTGCTGCCGGGACGTCCCGCCGGCCGTGCGCGCCGCGCTGGAGGCGATGGTCTCGCTGCAGGTCACCACGGACCACGGCGTCGTGCAGGAATGCGGGGTGGCGGTCGGAACCGGCGGGCTGGTGGCCACCACGCTCGACGCGGTGGCCGGGGCCCGCTCGATCGACGCCGTCACCGCCTTCGGGCACCGCGAGCGCGCCGTCGTGGTGGACGGCGACCCCGGCTCCGACGTCGCCGTCCTGCGGGTGGACGGCGAGCTCAGGCCCGCCCGGTTCGCCGCCGGACCCTCGGGCGTGGGCCGGCGGGACCTGGTGCTGGCCGTGGCCCTGGCCGGCGCGACCCATCCCTCGGTGGACGGGTCGGCCACCATGCTGTGGGCGGGGTCGACCGTCCGCTCGGTCGGGACCGACATCACCCGCGGCGGCGCCTCGGGCATGGGCGGCATCGACGCCGCCTCCCCGTCGATGCCGTCGATGGCCGGCGAGGTCCTGGTCCAGGGCGACGGCCGGGTTCTGGGCCTGCTCGACGGCGCGGCCACCTCGAGGTCGATGAAGGTCTTCCTGCCCGCGGCACTGGTCGTGGGCGTGGCCCGGGTCCTGGCGGCCTCGGGCCGGGTCCGCCACGGGTGGCTCGACGTGATCGGGACGGATGCCGTTGCGACACCGGGCGGCGGCGGCGGAGACGAGGGGCAGACCACCACCACCGCCGTGTCCCGCGGCGCCGGCGGCGCCGTGATCGAGAAGGTGGAACCCGACGGGGCCGCCGCCGGTGTGCTGCGGCCCGGCGACGTCATCACGAGCATCGACCGAGCCCCGCTCGCCTCGATGGCCGAGCTGCGCTCGCTGCTCTATGTGATGAGCCCGGGCCAGCGCGTCGAGCTGGGGGTCCGCCGGGGGGGGTCCACCCTCTCGGTCGACGTCGCCCTCTCCGCGTCGCCCTAGCATGCGTGAGTGGGCATGAACGACCCCGGGGAGCCGGGCAATCCGCTGCAAGGCCTGCTCGGCGACCTCCTCAAGATGATCGGCAGCGCCCCGGGGGGCGCCACCGCCTGGCTGGAGGCGGCCCGGGCCCTGGCCCAGGGCGTCGCCACCGAGGGCGAGCCCGAGGCGAACCCCGACCCGATCGAGCGCATCCGCCTCGAGGAGCTCGTCCGGGTGGCCGAGATGCACGTGGCCGAGGCCACCGGCCTCCCGGTCGGCCCCTCCGCCCGCCCCCTGGGAGTGCGCCCGGTCGGTCGTGGGGCCTGGGCGCTGCTCGCCCTCGAGTCGTGGACCCCGCTCATGGAGAAGATGGTGGAGGCGCAGACCCCCGTCGTCCCGCCGGTGGTGGCCGAACCCGACGGCCTCACAACAGAGGACGGGGGACTGGGGGAGCTGCTCGGACGTTTCGCCACCACCATGGGGCCGGTCCTGCTCGGCATGCAGTTCGGCTCGGCCGCCGGTCACCTCGCCCGGCGGGCCCTGGGCCGCTACGCCCTCCCCCTGCCCTGGGCGGTCCACGGCGACCTGCTGGTGGTCCCGGCCAACGTCGCCGCCTTCGCCGAGGACTGGAGCCTGCCGCTCGACCAGGCCCAGCTGTGGGTCTGCATCCGAGAGCTCACGGCCGAGGCCGTGCTGGGCACCCCCCACGTCGCGGCACGGATCACGGGACTGCTCGACGCGGCGGCCGCCGACGCCGTTTCGGCCCAGTTGGGCCTGGCCGAGCGGCTGGGGAGCGAGGCCGGCGACCCGACGGCCCTGCAGGGCCTCCTGGCCGACCCCGAGGCGCTGCTGGCCGACCTGCTCACCCCGGGTCAGCGCCGCACCGCCACACAACTGGTCGCCGTGACGACGGCACTCGGGGGGTACGTTGACCACGTCACGGCGCAGGTGGCCGGGATCCTGGTCGGATCGGCCGGCGCCCTCTCCGAGGCCTGGTACCGCTACCGCACCACCGACAGCACCGGGGAGCAGGCCGCGGGGGCGCTGTTCGGCCTCGACCTCGGGCGCGAGCAGGTCGACCGGGGCACGTCGTTCGTGCGCGGGGTGGTGGAGCGGGCCGGGGAGGAGGGGCTGGGCCGGCTGTGGGAGTCGGACCGCACGCTGCCCACGCCGGCCGAGGTCGACGCCCCCGGCCTGTGGCTGGAGCGGATCGACCTCCCCGACGAGGACCGCGGTGGCGACTAGCCCGCCTCGGCCTCCTCGGGGAAGCCAAGGTCCCACTCGAGAGTGAGGTGCTCGCGCTCGGCGTCGCGGACGACACGCTCGCGGTTGCGGCGGAACTGCGGGTCGTGGGGGGGCAGCAGGACCAGCCGGGCCAATGCCCGCTCCCGGAAGGCGTCGACCAGGGCGGCGTCGCCGAAGTCGGACTGCACCTCCCAGTGGGGGGCCACCGGCCCCAGGTAGACGACGCGCACGTGTCCGACCGGCTCGACCGGCTCGATCTCAATCTCTTCGGGTTCGGGGGACATGGGGCCTCCTGGCCGGCGTGCCCGGGGGCCGGGCGCTGCGACGGGCGGCCAGCGTACCTGGTGGCGGGCGGTCGACGATTTCCTTATGGAAAATTTCGGGTGCGGATGTCGCTTTCGATGCAAGCGCGAGTTACACTAAGTTGTAACGAAACTGAAACGGAGCGCTTATGGATGCCGAATGGATGGCCGACGGTAAGTGCAGGGAAATCCCGCCCGCGACGTTCTTCCCGAGCGACGGGATCGGGGTGCAGGTGGCGCAGCGCATCTGTGCTGAGTGCCCGGTCTCCGAGACATGTCTCGAGTACGCCCTCGCACACCGGATCGACCACGGCGTCTGGGGGGGACGCTCCGAGCGCGAGCGCCGGCGCATCCTCCGCCGCCGCCGCACCGCCCAACCGGTCGCCGCGTTCTGATCCGCCCCAGCGCGGGCCCGGCCCGGCCGCACGCAGCCGGGCCGTGACGCCGCACCGCCAGCATCTGCGACCGCCGGGTCCCGATGGGACTTGAGTGCGTCGTCAACGTGAGCGAGGGGCGTGACCGGGCGCTCCTCGACCGGCTCTCCGATGAGGTCGGCGACACCATGCTCGACCGGCACAGCGACCCCGACCACCACCGCACGGTCTTCACCCTGGCCGGAACCGACGACGCGGTGGAGGCGTCGGTCCGCCGCCTGACCGTCCTCGCCGTCGAGATCCTCGATCTCGGGACCCACCAGGGACGGCACCCGAGGCTGGGGGTGGTGGACGTCGTCCCGTTCGTGCCCTTGGTGTCCCTGGCGGTCCCCGCCCCGACGGACAGCGGTGCCGGCGACCCGGGGTTCCGGCTGGACCCGGCGCCCCCACTGACGGGAGCGGTGGCCGCCCGGGACCGTTTCGCACGCTGGGCGTGGTCAGAGCTCGGGATCCCCTGCTTCTCCTACGGACCGCTGCCCGGGGGCGGCGAGCGGACGCTGCCGGAGGTTCGCCGGCTCGCCTTCACCGGGCTCGCCCCCGACGTCGGCGAAGGGGGCCCGCACCCGACCGCCGGGGGGTGTGCCGTCGGGGCCCGGGGGTTCCTCGTCGCCTACAACCTCTGGCTGGCCGGGGGGAACGCCGAGGTGGCCCGAGCGGTCGCCCGGCAACTGCGGGGCCCGGGGGTGCGGGCACTCGGCCTCGACCTGGCGGGACGGGCCCAGGTCTCGTGCAACCTGGTGGACCCGGGGGTGCACGGCCCGGCCGAGGTGCACGACCGCGTGGCCCAGCTGCTGGAGGGGACCGGGGCGACCATCGACCGCGGTGAGCTGGTGGGCCTCCTGCCCGCGACGGTCCTCGACGCCGCGCCCGAGGGCCGTCGGGCCGAACTGGGGCTCGACCCCGACACAACCATCGAGGCCCGGCTTGCGGGGCGCGGCGCTAGCTGGCGTTGACCATGGCGGCCCGGCGCTGCATGGCGCGGGCCCGGCGCAGCCGCCGGCGCTCCCGTTCGCTCATGCCGCCCCAGATGCCGAACTTCTCACCGTTGGCCAGCGCGTACTCGAGGCAGTCCTCGCGCACCACGCAGCCCCGGCACACCTCCTTGGCCTCACGGGTGGAGGCCCCTCGCTCGGGGAAGAACAGGTCCGGGTCCACGCCCATGCAGTTCGCCTGGGCCTGCCAGCTCCGTTCCTCGCCCCCATAGAGCAGTGATACGAGGTCCACCGGAACCCCCTCCCTCGCCACTGAGTGGCAGTGATGTAACTACAATCATGTCATCTTCGCCCATCACGCCGCACAGTGCAAGGGGGAGAAGCAAGTGCACGCCGGCACAAGAGGTGGGGGACTGTCCGTCGGGCCCCCCGTCGGGGGACTCAGCCGGCCGGCCGGATCACGCGCCGGTGGCGCAGGAAGTCGACCAGCACGTAGCCGCCGAGGGCGTCGGGCGTGGTGTAGAAGGTGCGACCGCCGTTGATGGCGGCGATCTGGTCGACGAAGGGGAACTGGGTCCGCTCGAGATCGAGGGCGAAGACGTTGATGGTGATGCCGGCCCGGGTGCAGCGCACCACCTCGGCCATCGTGCGCCGCAGGGTCTCGGCCGTCGGCGGGTAGTTGAAGTAGACCTCCCCATCGGCGTCGATGTGGGCGGTGGGCTCGCCATCGGTCACCACGATGATCTGCTTGGTCCCGTGCTGGTGGGCCAGCAGTTTGCGGGCCAGGAGCAGCGCGTGCTGGAGGTTGGTGCC
This sequence comes from uncultured Actinomycetota bacterium, assembly GCA_963770505.1. GTDB lineage: Bacteria > Actinomycetota > Acidimicrobiia > Acidimicrobiales > RAAP-2 > CAVYPR01. Next base: position 646,469 of record CAVYPR010000006.1, on the reverse strand, counting down.
GTAGACGTAGTCCCACATGGCGGTGGGCAGGTCCTCGGGCTTGATCTCCCGGGCCACCTCGCTGAAGCCGACGATGCCCAGGTAGTCCCGGGGGAAGCGGCTGGAGATGAGGGTGTGCAGGGCCATCGCCATCTTCTTGGCCGGCACGAAGTTGTCGCGCATCGGCATCGACATCGACAGGTCGACCAGGAGCACGGTGGCCGAGCGGGTGAGGGCCTCGGTCTCGACCACCTCGAAGTCTTCGGGGGCCAGCCGCACCGGGATGCCCGCGCCCCCGCGGCGGACCGCGTTGTGGACGGTCTGGGTGAGGTGGAGGTTGAAGGGGTCGCCGTACTCGTAGGGCTTGGTCGTCTCCTCGCGGTCGTGGCCGGTCCCCGACCAGCTGGTCTGGTGCTCCCCCAGGCGGTCGGCGGCCATCTTGTTGAAGAGGTCGCCGAGCGCCCGCGCCCCCATCCGGCGCACCCCCTTGGGGGTGAGCTCGGTCCGGCCCCCGCGGTTCTCGATGAGCCCGGCCTCCGTCAGCTCGCGGGCCAGGCCGGCCAGCCGCTCGAGCGAGCGCGCCGCGTCGTCGCCCAGGTGGCGGGCGACCTCCTCGAGGTCGATCTCCGAGAGGGCGGCGGGCGAGGAGGCCGACTGCAGGACGTCCTCCATACGGTCGAGCTCCCCCAGCTGGGCCGCCATGTCGGTGGCTTCTGAGAGCCCGAGCGGGGCGTCGCCCGAGAAGGAGTGGGCTTGGCCCCAGCCGGCCTCGGGGAAGGCCCGCTGGAGGTTGGACGAGAGCCGGTCGACCTGCCAGCGCAGGTCCATGTCCTCGAGGAGCGAGTCGGCCAGCGCCCGGAGTTGTTCGCGCTGCTCGGGCGAGAGCGAGCGCCACATGGCCTCGGCGGCGGCCATGCGGGCGGCCAGCTGCTCCAAGAGCTCGTCGAGGGTGTCGGCCCCGGGGAACATGTCCCCGAACCGCTCCTTGAACTCCTCGAAGGTGGGGTCGAGGGGCTCCCCGCGCTCGCGCTGCTCGAGCATCTTGTTGAGGGCGTCGAAGGCGTCGCGCAGCCGGGCCAGCTGCTCGGGCCCCATCGAGCCGAGCGCTTCGGACACCCCCTTGGTGTAGGTCTCGGCCACCTCCTTGCGCAGCTCCTCGACCAGCTGCTCGAACCGCTCCCGGGCATCGGAGGAGACGAAGTCGTAGCCCTGCAGCCCGCGCACACGGCCGGCCACGTCGTCGGGGAGGAGGTCGAGGGCGATCCTGCGCTCGGCGGCCACGTCGTCGGTCACTTCCTGGCGCCGCTCGTCTCCCGAGACCCGCGCCTCGTCCACCAGTTCGTCGATGGCCGCCCGCTCCTCGGCCATCACCTCGTCGAGGGCCTGGGCCACCCGGGACAGCTCGCCGTCGGGGTCGCCGCGCTCGAGAAGCTCGGCCCGCCGGCGACGGAGCCGCTCGAGGAGCTGGCGCGAGCCGAGGACCCGCTCACCGCTCTGGGCGCGCATCCCGGTGCGCATGAGCCGCCGCAGGGCGTCGTCGAAGTCGCCGCCGGCCAGCACCTCGTCGGTCAGCTCGGCCAACAGGTCCTCGGGGTCGAGGCCGAACCCCTCCTGGGAGCCGTCCCAGCTCCGGTAGTCGTAACGGGCGGTCACCCGCTCACTTCCGGCTCCGGTACAGGGCGCGGGCGCCCGAGGCGTCCTTGTTCAGCCGCTTGGTGAGGTGCAGCCCCTCGAGCAGGAACTCGAGCGCGCTGGCCAGCAGGGCCGGTGACTCGGCGGCCTCGGGGCCGGCCAGGGCCCGGGTGGGGGGCTCCAGGGCCGGCATGTCGCGCAGCACGGCGAGGTACTCGGCGGCCGGGAGGTCGTCGCCGGCATGCACCACCTGTTCCGCCTCGAAGGAGGCCACCACGGCCCCGGGGTCGGCGAGGGTGACCCGCCGACGGAAGACCGCCAGCACGGCGGCCGAGGCCAACTGGGCCACCACCTCGTGCTCCCGGCCCTCCTCGAGGGCCTCCACCTCCACCTTGCCCTGGGTGGATGAGACGAGCGCCGACAGGTCGCTCACCCGCGGCACGGCCACCGGCTCCCCGGTCCGCAGCGCCCGGCGCAGGGCGTTGGCCACCAGGGTCTCGTAGTTGGCGATGGTGAGGCGCACCGACACGCCGCTGCGCTGGTTGAGGTGTGGGCTGCGCCGGGCCAGCTGGCTGATCTCGGCCACCACCTCCTCGAGGTACGCGGGCACCGTCACCGGCGGGCCGTGCTGGGGCAGCTCGGCCTCCGAGCGCATCACCGCCATCTCGGTCCGGGTGTCGAGCGGGTAGTGGGTGCGGATCTGCGCCCCGAAGCGGTCCTTCAACGGGGTGATGATCCGCCCGCGGTTGGTGTAGTCCTCGGGGTTGGCGGTGGCCACCAGCATCACGTCGAGGGGGAGGCGGATCCGGTGGCCCCGGATCTGCACGTCGCGCTCCTCGAGCACGTTCAGGAGACCGACCTGGATCCTCTCGGCCAGGTCGGGCAGCTCGTTGATGGCGAAGATCCCCCGGTTGACCCGGGGCACCAGGCCGTAGTGGAGGGCGAGCTCGTCGGAGAGGTATCGGCCCTCGGCCACCTTGATCGGGTCGACCTCGCCGATCAGGTCGGCGATCGAGGTGTCGGGGGTGGCCAGCTTCTCGCCGTAACGGTCGGAGCGGTGCAGCCAGGCGATCGGCGTCTCGTCGCCCTCCTCGGCCACCTTTACCCGGGCGAAGCGGGAGGTGGGCAGGTAGGGGTCGTCGTTGATCTCCGACCCGGCGATGACCGGCAGCCACTCGTCGAGGAGCTCCACCATCGAGCGGATGAGGCGCGTCTTGGCCTGGCCGCGCTCGCCGAGGAGTATGACGTCGTGGCCGGCCAACAAGGCGTTCTCCAGCTGGGGCAGGACGGTGTCCTCGAAGCCCAGCACCCCGGTGACCAGGGGCTCGCCGGCACTGATCCGGGCCGACGCGTTGCGGCGGAGCTCCTCGGCGACGGGGACCGACTGCCACCCAGACGCCCGCAGGTCGCCGAGGGTCCGGGGTAGGTCGTGGGGCGGGGTGGGGATGGTGAAGGGAGTGGCGGGCATGGTTCGAGCCTATGCCCGGCGGTGCCGGACGGCGCCTGGGCTCCTGGCGGGAACTCAGCGAGTTGTGTCTCCACCGCTAGCGTCTGAAATGATGAGGCCCGCCCGCACTCCGGCCCCTTGGGCCCTTCGGGCGCACGTGGGCTGCCTCCCGCCCCTCGACGAAGGGCTCGGGAGACCGGAAAGGAGAACGGCGTGACGACGGTGGAGAACGTGACCGTCACCCCGGTGGAGCTCGGGGGGACCCGCGGCGGCCCCGAGGTGGCGACCGTCCGGCGGGACCGCTGGTGGGTCCAGCCCCTGGTCAGCGCCACCGTGCTCATCGCCTTCGTCACCTACTCCACGTGGGCCGCCTTCGTGAACAAGAACTACTACGTGGGGGCCGCCACACACCGCAACCTGCTCTCGCCCTTCTACTCTCCCTGCCTGGCGGCGAGCTGCGTGCCCGGCAGCCACCCTGGCACCGTGCTCTCGTGGTGGACGATCTCCCCGGCCATCCTCATCCTCATCGTCCCGCTGGGCTTCCGGCTCACCTGCTACTACTACCGGCGGGCCTACTACCGGTCCATCTGGCTGTCCCCGCCCAACTGCGCGGTGGCCGACGCCCACGGCAGCTACTCCGGCGAGTCGAGGTTCCCCCTCATCCTCCAGAACTCCCACCGGTGGTTCTTCTACCTGGGACTCGCCCTCAACGTCATCCTCACCATCGACGCCATCGAGGCCTTCCGCCAGCCCGGCCTCGGGGTGGGGGTGACGGTCGGGACCCTGGTCCTGTGTGCCAACGCCGTCTTGCTGTGGTGCTACAGCCTCTCGTGCCACTCGTGCCGCCACCTCTGTGGCGGCCAGGTCAAGAGCTTCGCCAAGCACCCCATCCGCCACCGGCTGTGGAAGCTGGTCACCCCGCTCAACGCCAGCCACATGAAGTTCGCCTGGGCAAGCCTGATCTTCGTCGCCCTGACCGATCTCTACGTGCGATTGGTGGCCAGCGGCACGATCACCGACTACCGCCTCTTCTAGGCGGACCGACGGGTTCGCAGGGCGACGGGCGCGGCGGCGAGGACAGGAGCGACAGGACAGGACATGGCCGAGTACGAATCCCACAGCTACGACGTGATCGTCATCGGCGCCGGCGGGGCCGGGTTGCGGGCGGCGATCGAGGCCAAGGCCCGGGGGCTGCGCACCGCCCTCGTCTGCAAATCGCTGCTGGGCAAGGCCCACACGGTCATGGCCGAGGGCGGCGTGGCCGCGGCCATGGGCAACGTGTACCCCGAGGACAACTGGAAGGTCCACTTCCGCGACACCATGCGCGGCGGCAAGATGCTCAACAACTGGCGCATGGCGCAGATCCACGCCCAGGAGGCGCCGGAGCGAGTCCACGAGCTCGAGGAGTGGGGGGCGCTGTTCGACCGGACCAAGGACGGACGGATCACCCAGCGGGACTTCGGCGGCCACCGCTATGCCCGGCTCGCCCACGTGGGCGACCGGACGGGGCTGGAGCTGATCCGGACCCTCCAGCAGAAGGCCGTCAGCATGGACATCGACGTCTTCATGGAGTGCAAGGTCCTGCGCCTCCTGGCCGACGCCGAGGGCCGGGTCTCGGGGGCCGTCGGCTACTGGCGCCCGACCGGCGAGTTCGTCACCTTCACGGCCCGGGCCGTGGTGCTGGCCACGGGGTCGATCGGCAAGAGCTGGCTCTACACCTCCAACAGCTGGGAGTCGACCGGGGACGGCCACGCCATGGCCATCTGGGCCGGAGCGGACGTCATCGAGATGGAATGCGTGCAGTTCCACCCGACCGGCATGGTCTGGCCCTTGTCGGTGCGCGGACTGCTCGTCACCGAGGGCGTCCGGGGCGACGGCGGGGTGCTGCGCAACAGCGAGGGCGAACGGTTCATGTTCAACTACGTCGCCCCCATGTTCCGGGCCGAGACGGCGGAGACCGAGGAGGAGGCGGACCGGTGGTACGACGACCACACCAACAACCGGCGCACCCCCGACCTGCTCCCCCGTGACGAGGTGGCCCGGGCCATCAACTCCGAGGTGAAGGCGGGCAGGGGCAGCCCGCACGGCGGGGTGTACCTCGACATCGCCAGCCGGCGTACGGCGGAGTACATCCGCCGCCGCCTGCCCTCGATGTACCACCAGTTCATGGAGCTGGCCGGCGTGGACATCACCGCCACCCCGATGGAGGTGGGGCCGACCCTGCACTACATGATGGGCGGGGTCCGGGTCGACGCCGACACCGAGGCCGCCACCGTGCCGGGCCTGTTCGCCTGCGGCGAGGTGGCCGGGGGGATGCACGGGGCCAACCGGCTCGGCGGCAACTCCCTCTCGGACCTCATCGTCTTCGGCCGGCGGGCCGGGATCGGGGCCGCCGACTTCGCCCAGGGGAGGGGCGGGGACCCGGTGGTCGACGACGCCCAGGTCGAGGCGGTGGTGGCCGAGGCGCTGGCGCCCTTCGAGCGCGAGGGCGACGAGAACCCCTACGACCTCCAGCACGACCTGCAGGAGACGATGCAGTCGCTGGTCGGGATCATCCGGACCGGCCCCGAGCTCGAGGAGGCGCTCGAGGTCCTGGTCGAGCTGCGCGAGCGCTGCGGGAAGCTGGCCGTGGGCGGGGGACGGGCCTACAACCCGGGCTGGAACCTGGCGACCGACCTGCCGGCCATGCTCACGGTGTCCACGGCCGTGGCCCAGGGCGCCCTGCACCGCAAGGAGAGCCGGGGCGGCCACACCCGGGACGACTATCCGGCGGCCGACCCCGAGCTGGGCAAGGTCAACTTCGTCCAGCGCCAGACCGGACAGCGCGGTCCCGACGCCCCGATCACCGTTACCCCCGAGCCGCTCCCCGAGATGCCACCGGAGCTGCGCGCGCTGCTGGAGGAGGGACACTGATGGCCGACACACAGCCCGAGGAGACCGGCGCGGTCCCGACGCCCGACGACGAGACGGCCGAGGGCCACAGCGTCGCACTCGGCACGAGCGAGTCGAAGGAGGCTCTCGACACGCCCCTCGAGGACGCAGAGGCCGGCGACACAGCCGACGATGAGACAGCCGGGACAGAAGAGACAGAGGGCTGGATCGCCATGCACATCTGGCGTGGCGACCAGGGTGGAGGCGAGTTCGTCCAGTTCACAGTGGAGGAGCAGGAAGGCGAGGTCGTCCTCGACGTCATCCACCGCATCCAGGCCACCGACGCCCCCGACCTGGCCTGCCGCTGGAACTGCAAGGCCGGCAAATGCGGCTCGTGCTCGGCCGAGATCAATGGCAAGCCCCGCCTCATGTGCATGACCAGGATGGACACCCTCCCCGAGGGACCGGTGACGGTGGCCCCGATGCGGACCTTCCCCATCGTGCGGGACCTGGTCACCGACGTGAGCTTCAACTTCGAGGTGGCCAAGACCGTCCCGGCCTTCCAGCCCGCCCCGCCCCCGCCCGACGGCTACCGCATGCAGCAGGTGGACGTGGAACGCGGCCAGGAGTTCCGCAAATGCATCGAATGCTTCATGTGCCAGGACGTCTGCCACGTCATCCGTGACCACGAGGAGAACAAGCCCCGCTACGCCGGGCCGCGCTTCTTCATCCGCTTCGCCGAGCTCGAGATGCACCCCCTCGACACCAATGACCGCCGCGAGCTGGTGCGCCAGCGGGGCGGGCTCGGCCTCTGCAACATCACCAAGTGCTGCACCGAGGTGTGCCCAGAGCACATCAAGATCACCGACAACGCCATCATCCCCTTGAAGGAGCGGGTGGTCGACGCGTCATACGATCCGGTGGGCTGGCTGGGCCGGAAGATCCTGCGCCGGGCCAAGAAGTCGCCCGAGGAGGCGTCGGCCGGGGGACAGTAGTGGCCCGCTTCTACTCCCCCGGGTGGGTGGACGAGTTCAACCGAGCGGTCGCTGACCTCGACCTTTCCCAGGTCGACGCCGCCGCGCTCGACGCCGGAAGGGACCGCTTCGCGGTGGCCCAGCTCGTCCAGGGTGGACCTGACGGCGACCTGCTCGTGACCATGGTGGTCGAGGACAGCAGGCTCCGCCTCGAACTCGGGCATCCACCAGGGCCCGGGCCCGCCGCGCCGTCCGCTCCCGAGCCCGCCGTCACCGTCTCCCTCTCCTACGTGGATGCGGCAGCGATGTCGAGGGGAGAGCTGGACCCGGCCGAGGCCCTCGGGCAGGGGAGGGTGCGCGTCCGTGGCGATCTGGCGGTCCTCGTCGCCGGCCAGGTGCTCCTGGCGGCAGCCCGTGACAGGCTGGCCGGTCTGCAGGCCGGGACCACCTACTGACGCAGCGTCACCGCCGAGACCACATCCGAGAAGGTCGAGAATTTCCTCGTTGGCGTGCGTCCTCGATCGCTCAGCGGCGGTGGTGGAGAGCGCCCTCGGAGTTCTCGCGCCTTCGACCCGCCGCCCTGGTCGAGGATCCCGGCGCCGTCGGTGTTCGAGACGTCGGGCCTGACCCGCTTCTCGCCTCCGTGCCCGTGCCGGCGCGCCCAGACGACGGGGCTCCCGTGGCCTCTGCCGGCAACCCTCGGTTGCGTGGGCCGCAAGGGGGACGGAGCTGCCGGCCGCAGCTCGCCGCGCCTCGGTAGCCAGGGCGGCCGTCCCGAGAACTTACTCAATAGTAATCAATCCTGAACAGGGACTTCCCCTCACCGGCGGATCGTTGCCACCCGGGCAGGTGTTTTCACCCGGGCGTCCGGCAGGTGATGACTTCCATAGGAAACGCCCATGGCCACGGCCATACTTGACCCAGGGGGCAGCAGTGCGACCGAAGCGGTCAGTCCGGATGGGACGGACGGCCGTTAGGCGCATGCAGAGGGGAGTTCGGAGCACATGGGCCGCTCACGGCGTCCGCGAGCGCTACTGCAGCCGACCGGTAGCCAACGGTCGCGCGCCGCCGGCCGCCTGGGAGCCTCCCTTGACCCTCACCCGGAGGTTGCTCGGCAGCTCCCATCGAAGAAGCCGATGCGTTTCCGGCCCACCTACCGCGGGCTCCCCGGGATGCTGGACGCCCGACGCGGGCACAGCGAAGCCGGCTTCGGCCTCGTCGAGGTGATCGTGGCGTTCACCGTCCTCCTCTCCGTCGTGGTCCCGGTGTCGTACCTGCTCGACAACATCCTTGGCCAGGCGGCGACCGCCAGGAACCACGTGCAAGCGCTCTCAATCGCCGAGAAATGGCTGGAGAAGCTGAACTCAACAGGTCCTCCGGCTTTCAGCACACCGAATCGCCTTCCCAACGTCGGCAACGACATCTACGAGGGTCAGACAGTTGCGCGCACAGGGGTGCAGCGTTACACAGACAGCGGCACAACGAAGTACTTCACGGTCGCCAAATTCACCTGGCAGACCATCACAGACAAGCCCAACCTCTGCCTCTCGGCAACGGTTCCACAGATCCTGAATCTGACGGTCAAGACGTCCTACAACGGCGGAAGTGTCACAGACTCCACCGAGATCGACTACCCCCCCGACGGCCTCCCCACCTACGGCTTCCTCGGAGTCCAGCTGGAGGGCAGCCCCACCAGTGCCACAGATCCGACACCGCCGTTGGCGAAAGACGGACAGCGGTACAAGGGCCTGAACGGTCGGATCGCCACAGCGCCGGTCACCGTCACCTCGGCGACAAACCCGACCACAGTCCACACGAGCACGGCTGGGCCGGACGGTTGTGCATTCTTCGAGCTTCCGGTCGGTACATACAAGGTGAAGGCGGGCAACTACAAGATCGTGACGACATTCGTCACGACCGGGTCCCTCGGCGCGACGACCATCACATACGCACCGCGGGTGCAGGTCGCCCTCAGCAAGGTGACGGTGGCGGGCCCCTTCCTCTACGACGAGGGCGCCTTCATCGACGTCGACTACGCAGACTCGACGGTCACCGACGGTTCTCTGGTATGCCCCAATGACGGGGAATTCCAGTGCCTCGCCACAGGGCAGGGGACAACAGGAGGTACGACCGCCTCCACCAACGTGCTGTCGGGCACAAAATGGAATTCCAAGGACCTTCCGTCGTCCGACGGGATCGAGAAGATCGAGTCCTCGGCTTGTACGTCGTCTTTGTGCGTGGCCGTCGGATTCGGCGCCTCCGGGGCCGCGGCGATCACCGATTCGACGTCTTCGGCGGTGGGGACATGGGCGGCCGCATCGCCACCGGCAACACTGGGCGTGACCATTCTCCACCAGGTGCGCTGCCCGAGCCCGACAGCCTGTCTGGCCATCGGCACAACGGCGACGGGCGCCGTCATTCTCGGCGTCACCGCAACGAAGAACCCTTCTGGCGTCATCACCCTCAATTGGTCGAAGGACACACCTCCGCACGGAGTCACGTTGACGTCGCTGTCCGCACTCACTTGCGCAGGCACAACGGCTTGCTTCGTCACGGGGACCACCGCGACGGGTCCCGTCCTGCTGGCCGGGGCGGCATCGGGGTCGGCAGAGACGTGGGCGCAGGACATCCCGAGCACACCGCCGACCACAGGGCCCAAGTACAACACGCTGTCACAGCTCAAGTGCGTGAAGAGCTCGGCCTGTTTCGTGGTGGCGACAGCGGGAACGGCCCCCGTGGTGCTGGCCGGTGGCATCTCACCGAGCCAGGAGGCGTGGTCCTCGGACACCCTGCCGGGCACGGTGAGCTCGATCTCGGGGTTTACGTGCGCCAGCTCGACGGCGTGCTTCGCCATCGGCGTGTCCGCGTCGAAACCGGTGGTCCTGGCCGGCGCAGTAGCGCCAAGCGCCGAGAGCTGGGTCACCGAAAACCTTCCCGCAACAATGAAGTCGGCGATGCAGATCACCTGCGCTCCGACCGCATGCTTCGTCATCGGCACAGACGGCTCCGGTGACGGGATCTTCGCGGGACCCGCGTCGTCAACCACGGCGAACTGGACAAAGGACTCAGTGCCCGCGGGACTGCAGCTGACCCACATCAGTTGCACCGGCACAACAGAGTGCATCGTCACCGGCGTCAACACCACAGCACAGAGTGCGATCGTCCTCCTCGGTGCGGTGAGCAGCACGGCCGAGACCTTCACCACGGCCGACTTCCCGACCCCCGCCACAGCCGTGACGGCCAGCGCGGTGAAGCGCACCGGTAATGCACCATCGGGGCACTCCGAACGGCAGGCCGTCCTCACCAGCGCCATCGTGAGCGGTTCGAATGCCACGAAGACCCCTCGAGCGGGGAGAAAACCGCATCTCGGCACCCTTACCGACGCGATCTCCCGAGGCGTTGGTGCCGACAGCCCACACCGGGCAGTCCTCACTGCCAACCCCAATTTTGGCACGCCCACCATCACCTCGTTCACCCCAACGACAGGGAGCACCTCGGGCACAACGACGGTGACGATCACCGGCACCAACCTCAATGGCGCTACGGCCGTGAAGTTCGGCACAACAACGGCCAAGAGCTTCACCGACACAAGCGCGACCACGATCAAGGCCGTGACCAAGACCCATGCGCCGGGCACAGTCACCGTAAAGGTCACCACCGGCTTGGGTACCGCCACGGCCGGCCCTGACTACAAGTTCGTGGCCCCCGTCCCCACGATCACCTCGTTCACCCCCACCACAGGGACGACCTCGGGCACAACGACGGTCACCATTACCGGCACCGGCTTCACGGGACCGGGTTCTCGGCAACCGCCGTCACATTCGGCACAACAACAGCCAAGAGCTACACCGTGACAAGCTCCACCACCATCAAGGCGGTGACGGCGCCCCACGTGGCCGGGACAGTGAAGGTGAAGGTCACTACGGCCGGGGGCACGGGCACCTCTACGCTAACTACAAATTCATAGCATCTCCGCCCACCATCACCTCGTTCACCCCCACCACAGGGACCACCTCGGGCACAACCACGGTCACCATCACCGGCACCAACCTCTTCGGCGCCACCGCCGTCAAGTTCGGCACAACAACAGCCAAGAGCTACACCGTGACATCGCCCACGACCATCAAAGCCGTCACCAAGCCCCACGTGGCCGGGACACTGAAGGTGAAGGTGACGACGGCCGGTGGGACCGCCACTTCGACGGCCAACTACAAGTTCGTGGCCTCGACGCCCACGATCACCTCGTTCACCCCCGCCACAGGGCCGACACTCGGGCACAACCTCGGTCACCATCACCGGCACCAACCTCTACGGCGCCACGGCCGTCAAGTTCGGCACAACAACAGCCAAGAGCTCATCGTCACATCGCCCACGACCATCAAGGCCGTCACCAAGGCCCATGCACCGGGCACAGTCAACGTCAAGGTCAGCCACGGCGGGGGGACGGCCACGGCCGGCTCGGACTACAAGTTCAAGGCACCCGTCCCCACGATCACCTCGTTCACCCCGGCCACAGGAACGACCTCGGGCACAACGACGGTCACCATCACCGGCACCGGGTTCAGCGGGACGGGCTTCACGGCCACCGCCGTCACATTCGGCACGACGGCCGCCAAGAGCTACACCGTCACAAGCTCCACCACCATCAAGGCGGTGACCCCGCCCCACGTGGCCGGCACAGTCAAGATCAAGTCACCACGGTCGGGGGCACGGCCACCTCGGCGAGTAGCTTCAAGTTCAAGGCCCCTGCGCCCACCATCACCTCGTTCACCCCCGCCACAGGGACCACCTCGGGCACAACGACGGTCACCATCACCGGCACCAACCTCTACGGCGCCACCGCCGTCAAGTTCGGCACAACAACAGCCAAGAGCTACACCGTGACAAGCCCGACGACCATCAAGGCCGTCACCAAGACCCACGCACCCGGGCACAGTCACCCTCAAGGTCACCACCGCCGGGGGGACGGCCACGGCGGGCTCCGACTACAAGTTCAAAGCCCCCGTGCCCACCATCACCTCGTTCACCCCGGCCACAGGGACGACCTCGGGCACAACGACGGTCACCATCACCGGGACCGGGTTCAGCGGGACCGGCTTCACGACCACCGCCGTCACATTCGGCACAGTGGCCGCCAAGAGCTACACCGTCACAAGCTCCACCACCATCAAGGCGGTGACCGCACCCCACGTGGCCGGCACAGTCAAGATCACAGTCACCACGGTCGGGGGCACAGCCACCTCGGCCAGTGACTACAAGTTCAAGGCCTCTGTGCCCACCATCACCTCGTTCACCCCCACCACAGGGACCACCTCGGGCACAACGACGGTGACCATCACCGGCACCAACCTCTACGGCGCCACGGCCGTCAAGTTCGGCACAACAACAGCCAAGAGCTACACCGTGACATCGCCCACGACCATCAAGGCCGTCACCAAGCCCCACGTGGCCGGCACAGTCAAGCTCAAGGTCACGACGGCCGGGGGGACCGCCACGTCGGCTCGGCAACTACAAGTTCAAGGCGTCTGCGCCCACGATCACCTCGTTCACCCCGACCACAGGGACCACCTCGGGCACAACGACGGTCACCATCACCGGCACCAACCTCTACGGCGCCACGGCCGTCAAGTTCGGCACAACAACAGCCAAGAGCTACACGGTGACATCGCCCACGACCATCAAGGCCGTCACCAAGCCCCACGTGGCCGGCACAGTCACCCTCAAGGTGACGACGGCCGGTGGGACCGTCACGGCGACGACCGATTTCAAGTTCAAGGCCTCTGTGCCCACGATCACCTCGTTCACCCCGACCACAGGGACGACGTCGGGCACAACGACGGTCACCATCACCGGCACCAACCTCTACGGCGCCACGGCGGTGAAGTTCGGCACAACAACAGCCAAGAGCTACACCGTCACAAGCCCGACGACCATCAAGGCCGTCACCAAGGCCCACGCCCCGGGCACAGTCACCCTCAAGGTCGACGACGGCCGGGGGGACGGCCACGGCGGGCTCGGACTACAAGTTCAAAGCCCCCGTTCCCACCATCACCTCGTTCACCCCGGCCACAGGGACCACCTCGGGTACAACGACGGTCACCATCACCGGGACCGGGTTCAGCGGGACGGGCTTCACGACCACCGCCGTCACATTCGGCACAGTGGCGCGCCAAGAGCTACACCGTCACAAGCTCCACCACCATCAAGGCCGTGACCCCGCCCCACGTGGCCGGCACAGTCAAGATCACAGTCACCACGGTCGGGGGCACAGCGACCTCGGCCAGCGACTACAAGTTCAAGGCCCCTGTGCCCACCATCACCTCGTTCACCCCGGCCACAGGGACCACCTCGGGCACAACGACGGTCACCATCACCGGCACCAACCTCTACGGCGCCACGGCGGTGAAGTTCGGCACAACAACAGCCAAGAGCTACACCGTCACATAGCCCACGACCATCAAGGCCGTCACCAAGACCCACGCACCCGGGCACAGTCACCCTCAAGGTCACGACCGCCGGGGGACGGCCACGGCGGCTCGGACTACAAGTTCAAAGCCCCCGTCCCCACCATCACCTCGTTCACCCCGGCCACAGGGACGACCTCGGGCACAACGACGGTCACCATCACCGGGACCGGGTTCAGCGGGACCGGCTTCACGGCCACCGCCGTCACATTCGGCACGGTGGCCGCCAAGAGCTACACCGTCACAAGCTCCACCACCATCAAGGCGGTGACCACACCCCACGTGGCCGGCACAGTCACGATCACAGTCACCACCGTCGGGGGCACAGCCACCTCGGCGACCGACTACAAGTTCAGGCCCCCGTGCCCACCATCACCTCGTTCACCCCCACCACAGGGACCACCTCGGGCACAACGACGGTGACCATCACCGGCACCAACCTCTACGGCGCCACCGCCGTCAAGTTCGGCACAACAACAGCCAAGAGCTACACCGTGACATCGCCCACGACCATCAAGGCCGTGACCAAGACCCACGCCCCGGGCACAGTCACCCTCAAGGTGACCACGGCCGGGGGGACGGCCACGGCGGGCTCTGACTACAAGTTCAAAGCCCCCGTTCCCACCATCACCTCGTTCACCCCCACCACAGGGACCACCTCGGGCACAACGACGGTCACCATCACCGGCACCGGGTTCAGTGGAACCGGTTTCTCTGCCACCGCCGTCAAGTTCGGTACAACAACAGCTAAGAGCTACACGGTCACAAGCTCCACCACCATCAAGGCCGTCACCAAGCCCCACGTTGCCGGCACAGTCACCCTCAAGGTGACGACGGTCGGTGGGACCGTCACGGCGACGACCGACTACAAGTTCAAGGCCCCCGTGCCCGACCATCACCTCGTTCACCCCCACCACAGGGACCACCTCGGGCACAACGACGGTGACCATCACCGGCACCGGGTTCTACGGCGCCACGGCCGTCAGGTTCGGCACAACAACAGCCAAGAGCTACACCGTCACAAGCCCGACGACCATCAAGGCCGTGACCAAGACCCACGCGCCGGGGACAGTTACCGTGAAGGTGATTTCGGCGGGCGGCACGGGCACGGTGCCCAGTGACTTCAAGTTCGTGGCCCCGGTCCCCACCATCACTTCGTTCACCCCGGCCACAGGGACGACCTCGGGCACAACCACGGTGACCATCACCGGGACCGGGTTCAGCGGGACCGGGCTTCACGACCACCGCCGTCACATTCGGCACAGTAGCAGCCAAGAGCTACACCGTCACAAGCTCCACCACCATCAAGGCGGTGACCCCGCCCCACGTGGCCGGCACAGTCACGATCAAGTCACCACCGTCGGGGGCACAGCCACCTCGTCGACCAACTACAAGTTCGTGGCCCACACTCCGACCATCACCTCGTTCACCCCCACCACAGGGACCACCTCGGGCACAACCACGGTGACCATCACCGGCACCAACCTCTACGGCGCCACCGTCGTCAAATTCGGCACAACAACAGCCAAGAGCTTCACCGTGACATCGCCGACGACCATCAAGGCCGTCACCAAGCCCCACGTGGCCGGCACAGTCAAGCTCAAGGTCACGACGGCCGGGGGGACCGCCACGTCGAGGCTCGCTACAAGTTCAAGGCCCCCGCGCCCACGGTCACCTCGTTCACCCCCACCACAGGCACCAACTCGGGCACAACGACGGTCACCATCACCGGCACCAACCTCTACGGCGCCACCGCCGTCAAGTTCGGGACAACAGCGGCTGCGAGCTACACCGTGACATCGCCCACGACCATTAAGGCTGTCACCAAGACCCATGCCCCGGGGACATTCCCTGTCAAGGTGACGACGGCTGGGGGGACGGGAACCTCCGGCACCGACTTCAAGTTTGTGGCCCCCGTCCCCACGATCACCTCGTTCACCCCCACCACAGGGACCACCTCGGGCACAACGACGGTGACCATCAGCGGAACCGGTTTCAGCGGGACCGGTTTTTCGGCCACCGCCGTGAAATTCGGCACAACAACAGCCAAGAGCTACACCGTCACAAGTTCCACCACCATCAAGGCCGTCACCAAGCCCCACGTGGCCGCGACAGTGAAGGTGAAGGTCACCACGGTCGGGGGCTCGGCCACCTCGACGGGCAACTACAGGTTCGTGGCTTCCATGCCCACCATCACCTCCTTCACTCCCGCCACAGGGACGACCTCGGGCACAACGTCGGTGACCATCACCGGCACCAACCTCTACGGGGCCACCGCCGTCACATTCGGCACAACAACAGCCAAGAGCTACACCGTCACAAGCCCCACCACCATCAAGGCCGTGACGCTGCCCCACGTGGCCGGCACAGTGAAGGTGAAGGTCACCACGGCTGGGGGCACGGTCACTTCGACGGGCAACTACAAGTTCGTGGCCCACACCCCGACCATCACCTCGTTCACCCCCGCCACAGGAACCACCTCGGGCACAACCACGGTCACCATCACCGGCACCAACCTCTACGGCGCCACCGTCGTCAAATTCGGGACAACAACAGCCAAGAGCTACACCGTGACATCGCCCACGACCATCAAGGCCGTCACCAAGCCCCACGTGGCCGGCACAGTAAAGGTGAAGGTCACAACGGCCGGGGGCACCGTCACTTCGACGGGCAACTACAAGTTCGTGGCCCATGTACCCACGGTCATCTCGTTCACCCCCGTCACAGGGACCACCTCGGGCACAACGACGGTCACGATCACCGGCACCAACCTCTACGGTGCAACGGCGGTCAAGTTCGGCACAACAACAGCCAAGAGTTTCACCGTCACAAGCCCGACGACTATCAAGGCCGTCACCAAGACCCACCCCCCGGGCACAGTCACCGTGAAAGTGACGACGGCCGGGGGGACGGGAACCTCCGGCTCCGACTTCAAATTCGTAGCCCCCGCGCCGACGCTCACCTCGTTCACCCCCACCACAGGGACGACGTCGGGCACAACGACGGTAACGATCACGGGGACCAGCTTCTACAACGTCACCTCGGTCAAGTTCGGCACAACAACAGCCAAGAGCTTCACCGTCACAAGCTCGACGACCATCAAGGTCGTCACCAAGCCCCACGTGGCCGCCACAGTGACCGTGAAGGTCACCACGGCGACCGGGTCGGCCACCGCCGGCTCTGACTACAAGTTCGTGGCCCCCGTCCCCACGATCACCTCGTTCACCCCCGCCACAGGGACCACCTCGGGCACAACGACGGTGACCATCACCGGCACCGGCCTCTACGGCGCCACGGCGGTCAAGTTCGGCACAACAACAGCCAAGAGCTTCACGGTCACAAGCCCGACGACCATCAAGGCCGTCACCAAGCCCCACGCGCCGGGCACAGTCACCGTCAAGGTGACCACGGCCGGGGGGACGGCCACCGCCAGTTCCGACTTCAAGTTCGTGGCCCCCGTCCCCACCATCACCTCGTTCACCCCGGTCACAGGGACCACCTCGGGCACAACGACGGTGACCATCACCGGGACCGGGTTCAGCGGTGTCGGCTTCTCGGCCACCACCGTGAAATTCGGCACAACAACAGCCAAGAGCTACACGGTCACAAGCTCCACGACCATCAAGGCCGTGACCAAGCCCCACGTGGCCGCCACAGTGAAGGTGAAAGTCACCACGGTGGGCGGAACGGCCACCTCGACGGGCAACTACAAGTTCGTACCTCCCGTCCCCGACGATCACCTCGTTCGCACCGGCCACAGGGACCACCTCGGGCACAACGACGGTCACGATCACCGGCACCGGCCTCTACGGCGCCACGGCGGTCAAGTTCGGCACAACAACAGCCAAGAGCTTCACCGTCACAAGCCCGACGACCATCAAGGCCGTCACCAAGCCCCACGTGGCCGCCACAGTGAAGGTGAAGGTCACCACGGCCGGAGGGACGGCCACCTCGGCGGGCAACTACAAGTTCGTGGCCCCCGTGCCGACGATCACCTCGTTCACCCCCGCCACAGGGACCACCTCGGGCACAACGACGGTGACGATCACCGGCACCGGCCTCTACGGCGCCACGGCGGTCAAGTTCGGCACAACAACAGCCAAGAGCTTCACCGTCACAAGCCCGACCACCATCAAGGCCGTCACCAAGCCCCACGTGGCCGGCACAGTCACCGTCAAGGTCACCACGGCCGGGGGGACGGCCACCGCCGGCTCGGACTACAAGTTCGTGGCCCCCGTCCCCACGATCACCTCGTTCACCCCCGCCACAGGGACCACCTCGGGCACAACGACGGTCACCATCACCGGCACCGGCCTCTACGGCGCCACGGCGGTCAAGTTCGGCACAACAACAGCCAAGAGCTTCACGGTCACAAGCCCGACGACCATCAAGGCCGTCACCAAGCCCCACGCGCCGGGCACAGTCACCGTCAAGGTCACCACGGCCGGGGGGACGGCCACCGCCAGTTCCGACTTCAAGTTCGTGGCCCCCGTCCCCACCATCACCTCGTTCACCCCGGTCACAGGGACCACCTCGGGCACAACGACGGTGACCATCACCGGGACCGGGTTCAGCGGTGTCGGCTTCTCGGCCACCACCGTGAAATTCGGCACAACAACAGCCAAGAGCTACACGGTCACAAGCTCCACGACCATCAAGGCCGTGACCAAGCCCCACGTGGCCGCCACAGTGAAGGTGAAAGTCACCACGGTGGGCGGAACGGCCACCTCGACGGGCAACTACAAGTTCGTACCTCCCGTCCCCGCGATCACCTCGTTCGCACCGGCCACAGGGACCACCTCAGGCACAACGACGGTCACGATCACCGGCACCGGCCTCTACGGCGCCACGGCGGTCAAGTTCGGCACAACAACAGCCAAGAGCTTCACCGTCACAAGCCCGACGACCATCAAGGCCGTCACCAAGCCCCACGTGGCCGCCACAGTGAAGGTGAAGGTCACCACGGCCGGAGGGACGGCCACCTCGGCGGGCAACTACAAGTTCGTGGCCCCCGTGCCGACGATCACCTCGTTCACGCCCGCCACAGGGACCACCTCGGGCACAACGACGGTGACGATCACCGGCACCGGCCTCTACGGCGCCACGGCGGTCAAGTTCGGCACAACAACAGCCAAGAGCTTCACCGTCACAAGCCCGACGACCATCAAGGCCGTCACCAAGACCCACGCGCCGGGCACAGTGATCGTAAGAGTCACCACGGCCGGGGGGACGGCCACCGCCGGCTCTGACTTCAAGTTCGTGGCCCCCGTCCCCACGATCACCTCGTTCACCCCCGCCACAGGGCCGACCTCGGGTACAACGACGGTGACGATCACCGGGACCGGGTTCAGCGGGACCGGCTTCTCGACCACCTCGGTGAAGTTCGGGACAACAACAGCCAAGAGCTACACCGTCACAAGCTCCACGACCATCAAGGCCATTACCAAGGCCCACGCGCCGGGCACAGTCACCGTGAAAGTCACCACGGTTGGTGGGACGGCCACGGCGACGAGCGACTTCAAATTCAAGGCCCCCGTGCCCACCGTCACCTCGTTCACCCCGACCACAGGAACCACCTCGGGCACAACGACGGTGACGATCACCGGGACCGGGTTCAGCGGCATCGATTTCTCGACCACCGGCGTGAAATTCGGCACAACAACAGCCAAGAGTTACACCGTGACAAGCTCCACGACCATCAAGGCCGTCACCAAGCCCCACGTGGCCGCCACAGTGAAGGTGAAGGTCACGACGGCCGGGGGAACCGCCACGTCGACGGGCAACTACAAGTTCGTGGCTCCAGTGCCGACGATCACCTCGTTCACGCCCGCCACAGGGACCACCTCGGGCACAACGACGGTGACGATCACCGGCACCGGCCTCTACGGGGCCACGGCGGTCAGGTTCGGCACAACAACAGCCAAGAGCTACACCGTGACAAGCCCGACGACCATCAAGGCCGTCACCAAGCCCCACGTGGCCGGCACAGTGAAGGTGAAGGTCACGACGGCCGGAGGGACGGCCACCTCGGCGGGCAACTACAAGTTCGTGGCCCCTGTGCCGACCGTCACATCGCTTGTTCCCCCGTACGGTCCCGCTTCGGGCACAACGACGGTGACGATCACCGGCACCGGCCTCTACGGGGCCACCGCCGTGAAATTCGGCACAACAGCGGCGAAGAGCTTCACGGTCACAAGCCCGACCACCATCAAGGCCGTCACCAAGGCCCACGTGGCCGCCACAGTGAAGGTGAAGGTCACGACGGCCGGGGGGACTGCGACCTCGATCGGATACTTCAAATTCCTGGGTCCCCCCGTCGTCACCACCTTCGCACCAACCGCGGGTCCCCTTGTCGGCGGCACCACGGTGACGATCTTTGGGACGTCATTCACAGGGGCCAGCGCAGTGAAGTTCGGAACGACAACAGCTGCGGGTTTCACGGTCACAGGACCCACCACGATCACGGCAGTGACCAAAGTTCATGCTGCCGGCACAGTCAAGATCTCCATCACTGGTCCCGGTGGGACCGGATCATCTACCGCTTCCTTCACGTTCGCGCCTGCCCCAACGATCAGTTCGTTCACTCCCACCGCAGGGTCGGGGAATGGCGGTACGAGCGTCACCATCTCCGGGACGAACTTCATGGGAACCGGCTACAGCGCCATCTCCGTGTTGTTCGGTACAACAACCGCAGCCAGCTTCACCGTCACAAGCAGTACGACGATCAAGGCGGTCACCAAGGCTCACGCAGCCGGCACAGTCAAGGTGAAGGTGATGACGGCCGGAGGGACCGCTACGTCGACGGGCAACTATATGGTCGTAGCGCCCCCGACCATCACATTGTTCACCCCCGTCACAGGGCCTATCGCAGGGGGTACGACCGTCACCATCAATGGCACGGGATTCGGCGGTGCCTCAAAGGTCCAGTTCGGCACAACAACAGCTGCGAGCTTCCGAGTCACAAGCGCAACGCAGATCACGGCCTTGACGAACGCCCACCCAGCCGGGTCGGTGAAAATATCGGTCACGACCACTGGTGGGCAGGGCACATCGATACGTAACTTCGCGTTCGCCGAGCCCCCGAAGATCTTGTCGCTCACACCAACGAGCGGTTCCGCCGATGGCGGCACCACGGTGACGATCAGCGGCGCAGACCTGGAGGGCACCAACTCCGTCACCTTCGGAGGGGCTGCTGCGACGACACTCCGCATCTACAGCTCGACGAAGATCACCGTCAAGACCCCTGCCCATGCACCGGGGACCGTCACGGTGGCAGTGACGACGAGCGGAGGCACCGCCACAGAGCCCGCCGCATTCAAGTACGAGACTCCGGTGCCGACGATAACGACCGTCAGTCCCGATGAGGGAGTCACAACCGGAGGGACCGTCATCTCGATCGGAGGACAGTTCCTCAATACAGCGACGTCCGTCACCTTCGGGACAGCCCCGGCAACGACAATTCAGGTCGTCACTCCGACAGACCTGAAGGTGAAGACCCCGGCACACGCCCCCGGGCGCGTCACAGTGAAGGTGACCACCCCAAACGGCACCGGTTCGAAGGTGACAGCCTTCAGCTTCGTCAATGTCCCACCGCTGACCCTCACCTTCGTTTCCGGTGCGTCGTGTTACAAGAACTCGACGCTTGTGTGTGTCGCGGCTGGAGCCACCAAGGCCGGGTCCGTGGTGATCGAAGGAACGAAGAAGTCCACAGGTGCGTTCTCCTGGGATGTCACCAGGCCGGTTACATCCACAGACCAGGTCGAAGGACTCGAAGCGTCCGACCTGCCGGTCTCCGTGGCCAGTCCCACCCTGCCCTCGGGATCGTTCGTCGCCTGTACCGGCAACTCCCACGGCCCCTGCACCTCGATGGGCCCCCTCTATCCGCTAAGCGAAGGGTACTCAGTCTCGGCCGGAAGCTGCCAAGCCGATTTCCAGACAGCGCCATCGGCGAATCCTTCTCCCGGCACGACGCCCACAACGTTCGGTCCTGCAGAGAACCTGCCGCTGGGACTGGTGCGAATCAAAGTTGTGAATGCTGCCGGACAACCAGTCAACGGGGCGACCGTAACGGCGAAAATCCAAGACACACAATATCCGGCTTGCGACGCAGCGACATTGCTGCTCGGGACGACGGGTCGTGACGGAACAATTGCCGTCGACACGATCGGCGAAACGTACACCCTCACCGTCACTGCCGGACATACAACGGTCAAGGTCACAAAGTTCAAGGTCGCCCCATCGGAAGAGAGCACGACAAGTGCGACGGCCCTACTCCCATCGTCATATCAGGTGACGCTATGACCAAGATCACGAAATGTCGTCTTCACCACCGCGGGGATGAAGGGACCTCCCTCGTTGAGCTCATGGTTGCATTGGGCATTACCAGCATTCTGACCGCCGTCTCACTGCTCATCTTCAATACGTACACGAGGGTGGATGAGGACAACAAGGCGTCCTACAACGAGTTGAACCAGCTCATTCCCGTTGGAACCAGCTTCCAACGACTGCTGAGAACCGCAGTGTCGCCGGCAACAGCCGGCACACCAACAACCTCAGCCCCCATCCCACCATTTGGCCAGTACAAGACATACAGGTTGTCAACAAAGTGGATCATCTCCACAACATCGTTGACCTTCTATTCCAACACGGGGACAGAATACGGCCCGGTCAGAGTTACGGCCTTCCTCACATCGAAGCACGTGAAATTTACGGTCACCATTACCAACCCTGTGCCAAATACGTGTCCAAGTGTTCACACACAACCGGCCACGGGAACCTGTAAATGGACAACAAACAAACCGACGACGCTCTTTACGATCGACGATGTCTACAACTACAAACTCAGAACACCACTGACACCGTCCAAGCCGAAGGCGATCTTCAAATATTATTTGAACGCGCCCTACAGCCACACGCCTACAACGCCAGCCAGACCAACAATCTTTGCTACGTGCACAAAGCCGATTGAAGAAGTCACACCACATACAGCGAGTCGGACGATCATCGTGACACGATGCGCTGCCGCCAACATCAACAGCGTGAAGGTAGACCTTGAAGTCAAGGCCGGTACAACGAACGTCGGCAAGCTCGAAAGCCAGACAGTCACCTACCAGCTTTCATCGACGTCGCAAGAGTTCTCCCCGGAGGTCGGCTGATGCGCAGAGGAGTCCGTAGGCGGCGCAACATGGCCGAGACAGGTCAGGCGGTACTGGCGCTCGTGCTCGGCCTGACGGTGGCCATCGTCGCCGGGGCATCGCTCATGGCCGAGCAAGTCATAGAGCACGATCCCCTCGTACACTCCGACGAGGTCGAGCACTTCGCCTACCGCGCCCTCGAGGCCGGGATCAATTCGTTCGTCAGCGAAGCGAACAAGAACCCCAACGAACTCACGTGCAACAGCACTTCCAAGGTCGGCGGACAGTGCGATGCTAGCGACTTCCTGTCATGGAAGAAGGTGGGCGGGACAACAGCGACGTCCCCCGGTCCCACACCTGTCGTTCCCGAGTACTACGCGTGGGGGAATCCGAGTTTCTGCTTCACGAACAAGTGCCCAACGCACACACCGAAAACCAAGACACCGGTGCTCTTCGTGAAGATCACAATCTATGGAGCGGCAGGTTATACAACAGTCCATATGAGCTTCTACCGATCAACGATTCATCTCAATGCCGTCAACGGGTTCCTGACCCACATTTTCTGGACCACACATGAGGCGACCGATCCGTCCCTGTCTACAACAACGTCGACACCTCCCCACTGCACGTATGACTGGGCAAATAACTACAAGGGCGCGCCGACCACAGCGACCCACCCGAAATGCTCACAAGTGAACTTCGCCGGCCAGACAAAGGTATACGGACCTATTTACTCGAATGACTCTATCTACATATCTACAACCCCGACGCTAGGCTCGGTGCAGACGGCGGATCCAAAGTGTCTCTTTATGGAGACACCTGCCAACACATTTACAAAGGACTGCCGAACCGTGGCCCAAGAGCGGGGGGCGACGCCGCCGGTGAACCAGACAGCGACGGCGATGGCCGGGGACAAATCCGGACAATCTCTGCATCCGATTCCCACGACGGATTCGACACTCGAACAGTTCGCGAGCTTTGACGGCTGCGTCTACTACGGTCCGACCACGATCGAATTCGACGGCACAGACAAGATGACGGTATGGAGCAAGGACACCGCACAACGCACAGCATCAGCAACAAAACCGAAGTGTCCTTCGACACACACGGTCAAGGGAACACCCATCCCCACAAACACGGGATATGTGCCGAACCTCACACACGGAGATGGTGTGATCTACGTGGCCACATCGGCAACGTGTACGGCGGGCGCGAACCCGTTCGACAACTGGACGGGCACCGCCAACGGACCGATGGCTCAATGGGGAACGACACCATCGACCGGGACCGTCTTCCACAACTGGTGGGGTCCCCACACCACGAAACCGGACTGCGAGGGCGACGCCTTCGTGAGCGACCATCCCAGCAGTGGCGGGGTGGAGGGTCAGCTCACGGTTGCCACCAGCGACGACGTGGTGATCACCGGGACAATCAAGTACCTCGATTGCGGAACTCCGTTCACAAGCACGGTCACACATCCTTGCAATTTCAACACGTCATCGACGAACGACTCACTCGGGCTGATCGCCCAGAACTACGTCGTCATCAATCATCCGACGAAGGACACATGCAGCGGTACCTGCAAGATGTATGCGGTGACAAAGAAGCAGGTACTTGCCACAGCCTGCACCAGTACGCAGCTCGGTACGCCCGCGGCTGCCGTGTGTAATCCGGTAGCAGATACAACAAAAAGCGTGCTGACGGTCGATGCTGCGATTCTGGCCCTGTATCACTCCTTCGCCGTGGATAATGAGGATTACATCAGCACAGGGAAACCGAGCAACAACGGTGTCGGAAATGGCAAGCCTGACGGGATTCTGAGGATCTATGGCACGGTTGACCAGAAATGGAGAGGGGTGGTCGCTGACGGCACGGCCAGCGGCTATGTGAAGGATTACGACTGGAACAGCGTGGGCGCTGTCGTGACCCCACCTCACTACCTCGCACCTTCAACCGCTTCATGGGCGATATCTTCGTCGCCCATCTACGTCACAACCATTGCCCCGACATTCGGAGCGCCGCACCCCTGATTCAGAGAAGCAGCGGTGCGGTGGTGCGTCAAGGTCAGGGACGGTAATGGATGGTGCTCAAGAGTTGCATGTTGGGCGAAGAGCTCCGCGGCGGCGTGTGCGGGGTCAGCTCGACGTTCGGCCGGCTTTGCCGATGGTGATGGCTTTGTAGCCTTCAGCACCGGGCTCGTCGGCCGCCTGGAAACGCTGGCCAGCGCATTCGGCTTCCTGGCGAGCAGGTGGCCGCAGAGACCCCTCCTCACCCTGCTGGCCGTGCCTGAGCCGACCGCGCAGGCCAAGCGCGTGAGGGGACGTCCAGGGCCCGGCCGAACCGGATGTGGGTCGGTTTCGGAGGACGGGCTTGGGTATTCCGGGGCGCTCCTGATTCCCTGGGACCGCCGATCCCTTGGATAATGGCCAGTCAACGCCCGGATGTGCGGGCACCGAGGCGGGAACGGTCGAGCCGGTTCCCGGAGAATGGTCGACATGCGAGCTCTTGGCGGATGGTGCTTTCGTCGCCGCCGGGTCGTCCTTGCCCTGTGGTTGGTGGCGCTGGTGGGGATCTTCGCCGTCGACCGCGGGGTCGGCAACGCCTTCTCGACACGGTTCCAGCTGCACAACACGCAGTCGTCAGAGGCGCTCAGCCTGGTGCAGGCCGACTTTTCGAGCGCCGCCACGGCGTCCGACCAGATTGTCTTGCACGCGACAGAGGGAACGCTCCGGAGCCCGGCGTTCGTCGCCCGCATCCGCAGCATGCTCGACGAAGTCGCCCGTCTGCCCCATGTCCGGTCGGTGAGCAGCCCGTACGAGGTACCCGGTCAGATGAGCCGGAACGGCACCGTGGCCTTCGCCACAGTGACCTTTGACAAGCGGTCGGTCGACCTGCCGATCGCCTCGGTGGCGAAGGTCATGAAGGTGGCCCAGGAGGCGGGGGACGCGGCCTGCAGGTCGCGCTCGGCGGGCAGGACATCGAGAACGCCGAGGGGCAGAGTGAATCGGGAAGCACCGTGCTTGGCATCGTGCTGGCGCTGGCGGTCCTGGGGATCGCCTTCGGCGCGCTCTTCGCGGCGTTCCTTCCCCTGATCACCGCGCTCACGGCCATCGCCATCGGCTACTTCATTACCGGCTTGATCAGCCATGGCTTCGCCGTCGCCTCCTTCGCCCCGATCCTCGGCGTCCTGCTGGGATTGGGGGTGGGAGTGGACTACGCGCTCTTCATCGTGACCCGCCACCGCACCGGCCTGAAGGGCGGCCGCAGCGTGGCAGACGCCTCGGTCAACGCCGTTGACACGTCGGGCCGTGCCGTCTTCTTCGCCGGCATCACGGTCTGCATCGCCCTCCTCGGCCAGTTCCTCCTCGGGATCTCCTTCCTCTACGGCATCGCCCTCTCGGCGGCCATCACCGTGGCCCTGACCATGCTCGCCTCGCTGACGCTTCTCCCTGCGCTCTTGGGGTTCATGGGCACCAAGGTGCTCAGCCGGCGCCAGCGTGCCGCCCTGGAGAAGACAGGGCCGGTGGCCGAGGCGGTCACCGGCGGTTGGCGCCGATGGGCGGAGGGCATCCAGCGCCGCCCGGTGCTTCCTGCAGCCCTGGCCACGGGACTCATCGTCCTGCTCGTGCTGCCATTGTTCGGCATCCATCTGGGGCTCGACGACGCCGGGACGGACCAGGCCGGGAGCACCACCCGCCAGGCCTACGACCTGCTGGCCCAGGGGTTCGGCCCGGGGTTCAACGGCCCCTTCGAGCTGGTGGCGGCGGTCCACTCGCCGGCAGAGGAACGGGCCTTCGGCCAAGTGGTCCACCGGCTGTCCCGCCTGGACGGGGTGGCCGGCGGCAGCGAGCCGGCCATCAGCCCCGACAACAAGGTGGCTGTCGCCGAGCTCTACCCCACGACGAGTCCCCAGTCGACGGCCACGGCCGCGCTGCTGGCCCGGCTGCGGGACACGACAATCCCCAGGGACGAGGCCGGGACCGGGTTGACCGTTTTGGTGGGCGGGGCGACGGCCGTCCAGACCGACTTCACCCACGTGCTGGCGGCCAAGCTGCCCCTCTTCGTCGGCGTGGTGATCGTCCTGGCCTTCCTGCTGTTGATGGCGCTGTTCCGCAGTCTCCTCATCCCGCTGGTGGCATCGGTCATGAACCTCCTGTCGGTGGCGGCCGCGCTCGGGATCCTCACCGCCATCTTCACGTGGGGCTGGGGACGCTCCCTCTTCGGGATCTCGGTGTCGACCCCGGTGGCCGTGTTCGTCCCCGTGCTCATGTTCTCCATCCTCTTCGGACTGTCCATGGACTACGAGGTCTTCCTCATCAGCCGAATGCACGAGGACTGGCTCCTCAAGGGCGACAACCACGTGGCCGTGACCCTCGGGCAGGCCGAGACGGGCAGGGTGATCACCGCGGCGGCGGCCATCATGATCCTCGTCTTCAGCTCGTTCGTCTTCGGCGGGAACGTCATCATCAAGCAGTTCGGTATCGGCCTGGCCACCGCCATCGTGATCGACGCCTTCATTATCCGCACCGTGCTGGTCCCCGCCCTCATGCACCTGTTCGGCAAGGCCAACTGGTGGCTGCCGGGGTGGCTGTCGGGGATCATCCCGAGGCTGCACGTCGAATCCGGTGAGGTCGGGTCCCCGGAGTTGCCCCACCCACTGCCCCAGGACGCCGGAACGCACTGACGAGCCGTACGCTTCGGCAGTCCGGGACCCGGCAGGCCTCGGCCAGTACGGTGGCCGCGGCCACTGGGTTCGGAGAGAGGCGGGTCGGCGTGGAGACGAACGGCGACGCCGCCATCCGCTGTTGGTCCCCGGCTCCCCGGCCAATCGGGTCCTCCGGCCCTAGGCATCGTGGCCGGCCGGCACCTAAATGATGAGGAGGAGCCGAGGAGGGTCGTTGCCGCTGCCGCAGGTCACACCGAGAGCGTCGAACTGCGACCCGCCGGGAACGACGGGCCGATGACCTTTGTCGGTCTGGTCCTGCACAACCTGGGCACCCGCCGGTTTCGCACCGCGCTCACGGCCGTGGCCGTGGCCATCGCCGTGACGGCCGTGGTGACCCTAAGCGTCGTGACGCAGAGCCTCCAGACCTCGGCGGCCGAGGTGCTGTCGCTCGGGAATGCCGACTTCATCGTGGCGCAGAAGTCGGCGTCCGACGTCCTCACAAGCACCGTCACCGAGGAGCAGGTGGCGAGCATCCGGGCGACTCCCGGGGTGCACAGCGCAGTCGCCGTGCTGGTCAGCGCCATCAAGCTCAACGCCACAAACCCGCTCTTCATCCAGATCGGAGTCGATCCCGCACAGCTGCCGGCGTTCGGTGTGCACGTGGTGGCCGGGCGGCCCTACGCCTTGCACGCACCGGCCGAGATCATGTTGGGTTGGCAGGCCGCGCAGAACCTTCACAAGCGGGTCGGCGACACCTTGAAGATCGGAACCATCACCTACACCGTGGTCGGCATCTATTCCATCAACCAGACGTTCGGCGATTCTGCCGCCATGTTCCCGCTCACGACGCTTCAGGCGAACACACGCAAGCCCGGCATCGTCACCCTGGCCGCCGTCAAGGTCACAAAGGGCGTCCCCATCCAGGCCGTCGAGAGGCGGATCGAGACGGAGAACGCCGACCTGGCGGCCGTCCGCCTGGCCAGCCAGTTCGGCCGGGTCGACCGGAACCTCGCGTTCCTCAACGCGGCCCAGACCGGCGCGCAGATCATCGCCCTCATCATCGGCGTGATCATCGTCATGAACACCATGCTTTTGTCGTTCGTCGAGCGGATCCGAGAGTTCGGGGTCCTGCGGGCCATCGGGTGGTCGCGGGTGCGGCTGCTCTCGTTGGTGATGAGCGAGGCGCTGCTCATAAGCTTGCTCGGGGCGGCCGTCGGCATCGGCTTGTCGTTCGCGCTCACCACCGCGCTCGAGAAGTTCTCCTCGCTCCGTGGCGTGCTGGAGGCGCAGTTCCCCACGTCGGTCTTCTGGACCGCCCTCTACACGGCCGTGGTCATCGGCGTGCTGGCCTCCCTCTACCCGTCGCTGCGGGCGGCGCTGCTGCGTCCCGGCGTCGCCCTCCGACGGGAGTGACCGGTCCGGTGGCCGCCGCCCAGCAGACTGCCGCCCCGGCCCCGGGATCGGGTGGCGACGGCGGGGACCGGGCCGTGATCGAGGCGGTCGACGTCGAGGTCGCCTACGGACCGGTCCGTGCCCTCGACGGGGCCAGCCTGGCCGTGCACCAGGGGGAGTGGGTGGCCGTCGCGG
The DNA here is from genome assembly GCA_963770505.1 of uncultured Actinomycetota bacterium. GTDB lineage: Bacteria > Actinomycetota > Acidimicrobiia > Acidimicrobiales > RAAP-2 > CAVYPR01. Next base: position 617,715 of record CAVYPR010000006.1, on the reverse strand, counting down.
GACCGTCGGGGTCGGGGAAGTCGACCCTCCTGCAGCTCTTCGCCGCCCTCGACCGGCCGACGTCGGGGAAAATCCTCTTCCGGGGACACGACCTCGGTGTCCACCGCCACCTCGACCTCTACCGCCGCAACGACATCGGGCTCGTCTTCCAGCTGCACAACCTCCTGGCGCACCTCGACGCCCGCCGCAACGTGGAGATCGCCATGTTCGGGACCGGTCGGGGCCGGGCGGCCCGCCGTCACGACGCCGACGAGCTCCTCTCCAGGGTCCGCCTCGAGGAGCAGTCCGCCCGCAAGCCCCCAGAGATGTCGGGAGGGGAGCGCCAGCGGGTGGCCATCGCCCGCGCCCTGGCCAACCGACCGACGGTCCTGTTGGCCGACGAGCCGACGGGGAGCCTCGACCCCGAGAGCGTCACCAACGTGGTCGACGTCTTCCGACGTCTCCACCGCACGGCCGGGCTCACCATCGTGATGGTGACCCACGACGCCGAGGTCGCCTCGGCCGCCGACCGCGTGGTGACCCTTGAGAAGGGTCGCATCACCGGCGGCGTGTCGGTGTGACCCGTGGCCGGGCGGTTCGTCAGAGCTCGACTCGCACGTGGCACGACCACCGACGACCGTCGCTCCCCATGGTGAGGCCCTCGAAGGACACCGCCGTCGGGCACGGCTGGGTCAGCACCGCATGGCGCATCGGGACCACCTCCATGTCCCCGGCGAACCCGCCGTCCTCGGTGCCGGTCAGGTGGAAGCGGACCGGGACCACCGAGAAGGCGTCGATGGTGTCGATCACCTCCTCGACCAGCGAGGTCAGGGCGTCCTCGGGTCCGTTGGCCGCCGACAGGGGAAGGACGCGCGGCGCCGGCGCGTCGCCGACCTCGGCGAACCCCTCGACGAGGGCCGAGAGCGCCTCGGTCAGGCAGGTAGCCGCGTCCGGCCCCCAGGCCTCGATGACCCTCCCGCCCCCCTCGGGGAACGAGTGGTGTCCGGCGCCCTCGCGCCCGGTGCCCCCCGGGGCACCCGGATCAGCCATGGCGTTGCCGTTCCTGGTTCCTCATGACCGACACCCTGCCAGCTGGCGCCTGCCGCGGCCAGGGCCGAGATGCCCAAGCCGTCCGATGCAGGGCGCACGGCCCGGCGTGCCGTTGACGCCGGCCGTCGGGTGCCGGAGGGCACTGCGGTGCGAAGGGGCCCAGGTGGACGGCGACGGGCTCGTCGCCGGCAACCGTCGCCGGGCCCGGCCCGGGGGGGTGGGAGGATGCCGATGCTGGTGACCGTCCTCGTGCTCACGGCCGCCTTCGGGCTGGTGAACGGCGTGCACGACGCCGGCAACGCCATCGCCGTGCCGGTCGTCACCGGGGCGCTGCGCCCCGGCTCCGCGGTGGTCGTGGCCTCGGTGTTCCATGTGGTGGGCGCCGTGGTGGTCGGCACGGCGGTGGCCGCCACGGTGGCCGGCATCGTGGCGGTGCCGGCCGGCCAAGCGCTGGCGGTCCTGGCCGCGGCGGTCACCGGCGCCCTCGTCTGGAACCTGTTCACGCTGTGGCGGGGGCTGCCCTGCAGCTCGGGCCACTGCCTGGTCGGGGCCCTGGCCGGCGCCGCCCTGGCCGAGGGGGGCATCCACGCCGTCAACTGGGGAGGCCTCGACGGCCTGCGGCCGGTGGGCGTGTGGGGCTCGCTCATCTGGCTCGTCCTGTCCACCGCGCTGGCCGCCCCGCTGGCCCTGGTCGGCATCCGGCTCGCCCGGAGGGGACTGCGACGGGCCAGCCGGGCCGTCACCCGGCCCGTGCGGGGGGGAGAGGTGGTGACCTCGGCCGGTCTGGCCTTCGCCCACGGGTCGAACGACGCCCAGAAGACGATGGGGCTGATGGCGGCCGCCCTGGTGGCCGGTGGCCGGCTCTCCCATTTCGCGGTGCCGTTGTGGGTGGTGCTCCTGTCGGCCGGCCTCCTCACGCTGGGGACGGCGCTCGGCGGGTGGCGGGTCGTGCGGACGCTGGGGCGGCACATCTTCCCGCTCCGTCCGCTGGACGGCCTGGTGAGCCAGGGTGCGGCCACCGGCGTCGTCCTGGCGGCGTCCCTGCTGGGCGCCCCCGTCAGCACCACCGACGTCGTGGCCCCGTCGATCGTCGGTGTCGGCTCCGGCGAGCGCTGGCACCACGTACGCTGGGCCGTCGTGGGGGAGATCGGCGTGGCCTGGCTGGTCACCCTCCCGGTGAGCGCGGCGCTGGCCGCCCTTGTCCTTCCGTTCTGGCGGTGGGTGGCGTGAGGCGCTGGTTCCTCCCCGAGACGCCCGACCTGCTCGGTCTGCTGGGCCGGCAGGGCGCGGTGACCGTGACGGGGATGGACGCCCTCGTCGCCTGGTCCAAGGGGGACGCCGACAAGGAGGCCGAGGTCCGGGCCTGCGAGCACGAGGCCGACGGTGCCCGCAAGGCGGTGCTCGAGGCGGTCAAGCACGCCTTCGTGACCCCCATCAGTCCCGAGGATGCCTACGAGCTCACCGAGCGGCTCGACGCCGTCCTCAACGTGGCCAAGAACCTGGTGCGTGAGGCCGACGTCCTCGGGATGCGGCCGGACGCGGCCATCGCCGAGATGGCCGACCTGCTGGCCCTGGGGGTGCGGGACCTCGTCAGTGCCTTTCCCCTGCTCGTCTCCCACCCCGATCGCGCCACCGAGTTCGCCGACGCCGCAGTGCGCCGACAGCGCGCCGTCGAGCACGTCTACCGCCGCGCCATGTCCGGCCTGCTCGAGGTGCAGGAGATCCGCGAGGTCACCGGGCGACGCGAGCTCTACCGCCGCTGCGCCCGCATGGCCGACGCTGTGGAGGGCGTCGCCCACCGAATCTGGTACGCGGTGGTGAAGGCGGAGTGACCGGGGCAGAGGTGGGCGGCCCGCTCCGGCACCTGGCCTGGTGGCGTCCGGACGGGTCCGTCGCGGATCACTGGCCCGGGTGGGCTGCGCATGGCCATCGACGGCTGCGACCGGCCCGGTGGCTCCTCGGGGTTCGCCGGGTACCGTTCCGCGTCGTGACGCGCCGGGAGCACGCGAGGTGACCGAACGAGCGACCGGGCGACCGGTGTCCAGGCGTGGCGCCGCCCCCCGGCCGGCCGGGAGAGCCCCTGCCGCGGACCCGGACGCCTGGGTGCTCGACGGGCTGCTGGCCGACGGCCGCCCGGTGCGCATCCGGCCGGCGGCGCGGGTCGACCGGGCGTGGGTGGCCGGCCTGGCCGGATCCGGCCACGGGCTCGGGAGCCTTCTCGCCCGGCTTGGGGGGCGCAGCCCGGTCGGGGGCCCGGGCCGCATGGCCTTCGTGGCCGTCCGGGGCGACGTGGGCGTGGGTGTCGCCGCCTACGAGCCGGTCGACGAACCCTCGTCGGCCGAGTTGGGTCTGGTGGTCGACGGCTCGGTCGCCGCGGCGGGCACGGGCCCGTTGCTGCTCGAGGCCGTGGCCGCCCACGCCCGGCAGGCCGGGATCCACCGGTTCACGGCCCACGGTCTGCGGGCGGGTTCGGCGCTCCTGGCCCTCCTGCGCGACTCGGGGTTGTCGCTCACCGAGCACCGCCGGAGGGACGGGACCGCCGTCGAGGTCGACCTCACGCCGTCCGAGCGCTACCGCGCCCGCTGTGACGTTCGGGAGTCCCTGGCCGAGGCGGCCAGCATCGCCCACGTCCTGCGCCCGTCCACCGTGGCGGTGGTGGGGGCCGGACGGCGCCCGGGCGCGGTCGGCCACGAGGTCGTCCGCTCCCTGCTCCAGGCCGACTTCGTCGGCGCCGTCTTCCCGGTGAACCCCGGGGCCGGGGCGGTGGCCGGGGTGCCGGCCTACCCCTCGATCGGGCAGGTTCCCGGCCCGGTCGACCTAGCCGTGGTGGCCGTGCCGCCGGCCCTGGTGCTCGGGGTGGTGGAGGAGGCGGCGGCAGCCGGGGTGCGGGCCGCGGTGATCGTGACCTCGGGTTTCGCCGAGCTGGGCGCTGACGGTGCCGACATCGAGCGGGCCATCGGCGAGGTGGCCCGGCACGCCGGCATGCGGCTGGTCGGGCCGAACTGCCTGGGCGTCTACAACGCCGACCCCTCGGTCCACCTCCAGGCCACCTTCGCCCTGGCCCCCCCGCACCGGGGGCGCATCGCCCTGGGCTCGCAGTCGGGCGCGGTGGGCATCGTCCTCTCCGAGCGGGCGCGTCGCGGCGGGACGGGCATCTCGAGCTTCGTCTCGCTGGGCAACAAGCTCGACGTCAGCGGCAACGACCTGCTCTGTTTCTGGGAGCACGACCCGCAGACCGCGGTCATCGCCCTCTACCTCGAGTCGATCGGCAACCCGCGCAAGTTCTCGCGCATCGCCAGGAGGGTGGGCCGGGAGAAGCCGATCGTGGTGTTGAAGGCCGGGAGGTCCACGGCCGGGGCCCGGGGGGCGCGCTCGCACACGGCCGCCGCCGCCACCCCCGAGGTGGCGGTGCGGGCCATGTTGGCGGGGTGCGGCGCCGTGGAGGTCGACACCCTCGACGAGCTGCTGGACGTCTCGGGGCTGCTGGCCACCGTGCCGCTGCCCGCCGGGCGCCGGGTGGCCCTCGTGGGCAATTCCGGGGGGCCCTTGATCCTGGCGGCCGACGCCTGCGCCTCGGCCGGCCTGGCCATCCCCGAGCTCCGGCCGGCCGTCCGTCGCCGACTGGCCCGCCTCCTGCCCGACGCCTCGGCGGTGGGCAACCCGGTCGACATGACCTCTGGCGGTAGTGCCGCCGCCCTGGAGGCCGCCCTGCGCACGGTCGGGGCCGACCCGTGGATCGACGCCCTCATGGTGGTGGTCACCTCCCCATTGATCCCGGGGGCCGAGACCCGCGCCGCGGTGGCCGCCGCGGCGGCCGAGGTCGGCAAGCCGATCGTCGCCTGCATCCTCGAGACACAGGGCGACGTACCGCGCGCCGTCGCCGTCGCCGACATCCCCTCGCCGGACCGGGCGGCCCGCGCCCTCGCCCTCCTGTGCTCCCACGCCGAGTGGCGGGAGCGGGACCGGAGCCCTCGGGACCCGAGCTACTGGGGCCGCTACCCCGCGGCCAGCGGTGCGGTGGACGCGCTGCTCGGGGCCCGGCCCGAGGGGGGCTGGCTCGACGCGGCCGAGGCCGCCGCGCTGGCCGCCGCCTGCGGCCTGCCGGTGGTGGCCACCCGGCCCGCCACCTCGGCACGGGCCGCGGCCGCCGAGGCCAAGGCGCTGGGGTTCCCGGTCGTCCTGAAGGCGGGCGCGGGCTCCCTGGTGCACAAGTCGGACCGGGGCGGCGTCGCCCTCGGCCTGTCCTCCGCCGACGAGGTGACCGACGCCTACCGCGCCATGGAGGGCAGGCTGGGCGGCGAGATGGGCGGCGCCGTCGTCCAGCCCATGACGCCGGGCGGGGTCGAGACGATCGTCGGCCTGGCGGTGGACCCCTCGTTCGGCCCGCTGGTGATGTTCGGCCTGGGCGGGGTGGCCAGCGACCTGCTGGGCGACCGGTCGTTCGCCGTCCCGCCGCTCGACCGCCACGCGGTGGAGCGGCTGATCGCCGCCCCCCGCACCGCGGCCCTCCTCACCGGCTACCGCAACAGCCAGCCGGTGGACCTGGCCGCCCTGGGGCACGTGGTGGCCACGGTGGCGGCCATCGCCGACCACCTGCCCGAGGTCGTCGAGCTCGACCTCAACCCGGTCGTCTGCCGGCCGGACGGCGCCGTGGCCGTCGACTGCAAGGTCCGGCTGGCGCCGTGCCCGCCCGGCCCCGACCCCCTCCTGCACATGCTCCACCGCCTCCCGTCCCGCCGGCGCTGACCGCGCCGGCGCCGGGGCCCCGGGGCTCAGCCGGAGAGGGTGGCCACCAGCAATGCCTTGATCGTGTGCAGCCGGTTCTCCGCCTGCTCGAAGACGAGGGAGGCCGGTGACTCGAAGACCTCGTCGGTCACCTCCAGCGCCTCGAGGCCCCGGCGCTCGAAGAGGCTCCGCCCGACGACGGTCCGGGTGTCGTGGAAGGCCGGCAGGCAGTGGAGGAACCTCACGTCGGGGTTGCCGGTGGCGGCCATCACCGAGGCGTTCACCTGGTAGGGGAGGAGGAGGTCGATGCGGTCGTCCCACCGCTCGGGCGGCTCGCCCATCGAGACCCAGACGTCGGTGTAGACGAAGTCGACCCCGAGCACGGCCTCCCCCACGTCCTCGGTCACCGTGAGGCGCGCCCCCGAGACCTCGGCCAGCGACCCGGCCAGCGAGCGGACCCCGTCGGCCGGCCACAGGCTGGCCGGCGCGGCCAGGCGCACGTCGAGTCCGAGGAGCGCCCCGGTGACGAGCAGCGAGTTGGCCATGTTGTTGCGGGCGTCGCCGAGGTAGCAGAAGGCCACACGCTCGAGGGGGACGTGGTCGCGCATGGTGAGGACGTCGGCCAGCGTCTGGGTCGGGTGCCACTCGTCGGTCAGGGCGTTCCACACCGGGACACCGGCGTGACGTTGCAGCTCCTCGAGGCCCTCTTGGGAGAAGCCCCGGTAGCAGATGCCGTCGAACATCCGGCCGAGGACGCGCGCCGTGTCCTTCATCGACTCCTTGTGGCCCAGCTGGGTGGCCTCGGGGCCCAGGTAGGTGGTGCTGGCGCCCTGGTCGTGCGCCGCCACCTCGAACGACGAGAGGGTGCGGGTGGAGGTCTTCTCGAAGATGAGGGCGATGTTGCGCCCCTCGAGCCGTCGGCGCTCGTTCCCCGCCCGCTTCTCGGCCCGCAGGTCGTCCGCCAGGTCCACCAGGGCGACGAACTCCGCCCGGTCGAGGTCAGATTCCTTGAGGAGGCTCCGTCCGGTGAGGCGCACCGAACCGCCCTGGGTCGTCACGCCGCGCCACCCGGGCGGACCGGACCGGCCGCGGCCGGGGGGGCGCAGGGACCGCGCCCGGACGACGATCGGCGGGGGCGGTGTGTCATGGCCCCCCTTCTACCGCATCCGGCGGCCGGGGGTGAACGTGACCGCCCGTCACGGCGGGGTGCCCGGCGTCACGGCGGGGGTCCGGGTCTCCCGGCGTCCTGCGCCGAGGGGTGGCGTGCCGCCTCCTCCTCCCCACGCGCCCCGAGGTAGACGAAGACGCCGATGAGCAGCAGCCAGAAGTCGACGAAGAACCCGGCGATGATCATGGCCACCGCCAGGAAGCGGGCGACCCGCCCGGCCACGAGGGTCGCCTCGAGTTTGCTGCGGTGCCGGGCCAGGTCGGCCCGCAGCACCCGACCGCCGTCCATGGGCAGCGCGGGCAGGAGGTTGAACGCCGCCAGGAACAGGTTGAGCCAACCCAAGCGGGCCCACCAGCTGCCGGCGAAGAGGGTCGGCGGCCAGACCGACGACCCGGCCAGCGCTCCGGCGACGAGCAGGGCCACGCCGAGCACGAGGCTGGTCAGCGGGCCGACCGCGGCCACGGCCAGCTCGTCGTTGGGTGCCTCGGGCATGGCCGTCAGCTGAGAGATCCCCCCGAGGGGGATGAGCAGGATGCCGACCACGTTGGCCCCCCTGCGGCGGGCCACGTAGCAGTGGGAGAACTCGTGGACGAGGACGGAGCCGAAGAGGGCGACGATCCACACGAGGCCGGCCACCACCACGCCCCACCCCTTGTGCCAGTCCGCCACCACGACGAGGCCGAGCAGGACCGCGAACGTCCAGTGCACCCAGACCGGGATGCCGGCGACGCGGGCCATCAGCAGGCTGTGACCGTGGCCGGGCGGGGGCCCCTCCGGTCGAGCCGGCTCCGGCGGACCCGTCACGACCCTTTTTGCCTCGCCCATTGCGCCACGACCTCAGCGTGCGCCGCCCCACGCCAGCGCGCCAGGGCCGAACGTCACGGGCGGTCTTTGGGGGACCAACGGCCCTAGTCGGAGGGGGCGTCGTGTGGTCGGCTTACGCGGTGGATGCGCAGACCACGGCGGTGCAGGTCGCCCCGGCACACCAGGCCCGCCGCTGGGCCGCCCTGGGCGTGCTCTGCGTGTCGCTGCTCATCGTCTCCCTCGACATGACGATCCTCAACATCGCGCTGCCCACGCTGGTGAGGTCACTCAAGGCCACCGAGTCGCAGCTGCAGTGGATCGTGGACATCTACTCGTGCGTGTTCGCCGGGTTCCTCCTCGTGATGGGGAGCGTCGGCGACCGGGTCGGCCGCAAGAAAGTTTTCTGCGCCGGCCTGGTCCTCTTCGCCGCCGGGTCGGCCGGGTCGGCCTTCTCGGGCTCGGTCAACGAGCTGATCGCCTTCCGGGCCTTCATGGGCTTCGGCGCGGCCTGCATCATGCCGGCGACCCTCTCGATCATCACCGACCTCTTCCGCGAGCCCGAGCTCCAGGAGCGGGCGATCGGCATCTGGACGGGGACGACCGGGCTCGGCATCGCCATCGGGCCCATCGCCGGTGGCTGGCTGCTGGCCCACTACTGGTGGGGGTCGGTCTTCCTCATCAACGTGCCGGTGGCCCTCGGCGGACTTGTCTTCGCCCTCTGGCTGGTCCCCGACTCACGCGACCCCAGTCCCCGGCAGGTCGACTGGCCCGGGGCGTTCCTCTCGGTCATCGGCCTGGCCCTGCTCCTATGGGCGATCATCGAGGTGCCGGTGCACGGCTGGCACTCGTCGCTGGTCGTCACCGCGGGCGCCGCCTCCCTGGTGGTGCTCACGGCCTTCGTGGTCTGGGAGCGCCACACCCCCCACCCGCTGCTCCTCCTCGAGCCGTTCGCCAACCGCCGCTTCTCGGTGGCCATGGCCGCCGTGGCCCTGGCGGTGTTCTCCCTCATGGGCTACCTGTTCGTGCTCACCCAGTACCTGCAGTTCGTGCTGGGGTACTCGCCCTTCCAGACCGGGGTGCGGATCCTGCCCATCGCCGCCGTCCTGGCCGTCGCCTCGGTGGTCTCCACCGTGCTCGACAGGATCCTGGGCACCAAGGTGGTCGTGGCCGCCGGTGCGCTCATCGTGGCCGCCGGCCTGTGGCTGGCGACCACGACGACGACCGCCCAGCACTTCAGCCACACCCTGGAGGGGATGGCCCTGCTCGGACTGGGAGCGGGGATGATCATGGCCCCGGCCACGGCCTCGGTGATGGGGTCGCTCCCCCGCAAGCGGGCCGGGGTGGGGTCGGCCACCAACAGCTCGGCCCTCCAAGTGGGCGGGGCACTCGGCGTGGCGGTGATCGGCTCGGTGCTCTCCGTGCGCTACCAGGCCGACATGGCGGGCCTGCTGGTCGGCCACAACGTGCCCCCGGTGGCCTCCAGCGCCATCCTGGGCTCGGTGGGGGGCGCCCTGGCGGTGGCGCACGCGGCCGGTGGCGCCCTCGGTGCCGAGCTGGCCGTGGCGGCCCGCCACGCCTACGTGTCGGGCATGGACCTCTCGCTCAAGGTGGCAGCGGTGGTGGCCGCCCTCAGCACCGTGCTGGTGGTGGCCGCCCTCCCGTCGCGGGCCCGCACCCCGGCGGCGGGCGAACTCCTCGAACCGTCGGTCCTGGCCGACGAGGAGCCGCGGCGAACCTGCCCGCGGGACGGGGTCGAGCGGGTCCCTAGCGGCGACCCGCGGCCGTGAGGTCGCGCAGCGCGGTGACCGTCGCCCAGTTGCGGGTGGTGGCCCGCACCCCCGTCAAGCGCTCGAAGTAGCCGTTGTGCAGTTTGGTGCGGCCGTAGCCGGCGGGGCAGTGGACGTAGACGGCTCGCTCCGTGAAGGCGAACCCGTCCGCCCCGGCCCCGGGCACGACGTCGGCGAAGGGCCCGCCGGCCGGCGCGTCCTTCAGGAACGTCACGTGCAGCGTGGCCGGGTCGGCCCCGGCGGCGAGAAACGGGTTGGAGGCGACCAGGCGGTCGAGCTCGCCCGGCCCACGGACCAAGACGTCGACGTCGTGGTAGTCGAACGCCGCACGCAGCGCGGCCTCGATGGTGGCGGCGAGCCGGCCGGCCGAGCGCGAGGTCGAGGAGAAGACGACGTTGCCGCTCTGGCGGTAGGACTCGATGTCGTCGAGGCCGAGTTCGGCGTAGAGGGCCCTGAGGTCGGCCATCGAGACCTTGCGGTGACCGCTCACGTTGACCCCCCGGAGCATCGAGGCGTAGCGCGTCACCGCCGCCCCCCCGATCCCCCGGCGGGCCGCGCCACCACACGCCGACTGGCCCGACGCTCCACGTCGCGCATCCTCCCACGGTCCTGGGTCCCCGGTTGCCGGCGCTCCGCCGGCGCAGTGCCTCAGGGAGGCGGGCCGGTGGCGCCCGCCGTGACCCCGCGCCGCGCCCGCAGCCGCGGGCCCAGGCGCCCGCCGATGAGCACGACCTCCAGACCGGCGATGACCGCGATGTAGATGGGGAAGGCGATGACCGCCACCGTGACCGTGGTCACCGTGAGCAGGGTGATGGTGGCGTTGGCGAACGCCCCGAGGTAGGCGCTGACGCTCTCGGTTTCGGGAGCCTTCCAGGACTTGACGACGGTGGGCACGCCGGCCAGGGCGTCGGCGGCGATGGCCGCGGCGATGGCCACCAGCCCCTGGCGGGTGAGGAGCCACACCGCCGTGCCCGCCACCGACAGCGTGCCGCAGACGATGTCCAGCCGGGTGAGCCGCCAGACGCCCTGGCCACCGACCAACGACGCCGCCACCACCAAGAGGGGCGCGAAGCCGACGGTGAAGGTCATGAGCGACTGGAGCCCGACCCCCGAGCGCACCTCGACGGCGAAGGCCAGCATCGGAGCCGCCCCCCACAGGAGCCAGCTCACCCGGTTGGGGTGGGTGACGCCCCGCAAGGTGTCACGGATGTAGAAGGCCGACCCGGTGAGGCCGAGCGCGGCGCCGAGGAAGACGAAGTGGACGTTGATCATCTCGCCTGGTCGTTCTCCCTTCCCCCCGGCCGGCCGACCGGCCTCCCGGCATCGCCCGCCCGCGTGCGCCGCGGGCGGGGCGTTCAGCCTGCCGCCGACGGGACCGGCCCGGCGGTCCGTGGTGCCTCGGGGGGGCCTGCGGCCCGGGCCCGGTCGTAGGCGCCGGCCCAGGCGGCCGGGGAGGGCATGCCGGGTCCGAGGTGCAGCGGGACCTCGAAGGGCTCGGGGGTGATGCCGGCCGCCACGAGCAGCTCGTCCAGGGCGCCGGGGACGGCCGAGGCGATGTCCCAGATCCGGGGCACCGCCCGGGCGCAGGACACCAGGCCCCAGTAGAGGACGCCCCGGTAGCTCATGATGGTGATGTTGAGGCCCATGCCGTCCATCACCGGCCCGAGGGGGAACGCCGCCAGCAGCTCGGCCCCGCCCAGATAGAGGGGGAAGTCCGGGCCCGGCACGTTGGAGACCACCAGGTTGGCGATGGGGCGGTGGCGGTCAGCCAGCCGCATGCGGGTGTACAGCCGTGCCGACAGGGCGAAGACGTTCGGCGTGGCGTGCTCGGCCCAGTCCTGCAAGGTGCGGGCGCCGAGGGCCTGGTGCTCCTCCTTGGCGCCGCCCGTGCCCTCATGGATGATGCGGAGCCGCTCGAGCGGGTCGGCGACGTCCGTCGGGAGCTGGACGAACATGGCCGAGACCTTGTTGGAGCCCCGCAGCGCGGCCACGTCGGGCGAGACCGAGACCGGCACCACCGCGACCAGCGGTGTCTCGGGCAGCTCGTCGCCGGCCAACAGGTAGTTGCGCAGGGCGCCGGTGACCATGGCCAGGACGACGTCGTTCACCGTCGTGTCCATGGCGTTCTTGAGGCGCTTCACGTCGGCCAGGTTGGCGGCGGCGTAGGCCACGCGCCGCCTCGCCGTGATGGCCACGTTCAGCGAGGTCCTGGGGGCGGTCAGGGGGAGGGCCGCCTTGGCCGTCGGCCGGCCGCCCTGGCGGACCCGACGCACCCCGAGCACGGCCTGGCCGGTGCGCACGATCGTCTTGGTCAGCTCGAAGGGGCGGACGGCCCGGACCATCAGCGCCTGGCTGGCCAGCTCGAACCCCGAGGGGACCCGGCCGTCGGGCTGGGCGACGGGCAGCGGACTCGGCTCGGGTGGATCGACCGTGAGGTCGAGGAGGACCCCGAGGAGCTCGGCCCCCGAGGCCCCGTCCACGGTGGAGTGGTGCATCTTGGCCACCATGGCGACCTTGCCACCTTCCAGCCCCTCGACGATCCACATCTCCCACAGGGGGCGGTCCCGGTGGAGCTGGCGGCTCGTCACGTCGCCGGCGAACTCGGCCAGCTCGCGCATCCCGCCCGGCGAGGGGAGCGCCGCCCGGCGCAGGTGGTTGTCGATGTCGAAGTCGGGATCGTCGACCCAGACGGGGTGGCCGAGCCGGAACGGCACCTCGACCAGCCGCCGTTGGAACACCGGGAGGAGCGGGATGCGGTCGTCGATGTGGGCCCGCAGCCGCCGGAACGAGTACCCGCCGGGCACCGTGGAGGGGTCGAAGACCGCGGTGAAGGCCACGTGCATGTGGAGAGTCGGCGTCTCGAGGTAGAGGAAGCTCGCGTCGAGCCCGGTCAGCCGTTCGGTCGTCATCTGTCCTCCTGCGCCCGGGTCCCGGCCGGCGCCCCGTGGGTCCGGCCCGCACAACCGTCGCACCTCGGGGCGGATCGGGCAACCGGCCGGGCAACCGGTCGGGCCAGGGCCCGCGTAGCGCGCGCCGTGTGCGGCGAGCGATGATGGCCCCCGTGCCCTACGCCTACCTGGCCGTCTCCGTGCTCGGCCTGCTCTGTGTGGCCACCGCCTACCGCCCGATACGCCGCGAACCGGTCTCGGTACTGAGCTTCGCCGTCGGGTGGCCGGTCGGCGAGCTGGCCGTGGCGAACATCGCCTGTGCCGTCGCCGTCACCGTCGTTTTCGCGGTGTTCGGGGCGCTGGGCGCATGGGCCGGGTACCTGGGCCTCGCACTCACGGCGGTCTCGGTGGCGGGGCTCTTCGGGCTGGCGGTGGCCGGCCGGCGAGACGGCCGGATCGTGGCCGAGGCCGTCTGCGCGGCGCTGCCGGACCCCTCGGGAGTTCCCATGCCCATGCCGGTGCCCGAGTGGGGGCGGTGGTGGCGGACGACCAGGGCCCTGCCCCTGTGGAGCCGCCACGCCGACATCGTGAGGCACGTCGACTACTGGGGCGACGGCGACCGACGACACCGCCTCGACATCGTGCGACCGCGTCGCGGCGCGGTCGGCGCGCCGGTGCTCATCTACATCCACGGCGGCGCCTGGATCATCGGCGACAAGCGGGAGCAGGGAAAGCCGATGATGAACGAACTGGTGCACCGGGGCTGGGTGTGCGCCACGATCAACTACCGCCTGAGCCCGGCGGCGACCTGGCCGGACCAGATCGTCGACTGCAAGCGGGCCATCGCCTGGGTCCGCCGGCACATCGCCGATTACGGCGGCGACCCCTCCTTCATCGCCCTCTCGGGGGGGTCGGCCGGGGGTCACCTGGCCGCCCTGGCGGCCCTCACCGCCGGCGATCCCGAGTGGCAGCCCGGGTTCGAGACAGAGGACACCTCGGTCGACGCCTGCGTCCCCTTCTACGGCGTGATGGACATGACCGTGGACCCTGCCGCCGCGGGCGTGCACGGCACCGGCCTGCTCGAGATGCTCGAGCGCAAGGTCATGAAGGTGTCGTCGGCCGAGCATCCCGAGGTCTTCCGTCGGGCCTCCCCGACGCTGCGGGTCAACGCCGGGGCGCCGCCCTTCTTCGTGCTGCAGGGAGGCAACGACACGCTGGTCCCGGTGGAGGTGGCCCGCCAGTTCGTCGACGCCCTGCGGCGGGTGGCGGCGGCCCCGGTCGCCTACGCCGAGCTGCCCCTGGCCCAGCACGCCTTCGACGTCCTGGCCTCGCTTCGCTGTCAGGCCACCACCGCCGGGGTGATCGCCTTCCTCGATGCCGTGCGGGACGGTACCCCGACGGGCCCCACCGGTCGGTCCGCCGACGGGCCGGCCCCCGGCCCCTGGCCGACGGAACGGGGCGGGAAGGCCACGGGGGCCGTCAGCCCGTCCGAGACGATCTGACCTAGATTCATCGGCCGAGGGCGGCCCGCCTCCCACCAAGGAGGCGCGACCGGCCCGAGCCGCGCAGCTGGAGGGGGCCGTGGGGGACGAGCAGGGGCCACCGACCGAGGACCGGGGACCGGGGGGTGAGCCTCTCCTCAGCGTGCGCGACGTCTCGGTGCGCTTCGGCGGGGTGGCCGCCCTCTCCGACGTCTCGCTGGACGTGCACGGCGGGACCGTCACCGGCCTGATCGGCCCCAACGGGGCCGGGAAGACCACCCTCTTCAACGTCGTGAGCGGGCTGCAGCGGCCCGACCACGGCCACGTGCGCATCGCCGGCCGCGACGTGACCGGCCTCGGCCCGCACCGCCGGGCCCGGCTGGGGCTGGCCCGCACCTTCCAGCGGCTCGAGCTCTTCTCCCACCTCACCAGCGAGGACAACGTGCGGGTCGGGATCGAGGCGGGTCTGCGGTCGAGGTGGTCGTTGCGCCGCCGCCGCGAGCTGCCGGCTCCGGTCAAGTCGCCCGGCGAACTGCTCAACCGGGTGGGGGTGGGGGAGACCGCCACCCACCCTGTGAACGCCCTCCCCACCGGGTCGGCCCGGCTGGTCGAGCTGGCCCGGGCGCTGGCCATCGGCCCGCGGGTGCTCCTCTTGGACGAGCCGTGCTCGGGGCTGGACGACGCCGAGTCGGCCGGGCTCGGCCGCCTGCTGCGGGAGCTGGCGGCCGAGGGCCGAGCCGTCCTGCTGGTCGAGCACGACATGGACCTGGTGCTCGAAGTCTGCGACCGCGTCTACGTGCTCGACTTCGGCGAGATCATCGCCGACGGCACCCCGTTGGAGGTGCGGGCCCACCCGGCCGTGCAGGCGGCCTACCTCGGCACCCTGAAGAGGGCCGACGGCGATGGGAAGACGGGCCGGGAGTAGAGTGAGCGCCCGACGATCCGAGGCCCACCCTTCAAGGGGCGACCGGTTGCGCCCGTTCGACCCGGCGGCCGGCGTGCCACCGAGGTCGGCGTCCCGGTGAAGGGCCGAACAGAAGGGATGACATGAGAGCAGCCTCGAGGAAGATCCGGGTCGGCGCAGCGGGCCTGGCCCTGATGGCGGTGGCCGGCACGACGCTCTCGGTGGAACCCGGGGCGGCGACCGCCGCCAGCTCTCAGAACGTAGGGCGTCGGCATCCCCAAGAGCGCCTTCACAACACACATCGGGATCTCGGCCACCACGGTGAAGGTCGCCAACATCTCCACCCACTTCGAGACACTGTTCACCGGCGCCGCCGTCGGCACCCAGGCCTACATCGACGACATCGACTCGAGGGGCGGGGTCGGAGGGCGCAAGATCGTGGTGACAGCCCAGGACACACACTACAGCGGCACAGCCTACGAACAGCTGCTGCAGTCGGACGTGTCCAAGGAGTTCGCCATGGTGGGGAGTTTCTCGGTCACCGCCACATCGGCCGGCCAGGTGCTGGCCAAGAACCCGCAGATGCCCGACGTCACGGTGACAGTGTCGCCCACCAACAACAAGTACCCCAACCTGGCCAGCCCGTTCCCCCTGCAGGGCGGCTGGCAGGAGGGGCCACTCGTCTTCTTCAAGGACAAGTACCCCAAGGGGGTGAAGAAGGTGGCCGTGCTGGTGGCCGACGAGCCGTCGGCCACAGCGGCCTGGCAGGGCGAAAAGGCGACCATGGAGCACCTCGGGTACAGCGTCGTCTACGAGAACACCTACCCGATCACGGCGAAGTACAACACATTCGTCGCCGACGCCGTGGCCATGAAGTCCAAGGGCGTGCAGATGCTGTTCATCGAGCAGAACCCGCCCGCCTACGCCGCCCCGCTGATCCGGGCGATCAACTCCCAGAACTTCCACCCCCAGGTGGTGCTCGGGGCGTCGACCTACTCCAACACCCTCATCCCGACAGCGGGCGGGGCCGCCGCCGTCCAGGGCATGTACCTCGAGCAGGACATCTCGCTCTACCTGGGACAGGACGCCAAGACGATCCCGGCGGTCAACCAGTTCCTCCACTGGGTGCAGGTCGCCCACCCGGGCTGGAAGCCCGACCTGTTCACCCTCTACGGCTGGCTCTCGGCGGAGCTGTTCGTCGAGGCGCTGAAGAACGCCGGCCACACCCCCAGCCGGGGCTCGCTCCTCCAGGCCCTGGGCAAGATCACCGAATTCACAGGCACAGGCATCCAGGCACCGAGCAACCCGGCGCACAAGACCGTGTCCAACTGCTACCTGCTCGGTCAGATCAAGAACGGCCAGTGGACCCGCATCACAGACCCGCCGGTCAAGAGCAGCACCAAGGGCTACCGCTGCACCAACCAGTACTACCTGCCGCCGGGCGCCGGCGGCTGATCGTCCGGGGGGTCGACGGGGCGGGGCGGAGCCGCCACGATGGGACGGAGGGGGTGAAGTGAGCGAGTTCCTGGAGTTCACCGTCATCGGGGTGGCGGTGGGAGCCGCCTACGCCATCCTGGCCACCGGGCTGGTGGTGACGTACACGACCTCGGGGATCTTCAACTTCGCCCACGGCGCGGTGGCCATGTTCGCGGCCTTCACCTACTGGGACCTCACCCAGCACGGCGTGCCCGAGTGGCTGGGGCTGGTGCTGGTGCTCTTGGTGGGGGCACCGGCCTTCGGGGCCCTGGTGGAGTGGGCGCTCATGCGCCGTCTCTACGGCGCCTCGGCCGAGCGTCCGATCATGGTCACCTTGGGCCTGCTCGTGATCATGCTGGCGGCGGGGACCCTCATCTGGAGCGTGTCCACAGCCCGGCGGCTCAACCCGCTGGTGGCCGGCACATTCCCGCTGTTCGGGGTGAACCTGCAGTGGCAGAACGCCGTGCTGCTCGGCGCGGCCGTGGCCGTGGCCGTGGCCATGCGCTTCCTGTTCTCGCGCACCCGGCTCGGGGTGGGCATGCGGGCCGTCGTGGACGACCCCGAGCTGGTGCGCATGACCGGGGTGTCGCCCAACCGGATGAGCCGGGCGGGGTGGATGCTCGGCTTCTTCCTGGCCGCCCTGGCCGGCATCCTCATCGCCCCCACCCTCACAATCACCTTCACCGTCCCGGTCATGACGCTCCTGGTGGTGAACGCCTACGCCGCGGCGGTGGTCGGGAGGCTGCGCAGCATCCCCTGGACCTTCCTCGGGGCCGTGGCCCTGGGCCTGGTCACCACGTACTTCGGCGGCTACGCGCCCGAACACCTCCCCTCGGGCGTGGGCGCCGAGATCACCTCGGCCCTGCCCATGATCTTCCTCTTCGTGGCCCTGGTGGCCCTGCCCTCGGTCCGCCTGCGGGCGGCCGGCCGGCTGGTGGCGGCCCGCATCCCCCGGGTGGTGGGGAGGGGGGAGTCGCTGCTCGCCGCGGCCGTCTTCGTGGCGGCGGCGGTCGTGTTCTCCCTCTTCTTCCATGGCACATTCCTGGCCCAGGGGGTGAGCACGGTCGGGCCCATCGCCGGCCAGACCATGGCCCTGGGCCTGGTGGCCCTCTCCCTGGTGCTCCTGATCGGCTACGCCGGCGAGGTCTCGCTCTGCCAGTTCGCCATCATGGGGATCGGCGCCTTCTGCATGGGCAAGGTGGCGGGCGGCAACTCGCTCCTGGGCGTCGTGGTGGCGGTGGCCGTCTGCGCCGCCGTGGGGGCCCTGGTCGCCCTGCCCGCCATCCGCCTGCGCGGCCTCTACCTGGCCCTGGCGACCTTCGCCTTCGCCGAGGCGGTGCAGTACGGGTTCTTCGCCGACACCCACGTGCTGGGCCAGGCGGGGATCCTGGTCGGGCGGTTCTCGTTCGCCGGGCTGTCGTTCGCCGGGGACCGGGCCGAGTTCATCCTGCTCTCGGTGGTGTTCGCCCTCGCCGCGGTGGGCGTCCTGGCCATCCGCCGCAGCGCCTTCGGCCGCCGCCTGGTGGCCACCAACGACTCGCCGGCGGCCTGTGCCACGGTGGGCCTCAACACCGGAGTCACCAAGGTGGCGGTCTTCGCCCTGGCCGCGGGGATGGCCGGGCTGGGCGGGGCCCTGTGGGGGACGCTGCAGGGCTCGGTGGGGGCGACGAGCTTCACAATCTTCGCCGGGGTGATCTTCGTCCTGTTCGTGGTGATCTGGAGCGCCCGCACGGTGACCGGTGCCTTCCTGGCGGCGCTCACCTACGCCGTGTTCACCAACGTGCCGCACCTCACAAAGGTGGAAGGGCTGTTCGCCGGGGCCGGGGTCATCCTGATCGGCCGGGCGGCCAACGGCCTGCTCGGCATCGAGTGGGTGGCGGACCGGGTGCGCCTCCCCTGGGTGCGCTCGCCGGGGGCGGTCCCGGCCGACACCGTCGAGCCGGCGCTCGAGCCCACCTTGCTCACCACCGCCAGTGAGGCCGGCCGGCCCGGGGTGGCCACGTGACCGCCACCTCTGCGCCCGGCCCCCAGGCCGCCGTCGAGCCCGCCCTGGCCGTCGAGGGGGTGCGCGCCGGCTACGGCCGCATCGAGGTCCTCCACGGGGTGGACCTGGCGGTCCCGGCCGGGAGCGTCTTCGCCCTGCTCGGGCCCAACGGCGCGGGGAAGTCGACCCTGCTCAAGGTGGTGAGCGGCCGGGTGCGGGCCACCAAGGGGATTGTGTCCATCGGCGGGACGCACGTCGGCCACCGGCCGGCCGAGGCCCTGGTCCACCTGGGCCTGTGCTCGATCCCCGAGGGGCGGGGCATCTTCCCCAACCTGACGGTGCGCGAGAACCTCTGGATGTGGACGTACAAGGGGGGGATCTCGATGGCCGAGGTCGAGGCCCGGGCCTACGAGGTCTTCCCCCGGCTCGGCACCCGCGCCCGGCAGCTGGCCGGCACCCTGTCCGGTGGGGAGCAGCAGATGCTGGCGGTCTCGAGGGCCCTGGTCACCGAGCCCAAGGTCCTCTTGCTCGACGAGCTGTCGATGGGGCTGGCCCCGCTCATCGTGGACGAGCTCTACGAGGTGGTGGGTCGCCTCGCCGGGGGGGGGATGACGGTGGTGGTGGTCGAGCAGTTCGTGACCACGGCCCTGGAGGTGGCCACCCTGGCGGCCATCATGGTCCACGGCCGGATCGTGCGCGAGGGCACCCCGGCGGAGATGGCCGACGCCGCCCTCGGCGCCTACCTGACCGGCGGCTCGGCGGACTGACCCGGGCTCAGGCGTCGGGGGCGAGCACCACCTCGACCGACGGCTCCACCCCCTCGACCAGCACGAGCTCGTCCAGCCCCCCCGCCTCGGCCAGGTCGCCCTCGGCCAGCCGCAGGGCGTCCAGCCGCAGGGCCCGGTCCACCACGGTGCAGCGGGCGACGCGGGCGCGCATCGAGCGCTTCTCGGTCGTCTTCTGACGGCGGACGGCCCCGAGCACCTCGGCCGCGGCGTCGAGGACCGCCGAGCCGCCGTCCGCCCCGTCGTGGCCGAAGGCCGGTGCGAGCTCGGCGGCCGCGGGCCACGCCGCCCGGTGGACCGAGCCCTCCCGCCACCAGCTCCACACCTCCTCGGTGATGAAGGGCAGGAACGGGGCGAACAGCCGGACCTGGACCGAGAGCGCCAGGGCCAGCGCGGCGCGGGCCGACGCGGTGGCCGCGTCGGCCGGGTCGCCGTAGGCGCGGGCCTTCACCAGTTCGAGGTAGTCGTCGCAGAACGACCAGAAGAACCCCTCGGCCGCCTCGAGCGCCCGGGTGTAGTCGTAGCCGTCGAGGGCGGCCGTGGCCGCGGCGACCACCGCGTCGAGGCGGCGCAGGAGGTCGCGGTCGAGGGGTGTCGTCACCGCCTCGGGCCCCGGCACGGTCCCCTCCCCCAACCGCCCGAGCACGAACTTGGAGGCGTTGAGCACCTTGATGGCCAGGCGCCTGCCCACCCGCATCTGGCCGGTGTCCACGGCGGTGTCGGTGCCCGGCCGGCCGCTGGCCGCCCAGTAGCGGACCGAGTCGGCCCCGTGCTCGGCCAGGAGGGGCAGGGGGGTCACCACGTTCCCCTTGGACTTGGACATCTTCTTGCGTGTCGGGTCGAGCACCCACCCCGAGATGGCCACGTCGGACCACGGCAGGGAGCCGAACTCGAGCTCGGCGCGGACCACGGTCGAGAACAGCCACGTCCGGATGATGTCGTGGGCCTGGGGGCGCAGGTCCATGGGGAACACCCGGGCGAACAGGTCGGGGTCGTCCTCCCAGCGGCCGGCGATGAGCGGGGTGAGCGAGGAGGTGGCCCAGGTGTCCATCACGTCGGGGTCGCCCACGAAGCCCCCCGGCCGGCCCCGCTGGTCCTCGGTGAAGCCGTCGGGGGCGTCGGTCGACGGGTCGACCGGCAGCCGGCCCTCGCCGGGCACCAGCGGGCGGGCGAAGTCGGGCTCCCCGTCGTCGCCCACCGGGTACCACACCGGGAAGGGCACCCCGAAGAACCGCTGCCGGCTGATGTTCCAGTCGCTGCCCAGCCCCTCCACCCAGGCGCGGTAGCGGTGGGCCATGTGGGCCGGGTGCCAGCGCAGCTGCTCGCCGCGGGCCAGCAGCCGCTGGCGCAGGTCGAGGGTGCGGACGAACCACTGGCGGGACGAGACGATCTCGAGTGGGCGCTCGCCCTTCTCGTAGAACTTGACCGGATGGGTGATGGGCCGCGGCTCGCCCACCAGGTCGCCCGAGGCGGCCAGCAGGGCCACCACCCTCTCCTGGGCCTGCCTGGCCGTGCGGCCGGCCAGCTCGGCGTAGGCGGCGTCCGCCGCGGCGGGGTCCTCGGAGTCGAACGCCCCCTCGCCCCAGGTGACCGGGAGCAGCCGCCCGTCGCGGCCGAGGACGGTGCGGGTGGGCAGGTCGAGCTCACGCCACCACACCACGTCGGTGAGGTCGCCGAAGGTGCAGACCATGGCCACCCCGGTGCCCTTCTCGGGGTCGGCCAGCGGGTGGGCGACGACCGGGACCCGGGCCTTGAACAGCGGCGTCACCACCTCGGTCCCCAGCAGCGGCCGGTAGCGGGCGTCGTCGGGGTGGGCCACCAGGGCCACGCAGGCCGCCAACAGCTCGGGCCGGGTGGTCTCGATCTCGACGGCCTCGCCCCCGGCGCGGGCGAAGCGCAGCCGGTGGTAGGCGCCGGGGCGCTCGCGGTCCTCGAGCTCGGCCTGGGAGACGGCGGTACGGAAGTCGACGTCCCACAGGGTGGGCGCCTCGTGCTGGTAGACGTGGCCGCCGGCGAGCAGCCGCAGGAAGCTGCGCTGGGAGGCCCGTTGGGAGGTCTCGCCGACGCTCGAGTAGGTGAGGTCCCAGTCGACCGAGAGGCCGAGGGTGCGCCAGAGCTCCTCGAAGGCCCGCTCGTCCTCGGCGGTGAGCTGGCGGCAGAGCTCGACGAAGTTGGGGCGCGAGACGGCCAGGGGCTCGGACGGCGGCTCGGCCGGCGGCGTGAAGTCCGGGTCGTGGGGGAGGGAGGGGTCGCAGCGCACCCCGAAGTAGTTCTGCACCCGCCGCTCGGTGGGCAGGCCGTTGTCGTCCCACCCCATCGGGTAGAAGACCTCCTTGCCGCGCATGCGGTGGAAGCGGGCCACCACGTCGGTGTGGGTGTAGGAGAAGACGTGGCCGATGTGGAGCGATCCCGACACGGTGGGGGGCGGGGTGTCGATGGCGTAGACGTCGGCGCGTTCCTTCGAGCGGTCGAAGCGGTAGGTGCCGCCGCCCGCCCAGGCGGTGGACCACTTCGCCTCCAGCCCCTCCAGTGACGGCTTGTCGGGGACGCCGCGTGGCGCCGGAGGGCTGCTCGGGTCGGGCGCGGGCGGCGGCATGATCGGGTTACCGTACCCGGGTGCTGCGCCTCCACGACACCGCGACCGGCTCGGTCCGGCCCCTCGAGCAGCGCGAGGAGGGCCGGGTGTCGATGTACGTCTGCGGCCCGACCGTCTACGACCTGCCGCACCTGGGCCACGGCCGCTACTCGCTGGTCTTCGACGTCCTCCGCCGCTACCTGCTCTTCTGCGGCTTCGACGTCCACTACGTCTCCAACGTCACTGACGTCGACGACAACATCATCAACCGCGCCGCCGCCGAGGGGCGGACCGAGCCCGAGGTGGCGGTCGAGTACGAGGCGCGCTGGTGGGAGGCCATGGACGCGCTGGGGGTCCTGCGGCCGACCGACACGCCGCACGCCACGGCCTACGTGGCCGACATGGTGTCGCTCGTGGTCGACCTGGTCGAGCGCGACGTCGCCTACGAGACCTCCGACGGTGTCTACCTCGACGTCGACAAGGTCGACGGCTACGGCCTGTTGGCCCGCCAGCCCCTCGACTCGCTGCGGGCCGGCGCCCGGGTGGAGGCCGGGGCCGAGAAGCACTCGCCGCTGGACTTCGCGCTGTGGAAGAAGGCCAAGCCGGGCGAGCCGAGCTGGGAGTCCCCCTGGGGCCCGGGCCGGCCCGGCTGGCACACCGAGTGCGTGGTGATGTCCCTCGACCTGCTGGGGGAGGGATTCGACCTCCACGGCGGGGGACAGGACCTGGCCTTCCCGCACCACGAGAACGAGCGGGCCCAGGCGGTGGCCGACGGGAGGCCCTTCGCCCGCCACTGGGTGCACAACGGCTGGGTGATGGTCGGCGGCGAGAAGATGTCCAAGTCGCTCGGCAACTTCACCTCGCTCACCGACCTGCTGGCCCGGAGCGACCCGCGCGCCTACCGACTCTTGGTCCTGCGGTCCCACTACCGCTCGCCGATCGAGGTGACCACGGCCACGGTGGCCGACGCCGAGGAGGGGCTGGGACGGCTCGACGCCCTGGCCAGGCGGTTCTCCCTGCCCGACCTCCTGGCCGGGACGCCGGGCGGCTTCGTCGTGGCCGGGGCCGGCCCGGCGTCGGAGGCCGACCCCGGGGCGGTGGCGCGCTTCTGCGAGCAGATGGACGACGACCTGGACACCCCCGGCGCCCTGGCCGGCGTCTTCGAGCTGGTCCGTCGGGCCCACGCCGCCGCCGACGCCGGTGAGTCCGGGCGGGCCGTGCTCCTCGCCCGGACCTGCGCCGTGCTCTGCGGGGCCCTCGGGCTGGCGCTCTCGGCGGGCGGTGACGAGGTTGACGAGGGGACCCGGCGCCTGGCCGCCGAGCGGGACGAGGCTCGGGCCGACCGGGACTGGGCCCGGGCCGACCAGCTGCGCGACGAGCTCGCGGCGCGGGGCTGGACCGTGGAGGACGGGCCCGAGGGCACGCGGCTGAGCCGCTGAACCGCAGGTCGGCGGGGGTCCGGTTCCCCTTTGCCTCCCGGCGGGGCTGCTAGCGTCCTGGCCACGGTTCGGCGGGAACCGGGTGGCACGCAGCTGGCACCCGACGGCGGGTCGGAAGAAACCAGAGCAGCACATGCAGTCGCAGTCAGCATGTAGAGAGAAGGGGGATCGCCACCGTGGCAACCGGGACGGTCAAGTGGTTCAACGCCGAGAAGGGCTACGGCTTCATCTCGCAGCCGGAAGGTGGGGCGGACGTCTTCGTGCACCACACCGCAATCCAGATGAACGGCTACCGCGTGCTCGAGGAGGGCCAGGCGGTGGAGTTCGACGTCGAGGACGGGCCGAAGGGCCTGATGGCCAAGGACGTCCGTCCGGTCGGCGCCTGAGGGCGGGCCGGCCCCGGGCCGGCAATCCAGGGGCGGGACCTCGCCGGGCGCATCTTCGGTTACCATTGAGTAACAAAGGAGGTGCCCGATGCCCGACTTCTCCCTCGACCTGAACGAGGACCAGCTCCAGATCCAGAAGTGGGTCCACGACTTCAACGAGGACGTGGTCCGACCGGTGGCCCACGAGTGGGACGAGCGCGAGGAGACCCCGTGGCCCGTCATCGAGGAGGCGGCCAAGGTCGGTCTCTACTCGGTGGACTTCATGGCCACCTGCTTCGGCGACAAGACGGGGCTGCTCATGGCCATCGTGCTCGAGGAGATGGGGTGGGGTGACGCCGGGATCGGCCTGGCCATCTTCGGCACCAACCTGGCGGTGGCCGGCATCATGGCCAACGGCACCCCCGAGCAGCAGGCGGAGTGGGTGCCCCAGTGCTTCGGGACGCCCGACGCCATCAGGCTGGCCGCCTTCGGGGTCTCCGAGCCCGACGCCGGTTCGGACGTCTCCTCGCTGCGGGCCCGCGCCGTCTACGACGAGGCGACCGACGAGTGGGTCCTGAACGGGACCAAGACCTGGATCACCAACGGCGGCATCGCCAACACCCACGTGCTCGTCCTGTCGGTCGACCCCGAGCTGGGGAGCCGGGGACAGGCCAGCTTCGTCGTGCCCGAGGGCACGCCCGGCATCAGCCAGGGACAGAAGTTCAAGAAGATGGGGATCCGCGCCTCGCACACCGCCGAGGTGATCCTCGAGGACTGCAGGGTGCCCGGGCGCTGCCTGCTCGGCGGCAAGGAGAAGCTCGACGAGCGTCTGGCCCGCGCCCGCGAGGGCAAGAAGACCTCCACGCAAGCCGCCATGTCGACCTTCGAGGCGACCCGGCCGCTGGTGGGCGCGCAGGCGGTGGGCATCGCCCGGGCCGCCTACGAGTTCGCCCTCGACTACGCCAAGGAACGCAAGCAGTTCAAGCGGGCCATCATCGAGAACCAGGGCATCGCCTTCAAGCTGGCCGACATGAAGATGCGGGTGGACGCGGCCCGGCTGCTGGTGTGGCGGGCGGCCTGGATGGCCGCCAGCGGCAAGAAGTTCACGGCCGGCGAGGGTTCGCAGTCCAAGCTCTTCGCCGGGGAGACCGCGGTCTGGGTGACCGAGCAGGCCATCCAGATCCTCGGCGGCTACGGCTACGTCCGCGACTACCCGGTCGAGCGCTGGCACCGGGACTCGAAGATCTACACCATCTTCGAGGGCACCAGCGAGATCCAGCGGCTGGTGATCTCGCCGTGCCGTCAGCGGCATCCACATCAAGTAGCTGGGCTGGGAGGCCCTGACCTGCCCTGAACGGCTTGGAATAGATATGACCGGACGTCACGCCCACTACGTCGCCGTCCCTGTATCTAGCGCCGACGGTGCCCTCTAGAGCTTCGAGATCTGGGACACCGACGAGGACTTGGAGGCATTCGGCGCTTTGCTGAGGCCGAACCTTTCCGAGTACGGCATCGAGCCGCAGACGAGAAGAGATCCCCATCCACCGATTCGTCCTCGTGCTTTGACGGAAGGCTGAAAGTGCACCGCGGGGTCGATCCGACGTCGCTTCCCGCTACGACCATTGACGGGCGTTGCGAAGAGCGGTAGCCATGATGGTCAGCGTCGGGTTGTGCCCCCCCGACGAGGGGAAGAGACTGCCGTCCGAGATGAACACGTTGTCCAGGTGGTGATAGCGGCCGACCCCATCGGTGACGCTCGTCGCCGAGTCGCGATCCCATCCGCATCCCGCCCATCAGGTGCTCGGTGTTAGGCACTGTGCCCGAAGCGACCGGGAACTGCGATCGACGGCAGCTCGGAGATGGCTATGGTCACGTTGGCGCCGGCGGCCTTCAGGACCGACTCGATCCACGGCATGTAGAAGGCCTGCGCGGCGACCTCGTGGCGGCCCGGGCCGTACGTGACCCTGGGGACCGGAAAGCCCCGCCAGTCTCGAGTCTTCGGATCGAGATCCACCCGGTTCGAGGGGTAGGGCAGGTCTTCGCCGACCAAGGTGATGCCGGCCAAGCCGGTCGCGCAGCAGGCTGTCGCGCATCAGCTGCTTGAAATCCGTACCGAAGGGCTTTTGTCGGTGAGAGAACCGAGAGGATCTCCTGGTAGTTGGCGGCCTCGTCGAGGGGGAGCTGGCTGCCACCCATCTCCAGGGTGCCGCCGCGAAAGTAAGGCAGGCCGGCGTCCTTCGCCGCTGTCCGGGCCCCGGGGAAGTCAGGGTCGGCGAAGTCGTCGAGATCGTGGGTCAGGCCCCGGCCGCGGTGGGCATGCAGATCGCTCCGAGAAGAAGACCCCGGTGCCATCGGTGAACCAGTGGAACATGACATAGCGACCGATCACCTCGTGAGGGTCCGGAAATCGCGAGAAGAGGGCCAGACGTGGCGTCTCGATGGCGTTCATCGCCAAGACGACCATGTCCGCCTGCTCGCGAGTGAGGAGCACCCTGTGAATCCAGCCAGGTCACGCTGGTCGCCCTGCGTCTCCTCGTGGCGACCTTAACCACGTTCGACTCCGACGCGCAGTTCAGCACCGTGCAAAAGGGCCTGGCGCAGGGGGGCCAGGGCGCCTACCCGTGCCATGATCGGACACCCGTACCCGACAGCAGAAGCCGCAGTTGTTGCATGCGGGACGGCCTGTCGTAGGGTCGGCTATTTATGGCCATGGGCACCAGGAACGGGTGCAGGCCGAGGGCCGCACCGCCCTTGGCGACCAAAGACGATGAGTACTGTGGGGGCCCGGTCGGCATCGGGAAGCGGCCGGCTCCTCGGTGCATGGGCGAGGGTGGTCTCCGCCGGAAGGCCTGACGACGTCGCCCGCCACGCCGATGAGCGTCTCGATCTCGTCGTAGTAGGGCGCGATCTCCTCGTAGGCGAAGGGCCAATCCGACCACGTCCGCTGTCGGCTGGGGGCCAAGCATGGTGAGCTTCTGGAAGTCGATGTCCCAGAACCTTGGCGTCTTGGCGTCCCAGTGGGCCGTACCGCCCGCCCACCGTCTGGGGCAAGGCTCTGCACGGTCCCGGTATACGGTTTGGAGTCGGTGTCGGAGGATCTGAAGACCCGAGGTTCTGCTGTCGGGGTCCTGCCGGGCGAAGTGCCGGTCATGCTTCAGCTCATCGTTCGAGAAATGCGTCCGAGGGCGCTCCCTCGTGAGATCGCTCGAAATAGTTGGGGCCCTTCTCGAGGATCGTCACGTCCCAGCCCTTCTCGGCCAGAACCATTGCGGCGATCGACCCACCGGGACCGCTGCCGATCACCAGTGCCCGCCCCATCAGCTGGACTGGATCAGCTTGAGGAGCTGTTCCCCGACACCCGATGGTTCGTAGATGTCGGGCCCGTCAGAATCGGAGACCTCCCGGTCCGTGTAGCCCCTTGGCTGGCCTGTCCCCTGGAAAGCTCGATCTCTTGCCATCCCACCAAATCCGGCGTTGCCGCCGTACTCCGGCGCCGAGTACATCCCCTCGATGGCGTGGGTCATGAGCAGCTGCGTGAAGCCCTTCGGGTTCTTGCTCAGCATTGTGTCCTGGGTTTTCGGTGTGGCCGCGGCAAAGTTACCGCCGGCGAGCCGGTCGAGGTCGGCGACACCGCGCTCATAATGACGTCGAAAGCCCGCAAGTCGCTTCGACCATCCGGCCTTCTGCGCTGCCGTCAACCCAATGAACGTCGCCATATCGTCCGTGGGGTTCCCGGCGCGGTTGGAGAATGGGCCGTCCGCATACACCTCGGCTGGGCTGACTGAAAGCGCCCCGAGCATGGTGTCGATGTACCGCGTGACGTTGGCCTCGCGTGCCCCGGGATGACCACGCTCGATCGGATCATCCTGGGGGCCGGGAATGAGCCTGGCCGTGGCGGCGCGGACAACGGCCGCCTGGTGAACATCCAGCACTCGAAGGCCTCCCGAAGAGCCGGCCCCGCTGGCGCAACCCTCGATGAAGTCGGCCGGCAGGAGGGCCACCAGTCCGATCATCCCGGAACCTTTGAGCACCGTGCGGCGGGAGAGGGACGGCACGAACGAGCAGTCTGACAAGGTGCCATTTCAACGTCAACAGCCCGTGTTGGCGCCGACCACTGGGCAGCGGCGGTGTGTGCGATGCCATCGGCAACCCAGCCAAGGATCGTTGCCGGCAGCCACCGGCGCCCCTTCATCCCCAGCGGAAGGGGTGCGGGAAACGAGGGGTGCTTGGCGATCAGCTCGTCGATCGAGGCGATCCCGAAGTACGCCTGGAGATCGCTGCTCCTCGAGATGCGCCCCATCGGGGGAACCGGTCGTGTGCGCTTGGTGTCTCGTCCATGCCGGGCGCAGTCCAAAGCGCGCGAGTCGGGGCAATCGCGACCACTCTCGAAGGGCCATATGCCCCCCACATGGACGAAGAGCCCGGTTTGTGGTCACGAACGGCGCCCTGAACAGGTAGTACGCGAGGACTGGGAGATCTACACCATCTTCGAGGGCACCAGCGAGATCCAGCGCCTCGTCATCGCCCGTGCCGTCTCGGGCGTGCACGTCCAGTAGCCCGGGTGGCCCTTCCGCGCGGCAGCTCGACGGGCAGGCGACCGCTGCCGCGCGCCGTCGGCGCGGCGTCGGGCTGGCCCCCGTCCCGCGGCTCGGCCCTAGGCTCGGCTGCCGTGCCGCCCGACCCCGTGGCCGAACGTCCCGCCCGGGCGCTGCCGGCCACGGTCGACCTGCTGATCGTCTGCACCGGGAACGCGGCGCGATCGGTGATGGCCGGCTGCATGCTCTCCTACCTGGCCGAGGCCGAGGGGGTCGGGCTGCGGGTGACCACCGCCGGGACCCACGCCGTCGAGGGCCGGCCGGCCAGCGTGCGCACCCGCACCGCGCTGGAGGCCGTGGGACCGCTGGGCGACGTGGCCCTCTCCGCGCACCGCAGCCGCCAGCTCAACGACGCCGACCTCGACGCCGCCGACCTCGTGGTGGCCATGGAGGCCGACCACGTGCGCTACGTGCGACGGGTGCACCCTGCGGCGGCCTCGCGGACGGCCACGCTCCGGCGGCTCTGCGCCGACCTCCCCCCGGGGCCGCCGTCACTGGCCGAGCGGGTCCTCGCCCTGGGGCTGGACGGTGCGGCCCTCGCCGACGACGAGGACGTGGCCGACCCCGCGGGAAAAGAGGACGACGTCTACGCCGCCTGCGCCACCGAGCTCTGGCGACTCTGCTGCGGGCTGGCGGCCCGCCTCTGAGGTCGCCGGCGCGGCGTCAGTCGGCGTGGACCGAGCGGAGCCCGGCCCAGGCGAGGTCGGCCAGGCGGGCCGCCAGCCGCTGCGCCTCGGCGCTCGACTCGCCGCCGGTGGCCGCCTCAGCAGCCGGCCCGTCCGCGGCCCGGGTGGCGATCCAGTGCCGGCTCGCGCCCTCGGCCATGCCCACCACCGCGTAGGCCAGGAACCTGCGGTGGTCGGGCTCGAGTCCGGCGGCGATCAGCGGCTCGATGGCCTCGGCGATGGCGTCCTCGACGCGGCGCAGGGCCTGGCCGAGCTCGGCGTCCTCGGCGTCGTTGCGGCCGTAGAGGAGTCGGAAGGCGTTCTCGTGGGTCACCACCAGCTCGAAGTAGGCGGCGAGCCCCATCTCGACCTGCTGGCGGGGGCCCTCGGCCGCCGCCGTGGCCCGGCCGACGGCGTCGAGCAGCTCCTGGGCGACCGCGTCGACCAGCTCGAGGTAGAGGGCGCGCTTGGATGAGAAGTGCTGGTAGACGAGGGGCTTGGTGACGCCGGCGGCCTCGGCCACGTCGTCCATCGTGGTGGCGCGGTAGCCGCGCTCGGCGAAGAGACGCAGGGCGACCTCGGACAGCTGCCTGCGCCGCTCGCCCCCCGTGAGGCGACGGATCGGGTGGTGTGCTCCGTCGGCCGACGGCTCGTGCTCCGCGGCGCGGGTGGCCGAGCTCATGGCAGCCGAGGCTACCGCGGGGCCGCCGCCCGGCCCGGTCCGCGCTCCCCGCGGAGGTCGCCGAGCACCCGGGCCAGACGGCCGGGCAGGTCCTCCAGCGAGAAGTGGCGCCGGGCCACGGCCAGGTTCTGGTCGAGGAGCCCGGGGTCGGGGTCGTTGAGCCAGTCCGAGAGCGGGGCGGGATCGGCGGCGTCGAACCAGCGGAAGCCGAAGGCCGCCAGCTCGGCGGCCACCGGGTACCGACCGACGGCGAGCGGCCGGCGGTGGACGGCCGACTCGACCGTGGGGTTGCCGAACCCCTCCCAAGTCGACGGCAGGGCCACGACGTCGCAGGCGGCGTAGGCGTCGGCCATCGACGAGCCCTCCACTGGGCCGCGCCGAACCGGGCACCTGGCCGCGGCGAGCAGGCGCTCGAGCTCGGGGCCGTAGCCGTCCTCGGCCGGGCCGAGCAGCCAGTAGACCGCCCGAAGCGCCTCGGCCAGGGCCAGCCCGGCGTCCACGGCCTTGCGGGGGAGGGCCCGGGTGGGCTGGAGCACGAGCCGCTGGTCGGGCCCGACCCCGAGCGCCCGGCGGGTCGGCCCGCGGCGGCCCGCCGGGGCCGCGGTGTCGAAGGCGTTGTAGACGGTGACCGCCATCGTGCCGCGGGCTTCGAGCTCGCGCCGGCTCAGCTCGTTGATGGTGACGTGCGCCCAGGCGGGATCGTCGGGGGGGCCGCCGTGGTGGGCCAGGTG
This sequence comes from uncultured Actinomycetota bacterium, assembly GCA_963770505.1. Lineage (GTDB taxonomy): Bacteria > Actinomycetota > Acidimicrobiia > Acidimicrobiales > RAAP-2 > CAVYPR01. Next base: position 587,632 of record CAVYPR010000006.1, on the reverse strand, counting down.
GGGGCGCTGCCACGGCAGGTCGTGGTGGTGCAGCACGGCCGGCCGGCCTCGGCAGCACCCGGCCACGACCGTGAGCGCCTCGGGGTTGAGCGGGAGCGAGCAGAGGTTCTCCACGACCACCAGGTCGGCCCCGTCGAGCGCCCCCTCCATGTCGGCGGAGCTCGGGCCGGCGGCCGCGCCGATGGCCAGGCCGGGTACCCGGAGGTCGACCGGGCCCTGGCCGGCCACGGTCCGCACCGAGAAGCCCAGCTCGCCAAGGGCCCACTGCCACTTGGCCGCCTCGATCGAGACCCCGTCGGTGCCGCCGAGCCGGAACGACACGATGGCCGCCGTCCTCATCGGCCGTAGCGTACGGGGAGGCGGCCGCCGAGCAGGCCCGTCGGTGGCCCCCGTCCTCCGTGCGGTACCGTGGCGGGCGCCGTGTGCAGCGTCGGGGCACGTCCCGACCGGCCGGGGAGGGCGGCCGGCAGGTCAGGATCGAGGCAGGGAGTTCGATGGCGAAACGAGCGCTGATCACCGGGGTGACCGGGCAGGACGGGTCGTACCTGGCGGAGTTCCTGCTCGAACAGGGCTACGAGGTCGTGGGCATGGTCCGGCGGTCGAGCACCGTCACCTTCGAGCGGATCGCCCACATCCAGGACCGCCTCACCCTGGTGGCCGGCGACCTGCTCGACGAGGTCTCCCTCATCGCCGTGCTGCGCGACCACCGGCCCGAGGAGGTCTACAACCTGGCCGCCCAGTCCTTCGTGCAGACCAGCTGGAGCCAGCCGGTCCTCACCGGCGAGACCACGGCCCTGGGGGTGACGCGCCTTTTGGACGCCATCCGGACCGTCGACCCCACGATCCGCTTCTACCAGGCCAGCTCGTCGGAGATGTTCGGCAAGGTGCACGAGGTCCCCCAGCGCGAGTCCACCCCCTTCTACCCGCGCAGCCCCTACGGCGTGGCCAAGGTCTACGGCCACTGGATCACCGTCAACTACCGGGAGAGCTACGACCTGCACGCCTCCTCGGGGATGCTCTTCAACCACGAGTCGCCGCGTCGGGGGCTCGAGTTCGTGACCCGCAAGGTCACCAACGGCGTGGCCCGCATCGCCTGCGGGCTCGACGACAAGCTGGCCCTGGGCAACCTCGACGCCCAGCGGGACTGGGGGTTCGCCGCCGACTACGTGCGGGCCATGTGGCTCATGCTCCAGCAGGACCGGCCCGACGACTACGTGGTGGCCACCGGCGAGACCCACTCGGTGCGCGAGCTCTGCCAGCTGGCCTTCTCGGCCGCCGGCCTCGACTGGGAGCAGCACGTGGTGGTCGACGAGCGGTTCCTGCGCCCGGCCGAGGTGGACCTGCTGGTCGGGGACCCCACCAAGGCCGAGAAGGTGCTCGGCTGGGGGCGCGAGGTCGACTTCCCCGGACTCGTCACCATGATGGTCGAGGCCGACCTGGCCCTCGTCCGCAGCCAGCTCTCCTGAGGGCTGGCCGGGCGCGGACGGTGACCGCCACGCCGGGCCCGGGGTCGCGGTGACCGCGGCCCCGCCCGCCGCCATCACGGCCGACCCCCTCGGGGTGCTCGTGGCCTTCGGGGCGGGGATCCTCTCCTTCCTCTCGCCCTGCGTCCTGCCGCTGGTGCCGGGGTACGTCTCAATGGTGACCGGGCTCTCGGCCGCCGAGCTCGAGGCGGGCGAGGACGGGACCGCGTCCCGCCCCCTCGGGCCGCTGCTCAAGGGGATCGGCCTGTTCATCGCCGGCTTCACCGTGGTCTTCGTGGCGCTCGGGGCCGCCGCCTCGGGCCTCGGCCGGCTGCTCGAGGCCCACCAGCAGACCCTCACCACGGCGGCCGGGGCCGTGGTGGTGGCGCTGGGGGCGGTGCTGGTGGTGAGCGCGCTGCCGGCCGGGGCGTGGAACCTGGCCGGGGCCGGCGCCGCCGGCGGGGCCGCCCGTCTCACCCGCGAGCGCCGGTTCCACGTCCGCCCCTCGGTGCTCGGCGCCTGGGCGGCCCCGGTGATGGGCATGGCCTTCGCCTTCGCCTGGACCCCGTGCATCGGGCCGGTGCTGGGGGCCGTCCTCAGCCTGGCCGCCACCCGGTCGACGCTGGCCGGGGGGGTGGTGCTCCTCTTCGCCTACTCGATCGGCCTCGGCATCCCCTTCCTTCTTACCGGGGTGGCCTTCTCCCGCCTCACCTCGCTGTGGGCCCGCGCCCGTCGGTCGCTGTGGGTGGTCAACCTGGTGGCCGGCGCCGTGCTGGTGGCCTTCGGGGTGCTCCTGCTCTCCGGGCAGCTGGGCTGGCTCTCCACCCAGTTCCAGGCGCTCCTCGACCACCTCGGCCTCCACCGCCTGACCACCAGCTGAGGACGGTCCCGGGGGGCCGGCGGCCGGTCGCCGGAGGGGTCCGGTGCTGCTTGGCCCCGGGCACCCCGGCCCCCGTAGCATGGTCGCCAGGCCATGGCCCCTGCAGTCCACCTCCGTGCCGCCGTCGCGCTCGCCGGTCGGTTCCCCGCCCTCTCCGGCGTCGACCTCACCGTCGCCCCCGGGGAGGTGGTCGTCGTCCTCGGTCCCAACGGGGCCGGCAAGACCAGCCTGCTGCGGACGTGCGCGGGCCTGATGGCCGTCACCTCGGGCGAGGCGGTCGTGCTCGGCTGCGACCTGGTCGAGGACCGCACCGCGGTCCGGTCCCGGGTGGGCCTCCTCGGCCACGCCGCCCCCCTCTACGACGAGCTGACGGCGGCCGAGAACCTGCGGTTCGCCACCCGGGCCGCCGGCCTGCCCGCCCCGCGGGGCGAGGACGCGCTCGATCGGCTGGGGCTGACCGGCCGCCTGCGGCGGACCCCGGTCGGCCGGCTGTCGGCCGGGCAGCGGCGGCGGGTGGCCCTGGCCTCGCTGGTGGCGCGGGCCCCGGAGCTCTGGCTGCTCGACGAGCCGCACGCCGGCCTTGACGCGGGGGCCCGGGACGTCGTGGCCGGGCTGGTGGCCGAGGCCGCCGGCGGGGGCGCGGCGGTGCTGCTCTCCTCCCACGAGCCGGACCTGGCCGTCCCGTTGGCCGACCGGGTGGTGGTCATGGCCGGGGGTCTGGTGGCCGAGGCGCGCCGCGGCGGCCGGCGCCCGCTCATGGCCGTGGAGCCGGGTGACGTCGATGTGGCGTGACGCGCTGCTGGTGGCGGGGAAGGACCTGCGCATCGAGGTCCGCTCCCGGGTGGCGCTGTGGCAGGTGCTCCCCTTCGCCGTGCTCGTCCTCCTCCTGGCCGCCTTCGCCCTCGGCCCGTCGTCGAGGGTCCTGCACTCGGCCGCACCCGGCATCTTCTGGCTGGCCGTGCTGTTCTCGACGGTGCTGGCCACCCAGCGCAGCTTCGCCATCGAGTCGGGCGAGGGGACCCGCGACGGCCTGCGGCTCTCGGGCATCGACCCGGCCGGCATCTTCTTGGGCAAGGCGGCCGCGGTCGCCGTCCAGCTGGCCGTCCTCCAGGTCGTGCTGTGGGCGGGGCTCACCCTCCTCTTCGGCGTCCACCTGCGCGCCGCCTGGCTGGCCGTCGTGGCCTCGCTGCTCGCCACCGTCGGCCTCTCGGCGGCCGGCGTGATCTACGGGGCGCTCTCGGCCGGGTTGCGGGTCCGCGAGACCCTCCTGCCCCTCCTGGTCCTGCCGATCCTGGCCCCGGTGCTGCTGGCCGGGTCGCGGGCGTGGTCGGCCGCCATCACCGGACCGGCCTCGGCCGGCACGCCGTGGCTGCGGATCCTCGGGCCCTTCGCCGCGGTGTACGTGGTCGTCGGCATCGTCCTCTACGGCCCGCTGCAGGAGGCGGCGTGAGGCCGGCGGCGGTGCGCGCCCTCGGGGTGGCCGCCCTGGTCACCACCGCGGCGACGGTGTGGCTCGGCCTGTGGGTCACCCCGCCCGACCAGGTCCAGGGCACACTGGTCCGACTCCTCTACCTCCACCCGCCGGTGGCCTGGGTCGCCCTCTACCTCGCCTTCGGCCTGGCCGCCCTCTCGAGCCTCCTCTACCTGTGGCGGAGAACGAGGTCGCTGTTCTGGGACCGCCTGGCCGCGTCCTGCGTGGAGGTGGGCGTGGTCTTCAACGTGCTCACGCTGGTGACCGGGTCGCTGTGGGGCCGTCCCACCTGGGGGGTGTGGTGGACCTGGACAGCCCGCCTCACCAGCACGGCCCTGTTGCTCGTGCTCTTCCTCGGCTACCTCGCCCTGCGGCGCGTGCCGGCCGAGCCCGAGGTGCGGGCCCGCCGCTGCGCGGTGGCCGCCCTGGTGGCCTTCGTCGACGTGCCGATCGTGCACTTCTCGGTCGAGTGGTGGCAGACCCTCCACCAGAGCGCCACGGTCCTCAACCCCGAGCTGCACGTGCGGGTGCACGGGTCGATGGGCTGGACGCTGCTGCTCGGCTTCGTCGCCCTCAGCCTCGTCTTCGCCTGGATGGTCGTGGTCCGCTACCAGATCGAGGTGCTCTCGGACCGGGTCGGCGACGAGGAGCTCGAGGTCTCCTTGGCCGAGCGCCGGGCGGAGGGGAGCGAGGTGGTCGGGGCGACCACCGCCGGGGCCGCGGCCGGCCGGCCGGCCCCCGAGCCCGCCGGGGGGCCGCGGTGAGCTACGTCATCGCCGGGTACGTCATCTGCCTGTCGGTCCTGGCCGCCTACGCCGCCTGGCTGGTCGCCCGCCGGCGTCGCCTCACCCGGGCCGTGGCGCTCGAGGAGGAGGTCGCCCCCCTCGAGGCACGACGGCTCGGGTCGGGACACCCGACCGACACGGTCCCGTGAGCGTCTCCGGCACGCTGGCACCGCCCCCGGCCGCCGCCCGCCCCCGGCCGCGGCACCGGGCGCGCCTCGTCGTGGTCTTCGCCGTCCTCCTGGGCGCGGTGGCCTTCCTCCTCGCCGAGGGCCTGGGCAGCTCGCTCGACTACTTCGACACCGTCCACCAGGCCCTGGCCAAGAAGGCCACGCTGGGGACCACCACCTTCCGCCTGGAGGGCACGGTGGTGGCCGGCACCGTGGTGCGCACCCGGCACGGCGCCGACTTCTCGGTGGCCGGCGGCGGGGAGCAGGTCGCCGTCGAGAACAGCGGGTCGCCGCCGCAGCTCTTCCAGCCCGGCATCCCGGTCGTCGTGGTCGGCCACTTCGCCTCGGCGGGGTCGGACGTCTTTGTCTCCAACCAGATCCTGGTGAAGCACTCGGCCACATACATCGCCCAGCACCCCACACGGGTGCGGGGACAGGGCGGCAAGGTGGTGCGGTGAGGGCGGGCCGGTGCTGAACGCCGACCTCGGCCTTCTCGGCGTGTGGCTGGCCCTCGTGGCCTCGGTGGCCGGGGTGGTGGTGCTGGCCGTCTCGCTGCGCCGGGCGGCCCGCGGCCGGGCCACGGACCCGCGCCTCGACGGCCGGCTCATGGCGCCCCTGCTCGGGGCGGGGGCGCTCCTCGCCGTGGCCGCCATGGAGCACGCCCTGGTCACCCACGACTTCTCCCTCGTCTACGTGGCCGACAACAACGCCCGGGCCACGCCCCTCATCTACTCGATCACCGGCCTGTGGTCGGCCCTGGCCGGGTCGATCCTGCTGTGGGGGCTGGCCCTGGCGATGTACACGGGGGTGCTCGTCTGGCGCTACCGCCGCCGGTGGTCGGACCCGGTGGTGCGGTGGGCCACCCTGGTCATGTACGCCGTGGCGGCCTTCTTCTTCGCGCTCATGGCCGGGCCGGCCAACCCCTTCCTCACCGTGGCCGGCACCGCCCCCCGGCGCGGGGCCGGGCCGAACGCCCTGCTCCAGGACAACCCGCTGGTGGCGGTCCACCCGCCCCTGCTCTACCTGGGGTTCGTGGGGTTCACCGTCCCGTTCGCCTTCGCCGTCGGCATGCTGGCCACCGGCCGGGTGGGCGACCGCTGGCTGGTGGAGACCCGCCGGTGGACGCTGCTCTCGTGGACCTTCCTCTCGGTCGGCATCGTGCTGGGAGCCTGGTGGTCCTACCAGGTGCTGGGCTGGGGAGGGTTCTGGGGGTGGGACCCGGTGGAGAACGCCGCCCTCATGCCCTGGCTGTGCGGCACGGCCTACCTCCACTCGGTGCTGGTCCAGGAGCGGCGGGGGCTGCTGCGGGTGTGGAACCTCTCGTTGTGCATCGCCACCTTCGCTCTCACCATCCTCGGCACCTTCCTCACCCGCTCGGGGGTGGTCGAGTCGGTCCACGCCTTCTCGGCGTCGACGCTCGGGCCGCTGCTCATCGGGTTCTTCGTGGCCGTGGTGGTCACCGGCTTCGGCCTGCTGGCCTGGCGCGGCGACCGCCTGCGATCCCCGGGCGGGATCGACGCCCCGCTCGGCCGCGAGGGCGCCTTCGTGGTCAACAACCTGCTCTTCGTAGGCTTCGCCTTCGTGGTGCTGCTCGGCACCCTGTTCCCCCTCCTCTACCAGGCGGTGAAGAACCAGCAGGTGACCGTGGGCGCCCCCTACTTCAACACGGTGGCGGCCCCGGTCGGCCTGGCCCTCCTCCTCCTGATGGCCGTGGCCCCGGCCCTCAGCTGGCGCAAGGTGGACGGGACGGTCCTCTGGCAGCGGCTGCGCGTCCCGGCCTGGCTCGGGGTGGTCACCGTGGTGGCCTGCGTGGCCGGCGGGGTCCGCGGGGTCGAGCCGCTGCTGGCCTTCGGGCTGGGGGCCTTCGCCGCCGCCTCGGCCGGCCGGTCCCTGGTGCTCTCGGTGCGGGCCAGCCGGCGTCACGGGGCGGGCGCCTGGCGGGGCCTGGTCGGGCGGGCCAACGGCGGCATGGTGGTCCACCTCGGGGTGGTGGTGCTGGCGGTGGGGCTGGTGGCCGCCACCTCCTTCCGGTCCTCGTCGCAGCTGGCGCTGCGCCAGGGCCGGCCGGTCTCCTTCGCCGGCCACGCCTTTCTCTTCGAGGGGCTGCGCACGGTGCGCACCTCCCAGCGGACGGCCACCGAGGCCCTGGTGCGGGTCGACGGCGGCGGCCCCTTCACCCCGGCGGTCAGCCAGTACGACGGGGCGAACTCCGAAGCGGTGGGGACGCCGGCCATCGACTCGGGGTTCACCGGCGACGTGTACCTGACCCTGTCGGGCATCGGCGGAATCCCGTCGACCGCGGCCCAGGGGGTGGCGCTCCCGGCCGGGTCGGTCTCGGTCACAGTGGTGATCGAGCCGCTCATCGCCTGGATGTGGGCGGGCGGCTTGCTCATCGGGCTCGGCGGCCTGCTGGCCCTGGCGCCGGGGGGCCGACGGCGGCCGACCGACCCCGTCTCCAGCCTCTCCCCGCTGGCCGCGGCGGCCGGCGACGGTGACGGTGACGACGACGGCGCCGTCGCGCCGTCCCGCGACCCCGACGGGGCGGCGGTCGTGGGAGAGCCGGCGGGCCGGCCATGAGCGCGCTGGCCGCACCCCCGGCGGGGGCGGGCCCGCCCCCGGCCGCCGCCGGGCGCCGCCACACCGCCCGGTGGGTGGCCGCCGGCGTGGCGGCCGTCCTGGTCGTCGTGGCCGTGGTGGCCGCGCTCCAGCCCTCCTACCAGGCGGCGCGGGTGGCCAGCCCCCTGCTCGGCCACCCGGCCCCCCGGTTCTCGGGCTCGGACCTCCAGGGCGACCGGGTGTCGCTCGCCGACTACCGCGGCCGCTACGTCTACGTGAACTTCTTCGCCAGCTGGTGCACGCCCTGCCAGGAGGAGGAGCCCAACCTGGTGGACTTCGCCTTCGAGCAGGGCCGCCAGCCGTCGGGGGCGGCCCTGGTGAGCGTGGTCTTCGACGACTCGGCCTCGGCGGCCGGCGCCTTCGTCTCGCAGTGGGGGGCCCGCTGGCCGGCCGTGCTCGACCGGGACGGGACCATCGCCAACGCCTACGGGGTCGGGTCGACCCCGGTGACCTTCCTGATCGACCCGGGGGGCACGGTGGTCGGGGCGTTCGACGGACCGGTGAAGACCTCCCAGCTCACCTCGATGCTGGCCGAGGCGCGGGGCGCCGATGGCTGAGGACCCCCAGCCGGCCGCCGGCCCGGTGCGGCGGCCACGGCCGCTCCTCGGCCTGGTCGTGCTGGCCCTGGTGCTGGCAGCGGCCCTGGCCGTCGGCGGCGGGCTCTTCTCCTCGGCGCCGGCGACCGACGCCCAGCGGGCGGCGGCCATCGACGCCCAGCTGCGCTGCCCGAGCTGCATCGACGCCACGGTCGCCGACTCCTCGGCCTCGGCCGCGGTGGCCGTCCGCCATGAGGTGGCCCGGCTGGTGGCCGAGGGGGAGACCGCTCCGCAGATCGACGCCGCCCTGGTGAGCCGCTACGGGTCGACCATCCTGCTGCGCCCGCCCACCAGCGGCCTGGCCGCCGCGGTGTGGGTGGTGCCGGCGGTGGCCGGAGCGGCCGCTCTGGGCGCGGTCGTGGTGCTGTTCTGGCGGCGGAGCCGGCAGCTCGACCGGTTCCGCCAGGAGGTCGAGGCGTGACCCAGACCGAGGCCGCCGACCGCTGGGCCCTGGTCGACCGGCGAGACTTCCTCCGACGCTCGCTCGACGACGCCGACGCCGAGCACGAGGCGGGCGACCTCTCCGATGCCGACCACGCCGCGCTCCGCCGCCGCGACGAGGCGCTCCTCGCCGGGGTGGAGACTCGGCTGGCCGCCCTCGACCTGCCGGCCGATGACGCCGAGCCGGCGCAGGGCGGCGCGGCCCGCCGGGACCCCGCCGCCCGCACCCGGGGGTGGCGCCCCCGGCGGCGGGCGTGGATGGCCGTCGCCGGGGTGGTGGCGGTGGTGGCGGCCACCGTGGTGCTGGTGGTCGACCTCACCTCGCCCCGGCTCCCGGGCCAGGTGGCCACCGGCGGCGCGCAGCTGAGCGGGCAGCGGCTCGTCGACCAGGAGCTCGACCAGGCGGCCGTCCTGGCCGACGAGGGCAAGGTCGTCACAGCCCTCGGCGTCTACCAGACGGTGCTCTCCCAGGACCCCGCCCAGCCCACCGCCCTGGCCGAGTCGGGCTGGCTGGAGTGGGAGTCGGGGAGCGGGGCGGGGAACCCCGGCCTCGAGCAGCGTGGCCGGGCCCAGGTGGCCAAGGCGGTCAGCGCGGCCCCCTCCTTCTACGCCGGCCACCTCTACCTCGGCACCATCGACTACCGGGAGGGCGACGCCGCCGCCGCCGTCGGGCAGTACCAACTGTTCCTCGCCGACCACCCGCCGTCGGGCTGGACCCAGGAGTTCGCCAGCCAGATCCGGGGTGCCTTCTCGGCCGCGGGACGGCCCGTCCCGGCCGGGGTGCCGGCGACGTGAGCGCCGGCGGTCGTGACGCGGCCCGGGCCGCACCCCAGGCGCCGAGGGTCCGGTTCCTCTTCGACCCCGCCGCCACCCTCGCCGCCGTGGCCGGCCAGCGCCGCCGCTTCGCCGCGGCGGTGGGCCTCCTCGGGGACGACGAGCTCTCGGCGCCGTCGCGCTGTGCGGGGTGGACCGTGGCCGACGTGCTGCGCCACGGGGTCTGGGCGGACGAGGCGCTTCGCCGCACCTGGGCCGGCGACCGCTCGCTGGTGGAGGGGTTCGACCCCCGCCGCACCCCCGACGAGTTCGTCCGGGCGGAGCGGACGGTGCCCGACGCCGAGGTCGCCGGGCGGTTCTGCGCCTCGAGCGCCGAGATGGTGGGCGAGCTCGAGTCGGCCGGGCCCGACCGCTTCGGGGCCCCGGCCCTCTCGCCCATCGGTGACGTGCCCTGGTGGCTGGCCGCGGTGCACCTCGGGTGGGACTCGTGGATCCACGAGCGCGACGTGCTCGTCCCGCTGGGGCTCGCCGGGGGAGGCGACCCGTCCGAGACGCGCGCCGTCCTCGCCTACGGCCTGGTGCTGGCCTCGTTCTTCGCCGGGCGCGACCCCCTCGACGTGGCCGTCGGCCCGGTCCGCCTGCGCCGGGGCGGGGGGATGACCGAGGCCTGGGCGGTCGGGGCCGACGACGGCCGCCCGGGCCACCTGGGCGCGGCGGAGCTGTCCGGCGACCCCGCGGCGACCGTCGACGCGCTGAGCGGGCGCGGCCGGCTGCCCGACGTCCTGGCCGGCGCGCCCGAGGTCGTCACACGCCTGGGCGGGATGGCCCGCTACTTCGCCGGCGACCCCTGAGGACCCGGACCCCCAGGACCCGGACTCCCCGGTCCGCTCAGGGCCCCGAGCGCAGCGCCCGCAGGCCGGCCACCACCTCGCCGAAGGCGGCGGCGAAGGCCTCGAGGTCCTCGTCGGCGGTCGACCAGCCGACCGACAGCCGCAGGGAGTTGCTCGGGTCCTCGCCCATGGCCGCCAGCACCGGCGAGGGCTCGAGCGACTCCGAGGCGCAGGCCGATCCCGAGTGGGCGGCGACGCCCGCCCGGTCCAGGCCCAACAGGACCGGTTCGGCCTCCACCCCGGCCACGCCCAAACAGACCAGGTGGGGGAGCCGGCCGGCCGGGTCGGGGTCGCCGACGAGCGTGACCCCCTCCACGGCCAGGGCCGCCGTCACCAGCCGTGCGCTCTGGGCCCGGGCGCGCTCGGTCTCGGCGGCCAGGCGGGCTCCCCCGCCCTCGCTGAGTGCGGCCGCGGCCGCCCCGAAGCCGGCCGCGGCGGGGACGTTCTCCATGCCCGCCCGCCGGGCCCGCTCCTGCATCCCCCCGACCAGCAGCGGCTCGAAACGCAGCCCGCGCCGGACGATCAGGGCCCCGGCCCCGGGGGGCCCGCCGAACTTGTGGGCGCTCACCGACACCAGGTCGGCGTCGAGGCCTGCCAGGTCGAGGTCGACGTGGCCGCAGGCGGCGGCGGCGTCCACGTGGACCGGCACCCCGGCCGCACGGCAGGCGGCCACCACCTCGGCCACCGGCTGGACCGTCCCCACCTCGTGGTTGGCCCACTGGCAGTGCACGAGCGCCGGCGGGCGGTCGGCGTGGCGGGCCAGGGCCTCGGCCAGTCCCGCCGGGTCGATCCGGCCCCGGCCGTCGACGGGGAGGAGCTCGGTGTCGGCCAGCCGCTCGGAGGCGTCGCGCACACACGAGTGCTCGACCGCGGCGCAGAGCACAGCCGCGCCCGGCCGCGCCCGCGTGGCCCCCCAGACCGCGGCGTTGGCCGCCTCGGTGCCGCCCGAGGTGAGGACGACCTGGCGGGGCCGGACCCCGAGCAGCGCGGCCACCTGCCCCCGGGCCTCTTCGAGGACGGCCCGCACCGCGCGGCCCTCCTCGTGGACCCGTCCCGGGTCGCCGGCCGGGCCGGCCAGCGCCCGGCGGACGGCGTCGACCGTCTCCGGACGCGCCGGGGAGGTCGAGGCGTGGTCGAGGTAGTGGCGGGCCACCGCGGTCGCGGCCTTAGGCCGACCGGCCGCCGGCCCGCTCAGGCCAGGGCGGCACAGGTGTCGTCGCCGCGGGCCCGCGAGGAGAGCACGACCGGGGTCGGCCCCTCCGGCGCGTCGCCGCAGAGGCCCGACAAGAGCCCCTTGACCATCCCCCGGTCGACCGCGCACAGCACCGGGTAGCTGGTGGCGGCGTCGCCGAAGGGGCACTGCTCGGCCACCACCGCCGTCGAGCTGCCCTGGTCCTCGGCGTGGGCGTCGAAGCCGTGCGCCGTGAGGGCCTCGGCGATGGCGTGCATGGCGGCCCGCACCGAGCGCTGGCCGTCACCGGGCGTCATGCCGCGCCGCCAGCCGCCGCCCATAGTCCTCGCCGACCGCGGCCGCCATCTCCTCGGCCGCCTCGGGGCCGAGGAGCTCGAGGGCCTGGCGCAGGAGGGCCACCAGCAGGTCGTCGCGGCGGGTGCCGAACTCGGCCGTCGGGTCCCCGGCCGCCGGGTAGAACCGCTTGGAGGGCCGGCCCGCCCCCTGGCCGGGTCGGCCGCTGGCCACGTCCAGGTAGCCGCCGGCCACCAGGCGGTCGAGGTGGTGGCGGGCCACGTTGGGGTGGACCGAGAAGGCCGTCGCCACCTGGGTGGCGGTGACCCCGGGGTTCGCCCGCACGTGCAGGAAGATGTCACGGCGCGTCGGGTCGCCGAAGGCGGCGGTCACCGCCGCAACCACCCCCGAGAACCGGGCGTCGTCGCCGTGTCCGGCACCGGTGGCGGCCGCGGGGAGGACGTCTGGCACAGGCCCCACGCTCGGTAGTCTACCGGGAGGCGTCCGCACCGGCCGTTGGCCGGGCCCCTCCCCGACGCGCCGACCCTCTTCCCGACACAGGCAGGAGCTCCATGGCATCCGATCAGGCGAGGCTCGAGCAGGTGGTGGGCGCGGTGGTCGACCCCGAGCTCGGCCTCCCCCTCTCCGAGGCCGGCATGGTGCGGGCGGTGCGGGTGCGCCGGCGGCGGGCCGGGGTGGTGCTGGCCCTGCCGGTGGCCGCCTGGCCGGGGGCCGACGAGCTGCGCCGGCTGGTCGAGGCGGCCGCGGCGTCCGAGCCGGGTATCGAGGAGGTCTCGGTCGAGACGGGCGTGATGGGCGACGACGAGCGGGGGGCGCTGCGCGTCCGGCTCCGCAGCCAGATGGAGGGGCCCGACGACGGGGGCCACGGCGACGGCCACGACGACGGGGGCCACGGCCACGACCACGGCGGCTCGCCCACGCCGAGCTTCCTACGAGCCGGCTCGCGCACCCGGGTGATCGGCATCTCGTCGGGCAAGGGCGGGGTCGGCAAGTCCTCGGTCACGGTGAACCTGGCCGTGGCCCTGGCCGAGGCCGGCCATCAGGTGGGCGTCCTCGACGCCGACGTGTACGGCTTCTCGGTGCCGGGCATGCTCGGGGCCGACCACGACCCGGTCGTCCTCGGCGACCTCGTGGTGCCGGCCGCCGTCCACGGCGTGCGCGTGCTCTCGATGGGGTTCTTCGTCCCCGACGACCAGCCGGTGATCTGGCGCGGCCCGATGCTCCACAAGGCCATCGAGCAGTTCCTGGCCGACGCCTACTGGGGCGAGCCCGACTTCCTCCTCGTCGACATGCCGCCGGGGACCGGCGACGTCGCCCTCTCCATGGCCGGGGTGATGCCCCGGGCCGAGGTGATCGTGGTGACCACCCCCCAGCCTGCGGCCCAGCGGGTGGCCCAGCGCTCGGCCTACGCGGCGCGCAAGCTCAAACTGTCGGTGCGCGGGGTGGTGGAGAACATGAGCTGGTTCACCGGCGACGACGGCACCCGCTACGAGCTGTTCGGCCGGGGCGGCGGCCAGGCCCTCGCCGACGACCTGGGCGTCCCCCTCCTGGGCCAGGTGCCCCTCTTGCCCGCGCTGCGTGAGGGGGCGGACCGGGGGGTGCCGGTGGTGGTGTCGGACCCCGACGGCGAGGCCGCCGCGGCCTTCGCCGCGCTGGCCGGCCGGCTGTCGGCGCTCGGCCCCGCCCGCGTCTACCGCCGCGAGCTCACGCTGCGCTAGCGGCGGACACCGGGCCTCAGTCGGGCGCCACCCCGGCCCCGCGCAGCATCCGGCGGAGGTCGACCACGGCCTGGTCGTTGAGGTCGTGGCCGTGCGACGCGTCGAACGTCTGGGTCTCTTCCCCGAGGGTCACCGTGTAGCGGCCCTCGTGGCCCTCGGTGACCGTCCCCACCGACCGCAGCAGCGACAGGACGTCGTGCCACTGGATGTTGTGGCTGGTCGGGTGGCGGAAGATCCGCTCGAGCGTGGCCCGGTGGTGGCCGTCGAGTCCGTTGCTGTCTGCCATGGTCCTTCTCCGCCTCCGCCTCGCGAGGCCCGGAACCCTAGTCGCGCCGCCGGGCCGCCCCGGGTGGCGGCGCCCTCAGGCGGGGGCTGTCTGGGGCCTCGACCCCTCCTCCTGCTCCCGCTCGGGCACCAGGGGCTCGTCGAGGTCCCAGCCCTCGTGGTCGCGCTGGCGGGCGAGCTCCTTGCCGGTCGGGCCGCCCCGGCCGTCGGGGTCGTCGATCATGCCGTCCAGGGTCACCAGGGCCTCGGGGTCGTCAAGCTCGGCCCCCGCCTCCTCGAGCTCTCGATCGTCGACGACGAGCGACGGGTCGAGGGCGGGGTCCGCCAGCACGTCCTCGACGATCTCGGGGTCGATCCGGGCCCGTTCGTCGAGGGCCTCGTCGCCCTGCTCGAAGGCCTCGGTGCCCAGCGGCTCGTCGGGCGACCACTCGTCGGGCCCGCTCATGTGCGCTCCTCGTCGTCGTGCCGGCCCCGTGCGGGGCGGCTGTCTGCCAGCGTACTCACGGCCCGAGGACCCGCCCGGCGGCGCCGGCGGCTCAGGACCAGCCGCCCACCCCGGCGGGGAGCTTGTCCGGGTCCCACCCGAGCACGGCGACGGCCTGGCGGAAGGCGAACCGGTCGGTCATGCCGGCCACGTAGGTGACGGCGGCCCGGACCGCGTCGGGCTCGCCGGCGGCCGCACCGCCGGAGGCGGCAACGTCGGGGATGGCGTTGGGCCGGTCGGCGTAGTGCTCCACCAGCGCCCGCAGGACGGCCACCACGGCCCGGCCCTGGGCCACCGAGGCCTCGCGCAGGTAGACGTGCTCGTAGTTGCAGGCCCGGAAGGCGGCGAGGACCTCGGCCGTCTGCTCGTCCATGCCGATGCGGCCCGTGGTCACGACGGTGGCCACCAGCGCGTCGATGAAGGCGCCCAGCTGCTGGCTGCGCCGCTCGCCGCACCGCTGGCGGACCTCGGCCGGCAGGAGGGCGGGGGTCACGATGCCCGCCGCCACCGCGTCCTCCCAGTCGTGGCAGACGTAGGCGATGCGGTCGGCCCAGCTGACGACCTCTCCCTCGGGGGTGGAGGGGGCCGGGCGCGACCAGCTGTGGTTGGCGATCCCGTCGAGCGTCTCGGCGCACAGATTGAGCGAGGCCAGCGACACCCGCGCCCCCCACGGCGCGTGGTCGAAGCCCTCGGGGACGAAGGGATCGAGGGCGTCCTCGCTGGCGTGGCCGCCGGGGCCGTGGCCGCAGTCGTGGCCGAGGGCGATGGCCTCGGTGAGGGCCACGTTCAGCCGGCAGGCCCGGGCCACCCCGGTGGCCACCTGGGCCACCTCCAGGGCGTGGGTGAGCCGGGTCCGCTGGTGGTCCTCGGGGAAGACGAACACCTGGGTCTTGCCGGCCAGCCGCCGGAAGGCCGACGAGTGCAGGATGCGGTCCCGGTCGCGCTCGAAGCACGTGCGCCACGGGTCGGGCTCCTCGGCCCGGGCCCGCCGTCCGGCGCCGGCGGCCCGGGTGGCGCCGGGGGCGAGGGTCCCCTCCTCGTCCTCCTCGCGCGCCCCGCGGGCCATGGCCGGGTGGCGCCGGCCCGTGGTCGAGACGGCGGCCCGCGAGTCGGCGTGGGCCACCCGCACCGCCGCCCCGCCCCCGCCCACCGTGTGGCCGCCCTCGAGCTCCTCGGGGTCGCCGGTCCCCGGGGGGTGCCCGGCGAAGCCGGCCATCGTGGCCGCCCAGCGGCGGCTGCGCTCGGTGCCGGCGGGGTCGGCGCGGTCCTCCATGGCGTCCAGTGTGCCCCGTCCTTGTATCGTCGGGTGGGCCGGGTGTGCCGGCGGACAAGGAGCCGAACCACATGGACGTGCGCATCGGGATCGTCCAGACCCCCAAGGAGCTCGAGGTCGAGCTCGCGGACGACGCCGACCGCGACAAGGTCCTGGCCGACATCGAGTCGGCGCTCGGCGGCGACGAGGGCGTGCTCTGGCTGACCGACCGCCGGGGCCGCCGGGTGGCGGTGCCGGTGGCCAAGGTGGCCTACGTGGAGGTCGGGGCGCCGGCCAACGAGCGCCGGGTCGGCTTCGGCGCGCCCTGAGCGCCGGGGAAGTGGCGCAGCCGCCCGCCGACGGTCCCGGCCTGCTCGACCTCGAGCTGGTGTTCGTCACCGGCAAGGGCGGGGTGGGCAAGACCACGGTAGCCGCCGCCCTCGCCCAGCTGGCCGCCGAGCGCGGCAAGCGGGTCCTGGCCTGCGAGGTCGACGCCAAGGGCGACCTGGCCTCCCTCTTCGAGGCCGAGCCGACCGCCTTCTCGGAGCGCCAGGTGGCGCCGGGCGTCTTCGCCATGTCGATGGACACCGAGGCGTCCCTGCGCGAGTACCTGAAGCTGAACCTCAAGATCCCGGTGGTGGGGCGCATCGGCCCGCTGGCCAAGGCCTTCGACTTCGTGGCCACCGCCGCCCCCGGGGTGCGCGAGATCCTCACCGTGGGCAAGTTCTGCTACGAGGTCAGGGAGCGCAACTACGACCTGGTGGTGGTGGACGCCCCGGCCACCGGCCACATCATCGGTCAGCTGGCGGCCCCCCAGGCCATCAACGACCTGGTGAAGGTGGGGCTGATCCGGCTCCAGACCGACTGGATGCTCGACATCCTCTCGGACCCGCGGCGGACCGGCCTGGTGGCGGTCACCACCCCCGAGGAGATGCCGGTGTCCGAGACCCTCGAGCTGGCCGAGCGGGTGGCCGCCGAGACCACGGTGCGGCTGTCGGCCGTCGTCGTCAACCGGGTGCTGCCCGAGCTGTTCGGCCGCGGCGAGGAGGAGGTCTTCGAGCAACTGCGCCGGGCCGAGGTGGCCGAGCAGCTGTCGGGGCGGGCCGGCGGGGACGTGGGCCCGGTCCTCGAGGGGGCGCGCCTGGCGGTGACCATGCGGCGCACCCGCGCCGGCCACCTGCAGCGGCTGCGCGAGGGGCTCGACCCCTCGGTGCCCGTGCTGTACCTGCCCTACCTCTTCTCCAGGTTCCACGGGCTGCGCACCACCGGGCAGGTGGCGGCCTCGCTCGGCGAGGAGCTCGGGTTCTGATGGCCCCGGCCGGGTCCGCCCGCCCCGCCGCAGGTCAGAAGGGGCCGCACCGCCGGCGCGCCCCGGCGCCCCCCGCCCCGGCGCCCCCGCCGCCCCGGCGCCCGCCCCGGCAGGGGTCCCTCGACGGGCTGCTGGCGGCCAAGGAGATCGTCATCGCCTGCGGGCCCGGCGGCGTGGGCAAGACGACCACCGCCGCGGCCGCCGCGGCCATGGCCGCCTACCGCCACGGCGGGCGGGTGCTGGTCCTCACGGTCGACCCGGCCCGCCGGCTGGCCGACGCCCTGGGGCTGGCCGGCCCGGGCGGGGCGGGGATCGGCAACACCGAGGTGCGCATCGGCACAGAGGTCTTCGCCGCGGCCGGCGTGGTGCCGAGGGGGGAGCTGTGGGCCGCCATGCTCGACACCAAGGAGAGCTGGGACGCCCTGGTGCGCCGGCACGCGCCCGACCCCGAGACGCGCCAGCTCATCCTGGCCAACCCTCTGTACCGCAACATCTCGTCGCGCTTCGTCCAGAGCCACGACTACATCGCCATGGAGCGCCTCTACGAGATCCACAATGAGGGCAAGTACGACCTGATCGTGGTGGACACCCCGCCCACCCGCAACGCCCTGGACTTCCTCGACGCCCCCAAGCGCATGGCCGACTTCTTCTCGAGCCGCCTGCTGCGCTGGCTGATCGTCCCCTACCGCTCCCGGCTGGTGAACCTGGCCTCCCGGCCCTTCTACCAGGTGGCCGACCGCATCCTGGGCACCCAGTTCATCGCCGACATCTCGGAGTTCTTCGTGCTGTTCCAGTCGATGTACCCCGGCTTCGTCGAGCGGGCCGAGGCGGTCACCCGCCTGCTCTCGGACCGGCGCACCACCTTCATGGTCGTCTCCACCCTGGAGGCCACGCCGGTGCGCGAGGCCGAGTTCTTCTCCAAGGAGCTGACCGAGCGGCGGCTGCACCTGGGGGCCATCGTGCTCAACAAGGTGCTGCCCGCCTACTTCCGTGACCGCCGCGCCTCCAAGGTGGCCACGACGCTGCGGCAGCGGGCGGCGGAGCTGGCCGACGGGCTGCCCACCGACCCCGCGCAGACCGCCCGGGTGCTCGAGGAGGTGGCCGACAGCTTCTTGAACTTCGGGGTGGTGGCGCGGCGCGAGGCGGAGCAGCGCGCCGAGCTGGCCTCGAGCCCCGAGGTGATGGCCTCGGTCCCGTTCTTCGAGGCCGACATCGTCGACATGGCCGGGCTGCTCCGCCTGGGCGAGCAGATCTGGGACTGACGCAGGGTCCATGCGCCTACGATGACGGGGTGGCCGACCTGATCCACCCCGACGTGGTCAACTACGCCGAGGAGCACTCGACGGAGGTCCCCGGCCACCTGGCCTCGGTGCACGAGACCACCCAGCGCGACTTCGAGCATTGGGGGATGATGGTCGGCCGCCAGGAGGGCCGATTCCTCGAGCTGCTGGTGTTCGCCTGCGGCGCCACCTCGGTCCTCGAGATCGGCGCCTTCACCGGCTACTCGGCCCTGGCCATGGCGGCCGGGCTCTCGCCCGGGGGGAGGATCACCACCTTGGAGGTGGACCCGCACCACGTGGCGACCGCCCGGGCCAACATCGCCGCCAGCCCCTACGCCGGGGTGATCGACGTGGTGGAGGGCCCCGCCCTCGAGTCGCTGGCCGCCCTGCCCGGACCCTTCGACCTGGTCTTCATCGACGCCGACAAGCCCTCCTACGACGCCTACTTCGAGGCGGTGCTGCCCAAGCTGTCGGCACGCGGGGTGATCGTGGCCGACAACACCTTGCAGCGGGGCGACGTGCTCCCCGGGGCGCGCCAGACCGAGAACGGGCGGGCCATCGCCGCCTTCAACGCCAAGCTGGCCGCCGACCCCCGGGTGGTCTGCGCCTTCACCACCATCAGGGACGGGGTGACCGTGATCCGCCGCCGGGCGGCGGGGCCGGCCGGCGCCTGACCGGTCGACCGTGCTCGACTACCACCTGCACCTCTGGCCCCACACCGAGCGCGAGACCCCGCTCTCGGTCGACCAGGTCGCCGCCTACTGCGAGCGCGCCCGGGCGGCGGGTGTGGTCGAGGTGGCGCTGACCGAGCACCTCTTCCGCTTCGTCCAGGCCGACCGCCTCCTCGGCGGGTTCTGGCAGACCGACGAGGAGTCGGAGGCCCTGCGCCGGTCGATGGCCGCCTACTGGTCGTTCCACGCCCGGGCCGACCTCGACGCCTACGTCGAGACCGCCCTCGAGGCCAAGCGGGCGGGGCTGCCGGTCGTGCTCGGGCTCGAGGTCGACTACTACCGGGGCCGGATGGACGAGGTGGCGTCGCTGCTGGCCGGCTACCCCTTCGACGTGCTCATCGGCTCGGTCCACTGGGTCGGGGCGTGGCGCTTCGACGACCTCGGCGACGCGGTCTCGATGGAGGAGTGGTCCACGCGCTCGGTCGACGACTGCTGGGACGCCTACACCGCGGCCGTCGAGGAGCTGGCGGCCACCGGCACCTGCGACGTCCTGGCCCACCCCGACCTGATCAAGGTGACGGGACGGCGACCCTCCAGCCCGGTGGAGTGGTGGGACCGCATCGCCGAGGCTGCCGCCTCGAGCGGCACCGCGGCGGAGCTGTCCTCGGCCGGCTGGCGCAAGCCCGCCGCCGAGCAGTACCCCGCCGAGCCCCTGCTGGCCCGCCTGGCCGCCCACGGGGTGCCCTTCACCACCGCCTCGGACGCCCACCGCCTGGCCGAGGTGGCCGACCGGGCCGACGACCTGCGGGCCCTGTTGGCCGGGGTCGGGGTCGACCGGCTCCAGGGCTACCGCCGTCGCGTGCCCCACACCGTGCCGGTCGGCGCCCCGGCGGGGGGCGGGGCCCCGGTCGACGGGGCGCCGGTCGACGGGTCGGCGCCGACGTCGAGATGACCACCCCGGCCGAGCTGGCCTACCTGCACACCGACCTGGCGCCCGACGAGCTCGAGCACCTCCAGCGCCTCCTCGGGTCGTGGTCGGTGCTGGCCGACCTCTCCTTCTCGGACCTCCTGCTCCTGGTGCCGCTGGCCCCCTCGCACCCCGGCCACTCCGGCGAGCGGCCCGAGCTGGTCGTCCTCGGCCAGATCCGCCCCAACAACCGGCCCACCCTGGTCGAGGAGGACCTGGTCGGCCGGACCCTGGGCGAGACGGTGCTCGAGGGGCTGGAGGGGGCGCTGCACGGCGGGGCGGCCACCCGGGGCGTGGTCCGGCACCCCTCGCTGGGTGACGGCGTGCCGATCGAGAACGTCCCGGTGGCCTTCGGGGGCAGGGTCGTGGCCGTGGTGGTGCGGGTGGGGGAGGCGGGCGACCGCGACAGCATCAGCCCGTACGAGAAGAGCTACCTCGACGTCTTCGAGCGGCTGGCCCAGATGGTGGGGGAGTCGGCCTTCCCCTTCCCCGACCAGGACGTGGGCACCGAGGAGACCCCGCGGGTGGGGGACGGGTTCGTGGTGGTCGACGGCGAGGGGCGGGTGGAGTTCGCCTCGCCCAACGCCATCAACGCCTTCCACCGCATGGGCGTGTTCTCGCACCCCGAGGGCCGCCGGTTCACCGAGCTCGGCATCGAGGAGTCGGCGGTCGAGTGGGCGCTGGCCACCGGCCGCCCGGTGGTCGAGGAGGTCGAGCGCCGTCCCGACGTGATCGTCCTGGTCCACTGCATCCCGCTCCTGGCCGGCGGCTCGGTCACCGGAGGGGTGATCCTGTTGCGCGACGTGACCGACGTGCGGCGGCTCGACCGGCTCCTGCTCTCCAAGGACGCGGCCATCCGCGAGGTGCACCACCGAGTGAAGAACAACCTGCAGACGATCTCCTCCCTGCTCAGCCTCCAGGCGCGCCGGGTGGAGGTCGGCGAGGGCCGCGAGGCCCTGCGGGAGGCCGAGCGGCGGGTGCGCTCGATCGCCGTGGTCCACGAGATCCTGGCCCGCGACCCCAGCGACCAGGTCCCCTTCGCCGACATCGTCGGGCCCCTGGTGCAGATGGCCGAGGACTCGGTGGTCTGCGCCCGGCCGGTGGAGATCACCGTCGACGGCGACCTCGGCGACGTGACAGCCGACGTGGCCACGCCGCTCGCCGTCATCCTGGCCGAGGTGGTCCAGAACGCCGTCGAGCACGCCTTCCCCCCCGAGGCCGACGGCCCCGACCCCGCCCCGGGCCACGTGGGCATCCTGCTCGAGGTGCGCGGCGACCAGCTTTGGGTGGCGGTCGACGACGACGGCTGCGGGCTGCCCGAGGGGTTCGACATCGAGCGGACCAACAGTCTGGGGCTGTCGATCGTCCGCGACCTGGTGATGAGCCAGCTGGGCGGGTCGATCACCATGCAGGCGGCGGACGGGGGCCACGGCACCCGGGTGGTCGTCACCGTGCCGCGGACGGTCCCCTCCGAAGGCCGGAGCTCCTGGCTCGGTGGCTGAGGCGCCCGAGGGCCCGGTGGAGGAGGGTCAGCTGGCGCGTCGGCGCGCGGCCAGCCAGGACTTGCGCAGCTTGCGGCGCTCCTCCTCCGAGGTGCCGCCCCACACGCCGGACTCCTGGTTGGTCGCCAGGGCGAAGTCGAGACAGGGGTCCTGGGCCTCGCACGCCCGGCAGACCCGCTTGGCCGCCTCGATCTGCTCGACGGCCGGACCGGTGGTCCCCACGGGGAAGAAGAGGTCGGGCTCGGTGTCCCGGCAGGCCGCCACCTTCCGCCAGTCGTCAGCGTCCCAGTCGACCGTGCGGTTCCACATCAACGCCATTGCGGGCCTCCACCTGCAGAGTTGTGAACCTTTTCACATGGTCGGGCCGCAATCGGTGACCAACCAGGAAACGGTGAGTGACGCGCTCATTATACGGATCGGTTCGTTCATTGCAAGCGGGTCGAGCGCGCGCCCCGGCGCGCCGCCGAGGCCGCCGGTCGGGGGCGCGGTGACCCTCGTCCTGGCCCACCGCGGGGCCGGCGGGCCGTGGGCCGAGAACTCGCTGGCCGCCTTCGCCGAGGCGCGTCGACTGGGGGCCGACGGGGTGGAGCTCGACGTCCGGCGCAGCGCCGACGGCGCTCTGGTGGTCCACCACGACGCGGCGATCCCCGGGGTCGGGCCGGTGGCCCTGGCCCGCGTGCGGGACCTCCCCGACCACGTGCCGCTGCTGGCTGACGCGCTCGAGCGCGTGCGAGGGGATGGTGGTGAACGTGGAGCTCAAGAGCGATGGCGACGACGCCCTGGCCCTGGACGCGGCGGCCGCGGTGGCCGAGCGGGGCTGGTCCGAGCGGGCGGTGGTCTCCTCCTTCGACCCCGACTGCCTCGAGGCGGTGGGCCGGGCCGAGCCGGGGCTGCACGTGGCCTGGCTGCTCGGGCCGGGGACCGACGCCCCGGCGCTTCTCGACGAGGCCCTCGAGCGGGGGTTCGGCGGCATCCACCCCTTCGTGGCCTCGGTCGACGCCGAGCTGGTGGGCCGGGCGCAGCGGGCCGGGCTGGCCCTGCGGGTCTGGACGGTCAACTCCGACGGGGACCTCCGGGCCATGGTGGGCCTCGGGGTGGACGCCGTGATCACCGACCGGCCGGCCGAGGCGCTCGTCGTCGCCGCCGAGGGGTCGAATGGCGGTCCGCCCCCCGGGTAGTCAACAATGCAGGGCCATGAACGTCGTCGTCTGCGTCAAGCAAATCCCCGATCCCGCGGCCCCCACCTCCCTCGACCCGACCACCCACACCCTCGACCGGTCGGGGAAGCTCATCCTCGACGACTCCGACGCCTACGGCGTGGAGATGGCCCTCCAGCTGGCCGGAAACATCGAGGGGAGCGAGGTCACCCTGGTGTCGATGGCCCCCGGCGGGGAGACCTCCGGCCTGCGCACCGCCCTGGCCATGGGGGCGGCCAAGGCCATCCTGGTGAGCGACGACGCCCTGGCCGGCTCCGACGCCCTGGGCACGGCCAAGGTCCTGGCCGCGGCCATCCGCCGGGCCGAGCCGGACCTGGTGATCGCGGCCACCGAGTCGACCGACGGCTACACCGGGACCGTGCCGGTCCAGGTGGCCGAGCTGCTGGGGCTCCCGTCGGTGACCTTCGCCAAGCACATCGAGACCGACGGCACGACGGTGAAGGTGGAGCGCCAGACCGAGTCCGGCTACGACGAGGTCGAGAGCCCGCTGCCGGTCGTGGTCACGGTCACCGCCGGCGTGGTCGAGCCGCGCTACCCCTCCTTCAAGGGGATCATGGCGGCCAAGTCCAAGCCGGTGGACAACCTGACCGTGGCCGACCTCGGGCTCGACCCCTCCGAGGTCGGGGCGGCCGGCTCGCGCCAGGAGATCACCGACGTCTCGGTGGCCGAGGCCCGCGCCGCGGGCGAGATCGTGGTGGACGAGGGGGACGGCGCCCAGCGCATCGTCTCCTTCCTTGAGCAGCTGAAGGTGATCTGAGATGGCCGTCGACAAGGTGTGGGTGCTGGCCGAGGCCGGGGAGTCCGGTCCGACGCCGATCACCCTGGAGCTTCTGACCGAGGCCCGCTCGGTCGCCTCCGTGGTGGAGGCGGTGGCCTTCGGGCCCGAGACGGCGTCCATGGCCGCCGCCCTCGGCCAGTACGGCGCCACCCGGGTCCACGACGTCGGCGACCTGGGCGGGGCCCTGCCCGGGGTCCCGGTGGCCTCGGCGATCGCCGCCCTGGTCGAGTCGGGGGAGGGCCCCGACGCCCTCCTCGTCCCCGCCACCTACGACGGCCGCGACGTGGCCGGGCGGCTGTCGGCCAAGCTCGACCGCCCGGTGCTCACCAACGTCACCGGCCTGGTGGCCGGCGACGGCCTGTCGACCCAGCACCCGGTGTTCGGCGGCTCGCACATCGTGACGGCGCGCTTCACCGGGCCCGGGCCCGGCATCTTCGTGATCCGGGCCAAGTCCTTCACGGCCGAGCCCTCGGGCGGCGGCCCGGCCGAGGTGGTGGCCGCCCCGGCGCCCGACGCCGGCGCCGCCAACGCGGCGCGCATCGTGGCCCGCCACGCCGAGGAGCGGTCCGGCCCCAAGCTGGACGAGGCGCCGGTGGTGGTCTCGGGCGGCCGGGGGCTCGGCGCGGCCGAGAACTACGCCCTGATCGAGGAGCTGGCCGTCCTGCTGCACGGGGCGGCCGGGGCCAGCCGGGCCATCGTCGACGCCGGGTGGGTGCCCTACTCCCACCAGGTCGGCCAGACCGGCAAGACGGTGAAGCCCACCGTCTACCTGGCCTGCGGGATCTCCGGGGCCACCCAGCACTTGGTGGGCATGAAGGGCTCGAAGAACATCGTCGCCGTCAACAAGGACCAGGACGCCCCCATCTTCTCGGTGGCCGATCTGGGGATCGTGGGCGACGTGCACAAGGTGCTGCCCGCCCTCATCGAGGCCCTGAAGGGGCGCGGCTAGGGCTCAGGGGCGCGACCCCACCCGGTCGTGGGGGCCGGCGGGGGGCCGGGGCCGGCCGGCGGCCAGCGCGTTGGCGATGAGCGTGGCGAAGTACTGGGACCCCCCGGGGTTCAGGTGGATGCCGTCTGTGTAGAAGTCCTGCGGGTTGGCGCCGCTCGCCGCGTACCAGTTGAGCAGGGTGGCATGGGGGTAGGTCTTGGCCACTGTGGCGATGGTGGTGTTGACCTGTGTCTGCCAGGGGCGCGGCACCCGGGTGTTGATGAGCACGACCTCCTTCAGTGGCCCGAGGGAGTTGAGCAGGCCGGTCAGCTGGGCCGCCGAGTAGGGCCCGTTGGTGCCGAGCTCGATCACCACCCGTGTCCCGATGTCGCCGTTGGCCTTGAGCGAGGGCACTGTGGCCTGCACCTGGTAGAGCTGCTGGCCGACCTTGGCGTCGATGACGATGCCCGGCAGCAGGTGCTGGAGGTCTGTGGCCGCGTCCACCAGGACCGAGTCGCCGATGGCCGTCACCCCCTGGCCAGGGGGCGGCGGGGCCGTGGTCGTGGTCGGGCCGCCCGGCACGGCGGTGGTGGAGGTGGCCGCCGCCTCGTGGTGGTGGGCCGGGGGGAGGACTGTGCGGTGGTGGGCCGCGGCGGCCAGGGCCGGCACCGACACCAGGCCGCACAGCCCGACCAGGCACACCGCGGTGTTGACGGTCACCCCGCCGGCCACCGCCCACTCGGCCGGGCGCAGCCGGGGCGGCCACGTCCAGTGGTGGGCCCGCAGCCTGCGCCACTGCCGGGGCAGCGCGCCGTGGCGGACGGGCTGCTCGACGTAGCGCCAGCTGAGCGCGGCCAGGCCGATGCTGGCGGCGATCTGCAGGAGGGCCCGCACCACGTTGGGGGCCGCGTTGGCCGGCGTGGTGAGGACGATGACCGGGTAGTGCCACAGGTAGATGCCGTAGGAGCGCTCGCCGATCCAGCGCAGGGGCTCGACGGCCAGCAGGCGGCCGAAGCGGGCCCCGGGGTGGACGATGACCGCGATGACCACGGCGGTGAGCAGCGAGAGCAGGACCATCCCGCCGCGGTAGAGGAAGGCGTCGTACTCGCCGGTGCGCCAGAACATGATGAAGATGCCACCGAGGGCCACGGCGCCGGCGGCGTCGAGCAGCCGCCGGGCCCCGACCGTGACCGGGGGGTACGTCCGGGCCCGGGGGAGGGCGAGGGCCAGCGCGGCGCCGATGAGGAGGGCGAAGGCCCGGGTGTCGGTGCCGTCGTAGATGCGGGTCGGGTCCGAGTAGGGGGAGAAGAGGATCGCCATCTCGACGCTCGAGGCCAGGGCGGCGGCCAGGATGACGGCGATCATCGCCCGGCGGCTGTGCAGCCAGCGCAGCATGGCCAGCATCACGAACGGCCAGATCAGGTAGAACTGCTCCTCGATCGCCAGCGACCACAGGTGGCCGACCGGGGTCGGCGGACCGAACTTGGCGAAGTACGAGATGTGCTGGAAGACGAACCACCAGTTCGAGTAGTAGAAGAGCGCGGGCAGCAGGTCGCTGCGCATCGCCGGCAGCTGGGCCCGGTCGAAGAGGGTCACCCAGCCGAACGTCACGAAGAGCATGACGAACAGGGCCGGGAAGAGCCGCCGGGCGCGCCGGATCCAGAACATGCCCAGCGCGATCCCGCCCCGCCGCTGGAACTCCGAGGCCAGCAGGTCGGTGATCAGGTAGCCCGAGATGACGAAGAAGACCCCCACCCCGAGCAGGCCGCCGCCGGCCCAGGAGAAGTTGAGATGGAAGACGATCACCGCCAGCACGGCGACCGCCCGGAGGCCGTCGAGGCCCGGGACGTAGGGGCTGGTCCCCTCTACCGGCTCAGGCACGCGGCCGGTCCCGGTTCGGGGCGCAAGGCCGGAGCGGGTAGTGCGAGGAAGGGGTCACTGCGTCGGTGCTCGGGAGAGGGTCGGGATGCGGTGCCATTGTGGCACCGGGGCGGTCACACCAGCGGCCAGGGGTAGGGGGGCCACTCGCGGTCCTCGTCGGGCACCGGCAGGCTGCCCGCCGAGAGGAGGCCGGCCGCCCGCCGGCCGAGGGCCTCGGCCTCGTCGGGGTCGAGGAGGTCGCACAGAGCGTCGGGCAGGCCCCCGGCCACCAGGCGCTCGACGTCGGCGAGGAGCCGGGTGGGCAGGGGCTCGCCGCAGAAGTCCCAGATGACGGTGCGCAGCTTCTCCTCGGTGTGGAAGGACAGGCCGTTGTCGATGGCCCAGAGCCGCTCCTCGGCCAAGAGCACGTGGCCGCTCTTGCGGTCGGCGTTGTTGGCCAGCACGTCGAAGGCGGCGATGGTGACCAGGGAGAGGTGCCAGCGCGGGTCCTCGCGCAGGGTGAAGTAGTGGGCCTCGCCGTCCTCGGGGACGAAGCGCTGGACCGATCCGGGGCCGAAGGGGCCGTCGGGGCGGGCCACGGTGCGCGGGACGACGCCCCAGCCGAGGGCGGCCGACAGCTCGTAGGCGGCGACCTCGCGCCGGTGGAGGCCCGAGGGGAAGTCCCACAGCGGCCGCTCGCCCCGGGCGGGCTTGTAGACGGCCAGCAGCTCGGTGCCGGCGGCCTCACAGGTGACGAGCAGGGTGGCGTTCGAGCTGCCGGCGATGCGCCCGTGCACCGTCATCTCCCCCTCCAAGAGAACGGCCGCCGCCCCCGGCCCGTCAAGATCGGGCTCGTCGGGATCGGGGTCCCGGTCGCCGGGACGGTCGCCCTCGGCCCGGCGGGTCACGTGACGGGCGGTCGGTGGCCGTTGGTGCGCGGGCAGTCGTGGCCCGAGGGGTCGAGCGGCAGGCCGCACAGGGGGCACGGCGGCCGGCCGGCCTCGACCAGCTGGGTGGCCCGGATGGCGAAGGCCGCCGCCTGTTCCCTGGTGACCAGGATGCGAGCCACCATCCCGTCGTCGTCCACGTCGAGGGCCTCTGTCTCCTCCTCTTCCTCGTCCTCGTCGCGCACGGACTCTTCGACCACCACCACGAGGCGGTCGAGGTCGTCGTCGTAGGAGACCCCGATGGTGCCCACGGCCCACTCGGGCTCGGCGTCGGTGTCGAATTCGAGGTCGTCGGGGAGCTCGCCCGGGCGGCCCAGCTCGCGCACGATGCGGGCCAGGTAGCTGGCCAAGATCGCCACCTGCTGCTTCTCGACCTTGACGGTGAGGGCGGCCCGGCCCTGGGCGGCGTGGAGGAGGAACAGCCTCGAGCCGACGGGCCCCACCGCGGCCACACTGAAGCGGTCCGGCTGCTCGAAGGCGACGGCCTCGTTCACGAGAGGGCCAGCTCGGCCAGCGAGGCCGTGGAGTTGACGCACAGCACGTGGGGCCCGCTGGCGTCGTAGACGAGGGCCGACACCGAGCACGGCGAGACCACCAGCCGCTGGAAGAGGTCGAGCGGGACGCCGGCCGCGGCGGCCACGACCGCCTTGATGGGGTCGGCGTGGGAGACGGCCACGACGGTCTCGCCCGGGTGGGCGGCCACCAGGCGCAGCACCGCCTCGTTGGCCCGGGTGGACATCTCGGCGAAGGACTCGCCGCCGGGGAAGCGAAACCCGGCGGGCCAGCGCTGCACGGCCGACCAGGCCCGGGTGCGGGCCAGCCGGCGAAGGCGGCCGCCGGTCCACTCGCCCACGTCGGCCTCGAGGAGGCCGGGCTCGCCGCGCACCCGAAGTCCCAGGGCGCGGGCGACGGGCGCCGCCGTCTCCCGGGTGCGCTCGAGGGGCGAGGCGTAGACGGCGACCGGTCGCCGGGGCAGGGCGGCCACCCGCCCGGCCACCCGCTCGGCCTGGGCGCGGCCCTCCTCGGAGAGGTGCAGGCCCGCCGAGCGGCCCGGGAGCAGGGCTCCGGTGGTGGGGGTCCGCCCGTGGCGGACCAGCAGGACGACGGTGGGGCGCGGCCCGTGGCGCGTGGTGCCGCGGGCGGCGGCGCGGGGGGTCCGGGGGGCGGGCACGGACCCCAATCGTAGGCTGTGGCCCGTGGCCCCCGACCTCGAGCGAGCCCTTCTGCGGCTCGAGGTCGAGATCACCGCCTGCCGGCGCTGCGAGCGGCTGGTGGCCTGGCGCGAGGCGGTGGCGGCGCACCCGCGCCCCGCCTTCTGTGGCGAGACGTACTGGGGGCGGCCCGTCCCGGGCTTCGGCGACCCCTCGGCCCGCCTCGTCGTCGTGGGGCTGGCCCCGGCCGCCCACGGGGCCAACCGCACCGGCCGCATCTTCACCGGCGACCGGTCGGGGGACTGGCTGTACCGTGCCCTGTGGCGGGCCGGCTACGCCAACCAGCCGACCAGCGTCTCGGCCGACGACGGCCTCGAGCTCGACGGCGCCTGGGTGACGGCGGCGGTGCGCTGCGCCCCGCCGGACAACCGGCCCTCCCCCCAGGAGCGGGCCAACTGCCTGGGCTACCTCGAAAAGGAGCTCGCCCTGCTCGATACGGCCCCGGTGGTGGTGGCCCTGGGGGCGCTGGCCACCGCCACGCTGGCCTCGGTGTTCGCCCTGTCGCCCCGGCCCCGCTTCGGACACCTGGCCGAGCACCCCCTGCCCGGCGGCCGCACCCTGCTCTGCTCCTACCACCCGAGCCAGCAGAACACCTTCACCGGCCGTCTCACCGAGGAGATGCTCGACGCCGTCTTCGCGCGGGTCCGCCAGCTCGGCGCCTGAGCCGCCGCCGGGCCGCCGGGCCCCAGGTTCAGCCGGCGGGCGGGAGGCGCCCCGGCATGGGGACGGCGGTGGCCGGCCAACGCTTGCGGCTCACCTTGCTGAGACGGCGCAGGAGGGCGATGGCCCCCGGGTCGTCGTCGGAGGGGCGCACCTCGACGGCGTCGGCGGCCACCATGGCGTGGAAGAGCTCACGGCCTCGCTCGGTGCGGACCAGGGTGAGCGTCCAGTCGTTGAAGGCCCCGATGCCGCCGGTCGAGATGTCGGCGTGCTCGGCCGCGAAGTCCGGGCACGCCGTGCACCCCTCCCGGGTGAAGGCGTGCGCCTCCTTGAGCGGGACCTCGTGGTAGGCGCCGTCGCGCATCCAGACCTGGAAGACGCCCTTGATGTTCATCTTCACGATCTCCTGGCGCTTCAGGCCGTAGCGGGCCTCGAACAGCTCGGGGAAGATGGCGTCGTCGAAGGTCTTCGAGCACATGAGGCCGATGGACAGGGCGAAGCGCCGGGCCACCTTGCCGGCCTTGCGGGCGGCCATCACCGGCGGGGCCGAGGCCTGGCAGCCCATGCCCACCAGGGCGATCCGCTCGGCGCCGCCTTCGATGGCCTCGCCGTAGGCCATGGGGTTGGCCGAGTACGTGTAGCGCGAGCCGGCGGTGGCCAGGAGCTCGGCCCGGGTGCGGGCCACGGCGGGCACCGCCTTCCAGGTGCTGCCGTCGCCCTCGAGGGCCGAGACCAGGGCGGCGTCGATCAGGTCGTGCTCGAGGGCGAAGACGAGCAGGGCCGAGACGAACCCTCCGTCCTGGCCGACGGCGCGCACCTCGGGGTCGGTGGCCCGGGCCAGCACGACGTCGACGGCGACGCCCGACACCTCGTCCTCGGTCCGCTCGCGGCCGAAGAGGTGCTGGTCGATCTCGGGCTCCCAGGTGCGAAAACGCGGGCAGGCCCTGGTGCACAGCGTGCAGCCCTTCACCCCGTGGGTGCAGCTCTCGGCCCCCCCGTCGGCCTCGACGTGGAACGGCTTGTAGCGGCCGCCGGCGTCGTCGTAGCCGAGCACGTCGTAGGGGCAGACCACCACGCAGGCCGAGCAGCCGGTGCACAGGCCGGAGGTCACCACCTCGTCGTAGAGGTGTGCCCAGTGGAGCTTCTCGGGAGGCACTGGGACACCCTACCCAGCCATGGACCGACCGCCCGTCCACCGAGCGGCTGCCAGCCGCTACCGTCGACCGGTGCCCGAGATGCTCGAGGTCGAGCTCTACCGCCGGCTGGCGACCGCCGCGCTCGACCGGCCCATCGCCGCGGTGGATCTTGACGACCGCCGCGTGCTCGGACCCGGGACGACGCCGTCCGCTCTGCGGAGGGTCCTCGTCGGCCGCCGGTTCACCGCGGCGCGCCGCCGGGGGAAGCTCCTCATCCTCGACACCGGGTCGGCCGACGGCCACGGCCCCTCGCTCGGGGTGCGATTCGGCATGACCGGGGGCCTCCTGCTGGACGACCGGGCCGCCCTCGACCGGCTCCGCCACTCGGCCGGCCACTACACAGCAAAATGGGTGCGGCTGCGTGTCCGCTTCGCCGACGGGGGCGCGCTCGCCCTCCACGATCCGCGGCGGTTCGGCCGGGTCTCCCTCGATCCTGATGAGGACCTCCTCGGCCCCGACGCCGGAGCGGTCACCGTGGCCGGGCTGCGCCACGCGCTGGCCTCCCCGGCGCCCGGCGGCGGACCGCCGCTCAAGGCCCGGCTTCTCGACCAGAGCCGGCTGGCGGGGGTGGGGAACCTGCTGGCCGACGAGATCCTCTGGCGGGCCTCGCTCTCCCCGCTCTCCCCCTCGGCGTCGCTCTCGGCGGCGGAGGTGCGGCGGCTCCACCGCCACCTCCGTGCCACCCTCGAGGAGCTGGAGGCACGCGGCGGCTCGCACGCCGGGGACCTGATCGACGAGCGCCGTCCGGGGGGCCGGTGCCCGCGCGACGGGGCCGAGCTGGTGTCGGCCACGGTCGGCGGGCGTACCACCTGGTGGTGCCCGGCCCACCAGCGCTAGGTCCCGGGCAACCTGCCGAAATGTGCCGCGCTCGGTGCCTGGACGGGCCGCCGACGGCCAGCCGCCGAGGAATTCAGACCGGCATCACTTGGTCGTCACGATCTTTTCGCCCCCGGCTCCTAGAGTGCAGCCCTCACCGAGAGAACCGGCGGTGGACCGCTGAGAGGAAGCTGAGTCAATGCGCGTAGGTGCCGTCCGTCCCATCCTTCCCCACCGCTGGCTGGCACGGGCAGTGACCGCCTGTGCATTCGGCGCCGGCCTGTTCACCGCCTGCACCCCGGGTGGGGCCGGCGCAGCATCCACAGCCACCGCGCATCCGTTGGTCGTCTACTCCTCAGAGGGCTACGACGCCGTGGTGGCCCAGTACTTCCGCCAGAGGACCGGCATCCCGGTCCAGCTCGTCACCGACAAGCTCGACACACTGGCCTCCCGCATCCAGGCCACGAAGAGCCGTCCCCAGTGGGGGATACTCTGGGCCGACGGCCCGACGGTGATGGCCTCGCTGGACGGACAGCACCTCCTGGTGAAGAACCTTCACCCGACGGCCTCCCTGAACGCGCTAGGCCTGGCCGCGGTGCCCAAGGACAAGAGCTTCATCCCCACCGGTGTCACGCTCACGGCGGCGCTGCTCTACACAAAGAACGTCGTCACCACCCCGCCCACCAGCTGGCTGCAGCTCCTCGACCCCCAGTGGAGGGGCGAGATCGGGATCACCACACCGAAGAAGATCGACTCGGACTACCCGTTCATCGCCGGCATGATCACCCAGGTGGCGGGCACCAATGGCGTCGCCAAAGGTGAGCGGTTCTTCAGCCAGTTGAAGGCAAAAGGACTCAACGTCTACACAACCACCGGTCAGACCATCCATGCGCTCACCACGGGGAAGATCAAGCTGGCACTGGTGCAGAGCTCAGCAGCCGTCGGCGCCCAGCACACAGACCCCAGCCTGGCCGTGGCCTACCTGCCGTCGGTCACGGTTCTCCCCTCGAGCATCGCCGTCGACGCCAAGGCCTCCAAGCAGGTGAGGGCCGAAGCGAAGAGATTCATGAACTTCGTCCTCTCACCGACAGGGCAGAAGGCCATGCAGGCCGGCACAAAGCAGGCCGACTCGAACTACTACCCGGTGACCGCCGGAACCGCGCCGCTTCCCACACTCCCGGCCATCTCCACGATCAAGGTCCGGAGCATCACACCGTACGTGTGGGCGCCGCGGCAGGCGGCCATCACCGCCTGGTTCGTCAAGCACGTCACCAAGTGATTCCCGGGGCGTAGGCTTCGAGCCCGGCGCAGCACGGGAGCTCCGATGGGCGACATGCCGCAGATGCCCGAACCGACCGAGTCCCCCGGAGGGGTCTCACCCTCGAGCGGGGGACGGCCCGGGACCGGGGCCACGGCCGCCGAACCGGCGGTGCTTCCGCCGGCGGCCGACGACGCCGGGGGACCACCGACCGGCGGGGCCGGTGCCGGTTCGCAGGGTGGGGGTTGGTGGAGGCGGCCGTGGGTGATCGCCGCGGCCGCCGTCCTCCTCCTCGCCCTCGTAGTCACCGCGGCATTTCTGGCGCACGGCGGTGGCCAGGGCACCGCGAGCCCGGGGCGGACCGCGAGGGCGGGCCAGACCGCTGGCCGCGGCCGCAGTTCGGCGACGACCACCACCGTTCACGGCGGCGCAAACACCTCGCACGCGTCCACGACTACCACGGCGGCCCCGGCCGCCACGACGACCCCCACGGCGGCCCCGGCCGCCACGACGACCCCCACGGCGGCCCCGGCCGCCACGAGCACGACGACCCCGGCCATCAGCATTTCGACGGCCCCGCCCGGCACGGCAGGGCACACGGCCGTCGGCGACGGTTGTGCGCTCTCGGTCACCCAGACACCGCCGGGCACCTTCGTCTTCACCTACACCTCGAAGCTGGGCCCCGGCGTGACAGTGGCATTCACGGGGAGCAGGCCGGGACATGCCGTGACGGACGGCTCGGGGACCGCCGTCTTCACCGTCCACGCCGGCTACGACACAACAGCCGCCTCAGCGGACGAGAATGAGTCGGCGACGGGGGGTTCCTGCTCGGCCGGGCCCGTCACGTTCCTGCTGCCGGGGACCCCCGCGGGATAGGTCCCACCCGCGGGGAACGGCGGGGATCAGGCCTCGCCCAGCTCCTCGAGCACCTTGGCGGCGTGGCCGTCGGCTCGCACGTTGTACCAGGCCCTAGTGACGACCCCCTTGGCGTCGATGAGGAACGTCGAGCGGATGGTCCCGACGGTCTTCTTCCCGTACATGGTCTTCTCGCCCCAGGCCCCGTAGGCGGCCATGACCTCGTGGTCGGGGTCGGAGAGCAGAGGGAATTTCAGCCCGTATTTCTCACGGAACCTGGTGTGCTTCGCCGCGCCGTCCGGGGAGATGCCTACCACCTTCACCCCGGCCCGGCTGAAGGCCCGGAGGTTGTCGTTGAACTGGCAGGCCTCCTTGGTGCAGCCGGGGGTGTCGTCGGCCGGGTAGAAGTAGACCACCACGTCGGACCCTTTGAAGTCCTTCAGGGAGACGTTGTTGCCGTCCTGGTCCGGAAGGGTGAATGCGGGGGCCTTCCCGCCAGCTTCCAACCTCGCCATCTGACCTCCTCGTGTCGTCTGGGCCGGGCGGCCCCACTCTACGACCGCCGCCCGACCTCGACCGCCAGGAGATGTCGATGCCCTCCCCGGCGCGGACCCGACCTTGCGAAGCGCAGGGGGGCCGAGGCCCCTGAAGGAGTCCTCAGATGAGGAGCTCGACCGCGTGGCCACGGTTGGCCCTCCGGCATCGTCCGCGACGTCGGCGGACGTCGTCTCCGGCAGTGACGCACCACGGTGCCCACCCACTGGTACCCTGGAGGGGACGGCCAGCGCTCGGTTGGGCGTCAGGGCCCTTTCTCCCTCCTGGTCGGCGCCGGGTCCCGCCGAAGCCGAGAGAGCGGGCACATGACGACCGAGAGCCTCCTTCCCGGAGCCGACGCCGATACTGCGGCGGTCGACCCTGCGAGCGACACCTACGAGACCGTGCGGACCTTCGAGTCCCTGGGGGTGATCGAACCCCTGACCAAGGTCCTGGCCAACCAGGGGATCACCACCGCCTTCCCCATCCAGGCCCTCACCATCGCCGACGCCGTCGCCGGGCGCGACGTCTGCGGCAAGGCGAAGACCGGGTCGGGCAAGACCCTCGCCTTCGGCCTCCCGCTCCTCCAGCGCACCGCTGCGGCGAAGCCCGAGGGCCAGGCGCCGACCGGCCATCCAGCCCGCCCGGCGGCCCTGGTGCTGCTGCCCACCCGCGAGCTGGCGGTCCAGGTCCACGACGTGATAGCCCCCCTGGCCAAGGCGGTGGGGCTGCGGATCGCCGCCGTGTACGGCGGCGCCGACGTGGACCGTCAGGTGGCCCGCCTCCGCAAGGGCGTGGAGGTCGTGATCGCCACCCCGGGTCGTCTCATCGACCTGGGCGACCGCGGCGAGCTGTCGGTGGCCGACGTCGAGGTGCTGGTGCTCGACGAGGCCGACCGGATGGCCGACATGGGCTTCATGCCCCAGGTCGAGTGGGTGCTGCGGCGCCTCGAGCGGCCCCACCAGACGCTCCTGTTCTCGGCCACCCTGGACGGCGCGGTCGATCGTCTCGTCACCCGGTACCTCACCGACCCCGTCCACCACGAGGTGGCGTCGAACACCCAGACGGTCTCGGCGATGGAACACCGGTTCCTCCAAGTCCACCAGATGGACAAGGTGAAGGTGGCGGCCGCCATCTGCCGGCCGCAGGACAAGGTGCTCGTCTTCGTGCGCACCAAGCGAGGCGCCGATCGGCTCGTGGAGCAGTTGGAGAAGGAAGGCATCCGGGCCGCGGGGATCCACGGCGACCTTCGCCAGGTCAATCGCGAGCGTGCCCTGGCTGACTTCTCCTCGGGCAAGCTGCACGTGCTGGTGGCCACCGACGTGGCGGCCCGCGGCCTGCACATCGAGGGGGTCGACGTGGTCATCCACTACGACCCGCCCGAGGACCACAAGGCCTACCTCCACCGGTCGGGGCGGACGGCCCGGGCCGGCTCGACCGGGGTCGTGGCCACCCTGGCCCTGTGGAACCAGGTGGTCGAGGCCGAAGTCATCCAGCGCCGTCTGGGTCTGCGGCTCCCCATCGTCGAGGTCTTCTCCAACGACCCCCGCCTGGCCGACCTGGCCGCCTGGGAGCCGTCGCCCGACGAGGGCGTGCTGTGACCCCCGGCGTCGACCGAGGTCGGTGAGCGGAGCTCCCGGCTCGGCGCTGCCACTCTGGTCCCCCGACGACGGGGTGGACCGGGTGCTCGTGGTGACGGCCCACCCCGACGATGTGGATTTCGGGGCGGCGGGGACGGTGGCCGCCTTCACGGCGGCCGGCGTGAAGGTCGCCTACTGCATCGTGACCGACGGCGACGCCGGCGGCAGCGACCGGGACCTCCCCCGGGCCGAGATGGCGGCCATCCGCCGGGACGAGCAGCGGGCCGCCGCGGCCGAGGTCGGCGTGTCGGACGTCACCTTCCTGGGCTACCCCGACGGCCGGGTCGTCCCCTCGCTCGAGTTGCGGCGGGACATCAGCCGTGAGATCCGCCGGTTCCGGCCGCAGAGAGTGCTGACCCAGTCCCCTGAGCGCAGCTGGGACCGCATCTACGCGAGCCACCCCGACCACCTGGCCGCGGGTGAGGCGGCGGCGTGCGCCGTCTACCCCGACGCCCGCAACCCCTTCTCCCACCCCGAGCTCCTCGACGAGGGGTTCGAGCCCCACACCGTCGACGAGCTGTGGCTGATGGCCTTTCAGACCCCCGACATCGTGGTCGAGACCTCCGCCACCTTCGACCGCAAGCTGGCGGCCCTCCGCAGCCACCGCAGCCAGGTGGGCGACGGCGACCACCTCGAGCCGATGCTGCGCGAATGGTCCGGCGGCTCGGCCCGGATGGCCGGACTGCCTGATGGCGCCCTGGGCGAGGCCTTCCGGGTGGTCAAGACCACCTGAGCCGACAGGCGGGGGTCAGCCCGCCAGCCGGCGAAGCACGTAGGGGAGGATCCCCCCGTGCCGGTAGTACTCGGCCTCCATCGGGGTGTCGATCCGCACCCGCGCGCTGAACTCGACGACGGTCCCGTCGTCGTGGGTGGCCAGCACCGCCACCTCCTTGGGGATGGCGCCGTCGTTCAGGGCGACGAGCCCGGAGATGGCGTAGGTCTCGTGGCCGGTGAGCCCGAGCGTCGCCGCCGACTGCCCCGGCAGGTACTGCAACGGCACCACGCCCATCCCGACCAGGTTGGAGCGGTGGATTCGCTCGTAGCTCTCGGCCAGCACCGCCCGCACCCCGAGCAGCCGGGTCCCCTTGGCCGCCCAGTCGCGGCTGGACCCGGTGCCGTACTCCTTTCCGGCCAGCACGAGCAGGGGGACGCCGTCGCGCTGGTACTGCATGGCGGCGTCGAAAATGGTCGTCCCCTCGCCGTCGGGCAGGTGGAGGGTAAAGCCGCCCTCGGTGCCCGGGGCCAGTTGGTTGCGCAGCCGCACGTTGGCGAAGGTGCCGCGCACCATGACCTCGTGGTTGCCCCGGCGGGTGCCGTAGGAGTTGAAGTCCTCCCGAGCCACCCCGTGGGCGGTCAGGTACTCGCCGGCCGGCGAGGTGGCCCGGATCGAGCCGGCGGGGGAGATGTGGTCCGTGGTCACGCTGTCGCCGAGCACGGCCAGGACCCGGGCGCCTTCGACGTCGGTGACGGGGCCGGGCTCGGCCGCCATTCCCTCGAAGTAGGGGGGCTGGAGCACGTAGGTCGAGTCGGCGTCCCAGGCGAACGTCTCACCCTCGGCCACCGGCACCTCCCGCCAGAGCTCGTCCCCCTCGAAGACCGAGGCGTAGCGGGTCCGGAACTCGTCGGACGTGAGGGACGCCCTGATGACCTCGGCCACCTCCCGGTCGCTCGGCCAGAGGTCGGCAAGGTGCACCGGCCGGCCCTCGGTGTCGGTGCCGATGGGGTCCGTGGTCAGATCGATGTCCATGGTGCCGGCCAGCGCGTAGGCGACCACCAGCGGCGGGGACGCCAGGTAGTTCATCCGGACGTCGGGGTGGATCCGGCCCTCGAAATTCCTGTTGCCCGAGAGCACCGAGACGACCGACAGCTCGTGCTCCTGAACGACTTCGGACTCGCCTGGGAGGAGCGGCCCGGAGTTGCCGATGCAGGTGGTGCAGCCGAAGCCCACCAGGTAGAAGCCGAGCTGCTCGAGCGGTCCGGTCAGCCCCGCCCGACCCAGGTAGTCCATGACCACCCGAGAGCCCGGGGCCAGCGAGGCCTTCACCCACGGCTTGGACGAGAGCCCGCGCTCAACCGCCCGCTTGGCCAGGAGCCCCGCCGCCACCAGCACCTGGGGGTTGGAGGTGTTGGTGCAGCTGGTGATGGCGGCGATCACCACGTCGCCGTCGGAGAGCCGGTGGTCCCCCTCACCGGGCTCGGGGGCCGACCGGGGTTCCCGGCCCAGGGCGTCGCGGAAGGCCCGGCCGGCGCCGACCAGCGAGACCCGGTCCTGGGGTCGGGCGGGCCCGGCCAGGCTCGGCTGGACGCTGGCAAGGTCGAGCTCCACCGTCTCGGAGTAGACCGGCTCGTCCCCGGCGGGCTCGTGCCACAGCCCCTGCTCCTTGGCGTACGCCTCGACCAGCGCGAGGTGGTCCTCGTCCCGGCCGGTGAAGCGAAGGTAGTCGATGTTGGCCCCGTCGATCGGGAAGATCGTGCAGGTGGCCCCGTACTCGGGGGCCATGTTGCCGATGGTGGCCCGGGTCTCCAGCGGCACGGCGGCCACCCCAGGGCCGAAGGCCTCGACGAACTTGCCCACGACGCCGTGGCGGCGAAGGAGCTCGGTGATGGTCAGCACGAGGTCGGTGGCGGTGGTCCCCTCGGCCAGCGCGCCGACCAGTCGCAGCCCGACCACGGGCGGCAAGAGCATCGAGATCGGCTGGCCCAACATGGCCGCCTCGGCCTCGATGCCGCCCACCCCCCAGCCGAGCACGCCCAGCCCGTTCACCATGGTGGTGTGCGAGTCGAGGCCGACCAGGGTGTCGCAGTAGGCCCGCCCGTCAGGGGTGGCGAAGACCACCCGCGACAGGTACTCGAGGTTCACCTGGTGGCAGATGCCGGTGCCGGGGGGAACCACCCGGAACCCGTCGAAGGAGCCCTGCGCCCAGCGCAGCAGCTTGTAGCGCTCCAGGTTGCGCTCGTACTCGATCCGGACGTTCTCCCCGAAGGAGCCCGGTTGGCCCGAGCGCTCGGCGATCACCGAGTGGTCGATCACCAGCTCGACCGGCACCAGCGGGTTGATGCGGGAGGGGTCGCCCCCCATCGCCGCCAGCGCGTCGCGCATGGCGGCCAGGTCGACCACCCCGGGCACGCCGGTGAGGTCCTGCATCAGCACGCGCTCGGGCGAGAAGGCGATCTCCTTGGCGTCGTCGCCGGCATTCGACCCGTGGGCCTCGGGTCGCCGTCCCCAGTCGGCCACCGCGGCCACGTCGGCGGCCGACACCCGCGCACCGTCCTCGTGGCGGAGCAGGTTCTCCAGCAGGACCTTCACGCTGTAGGGGAGCCGGCCCACGTCATGGCCGGCGAGCGGTTCGGCATCGAGCCGGAAGATCTCGAAGCTGCGGTCGCCCACCGCCAGGGTCGACCGGGAGCGGAAGCTGTCGGGGTGGGGGGGGCCGGGCGTGGGCTGGGTGTCGTTACGTGCCATGGTTCCATTCTGCCCGTCCCCCGAGGAGGAGCCCACATCCGCCGGTGCCGGTTGGCCATATCATCGGCATGTGCACCTCTACGCGGCGTACCTCGGCGGCCCGGTGGCCGCCGGGCGGATGGGCGAGGACCACGAGGTGGTCTTCGTCGTCGCCGAGGACGGGCAGGCGGCCAAGTCCGCGGCCAAGGCGAAGTGGGCCGGCTCGGGCCGCTGTCACGTCGACGCCGTGCAGCGCGTCGACGTGGTCGACGGCTTCTCGGTCCGGCTCGACGCCACCGGCGGACCTGCGACCGACGTCACCGAGCTCGACGACTACAACTGAAGTACGGCGCGGTTGGTAGGATCGTCGCCCGGAGGTGACGGCCATGCCGCTGTACGAGTACCGGTGCCGCACGTGCGAGGCCGTCTATGAGGAGCGCCGCCCGATGGCCGACGCCGACGCCCCGGCCACCTGCCCGGACGGCCACGTGGGCGCGGCCCGTCTGCTGCCGGTGTTCGCCACCACCGGCCACGCCACCCAGCCGGCCGCAGGGATGTGCGGTGCTCCGGTGGCCGGCGGATGCGGCGGGGGCTGCGCCTGCCACCCCGGGTGAGCCTGTCCACACAGCAGACCAAGGCACCGACGCCGTGACCCTCTCTGCGTGGGACGACTACCCGGTTCACCAAGCGGCCGAGTTCGTCCGCCACCCCGCCACCAGCGACCGCAACTTCTACGACCGCTACTACTTCAACATGCACCCGTGCTCGGAGGAGTGGTTCGCCATCTTCGGGTTCGGGCAGTACCCCAACCTGGGGGTGGTCGACGCCTTCGTCGACGTGCGCAAAGGGGAGGGCCAGCACATCGTCAGGGCGTCGAAGCCCCTCGGTGACCGCAGCGACCTCTCGGTCGGGCCGTTCCGGATCGAGGTGCTCGAGCCGCTCCGCCGGTTGCGCTTCGTGGTGGAGCCGACGGAGCACCCCGTAGCGATGGACATCACCTGGGACGGCCACATCCCGGCGGTGGCCGAGCCGCACCAGTTCGTTCGGGGCAAGGAGAAGGTGATCTTCGACACCCAGCGGCTCGCCCAGACCGGCACCTGGACGGGGGAGATGGAGGTGGGCGGCGAGCGGATCGAGATCACCCCGGACCGGTGCTGGGGCAACCGGGACCGCTCCTGGGGTGTCCGGCCGGTGGGAGAGGCCGAGCCGGGAGGGATCCGCGAGGGCGACATGGTGCTCCCGGGCATGTGGACGTACTTCCCCATGCAATTCGAGGACCACGCCATTCTCTACATCTGCAACGAACGCGACGACGGCGTCAGGCCCCTGGTACAGGCCGAGCGCATCTGGTCCGACCCCGCACGCGGTGTCGAGGAGCTCGGCCGCAGCGAGCACGAGCACCACCTCGAGGCCGGGACCCGTGTCGTTCGGAGCTCGGTGATCCGCCTTCCCGAGGCGGGGATCGAGATCGACTGCCAGGTGCTGCTTACCAACTGGGTCTCGGTCGGCACCGGCT
The DNA here is from genome assembly GCA_963770505.1 of uncultured Actinomycetota bacterium. Taxonomy (GTDB): domain Bacteria; phylum Actinomycetota; class Acidimicrobiia; order Acidimicrobiales; family RAAP-2; genus CAVYPR01. The sequence continues at coordinate 547,737 of CAVYPR010000006.1, read as the reverse complement.
ACGGGATCGACGCCGACTGGCGGCACGGGATGTACCACGGGCCAGAGCCGGTGGTCCAGGGTCTGGTGCTCGATGTCGAGGAGATCAAGGGGATCGCCGGCTACGGGCTGGTCGACCACGTCGCACGGTTCAGCTACGGCGGCCACGTCGGGTTCGGGCTCCTCGAGCAGGGGTTCTTCGGGCCGTTCCGGCACTACGGCATGACCGACGGCCTGATGGGGGCCCCGGGGCGCTGACCCGGCCCTATGGGGCCTTGTCGGCAGCATGGCGCCAGGCCCGCCGAGGTGATTTCACCGGGTGGCTACTCAGAATTCATCTTCGAATCGCGCCCAGTTATCCCGAAGTACACGTGCATTTGTACAGAATGGACATGAGCGCCGGCGACGGCCCTCCTGACTCACATGCCCGGACCCCTTCCCACCAGATCTCTCACCGTCTCGGCCAGGGTCACGGTCGTGGTCCTGCCGGTTCCAGCACTGTCCTACCCGGCAACATGAGCCGCTTAAGCTCCCGACGCGGGCACTCCGCGCGCCCCGCACGCCCAGCCACGCCCGCACGGGGGGTCGGCGATGGTTGACGGGCTGCTTTCCGCCACAGCGATCACCGGTTCGCCGTCCGGGCGGCCGGGTGCCGGCCGGACCCGGCGAGAGATCCTGCGCCAACCCGGCCGCGTCGACCGGTGGTTCGATCGCTTCACCCTGGCCGCCGGCGTGACGGTGCTGCTCCTGCTGACGCTGATCGGGATCTTCCTCTTCTACCAGGCCCATCGCTCGCTGGTGGAGGAGGGGACGTCGTTCTTCACCAGCATCGCCTGGAGGTCCACCGTTTACCCACCGAAGATCGGGGTTGTCGGACTTCTCTTCGGAACCGTGGTGGTGGCCCTGATTGCGGTGTCGATCGCCATCCCCATGGGGGTGACCGTCGGGTTGTACATCGCCGAGTACGCGCCCGTGACCTTCCGCAAGCCCCTCCAGGCGATGATCGACCTCCTGGCGGCCATCCCCAGCATCCTGTTCGGCCTCTGGGGCTTCTTCTTCCTGAGCGCACAGATCGTGCCGCTCTCGCGGTGGATGACCACACACCTCGGGTGGATCCCGATCTTCCACACCACATCGGACGCCACGCTCACGAACTCGTTCTTCATCGCCGGCATCGTGGTGTCGCTCATGGTCATCCCCATCGTGGCCTCGATCACCAGGGCGGTCTTCTCCCAGACGCCGCCCGGCGAGAAGGAGGCGGCGCTGGCGCTCGGGTCCACCCGGTGGGGGATGGTCCGCACCGTCGTCCTCCCATTTGGGAGGGGGGGGATCATCGGGGGATCGATGCTCGGGTTGGGTCGCGCGCTCGGGGAGACGATCGCTGTTGTCTTCCTCCTCCCTCAGGTACCCGAGGTGTCGCGTCAGATTCTCCAGGAAGGTGGAGCCACGATCTCGGGGTTCATCGCGCTTCGGGCCGGTGGCAACTCCTTCACAGTCTCGGGCCTCATGGCGGCCGGCCTGGTCCTGTTCCTCATCACGCTCTCGACGAACCTGATCGCGTCGACGATCGTCTCCCGAAGCCGGTCCGGCGTTGGAGTCGAGGTCTGATGAGCCCTGATGCCGGAACCACGCCGGCTCCCGTCGCCTCGCCCATATCGGGCGTCGCGCCAGCACCACCCCCGTCCGGAACGAGGCCGGCCCCGCCGCGTCGCCGCACGCCGAGAAGCCCCCGCAACCTCCAGAGGATGGACGTCATAACGGCGGCAGCGGCCGCGGTGAGTGCCGTCAGCCTGAGCTGGCTGGTGTTCGGGATCCTCACCGACGGGGTGGGGTGGTTCGGCTTCCTCGTGGTCTCCTTCGTCCTCTTCCTCGTCATCTTCTACGTGGCCACCTACGACCGCCTCGGACGGCTGGCCGCGGTCGACCGCACCGTGACGGTTGCGGTCAGCTGCGCCATGTTGATCGTGGCGATCCCGCTCTTCGCTGTCGTCACCTACGTGCTGATCAAGGGCCTCCCGGCGCTGCGGCTGGGCTTCTTCGTCCACACCCAACGCGGCGTCACCCCGAATGAGCCGGCCACCGCCGGCGGGGGGCTGCACGCGATCGTCGGGACGCTCGAGCAGGTGGGACTGGCACTGCTCATCTCGTTCCCGCTGGGCGTTTCGTGCGCCATCTTCCTGAACGAGAGCCGTTCGAGGCTCCGTCGCACCGTGAGGATCTTCGTGGACGCCATGAGCGGGATGCCGTCGATCGTCTCGGGCCTGTTCATCTACGCCACCCTGATCATCCCGCTCGCCAAGGACTCCGCCCTGTTCAGCTTCAACGGCTTCATGGCGTCTCTGGCGCTCTCGGTGACCATGATGCCGACGATCTGCCGGGCGGTCGAGGTCGTGCTCCGCCTGGTTCCCGACGGTCTGAGGGAGGCCGGCCTTGCTCTCGGATCGTCCCGCGCCAGGGTGGTCTGGTCGGTGGTGCTGCCCACCGCCTCCTCTGGGTTGGCCACCGGGGCCATCCTCGGAATCGCCCGGGAGGCGGGGGAGACCGCGCCCCTTCTCTTCACCGCCTTCGGGTACAACCTCATGAACGCGAACCCCTTCAAAGGCCCGCAGGAGAGCCTCCCGCTCTTCATCTACCGCTTCATCCGCGAGCCTCTCGAGTCGTCCATCCAACGGGGCTTCGCCGGTGCGCTCGTCCTCATGATCCTGATTCTCGGCCTCTTCGCGATCGCCCGGACCCTGGGCCGGGACCGCACCAAGGCGCACCGGCGCAGGCGCTTCCACCCCATCCGCACCCTCTCAACCGCCGTCAGCCCTTCCCGGGAACCGTCATGACCGACCTCACCTCCCCTGCAGGACCGCGGGCGCCCATGGTTGACGGTGACCGCGCCGGGCCGCCCACCGCCCAGGTCCCGGTGATCGAGCCGCCGCTCCGGGTTCCCGAACTCATCGGCGGCCCGCCACCGGGGGCGGCCACCCTCGAGGCGGTCGACGCCTGCGCGTGGTTCGGCGATCACCTCGTGCTCGAGGGGGTGTCGATGGTGATGCCGGCCGGGAGGGTCACGGCCCTCATCGGTCCCTCGGGATGCGGCAAGTCGACCTTCCTCCGCCTTCTCAACCGCATGCACGAACTGGTGCCCGGCGCCGCCATGGACGGCGAGATCCGGCTGGACGAGGACGATATCTACGGGGCGAACATCCGGGCCCAGCAGGTGCGCACCCGCATCGGGATGGTGTTCCAGAAACCGAACCCGTTCCCGGCCATGAGCCTGCGGGACAACGTGCTGTCGGGCCTCAAGCTGGCCCGCATCAAATGCTCGGACAAGGACGCGCTGGTCGAGGTGTCCCTCAAGAGGGCCGGGCTGTGGAAGGAGGTCCGAGAGCGCCTCGACCAGCCGGGTGGAGCGCTCTCGGGCGGCCAGCAGCAGCGGCTGTGCATCGCCAGGTCCCTGGCCGTCGCCCCCAACGTCCTCCTCATGGACGAACCGTGCTCGGCACTCGATCCGACCTCAACGCGACGTGTCGAGGAGACCATCGCCGAACTCCGCGACGAGGTCACGATCGTCATCGTGACCCACAACATGCAGCAGGCGAACCGGGTCTCGGACTATTGCGCGTTCTTCCTGGCCGGGGAGAACGCCCCGGGCTACGTGGTGGAGCAGGGGGCCACCACCAAGATGTTCGGCTCACCCGACGATCCGCGCACCCTCGACTACGTGGAAGGGAGATTCGGATGAAGCGCCCCGGAACCCGGATGCCGGTCGGGGCCGCCCTGGTCATGGGCGTGCTGGCCTTCGGCATCGGCGCCTTCGCCGGGCAGGGTCCGGCCGGTGCCACCACATACGCCACCGTCAACGGGCAGGGATCCACGTACGCCGCGCTCGCCTTCCAACAGTGGACCCAGGCCGAGCAGCTGCAGGGACTGAACGTCAACTACACCGCCACCGGATCTCCTGCCGGGCTTGCCGCGTACGCCGCGAACACCGCCGACTTCGCAGGGACCGAGGCCGAGTACTCCGAGCTGTACGCCGGCACAGGTGGCGTCACAGTCTCCAGCCACGTGCCCCGGGGCTTCGCCTACACCCCGGACGTGGCCGGAGCGACCGCCATCATGTACCACGTCTCCTTGAACCCCACAGGCAGCGACCCCGTCGACTACCTCCAGCTTTCCCGCCTCACGGTCGCCCGCATCTTCATGGGGATCATCAACAACTGGGACAGCCCGACAATCACCGCCGACAACAAGGGCCTGGTGCTGCCCAACGAGCCCATCACCGTCGACTATCGCTCCGGCCAGTCGGGAACGACCGCACTCTTCTACGACTTCGTGAAGCACACCGACCCGACACAGTTCGCCGCCTGGGCCCAACAGCACAAGTACCCGACCGCGACCAGGATGTGGGAGGTCGACGACGGCACAGACTTCCCGCCCCACACCTGGAGTGGCTACCCGGGTTCCACACAGCAGGCGCAGGCGGTGGCCAGCTCGGGGGGCCTCTGGTCCATCGGCTACGACGAGTTCGGCTACGCCAAGGTGTACCACGACGACGTCGCCTGGATCGAGAACGCCTCGGGGCAGTGGGTCCAGCCCTACGCGCTCAATATCGCCGCCGCGCTGCAGAGCGCGCAGCTGGCGGCGGACACCTCGCAGACACTGATCAACGTCTACAACAGCACGAACCCGCTGGCCTATCCCATCTCGGCCTACTCCTACATCCTCTACCAGTGCGCGCCGACCCCGACACGACCGACGTGCAAGTCGCAGTACGCCAACCCCGGGGTCATGAACACCATGGCCAAATTCATGCGATATATCGCATGTACAGGCCAGATCAAGATGGCGACAATCGGCTATTCGCCGCTGCCCGTCCAGCTGAGCCAGTTCATGGCGAACGCCATCGGATACATGACCGGCCAGGGGCCTGAAACGCTCACAGTCAAGAACTGCGCCAATCCGCAGTTCCAGGGAGGGAGCCTCGGGGTCGGCGCCTTGCCGCCACCCAACCCGGTGGCGAACGTCACGTCAGAGGCTCCCACGAGCAGCTCGTCCTCCGGCGCAGGGGCGTCCGCCGCCAAGTCCGGGACGAAGGTCTCCGCCAAGGCCGCCGTAGTCAGCACTGGCGGGAAGACGGTGGCCGCGGCGGGCGTCAAGGCGACCGGAACGAAGAACTCGGGAGTGTCCGGGGCCACCGTGTCCACAACCAGCGGGTCCTCGACAAACTCAGGCGGTGCGACCTCTGTCGTCTCGCTCCCACCTGATCCGGTGGCCTACGTGGGACCCTCGGTCGGCTCCAGCCCACCGTGGGCGCTCATCGCTCTGATCGCCCTGCTCATCCTGAACGCCGTGCTGCTCACCCGGGCCGGGCGTCGACGGCGGTCGGCAGCGGGCGGACTGGCCGAGCCGGGCGACACGGGAAGCGGGGGAGGGCCATGACCGTGACGGTACCCAGGCGACCAGGGATTTCTTACGAGGATCGCGAGGACGTCACAGAACGCCCCCCACGAATTACCTCGTTGTCGCCGGGCAGTTCATCTGGACAGTGCATTCTGCAGACGTTGCCCGGGCGTTCCGTCGGGTGGCAAGGAAAACGTTCCGAATCCAAAAGGAGAGAGATGAACAAACGATTCCTCGTGAGGCGGGGCCTGCTTGCGGCGTCCCTCCTGATCGTCGCCGGCGGCAGCGCCGCGGCTTTCGGGGCGACGCCCTCCGGTGCCAGCAACAAGCAGGTGTCCACCCTGGGCTCCTTCACCACCTATGCGATGATGCACAACATCTTCGGGCCCTCGATCAACAACGAGGCACCGGGTGGCACCACATCGCACCAGCAGATCGTGGCGACACCGTCGCTGTGCACAGGTGGCATCGCCTGGACAGCGGTGACAAAGAACGTGACAACAAAGCCGGGTGTTCCCAATGGCTCGACCGCCGGGAAGAAGCAGCTGAAGGTCGAAGAAGGCCAGCCCGCCAACAAGCAGGGTTGCGTCACATTCACCCGGTCCTCGTCGCCGCCGACCAAGACAACAGGTACCAAGACCACACGGACGCCCAATGTCGACTACTACGCCTACGCGCTGGACGCCGTGGGAGCGCTGACCGGCAGCAACGCCGGGGGTACAACCAGGACGCCGATCCACCTCTCGCTCACAACGATGAAGAACATCTATCTGTGCAAGGCCGGCTACACGACATGGGCCACAGTCACCGGCACAGGCACTACCCCGTCGCCGACAGCGCACCAGGGTGGCGTGACCGGGCCGATCGTTCGGTTCTGGCCGCAGACAGGCTCGGGCACCCGCTCGGTGTACAAGACAATGTTCGGCTTCACACCCGAGACACTGAAGGGTCCGACAACAACCACATCTCACGGCGGCCTGTGCGGGAAGACCAACAAGCCGATCACACAGTTCTCCACAATCACAGGGACATCGCACAAGTCAGCAGTGAACGAGGAGAACACCGAGGACGGGATCATCTACTGGAACTCGCTCCACCCGACAACGCTGAAGAACGCCATCTTCATCTACTCGGCCGGACGATTCTCGCAGGAATGGGCCAACACGGGCGTGTACAACTTGACCAACAACAACTCCATCAACGGCAAGCCCATCGGTAGGTTCACAGCGTCGAACCTGCTCTTGGACAAGATGGTGAATCGGGCTCACTCTGCGACAACGAAGGTCTTCGACACCTTCGGTTCTCCGTCGGGGACATTCACAGCGACACATAACCGCGGCACCATGACCATCAACCAGACAGTGGTCCGCGAGTCGAACGAGTGGTTCGCCCACATGCCCAGCGCGACATCTCACGGAGCGACATCGTCGGCAGCGGTGCCGGGGGTTCGCTACGTGTACAACGTCGCCGACACAAAGCTCCCTGGCTACTCCACGGCCAAGGCGTTGATCGGGTTCGACAACAGCACAACCCACACAACAGCCACAAACAAGACAACGCAGGGTGTGAAGAGCGCGCTGTGCCACGGTGACGACTCGGCGGCCATCGCCGCTTCGGGCTTCGTTGCGCTGAACGCGGGTTCCACGATGCCGGCCAAGCTCGGCGGAGGCGCCGTTGCGGGGACATTCAAGACGTTCAAGTACGGAACGAAGACAGCCACCCACCCCACATTGTCCACCTTCACAGTGGACAAGGCTGGAGCGACCTGCCGAGAGTTCGGCGGGGCCAACTGGCCGGACTGGGGATCCGCCAAGGCATGGACAGCTCAGCACTACGTGCCGGTGACATAGGTAGGAGCATGTAACGCGCATCTTTCAGTGACCCAGGATCGTGGGTCCGGGACCGAAGAGTCCCGGACCCACGGTCTGGGGTCTTGGGGCCGGCGCCGGATTGGACCTCGGGGCCGGAGCTACACGAAGCGGAGAGGCAACACAAGGAGTGCGCTCAGATCACCACTTGCCTGCACGGCCTGGCCGACGCAGGAGAGGAACCCGCCGCCCGATCGCGGCGGGTTCGGTCGCGCTCGCCGTCGCTGTCGTCGGTGTGGTGGCGCTGGTTGGGGGCATCATCGACTTCACCACGCCGGCTCGGGCGGCCACATCGCCGTACTTCACCCTGTCGGTCACCCCTACGCAGGACCTGACCAATGGTCAGGCGATGACAATCACGGTGACACGCACTGCGGCGGGGACCGCCCAGGGTCTCCAGATCCGCGCCATGGCGACCGGATGGTGCACAGCCACATTCCAGCCCCCCACAAACGTGCATGTCTTCGACAGCACAGAGACACCGTACGCAGCCCTTCCGCCGATTACCGGCCCCCACTCCCGCTGCACGACAGCGACACACCCACTCGACTCCACATTTCGCACCCAGGTGAGGTACTCCCCCCCGCTCGACGCCGCCGGTGACTACCCCACGCTGAACGCAACCGTGGATGCGCAGTCGAGTGGCGGCACCACGCTCAGGACAGGGTCGATCCTCACCTGCGACTCCGACCATCCGTGCACCTTCGTGGTGCTCGTCTACGTCACCGAGTCGGGAACCGCCACGACAAGCGTGTTCCTCAGCGTGCCCGTCACCTATCAACCAGCGTCGGTCAGCGCTGACTGCGGCGGGGCCGCTCCCGGCCAGTTGACCACGGTGGGCCCAGACCGACTCGGACAACAGATCACGAACTGGACGTTGAACGCGTGTTCCGCGAGCCTCGACGGCGGCAAGGCGGTAACCCAGAACCTCGCATCCGGGCAGTCCGACTCATCTGCACTGAGTGCCTTCTCCGGAGGCATCGACGACCTCGCGTACAGTGCGGTCGGTTACGGGGCGACAGCGGTGTTCACATCGGGAATCCAGCGCCCCTATGTCGCAGTGCCGATCGCTCTCAACGCGGTGGTGCTCGCCCACGTGCAGGCGAAGAACGTGCCCAACGTCGCCGGATACACAAACGTCTTTGGACGATACGCACAGCTCTACCTCACCGACGCCCAGGCGGCACAGCTGATTGGGGGGGGACCCGGGCTAACAGACCTCAAGTGGAAGAGCACACTCGGACAGGCGCTGGAGTTCGAGAACCCCACACTTGCGCAGCCCTCCTACTACAACGCCGGTCCCACAGAATCGATCACCGTGAGTCCGTCCAACTTCAACAACCTCGGAGTCGTCGCTTCGTCTGAGGCCGACGCGACCACGCTCTTTGCCACCACGTTCTTTCACACGGTTGCCCCCCACGCCCTCGTCGCCGCCACAGGCCACCAGCTGAGCGCCACGGCCGACTTCGGCACGGCGACACCGCGCTTCAACGTGTTCGTGGCCACGGGCAATTTGCTTCTGGCCAAAGGCCTGAGCCCGGGTCTGGGTCAAGGCTGGGCCCTCACCGACGCGGTCACTGCGGCCCACACCTGGGGGGGTCTGTCCGTGGCCGCCCTCCAGACCCCCGGATCGATCGGCTCGGGGACGCCGGCATTCATCACTCCAACTGTTGCGTCGATGCAAGCCGCGGTGCCCGAGATGATCCCCCAGGCTGACGGCACGCTCGAGCCGAATCCCGACGCCACCGCCACGGGTGGTGTCACGGCCTACCCGCTCACCTATGTGGAGTATGCGATCGCGCCCACGCAACCCTTGCTGAACGCAGACTGCACGCCCCGGACGAAGTCCCAACAGGACCTCGTCGATTGGCTGAACTACATCACGGGTACCGGCCAGAGCGACCTCGAAAGTGGTCTGGCACCACTCACCCCGACCCTGCAGCGTCAGGCACGCCAAGCGATCGCCCAAGTGGGCAAGGCGACGCCGACCGGGCCCTGCGCACCGGTGACAGCTCCCGCATCGGCTGCAACCCTCGGGACGAGCGGACCGGCGCAGGCTGCGTCCACCTCGTCCCCGGGTGCCACATCGGCGACAGGCTCGAGCGGCACCGCCGGCACATCGGGGGCGCTTTTGCCCGGATCAAGCTCCCCGTACGCGACATCCTCCACAGCCAGCGCCGCCGCGATCGCGAAGGTGGGTTCGTCCACTAAGACAGGCACGTCATCGGGCTCCACTGTGCGCCAGGCCGCCGTGGACCTCGCCGGGTTCAAGCGATCCTTGGTCTCGAGTTTGATCCTGCCCGTCCTCGGCGTGCTGTTCCTCATCGTCTTCTTGCCCGGGCTGGCGCTCCTCGTGGCAGATGGGTCGTTGCGCGGGCGCCTCGACCGGCTCTCAGCGCGCCGCGACCGAGGGCGGGCCTCACCGCCCGAAGAGCCATGACGCTCGTGGAAGACGCACTCGAATCGGCACCGAGCCCGCAAGTGGTGGAAACGGGAAGAGGTGACCAGGGAGACGCCGAGTTGGCCAGCCCGCCCGTGGACACCTCGGCCGGGCTGCCGGAGTCAGCTGGGCTCACGCCGAAGGCCCTGCTTCTTGCGGCGGGGTTTTTCGTCGCTGTCCTGGTGTTGGCGATCGGTGCGGTGATCTACTGGATCGGGCCTCTCGTGCACGAACGGGACCAGCGATCGCTGATCGACGCGGAGCGGACGGCGATCGACAACGCCGCCAAGGACAACGAAGGTCTGTACCGGCCGACGCTCCCCACCCTGGCTCCCGCCTCCGGCACTGTCGTCGGCATCCTGGCCATCCCCGTGATCGGGCTCCAACAGGCGGTGGTCGAGGGAGTAGGGCCGGCCCAGACCGTCATGGGGCCCGGCCACGTGCCGGGAACCGCGGGACTTGGGCAGCCTGGCAATTCCGCCATCGTGGGTCGCCGCTCCGGCTACGGCGGTCCGTTCGGCCAGCTGGACCGCCTGCAGCGAGGGGACAAGATCGTGACGGCAACGACGGAGGGGCAGACCCTCTATATCGTGCGCTCGGTCCGCAAGGTGAAGCTGGTGACACCGGGCACAGCGGCAACGACGACGACGGTGGCCGCCACTGCGAGTGCGGCGACGGCCACGACGTTGCCACCGGGGCCAACCGTGTCCCGGGGACTGCCCGGAACCGGCAAGAGGACTCAGATCGTCCCGACCGTGACCACGACCGCTCTCTACGGCAAGAGCGGTCGCAACCAGCTGACCCTGGTCACGTCGGGGAGTGCGTCCCCGTGGAACACCAGCACGGCGATCGTGGTCGTCGCACGCATGAACGACCTACCGTACGCGCCTACCCCTCAAGCGGCGCGGAGCACTAACCAGCAGGGCAACGGCGATGACCCTACGGCGCTGGCCTGGTTCATCTTGGCCCTCATGGGACTGGTGGGCGCCTTCATCGGGGCGGTAGCCCTCTACCGACGTCTGTCACTGAGGTCGGCCTATCTGCTCTCGACCGCGCCGATCCTGCTTCTCACCATTCTCGCCGCAGAGTCGGCGAGCCGTCTCTTGCCCGCATGGTTATGACCCCTGCTCCCGAGCCCGGTTCCCGGCGGGTCGAGCCCTCTCACACCGCCACTCGCCCAGCGATCCGCTGGCGATCTGATCTCTGCAACCAATAGGAGGAAGACGTGCGCCCTAGCGAACGATTCACGATGAGGACCCCTGCGACCCCCTGGGGTACGCGGCACGCCAGTTGGCGACGGTGGGCGACGGCCGGGATCGTGGCCGCCACCGCCCTCTTCTCGACGGCGCTGGTGACCGCGGTGGCCGGTGCCTCGGGCACACCTCCCCAGATCAACGTGGTGACCGGTTCCGCCGGCACCAAGACAGTGAGCGTCGGCCACCCGCAGACGGCCGCCACAGCCAAGCTGAGTGCCGGCTACGTGGCCTACAACCCGAAGAACGGGGACGAGGCGGTGGCCGTGTGGACGGGCGCGGGGAAGGCGCACGTCTACCTGATCGCCGGCGCCGACGAGGCCAACGAGTACCACATCGCCACCGCGGTGACAGCCACCACGAAGGACTTCATCTACGGCACACTCGTGCAGGGCATGGCCTATCAGTTGGCCGGAAGCGGCACAGCCGGGATGGTGGGGTACCCCGGCGGCGGCACAACACCCACCTCGGGGAAGTCGCCGAATGTCGGCGCGGTCACAAACCCGATCGCCCCGGTGTCGCTGGCCTTCGACAACAGCGGCAACCTCCTCATCGCTGAGGCACTGCCGGCCGGAACACCGACGCAGACCGCCATCCAGGTCGTGGCGAAGGCCGCGTGCGCCAAGACATGTGCCTACGGCTACGGGGCCACAACATACCCGGCACTTGTGGCAGGAGGCCTCTACACCATCGCAGCCAGCGGCTTCCCCGGCGTCTCGACAACCCCGCACATCTCGTTCACATTCCAGGTGAACGGCTTCGGGCTGGCCGTCGACTCGGAGGGGAACATCATCGAAGGCGGCAGCGGCCTCGTCGTCTTCCTCAACGAGCAGACCACAACAGTGGTCCGCTACGGAAAGCACCTTCCGGCCCACGCGGCGACCGCCATCGCCGGCACAACAAAGGGCACCGCCACCTGCGGCAGCGGTGCGGTCAACGTTCCGGCGACCGGCCACGCTTCGGGCAACTCGAGCCCGAACCTGCAGTGGCCCCACCCGTTCATCGACTCCGCCGGCAACGTCTACGTCAACGACGATCGGGTAGTGGCGAGCAAGGGGTGCACCTGGGTGCTGCCTGCGGCCACCGGAAGCCTCGACGGCATGACAGTGACCGCGGGGCGCCTGTACTCGCTGACCGGAGCGGCGACGACAACGGCCGCCACCAACGGGGCCGTCGCCGACACGACGTCGTTCCCCAACACGGTGGCGGCGGCCACGGATGCGGCGGGCAACGTGGTCGTCGCACTCTCGGGGACAACTCCGGCCGTCCGGGTGATCGCCGAGTCCACCGGCACCTACTACGACCAGGCGATGACCGACGGACGCGTCTACACCATCTGCGGGGGCGGCTCGACGACGACGACCCCGACGACATGCACAAAGTTCAAGCTTCCCGGCGCCGCCCGACCCACCACGCCGCCGGCCTACGGGCTCACCTCGCTCATCCCCGGTGCCATTGGCGACCTCCTGGTCACCGACGGCAGCTCGGCCACAACGGGCTCCCTCTACGAGGTCACAAAGGGCCCGACGCATGCGACGCCAACCGTCACCAAGGTCACCCCGTCTCAGGGACCGCTGGCCGGCCACACAAAGGTGACAATCACAGGGTCCGGCTTCACAACAGTGACCTCGGTGAAGTTCGGCGGCAAGACAGTCATCTCAATCACATCGAGGAGCTCGACCAAGCTGACGGTGAAGGATCCGACATCGTCGACGCCCGGCCCGGTAACCGTTTCTGTCACTGCGGCCGGTGGGACCGGCACCAAGCCCACAGCCTTCACCTATGTGGAAGGCCCGACCATCTCGTCCGTCACACCGGCCAAGGGCCTCACAACGGGCAACACCCTGGTGACCATCACCGGGACCAACCTGGTGTCCACAACACTGGCCGTCGACTTCGGGGGTACCCCGGGGACCACAGCCCACATCACGACAGGGTCGACCAAGCTCACGGTCAAGACCCCGGCCCACGCCGTGGGCAAGGTGGCGGTGAAGGTCGTCGACTCGGCCGGCACAGCCACCAAAGCCACAGGGTTCCAGTTCATCCCCGGCGCCCCGACCATCTCCTCGGTCACACCGGCCAGCGGCTCGACGGCCGGCAACACCACGGTGACGGTCACCGGCACCAACCTGGTGGCCACAACACTGGCCGTCGACTTCGGGGGCACCCCGGGGACCACAGCCCACATCACGACAGGGTCGACCAAGCTCACGGTCAAGACCCCGGCGCATGCCGCGGGCAAGGTGGCGGTCAAGGTCGTCGACTCGGGGGGCACAGCTTCCAAGGCCACAGGGTTCAAGTTCGTCCCCGGCACCCCGACCATCTCGAACATCACACCGGCCAGGGGCAGCACAACGGGCAACACCTTGGTGACCATCACCGGCACCAACCTGGTGGCCACAACACTGGCCGTCGACTTCGGGGGCACCCCGGGGACCACAGCCCACATCACGACAGGGACGACCAAGTTGACGGTCCTGACCCCGGCGCACGCCGTGGGCAAGGTGACGGTCAAGGTCACCGACTCCGGCGGCACAGTCTCCAAGGCCACAGGGTTCCAGTTCTCCTCGGGCCTGCCCACCATCTCGACCATCACACCGGCCAGCGGCCCGACGACCGGCAGCACCACGGTGACCATCACCGGGACCCACCTGGTGGCCACAACACTGGTCGTCGACTTCGGGGGCACCCCGGGGACCACAGCCCACATCACGACAGGGTCGACCAAGCTCACGGTCCTGACCCCGGCCCACGCCGCGGGGAAGGTCACGGTCAAGGTGATCGACTCGGGAGGCACAGCCTCCAAGGCCACAGGGTTCCAGTTCATCCCCGGTGCCCCGACCATTTCGTCGGTCACACCGGCCAAGGGCCTCACAACGGGCAACACCACGGTGACGATCACCGGGACCAACCTGGTGGCCACAACACTGGCCGTCGATTTCGGGGGCACCCCGGGGACCACAGCCCACATCACGACAGGGTCGACCAAGCTCAGCGTCAAGACCCCGGCCCACGCCGTGGGGAAGGTGACGGTCAAGGTCATCGACTCGGGGGGCACAGCCTCCAAGGCCACAGGGTTCAAGTTCGTGCCCGGGGCCCCGACCATCTCGTCGGTCACACCGGCCAAGGGCCTCACAACGGGCAACACCACAGTGACCATCTCCGGGACCAACCTGGTGGCCACAACACTGGTCGTCGACTTCGGGGGCACCCCGGGGACCACAGCCCACATCACGACAGGGTCGACCAAGCTGACGGTCAAGACCCCCGCCCACGCCGCGGGCAAGGTGACGGTCAAGGTCGTCGACTCGGGCGGCACAGCTTCTAAGGCCACAGGGTTCCAGTTCGTGCCCGGGGCCCCGACCATCTCGTCGGTCACACCGTCTAAGGGCCTCACAACGGGCAACACCACGGTGACGATCACCGGCACCAACCTGGTGGCCACAACACTGGCCGTCGACTTCGGGGGCACCCCGGGGACCACAGCCCACGTCACGACAGGGACGACCAAGCTCACGGTCAAGACCCCGGCGCATGCCGCAGGCAAGGTCACGGTCAAGGTCATCGACTCGGGGGGCACAGCCTCCAAGGCCACAGGGTTCACGTTCGTCCCCGGCACCCCGACGATCACCAAGGTCACACCGGCCAAGGGCCTCACAACGGGCGACATCTCGGTGACGATCACCGGCACCAACCTGGTGGCCACAACACTGGCCGTCGACTTCGGGGGCACCCCGGGGACCACAGCCCACGTCACGACAGGGACGACCAAGCTGACGGTCAAGACCCCGGCGCACGCCCTGGGCAAGGTCACGGTCAAGGTCACTGACTCGGGGGGCCAAGTCTCCAAGGCCACAGGGTTCCAGTTCGTCCCCGGCGCCCCGACCGTCTCGTCGGTCACACCCATCAGCGGCCCGACGGCCGGCAACACCACAGTGACGATCACCGGCACCAACCTGGTGGCCACAACACTGGCCGTCGACTTCGGGGGCACCCCGGGGACCACAGCCCACATCACGACAGGGTCGACCAAGCTCACCGTCAAGACCCCGGCGCATGCCGGGGGAACGGTGGCGGTCAAGGTCATCGACTCGGGGGGCACAGCCACCAAGGCCACAGGCTTTAGGTTCATCGCCGGCACGCCCACCATCACCAAGCTGACGCCGGACAAGGGTCCCCTCGCCGGGGGCACCACGGTCACGATCACAGGAACGAACTTCACAACAGTGACATCGGTGACGTTCGGGACCAAGACAGGCTCGTCGATCACTCGGGTGAGCTCGACCCAGCTGACGGTGGTCGACCCGTCCGGCACGGCCGGCCCGGTGGCTGTGAGTGTCACAACCTTCTCAGGCTCGGCGACCAAAGCCACAGCGTTCACCTACGTGGCCTCGCCCACGCTTACCAAGGTCACCCCGAGCACCGGACCTGCGGCCGGCGGGACAACGGTCACGATCACAGGCACCAACTTCACAACAGTGACCTCGGTCACCTTCGGGACCAAGGCCGCCACCTCGATCACAACCAAGAGCTCGACCAAGCTGACGGTGAAGGACCCGGCGGGCACACCGGGGACGGTGGCGGTCTCGGTGACGGCGGCCGGCGGCAAGGCGACGCTGGCCTCGGCCTTCACCTACGTGGGCGCCCCGCCACCGACGGGGACATCGAAGGGCTACTGGGCGATCGGTGCCGACGGGGGCGTCTTCTCCTTCGGCACAGCCATGTTCCACGGCTCCCAGGGCGGAAAGCCGCTGAACGCCCCGATCGTGGGTGCGGCCGCTGACGCCACAGCGCAGGGCTACTGGGAGGTGGCCGCCGACGGCGGGGTCTTCGGCTTCGGGACAGCCCAGTACTACGGCTCAGAGGGCGGCAAGCACCTCGATGCCCCGATCGTGGGCATGGCGGCCGCCCCGACAGGGAAGGGCTACTGGCTGGTGGCCTCCGACGGCGGCATCTTCTCCTTCGGGACGGCCCAGTACTACGGCTCCGAAGGCGGTCAGCACCTCAATGCGGCGATCGTGGGCATGGCGGCTGCCCCGACAGGGAAGGGCTACTGGCTGGTGGCCTCCGACGGCGGCATCTTCTCCTTCGGGACGGCCAAGTTCCACGGCTCAGAGGGCGGCAAGACCCTCGATGCGCCGGTGGTCGGCATGGTGGCCGCCCCCACAGGGAACGGCTATTGGCTGGCCGCCGCCGACGGGGGAGTGTTCGGCTTCGGCACAGCCCAGTTCTACGGCTCCGAAGGCGGCAAGCAGCTCAACGCCCCGATCGTGGGCATCTCCGCCGCGGCGACAGGCAAGGGCTACTGGCTGGCCGCCGCCGACGGCGGGGTGTTCAGCTTCGGCACCGCCATCTTCCGCGGTTCCGCGGCGAGCCTCCACTTGAGCGGTGCCGTCGTGGGAATGGTTGCCGTTAGTAGCTGATGACGACCACCTCAAGGGTTGGAACCAGGCTGCGCCCGCCCAGTTGGCGACGGTGGGCGACGGCCGGGATCGTGGCCGCCACCGCCCTCTTCTCGACGGCGCTGGTGACCGCGGTGGCCGGTGCCTCGGGCACACCTCCCCAGATCAACGTGGTGACCGGTTCCGCCGGCACCAAGACAGTGAGCGTCGGCCACCCGCAGACGGCCGCCACAGCCAAGCTGAGTGCCGGCTACGTGGCCTACAACCCGAAGAACGGGGACGAGGCGGTGGCCGTGTGGACGGGCGCGGGGAAGGCGCACGTCTACCTGATCGCCGGCGCCGACGAGGCCAACGAGTACCACATCGCCACCGCGGTGACAGCCACCACGAAGGACTTCATCTACGGCACACTCGTGCAGGGCATGGCCTATCAGTTGGCCGGAAGCGGCACAGCCGGGATGGTGGGGTACCCCGGCGGCGGCACAACACCCACCTCGGGGAAGTCGCCGAATGTCGGCGCGGTCACAAACCCGATCGCCCCGGTGTCGCTGGCCTTCGACAACAGCGGCAACCTCCTCATCGCTGAGGCACTGCCGGCCGGAACACCGACGCAGACCGCCATCCAGGTCGTGGCGAAGGCCGCGTGCGCCAAGACATGTGCCTACGGCTACGGGGCCACAACATACCCGGCACTTGTGGCAGGAGGCCTCTACACCATCGCAGCCAGCGGCTTCCCCGGCGTCTCGACAACCCCGCACATCTCGTTCACATTCCAGGTGAACGGCTTCGGGCTGGCCGTCGACTCGGAGGGGAACATCATCGAAGGCGGCAGCGGCCTCGTCGTCTTCCTCAACGAGCAGACCACAACAGTGGTCCGCTACGGAAAGCACCTTCCGGCCCACGCGGCGACCGCCATCGCCGGCACAACAAAGGGCACCGCCACCTGCGGCAGCGGTGCGGTCAACGTTCCGGCGACCGGCCACGCTTCGGGCAACTCGAGCCCGAACCTGCAGTGGCCCCACCCGTTCATCGACTCCGCCGGCAACGTCTACGTCAACGACGATCGGGTAGTGGCGAGCAAGGGGTGCACCTGGGTGCTGCCTGCGGCCACCGGAAGCCTCGACGGCATGACAGTGACCGCGGGGCGCCTGTACTCGCTGACCGGAGCGGCGACGACAACGGCCGCCACCAACGGGGCCGTCGCCGACACGACGTCGTTCCCCAACACGGTGGCGGCGGCCACGGATGCGGCGGGCAACGTGGTCGTCGCACTCTCGGGGACAACTCCGGCCGTCCGGGTGATCGCCGAGTCCACCGGCACCTACTACGACCAGGCGATGACCGACGGACGCGTCTACACCATCTGCGGGGGCGGCTCGACGACGACGACCCCGACGACATGCACAAAGTTCAAGCTTCCCGGCGCCGCCCGACCCACCACGCCGCCGGCCTACGGGCTCACCTCGCTCATCCCCGGTGCCATTGGCGACCTCCTGGTCACCGACGGAAGCTCGGCCACAACGGGCTCCCTCTACGAGGTCACAGGCGGTCCGACCGGCGCCACAGTGGGGGAGCCGACGATCAGTTCTGTGACACCGAACTCGGGCTTCATCGCAGGCGGGATCAGGGTCACGATTCACGGAACCAACCTGGCCAAGACGACGGCCGTCAAGTTCGGGACGGTTTCCGCCTCCACACTGGTGGTGACCGGCACAGCCGTGACGGTCACGAATCCGCCCCATTTGCAAGGGACCGTCCCGGTGTCGGTCACCACCCTGGGGGGCAGCTCGACGAAGACAGACGCCTTCACGTACATCACGCCGGTTCCGGAGCTGACCTCAGTCACACCAGCATCCGGAACGAAGACAGGTGGGACGCTCGTGACGCTCCACGGCAGCAACCTCGCCTCCACCTCTGCGGTCGATTTCGGGACAGTGGAAGCCACCACAGTCGTCGCCGCCACAAGTACGGTCAGCGCAGTCACGCCCGCACACGCGGCAGGCGCCGTCGCGGTCACCGTGACCACCACAGGCGGCACGGCCAAGGAAACGACAGCGTTCACCTACATCACAGCCGTACTGCCAGGATCCCCGACCGGTCTCACGGCCGCACGTGCAGGGAGCGGAGCGGTCACCATCACCTGGAAGGCGGCAGCTCCCAACGGAAGCCCGATCACCAGCTACACGGCGACGAACACAAGGACAGCCAAGTCCTGCTCGACGTCGGGCACCCTCTTCTGCACCATTTCCGGGCTGACAAACGGCCTGACATACGCCTTTACCGTGAGGGCGACGAGCGGGGCCGGCACCGGACCTGCTTCCGATCCGATCCATCTCGTGCCGGCGACGATCCCTGGTGCTCCGGGCACCCCGACCGCCGTACGCGGAGTGGCGAGCGCCACGGTCAGATGGACGGCTCCAACACCCACACCCGGGAAGATCGCCATCACCAAGTACACGGTCACGAGCACACCGACAGGCAAGACGTGCACGTGGAGTGGAACATCGACATATCTGTGCAAGGTGACCACACTCAAGAACGGGACGAGCTACACCTTCAAGGTCAAAGCTACGAACGCGGTCGGTACCGGGCCAACATCGACAGCGTCCAATGTTGCCGTCCCTGAGGCACAGCCGCCGTCGTCCCCCACAAACGTCACGGCCGTGGTGGGCAACGGCTCTGCCAACGTCAAATGGACACCCCCCGCCACAACAGGCGGCAGTCCCGTAACCGCCTATACGGTGACGAGCACACCAACAGGTAAGACGTGCACCACGACGGGTGCGCTCACCTGCTCGGTGACTGGGCTCACCAACGGGCACGCCTACACCTTTACGGTGACCGCGACCAATGCCATAGGGACCTCGCCCACATCACAGGCGTCGAAGCCGGTCACCCCGTCGGCGACAGCGACGAACACAACATCCCCGGGTTCCCCGTCGGGCACGACGAGACCAACGCAGGGGTACACCGAGGTGGCCTCTGACGGCGGGGTCTTCAACTACGGGACCGCCGGCTTCTACGGCTCCAAGGGCGGCCAGCCCCTCAACGCGGCCGTCGTCGGTATCGCCGCGGCGCCCACAGGCAAGGGCTACTGGGAAGTGGCCGCCGACGGGGGGATCTTCAACTACGGAACGGCCGCCTTCTACGGCTCCAAAGGCGGCCAGCCCCTCAACGCGGCCGTCGTCGGTATCGCCGCGGCGCCCACAGGCAAGGGCTACTGGGAAGTGGCCGCCGACGGGGGGATCTTCAACTACGGAACGGCCGGCTTCTACGGCTCCAAAGGCGGCCAGCCACTCAACGCGCCGATCGTCGGTATCGCCGCGGCGCCCACAGGCAAGGGCTACTGGGAGGTGGCCGCCGACGGCGGGATCTTCAGTTACGGGACCGCCGGCTTCTACGGCTCCAGGGGCGGCCAGCCCCTCAACGCGGCCGTCGTCGGCATCGCCGCCGCGCCCACAGGCAATGGCTACTGGGAGGTGGCCGCCGACGGGGGGATCTTCGACTACGGGTCAGCCGGCTTCTACGGCTCCAAGGGCGGCCAGCCCCTCAACGCGGCCGTCGTGGGCATCGGCGCTTCGCCCACAGGCAAGGGCTACTGGGAGGTGGCAGCCGACGGCGGGATCTTCAACTACGGGTCCGCCACCTTCTACGGATCCAAGGGGGGACAGCACCTCAATGCCCCCATTGTGGGTGTCGCGTCGACACTGCAAGAGGCCGCAACATGATGGCGCTCCATCGGCACCATCATCGTCCGGTGACCGTGGCCCTGTCGGTGATGGCGTCGGTGCTGGCAGCCGCTGCATGTCTGGGCCCGACGGCCGAGGCCGTCGCCTCGGCCGTCGGGCCGTTGCACTCCCTGCGGTGCACCCCGCTTCCGTCGGACCAGCCGGTCGAAGCTCCCTTGTACGCGCAGCAGGAAGGAGCCAACGGCGCCACAGATGGATGGTGGTGCCAGATGCCACACGCCACCGAGGTGCCGGCCCAGTTCGGCGAGCTGAAGCGCACCATCGACCCGCTCACCTTCCCATACTCCCTCTACTCGACGTACTACGGCGTGGTGTCCAAGGCAGGGCCCCCGACAGTCCTGGGGACACCAAGCACCCCCGGCGTCGAGGTGACGGTCGACTTCAACAGCACGGTGAATCACGCTCCCGGGCGTCTCCACTACCCGGCTACACCGGCCGGCAAAAAGGTCACGATCGCCAAGGGGGTCACCGGCACCCTTGTCAGCACCTCGAACGACCACTACGTGGTCTGGCGCTACCCGACCGACGGCGTCCCCCGGTACCTCCAGGGGGTAGCGACCGTCACGGTGACGGGGACCGCGGTCCCAGAGGCCACCGTGCTCGGGGTTGCCCGGCACGTGGAGCCCAACTGAAGCGTCCTCGAACGGCTCGTTGACCGACGCCGGGGGGCACGAATTCGGCCCGACCGGACGGAAATGGACCGGTGGCGACCAGGGGTTCTATTTCCCCATCGCGTGGACGTCACAGAATGGCACCGACGAATTACCTGCACGTCGCAGGGGAGTTCATCTCGCTCGGGCAATCTGCTCATGCTGCCCGTTTGTGTTGGCGGGCAGCCTGCCGCATGGCCTGAGTCCAAAGGAGAGAGATGAACAAACCAATCCGTATGGGTCGAGGTCTGCTTGCCACGGCCCTCCTGACCGCCGGCGGGGCACTGGCCTTCTTGCCGAGCGTGGCCGAGGCCTCGACACCGAAGCCCCAGATCAACGTGGTGGCCAACCACACAGGGACCCACACAGTGGGCCTGGGGGCTCCGCAGGTGGCGTCGACGGCCCACCTGAGCCCGTCGTACGTCGCCTACGACCCGGCGAACGGGGATGAGGCGGTCTCGGTGACCACGAGCGGCGGCAAGTCCCACGTCTACCTGATCGCCGGGGCCACAGAGGCCAACGAGTACCACATCGCGACGGGCATCACAGCATCCCCGCCGCACAACCTCCTCTACGGCTCGCTCGTCAAGGGCGACGCCTACCTCGTGGCCGGCACACACACAACGGGCAGCGTCGGCCTCGTCGGCAACCCCGGCGGGACAATCTCGTCGGGCGGCTCGGCAAGCGTTCAAGCGGTCACAAACACGATCAACCCACAGTCGCTGGCGTTTGACACCAACGGCAATCTCCTGATCGCACAGGCCCTGCCCACCACAAATGCGACAAAGACCGCGATCCAGATGGTGGCGAAGGCAGCGTGCGCCGCGAACTGCGCATACGGATACGGGGCGACAGGGTACCCGGCCCTCGCGGCCGGCGGCCTGTACACCATCGCAGGCAGCGGCTTCGCCGGCGTCTCGACAACCCCGCACATCGCCTTCACATCCCAGGTCCAGGGATTGGGCATCGCCGTCGACTCGACCGGGAACATCATTGCGTCCGCCAACGGCCTCGTCGACTTCCTCAACGAGCAGGCGTCGACAGTCAACACAAGGTACGGCAAGGCGCACCTGCCGTCGCACCAGGTGACCACCATCGCCGGCACAACACGTGGCACGGCGACGTGCGGCGGTGGCGCGGTCAACGTTCCGGCGACCGGCCATGCAGTCGGCAACTCGAGCCCGAACCTCCAGTGGGCTCGCCCGACGCTCGATGCCAGCGGGAACGTGTACATCAACGACAACCGGGGCACAGGGACGAAGGGATGCACCTGGGTCCTCCCGGCTGCGTCGGGCACACTCCACGGCACGGCGGTGACCGCCGGACGCCTGTACTCGCTGACCGGCGCCGCGTCGACAACGGCAGCCACGACAGGCGCGGTCGCCACCAGCGCCGGGATCAAGAACGCCCAAGCGGTCGTCCCGGACAAGGCCGGCAACGTGGTCATCGCCCAGGGCGGCACAAGTCCGAAGCTCTGGGTGGTCGCGGAGTCCACGACAGTCTGGTACGGCGTGTCCATGACCAAGGGGCACGTCTACAGCGTCTGCGGTGGTGGTACCTCTCTGACGACGCCGACGACATGCACAAAGTTCAAGCTCGAGGGTCTCGCCCGCGTGACAACCTTGCCGAACCTCGGGGTTACCTCGTTGGCGCAGGGCGCTTCGGGTCACCTGCTGCTGACCAACGGATCCAGCCAGACAACCGGGGCCGCCTACACAGTGTCGACAGTTCCGACGGGGTCGCCTAGTCCGGTCGTCACGTCGGTGACACCCGCCAGCGGGTCCACTAACGGCCACAAGCCGGTGACCATCCACGGCAGGAACCTGACAGGCACGACCTCCGTGAAGTTCGCCACAACAGCAGCCACCACAGTGGTGACCGTCGGCTCGACAGAGGTGACGGCCGTGACCCCCCCGCACGGTGCCGGAGCGGTCACCGTGAAGGTGCACGCCACTCTGGGCACAGGGACAAAGCCGAACGCGTACACCTTCGTGGGCGCGGCATCGACCCACGTGACACTGACCGTTTCCCCGTCGGGCACGGTGTACACGGGCACAACAGTGACCCTGACGGCTCACGTCACCCCGAGCACCGTCGCTGGTCGCGTGAAGTTCTCGGATGGCACAACGACGTTGGCGACAGTGACGGTCGCCGGTGGGGCGGCCCACTTCTCGACCACGTCGCTGAGTGCTGGGACACACCACCTGCACGCGAAGTTCACGCCGACAAACACGACAACATACGTAGGGTCGACATCGGCGACAATCACGTTCAAGGTGACAACGCACCCGCTGAACGGCGGGGACGTCTACCAGCAGTTCCAGCAGACAGTGAACGCGGGTTTCCTGACCCTCAACTGCCTGCACCCGGAGACGACGGACACACCGAACTACCAGACCTGCCCGATCATCACGTTCACATCGATCACGCTGAACGGGCACACGCAGACCGAGTCCAAGGCTATGAACCCGATCTACGTGCTGACAGCCCGGGGAACCCCGACAGCTGGGTGGGCGCTGAACGTCTCGATGGTTCCGACGGCCCACACACTGCAGACCAACACACACTGCTGGGGCCTGGCCGACTTCTGTGACAGCTCGGTGGGGACGCACGCCACGGACCCCAACCTCCACGGGCAGATTGCGGCCAAGCACCTCACAATGAGCGGGACGTACACCTGCTTGCCGCAGACAACAAACACAAACCCGACGCCGGCGCCGGAAACACACGGCACCTTCGGTAGAGGGGGGTCGGCGACAGCGACAGGCCTGTACGCTGGCACCATGGCCCTGTGCCAGGCGCCTCACGGTGAGAGCGGCGGCATCTACAAGGTGTCGGGAGCGACCTACACGCTCACGATTCCGCCCACCGTGTACCACGGCACCTACTTTGGGACCGTGGAGTACACCTTGGTCAGCATCTAGTAGGAGCTGGAATTCAGCAGTATTGCTTTCCCATGCGGGGAGGGCGGCGCGACAAGCGCCGCCCTCCCCGCCCGTTACGTGGAGGTACTCATGCGCAAGACCTCGCCGGCCGCGAGTGGTCGACGTCCAACAGGCGCATGCCCCGGCACCCGGCGATCCCGCTCTCTTGCGGCACGGGGGGCGTCGTTCCTGGCCCTGCTCGCCGCGGTCGCGGTGCTGCGCCCACTGCCGGCGTCAGCTGCAGACAATGGCCAGTTCTCCATCAACCCCGTGCACTCGCAGAGCTTCCAGAGGACATATTTCACGCCGATCCTCGATCCGGGGATGCAGTCCGCCGACACGGTGGTGATCGGGAACGAGACGCTCAAGCCGCTGACGCTCCACCTCTACGCCTCTGATGCCTTCACGTCATCTGCGGGGGGCTTCGCCCTCCAGCCGGACTACAAGCCCAAGAAGGAGATGGGCGCCTGGATCCACCTCCCGGTCTCCCAGGTCACGATCCCGCCACGGAGCGGGGACGTGTTGAAGTTCACGTACAACCCGCCCCCGAACGTCCCTCCCGGCGACTACACGGGTGGCATTGTCGCCGAGGAGACGAGGGGCCCGGTGAACAAGAGGGGGACAGTACGGGTCCAGTCGCTCTTGGCGGTCGCCGTCGGCGTGTTCGGGCACGTGAAGGGGCCTTCGCACCCGAGGTTGGCGGTCACCGGGGTCACGATCAAGACGAATCGACCGTTCGTCTCGCAGTTCGGCGGACCGGTGGACGCCACCGTCACCTACTCGATCACCAACACCGGTAACCAGAACCTGACACCGAACGTCGCCGTTTCGCTGTCCCCACTCCTCGGCAGCGGCACGACGCAGCACACCAAGGTGGCGCTGCTTCTTCCGGGATCGACCGTCACTCTCCACCACACGTTCAAGAGCGTCGTGCCCTTCGGTAAGTTGAGCACGACCATCGTGGCCGGATCCACCAGTGCGTCAAGCTCCGGCAGCGCGGGGGTGATTGTCATCCCGTGGGCCCTGGTGGTCATCGTCGTCATCATGCTGATCCTCCTCCTCTACCGGCGCCACCGGCGGAGCAAGCGACGTGAGGCCGGTGGGACGGAGGACGAGCCCATGGATCCGCCGGTGGAGGCCGGGGTCGGGTCTGGGCCGGCCAGCTCCGACCCATGACGAAGCAGCGCCTGGCTCGATGGGCCTTGCCCTGCGCGGTGATCGGCATCCTCCTCGGCCTGGTGTCGGTTCCGCCCGGGGAGGCCGCTCCCAAACCCGGGATCCAGCTGAGCACGAACGTCCTCGTGCCCGGCCACACACTCGTCATCACGGGAAGCGGCTGGACACGCACCGCGTCGGTGAACGCGACGATCTGCGGCGCCGACGCCGTCTCTGGAAGCTCCGACTGCGCCGTCACATCCGCGGCGACCATGGGGGCGACAGCCAGGGGCCTCCTGTGGTCCCGCATCGCCATAGTGATTCCACCGACCCCCTGCCCCTGCGTGGTGCTCGTCTCGGGAACCAACGTCACATTCACAGAGAGGATCCCGGTCAAAGTGGTCGGGGCGCCCACACGACCGGTGCATCCGGCGGCGTCGGAGTCGGCCCCCACTGTCCGGATCTCCGGCCTCGAGGTGGCCGGTGGGTCGACCCTCGTCTCCTTCTTCGGCGGTCGGGCGCCAAGGACGCTCGAGTTCCGCCTGCGCAACACGTGGGATCATGCGATCACCCCGGTCCTGCTGGGTCGTTGGGGCAACGGGAAGGACCTCCCCAACGTCATCGAGATGCCGTCGATCGGGTCCCTCCGTCCGGGCCAGAGCCGGGAGCTGGAGGTGCCCTTCTCCCTTACCGCCCTCTCGATGGGGAGCTACACCGTGGCGGTGCGGGTGCAGCTGGTCGGCTTCCCGCGGGAGTCCTCGGCAACGGCCAGGACCTCGCAGTGGCCGGTCGGCCTGTTCCTCCTCGGCCTCCTCCTGCTGTTGCTGCTCGTCTACCTGGTGGCCATCCGGCGGCGGAAGAACGGGGCGGCGGCGCCCGAAGAAGGCCAGGTCCAGCTCCCAGTCGGGGAACCGGCTGCGGAGCCCCAGCCCCGGGAGGACCTGACCCTGGCATGACCGCCGGGTCAGTGGTAGGGCCCGGTGCAGGGCGGACCCCGACCCGCCTGGAGGCCGGGAGGCGGCCCCCAGACCCCCAGCCCTCAGCGGTCAGGGGAGCCGCCCAGCAGCTCCCGGAGGCTCCGGTCCGGTGCCCCGTGGGGGGCGGGGGAGGGTCGCGCCACCGTGCGGTCACCGGTGGAGCGGCCCGGCCGTGGTCCCGGATCTATCTGCGGGAACCCCGAATCGGTCCCGGGACGACGACTCTGAGGGGGTCCCGCCTCTCTACAATGGAACATGCCCGACGCCCGGTCACTTCTCGCCGAGCGCCTGCAGGCAGCCTTCGACACCATCGAGCCGGGCGCGGATCCGGTGCTGCGGGCCTCCGATCGCGCCGACTTCCAGGCCAATGGGGCGCTCCCCCTGGCCAAGCGGCTGGGCCTCGATCCGCGGGAGGTCGCGGCGGCGGTCGTGACGGCGGCGCAGCTCTCGGACGTCTGTGACAAGGTGGAGACGAGCGGCCCGGGCTTCGTCAACCTCACGCTCTCCGCGGAATTCATCGCTGGTCAGCTGACCGCTGTCGCCGCCGATCCCCGCCTCGGGGTGGAGCAGGAGACCAGGCTCGAGACGATCGTGGTCGACTACTCGGCGCCCAACGTGGCCAAGGAGATGCACGTCGGCAACCTCAGGTCGACGATCATCGGTGATGCCATCTGCCGGATCCTCGGTCACCTGGGCAACACCGTGCACCGCGAGAACCACATCGGGGACTGGGGGACCCCGTTCGGCATGCTCATCGAGCACCTGGTCGATGTGGGGGAGCAGGAAGGGGCCCACGAGCTCTCCGTCGGCGACCTGGGCTGGTTCTACCAGCGGGCACGGGCCTCCTTCGACGCTGACGAGGAGTTCCGGGACCGGAGCCGACAGCGGGTCGTGCTCCTCCAGTCGGGCGATCCGGAGACCCTGCGACTCTGGCGCCTCCTGGTGGCCGAGAGCGTCCGTTACTTCGACGACGTCTACGCCAAGCTCGGGGTCCTGCTCACCGACGACGACATCGTGGGCGAGAGCTTCTACAACCCCATGCTGCCCGAGGTGGTGGCCGACCTCCGGGCACTCGACCTGCTGGTCGAGGACGAGGGGGCCCTGTGCGTCTTCCCGCCCGGCTTCACCAATCGCGAGGGGGATCCGCTGCCCCTCATCGTCCAGAAGTCCGATGGCGGTTATGGCTATGCGGCCACCGACCTGGCATCCATTCGGGATCGGGTCGACCGGATCGGGGCCACCCGTATCCTCTACGTGGTGGGAGCACCCCAGGCCCAGCACCTCCAGATGTGCTTCGCCGTGGCGCAGATGGCGGGCTGGCTCCCCGAGGGGACCAAGGCCGAGCACGTCTCCTTCGGCAGCGTGCTGGGAGCCGACCGAAAGATGTTCAAGACCCGCTCCGGCGACTCCGTCAAGCTGGTCGAGCTGCTGGACGAGGCCGTGGCCCGGGCGTCGTCCGCCATGGCAGACCGGGAGGCCGGCATGAGCGGGCCCGAGCGCGACCGTGTGGCGATGGCCCTGGGAATCGGGGCCGTGAAGTACGCCGACCTCTCCAACGACCGCAGCCGCGACTACGTGTTCGACTGGGACCGCATGCTGGCGTTCGAGGGCAACACCGGTCCCTACCTGCAATACGCGCACGCCCGTATCCGCTCGATCTTCCGCCGGGGCGAGGTGGCCGAGCCTGAGGCGACCGTGCCGCCCACCCTGACCAGTCCCCACGAACGAGCCCTCGCCCTGCAGGTTCTCGGCTTCGGGGAGGCGGTCGCCGCGGCGGCCGAGTCGAGCGCCCCGTCCAAGCTCTGTTCCTATCTCTACGGTCTGGCCTCGGCGTTTACGACCTTCTACGAGAACTGCCCCGTGCTGAAGGCGGACGACGAGGAGACCCGCCGGAGCCGGCTCCTCCTCTCGTCGGCGAGCGCCCGGGTGCTTTCATCGGGACTAGGACTGCTCGGCATGGATGCCCCGGAGCGGATGTGATGCAGGCGCTCGCCGCCCACAGCCGTCTCCGCCGCCGCCGCTGGCCGGTCATCCTGGCCGCCGTCGTGGTGGTGGGCGCGGCCGCGGCCGGACTCACCGTGGCCCTGCACACAAAGGGCATGGCGGGAGGGGCGGGGGACGGCGCCAAGGCAGGGGCGTCCGGGGGCCACGGCGCAGCAGCGCCACCGTCCGGTGGCACCGGCTCGGGGCGGTTCACCGTGGTCTCCACCACCCCGCAGACCGGCTCGGCCGGGGTGGCCAGCAACGCCACGTTGAGCGTGCGCTTCTCGTCTCCCCTGGCCACCAGGAGCTCCCACCCGACCCTCAACCCGCCGGTCGCCGGCCATTGGAACCGAGCCGGCTCGGCCACGCTCGTCTTCGAAGCCTCGGCGCCGTTGGTGCCCGGGTCGACCGAAACGCTGACCGTTCCGGGCGGCCGCTCTGGCATGCGCGCCCAGTCCGGCCAGTACCTGGCCCGGAACGTGGCGGCGACGTTCTCCGTGGCCGACGGGAGCACCCACCGGCTCCAGGAGCTACTGGCCCAGCTGGGCTACCTGCCGCTCGCCTACGTCCCGCCCACGCCCGCGCCCGCGGCTAACGATACGGCCGAGCCGCAGCCGGGGTCGCTGACGTGGCGGTGGAACATGCCCACATCGCTCACGTCACTGTGGCTCACAGGCTCGCCCAACGTGGTCACAAAGGGCGCCGTCATGTCGTTCGAACGGCAGAACGGCCTCACCGTGGACGGCGTTGCCGGGCCCGAGGTGTGGAAGGCCCTCCTGGCCGACGTGGCCTCGGCCAAGGGTGACGCCACACCGTATGACTACGTGTTCGTCACCAAGACACTGCCCGAGTCGCTCACCCTCTATGTCAACGGCGCCGTCAAGTTTGGCGGCGTCCTGGTCAACACGGGAGCGCCGGGGGCGACAACCCTTGACGGCACGTACCCGGTCTTCGAGCACGTGAAGGCCTCAGACATGAAGGGCACCAACATCACAGGCTCGACCTACAACGACCCCACAGTGCCCTGGGCCAGCTACTTCAACGGGGGGGACGCCCTCCACGGGTTCGTGCGGTCACACTACGGCTACCCCCAGAGCAACGGCTGCGTCGAGATGCCGATCACCGACGCCGCCATGGTGTGGCCGTACACGCCGATCGGCACCCTGGTCACGGTCGTGGGTCTGCCCAACACACCGCCCAAGACGCCTACCACGACGACGACGGCCCCACCGGCGACGACGACCACGACCACCGCCGCTCCGCCGACGCCCACACCGAGCACCACCACCACGGCGCCCGCCCCGGCACCCGCCACACCGCCGGGCTGATCCCCGCGGCCCGACTCCGGGCACGGCTCGCCCGCAGCATCCGGTTCGAGATTCCCGTGTGCCGACCGACCGCGTCCGCACCAAGCAGGTGCGGCGGGCGAAGTCGCCCGACGCTGGCTCCTCTCGACGTTTCGAGGCCGCGGAGTGAAAGATGTGGAAGATGCCGCTAGTCCCGATGACCTGTGAGATCCGGCGCCGCGTCGTCGACGAGCCGACGGTCCCGGCCGACCTCGGTGCATCTGGCGCCCGATGACCGCGGCGGCCGGCTCAGGTAGGGGCCTTGGGGTCGTGAGCATCGCCTTCGGGGCCGCCTGCCCCTATGACGAGGCGGCCCGGCGGGCTGCCGCGCTGGGCTTCGACCACCTCGACGTGGGGCTCGATCGGTTCGCCGGGTCCGAGATCGGCCCGCTGGCACTGCCCGTCGGCGACCGCATCGGCTCGGTCCCGCTCACCGGCTGCACGGTCCGCCCGCCCCGGCGGTGCTCGTGGGAGGAGGGCGTGGCCTTCTTGTCCCAGGAGCCTGGGATTAGGGTGGAGCCAGGCCCGTCGTCACTTCTGGACTCGGCCGACGCCGTGCGGGCCATGTGCAACGAGGTCCCGGGACTGCGCATCACCCTCGATACCGGCTGGGCCGTGGTCTGCGGGTACGACCCTCTGGAGGTGGCCGATCTGGCCGGCCACGTCCAATTGCGCCAGGCCAGGCCCGGCGCCCCCCAACTGCACCCCGACGAGACCGGGGACGTCGATTTCACGTCGTTCCTCGCCGGTCTGGACCGCCTCGGCTACGACGGTCTCTTGAGCGTGGAGTACTTCGATCTGCCCGACCTCGGCCTGGCCTTGGAGGACCCCGTCGGCCACTGCGTGGCCCTGGCGGCGCGGGTCCGGCCGATCCTTGCTCCCTGAGCAGGGTCGATGTGACAAAGGACCCTAGGGGACCGATCGGGGGGTTCTGATAAAATCGGGTGCAGATAGAGAACGAGGAGGAGCGCATCCATGCCATCGCGCAAGCTCAGCTTTCCGGTGTTCGACGCCGACAACCACATGTACGAGACGCCGGAGGCGTTCACCAAGTACCTGCCCAAGGAGTACGAGGGGCTCATCAAGTACGTGCAGGTGAACGGCCGGACCAAGATCGCCGTCCGCAACCGGATCAGCGACTACATCCCGAATCCCACCTTCGAGGTCGTGGCCGCCCCCGGGGCCCAGGAGGAGTACTTCAAGGTGGGGAACCCCGATGGGAAGTCCCGCCGGGAGATCATGGGCAAGGGGATGAAGGCCCTGCCCGCCTTCAGTGCGCCCGAGCCGAGGCTCAAGCTCATGAACGAGCTCGGCATCGACCGGGCCGTCATGTGGCCCACGCTGGCCAGCCTCCTCGAGGAGCGGATCCACGACGACCCCCCCGCCGTCCACGCCATCGTCCATGCCCTCAACCAGTGGATGCTCGAGCACTGGACGTTCAACTACGAGGACCGGATGTTCCCAACGCCGGTCATCCACATGGGCATCTGTGACGAGGCCATCAAGGAGCTCGACTACGTGGTGGAGCGGGGCGCGCGCATCATCCTGATCCGTCCCGCCCCGGCTTGGGGCTGGGCCGGCCCGCGCTCGCCCGCCCTTCCCGAGTTCGACCCCTTCTGGTCCAAGGTGGCCGAGGCCGGCCTCCTGGTGGGGATGCACTCCTCGGACAGCGGCTACCAGCGCTACACGAACGAGTGGGAGGGCGTGCTCGACGCAGAGATGACCCCCTTCAAGGGCGGCTCGGGCTTCTCGGCCATCGTCGGCCACCAGGGCCGACCCATCATCGACACCGTCTCCTCACTGGTCGGCCACGGCCTGTGCACCCGGTTCCCGACGATCCGCTTCACCCCGGTGGAGAACGGGTCGAACTGGGTGCGCGGACTCCTCCACGACATGGAGTACGCGTGGGAGCACGCCCCGAACGCCTTCGAGGAGAACCCGGTGGATGCCTTCCGGCGGTGCATCTACGTCCACCCGTTCCATGAGGAGAACCCGCTGGCGCTCATCGAGCTCCTCGGCCCCGACCGAGTGCTGTTCGGCTCGGACTACCCGCACCCCGAAGGCATGGCCGACCCCATCAGCTTCGTCGACGAGTTGGCGGGGTTGCCCCAGGGCGACGTGGCCAAGGTGATGGGTGGCAACCTCAACGGCCTCCTCGGCCTGAGCGACGAAAAGATCGCCGCCTGACATCGGGGCAACCGCCCCACGTCGGGGCTCGCAGGCGCAACCTACCTCACCAAGGGGTTGTCGCTGCGGTTCCCGGCGGTGAGACCAACAAGCCCATCAACAGTGCCGATCCTCACCGAGCGGCTCAACCATCCCTGATGCAGGGACCGAGGCGGGAGTTCGCAGAGCCATGAAGTTCGACCCCGAGGCCGTCCGCGCCAAGTACCTCGCCGAGCGGGACAAGCGGCTCGTCCCCGGTCGGGCGGACATCCGTGACCTGCATCAGGACAGGTACTTCTCCGGCTACCGCGACGACCCCTTCACTCCCTACACCGATCGGGAGCCTGTCGACGAGGACCTTGACGTGGTGATCCTGGGCGGCGGCATCGCCGGGATCCTGGCCGGCGTCCGTCTACGGGAGGCCGGCGTCGAGCGGATCCGCATCATCGACAAGGCCGGCGGCATCGGCGGCACCTGGTACTGGAACCAGTACCCGGGCGTGATGTGCGACGTCGAGTCCTACATCTACATGCCGATGCTCGAGGAGTTCGGCTACATCCCCGAGCGGCGCTACGCCTACGGCGAGGAGATCCTGGCCCACCTCCAGGCCATCGCGGCGCGCTACGACCTGGTGGACGACGCCCTCTTCCACACCGGGGTCACCCGGGCCGAGTGGGACGAGGACGCGTCCCGTTGGCGGGTGCACACCGACCGTGGCGACGAGCTGCGCGCCCGCTGGTACGTGATGGGCGTGGGCATCCTCAACCTGCTGAAGCTCCCGGCGATCCCGGGGATGGAAGAGTTCGCCGGGCGCTCGTTCCACACGGCTCGCTGGGACTACTCGTACACCGGCGGGGCCCCGCACGAGCCGCTCACCGGGCTCAAGGGCAAGTCCGTCGCCCTGATCGGCACCGGGGCGACCGGCATCCAGTGCCTGCCGCCGCTGTCGGAGTCGGCGGAACATGTGTACGTCTTCCAGCGCACGCCGTCGGCCATCGGCGTGAGGGGCAACCGGCCCACCCCCCCCGATTTCGCCGACCGCCTCGCGCCGGGATGGCAGCGGGAGCGGATGGACAACTTCCAGGCGATGATGCTGGGTCGCTCCGTCGCCACCGACCTGATCGACGACGGCTGGACCCACGACTACGGCCCCGCCCAGCACCCGCCGCGCTGGGAGGGCATGACGCCGGCCGAGTACATGCGCAACGCCGAGGAATTCGACTTCAAGATCATGGAGGCGCACCGGCACCGGGTCGAGGAGCTGGTGGCCGACCCCGAGACGGCCGAGATCCTCAAGCCCTACTACCGCTACATCTGCAAGCGGCCCTGCTTCCACGACGAGTACCTGCAGGCCTACAACAACCCGAACGTGACGCTGGTCGGTTGCCCCAGTGGCATCGAGCGGATCACCGCCAAGGGCCCGGTCGTCGGCGGGAAGCAGTACGAGGTGGACTGCATCATCTACGGGACGGGCTTCGAGCCCGAGCTCACCCCCCTCTACCGCCGGGCCGACCACGAGATCGTCGGACGCGGCGGCGTCACCTTGGCCGAGAAGTGGGGTGACGGGGCCGCCAGCCTCTTCGGCATGATGAGCCGAGGCTTCCCGAACATGTTCGTGATGCCGGCGCCGGGCCAGCAGGCGGTGGTGACCGTGAACTACACGCAGCTGGCGGTGTTCGGGGCCGAGTTCGTCGGGCGCACCATCGGCATGCTCGAGGAGCAGGACGTCGGGGTCTTCGACGTCGGCACCGAGGCCGAGGAGGAGTGGACGAAGAAGATCGTCGACTCGTTCGTCGACGGCAGTGCGGTCATGTCCGCCTGCACGCCGTCGCGGATCAACAACGAGGGCCACCCGGAGGCGCTGAACCCACGGAACGGGAACTACGGGCGCGGCATGGGGGACTGGTTCGCCTACCGCGAGCGCCTCCAGGACTGGCTCGAGGACGGTACCTTCGAGGGCCTGGAACTCGAGGTCCGGTCGCCGGCATCGTGACGGCACGGCAGCGGGTCGCCGTCGTGACCGGCGGCGGGAGCGGCATCGGTGCGGCCATCGCCGAGGACCTCGGCGCCAAGGGCTGGTTCGTGGTCACGGTCGACCCGCTCGTCACCCTCGACGGTGCCGAACGCCTCCCCGAGCCCGAGGAGACCACCGCCGGACGCATCGTGGCGGCGGGCGGCTCGGCCCGCGCCTCGGCCACCTCGGTGACCGACAGCGATGCGGTGCACGACCTGTTCGAGGAGCTGGCCGACGAGCACGGGGGGCTCGACGCCGTGGTGAACGTCGCCGGCATCACCCGGCAGACCGGTTTCGCCCACGGCACCGAGGAGGACTGGTTGGCGGTGCTCAACGTGCACCTCGGGGGCTACCTCAACGTGCTCGAAGCCGCGCTGCCGCTGATGGCCGCCGCGGGCCACGGCCGAATCCTGGGCGTCACCTCGGGATCGGGGTGGCGGGCCGCGGACGCCGGCGCCTACAGCTGCGCCAAGCGGGCCATCGCCTCTTTGACCTGGCAGCTGGGTCGCCAGGCGCCTCCCGGAGTGACCGTCAACGCCATGTCGCCGATGGCGGCGACCCGGATGGTGGCCGCCGCCCTGGAGCGGGCCCAGCGGGAGCACGGGACCTCCAGCGGTGGTGGCATCTCGCTCGCCTCGATGCCCGGGCCCGAGTACCTCGGGCCGCTCGGCGCGCACCTCGTCGGCGACGGCTTCGGATGGTGCTCGGGCAAGGTGCTCTTCGCCGGCGGCACGGAGGTGGCGGTCATCGACGAGCCCCGCCTGCTCGAGGTGGTGCGGAGCGAGGGCGTGGCGTCCCTGGTCCGGGTCCTCGACGCCGTGGTCCCCCGTGCCCTGGCCCGGGCCGAGGCGGGCCAGGCGAGCGACGGGGGGGCCAACCCGCGCTTCGGCCCGATCTTCGACGAGCCGGCACCCGAGCGTGCGACGGCCGCCGAGGTGCGGTCCTGCGTGGTCGTCAGCGACCGCCCGGAGCTGGCTGCGGCGCTGACCGCGGCGCTCGAGCCCCGCTCCATCGCCTGCCACCGAGCCGAGCCGGCGGACGGGTTCGCCGCCGCCGCGGACTCCCTGCACGCCGCCGTCGTCGCCGCCGGACGGGTCGATGCCCTCATCGTGGCCCCGGCCGCCGACGCGACTCCATCCAAGACCCCGGAGGGCTGGGAGCGGACGCTGGCCGAGCACCGCGGCATCCTGGATCTCCTCTATTCCGACGCCGCGTGGGCCCGCACGGTCGCCGACTACGCGGCGGCCGCCGAGCGGCCGGTGCAGCTGGTGACGCTCACCGACGCCACGACCTCGGGCGGGCGCAGCCGAGCGCAGGCCGCGGTGCAGCTGGCCCGGGTCGGCAAGGCCATGACCGACGGTCGCGTGACGGCGTTCGCCGCGGGCATCGAGGGCTCCGGGCCCGAAGCCATCGAACCGGCCGCCGAGCTGGTGGCACACCTGCTCTCCCACCCCGACGCCGGCGCACTGGCCGGCGCCGAGCTGGCGGTGGGGGACGGCTGGTTGGGGCTCCGCAGCCACCCGAGGCCGGCCTGCAGCCTCACCTACGGCGGCCCCGCCGTCCCGAAATGGTTGGATGCCCGGATCCGCGAGGTCGTGGGCGCCTGGGACCCGCCGCCGTCCCCGGAGCCATTGTGACCGAGCGGCCCACCCGGGTCGTCGACGCCCACGTGCACCTGTGGGACCCGGCCCGGACCGACTGGTACCCGTACCTGGCGAAGCCGCCGCAGGGCGGCCCCGGTGACGCCTCGAGGATGTACCGACGGTTCGACGCCGCCACCTACGGTTCCGAGTCGGCGCAGTGGAACGTGGAGAAGATCGTCAACGTGGCCGCCGCCACCGGTCGGCACTCGATCGACGAGACCCTCGAGCTCGACGCCGCCGCCGCCGCCGGCGGCCGGCCGGACGCCATCATCGGCGGCCTCCCGCCGGCCGACTCCGTCGCCGAGTCCGTGGATCTCATCGACCGCCAGATGGTCGCCCCCAGGTTCCGGGGGGTGCGGCCCATGGGCGGCCTGACCGGGCCCCTCCCGGCTCCCGACGTGCTGCGCGCCCTGCAGGAGCGGGACCTCGTCTTCGAGATCATGACCCATCCCGACCAGCTCCTGCCGGCGGCGAGGGGCCTCGAGGGATTCGACGACCTGACGGTGGTGGTCGAGCACACCGGGTGGCCCCGCTCGGGCTCGGACGAGGAGCGCTCCTTGTGGCGGGACGGCATCGACGCCCTGGCCGCGGCCGGGGCCAACGTGGTCTGCAAGCTCTCGGGACTGGCCATGCCGTTCGGCTCGGTTGGTGTCGAGGCCCTCGGCCCCTGGCTGGAGCACGCCATCGCGGCCTTCGGCCCGGACCGCTGCATGTTCGCCAGCAATTTCCCGGTCGATTCCATGTTCGGGACCTTTGACGACCTCTACGCCACCTTCAGCGCCGTGGCGGCCGGGCTCGACGCCACGGCGAGGGAGAAGCTCTTTGCCGCCACCGCCGAGCGCGTCTACCGGCTGTAGCCCGAGGAGCGGAGATGGCGCCGGTGGATCCCGCTGGGCACGAGGGAGGGCGGGCCCTTCGGGCGGCACCTGTGCGGGTCGCCTGCCCCGCCGAGGGGCTGTGGCGGCCACGCCACAGCCGGCCCGTCTGGGGGTCCTCACAGTGACGGGACGCCGACCCCGCACCAGGGTGCTGGCCGAGGGCCACGCCTTCGACTCCTTCGACTGGCGAGAGGTGGCGGCCGAGGGCGCCGACTTCGCCTACGAGATGGAGGTGACGCCGTTCGTCGTGAACAGCTCGGGCGCCCTCCAGGGCGGCCTGATGGCGACCTTGGCCGACATGGTGGCCGGGTCGGCCCTGGTGAAGGGCGAGGGCGCCTACCAGAGCGCATTCACCAGCGACCTGCACATCAGCTACCTGGCGGGGGCAAGGGTCGGCCCGGTGCGGGCGACCGCCCACGTGCTGCGCCGGGGCAAGCGGACCGCGGTGGTGAGGGTCGAGATGGTCGACGTGGGAGCCGACGACCTCCCCGTGGCCACCTCGACCGTGACCTTCTCCGTCCGCCGCGCGGCGGCGACGGGGGACGCCGCCGCGCCGGGGTGACCCGGCGGTCGGCTACCGGGTGACCGGGCTCGGGGGCTGGGAGACCGACACGGGTGCCGCCTCGCGGAGCTCGCCGAGGCGCCGGAGGGCGGCCGCCGAGGCGTCGGGATCGACGGGCGGCAACCGGAAGCTGGTGTAGAGGACCCGGCGCTCGCGCACGACCGGGGGCTCCGCCATGTGGAGGGTGCAGCTGAGGTGCACGGTGACGTCGCCGGTCCGGGTGGGCAGCGAGACGACCGGGAGGTCCATGGTGGGCTGCACCAGCGCCGGCCACACGAGGGCGCGGTGGGAGCCGGCGACGACGCGGAGCTGGCCCGAGTCCCGGTCGGCGCCGGTCACCGAGATGCCGGTGGTCAGGCTGCAGCAGTCGTAGCTGTGTCGGCCGAGCGAGCAGTCCTTGTGCCACGGGACGTCCGAGATCCCCCTGGTCACGCCGATGGGCTTGAACAGCGCCTCGATGCGGTTGGTCCCCTCGGCTCCCCAGCGGTGACCGTCGCCGGTGAGAGAGGCGATCGCCATGAAGCGCGGGTCGCCGGTCAGGGCCGCCGTGCGCGGCGAGACCTCGTCGAAGTGCTCCATGCGCACCAGCCGCTCGACGCCGTCGGCGGTGGTCGCCCACCACGAGCGGCCGTCGCCCACCGAGTACCGGGGGGCGGCGGCGTCCATGTCGGCCGAGACGGCGGCCATCTCCTCCTGGTCGAAGACCCCGGTCAGGTGGAGGAAGCCCGCCGCCTCGAGGAAGTGGGCGAGCAGCTCGGGCGGGTCCTCGAGGCTGAAGCTGCGTCCGAGGTCGAGGGGTGAGCCGTCCCGGTCGACGAAGGCGATCTCCCCGGGAAGGGTGGGGGCACGGCCGTCCAGCGCACCGCGCAGCAGCAGCCACCAGTCAAGGAGGTCCGACAATCTCCCGTCGAAGGAGAGCCTGCCGCCGGCGAACCAGCCCATCGGCGTCGCCTGGTCGCTGAGAAGGTCCTGCAGCTGGCCGGCGTCGAGCCGGAGGTTCCCGGCGCCGTCGAGCGTGCCCGGTTGCACGACCGGGACGCCGGCGTCGACCACCAGCGTCCAGATGCCCACTGTCGCCACGTCGACACTGATCGGCGTCGGTCCCAGCATGGCGACGGCCGGGGCCAGCAGCCCGGCCTGCTCGGCGAAGGCGCCCGCCACGAGGTCGCCCAAGGCGGTGCCGGGGTCGGGGACGGTCTCTTGGCCGTCCACTCGGGAGCGCACGTCGACGCTCACCGGGCACCGACCCCGCGGTCGGGGGCGAACCGGTCCCAGTCCCAGCGCATCATCGACTCGAAGGGCGCGGCCAGGACCGCTCGGGTGGGGGAGCCCGCCCAACCCTTGCGGAGCACCCCGCCGACCCGCTCGGCGACGTCGGCCGGCTCGTCGTCGAGGTAGCAGAGGGTGATGCGCTGGTCACCCGCCGAAAAGGCCGGGTGGGTGAGGGTCGAGCTCCTGGCGAAGATCCAGATCCCGGCGACACCGGGGGTCCCGAGCAGCTCGGGGACGACCTCGGTGTGGGAGCGCTGGAGGTAGTCGTCCCACCCCTCATGCCCGGTCGGCTCCTCGACGACCAGCAGCACGCCCCGGTTGGGGCGGAACGGCACGACCTCGGGCCCGATGAGGGCCCGGGGTGCGGCGTGGGTCTCGAGCAGGGCGAGACCGGCCTTGTAGCGGGTGGGCATCCGGTGGGGGAACCGACCCATCTCCGCCAGCCGGCGGCCCAGGGCGAAGAACTCGTCGAGGGTCTCGGCGACCGGCTCCCCCATCAGGTAGCAGACGACGTGCTCGACCTCGGACCACCCGCCCTCCCCGGCGATGCGGGCGGATCGGCACGCCGGGGTGGACGCCCAGCGCTGGCCGTTCACCAGCCCGGCCAGCTGGTACTGCTCGGGCATGTGGTCGAGCTGGTGCCAGACGAGGTAGGGGCGGTCGTCGCCGCGTTCGGAGCGACTCGTCAGCGAGAAGAACCCCAGCTTGACCCGTTGCAACCGCTCCCCTCCTCTCTCTGACCAGGCCGATGCTACCGAGGCCTCCGGCGACTCGCCGCCTGGGAGCAGCCGGCTGTGAGAGTTCAGGGCAGGGCGGGACGGACGCGCCCGTCGAGGAAGGAGATCACCGCCTCGGAGAAGGCATCGTTGCGGTCGCCGGCGATCATGTGGGCGGCACCGTCGACGTCGACGACCGTGGCGTCGGGGATGCGGGCGAGCAGGTCCTCGACGCCTTCGTCGGTCACCACGTCGCTCAACATGCCGCGCACCAGCATCGTGGGGACGGTGATGTTCGCCATGGCCACGTCGAACAGTCCGAGCAGCCGGTCCGGCACGGTCTCGGTTCTTCCCTGATTGACGAAGCGGGGGTCCCAGTGCCAGTACCACCGTCCGTCGCGCTGGCGCAGCACCTTCTTCAGGCCCTCGGGCCGCATCCGCCTGGGCCGGTTCGGCGTGTAGGCGGCGATGGCGTCGGCCGCCTCCTGCAGGTCGGCGAAGCCGTCGAGACCGCTCACCATGAAGTCGCGGATCCGCTCGATCCCCTCCGGGCTGGCTTTGGGCGTGATGTCGACCAGCACCAGCCCCGCGGAGACGGGCCGGTCACTGGTGCCTTCGGCCAGCATGGCCGCGACCCCGCCGAGCGAGGCGCCGACCAGGACCGGAGGGCGCCCCAGCTGGTCGGCGACGGCCAGGATGTCGGCGGAGAAGGCGGTGAAGGAGTAGTCGCCGTTCGGCGCCCAGTCGCTGTCGCCGTGCCCGCGAAGGTCGAGGGCCACGGTTCGCCAGCCCTGCGCGGCCACGCGCTCGGCGGTCGAACCCCAGGCGTGACGGGTCTGGCCCCCGCCGTGGAGGAGGAGCACCGGCCAGCCGTCGGCCGGTCCCCGCAGGTCGGCGACCAACCCGACCCCCTCGAACCCCTCGAAGGTGACCCGTTCGGCGTCCGTCACCGGGCTCGCACCCGGTGCACGGCCGTCTCGGTCCGTGTCGCCTCGGTCTCCACGGTGCCGACCGTAGCGGTTGGAGCGGTAGCGCCGGCCGTCCTCGTCGGTCGCCGGGGCCAAGCGGCGGCTGGGGGTCGTTTGCCGTCGACGCGGGATCGGTACACTTTGGGCGTGCGTGTGATCGTCGATTTCGACCGCTGCGAGTCGAACGCCCTGTGTATGGCGGCCGCCCCCGAGGTATTCGAGGTCCGCGACGACGACCTGC
This sequence comes from uncultured Actinomycetota bacterium, assembly GCA_963770505.1. Taxonomy (GTDB): domain Bacteria; phylum Actinomycetota; class Acidimicrobiia; order Acidimicrobiales; family RAAP-2; genus CAVYPR01. The sequence continues at coordinate 508,161 of CAVYPR010000006.1, read as the reverse complement.
TCTACGTGCTCGACGAGGAGCCCGGTGAGGAGCTGCGGGGGAAGGTGGAGGACGCCGTGCGCTCCTGCCCGCGCTCAGCCATCTCCCTGGAGGACTGAAGGAGCCGCCCTCCTCGAGTCGCGGCCAATGGCTCCGGCCCGGCTCAGGTGTCCCGGGTGAAGACCCTGCGCTCGAACACCCAGCGGCCGCCCGTCCGCACCAGCTCGTCGGCGTACTTCCCCGAGACGGCCAGTTCGGGACGAGGAGGGTCCCCGGCCAGCACGTACATCTGCACGTAGGCCTGCACCGTGGCCCGGTCGCCGTCGCCCTCGATCACCAGGTTCGAGGCGATGTGCCGCGGGGAACGCTGGGAGGAGGGGAGCCCGGCGGCGAACGCGGCCAGGGCGTCGCGGCCCTCTACCACCAGCGGACCGGCGTCCAGCACCCCATCGGGAGTGAAGGTGTGGGCGTAGGTCGTGCCGTCGCCGCTGTCGACGGCGTGGTTGTAGCGGGCCACCAGCCCCTGGATCTCCAGCAGATCCTCGGTGGTCAGTGCCATCGAATCCCCCTTCTTTCCCGGGCCGCCGTGGAGCACGCACGGGGGCCGGTCTTGAGAAGCCGGCCAGATCCTATAAAGATTGCCCCAAAGAGCGAAGACGGGCCCCGGCGCGGGCCCGCTGGGGGTCGGCGGGTGCCATCGAGCGGGGAGATTGGGGGTGCCGGGGCCCCGCTGGGGGCACGGGTCGCTGACCTGGCGGCGCTCCCACACCGTCCCGGGACCGGGCGGTCGCCGCGCGCCGTGCAGACCGCCGCACCCGAGGAGTTCGACGTCGTGGTGGTCGGCAGCGGGGGCGCGGCGCTGTCGGCCGCCGCCGGCGCACTGGGGGCCGGCGCTTCGGTGCTCGTGTGCGAGAAGGCCCCGGTCCACGGGGGGACGACGGCGTGCTCGGGGGGTGTGGCCCACATCTACGCCAACTCGGTGATGGCGGCCGCCAGCATCGAGGACCCTCGCGTCGAGGCGCTGGCCTACATGGCCAGAGTGGGGTACCCGGGTGCCTACGACCCCGAGGCGCCGCATCTTGGGCTCCTGGCCGACGACCACGAACTGCAGGCCACCTACTACGACCGGGGGGCCGAGGTCATGGCCCGCCTGGCCGCTCTCGGGGCGGTCCGGATGGAGGCACCCTGGAAGGCCTGGGACGGCCAGCCCTTCCCGGACTACTACGACTTCGAGGAGAACCTGGCACCACGGGGCCGGGGCATCCAGGCGCAGACCGAAGACGGGGGGGCCGGGAACGGCGGCGAGCTGGTCCGACAGCTCCTGGCCTACGCCGAGGAGCGGGGCACCGAGGTCCGCTGCTCGAACCGCGTGGTGGACCTGGTGGTGACCGACGGCGCCGTCACCGGGGTCGTGGTCGACGACGGCCGGTCGTGCCGGCCGGTCACCGCCCGCGGCGGTGTGGTCTTCGGGTCGGGGGGCTTCGCCCACGACCCCGAGCTGCGCGAACGTTTGCTCTTGGCCCCGGTCGTCGGCGGGTCCGGTGTCCCGTCGAACACCGGCGACCTGGTGCACATGGCGACGCGGGCCGGGGCCTCGCTGGGCCCGATGCACCACGGCTGGTGGAACCAGCAGGTGCTCGAGGCTGCGGACGACTACGCCAACTCGGTGCTCGACGTCTGGTCGGTTCCCGGCGACAGCATGCTGATGGTGAACCGGCTCGGCGTGCGGGCGGTGGGTGAGAAGCGCGAGTACGAGTCGCGCGGCCGGGTCCACCACCTCTACGAGCACGACGAGTACGTCAACCGCGTCATGTTCATGGTCTACGACGAGCGTACGGCCCGGCGGTTCGGCGGACGGTACCCGATCCCGCCCGACGGTGCAGTGGCCGACCACGTGGTGACCGGCACCGGCCTCGGCGGCCTGGTGACGGCGATCGACGAGCGCCTGCGGGGGCGGGCCCGGTGGTCGATGCCCCCGGGCATCGCACCCGTCTTCCTGGCGCCCGGGTTCGCCTCGACCCTCGCCGCGACCATCGAGCGCTTCAACGCCATGGCCACCAGAGGCGTCGACGAGGAGTTCGCCCGGGGCACCAGGGCGGTCGAGGTGGCCTTCCACGGCCCGACCGCCCCGGACAACGAGCTGCCCAACCCCCTCATGTACCCGCTGGACACCGGAGGCCGGCTGTTCGCCATCCTCCTCGTGGGCAGCACCTTCGACACCAACAGCGGGCCCCGCATCGGGATCGAGGGACAGGTGCTCGGCGAGGACGGCCCGATCCCCGGTCTCTACGGGGCCGGCAACTGCGTCGACGGCGTCTTCGGCGAGGGCTACCCGGGCGGTGGCTCGACGATCGGTCCGGGCATGGTGTTCGGCTTCCTGGCCGGCACGCACGCGGCCCGGCGCTCACCGAGGGTGTCGGTCCGGTGAAGCTCGCCTACCTCGACCTCCCCGGTGAGGGCGTCCCGGCCGTTGTCCTCCACCGCGAGGCGACCCCGCCCGAACGCGACGCCGAAGTGGTGCGAGCCACCGGCGTCGTCGGGCGCACGGTGACCCCCTTCGGCGACTACGCCTACTACCCGAGCGGGATGGCCATCGGGGGCATCTGCTGGTACCGGCTGCTGCCCGGCTACGCCGGGACCGACCCCATCTCCCTGGCCAAGGCGGTGGTCCAGGTCTGCGACCTGCTCGACACAACGGCGATGGAGCGGCCGCTCCTGGCCGGTTTCGGCCAGGGCGCGGTGGTCGCCCTCGGGGTCGGGTCGCTCCGGTCTGGGCGGGTCCGGGGGGTCGTGGCCGTGGACCCGCACCCGGCCCACCTCGGGCTCCTGCCCGAAGCCGTGTGGGAGTCCCCCGAGCCGCCCCCGACCTTCCTGGCGTCCTCGGCCCCGGAGGGCCGTCCGGCGCTGGAGGAGTCGCTCGGGCTGCTCGCCGAACGGGGCCGGCCCGCTACCAGCTGGTGCTGGGGCGGCGCCGGGGGCGAGGAGGCCGCCGATCCCGACCTGGCCGAGGCCGTCCGAAGCTGGCTGTCCGGGGAGCGGCCGAGGTGAGGCGGCCGCGCCGCAAGGCGCTGTTGACGGCGCGGCGGGTTGGTTGGAGAATTCCGGTGCCCTGGCGGGCGCAAGGAGGACGGTGATGACCACGACGGACCTTCCCGACCTCGACTTGGCCGAGGACGTCCCCGACCGATGGCGACTCGGCTCGGCGTTCGTGCCCAAGGGCCGCTACACCGACCCCGAGTTCCTCGGGTTGGAGCTGGAGCGGCTCTTCCCCCGCACCTGGCTCAACGCCTGTCGCTGGGACGAGGTCGAGCGCGTCGGCGACTACGTCGACTTCGAGATCGGCGGCCAGTCGATCGTCGTGGTCCGCACCGACAAGGGGCTGAAGGCCTACTTCAACGCCTGCCGGCACCGCGGGACCCGGCTCGTGCAGGGCCAGGGGCGGATCGGCGAGTTCCGCTGCCCGTTCCACGCCTGGCGGTGGAACCTCGACGGATCGCTCAAGTACCAGGCGGACGAGGGGAACTTCGACCCCCGTCCCGCCGACGAGCTCTGCCTCCCCGAGTGCCGGGTGGCCACCTGGGGCGGGTGGGTCTTTGTCAACATGGACCCCGACGCCGAGCCGCTCGAGCGCTACCTCGACCCGATCCCCGACCGGCTCGAGGGGTTCAAGCTCGAGGACATGAAGATCGCCTGGTACAAGTCGGTGATCCTGCCGGCGAACTGGAAGACGTCCCTTGACGCCTTCATCGAGAGCTGGCACGTGCCGGGCACCCACCCCCAGCTGACTCGCCCTGACAAGCACAAGGGGCCGCCCACCGTCGCCGAGTCCACCACCTATGGCGGGACCTTCAACGAGCTGTTCCGGCTGCACTCGCGCCACGCCGACCTCTTCCGCTACGGGCCCGAGGGGGACTCCACCCGGGTCCGGGCCTCCTACGGCGTCGACCCCAACGCCATCTTCACCAACGTGGAGTACTCCCTGCGCGAGCTCGGCGCCCTGTACCTGAAGACCGACCTGGAGGCGGCCACCGAGCTGCTCACGACCGAGGGGGCCGACGGACCCGAGGGCAACGCCATCTACCAGCGGCTGCGGGCCGAACACGCCCGCGCCGTGGGGATCGACTACCCGGTGGTCACCTCGGCCCAGCTCAAGGGGGCCATGTACGACTGGCACGTCTTCCCCAACACGGTCTTTTTGATCGACATGGGCTGCTGCCTCGCCTACCGTGCCCGGCCCAACGGCCTCGACCCCGACAGCTGCATCTTCGACGTCCAGGGGCTCGAGCTCCCTCCGTCGGCCGGGCTGCCCACGGCACCCCGCCGGTTCTTCGCCGACTGGAGGGAGGGTGAGATGGGCGAGATCCTGAGCCAGGACTTCTCCAACATGTCCGAGGTCACGACCGGCCTGCACTCGCGGCACTACGACGGTCATCGCCTGAACACGGCCCAGGAGATGACCATCTGGAACTACCACCGGGCCATCGACCGGTACCTGTTCGGCTGACCCCTTACCCGAGATCGGCTGTCGGGCGCCCCATGCGGCGGGGATGCCGCCGAGCGACTATGACCTTGGGCTGAACGACGCCGGGAGCAGCTGTGGAGAACGCGGCCGCCAGGAGGAGGAGAGGCAGTGCTTGAGATCGAGAACGCGAACGCCGGGAGCGGTGACACCGTGGCGCAACGCGACGTGAGCCTCTCGGTGCCTGCCTTCCAGGTGGCTGCGGCGCCTGGGAGCGGCGGCGAACGTCTGACCGGCGGGAGGGCGCACGGGACGGGCGAGGTGGGCCGGTGAGCCTGCTCAACCCCTTCGACGTGGCCGAGGGCGTGCCCTACGGCACCCAGATCCACCGGACGGCCGAGGCCCACGCCGGCGAGGTGGCGATCATCTTCGCCGCCGAGGACGGCACCGAGCGCGAGGTCACCTGGGACGAGCTGGACCAGCGCTCCACCCAGCTGGCCCACGTGCTCGCCGAGCGCGGCCTGGCCCGTGGCGACGTCGTCGCCGTGTGCCTGCGCAACTCGCCCGAGCACCTCATGGCCTGCTTCGCCACCTGGAAGGTGGGGGGCGTGGTCGTGCCCATGCGCTGGGACCTGCCCGAGTGGGAGCGGGCCCGGGTGCTGGCCACCCTCTCCCCGCGCTTGCTCATCGACGCCGAGCGCGCCGACATCTTCGAGGAGAGCCGTTCGGCGTCGACCGAGCCGCTCCCCGAGGTCGTCCCGCCGCACGGCTGGGGGGTCTGTAGCTCGGGGTCGACTGGGACCCCCAAGGTCATCCTCATCAAGAACCCCGGGCTCTTCCTGCCGATCGCCGGGGTCTCCTCGGTGGTCGAGTCCTACGGCGAGCTCCCCATGCCCCAGCTGGTCCTCGTCCCGGCACCGCTGTACCACACCAACGGGTTCACGGCCGCCCGGAACCTGATGGCCGGGAACCGGATCGTGCTGCTCGAGCGGTTCAATGCGGGCAGGATCCTGGACCTCATCGAGCGCCACCGGGTGACCGGGTTCATCGGGGCCACCCCGATGCTCCAGCGCATCTGCCAGGTGCCCGGCATCGACGACCGCGACCTCTCCTCGCTCGACTGGGTGCAGCAAGGGGCCTCCCCGCTGCCGGTCTGGCTGGGGCGACGCTGGTGCGAGCTGGTGGGACCCGAGCACTTCTTCTTGAGCTACGGAGCCTCGGAGATGCACGGCCTGGTCATCTGCCGGGGAGACGAGTGGCTCGGGCACCCCGGCACCCTGGGCCGCGGGTTCAACGAGACCGAAATCAGGATCCTCGACACCGAGGGCAAGGAGCTGCCACCCGGAGAGGTCGGGGCGATCTTCATGCGAACCCCGACCGGGCCCGCCGCCTTCTACGTCGGGGACAACGTGCCGCAGATGCAGAGCACCGACGACGGCTTCGTGACGGTGGGCGACCTCGGATGGCTCGACGAGGATGGCTTCCTCTTCCTGGCCGACCGGCGGGTGGACATGATCGTGACCGGGGCGGCCAACGTCTACCCGGCCGAGGTGGAGTCGGCCCTGAGCGAGCACCCGGGCATCGCCGACGTGGTGGTGATCGGCCTGCGGGACCCCGAGTGGGGCCGCAGGGTGCACGCCATCGTGCAGTCCGCCGACACAGCGCCCCTCGAGGCCGACGAGGTGATCGGCTTCGCCAAGCAGCGCCTCGCCCCCTACAAGGTCCCCAAGACCGTGGAATTCGTGAGCGCCGGGCTGCGCAACGACGCCATGAAGCTGAACCGCGCCGCGCTGGTGGCCGAGCGCGACGGACCCGACCCCGACGCCGCCGCCAGCCCCGGGACCGCCTGAGCCACGCCGCCGACAGCGCCCCCCGAGCCGTCGGGCGGCGACCGGCCTAGGGTGGCCGTCGAGCGGGAGGGTCGAGGTTCTGTGCTGTTCATCGAGGAGACGCACGCCGCGGTCGGGGCCAGGATCGACGACCTCGAAGCCCTCTACCGCGACGGCTGGATGCCCGAGCTGGCCCGCGCCGGCCTGGGCCGGCTGGTCTGGTACTGCAACCTCGCCCACGGCGCCGGCCTCTCTTACCGTGTCGTGACCGTGACCGCCGTGGCCGACGGGGCGGCCTGGGAGCGGCTGTCGGCCGAGGTCCGCGGGGGCCGCCTGGCCGGCTGGCGGCGGGAGGCCGACCGCTGCCGCCACCGGGTGGACGGCCGGATCCTCGCCCCCCTTGGCTGCTCGCCCCCGCTCGAACTGGACGGGATCCCGACCGAGCCGGCCGAGTCGGCGCCGGTGCTCTACATGCAGGACACCATGTGGCCCCGCCGGGGCATGGCGGACCGCTACGAGGAGGCCCTGGCCTCGCTGTACCTGCCCCTCCTCGACCGTCCCGGTGCCCAGCTCAGCGTGGAAGGCGCCTACCGCACGGCCCCCGGCGGGGGGACGCACCGCCAGGTGGTGCTCATGCAGCGGGTCCGCGACGTCGACCGTCTCACCCACCTGCTCTCCCACGAGCTGCCCGAGGGGATGGAAGTGCCGGGCAGCTGGATGCACGAGGCCCTCACCTACCGAGAGCGGTGGCGGAGCAGGCTGCTGCGGACCGCCCCGTGGTCCCCGGTGCAGTGATGCTGGTCCTCCACGAGGTGCACACCGTCACAGGCGAGCACGCGGTGGAGTTCGACCACCTCTGCCGCGACGAGCTGGCCGGACGCCTGGCCGAGCTCGAGGGGGTGCGGCTCCTGTGGTACTTCGACCACGCGGCGGGCTCGGGTCCCTCCTACAACGTGGTGACCCTCACCGGGCTAGCCGACGGCGGCGCCCTCGACCGGTTGGCGGCGGCAACCGTCGACGGCGAGCTGGCCGGCCTCTGGCGTCGCCTCGACGAGTGGCGCCACGAGCTGGTGGGCAAGGTCGTCGAGCCGGTCGACTGGTCGCCGCGGCGCGACCTCGACCTCTCCTCGGTGCCCGTCGACGGCGGCGAGCACGAGTGCAGCCTCTACATGGAGGACACCGGCTGGCCCTCCGCCCCCATCGACGAGTATCTCGCCTACTGGGACACCGACTACCACCGGCACCTCGAGGCCCAGCCCCCCGAACGCCGACTGCTGCGGATCGAGGCGTGCTTCCGGACCACCTTGGGGTCGCACCGCCACCCCGAGGGGATCCTGCTGCAGAAGATCGGCAACCTCGGGGCCCTGAAGGGACTGCTCACCAGCACCGAGCGCTACGACCCGGACCGCTGGCCGGGTTCCTACATGCACGGGGCGCTGGCCCTGCGGGACCAGTGGGAGAGCCGGCTGCTGCGGACCTCGCGCTGGTCGCCGCTGTTCTGAGTCGTCCCTCAGCCGGCCACCACGTGGTTGGTGAGCACGCCGATCCCCTCCACCTCCACCTCCACCGTGTCCCCGGGCACCACGTCCACCGGCGGGGGCGGGGTGCCGAGCGTGACCACGTCGCCGGGATCCAGCGTGAAGAGCCCCGACAGGTAGGCGACCACCTCCCAGGGCCAGAAGCGGTAGCGGGAGGTGGACCCCGACTGCACGACGGCGCCGTTCACCCGGGCCGTGATGTCCAGGCCGTCACGGATCAGCTCGGCGGTGATGTCGGTGCACACCCACGGCCCCATCGAGGCGAAGGTCTCGAACCCCTTGGCCAGCCAGAACTGGGGGAAGTGCTCGGTGGCGGTGACGTCGTTGAAGCACGTGTAGCCCCAGATGGCGGCGGCCGCTTCCTCGGGTCGGGCCGCGCGCACCGTCCGCCCGACGACCAGGGCCATCTCCGCCTCGATCGACACCGAGGAGAGCGAGGGCCAGCAGGCGATCTCGCCCCCCTCCCCGCTGGTCGTCGGCACCACCTTGGGGCAAAGGAGGGGCTCCCCCCGCTCGGACGGGCGGTCGCCACCCTTCTCGAGGAACCCGCCGAGGACGGCAAAGGTCCGGCCCACCTCGACCGGGCTGAGCAGCTCCGTGGTGCCCAGGGGCCGGCGCTCACCGGTGCGCTCGAGCGGGCCGTAGGGGCGGCCGGAGAGGACGTGGAGGTCGTCCCCTGTGACCTCGCAGAGGGTGGGCCCGGCGTCGAGGCGCGCCCGTGCCACCCTCACGAGGCCGTTCCCCCAAGCCGCGCCGTGGTCATCGGAGCCCCCCTCGGTGCCGACGTTCTCTCCTACAGTGGCATCTTCGGACGCCCGTCCGCGCCTGTCCAGTCGCCGGTGGGACACGGCCCGTGGGGGAGGAGGTGGTCATGGCAGAGCCACTGGTGGGCCACGACGAATCAGGGTCGTGGGAGACAGCCGGCATCTCCTCGGCCCGCACCATGGCCCACGGGGAGATCCTGGCCCGCTGGGGCCGCAGCCGGCCGGACAAGGTGGCCTTCGTCTGCGGGGAGCGCTCGGTCACCTACGCCGAGATGGACCGGCGCGCCAACGCCGTCGCCAACGCGTTTCGCCGGCGGGGGGTGGCCAAGGGGGACCGGGTGGGCGTGCTCATGGGCAACGACCTCGAGCATGTCGAGGTCCTGCTCGGGGCGTTCCGCCTCGGCGCGGTGGCCGTGCCCATCAGCTTCCGGCTGGCCCCGCCCGAGGCTGCCTTCGTGATGGAGGACAGCGGTTCGTCGGTCCTGGTGGTCGACGACGCCTTCGCCCCCACGGCGGCCGCCGTGCGCCAGCTGGTGCCCGGGATCGACTCGGTGCTCGTGAACGGGGACGACCCCACCCGGGCCGGCCCCGGGGCCGAGTCCTACGCCGAGGCCGTGGCCGCAGCCGATGACACCGCGCCGGGCGTGCTGGTCACCGAGCACGACTTCGCCTGCATCATGTACACCTCGGGGACCACCGGGCGACCGAAGGGGGCCCTGCTCAGCCACTTCAACCTCTTCATGAACTCGGTGAACTCGCTCGCCGCCCAACACCTGTTCGGCGACGACGAGGTCTGGTACGGGGTGCTGCCGCTCTTCCACATCGGGGGGCTGAACGGGATCCTCTGCTACCTCATGCTCGGCGCCACCTCGGTGATCGTCCCGCTGGGGCGGTTCGACGCGGCCAAGGCGGTGGACGACCTGCTCGAGCACCAGGTCACCTCCTGCTGCTTCGTCCAGATGCAGTGGAACGAGGTCGTCGACTTCCTCGGCGACAGCCGCCCGCCGTTCACGCTTCGGCGGATCGTCTGGGGGACGTCGGCCGCCGTCGTCCCGCTCCTCGAGGCCATGAGCCGGGTCTTCCCGGGCGTCCCCATCTACAACTTCTTCGGCCAGACCGAGATGAGCTCGGTCACCTGCGTGCTCCCCCCTGAGGACTTCGGGGCCAAGATCGGCTCGGTGGGCCGGCCGGTCATGGCCGTCGAGGCCCGCATCGTCGACGAGCAGCTGCGCGACGTGGCCCCCGGCGAGGTGGGGGAGATCGTCTACCGCGGCCCGACGGTCATGCAGGCCTACTGGGGCCTCCCCGAGGCCACCCGGGAGGCGTTCGCCGGGGGGTGGTTCCACTCGGGCGACCTCTGCCGCGCCGACGACGAGGGGTACATCTACGTGGTCGACCGCAAGAAGGACATGATCATCTCGGGCGGGGAGAACATCTACTCGGCCGAGGTGGAGGCCGCGCTGCTCACCCACCCCGGCGTGGCCGAGGTGGCCGTGATCGGGGCGCCCGACGAGAGGTGGGGCGAGACCCCGGTGGCCGTGGTTGTGGCCGCCGATCCCGGGCGGCCGCCGACCCTCGGGGACCTGGTGGAGCACTGCCGAGAGCGGCTGGCCTCCTACAAGAAGCCCACCGCGCTCATGGTGGTCGACGCCCTGCCCCGCAACGCCGCGGGCAAGGTGGTCAAGCCCGAGCTCCGACAGCGCTTCGCCGGGTGAGCGCGGCGACGGCCGGGGTGCGAAACCTCGCCGGCGCCGCCGCGGGGATCCCTCAGGGCAGTCCCCCGTCCACCCTGATGGTGGCCGACGACGTGTAGCTCGAGGCGTCGCTGGCCAGGTAGAGGGCGGCGCCCACCACCTCGTCGGGCTCGCCCATGCGCTGCAGGGCCGAGCGGGTCGGCGTGCCCCGGGGAGGCGCCCAGCTCTTCGAGACGTCGGTGTAGAAGGGCCCGGCCATGATGGCGTTCACCCGCACCTGGGGCCCGAGGGCCTGGGCGAACCCCTCGGTGAGGGTGTTGAGCCCGGCCTTGGCCGCGGCGTAGGGGAGGATGGCCCCGTCGGCCCGGATGGACCCGGTGCTGCTCACCATGATCACCGAGCCGCGCCCGGCCGCCACCATGCGCTCGCCGACCAGCGCGGTCAGCCGGAACGGTCCCTTCATGTTGACGCCGACGACCTTGTCCCACAGGTCCTCGGTGACGTCGACCAGCCGTTCGTAGAGGGGGGACATCCCGGCGTTGTTCACCAGCACGTCCACCCGGCCGAAGGCGTCGTACGCGGCGTCGACCAGTCCGTCGATCTCGTCCCAGTGGCCGACGTGGCAGGCGACCGGCAGCGCCCGGCGGCCGGTGGCCGCCGCCACGTCCTCGGCCACCGCCCGGCAGGCCTCGAGCTTACGGCTGGAGACCACCACATCGGCCCCTGCCGCGGCCATGCCGTAGACCATGGCCTTGCCCAGCCCCCGACTCCCCCCGGTCACGAGCACGACCTTGCCCGCCAGGTCGAAGCGGCGAGCCGGATCGGCCAACGAGTACTCGGCGCCCTCGGTCATCGCTCGCTCTCCTCCCGCACCGGCCGGCCTCGGCCCGGGTCCGGTGCCCCCCGACAGCCTCTCACCGGCCCCGAGGTTCCCCGTGGACCGGCGGGAGTGCCACCCCCGGGCCGTCCGCGCCCGCCCGGCTCACCGGACGAGCTCGGCCAGGAGGTCGCGGCGGACCTTGCCCATGGCGTTGCGGGGGAGGCTGCGGTGGAACACGAAGCGGTCGGGCACCTTGTAGCGGGCGAGCCGCTCGCTGCAGTAGCGCCGGAGCGCGACCTGGGGGTCGTCCACGGGGCCAGGGGCACAGAAACCGTCGTCGACCTCGAGGACGGCGACCACCCTCTCGCCCAGCCGTTCGTCGGCGACCCCCAGCACGGCGCAGCCCCGGACTCCCTCGGCGCCCATGAGCACCGCCTCCACCTCGGCCGGGTAGACCTTGGCCCCGCCGCGGACGATCACCAGCTGCATTCGGTCCACCACGAAGAGGTTGCCGTCGCCGTCGAGCTGGCCGACGTCGCCGGTGTGCAGCAGCCCGTGGCGGGCCGCCGACGGGACGTCGTCGGGCGCGTGCCAATAGCCGACCATGGTGCGAAACCGCGCCGCCCAGCCCGGGTCGTCGGGGGGACCGATGCAGATCTCGCCCCCCGCGCCGGCCGGGGCCTCGTGCCCGTCGTCGTCGACCACGGTGACCTTCAGGTGGGGGAGCGGCCGGCCGCTCGACCCCGGCGGGCCGGGGGCCCGGGGGTCCTCGATGGTCACGACGGTCGGTGCCTCGGTCAGGCCGTAGGTGGTGAGGGGCCGGCGGCCGAACTTCTCCTCGAACGACCGGCGGAGCCCCTCGGGGCAGGGGGCACCTCCGCTCCACACCTCTTGGAGCGAGGCCAGGTCCTCGCCCGTGACCGAGTCGTCGTGGACGAGGTCGTAGAGCATGGTGGGGACTCCGTTCCAGGTGTTCACCCCCTCGGTGCGGATCCACCCGGCGATGCCCGGCGCGTCCTTGGCGTCCATCACCACGCACGTCCCCTGGGCCTGGGAGACCAACAGCGTCGACAGCACGAGCAGGTTCAAGATGGTGAGGGACAGGCAGTCGCCCTTGCACAGGTCGGGGGTGTAGCCGCGGGCGGTCACCAGTGAGGCACCGGGGAGCAGGAGGCCGGCCTGGCTGTGGACCACCCCCTTGGGCCGGCCGGTGGTCCCGCTGGTGTAGGCGATGGCGGCCGGCGCGTCGGGGTCGAGCACCGGGCGGGGGACCGGCCCACCCCGGGCGGCGTCGACCACCTCGGACCAGTCGATCCCGGCGGTGCCCGCACCGGCGGTGGTCACGACGTGCTCGAGGCACGACGGGGCGCGTCCGAGGTGCTCGGGCGAGTCGCACAGGAAGACCCGCGCCCCGCTGTCCTCCACGAGACCCACCAACTCGGGGGGAGCGAGCAGCTGGTTGAGCCCCACCCACACGGCCCCCAGGCGCATGACCGCGTGGAAGGCGACCACGACGGCGGTGTCGTTGGGGAGCGACGCCGCCACCCGGTCTCCCCGTCTCACGCCCAGGTCACCGAGCGCCGCGGCGGCCGCGTCGGCCTCGGCGTCGAGCTCGGCGTAGGTGTAACGGCGGTCCCGCCCCACCAGCGCGCAGCGGTCGGGCCCGGCCTCGAGCGCCGCGTCGAGGACGCGGCGGACGTCGGGCGGCGGGCCGGGTGACGTGGCGCTCACCGCCGCCGGCCGACCGGCTCGGGAGCGTAGGGACCCTTGGTCGCCGAGCGCATGACGATCTCGCGTACCACCACCCGCGGGTGGAGGCTGACCAGCCAGCCGACGGCGCCGGCCACGTCCTCGGGCTCGAGGAGCCACATCTCGAGCCCCGACTCGGGGTCGATCATGTCGGTGCGGACCGGGGCCGGGGTGACCAGGTGCACGGCAATGCCGTCTCGCTCCACCTCGGCCGCCACCGACTGGGCGAGCGCGCCGAGTCCCGCCTTGGAGGCCGAGTAGGCGGTCAGCCCCTTCATCCCCTTCCTCCCGGCGGTGGAGGAGATGTAGATGAGGCGCCCCCCCGCCGTCATGCGGGCCAGGGCGGCCTTGGTGACCACGTAGGCCGAGTGCAGGTTCGCCTCGAGCACGCGGTCGAACTCCTCCGCCGGCTGGTCGCTCACGAAGGTGCCGGCGAGGATGCCCGCCGCGTGCACCACGACCGAGGGCTCACCGGCCTCGTCCATCACTCGCTCGACCTCGTCGGTGCGCGTGCAGTCGGCGGCCACGTAACGCGCCCCCAGCCGCTCGGCCGCCTCGGCCAGCCGCCCGGCGTCCCGGGCCGTGAGCACCACGTCGTAGCCGCGCTCCACCAGCACGGCGGCGCAGGCCGTCCCGATGCCCCCGCTGCCCCCCGTCACCACCGCCACCTTGGTGCTCACCCGTCCCTCCCTCTCCTGGCGGGCTGCGCCCGTTCGAACAGCCCATCGAACCCGTGCCGGTCGATCGCCTCGGCCAGCAGCTCCCCCGACCGGGCCAGATCGGTCGGGAGCCGGAGCGAGGACTGGACCGACCCGGTGACCACGCTGAGGTCGTGTTCGTCGCAGAACCCCACGGCACCGTGGAGGAGGTGGCTGGTCGAGAGCACCGACCGGGCCGACTCCAGGGCGAAGGTGCGCAGGGCCAGCACGTCGACCAATGCACCTGGCCCGAGGTCGGCCGCCCGGCACGCCGTGTAGCGGGCGAGCTGGCGCAGGCCCCGCAGGGCCACCTCCGAGTCGGCCACGTGGAACTGCACGCCTTGGAATTCGGAGAGCGTCCGGCCGAACTGCCGCCGGTCGCGCACGTGGTCGACCGCCATGGCGTGGGCCGCCTCGAGGGCTCCCAGGATCCTCCAGCAGTCGAGCAACGAGAAGTCGACGTACGCCCCCGTCCCCACCCCGGCCAGGTCGTCGCCGGGGGCGAGGCGTTCCACGAAGGGGCCGAGGGTGCGGTTGCGCGCCCGTGGCTCGGGCGCCGCCGCCCGGGCCCGGCCACCGGCGGTGACGACGACCCACGGCCCGGGGAGGTCCCCGTGGTCGGCCCACGCGCCCTCGCCGTCGATGGCCGCCACGAAGCGCGCCGGGCCGCCGACCGGCCGGGCGAGCAGGGCGGGGAGGGGATAGGGGAAGGCCACGGCCCCGGCCACCCGGCACACCTCGGCTGCGGCCAGCAGGGCGTCGGACCCCGCCCGCAGGTCGAGCTCGTTGACCCCGAGGCGGGCGACCACGGGCTCGGCCACCTCGGTCCGCAGCTCCGGGCGGGCGACGGCCCGCCGGGCGAGGTCCAACCCCCCGGCGTCGGCCATGGCCCGCCGGGCGACGCCGCCCACCTCGGCGGCCAGGTCGGGGAGGGCGACGTCCACCTAATCTCCGAGCGCGCCCTGGGCGACCAGGCTCCGCTGGATGTCGACCGACCCGGCGGCCACCGTGGCGGCGCGCGAGTAGCGCCAGTAGTCCTCGACCGCGGCGTTGAGGTGGGTCTCGCCCCCCGGGGCGCTGTCGAACACCGAGGGCCCGATGGCCTCCACCAGCACGTCGGAGGCCTCCTGGTCGGCCGTGACCGCGGCGATGCGGGCCGCCGCGGCGTCGGCGTCGGTGGCCGTGCCCCCGGCCTGGCCGGCGATCACCTCGTAGGCCATGAGCCGGGCGACGCGGTTGTGCACCATGGCCCCGGCGTAACGGGCCCGCAGCGGCGCCGGCAGCGAGCCGAGCCCGCCGCCGGCGGCGCGCACCTGGCCGAGGAGGCGCTCGCCCCGGGCGTAGCGGGCGATGCCCACGCGCTCGAAGGCCAGCGCGGCGCGGATCACCTGCCACCCCTCGTCCTCGGCACCGAGCAATTCTGTGTGGGCCACGTGGACGTCGTCGAAGAAGACCTCGTTCAGGTGGTAGGGGCCGAGGAAGTTGGCGATGGGGCGCACCTCGATGCCCGGGCGATCCATGGGCACGAGGAAGACCGAGATCCCCTCCCTCCTCGACTCGGGCGGGCCGGTGCGGGCGGCCAGGAAGCACCAGTCGGCCACCTGGGCGTAGGACGTCCAGATCTTCTGGCCGGTGACGCGCCAACCGTCGTCCTCACGTCGTGCCGCGGTCCGCAGCGAGGCCAGGTCGCTGCCGGCGTCGGGCTCCGAGAAGCCCTGGCACCAGATGGCCTCGCCGCCGGAGATCAGCGGCAGGTGGAGCTGCTGCTGGGACTCGGTGCCGAAGCGCATGATGGCCGGGCCGATCCAGTTGAGCCCCATGTACTGGGGCCCGCGGGGCTCGTGGTGGGCCCACATCTCCTCGCGCAGCACGGTCTGCACCCACACCGATGCCCCGCCGCCGCCGAACTCGGTGGGCCAGGCCAGGGCCAGCAGCCCCTCGGCGGCGAGGATCTTGCAGAAGCGGCGGGTGGTCTCGAGGTCCTCGGGGTCGTTGGTGAAGGCGCCGAGAAAGTCGGCCGGGAGGTGTCGGCCCATCAATTCTCGTAGGTGGAGGCGGAGCGATTCGGCCTCCTGGCCGAGCTCGAAGTCCATGCGCGCTCACCGCCCTCGCCGGCCCGGACCGGGTCGTGGTCACGTGGCGTGACCTCTGGTGTCGACAGCTCAGCCATCCAAGCTACAGGGGCCACCGCCGGCGCTGCCAGGCTCCGCCGCCTTCGCCGACCCTTCGCGGTCAGCTGCGGCCGCGGGCCGGAGGCTCGCTCTCCCGAGGCGACGGGCGATACCGTGTGGCGTGCATGATCCCAAGCCCGCCGCGGCCGCGCCCGACGGGCCGGTCCGTCTCGCCATGGTCGGTTGCGGGATCATCGGCTGGGTCCACGCCCACGGCCTCGGGAAGATGGTCGAGGACGGCGAGGTGGTCCCGGTGGCCGCGGCGGACCCGTCCGCCGAGGGCCGGGACCGGGTGGCGGGTGTCTGCGGCTTCGGGCGGTTCCTCGACGACGGCGCGACGCTGGCCGCTGACGAGGACGTCGAGGCCGTCCTGATCACCGCTCCCACGACCGCCCACGCCGACCTGGTGCGGTCGGCCCTGGCGGCCGGCAAGCCCCTCTTGTGCGAGAAGCCCTTGGCCACCCGGTTCGAGCTGGTGCGCGAGCTCACCGGGGAGGTGCGGGACTCGGGGTTGGTGGCCCAGGTCGGGTTCAACAGCCGCTACCACCCCCTCTACAACGCCCTGGCCGGGATCGTCGAGCGCACGGAGCTCGGGCGCCCGATGGCCTACACGCTGCGCGACGACCAGTACTGGCCCACCGGCGACGTCGTCCCCGGGCACAGCAGCTGGCGGTCCGACGCCCAGCAGGCCGGCGGCGGGGCGTTGCTTGAGCATTCGATCCACAGCGTGGACATCCTCAACTGGCTGTTCGGGCCGGCTTCGCGCGTCTACGCGCTGACCCGCAACGTCTTCGGCTATGGCGTCGAGGACACGGCCACGCTCACCCTCGAGCACGAGAGCGGCGTCATCGGCAACCTCGTCACCATCTTCAACTCGATGCGCGGCCGCGAGGAGCGACGGTTAGAGGTCTTCTTCGAGCACGGCGTGGTCGAGCTCACCACCGACTTCGTCATCGGGGCCAAGGAGGACTCGCTCCTGGTGCAACGCCCCGACCAGGCTCCCGAGCGCCTCGACGTGGCCGCCCTGCGGGAGGAGTTCTTCACCAGCCTCGGGGTCACCCGTCGGGACGTCTTCTTCTACCAGTACGTGTCCGACCGGGCCTGGCTGGCATCGGTCCGGGCGCAGACGCCAGCCACCCCGGGCTTCGCCAACGCCTTCGCCGCCCACGCCGTGGTCGAGGCGGCCTACCGCTCGGCCATCTCGCGCCAACCGGTCGATCTGGTCGGGGACCTGGCCTTCCCCTGACTCGGGACCCGGCCCCGGTGCGCCGGGAGGTTGCCTGGGTGAGCGTCGGGCGCCGCCCTCGGGTCACCCCATGGTCTTCTGTCCGTCGATGGCCTCCCGCAGGATGTCGGCATGGCCTGCGTGCTGCGAGGTCTCGGCGATGATGTGCAGCAGCACCCGTCGTGCGGTCCACCCGGTGTTCGGCGGGAACCACGGGGCGTCGGGCAGGGGGTGGGAGACGTCGAGGGAGGGCAGCGTCCGCACCAGCTCGTCGGTGCGGTCCGCCGTCTCCTGGTAGTGCTCGAGCAGGTCATCCAGCCGCTCGCCCTCGAGCATGCGGAAGCTGCGGGCCCGGGCCTCCATGGCGGCCTCGTCACTTCCCCGCATGGCGGTGGCGCCCTGCTCGATGAAGCTGACCCATCTCCCCTCGACGTCGGCGACGTGCTTGAGCAGACCGCCGAGGCACAGCTCGCTCACCGTGGTGCGTCGGGCCGCCTGCTCGTCGGTGAGGCCCTGCACGGTGAAGCGCAGGAACGAGCGGTGCTTGGCCAGGGTCTCGAGCAGATCCGCCCGCTCGGAGTCGGTTGACGACGTCGAGGCGTCGGAGGGGATCTGGGTGCCGGAGAGCTGGGGCATGTATGGCTCCTTTCGTTCGGACCTCAATCATGCCTGACGAAACTGGCCATCTCCTGGCCACTTTTCCTGCCAACATGGGGGCATGCGCGCCGACCGGCTCGTCTCCCTCCTCCTCCTGCTCCAGCGCCGCCAGCGCCTCACCGCGGCGGCGGCCGCGGCCGAGCTCGAGGTGTCCGAGCGCACCGCCCGCCGCGACTTCGAGGCGCTCTCGGCGGCGGGGATCCCGGTCTACGCCGAGCGGGGCCGGGGAGGCGGCTGGCGGCTCTTGGGCGGGGCGCGCACCGACCTGACGGGGCTGAACGACGCCGAGGTGAAGGCGCTCTTCGCCGTGGCCGGTCCGGCCGCGGCTGCCACCCCCGAGCTCAAGAGCGCGCTGCGCAAGCTGGTCAGGGCGCTCCCCCAACCACTCCGGGACGGGGCCGAGGCGAGCGCGTCGTCGTTCGTCGTGGACCAGTCGGGCTGGGGTGACACCTGGCGGACCGTCCGTCCGGTCCACCTCGGCGCGATCCAGGCCGCCGTCGTCGACGCCGCGCAAGTCCGGGTCGGCTATGCCGACCGCCAGGGGCGTTCCTCAGCACGGGTGGTCCATCCTCTCGGCACGGTGCAGAAGGGCTCCGTCTGGTACCTGGTGGCGGGAACGGATCGAGGGCAGCGCACGTTCCGGGTGGACCGTGTGGTCTCCGTCGAGCGGACGGGAGAGCCGGCGGAGCGACCGGAGGGATTCGAGCTCTCCGACGCCTGGGGGCGGGTCGTCGAAGAGGTGAACGATCTGCGTGCGAAGACCGCGGTGACCCTGCTCGCCGACGTGGCCACCGTCGACGTCCTGCGATGGATGTTCGGTCGCCAGGCCGGGACCGGCGAAGGGCAACCCGACGGACGGGTGCGGCTCACCATCGGTGGGCCGGTCCTCGAGGTCCTGGTCGCCCAGCTGGCCGGCTTCGGGGGGCGCGTCGAGGTCGTCTCCCCGGAGGAGGTCGTCGCCCAGCTGGCCCGGGTGGGGTCGGAGCTGCGTGCGCTCTACGGGTCGGAGACCGTTCGCCACCCGGGGCCGGTCGGCACCCCGCCCGGCGCGCCGCGGCCTGTACGGTGACACCTGTCCGTCGCCGGACGGATCCGACGGGGCGGCGGGCGCCCACCGACCCGCCGTGCAGCCGACGGGCGGGTCCGGAGCAGGTCGAGAGGGAGTGATGCGATGATCCCGGCGAGCGTGCGGGCGTTCGTGGCCGAGAAGGACGGTGACGGCGTGGTCCGCCAGGTGCGGTCCATCCCCAGCGACGACCTGGGCGAGGGCGACGTGGTCGTCGAGGTGTCGTGGTCGGGCGTCAACTACAAGGACGGTCTGGCCACCACCGCCACCGGCCGGGTGGCACGCATCTCCCCGCTGGTGCCCGGGGTCGACTTGGCCGGCACCGTGGCCGACCCCGGGGGGTCGGGATTGGCGGCCGGCGCGCCGGTGGTCGTGCACGGCCACGACCTCGGCGTCGCCCACCACGGCGGGTTTGCCGAGTACGCCCGGGTGCCGTCGGACTGGGTGGTACCGCTCCCCGAGGGCCTCACCGAGCGCCAGGCGATGACGCTGGGGACGGCCGGGTTCACCGCCGCCCTGAGCGTCCACCTCCTCGAGACCCGCGGCGGGCTCGCCCCCGGCCAGGGCCAGGTGCTGGTCACCGGGGCCACGGGCGGCGTAGGGAGCGTGGCGGTGGGCATCCTGGCGGCCCGGGGCTACGAGGTGGCGGCTTCCACCGGCAAGGCGGACTCGGCCGACTGGCTCCGCTCGCTCGGGGCGAACGAGGTGCTCGACCGCGCCGAGATCGCCCCCAGTGGCAAGCCCCTCGACAAGGAGCGTTGGGCGGGGGCGGTGGACTGCGTCGGGGGCGCGACGCTGGCCGGGGTGCTGTCCACCCTGCGCTACGGCGCGTCGGTGGCGGCCAGCGGCAACACCGGGGGCGTCGAGCTGGCGACCACCGTCTTCCCGTTCATCCTCCGCGGGGTCAGCCTCCTCGGCGTGGACTCGGTGCAGTGCCCGGCCGACCTGCGGGGCGAGCTGTGGCGTCGGATGGCCGACGACCTGCGCCCGGCAATGCTCGACGCCATCGCCACCGACGAGGTGGACCTCGACGGCCTCCCCGCGGCCCTCGACCGGGTGCTGGCCGGGGGCAACCGGGGCCGGACCCTGGTGCGCGTGGGCTCTTGAGTCAGGTGCCGGGCCCGAGCCGCCAGCGCCGGGCGGGAGCCTTGCCCGGCCGGTACTCGAGCGCCTGGACGTCGAACCAGAAGGGGAGCAGGTAGCGGACGTAAAAGGCGTGGCAGACCACGTTGGGCGAGACGAGGTCGTCCAACTCCTTGATGGCCATGCGCCCGTCCTTCTCCTTGAACCGCTTGCAGACCTCGGCCAGCTCGTCGACCTCCTCCCGGCTCTCCACCAGGAGGCCGAGGTGGTCGTAGCTGGGGGAGCTGACCGGCTCGTCGACCTCGAGCACCAGGATGAACTGGTCGGGGTCGGGTCGCAGGAGATGGCCCCGGCGGCCGAAGAGCTCGTAGGGCATCGACTCCCAGCCGAGCACCCCGGCGTAGAAGCTCTCGAGGTCGGCTCGAAACGCGTCGTCGAGCGTCCCGGCGGCCAGGGTCATCTCCATGTGGTTGAAGCGCATCTCGGGCATCGCCGGCCAGCCTCCTCGCACCGGGGGCCAACCGGCCGTCCCGGGCACCCGCGACCCTACTTTCCGATCCGACATGGTTGCGCTCGACGGGCCCGGCCGGCGTCGCCCGGAGGCGGCGCGCGCCGGGCCGCGCCGGGCCGTTGACGGCGCCGCCGAGCCTGTGGCGGGAGGGGGTCCGCCCTTGTACTGTGGAAATCGGGTGGGCGGGGGCCGAGCCAGGGAGCAGTGATGTCCATCACCGACGACCGCGTGATCGAGAGCGAGGCGCCTCCCGGTGAGCCGGCCGCGGACACAGCGCCGCTGTCGGTGTCCAGCTACCGCTACCCGACGGGGTGGTACGTGGTGGGGTGGTCGGGCGATGTCTCGGCTGGGACACTTCGCCCCCTCCACTACTTCGGCCGCGACCTCATCTGCTTTCGCGGCGAGTCCGGCACCGTGTCGGTCATGGACGCCTACTGCCTGCATCTCGGGGGGAACCTCGGGGTGGGGGGCACCGTGGTGGGCGACGAGGTCCGCTGCCCCTGGCACGCGTGGCAGTGGCGCCAGGACGGGACGAACTCGCTCATCCCCTACTCGACGCGAGCGCTGCAAGCGCGGCGTGCAGATCCGGACCTACCCGACCCGCGAGTGGTACGGGATGGTCATCGTGTGGTTCGACCGCGACGGCGGGCCGCCGACCTGGCACCCACCGGCGGTGCCCGAGCTCGAGGGCGACGACTACTACCCCATGCACCCCCACTCGCGAATGGTCAACCGGGTGAAGGTGCACCCCCAGATGATCGTGGAGAACGCCGCCGACCCCTACCACATCATGCCGGTCCACCACGGCGACCGACCGGCAGAGACCACCAGCTTCGAGCTCCACGAGTTCCACCTGCACGCCACGGTGAGCGTCAACTACGGGGGCGGGCGCCCGTCGACGTGGCTCACCCCCGACGGGCCGGTCGACGGCGAGGTCGTCTACGACACCTACGGGCTGGGCATCGGCTTCGTCCGCTTCCCGCCCGAGGTGCTGGCTTCGGTGCAGATCACCGGCCACACGCCGATCGACGAGGAGTTCACCGACTACTTCTTCGTGATGTCCGCCAAGCGCGACGAGGGCGACACCTCCGATCAACCGTCGGGGCGCACCGCCAAATGGATCGAGCTGCAGCAGCAGATCATCAAGCAGGACTTCTTCACCTGGGAGAACATGAAGTACCTCGAGCACCCCTCCTTCGCGGTGGAGGAGGCGAAGGACTACGCGGCCCTCCGGCGGTGGGCCCGCCGTTTCTACCCGGCCGACTCCTTCGGGGACGGGTCGCCCGCGGATGGCTGAGGGCCGCCGGCGCACGGCGTCGGCGGCGGGCCGGGGGGGATGATGGGGGACTGGTCGGCAGAGCCGCAGGGGCGACGGTTCGCCCGCGAGGGCCTCACGATCCCGGCCGTGCTCGACGCCCAGGCCGCCGAGCGCCCCGACCAGGCACTGCTCGTCGTCGACGACGAGCCCCTCACCTACCGCCAGCTCCAGCAGCGGTCCCTGGGCGCGGCCGCCGCCCTCGGTGACCTGGGGGTGGGGGAGGGGGACCGGGTGGCGCTGTTCATGGGGACCTCCCCCGAGTGGGTGACGCTGTGGTTCGCGGCTGCCCGGCTCGGGGCGGTGGCCGTCCCGGTCAACACCGCCTTCCGCGGGGACTTCCTCGCCCGGCAGCTCGCCGACAGCGGACCGGTGGTGGTGGCGGTGGACGCGGGCCTCGAGGAGCGGGTTGCCGTGGCGGCCGCCGAGGTGCCGACCCTGCGCGCCCTGCTCGTCCGGCCCGACGGCACGGACCCTCGCGCCCCGACGGCGCCGGCCCCGCTCCGACGGCTGACCACCGACCGGCTGCCCCCCGACGCAGCGGGCGCCACCGTCGAGGACCGGTCGTCGTGGGACCGGCCGGCCGCCATCTTCTACACCTCGGGGACGACCGGTCCGTCGAAGGGCGCCGTGGCCACCCACCACTACCTGCTCTCGGCGGCGGCGACCATGGTCGACCTCTGGCAGCTCGCGCCGGGGGAGGTCGTCTACGCGCCCCTGCCCCTCTTCCACCTGAGCGCCGTGGGCAGCGTGCTCGGGCCGATGCTGGCCGGGGGGACCGGTGTGCTCGAGCGCGCCTTCTCGGTCCACGCCACCTGGGACCAGGTGCGCCGGTACGGGGCGGCGGGGATGGCCCTGGCCGGGGCGATGGTGACCATGCTGTGGAACCTCCCGCCCGACGAGCGCGATGCGCAGGTGCCGCTCCGCTTCCTCTCGGCGGCCCCGGTGCCGGGCGAACTCTACCGGGCCGTGCAGGAGCGCTGGGGCTGCCGCATCGTCACCTGCTACGGCCTGTCCGAGGCGTTCCCCCTCACCGTGGCCGGCGTGGCCGACGACAACCCGCCGGGCGCCTCGGGTCGGCCCAACCCCGACTTCGAGGTGGCGGTGGTCGACACCGACGACCGGTCGGTGGCGCCCGGGGAGACCGGGGAGATCGTGTGCCGGCCCCGCCGCCCCCATGTCATGTTCTCCGGCTACGACGGGCGGCCGCAGGAGACGCTGGCCCAGCTGGGGAACCTGTGGTTCCACACCGGCGACCTGGGGCGGATGGACGAGCACGGCAACCTCACCTACGTCGACCGCAAGAAGGACGCCATGCGCCGGCGGGGCGAGAACATCTCGTCCTTCGAGGTCGAGCAGGCCCTGCTGCGGTCCCCCGACGTCGCCGAGGTGGCGGCCGTCGGCTGCCCGAGCGAACTGGGGGAGGACGACGTGATGGTGTGCCTCGTCCCGAGGGACCCCGCGGCCTTCGACGTGGTGGCCTTCATGGATTTCTGCTGCGACCGGCTGCCGTACTTCGCCGTGCCCCGCTACGTCGACGTCGTCGACGAGCTGCCGAAGAACGCGGTGGGGCGGGTCCTCAAGCACGAACTGCGGGCCCGCGGGGTGCCGGCCTCGGTGTGGGACCGCGAGGAGGCGGGCTATGACGTCCGCCGGTGAGGGGGTCCCGACGCCCCTCGAGGCGTCGCTCGACCTCGGCGTCCCCCCCGAGCGCCTGACCCTCGGCGCCTTCCTGGCCGACGTGGCGGACCGCTACGCCGAGCGCACGGCGCTGGTCTCGGGGACCGAGCGCTGGACCTACGCCCGCCTCGGGGACGAGACCCGCCGGGTGGCCAAGGCGCTGGTGGCCGCCGGGGTGACCAAGGGCACCCGGGTGGCGGTGCTCATGGGGAACCGCCCGGAGCTGGTCGCCACCCTGTTCGCCGTGGGGGCGGTGGGGGGAGTGGCCGTGCCCATGAGCACCTTCGCCGCGCCACCCGAGCGCTACCACGTCCTGGCCCACTGCGACGCCGCCCTGGCGGTGCTGCAGGACCGACTGGCCTCGAACACCTACCTCGCCGACCTCGCCCGCGACCACCCCGAGGTGGTCGGGGCCCCGCCCGGGCGGATCGGCGCGCCGGCCTTCCCCTTCCTGCGGCGGGTGGTGGCCTTCGGGGGGACCGAGGGTGCGCTCGAGGGGTGGGAGGCGTTCCTCACCCGTGGCGCCGACGTCGACGACGCGCTGCTCGACGCGGCCACCGCCGCCGTCGTGCCCTACGACGACGCCGTCATGATCTACACCTCGGGCACCACCGCCCTGCCCAAGTCGGTCCTCCACACGCACCGCTCGGTCACCGGGCAGCTGTGGAGGTGGGGCGGCCAGATGGGACTCACCGTGGACGACCGGGTGTGGAGCGCCTTCCCCTTGTTCTGGTCGGCCGGCTTCGCCATGGTGCTGGGGGGGACCCTGGCCTGCGGGGCCACCCTCTACGTCGACGAGGTCTTCGACGCCGCCTCGGCCCTCGAGCTCATCGAGCGCGAGCGGGTGACCACCTACGCCGCCTTCCCCCACACCGACGCCCTCTTGGCCGACCACCCCGACGCCCAGCGCCGGGACCTCACCTCCCTGCGCAACCTGCGCTCGGCCAGCGCCCTCTACCGCTACACCGGGAGGACCCCCGAGGAGACCTCGTGGGACGTGAGCGCCGGCTACGGCTCGAGCGAGACCTTCACGGTCTCCACGGCGCTCCCCAACGACGCGCCGCTCAGCCTGCGGCTCTCCTCGCACGGCCTGCCGCTCGCCGGCATGCGCATCCGGATCGTCGACACCGAGAGCGGCGCCCCCCTGCCAGCGGGGGAGAGCGGCGAGATCACGGTGAAGGGCGCGTACCTGATGCGCACGTACTACAAGGTGGCCCCCGAGGCCTGCCTCGACGACGAGGGGTGGTTCCACACCCAGGACGCCGGCCACCTCGACGAGCTGGGCTACCTGCACTGGCACGGCCGGATCTCGGGGATGATCAAGACCGGGGGCTCCAACGTCTCCCCGGTCGAGGTGGAGACCCGGGCATTCGAGTCGGGGTTGCTCGGCGTGGTCACGGTGATCGGAGTCCCCCACCACCTGCTGGGTGAGGCCGTGGTCATGTGCGCGGTGCCACTGCAGGGGACCGAGCCCGACCCCGGAGCCGTGCTGGCCCACCTCAAGGCCAACCTGGCCGTCTACAAGGTGCCCCGCCGGATCCTGTTCTTCGGCGACGAGGAGCTGCAGTTCACGGCCAGCGACAAGGTGCAGGCCGACCTGGCGCGCCGGCTCGCCATCGAGCGGCTGCTGGCCACCGATGAGGACGGCGACTGGGTGGCGTACCTGAAGACGCTCGGGCCCGACGGGACCGGCCGTTGAGCGCAGAGCGCCGGCCGGCGTGAGCGCGGTCGCCGGCCGGCGGGTCCCGGTGATCGTCGGCGTGGGCACGAGCGACCTTCCCCGCGCCCCCCACCTCGACACGGTCGGCCACCACGTCCTGGCCACCCAGCGGGCCCTGGCCGACGCCGGGGTGGCCAAGGCCGACGTCGACGGCTACTGCTGCGCCGGGGGGAGCAAGGCCTCGGCCGGCCCCGACGACATGGGGGTCATGGTCGAGTACCTCGGCCTCTCCCCCCGCTTCACCGACGGCACGATGACGGGGGGCTCCAGCTTCGAGCTCCACGTCGAGCACGCGGCGGCGGCCATCGAGACCGGGCTGTGCGACACCGTCCTCATCACCTACGGCTCCGACCAGCTCAGCCGGCTCGGCCGCCAGCTCGGCACCAGGGGGCACTTCGCCGAGCGGGCGAGGGTGGCCGGACCGGCACAGTACGAGGCCCCCTACGGCGGGACGATCGTCTCCTCCTACGCCCTGGCCGCCGCCCGCCACATGTTCGAGTTCGGGACCACCTCCGAGCAGCTGGCGGCGATCGCCGTGGCCGCCCGCGCCCACGCCGCGGCCAACCCCGAGGCCATGTACCGCCAGCCCCTCACCGTCGACGACGTGCTGGCCTCGCCCATGGTGTCCGACCCGCTCCACAAGCTCGACTCGTGCGTCATCTCCGACGGGGGCGGTGCGCTAGTCATGACCACGGCCGAGCGGGCCCGGGACCTCCCGGGTGCGGAGGTGGCGGTGCTGGCCGCCGCCTCGGCCCAGACCCACTGGAACATCTCGACCATGCGGGACTTCACCACCACCGCGGCCACCACCGTCGGCCACGACCTCTTCTCCCGGGCCGGCCTCGGCCCGGGAGACGTCGACGTCTTCGAGTGCTACGACAGCTTCACCATCACCGTGCTCCTCCTGCTGGAGGACCTCGGCTTCTGCGCCAAGGGCGAGGGGGGTCCCTTCGCGGCCAGCGGCGCCATCGGTCCCGGCGGCGCCCTGCCCGTCAACACCGACGGGGGAGGGCTGAGCGCCCTGCACCCGGGCATGCGCGGCATCTTCCTGCTCATCGAGTCCGTGCGGCAGCTGCGCGGCACCTCGTGCAACCAGGTGGAGGGATGCGAGGTCGCCCTGGCCTGCGGGGTGGGGGCGTGGCTCTCGTGCATCGGGGCGGTGCTGCTCGGGAGGGCGGGGTGATGGAGGTCTCGGGCAGCTGGGGCGACCCCGACCTCGCCGGCCGCCCCCTGCCGGGTCCCGACACCCTGTCGGCCGAGTTCTGGGAGGCGGCCCGCCGCGGCGAGCTGCGCATCCAGGAGTGCCCGGCCTGCGGCCACCGCCAGTTCTACCCGCGCCTTTTGTGCACCGAGTGCGGCGCCACCCCCGAGTGGAAGGCGGCCTCGGGCCGGGGCACGGTGCACACCTTCACCGTGGTGCGCAAGAACCTGGCGCCGCCGTTCGACCGCCTCACCCCCTACGTCGTGGCCGTCGTGGCGCTCGCCGAAGGGCCGCGGATGATGGGCAACGTCACCCGCTGCGACCCGGACCGGGTCCACATCGGCATGGCGGTGACGGCCTACGCCGTGGTCGCCGACGAGGCGATCGGCGTGCCCTTTTGGCGGCCCACCGGGGACCGGGACTGACCGTGGACGTGCGCGAGCCGCAGGACCTGGGCAGGTTCCGGGCCGACGCCCGGGCGTGGCTCGAAGCCAATGCGCCGGCCAAGGGGGCGCCCGGCGACTTCACCGGGGGACGGGAGCTCGAGTTCGTCGACGGCTGCCGACGCTGGCAGCGCACCCTCTTCGACGGCGGCTGGGCGGGCATCGCCTGGCCAAAGTGGGCCGGCGGCCGCGGGCAGTCGGTCCTCCACGACGTCGCCTTCCGGCGCGAGCAGGCCCGCTACGGGGTCTCGGGGGCGGCCTTCGACGTCGGCATCGGCATGGTGGGCCCAACCCTCATGGCGCACGGGACCGAGGCCCAGCGGGAGCGCCACCTGCCGGCCCTCCTGCGCGGCGAGGAGGTGTGGTGCCAGATGTTCAGCGAGCCGGGCGCCGGCTCGGACCTGGCCGGGCTCTCGACGCGGGCCGAACGCGCCGGGGACCGCTGGGTGGTCAACGGCCAGAAGGTCTGGACCTCCTACGCCCGGTTCGCCGACTTCGCCATCCTGCTCGCCCACTCCGACCCCGACCGCCCGCGCCACCGGGGGATCACCTGCTTCGCCCTCGACATGACCGCCCCGGGCGTGCACGTGCGGCCCATCCGGCAGATGAACGGGGCGGCAGAGTTCAACGAGGTCTTCCTCACCGACGTCGAGGTGCCCGACTCGGCCGTGGTGGGCGAGGTCCACGGGGGGTGGGCCGTGGCCGCCACCATGCTGGGCAGCGAACGGGGCCTGGTGGGCGAGGAGTTCCCGGGGGTGGCCGACCTGATCGCCGCGGCCCGGGAGGCGGGGCGGGGCGGGGACCCGGTGGTGCGACAGGGCATTGCCCGGGCCCACGTGAACGCCGAGATCTTGCACTACCTCGACCTGCGCATCCAGACCGCCCTCTCCCACGGGGCGCCGGTCGGCGCGCTGCCCTCGATCGTCAACCTCTCCTTCGCCGCCTCCCTGCGCCAGGCCGGCGACCTGGCCGCGTCCCTGGTGGGCCCCGGGGTCCTCGCCGCGGCGCCCCACGCCGGGACGGCGGGGCAGTTCGCCTACCTGGTGCTCACCGCCCCCAGCGTGCGGATCGCCAGCGGGACCGACGAGATCCAGCGCAACATCATCGCCGAGCGGACGCTGGGCCTTCCCCGCGACCCGAGACCGTGAGAGGCGCGAGCCGTAGGATTCGAGCGACGGCGAGCCAAAGGGAGCCCCTTCCATGACCAAGAGCGACGTCACCCTCGACACCACCGACGTGGACCGCTGGGTGGGCGTGCCGCTGGGCGGCGGTGAGCTGCGGGACCCGGTGGCGCCCACCGACATCCGGCGCTGGGCCCAGGGGATGCAGAACGCCAACCCCCTCTACTACGACGACGACTGTGCGGCACAGAGCCGCTTCGAGAGGCTGGTGGCCCCCCAGTCCTTCGCCGTGGCCGTCGACGTCGGCCACGGGGCCACGCCGGCCATCCAGGGCGTCATCCCCGGGAGCCACATGCTCTTCGGCGGCGACGAGTGGTGGTTCATGGGGGGACGCATCGAACCGGGGGACTCGATCCACCTCGAGCGCATGCTCTTCGACTACCGGGTGACCGACACCAGCTTCGCCGGCCCGACCATGTTCTCCAGAGGCGACACCACCTACATCAACCAGCGGGGCGAGATCCTGGCCAAGCAGCGCTCGACCTCGATCCGCTACTTGGTGGAGGAGGCCCGCAAGCGCGCCAAGTTCGAGGCCGACGACCCCGAGCCCCAGTGGACCGACGCCCAGCTCGACGAGATCGACCAGCAGCAGTTCGACTACTACGCCGAGATCCAGAGCCGGGGGCACGCCAAGCGGCTCTGGAAGACGGTCGACGAGGGGACGAAGCTCCCGGTCCGACTCATCGGCCCCCACTCCATTCAGAGCTTCGCCACCGAGTGGCGGGCGTACAACATGAGCATCTGGGGGGCCCAGCGCTATCGCGGCGTCTCGTCGACCAACGAGGCGGGCTGGCTGGACGAGATGAGCCGGGACATGAGTCGCATGCAGGTCGTGCCGTCGCTCGGCGACGGCCTCTACAAGGGACCGTCGCGCGGCCACGTCCAGCAGCGCTTCGCCCAGCTCATCGGCATGCCCCGCGGCTACGGCTACGGCGCCTCGATGGGGGCGTGGATCCTCGACTACCTGGCCAACTGGGCCGGGGAGTGGGGGACGATCGTCCACTCCAACGCCCAGTTCCGCAGCCCCGCTCTGACCGGCGACCTGACCTCGCTCACCGGCACGGTGACCGCCAAGGAGGTGGACCCCGACACCGGTGAGCACCTGGTCGAGGTGCTCTTCACCATGATGGACCAGCACGAGGCGATCATGGCCAGGGGCAAGGCCCGGATCGCCCTGCCGGTCGAGTGAGCGCACGGGGCGCGACCTAGCCGGGGCGGCAGGGGGGGGCGCGGTGGGCGACGGGAAAGGGCCGGCCGAGCCCGGCGGCTTCGACCCCTCCGCCACGGAGAACGTCAGCCCCCCGGTGGCCTGGCTGGTGAGCGAGGAGTCGTCCGGGGTCACCGGGCGGGTGTTCAACATCCTGGGCGGGTCGCTCAGCGTGGCCGAGAGCTGGTACGCCGGACCCGGGGCCGAGATCGGGGCACGGTTCGACCCGGCGGCCCTGGGCGAGGTGGTGTCCCGGTTGGTGGCCGAGGCCGCCCCCAACGCCGACCCGACCGGCCGCGTCGACCGAGCGGTCAGCGGTTGGCGTAGCGGGGGTCGCGCTTCTCCCGCCAGGCCCGGAGCTGCTCCTGGCCGTCCTCGGTATGGAAGGTGAGGATCTGGGTGCGCGCCTCGAGGTCGATGGCCGCCTCCAGGCTCGGGATCTCGAGGTTCGACCACAACGTGGCCTTGCCCATCCAGGTCCCGAGCGGGGTGTTCTCCACGATCAGCTCGGCCAGGTCGAACGCCGCGTCCAGGAGCTCGTCGTCGGGCACGGTCCGCAGCACCAGGCCGATCTCCGCCGCCTCGGCAGCGCCCACCCGGCGCCCGGTGAGGACCAGCTCGGCTGCCCGGGTGGCCCCGACGATCCGCTGCAGGAGCCAGCTCAGCCCGAGCTCGGCCCCCGAGGCCCCGATCTTGACGAACCCGTCGGCGAAGACGGCGCTCTCTCCGGCCAGCCGCAGGTCGGCCCCGAGGGCCAGGGCGTAGCCGGCCCCGGCCGCCGGGCCGTTGACGGCGGCCACCACCGGCTGGGGGACGGCCCGCATGCGGGGCACCAGCTGGGCGATGTACTTGTGCTGGTACATGGTGGAGTGCACCCGCCCCACGTCGGCGGGCACCCAGTCGGGCGGTCGGTAGTCGCGCAGGTCGTCTCCGGCGCAGAACCCCCGACCGGCCCCGGTCACGACGATCACCCGGCACTCGGGGTCCCTCCCGAGGTGCTCGAAGGCGCCGAAGAGGCGGTCCATCATCGGCGAGGTGAACGTGTTCAGGCGGTCCGGGCGGTTGAGGGTGACCAGCGCCACCCCGGGCCGGCCCCAGTCGACGAGCACGTCGCCGCCGTCGGCCGGCGCACCCTCTCCATCTGCGGTCATGTTCCACCCCTCGGCTCGCCGTGGACCGAACCTAGTGCCGAGCCAACGGCCGGGCGAGGGGCGGTAGCGTCGGCGTCCTGGAGGTGCGAGGGGAGGAGGGTCCGGTGGGCGGGACAGTGCCGTTCAAGGTGGGCGCCCGGGACGAGGGGCCGGTGCGGCTGCTCACCCTGGAGCGACCCGAGAAGCTCAACGCCTTCACGGCCGAGGGGTACGTCGCGCTGACCGAACAGCTGGCGGCTGCCTCCGGCGACGAGGGGGTGGCCGTGTGCGTCCTGACCGGGGCCGGGCGGGCCTTCTCGGCCGGCGTGGACCTGTCGGCCATGGGGCGGCCGGGCGGGGCGGCCGAGCTCGGGCGGGCGTTCGACCCCATGCTCGTCGCCCTGGCCGAGTTCGAGAAGCCACTGCTGGCGGCGGTGAACGGCCTGGCCGTCGGGTTCGGGGCGACCCTCCTGCTCCACTGCGACCTGGTCGTGATCGACGCCGAGGCAGGGGTGCGCCTGCCTTTCGCCGCGCTCGGGACGGCGGCGGAGGCGGCCAGCAGCTGGCTCCTGGAGCGCAGGGTAGGACCCCGAGCGCGCCATGTGGATGGTGCTGTCGGCCGAGGCGTTCGGGGCCGACGAGGCGGTGGCGAACGGGTTCGCCCTGGCCAAGGCGGCACCGGGGCGCGCCGTCGAGGACACCCTCGTGCGCGCCCGGGCGTTGGCCTCCCACGGGGCACCGGCCCTCGTGGCCAACAAGCGCCTGCTGCGCCGGGGGTGGGCGGAGCGGATCGTCGAGGCGTGGGCGATCGAGAAGGAGGCCATGCTGGCCCTGGCCGCGCAGGTGGGTCCCTTGGGCTGGTCCCCGACACGGCCCGGCTGAGCCGGCCTTGCTGCTCTCGACGGCTGCACCTCCCGCCCACCGCGTTCGGTGCCAGGAGGACCCGAACATCTCGCCGGCTCCGGCGATCGAGCCGGGATCCTGGTCAGGGTCTCCCATCGGGATGTCGGACCACATGCGCTCGGGCTCTCCGCGTGTTCGTGTCGCCGTTGACTAGCCTGACCGCGGTGAGTCCGACGGCGGAGAGGCACTGATGCAGAAACCGATCGCGAACGTGTTCACCTGGCCGGCTGATGAGCCGCAGCTGCTCGGTGGCCAGTGCGAACGCTGCGGGGCGGTCACGTTCCCGGTGCAGTCGCGCTGCCCGCGCTGCGGCACCCCGACCATGACCGAGCTGCCCCTGCCCCGCCGCGGCACCCTCGTGTCCTGGACGACCCAGGGGTTCCCGCCGAGCTCCGACTACATGGGTGATCCGACCGGTGAGTCCTTCGAGCCCTATGGGGTCGGGCTGGTCCAACTCGACGACGTCGTGCGGGTCGAGTCGCGGCTGACTGAGAGCGATCCCCAAAAGCTCGACTTCGGCATGGAGGTCGAGCTCCGCATCGTCCCCTTCTATGTCGACAACGACGGCAACGAGATCATCACCTTCGCCTTCGCGCCGGTCGGCGCGCCGAACAGTGAGGAGCGCTGAATGGACGACGTCACCATCATCGGGGTCGGCCTCCACCCGTTCGGCCGTCACGGCGACAAGTCCGCCTACGAGATGGCCGCCGACGCCGTCGAGCTGGCCCTGACCGACGCCGGCGTGACCTGGAACGACGTCCAGTGCGCCTTCGGCGGGAGCTGGGGGGTCTGGACCGACCCCCTCACCGGTCTGGTCGGCCTCACCGGCCTCCCGTTCATCCACGTGTTCAGCGCGTGCGCCACGGGCGCGGCCACCATCCAGCAGGCCGCCAACGCCATCCGCGCCGGCGACGGTGACATCGTCGTGGCCGTCGGCACGGACAAGCACGCTCGGGGTTCGTTCAAAGGAGATCCGACGACCACCAACGTGCCTTTGTGGTACCGGGAGAACGGGCAGTACGTCACCACCAAGTTCTTCGGCATGAAGATCAACAAGTACATGCACGACCACGGCGTCTCCCCGGCGACGTTGGCCAAGGTGGCGGCCAAGAACTACCGCAACGGCGCGCTCAATCCGAAGGCCTTCCGCCGCAAGCCGATCAGCGAGGAGGAGATCCTGAGCTCGCAGATGCTCAACCATCCGCTCACCTCGTACATGTTCTGCGCACCCGACGAGGGCGCGGCGGCGGTGGTCCTCTGCCGCGCCGACATAGCCCACCGCTTCACGGACACGCCCGTGTACGTGAAAGCGACGGCCATCCGCACCCGCAACTACGGCTCCTACGAGGTCAACACCACCTGGGCCCCCGTGGAGGAGGACGTCTCCCCCACGGTGTACGCGTCCCGCGCCGCCTACGAAGACGCCGGGATCGGGCCCGAGGACGTCGATGTCATCCAGGTCCAGGACACCGATGCCGGCGCTGAGGTCATCCACATGGCTGAGAACGGCTTCTGTGCCGACGGCGAGCAGGAGAAGCTCCTGGCCGACGGCGTCACCGAGATCACGGGCTCAATGCCGGTCAACACCGACGGCGGCCTCATCGCCAACGGGGAGCCGATCGGGGCCTCCGGCCTCCGCCAGGTCCACGAGCTCGTGCTCCAGCTCCGCGGCCAGGCCGGCGACCGCCAGGTCCAAGGTGACCCGCGCGTCGGCTACGCCCAGGTCTACGGGGCACCCGGCACCGCCGCCGCCACGATCCTCGCCCGCTGAGGGCACGGACGCCCCCCAGTCGGCCCCAGCCCCAGCGGGCGGCCGCGCTCTCCGGCCCCTGGCCCACCGGGTCCGCCACCTGAGCCCTACGGCTACCCACGCCTGCGGCCGGCCGTGAAGCCGTGCGGCCCGGGTCTTGATCGGGGGACTGCACCACCGCGAGCAGGGCTGCTCCACGGGTCGCCCTTCGCCGGGTGAACGGGACAGGGGTCGCCGCCCCGCGGCGCGACGAGTCGGGCTACCCTGGAAGCGGTTGCAGACGAAGAGCAGACCCTATGAGCTATCAGACCCTCGAGGGTTGGTGCGCCGACCCGTTCGCTCAGCACGAGGAGCGCTGGTTGTCGGATGGCAGAGAAACCACAATGGTGCGGGACGGCGACACCGCCTCCTCAGTCGAGCCCCCGGAGGGTTCGACCAACGGAAGGCATACCTGAGGGAGATGGATGCCGTCCGGGCTGACGGCGCCGTTGACTTCGCACGTCGCATGAAGGGCGAGAAGTACTGAGACGATGAATGTGTGGGGGATCCCGGCGACGGGTGACGGTCCGGAAGCTGGCAAGGACGCCAACGCTGCTGTGGTTTGGCGTCGTGCTGCCCCCGCCCCGGGGATCGGTCGTCGGTGAACCACAGCTCGCCCGTGGGCCTTCGGCGCGTCGTCGGACTGCGACTTCTGCTTTCGTGTCTTGGGGCCTGTTCGGTGGCGCTGGTGTCCGCCATCGCAGCCGGG
Organism: uncultured Actinomycetota bacterium; assembly: GCA_963770505.1. Lineage (GTDB taxonomy): Bacteria > Actinomycetota > Acidimicrobiia > Acidimicrobiales > RAAP-2 > CAVYPR01. Next base: position 474,640 of record CAVYPR010000006.1, on the reverse strand, counting down.
GCAGCGACTGCGCCTCACGAGGTCGGTGCTGGCGCAGTGGCCACGGCGTCCCGCCACTCGGGCCTCGGCGTGTCGGCGAGTTCCGTCGAGGAGTACTTCGCACAGCTGCTGCCGACAATCAGCTGGATCCCCGGCCGTTCCACCAGGGACGGACCTGAGGTCGTCGGCCAGGCCATCCCGCAGCAATGTGCGGTCGTCCTCGATGGGCCGGCGAGCGATCTGGACGAGATGGCGTTCTTCTGCCGGGCCCAGCCCAAAGATGCCCTCCAAGGTCAGGACCTCCACTATCTGACCACAGTGGCGCAGAAGTTCACGAGCACCAAGGCGGAGCAGTGGTTCGCCCAGCAGGTCACCGCCGCAACAGCGGCCCTGACGAACACCCGGGGCGCGGGAAGGGTGGCGCGGTACACAACAGCCGGGACCCGCATCAAGATGAGTGGCGTCATGATGGCCGGTACACGTCGGCAAGCCACCATTGCCATCACGTCGAAGGGAGTGAAACCCCTCCCGCCGCACACATGACGCTGGCGTTGGGGAAGGCCCCGATGCTCAAGGCGGAGGGGGCGTGCGACCGTCGGTGTGGACCCGTCGCTCGATGATGCGCCAGACGTCGTCGAGTTCCTCGTAGCGATCGATGTAGCGGCCCCAGTGGTCGACGCCGTGGGGCATGAGCACCACGAAGTAGCTCCGCCCGCGGGCATGGGTGCGATCCTCGACGTCGATCTGATGGGTCGCCACGAAGTGCCGGACGTGCCGACGACCCTCGCCGCTGGGGAATTTGCTGTCCCAGAGCGACTTGGTGCCGGTGAAGATCCCGGCGATGGCCTCGAGGCCCTCGAAGCGCCGCACCTTGTCGTCGGTCGAGACGAGTTCCATCACGGCGCCGGGCGCGAAGACCTCCAGCATCTCCTCGAAGCGTCCGGAGTCCCCGTTGGCGTTGTAGCGAGCCACCAGATCACGGATGCTCTCCCGGGCCACGAGCTCCCAGAGTTCCACGCCGACCTCCCGCCTCCTCAGGCGCTCTCGGCCTGCGAGCCTACGCGGGACCCGAGTCGTTGTCCGCAGATGCAGAAGGCGTCCTCGGCGCTCAGGGCCTCCTCGGCGTGGCACCGGCCCCCTCTCTCCTCGGGCCGACGCGACACCGTCACCCCTCGTGCGGCCACCAGGGCCGGTCCTCTGGGTCGGCTGTCTGCAACGGCAGCGCCACCGTCACCTCCGCGGCGGCGCAGCGGGCACCGTGCTGGTTGTCCACCACGCACTCGAGCTCGACCAGGCCACGCCGCCGTCCCGCCCGCTCGTCCCCACGGGTGGCCACCACCCTGCCGGAGCCGACCATGGTGTCACCGGCGTAGACGGGGAAGGCGAGGGACACCTTTCTCCGGACGACGAAGGTGCGTGGACCGCCCCAGGCGCACACGAGGCGGTCGACGAAGCCCAGCACGTGCATCGTGTTCACGAAGATCGTCGGCTGCCCCTGGGCCCGGGCGAACTCGGGGTCGTGGTGGCCCGGGAAGAAGTCGAGCGTGGCGACCGGGTTCATGATGACCCGGCGGTAGGTGATCTCGTCGCGCACCCCGGGCAGCTGCTGGCCCACCTCGACGTCGTCGAAGTGGCGCTGGTCGTAGGAGACGCCGGGGATCACGCCCCCTCCGGTGCGCTGAAACGGAAGAGCACGTTGGTCATCTCGGCCACCACCGCACCGTCCTGGCGGCGGTAGGTGCCTCTCGTGGTCACAAAGTGGCCCGCCCCGAGGGCGGTCCGTTTCTCCTCGGAGACGTCGACGAGCTCCTCCACCACGTTCAACCGGTCGCCCTCCCGGATGGGCAGGAAGTACTCGGTCTCGTTGGAGGCGTTCACGAAGGTGTCGCCCGGGAGCGGCACCCGGGCGGTCAGCAACGGGAGCGGGAGGGCGCCCTCGGGGGTCCACTCGAGGGGCATCAGCCAGGTCATGAGCATCGCCGGTGGCGAGACCGTGCCGCCCCACCACTCCTCGGCGAACTCGGGATCCCAGTAGCCGGCCGAGCCGTCGCGCACCAGTGCCGCGAACAGCTTGACCGTGGCCCGGTTCACCGCGATCTCGCCGAAGCGGACCTCGGTCTGGTGGCCGACCATGGCCCGCGCCTCTGCGTAGGTCCCGGTGGCGATGTCGTAGCCGGTGTGGCTCCGGCCGGTCATGGTCAGGTCGGCCCGCCCCCGGACGGCCCGGCCCGGCCGCCCCCCACCACGGCCTCGTCGTCGGGCCGCATCATGTAGACCTGCACCCGGGTGATGAGGCCGTCGTCACCGATGTCGAAGGCCAGGACCTCGGGGAACTCCATCCGCTTGCCGTCGAAGACGAACGACTCGTTGATCTCGGCGTAGACGACCCCGTCGGTCGCCGAGATCCGCCTGGTGCGGACCGTGTAGTCGCCCAAGGTGGTGACGATCTCGTCGAGGAACCCGAGGTAGGCCGCCTTGTCGGCGACGACGTCGCAGAACGGGCCCACCCGCTCGAAGGGACCCTCGGTCAGGGTGGCCCCCATGGCCTCCCAGTCCTGCGCGTTGAGGCTCTCGAGGTACCGGGCGACCGCGTCGGGCACGGCCTCATCGTCGCATGGAACCGGCGGGGCGGCAAGGTGCTTCGGCCCCTCTGACCTGGGCCGGTGGTGGTCCACGGCTCGGGCGGGGCGGTCGATCGGCCCGGGACCATCGGGCGGGTGTGCCGCGTTTCGAACGGCACCTCCGGGGTGTGACAATGTCCCCCTGCGGCCCGGGGCCGCCGGGTCCCCCGTCGAACGGTCGACGTCAGCACCAGGCAGTACCAGGCAGTACAGCGGCACCGTTGGTCCGAGCGCGCGTTCGGCCACCAGAGAGGAGCAGGAAGATGGCTGAGTACGAGTTCGTGACCTACGAGCTGCTCGAAGAGGGGCGGGTGGCCCGCATCATGCTGAACCGCCCGGAAACCCGCAACGCCCAGAACCGGGGAATGCTGGTCGAGCTGGACGACGCCTTCCACCGGGCCGAAGAGGACGACACCGTGCGGGTCGTCATCCTCGGCGGCGTGGGGCCGCTCTTCTCCTCCGGCCACGACATGGGGTCCAAGAAGGTCATGGAGGAGCTGGCCGAGCACCCGTCCTTCAAGACCAACGGTGCCACCCGCAAGGGGACCGAGGCCCGGATGCTGCAGGAGTGGCACTACTACTTCCAGAACACGCTCCGCTGGCGCAACCTCCGCAAGATCACCATCGCCCAGGTGCAGGGCACCGTCTACGCCGCCGGCCTGATGCTCATGTGGGCGTGCGACCTGATCGTCGGCGCCGACAACGTCTACTTCGCCGACGTCGTGGGGACGCGTCTGGGGATGTGCGGGGTCGAGTACTTCGGCCACCCCTGGGAGTTCGGCCCCCGACGGACCAAGGAGCTGATGCTGACCGGTGACGCCATCGACGTCCACGAGGCCCACCGCCTGGGCATGGTGTCCAAGGTGTTCCCCGTCGACGAGCTGGAGGAGCAGACGCTCGCCTACGCCCGGCGCATCGCCGAGCTGCCCACGGTGAGCGCGCTCTTGATCAAGGAGTCGGTCAACCAGACCGTGGACAACATGGGCTTCTACAACTCGCTCCAGGCCTGCTTCAGCCTGCACCAGGTGAACCACGCCCACTGGGCCGAGGTCCACGAGAACAAGTACCCCGTGGCGCTGGTCGAGGACGGCATCCCCGACTGGCGCAACGCACCGCCCGTGCGCCTCGCCGTGCCCGACGCGGTGGAGGGCCCTCTCCCGGCCCGCTGAGGGAGCGCTCGTGTACCTCGCGGACTTCGCCGTCTCGGCTCCCGACCGGGCCGCCGTGGTGATGGGCGGCTCGGGTCGGCGCATCGGCTTCGCCGAGCTCGACGACCGTTCCCGGCGGCTGGCCGGGGTCCTCGACGACCTCGGGCTCCGGCGGGGTGACCATCTGGCCGTGGTGATGGAGAACCACCCCGCGTACTACGAGGTGGTGTGGGCCGGACTGCGCTCGGGGCTCTACGTGACCGCCGTCAACTCGCACCTCACCGCCGAGGAGGCGGCCTACATCGTCGACGACTGCGGGGCCGAGGTGGTGGTGACCACCGGGACGCTCGGCGGTCTGGCCGGCCAGCTGCTGGGGCACACGCCGGGGGTCCGCCACCGCCTGATGCTCGACGGCGGGGTCGAGGGCCATCTCGACTACGAGTCCCTCGTCGCCTCTCGGGCCCCCCGCCCCGTCGAGGATGACCGGCGGGGGATGGTGATGCTCTACTCCTCGGGCACCACCGGCCGGCCCAAGGGGATCAAGTTCCCGCTGCCTGCGCCCGACTCCCCGGTGGGCGAGTGGGAGATCGCCGAGCACAGCCGGCAGCGCTACGGCTTCGGCGAGGGCATGGTCTTCCTCTCACCGGCCCCCCTGTACCACGCGGCCCCCTTGCGGGTCTCGCTGGCCGTGCAGTGCGTGGGCGGGACGGTCGTGGTGATGGAGCGGTTCGACCCGGCGGCGGCGCTGGCCCTCATCGAGGGCGAGCGGGTCACGCACAGCCAGTGGGTGCCGACCATGTTCGTCCGACTGCTCAAGCTCCCCGAGGAGGAGCGCACCCGCCACGACCTCTCCAGCCACCGGCTGGCGACCCACGCCGCCGCGCCGTGCCCGGTGGAGGTGAAGGAGCAGATGATCGCCTGGTGGGGCCCGATCATCGAGGAGTACTACGCCGGCACGGAGAACATCGGGAGCACGTCGATCACCTCGGCCGAGTGGCTGGAGCACCGGGGATCGGTCGGCCGGCCCAGCTACGGGGCGGTGATCCACATCTGCGACGACGAGGGCCGGGAACTGCCTGCCGGTGGGATCGGGACGGTCTACTTCGAGGACACCGCCTCCACCTTCGAGTACCACGGCGACCGGGAGAAGACCAGCTCGGTGGCCCACCCCGAGCACCCGTCCTGGCGGACCCTCGGCGACGTGGGGCGGGTGGACACAGACGGCTACCTCTACCTCACCGACCGGCGGGCGTTCATGATCGTCTCGGGAGGTGTCAACATCTACCCTCAGGAGATCGAGGACGTCCTGGTGGCCCACCCCAAGGTTCTCGACGTGGCGGTCTTCGGGATTCCCAACGACGACATGGGCGAGGAGGTGAAGGCGGTGGTCCAGCCGGTCGATGGCACCGACGCCGGAGCGGCGTTGGCCGAGGAGCTGGACGCCTGGTGCGGGGAACGCCTCGCCGGGTTCAAGCGGCCGCGCTCCTACGACTTCGTCGAGCAGCTGCCCCGCCTGGACAACGGGAAGCTCTACAAGAAGGTGCTGCGCGACCCCTACTGGGCCGGACGGCCGGCGCAGGTGTCCTGATGGACCTCAACCTCTCCGAGGAGCAGCAGCAGCTGGTCGACACCTTCTCCTCCCTCTATGCCAAGGAGTCGACCGGCGAGCGGGTCCGGGCGGCCGAACCCTCGGGGTTCGATGCCTCGCTCTGGGAGCGCCTCCTCGAGACCGGGGTCGTGGAGATGGCCGTCGACGAGGTCTCGGGGGGGTGGGGCGCCACCCTGCTCGACCTGGCCCTGGTGGCCGAGCAGCACGGCCGGCACCTCGGGTCCGCGCCCCTCATCGAGTCCCAGACCGCGGCGCGCCTGCTGGCCCGGGCGGCCACCGGGCCAGCCCGGGAGATGCTCGAGCGGGCGCTCCCGGGCACCGAGCTCGTGACCGTGGCCCTCCACCCGCCCCGACGGGGCACGCTCCACCTGGTGCCGGCCGGCGCCGTGGCCGACCGGGTGGTCTTCTTCGACGGGGACCGACTCCTCGTGGCCGACGGCGCGGCGGCGGCCACGGAGGCGCCCAACCTGGGCGCCCTGCCGGTGGCCGACGTGGCGGTGGGGGAGACCACCGAGATCCTCGCCGGCCCGGCCGCCGCCCGGGCCCACGCCGCGGCCGTCGACGACTGGTTGGCGCTCATGGCCGGGGCCCTGACCGGGCTGGCCCGGCGGGCCCTCGAGATCGGGGTCGACTACGCCAAGGAGCGGCACGCCTTCGGGGTGCCGATCGGCTCCTTCCAGGCGGTGGCCCACGGCCTGGCCGACGCCGCGACCGCGGTGGACGGGGCCGAGCTGCTCTCCCGGGAGGCGGCCTGGGCGGCGGGCGCCGAACCCGGCAGGTTCGCCGAGCTGGCCGCCCTGGCCTTCGGCTTCTCGGCCGACGCGGCCCGCAATGCCAGCTACCACAGCCTCCACTACCACGGCGGCTACGGCTTCATGATGGAGTACGACATCCAGCTCTACTACCGCCGGGCCCAGGCCTGGCCGGCCCAGTACGGGTCGCCCGACACGGCGTTCGCCCGGGCCGAGGCGTGCCGGCTGGGCATGGGGGTGCGGTGATGGACTTCCGACTGGGCGACCGCAGCGACGCCTTCCGGGCCGAGGTACGCGAGTTCCTCGACCGGGCCCTCACCGACGAGGTGCGTGACCAGATCCAACGCACCGGCGTCCACCACAACTGGGACTTCCACCGGTCGGTGGTCGAGCAGGGCTGGCTGGCCCCGGCGTGGCCGGTCGAGGACGGCGGACAGGGGCGGGACCCGATGGAGATGATCGCCCTCTCCGAGGAGTTCCAGAAGGCCGCCGCCCCCACCTACGGCGTCGGCACGACCCTCATGGTGGCCAACGTCGTCCGGCACCTCGGCACCGACGAGCAGAAGCGCCGGTTCGTCGCACCGGCCCTGCGGGGCGAGATCATCATGGTGCTCGGCTTCACCGAGCCCGAGTGCGGCTCCGACGTGGCGGCCGCCCAGACCCGGGCCGTGCGCGACGGCGAGGAGTGGGTCATCAACGGGTCGAAGATGTTCACCACCAACGCCCAGGAGGCCGACTACGCCTTCATGCTCACCCGCACGAACCCCGACGTGGCCAAGCACAAGGGCCTCACCACCTTCGTGGTCCCGCTCCGCCAGGAGGGCGTCGAGATCCGTCCCGTCTACACGCTGTCGGGCGAGCGGACGAACCTCACCTTCTACAACGACGTGCGGGTCGACGACAGCATGCGCATCGGCGAGGTCGACGGCGGGTGGGACGTGATGACGCTGATCCTCACCTTCGAGCGGACCGGCGCCCAGGGCGGCTGGTCGGCCGCGCTGCTCGAGGCCATGGAGCGCTGGGCCGCGGCCGACGAGGACGGGGCGACCCCGGCGGAGGACCCCGGGGTGCGGGCGCGGCTCGGTCGGGCGGCGGCCGAGGTCGAGGTGAGCCGGCTGCTGGCCCGGCGCTGCGCTTGGATGCAGGCGGCCGGGCTGCTGCCCGGGGTGGAGGGCTCGATGGCCAAGCTGTTCGCCTCCGAGGCCATCACCCGCCAGGCCGGCGACTTCGTCGACCTGCTCGGCCCCGACGGCATCCGCAGCAAGGGCGACCCCGGCGCGCCGGCCGGGGGCGCCGCCGAGTACGCCTTCCGCTTCGCCCTCGGCACCACCACCTACGGCGGGACGAGCGAGGTGCAGCGCAACGTCATCGCCCAGCGCGGCCTGGGCCTGCCCCGCCCTCGCTGAGCCAAGGGGCCCGGCCGCGACCTACCGGGCGGTCTTGGCCGGCGCCCCGCGGGGGAGCCCGAGGACCCGCTCGCCGATCACGTTGCGCTGGATCTCGTTGGTGCCGGCCCAGATCGACGAGGCCTGGTAGTAGAGCCACGAACGCTGCCACAGCCCGTCGCCGGGGTTGTCCTCGGCGCCCTTCCACAGCGGGGCGGCCTCGCCCACGACGGCCATGGCCGTCTCGTGGAACCGCTTGGACATCTCACTCCAGTACAGCTTGAGGGCGCTGCCCTCGGGACCCGGGTCCAGGCCTCGCGACAGTCGGCTCACGCTGCGCAGGTTGTGCAGCTGGAACAGCCGGATCTCCACGTAGGCCTGGGCCAGCGCCGCCCGCAGCCGCCGGTCGTCGAAGGCGCCGTTCTCCTGGGCCAGGCGGAGCAGCTCCTCGAGCAGCTGGATGTGGATCACCAGCTGGCGGGGGTTGGTGCCCCGCTCGTGGGAGAGGGTGGAGTTGGCCACCCGCCAGCCCTCGTGCTCGGGGCCGATCAGCTGGTCCTCGGGCACGAACACGTCGGAGAGGAAGACCTCGTTGAACTCGGCCTCGCCGGTCAGCTGCACCAGGGGACGGACCTCGACGCCGGGGTGGCGCATGTCGACGACCAGGTACGAGATGCCCTTGTGCTTGGGAGCCTCGGGGTCGGTGCGCGCCAGGCAGACGCCCCAGTCGGCGAACTGGGCGTAGGAGGTCCAGACCTTCTGGCCGTTGACCAGCCAGCCCCCGTCGGTGCGGGCGGCCCGGGTGGACAGCCCGGCCAGGTCGCTGCCGGCGCCCGGTTCGCTGAAGAGCTGGCACCACAGGTCCTCGGCGGTGCGGATCCGCGAGAGCCAACGCGCCTTCTGCTCCTCGGTGCCGTGGGCGAGCAGCGTCGGCGCCGCCAGGTTGAGGCCGATGCGGCCCACCATCTCGGGCGCCCGGGCCCGGGCCAGCTCCTCTTGGACGATGAAGTGCTCGGCCGCCCCCGCCCCCCGCCCGCCGTACTCGGTGGGCCAGGCCACCCCGACCCACCCACCCTCGGCCAGCGACGCCTGCCAGCTGCGCCCGAAGGCCACCTCGGCGGACAGGTCCTCGAAGCGCGGCGGCAGGCCCTTGCCGTACTCCCAGGGCAGGTTGGCCACCAGCCAGGCCCGCACGTCGGCGCGGAACCCCTCCTGCGCCACGGTGGGGGTGAGGTCCACGGCGTCAGCTTCGCATAACCGCCGGCCGTACAATGCCGCATGGATTTCGAGCTCTCCGAGGACCAGCTGGCCCTGCAGGAGGCGGCCCGCGGCCTCCTCGACGACCGCTCCGACCACGACCACGTCCGGGCCCACCTGGACTCCGGCCAGCCGCTCGACCGCGCCCTGTGGCAGCACATGGCCGACCAGGGATGGCCGGGGATCGCCCTCCCCGAGGACCAGGGGGGCATAGGGCTGGGGTGGGTCGAGGCCGCCGTCCTCCTCGAAGAGGTCGGCCGGCACGCGGCCCCGGTCCCCCTCCTGCCGAGCCTCCTGGCCGTGACCCTGCTGGCGCGGGCCGACCACCCCCAGGAGCAGTGGCTGGCCGACCTGGCCGGCGGAGAGCGGATCGGCTGCGTGGCCTGGAGCAAGCACCCCGGCGCAGTGGAAGCCGAGGGGGCGGGCGAGCGCTGGAAGCTCACGGGGCGGATCGGCCCGGTGGAGGGGGCGGCGGCGGCCGACGTGGCGGTGGTGTGCGCCGGCCACTCGGTGTTCGCCGTCGACCTCACCCAGGGCGCCCGCCCGGCGGCCGAGCCGGCCATGGACGGCACCCGGGCGCTCTCGTGGCTCGTGCTCGAGTCGGCCCCGGCCGTCCACCTCGGCGGGCCTCACCTCCAAGAGGCGCTGGTCGACTTCGGGGCGGTCGGCACCTCGGCCGAGATGCTGGGCGGGGCGGGGCGGGTACTCGAGATGGCCGCCCAGTACGCCAAGGACCGGGTGCAGTTCGGCCAGCCGATCGGCAGCTTCCAGGCCGTCAAGCACCGCTGCGCCGACATGGTGGTCGACGTGGAGGGGATGCGCTCGGCCACCTGGTACGCCGCCTGGGCGCTGTCGGCCGGGGCCCCCGACACCACCGTGGCCGCCTCGACCGCCAAGGTGTGGTGCTCCGACGCCTCCAAGCGGGTGATGGCCTCGGGGCTGCAGGTCCACGGGGGGATCGGCTTCACCTGGGAGCACGACCTCCACCTGTTCTTGAAGCGGGCGCAGTTCGAGCAGTCGAGCTTCGGCGACGCCGCCTTCCACCGCCAGCGGCTGGGCACGCTGCTGCGCGAGCGGATCGCCGAGGGCGCCGGGGTCTTCTGAGCGGCTACCCGTCCTCCAGGCCGGCCGCCACCAGCGCGGCCATCGCCTCGAGCTGCTCGATGAAGTGGTCCCGTGAGTGGTGGACGAAGCGCAGCTGCAGGCAGGTGGCGCCGGCCCCCACCAGCCGGCCGGCGATCTTGCGGGCCCCGTCCGGGTCGCCCTGGGGGTCGACGGGCCGGCCGTTCTGCAGGACCAGCTCGAGCGGCCGCTCCCGGGCCGCCCAGGCCGTGGTCTGTCGGGCCCGGGCGATCATCGCCCCGAGGTCGGGTGCCCCCAGGCCGAAGGGAACCCAGCCGTCCCCCAGCTCGACGGCGCGGCGCAGCGAGCGGGCGGTGCGGCCCCCGATCCACAGGGGCACCGGCTCCTGGAGGAAGCAGGGGTCGACCACCACGTCGTCGAAGCGGTAGTAGGGGCCGTCGTAGGAGGGGCGCTGGCGGGAGAGGCAGGCCCGCAGGGCCGAGATGGCGTCGTCGGCCCGGGGGCCCCGGTCGCCGAACGCGGCCCCGAGGAGGGCGAACTCCTCCTCCAGCGACCCCACCCCGAGGCCGAGGATCACCCGGCCCCCGGTCACCTGGTCGAGGGTGCCGTAGCGCTTGGCGATGTCGAGGGGGTGGTGGTAGCCGAGCACCACGACGTTGGTGGCGAAGCGCAGGCGGGTGGTCACCGCCGCCAGGTAGCCGAAGGTGGCCAGGGGGTCCCAGTAGCGCGACCCGCGCACGGCGGCCACCTCGGTCGGGATCATGACGTGCTCGCTGCAGGTGACGTAGTCGTAGCCGAAACGCTCGGCGGCCCGGGACAGCGCGGCGATGTCCTCGATGGTGCCGTCGCGCTCCCACGAGGCGTGGGCGTCGGGGAGCATGGTGACCACCGGGGTGGTGACGCCGAGCCGTGGGCCCTTCGCTGGGTTCTCGTCGTCGGCGGCCACGCTGGCTCCTGGGTTCGGGGCCTGCCGCAGAGGCCGCGGCGGGCGGTTCGGGGCGAGGCCCGGACGCTAACATCGGCGGCCCGATGCGGCTACGAGCGACCTACCGGGCACCGGCGGCGGCGCGCTACCGGTCCCCGGGGGGTGCCTGGGACGTCCCGGTGCTCGACTCGACGCTGCGCACCCGCCCCGAGGCCGACCGCGACCTGATCGTCGACGGGTCGATCCGGGTGAGCGCCGGGGGATTCGCCCCCATGGTGGAGCGGCTGGCCGGGGCCCTGGCGGCCCTCGGGGTCCGCCGGGGCAGCGTGGTCGCCTGGCAGCTGCCCAACTGGTGGGAGGCCGTCGCCCTCTACCGCGCCGTCTGGCGGTGCGGGGCCGTGGCCGCCCCCATCCACCACCAGGTCGGCGAGGACGAGGTGCGCCACATGGTGGGCGTGCTGGAGCCGACCGCGCTGTTCGCCTCCGAGGAGCTTCCCCTCTCGGGGTTCGACGGGGTGCTCGGTGTCCGCGACCGCACCGACCGGTTCCTGGCCCTCTGCCACGAGACCGAGCCGTCGGCCGAGGGTTGCCCGTCGCGGCCGAGCGACCTGGCGGCGGTCATCTTCACCTCGGGGTCGACGGGCCGCCCCAAGGCCGTGCTGCACACCCAGCGGTCGCTCGCCTACAAGGCCCGGCTCATGGCGCGGGTCCACGGGCTCGGCCCCGGCGACACCGTCTTGATGCCGGCACCGATGGCCCACATCTCGGGGCTGCTCAACGCGGTGCTCCTCCCCGGGGCGGCCGGGATGCGGGTCGTGCTCATGGAGCGGTGGGACCCCGCCCGCGGGCTCCGCCTCATCGAGGAGCAGCGGGTGAGCTACATGATCGGGCCGCCGTCGATCTTCAACGGTCTCATGGAGCAGCCGGGCTTCGACCGTCGCAAGGTGGCGTCGATGCGGGTGGTCTCGAGCGGCATGCTGGGGGTGAGCCCCGAGTTCGTCGCCGAGGCCACCCGCGGGCTCGGGGCCGTCGTGAAGCGCAGCTACGGCTCGACCGAGGCCCCGACCGTCTCCACCTGCACCAACGAGGACCCCCCCGAGCGCTGCCGGGACACCGACGGCCGCGCCGTGGGCGACGCCGAGATCAAGGTGGTCGACCCGTCCACCGGCCGCCGCCGCCCGCCCGGGCGGCCCGGGGAGGTGTGGGTGCGGGGCCCCGAGCTGTTCGCCGGCTACGCCCAGGCCGCCGAGACCGAGGCCGCCGTGCACCGGGGCTGGTTCAGGACCGGCGATCTCGGGGTGCTCGACGCCGGGGGGTGGCTGGCCATCACCGGGCGGCTCAAGGAGCTCATCATCCGCGGCGGGGAGAACATCGCACCGGCCGAGGTCGAGCGGGCCCTCGAGCTCCACCCCGAGGTGGTCGGCGCCGTGGCCGTCGGCGTCCCCGACGACCGGCTGGGGGAGCGGGTCTGCGCCTTCGTGGTCGCCCGCTCGTCGATCGACGCCGAGGAGTGCCGACGCTGGTTCGCCGAGCTGGGGATCGCCCGCTTCAAGGCGCCCGAGGTGGTGGTGCAGGTCGAAGCCCTGCCGCTCCTGGCGGCGGGGAAGCCCGACCGGGCCGCCCTCAAGGCCCGGGCCGCGGGGCTGGCCGGGGCCGGCCGGCCCCGGTGAGCCGGGTGCGTCGCGTGTTGTGCGCCGCGGGGGGAGCGGGGAGGATGGTCCGATGGACCTCTCCCTGAGCGACGAGGAGCTTGCCTTCCGCGACGAGATCCGCGGCTGGCTGGCGGCCAACCTCGAGCTGCCGGCGGCCTTCTCCTCCCTGGAGGAGGAGTTCGCCTGGGGCCGGGTGTGGCAGGCCCGGCTGGCGGCCGACCGCTGGGTGGGCATCCACTGGCCCGAGCCCTACGGGGGCCGCGGCGCCACGCCGCTGCAGGTGGCCATCTTCAACCTCGAGTACGCCCGCTCGCGTGCACCCCAGCCGGTCAACCGCAACGGCATCAACCACGTCGGGCCGACCCTCCTGGCCCACGGCAGCGAGGAGCAGAAGTCCCGCTGGCTCCCGCGCATCCTCGACGCCGAGGAAGTCTGGTGCCAGCTGTTCAGCGAGCCGGGGGCCGGCTCGGACCTGGCCGGGCTCAGCACCCGGGCGGTCCCCACCGAGGGCGGATGGGTGCTCACCGGCCAGAAGGTCTGGACCAGCTACGCCCAGTTCGCCCGCTGGGGGATCGCCCTGGTCCGCACCGACCCCGACGCGCCCAAGCACCGTGGCCTCTCCTACCTGGTGGTCGACATGACCGCACCCGGGGTGGAGATCCGTCCCCTCATCACCATCACCGGGGAGTCCGAGTTCAACGAGGTCTTCTTCGACGAGGTGTTCGTCCCGACCGACTGCCTGGTGGGGGGCATCAACAACGGGTGGGCGGTGGCCAACACGACGTTGGCCCACGAACGCGGCACCTTCCCCTTCAAGGAGGAGGTGGTCCACGGGGTCTACTTGGAGGAGCTCTACGCCGAGGCCGCGGCCCAGGGCACCCTGGACGATCCCGACGTGGCCGACGCGCTGGCCGCCGCCGCCGTCAAGCTCCGCGTGCTGCGCCTGGCCAACCTGCGCACCCTCACCGAGTTGGGCAAGGGGCGCGAGCTCGGGCCCGAGTCGAGCGTGGTGAAGCTCATCTGGAGCGACATGACCCAGACCATGTCCAACGCCGCGCTGTCGGTGGTGGGCGAGGCGGCGCCGCTGTGGGGGGCGGCCGACGGGAACCCGGCCGGCGGCAAGTGGCAGCGCCAGTGGCTGTGGTCCAAGGCCGCCACCATCGCCGGCGGCACCTCGGAGGTGCAGCGGACGGTGATCGGCGACCGCATCCTGGGCTTGCCCCGCTGAGGGGGGAGGGCCGGCACGACGGTGGGCGCAGGACGCGCCGGCCGGACGGGCCCGCCGCACCACGGCGGTGACCGTCGATGGCCCTCGTCGTGGACGACATCGTCGACTGCGCCTCCTCGGCCGCCCCGCGACCACTGGCGGCGACGCCGGGTGAACAGCGCACCAGCACGGCCCGGACGCCGGGGATGGGGAGCCCCACGGCCTCTGCGTTCCTGGCCCGGGTTAGGGCGAATGGAATCTGAGGGCCTGCGCGACCGCCGCCGCCGCCCCGGCGGGCGCGGGACCGATCGCCGCGCCGCGCGTCAGCCGCCGCCCTCGGGTTCGAGCCCGGAGAGGTCGTCGGGGATGGGGGAGCGAAGCACCCCCGAGTGGTTGGCCCCGATCCACAGGGTGTAGCCGCAGGCCTCGCAGACGACCGGGAACACGGGACGCACCAGGCCTGCCTGTGGCGCTGTCATCCGCGGCACGCCGAACAGCCTCCCCTCGGCGCACCACTTGTCCCCGGACCCGCACACCGGGCACGGGCCGTGGCGCCAGTTGTGCTCCATCCACTCCTTCACCTGCTGGGCGAAGGGGAGCGTGTCCGGCGCGTCGTCGACCCGGTACGTCATCGGCTGCGTCTCCTTGCTCGGCAGGGTGCCCGCCCGGCCACGTCGCCGGCGCGTTCCGGACGGTCCACGCCGGGCCGTCCCAAGTATGTCACCGGTCCGCGAAGGGTTGGCCGTAGGTGTCGAGATGGGCGCGTGTCGCCAGCGGCAACCGGCGCGGCGGGCCGAGGGGCCGGTCCGGCCAGCCGAGCGGGGTGACGGCCATCGGCCGGACGGAGGGCGGCAGGTCCAGCAGCGCCGAGAGCCGGTCCCCGGCCAGGGTCGCCAACGTGGTCATGGCCGAGCCCAGCCCGAGGGCGTTCGCCGCCAGGAGGAGGTTCTGCACGGCCGGGAAGACCGACGAGGCCAGGGTCGCCTCGAGTCCGATGGACGCGTCCCCGCACACCACCACGAGGACCGGTGCGGCGGCGACGCCGCCCTCGGCACCTCGCTCGACGTCGTCGAGGAGGGCCGGGGACAGGCGCCCCTCGGAGTGAGGGCGCCCGGCGTCCCGCCACAGCTCGCGCATGAGGTCGCCCACCGCAGCCCGCGTCCTCAGCTCGCGCACGACGACGAACACCCACGGCTGGAGGTTCTCGGCGCTCGGGGCGTGCGTGGCGGCCACGAGGCACCGGGCCACCAGGTCGTCGTCGACCGGCCGATCGGAGAAGTGGCGGCAGGCCCGCTGGGAGAGGACGACGTCGAAGAATTCCCTGCCGGCGGCCATCGCACCGCCGAATGTAGCCCCATCGCCGCCATCGCTCCCGGGGTGGTTTGTGTCGCCGGTGCCGGGTTGATTGACTGGGCGGCCGTCGGCACGCAAGGGCGCGGTGAGATCCGCCGCCGCCAGGAAGGACGCCCGGGTGGACCTGCACCGCAGCGACGACCAGGAGCTCTTCCGGGAGACCACCCGGAAGTTCCTCGAGAGCACCTGCCCGGTATCGACCGTGCGCGAGTGGGCCGAGAAGGAGCCCGACGGCTACCCGTCGGACTGGTGGCGCCGCGGGGCCGAGCTCGGGTGGACGAGCCTCCTGGTCTCCGAGGACGACGGGGGGGGCAGCATCTCGGGACACGGGCTCTTGGATCTGGTGCTGGTGGCCGAGGAGATGGGCCGGCTGGTCTCGCCGGGCCCGCTCCTGGCGACCAACGTGGTGGCCTCCGCCCTGGGGACCTCGCCCGACGGCCGGCACGCCCCGGTCCTGGCCGAGCTCCTCTCGGGCGAGGCGGTGGCCGCGTGGTGCCTGGCCGAGCCCGGGGGCTGGTCCGGAGACGACCTTCGCCTCACGGCGGTGGCCGGCGAGGGCGGGTACGTGCTCGACGGGGTGAAGACGCCGGTCGAGTCGGCCGCCTCGGCCGACCACCTGCTGGTGGCGGCCACGGTCGACGGCGCCCCCACCCAGTTCCTCGTCGACCAGGGCGCCCCGGGGGTCTCCGTCTCACCGCTCGAGAGCGTCGACCTCGTCCGCCACACGGCCACCGTGACCTTCGACGGGGTGTCGGTCCCCGAGTCGGCGCTGGTCGGCGAGGTCGGTGCGGCCGGTCCCGACATCGAGCGCCAGCTGCAGATCGCCGTGGCGCTGCAGTGCGCCGAGATGGTGGGTGCGGTCGACACCATGTTCACCCTTACCCTCGAGTACTCGTTCGACCGTTACACGTTCGGCCGCCCGCTCGCCTCGTACCAGGCCCTCAAGCACCGGTTCGCCGACATGAAGCTGTGGCTCGAAGCGTGCCACGCCACCGCCACCGGCGCCGCCCGGGCCGTCGACGCCGCCAGCGAACGGGCGGACGAGCTGGTGAGCGTGGCCAAGTCCTACATCGGCGACCGCGGGCCGGCCATCCTGCATGACTGCGTCCAGCTCCACGGCGGCATCGGGGTCACCTGGGACCACGACCTCCACCTCTACCTGCGCCGGGTGGTCCAGGACCGCGCCCTGTTCGGGACCCCCGCCGACCACCGCGAGCGGATCGCCGTTCGCGCCGGACTGTAGGAGAAGGCATGCCCGATCGCGCCGCCACAGAGGACGTCGAGGCGTTCCGCCTCCGGGCCCGGGCGTGGCTGGCCGACAACGTGCCGCGCCTGCCCGAGGGGGTCGAGAACCACCAGCTCATGGTCGTCGACGAGTTCGCCACGCGGGCTCGGGAGCTCCAGCGCACGCTGTTCGACGGGGGCTTCGCCGGCCTGTGCTTCCCGGTCGAGTACGGGGGCCACGGCCTGAGCCGGGCCCACCAGCAGGCCTTCACCCGCGAGTCGCTCCCCTACGAGATGCCGGTGGTCTTCAACACCCCGACGCTGTCCATCCTCGCCCCCACCCTGCTCGACTTCGGCACCGAGGAGCAGAAGCAGCGCCACATCCCCAAGATCCTGGCCGGCGAGGAACTCTGGGTGCAGTTCCTCTCCGAGCCCTCGGGCGGGTCCGACCTGGCCGGCCTGGTCACCCGGGCCACCCGCGACGGCGACGTCTTCATGCTGAACGGCTCGAAGATCTGGAGCTCGGGGGCGTTCCGGGCCGACTACGCGATGTGCCTCGCCCGCACCAACTGGCACGCCCCCAAGCACCGGGGCATCACCTGCTTCATCGTGAAGATCAAGCAGCCGGGCATCGAGGTCCAGCAGATCAAGATGGCGAACGGCTGGAACGAGTTCTGCCAGGAGTTCTTCGACGACGCCGTCATCCCCCTGGAGAACGTGGTGGGCGAGATCGACGACGGGTGGACCGTCGCCACCCGGCTGCTGGTCCACGAGCGCAACGCCGTGGGCGGGGCGTCGCCGTACACGAGCGGGGTGGCCACCGCCTCGGGCCGGGGCGTCGGCCGCAACATGGCCCAGCTGGCCAAGGCCTGCGGCCTGGGGGACGACCCACGGGTGCGCCAGCTGGTGGCCGAGTCCCGGGTCTACGACCGCGTCGCCCACCAGCTCGTCGAACGCGTGACGACGGGGATCGCCAGCGGCTACTTCCCGGCGCCGGCCGGCTCCCTGCCCCGCCTGTTCGGCGCCACCGCCAGCGAGCGCAGCCACGACATCGGCCTGGACATCATCGGGAGCCGGGCGGCGGGGTGGTCCCCGGGCGAGATGGCCGGCGACATCGCCGTCACCTTCCTCACCCGCCAGAACAGCAGCCTGGGCGGCGGGAGCAACGAGATGCAGCGCAACATCATCGCCGAGCGGGTCCTCGGCATGCCCCGCGAATACGCGGCCGACAAGGACAAGCCCTTCGACGAGGTGCTCCACAACGCCGTGCCGACGCGCCCGGGAGGGGCCGGTGGCTGAGAGCCGGCCGATGGCGAGGGTCCTCGACGAGGCCGTCGCCACCGACCCGGGGCGCACCGCCCTGGTCATCGACGGCCGACCGACCAGCTACGCCGAGCTGGACGAGGCCGTCGGGCGGTGCGCGGCGGGTCTGGTGGCCCAGGGCGTGCAGCCCGGTTGGCGCATCCCGTTGGCCGACGACGCCAGCGTGCTCTCGGTCTCGGTCCTCCTGGCCGCGGCGCGGGTGGGCGCGGCCGCCGCCCTCATGAACCCCCGGCTCACCGCCGGCGAGCTGGCCGAGCTGCGCCGGGCCGCCGGGGCCGCACCGGTCGGGGTGGCCGGGGACGGCTACGAGGCGGTGCTGGCCGGGGCCGGAGGCACCGTGCTCGGGGCCGGCGACCTGCTCTTGGCACCGGCCAGGACCGCGCCCTCGCCGGTCGACCCCGACCCCGGGGCCGACGCCGTCGTCCTGTTCACGTCGGGCACCACCGGCACGCCCAAGGCGGTGCCCCTCACCCACGGGCTGGTCGGTCCCCGCGTGGCCGCCTTCTCGCCGTCGGTCGACCCCGAGCCGGTGGTCTCGCTCATGTGCGTCCCGCTGGTCCACATCGGCGGGGCGCTCGGCCTCCTGGTGGCCCTGGCCCGCGGCGGCACCGTGGTGGTCCAGACGCGCTTCGACGCCGGCGAGTGGCTGGCCCTGGCCGGCACCCACCGGGTCAACTCCTCGTTCGTCGTGCCCACCATGCTCCACCGCATCCTCGACCACCCGGACTTCGACCGGACCGACCTCGGTTCACTCACCGCCCTCTCCTACGGCGCGGCGCCGGCCTCCCCCGATCTCATCCGCCGGGCCATGGATAGGCTGCCCGGCGTGGCGCTGACCAACACCTTCGGCCAGACCGAGACGCTGGGCTCGATCACCGCCCTGGGGCCGGCCGACCACACCCCCGAGCGGCTGGCCTCGGTGGGCCGCCCCCTCCCCGGGGTGGAGGTGCGGGTGGTCGACCCCGCCACCGGCGGGCCGGTGGAGCCCGGGACGGTGGGCGAGCTGTGGGTGCGGACCGAGGCCAGCGTCATCCCCGGCGCCCAGGCGGCCGACGTCTCGGTCCCGCCCGGGTGGCTGCGCACCGGGGACATGGTGAGCGAGGACGCCGAGGGCTACCTCTACCCGGCCGGCCGGCTGGCCGACACGATCAACCGGGGCGGGGAGAAGTTCTCCCCCGCCGAGGTGGAGGCGGTCGTCGCCGCGCACCCCGCCGTCGCCGACGTGGCCGTGGTGGGGGTGCCCGACCCCGAGATGGGGAGCCGGGTGGGGGTGGCCGTGGTGGCGACCGGGCCCGTGGACATCGACGAGCTGCGCGGGTTCTGCCGGGGGCGCATCGCCCCGTTCAAGCTCCCCGAGCGGGTGCTGGTGGTCGACGAGATCCCCTACAACGACTTCGGGAAGGTCGACCGCAAGGGGCTGCGCCAGCGCTTCGCCGAGGCCCCCCGGTGAGCGCCGGCGCGGCCACGGAGCTCACCGACGACGAGGCCCTGGCCATCTACGCCACCATGGCCACCATCCGGGCGGCCGAGGACCGGATCACCCGGGGGCTGCGCGCCGGCGAGCTGCGCATGACCTTCTACGAGGTGCGCGGCCAGGAGGCGATCCCCGCCGCCGTCTCGGCGCACCTGCGGCGGGACGACTACATGGTCACCACCTACCGCGGCATGCACGACGCCATCGCCAAGGGGATCCCCCTCGACGAGCTCATGGCCGAGATGTGCGGCCGGGTCACCGGCACCTCCAAGGGCAAGGGCGGCCCGATGCACCTCTCGGACCCGCACTCGGGGCTGATGGTGACCACCGGGGTGGTCGGCGGGGGCCTGCCCATCGCCTGCGGCCTGGGGCTGGCCAGCCAGCTGCAGGGCACCGACCAGGTCACCGTGGTCAACTTCGGCGACGGGGCCACCAGCATCGGGGCCGCCCACGAGGCGGCCAACCTGGCGGCCCTGTGGGACCTGCCCGTCCTCTTCGTCTGCCAGCACAACCAGTACGGGGAGCACACCCGGTTCTCCGACTACACCCGCACCGAGCGGCTGGCCCAGCGGTTCGCCGGCTACGGCATGGCCGCGGTGACCGTCGACGGCAACAGCGTGCCCGAGATGTACGCCGCCGCCGGCGAGGCGGTGCGCCGCGCCCGGGCGGGGGAGGGGCCCACGTTCCTCGAGTGCCTCACCTTCCGGCTGGGGGCCCACGCCTTCGGCACCGGCACCGAGTACATCGACCCCGAGGAGCTGGCCCGGGCCGAGGCGGCCGAGCCGGTGGCCCGCCACCGGCGGTGGCTGGCCGAGGAGCGAGGGGTGTCCGCCGAGACCCTCGACGCGCTCGAGCGCCAGGCCGCCGAGGCGGTCGAGGTCGCCGTGGCCGCCGCCCTGGCCGCCGACCCGCCGGGACCCGAGGAGCTGCGCCTCGACGTCTTCTCGAGCCCCGAGGACCTGCCCGAGGGGGAGGTGGCCCGGTGAGCCCGGCGGCGCCCGAGGCGACCGGTCACCCCGTGGGCACCATGTCCCAGGCGGTCAACCAGGCCCTCGACCTGGCCATGGCGGCCGACCCGTCGGTCTTCTGCCTCGGCGAGGACATCGAGGACCCGACCGGCGGGGTGATGAAGGGCACCAAGGGCCTCTCCACCAAGTACGGCCGCTCCCGGGTGCGCAACACCCCGATCTCCGAGCAGGCCATCGTGGGCACGGCCATCGGCGCCTCCCTGGTGGGGATGCGCCCGGTGGCCGAGCTCATGCTGATGGACTTCTTCGCCGTGGCCATGGACCAGGTGGCCAACCACGCGGCCAAGCTCCGCTACATGTCGGGCGGGCGGACCAACGTGCCCATCACCATCCGCACCTCGGTGGGCGGCGGCCGCCAGTTCGGGGCCCAGCACTCCCAGTCGCTCGAGGGCTGGCTGATGCAGGTCCCGGGGCTGAAGGTGGCCGTGCCCTCGACGCCGGCCGACGCCAAGGGCCTCCTCACCTCGTGCGTCTTCGACGACGACCCTTGCGTGCACATGGAGACGATGAGCCTCCTGTTCACCCGGGGCCCGCTCCCCGAGGGGAACCACGTGGTCCCCCTCGGGGTGGCCGACGTGAAGCGGCCGGGCACCGACGTCACCGTGGTCACCTGGGGCTGGCAGGTCCCCGAGGCGCTGGCCGCGGCCGAGACGCTGGTCGGCGAGGGCACCGACGTCGAGGTCCTGGACCTTCGCACGCTGGTCCCCCTCGACCGGCGCGCCGTGCTCGAGAGCGTGGCCCGCACCCGGCGGCTCCTGGTCGTCCACGCCGCCACCCGCTTCGCCGGTCCGGGGGCCGAGATCGCCGCCTTCGTCTCCGAGGAGCTCTTCGGCCAGCTCGACGCCCCGGTGCGCCGGCTGGGGTCCGCCTACACCCCGGTGCCCTACGCCACCGAGCTCGAGACCCTGCACTTCCCCGAGCGCACCCGGATCGCCGAGGCGATCCGCCGGCTGGCCTGAGTCGCCGTGAGCGAGCTGCACCGGACGCTGGTCAAGATCCCCCAGGCCAGCGTGGCGGTGACCGAGGGGACGATCGTGTCGTGGCTCGTCGCCGAGGGCGAAGAGGTCGCGCTCGGCCAGCCGCTCTACCTGCTCGAGACCGACAAGGTGGAGATCGAGGTGGAGTCCCCGGCGGCCGGCAGGGCGCACCTTCTCGGCGAGGCCGGCCAGACCTACCTGGTGGGGACGGACATCGGCTACATCGACGGTCCCGCCGGCTGAGGGCGCGGTGCAGCTGGGGAGCCACCGGCGCTCTGTGGCCGGCGTCGCCGCCTCGGACCCGGGCCGGGTGGCCGTCGTCGACGGGGACCGGGCGGTCACCTTCGAGGAGCTCGACCGCCGGGCCAACGGGGCGGCGGTCCGCCTGGCCGAGCTCGGCGTGGCCCCCGGCGACCCGGTGGGGATGCGGCTGGGCAACCGGGCCGAGTGGTTCATCGCCTCGCACGCCATCGCCCGCCTCGGGGCGATGTTCGTGCCGATCTCGCCGCGGCTCACCCCCGAAGAGACCGCCTACATCGCCCAGGACGCGCGGATGGCGGTGTGCTTCGTCGACGGGGCCGGCCAGTTCCCGGCCGACGGGGTGGCCATCGTCGACGTGGAGGAGCCGGGCTTCGCCCCGCCGGCCGACGAGCCGCCCCGAGAAGACTTCCTCAACACCGCTCCCACCCTCTTGGGCTACACCTCGGGCACCACCGGCCGCCCCAAGGCCGTCGAGCGGCCGGCCCCGGCCCCCGCCCCCGAGGCCACCACCTCGATCGTGGCCGCCTTCTGGGGGTACGGGCCGGACACCGTCCAGCTGGTCTGCGGACCCCTCTACCACACGGCCCCCAGCGCCTACGCCGAGTACTCACTGTGGGAGGGCGGCCGGGTGGTCGTCCAGGAGGGGTTCACAGGCGAGCGGTGCCTGTCGCTCATCGCCGAGCACCGGGTGACGCGGACCCAGATGGTGCCGGCCCACTTCGTCCGCCTGCTCGAGGCCGACTGGGCCTCGCACGACCGCTCCAGCATCCGCCTGGTCATCCACGCCGCCGCCGCCTGCCCGGTGCCGCTCAAGTGGCGGATCCTCGAGGTCTTCCCCCGCGGCACGGTCTGGGAGCTCTACGGCGCCACCGAGGCCATGGGCACGGTCATCTCGCCGGGCGAGTGGCTGCTCAAGCCGGGCAGCGTCGGCCGCCCCTTCCCCGGGCTCGAGGTGCGCATCCTCGACGAGGAGGGCCGGCAACTGCCGCCCGGCGAGATCGGCACGATCTACGTGAGCACCTTCCCCGGCGCCTCCTTCGCCTACCGCGGCGACGAGGAGAAGACGGCCGCCGCCCGCCGGGACGGGTTCGTCACGGTGGGGGACCTCGGCCACCTCGACGCCCACGGCTACCTCTACATCGCCGACCGCCGGACCGACCTCATCATCACCGGCGGGGTCAACGTCTACCCGGCCGAGGTCGAGAACGCCCTCGCCGCCGACCCCGACGTGGCCGACTCGGCGGTGATCGGCCTCCCCGACGAGCGCATGGGCCAGCGGGTCCATGCCATCGTCGAGCTGCGCCGGGGGGCGGCGGCCGACGCCGGGGCGATCTCGGCGCGCCTGGCCGACCGGCTGGCCGACTTCAAGCGGCCCCGGACCTACGAGTTCGTCGACACCCTGCCCCGCCAGCCCAACGGCAAGGTCCTCAAGTGGCAGCTGCGCCGGGAGCGGACGACCGCCGCCGAGCCGGCGCCGGGGGACGGCACGGGTTCCTAGGTGAGAGCGGCGGGGCGCCCGGCGGTGCCCCCCGCCGGCCGGGACTACCCTCACAGGGCACGCAGGCCGGGGACGGCCCGGGGGAGCCCCCTCCCGGTCCCCGCACGAACAAAGGACGCGGTGTGGAGCGAACCGAGCTCGAGACGATCATCTACGAGAAGGACGGGCCGATCGCCCGGATCGTCCTCAACATGCCCGAGAAGGCCAACATCCAGACGGCCCAGCAGGTCTGGGACTTCGAGGACGCCCTCAAGTGGGCCGACCGGGACACAGAGGTGAAGGTCCTCATCGTCAAGGCCAACGGCAATGGGTTCTGCGCCGGCCACGCCATCGTCGACCACGAGGAGATGGCCGACGTCTACCCGACCCAGGGTCCCACCCTCGAGCGCACCTGGAAGAAGCACAACTACGACCTCTTCCTCTGGCCGCCCCTCAACCTCTGGGAGTTCCCCAAGGCCACCATCTCCCAGATCCACGGCTACTGCGTGGGCGGCGGCACCGTCTACGGCTACCTGACCGACCTCACCATCGCCTCCGAGGACGCCTACTTCCAGATGCCCCTCCCCCAGGGGTTCGGCCTGCCCGGCGCCCAGACGCTCATCGAGCCGTGGGCCATCATGAGCTGGAAGCGGGCCTACGAGTACCTCTACCTGGCCCCCACCCTCTCGGCCGAGCAGGCCCGTGAATGGGGGCTGGTGAACAAGGTGGTGAAGCGCGCCGACCTCGAGGCCGAGGTCGAAGAGACCGCCCGCACCATCGCCCAGATGCCGCTCACCACCATCATGACCGTCAAGGCCGGGGTAAAGCGGGCCTGGGAGATGATGGGCATGCGGGTCCACCTCCAGAACACCGCCGACTTCACCTCCATCGCCGCCGCGGCGAGCGACGTGCGCGAGTTCATGGCCAAGCGCCAGGGGCTCCTGCCCCGCCAGATGGCGGCCAAGCAGTCCGAGGAGGCCCGGGGCGAGGAAGCCGGCGGGGCCTGAACCGCTCGGCCGGGCTCAGCGCGGCAGCCCCAGGCCGTGCTCGGCCAGGATGTTGCGGTTGATCTCGGTGGTGCCCCCGGCGATGGTCGACTGGCGGGAGGAGGCCAGCCCCTTGGCCCAACGGCCCGAGAGGCCGTCGGGGCCCATGAGGTCGACGGCCAGCTCGGACAGCTGCTGCTCGGTGAGGGACCACATGAGCTTGGTCAGGCTGCCCATGGTCGGTGACGGGGCGTGGCCGGTGGCCACCGAGTGCAGCTCGCGGGTGGTGCCCCAGCGCATGCAGGCGATCCGGCTGTAGACGGCGGCCAGCCGGTCGCGCACCACCGGGTCGGCGAGCGACGGGCGGCCCCGGGCCTCGGCCAGCAGCTCGTCGAAGCGACGGGAGAGGGAGAGGTGCAGGCGGGCCACCCCGGCCCGCTCGTGACTCAGGGTGGCCATGGCCACGCCCCACCCGCCGTGCAGGGGGCCGAGCAGCGACGCCCGCGGGACGCGGACGTCGGTGAAGAACAGTTCGGAGAAGGTGAGGTCGCCGGCCATCGTCCGCACCGGCCGCACCTCGATCCCCGCCGAGCCCATGTCGACCAGCAGGCAGCTGATCCCCTTGTGCTTGGGGGCCTCGGGGTCGGTGCGCACGTAGAGCTGGCACCAGTCGGCGTGGCGGCCCAGGCTGTTCCAGGTCTTCTGGCCGTTCACCACGAAGTCGTCGCCGTCGGCGACCGCCCGGGTGCGCAGCGAGGCCAGGTCGCTGCCGGCGTCGGGCTCGGACATCCCCTGGCACCAGATCTCGTCGCCCCGCAGCATGGGACGCAGGTACCGCTCCCGCTGCTCGTCGGTGCCCAGCGCCATGATGGCCGGGGCGATGTTGGAGACCCCGATCACGTTGACCGGGCCGGGGGCCCCGGCCCGGGACATCTCCTCGTGCCAGGCCAGCTGCTCGGCGATCCCGGCGTCGCGGCCGCCGTAGCGGGCGGGCCAGCTGACGGCGGCCCAGCCGGCGTCGGCCAGCAGGCGGTTCCACCCCCGCAGGACCTCGAAGGCGTCCTCGCGCTCGAACCCCCCCCAGGCCACGTCGGCCACCTCGGCGCCGAGGTTGTCGGCCAGCCACCCGGCCAGCTCCCGGCGGAAGGCCGCCACCTCGTCGTCGTCCTGCCCGAGCACGTCGTGCTCGGCGCCGGTGGTCGTCATGGGTCTGCCCGCCTCTCTTCGTGGCGCGGGTCCCCGGGGACCCGCCAGGTCGAAAACGCCATGGCCGCGCCCACCGTGTCGGCGGGGTCGGCCACCAGGGTCGTGTCGTCGCGGGCGGGCACGCCGATGCCGAGCGCCGCCAGGTGGGCCGCCGTGGCGTCGAGGTCGGCCACGCCGAAGGTCACCGAGTGCAGGGTGTCGCCGAAGGCGGCCAGGTCCGAGGCGGCGGGGCCGGGGCCGGTCGGGGTGGCCAGCTCGACCACGGTCTGGGTCCCGACGGCCACGTAGGCGCTCTTGGTGCCCGACAGGGCCGACTCGCCCTCGAAGACCAGCGTGGCGCCCATCCCCTCGGTCCACAGCGACACGGCCCGCCCGAGGTCGCCCACCACGACCGTCACCCAGGCCAGCCGCTCGACCCCGGCCGGGTTGGCGCCGGCCGCCCAGCGGCCGGGCCAGCCCTGCTCGAAGCGGGGGTCGGGGAAGGGCCCCGAGCCCTGCGGCCCGCCCACCGAGGCCGGAGGCTGGTAGAGCTCGAGCTGGGCGGCGGTGTCCTTGGGGTGGGTGTAGACGTCGCCGTCGGCCGGCCCCTCGGCCAGCGGTTCGCCGCCGGGACCCAGGACGCGCACCCCGGCCGAGCGCAGCCGGTCGGCGGCGGCGGCCACGTCGTCGCAGTACCAGGCGATCGAGTGCCACCGTGGACCGAACTTGGCCACGAACCGCCCGATGGGGCCAGAGGCGGCCCCGGGGTCGTCGCTCGGGGCGGCGATCTCCACCACGCCGTCGGCCACGACCAGGAGCGACCCCACCCGCCGCTGGTGCGGGGAGTGGCGGCGCTCCATCATCCCGTGCCACGGCGCGAAGAGCCGGTCGTAGAGGTCGTCGAGCCGGTCGAGGTCGCGGGCGGCGTGCAGGACGTGGAAGAGCTTGCCGACGCTCACCGCGCCCCGCCGCCCTCGGCCGGCACCGCCGGTCCACCTTCGCTCCGCACGGCGGTCACGATACCGGCGGCCCGGAGCCGCCCCGTCCGCTCACCCGAGCTCGGGCACCACCCGCTCGGCGAACAGCTCGAGGGTGCGGGGGTCGGCCCGGTCGTGGGTGAAGAAGACGAAGAGGGAGACACCCCGCTCGGCCGCCTCGGCGATCCGGGCGGCCACCTGGCCGGGCGTGCCGATGTAGCCCCCCGCCTCCAGCCCCCAGCCGGGACCGCCGTAGCGGCGGCGAGCCTGGGCCAGGGCCACGGCCAGCGACGGCTCGTCGGGGGCCAGCACCAGGACGGCCTCGTGCGAGGTGCGCAGCGTCGAGGGGTCGCGGCCGATGGCCGCGCACTCGGCGTCGAGGCGGCGCCGGCTCCCCTCCCAGTCGGCCAGGCCGTAGGTGGGGACGCTCCAGACGTCGGCGTGGCGGGCCACCAGGGGCAGGGTGTGGCGGGGACCGCTCCCGCCCACGTGGACCCTCGGCCGCCGGCCGAGGGTGGGGACGTTGGGCAGGCCTTCCAGCCGGTAGTGGCGGCCCGAGAAGGTGGCCGGCCCCCCCTCGAACATGGCGGTGAGGACGCAGAGCGCCTCATCCAGCCGCTCGGCGCGCTCGGCGGCGGTCCCCCAGGGGAGGCCGGCCTCGAGGTGCTCGCCCTCGACCGACCCGCTGCCCAGGCCGAGCTCCACCCGCCCGCCCGAGAGGACGTCGAGGGTGGCGGCCATCTTGGCCAGGAGGGCGGGGTGGCGGAAGTTGTTGCACAGCACGAGGTGGCCGACCCCGAGGCGCTCGGTGCGGGCCAGCACCCACGAGGCGAGCGTCCAGGCCTCGAGGGACGGGCGGTCGGGCTGGCCGGGGCTGTAGAGGTGGTCGTAGAACCACAGGGAGTCCAGGCCCGTGTCCTCGGCGACCCGGGCGCGCTCGAGGACGGCCGGCCCGTCGAGGGCGACCTGGGGGAGGTAGACGCCGAACTCGGGTCGCCCGCCGGCCACCCCGCTACCCGGCGCCCGCCGCCGGGTGGTCGGCGACGGCGGGCAGGACCTCCTCGGCGAACCGCGCCAGCGCGTCGAGCGCCTCCTTCGTGCTCCGCCACGGCTGGACCAGGGCCCGGGCCACCCCGAGGTCGGCCAGCCGGCGCAGGTCGTCGGCGGAGGCGTCGCCCGCCCCCAGCGTGATCTCCACGGTCCCCGGCCGCCCGGCGTCCGCCCGCAGCTGGGCCATCCGGGCCGCCTCGGGCGGGATCTGCTCGGCCGTGTGGTTCATCGGGATCCAGCCGTCGCCGAGCAGCGCCGCCCGGCGCAGGGCGGCCGGCCCGTCGCCCCCGATGTGCAGCGGGGGCCAGGGGCGCTGGACCGGCTTGGGCTCGAACATCACCGGGCCGAAGTCGAAGAACTCCCCGTGGTGCTCGACCACCTCCTCGCTCCACAGCCGCCGGCAGACCCCGATGGCCTCGTCCACCCGGCGGCCCCGGGTGGCGAAGTCGAGGCCGACCGCCTCCCACTCGGCCTGGAGCCAGCTGGCCCCGATGCCGAACTCGACCCGACCCCCCGAGACCACGTCGAGGGTGGTGACGGCCCGGGCCACCACGAAGGGGTGGCGCAGGCCGATGTTGTACACCTGGGTCCCGAAGTGGATCCGCTCGGTCCGGCCGGCCAGAAAGCCGAGGTAGCTGAAGACGTCGAAGACCGGGACGTCGGCGGGGATGGGGGGGTGGTCGGAGCCGGCGTGGGGGCTGCCGGCCATCTGCACCGGGATGACCAGGTGCTCGGGCATCCACACCGACTCGTAGCCCAGCCGGTCGGCCACCACCGTGGCCTCGGCCCAGCGGCTGGGGTTGAGCCGCCCGAGCGAGATGCCCACCTTCACCGGTCCCTCACCTCCCGAGGTTGGTCGTGGCGGCGAGCTCGGCGGCACCGGCCATGGTGTCGAGCACCACGCGCTCGTAGGCCGCCATGGCCGGATTGTCGGCGTCCCCCGCCACCACCCGGGCGTAGCCGCCCTCTAAGACGATGGCCAGCTTGAACCGGGCCAGGATGACGTAGTAGTCGATCTCTGTCACCGCCCGGCCGCTGACCTCGGCGTAGCGCTCGAGGATCTCGGCCCGCGAGGGCTGGCCGGTCTGGTCGACGTAGCCCCGGGTGCGGTCCTCGCCGGGGTCGGTCCAGCCGTTCATGACCCAGCCGAGATCGAGCAGCGGATCGCCCACCGTGGCCATCTCCCAGTCCACGATGGCCGCCAGGCGGGCCGGGGCGCCGTGGCGGAACATCACGTTGGCGAACTGGTAGTCGCCGTGCATGATGCCCGGCTCCCACCGGCTCGGCTTGTGGGCCCGCAGCCACGCCGCCGCCTCGTCGAGCCCGGGTATGGGGCGGAACTCGAAGGCGGACAGGTGGGCCAGCCAACGATCGACCTGGCGGTCGTGGAACCCCTCGGGCTTCCCGAACCCCTCGAGGCCGCGTGCCCGCCAGTCCACCCGGGCCAGCCGGGCGATGCCCTCGACGAGCTCGAAGCCGAGCCCGCGCCGCGCCTCGACGTCGGTGTCGAAGGGGGCCGGCCAGTGCTCGCCCATGTTCATGGGCGACCAGCCGTCCACCATCGACATGAGGTAGAAGCAGGCGCCGATGACGTCGGTGTCCTCGCAGGCGGCGTAGGCCTCGGGGTGGGGGACGTCCGTGCCGTTGAGGGCCTCGAGGACGCGGTACTCGCGCAGCATCGTCTTGTTGCGGCCCTCGGGGACGACCCGCGGGGGGCGGCGGAGCACCGCCTCGAAGTCGCCCCGGGCGATGGCGAAGATCTCGTTGGAGGCGCCGCCGCTGATGAAGCGGGAGGTGACGGGCTCCCCGGCCCCGGGGAGGCCGCGCTCGTCCATCCAGCGGCCGAGGCGCTCCTCGTCCACCAGCCCGGCCACCCGGGCCGCCCGCTCGGCCTCCTCCCCCTCCGGCTCCACGCGCCCAGGGTAGGTAAGTTGGGCCGCCGTGTAAAAAAGGGATGGACGCGCGCGCCTCGCACGCGGCCGAGGGGAGACGACGACGATGGCCTGGGACTTCTCCACCGAGCCCGAGTTCCAAGAGAAGCTCGACTGGGCGCGGCGGTTCGTGGCCGACAAGGTGGAGCCCCTCGACCTCCTCTACCCCCACCGCCAGTTCCACCCCCTCGACGACGAGCTGCGCCCGATCGTCGACCCCATGAAGGACGAGGTGAGGGCGGCCGGGCTGTGGGCGGCCCACCTCGGGCCCGAGCTGGGGGGCAAGGGCTACGGCCAGGTGAAGCTGGCCCTCTTGAACGAGATCCTCGGCGTCTCGATGTGGGCGCCCATCGTCTTCGGGACCCAGGCCCCCGACACCGGCAACGCCGAGATCATCGCCCACTACGGCACCGAGGAGCAGAAGGCCCGCTACCTCGAGCCGCTCCTCGCCGGCGAGGTGTTCTCCTGCTACTCGATGACCGAGCCCCAGGCCGGGTCCGATCCCCAGCAGTTCACCACCCGGGCCGTGCGCGACGGGGAGGAGTGGGTGCTCGACGGGTGGAAGTTCTTCTCCTCCAACGCCCGCACCTCGTCGTTCCTCATCGTCATGGCCGTGACCGACCCCGACGTCACCGTCTACAAGGGTGCGTCGATGTTCCTCGTCCCTACGGACACCCCCGGGGTGGAGATCGTGCGCAACGTCGGCCTGGGGGGCGAGTCCGAGGACGAGGGGATGCATGCCCTCATCCACTACGACCAGGTGCGCCTCCCCGCCGACAGCCTCCTGGGGGGCGAGGGGCAGGCCTTCGCCATCGCCCAGACGCGCCTCGGCGGGGGCCGGGTCCACCACGCCATGCGCTCGGTGGCCACCTGCCAGCGGGCGCTCGACCTCCTCTGCGAGCGGGTGCTCAGCCGGGAGACCCAGGGGAGCCTGCTGGCCAAGAAGCAGTTCATGCAGGGCGACATCGCCGACTCCTACGCCGAGCTGGCGCAGTTCCGCCTGCTGGTCCTCTACACGGCGTGGGAGATCGACCAGTACAAGGACTACCAGCGGACCCGCAAGAACATCGCCGCCATCAAGGCCCTCACCCCCAAGGTGGTCCACGATGCGGTGTGGCGCTCGATGCACGCCCACGGCGCCCTCGGGGTCTCCAACGAGATGCCCTTCGCCGGCATGTGGCTGATGGCCCCGGTGATGGCGGTGGTGGACGGCCCCACCGAGGTGCACAAGGTGACGGTGGCCCGGGAGGTCCTCAAGGCCTACAAGCCGTCGGAGGGGCTCTGGCCCACGGCGCACCTCCCGGCCCGCCGGGAGGAGGCACGCGCCAAGCTCGCGGCCCACATCGAGCACGTCGTCGGGAACTCGTAGCGGTGCGCGCCGTCCGCTGCGTGCGCCACGGCGCACCCGAGGACCTGGTGATCGAGGACCTCGACGAGCCGGTGGCCGGCGAGGGCCAGGTGGTGGTGGAGGTGGCGGCGGCCGCCCTCAACTTCCCCGACGTCCTGCTGGTGGCGGACCGCTATCAGTTGCACGTGCCGGTGCCCTTCACCCCGGGCAGCGAATTCTCCGGCACCGTGGCCTCCGTCGGCCCCGGCGTCGACACGCTGGCCGTCGGCGACCCGGTGATGGGGGCCACCCTCATCGGCGCCTTCGCCGAGCGGCTGGCCGTCCCGGCCTCGGTCCTGCGAAAGGTGCCCGACGGGGTCGACCTCGGTGCGGCGGCGGCGTTCGGGGTGGCCCATCGCACCGCCTACCACGCGCTGCGCAGCGTGGCCCGGATGCAGGCCGGGGACTGGGTGGTGGTGCTCGGCGCCGGAGGGGGGGTGGGGCTGGCCACCGTCGAGCTGGCCCGGGTCCTCGGGGCGCGGGTCCTGGCCGCGGCGTCGGGCCCCGAGAAGCTGGCCGTGGCCGAGGCGAAGGGGGCCGAGGCGCTGGTCGACTACTCGACCCAGGACTTGAAGGAGCGGGTGAAGGAGCTGTGCGGCGGGGGAGCCGACGTGGTGGTCGACCCGGTGGGGGGGCCGTACGCGGAGGCGGCCCTGCGGGCGCTGCGATGGGGCGGTCGGTTCGTCTCGGTCGGGTTCGCTTCGGGCGAGATCCCGCGCATCCCGCTCAACCTCGTCCTCTTGAAGGGGGTCTTCGTCACCGGCTTCACCATGGAGGGGCTTGGTCGCAACCAGGCCGAGGACGTGGCCCGCGACGACGCCGAGGTGGACGCCCTCCTGGCGAGCGGCAGGATCGCCCCCCACGTCGGCGCCCGCTACCCGTTGGACCAGGCGCCGCGGGCCCTCTCGGACATGGCCGGCCGCAAAGCGGTCGGCAAGATCCTGGTCGAGCCGGGGGCCGGGCGCGCCGGCTGACCGGGGCGTCGCCGGGTCCGGGAGCCGGGGGCCGTGTCACGACCGCCCCGTAACGTCCGGGCGCGCCCCGGACCGGGCACCTGGCGGGCCACCGAGAGGTGGGAGGCAGGCCCGACGCCCGGCCGGGGCGCACCACGGCGCGTCGTGTCGAGCATCGCAGGGGCCTCACCGGCGGACGAGATCGTCGACACGCGCTGGCGGGAGCTCGGTTCACCGGTGGACCGGTGGCCGATCAGAGAGGTTCGTCGCTTCCGGGCGGCGGTAGCCAGCCGCGCGTCGTCCACTCCTCGTGGTCGTTCTCGACCTTCTCGAGCCGACGGTGGAGGTCCACGAGGTGGTCGCCCAGCTCGTGGATGGTCTTGGTGAGATCCGCCGCCGCCTCGGAGCTGACGCCCGAGGTCCCAGACAAGTACCGGTCGATCGAGGCCTTGAGCTTGCCGATGTCGCGCTCGAACCCGGATTCGCCGTCGGTCGGAACCACTGCCGGAGAGTAACGCCATCGTTCGCAGAAGGGAAGCGCGCGTACCTGCCCGCCGTGCACCGGGACCTGCGGCAGCGCCCAGTTAGGCGGAGGCGTCGGCTCGGTCCTCGGTGGCGAAGGCGCGGCGCAACTTGGCGCAGGCGTCGTCGAGCGCGGCGGCGCCGGTCGGGAGCACGTCGCCCATGGTGAAGAAGCCGTGCATCTGGCCGTCGTAGCGGGAGACCTCGACGGCCACCCCGGCCGCCGACAGCCGCTCGGCGTAGGCCAGGTCCTCGTCGCGCAGCGGGTCGTAGCCGGCGACGACCACGTGGGCCGGGCAGGTGGCGGCCAGCTCGGCGTCGGTGGCGAAGAGCGGTGAGACCCGGCGGTCCATGGGGTCGGCGCCCTGCAGGTAGAGGTCGACGAACCAACCCATGGCCGACCTGGTGAGGAGATACCCCTCGGCCACGACGTCGTAGGAGGGGGAGGACATCGTGGCGTCGAGGACCGGGTAGGCGAGCAGCTGGTGGCGAAGGCCCGGTACGGCCAGGGCCACCGCCGCGGCCAGGTTCCCCCCGGCCGAGTCGCCGCCCACCGCCACCGCGTCGGGCCGGCCGCCCACGGCCGCCGGGTCCTCCACCACGGCCCGGGTGACGGCCAGGGCGTCGTCGTAGGCGGCGGGGAAGGGGTGCTCGGGGGCCAGCCGGTAGTCGACCGAGACGACCACGCAGCCGGCCCCGGCCGCCAGGTCGCGCGCGGTGAAGGTCACGAGCGGTGCGGTGCCGAGCACCCACCCGCCGCCGTGGAACCAGACCAGCACCGGCCAGGGCCCGGCGCCTTGCGGCGTGGCCACCACGCAGCCGACCCCGGCCACCGGGCGCTCTTCCACCGAGCCGACGACCGCTCCCTCGTAGGGAGAGAGGGCCAGGCCCTCGGAGGTCATCGTGCGCGCCTCGTCGGGGGTGAGCGACTCGAGAGGAGGCAACTTCTTGAGTCCGGCGAGGATCCTGTTGGCATCTGGGTCGAGTGGCACCTGGTCCCCTGGTGGTCGCGAAGGGGACCGAGAGTACCGCCGGCCTCGGCGGGACGGCCGCACCGGCGGTGTGCCATCATCCCCGCCGTGGGCAAGCTCGACGAGTTGCTGGCGGTGCTCGAGCTCGAGCCCGTCGGTGAGGGGCGCTTCGTGGCGCAGAACTTCGTCGCCGGGCTCGGCGGGGTCGTCTTCGGGGGCCAGCTGCTGGCCCAGACCATCGTGGCCGGCGCCACGGTCGACCCGACCAAGGACGTGCGCTCGGTGCACACGATCTTCGCCAGAGGCGGCGCGCTCGACCAGCCGCTCGACATCGAGGTGGAGCCGATGCACGTCGGGCGGGCCATGGGCAGCGCCACGGTGACCGTCCGCCAGGGTGAGCGGCTGTGTACCCGTTCCCTGGTGCTGCTCAGCGCGGGCGAGCCCGATCTCGTCCGCCACGGAGCCGAGCCGCCGGCCGTGGCCGGCCCGGCCGACGCGGTGCCCTCCGCGCACGGCGAGGACTTCTGGGAGATCAGGGTGGTCGGCGGGGTGGACCTGGCCGACCCCGACGCGGTGGGGCCGGCCGAGCTGTTCGTGTGGAGCCGGTTCCCCGGGGCCGAGGCCACCGGGGTGCTCGGCCAGGCGCTCCTCTCCTACGCCACCGACGGGTTCCTGATCGGCACGGCCATGCGGCCCCACGAGGGCGTGGGGCAGTCGATGGCTCACGTCTCGATCTCCACCAGCGTCCTCTCCCACACGCTCAGCTTCCACGAGCCGGTGAACGCCGGGGACTGGTACCTGCTCGCCCAGAGCAGCCCGTACGCAGGTCGGGGACGCTCCTACGGCCGGGGCGACATCTTCTCCGAGGACGGCAACCTGGTCGCCTCCTTCGTCCAGGAGAACATGATCCGGGCCTTCCCCGAAGGCCAGGGACCCCACGGCGGGGGCCGGTCAAAGTTCTGATCCGCGGCCCCGTCGCCTAGGATCGTCAGTCGGGCCGCGCCGCGCCGCGGCGCCGCCGAACCGCCGGCAGCCGCCGGCAGACGGCGATCTGTACCGGGAGATCGGAGAGGCGATGGCAGCGGGAATCGGGTCCTGGGGCGTGTACCTCCCGTTCTGGCGCCTGGAGCGCAAGGACATCGGCCAGACGCTGGGGTCCCCGGCCGGGCGGGGGACCAGGACGGTCGCCTCCTACGACGAGGACACCACCACCCTCGGGGTCGAGGCCGGCCGTCGGGCGCTCGCCGCCGGCGGGGCCGCCGCGGTGGAGGAGCTCTACTTCTCCACCCCCGAGCCCGCCTACCAGGACAAGACCAACGCCACCACGATCCACGCCGCCCTGGGGCTGGACCGCCGCACCGGTGCCTACGACCTGGTGGGCTCGGCCCGCTCGGGCGTGGCCGCCCTCGTGGCCGCGCAGCTGGCTGGCCGGCAGCACCCCGCCCTGGCCGTCGTCTCGGAGCTGCGCACCGGCCTCGCCGGGGGGGCCGACGAGCGAGACTCGGGGGACGGGGCCGTGGCCTTCGGCTTCGTGCCCGACGGGGCGGCGGCCGAGCTCGTGGCCCGCGCCGCGGCCAGCGAGGAGTTCCTCGACCGCTGGCGGGTGCCGGGCGAGTCGAGCTCGCACCAGTGGGAGGAGCGGTTCGGCGAGACCGCCTACGTCCCCCTGGCCCAGGAGGTCTTCACCGACGCCCTCAAGCAGGCCGGCCTCACCGCCGAGTCCGTCGACCACCTGGTCGTCACCGGGCTGCACACCCGGGCCGTCCGGTCCATCCGCACCGCCCTCGGGGTGGCCGAGGCGGCCCTGGCCCCCGACCACGCCGCCGAGGTCGGGAACCTGGGCGCGGCCCAGCTCGGCTTCCTGCTGGCCGACGTCCTGGAGCGGGCCACCCCCGGTCAGACGATCGTCACCCTGCAGCTGGCCGACGGGGCCGACGCCATGGTGTGGAGGACGACCGACGCCCTCGGTGAGGCCCAGGCCCGCCGGGGCGAGGCCGGGCTGGCCACGGTGGCCGAGCAGCTCGGGTCGGGCCACGCCGTCTCCTACGCCTCGTTCCTCACCTGGCGCGGCCAACTGCGGCGCGAGCCCCCCCGGCGACCCGAGCCCGATCGTCCCGGGGCGCCAAACATGCTGCGCCGCGAGGGGTGGAAGTACGGGTTCGAGGCCGGCCGGTGCCTGGTCTGCGGCTTCCGGCACATGCCCCCCACCCGGGTCTGCCTGCGCTGCAAGTCGGTGGACCAGATGGAGCCCGAGCGGCTGGCCGACACCAAGGGCGTGGTGGCCACCTTCGCCATCGACCACCTGGCCTTCTCGATGTCGCCGCCGACGGTCGGCGTCGTCGTCGACTTCGACGGCGGCGGCCGCTACCGCTGCGAGCTGACCGACGCCGACGCGGCCACGGTCAAGATCGGCAACCGGGTGGAGATGACCTTCCGGCGCTTCTACACCGCCGAGGGGATGCACAATTACTTCTGGAAGGCCCGGCCGGTGGCCGGCGGGGCCGCGGGCGAGCCGGCACCGGCGAAGGAGGCGTAGCAATGTCCAGCAACGGCATTCGGGACAGGGTGGCCATCGTCGGTATGGGCTGCACCGCGTTCGGGGAGCGCTGGGACAAGGGGACCGACGACCTGCTCACCGACGCCGCGGTGGACGCCATCGCCGACGCCGGGGTGCAGATGGACGACATCGACGCCTTCTGGCTGGGCACCATGGGCTCGGGCAACTCCGGGCTCACCCTCTCGCGCCCGCTCAAGCTCGACTACCGGCCGGTGAGCCGGCTGGAGAACTTCTGCGCCACCGGCTCGGAGGCCTTCCGCAACGCCTGCTACGCCGTGGCCTCGGGCGCCTACGACCTGGCCATGGCCATCGGCGTGGAGAAGCTGAAGGACTCGGGCTACTCGGGGCTGACCGGCATCCACCTGGTGGGCGACGGGACCGGGGGATCGCTCACCGCCCCCGCCACCTTCTCGTTTCTCGTCCCGTCCTACTGCGAGAAGTACGGGGTGGACGCCGACGTGATGAAGGAGGTCATGACCCGCATCGCCTGGAAGAACCACCACAACGGGGCCCGCAACCCCCGCGCCCAGTTCCGCAAGGAGGTGCCGATGGAGACGATCTCCAAGTCACCTCGGGTCGCCGGCGAGCTGGGGGTCTTCGACTGCAGCGGCGTCTCCGACGGTTCCGCGGCGGCCATCGTGTGCCGGGTGGAGGACGCCCACCGCTACACGGACTCGCCGCTCTACGTGAAGGGGCTCAGCTTCGTGGCCGGCCCCGCCGCCGGGCCCATCGACCCCGAGTACGACTACACGACCTTCGAGGAGGTGGTGCGCTCGGCCCGCGACGCCTACCACCAGGCGGGCATCACCGACCCGCGCAGCCAGCTGGCCATGGCCGAGGTTCACGACTGCTTCACCCCGACCGAGCTGGTGCTGATGGAGGACCTGGGCTTCGCCGACCGGGGCACCGCCTGGAAGGAGGTGCTGGCCGGCACGTTCGACCTCGAGGGCGAGCTCCCGGTCAACCCCGACGGCGGCCTCAAGAGCTTCGGCCACCCCATCGGCGCCTCGGGGCTGCGGATGCTCTTCGAGTGCTGGCTGCAGCTCCGCCGCCAGGCCCCGCCCGACCGCCAGATCAAGACCGTCACCGAGGGCGGCCGCACGATGGGGATCACCCACAACCTGGGTGGCGGCCCCGGCGAGTGCGTGAGCTTCGTGAGCGTGGTGGGGTCCGAGCCCAGCGCCTGAGGATGGGCTCGGCGCTCAGGCGCGCCCCGCGAGGAGCTCGACCACCTGCCCGTCGGGGTCGCAGATGCAGACGGCGGCCCCCACGTCGGTCTCGTCGAGCACCGTACCTCCGTACTCGGCCACCTTGGCCACGATGCCCCGTAGGTCGCCGACGGTGACCGAGAGGTGGGTGAGACCCGGCTGGTTCATCGGGTGCTCGGCGGCTGGGGGGTTCCCCTCGCGGTCCCAGTGGAGCAACTCCAGGACGAAGCCGTCGAGCACGAGGTAGACGGCGGTGAGGTTGGTGGGGGAGGGCACTCGGCAGATCGTCGAGGTGCCCTCGTCGGGGGGCGCCAGCTCGCGCTGGTAGGTGAAGCCGAGCAGCCCCTCGTAGAAGCGGCGGCTGCGGGCCAGGTCGGTCACGGCGAGGCCGACCCAGTTGAACCGCACCTTGGGCACCTCGGGCACCGTCGCACCACCCTTCCGGCCGCCGGGGGGTCGGCGACCGGGCAGATACTATTTCCCCCGCGAGCCGAGACGCTCTCGACTCTTCGGAGGTGGTGCGCGGTGGCCGGTGCCGGTGGTGCGGACCCGATGGCCGAGAACGAGGACCAGGCGGCACTGCGCCAGCTGGCACGCGAGGTGGCCCAGCGCGAGGTGGCGCCGCGTGCCGCCCAAGGCGACGAGACCGGTGAGGTTCCCCACGAGGCCATCAAGGCGCTGGCCGCGGCCGACCTGTTCCGGGTGACCATCGGCGAGGAGTGGGGGGGGTTGGGGTTCGGCGACGTGGAGGCCTCCATCGTCCTCGAGGAGATCGCCCGCCACGACGTCTCGACGGCCATCTGCTGCCAGCTCGCCTACAACGGCCCGCCGCGGGGCATCGAGCACCTGGGCGGGCCGGCCCTGAAGGAACGGTGGCTGCCGGCGGTGGCCGACGGCGAGGCCATCGTGAGCATCGGGATCACCGAGCCCGACGCCGGCTCGGCCGTGCAGAACATGCGCAGCTCGCTGGTGGCTGACGGGCCGGGCCGGTGGCGGTTGAACGGCTACAAGAACTACTCGACCTTGGGCCACGCCGCGGCGGGCGTACTGGTCTGGTGCCGCTGGCCCGGAGGGGACGGGGCCAAGGGCATCGGGGCCGTGGTGGTCCCCATGGACCGCGAGGGCGTGGAACTGACCGGCCGCCACAAGGGGATGGGTATCCACGCCGCCACCGAGGCCGAGATCGCCTTCGACGGGGTGGAGATCACCGACGACGACGTGCTCTTGGCCGGGGACCCGGCCACCAACGACTCGTTCAAGGTGCTCCTGGCCCACCTGAACCACGAGCGCTGCGGCAATGCCGCCATGTGCGTCGGCGCGGCCCAGGGGGCCCTCGAGCGGTCGGTGGCCTACATGGGCGAGCGGGTGGTGGGCGGTCGTCCCATCGCCGAGCTGCAGGGGCTCCAGTGGAAGCTCGCCGACATGGCGGTGCAGCTCGAGGGGGCGAGGCTGCTCCTGGCCCGGGCGGTGCGGCTGGCCGGACCGGGGGGCACGCCGCCGGCCCTGGAGACGGCCATGGCCAAGACGGCGGCCAACCTGGCGGCCAAGTTCGTCTGCGACGAGGCCATGCAGATCCACGGAGGCTACGGCTACAGCCGGGAGTACCCGCTCGAACGCGCCTACCGCGACATCAGGGGCCTGTGCATCGGGGCGGGCACCATCGAGGCCCAGCGGAACTACATCGGCTCGAGCGTGGCGCGGGGGGCGACCACCGTCTCGCCCGGCTGGTGCGCGCCGGCGCGCTGAGCACCGGGCGCGCTCAACGCGCCGTGTAGCCGCCGTCGACGCCGAACCAGGCGCCGGTGCAGAACGAGGCGGCGTCGGAGGCGAGGAAGGCCACCATCTCGGCCACCTCCCACGGCTCCCCCAGGCGCGCCATGGCCTGCATGGAAAGCTGGGCGTCACGCACCGCCGGGATCGAGAAGGGCTCGGTGGTCATGGGGGTGTCCATATTGCCCGGGCCGATGGCGTTCACCCGCAGCCCGTGGTGGCCGTACTCGAGGGCGGCCGAGCGGGTCAGGCCGAGCACGCCGTGCTTGGAGGCGGTGTAGGCCGCGGCGATGGCCAGCCCGGCCACCGACATGATCGATCCGATGTTCACGATCGACCCCTTGCCCGAAGCGAGGAGGGCCGGGATCTCGGCTCGCATGCAGTAGAAGACGCCGTCAAGGTTGACCGAGAGCAGCCGGCGCCAGGTCTCCGGCGAGGTGTCGGCCACCGCGGTGCCCCCACCATTGGCCACGCCGGCACAGTTGCAGGCGATATTGAGGCCGCCGAAGGCCGCCACCGCGGCGGCCACCATGGCCTCGCACTCCTCGGGCCGGCACACGTCGACGGCGAAAGGCACCGCCGAAGCCCCGATGCCGGCGGCCACCTCCGCGGCCCCCTCGGCGTTGCGGTCGGCCACCAGCACCCGCGCCCCGCGCTCGGCCAGCAGGCGGGCCGACGACGCCCCCAACCCCGAGGCCCCGCCCGTGACGACGGCCACGCGGCCCGAGAGGTCGAGCCGCCCCAGATCCCCTGCCACCGACCTTCTCCTTTTGCCGCACGGCTGGCGGCGCGTCAGCACCCTACGCCGAGCACCCGCGCCGCCGGGCATGGGAAGCTGGTTCGACGCCGAGGAGCTGGCCGGTTGAACGAGCGGGTGCTCACCCGAGGGACCGTGGTCATCGACGTCGAAGCCTGCAAGGGGTGCGACCTGTGCATCGACGCCTGCCGCCCCGGGGTGCTCGAGATGACCACCGGCCGTCACAACCGGCGGGGCTTCCGCTACCCCGAGCTGCGCGCCGGGTGCACCGCCTGCCAGGCCTGCGCGCAGGTCTGCCCCGACTTCTGCTTCGAGGTGTGGAAGTTCGGCGAGCCGGTCGCCTTGGAGGCGGGGCCCGTTCCCTCCGCCCTGGGTGACCCCCGGGTTGTCGGACGCGCACGGGGCTGATGGCCGATGGTGCGCTCCGGCGACACCACGAGATCGGCCGTCGGTCGCCCGGAACCGGACCTGGGACGCCCTCACTTCTGGGCTGCCGCCCGACGGTGAGGCGGGACCACCGAGGCCGCACGTGGCGGCGTCGCTGTGGCTGGCGCGCCGTGCGGCGATGCCGTGCGGGTGCCCCTACGGGATGGGTGGTTCGCTGAGGATGGAGACGACGGCCACCACCAGCATCGCTCCTCCCAGCATCACCAGGCCGACCCGGATCCAGAAGAAACGGAAGTGGCCGCTGATGCCGATCAGGAACAGGATCGTGGCCAGATAGATCGTGTCCCTGACATAGTTGTCCGAATTGGCGCCCGCCTGGACCCCCAGCGCGTACTGCTCGGAGGCCTTCTTGTCCAAGGAGGCGGAGATGGCTTGCTCGGGTTGTTTGTACTGCGCCATGTAGGTGGGTCCGGGAGGTGCCTTCGCATTCGTGAACGGATGGGTGGCCAGCCATGCGTCGAAGGCGACCTTGAAGGCCGGGCGAAAGCGTCGCTCCGCCACTGCCTCGGCCGTCGTGTCTCCGGACTCGTAGGCGATGAACCAGGTGTTGAGGGTCGTCGCATCGAGGTTGCGGGTGTCCAGAGCGTCCAAGGCGGCCCGGTTCGCTTCGGTCCGAGCGGCCGATGCTGTGGCCAGGCGGACGGACGACTCGGTGCTCCATTTGGCCGAGGCATACCCGGTGTAGGCGGCGAGCAAGGCGACGACGGCGAGCAGCACCGCCTCGATGATGGAGAGGGTTCGGTCGTGACGCCGCGGCCCGTCCTCCTCGTGCGAACCGTCGCCGTCGTGCGGAGCCTCGGCTTCGTGCTGGCGATGCCGAGAGATCTCACCGGCCACGTCGCCCGCGGACACCCCCTCAGCCACGGATCGAGCCCCTGTCAGTTCCGCTTCGCCCCATCGCCCCGACGGCAGGCTATCCAAGATGTCGCCGTGATCCGGGCACCCGCATCGGCTGCTCTCGCCCCTCGGCGAGGGGGGGCAGCCCGGTCGGGGGCACGCGGTCCGATCGACCCGGCCTTCCGTTCGGGTGGGAACGCCCGGCCCTCGCGTCTCGGGCCAAGCGGGCACGTGGGAGGGCCGCAGCGTTGCAGATCGTCCCCGTCGAGCCGCCAAGGCGGGGAGCGGCCGTCCTGAGGGTCGAAAAGTGCGCCCCAGGCAGTGCGCCCCAGGCAGGACTCGAACCTGCGCACCCGGCTCCGGAGGCCGGTGCTCTATCCGCTGAGCTACTGGGGCGAGAGCAGGGGACGATCGTAGTCGTCGGCCATGTGCTCCCGTATCCTGAACCGCCATGGCCTCCCCGACCGCTCCCCCCGAGCGGCATCTCCTCCCCGACTCGGCCACCACCGGTGCCGACGGCCACCTGCTGGTGGGCGGCGTGGACCTGGTCGAGCTGGCCGCCGAGCACGGCACCCCGCTCTTCGTCTACGACGAGGACCACCTGCGCGCCCGCTGCCGCGAGGCGGTGGCCGCCTGGGGTGACGGTGTGGCCTACGCCACCAAGGCCTTCCTCTGCCAGGCCATGGCCGGGCTCGCCCACGAGGAGGGCATGGGCCTCGACGTGTCCACCGGGGGCGAGCTGCACGTGGCCCTGGCCGCCGGGGTGCCGGCGGAACGCCTGGTGCTCCACGGCAACAACAAGTCCGAGGCCGAGCTGGCACGCGCGCTCGAGGTGGGGGTGGGGCGCATCGTCGTCGACTCCTTCGACGAGATCGCCCGCCTGGGCGCCCTCACCGACGAACCGCGTCGCGGGAGGCCGAAGGTGCTAGTGCGGGTCACCCCGGGGGTCGAGGTCCACACCCACGAGTTCGTCCGCACCGGCCAGGAGGACTCGAAGTTCGGCTTCTCCGTCGCCTCGGGGGCGGCGTCTGCCGCGGTGGCCGCCCTGGAGCTGCTCCCCGGGGTGGAGCTGGTGGGCGTCCACGCCCACATCGGCAGCCAGGTCTTCGACGTGGTGCACTTCGAGGAGGCGGCCGAGGTGCTGGGGTCGTTCTTTGCACCGCTGGAGCTGCCCGAGCTGGTGGTGGGCGGCGGTCTCGGGGTGGCCTACGTGAACGGCGAGACCGCGCCGGACCAGGCGCAGTGGGCCGAGGCGGCGCGCCAGGCCTGCGCGGCGGCCGGGGTCGACCCGGCCACGCGGGTGAGCGCCGAGCCCGGGCGCTCCATCGTGGCCACCGCCGGCGTCACCCTCTATACCGTGGGCACGGTGAAAGAGCTGCCCGGGATCCGCACCTACGTGGCCGTCGACGGTGGAATGAGCGACAACCCTCGGCCCGTCCTCTACGGGAGCGGCTACGAGGCCTTCCTGCCCCGCTGTCCCGAAGCCCAGCGCCCGCTCCTGGCCAGGGTGGTGGGCAAGCACTGCGAGAGCGGAGACGTGGTGGTGTCCGAGGCGCACCTGCCGGCCGACCTGGCCGTGGGTGACGTCCTGTGCACGCCGGTCACCGGCGCCTACGGCCACTCGATGGCCTCCAACTACAACAAGGTCCTCCGGCCGCCGGTGGTCTTCGTCTCGGGGGGACGGTCTCGGGTGGTGGTGCGCCGGGAGACCCTCGACGACCTGCTGCGCCTCGACGTCTGAGCCAGGCGGTAGCGTTTGGCGATGGCCGTCCGAGACACCGTGGGCGTAGCCATCCTGGGTTGCGGGAACGTCGGGGGCGCACTGGCCGAGCGGCTCTTGACCGGG
This sequence comes from uncultured Actinomycetota bacterium, assembly GCA_963770505.1. GTDB lineage: Bacteria > Actinomycetota > Acidimicrobiia > Acidimicrobiales > RAAP-2 > CAVYPR01. The sequence goes on along the minus strand of CAVYPR010000006.1, from coordinate 432,521 downwards.
GCCGACGAGATCGCCCGGCGCACCGGACTCGACCTGGAGTTGGTGGGGGTGGCCGTCCAGGACCTGGAAAAGCCCCGCACGGCCGACGTCCCCGCCTCCCTCCTGACCGATGACGCCAAGGAGCTGATCGAGCGCGACGGCGTCGACATCGTGGTCGAGCTCATCGGCGGGATCGAGCCGGCCCGGACCCTGGTCGAGGCGGCCCTGCGGGCCGGGAGGCCGGTGGTGACCGGCAACAAGGCGCTGCTGGCCGAGTCCGGCGCCGAGCTGGCCAACCTGGCGGCGGACAACGGGGTGGACCTGCTCTACGAGGCGGCGGTCGGTGGTGCCATCCCCGTCATCCGGCCCCTGCGCGAGTCGCTGGCCGGAGAGCGGGTGGTGCGGGTGATGGGGATAGTGAACGGGACCACCAACTACATCTTGAGCCGGATGACCGACGAGGGGCTCGACTACGACGAGGCCCTGGCCGAGGCCCAGCGCCTTGGCCTGGCCGAGCGGGACCCCACGGCGGACGTGGAGGGCGACGACGCCGCGGCCAAGGCGGCCATCCTGGCCGGCCTGGCCTTCGGGAGCGACCTGGTGGGGGCATCCGTCCACCGCGAGGGCATCACCGGTGTGCGGGCCGTGGACGTCGCCTTCGCCGGGCGGCTGGGCTACGTGGTGAAGCTTCTGGCCGTGGCCGAGCTGGTCGACGGCGGCCCCGACGTCTCGGTGCGGGTGCACCCGGCGATGGTGCCGCGCTCGCACCCGCTGGCCTCGGTCCGGGGCTCGTTCAACGCCGTCTTCGTCGAGGGCGACGCCGCCGGGGAGCTCATGCTTTACGGCCGCGGCGCCGGGGGGGTGCCCACGGCCAGCGCCGTGCTGGGCGACCTCATCGACGCGGCCCGCAACCTGCGCACCGGGTCCCCGGCCCCGGCCCCGCGGCGCGGCGCCACGCCGCTGCGGCCCCTGGCCGAGCTGCACTCGGCCTTCTACCTCTCCCTCGACGTGGTGGACCGGCCCGGGGTCCTGGCCGCGGTGGCCAAGGTCTTCGGCGACCACGGGGTCTCGATTCGGGCCATGGAGCAGGTCGGGCTGGGCGACGAGGCGCGGCTCATCTTCCTCACCCACACGGCGCGCGAGGGCGACGTCGGGGACACCATCTCCGAGCTGCAGGCACTGGACACCGTCGACCGGGTGGGAGGGGTCCTGCGGGTGATCGAGGACGAGACGTGACGTCGAGCGGGTGGCGCGGCGTGGTCGAGGAGTACCGCGAGTTCCTCCCGGTCGGGCCCGACACCGAGGTGGTGACGCTGCTCGAGGGGGGCACGCCGCTCGTCCCCGCGCCCCGGCTCTCCGAGCGGGTGGGGGGTCGGGTGTGGCTGAAGGTGGAGGGGGCCAACCCGACCGGCTCCTTCAAGGACCGCGGCATGACCATGGCCATCACCAAGGCGGCCGAGGAGGGCGCCAAGGCGGTGGTGTGCGCGTCGACCGGCAACACCTCGGCCTCGGCCGCGGCCTACGCCGCCCGGGCCCAGATGGCCTGCGCCGTCCTCATCCCCGAGGGCCACATCGCCTTGGGCAAACTGGCCCAGGCCCTCGTCCACGGCGCTCGGGTCCTCCAGGTGCGGGGCAACTTCGACCAGGCGCTGGCCATCGTGCGCGAGCTGCCGACCCGGGCCCCGGTGACGGTGGTCAACTCCGTCAACCCCCACCGCATCGAGGGCCAGAAGACCGGGGCCTTCGAGATCGTCGACGTCCTGGGCGACGCCCCCGACGTCCACTGCATCCCGGTGGGCAACGCCGGCAACATCACCGCCTACTGGCGCGGCTACCTCGAGTACAGGGCGGCCGGCAGGTCGACGCGGCTGCCGCGGATGCTCGGCTTCCAGGCGGCGGGAGCGGCGCCCATCGTCCTCGGCCATCCGGTGGAGCACCCCGAGACGGTGGCCACCGCCATCCGGATCGGCAACCCGGCCAGCTGGTACTCGGCCACGGCCGCCGCGTCGGAGTCCGGCGGCGCCATCGCGGCCGTGACCGACGACGAGATCCTGGCCGCCTACCGCTTCTTGGCCGAGGAGGAGTCGGTGTTCTGCGAGGCCGCCTCGGCCGCCTCGGTGGCCGGGCTGCTCGCCACCGGGGTGCCGGCCGGTTCGAGCGTGGTCTGCGTGCTCACCGGTCACGGGCTGAAAGACCCCGACCTGGCCATCAGCCAGATTTCGGTGCCCACGGTGGTCGAGCCCGACCTCGACGCCATCCTGGCCGAGCTGTCGGTCTGAGAGATGTGTTGCCGCACGCGCCGTCAGCCGCTAGTATGAGTCCTGTTCCACCAGCGCCACGGAGTGATTTCTCCCTTCCGTAGCCGGTGGCCCGGGGGACGTTGTTTTCCCCACTCTTCCCGTTTTGCCGTCGCCGCGTGTACCACTACAGCGGGGGCGGTCCGCACGAGATAGGAGACCGATGACTGCCGAACAGCAGCTCGAACGGTCGGTGCTCGAAGGCAAGGAGCGAGACGAGCTCCACGCCATCGCTCAGGCGATGTCGCTCAAGACCACGTCGCGGACCAAGAAAGCCGACATCATCGACCAGATCCTGACCGCCACCGGCGTGACCCCCGAGGGCAACGGCGACGCCGCCGCGGGGTCCCAGAACGGCTCGGGCACCAACGGCTCGGCCAGGAGCCGCACCGCCCCTGCGGAGGCGGCCTCACCGGAGCCGGACGAGGCGGCCCCGGCCGCGCCAGAGACCGCCCCCGAGGCGCCCCCCGCCGCCGAGGCGGCACCGACCACCTCGGGCCAGACCGATCAGCGGGCCCAGCAGGGCGGCCGCAACCAGGGCGACGGCCCGCGCCAGCAGCAGTCCCAGCGCCAGCAGCACAACCAGCCCGGTAATGTCGAGGCCGGGAACCGCCGCGGACGCCGCCGACGTGGGCGCGAGCGCACCCCCGGGGGCGAGCTGCAGGGCGGCGGGAACCAGGAGGCCGCCTACCAGGGTGAGCTGGTGGAGGTCCGGGGGCTGCTCGACCTGCGCGACGAGGGCTACGGCTTCCTGCGCTGCGAGGGTTACCTCCCCTCGTCCAAGGACGTCTACGTCTCGATCAGCCAGGCGCGGCGGTTCGCTCTGCGCAAGGGCGACTACGTCGAGGGCGCCTGCCGGCCGGCCGGCAACAACGAGAAGTACCCGGCCCTGCTGCGGATCGACTCCGTCTCGGCCCTCGACCCCGAGGCGGCCCGCAACCGCCCGCGCTTCGAGGACCTGACGCCGCTGTTCCCCGACTCCCGGTTGCACCTCGAGATGCCCGGGTCCAAGGAGAACGTCACCGCCCGCATCGTCGACCTGCTGGCCCCCATCGGCAAGGGCCAGCGCGGCCTGATCGTCTCGCCGCCCAAGGCCGGCAAGACCACGGTCATGAAGCAGATCGCCCACTCCATCGAGGCCAACAACCCCGAGGTGCACCTCATGGTCCTCCTCGTCGACGAGCGGCCCGAGGAGGTCACCGACATGCGCCGGTCGGTCCAGGGCGAGGTCGTGGCCTCCACCTTCGACCGGCCCTCCGACGAGCACACCACGGTGGCCGAGCTGGCCATCGAGCGGGCCAAGCGGCTGGTGGAGATGGGCCGCGACGTGGTGATCATCCTCGACGGCATCACCAGGCTGGCCCGGGCGTACAACCTGGCCGCCCCGGCGACCGGACGCATCATGTCCGGCGGCGTGGACTCGGGCGCCCTCTACCCGCCCAAGAAGTTCTTCGGGGCCGCCCGGAACATCGAGGAGGGCGGTTCCCTCACCATCCTGGCCACCGCCCTGGTGGAGACCGGTTCGAAGATGGACGAGGTCATCTTCGAGGAGTTCAAGGGCACCGGCAACATGGAGCTGCGGCTCGACCGCCGGCTGGCCGAGCGCCGGCTGTACCCGTCGATCGACGTGAACGCCAGCTCCACCCGCCACGAGGAGCTCCTCTTCGACCGGGGCCAGCTCCAGCAGGTCTGGAAGCTCCGCCGGGTGCTCAACGCCCTGGCCAGCGACGGCAACGCCGCCTCGGGCCTCGAGCTCCTCATGGACAAGATCCGCACGACCAAGAGCAACGACGAGTTCCTGGCGGAGATCGCCAAGGGACCCACCCCCAACAACTGAGCACGGCAGCGAAAGGCACCACCATGCAGACCGACATCCACCCCGACTATGTGACGGCCACCGTGCACTGCTCGTGCGGCAACACCTTCACCACCCGGTCGACCAAGGCCGACCTGCACGTGGAGCTGTGCAACGAGTGCCATCCCTTCTTCACCGGCAAACAGAAGCTCGTCGACTCCGGCGGCCGGGTTGAGCGCTTCCAGCGCCGCTACGGCCAGCGGGGCGGGAAGCGCAAGGCCGCGCCCAAGAGCTGACGTGGACGAGCGCCTGGCGGGGCTCGAGAAGGAGTTCGACGCCGTCGAGGCGGAGCTGTCCGACCCCGCAGTCGCCAAGGACCCGTCGCGCCTGCGGGACCTCTCCCGCCGCCACAAGGAGCTGGGGGAGATCGTGGCCACCTGGCGCGACCTCCAGCAGGCCCGTGACGACCTGGTGACCGCCCGCGAGATGCTCGAGAACCTGACGGGCGACGACCGCCAGGTCGTCCAAGCCGAGGTGGCCTCGGCCGAGGCGGCCATCGAGGGGCTGGCGGCGCGGCTGAACGAGCTGCTGCTCCCCAAGGACCCCAACGACGGGCGCAACGTCATCGTCGAGATCCGGGGGGCCGAGGGCGGCGAGGAGGCCAACCTGTTCGCCCGCGACCTCTACGACATGTACACCCGTTACGCGGCGGCCCGCGGCTGGAAGGTCGAGGTCCTCTCGGAGAGCCCGTCGGAGCGCGACGGCCTGAACGAGGCGGTCTTCGTGGTGAAGGGGGAGGACGCCTGGCGGCGCCTCGAGCAAGAGGCCGGCCCCCACCGCGTCCAGAGGGTGCCGGTCACCGAGTCCAAGGGGAGGGTGCACACCTCCTCGGCCACCGTCACCGTGCTCCCCGAGGCCGACGAGGTCGACGTCTCGATCGACCCGGCCGACCTCAAGATCGACGTCTACCGCTCGACCGGCCCCGGCGGCCAGTCGGTCAACACCACCGACTCGGCCGTGCGCATCACCCACCTGCCCACCGGCATCGTCGTGGCCATGCAGGACGAGAAGAGCCAGATCCAGAACCGGGCCAAGGCCATGACCGTGCTGCGGTCGAGGCTCTTGAAGGCCGAGCAGGACCGGCGGGCCTCCGAGCTGGCCGCCACCCGCCGCAGCCAGGTGGGCGGGGGAGGGCGCTCGGAGAAGGTCCGCACCTACAACTTCCGGGAGAACCGGGTCACCGACCACCGGGTCAACGTCACCCTCTACAAGCTCGACCAGGTGCTGGCCGGCGACCTCGACCAGCTGACCGACGCGCTGATGGCCGACAAGCGCGCCCGCCAGCTGGCCGGATGAGCTGGGAGGAACGGCTGGGCTCGCCCGCCGAGGCCCGCTGGCTGTCCCGGTACGCGCCGCCCGGGGAGATCGAGGCCCTGGTCGAACGCCGCCTGGCCGGCGAGCCGCTGCAGTACCTCCTGGGGGAGTGGGCGTTCCGCACCCTCACCCTCACCGTCGACCGCCGGGCGCTCATCCCGCGCCCGGAGACCGAGCAGGTGGTCGAGGAGGCCCTCGACCTCCTGCGCTGGGTGCGCTGTCCGGTGGTGGTCGACCTGGGGACCGGGTCCGGCGCCATCGCCCTGTCGGTGGCGGCCGAGGTCGAGGAGGCCCAAGTGTGGGCCACCGACGTCGACGCGGGCGCCCTGGCCCTGGCGGCCGAGAACCGGGCCCGCACGGCGCTGCCGGTGGCCCTGCGGCGGGGGCGGTGGTTCGCGGCGCTGCCCGCAGAGTTGCGGGGACGGGTGGACCTGGTCATCTCCAACCCGCCGTACGTGAGCGCCGAGGAGTGGCCCGCCCTCGACCCCGAGGTCCGCCGCGAGCCGAAAGTGGCGCTGGTGGCGGGGCCCGGGACCGACGGCACCCCGGGCCTGGCGGCGATCGAGGAGGTGCTGCTGGGCGCACCGGCGTGGCTGGGACCGGCCGGCGCCGTGGTGGTGGAGGTGGCGCCGCAGCAGGCCGGGTCGGCGGCGGCGATGGCGCGGCGGGCCGGCTTCGCCGACGTGCGCGTGGCGCGCGACCTGGCCGGGCGCGAGCGGACGGTGGTGGCCCGGAGGTGACCGACGCCGGGCGGGAGGTCGACCAGCGGGAGGCCCTGGCCGCGCTCGAGGCCGGGCGGGTCGTGGCCATCCCCACCGACACCGTCTACGGCTTGGCCGCCCGCATCGACCGGCCCGGGGCGATCGCCCGTATCTTCGACCTGAAGGGCCGCCCGGCCGACCTCGCTCTGCCGGTGCTGGTCGGCCGCTGGCGCCAGGTGCGCACGGTCGCCGCCGACTGGCCCCGCAACGCCTCGATGGTGGCGGCCCGGTTCTGGCCCGGACCGCTCACCGTGGTGGTCACGGCCCGGCCCGAGGTCGGGCCGCTCCTGGGCGGTGACGGGCGGACGGTCGGCGTGCGGCGTCCCCGTCACCGCCTCGTCCAGTCGCTGTGCCGGGCGGCCGGCCCGCTCGCCGTCACCAGCGCCAATCCCCACGGGAGCCCGCCGTGCGCGACCGCCGCCGAGGTGTCCCAGGCCTTCGACGGCATCGAAGTGGTCGACGGGGGGCGCTGTGACGGTGAGCCGTCGACGGTCGTCGACTGCACCGCCTCCCCCCCGGTGTGCCTGCGGGAGGGCGGTGTCCCCTGGCCCTGGATCGAGGCGGCGCTGCGCTGAGCGGCCCGGGGGCTACCCGTCGAGGGCGAGGGTGCCCCCGGCGTCGAGCCGCCCGGTGCGGCCGATCCCCTCGGCCGCCGTCAGCGAGGCCGCCCCGTCGGGGTCGGTCACGTCGGCCCAGGCCCTGGCACCGTCCCGGGTCCTCGCGGCCACGATGGCCCGCTCGGGCCGGCCCTCGGGGTCGTAGGTGACGGTGTAGGTCTCGATCTCGACGGGGCCGGTGGCCCCGGGGTCGAGGGGGCAGCGGGGGAGGGCGTCGACCGCGTCCTGGGCGCTCTCCCAGCGGAACCCCTCGGCCGGCGGCCGGGTGCCGTAGAGGCCGACGGCGTGCTTGGTGGCGTACCAGCCGAGGCCGGTGGCCATCCCGAGGGCCCCGGCCTCGCCCCGCAGCCGCTGCACCAGGGCGGCGATGCCGTGGGTGCCGTAGTTGTTGGCCGGCCCGCCACTGAAGGTGAGCCCCCCGGTCACGGTGAGGGGCCGGGAGGCGTCGTCGACGGCCAGTCCCAGCTCGCCGGCGGCGATGCGGACCACGCAGGGGAAGCACGAGTAGAGGTCGACCGCCGACAGGTCGTCGGGGCCCGCTCCGGCCAGGGCCATCGCCCGCTCCCCGGCCAGGCGGATCGCCGGGGAGCGGTGGAGCTCGGGCCGATCGGAGACGAACCAGTGGTCGTTGGCGTCGGCGCCCGACAGGGGGAACACCCAACGGTCCTCGGGCACCCCGGCGGCCCGGGCCCTCTCCGCCGAGCAGCAGATGTAGGCGGCCCCCTGGTCCACCGAGAGGTTCGCCGTGCACAGCTTGCGGTAGGGGAAGGCGACCATGCGGTTGTGCGGGGCGGCCCCGGTGATCTCCTCGGCGCGGTACGCCGTGCGGATCCAGGCGTGGGGGTTGGTCGCCGCCACCGCGCTGAACTGCGCCCAGAGCTCGCCGATGCGCGCCCGGTGCTCGTCGAGCGTCCAGCCGGCCGCGCCTCGCAAGGCGTTCTCGAACAACGGGTAGGCGTGGATGGGGAGGCGGATCCCGCGGGACAGTTCGAGGTCGGTGGCCGGGGCGCGCTCGTTGCCGAAGAGGTCCGGGGCCGGCACGTCGTCGCTCTGGGCCTCCCAGGCGAGGGTGGTCCCCGCCCGCCGGGCCAGCCGGCGCGCGTAGAAGGCCTCGGCCCCGGTCACCAGCACCACGTCGAGCTCGCCGCGCGCGATGGCCAGGGCGCTGTGGTGGACGAGCGCCTGCGGCGCGTTGCCGCCGCTGGCCGTGACGCCCAACTGGGCCGGGGCGATGCCCAGCCGGCGGGCCACCGCGGCGGCCGGGTTGGGCACGCGCCACCCGAAGGGCGCGACGACCCAGAGGCGGTCGGCCGCCTCGAGCAGCCGTCGGCCGGCCGGGGCCGACCCACCGATCGGGGAACCGTCGCAGTCCTCGGCCGCCGCCCCGAGGGCCAGGGCCATGAGCGCGGCCGGCTCGGGCCGCTCGGCGGGCGCCAGACCGGCGTCCGGCGGGGTGGTGACCTGCCCCACCCCCACCAGCACCGGGGTCCTCGGGTCGGCCGCCATCGGGCGCGCAGCGTACCAACCGCCCGACTGGGCGGGCCCCGTTCGTGGCGGTGGGTACAGTGATCGGGTGCGTATCGCCGTGGGATCCGACCATGCCGGGTTCGACCTGAAGGAGCTGATCGCCGAGCACCTGCGCAAGGAGGGCCACGACCTGGAGGATCTCGGCACCCACGACGCCGTCGAGTCGGTCGACTACCCCCTCTACGGCGCGGCCGTGGGCCGGGCCGTGGCCGAGGGCCGGGCCGACCTCGGGTTCTGCTGCTGCGGGACGGGGATCGGCATCGCCATCGCCGCCAACAAGATCCCCGGCATCCGGGCCGCCGTCGTCCACGACGTCACCACGGCGACGCTCGCCCGCCAGCACAACCACGCCAACGTGGTCTGCCTGGGCGGCCGGACGACCGGGACCTCCACCGCCCTCGACTCCGTCGACGCCTTCCTGGCCGCCTCCCCGCTGCCGGGCCGCCACGACCGGCGGGTGGCGGAGCTGGCCGACCTCGACCAGGAAGGCGACGAGTGAGCACCCCCTTCGCCGGCTGGCTGGACGCCGATCCCGAGGTGGCGCGCCTCATCGAGGAGGAGACGGACCGCCAGTCCACCACCCTCCAGCTCATCGCCTCGGAGAACTTCACCTCGCCCGAGGTGCTGGCCGCCTCGGGCTCGGTGCTCACCAACAAGTACTCCGAGGGCTACCCCGGCCGCCGCTACTACGGCGGCAACCGGATCATCGACGAGGTCGAGGACCTGGCCCGGGAACGGGCCAAGTCGCTTTTCGGGGCCGAGCACGCCAACGTCCAGCCCCACGCCGGGGCCAACGCCAACCTGGCCGCCTACCTCGCCCTGCTCGACCCGGGTGACACCGTGCTGGCCATGCGGCTGGACCACGGCGGCCACCTGACCCACGGATCGCCGGCCTCGGTCACCTCCAAATTCTGGCGGTTCGTCTCTTACGGGGTGACCCCGGCCAGCACCGAGGAGGACCCCGACCACCCCGGCGAGGTGATCGACTTCGACCAGATGGCCGACCTGGCCAAGCGGGAGCAGCCGCGCCTGCTGGTGGCCGGCTCGACGGCCTACTCGCGGGTGATCGACCCCGCCCCCTTCCGGGAGATCGCCGACTCGGTCGGCGCCTACTTCATGTTCGACGCCGCCCACCCGGCAGGCCTGATCGCCGGGGGGGCCCACCCGAGCCCGGTGGGGGTGGCCGACGTCGTCACCTTCACCACCCACAAGACCCTGCGCGGCCCGCGCGGCGCGGCCATCCTGTGCCGGGCCGAGCTGGCCAAGAAGGTCGACAGCGCCGTCTTCCCCGGCCTCCAGGGCGGTCCGCTCGAGCACGTGATCGCGGCCAAGGCCGTGGCCTTCGCCGAAGCGGCGCGACCCGAGTTCGCCGACTACGCCAAGAGGGTGGTGGCCAACGCCCGGGCCCTGGCCGCGGCGGTGGCGGCACAGGGGTTCCGGCTGGTGTCGGGGGGACCGACAATCACATGCTCCTGGTCGACCTGCGGCCCTTCGACGCCGAGCTCACGGGCAAGGAAGCCCAGGAGGTGCTCGACCGGTCGGGCATCACCTGCAACCGCAACACGATCCCCGACGACCCGCGCAGCCCGTTCGTCACCTCCGGGCTCAGGCTGGGCACGGCCGCCGAGACCACGGCCGGGATGGGTACCGCAGAGATGGGGCGCATCGCCGATCTCATCGGCCGGACCCTTCGCCAGCGGGCCGACGAGACGGCGCTGGCCGGCATCCGGGCCGAGGTGGCCGAGCTCTGTGCCGGCTTCCCGCCGTACCCGGGCCTCACCGGGGCCGTCGGCCCCGGCTGAACCGTCGAGCCGAGGCCATGCCGCCGGTCGGATGGTACGGGCTGGTGCTGGCGGTGGCGGCCGGCGCCACCGCCGCGCTGTGCATCCCCGCCCGCTGGCTGTCGGTGAAGGTGGGGTACGTCGCCCAGCCCGCCGACCGCAAGGTCCACACCCGGACCACCCCCTACGGCGGCGGGGCCGCCATGTTCCTGGGGTTCCTGGCGGCCATGGTGGTCGCCGCCTGCATCCCGGCCCTGCGCAACATCTTCCACGGCTCCTCCGAGCCGCTCGGGGTGGTGCTGGCCGGCGCGGCCATCTTCGCCGTGGGCGTGGTCGACGACGTCCGGGAGATGTCGGCCCCGGCCAAGATCGCCGGCGAGGTGCTGGCCGCCACCATCCTCTACTTCCTGGGCGTCACCCCGTGGGAGTTCAAGGTTCCCCTGGCCGGCATCGCCTCGCTCACCCCGGGCCTCACCCCGCTCATCATGGCCATCTGGGTGATCGCCCTCACCAACGCCGTCAACCTCATCGACGGCCTGGACGGCCTGGCCGCCGGCGTCGTGGCCATCGGCAGCGGTGCCCTCGCCGTCTACGGCCTCAAGCTCATGGAGTCGGGCACCCTCCAGGCCGACAGCGCGGTGGGGGTCCTGGTGGCCGTCATCACCTGCGGCATCGCCCTGGGCTTCCTGCCCTTCAACTTCCACCCGGCGAGGATGTTCATGGGCGACGCCGGTGCGCTCTTCCTGGGCCTGTTGATGTCGGCGTCCACCATGGTCATCGGCGGGCGCATCCCCCTCACATCGCCCACCACCGGCGCCACCTACTTCTTCTACGCGCCGCTGTTCATCCCCTTCTTCATCCTCGGGGTGCCGCTGGTCGATCTGGCCTTCGCCTTCATCCGGCGCACGGCGCGCGGTACCGGGTTCGACACCCCCGACAAGGACCACATCCACCACCGGCTGCTGCGCCTGGGCCACGGCCACCGGCGCAGCGTGCTCATCCTGTGGGCCTGGACGGCGCTGCTCTCGGGGTTCATCCTCTCGCCGCTGTTCGTCCACCGCCTGAACGCCATCATCCCCTTCGGGGCGGCGGCCCTGGGCATCGGCCTTTACACCTTCTTCCACCCGGGACTGCGCCGGCACCCCGAAGAGGACGCCCCACCGCAGCCACCAGGGGAGATGGCTTCCGACGGCGACCGGGAGCCGGAGGGGGCGCCCCCCGCCGAGGTGCCGGCGCCACCGGTTGGGGGTCCGGGCCGGGGGACCGCCGTTTTGCCGTAGGGAGGTGCGGAATGGGAAGATGACGATCGTGTCAATTCCCGCCCTCGCCACCTCTCGGGACGGGATCAGCGCCCGGGCGGACGGTGCAGACGCGGCCGCCGACGCGTGATCCCAGGTACCACGGTTGAAGCATCTCCCTCCCCACCCGCTCCCTGACGCGGCGTCCCATGACCCAGGACCCGCCCCCCGACCCGGGGGCGCCGAAGCCTTCCCCCTCCTTCGGAGACCTGTTCTGGATCGGCACGGCCTGCGCCATCTCGGTGGTCGGCGCCGGGGCCATCGGCTACGGCCTGGACGCGGTGCTGGGCACGACCCCCTGGCTCACCCTGGCCGGCCTGGCCTTCGGCATCGTCTCGGCGGTGCTCCTGGTCGTGGCCCAGCTGCGCAAGTTCCTCTGACCGGGGCCGGAGGCCGCTGATGTTCGAGCGCTTTTCCCTCCCCGACGTGGCCGGTGTCTCACGGCGCACCATGCTCGGCGCCCTGGCAGCCGGCGTCGTCGGGCTCCTGGTGCTCCTGCTCCTGAGCCAGCCGTGGGCCGCGCTCGGCTTCTGCGCCGGGCTGGGCATCGGCATGACCAACTTCCGGCTCATCCAGCGCTCGGTGATCCACGTCGGCGAGCGGGCCGACGAGAACAAGCGCCGTCCGCTGGCCCTGAACACCCTGGGCCGGATGGCCGTCATCACCGTGGTGGCCCTGGGACTGCTTTTCATCAAGCCGCCGCTCGGCTTCGGGGTGATCGGTGGGATGGCGCTCTTCCAGCTGCTGCTGCTGGCCAATGTCACCCGGTCGATGCTGAAGCTGCCGGCCGTGGCCACCGTCGATGCCACCGACCGGCCGGTTGCCGTGCCCGACGACGGCGGGGGAGAGGCCTGACCGTGCCGATCCTGGCCACCGACATCTCGGTGGGAGACCACATCCAGCGCCAGTTCCTGGGTCTCACCATCAACGTCGACACGGTGTGGGCCACCGGGGTGGCGCTCCTGATCGTGCTGGCCCTGGCCTGGGCCGTGCGCCGCCAGGCCACCAGCGGGGTCCCCGGGCGGATGCAGGTGGCCTGGGAGATGGGCGTCGAGACGGTGACCGAGCAGATCCGGGGCTCGATCGGCGAGCGCGGCCTGTCCATCGTGCCGCTGGCCATGTCGCTCTTCGTCTTCATCCTGATCTGCAACACCTTCGAGGTCTTCGGTCTCGGCGGGAAGTACGACCTCCTCGCCGTGCCCACCGCCGACATCAACCTCCCCCTGGCCCTGTCACTCTTCGTGATCGTGCTGGTGCACATCGCCTCGGTCCGGGCCCGGGGGTTCTGGGGCTACATCCACCACTACCTGGTGCACCCGTTCCCCGTGTACCTGATGCCGTTCAACATCTTCATCAACCTGGTCGAGGAGATCGCCAAGCCGATCACCCTGGCCCTGCGGCTCTTCGGGAACCTGTTCTCGGGCGGGCTCATGATCTCGCTCATCGCCGCCCTGGGCGCCTGGAAGCTGTCGGAGATCCCCATCGGCAACATCGTCACCCTGATCTTCGCCGTGGTCTGGAAGCTCTTCGACGTGTTCCTGATCGGACCCATCCAGGCCTTCATCTTCACGCTGCTCACGATCTTGTACTTCGACACGGCCACGAGCACAGACCACGACGAGGAGCTCGTCCACGTCGAAGCCGTCCCGACCACCTGAGCCTCGAGCACCCAGATAAAGGAGAAAGCAGACAATGGCAGACACCGAAGCACAGGCCATCCAGCTGGCCGGCGCCATGATCGGCGGCGGGCTGGCCCTCGGTGGCGGCGCCGTGGGCGCGGCCATCGGCGACGGCCTGGCCGGCAGCCAGACCATCGCCGGCGTGGCCCGTCAGCCGGAGGCCCAAGGGCGGCTGTTCACGATCATGTTCCTGACCGTCGGCCTGGTGGAGGCGATGTACTTCATCAACCTGGCCTTCACGGCGCTGTTCATCTTCGTTCTCTACAAGAAGTAGCCGGCGCGCTCCCGGCGGCCGACCGCCGGGAACGAGTGCACCACGACCGACGAGGCTGACCACCCATGACCACCGCAACCAGCATCTTCCTGGTCCCCAACGGGACCCTCATCATCGAGTTCGTCGCGTTCCTGATCGTGCTCGGGGTGATGGCCAAGTACATCTTGCCGCCCATCAACAAGGCGCTGCGGGACCGCCAGGAGCAGATCCGGACCGAGCTCGAGGCGGCCGACGTGGCCAAGAGCGACGCCGAGGCGGCCGACGAGGCCCGACGGGCGGCCCTCGAGGACGCCCGCCACCAGGCCCGCGAGATCGTGGCCCAGGCCAACCGGACGGCCGACCAGGTGGGGGCCGACGCCCAGGTCCGTGGCCAGTCCGAGTACGAGCGGCTGCTGAGCGCGGCGGATTCCGAGGTCCGGCTGGCCCGCCAGCGGGCGCTGGAGGAGGCGGCGTCGCGCCTCGGTGAGCTCGTGGTCGACGTGGTGGAACGGATCATCGGGCGCGAGGTGGACGCCGAAGCCCACCGGGACCTCATCGCCGAGGCGGTGAGCGCGCTCAACGAGGACGTGTCCGGCGCCGACGCCGCGGCCGCCGGGTCCGAGCAGCGACCGTGAACCCCCGACTGCAGGGGTACGCCGCCGCCGTCCTCGAAGAGGCCGGGACTGCGGGTCGGGCGCGCCTCGCCGACGAGCTCGCCGCCGTCGAGCGGCAGTTCGCCAGCAACGCCGAGCTGCTCACCGCCCTGACCGACACCTCGAACGCCGCGGCCGCCCGGCGCGCCGTCATGGCCGACCTGCTGGAGGGGAAGGTCTCCCCGATGCGGCGCGTCTGGCCGCCTACGCCGCCTACTCGGCACGGCCGGCCACCGAGGTCCCGGCCGCCATCACCTGGGCAGCCCACCGGGCCCGCCGCGCCGCCGAGGGCCTCGAGGAGTACGAGCCGTCGCTTGGGCACCTCGACGCCCGCGAGCGGGTGGGGGGCTATGCCGCCGCCGTCTTCGAGGAGCTGCCCACCGACCGCCTCGAGGAGGTGGAGGACCAGCTCTTCCGCTTCGCCCGGACGATCGAGACCACGCCGGTGCTGCGCGGCGCCCTCACCGACCGTGACCTGCCGGTCCAGGTGCGCCGCGGCGTGGTGGACGACCTGCTGGGGGACAAGGTCGACCCGGCGGCCCTCCGGCTGGCGGACTACGCCGTGACCGGGGGCCGGCCCCGGGACATCGTGGGCACGCTGTTCCGGCTGGTCGACCTGACGGCCGAGGCCCGCGGCTGGCGGGTGGCGCTGGTGGTGGCGGCCCGGGAGGTGGGCGACGAGGAGCGCCGCCGGTTGGCCGAGTCGCTCAGCCGCCTGGCCGGCTGGCCGGTACAGCTCCAGGTGACGATCGACCCGGCCCTGTTGGCCGGGGTGCGGGTGCGGATCGGCGACCTGCAGGTGGAGGCCTCGGCCCGGGACCGTCTCGAGCAGCTGCGCGAGCACGTCGTCTCCGGCGGCTGGGAGGACCAGGGCTTCCAGGAACTCGGACGAGGAGGGAATGACTGATGGCAGAGCTGACGATCAGCGCCGAGGAGATCACCCGGGCGCTACGCCGCCACGTCGAGGAGTACTCGCCCCAGGTGGGCACCGAGCAGATCGGCCGGGTGGTCGAGGTGGGCGACGGCATCGCCCGGGTCTCGGGCCTCCCCGGCGCCGCGGTGAACGAGCTGCTCGAGTTCGAGGACGGCAGCCTGGGGCTCGCCCTCAACCTCGACGAGGACACGATCGGCGCCGTCGTCCTGGGTGAAGTGGACGCCCTGGAGGAGGAGCAGGTGGTGAAGGCCACCGGCCGCATCCTCTCGGTGCCGGTGGGCGACGCCCTGCTGGGCCGGGTGGTGAACGCCCTGGGCGAGCCGATCGATGGCAGGGGACCCATCAACACCGTGCAGAGCCGCCGCATGGAGGTGCAGGCGCCCGGCATCGTGGGCCGCCAGCCCGTGGAGGAGCCGCTCCAGACCGGGATCAAGGCCATCGACGCCATGACCCCCATCGGCCGTGGCCAGCGCGAGCTGATCATCGGGGACCGCAAGACCGGCAAGACCACCGTTGCCGTCGACACCATCTTGAACCAGCGGGGCCAAGGCGTGAAATGCATCTACGTCGCCATCGGCCAGAAGAACTCCTCGGTGGCCCAGACGGTGAGCACCCTGGCCGCCCACAACGCCCTGGAGTACACGGTCGTGGTGGTGGCCTCGGCCGGAGACCCCGCCCCCTTCAAGTACCTCGCCCCCTACTCGGGCTGCGCCATGGGCCAGCACTGGATGGAGAACGGGGAGGCGGCCCTCATCGTCTACGACGACCTGTCCAAGCAGGCCGAGGCCTACCGCCAGATCTCACTCCTCCTCCGGCGGCCGCCGGGCCGCGAGGCCTACCCCGGGGACGTCTTCTACCTCCACAGCCGGCTCCTCGAGCGCGCCGCCAAGCTCTCCGACGCGCTGGGTGGCGGGTCGCTGACCGCGCTCCCCATCATCGAGACCAAGGCCGGCGACATCTCGGCCTACATCCCCACCAACGTGATCTCCATCACCGACGGGCAGGTGTTCTTGGAGTCCGACCTCTTCTACGCCGGCGTCCGCCCGGCCATCAACGTCGGCAACTCGGTGAGCCGGGTGGGCGGCGCGGCCCAGGTGAAGGCCATGAAGTCGGTGTCGGGGACCCTGAAGCTGGACCTCGCCCAGTTCCGGGAGCTCGAGGCCTTCGCCACCTTCGGCTCCGAGCTGGACAAGGTGTCCCAGGCCCAGCTCGACCGCGGCTACCGCCTGACCGAGCTGCTGAAGCAGCCCCAGAACGCCCCGGTACCGGTCGAGGAGCAGGTGCTGGTCATCTACGCCGGCACCAAGGGCTGGGTCGACACCGTCCCGGTCGAGCACGTGCGGCGGTACGAGACCGAGGTGCGCGAGTACTTCCGGGGCAACCACCCCGAGCTCCTCGACACCATCCGCACGACCGGCAAGCTCCCCGACGAGGGCGAGATGGACAAGGCGCTGCAGGCGTTCCTCGACGGGTTCGACACCGGGAAGGCCGACTGACCGGTGGCCGGTGGCCAGGAGCGCGTCCTCAGGCGGCGGATCAAGAGCGTCCAGTCGACGAAGAAGATCACCAAGGCGATGGAGCTCATCGCCGCCTCGCAGATCCTGCGCGCCCAGGGTCGGATGACGGCCAACCGCCCTTACCGCGACGGCATGGCCCGCATCGTCGTGGAGGCGGTGCGGGGAGAGCCCACAGCGGCGGCCCGCCTCCTGGGCGAGCCGGTCGAGCGGCACCGGGTGGCCGTCCTGGCCGTGGTGGCCGACCGCGGCCTCTCGGGGCCCTACAACTCCTCGGTGCTGCGCGCCGTCGAGCGGCTCTTGTCCGAGCTGGGCACCGAGGGGGTGGAGTCCCGCCTTTTCACGGTGGGGAAGAAGGCCCAGTCCTACTTCCGCTTCCGCCACCAGGAGGTCGAGCGCGCCTTCCTCGGCATGAGCGAGCGGCCGACCTTCGCCGACGC
Source organism: uncultured Actinomycetota bacterium (assembly GCA_963770505.1). Classification (GTDB taxonomy): domain Bacteria; phylum Actinomycetota; class Acidimicrobiia; order Acidimicrobiales; family RAAP-2; genus CAVYPR01. Next base: position 415,619 of record CAVYPR010000006.1, on the reverse strand, counting down.
CCGCCAGGTGGCCGCCGTGGTGGCCCAGCCCTTCGTGGCCGGCGAGGTCGAACAGGTGCTGCTCGTCTCCACCCGCTACCACTCGTCGGGCAGCCAGGTGGTCGAGAGGCGCCAGTTGCTGCCGATCCCCCAGCCCGAGGGCGGCACCGAGCGACCGGCGGCCGGCGGCTACACGGAGTTCGAGCCCGACGTGGGCACCCTCCTGGCGGAGCTGGCGCCCAAGGCCGTCGAGTCCGAGGTGTTCACGGCGATGCTGGAGGGGGCGGCGTCGTTCTTCACCGCCCAGCAGCGGGCCATGGCCGCGGCCAGCGACAACGCCGACGAGCTGATCCGTACCCTGAGCCGCATCATGAACCGCGCCCGCCAGGACGCCATCACCACCGAGATCATGGAGATCGTCGGCGGAGCCGAGGCGCTCCGCAGCACGAAGGGAGCATGACCAGATGACCACCACCGCACCCCAGGCGCCGACCGCCGGCGAGCACCTGATCGAGGAGGGTCGGGTCGTCGCCATCGCCGGGCCGGTGATCGACGTGGAGTTCCCTCCCCACGCCCTGCCCGAGATCAACCACGCCGTCGAGGTCGACCTCGAGCTCGAGGGCAACAAGGTCACGGTCACGGCCGAGGTCGCCCAGCAGATCGGCGAGGGCCGGGTGCGCTGCATCTGCATGCAGCCGACCGACGGCCTGGTCCGCGGCGCCCCGGTGCGCAACACCGGCCGGGGCATCTCGGTGCCGGTGGGCGACGCCGTGCTCGGCCACGTCTTCAACGTGCTGGGCCGCCCCCTCGACACCGACGACATCGGCCCGGTGGCCGACCGTTGGGAGATCCACCGCCCGGCGCCCGACTTCGACCAGCTTGAGCCGAGGTCCCAGATGTTCGAGACCGGGATCAAGGTCATCGACCTCCTCGAGCCCTACGTCCAGGGTGGCAAGATCGGCCTCTTCGGGGGGGCCGGCGTGGGCAAGACGGTCCTCATCCTCGAGATGATCAACCGGGTGGCCACCAACCACGGCGGCGTCTCGGTCTTCGCCGGGGTGGGCGAGCGGACCCGCGAGGGCACCGACCTGTGGCTCGAGATGCGCGAATCCGGCGTCATGGAGAAGGCCGCCCTCGTCTACGGCCAGATGGACGAGCCGCCCGGGGTCCGGCTCCGGGTGGCCCTGGCCGCGCTCACCATGGCCGAGTACTTCCGGGACGTCCAGAACCAGGACGTGCTCCTCTTCGTCGACAACATCTTCCGCTTCGTCCAGGCCGGCTCGGAGGTCTCCACCCTGCTCGGCCGCATGCCCTCGGCCGTCGGCTACCAGCCCACGTTGGCCGACGAGATGGGCGAGCTCCAGGAGCGGATCACCTCCACCCGGGGACGGTCGATCACCTCGGTGCAGGCGGTGTACGTGCCCGCCGACGACTACACCGACCCGGCGCCGTTCACCACCTTCACCCACCTCGACGCCACCACCGAGCTCTCCCGCCAGATCGCCGCCCTGGGCATCTACCCGGCGGTGGACCCGCTGGCCTCGACCTCGAACATCCTGGCCCCCGAGGTGGTGGGGGAGCGCCACTACGCCGTGGCCCGCCAGGTGCAGGGCGTCCTCCAGCGCTACCGCGAGCTTCAGGACATCATCGCCATCCTCGGCCTCGACGAGCTGAGCGAGGAGGACCGGGTCACGGTGTCCCGGGCCCGCAAGATCCAGCGGTTCCTCTCCCAGCCCTTCAACGTGGGCGAGGTGTTCACGGGGCTGAAGGGGGTCACCGTCCCGGTGCAAGAGACCGTGGAGTCCTTCGAGGCGCTGGTGAAGGGCGACCTCGACGAGGTGCCCGAGCAGGCGTTCCTCAACGTGGGCGGGGCCGAGTCGGCGCTGGCCAAGGCGCGGACGCTCGAGACCGAAGCGGGCTGATGGCCGACGGCGTCTTCCAGGTGGCCGTGGTCACCCCCGAGGAGCGGCTGGTCGACACCGCGGCCCGCTCGGTGGTGCTGCGCAGCTCCGACGGCGACCTCACGGTGCTCGACGGCCACACCCCGCTGGTGGCCGACGTGGTCCCGGGGGAGGTGCGGGTGGAACCGGCCGAGGGTGAGGCGCTGCACCTGGCCGTCCACGGCGGTTACCTCCAGGTGGACACCGGACCCACACCCGAGACCGCCGAGGGCGCCGTGGCCGTGCGCACCACCCGTGTGACGCTCCTGGCCGGCGTGGCCGAGCTGCGCGACGAGATCGACGTCGCTCGGGCCGAGCGGGCACGCGACGAGGCCCAGGCCCGGGTGGAAGAGCTGCGGGCGGCGGCCGGGAGGACCGGGGCACCGGGGACCGACGAGGAGGGGCAGGCGGCCGAGGAGGCCGAGCTCACCCAGGCCGAAGCGGCGCTCCGTCGGGCCGAGGTGCGCCTCGAGGTGGCCGGCTCCGCCTGAGCGAGCACGCGGCCGGGCCGCCGTCGCGCCACCCCCGGTGCCGACGCGGCCCGGAGGTGCCCGGCAAAGCGCTGGCGCAGGCCGCCGGTCCGCCGTCGTCACCCGGCCGCGTGCAGGGCGGCCCCGCCGCTCACTGCGAGACGAACGAGACCGGGACGTCGTACCTCGTGCACCAGTCCTCCGGGGGGAGCCGGCGGTAGTCGCCCTCGATGACGGCTGCCCGCTCCCGTGCCTCCTCCATCGACGAGGTGACCGCGACGACCACTCGCTCCGCGCGCTGGTTCTCAGCCACGACCGAGGGTCCCCTTCCCGAGGAGTAGGGCGCAAACCCTCCGCCGAACCTCGGTCGGAACATGTCCTGGAAGAAGGTGCTCAGCGCGAACTTGCGCTTGGTCGCGGCAACGACCTCGAAGCGGAGCTCAGCTGCACCCATCGATGTCATCCTAGGAGGAGAGGGCCGGCTGCGGCGGTGTGCGTTCCTGGTGCTGACATCGCCCAACTCCGACCGCCCGTCGGAGACCCCCCGGGGTCGAACGGGGGCGAGGGGCCCCAGCACCTCGGGATTCCCCGTCGCGACGTTCGCTACCGATCCCCCGCGGGGAGCACCGCCGTCGCCAAGACCCGCCCGTTCGTGCTCAGGAGCTGAGCGGACCGGACCGGCGACCCGGGAGGGATGGCCGTAGCCCAGTAGCCGTACCCGGCGTCGACTACGAAGGACCCCACCGTGTGCACCTCGCCATCGGCCCGGCGGATCTGGCACCGGACCTCGCTCCGGGCGAGTGGGGCGTCCACCTTCACCGACATCCACGGGTCGGGCCCTTCGGTCACGATCACCTCGCCGACGGTGTGTCCGTGGGTCGACAGCTCGGCGGCGGCGACACCGGGAGCGCCCGGTGCGGTTCGGTGGGTTGACATCGAGCCGAGGAGCCAGCCGCCGCCGGCGATCAGTACGCCGAGCACGACGGCGGCAGCCACACGGACCGGCCGCAGCCGCCAGGCACCCTTGGCGTGCGTGCCCGGATCCCGCGGGAGCGCCCCCATCACCCGCGACTCGAAGCCTGGCGGAGGTTCGGCCGGGGGGATGAGGGCCACGAGATCATCAGCCAGATCGGCCAGCTCACGCAGGTGGCTTCGGCACGCGGCGCAGCGTTCGACGTGGTCCAGAGTGGCACCACGCTCGTGCACCTCGGCGACACCGAGCGCCAGTTCCGCGCTCAGCGCAGCGACTGTCTCGCAGCTCATTTCACCCATGGTCGCCTCCGACGTCGGCCAGCGAGGAGCGAAGACGGTGCATGGCCGTCCGGATCCGCGTCTTGGCCGTCCCGAGCGGAATCCGTTCGGCGGCGGCGACCTGGCTCGCCGACAGCCCGGCGATCCCGGCCAGGACGATCGCTCTCGCCTGTTCCCTGGGGAGCTGGCGGAGGGCGGCTCGCAGGGCGACCGACGACTCCTCCGCCAGCACCGCCTGTTCAGAGCTCCTTGCGCCCGGGCTGGCCGACAGCGCACGCGAGAGCAGCTCCTCTCCGTCGATCGGCACCGGCGTTCTCACCCGAAGGGCGTCGATGGCCAGGTTCCGGGCGATGGTGCCCAGCCACGTGCCGACCGAGCCCCGCAGGGAGTCGTAGGTGCGCGCATGGCGCCACGCCCGTTCGAACGCCTGTTGGGCAATGTCCTCCGCCGTGGCGCGATCACCGGTCACCGCCAGCGTCACGCCGAACACCTTCGACTGGAACCGACGCACGAACGCCACCGAGAGCTCCTCGTCTCCCGCACCGAAGCCGGACAGGAGGGCCTCGTCGGGGAGGTCTTCGATGGGGATCCCGATGCGGCGCACACCGAAGCCTCCGTTTCGCGTTGAAAGGGGGACCCGCGGGTCAGTAGCCGTACCCGCCTCCACCCGACGTTACCGACGTGGAGGTGGAGGAGGGCGTGGCACGGAAGACCTGGCCCGAGGACCCGATCGTCGACCATTTCCCGCCGAACGACGTGATGCCCTGCCCGTGGGCCTGGCCCGCCGCGCTGTCGCCGGCGTAGAGATAGAGAGGCCAACGGTTGTAGGTGACCTGGGTCTTGCCGTCAGGGTCCTTCACCGTCCCGAGCAGCGCGGAACGCACCCCTGAGCCGGCGAGGGGCTTGCCCCCCGAGAGGAGCGGTGGCCACACGGACGCACACGAGCCATCGCAGGTGGCACGGCGTTGCTTGTCGGGGCTGAAGGCGTAGACGGCATGGCCGGCCCCGTCGACGAGGACTGCGCCGACCGCCGGCAGCGTGGCCACATGGACGGTGCCGGCCCTCGATGCGGCGGCCGGGGCCGCCGAGGCCTCCCCGGGGCAACCGACGCTCCCGGCGACCCCGCCGGTCAGGGCCAGCACGAGCACGGCGCCGACCGCCGGCTGGCGCACCATCCACCTCTTCACGATCGCTCTCCTTCCGACCGGCCGTGGCTCCGCACCCAGGGCGTGGCGCCGGTACATCTAGACCTACGGGCCGCAGGAGCGATCGGATTGGCCAATTCGGCGGGATCGGCCATCTCGGTAGGGGCCGGCCGACCTTCGGAGTCGGTCCCAGCGGACCGGCGACCACCCGTGCCCCGGCCTTCCATGGGCCGGCTCGCCCTCTACGTGAAGGGGACCGCGCTGTATTCGGCCAGTTTGGCGAGCGGGTGGCTGGCGTCGATCTTGCGCAAGGTGCCGGACTTCGACCGCATGACGAGGGACTGGGTGGTGGCGCCGAAGTCGTGGTAGCGGACGCCCTGGAGCAACTCGCCGTCGGTGATGCCGGTGGCGGCGAAGAAGCAGTTGTCCCCCTTCACCAGGTCGTCGGTGCTGAGGACGGCGTCGAGGTCGTAGCCGGCTTCGAGTGCCGTCCGACGCTCTCCGTCGTCGCGGGGCCACAGCCGCCCCTGCATCTCCCCGCCCATGCACTTGAGGGCCGCCGCGGCCAGCACGCCCTCGGGGGTTCCGCCGATCCCGAAGAGGACGTCCACCCCGGCCCCGGGCCAACCGGTGGCGATGGCCCCGGCCACGTCGCCGTCGGTGATGAGCCGGATGCGGGCGCCCGACACCCGCACCTCGGCGATGAGGTCGGCGTGCCGGGGGCGGTCCAAGATGACCGCCGTCAGGTCCCGCACGCGCTTGCCCAGCGCCTTGGCCAGGGAGTGGAGGTTCTCGGTGGGCGACTGGTTGATGTCGACCGCCCCACGTCCCCGGGGGCCCACGGCCAGCTTCTCCATGTAGACGCAGGGCCCGGGGTCAAAGAGGGATCCACGTTCGGAGACGGCGATGACGGCCAGCGCCCCGCCCCGCCCGAGGGCGGTGGGAGTGGTCCCGTCGATCGGGTCGACGGCGATGTCGGTCTGGGGGGGCGAACCATCGCCGATGCGCTCGCCGTTGAAGAGCATCGGGGCGTTGTCCTTCTCGCCCTCGCCGATGACCACCACCCCGTCCATGGCCACGGACTGGAGCACCACCCGCATGGCGTTGACCGCCGCCCCGTCGGCCCCTTCCTTGTCCCCCCGGCCCATCCACCGGCTGGCGGCCATGGCCGCGGCTTCGGTCACCCGGACCAGCTCCAGGGCCAGGTTGCGGTCGGGTGCCTGGTGCGAGCTCTCCACCGGCCCTGACCCTAGTGGGCGCGCCGCCGGCCGGTCCCGAACCGTCGAATTCCCAGGTGGCGCGCCGGTCATCGGCGCGGCGTGCCCTGCCCGCCATACTGGGGCCGGTGGAGAGCTTCGTGATCCGTGCCAACGGGCCGCTTCGGGGGACGGTCAGGGCCGGCGGGGCCAAGAACTCGGCGCTCAAGCTGATGGCCGCGTGCCTGCTGGCCGAGGGCCGGCACACCCTGCGCAACGTGCCGCGGATCGCCGACGTGGACATCATGGCCGAGGTCCTCGACGCGCTGGGGGCCCGTGCGGCCCGCCTGGACACCGGCGAGCTGGTGGTCGACTCCCCGGGACTGTCGGGCCTGGTCCCCGAGGCCCCCTACGACCTCGTCGAGCGGATGCGGGCCTCCATCGTCGTGCTGGGCCCGCTCCTCGCCCGCTGCGGCCGGGCCCGGGTGTCGATGCCCGGGGGGGACGATTTCGGCACCCGCCCCATCGACATCCACCTGAGCGGCCTGTCGTCCATGGGCGCCCGGTTCGAGACCTCCCACGGGTACGTGGAGGGCACCGTGGACGGGGGGAGGCTGGTCGGCGACCGTCTGGTGCTCGAGTACCCGAGCCACACCGCCACCGACAACCTGCTGATGGCGGCGGTGCTGGCCAAGGGCACCACGGTCATCGAGAACGCCGCCCGGGAGCCGGAGATCTGCGATCTCGCCGACTACCTGCGGGCCATGGGGGCCGCCATCCGGGGCGACGGCACCTCGCGCATCGAGGTGGAGGGCGTCGAGGAGCTGTACCCGGCGACCCACACGGTCGTGGCCGACCGGGTGGTGGCGGCCACCTACCTGGCGGCGGCGGGCCTGGCCGGTGGCGAGGTGGTGGTGGAGGACGCCCGTATCGACCACATGGAGATGCTGGCCCGCAAGCTCGGCGAGATGGGCATCACGGTCGACCAGACCCCCGACGGCCTCTCGGCGGTCTCGGGGGGCCGGCTGCGGTCGGCCGATGTCTCGACCCTGCCCTATCCGGGGGTGGCCACCGACTACAAGCCGCTGCTGGTGGCCATGCTGTCGGTGGCCGACGGCGTGGCCATCGTGACCGAGAACCTGTTCTTCGGCCGCTTTCGCTACGTCGACGAGTTGCGGCGGATGGGCGCCGACATCTCGACCGAGGGCAACCACGCCGTGGTGCGGGGCGTGTCCCGGCTGTCGGGCGCCCGGGTGCGGGCCACCGACATCCGAGCCGGCGCCGCCCTGGTGCTGGCCGGGCTGGTCGCCGAGGGGGTCACGGAGGTCTCGGGGGCCGAGCACGTCGACCGCGGCTACGAGGACCTGGCCGGGGCGCTGCGGTCGCTCGGCGCCGACGTCTCGCGACGGTGAGCGCCGGGCCGGGCCAGGCCGGGGCCCTCCTGGCCTCGGCCACCGGTGGTGATCGGGTGGCGCTGGCCCGCCTCCTGTCGGTCGTCGAGCGCGGCGGCCCCGACGCACGCGAGCTGGCCGCGCTTGCCTACCGTCGCCCGCCGCCGTACTCGGTGGGCCTGACCGGGGCCCCGGGGGCGGGCAAGTCGACCCTCACCGACCGGCTCATCACCGCGGCCCGGGCCGGCTGGCCGGCCGGCGACGGCGCCGACCCCGAGCCGGTCGACCAGGTGGCGGTGCTCGCCGTCGACCCGACCTCGCCGTTCTCGGGCGGGGCCATCCTCGGCGACCGGGTCCGCATGCAGGGCCACGCCACCGACCCGTCGGTCTTCATCCGCTCCATGGCCACCCGCGGCCACCTGGGGGGGCTGGCCCTGGCCGTGCCCGAGGCCGTGCGGGTGCTGGGCGCCGCCGGCCTGCCGGTGGTGATCGTCGAGACGGTCGGCGTGGGCCAGATGGAGGTGGAGGTGGCCTCGGCCACCGACACCACGGTGGTGGTGGTGACCCCGGGCTGGGGCGATTCGATGCAGGCCGCCAAGGCGGGTCTCCTCGAGGTGGCCGATGTCCTGGTGGTGAACAAGGCCGACCGGCCAGGGGTGCGCGAGGCCCGGCGTGACCTCGAGCAGATGCTCGACCTCTCGGCGGCTTCGGACTGGCGCCCACCGGTGGTCGAGACCGTCGCCGTCACCGGCGACGGCGTCGACGGCCTCTGGGAGGCGGTGGCCGGTCACCGCGCCCATCTCTGCGAGGGCGGGCTCCTCGCCGAGCGCCGAGCCGCCCGTTTGGCCGAGGAGCTCCGCGGGGTGCTGGCCTCTCGGCTCCACCACCAGGTGGCCGAGCTCTCAGCCGGGGAGGGGTTCGCCCTGGCCGTCGAGGCCTTGGTGGCCGGCCGTCTCGACCCCTACGCGGCGGGCGACCGCCTGCTGGGCGACGGCGGGTCGGGGGCGCGCCCGGCCGGTGAGGCGGTACGGTGCCGTGATGTCCACCGGAGCGGCCGTGCCCCTCGTGCGCCCGCGCGGGGCGGGCCGCGTCCGAGCGGTCCGATGAGCACCGCACCGGTCCCGGTCGGACCGCCCGGCGGGCCGTTCGACCCCTCTGCCGGTTGGTTCCAGCACGCCGTCTTCTACGAGGTGCTGATCCGCGGCTTCTACGACGCCAACGACGACGGCACCGGAGACCTCAGAGGCCTCCGGGAGAAGCTCGACTACCTCTCGTGGCTAGGCATCGACTGCCTGTGGCTGCTTCCCTTCTACCCCTCGCCGATGCGCGACGGCGGCTACGACATCAGCGACTTCTTCAACGTGCACCCCGACTACGGGTCCCTGGGCGAGCTCGTCGGGCTGCTCGAGGACGCCCACCACCGGGGTATCCGGGTCATCGCCGACCTGGTGATGAACCACACCAGCGACCAGCACCCCTGGTTCGTCGAGTCGCGCAGCTCGCGGGACAACCCCAAGGCCGACTGGTACGTGTGGAACGACGATGACCAGCGCTGGCCGGAGGCCCGGGTCGTCTTCACCGACGTCGAGCGGTCCAACTGGACGTGGGACGACACCCGCCAGCAGTACTACTGGCACCGCTTCTACTCGCACCAGCCCGACCTCAACTACGACAATCCCGAGGTCGCCGACACCATGCTCGACCTGGTGCGGTTTTGGCTCGACCTCGGCCTGGACGGCTTCCGCCTCGACGCCGTGCCGTACCTCTACCAGCGCGACGGGACGGCCGGCGAGCACCTCCCCGAGACCCACGGCTACATCCGCCGGATCCGAAAGCAGCTCGAGGCCGACTACCCCGGCCGCATCCTCCTGGCCGAGGCGAACGGCTGGCCGGCCGACGTCGCCGACTACTTCGGCGAGGGTGACGAGTGCCACCTCTGCTTCCACTTCCCCCTCATGCCCCGCCTGTTCATGGCCGTTCGCCGGGAGCAGCGATACCCCATCACCGAGATACTGAGCCAGACCCCCGAGATCCCCGAGGGCTGCCAGTGGGCCATCTTCCTGCGCAACCACGACGAGCTGACCCTCGAGCAGGTGAGCGAGGAGGAGCGCGACTACCTCATCTCCGAGTACGCCAAGGACCCCCGGATGAAGCGCCACATGGGGATCGGCCGGCGCCTCGCCCCGCTCCTCGACGGCAACCGACGCCTGGCCGAGCTCCTCTACGCCCTCCTTCTCTCCCTGCCGGGCAGCCCGGTCATCTACTACGGCGACGAGCTGCTGATGGGCGACAACATCTACCTCGGCGACCGCGATTCTGTGCGCACCCCGATGCAGTGGTCGCCGGACCGCAACGGCGGCTTCTCCCGGGCCGACTTCGCCCAGCTGTACCTGCCTCCGCTCATGGACCCGGTCTACGGTTTCAGCGCCGTCAACGTCGAGGCCCAGCGGCGCAATCCCGGGTCGTTCCTCCACTGGCTGCGGGGAATGCTCGTCGAGCGCCGGTCGCTTCCGGTGCTCGGGGTGGGGGAGTTGGAGGTGCTGGCCTGCCCGAACCCCTCGGTGCTGGCCTACGTGCGCTGGGGGGAGGTGGCCGACGTGCCGGTGACCGAGCCGCCGCCGGCCGACCTGCCGCCGGCGGCCGAGCCGGCGATGCCCGGGGCTCCGGTGGCCCTCGGCGACTGGCGCAGCTGGAGCGAGCAGGTGGCCCGCACGGTGGCCGCCGGCCACGAGGAGTCCGACGAGGCGGTGCTGCGCTCCCAGGCGGTCCTGTGCGTCCACAACCTCTCCCGCTTCGCCCAGCCCGCCGAGCTGCAGTTGTCCCGCTGGGCCGGGTGCACCCCCATCGAGGTGCTCGGCCGCGTCCCGTTCCCCGCCGTGAGCGAGGAGCCCTACAACGTCACCCTCGGCCCCTATGGCTACCTGTGGTTCGACCTCGTCGACACCGGCGCGGCGGGGGAAGGCCGGCCATGAGCGAGGCCATGCTCGAGCTGACCGACGACCGCCAGCGGGCCCTGGGCGAGCTGGCGGCGGCCTGGGCGGCTCGATACTCACCCGAGGACGCCGAGGGCACCACGGCACTTCGGGTGGTCCAGGCCGAGGTCCTGCTGGCGGGCCGGCCGGGGTTGGTCGACGTCATCGCCGAGGTCGGCGACCGTACGGTCCACGCCGTGGTCGGCCTGCGCCGGCCGGGCGAGGAGGCCCACCTCCTGCGCGCCGGCGACGAACCGGTTCTAGGCCTCATCGAGGACGACCTGGGACTGGCCGTGGCGGTCGACGCCCTGAGTGACGCCGAGCTGGCGCCGCTGGTCTTGGCCGCGGTGACCGGCACCGCGGAGAGCCCCGCTCTGGTGTCGGTGGCACCCGAGGTCGACGGGGCGGTGGTCCTCAACTTCGGCGATCGGTGCTCGTTCACCGTCTTCCCCTGGCTCTGCGAGGGCCCGGACCCCTCGGTGGCACAGCTGGTGGCGCTCGACGAGGCGGGCTTCAACCACGTGGCGGCGCCGCTCGCCCTCTGGCGCCGGGCCGGGCGGGACCTGGGGCTGGTCCAGGAGCTGCTGGCCGGGAGCGCCGGGGGGTGGGCGTTGGTCCAGGCCTCCTTGCGCGACCTGTTCGCCAGGGGCGGCCCAGCGGAGGCGGCCGGCGGCGATTTCGCCACCGAGGCCCGGGATCTCGGGACGATGACCGCCCGGATGCACCTCGCCCTCGACCGGGCGTTCGGGCGGCGCCCCGCGGCGGTGGCGTCGTGGGCGGCCGACGTGCGCTCGGTGGTGGCGGCGTCGGATCCTTCCCTCCTCGACGTGGAGCTGGTGGGTGAGACCCTGGCCGCCCTCGCACGCTCTGAGCTGCGGTGCGCCACCATCCGCACCCACGGCGACCTCCACCTCGGCCGCACGGCCCGCACGGACCACGGTTGGGTGGTGGCCGACTGCCGGCCGGGAGGGGTGCCACCCGGGGCCGTCGGGCCCGTGTTTCGGTCGCCGCTGGCCGACGTGGCGGACCTGTTGTGGTCGCTCCACCTCGCGGCGACCGAGGCCGCGGCCGAGCGGGATCCGGCCGAGCGCGGCGGGGTGGGCGCCCCGGCCCTCGACTGGGAGGCGCGCAACCGCCGGGCCTTCCTCTCGGGCTACCTCGCTACCCCGGGCATTGGGGGTCTGGTGCCCGCCGACCGGCAGGTGGTCGGCGACCTGCTGGCCGCCTTCGAGCTGGAGCGGGCGGCGCGGGCGGACCGCCGGTAGGGATCGGGCCCCGTGGCGTCCCCGGTCGCGCTGCGTACGGGTCGCGGTAGGGTGAGGACCGACGCGTCCGACGAGCCCAGGAGCACGCCATGGCCGACTACTCCCTTCCCGACCTGCCCTACGACTACGGGGCCCTCGAGCCCCACTACTCGGGGCAGATCCTCGAGCTCCACCACGACAAGCACCACGCCGCCTACGTGGCCGGCGCCAACACCACGCTCGAGAAGCTGGACGAAGCCCGGTCCAAGGAGGAGTACGGGGCCATCGTGGGCCTGGAGAAGACGCTGGCCTTCAACGTGTCCGGCCACGTGCTCCACTCCATCTTCTGGAAGAACCTCACCCCCGACGGGGCCGAGCGCCCCGAGGGCGAGCTGGCGGCGGCCGTCGACAAGCACTTCGGGTCCTTCGACGGGTTCCGGGCCCAGCTGACCCAGGCCACCACCACCATCCAAGGATCGGGCTGGGGAGTCCTGGCCTGGGAGCCGCTCGGCCGCCGCCTTCTGGTCAACCAGGTCTACGACCACCAAGGCAACGTGGGCAACGGGTCGGTGCCGCTCCTGGTCTTCGACGCCTGGGAGCACGCCTTCTACCTGCAGTACAAGAACGTGAAGGCCGACTTCGTGGCCGCCCTGTGGAAGATCGTGAACTGGGCGGACGTGGCCGAGCGGTTCGCCGCGGCATCGAAGTTCTCCATCTCCTGATCCGGCCCGTCGTCGAACCCCGGGTGCACCGGCGGCAAGGGATACACGGATGCGCATCGGCGTCCTGACGGGCGGCGGCGACTGCCCGGGCTTGAACGCCGTCATCCGTGCGGTGGTCCTCACCGGCCACGAGGTGCACGGCGACGAGACGGTGGGGTTCCTCGACGGCTGGCGGGGCGTCCTCGAGGGGCGGACCCTCGACCTTGACCCGGACCGGTGCCAGAACCTCCTGGCGTTGGGCGGGACCGTGCTGGGCACCTCGCGGACCAATCCCTTCGTCACCGAGGACGGACCCGGCGTGGTGCTGGCAACCTTGGAGCGACTCGGTGTCGACGCGGTGGTGGCCATCGGCGGGGACGACACCCTCGGGGTGGCGCAGCGGCTCGGACCGCTCGGAGTCCGGGCGGTGGGGGTGCCCAAGACGATCGACAACGACCTGTCGGGCACCGAGGTGACGTTCGGCTTTCACACCGCCGTCCAGACGGCGACCGAGGCCATCGACCGGCTGCACACCACGGCCGAGTCCCACCACCGGGTGATCGTCTGCGAGGTGATGGGTCGCCACGCCGGCTGGATCGCCACCTACGCCGGCATCGCCGGGGGGGCCAACGAGATCCTGGTGCCCGAGGTGCCCTTCGTCCTCGACGACGTCTGTGACCGTTTGGTCCGGCGCCACCAGCGGGGCCGCTACGCGTCGATCGTGGTCATCTCCGAAGGCGCCATGCCTGCCCCGGGTCCCGACGCCGATGCTGCGGCCGAGGCCACCTCCCCCAAGTCGGTCGACGCCTTCGGCCACGCCCGGCTGGGCGGGATCGGGGAGTGGCTGTCGAGTGAGATCGAGCGACGCACCGGCTTCGAGTCTCGGGTCACGGCCCTTGGCCACATCCAGCGAGGCGGGAGCCCGACCGCCTACGACCGGGTGCTGGCCTCGCGCTTCGGGGTGGAGGCGGTGGCTGCCGTCCACGACGGCGCCTTCGGCACGATGGTGGCCCTCCAGGCCGGACGGATCGTCCGCGTGCCGCTCTCCGAGGCGGTCGGCACCCCCAAGACCCTCGACCGCTCGCTGCTCGACACGGTGGCGTCGCCCCTGCTCGGGTAGCGAGCCACCTGGACCTGCTCGTCCGCAGGTCGTGGGCGTCGGCTCACGGCGGAGGGTGTGCCCACGGAGTCGGCAACCGGGGCCCTGGGGAGCTGCTGGGCGGTCGGTTGACGAGCTCTGTGGCCGACGAGCGGCCCCTGGGGCGCCTCGTCTGACCCGATCTGCCCCGCCGCGGACGATCCCGCAACGTGCGCCTTCCGGTGGCCAGTGGACCAACGACCCTACCGACGCGGCGGAGGACGGCGCACCGTGCTGGTGAGCGAGAGATGCGCAAGGAGGTCCTCGATGGTCGCGAGTAGCCCTACGGCACCTTCTGCAGCTTTTCGGTTCCCGAGGGAGTCGAAGAGGAGAGGATCGCTCGGGCGACGGCGATGAGCTCCGACCCGCGGTCCGCATCGTTCGCCGGCTCCTCCGAGGGAGCCGGTGGGACGGAGCCGTACGCGGCCGTCAACGAGACCCACATCGGGGTCGTGTTCCTGGTCGGCGACCGGGCCTACAAGGCGAAGAAACCCGTGTCCTTCGGGTTCTTGGACTTCACCAGCCGCGAGACCCGCCAGGCCGTCTGCCAGCGCGAGGTGGAGCTGAACTCCCGCCTCGCCCCCGACGTGTACCTGGGGGTTGCCGACGTCATCGGGCCCGGGGGGACGACCTGTGACCACTTGGTGGTGATGCGCCGCCTTCCCGCGGCGCGGCGGCTGGCGCACCTGGTCGTGACCGGGGCCCCCGTGGACGAGCACCTCCGTCGGCTGGCGTCCCAGCTGGCCAGGTTCCACGCGCGGGCGGAGCGCTCCGCCGGGATCGACGCCGCGGCCAGTCGAGACGCCGTCCTCGCCCTCTGGAAGGCCAACGCGGCCGAGATGGCACCTCTCGCCGGCCCGCTCTTCGAGCCGGCAGTCGTGGCCCGTGTCATGGATCTGGCCCGGCGCTACCTGGGCGGTCGAGAACCGCTGTTCGCCGCCCGCGTGGACGAGGGCCGCGTCTGTGACGGCCACGGCGACCTGCTCGCCGACGACATCTTCTGCCTCGACGACGGGCCCCGGGTGCTCGACTGCCTCGAATTCGACGACCGGCTGCGCTACGGCGACGTGCTGTCCGATGTCGCCTTTCTGGCCATGGACCTCGAACGCCTGGGACGAGCCGACCTTGCCCGGGCGTTCCTCGACCACTACCGGCGCACCGCCGCCGAGACGTGGCCGGCGTCCCTGGCCCACCACTACATCGCCTACCGGGCCCAGGTGCGCGCCCTGGTGGGGGGCCTTCGGTCCCTGCAGGGCGACCCGGCCGCGGCGGAGTCGGCCGTCCAGCTCCTCGGCTTGTCGGCCGCCCACCTCGAGGCGGGACGAGTCCGCTTGGTGATCGTCGGCGGACTGCCCGGCTCCGGAAAGTCCACCGTGGCCGGGGCGATTGCCGGGGCCCTCGATGCCGGGGTGGTGCGCTCCGACGAGGTGCGCAAGGCGCTGGCCGGGATCGATGCGACGACGCCGATGCCCGCACCGCTAGACCAGGACCTCTACCGGCCCGAGATGACCGCCGCGACCTACAGAGTGCTCCTCGGCCGGGCGCGGTCCATGCTTTCGATGGGCCAGAGCGTGGTGCTCGACGCCACCTTCTCCGATCCGACGTGGCGGGAGGCCGCCAGGCAACTCGCCTCTGCTGCCGGGGCCGATTTGGACGAGCTGCACTGCATGGCGCCGCTTCCGGTCCTCGAGCGCCGGCTGGCGGATCGGGGTCTGCGAGGTGGGGACGTCTCCGACGCCACCCCAGCCGTCGCCCGGGAGCTGGCGCGTCGGCAAGCGCCGTGGCCCACGGCGACCGTGATCGAGACCGACCGGACGGCCGATGCCGTGCGTGAGGCCGCCCTCGCACATCTCGGAGTGGCCGGCGAGCGCCGAGGAGTTGCCGGTGCCCAGCCGGCCGGGCCGCACCCGTGACCTGCCCGGCGAGTGGCTTCCCGCCGCCCCCTCCCGGCTCGTCCGCCGGCGCGCTGCGGCGGCCTCGAGCGCCCACCGCTCCTCGGACGAGTTGATGATGGTGACCGGACGGGCCCGCGCGCGGCCCTCGAGGCCGGTCGTGAGCTCCTTGCCTGCCCGGGTCGGGACCGTCTTCCTACCTGGACCGGTCAGCGGCCGACGCGGGTCAGGCGGCGTCGAGCCCGGTGCGCAGTTCCAGCCCGAGAACGGCCTGGTCGGGGTGCGGACACCGGTCCAAGGTGGCCTCACGCCGGTCCACTCGGGACCTTCAGCCCTTTCGTCGCCCCGTTCGACGCTGGAAGATGGACCCAGGTCAAGAGAGAAAGCGCAGGAAGTGAGTCGATGACTACGTACGCAGGACAGGAGATCGTGGGCCAGTGGTGCAGCCAGCTGGGCTCACACATGGAGATCGCGCAGAATGACCGGGGTCGTCTGGTCGGAACGTTCGCCTCTTCGGTGGGAGGAGAGGAGGGCGAGCAGCCCTTGACCGGCTACTGCCGAACCGTTCCCGAGTGTGCGACGGCCGCCGTCGGGTTCGTCGTCCGTTGGCGGGAGACGCCCTCGGTGACCGTGTGGGCTGGCCGCTACGACGACAACACCGGCACGATCGACGCCACCTGGCTGCTCACCCGTCCACCGTTGGCCGGGGAGGAATGGCACTCGACGCTCATCGGCCACGACGTGTTCCGACGGGCGCCGAAAGAGGTCAATGAGGAATGAGAGGTTTGCGGTCAGAGGACCGCTCACGAAAGGAGTTTCCATGAATTGCCCAGCGTGCGGTGCGAACGATCCGACCCCCCCACCATCTGATGATGGGACCACGACCTGCCCGCGTTGCGGCCACCGCTTTCCCGTCGACGAGAAGGCGCAAGCTGTGATGGCCGGTGTCGCCACGTCAGTGGAGGCTCCGACGACCTAGGTAGGACCGGTGCACAGCCGTGGAGCTGGAAGCTCAGGTGTGAGCGCTCGGGCAGCTGCATGAAGGAGGGCGCACGAGGCGCAGGTGGCCCTTGGCGACCCTGCCGGTGGAGCGGATGGGCCCGCGGGTCGGGTGCCGTGTCCGAGTCTCCCTGTCGCCCGTTGGCCCGGGGCCCGGCCTCTGCAGCCGCCCTGGACGAAAACGGCGTTTGTCGGCGACCTCACGAGGGCGAGGGAATGGCCAGGATGGGGTGGGGACTACGGTGGAAACGGTCCCCGGAGGACCGGTGGGACCTTTGCCCCTGGGAGCGCCGATCCCACGCTGCCACCATGGCAACGAAGTCCAAGGGTGGCCTCGATGGCGAGCCTGGACGGAGAACGCCCGGTCCAACCGCATGGGCGGACCGCTTGACATGGGGAGCAAAGCGATGGCCGAGGACACGAAGGCACGACGGAACGGAGTGCCGACGTCGGCACAACTGGAGGCGGTGCGCTTCTTCGACCAGATCCGCCTCAGCGACACCGCCCTCGTGGGCGGCAAGGGCGCAAATCTGGGGGAGCTGACGGCGGCAGGGCTTCCGGTGCCCCCGGGATTCGTCGTCACCTCTGACGCGTACCACTACGCACTGAAGGCCGCGGGACAGCGCGAGGCCCTTGCGAAGATCCTCTCGGAGGTCGATCCCGAGGACCAAGAGGCCGTCGCACGGGCCGCCAAGTCGGCCCAGGAACTCGTGCACGCCATCCCCATCCCGCCCGACCTCGGGGCCACGGTGCTCGACGCCTACCACCGGCTGGGCGACGACTGCACCGTGGCCGTGCGCTCATCGGGGACGGCAGAGGATGCCGCGGACACCTCGTTCGCCGGGATGAACGCCACCTTCACCAACGTCACCGGGGACAAGGAAGTGCTCGAGGCCATCGTGAGCTGCTGGGCCTCGCTCTACGGTGCACGCGTCATCTCCTACCGGGGTACCCGCGGTGTGACGGAGGAGCCCTCGTTGGGAGTCGTCGTGCAGGAGATGGTGCCCTCCGACCGCTCTGGGGTGATGTTCACGGCGGACCCGTCCACCGGGGACACCGACCGAATCGTCATCGAGGGCGCCTTCGGCCAAGGCGAAGTGGTCGTCAGCGGTCAGATCGAGCCGGACACCTACGTGCTGTCCAAGGGCGGACCCACGCTCCTCCAGGTGCGCGTGGGGATCCAGGAATTCAAGATCGTGCGGGGGGGCGACGGACGCGACGAGCGGGTGGACCTCGACCCCGCCGAGGGCAGCCTGCGGGTGCTCACCGACGCCGAGGTGCTGCAGTTGGCGGGCCTTGGACTGGCGGCGGAGCGTCACTACGGCTCCCCGCAGGACCTCGAGTGGGCCATGGTCGGGAGCCGGATCTACCTGGTGCAGTCGCGGCCGATCACCACCCTCGCCTCGACGCAGGCGCCGGGAATCACCCAGCCGTCAGGACGCGTGCTGGTGCAGGGATTGGCGGCGTCGTCCGGCCGTGCCACCGGCGCCGTGCGTGTGCTGGCGTCACCCGACGAAGGCGGCAAGCTGCAGGCGGGCGAAATCCTGGTGGCCAAGATGACCAGCCCTGACTGGGTACCCACCATGCGACGGGCAGGCGCACTGGTGACCGACGGTGGCGGGATGACCTGCCACGCGGCGATCGTCTCACGCGAGCTCGGCGTGCCCTGCGTGGTCGGGGCCCGGGTTGCCACGTCTGTGCTGCGCGACGGCGAACTGGTCACCGTCGACGGCGCCCAAGGGCTGGTGCTGGAGGGCGACGTGGCCGCAGGCGCCGCGACCGACGGCCAGACGTCAGCATTCACCGCGGTCTCGGTGGGACAGCCGGCTGCCGCCCTCTCGGGGCCGGGCGGTGGCGTCGTCACGGCAACCCGGATCTACGCCAACCTGGCATTCGCCGAGCACGCCGAGGAAGTGGCGGCCATGGACGTCGACGGGGTGGGGCTGCTCCGGGCGGAATTCATGGTGACCGACGCACTGGCCGGCGTGCATCCCCGGCTCTTGATCGAGAGGGGCGAGGAGAAGGCGTTCGTCGACGCCATGGCCGACAGCCTCCTGCGCATCACCCACGCCTTTGCCCCCAGGCCCGTCGTCTACCGGAGCATCGACTTTCGGAGCAACGAGTTCTCCGCCCTGGAGGGTGGGGAGCGGTTCGAGCCCGTGGAAGACAACCCGATGATCGGTTACCGTGGCTGCTTCCGCTACGTGCGCGAGCCCGACCTGTTCGGCCTGGAACTCGATGTCCTGGCCAAGGTGCTCGAAGAGACCCCAAACGTGACGCTCATGATCCCCTTCGTGCGGACGGCCTGGGAACTCGAGGCCTGTCTTGAGGTGGTTGACCGGAGTCCGGTGGCGGGCGCCTTGCCGGTGTGGGTCATGGCGGAGGTCCCGTCGGTGGCCTACCGCATCCCGGAGTACGCGGCGATGGGGATCTCCGGGGTGTCCATCGGCAGCAACGACCTCACCCAGCTGGTGCTGGGCGTCGACCGAGACTCTCAGGTCTGCGCCGAGCTGTTCGACGAGTCCGACGAGGCGGTGCTCGACACCATCGGCCGAATCATCGCCGCCAGCAGGGAGTCCGGCATCACGTCGTCGCTCTGCGGCCAAGCACCGTCCAACGATCCCGCCTTCGCCGAGCACCTGGTACGCCTGGGCATCACCTCCGTGTCGGTCAATCCCGACGCCCTGGCGGCGGCCCGCAGGTCGGTGGTCCGGGCCGAATGGCGCCTTCTGTTGGAGGGGGCAGACGGGGCACACCGCAGCGTCGCACCCTCGGGGATCTCCCGGCCCGGGGGCGCCGGGCGTACGTCGCGTGCCCGAGCACATTCCCGGCGAGGGCCCCGCTGAGGCCGGGATGAGCGCACCTGATCCGGCGTCGGCCGGGGAAGGCCACGGCCAGGCCGCGGTCCTCGACGTCGGCGGCCTTGACGCCCTGATCCGCTTGCTCGGTTCCCGCGGCTACCGGGTGATGGGCCCGGTGGTGCGGGAGGGTGCGGTGGTCCCCGGTGAGATCGCTGGGGTCGCCGACCTCCCCCGCGGCTGCCACGACCGCCAGGAGGCCGGGACCTACCGCTTGGACATCGAGGCCGACGACGAGGAGCTGTTCGGGTGGGCCGTGGGACCCGGATCGTGGAAGGCCGAGCTGTTCCCGCCCAGCCAGGAAGTGTGGCGGGCCCGGGTCACCGACGGCCGGGTCGAGGTGGAGGAGCCCGACGACGACGTCCGGCCGCTGGCCATCTTCGGCGCCCGGCCGTGCGAGGTGGCGGCGCTGGGCGTGCTCGACCGGGTATTGGGCGACGGCGCCGTGGGCGACCCCCACTACCTGCGGCGACGCCGAGACGCCCTGGTGATCGTGGTCGAGTGCGGAGCGCCCGCCGCCACCTGCTTCTGCACGTCGATGGGCACCGGGCCCGGGGCGACCGGGTCGTTCGACCTGGCGCTGACCGAGCTGCTCGATGACGACGGTCACCGGTTCGTGGCCCACCACGCCGGCCCCCGAGGGGTCGACCTCCTGGCGGCCGTGGGGGCGGGACCGGCGGGCGGGGGTGACCTTGCCGCCGCCCGCGCCGTGCTCGACCACTCCATTGCGGCCATCCACCGCCAGCTCCCCAAGGACACGGTGGCCTCATTGCTGGCGCGCAACCTGGAGCATCCCCAGTGGGAGGAGGTCGCTGAGCGCTGTGTGGCCTGCGGCAACTGCACGCTCGTCTGCCCGACGTGCTTCTGCAGCGACGTCACCGACGTCACCGAACTCTCGGGTGAGGTGCGGCGCACCCGCACGTGGGCATCGTGCTTCGACCTCGAACACTCCCACATGGCGGGCGGCGCGGTGCGGGGGTCCGTCTCCTCCCGCTACCGCCAATGGCTCACCCACAAGCTCTCGACGTGGTGGGACCAGTTCGACACCTCGGGCTGCGTCGGCTGTGGCCGCTGCATCGCCTGGTGCCCGGTGGGCATCGACCTGACCGAGGAGGTGGCGGTCTTCGCGGCCACCGACGGGACGGGGCCGGCCTCCGCCGGAGAGGCCGGGACCCGGTGAAGCCCCCCACGCCGGTCGCCACACTGGTCGCCTCGCACCCGTTCTTCGTCGATCTGCCCGGCGACGCCGTGAGCCAGGTCGCCGGTTGCGCCCAGAACGTCGCCTTCGGCCAGGGTCGCCTGCTGCTGGCCGAGGGGGACCCGGCGGCGACGCTCTTCTTGGTGCGGCGAGGGCAGGTGGCCATCGAGGTCTTCTCTCCGGGGCGGGGGCCGGTGGTGATCGACATGGTGGGCCCGGGCGGGGTCGTCGGCTGGAGTTGGATGTTCCCTCCGTACCGCTACCACTTCGACGCCAGGGCCGTGCGGGCGGTCGGGGCGATCGCCGTCGACGGCTCCTGCCTGCGGTCCAGGGCCGACGCGGACCCGGTGCTGGGCTACGCCCTCATGTCCCGGGTGTCCAAGCTCCTCCTCGACCGCCTGCAGTCCACCCGGATTCGGCTCCTCGACCTCTACGGGGGTGGCGGTGCGGGGTGACCACGCAGGGCCCCTGGTCCCGGCGCCCTACCGCGTCGCCGCCAGCCGGCGCGAGACGGCCGACGTGGTGACCCTTGACCTGGCGCCGGGCGACGGCGAAGCGCTCGCCTTCCGGGCGGGACAGTTCACCATGCTCACCGCCTTCGGCGTGGGCGAGGCGGCCATCTCGGTCTCGGGCAGTCCTCGGTCGCCGGGCTGCCTCCAGCAGACCATCCGTGACGTGGGGCCGGTCACGCGGGCCCTCTGCCAGGCTCGGCCCGGCGACGTCGTGGGCGTGCGCGGCCCCTTCGGCAGCGCGTGGGGGGCCGAGGACGTGGAGGAGCTCGGCGGAGGCGACGTCGTCGTCGTCGCCGGAGGGATCGGGTTGGCGCCGCTGCGGGGCGCCATCGACCTGCTGCTCCACCCGCGGGCCGCCCCCGGGCCCCGGGTCTTCGTGTTGGTCGGGGCGCGCGAGCCGGCGCAGGTCCTCTTTGCCGACGATCTCCGGGCGTGGTCCGACGCGGGGGCCACGGTGGCGGTCACCGTCGACACCGCCGGGTCCGAATGGGGGGGAAACGTGGGGGTGGTGACGACGCTGCTCCCCTCGGCCGGCTTCGACCCCGTCGGCACCACCGCCCTCCTGTGCGGTCCCGAGATCATGATGCGCTTCTGCGCCCGCGCCCTGGTGGACCTGGGGGTCGACCCCGGCCGCATCAGGGTGTCCCTGGAGCGGAACATGCAATGCGGCGTGGCCTGGTGCGGTCACTGCCAGCTGGGGCCGTTCCTGCTCTGCCGGGACGGGCCCGTGCTGCCCTACGCCGGCGCCGTCGCCGAACTGCTCACCGAGCGCGAGCGATGAGCGGCACCTCGCCTGAGGGGACGCCGCCGGCTCCGGCGGTTGGGTCGGCGCCGGGTGCCGCCTCCCCGACACCGTCGCGCCGACCCGCCCTCGCCGTGTGGAAGTTCGCCTCGTGCGACGGCTGCCAGCTGACCCTCCTCGACTGCGAGGACGAGTTGCTGGCGATCAGCCGGGCGTTCGACATCGCCCACTTCAGCGAGATGAGCAGTGCATCCACCGACGGCCCGTACGACGTGTCACTGGTGGAAGGGTCCATCACCACGCCCGAAGACGAGCAGCGCATCGTGGAGATCCGCCGGAACTCGCACTTCCTCGTCACCATCGGTGCGTGCGCCACCGCGGGGGGGATCCAGGCGCTCCGGAACTTCGCCGCCTCGGGCGACTACCTCCGCACCGTCTACGCCCACCCCGAGTACATCTCGGCGCTCGAGACCTCGACGCCGATCTCGGCGCACGTGGACGTCGACTTCGAGCTCCACGGCTGCCCGATCGACCGACGCCAGCTGCTGGAGGTCATCACCGCGGCCCTGGCCGGTCGCCGCCCTGCCATCCCCGGCCATTCGGTCTGCCAGGAATGCAAGGGACGAGGCACCGTGTGCATCCTCGTGGCCGGGGGGGTGGCGTGCCTGGGGCCGGTGACCAGGGCCGGTTGCGGTGCCCTGTGCCCCGCGGTGGGCCGGGGGTGCTTCGGCTGCTTCGGGCCGTCGGAGACGGCCAACACCGGCTCGCTGGCCTCCCGGCTCCGCCAGAACGGCGCCACCCCGGGCGAGCTGTCCAGGCTGTTCTCCACGTTCAACGTCGGGGCACCCGCCTTCCACGCCGAAGGAGAGAGGCAGGCTGCTGACGCCGTCGCCTACGGTCCGGCCGGTCCCCGGGACGGCGCGCCAGCGGGCATGGCGGTCACCATGGGCCCGGCCCGCAGGCGCGGCCGGCGAGCGGACGGGGCGGACCGGTGACCCACGGGAGGGGTCGGGCCCGGACGGTGGGGGTGAAGGGGCTGGCTCGCGTGGAGGGCGAGGGGTCCCTCCGGGTGGAGGTGCGCGACGGATCGGTGGCCGACGTCGCCCTGGAGATCTTCGAGCCGCCCCGGTACTTCGAGGCCCTTCTGGAGGGGAGGGACTTCGCCGAGGCGCCGGACATCACCGCACGCATCTGCGGGATCTGTCCCGTGGCCTACCAGATGAGCGCCTGTGCGGCCATGGAGAACGCCTGCGGGGTGGAGGTCGACGGGCGCATCACGGACCTGCGTCGCCTCCTGTACTGCGGCGAGTGGATGCAGAGCCACGCCCTGCACATCTACCTGCTGCATGCTCCCGACTTCTTCGGCTGCGACGACGCGGTGGAGCTGGCCGAACGGGACCGCTCGGCGGTGGAGCGTGGCCTCGGCCTCAAGCGCACCGGCAACCTGGTGATGGAGACGGTGGGCGGCCGGGCCGTCCACCCGGTGAACGTGCGGGTGGGGGGCTTCTACCGCGCCCCGGACTCCGAGGCGGTGGCCGCGCTGGCCGAGCCCCTGCGCGCCGCACGCGACGCCGCCCTGGCCACGGTCGAGTGGGTCTCGGGGTTCGAGTTCCCCGACATCGAGGGCGAGTACCGGTTCGTGGCCCTGCGGGGCCCGGGGCGCTACCCGCTGGAAGCGGGCCGGCCCACGTCCTCTGACGGCTTGGACGTCTCGGTGGCGGACCTCGCCCAACTGGTGGTCGAGGAGCACGTGTCCCACTCCACCGCGCTGCACGCCCGGCTGCACGGGCGAGATCCCTATCTCACCGGGCCCCTGGCCCGCTTCGCCCTCAACGCCGATCAGCTCCCGCCCCTGGCGGCGGATGCGGCGAGGGCGGTGGGACTCATCGCCCCCTGCACCAACCCGTTCCGCAGCATCGTGGTCCGGGCGGTCGAGCTGGTGGCGGCGTGCGAGGAGGCGCTGCGCCTCGTCTCCGAGTACGAGCCGCCCCGGCCCCCGGCCGCCGCCGTCGTGGCCCGGGCCGGCTTCGGGGCCGGGGCCACCGAGGCCCCTCGGGGGCTGCTGTTCCAGACGTACGAGCTGGCGGACGACGGGACCATCCGCCGCGCCCGCATCGTGCCCCCGACCTCCCAGAACCAGCTCACCATGGAGGCTGATCTCCGCCTGGTGGCGCAGGCCGGCCTCGGTCTCGACGACGCCACGCTGGCCCGTCGCTGCGAGCAGGCCGTGCGAAACCACGATCCGTGCATCTCGTGCGCCGCCCACTTCCTCGACCTGACGGTGGTGCGGTCGTGAGCGTGGCCCCGCGGGTCATCGTCGCCGGGCTGGGCAACGCCTACCGTCGCGACGACGGCGCAGGACCGGCCATCGCCGCCGAGGTGAGCGGGCAGCTCACCGGCGAGGCCGGCGTGGAGCTGGTGGGCCCCCTCGGGGACCCGCTGGACCTGCTGGGCCTGTGGGACGGCGCCGACCTGGCCGTGGTGATCGACGCCGTCGGGCCCGACGCCGTGCCCGGATCGGTGCACGTCGAGGAGGTGGCGGCCCGCCCCGCCGGGGGCGGTCTCCCCAGACCGGTGTCCAGCACCCACGGCATCGACCTGGCCGGGGTGCTCCGACTGGCCGCGGCCGTGGGGCAGGCGCCGGCACGGCTGGTGGTGGTGGGCATCGCCGGGGAGGATTTCGGTCGGGGCGAGGGGCTCAGCCCCGCCGTGCAGGCGGCCGTCCCCGAGGCCGCCCGTCGGGCCGTCGAGGTCATCAGGGGGGGCCGGCCATGTGCATGAGCCGACTCCACCTGGTCGTGAGGGCGGCCGCAGACGGTTCCGTGGAGGTGCAGGACCTCGACGGCGCCCGCCACCGGGTCTCGCTGCTCGCCCTCGACGGGCCCCCGCCCGCCGAGGGCGAGTGGCTGGTGGTCCACGCCGGCTACGCCATCAACCGCGTCGACGCCGCCGAAGCTGCGGCGATCGCCGCCGAGGTGCAGCGCGCCGTGGCCCCGCCGCCGGCCTCGGGCGCCCCGTCGGGACCCGCCACCCCTCCCCCCGTCCCCCAGACCGCATCGGAGGTACCTCCCCATGACCGGTTCGCTCGACCACGGCCCTCGTCCGGCCCAGCCGTCGCCGGCCGTCCCTCGAGGCCGTGCGGCACTCCCCGGGGTGGCCGTGGCCGCCATCACCGCGGTGGTCAGTGGGATCTCGATCTTCGTGAACAGCTACGGCGTGCACGATTTCACGTCACCCGCGGTGTACACCACGGCCAAGAACCTTGTGGCCACCGTCCTGCTGGTCGGCGTGCTGGCGGCCGCCGCCCTGGTGGGACGAAGGGCCACCCCGCCGAGGTCCCTCAGCCGGTACGTCACCGCACCGGGGGCGCGGCGCCCGTCCAGCGCGGCCGCATGGCTGGGACTGGGCTATGTGGGGATCGTCTCCGGCGGCCTGGCCTTCATCCTGTTCTTCGACGGCCTGGCCGACACCTCGGCGGCGCCCGCCGCCTTCTGGCGCGACACCCTGGTGGTGTGGGTGGCCCTCCTGGCGGTCCCGGTTCTCCGCGAGCGGATCCGGTGGTGGAACGTGGCGGCGGTGGTCCTGCTCGTCGGCGGGGAGGTGGCACTGTCCGGCGGGGTGGGCCAGCTCGCCGCCGACCGGGGCGAGCTCCTGGTCCTGGGGGCGACGCTGCTGTGGGCGGTGGAGGTCGTCGTGGCCAAGCTCCTGCTGCGCGACCTCGCCCCGGGCACGCTGGCCCTGGTGCGCATGGGTGTCGGCTCCGTCACGCTCATCGTCTACCTGGCTGCCACCGGCGCGCTCCACGGGCTCTTGGGACTCGACGCCCGCCAGCTGGGTTGGGCGCTGCTCACCGGGGCGCTCCTCGCCGTCTACGTCGGGACCTGGATCACCGCGCTCGCCCGTGCCCGGGCGCTCGACGTGACGTCGGTCCTGGCCGGCAGCGCCCTCGTGACCTGGCTGCTCGAGCTGGCGGCGGGCACCGCCACCCCGGCGCCCGACGCCTACGGCCTCCTGTTGATCGCCGCGGGCGTCGTCCTGGTGGGGGTGATGGCGTTGACGGGCGCCGGGCGGCAACCTCCCACCCTGGTCCCGGCACCGGTGGGTGATGGGCGCCGCTGACCAGCAGGGGCCCCGGGCCGACGAGACGCCCTCGGGCCCACTGCTCTTCGCCCGCTACGCCTACCCGCCGAACGCCCTCGGCTACTGCGGCCCCGACGACCCGGCCGCCCTCCTGGAGGCCGGGACGGACGGCACGGACCCGGCGCTGCTCGGCCACCTGGCGGCGCGCTTCGACGGTGCGTGGCCCTACCTGCAGCTGATCGCCGGGTGCAACGGCATCGCCGACCCCCTCGACGCCCGGGTGGTGGCCGCCTACTGGGTGGGCAACCCGCTGGTGCGCAACGTCCCGGCCGGCGCCCTGGCCACCTCGCTGACCGACCGGTTCGAGGCTCGGGCGGGCCGGCACCTGTCGGCCGTGACCGCCGCCGTGCCGACGGGCGGGGTCGCCCAGCACAGCTTCCACGTGTTCGCCGTCTACCCGTGGCTCGGCCTGCTGCGGGCCGGCATGGACGGCCCCCCGATGGAGGTCCTCGACCGCTGCCGGATCCGCTGGGGCCGCGTGGAGGCCGTCCACGGCGACCTGGCGACGGTGGCCGGGCCCAGCCTGGTCTTCGACGGCTCCCTGCTGGCGCTGGGACCCGACCGGACCGAAGAGGTGCGCCGCAGCGTGGACGGCGTCGGCTTCGCCGTGGACCTGCAACCGGGCGACACGGTGTCGCTCCACTGGGACTGGGTCTGCGACCGACTCACCCCGTCATCCCTGCGCTGGCTGGTGGCCTGCACCCGGCGCAACCTCGACGCGGTGAACGCCACCGCCGTCCCCGGTCCGGCCGCCGTGACCGGGGCGTGAGCCGGCGCCGCCCGCCATCGCAGCCCACACGGTGCCGACGTGAACGGACGGCTCTCTCGCCGGGGCACCTCTCGCCCCGAGGAGCCATGATCGTTCACCAGTTCTCGGGCACCATGTCGATGGCGCCGCAGGGGCACTCCTGGGCACAGATGCCGCAGCCCTTGCAGTAGTCGAGGTCGAAGCGGTAGCGCCGCCCCTCTCCCAGCTTGATCACCGCGTTGTCGGGGCACACCCCGAAGCAGTTGTCGCACTCGAAGCAGTTCCCGCAGGAGAGGCATCTCCTGGCCTCGAACAGGGCCTCATCGGGGCCGAGGCCGGCTACCACCTCGTCGAAGGTGGAGGAGCGCCGGGCGGCCTCGAGACGGGGCCGCAGCATCCGCGGGGCGTCCTCGTAGTACCAGGGGTTGAGGCGGTCCGCGGTGGCCAGCTGGCGCTCGGCCGGGTGTTCGGGCTGGCGCCCGTCCAGGTAGGCGTCGATCGCCCCTGCGGCGCGCCGGCCCGCCCCCACGGCGTCGGTGATGGTGCGCGAGCCCCGGACGGCGTCGCCGCCGGCGAAGACGCCCCGATGCCCGGTCATCTGGTCGTCGTCGACGGCCACGGACCCGCCGTCCACGGCGACCCCGTCCAGCCCGTCGAGGAGCGAGAGGTCGGCATCCTGCCCGAGCGCCAGCACCAAGCAGTCGGCCGCCAGGTCCTCGAACTCGCCCGTCGGCTGGGGGAAGCCCTTCTCGTCGAGCACCATGCGCTCGATCAGCAGGCGCCCGTCCTCGACCCGGGCCACGGTGGACAGCCAGTGCACGGTGACCCCCTCGGCCAGGGCGTCGGCCACCTCCTCGGCGTTGGCCGGCATGCGGTCCTTGGTGCGGCGGTAGACCACGACGGCGTCGGTCGCCCCCAGGCGCTCGGCGGTCCGGGCGGCGTCCATGGCCGTGTCGCCGCCTCCGTAGACGGCCACGCGGCGGCCCAACACCGGCGGGTCTCCGTCTTCGAGGTTGTGCAGCAGGCTCACCGCGTCGATCACCCGGGCCGCGTCACCGGCCGGGATCTCGGCCTGGTGGCTCCGTTGGGCCCCGACGCCGACGAAGGCCGCGTCGAAGCCGCCTTCGGACATCACTTCGTTGAGGTCGAGCACGGGCTGGTCGCACCGGATCGTCACCCCCATCTCGGCGATGCGGGCAATCTCGGCGTCGACCACGTGGCGCGGCAGGCGGTAGACGGGTATGCCGTAGCGCAGCATGCCGCCCGGCTGGGCCGCCGCCTCGTGGATCTCCACCTCGTGGCCCAGCAGCCGCAGGTGGTAGGCGCACGAGAGGCCGGCCGGGCCCGAGCCCACCACCAGCACCCTGCGTCCCGTGCTGGGCGCGGGGCTCGGCAGCCGCCAGCCCTCTTCGATCGCCCGGTCCCCGAGGAAGCGCTCCACGGCGTTGATGCCCACCGCCTCGTCGATCCCGGTCCGGTTGCAGGCGGTCTCGCACGGGTGGAAGCAGGCCCGGCCCATGACCGCCGGCAGGGGATTGGCCGCCACCAGAACCTGCCATGCACCCTTGTAGTCCCCCTCCTCGGCGCGGTACAGCCAGCCTTGGATGTCCTCACCGGCCGGGCAGGCGTGGCTGCACGGGGCCAGGCGGTCCACGTAGACCGGTCGCTCGACCCGCCAGGAGCCGGTCCGGTTGGCCAGGCTCGAGCCGACGTCGAGGGTGATGGCGAACGGCTTGTCCCTCACCGGACCGCCTCCTCCCCCGAATCGGCCGGATCCGGCTCCAGGAGCCCGTAGCGCTCGATGTTGTCGTCGGCCAGAGCCTGCAGGCGGGCCACGACCTCGGGCTCGGCCACCGAGCCGTCCTCGCGGAACAGGTGGGCGTAGCGTCCTTGGAGGCGCAGGTACTCGGTGACCGGCACGGGACGACGGATCCGGGTCGCCCCCACCACCTTCCCCCGCTCGCCCTCGATGACCGGGAACAGCCCGCACTGCTGGGCCAGGCGCGCCAGGAGGATGGTGAGGCGAGGCTCGGACTCCCACCCGAGCGGGCACGGCACCAGGATGTGCAGGTAGCGGGCACCCCGGAACTCCATGGCCCGGAAGACCTTGGCCTCGAGGTCGAAGAGGTCCCCGACGGTGGCGGTGGCCACGTAGGGGATGTCGTGGGCCAGGGCGATGCGCGCCATGTCCTTCCCCTGACCGAAGGGATTGCCCGGCTCGGGCCCGACCGCCTGGGTGGTGGCGGTGCGGGCCGCCGGGGGGGTGGCCCCGGAGCGCTGCACGCCGGTGTTCATGTAGGCCTGGTTGTCGTAGCAGACGAACAAGACGTCGTCGTTGCGCTCGAAGAGCCCGGACAAGGTCCCCATCCCGATGTCCACCGCGCCGCCGTCGCCGGCCTGACCAACCACCCGGATGTCGTCGTGTCCCTTGACCCTCATGGCCGCGGCCACCCCAGCCGCCACCGCGGGGGCGTTGGCGAACAGCGAATGGAGCCAGGGGATGCGCCACGAGGTCTCGGGGTAGGGGGTGGAGAACACTTCCAGGCACCCGGTGGCGTTCACCGCCACCAGTCGACCGTTGGTGGCCCGCATGGCGGCGTCGAGCGCGTAGCGAGCGCCCAGTGCCTCGCCGCAGCCCTGGCAGGCCCGGTGGCCCGAGGTGAGCGAGTTGGCTCTCCCGGGGTCGGCCTGGGCGCTGCGGCGCTCCGCCCCCACGAGTCGGTTTCCCACCGAGAAGCTGCCCACCTGGTAAAAGCGCACGCGCTGGCCCGTTTCTGGCATCGTGCTCACCTCCGACATGTGGCGACGACCCCGAGGTCGCGCAGCACGTTCTCCGCCGCCGGCCCCGAGCGCCGGCGTTCTTGCATCCGGTCGAGTTCGGCTCGCACCAGCTCGGTCTGCAGGTCACAGAAGACCACCGGGGGGAGGTCACCCCCCATGGCGTCGGCGAAGAGCGGCCGCAGCGACGCCGACCGGATGGCCCGGCCGCCCAGGCCGGCGACGATGGTGTGCACCGGCACCGTCTGCCCGGTGAGCGCCATCGCCACGTCGGTGGCCAGCACACCGCCGAAGCCGACGCTGAAGGCCTTCTCAACCACCACGACCCGGCTCGCCCCGGCCAGCGCGGCGTGAATCTCCTGGGCCGGGAACGGTCGGAAACACGTCACTCCCAGCACGCCGATCCGCTGACCCTCCTGGCGCATGCCGTCGACGACGTCCTTGAGGGTGCCCAGCACTGAGCCCATGGCCACGACCACCACCTCGGCGTCCTCGGTGCGGTACGGGGCCACGAGCGAACCCGCAGGCCGGCCAAGGACTTCGCCGTGTCGCGCCCCGATGCGGGGGATGGCCTCCAATGCGCCGGACAGGCGGGTGTGGGCCAGGAAGCGAACCTCGGTGAAGGCCTCGGGCCCGACCATGGCCCCGATGGAGACCGGGTCATCGGGGTCGAGGATCTGGCGCGGTTCGAACGGCGGGAGCAGCGAGTCCACCACCTCCTGCTCGGGCAGGTCGACCCGCTCGACGGCGTGGGTGAGGATGAAGCCGTCCATGCAGACCATCACCGGGACCGAGAGGTCCTCGGCCAGGGCGAAGGCCAGCAGGTGGAGGTCGACCGCCTCCTGGTTCGACTCGGCGAACAGCTGCACCCAGCCGGCGTCGCGGGCGGCCATGGCGTCGGAGTGGTCGTTCCAGATGTTGATGGGTGCACCGACGGCTCGGTTGGCGAGGGTCATGACCACCGGGAGCCCCAGCCCGGCCGCGTTGTAGACCGCCTCCATCATGTAGAGCAGGCCCTGGCTGGCGGTGGCCGTGTAGGCACGGGCCCCGGCGGCCGATGCTCCGATGGCGACCGACATCGCCGCCATCTCCGAATCGGCGTTGATGTACTCGCACGGGGCGAGGTCGCCCTTCTTCACCATGGCGCCGAGGGCCTCGATGATGTGCGTCTGGGGGGAGATGGGGTAGGCGCACACCACCTCGGGGCGGCAGGCGGCGACCGCTCGCGCCACGGCACGCGATCCCTCAGTTTGGCAGAGCATGCTGAAGGTCCTGGTACTCGCGGCGGACGTGGGTGAAGGCGGCGCCGGCGGCGGCCACGTTGGCCTCCCCGAGCGAGCCGGTGAAGCGCTGGCGGATGGCGCGGGACAGGGCGTCGAGCGAGACCACCTCGGTCTGGGCGGCGAAGCCGCCGAGCATGACCGAGCTGGGGGTCGTGCGCCCGAGGTGGCGGCGGGCCAGCTCGGTGGCCGGGACGGTGAGCAGCTGGTCGTGGCGGAACTGCCGCACCAGTTCGCCCAGGCCGAGGTCGTCGAAGCTGCCGACGGTGTTGAGGAGCACATAGCCCTCGGGGCGCAGGCCACTGAAGAGGTCCACCTGGTGGACGAGGGTGGGGTCGAGGACGAGTAGGGCATGGGGTTCATCCACCGGTTCGCGGGTGCGCGTGGGGGTGGGTGCGATGCGGCAGTAGGCGACGACCGGGGCTCCCATTCGCTCAGAACCGAAGTTGGGGAACGCCTGGGCGTACAGCCCGTCCTCGAAGGCGGCCACCGACAGCAGCTCGGCGGCGGTGACGGTGCCCTGCCCGCCCCGTCCGTGCAAGCGGATCTCGAAGACTCCGTCCCCGGTGCCGGCCATCGGGCGTCATCCCTCCCGAGCAACCCAGCAGGCGACCGCCTGCTGGTCGGCGAGCGCCGGCGGGACGTTCGGACCCCGAGCTGGACGGTCGGGCTGGCGGGCGGCGTGCCCGAGCGGTCCTCGGGGTGGTGCCATCGTCACCGCATACGCCATGAGTCACTCCCTTCGACTTCAGGACTACGGATGCGGGCCGCCGACGGCGGTACCGTGCCCGTTGCCCGGTTCACACCCCAGCATGATCGGGGGGCCAATCGGGAAACAGGGAGGAAGGTCCCAAATACGGCGCGCTCGGCTCGGCTGGGCACCGGACCGTCACGGGGGTCAGCCTGGCCGACGACCTGGGCGCCGACCTGGGACAATGGCTCCCGGTCGGCCGGTGAGGCGATCGCTGTGCCCCACCGTGTGCGCCCCCCCTCCGGAGGTGCCCGGGGCGGAGGTCAGCCCGCCGACACCGACACCCGGAGCTGCTCGGCCGCCTCCTCGGGGTTGACG
Source organism: uncultured Actinomycetota bacterium (assembly GCA_963770505.1). Lineage (GTDB taxonomy): Bacteria > Actinomycetota > Acidimicrobiia > Acidimicrobiales > RAAP-2 > CAVYPR01. The sequence continues at coordinate 383,976 of CAVYPR010000006.1, read as the reverse complement.
ATGTTGATGGCCACCCCGGTTCCCATTTCGAAGCCGGCCCGGGTGGTGGCCTTGGGCCAGACGTGGACGTGCCAGTGGAAGGGCTCGTTCACCCGGTAGGGGGCGGAGTGGAAGACGAGGTTGTAGGCGACGTCGCCGATCAGGTCGCGCAGCTGGCGGAGGCAGTGCTTCAGAGCCAGGCCGATGGAGACGAGGTCCTCGGTGGGGCTGCGGTAGAGGTGGGGGCTGTGGATGCGGGGGATGACGAGCATCTCGTAGGGGGTGGCGCTCCAGAAGGGGCAGACGACGACGGCCCGGTCGTCTGCGTAGATCACCCGGTAGCCCTCGACCTCCTCGGCGTCGACCGTGGTGCACAGCAGGCAGCTCCCGGCGAAGCGGCCGAAGCGGGCCTGCTCCTCGGCCAGCTCCCGGGGGACGAAGGACATGCCCATGAGCTGCCCGTGTGGGTGCTCGAGCGAGGCCCCGGCCTCGCGCCCGGAGTTGACGATGGCCTGGCTGTAGCGCAGGTCGGGACGCTGGGAGTGCTCCTCGATCCTGTCGCGCAGGGCCGCCATCACCAGCCCGGTCTGCTCGTCGCTCAGCAGCGACCACGAGGCGTCGTGCTCGGGGGAGAGGATCAGCACCTCGTGGATGCCGCCCGCCGTGGCCTGGGTGAAGACCGGCCCGCGGTTGGTGACCACGAAGGGCTCGTCCCCCTCGAAGGCCGGGTAGAGGTTGGGGACCACCCGCACCAGCCACGATCCCGAGGGGCCGTAGGTCTCGAGGGCCGGGGGGTTGGCCTCCTCGTTGCCGGGGCAGAACGGGCAGGGGCGCCCGGTGTCCTCCTCGAAGGACAGGGCGCGGTGCAAGAAGGCCGCGGGCCGCTCGGCCCGCACCGTGCTCACGACGACCCATCGCCCCGACAGGGGGTCGAGGCGGAGTTGGTTCTTCACCCTGGAACCCCTTCCATCCGCTCCCACGGTACCGCCCTTCCGAGGGTGGCAGGTGTACGGCCCCGGCCGGAGGCGACAATGGGGCGATGACCCAGGCGGCCGCCCACTCCGTGCCGACCGGGGTCGGCTTCAGCGTCCTGCTCCTCCTCCACGTGGCCGCCGTGGCCGTGGCGCTCGTCGCCGTGGTGGCGAGCGGGGTCATGGCCCGTCGGGTCCGGTCCGCCCGGGGCGGCCCGCTCCCGGCATCGGTGGTCGGCTACTTCGCCCCCGGGGTCAACTGGGTCGGCCGGGTCGTCCACCTCGTGCCCGTGTTGGGGCTGTTGCTCCTGTGGAGCTCACACGGGGCCTACGACCTGGGAGAACCCTGGGTGCTGTGGGGGTTCGGCCTCTGGGTCGCCGCCGCCGCCGCCTGCGAGGGGCTCCTGTGGCCGGCCGAGCGAAGGGTGCAGGCCGGGCTGTCCGACGGTGCCGGGGAGGGCGATGGGGACCGGCTGGCGGGCGACTGTGCGACGGTGTCGTGGACGGCGGCGGCGGTGGTCGCCGTGCTCGTGGCCGCCTCCGTGATCATGGTGACCAAGCCCTGACCGCGGCCGCCCGGAGGTCGGTCAGCCGACGGCCCGCCCAAGGAGGGCCCGGGCCGCGTCGAGGTCGCCGGAGCGCACGAGCGCCGGAAGGTCCCCGTCGAGCAGCGCCGCCCAGTCGACCGACTCGGTGGAGCGGCCTTCGGCCCGCATCTGCCGGCGCGCTTCGCCGAGCAGCTCGGCCAGCTGTCCCATCCCCGGTCCGGTGTCACGGGCGACCCGGTGGCGCAGCCAGACGGCCAGGGCCGGCGAGGCGCCCCCGGTCGACACGGCGATGGTGACGGGGCCGTCGCGGTGCACCGAGGGGAGGATGAAGGAGCAGTGGGCGGGATCGTCCGCGCTGTTCACCAAGACCCCGGCCCGCTCGGCGTCGTCGGCGACCGCGGCGTCCACCTCGGGGACTCCGGTGGCCGTGACGACCAGGCGGTAGGAGGCGGCCATGCCCGGCTCGTACTCCCGGCGCTCCACCGCCACGCCCAGAGCCCCGACGGCCGGGTCGATCTCGGGGGCCACGACGGTGACCTCGGCGCCGCACTCGACCAAGCCGGCCGCCTTGCGGGCGGCCACCGGGCCCCCGCCGACGACCAGGCAGGGTCGCCCGACCACGTCCAGGACGACCGGGTAGCCGGCGGGCGCCAACTCAGGACGGGCGGTCGAGCAGCTCGTCGGCGTCGACGAGCTCGGGCAGCCCTACCATCCCCGCGGCCACCGTGGCGTTGGTCGCCTCGTCCACCAGCACGAAGCTCCCGGTGATCCGGTCCCGGCGGTAGGGGTCGGTGGCCAGGGGGGTGGCCGTCACCAACTCGATCACGCCGATGTCGTTGTCGTGCAGCTCGACCACCGGCTCGAGGTGGAGTTTGTTCACGTCCAGGCGGGCCCGCACCGCGGTGACCCGGGCCGGGGTGACCCGGGTGGTGTGCTTGATGCGCAGGCGGTCGCCGCCCGAAAGGGGCCGGTCGGCGAACCAGCAGACCGTGGCTTCCAGCTCGCTCGAGACATCGGGCGGCTCGTCGGCCGCGGCGATGAGGTCGCCACGCGACACGTCGAGGTCGTCGGTCAGGTGGACAGAGACCGACAGGCCCACCGGCGCCTGCTCGAGCGGGCCGTCGGCGGTCTCCACCTTGGAGACGGTGGTTCGCTGCCCCTCGGGGAGCACCACCACCTCGTCGCCGGCCCGCAGGGGCCCGCCGTTCACCATGCCGGCGTAGCTTCGACCCCCACCGGGGTGGCGCAGGACCCACTGGACCGGGAGGCGGGCGGCCGTCCCCCGGTGCGATCCGTGGGCCGCGGCCCATCCGCCGGCGGGCGCCGACTCCAGGGCCTCGAGGACGGTCGGCCCGGTGTACCAGGGCGCCGCGTCCGAGCGCTCGACCACGTAGTCGCCGTTGAGCGCCGAGACCGGGATCACCGAGGTGGAGGCCACTCCGAGCCGCCGCGACAGCTCCCCGATCTCCCGCTCGACCCGCGTGAAGGCCTCGTGGTCCCAGTCGACGAGGTCCATCTTGTTGGCGCAGACCACGAACTGGTCGACGCCGAGCAGCGCGGCGATGCAGGCGTGCCGCCGGGTCTGCTCCTTCAGCCCGGAGGTGGCGTCGACCACCACCAGGGCCAGGTCGGCCGTCGAGGCGCCGGTGGCCATGTTCCTCGTGTACTGCACGTGGCCCGGGCAGTCGGCGATCACGAACTTGCGCCGCGGGGTGGCCGCGTAGCGGTAGGCGACGTCGATCGTGATGCCTTGCTCGCGCTCGGCCCGCAGGCCGTCGGTGACGAAGGCCAGGTCGACCTCGCCGACGCCCCGCCGCTGGGAGGCGGCGGTGACCGCGGCCAGCTGGTCGTCGAAGAGCTGGCGGGTGTCGAAGAGGAGACGACCGATCAGGGTCGACTTGCCGTCGTCGACCGAGCCGATCGACGCGAAGCGCAGCAGGTCCATGACCGCCCCGTCTCCGTTGGTCCCGGGCGCGCCGGGGGTGACGGCGGCGGCCTCACCGCCGGGGGGGACAGCCACCGGCCTAGAAGTACCCTTCGCGCTTGCGGTCCTCCATGGCGGTCTCGGAGAACCGGTCGTCGGCGCGGGTGGCACCACGCTCTGAGACCCGGGAAGAGGCCACCTCGGCGACGATGGCGTCGAGCGTCGTGGCGTCGGAGCGCACGGCCCCGGTGCAGGTCGCGTCCCCGACGGTGCGGAACCTCACCGTCTCCTCGAGCACCGTCTCGCCGGGTCCCGGCACGATCCACTCGCCCACGGCCAAGAGCATGCCGTCGCGCTCGACGACCGAGCGTCGGTGGGCGAAGTAGATGGAGGGAAGGGCGATCCGCTCGCGCTCGATGTACTGCCAGATGTCGAGCTCGGTCCAGTCTGAGAGGGGGAAGGCGCGCAGGTGCTCGCCGGGCTGCACCCGCCCCTGGTAGAGCTGCCACAATTCGGGCCGCTGGCGCTTGGGGTCCCACTGGCCGAACCCGTCGCGGAAGGAAAGCACCCGCTCCTTGGCCCGCGCCTTGTCCTCGTCCCGGCGGGCGCCGCCGATGCAGGCGTCGAAGGAGTGCTCGGCGATGGCATCGAGCAGCGTGGTGGTCTGCAACCGGTTTCGGCTCGCCCCGTGGCCGGGGTCGGCCACCCGGCCGCGGTCGATCGAGTCCTGGACGCGAGCCACCAGCAGCCGCTCGCCGAGCTCGGCCACCTGGCGGTCCCGGTACTCGAGCACCTCGGGGAAGTTGTGGCCGGTGTCGATGTGCAACACCGGGAAGGGGAAGCCGCCGGGCCGGAAGGCCTTGACCGCCAGGTGCAGGAGGACCGCCGAGTCCTTGCCGCCGCTGAACAGGAGCACCGGGCGCTCGGACTCGGCCGCCACCTCGCGCATGATGAAGATCGAGTGGGCCTCGAGGAGGTCGAGGTGGTCGACCGCACGGAGGGGGGGACCAACGACGGGCTCGCTGACCGCCTCGGTGGTCCGGCCCGCCGGGGCCCGTGTGGGAGCGGCCGAGCGCGGGCGTCCCGCGCCACCGTTGCGTCCCTCGGCGGAGAGCGCGGTGGTCGTATAGATCTCGGCGGTGCTCATGGAATCCATCCCCCTGGAGCGGACCGATCGGTGCGGCCCTTCCCCGGTCGCCGTCCGGCGCCCGGAATACTTGACCGATTTGGTCATGTATACTCTGGGGCCTGCGGCTCGACAAGTCAAGCGTAGGTGAGCCAGGACGACCGAAGGGACGCGAGGGTGAGCGAGACCACGGTGGCGGCACCCGAGGGGCTGGTCAGCGAGCTGGCGGCGGTCGACGCCCGGCTGGAGTCGCTGCCGCCGTCCAAGGCCGTGGAGTGGGCCGTGGCCGAGTACGGCCGCGACCTGGTGCTGGCCGCCTCGTTCCAGGACATCGTCCTGATCGACCTGGCCGTGAAGGCGGACCCCGCCATCGAGGTCGTCTTCTTGGACACCGAGGCCCACTTCCCCGAGACCCTGGCTTTCGTCGAGGAGGTCCGGGCCCGCTACGACCTCAATTTGACGGTGACGCACCCCGGCCCCGAGGCGGGGGCCTGGCCGTGCGGGTCGGACCGCTGCTGCCAGGTGCGAAAGGTGGCGCCCCTCCGCGAAGCCCTGGCGGGGAAGCGGGCCTGGCTGACGGCCCTCAAGCGCTCTGACGCCCCCACTCGGGCCAAGGCCCCGGTGGTGGGCTGGGACGAGGGGTTCGGCCTGGTGAAAGTCAACCCCATGGCCGCCTGGACCGACGACGACATCGACAGCTACCTGGCCGACCACGGGCTGCCCGCTCACCCGCTCATTGCCCGCGGCTATCGCTCCATCGGCTGCGCGCCGACGACCCGGCCGACCGCCGAGGGCGAGGACCCCCGGGCTGGGCGCTGGTCGGGCAGCGGCAAGACCGAGTGCGGGCTCCACGCCTGAGCCCATGGCGCGCGACCCCGACAACCCTTACGGCATGCAGTTCCGCGGGCGCGAGCGCGCCATGCGATTCGTGAACCCCTACCGCACCGTCGGCGAGCTCAGCCCCCAGGAGAAGTGGAAGCTGGACCGCCACCCCTTCGAGGTGGCCCGGGCCGTCATCGAGCGGTACTCCAAGGAGGGCGTGGGGGCGATCGGACAGGTGCCCGGCGAGGTGGAGCGGCTCAAGTGGGTCGGTATCTACCCCCAGCGCCAGGGGGGCGACGCCTTCATGATGCGGGTCAAGGTCCCCGGCGGCGTGCTCACGGCCGCACAGGCCAGGGAGATCGGCATCGCCGCCGACGCCTTCGGCGAGGGTCCCGACGACAGCCCGGTGTTCGGCAACCGCTACGCCGACATCACCACCCGCCAGACCATCCAGCTCCACTGGCTGCGCATCGAGGACATCCCCCGGGTCTGGCAGCGCTTCTGGGACGTTGGCCTCACCTCCTTGCAGGCCTGCGGGGACTCGTCGCGCAACGTCTGCTGCTGCCCGGTCTCGGGTGTCGACGCCGACGAGGTGGTCGAGGCCCTGCCCGTGGCCAGGGCCATCTCGGCCTTCTTCACCGGCAACCGCGAGTACGCCAACCTGCCCCGCAAGTTCAAGATGTCGGTGACCGGATGCCTCGAGGACTGCGCCCGGGTGGAGATCGACGACATCGGTCTGTGGCCGGCGCGGGCCGACGACGGCTCGGTGGGCTTCAACGTGCTGGCCGGCGGCGGGCTCTCCGACGGCGAGCGGATGGCCTCGGACATCGACGTCTTCGTCCGGCCCGACCAGGCGGTGGAGCTGACCAGGGCCATCGCCCAGGTCTTCGGCGAGCTGGGCAACCGGGAGAACCGGGGGCTGGCCCGCATGCGCTACCTCGCCCAGGAGCTCGGGCCCGAGGGGTTCCGGGCCGCCCTGGCCGAGCGGGTCCGCTTCGACCTCGCCTGCGCCGGCGAGGAGCTCACCAGGCGGTTCCGTGGCGACCACGTCGGCGTCCACCCCCAGCGCCAGGAGGGCCTCTACTACGTGGGCTGCAGCGTGCCGGTGGGCCGTATGCACGGGATCGACCTGGTGGAGGCGGCGCGCCTGGCCGAGACGTACGGCGACGGCACCGTGCGGCTGGGCACCGACCAGAACTTCACCTTGAGCGGGGTCCCCGCCGACCAACTCGACCGGCTGCTGGCCGAGCCGCTGCTCCAGACCTACTCGCCGACCCCGGGCCCCTTCACCCGGGGTGTGGTCGCCTGCACCGGCAGCGAATTCTGCCGCTTCGCCGTGGTGGAGACCAAAGAGCGGGCCGTGAAGTGGGCCAAGGCCCTCGACGCCCGGCTGGCCGCCGACGGCTCCTGGGAGGGCGACCGGCCGGTCCGGATGCACTTCTCGGGGTGCTCGGCGTCCTGCGCCCAGCCTCAGATCGCCGACGTCGGCTTCCGGGGGGACATCGCCCACGTCGACGAGCACATCGAAGAAGCGGTCGACATCGGCCTCGGAGGCTCCCTCGGCCCCGACGCGGCCTTCATCGACTGGGTTGTCGGGGCGATGCCGGTCGATCGGGTGCCCGACGCCATGGCCGCGCTCGATGATCCGCTTCGCCGCAGACCGCAGGCCGGACGAGCCTTTCCACCGCTGGGCGCGACGGACCCCCAACGACGAGTTGCGCGCCGTGCTGGAGGGGACCGCCTCGGAGGTGGGGGTGTGAAGCGCTACGCGCTGCGTGAGCAGATGAACGGCATCCCCGAGCCCCCCGGCAAGGTGTGGTTCTGGGAGCTTGAGGCCGGGGTCATCGACGCCGACCGGTGCATCCGCTGCGGGACCTGCGTGGCCGTCTGCCCCTCGAACTCCATCGGGATCGGCGAGGACACCGACCTGCCCGAGTTGGTCAAGATGTGCACGGGGTGCTCGCTGTGCTGGGACTTCTGCCCCCGCGGCGGCCTGCGCTACGAGGCGCTGTGGCCGCCGTCCTCGCTCGACGAGGATCTGCCCGTCGTCCCGACCGAGGTGAAGGCGGATGCCGCCGACACGTACTGGAAGATCACCGGGGGGCCGCCGGCCGAGGGCCTGGGCGCCGTGCTCGAGCGCTACGCGGTGCGCTCTTCGGCCCGGTCCGAGGACGTCCAGGACGGCGGCGCGGTCACGGCCATCTTGACCGGCCTCCTGGCCGCCGGGGAGATCGACGGGGCGCTCGTCTCCAAGCCCAGCAGTGACCCTGAGGAGCCGTGGAAGGGCGTGGCCACCATCGCCCGGACGCCGGCCGAGCTGGCCGCCGCCTCGGGGTCCTTCTACAACCAGACCATGGCCCTGGCCGAGCTGGACCTCTCGCGCTACGACCTCGGTCCCCGGCCGCGGCTCGCCGTCGTCGGCACCCCGTGCGAGATCGAGGGGATCAGGGCCATGCAGTCCAGGCGGTGGACGACCGGGGCCCACCGGGTGGACGCCGTCGTCCTCACCATCGCGCTGCTCTGCACGAAGAGCTTCGACTACGAGGGGCTCATCCTCCAAGAGCTGGCCGCCAAGCGCGGCGTCGATCTCGACCGAGTCTCGAAGATCGACGTCATCCGGGGGCGGATGATTGTCGAGTACCGCGACGGCGACCTGGCGGTGGACGAGCCGGTGAAGCGGTTCCACAACGTCGCCCTGAAAGGCTGTGACGAGTGCGCCGACTTCCTGGGCCGCAGCGCCGACATCTCGGTGGGCAGCGTGGGGTCCATGGACGGCTGGACCACGGTGTTGGTACGAACCGAGCGGGGCCGGCTGGCGTTCCAGCAGGCCCGGGCCAAGCTGGACGTGCGGGGACTCGACGACCCCGAGGCGCTCATCCGCCTGGACAATCTGGACAAGCGGGTGGCCCTGGGCAGCCTCCAGCGCAAGTTCGACCCGGATGCGCCCCTGTTCATCGACTACGAAGAGCACCTGAAGAACTACGAGGGGACCGACCGCGGTCCGGTGGTCGGGCACCGGTGACGACCGCGGGGGCCGTGGGACTCGACCGGCCGCAGCTCCACCTGCCCGACGAGCCGGTCGAGCGGAAGCGCGCCTGGTGGGAGGCCCTCGCCGACGGGCGCCCCTACCAAGAGGTGTTGGACGAGGTCGAAGGATGGCTCTGGGCCCGCTGGAGGATCGTCGAGCGGGCCGGCATCGACCGCCCGGCCTTCGGCGCCATGGTGGCCGGCTACCGCCGCGAGCTGTGGCTCTGGCTGGCCGGCGAGCGCACCTGGGAGCAGTGCTGCTCGGGCCTCGTCGGGCGGATCGGCCGGAGGTACCCGGTCTGAGCGGCTCCCGACCGCCGGCCGTGAGGCTCTCGGGGGTGTCGGTGGTGCGGCAGGGCAGGGCCATCGTCGACCGGGTCGACTGGGAGGTGACGGCCGGCCAGCGCTGGGCGGTCCTTGGCCCCAACGGCTCGGGGAAGACCACCATCCTCCAGGTGGCCGGGGCACGGCTGTGGCCGACCAGCGGGGTGGTCGAGGTCCTCGGGCACCGGCTCGGGCGGGTGGACGTGCGGACCCTGCGCCCCCGCGTGGCCCTGGTGAGCGGCTCGGTGATCCGCCAGCTGCGTCCGGGGATCACGGCCCGGGAGGTCGTGGCCTCGGGCCGCTACGGCGCCCTCGAGACGTGGTGGGACACTTACACCGACGCCGACTGGGCCGAGGCCGACCGGCTGCTCGGGGACGGGCCAGGCCAGGCAATCGGCGACCGCGAATTCGGGGTGATCTCAGAGGGCGAGCGCCAGCGAGTGCTGCTGGCCCGTGCGCTCATGGGTCGGCCGGAGCTCCTGCTGCTCGACGAGCCGGCGGCCGGCCTCGACCTGGGGGCGCGCGAGCAGCTGATGAGCAGGCTCTCCGCCCTGGCCGCCGACCCCACCGTGCCGCCCTGGGTCCTCGTGACGCACCACGCCGAGGAGATCCCCCCGGGCACCACCCACGCCGCGTTGGTGCGCGACGGGAGGCTGCTGGCGGCCGGACCCCTCGACCAGGTGCTCAGCGCGCAGGCGGTCTCGTCGTGCTTCGGCGTGGAGGTCGCCGTCGGCTGCGACGGCGGACGGTGGTGGGCCCGGGCCGGAGGCTAGGTGCGTCGGGTGGCACCGCGCCGGGTCCCGCCCCCAGTGACGTGGCCGGACCCGAGGCGCTTGCCGCCGAACCCGCGACGCGGTACAAGGGTCGGTACCAGGGGGCGGCGCTGACGATGTCGGCGTTCTGCCACTCCCGACCATCCACCACTTGGAAAAGGCCCGTGAGTAGGGTTTTTGCCAGGACGTCGTGGGGGAGTGACGCAGATGGTCCTCTTGATCCTCGTGGTGTTGTGGGCAGTGGTGCTGACGCCTCACTTCGTGAGGAAGTGGATGGACCGGCGGCCGGGGGGCTCGATCGAGTCGTTCCACCACCAGCTGCACCTTCTGGAACGCACCGGCCCCAAGCTGGTGCCACCCGCCTACCGCCTGGAGACCGCGACGCCCGGGGGCGCCGCCCCGTCGTCGGGGGCGCTCCCACCGGGGGGAGCAAGACTGAACCTGGTCTTGCTGGCCCCGGTCGGCACGGAGGGGTCCGGAGACGGCGACGAGGTGGTCGACCAGGCTTCCGGTGAGCACTACCGGCGGCTGCCGACGCCGCTCCAGCCCCCGCCCGCGGTGGAAATGACGGCCGCACCGAGTGTCGACGAGCTGCGGCACCTGGGTGCCCGGCGTCGCCGTCGCGACCTCGTCCTGGGGTTGGTGGCGACCATGGTGCTCACCGGCCTGGCGGGCTTCGCCCACTCGCTCCATGCCCTTTGGGTGCTCACCGGCCTGGCCGGACTGGCCCTCGCAGGGTTCGTCGGCCTGGCCGCCTACGCACAGTTCCTCGAGAACCAGGGGGGCCAGCACCGTCACGCGGCGCGTCACGGCGCGGCACGGGCGCCACGGCATGCGGCGGCCGGCTACCCGGGCGCCTGGGACGAGGACGATGATCTCGCCGACGGGGCCTACGAGTACCAGCAGGCGGCTGCGGGTCGCTGAGCCCCCTCGAAGGGTGGTGCCTCAACACCGCCGAGAGGGGCCCAGAATCCGGTGCGGCTATCCTGGGTAGCCGCACCCGGGGGTGTAGCTCAGCTGGTAGAGCGCTACGTTCGCAACGTAGAAGTCGGCGGTTCGAGTCCGCTCACCTCCACGGACCAGGATTCGCCCCTCGGGGTGAGCTGCGTAGCAACGGAGGGTCCGCGCCGTGGGAGATGTGGAAGAAGCCACTCCGACGTTGGATGCGGCCGACATGGCATTGGTCACCCGGCAGGGGGTTCGGCGCCAGGTCAGCGAGGGGGAGTACCTCTACCGCGAGGGCGACGTCACCTACGACTTCTTCGTCCTGATCAGCGCGGAAGTCGACATCGTCGTTGCCGTCGATGGGGGCGAGAGGGTCATCGTTCACCAAGGTCCCGGCGGCTTTCTCGGCGAGTTGAACATGCTGAGCGCGCTGCGGGTCTTCGTCTCGGCCAGGGTCGTGACCCCGGGCGAAGTGGTGGTGGTCCCCCGAGACCGGCTGCGGCAATTGATGGCGACGAGTCCTCGGCTGGGAGACACCATCCTGGCCGCGTTCGTAGCCCGGCGTGTGGCGCTCATGACGGGAGCCGCCCCCGCGGTCCGGGTCATCGGGTCACAGTTCTCTCCGGAATCCCTCAGCATCAGGGAGTTCCTGGTGCGGACGCGTGTGCCCCACGAATGGCTGGATGCTGATCATGCCCCCGACGTGGCGGCCCTCATGGGGGAGTTCGATATCGCGGCGACCGAGTTGCCCGTCGTCATCGCTCTGGGCACCGTGCTGCGCCGGGCCACCCCGGGCGATGTGGCGGGCTGTCTCGGGCTCACGGTCGAGAGCCTGCCGGAGCACTGCTTCGACCTGGTCGTCGTCGGGGGCGGTCCAGCCGGCCTGGCGGCGGCCGTCTACGGAGCCTCCGAGGGTCTGCGCACGCTTGCCGTGGAGATGACGGCTCCCGGAGGGCAGGCAGGGATGAGCTCGAGGATCGAGAACTACCTGGGCTTTCCCATGGGGGTCTCTGGTGAGGAACTCACCCAGCGGGCGATCATCCAAGCTCAGAAGTTCGGGGCCAGTCTCACCGCGCCTTGCACGGTCGTGTCGCTCGGTCACCGCGCCGGTCATTTGGTGGCGCGCCTGAGCGACGGAAGCGAGGTCGCAGGACGGGCCGTGATCGCCGCAACCGGCGCCTCCTACCGCCGACTGGAAGCCTTGCGGCTCAGTGACTTCGAAGGCAACGGCGTGTACTACGCCGCCACCGAGGTGGAGGCCAGCATGTGCGCACCGTCGCCCGTGGTGGTCGTGGGGGGTGGCAACTCGGCCGGCCAAGCGGCCATCTTCCTAAGCCAGGGCGGGTGCCCTGTCGCGCTCGTCATCCGTGGCCCAGATCTCGCCAAGGACATGTCGCGCTATCTGGTCGAGCGAGTGGAGGCTGACCCCAGCATCACGCTCTGGACACGCACGACCGTCGCCGGCCTGGAAGGGGACGAGACCCTGCGAGCCGTCCACCTCGACGGCCCCGACGGCCGAACGGTGCTGCGATGCGCCGGGCTGTTCTCCTTCATAGGAGCGGACCCTTCATCGGGATGGCTTGATCGCTGCGCAGCCCTTGATGACCGGGGCTTTGTGCTCACCGACCTCTCGTTGGCCCCCGACCAACTCGGTCAGAGTTGGCAGACGCTCGACCGGACGCCGCTGCCGTTCGAGACCAGCCACCCGGGCCTCTTCGCCGTCGGCGACCTGCGATCGGGATCCACCAAGCGAGTGGCGGCCGCCGTGGGCGAGGGCTCGGCTTCGGTGCGGTCCGTACACCAGTACCTCGCCTTCTGACCACTACCGGCGCCCTCGCTCTTTCCTCTACCGTTAACCGACGATCAGAAGGAGGTGCAGGCATGACGAATTCCATCGATCCAGAGGTCCCACCCAGCGGGGACGGCTGCGTGGAATGTCTCGAGGCGGGGGGGTGGTGGCTCCACCTGCGACGGTGTACGGAGTGCGGTCACATCGGCTGCTGCGACAACTCACCCAGCCAGCATGCGACCGCGCACGCCCATTCGTCAGGTCACGCTGTCATCTGCAGCTTCGAGCCGGGTGAGGATTGGTTCTGGAACTACCGGACAAAGCAGTACATGGAGGGCCCTTCCCTCGCACCCCCGCACCACCATCCCCTCGATCAATCGGTGCCCGGACCGGCAGGACGTGTCCCGGGGAACTGGCAAGATCTCCTGGTGCAGTAGCAACGGCGTCCCGCAGCCCGACAGGGTTCGGCGATCGGCGGACGTCCACAGCGACAGGACCGCAAGGCACTCCGCAGACGAGCGCCACGTCAAGCTCAGTCCGCCGGCAGGCTCCAGCGATTTCGGTGATCGCCCCCCGCTGACCTAGGCATGTTCCGCGGAGTTGCGCCGCGTCACGGCGTTCTGATCCTCCGGAGTGCCCACCGGTGGTTCTTGGCTCCCAGACGAACTCAGTCCCGTTCTCGGATCCCGGGTGGTCTCACGCACGGTCGCCCATCGGAGATGCACCAGGAGCAGGATGCACCACCATGCGGGGTCGACCTCGCCCTCAGCGAGGCTCAGACGGCCCGAGGTGGCAGCCGCGTGATGGTTGTTGTGGAGCCCCTCACCGACCACCAGCCAGGCCAACCACTGGCTGTTGGTCGCCTTGTTGTCGAATGGTCGGCGACCCCATCGGTGTCCGACCGCGTTGATGGCGCCACCGCCGAGCAGGTAGTAGGCGGCATGGACACTCGCGGCGATAAGGGCCAGTTGCCACCCGATGAGCACTACCAGCAGACCGAATCCCAGACTGAGGCCGATCACTGCGTGGTTGAAGAGCACTCGGTCCCACCTGTCCTCCGGCAGGTCCCGGGCATATCTGGAGGTGGTGGCGGGGTCGCGAGCCACCTTCCGGTAGAGGAAGGCGTTACCGAAAAGGACCCGAGAGAAGCCGAGGACCAGGGGCGAGTGCGGGTCACGCGGGGTGTCGGTAAATGCATGGTGCTTGCGATGAACGGCCACCCACTGCCGCGGGCGGATGCCGACCAACATCCAAATGAGCACACGGCACACACCTTGTACGCCTGGGACAAGGCGCACGGAGCGGTGGGCGAGGCTGCGATGGAGGTACACGGTGGTCACCAGGAGGGCGACCTGGGCGGTCACCAGGCCGAGGACGACCGCGCCAAGGATCGCAAGCATGAGACGTCGCCGTGGCCCGGGATCAGTCGAACTCGACGGGAAGGGGCATTGGCTGGCGTTGCCGTCCCCACTCGACAGTGATGCCGTCCTTGCGCAAGGAGGCCACAAACCAGGTGATCGAGAGGAAGATGGCCAGCATGGTCAGCCCCCAGGTGGCCGCCGTCCGCTCGAGCACGAACGTGCGCAGCGAGAAGGAGAGCAGGAGCCAGAGCGTGATGCCGGCATTGACGACGAGCACGGTCGCCCAGAGCAGCGAGACCCTCACGAAGAACCGTCGGACCCGCGGGCGGGCCAGTAGCTCGGGATCGATCGGGCAGAAGTCATGGACGAATCGCTGGGTCAGTGGTCGGCCGAGTGCGGCTGACCCGATGAGCACGAGTGCCGCGGCGACAGCCGTGGCCATGGGCTGAGCGAAGTACACGATGGCGCTGCCGGTTATGAAGGAAATCGCAGTGCGTGCCGTCAGAAGCGCCGCTCCGAGCAGCAACATCGTTGAGATCCGCTCTCCCCGTCGGACCCTGCGGAGGAGCGCCAGATACGACCAAACGAGCGCAGCCACAAGGGCGCCTCGGAACCCGGCGAGCAGGAGGGCACCGTAAAAGAGGGCCAACGGTCCCACCACCGCCTCGAGTACGACAGGACAGGCATGCCGCAGGGTTGACCGAGGCGACGGCAGTCCAAGATGGTCCCCGTCGGTCCCCTCGCGGTGAGGCGAGAGCTTGAGCGGGGAGATCCGCACGGACGTGCCCGCTGGGGAGGAACGGAAGGAAAGGTGCTGACGCACCGTCGTGGGATCCACGCCGAGGGGCTCGGGGTTGCACAATGTGCGACCCCTGGCGGTCAGAGTGGCCGGACGCTCTTGGCTTGCAGACCCTTCTGCCCCTGCTCTGACTCAAAGGACACTTTCTGCCCTTCGGTCAGCTCCCTGTACCCGGAACCCTCGATGGACGAGAAGTGGGTGAATACATCAGGCGAGCCATCACTTGGGGTGATGAACCCGAACCCCTTCGACGCGTCGAACCACTTGACGGTACCTTCGGCCATTTCGATTGCCTCATTTCTCCACGCTCGATGCTTGCGGGAGGACCTCTGAGGGCAACCGGCAATGATTTTCGACCCGCGTGATCCGGTCGAACTCCCCTGCAGTGTAGCGCACCGATCTGGATCCTCTTCTACCGGGGTGTGCCGTCGTCGCCCTCGACGCCGCTGCTCCCGCGCACACCCCAACGCCTGGCAGGTCGGCCTCTGGGCGTGCGGTCCTGCCGCCGGTGGCGGCTGTCGGTTGACACGTGACCATTTAGTCACATATTATCGTCCTTGGTGGATGGCGATGACGACCGTGTGTTCAGGGCGCTGGCCGACCCCACGAGACGGTTTCTCCTTGATCTGCTCTTTGAGCGTGAAGGCCGGACGCTGACCGAGCTCGAAGCCGAGGTGGATATGACGCGCTTCGGGGTCATGAAGCACCTGCGCCAGCTCCAGGAGGCAGGCCTCGTCGTCACGCGCCGGGATGGCCGGGTCAAGTTGCACTACTTGAACCCCGTCCCGATTCGCCTGATCCATGACCGGTGGATCGACAAGTACACGGAGCGACGGGTCTCGGCGCTGGCCGAGCTCAAGACTGAACTGGAGGCACGAGCATGACCGCAGCCACGCAGGACGCCGAGACGATCCAGATGTACCGCGTGTACATCAAGGCCAGCCCAGAGGCCATCTGGGAGGCGATCACCAAGCCCGAGTGGACGGTGAAGTACGGCTATGCCCCTCTGGTGGACTACGACTTGAGGCCGGGTGGTCGCTTCCGTGCTTACGCCAACGAAGGTATGAAGGCGCTGAACTGCCCCGATGTCATCAGTGATGGCGAGGTGGTCGAAGCCGATCCTCCGCACAAACTGGTACAGACCTGGCGTATGACTATGATGCCGGAGTTGGCCGCCGAGGCCTTCACCAGACTCACGTACGATCTCGAACCGGTTCGAGGTGGCGTGACCAAGCTCACCGTCACCCACGACGTTTCCGGCGCACCGATGTGGGCTGCCGTGCTCAGAGGTGAGAGCGAGACGGCTGGTGCCGGAGGCGGGTGGAACGAGATCCTGAGCGGGCTCAAGACCCTCCTGGAAACCGGCCGGCAGCTGCCCTTCCAAAGTGGACCCGCGTAACGCAGGGCTCGCAGGCCTCTTCCACAAATGCCGTCCACAGTGCTGCCGCCAAGAAGGCACTCGCTCTGGTCGGCTCGACTGCGGATTCGGCTCTGCCTTCGAGCCCAAGGCTCAGGGAGGTCCGCTGTTGCGGCGATCGGGTTGATCAGCATTCCCGGACAATGCCGGGGATGGCGACGGTCATCGCTCTTCCCAACTTCTGAGTGGCCTCAGGAGAGCGGCCTTCTTGCGCTGATGGCCAGACATGCGCCGCAGGATGTCATCCAACACCCCGATGGCGGTGTCGATATGGGGTCCCTTGTTGAGCATGACTGCCTCTGCCCGTTGTGACATGGCCGCGTCGGTCACTTCAGCTCGGGACGGTCTGCCGGTGCGGGCCAGACGGTCGAGAACTTCGGTGGCCCAGATCACCGGCACGTGTGCCGCTTCACACAACCACAGGATCTCCTCCTGCATCTCAGCTAGGCGTTCGTAGCCGGCTTCCACGGCAAGGTCGCCTCGGGCGATCATGACCCCGAGTCGCGACGTCCGCATGGCATGGAGGAGGATCTCTGGCAGCCTGCTGAAGCCCGCCATGGTCTCGATCTTGAGGATGAGGCCCAGGTGGTCGGCGCCAAGGGATCTGAGGTACCGGTGGGCATCGTCGACGTCGCCTTCGTGGCGGAGAAAGGACAGTGCCACCATGTCGGCATGGGCGGCCGCGACCTGAAGCAGGGGGAGGTCTGCATCCGAGATCGAGCCCACCGGGATCTCAGTCTCGGGCAGGTTGATGCCCTTCTCGGCCCGGAGCCGCGAGCCCTGGGGCGAGGCATCGGTGATCTTGATCACGATCTCGTCGGGGGAGACGGCATCGACCACCCCAATCAATCGTCCGTCGTCCAGAATGACTTTGTGACCTGGCCGTGCCGCCTCAAAGACGGCGCCGAGGGTGCAGCCGATGCGGGCCCGGCCCGCCTCTCCGTGGCGCCACGGGACGGCCGGTTCGAGGTCCCGGGTCAGTACCAACACATCGCCCACCTGGAGTAGGTGAAACTGAGCGACCGGCGTCAGGGGTCCGACAGCGGTCTCGTCCCCTTGGCATTTGAGCGTCTGCCCGGTTTCCACGTAGGTCGTGTCCCAGACCTCGGCCACGAGCCTCTCCGCTGCCATATCGATGACCCGGAGCTCACGTGGGGACCCGCGGGTGTCTGCCATCTCGATGATGTCGCCAACTTGACGACGGGCGAGCCAGCTGGCGCCGACCGGCAGGGAGCCGTCGGTACCCGGACTTGCGGAAGATGTGGCCTCCAGCGCCACGACGGCCGGGACGACGGGCACACCGCGTAGGTCGCGGGTCGGTTGGAACCGTCTGATGAGCGGACCGTCAGCCAATGGACCCGTTCGCAGTTTCGGACCTGGCAGGTCCATGGAGATCCGACAGGGGCGACCGACCTCTGCCGAAGCCTTGCGCACATTGGCTGCCATCTGCTCCCAGATGGCCGGATCGTCGTGAGCACCGTTGATACGAGCAATGTCCATACCCGAGGCCACGAGGTGACGCACCAACATGTAGTCCGACGCGGCTTCCGTCGGCAGGGTCACCATGATCCGCGACACCCTCCCCACTGGGCGTGGGCCAAAGAGGGTATCGGTATTGCAGTCGAGCGCACGGCGGCCCTCGTCGAAGCTCAGCGCTTCGGGTACTCCGCGCTGGGGGCTGTCGCTGAGCGCGGCGCGGACGCTTTCGACCGTAGCCAACACGTGCGGCTCGCAACGGCCCAGGGAAGAGAGCCCGCGAGCGCCCAGCTTGCGCTGGAGGGAGCGGACGTCGGTCTGCCGCAGCGCAAGGTAGTGGATGAGGTTGACAGCGTCCGTGCGATGACTGGCGTGAACAGCCGCGATGTCCTCAGCGTGCACACGCTCCTGGCGCAGCATTGCTCGCTGCAAGTCAGCCAGCTCGGCCGCGATCGCGGCCCGTTCCGGGTCGTCGTCGCGCAGGGTCACGTCGCCCTGTCCACGATTGGCATCTCTGGTTCTGTCGAACCCGGGAGAACTCCGGTTCCCGGGCCACGCAGCAGGTTCGGCCCCGCACCTGGATGTAGGTGGACGTTCGTCTCGGCGCCGTCTCGTTTTGGTAGGAACGATGGGAACGGGCGTGCCGTCTCGCGGTAGTTGTGCCCGACCTTTGCCGAAGACCGTTGAAAGGGGGCCGTGGAGGTCCTTCCTGACACGATGGACCGCCAGCACGACATCGACGCGTCACAGCGGGAGGATGCGGCCGCCGACCTCGGAGGTCGATTGCTGTCCTTGGCATCTCCGCTCAACCATTCTGGACGCATCGGCCAGCCGCCCTTCGCTCCCGATGAATCCATGATGAGGGGATTACCCTCTGCGAGGTAGGGGCGAATTACCCTGACCAGTGGCTTCACTGGTCCGTGACCGGAGCCGGTCTGGCAACCGGTCGGTGCTGGCCGAACCGGACGAACTTGATGCAGGCGGCCGTGATGTCGGCTCCAGGTTGAGGACCCCGGGGGTCACATCCTGGTCACGACGCAAGAGCCCGCGAGGCCCCCGGAACGCCGGACTCGGGGCCTGCGTCTACGGGTACCGGGCGGTCACTTCCGTGGGGGAGGGTGACTGACGAGGTGGTCGCTGGGTCTGATCCCGAGGCTCGAGCAGAATCCGTGCGTCCCGATGGCTCTCGACCGGGCGTCGTCGACTGCCGGCTGCCCTGCGGGCCATGCGTCCGGGCCGAGGACCCATGACGGAGGTCCCCGTCACCCCCGGATGGTCTTCAGGACGAGCCGGGGATGCTTCGCACCTCGCCAATGAAGGCGGTGAACGCCGGCTCCCATTCATTGGTCCACAGATCCCGGACCGGAGGCGGCATGTTGGCGAGCATCTCCACTCGATGCTCCTCAGGCAGGGCCTCGCGGACGAGCCCCAGAGCGAGCCATGGTTTGTCGCCGGCGAACGTCTGCAATGCATGTCCCGGGAGCTGCCCCCACTCCTCTGGCGCGATGTAGGCCGAGGCAATGGGCAAGACCTCGAGCTCTTCTTCAGCGAGGTGGGGGCGAAGCGTTTCATCGACCAACGAGATTGCGGCGACGACCGCGTCGGCAGATGCCGAGGTTGGAGCCTGCTGCCACGCAGCCACTGCGTCCCTCGCCTGCGACATTGGCTCTACGAGGAGCGTATGTTGCGAGTCGATTCTCACGAGGAGTTCGGCGTGCTGAGGGCAGCGTGCTTCGAGCACTGGGTAGATCAGTTCGTCCTCCCCCTCGTGGTGAACGTGCAAGAACTCGAGCACGTTCTCGCAGTATGAGGCCACGATCGCGACCTTTGCGGGGTCACTCCCGGCCCCGGCCACCAATGCGCCGACTCCGCCGAGCGAGGAATGCAGTGCCGCATGTACGGCCCGCATGTCTTCCGTATTGGTCGTGTAATTTCCCGGTGTCGTCATCTTCTTGCTCCGTTGCTCTTGGGTCCTGGGGTTCCGTGCCGTCTCGGCCGGGGCGTAATCCCATTGGCGAGCGCAAATGCTAGCGCCACGGCTGTGCTCGCGGGCGGGGCCGAGTCGGCAGAGCTATCGAACGCCGGCGCGGCGGTCCAGCGGATCATCCCCGCCGAGACCTGCCGCACAGGTCCCCACCCGGAGTTCCCCCTCGGTTCGCGGAGGACGGGCGTCGCCGCTCGGAGGGGAGTGGGAGACGACCACACCCGCCTCAACCGTCGTCAGCCGTGTAGAACTGCCGGAACCATCGACGGTACTGGGGGATGGGCCCGTCGGCTTTCGTGACGATCGGGCGGTCGCGGTAGATCTTGTTCTCCCAGATCGGCACGTCCTGGGCAAACTGGACGTTCGTGATCTCGTCGTTGAGCTTGGAGATCGACTCGGTGGCGGTGGCATCGGAGAGGCGCTTCATGGAGAAGTTGAGGCTGACTTCGGTGATCTCGTCGTCCACCGGGGTCTGGGTGATGTAGGTGAGCATCTCGATCGGATGCTGATTCACCTCGACTGCGACGATGCCTGGTCCCCAGACCGTGGTCTTGGTGTCCACCTCGTAGCCGACGTCGGAGACAGCGGTCACCTTCAAGCTTTGTTCCACGACCATTGACGGACCGCAGAAGGCCACATCGAACTTCATGTTCCCTGGCTGTTCCATGTCATGAACAGAGGAGAAGTGGGACCTGTCGATGATGTTCTCAGTCAGGTCCTGCACGTGGACCCGCACCCGATAGGTGCTGGTCTTCCACGGCGTCCACTCCTCCTCGTCGGACCGGAAGGCGACGACGTCAAAGTTCGGCGGATCACCTGCCGAGTGGTACCAGACGAAGAGCCGTCCGTTACGCTCGCGTACCTCCCACGCCTTTGCGGCCGCGTTCGGTGGTCGTTCAAGACCTGGGACCTCGACGACCTGGCCGCTCGCACTGAACCGCCAGCCGTGAAATGGACAGACGATCCCGTCACCGCACACCCGGCCCCCGAAACCGAGATGAGCGCCCAGGTGCGGGCAGTGCGCGTCGAAGACCCGCACCGTACCGTCGTTGCCTCGGAAGGCCACCAGATCGCGGTCCAGGTACCGCAACGGCGTCAGGTCACCTGGAGCAAGGTCCTCCGAGGATCCGATGCAGAACCACCCGTTGGGTGACGACGGAAACGGGTAGCGCGGGCTCATTCTTCGACGGCGAAGCGGCCGGCGAACGCACGGAGCGGAAGATCGGCACTGGTCACGCAGCCAGGGGAGGCAGCAACGACGGCAGGGATGGCGTTGAGGGCGGGCATCCCGGTGACGGTCATCCCGACGGAGGCGAACGCCTCCGGCGTCGAAAAATCCGTACCTGGCTTTGGGAAGATCATGTGCTTGCTGTAGATGCACGGGTCTCCGTCGATCTGCGAGATGTAGCAGGCCTGGATGTCCCAGTGGGGATCGGTGTGGGGCGTCATCTGCCACTCGAGGTGTATCTCGATCTTCGGGACGCCGGCGACGGTGCCCACGTACTTGAGGTAGCAACCGCCCAGCGATCCTTTCTGCAGCCTGTACCAGCCGAGGTCTACGTCCTTGGTGCACGTGGCCAGCTCGAAATCGAATCGGACTTCGTCAAGCTCGAGGCGCATGCAGTCGGCGATCA
Source organism: uncultured Actinomycetota bacterium (assembly GCA_963770505.1). Lineage (GTDB taxonomy): Bacteria > Actinomycetota > Acidimicrobiia > Acidimicrobiales > RAAP-2 > CAVYPR01. The sequence goes on along the minus strand of CAVYPR010000006.1, from coordinate 363,077 downwards.
GTCGCACCCCGTCTTCGAAGACTCGGGTGTACTTCTCGAGCATGGAGGGAAGCATGGGGTCGTCGATGGAGCGGCCGAAGCCGACTTCCTCCCAGGTTTCGACCGAATGGTGGCACGAGACGTCCACGGACTCTTTGCAGAGGACATGTTCGATGTCGGTGACGTCAGTGGAGTGGACGATGGTGAGGATCTGGGCGAGCCCCGGATTCATCCCCGTCCCGTAGAAAGTCGATGTCCCACGCTGACATGCGGCCTCCAAGACCTCCGATTCACTGCGGTCCGAGGGATGAGTGTGATTGGCGTCACGATGGTGGCCCGTGATCCAGTCCGCCGTCGTCACGATGTTGATGCCGGATTCCAAGACCCGCTCGTAGAGGTCCAGGTCGGGGAAGACCCCATGGAACGTCACACAATCCGGATTGGCTCTGATGATCTCGTCAATGCCGCCGGTGGCGCGAACGCCGATCCGGCCGATTCCTGCGAGCTCGCCCGCGTCCTTTCCGATTTTGTCGGGCGTGTAGCAGTGCAGACCGACGAGCTCCAGATCGGGGTGGTGCCGGATGCGCCTGATCATCTCCGAGCCGACGTTGCCGCTGGCGACCTGGAAGACGCGCAGTCTGCGACCACCATCACGTTGTGGACCCTTCATGCTGGCCTTATCGAGCGGAGATCGAAGCGGTGCCCATGCGACCGTCGTAGCACAGAAGGTGGGCCGGTGCCTGCCGACGTCAGTGGTCCGCCCGTGGGGTATCGCACGGAGAGCGGGGGCTGAGCCGGCAGGCCGACCACGGGCAGCGCGCTGGTGACGCTGGGCGGCACAGTGTGAGGGAGAGGGGACTGGCACGTCGCCCGCTTTTTGGGCTCATGAGGGCATCTTCCACCCTGGCTAAGTAAGGGACGTGATGTGCAGCGCGAGCGACCGGTTGGTCGAAAGGCCAACGACGCGTATCGTTGAAAGCAGCGACGCGACGGGAGGTGCGAATGATGGCAGGCCACCGAACTGGGACCCGTGACGAGTGGCTTCAGGAGCGAAGGGAGCTACTCAAGTCCGAAAAAGAGGTGACCCGACTGAACGACAAGGTCGCCGAACAGCGTCGGCAGCTGCCATGGGTGCGGGTTGGCAAGGACTATGCCTTTGACACCGAGCAGGGTGATGCCAGCCTTGCTGGCCTGTTCCAAGGCCGTTCGCAACTTCTCGTCTATCACTTCATGTTCGGACCAGACTGGGACGAGGGATGCCCAAGCTGCTCGTCGGTTGCCGATGGCTTTGACGTGACGCACTTGCATCTCCAGAATCACGACGTCGCGTTCACCGCCATCTCCCGGGCACCGCTCGACAAGCTGCTCGCCTACCGGGCAAGGATGGGGTGGTCCTTCCCATGGGCTTCGTCGGGTCGGAGTGACTTCAACTTCGATTACACCGTTTCCTTCACCCAGGAATCGCTGGCGGACGGAGGCACTTACAATTTCGCCCCCCTCGAAGGCTGGCAACTCGATCCCGCCCAGCTGCCCTTTGAACTCCCGGGAATGAGCGCATTCGCCATCGAGGACGGTGTCGTCTACCACACGTACTCCGCCTATGCCCGAGGCCTCGACGCCCTCTGGGGCATGTGGCAATGGCTCGACCGATCTCCGTTCGGTCGCAATGAGGGCGACAATTCGTGGTTCCGCCGTCACGACACGTACGAGGCCAGCTACCGCTGACGGGTGGACCGGCTGCCACGGGGCCCGGTTGACGAAGGCCCAGATGGCATCATCGGTTCGCCGCGAGCTCCGTGCACTGACGGGCCGGCAGCATCGGATAGATCGTCTCGACCCCGCTGCCTCCACCGGTCCGTGGGCTACCATCGTGCCGTGAGCGACCCCGCTGAGGGGGGAACGGCACCCGTCAGCGGAGTCGAATCCTCCGAGCGCGACCTCGGTCGTCGCCGGGCAGCCAACATCTACGGGACCATCATCACCGCCTCCGTACTGGCGGCTGGGGGCAACGTGCTGACCACGGCCGCCCTTGAGGCAACGGTCCTGGTGACCCTGGTCACCTATTGGCTGGCCGAGCAGTATGCCGAGCTCATCGGTGAGCACACTCGGGCCGGCCAGCTTCCGCACCTCGGCCAGGTCGGCCACTCATTGCGTACCTCCTGGCCGATGGTGAGCGCCTCGTTCCTTCCCCTGATCGTCTTACTGCTGGCCCGCCTCTGCGGGGCCTCCGCGTTCGTGGCAGCCGAGGTCGCGCTGGCCGTGGCCGTCGGGCTCCTCATCGTGCATGGGAACGCGATGGGCAGGGCGGCCGGCCTCACGGGGATCCGGCTCGCCGCTGTGACCAGTACGGCCGGCGTACTGGCGCTGCTTCTCGTCGCACTCAAGGCGCTCATCCAGCACCACCATCAGATCATCTGAGGGGTCATGCCGGAGTGCTCCTCGCCATCGTGGGGCTGGGCTTGCCCATTGGGTCCCCCTCATTGGGTGAGCGCGGCACGGCGGTCGGGCGCGCATGCTTGGGTCGGCCCGTGGCCTTCTTTGGCCGGGCGGCAACGTTCCTCGGGCTGCTGTGAACGCCCCGAGTACACTGCGCCGGGACCTCGGGTGCGACCGGTTCGGCCTGGGACGACCTCACCGAGAGCGGGTGGACGACCGTGACCTTTGAACTCATCCTGATCGCCCTGGTCATCACGCTCGAGCCGATACCCCTGGTGTCGTTCCTGGTGATCGTCGCCTCGCGTCGAGGGGTGCTGAAGGGGGCGGCCTTCATCTTCGGGTGGCTCGTCTCTCTGGCGATCGTGATCGCCGTGACCGTGCTGGCGACCGGCAACAACCCTCCCAAGCCGAACACGGCTCCGTCGTTGGCGTCTCTGGCGGTCAAGATCCTCATCGGCGTGGCACTGCTTGTGATCGCCCTCCGCCAGTACCGGAGGAGGGGGCGTCCGAAGAAGGAGAAGAAGGTCCCCAAATGGCAGACGGGGGTGGACAACATGTCTCCCCTGTACGCGGCCGGCGTCGCTGTGCTCGTCCAGCCATGGGGCCTGGTGGCGGCCGGCGTCGCCGACATCATGGAGGCCAAGCTCTCCTCCTGGGAGGACTACCTGTCGATCATCATCTTCAGCCTGATCTCGGTGTCCTCGATGCTCACCATCGAGATCTACGCCGGCTTCTGGCCCGAACGATGCCAGCGTTCGATCGCGGCCATTCGCACCTGGATCGACACGCATACCGACCAGGTGATCATCGTCGGGTCCACGTTTCTCGGCTTCTGGCTCATCGGAAAGAGCACGTACATTCTGGTGAGTTGACCCGCCGAGGTACCGGTCGACACCGTTGAACGTCCCGGCGCCACCGGTTGGGACCCCCCACTTCGAGCCCTGCTCGAATGGAGCGTGGCGCCGGGGACTGCGCGGCCGGCCGGCGGGAATCCCGGCGACGCATCTGCCAAACCGTGGAGGGGTGACGGGGGCGGCGGCGCTCGACCATAATCTTCGGAGAAGGTCCCTTGTGCGTTGGAAAGGAACTGCGATGCCGACTATCGCCGATGTGACGAGCGGTCCGTTCGTGGTGCTGTGGGGGGCGATCTACCTCGTTCTGATCCTCACCTTGGGGATCATGTCGCTGCGCAAGGGCCACTGGGTGATGTTCATCGTGGGGATCTTCATCCCCCTCTTCTGGTTCATCGGGGCCCTGCTGCCTCGGCGGCGACGCTGAGCGGACGGCGGGGCCGCTCCAGCGCCGGACACCCCACCGAGGAACCCCCGACCACTGGGAGCGCCCGGTGGCGGCTGGCTGACCCCTGGAGCCGGCGCTGCAGCTCCGGGGGGGGCACGCGTGGACCCCCAGCCCAGCGAGCCGCTGGCGGCGATGGTGCGTGCATTCAGGTGACCCCCCGGGGGGTCAGCCCGGGATCTGCGTTGCCCGGACGGGCCGGGCCCTGGTGATCGAACTCGGTTCGGACCGGGGGTCGGTTGCGACCCGCCCGCCCGGGAACTCAGCCGAGGATCTTGGCCTTCTCCGCGGCGAACTCCTCGTCGGTGAGGATCCCCTGGTCGTGGAGCTGACCCAACTTGGTGAGCGCCTCGTAGGGGTCTTCGGCCGGAGCCTCCGCCTCGGGCGGCGGCGCGGACGCCTGCTGCTGCCCTTCGGCCGCCTTGGCCTCCTGGTGCCGGCGGACCCCGCCGCTCACCACGGTGGCCGTCCCGGCCACCACTGCCGTCGTCGCTGCTGCCCGCATGAGGGGCCTGCGTCGCAACATCTCTGTCCTCCTCTGTCTGCGATCGGAATCTCGTTGTCGGTTCCGGGCCAGGGGTGATGCCGCCGGCCCGGTTCTCAGCCCGCCTCGAGGGCGGAGAGCGCCTCGACGGCTAGCGCGTGGGGGATCCGGCCGCCCTCGAGCAGAATGCCGCCCGAGTTGAGCACTGCTGCAGCGAAGGGAGCCGCCCAGAGGTCCTCCCAAACGAGCAGGGCAGCCGAGGAACCGGGCTCCAGCTGGGCGCCGACGTAGGCGATGTCCTCCTCACTGAGCACGCCACCGACCTCACCCTCGAGGTCGGCGAAGCCCACCAGTTCGTCGAGTTGGTCGAACTCGAACGACACGATGTCGCCGACATCGTCCTTGGCGACGAAGATGAGGTCGAGGATGCGGACGGTGCGGCTCTCGATGAGCTTGGCCAGCTCCGGAGCTATCTCACCGTTGAACTTGTTGTCGGGGAAGCCCACGACGATGTACTCGATCGGCCCAATGTCCATGCCCTCACCTCCGACTCTTCGCACCCGGTGTGCGACCGCCTGCGTCCCGTTTGGGATGGGTCCCCGAGGTCCCCAGCACGCGGGATCATAGACCCCCCCTGCTTCGGGCCGCTAACCGACGGCGGGTTGCGCGGCGAGCCACTCCGGGATCGAAACGGCTCGTGGCCGGTCCGCCGCAAGCATCTTCACCAGCTTCGACGCCGGTTGGCGGACCTTCCTTCATCCGCGGCGCGGATCGCGCCAGCGGTGTGACCCCGTTTGCTTGCCGTCCTGCCCGGCACACGAGCACCGGCCGCAGTCTGGGTGCCATGGTTGCCGGTGCTCATGCACCGGCCTTGCTGTGCTCTTGACCTCCACGCGATCTCCGATCGGAAAAGAGTGCTGGGCTAGCATCCGCGACGGAGCACTGGGATCGCAGATCAGATCGGAGACATCATGGCGGACACGGTAGAGGGTGACCCGATTGAGGTCGTGCGCGCTGCAGGTCGTTCGTGGGGCTGGCCGGTGGGATTCGGCATCGTGTCCATCATCCTCGGGGTGATCATCGCGATCAGGCCGAAGGACACCGTCGGTTTCTTCGCCATCGTGTTCGGGATCTGGCTGCTCATCGGGGGTGCCTACTATGTGATCAAGGCCATCGCCGCGCACGACGAGACGGGAGCGAGCCGGTTCGCGGTGGCGATCCTCGGCCTGCTTTCCATCCTCATCGGCCTGCTGGTCCTGCACCACACCTTCCAGACGGTGGCCGTCGTCGGATTCATCGTCGGCATCTTCTGGGTCATCGCCGGCGTGACCCAGCTGGTCGCCGGCTTCGAGGCCCCCCGGGGCGAACGGGTATGGCTCCTCCTGATCGGGGCCATCGGCACCATCGTGGGGATCATCACCCTGGTGTACCCGGGCCTTTCGTTGTTGATCATCGCCGTGCTCATGGGGATCTGGCTCATCCTCTTCGGCATCCTCCAGCTGATCGTGGGGCTGCAGATCCGCAAGGCGCAGCACTTGGCCTGAGCGCCCGACTGGGATCCCGCGCCCACGGCTCAGTGCGGGACCGGCGCGCCGGCTAGGGCCGCGATCAGGCCGAGCGCTCCTGCACCGAGCAGCGCGGGCAGCACGGCCCTCCTCAGCGCCAGGAGCCAGACCACGGCCAGCGCCAGTACCCCCGCCTGCCACAGGTGGGCAAGGGCCAGCCCGAGGGGCACCGACGAACCGGCGATCGCTCCGATCGCCGCCGCGCCGGCACCCGTGAGGAACGCCTGGGCTCGCCGGCTGTGGCGAAGACGGTCGAAGTGGGAGGCCCCGCCCATGACGAAGACGAATGACGGGGCAAAGGCGATGACGGCCGCCAGCAGGCCGCCGAGCACCCCCGCCGCGGCGTAGCCGACGACGGCCACCGTCTGGACCACCGGTCCCGGGGTGATCTGCCCGAGGGCGACTGCATCGAGGAACTGGGCCGCGGTCATCCAGTGGTAGGTATGCACGGCGTCGTGCTGTATGAGCGGGACGATCACGAAGCCCCCTCCGTAGGAGAGGGCGCCGACCTTGAAGGCCACCCATGAAAGGGCGGCGAGCCCGCCGGTGGCTGCCACCGCGGGCACGACGGGAAGGAAGATGCCGATCCTGTCCCCGGTCCCCCGGTCGGCCGGCCCGCCCGCCGCGAGGAGCACCTCGCACACCCCGCAGGACAAGAGCACCAGCACCAAAAAGGGGCCCAGGGTGGCCGCCGAGATACCGCCCACGATGAGGTAGGCCACCCAGCGCACCCGCGCCCGCGAGGCCGTCGACACCCTCTGCCAGGACGCGGGGGCGAGGCCGATGGAGGCATGCAGCGCGACTGCCGGCACGGCGGCGCTGGCCCCGGCCGCTGCACCGAGGATCCATAGCGGCGGTCGGGGGGCGAGGAAGACCGATGAGAGTGCGAGGATCACCGTCAGGCCGGGCACGATGAAGCACAGACCGCCGACGATCGCCCCGATAGCGCCGCGCAGCCGCCATGCGCACAAGATGGCGAGCTGGGTCGACGCCGGACCCGGCAGAAGGTTCGTCGCCGCGATCCCGTCCTCGAACTCCCTGGCTCCTAACCAGCGCCGTTCCTCGACGAAGCGCCTGCGCATGAGCGAGATGTGGGCCGGCGGTCCACCGAAGCCGATGACGCCGATCCTTCCCCATTCGCGGGCGATGGTGGGCAACGTGACCCGCGGCGCCCCGCCCTCGGTCACGCGCCCAGGACCTCGGACGACAGCTCGCGCAGCGCGCGTTGACACTTGCGCAAGGCGCGGTCCCCGGCCTCGGTCGTGCGGTAGAGGCGACGGCGGCGGCCTTCGACCACGACCTCGCGCGACGCCAGCAGGCCCGCCTCTTCGAGGCGGTGCAGCATGGGGTACACGGTCCCCGGACTGAGCGAGTGCCCGTGCCGGGCCAGCTCGGCGATCAGACCGGCACCGTGCACCTCTTCGTGGTGGGCGTGGTGCATGACGTGCAGCTGCACCGCACCGCGCACGAACTCCTGGACCAGATCCATCCTATATCGATAGCCGATATCGATGACCGATATCAAGCTCCCGGAAGAGGAGGTTGTGCGGCCCCCGCCGCCGAGCACCGGCGACGGGGGCCGTGGGTCAGTTCAGGATCTTGGCCTTTGCCGCCTCGAACTCAGCGTCGGTGATGGCGCCCGATGACTTGAGGTCGGCCAGCTTGGCCAGCTCGTCGGCGGAGCTGGAACCGCCGGCGGTCTCCTTGACGTACTTGTCGAATGCCTTCTGCTGCTGCGCGGCCTGCTCGGCGGCCCGCTCGTGCATCTTGCCGCCCCGGGCGATCAGGTAGATGAGGATCCCGAGGAACGGGAGCAGGATCACGAAGATCACCCACAGCGCCTTGGCGAAGCCGCCCATGTCGTGGCTCCTGAAGATGTCGGCGAAGACGACGATCAAGAGCCAGATCCAGATAAAGAACGCGAAGAACCAGAGCATGGTCCAAAAGATGTTGAGCAACGGGTACGTGTACGCGAGCATTGCCGAGTCTCCTTCTTGGGTTGGACGTGGGGCATGGTAACAGCTGTCTATTCGGCTGCGCTGGAACGTTGACGGTGCAGGGTGGAGATCTTCGTGCTCTGCGCAAGCGCGCCGTCGTTGCTGCCCGCGCCGCAGTCGGGTAATCGTTTGCGGTGAGGTGCCCTCCTCCGGGGCGCACTCTTGGGTCCCCGACTGCACCGCTGCCACGGCGGGACGGTACCGCCGAGAGACGGCGGTCACCGAAGCCGACGGCGGCCCGCCACTCCGCCCGATGGCCATCACGGGACGGCGGTGCGGCCATGGGGCAAGCTAAAGGGGATGGACGCAATACGTCGTGCCCTCGTGTTGGCGCCAATGAGCAGCGAACTGCGCCCGGTCGTGAAGTACGCCCGGGCGCGTCGGACCAAGGTCGGTGGTCTCACTGCCTACGCCGGCCAAGTCGGTCAGGTGGGCGTGGTGGTGGTCCAGATCGGCGTCGGGCCGGTGTCCGCCAAACGGGTGACGGCGCGCGCACTCGAGTGCTTTGCGGTCGACCATGTGCTGGTGAGCGGCATCGCCGGCGGGCTGCACCCCGATCTCACCATCGGCACGATCCTGGTGCCCGAGGCGGTCCTGGACCTCGGGAGCGGCCAGCGCTACGAGTCCTCCCCCATGGAGGGGATCCAGCGGGAAGGCCTGATCGCCTCGGCCGACCATCTGATCATGGACGAGGACGTGCTCGCCGGACTCCAGGAACAGGGTGTGGTCGCCATGGAGATGGAGTCGTCCGGAGTGGCCGCGGCATGTCAGGACGCAGGGGTCCCATGGACGACCTTCCGGGTCATCAGCGACCGACCGGACGACGGGCTGACCGACGACGCGATCATGTCCCTGCTCCGTCCGGACGGGTCCTCGGACGTGGGTGCCGCACTGCGCCTGATGGTGCGGCACCCCGGGAGGGTGCCCGGCATGGTCCGGCTCGGCCGCGACTCCTCGATGGCGGCGTCGAAGGCCGCTCGGAACGCGCTGGCGGCGCTCGGCTGGAAACGCTGACGAGGGCTCACATCGGCCTGGGGGCCTGAGGGCTGGCATCGGGATCCTTCGCCCAAGCTCGTTGAAGTGCCCGGGGATGCTGCGTCTTTCCGGTGCGCTGGGATCCGTTGCATCGGGCCCGCGTCCGCCGCCGCACTACCGGCCTCTAGGAGTGCGACTCGGCCCGCTCGACGTGCCCCGCGCCCGGTTGGTGCTGTGCCAGCTCGGCCATCTCTTGGCGTCCCAGCCGGGCCACGGTGGTCCAGATCCTTGTGGCGAAGATGTTCCCGCCGCCAAAGGTGAAGTGAACGCCATCGGACTCTCGGACCTGCTGGCCGTCGATGAACTCCTCGTAGTGGCCGTCCGGGCAGGCCATGGCGTTGAAGTTGATGACCGTCGTGCCAGGTATCGATGCGGCGACCTCTCGCACGATGTGGTTGTAGATCGCCAGTCGGACCGGTGAGTCCTCGGGCCACGGCTGCCCGTCCGGCTGCTCGCCGCTGTCGTAGCAGGGGGCAGTGAGGAGGACGACCTTCGCTCCGCCGGAATCGGCGATGCGCACGCCCATGGCGAGCTGGCGCTTGACGTAGGCGGCGTAGGCGGGGTTCTCGATGTTGGTCCACTTCCCGTCGTATGTGCGGTTCACGACTTCCCAGCGACCAGCCAGGATCATGACGACGTTGGGGTGCCTGGTGCGAACCTGGAACCTCCAGATCTGCGGCCACTGGACGTTGGCAGGATCGCCGTTGCACTTTGTGGCCATGGGCGCATCCACCCCCTTCAACTGGAACTCAGCGCCCTCGGCCACGCCGCATCCCAGGATGCCCTGGTCGTACTCGGTGATGTCGTAGTGGCTCTGGTGCTCGCTGAGACCGATGGCCAGCGTGAGCGCGGTGGAGTCGCCGAACATCATGACCTTGACCCGCGGCCCGGTGAAGAGGGCCGACCGGGCCGGCGGACGACCCGCTGGGGCGCCCACCGCCACCGCAGGCACGGCGGTGGCCAACAGCAGCGCAGCGGTGGTCGCTGCCACCGAGATGGGGGTCACCGCCCATGCCCTCCATCCGGACAAGAGGGTGCCCTGCCGGATCGGGCGCTCGACTAGGTAGAAGGAGGCAACCGCGATGACCAGGGTTGCCGCCACTCTCAGTGCGAACAGCCGGAAGCCCTCCAGACCGGTCCGGGCGTTGTCAATGTAGATGAACAGGGGGAAGTGCCAGAGGTAGAGGCCGTAGGAGATTCTCCCGATGAACCGCAAGGGACGGACCGACAGCAGCCAGGCCAGGGGTGAGCCGGGGGAGCAGACCACGCTGAAGAGCACGCACACCGTGGCCAGCGCGGCCAGGAGGAAGCCGCCCCGGTAGGCGACGGCGTCGTTGTAGGAGACGCGGGTCCACAACAAGAAGCTCCCCACAACGCCGGCGAGCCCCACGAACAGGACCGCGATGCGGCCCGGGACGGTCCGGGGTGCCAAGGGGGAGCCCGCGCCATGACCGAGGGGGCCGGCTGACGGGGCGGCTTTCGAATCGCCGACGACCCCACGCCGTTGTGCCCACATGGCCAGGGCGGCGGCGAGCGCCGCGCCTATCAGCAGCGACTGGGCCCGCGTGTCGGTGCCGTAGTACACGCGGTTGACGTCGCCGGGCGAGTAGAGCAGGGCCATTTCAACGGCCGAGGCCAGAGCCCCGGCCACGCACACGGCGAGCAGGACCCGCAGGCTCCGCCAGCGCTTCATGACGAAGAGGAAGATCAGCGGCCATACCAGGTAGAACTGCTCCTCGACCGCCAGTGACCACGTGTGGGTCAGCGGGGAAGTGAGGGCCGTCTGGTTGAAGTAGTTGGAGCCAGCGGCGATGAAGTGCCAATTGGCGAAGTAGAAGAGGGCCGACAGGCTGTCGGTTCTCAGTGTCGGATACGTCCCCCGGGGGACAGCGAAGGCGGCGAAGGCGGCCACGCCGAGCAGCATCAACAGCAGGGCCGGGAGGAGCCGGCGGGCCCGCCTGGCCCAGAAGGCCTTGAGGCGTACCGTCGCGGAGGTGCGCCATTCTGCGATGAGCAGCGAGGTGATGAGGAACCCGGAGAGGGCGAAGAAGGTATCGAGCGAGTAGAACCCGCCGGTCGTCAGGTAGACGCCGCCGTGATAACCGAGGATGACGATGATGGCCACCGCTCTGACCCCGTCGAGCGCCGGGACGTAGGCGAGGTTCTGGCCACGGCGGGGCGCGTCGGGCCCGGCCTTGGCCGTGACGTCATCGTTGGTGTGGCCGGCGGGGTTGGTCATCGTGCCCCTGGGAAAGTCCCGGCCTCAACGGCCCCCGCCGATCGCGGCCGCCCCGCAGCCGACGGGTCCGCAGATGCGCTCGCCCGGCCTCCAGACCACGTCACTGGCGAAAAATCTAGTGGCGGCCTGCGGTGGACGGTGACCGCGCCCCGGGATGCCATCCCGGGTCGGTCCCGCCGAAACGGCGACGGCACCGATGGCGGTCCGGCGCACGGCGGAAACCGGGCGACTGACGGGCAATGTGCACCCGCCGCCCCTCGTCGGGCGAGATCAGGGGGTCCGCGTCGTCCCCCCGCCCGCGAAGAGTTCCCGGCTCGAGTGGGACACCCGTTGCCTCGCGCCGGGGGGTGGTCGACCGGGCCCCGCGCCGGGGGCCCTATGTCGCGTCGAGCGCCAGCACGGCGCCCTCCCAGCCGGCCAGGGCGAGGGTGCCGACCACCGGTTCGCCCTCGCGCCCTCGAGCGGTGTCGGCCAGGATCCGCCCGGTCACGCCGTCGAGGGTGGCCGGATCATCGGCGAGGTTCACGGCAACCACATGGGACGTCCCGCGGTGCCAGGCCCACAGGCCGCTCTGGCGTGCCAGGGGCCGGTAGTCGCCGCTTCGCAGGTCCGCGGTGCGCCGTCGCAGGTCGACCAGGTCGCGTACGAGGTGGAGCACCGAGTCGCGGTCCCCGAGCTGGTCCTCGACGTTGCAGTCCGCCGTCTCGCCCGTCGGGAGCCAGGGGGTGACCCCCGACGAGGTGAAGCCGCCACCGGGGGCGTCGCGCCACGGCATCGGCGTTCGCATCGAGTCCCGCCCCTCGTAGTAGGGCCAGTAGCGGACCCCGAGGGGGTCCCGCAGCTCCTCCCGGGGCACCGGTCGGTTGGGCAACCCGATCTCGTCCCCCTGGTAGAGGACGGGCGTCCCCCGCAGGCAGAGCAGCAGCAGGAGCGCGACGCGGGCCCGCTGAGGGTCGTCCTTGGCCCAACGGGTGGCCAGGCGCGACAGGTCGTGGTTGGAGCCCGTCCACACCGGCCAGGCACCTCGGGGGAGGCACGTCTCCACCTCGTCGACGATCCTGCTCATCGGGTCTGCCTCGAGCGGCGCGTCGATGAACGGGAAGTTGAAGGCCAGATTGAGCTCGTCGCTCCCGTTCCCGTAGTAGGCGGGCAGCTGGTCCATCCGGACCGGGGTCTCGCCGACCAGGATCCGAGGCGGGTCGTAGGTGTCGGCGATGCGTCGCCAGCGCCGGATCACCTCGTGGACCTCCGGACGGTTGGCGTTGTACACCGATCGCTGGCCGAACATCTGGGACTCGAAGTCGTCTTCGGCGGTGGCCGGCGGGTTGTCCCGGAGCTCGGCGTCCTTGATGATGCCGTTGCACACGTCGATCCGGAAGCCGGCCACGCCACGGTCGAACCAGAACCGCAGGATCGCGTCGAAGGCCTCGCGGACCTCTTCGTTCCACCAGTTGAGATCGGGCTGTTCGGCCAGGTGATTGTGCATGTAGTACTGCCCGGTCGCCTCATCGAGCGTCCACGCCGGGCCGCCGAAGCTGCTGACCCAGTTGTTGGGCGGCGAGCCGTCGTCCTTGGGATCGGCCCACAGGTACCAGTCCCGCTTCCGTGAGGTCCGTGAGGACCGGGAGTCGAGGAACCACGGATGCTGGTCGCTGGTGTGGTTCGGCACCAGGTCCATGAGGATGCGGATGTCCCGACGACTGGCCTCGGCGACGAGCTGGTCGAAGTCGTCCAACGTCCCGAAGTCGGGCTGCACGGCGCAGAAGTCCGTGACGTCGTAGCCCCAGTCCGCGTTGGGCGACAGGGTGATCGGGCTTAGCCAGACGCCGTCCACCCCCAGCCAGGAAAGGTGGTCCAGGTGCTCGAGGATCCCCCGGAGGTCCCCGTTGCCGTCTCCGTCGGAGTCGGCGAACGAGCGCGGATAGACCTGGTAGAGGACGCCGACCTCCCACCATGGTTGCGTCGACTGGCCACCCCCTCTGTCGGTCAACGCATTCGCCGCCCGAGCCGTGCTCTTCGGGCGGCGACGACGGACCGGCCGGGGCCCGGGTCCACGGTCCCCGCCAACTTCCGCCGTGCGTCGCTCATGTCTGGGGAAGTTTCTGCCACTGCTGTTTGACGATCCAGCAGACGGTCTGCGGCGGAATATTGCCTTTGGGCGTCTTGCACAGGCTCGACGGTGGAGAGTTGGTGTGGAGCTGGACCACCCGGTACTCGGTCGGCCCGGAGAACTTGTCCGTTCCGTAGCTCAGGATGGGCGAGTACCCACCGGGGAAGTTCTTGATCTTGGAGAGCGCCTCGACGAAGGTACGCCGGTTGAGGTTCGGGCCGGCCGCCTTGGCGGCCGCCGCGAACAGGCGGATCTCCTGGCACCACCCCTGCACCGGCCCCTGCTCCTCGATGTAGAAGTTGAGGTTCCCCGGGGGGATCTGCGGGTAGGCCTTGTGCCAGACCGTCCAGCAGCTGCGCACGCCGGGGTCGTAGCCCCCCTGTGTGTAGGGCCGTGTGTCGTCGATGCCCCCGAGGGTCTCGGTGGTGACCCCCTCCTGGCCGTCCAGGACCTTGTTGTAGGGGGAGGGGATGAGGCCGAGCGCCGACTCGATCGACGACTCGTAGTCCGACAGCAGCAGGTGCGGGTAGTACTGCTGCTGTGTCTGTGCCTGCAGGACGGGGTAGAAGGCGTTGAAGGGAAGCAGCGGGATCACCGCGGTGACCCCCGCCGACTTGAGCTTCTGGACGACCAAGGGGGCGTCGGCCCCGGTGGTGGCGGCCTCTGTCGGGCTGGACGGGATCGACACGACCACCGGCTTCACCCCGGCGCGCTGAAGGTCGGGCAGCAGGTAGTCGTTGAGGGCGAGCTTGTCACTGGCGCGGTCCCCGGCGACGATGCCCAGCTTCTTGCTGGGCCCGATCAGTCCTGTGGCGAGTCCCCAGTTCACCACCGCCTGCAGGATGGCGGCGTCGTCCGGTCCGGTCCACCACAGGTAGGGGGAGCCCTGGGTCGTCCAGTTGGTCACGGTCGTCCACTGCCCGATGAACGGGGTGTGGCCCTCCTGGGTCACGCAGAGCTCGTTGTCGCCCGACCAGGTGCCGACACCGTCGAGGACGGCGAAGGCCGCTGGGCTTCCCTCGGTCCAGGACTTGCACAGCGAGCGCATGACGTTCTCGTTGGTGGGTGTGAAATAGGAGATGATCGGGTTGATCTTCCGGCCGTTGATCCCGCCCGCCTTGTTGATCTGGTTCACGAACAGGTTGATGGCCTTCGCCTGCTCCTTGTACTCGTAGTCCTGGGAGAAGCCGAGGACCGAGGCGAGGGACTGCAGGTTGACCACCGGGAACACGACGTTGATGGAGTGGGCGGTGACGCCCCGCGTGCTCATGCTGGCCTGGTCGGGCGGGACCGGGGCCTGGGCCGTCAAGTGAGCGGGCGCGGCACCGGCCGGGGTCAGCAGGACCCCCGCGCAGATGGTAGCGAGACAGAGTGCGCCGACCGCCACGTTGAGTTTCCGCCACCTCATCGGGCGCGACGATAGCGCCGCGGCCACGGGGGCGGCAGTCGGCCCGGGCCGCTCGGACGTTGTCCCGCTCGGCTATACATCAGCCCTGGCGCACGAGGGACCCGAACGCATGGACAACACGACCATCGCACTGAGCGGCGACTTGGGCAGTGGCAAGAGCTCGGTGGCCGGGCTCCTGGTCGACGCGCTCGGCGCACGGCGAGTGAGCACCGGCGAGGCCCAGCGGCAGATCGCCGCTCAGCGCGGGATCTCGACCCTCGAGCTCAACCGGCTCGCCGAGACGGACCCGACGATCGACGAGGAGATCGACTCGGTGTTCCGCTCCCTGGCCGAGCACACCAAACCCCTCGTGGTGGACTCACGCCTGGCCTGGCACTTCCTGCCGGGCGCCGTCAAGGTCCACCTGGTCGTCGACCCCGAGGTGGCCGCCTCGCGGGTCCTGCACCGCGCAGCCGCAAGGGCCGAGCGCTATGCCTCGATGGCCGAGGCCCTGGCCCGCATCGCCGATCGGGCCGACAGCGAGCGCCGCCGCTTCGAGGCCATCTACGGCGTCGACATCTTCCGCCTGTCCAACTACGACCTGGTGGTGGACACCACCAGGGCGGGCCCCGACGAGGTGGCCCAGGCGGTGCTCGAGAGCCTCGGCGGCCTACCTGTCCACTCCGGCCCCTCCATCCTGCTTGACCCCCTGCGGGCCGACGGTGGGAATGCGTCGTCGACGGAGGAGGGGGACGATGCGGGTCGGCTCGCCGAGGACGTGCGCCGTCACGGCCTCCTGCGGGTGGAACCCGTCGTCGTCGTCTACCGTCGCCCGACCTTCACGGTGGTGGACGGGTGGCGGCGGCTCGTCGCCGCCCGCCAGCTTGGCCTGACGCTCGTCCCGGCCGTGCTCGAAAGAGAGGCGGGCGCGGCGATCAGCGAGCGGTGATGTACTCGACCAAGACCCTGTGGTCGGCCTCGAGTGCCTCGATCCGGCTCTTGACGACGTCGCCGATGCTCACCAGGCCGCAGAGTCGCCCGTCGTCCATGACCGGCATGTGCCGGACCCGCCGGTTCGTCATGGTGGCCATCACCGACTCGGGGGTGTCTTCTGGTGAGCACGTGAAGACGGGGGTCGACATGATCGACGCCACAGTCGTTCCGAGCAGGCTGGCGCCGAGGCGGTCGAGGCGGCGGACGATGTCCCGCTCGGAGACGATGCCGTCGATGTGGGCCCCGTCGGGCGAGACGACCAGCGCCCCGATGCCCCGGCGGGCCAGCTCCGCCACCGCGTCGCTCACGCTCACCTGACGGCCGATCGTCGCCACGGACGAGCCCTTGTGGGCCAGGATGTCGGCGATACGCATCTGCGTACCCTCCTTCATGTCGGGTTTACCCACCGCCCTCTGTGCGAGACGGGGGCCACGACACAGAGTCTAAAGATGCCGGCCCCCGCCGAACAGGGGTCGGCAGCCGATTCCGCATGTGCATCCGATCACGAGGTGCGGGGAGTGACGAATCGCGCGCGGTGCAATGACGTTCAGATGCCGGGATCGGTGAGGCCGAGCAGTTCGGTGACGCCGTGGTCCCGGCCGGCCGTGTAGCCGCCGTCGACCGGGAGGGCGTGCCCGGTGATGAAGGAGGCGTCGTCGGAGAGCAGGAACGCCGCCGCGCCGGCGATCTCCTCGGGTCGCCCCATGCGGTGAAGCTTGTGCTCCGCGACGACGTCCCGGCGGGCCGCCTCCATCCCCGGCAACCCGAAGATCCCCCGGGTCATCGGCGTGTCGATGAATCCCGGGCAGACCGCGTTGACCCTGATGCCCATGCCGGCGTAGTCGATGGCCATGTTCTTGGTGAGGATGACCACGCCGCCCTTGGACGCGCTGTAGGAGCTGCCTCCGGCCGTCCCCTCGAGCCCTTCGATGCTGGCCACGGTGACGATCGCCCCCCGTTGGCCTCCGCGAGGCGCCTGGTGCAGCATCTGGGCGATCACGTGCTTGGCGGTGAGGTAGGTGCCGGTCAGGTTGACCCCGATCACCCGCGCCCACTCCTCGGCGGCCAGGGTGTGGACGGGCCCGCCCCCGGCCACTCCGGCGGCGTTGACGAGGCCGTCCACCCTTCCCCCGAGGGCGACGGCCGCCGTCACCATGTCCCGGACCGATGCCTCGTCGGTGACATCGACGACCGAGGAGGACCACGCGCCCCTCGGGGTGCGGCCGTCGCCGGCGGGCGGCCCGTCGATCCCGACGACGTCCGCCCCAAGCACCGCCGACCCCTCGTCGAGCAGGCGGGCGGCGCATGCCTGCCCGATGCCCGAGGCGGCCCCGGTGACGATGAAGCACCTGTCTGCCAATCCGTTCATCCGCGTCCCTCGCCCGTGCCCGGCACATCCGTCTAGGTCGGACGCCACGACTTGTCAACCGCGGAGCTGGGCCATGCGACCCCGTCCCACGCCGTCGGTGCGGCGGGGGAGCAGCGAACAAAGGGGTGCCATCGACCGTGACCGGGGCGGGCCCGCGGTCCGACTCCCGCGTAAGGTGAGGACGTCGTCGCGCCGGTGGTTGTCAGCCGCCGCGGGGAAAGGACCACGACCCATGAAGTTCGCGCTCTTCTACGAGATCCCCGTGCCCAAGCCCTGGGACGCCGACAGCGAACGAATTGCCTATCGCAACACGATCGAGCAGGCGGTGGCCGGGGAGCGGTTCGGCTGGCACGCCTTCTGGACGGTGGAGCACCACTTCCTCGCCGAGTACTCGCACTGCTCCAACCCCGAGGTCCTCTACGGCGCCATCGCCGCCCTCACCGAGCGCATGCGCCTCGGCTACGGGGTCCGCCTCATGCCCCAGCCTTACAACCACCCGGTCCGCACCGCCGAGTCGGTGGCGGTGCTGGACCTCATCTCGGGTGGCCGGGTCGACTTCGGCACCGGCCGCTCCGCCACCCGGGCCGAACTCGAAGGGTTCGGCATCGACCCCGCCGAGACCCGGGCCATGTGGCAGGAGGCCATCGAGCACGTGGTGGGGTGCTGGACCGAGGAGGAGCACGAGTTCTCCGGTCGCTTCTGGCAGATGCCTCGGCGCCGAGTCCAGCCCAAACCGCTGCAGAAGCCCCACCCCCCGATGTGGGGCGCCACCACCAGCATGGAGGGTCACCGCCAGGTCGGGGAGTTGGGACTCGGCCTCTGCTCGTTCGCCGTCGGGGTGTCGCCCGAGGAGGTGAAGCAGAAGGTCGACGTCTACCGCGCCGCCGCCGCCGGCTGCACCGAGCCCCTGGCTTCCTACGTCCACAACGAGGCGGCCACCTTCACCATGGCCCTGTGCTCGAGCAGCCGCGAGAAAGCGATGGAGCTGGCCCGCGAGTCCTTCGAGTGGTACCCCAAGGTGGGGGCCCGCCAGATCGCCACGGTCTCGGAATGGATGGCCGAGCGCAACGAGGAGCTGGGCACGTACTCGTACGCCGCCGACATGAAGTCCATCGACGACGACGGATCGCTCGACCTGCTCAGCCTGGAGTACCTGGTCGACGTCAACGCCTGCGTCCTCGGGACGCCCGACGAGTGCGTCGAGATGTGCCGGCGGTACGAGGAGGCCGGGATCGACCTTCTGCTCTGCCTGGTCAACCCCTACCGCATCCCCCACGAGGCCGTGTTGGAGACCATCGAGTTGATGGGGACCCAGGTCATCCCACAGTTCGCCGAATGACCCCGGCGGTGGGACTCAGGTCGGGGCCATCCCCACGATGGGCTTGTCCAGGGTCATGGCCCCGGTCGAGCCGTAGAAGTCGGCGTCGCCGAAGCTGAAGATGCCCCCGTCGGAGGCCACCAGCCAGTAGCCGCCCCCGTCGGGGGTGGCGGCCATCCCCACGATCGGCTTGTCCAGGGTCATGGCCCCGGTCGAGCCGTAGAAGTCGGCGTCGCCGAAGCTGAAGATGCCCCCGTCGGAGGCCACCAGCCAGTAGCCGCCCCCGTCGGGGGTGGCGGCCATCCCCACGATCGGCTTGTCCAGGGTCATGGCCCCGGTCGAGCCGTAGAAGTCGGCGTCGCCGAAGCTGAAGATGCCCCCGTCGGAGGCCACCAGCCAGTAGCCGCCCCCGTCGGGGGTGGCGGCCATCCCCACGATCGGCTTGTCCAGGGTCATGGCCCCGGTCGAGCCGTAGAAGTCGGCGTCGCCGAAGCTGAAGATGCCCCCGTCGGAGGCCACCAGCCAGTAGCCGCCCCCGTCGGGGGTGGCGGCCATCCCCACGATCGGCTTGTCCAGGGTCATGGCCCCGGTCGAGCCGTAGAAGTCGGCGTCGCCGAAGCTGAAGATGCCCCCGTCGGAGGCCACCAGCCAGTAGCCGCCCCCGTCGGGGGTGGCGGCCATCCCCACGATCGGCTTGTCCAGGGTCATGGCCCCGGTCGAGCCGTAGAAGTCGGCGTCGCCGAAGCTGAAGATGCCCCCGTCGGAGGCCACCAGCCGGTACCCGATCCCGTGTGTCACCGGCGGGGGCGCCGGGGGCGCCGGGGGGACTGGGGGAGCGGGCGCGACGAACGTCACCGACGGCGACTCGGAGAACGTCACCTTGTGCTTGGACTCCGATGCCGAAAGGGTCACCACCTCGGCCACCGGATCGGTCACCGTGAAGGTGGCGACGCCAGCGCTCGAGGTCGCCGCCGAGGGTGGCGACACCGTGGCGTGGGTGCCGGGCGAGGTGGAGACGGTCACCGTGTCACCCGCGATCTGATTGCCGAACGCGTCCTCGACAGTGACGGTGAGCGTGACCGGAGAGCCGACCATCGCCGAGGTGGCAGACGCGTCGACCGTCGACCGCGTGGCGGACGGAGCCGCGGCGCCGACCTCGAAGGGCTCTGAGGCGATGAAGGCGCCATCATCGGCCGACGTCCGCACCTCGACCTGGTACTGCTTGGCAACGGTCGGAACGACAACGCCGTGCACCGTGAGGGTGACGGCTGTGCCGCCGTGGATCTGGGAGGAGGTGAGCGTGATCACCAGCGGGGACGAGGACGTGCCCAGGCCCGACACCGATGTTGTCACGGCGCTCTGCCCGGAGACGTCGTAGTCGGCGGCCGCCGTCGGCCAGACGGCCGTCGCCGGACCGATGATCGAGATCGTGCTCTGGGGGTGTGTGAGACCTCCGGCGGCCGACGTGGTGAAGGTCACCGAGAGTGTGGAGATCGTTCCGGCCACGAGCGGTGTGGGGGTCACGGCGACGTGTGCGACGTCGGGGGTGACGAACGCCACCGACGGCCTCTCGCTGAAGGTCACGTCGGCCGAGGTGTCGGCGGCGGTGAGGGTCGCGGTCTCCACCGCCGGATCGCTCACGGTGAAGGTCGCCGAGCCGGTGCCCGAAGTGGTGGCGGTGGGCGGTGTGATGACGGCGTGGCTCCCGGACTGTGCGGTGAGCGCCACCGTGTCACCGATCACCGGGTTGGCGTAGGCGTCGAGTTCGGTGACCGTGACGGAGACCGACCCGCCGATCGGCGCCGCCGCCGACGAAGTCGTCACCGTCGAGCCGGGAAGGGGTGGTCCCGCCACCACGGGGTAGGTACCCGAGACCGCAGCGGCGGCATCGGCCGAGGTGGAGAGGGCGACGGTCTCGTCGGCCGAAGCGGCGGTCGGGTCGTGCACGCCCTGGACGACCAGGGAGGCGCGCTGGTCCGCGGCGACGGTGGTGGGACCCAGGACGACCACGAGCGGGGAGCCGTCGGTGCCCGACCCCGATACCCCCGCCGCCACCGAGCCTGTGAGCTGGTAGTCGGCGGCTGTCGAGGGCCAGGAGGTGCCCGACGGCCCGGCCACCGACACCGTGCTCCCCGGACCGAGCCCCCCGGTCGCCGACGTGGTGAAGGAGACGTCGTAGGTGGTGGCGGCCCCGGCAACGAAGGCGGTGGTGGGCGGACCTGGGGCCACGGCCACGCCGGTCACCGAGGTCTGGCCGCCCGGTCGGGTGAAGTCCACACCGGCCGAGGGCAAGGTAACGGCGGCCGTGGTATCGGTCGGCGTCAGGGTCACGGCCTCCACGGCCGTGTCGGTCACGGTGAAGGTGGCCACACCTGTGGACGACGCAGTGGCCGTAGGTGGTGTGACCGTGGCATGGCTGCCCGGCGAGGGGGTGAGGGTGACCGTGTCTCCCGGGACGAGGTCTGTGAAGGCATCACGCTCGGTGACCGCCACAGTCGACTGGCTGGTGCCGTCGGCCGGCACCGACGTCGGTGTAGCCGACGTCGTCGATCTGGCGGGGCTGGGCTGGCCAGGACCCACCGAGGCTGTGGCCGTGATGGCGGTGGTGTCGGCCGAGGTGCTCACCGTGACCGGGTACTCCTTCGCCGGTTCGGGGTTGGTGAGCCCACCGATCGAGACCGTGACCACGTCGCCGGCCGCGATCCCCGAGTCCCCGAGCACCACCGAGGCCCGGACTCCCCCCGTCACCGTCACCTGCCGCACCGGGTCGTTCCCCGAGGTGGTGTCGCTGACCTGGTAGGCCGAGGAGCGGGCCGGCAGCGGCGCCCAGGACGGGGCGGTCAGCGTGATGGTCGGGGTCCCGGCGGCGCCACCGGCGAGGGAGCCGGTGGGCGACGTGGTGAAGGTGGCGGAGAGGACGGTCGGCGCGGCCCCGGCACCGGGGTTCGACAGGTGCACGGAGAGGCCGGACGGGGCGCCGGGAGCGGTGAAGGTGACCGAGGTCTGCTGGGTCAGGGTGATCCCGGTGGTGCTGTCGGTGGCCGAGTAGGTCACGTCCTCGGCAGTGGCGTCGCGCACGGAGAAGGTGGCCGTTCCGCTTGACGACGTCGTCGACTGGTCCACCTTGGGGGTGGAGCCGTCACCGGTGACCGTCGAGTTGCCGCCTCCCTGGCCGAGGGTGACCACTTGGCCGGGCACCGGGTTCCCATGAGCGTCACGGGCGGCGACGGTCACCAGTGCCGCGGAGGTGCCGTTGGCCACCACGTCGGCGGCGGCGGCGGTCACGGTGGAAGCGGCGGCTGTGGCCGCCGCGGGGGTGATGGTGACCGCCGAAGTGCTGGCCACTGTGTTGCCGGCACCCGACGCCGTCACCGAGGCGTAGCCGGTGCCGCTGGCCGTGGGGTTGGTGGCACCGACCACGGTGACCTGGACGACGGTGTCAGGTGTCTCGAGTCTTGTCGGGGTGAAGTGGATGGCCGCCACGTTGGTAGTCGCGCTGCCGGGACCTTCGGAGACCGAGACCTTGGTGACTGGTTGTGCCACGTCTGTGTCGAGGTCCTCCACCGAGTAGGAGCCTGTCGTCGCCGGCAGCGTCGTGCCCGCGGGTGCCGTGAGGGTGATGGACCCGGTGCTGCCCGAGATGCCCCCTTCGAGATTGAAGGAGGCTGTGACGGTCACCTTGTCCCCGGCGGTGGTGTCCCCCATGTGTGATGTGCCGGTGAGGAGCAGCTGGTATGTGAGGCCGCTCAGGTTGGTGAAGGTGACGGTGAGCGGTCGCAGCGTGACCCCGCCGTGTCCTGTCGCCGGGGTGGAAGTGGCGGAGAGCGTGACGGCCTGGGCGGCGGGGTCTGTCACGCTGAAGGTGGCCGTACCGGCCGGCGAGGTGACTGCGGTCGGGGGGCTGACGGTGGCGCTCGACCCGGCGGCCGAGAGGGTGACCGTCTGGCCGGGGACCGGGTTCGCGTAGGCGTCGGCCACCGAGACGGTGACGGCTTCGGTGGTGACGCCGTCGGCGGGCGCCGACGGGGCGGACGCCGTGACGGACGAGCGTGTGGCCGACGCTCCCGCCGGGCCGATGGTCACCGCGGGGTCCACCGGGACGGGGTCGGCCGAGGTGGACAGGGTGACGAAGGAGGTGCCGGCGGCGGGCGGGACGGTGGCGCCGGCCACCGCGAGGCTGACGAGGTCCAAGTCCCCGATCGACGACGTTGCGAGGGTGACCGTCGTCTTGTCGGCCCCCGGGCTGCCTCCCACGGCGGCCGGTACGACCGACGAGACGGTGGCCGATCCGGTGCCGGCCGAGAGCGAGTAGTCGCTCGCGGTCGCCGGCAGTGTGGTGCCGGGCGGCGCGAGAAGGGTCACGGTCGCTCCGGGTCCGAGGGCGCCGGCGGCCGAGGTGGCAAAGGACGCGGTGAGGGTCGCCTGGGCGGTGCCGGCCACGGCCGGGGCGAATGCGGCGCGCCCGCCGGTCAGGGCGGTGAAGTCCACCGACGCCGTACTGTCGAGAGCCAGGTCGGCGTCCGAGGCGACGGTGGCGCTCAGGGTGGCGGTCTCGCTCACCGCGTCGGACACGTGGAAGACCGCCGAGCCGCCACTACCGGTCGTGGCTGTCGGGGGCGCGATCTGCGCCGCCGTCCCCGCGTTGGCGGCCAACGAGACGGTCGCGCCCTTCACATGGTTACCGAAGTCGTCGCGCAGGGTGACGGTGACGGTGTCGCCGGCCGTGCCGTCGGCGGTGGTCGACGGTGTGGCGGCCGTGACGATGGAGGCGCCGGCCGACACCGGGCCTGGGAGGACGGTCACCGCAGCTGTGGCCGGCAGCGGGTCGACGGTGGTGGCCACCGAGACCGTGGCCGTACCAGCGGACGTGGCATTGGTGGCCCCGTGGACACTGACCGCCACCTCCGTCCCGCCCGCCACTGGGGCGCCGAGCGTGAGCACCGCGGCGTTGTGCGTCGCAGAGCCGGCCGACGCCGTGGCGTCGACCGAGGTGACAGCCACCGACCCGCCAGCGGCGACGGCGTAGTCGGCGGTTGTGGAGGTCAGGACGGTCCCGGTCGGCGCGGTCAACGTCACCGTGTCCCCGGCGACGAGGGCGCCCCCGGCGGGCGTGGTGAAGCCGACGTGGTAGGTGAGGCCGGTCGCCCCGGCGGTGAGCGACGGCGGTGTGAAGGTGGCCGAGGTCACCGCCTGCTGGCAGGCGTCGGCGAGGAATCCTGGGCCGTCCGGCGTCCCCCACCCCGTGGCGTTGTCGTATCCCGGACCGGCCGTGTAGTCGCCGGGATGGAGGCCGTAGTCGTTTGTGCCGGCGGTGACGTCGTAGACGTCGCCGCCCTCTCGGAGGGCGTACAGGCGGGGGTTCACGAAGCCGATGCTCTCCGAGCACCCCTGATCGGCCAGAGCGGCTAGGGCCGCCCAGAGCGGTGCGGCCGCGCTCGTCCCGCCAATCAGGCTCCAGGAACCGTTCACGTAGATGATGTCGCCGCGTGTCGGGTCGGCACTGGCCGAGACGTCGGGCACCTGGCGACAGGCGGTGGTCGTCGATGTGGCCGCGGGCGCCGTGCTGCAATGACCGGTGGGCGAAGGGAGACCGGCCACCGTCTGCCACGCTGGCTTGGCCCACTCGAGCGACACCCCGCCGCCGCCGTCCCTCCACGCCTTCTCCATACGTACTGTTGTCTTGAAGGTCAGTGTCGTGCCGCCCACCCCGGTGACGTAGGGCTGGCTGGCCGGGTCGTCGACCGCCAGTGTGGTCTTCAGGTGCGGACGGACGTCGCAGTCGGCGGACCCCTCGTCACCCGATGCTGCGAAGACCGTCTGGCCCTGGGCCGCCGCCTCCTCGAAGATCTCGTTCTCCCCTTGGAGCACCTCGGGTGTGCTTGTCGCCTCGCACTCCCCCCAGCTGGTGCTGATGACCTGGGCCCGGTCGTCGGTGACCATCCGGTCGTAGTCCTCGAGCAGGCCGTCGTCGGTGTTGGGGGCGCCGTAGACGAGCACGTTTGCCTCGGGGGCCAGGCCGAGCACGTCCTCGATGTCGAGCACGGCCTCCACGTCGCCGCTGCCGGCACCGGCGCCCGGGCCCCCGTCGACCGGCACGTTTCGGACCGAGCCCCAGCTGGCGCCGACGGGGAGCGAGTAGCAGCTCTCGAAGGCTGTGACGTCGGTTGGGCGGTAGGGCTGGAGCTCGAAGAGGCCGACCGTCTCGCCCGCCCCGAGGTGGCCGGCGCTGTAGGCCGTGGTGAACCCGTAGGCGGCGGCCAGCTGGTTCCAGGTGTAGCCGCCCCGCCTTGCTGTCGACGCCGCCTTGCAGGGTGTGGGCCCACCAGTTGCCGGGGACGCCGCCGCAGCCGCGCTCGCCCCGCCGGCTGCCGGCGCCACCGGTGGGGAGGCCGAGGTTGGACGGGCGAGCAGTGGGACGGCCGGGGGCAGGTCCGAGAGCCCGGCCACCGCGGTGACGCCGGAGGCCAGCGAACGGGGGAGCCGGGGGGCCTGGCGGTTGGCGTAGGCCTGGCGCCCTGTGGCCAGCCGGTACCGCGCAATGGAGACGTGGAGCGCGGCCGACGCCTGGCCGGCCGTGGCCGCCGCCGTGAGCAGGAGTCCGTCTCCCGACGTGCCAACCGTGCGCAGGCCCAGGGAGGAGAGCCCGGCTCGCAGCGAGGTCGTGTCGCCGGCGACCGGGCCGAAGCGCGAGGGGAAGGACCCCCGCGCCAGGTAGCGGCCGTAGTCGGGCGAGCCGGGGTCCGAGACCGAGCGGACGAAGGTGGCGAGGGCGGCGGGGTCGCGGGGTCGCAACACCACCTCGAGGCGGAGGGGGGTGGTCGCCGGCAATTGCCCCAGGTCCGTGGCGCCGGCTGGCACGGCGGCCGCCCCGCCCACGGTCACCAGCGGTGCGTCCGACCGGCCGGTCCCGGCCGCCGTCTGCCGGTCGGCCGAGGGGGCGGGGGGGTTGACAGGCCCCCCGGAAGCGGGGCCGCCGAGGGCCGACGGGGCGAGCACGATGGCGGTCGCCACGAGGGCGGCCAGCGTCCGGGGAGCCGCCCGACCAAGGACCCACCAGTGCCGGCCGCGACGCAGGGGAGGTACGCCCATCGCGGCCCCCCTTCCTCGCTGGCGACCGGTACCGCCGACCGACCCTAGCCGCCCCTCCGGGCGAGTCCCCCTCGGACCCGGCGTGCTCAACCGGCGAGCTCTCGGTAGCGGAAGCAGTCGGTCAGGTGGTCCACCACCAGGCCGGCCGCCTGGAGGTGCGAGTACACGACGGTGGGGCCCACGAAGCGAAACCCGCGCCGTCGGAGGTCGGCGCTGACCGCCTCTGAGAGCGGCGTGGTCGCCGGCACGTCTCCTTGGGAGCGCCAGCGATTGACCACCGGGGTCCCGTCCACGAACTCCCAGAGGTAGTCATTGAAGCTGCCCCGCTCCTCGGAGACGGTTAAGAACGCGGCGGCGTTGGCCACCGTCGCCTCGACCTTCCTGCGGTTGCGGATGATGCCCGGGTCCTCCAGCAGGGAGTCGACCTCCCGCTCACCGAAGCGGGCCACCACCTCGGGGTCGAAGTCGGCGAAGGCGCGGCGGTAGCCGTCGCGGCGCTTGAGCACCGTCAGCCAGCTGAGTCCGGCCTGAGCCGCCTCGAGGGTGAGGAACTCGAAGTGGCGGCGGTCGTCGCGGACCGGCACCCCCCACTCCTCGTCGTGGTAGGGGGAAAGCCACGGCCCCGAGGCCCACCCGCATCGCGGGCGGCCGTCGTCGGTCCAGGCGGGAGGGGTGCCGGCGGCCATCCCCGTCACCGTACCGGCGCCCAGACTTCAACCCTGGTCGCCCGACCAATCCGCCCGGCGGAGGCGGAACAGGACGTGGTGTGAGAGCGGGTGGCCGGCGGGGATCCTCGGGTGGTCGAAGTCACCCGCAGGGTCCCGCCACATCCCCAACCGGATCATCACCGCCTGGGACGGCAGGTTGACCTCGGCGGTGAACGAGACGATCTCGCCCAACCCCAGCTCATCGAACCCGTAGCGCACGGACGCGGCGCCGGCCTCGGTGGCGTAGCCCTTTCCCCAGTAGGCCCGGGCCAGCCGCCAGCCCACCTCCACAGCCGGCGTGAAGTGGGCGTCGAAGCCAACATGGAGGAGGCCGACCGCGCCGATGCATGGCGCGACGCCGGGAACCTCCACCGCCCACATGCCCGCACCCGACCAGGCGAACGACTGGGCCATGCGGCAGACGAAGGCGTCGCTCTGCTCCCGGTCGAGAGGGGCGGGGAAGTACCGCATGGTCTCGGGGTCGCCGTTCATGGCACCGGCCGGATCGAGGTCCTCGTCGCGCCAAGGGCGCAGCACGAGCCGGTCGGTGACCAGGGTGGGGCCGACCTGCTCGATCCTTCCCAGGGGCGCGGTCACGCCCGTTCGGCCAGCTGCCTCGCCCACCGGTAGTCGGCCTTGCCCGACGGTGATCGCTGGACGGCGGGCACGAAGACGACGACTTTGGGGAGCTTGTACCGGGCGATGTGTCGAGCGGCGTGGTCGACCACATCGTCGGCCGTGGCCCGGCACCCGCCGGCCAGCTGCACGACCGCCACGACCTCCTGGCCCCACCGCTCGCTGGGCCGGCCGGACACCACCACGTCGACGACGCAGGGGTGGCCGGCGATGGCCCGCTCCACCTCCTCGGCGAAGATCTTCTCGCCCCCCGAGTTGATGGTGACCGAGTCCCGGCCCAGGAGCTCGATCTCGCCGTCGCCCAAGAGCCGGGCGCGGTCGCCGGGGATCGAGTAGCGCGTGCCGTTGATCACGGGGAAGGTTCGGGCCGTCTTCTCGGCGTCGCCCAGGTAACCGAGCGGCACCTCCCCGGTCTGGGCCAGCCACCCCAGCCCCTCGTGGCCGGGGGCCAGCACCGAGTCGAGCTGCTCGCTCACCACCACCGTTCCCGGGCCGGGGGCGAAGGTGCCCGCCGCCTCGGGATCGGTCGACGTCGTCTGCATCTGGGCCCCGGTTTCCGATGAGCCGGCGGTGTCGATGATGAGCAGGTTGGGGATCCTGTCCAGTGCGAGTTGGCGAACCGCCGGGCTGAGAGGGGCGCCGCCGTTGCCGACGGCGAGTACCGACGACGTGTCGTAGACGCCGCGGTCGAGCTCCGACAGGAGCGGGCGCAGCATGGCGTCGCCCACCACCGAGAAGGTGTTCACGCCCTCGCGGGCGAACGTCCGCCAGACGTCGGCGGGATCGAGCCGTCGGGGGTCGTCGGGGAGGACCACGCCCGAGCCCTCGGCGAACATCATGAACGCGGCCCACTGCGCGGCCCCGTGCATGAGCGGGGGAAGGAGGCCGAGCCTGAGCGCGCCGCCCCCCAGTGCCCGGTCGGCCAGCTCGGCGTAGGTGGAGACGACCTCCCAGGTGCCCACCTTACGGCCCCCCATGGCCGCCAGGAAGATGTCGTGCTGGCGCCAGAGCACGCCCTTGGGCATGCCGGTGGTCCCACCGGTGTAGAGGATGTAGAGGTCGTCCGGTGACGGCTCGACGCCCGGGCCGTCGGGCGACCCGGCGGCCAACGCCTCCTCGTAGGCGACCGCCCCGGGAAGCGGGTCGTTGCCCGAGTCGTCGTCGACGTGCAGCACGACGTCGAACGGGGGGAGGTCTGCCAGCACCTCGGCCAGGGTGGGGGCGAGGGAGGCGTGGTAGACGAGGGCCCGCGGCGCGGCGTCGCCCAGCAGGTAGCGCAGCTCCTCGCCCACGTAGCGGTAGTTGACGTTGAACGGCGCCACCCGGGCTCGGTAGGAGCCGAGCATCCCCTCGAGGTACTCGTTGCCGTTGTAGAGGGCCAGGGCGAGATGGTCTTGGCCCGACTGGTGGCCGGCGAGCTGGCCGCGCTCGGTGCGGACCCCGAGCCCCCGGTCGGCCAGGTACGACGCCAGGGACCGCGACCGCTCGGCCACCTGGGCGAAGGTGAGGCGTCGGTCCCGCCACACCAGGCACTCGCGGTCGGGGACGGTGCGGGCCACCGTCTCGAAGGTCATCGCCAGGTTGAAGCCGACGGAGTGGCGCGGGGCTCCGTCGGTGGGGTCGGCCGGCACGGGCCAAACGCTACCTGCGCGGCGACGGCGTCGACGGCCCCCCGGTGGCGACCATGGCGTACGCGCCGCGGTGACGCCCGCCGCCGCTCTCGGGGGAAAGGTTGGGGACATCGCGGCTCGCAACTGGGGAAGACCGGACGGTCTTTGGGGACAATTCGCGGTTTTGTGGGGACAAGGTAGGGATTTCGCGAACCCCTCTTGACCTGGGTGTTCCCGAGGCGCACGCTTGTCTCAGTTCGGGTTGCCGAAGCCCGCCGCAGAGCCGAGGGGAAGCCGCAAGGCGGACCGGAGGCCGAGCCCGAGGAGTCGCCGAAAGGCGGAGCCGAAGGAGGTCGGGAGTGCCGCAAGGTGCGACCGGTCGCAGCGGATGGAGCGCCCGGGCGATGGAGGCTCGTGATGCGGGCCGACGGCTTCCCTGGAGCCCGTCGACCGCACCCCGGGTCGGGGTTGTCCGACACGGCCCCGGCCGCAGGTGGAAGCGGGTCGCCGCGGGGGAGGCCCCGAGGAGCTGGGCGGCTTCGGCCGGACGGTTACTCGGGGTCCTCTCGCGTCCGGCCCCGTGGTGCCCGGCGCCGCGGGTCGGGCCCGGCCCACCTGCCCCCCTTCCCCGGGTGGGCCATGCGCCGTGCTCCGGCGTACCGGCGTGGGCGGGGCGACGCCCGACCGACCCGTGCGGTGTGGTTGACTGACCCCGACTCATGTTCTAGACACATGCGCAACATTGGCAAAGTCCGGCTCGGACGGGAGGGGCAGGGCAGACGATGAAGTTGATGCGGGGGGCCGGAGCGGTGTTGTGCTGTGCGGCACTGGCCGTGGTGGGCAGCGTGGGCGGTGCCGCCGCCGCCGCCCCGAGCGCAGCGGGCTCGAGCACCCCGACGACGGCGCTCCAGACGGGACCGGCCACCAAGCAGGTCACCACGACCTTCGTCACCTTGTTCAACGCCAACGACAAGAACCTCCTGGCCAGGGAGAAGCTCATCGAGAACGCCCCGCACTACAAGGCGGTGTTCGTCAAGCTCTTCAAGTCCAAGGTGGCCAAGTCCAACCCCACCGAGGCCAAGGTGACGGCCGTCACCTTCCCCTCCACCTCGGCCTGCCAGGCTGCGGTGAGCGTCCCGGTGTGCGCCCAGGTGACCTACAACCTCGACGCCGCCACCAACGGGTCGAGCCTCCTAACAGACCAGATGGGTTACGCCGTCTACGTCGGGGGCCACTGGCTCGTGGCCGACACCTCGTTCTGCGCCCTCGCCAAATTGGGCGGGGCGACCTGCTGAGCCGCTGATGCGCCGGGCCCAGCGTCACTGGGCCCGCCCACCCAGCGGGCTGTGCGCGCTGGTGTGCACGGCGGCGGCCCTTTCCGGCCTGGCCGGCACGCCGGCCGGGGCGGCCTCGGACAGCGCGGGATCGCCCGCGCAACTGGCTGACCTGGTCGACACGTTCGTCGGCACCGGTTCGGGCGGGCCGGTGGTGGGCACAGTCGACACCTTCCCCGGGGCGGACGTGCCCTTCGGCATGGTCCAGTTGAGCCCCGACACCGCCCCCAGCCGCCCGCAAGGCGGCGGGTACGCCTACACAGCCAACCAGGTCACCGGCTTCTCCCTGACCCACCTGTCGGGCGCGGGGTGCTCGGTCTTCGGGGACGTCCCGGTCCTCCCGACCACGGGTGCGGTCCCCGCAGACCCCGAGACGGCGACCGAGCCGTTCTCGCACTCGACCGAGAGCGCCTCTCCCGGCCGCTACCAGGTGGCTGTCGGCACCCCGGCCACGGACGTTGCGCTCTCGGTCACCACCCGCACCGGCATCGGACAGTTCACCTTCCCGCCGTCGTCCGAGGCCAACCTCCTCTTCAAGGTGAGCGACGGCGCAAACGGCATCCACACCTCGTCGGTGCGCACGGTCGGCACCGACGAGATCGAGGGGACAGTGCAGAGCGGGTACTTCTGCAACACCCTGGAGAACTACCGCCTCCATTTCGTCGCCGTCTTCGACCGACACTTCGTCTCGCACGGGACCTGGCGCCAAAGTGGCCTCGCCCCCGGCTCGTCGTCGTGCTCGGGCACATTCCAGGACAACTGCGGCGCCTGGGTGACGTTCGACACCACCTCGACACCGACGGTCACGATGAAGGTCGGCGTGTCGTACGTGAGCACGGCCAACGCCCGCGCCAACCTGGCGGCCGAGGACCCGGGCTGGGACCTGGCCAAGGTGGAGGACGAGGCCACCCAAAGTTGGGACGCCGCGCTGGGGCGGATCGACATCGACGGCGGCACGCCGGCGGAGCGAACGACCTTCTACACCGCCCTCTACCACAGCCTGCTCGACCCCTCGACCTTCAGCGACGCCAACGGCGAGTACGAGGGGTTCGACGGCCGCGTCCACCACACCAACGGCGGCGTGCAGTACGCGAACTTCTCCGAGTGGGACATCTACCGCTCCGAGGTCCCGCTGCTCTCGATGATCGACCCCTCGGCGGTCTCGGGCATGGTCCAGTCGTTGCTCAACGACGCTTCCCAAAGCGGCTGGCTGCCGGTGTGGGAGATCGCCGACGGGGATTCGGGGACCATGAACGGCGATTCGGTCGACCCCATCATCGCCGACGCCTACGCGTTCGGCGTGCGCGGCTTCGACGCGCAGACGGCTCTCGCCGACATGCTGAAGGGCGCCGAGAGGCCGGGCACCGGGCCCAATCAGGTCTCCGAGCGGCCCAACCTCGGGGTCTACGAGAAGGACGGGTTCGTGCCCGCCGACGACACCAACCCCGAGGCGGTGACCGAGACGGTCGGAGCCTCCGAGACCCTCGAGTACGCCATCGACGACGGCTCCATCGCCCGCATGGCGCAGTCCCTCGGCGACACCTCGGCCCTGGCCGCCATGGACCGGCGCTCCCAGAACTGGCAGAACCTCTTCAACCCCAGCACCGGCTACGTCCAGGCCCGCCGGGCCGACGGGAGCTTCCCCCCGGGCCCGGCCATGCAGTACCTGAGCGAGGTGACACAGTTCGACGGCATCTTCCAGGCGGGCTTCGCCGAGGGGAACGCCGTCCAGTACACCTGGAGCGTCCCGCAGAACCTGGGCGGCCTCTTCGCCCTCATGGGTGGCGACAAGGCCGCCACCACCGACCTCGACCGCTTCTTCACCTCCACCAACGCCGGGCCGTGGCAGCCCTACGACTGGGCAGGGAACGAGCCCGACCTCTGGGTCCCCTGGGAGTTCGACTATTCGGGTGCTCCGTCGGACGCGCAGGCCGCGGTCCGGGCGATCGCCACCACCGACTACTCGAACACCCCGGGCGGGGAGCCGGGCAACGACGACCTGGGAGCCATGTCGTCGTGGTACGTGTGGGCGGCCCTCGGCCTCTACCCGCTCACCCCGGGGAGCGCCAACCTGGTCGTGGCCAGCCCGCTCTTCCCCCAGGCGACCGTCCACCTCGGCGGGTCAAAGGTGCTGCGCATCGAGGCCAGCGGCACCCCGGACACCTATGTCGCCTCGGCCACGCTGGCCCTCGGCCGGCACGCGGCGCAGCCGCTCGGTCGGCCGTGGGTGCCCGCCGCCCTGGTCGAGGACGGGGGCACAGTGCATTTCGTGCTGGCGTCGTCGCCCAACCAGCGGTGGGGCTCGGCCCCGGCCGACGCCCCCCCGTCGTACCCAGACGGCGCCGCGTCGGCGGTCGGATTCACGGTGCCCAGCGGGCAGGTGACGGTGGCTCCGGGCGCCTCGGCGTCGGTGGACGTCGGGGCCCAGTCCGACTCGGCCCGGGCCGCCACCGTCGACTGGACGGCCACCGCCCCGTCCGGCGTCCAGATCTCCCCCTCCAGCGGGTCGCTGTCCCTCCCCGCCGAGTCGGCCGGCGGCACCTACGGCCGGGCCACCAGCCGGTTCACGGTGGAGGCGCACCGGTCGGGGACCTTCGACGTCCACGTGGAATTCTCGGTGCCCGGCGGCGGCGCCTCGGTGCCGCCGGTCACCCTCGTGGTCGACGCCCGGCAGTCCTGACCGGTCAGTCGCGACGGGAGCGGACCTGGACCGGCAGGTCGTCCATCCCGCACGGATCGCCGACCTCGTCGACGCAGCGCTCGCACTCGAGCTCCAACGTGGTGTGGGCGAGGTCGAAGGGGACCTCCACCGCGCCACGCACCCTCCCCGCCACCACCTGGGCGTCCTCCAGGGTGGGATGGCCGGTCAGCACGAGGTGGGCGGAGAGCGCCCGCACCTCGCTCGAGAGGCTCCAGACGTGGAGGTCATGGAGCTCTTCGACGCCGGGCACCGCGGTGATCGTGGCGCGCAGCGCGGCCAGATCCACGTCGGACGGCGTCGCCTCCAGCAGCACGTCCGCCGACTCGCGCACGAGATCGACGGCCTGGTAGGCGATGAGGCCGGCCACCACCAGCGACGCCAAAGGGTCGATCCGGTCCCAGGCGCCACCGCCCGTGACCACGATGACCACCCCAGCCACCAGCACGCAGAGCGACGCAGCGGCGTCGCCGACCATGTGGAGCAGGGCACTGCGCATGTTGAGGTCCCTACCGCCCTCGTGGAGGAAGAGGGCGGCCACCACGTTGGCCACGAGGGCGGCCGCGGCCACCACCGCAACGATGCCCCCCCTCACGTGCACGGGGTTGATGAGCCGGTAGACCGACACAGCGACGATGGCCATCGTCACGGCCACCAGGGTCGCCGCGTTGAGCAGCGCGGCCAGGATCGTGCCGCGGACGTTGCCGAACGATCGGGTCTCGCTGCGGGGGCGCAGCGCCCAGCGCACGGCCAGGAGCGAGAGGGCGATCGCCGCCACATCGGCCAGATTGTGGCCGGCGTCGGCCAAGAGTCCCGTCGAGTGGGCGACGCCGGCGGCCACCGCCTGGCCCACCACCAGGGCGGCGTTGACGGCCAGGGCCGCCACCAGCCGCCCGGTGCGGGTCACCGTGGGCGCCCCCCGGCCTTCACCGGCCCGCCGCCCACAGGAGGGCCGGACGCTGGCCGGTGCCCACCTGCGCGGCCAGTTCGGCCTGGGCCAGGGCCAGGTCCTCGGGGTGGGTCACGCCGATGCACCTCCCGGCGGTGGGCAGGACTCGGAACGGTGAGGTCACGAGACCACCGGGTCGGCCGCCGCGCACGAGTTCATCGATGACCTCGGGCAGCAGCACCTCGTCCTCCTCGGAGGCTTGCTCGGCCTCGGCCATGGCCGCGGCCAGAACCGCCGGCATCTCGGGGCCGAACCCCCACAGGTTGAGTGACACCGAGCGCGTCGCCGTCGAGCTCGGAGGGAGAGAGGCCGTCCTTGGCCACGAAGCGGCCGTCGCCCACGGCGGTCACCTGGCGGCGCTCGACGATCGAGCGCAGCATGCCCTGGCCGTCGGTCTCGCAGACCCCGCGGGTCACCGGGCCGTCGCCCAGGACGGCACCGGACAGCGAGAAGCCCACCAGGGCCTGGGTGTTCGGGACGCGGCGGAGGTGGTCGGCAAGGAGGGTGAGCGACTCGACCGGATAGAGGTCGTCCGAGTTGCAGACCCCGAAGGGTGCGCCGGGGTCGAGGAGGGGCGTGGCGGCGACGACGGCGTCGACCGTGCCGAGGGGTGCGGGCTGGACGGCGAAGCGCACGTCGACCGTCGACGGCCACGTGCGGCCCACGTGGTAGCGGATGGCCGGTCCGGTCAACGGTCCGACCACCACCACGACGGCCGAGAACCCCGACGACAGGGCGTCGCTGGCCAGGAGGTCGAGGACCGCCTCGCCGGAGGGTCCCACCGGGGCCAGGGGCTTCACGCCGCCGTAGCGCCGGGCCCGGCCGGCGGCGAGGACCACCAGCACCGGGCCGGTGGCAGCCACGCCGCTCACCCCCCCCAGCGGAGGACCGCGCTGGCCCAGGTCATCCCGCCCCCGAATCCGGTCAGCAGCAGGTGGTCGCCGGGGGAGACACGCCCGGACGTCACGGCGTCGTCGAGGGCCAGGGGGATCGAGGCCGACGAGGTGTTGCCGTAGCGATCGATGACGACCACCGTGCGTTCCTCGGCGATGCCCAGCCGCTGGCAGGCGGCCTGGATGATGCGCAGGTTGGCCTGGTGGGGCACGAGCAGGTCCACGTCGGAGGCCCCGATGCCGGCGTCGGCCAGGGCACGCTCGGCCGACTCGACCACGACGCGCACGGCCTTGCGGAAGATCTCCTTTCCGTCCATGTACAAGAAGCCGCCGTGGTCGCACTTGAGCAGGTGGCGCAGCGTGCCGTCGGCGCCGAAGTTCCAGCTGAGCAGGTCGCCGGGTCCGTCGACCGGCTCGAGCACCACCGCTCCGGCCCCGTCGCCCACCAGGACGGCCAGCGTTCGGTCGTCCCAGTCGGTGATCCGGCTCAGGGCGTCGGACCCGATGACCAGGCAGGGCCCGGCGCCCACCGACACCAGGCCGGCCGCGGTGACCAGCGCGTAGACGAAACCCGAGCAGGCGGCGTTCACGTCGAAGGCCCCGCCCGAGGTGCCCAGCGCCGCCTGGACGGTGGCCGAGGTGCCCGGGACCAGAGCGTCGGGGGTGGTGGTGGCGAGCACCAGGACGTCGATGTCCGATGCCGCCATGCCGGCACGATCCAGCGCCCGCCGGCCGGCCTCGGCCGCCATCTCGGAGGTGATGCCGCCCACCCGGCGCTCCTTGATGCCGGTGCGCTCGGTGATCCAGGCGTCGCTCGTGTCGAGGCGTGCCGAGAGGTCGTCGTTGGTCACCACCTTGTCGGGCACCGAGATGCCGCAGCTGCGGACCGAGATGCCCCGCACCCCGCTAGCTCCCGGCCGCCACGACGTGCATCCCCACGTAGGCCGCGTCGCCCTCGATCACTCCCCCCGTGTTCACGGCCAGCCCCACCCGGGCGTTGGGCACCTGGCGGGCACCGCCGCGGCCACGCAGGTGGGTGGCCAGCTCGACCACCTGGGCCAGGCCGGTCGCGCCCAGGGGGTGGCCCCGGCCGACCAGCCCGCCGCTCGGATTGACGGTCAACCCACGGCCGCCCACGGCCGTCTCGCCGGCCAGGGTGGCCGGGCCGGCCTCGCCGTGGCCGAAGAGCCCGAGCGACTCGAGGGCGAAGATCTCCTCGGCGCTGGTGGCGTCGTGCAGCTCCACCAGGTCGAAGTCTCCCGGACCGAGGCCGACCGCCTCCCAGGCCTGCCGGGCCGTCTCGGTCAGCCGGTCGTGGTAATCGATGCTTCCGTTCCCCGAACGGGCCACGGACCCGATGATACGGGGTGCGCTGGCCGGCGCGGCGACCGCCGGGGCCAGGATCACGGCCGCCGACCCGTCGGTGAAGGAGCTGCACATGAGACGGGTGAGGACCCCGGCCACCTGGGGCGAGGCCAGGACCTCCTCCACCGTGGCGGCCTCCTGCACCTGGGCAAGGGGATTGCGGCTGGCATTGGTGCGGGCCTTGGCGGCTGCCGCGGCCATCTGCTCGAGGGTCGTGCCCCGCTCGCGCATGCACTGACGGGCCCAGCTGTCGTTGAGCGCCATGAGGGTGCTGCCCGCCGGGTTGTCCTCCGCCCGGACGCGGGCGCGCATGTCGCCGCGGTAGTCGGCCGGCAGACCGTCCTCGATCCCCGCCAGCGTGGCCGCCCGGTCGCCGGTCCACATCTTCTCGACCCCGACCGCCAGCACTGGTTTGGCGTCCGACCTGGCGGCCATGTTGGCCAGGTGCAGGGCAGAGGTCCCGCCGGCGCACGAGTTGTCGACGTTGACCACCGGGACGTCGCCCAGGCCGGACTTGCGCAGCCACGACTGCCCGCGGATGCAGCCTTGATCGAGCAGCCGGCCGCCCAGGGCGTTGCTGACGACGACCAGGGCGAGCTGGTGGGGATCGACGGCGGCGTCGACCAGGGCCTCGTGCACCGCCTGGTGGGCCATGGCCTCGGGCGACAGGTCCCGGCGGCCCATGTCCGTCATCCCCGTCCCGAGGATGGCCACCTCGTCGCTCCTGCTCATGCCCCCACCTCCGCAGGGTCGGGCCGGCGCCCGCCGGTCGCCAGCCCGGGCCCGCCCGGGGAGGCGCCGACCAGCTCGGCGGATTGGTCAGTGACGGCGTCGCCGGCGACGACCACCGTGACGTGATCGGCGCCGGGACTGGAGAACCTGCCAAGCAATTCGCTGTCTCGCCCGGCCCCGGCGCCGGCAGGCGCGGCCGGCGCGAAGAGGGGCGCCAGGCCAGTGGTAGTACCTGGGGTATCACCTCTAGTCGCACCACTAGTACGACCCATGTGAGCTGGGAGAACCGCCTCGATGACCGGGGAGCAGTCGAGGGTGGTCGGCCCAGTGCCTCCGATGGGTCGTACCACTGGCATCCCGGCATCTTAGCGAGTGAAGCGCCAGAGGTGCAGCCTCGTCCGGCGGCGACGGCAGGTCAGCCCGCGGCGCCCTCGGGGAGGTCGATCACGGCCAGCGTGCAGCGGGCCTCGCAGATGGCCCGGCCCTCTTCGTCGGTGAGGGCGATGGCCCAGACCTGGATGGTCCGGCCCTTGCGCACCGGGGTGGCGGTGGCGAACAGGTTCCCCTCGCTCATCGGGCGCAGGTGGCTGGCGTTGAGCTCGATGCCGGCCACCGACTTCCCCTCGGGGACCGACATCGCCCCGCCGTAGCTGGCTGCCGACTCGGCGAGGAGCGCCGAGACCCCACCGTGGAGGATGCCGAAGGGCTGGTGCACCCGGCTGCTCACCGGCAGCTTGAGGACCACCTTGTCGGGGCTGGCCGACACCTCCTCGATGCCGAGGAGGCCGTGGACCGAGTTGCGCCCGATCGCCTCGAAGTCGATCCTGCGACGTGCGCCGTCGGCCATCGGGGACGGAGCCTACAGGTCGGGGCTCTCGGGCCGGTCGGCCCGCCGCGCCCGGCCGATAGCATCGCCGTGTGCCCCGCGGCCTGGTCGACCTGCGCAGCGACACGGTGACCCGGCCGACCGACGAGATGCGCCGGGCCATGGCCGAGGCCGAGGTCGGCGACGACGGGTTCGGCGAGGACCCGACCGTCAACCGGCTGGAGGAGGCCTTCTGCGAGCGGGTGGGCAAGGCCGCCGCCGTCTTCGTCCCCTCGGGGGTGATGGCCAATCAGATCGCCCTGCGGGTGCTGGCCCAGCCGGGGACGGCGGTCGTGGCCGGACGCCACCAGCACGTCGTCGCCTACGAGCTGGGCGCCGCGGCGAAGAATGCCGGGGTCCAGTTCCACGCCGTCGACGACGCCGACGGCACCTTCGGCTCGCGCGACGTGATCGCCGCCCGGCTGGGCGCAGACCACCACCAGCCGGTCGTCTCGATGGTGTGCGTGGAGAACACCCACATGGCCTCGGGCGGTCGCCCGTGGCCGCTGGCCAACCTGGAGGAGGTGCGGGCGGCGGCCGCCGGCCTGGCCGTGCACATGGACGGGGCCCGCCTCTTCAACGCCGAGGTGGCCACCGGGGTGCGCGCCGCCACGATGGCGGACACCTCCCTCTCGGTGTCCTGCTGCCTGTCCAAGGGGCTCTGCGCCCCGGTGGGGTCGCTGCTGGCCGGCCCGGCCGACATGGTGGCGGAGGGCAGGGTCGAGCGCAAGCGCCTGGGCGGGGCGATGCGCCAGGCCGGGATCCTGGCTGCGGCCGGCCTGATCGCACTGGCGTCCATGGTGGACCGGCTGGCCGAGGACCACGTGCGGGCGCGGCGGCTGGCCGAGGCGGTGGCCGACCGGTGGCCCGACGCCGGACTGGACCCGGGCGCCGTGCACACCAATATGGTCGTCTTCGAGTCCCCGGCCGCCGAGAAGGTGCTCGAGCACCTGCGCCAGGAGGGTGTGCTGGCCGAGGCGATCGGCCCGGGGGTGCTTCGCCTGGTCACCCACCGCGACGTCGACGACGACGGGGTGGAGCGGGCCCGGCGCGCCCTAGCCTCCGCGCCGTGACGCGGTCGGGGGAACGGCCCTGAAGGTCCGCATCGGCGTCGGCACCGGCGCGGCGGGGCTCGACGGTCCGGCGCTGTCGGTCCTGGCGGACGGCCTGGGCGAGCTCGGTTTCGACTCGCTCTGGTTGCCCGAGGTGCTGACCGCACCCGGCGTCGACCCAATCGTGGGCCTGTCCTGGGTGGGCGCGCACCACCCTCGGCTGAAGCTCGGGACCACGATGCTGCTGCCCGGGCGGCACCCGGTGCGGCTCGCCCGGCAGCTCGCCTCACTCGACTCGCTCAGCGGCGGACGGCTGCTCGTCACGTTCGTCCCCGGGCTGGCCCGGGGGGCCGAACGGGGCGCGGTGGGCGTCCCCGTCGCCGAGCGGGGGCCGGCCGTCGAGGAGGTGCTCC
Organism: uncultured Actinomycetota bacterium; assembly: GCA_963770505.1. Classification (GTDB taxonomy): domain Bacteria; phylum Actinomycetota; class Acidimicrobiia; order Acidimicrobiales; family RAAP-2; genus CAVYPR01. The sequence continues at coordinate 324,526 of CAVYPR010000006.1, read as the reverse complement.
CCGTGCTGCGCAGGCTGTGGGCGGGGGAGCGGGTCAGCCACGACGGCCCGTCCGGGAGTTTCACCGACGTATCGATCTCGCCCCTCCCGGTCCAGGACCCCCTCGAGATCTGGCTGGGGGGTACTGCGCACACGTCGCTCGTGCGCTGCGGACGGCTGGCCGACGGTTGGCTTCCCGCCATGTGCACGCCCGCCGAGGCGGCGGACGGCCGCCGGGTGGTGGAGGACGCCGCGGCCCAGGCCGGGCGATCGGTGAGCGCCGAGCACTTCGGGGTGAGCATCGGCTACTCGACGGGACCGCTCAATGCGCAGGTGGCCGAGGCGCTCTCGGCCCGGACCCGGGGGCGGCCGCTGGCCGACCTGGTGCCCGAGAGTGTGACCGCGCTGCGCGAGCTCCTCGGGCGCTACCTCGACGTCGGTTTCTCCAAGTTCGTGCTGCGGCCGCTGATGCCCCCGGACGACTGGCGGGGCGAGCTCGATCGGCTGGCCGCCGCGGTGGGCGATCTGCAGAACTGAGGAACCGGCTGGCGCCTCAGCCCCCGGTCACCGGTGCCGTGGCCGACCGCGGGGCGAGTGCCGGGGACCCCCGCAGGCAAAGCGCCGCCCCCGCGGCCAGCACCACCAGGGTCGCCAACTCCACCCCGAAGGCCATCGTGGCGAACGAGGCCGACCAGGTGTCCTGGAAGCCGAAGAGCCCGACGTTGACCGACAGCAGGAACCCGGCAATCGTCGACACCACGAAGCCGAAGGCGACAACGGCGACCCAGACGCGCCGGACGGCGGCAACGAGCACGGCCAGCACGATGGCCATGATCCCCTGGAGGAGGAAGAGCGGCCCGATGGTCGGGATGTGGCGGTAACCGGTGGACCACAGGTGGAGGTGGATCACCGCGGACCAGACCATGAGGGCGGCTCCCGAGACGAGCGTGACGTTGGCCACGGCCCCGTTGCCGGGCCCCCCGGCCGCCAGGAGACGCCAGAGACGGCCGGCGATCCCGATTCCAGTGCCGTTCGTCGGATCGGAGCTCATGGGAGTTGTCCGTTGTCGGTGACCGCGCGGATGAGCGTGCCCCGGGCGGTCACCGGAGAAGTTCGATCACGGCTCCGATGTCGGCGTCGCCCAGGCCGGCGGCTACCACGGCCCGGTAGCGCTCTTCCACCACGCCGGCCAGGGGGAGCCGCAAACCGGCCGAGGCGGCCATGTCGCCCATGAGCTGGGCGTCCTTGGCCCCCAGGCGGGACGCGAACCAGCCCTCGTGATCCCCGTCGATCACATCGTCGAGTCGGTTGTGCAGACCGGGTGCCACCAGCGGCAGGGTGGAGAGGAACCCCCGGAGGCGCTCGGCGTCAACCCCCGCCCCCTGCGCGGTGGCCACCGCCTCGGCCAGAGCGGCCAGTCCGGACAAAAGGAGGTAGTTGGCCACGATCTTGAGCGTGGTGGCGGTGCCCGGGTCCTCGCCGCACCGGCGGTGCGAGACCGAGAGGGCGACCCACAGCGGCTCGAGGCCGTCCACCACCTCGCTCGGCCCGGCCAGGAGGTAGCTGGCCTGCCCGTCGAGGACGGCCTGGGGGCCCCCGAGGATCGGGGCGGCCACGTACCGCTCGCCGACGAGCGCCCCGGCCACTCGCCGAGAGGTGGCTGGGGACACCGTGCTCAGGTCGACGAGCGCCGCCTCGCCGAGGGAACCGGCCAGGGGATCGCCCCCGGCACCGTCGAGCACGACGTCGAGGACGGCCCGGTCGTCGGACAGCGAGAGCAGCACGGCCGCGGCCCCTGCCGCGGCCTCGGCGGGGGAGGAGGCCTCCCTCGCGCCGGCGGCCAGCACCTCTGCGGCCCGGCCCGGCGTACGGTTCCACACCGCGACCCGGTGGCCCTGGCCGAGCAGCCGTCGGGCCACCGCCCGCCCCATGGCCCCCATGCCCAGGACACCGAGGTCCACGGGGCTCAGTAGCGGTAGGTGTCGGGCTTGTACGGCCCGTCGACCGGCACGCCGATGTAGGCGGCCTGCTCGGGGCTGAGGGTGGAGAGCCGGACGCCGAGGGCGTCGAGGTGGAGTCGGGCCACCTTCTCGTCGAGATGCTTCGGCAGCACGTACACCTTGGTCTCGTACTGCTCGGCCTTGGTATACAGCTCCAGCTGGGCCATGGTCTGGTTGGTGAAGGAATTCGACATCACGAAGCTCGGGTGGCCCGTGGCGTTGCCCAGATTGAGCAGCCGTCCCTCGGAGAGGACGATCACCGCGTGCCCGTCGGGGAAGACCCACTTGTCGACCTGGGGCTTCACGTTGACGCGCCGAACCTCGGGGGTCGCGGCCAGTCCCGCCATGTCGATCTCGTTGTCGAAGTGGCCGATGTTGCCCACGATGGCCTGGTGCTTCATGCGGGTCATGTGGTCGGCCGTGATGACGTCGCGGTTGCCGGTGGCAGTGACGAAGATGTCGGCGTGGCCCACCACGTCGTCGAGGGTGGCCACCTGGTATCCCTCCATCGCCGCCTGGAGGGCGCATATCGGGTCGACCTCGGTGACCACCACGCGGGCGCCCTGCCCGCGCAGCGACTCGGCGCAGCCCTTCCCCACGTCGCCATAGCCGCAGACCACCGCCACCTTGCCCCCGACGAGTACGTCGGTCGCCCGGTTGATGCCGTCGATGAGCGAGTGCCGGCAGCCGTACTTGTTGTCGAACTTCGACTTGGTGACCGAGTCGTTCACGTTGATCGCCGGGAACAGGAGCTCCCCGTTGCGCTGCATCTCGTAGAGGCGGTGCACGCCGGTGGTCGTCTCCTCGGTGACCCCCTTGATGCCGTTGGCCACGGCGGTCCAGCGGCCGGGGTCGGCGGCGAGGCTCCTGGTCAAGAGGGACAGGACCACCGCCATCTCCTCGGACTCGGCCGAGGCCGGGTCGGGCACCGCCCCCGCCTTCTCGAACTCCACCCCCTTGTGAACGAGCAGGGTGGCGTCGCCGCCGTCGTCGAGGATCATGGTGGGACCGATCTCACCCGGCCAGAGCATGGCCTGCTCGGTGCACCACCAGTACTCCTCGAGCGTCTCACCCTTCCAGGCGAAGACAGGCACGCCGCGGGGCTCGGCCGCCGTGCCCTCGGGGCCTACCGCCACGGCGGCGGCCGCGTGGTCCTGGGTGGAAAAGATGTTGCAGCTGGCCCAGCGCACCCGGGCGCCCAGCGCGGTCAGGGTCTCGATGAGCACCGCCGTCTGGACGGTCATGTGGAGGGACCCGGTGATCCTCGCCCCGGCCAGGGGCTGGCTGCCCGCGAACTCGGCCCGCATGGCCATCAACCCGGGCATCTCGTGTTCGGCCAGCTCGATCTCCCGGCGGCCGAAGTCGGCCAACGAGAGATCGGCCACCTTCCACTTGGGTGCCTCGTCGGCGGTCATCGGCCCTCCTCATCGTTGGTTTGGTGTGGCGAAATCGGGAACAGGTGCGACCTCGGGAGCGGCCGGGTTGCCAGCGGACGGTGCTCTGTGCCGCACCCCAAGGATACGGGAGCCAGGCGAGAACCGACCACAACGGCGGCCAGACGATGCACCGCAGCGGGTGGTCGGGTCCTCAGATCCCGGTCTCTGCGGTGACCCGCCCCGACGCCACGGCCTCTTTCAGCGCCTCGAAGTCGCGCTGGCTCTGGTCCGCGTAGAGCTCGGAGAAGGCGGCGATGGCCTCGGCGAACACCGGGCCGCTGCCGAGGTAGGCGGCGATGGCGATCCGGTCCCCGGAGCGGGCGTGGGCCCGGGCCAGGGTCCAGGCGCAGGTCTGGCCGTAGACGGCGGCCCCACTTGGGACGGTTTCTGTCACGTCGACCGAGCCCTTCCAGTCCCACAGCTGGCGGACGTAGAAGTCACGCGCCACCCCATCGATTCCCTTGACGCGGTCCCAGCCCAAGTAGATGTCGCTGGAGGCCTGCATCAGGCGCTGGCCGGACACCACCCGTTCCCCCTGGTTGGAAAATGCGCTCTTGCGGGTGAATCGCTCGAGCACCGAGGCCTGAGCCTCTTTGGCCTGAAGGATGAGCGGGTCCGTGTTGTCCCGTCCGACGAAGAGCAGGACCCAGGCCCGCGTGCCGACGCTGCCCACTCCGACGACCTTGCGCGCCATGTGGACGAACTCGAATTGGTCCACCAGGTGCCGGCGGTCGCTCACGAGGCTCCGGCTGTAGGACTGGACGAATTTTCCCAGCGCTGTGAGGAGCTCTCTGCTCTCCGACGGGCTCACCAGATCCTCCACCGGCACGACCAGGGGGGGATCGCTGCGGAACTGGAGGTGGCCGTCCACCTCGGTCGTCAGCTTGCCCGAGGCCTTCATGGAGTCCTTGGACCTGGCCTTGCTCAGCAGGTCCTTGAGCTTCTGTCGCCCTCTCGCCTCGAGCCGCTTGTCCAGATTGGCCAGGTTCTGTTCGAGGTCGAATCTGGAGTACCACACAGCCATGTTGCCCATTTCGGCGAACTGGCGCATGGCCGTGCGGTAGGACTCGACGGTGGCGATGATGATCGAGCGCCGCTCGGCGTCGGTGAAGCCGTTGGCCCGGCCGGCGATGGCCAGGCTGGCGCACAGCCGTTTCACGTCCCATTCCCACGGACCGGGGAGGGTCTCGTCGAAGTCGTTCACGTCGAACACCAGATTGCGCTCAGGGGTGGCGAAGATCCCGAAATTCGAGAGGTGGGCATCGCCGCAGGCCTGCACGTCGAACCCCGACCTGGGCGTCCCGGCCAGGTCGGAAGCCATGATGAGGGCGGCCCCGCGGAAGAAGGCAAAGGGAGAGGCGACCATCCGCCCGTAGCGGATGGGCACGAGATCGGGGACGCGCGAGGTCGCCTGCTCCTCGAGGAGGGAGATGGGATCGGGCCGATCCCCGGGCGCCTCGAACGTGGCGTGGTCCCTACGCGGCACCTTCGCCCGGGCCTCCTTCCCGAGTTGTGCACGCTGGGTCGGTGACAACAGGACGTGCCTGCCGGTGGCCGAACGGTGGCTGGGCGCCGCGGGAAGGGACTGGTCTTCAGGCTCAGTCTCCACGGTGTTCGTTGAATTCGTCTTAGCCATCTCGACCTCCCCGGGGTGCATCCCGCGCCCATGGATCCGGCGGCGGTGGGACCGGGAGGACCTCGGCACCGGGACGGGCGCAGCGTCTCCTGCCGTCGTTTGTCATGGTACGCCGGGACCGCTGCCCGTGCTGCCGGGGGCTTCACCGGTCGGAGCAGACGCGTCCGCCGGGGGATCGGGCTCGCGGCCTGCCACCAGCTTGGCGCTGACCTTCACCGCCTTGACGGCGCCGGTCGTGCCGGCCTGCAGCGTCATGCCCATTGCGAGGATCACGATTCCCGGGATGAAGAGCGCGTGGGATCCCAACATGAGGATGCCCACGCGACCCATGGCGTAACCCGGAGTGCAGATGATGGCCCCCACCGCGCCACCCACCACCGTGGCGGTCAAGGCGTCGCGCTTGGAGCGGGCCGCCTTCACGCCGACCATCCTCGACGGTACGGCGACATAGGTCACCATCATCAGCCCCACGACAATGCTGAGGCTTAGGGCGAACCACCACTTTCCCCACCTGGTGGCGATGAGGACTGACCAGGCGAGCATGAAGCCGATGGCACCGCCCCACAGCAGGATCGTCCGTACGTGCGACCACGCCTCGCCGAATGCGGGGAGAATCTTGGGCTCGCCCGGCTTGGTGATGGCAAAGGCGAAGACGCCGTTCAGGTAGTAGCTGGCCACGGTGATCGCCATGACGGCGAGCACGAGGGGAATGAGCACCGGGCCCCGCAGGACCGTGAAAGAACGGCCACGCAGCGCATGCACCTTTAGGTCGAACAGGGCAAGCCAGATCCACATGGCCGGAAGTACCTGGATGAGGGTCAGCCTCCAGTTGGACACCAGGAGCCGGAGGCCCTCATAGAGCAGGACGATGGCGCTGACGATCAGGGCCAGCGGTGCGAAAATGCGCCGGCGACGGCTGAGATCGAGCACGGCTTCTTGGACCATCGTGTCATCACCCTCCCGGATGACGATGATCAGCTGCGAGACCTGCCGCTTGATGCGAAAGAGCCGGGTGGACCGATCGGCGCGATCGCCCGAAGGCTCTTCCACCGGAGTGTCACGCGGTTCCCTGGGGCTCTCGGAGTCTGATTGGGGCACGTGGCCGCCTCTCCCGGAAAGGACGCGACACTGGCCGGCTCATGGGGAGCCGGCCAGTGTCAAAAGGGTGCTGCCGATGGCTAGCTGAGCAACTTGGCCTTCTGTGCCTCGAATTCGGCGTCTGAGAGCACGCCCTTGCTCTTCAGATCGGCCAGCTTGGCGAGCTCGTCCGCCGACGATCCCGAGGTGGCGGTCTCTTTGATGTATTGGTCCATCGCCTTCTGCTGCGCCTGGACCGCCTGGACCTGGCGCTCGTGCATCTTGCCGCCGCGGGCGATGAGGTAGATGAGGACGCCGAGCAGCGGGAAGATCAGGATGCCGATCAGCCACAGCGCCTTGGCGAAGCCACCCATGTCGTGGCTGCGGAAGATGTCGATGATGATCTGGATCAGGATGAAGATCCAGAAGAAGAGCAGGAAGAACATCGCCATCGTCCAAAACAGATCCAGGATCGGGTACGAGCTGGCAAGCATGAGGAATCCTTTCTAAGGCGGGATTTTTCCGGAGTATAACCAGGCGATCGCATGAGCCGATTGCCAATCGCGGTGCTTCGGCGAGGTCAAACGGCCCTGCCGCCGGTGCGGTGGGGTACGCTGCGAATTCTCTGACTTGGATGGTCCGCGTCCTTCAGGACCGTCGGGTCTGCCGCATGGCTTCGTCGCCGTTTACTGCCTCGACGCCGTACTCCATGCGGCATAAGCGCCTCACAGGCCGGCAGGTGTCGGCTGTGTGCAGCGCCATATTTCCCCTACCGGCCCGTTGCGAATTGGAAAGATCCATGTTGGCGGTCCGGGCATTTCGAACCGGGGCCGATAAGAATGTGGCCCGGACGTCAGGCGGGTCCCGAGCGAGGAGACACCTGGGATGAGCGAGGAGCAACGAGGCACTGTGCCCCACGATGAGGGTGAGGCTGCGAGCGCGCCCGGGTCAGGACCTGCGAAGCAGGGTGGCGAGACGTCTTCCGAGGTGGAAAGCGGTTCGGCCGAGGAAGCTCCGCCCACCGCGGGCGCTGCCGGAGGAGGACAGGGTGCGGATCCCGAAGTCGCTGCCGGCGGCTCTGGGTCTGATGGTGCCGGTCGTCGTCGGCCTCGTCGTGTGCGGCGCTTTTTCGCGACCTTCCTGGTCGTGCTGTTCGCGATCTGCCTCTTCGTGTCGTCGCTCTCGATCTGGGCAGTGCGTCAGGTGCTCAACACCGACGTGTTCGTCTCACACGTCAACACGGCGATCCAGGATCCCAACGTCCAGGACCAAATATCGACCTACGTCGCCAACGAAGTCGTCACCGCCGTCAACCCCAAGGAGCGGTTCGACAAGGTGCTGCCGAAGAAGGCGCAGGTCATCGTGGCGCCGGTCGTGGGAGCGTTCCATCAGGTTGTGTACAGCGCCGTACACAAGCTCGTGGTGTCCCCCACGTTCCAAAGGGTGCTCCTCGCCGCGGTGGCCAAGGCCCACTCGTCGGCCGTGAACCTTCTCGAGGGCAAGACCAGTGGGAACCTGGTGCTCAACGGGAACGAGGTGGTGCTGAACACCCTGCCGTTGATCGACCAGACGATCTCGACCCTGGAGCACCACGGTGTCCTCTCGGGGCTGCTGACCAAGGTCCCCCCGCTGGCCACAGCCAACGGCATGCCGTCACAGCAGGTCGAACAGCTGAGCCACAAGCTGGGAGTGACACTTCCGCCGGGCTTCGGGCAGATCGTCGTGTTCAGGTCCAACACCCTCCACGCCGCGCAGGTCGCACTGAAGAAATTGCACCGGGCGCTGGTCCTGATGCTGTTGCTGACCGTTGTACTGGCCGTGTTGGCCATCGTGGTATCCCCGAGGAAGCTGCGAACGGTGGTCCAGATGGGCATCGGTGCGGTGATCGTGGGATTGGCGACCTGGGCTGGGACGATCTGGGTCACCAATGAGGTGGTCAGTCTGGCCAAGACCGGGCAGGCGAAGGGGTCGATGCGGGCGATCCTGCAAGCGACGACGTCCGGTCTTGTCTCGTTCATGTGGGTGGTCATCATCGTGGGCTTGATCGCCGCTTTGCTGGCCTTTGTGTTCGGCGAGTCCGCGCTGGCTGCCCGCATCAGGGCCTGGGTGAAGCGGGTTGCCGCCAGGGTGCCGGTCGCCCTCGGGCACGTGGCCGACTTCATCCGGGCCCATGTGGACGGATTCCGGATCGCCGGCTACGGCATCGGCATCGGCATCGTTTTTCTCTGGCTGAGCCTGGCCGGCTTGATCGCCGCCGTGGTCGTCGAGGTCGTCTGGCAGGTGGGCCTCCTCCTCATTCGGGGGCACGCGGAGCCTCCCACGCCCCCCGAGGGCAGCGACCGGGGCTCCCTGGCCACAGTCACGCCGGCTGCGTGACAAGCTGACGTCATGCTGAAGCATCGCTGCGCCCGCCGCCCGCCGTTGCGGCGCGACTGAGCGGGACTGCCGGAGCCGTCGCATGTCCGACCAAGCGCCCGGAGGAAGTGACAGCGCGGTGGAGACCACGGCCGAAGCCCGCAGCTACCAGCCGGGATCGGGCGAGCCGCTCGTCGTGGTTGGGCAGCTGGCCAGCGGCGGCCGCCCGTCGTGGCGCCGCCGGATCGAGACGTTGACGGAGCTGGCTGTCGGGCTCGTGGGCAGCGTGCGAGTGACGGCTGCTGGCCAGGACCGCTCGCCGGTGAGGACGGACAACACGATGCGCGGTGACACCCTGCTCGGGTTGGCCCTGGAGGGGCAGCGGGTGGCGCTGGACGCTGCCGAGCTGCTGGTTGACAGCGGGGCGAGAGTGGCTCACCTCACCGCCCGCCTGCCAATCGTGCGCGTATCGACCACAACGGCGTCTCGGGTGTTGGAGCCGGCCCGCCGGCGCGGCGCGATGTACCGGGACGAGGCCACCAGGCTGGCGGCCCAGCGGGTCCCGGTTTACGTGGGCAAGGCAGCAAATACCGCCCTCGACGTCGTACCCCTCGGCGACGTGCTCGAGCACATTGACCTCAATGCGGTGCTCGATCAGTTGGACTTGAACGCCTTGGTGGGCAAGCTCGACCTCACGGCGCTGGTTGAACAGACCGACCTCGGTGCCATCATCGCCCACTCCACGGGCGGTCTGGCCTCGGAGGGGCTCGACGCCGTCCGCCGACAGGGGATCGGCCTCGATTCGCTGATCTTCCGGTGGGCCGCCCGGGCCATGCCGAAACGGCTCGGTGACGCCCCGGAGGGACCGCCGCTCCTCCTGCAAAACGACGGAGAGCAGCATCCATGAAGACCAAGGTCGAGGAAACGAGCCTGCTCGGCCACTATGCCGGCGCCATCACCCGGTTCGTGGCCTACGTGGTCGACACCGGGGTCATCTTCGGCAGCTTCATCGCGATCGTGGCGCTCGTCACGGCCGTCCTCCATCTGGTCGTCGGCGCCGACGTCTCGGTCAATCCCTCCTCACCCTGGTGGTCGATCCCGCTCGCCGCATGGTGGTGCATCTACTACTGGTACTGCTACTCGGCGTCGGGCAAGACTCCGGGTAAGGCCCTGCTCGGGTTGCGAGTTGTGCGTTCCGACGGCTCCGACCTCCATGCCGGACGGGCGGCGGTGCGTGTCATCACCTTCCCGCTCGGATTCATCTGCCTCGGCCTCGGCTTCGTCGGCATCATCGTCGGGCGCCAGAGACGCGCCCTGTACGACGTCATCGCCGACACCTCGGTTGTCTACGACTTCGACGCCAAAGCCGCAAAGCTCCGGTTCCTCGCCAGGCGGCCCGACACGCAAAAAGCGCAATAGAGGGTCAAGGCCCAGGAGAGTCGTCGTCGGTGTCCGAGACGAACGGCACGCCGCTCTCGAGCTTGACGCTCGCCGAGGCCCGGATCTGCTCGGGGATGGCCTCATTGTTGTTGATCCCGTGGGTGAGACCTGCGGTCAGACTCGAGCCCAGCACCGCACCGACCATCGCGGTGCCCAGTGACTCCCTGAGGTTGGTCATGGTGTGCTGAAGGCCCCCCACCTCGGCAACGCCGACGTTATGCCGATCAACTGGAAAGCACTGCCGCTATTCGAGCACCGCGTCCAAGATGGCTGGCGGAAGGTCCCGTGAGGCCGGGAAGTTGACCGCACCTAACGGCCCATGGGCGTCATGCCCCATATGCTTATGGCCGGCGTCAAGGTGGGGCGCTATGGCCCGGCTGGCAGAGAGCACACGGACGGGGAAACGGCTTCTTGGTATGAAATAGCGGCCGATCGAAGGGGGCCACGGAGGAGACACGAATGACGAACGAACGGAGCCACGCCCTGGACCACGTCGTGGTCGTCCTCTTCGAGAACCGGTCCCTCGACAACGTGCTCGGTCGCCTCTACGGCCCCAAGGACAACAAGAGCTTCGAGGGCGTGCTCGGCAAGGACCTGAGCAACCCCATCCCCGAGTGGGCCGAACACGGTGCAGGGCGCAAGGTGGTTCCCTACGGCATCGCCACCGACATGGACTCGCCCAATCCGGACTCGGGCGAGGAGTTCTTCCACACCAACACCCAGCTCTTCAACACTCTCGACGACCAGAACAGGGGCAAGATCGGCGAAGGCGTGAGCGCACCGTGGAACGCTCCGTCGCCGGGTGCGACGCCGACCATGAACGGCTTCGTCACCGACTACATCTCCACCTTCACCGGGGAAGTAGGACGCCAGCCCACGTATGACGAGTACGCCCAGATCATGACTGGCTACACGCCTGAGCAGCTCCCGGTGTTGAGCGGCATCGCACGCGACTTCGGCGTGTTCGACCACTGGTTCTCAGAAGTCCCCTCCCAGACCTTCATGAACCGATCGTTCTGGACGGCGGCCACGTCGTCGGGGCTGGTGGTGAACAGCCCGGCAACCAAGTGGATGACGCAGAACAACGCCGAGACCCTCTTTGAGCGTTTGGAAGCCCATGGCAAGACCTGGAAGGTCTACGTCGGCGAGCCGATGCCTCTGTCCTTCACCGGCGTCATCCACTTCTCCCGGTTGCAACACCGCCTGGCCACGCACTTCGTACCGTTCAGCGAGTTCGAGAAAGACGCCGCCGCGGGCACCCTGCCCGACTTCTCACTCATCGAGCCGGACATGGCCTCGGGGCACAACGATTACCACCCAGCCCTGAGCCGTTCGATGATCGGCAACAACGCCGACCTCGGATTCGACCCCCCGTCGTCGCTGCTCGGGGGCGAAGCATTCTTGGAGCGCATCTACGATGCGTACCGGTCCATGACTTCGTCCTCGGGGACCAATGTCTGGAATACCGCTCTGTTGATCGGCTGGGACGAGCCGGGTGGCACCTACGACCATGTGGCACCGGGACCAGTCCCACCGCCCGACGCCGCTGCGCCAGCGGGGGAACTCGGCTTCACCTTCAACCGTTCGGGCTATCGGGTCCCAGCGATCATCGTCTCCCCGTGGGTTGAGCCGGGATCGGTCTACAGCGAGGAGTACCGCCATACCTCTCTGATCGCCACGCTGCGGAAGATGTGGAGTCTCGGTGATGCGTTCACCCGGCGGGATGCCGCAGCGCGCACCTTCGAGAGGGTGTTTTCGCTCGAAGCCCCCCGTGACCCGGCGACATGGGCAACGGTCGAGGCCCAGCCGGTGCCCCAATAGACGCTGGACATCGTCGCTGCGGGTGGAGCACTCAGTACGCTCGGAAAGGCCATCGGACCGGGAATGATTAGCGCTGCGAAGGAGCTGGGAGTTCCCCTGCCGTCAGAACTCGACGGACCCGATGCAGAGTTCACCCCTGAACTCCTTGTCCAGTTCCTGAGGCAAATCTGCTGGCATCTGTTTCCGCGGCTAGAGCCGGGCGGCGCGACAGTTGTGAGAACTACCCCATAGCAATGACAATGTCCCTGAGGGTCCACCGCCTTGCGGCTGGTTCTCAATAGGTTCGGGAGCACTGGGTCCCTAGACCTGACTTGATGTGTGTGACGCCTGCTGGCGTCGTCGGTCGAGCGGCTCAGCAGTGCACAGAAACGGGCACGTCCCGTTCCGAAGGAAGGGTGATGGGCCCAGCCTGTTCGAGCAGGCCGGAACCCCCCGTCGCTCCGATACGGGACGGCCGTGCCACCCCTCACCACTTACAGGAAGGAAGGGATGGCCATGACCATCGTAGAAGCTGCCCGTGGGGTGACCGGTGGTGTCGACACCCACCTCGACGTCCACGTTGCAGCTGCCCTGGACCCGCTCGGTGCTCTGCTCGGGAGGAAGCCCTTTGAGGTGAGCCCGGACGGCTACAAGGAGTTGTTCTCGTGGCTTGAGAGCTTCGGGGAGGTAGGCAAGGTCGGCGTCGAGGGCACCGGCGCCTATGGCGCCGGGCTGGCCAGATTCCTCCGGCGCCAAGGTGTCCAAGTGATCGAGGTGGACCGACCCAACCGGGCCGAGCGGCGTCGATCTGGCAAGTCCGATCCCCTCGACGCCGTCGAGGCGGCTCGGGCGGCTCTCGGCGGCCGAGCGAGGAATGTCCCCAAGGAGCGCACCGGTGCAGTCGAAGCCATCCGAGTCCTCGTTGTCGCCAAGCGCTCTGCTCGCCAGGCCCGCACGAAGGCGATCGTCCAGATGCGCCACCTGGTGATCACCGCCCCTGACCAGCTCAATCAACGGCTTAGGGGCCTAAGGATCCAGGCGCTGGTGGACACGGCAGCTTCCCTGCGACCTTCGCAGTCGGGGGATCCGGTCACTGCCGCCACCAAGGCCTCGCTCTCCTCACTCGCCCACCGGGTGCTGTCTTTGGACGAGGAGCTGGCCGAACTCGACAGGCGGCTCGAGGCGCTCGTCAACGCCGCAGCCCCCGAGCTCCTCGCGCTCTTCGGTGTTGGTCACGACACGGCGGCCGCACTCTTGGTCACCGCCGGCGACAACCCCGAACGCCTTCGCTCAGAGGCCGCCTGGGCGCATATGTGCGGTGTGGCACCGATCCCCGCGTCATCAGGCAAGTCCGGGCGCCACCGTCTTGACCGCGGCGGGGATCGCCACGCGAATAGCGCACTGTGGCGGATCGTCCTGGTGCGGATCGCCCATGACCCCGAGACCCGTGTCTACTTCGAGCGCCGCGTGAAAGAGGGTCGCTCCAAGCTCGAGGTAATCCGAATTCTCAAGCGCTACGTCGCCCGAGAGGTCTACCGCCGCCTCCCGCGTGGCTGATTCCGCGGCCGCGGGTTTGGCTCACCCCATAACTGTCACCCGACAGGGTTGACCTTCGGAAGGACCTGCCGACCCGCGGCCCGGACCCTACCGATCTCTGAACGTGTGGCCTCATAAGAGCATGCCCTCTTCGAGTGGCTCGTCATTGTTCTGCCCGCTGTTCTCACTCCCAGCCACCCCAGAAGGGGCTTGACAAGTGATAGGAGCGTCCTCCGGCCGCGAAGTGTCGTCTGGATGCCTCCTGCCGGGTCATGGGCACGTCCCTGCGGCGCTTCGGTGCGAGGTAGGAATGACTTCGTAGCGTCGCATCGATCGGCGCTGAGAGAATCGCCAAGCGGTTCGGGCGTCTCCCTGATTAGGGTTGGCCCGTGCCCGAGTTGCAGCGCTTGCGCTCCGACCACGCCCCGGCTGTATTGGCTTTCGAGTTGACGAACCGCGCCTACTTCGCCAAATTTATTTCTGACCGCGGCGAGGAGTTCTTCGACTATTTCGACAAGTCGTACAACGAGCTGCTTGCAGAGCAGGAGGCTGGCACCTGCATCTTCCACGTGCTGATCAGTGAAGACGGGACGGTTCTCGGCCTGTTCAACCTGCGCGATCTCGAAGATGGCACGGCCGTCCTTGGGTACCGGGTCGCGCAGGACGTCGCTGGTCGTGGAGTGGCGACTGCGACCGTGCAGGAACTGTGCCGGGTCGCGGCCCAGCGGTACGGGCTGCGCACTCTGAGAGCGGCAACCACCGTCGACAACGTCGCGTCCCAGAAGGTGCTGATCAAGGCCGGGTTCGTCCCGGATGGTCCCGCGGACCCCGCAATGTTCGGCGACCGACCCGGCACTTGGTATCAGCGGCACCTGGTCGTGTAAACCCGGTTCCATCGCACACGATGGGCTGGAGCGGGCCTGACAACGCCACGTTGCACGTCAAGAATCCACGGCCCCATAGGGTCCTGCTCCCTCCGGACGAACACCGTCCCCTACCGATGGTGGTGTCCGCGACCCGTCGCGGCATGTCGGGGACAGTGCCCAGGTGGCCTCATTGAAGGCCCCCATTCCCTCATTTATGGAGCTCTTGGGCGTCATCGCAGTCGTTCCGTATGAGGCGGACGTGGGTGACGGCTGGCGAACACACGTGTTCCACGCAGCGATAGTTGTCGGCGCTATGTCCGGAATCGTCGAAGGGTCGTTCCCCGCAACCGAGCAACACGGGCACGATTGCAAGATGCAATTCATCAATACGCCTCGCGCTGAGGTACTGCCGAACGGTGGTCGCACCGCCCCCCACCAGAACATCGCGGCCAGCCGCAGCTTCAAACGCTGTGCGGAGAGCTACGTCGATCCCGCCGTCGACGAAATGGAAGGTGGTTCCCCCTTCCTTCTCGATTGGTGGACGCGGGTGGTGCGTGAGGACGAAGACCGGATGATGAAAGGGAGGATTCTCTCCCCACCAGCCGGTCCAGTCGCTCGTTCCCCAAGGGCCACGTATCGGGCCGAACATATTTCGGCCCATGATGGTGGCTCCAACACCGGCTCCCCGGTGCGAGAAGAACTCATCGTCTAGTCCCTCCTTGCCGCCGTCCACGCCGATCATCTGAGCCCCGCTGCGAGTGGCGAAGATCCATTCGTGGAGTCGTCCGCCCCCCACTCCGAGCGGGCTATCGAGGTCCTGGTGAGGTCCCGCGGCATAACCGTCGAGCGAGATTGAGAAGTTGCGCACCAGCAGTCTGGGCATGGAGTTCTCCTTCAATTCACCTCGTATGGTACGGCTCACATTGGTATAGAAGGTCGGAGATAGGTGGCGTCTGGAAAGCGCCGATTCCTAGCGCCAGCATCTCAACCTCATTGTTGAGAGTACAGATGTCCATCAGGTCGACCCTCCTTGTCACGGCAGCGGGTTCTTGTCCTCATCAAGATAGGGGCGAAACGACCGTCATTTGGCAGGCGGACCTTCGTTGAGCTTGGCAGCCGGTTCCAGACCGGTGTTGGAATCAACCCCGTCGCATCTTGGTCCCCGCAGCGGACCGGAGACAGTGTGGGCTGTGACCCAATCCCGGCGGTCTGAGACGCGTACAGATGTTCTTTTGCCAAGCGAGCGGGTCACGGGAAGACGCCCAGCAAGGTGAAACTCGCCCCCAGCGGCGGCGGCCCAGCTACCAGATGAGCAGCGAGGGCGTATCGGGGCCCAGTGGAGACAATTCCGGTTCGTCACCGAGGCTCGCACTCATCCGCATGGACTCGCCCTCGCACTCGAGCGTGCCGGACACTTCGTCGGCCACTGGACGCTCCAACAGTGCCGATGGTTTCACCCGATAAGTCTCACATCTGTCACACGTGCCGGCGCGGATACCACTTGTGCCCTCCGTGGGCGAGCACACGCGCAGGCCAAGAATCTCGACTGAAAGTCCGAGGTGGCGCAGACTGGTTCCCGCTGGAGCACCCTCTTCGCTACCCACACGCTTGGGCGAGCCGGTAGCCCGACAGCTGCCATCACAACCGTCGGGAACTGTCAGGCGGATTCGGCTAACAAGGCCGCCAGATTGGCTTTTCGCCACCAGCTGGCAACCGACCTGTACTGGCGGCGGCAGCTTGCCACCGCGAGCGTTGCCGATGGCCGCCTGCTCCGAAATACGGAGTGCTTGGACGGCGAGTCGAATCTCAATTGGGTGCGACGCTCGCAGGAGCAAGCTTTCGGTGTAAGACAGGCCGGAACGTGCCCACAGAAGCGACGCGTTATGGGCGGAGTGGTGGATGGCGGACGGTTCGGCTTATTGGTGCGATCACGGCGTCACGGTTGGTGGCGTGCACCAGCAAGGTCGGGACTCGTCACGCGCTGCCGATTCCGATCGGCGTCTATACCGAAAGCGAGAGTCGTTTACCCGGCTGCCGCCAACTACAGCCGCGCATGTTGTCGAGATTGTTATCCGCGTTGTCGGGGGCTTGCGACCTGATGGTTGCAACTCCGCACGAACAGACCCAAGGTTCCACCTCGGCTGCTCTCCCTGACGTAGGGCTGACAGTGAAGAAGTGCGGTGTGCCGGACTCGGCACCCGCTCTCATCTCGGCCACCGTCCACTTCGCTGCGGCCTGGTCACGTACTCCCGTGCCTACGGAGACGATGTGCTCATGAGTGTCGCATCGATCTTTATCAACACAAACGATCTGGTAGTTGCCCACAGTTCCTCCCGGAACACATTTCCCCCGAACACCGAAGGTGCACTAGGTGCAACCCCAGGGGATGATCATTCCTTCCCCCCAATGAGGTTGCCCTTGGTTTGGTTCGCTGATCCGCTCAGGGGCCTGCGAAGGCCGCGGGATCGCGACCTCAACCCGGTGATAGAGCGAGCGGCTAAGGGATTGACGCCAATGCTCAGAACGTTAGGTGCTGAGCCAAATGGGCTATCTGCCACATAACACACACTCCCGGTGATCAAGTCCCGCGAAGTGGTGTCACTGACGGCGTGAGCATCTTCGACGCTTTGGTCAGTCTGTCATCAGGTGTTCGTCGTGGCGACCTCCAGTTGGTTCGAGCCCGATGACGCCTTGAGCTGGGCCATGGACTCCTCGGAGAGGTAGCGGCGCTCAGCCACGAGCCACTCGTCGTGCTGCTCGACGCAGACGGCGGTGATGAGCCGCAGGGCAGCAGCGTCGTTGGGGAAGATCCCGACCACTCGGGTCCGGCGCTTGATCTCGCCGTTGACCCGCTCCAAGGGGTTGGTCGACCAGATCTTGTTCCAGTGGGCCTGGGGGAAGGTGGAAAAGGCGCACACGTCGTCTTGGGCGTCGAGGAGCTGGGCGGCGACGGCGGGGAACTGGGCCTCCAAGGTGGCGGCCACCTCGCTCACCTGGTGGGTGACGTGAGTGGCGTCGGGCTGGGCGAAGATCGTCCGCACGGCGGCGGCCACCATCTGGGACTGGGCCCGGGGCACCTTGGCCAGGACGTTGCGCATGAAGTGGGTCTTATGCAGAAGTCTTCATAAGGTCCATTATGTGGAGCGGCGGATTATGTGGACTCAGATGCCGCAGCTCCTGGTCGGGGAGGTAGAGGGCCTGGGATTGTCCGCATAATCACAGCGCTTCGAGGAAGGCAAGCAACACGTCGGGGAGACGATAGCGACCGGGGACTGAACCGATCGGCGTGGTGCGGTCGAGGGCACGCTGTTTGAGGGCGAGGTCGGCGTGCACGTAGATCTGGATGGTGGCTACTTCCTCGTGGCCCAACCAGACGCGATCACAGTGGAGTCCACACCCGCGTGCAGGAGGCGCATAGCGGCGGTGTGGCGCAGCACGTGGGGCGACACCTGCTTGGAGCGGAGGGAGGGGCAACGTTCACCGGCAGACGCCGCGTGCTTGGCGACGAGGGCAGTGACGCCATAGCGGCTGAGTGCGCCACCGTGGCTGCTGGGGAAGAGCGGCAGCTCGGTGTGCTCGACTGTTCATCCAGCCATGCCCCCAGGACCCTCGCCGTTACCTGGGTCAACGGCGTGATCCGCTCCTTTCGGCCCTTCCCGGTGCAGCGCACGTGAGCGCCGGTCCCGAGTACCAAGTCTCCTCTGCGAAGCCCGACCAGCTCTGAGACCCGGAGGCCGGTCTGGATCGCAAGGAGGAGCAACGCGTGATCGCGCCGTCCGACAAGAGTCGTCCGGTCCGGTGCGGCGATCAGCCCGTCGACCTCTGCGTCGGTGAGGAACGAGACAAGTCCGCGTTCGAACCGCTTCGGTGGGATGGCAAGGACACGCTCTATGAGGCCGCGTGCTCGGGATGGCGGAGCGCCGCGAACCGGAACAGTGAGTGGATGGCGGCCAGCCTGGCGTTGCGGGTCCGTGGGTCGTTGCCCCGTTCCGTCTCCAGGTGATCGAGGAAGAGTCCGACGAGCGGTGCGTCGATGTCCTCGAGGCGCAACGCAGACGGGGACCTGCCCGTTTGGTGCTGCACATAGGTGAGGAGAATGCGGAACGTGTCGCGATAGGCGGCGACCGTGTGCGGGCTTGCCTGGCGCTGAGCGATGAGCCGCTCGGTGAAGAACGCCTCGAGGTCGGGGCGAGCACGCTCATGGCTGTGCCTCATAGGCGGCTTCGAGCCGGCCGGCGGCGATCGAGAGCACCTCTTCGGATCCCGACAGATACCAGTACGTGGCTGCGGGTCCACGTGGCCCAGGTAGGTGGAGAGCACCGGGAGCTTCGCCGCCACGTCGACGCCTTCTCGTTGCCAGCGGGCCAGGGTGATCACGGCGAAGGTATGGCGGAGATCGTGCGGTCTGGGCCGACACGACAGAGAACGTGCCTCGATCCCGGCTCGATGCACCAGCCCCTGGAAGCCCAGGTGGAAGTTGCAGTAGAGGATCCGGTTCCCGCTGCCGACAAGAAGAACGCCGGACAGGTGCTGCCGGAACCAGCTCGTCGCGTCGCTTCGCGTAGGTGGCCAAGGCCGTGGTCGTCGTGGAGTGCAGCGGCACCTCCCTCGTCTTGTCGAACTTCGCTTTGCGAACCGTGACGATGCCGTGGCGAAGGTTGACGTCGGCTCGATCGAGGGCCAGCGCTTCTCCGACCCGCATGCCTGTTGAGGCGAGCAGCCCGATCACCGCCTCCATGGAGGCCGCACGCAGTGTCGAGGGGATGCCCCGCGCCGCCTGCATCAATGCGACCACCTGGTCGGACGAGTAGAGGTAGGGAGTAGCCCGGTGGGTGCCGCTCGGGAGCAGATTCGTCGGCGGCACCCCGTTCGCTCGAGTGCGTGGAGGTAACGCAGGAAGGCACGGGTGACTCCGAGCCGGTGAGCTCCCCACATCGGCTGCAGCCCTGTGGTGCAGTCGCCCAGGCCAGAGCCGCCTCCACAGTCACGATCTCGACACCCGTGTCCTCGCAGAAATCGACGAACTGGGCGAGCAGCCTACCGGCGCGCTCGAGCTTGAATCCGAGGCCCCGGCGCAGGACGAGGTAGTCGTCGAGTGTTGACGAAGAGCGCTCATCTCGCACCCCCCGGCCAGGGCAGGGCGATCTCGGACAGGGAGGGTCGGTCGACCTTCGCGTAGATCGCGGTGGTGAGCAGTCGCTGATGTCGAAGGACCTGGCCGACTTCAGCCAGGTCGATCCCGAACGCAGCATCTCGGTGGCGGCCGTGTGCCGGAGGCGATCGGCGCTCACTTCGGGGATCCCCACCCTCCGGCACGCCGCATACACCACGTCGGAGATGCCACCACTGGTGAGGGCGATCCTGGGCGCCCGCACCCGAGTGAAGACGTTTGAACACTGGCACCTCCCGCGACCTCGACGAAGCCAGGCAGCGACGGCATCCCCCACGTCTGCCGGCAGCGGCAGGCGATCGACCCTTGGGCCCTTGCCCCAGACGACCAGCTCGCCTGCACGCCAGTCGACGTCGGCCAGATCCAAGCTGGCGACCTCCCCGGCCCGCAGGCCAAGACGGGCGAGCACGGTGAGGACGGCGAAGTCGCGGCGACCGACGCTGGTTCGCCCGTCACAGCTTCCGAGGAGCCGCTGCACGTCGACAGGGTCGAGTGATGCCGCAAGTGATGCCAACCGCCGCCTCGCTACAGACGGCACGACACCAGCCAACGACCCCGGCGTGAGATCTTGGAGTGGCACCACCGCAGGAACGAACGCAACCCGCAGACGACGTTGGCCGCGCCGCGCCGTCCGCACTGGTCAGTCACAAAGGACAGAACCTCAGTCGCACCGAGGTGACCGAGGTACTCGAAGTGCTCAACCAGGAACAGCCGGGCGATGTGGACGTAGCTGACGGTCGATGCCTGGGCCATGCCACGCTCGTCGAGCAAGTAGCGGCGGAACTCGGCGAGCATGTTGTCGATAGGCGTGGCCGGCGGCGAGATCGGCAGCGGGACTGCACCGATGTCGCGCAAGTGCGAGAGCAGCGGTGCTACACCCTTCGGTGAGAGCCACAGCGTGTATCCCGCCGCACGCCTGGCGACGAGAAACTCCTCCACACGCTCAGGCGTGAGATCTCCTACGTCAAGGCCGCGCCCTGCCAACCACCGGCTCACATGGGCCATCAGCCGAAGCTGACCGCAGAGCGCCAGCGGCCGATAGCCCTGCGCATCCAGGACCTCCCGGAACCCTTCCGCATATGGAACGAGTGGGCCAGTGATCTGGACCCGTGATGACTTTTCACCCATAACTGCCTCCTCTCGGGACTGCATGTCCGAGAGGAAGCTTCGGTCGCCCAGCAGGACAGGACTATGTGGAGTGAGTCAGCACGCCGCTGGCTAGCACCCAGTCTCAATGACGCTGCTGGCCGCCGAGTCCACATAATCCGCCGCTCCACATAATGGACCCGGCACCGCTGCCAGGAGGCACCGACGAAGACCTTGGCGATGGCGCCCTTCAAGCCCAGGTGGTGGTCGGAGACGACGAGCTGGACCCCGCCGAGCCCCCGTGCGCGCAGGCTCTGGAGGAACTCGGTCCAAAAGGCCTTGTCCTCGGAGTCACCAATGGAAAGCCCCAGGACCTCTCGGTCCCCGGTCTCGGTGACCCCGGTCGCCACCACCACCGCTCGAGAGACCACCCGGCCGCCCACCCGGGCCTTCACGTAGGTGGCGTCGCAGAAGACGTAGGGGAACCCCACGTGGTCGAGCGGGCGCTGGCGGAAGGCCTCGAGCTCGGTGTCCATCTCCGCACAGATCCGCGATACCTCGGACCTGGAGATCCCCGCCTCGATGCCCAGCGCCTGGACCAGGTCGTCGACCTTTCGGGTGGAGACCCCGTGGACGTAGGCCTCCATGACCACGGCGTAGAGGGCCTGGTCGATCCGCCGGCGGCGCTCGAGGACTGAGGGGAAGAAGCTCCCCTTCCTGAGCTTGGGGATCTTGAGCTCCAGGTCGCCGGCCTTAGAGGACAGGGTCCTGCTCCGATGCCCGTTGCGCCGGGTGGTCCGGGCGATCGAGCGCTCATGGGGCTCGGCCCCGATCACCTCGGTGGCCTCGGCGTCGATCAGGGCCTGGTAGAGCCAGGCCACCATCTCGCGGACCAGATCGAGGTCCGGACGGTCCTGAAGCGCATCGAGGAGCGCGGTCGCGTCAAACTGTTGCTGGGCCATCGGAGTCTTCCTTCCTGTCGTGCCTTGCTAGGGACACGTCGAGGATGCTCCGATGGCCCACCTATCTGGCGGACCCTCCAAGTGACACCACTTCAGGGGACTTCAACCTCCCGGTGGGCTCACGACCCGCCCCGGAAGTGCCTGGGCAGGCAACTGCCGTGGGCACCAGCGAGTTGGTGATCACCAGTCGCCCTGCAGACCAAGTTGCCTTCACTGTCTCCCTGGCGGGACACGGGCGTTGCCGCGCTAGAGCGGAGACGACTCCAGGCGGCGCCAAGTTCATTGGCCACGGTGTAGCGGCCTAGGCTCAGCGCCAGGTGAGGAGTGAAACGCGGAGCCATCCGCGGAAGTCCCGCCCCCGTAGCTCAGGGGATAGAGCATCGGTTTCCTAAACCGTGTGCGAAGGTTCGAATCCTTCCGGGGGCGCCAAATGACCATAACCCCATGGCGGGGACCAGCTTTCTGAGACTTTGGTGGTGATCTGCCAAGGGCTAGCTTCATGCCCAGGCTTTGTTCGAGGGGAGGTCGACCTTCAAGACCTGGCTCCTCAGCATCCTGGTGCGCCGCGCCAGGTCCCTCGGCGAGCGCGAGCTTCGGACTGTGCTGGTGGAACTCACCTCCCCGGGCCCGACGTCGATCCCTCCCGCTTCAATTCAGCCGGCATGTGGTCCGATCTCCGGTCCCCTTCACCGACCGAGTGGATGAGGCGGTCGGAGACGCCGACCTCGTCGCCGCGGTGCAGGCTGCGCTCTCGGATCTCCGAGATCCCCAGCGACTCGTCGTTGCGTTGAGGGATGTCGAAGGACTTTCTACGACAGAAGTTGCCAAGCTCCTCGGGCTGAGCCCGGGGAACGTCCGGGTCATCCTCCACGGCGGCCGCGCCAGCGTGCGGGCCGCGGTCGAGGCGAGAATGCGGGTGGATGGACGATGAAGCTGCTGCATCGAGACATCGTCTTCCGTCAGGCCGTCGCTCTGGCGAGCGACTGCCTGGACGGTGCCCTCACCCCGCGCGAACGGCGCCGCCTGGAACGCCATCTGGCGGCCTGTGACGGATGTGATGCATACCTGGCTCAGCTGCGGGAGACGATCGCCGCCTCGGGGACCGCGGAGCCCGAAGCCCTCGACCCCGAGGTGGTCGACGGTTTGGTCGAACTCTTCCGCAGCTACCAAGACGACGAGGCCTGAGGTCTGTGACAGCCGCGGCAACGCGGCTGCGTGGTGGAGTCCACCGGGCAGAGTGCCCGCAAATGCCCCAGGTCGCAGGTCCATTCCGGGTTTTTCCCTCGATTACTACGCCGCGTAGAGATCTGATACCTTCACGGCCGATGTTGAGGTCCCGCCTCCGCTCTGGTTCGGGCTGAGCCGTGGGAGGTATGAGCCGCTCGCTGGGCGGCAACAACCCGACGCTCATCTCCGCGTTCCACACCGCACTGCTCCACCAGTTGCTGGCGCTGGCGCTCGTGGTCGTGGCCCTGGCGGTGGCCTGGAATTTCCTGCGCAGCGCTCAGTACCGGCGTGCGGTGGCCGAGGGTCGCTCGACGGTGACCCCGGACCGCCTTGACCCCGGACCCGAGGCCCTCGGCCGGCGCACCCTGCGCATCGGCTTTGGGATCCTGTGGGTTTTCGACGGCCTCCTCCAGGCGCAGTCGGGGATGGTGCTGGGCATGCCCAAGACAGTGTTGCGTCCGGCGGCCACAGGATCGCCCGGCTGGGTGCACAGTGTGGTCGGCGTCGCCGTGACCACCTGGTCCAACCATCCCGTCCAGGCGGCGACTTCGGCCGTCTGGATCCAGCTCGGGATTGGACTGTTCCTTCTGGTGGCCCCGCGTGGCAGGTGGTCGCGCGTTGCCGGCCTGGTGAGCGCGGTTTGGGCGCTCGTGGTCTGGGTTTTCGGGGAAGCCTTCGGCGCGGTCTTCGCCCCCGGGTTGACCGTCGCCTTTGGCGCACCCGGCGCGGCAATCTTCTACGCCGTCGCCGGTGGACTGGTGGCGCTACCTGACCGCGCATGGCGGGCACGCACGCTGGGACGGGCGCTCACCGCCGGGACGGGCGTGTTCTTCGTCGGCATGGCGATCCTGCAGGCATGGCCCGGGCGGGGATTCTGGCAGGGCAGGATCGGCCACGCCCCGGGGCCGCTCAGCGCAATGGTGTCGCAGATGTCGTCGACGCCGCAGCCGGACTTCCTTGCGCGATGGGTGTCCTCGTTCGCAACCTTCGACGCGGCGCACGGTTGGGGCGTGAACCTCTTCCTCGTGGTGACCCTCGCCTTCATCGGCCTGGCGTTCGTGAGCGGCCGTCCTCGACTGGTCCTGGCTGGGTTGGTCGTCGCCCTCGTGGTGTGCCTGGCCGACTGGGTCCTCGTGGAGGATCTCGGGTTCCTGGGCGGGGTGGGCACCGATCCCAACTCGATGGTTCCACTGCTGCTGGTGGTGACGGGCTCCGCCGCCGCACTGCTGCGGCGACCGGCCGAGGCTGTCGCGCCGGCACCGTCACCGGCGCCACCCGCTCCGTCCGCGGAGGGGCCGTGGTGGGACCGGCTGTCTCCGAGCTACGCAGGCCGGGTGCTGGCCGCCATCGCGGCGGTCGTCGTGGTCGGTGCCGGAGCGGTGCCCATGGCGGCCGCGTCGACCGACCCACACGCCGACCCCATCATCTCCGAGGCACTTAACGGGCCCCCCACCCAGGCCGACACCCCGGCACCTTCCTTCACGCTGACCGACCAGAACGGCCGAAGGATTTCGCTCTCGAGCCTTCGAGGCAAGGCGGTGGCCCTCACTTTCCTGGACCCGGTGTGTACGTCGGACTGCCCGCTGATTGCCCAGGAATTCCGTCAATCCGATTCGATGCTCGGCACAGCGGCGAAGCGGACCGTCTTCGTGGCGATCGTGGCCAACCCGATCTACAACACTGTCGCCGCCACGCGGGCGTTCGATCGCCAGGAAGGGATGGCCGGCGTGGCCAACTGGCTCTACCTCACCGGATCGGTGACCCAGCTGGAGAAGGTGTGGGGCGCCTACGGTGTCGAGGTCGACGTCACGCCGGCCGGCTCGATGGTGGACCACAGCGACATCGCTTACGTCATAGGGGCGGCTGGTCGTACGAGGGCGGTGCTCGCCGCCGACCCTGGCACAGGGAGCGCCGACAGTAGTTCGTTCTCGTCGCTCCTCACCAAGGAGCTCCAGACAGCCTTGCGGAGCTGAAGCTTGCTACTCAGTCAGCGCCGGCGAAGGGCCTCACTCGGTGCCTGGCGACAGCTGTCTGCACGCCGGTTGGCACTGTCTGTCGTCACGCTCGCCTCGGCTGTGGTGGCAGGGACGGTGCCCTCGGGATCCTCGCCCGCGGCGAATCCCGCAGTCGCCCCGCTCGCCTCCGCCTTCTCGACAACCCAGTCTTCGTGGGCGATTGTGGCGATGGGTCAGCTCAATCAACCCAACGACACCTTCTGGCAGCTCTTTCGTCGCTCGTCAGCGTCAGCAGCCTGGACGCTGGTGACCCCGCCGGCCGTCGCCGACAACGGAGGGCTTGCCGCCGCCTTCAGTTCGACATCCACAGCCATCGTCGGCTTCGAGCCCAGTCAACTGTTGACCTTCTCGCCCCTGGCCCGTTCCACCGACGGTGGCCAGACGTGGTCGCCGTCGGTCCTGCCGTCGGGGCTCTTGGGTGTGCCCGATGCCGTGGCCGCCGAACCCGGCGGAAGCCGTTTTGCCCTAGTACGGACCGCCGGCGGCACGGTGCTCGGCGCGTCGGACTCACGGAGCGCCTGGCGGGCCGTGGTGGGGATGCCGAAACTGGCCGCGTCACCCGCAGGTCGCGCCTGCGGACTGACCCGACTTTCCGCCGTTGCCGATCATTCGGGTGAGCCGGTGGTCGGCGGGAGCTGCGCGGCCGGGGGGCAGGTGGGCGTCCTCACCCGCGGCGACGGCGGCTGGCGGCTGAGCAGACCTCGACTGCCGGGGGCCGCCGGCGCTCGCCCGACCACGGTGCTCCGTTTGGAGAGCGGGGCCGACGGGACAGCCGGACTGGTGGAGGCGGGAGGGCCGAGCCCCGTTCTCTTTGCCATGTGGCGGCCTGCGTTGACAGCCCCCTGGAGCTACTCAGCCGGTCTGCGGCTCTCCGGCCGGATCATTGCCACCGGCTTCGGTTCCGGCGGGAGCGAGGTGGTGGTGTCGTCGGTGCCGGGTGGCGGTGGGCAGGCCGAGACGGTCACTGGCCCCAAGGCGACGTGGTCAGCGCTGCCCCCGCTCCCGCGCCGGACCGCCGTCGTCAATCTCGACCCGGGTGGGGGAGCCTCCGCCCTCGCCGTGGCCGGCAAGGTCCTCACCACCTTCACGCTCGACCCGGCCGGCGGGCACTGGCTGCGCCAGGGAACGGTGTCGGTGCCCCTCCAGTACGGCTCGTCGACATAGGAGAGGATGGGATCCCCGCCGGCGTCGGCGATCGTCCTGCTGGGTAGGTTGGGATGCGTGCCGGCACGCGTGGCCGGCCAGGTGGAGGAGGGTGTGAACATGACCGGAACATCGGCAACATCGGGATCGGGCGCACTCTCGGCGCTGCTGCACGAGCAGCGAAGCTTTGCCCCGACGGCCGACCAGCAGGCCCGCGCCAACGCCCAGCCCGGCATCTACAAAGAGGCCGCAGCCGACCCGCTCGCCTGGTGGGCCGAGCAGGCCGAGCGGCTCACCTGGGACTACCACTGGGACCACGTGCTCGACTGGGACCTCCCCTACGCCAAGTGGTTCGTGGGCGGTCGGCTCAACGCCGCCTACAACTGCGTCGACCGCCACGTCGAGGCCGGTCTGGGGGACCGGGTGGCGTACCACTGGATCGGCGAGCCCGAGGCCGACACCCGCACCATCACCTACTCCGACCTCCAGCGCATGGTCTGCCAGGCGGCCAACGCCCTGGTGGAGTTGGGGGTCAAGGCCGGTGACCGCGTGGCCATCTACCTGCCGATGATTCCCGAGGCCGTGGTGGCCATGCTGGCCTGCGCCCGCCTGGGTGCCCCGCACTCGGTGGTCTTCGGCGGCTTCTCGGCCGAAGCGCTGGCCAGCCGCATCGTCGACGCCGACGCCCGGGTGGTCATCACCGCCGACGGCGGCTTCCGGCGCGGTTCCGCCTCGGCGCTCAAGCCCCACCTCGACAAGGCGCTCGAGCAGTGCCCGGACGTGCGCCGGGTGGTGGTGGTCCGGCGTACCGGGGGCGACGTGGACTGGACCGAGGGGCGCGACGTCTGGTGGCACGAGTTGGTCGAGCGCCAGGCCGACACCCACGAGGCGGAATCCTTCGACGCCGAGCAGCCCCTCTTCATCATGTACACCAGCGGCACGACGGCGAAGCCCAAGGGGATCCTGCACACCACCGGCGGATACCTCGTGCACACGGCCACCACCCACCGCCTCGTCTTCGACATAAAGCCGGAGGACGTCTTCTGGACGGCGGCCGACATCGGGTGGGTGACCGGGCACAGCTACATCGTCTACGGCCCCCTGGCCAACGCCACGACCTCGGTCATCTACGAGGGCACCCCCGACGCCGGCGGCAAGGACCGCTGGTGGCGGATCGTCGAGGACTACAAGGTGTCGATCCTCTACACCGCACCGACCACCATCCGCACCCTCATGAAGTGGGGGCCCGAGTACCCGGCTGCCCACGACCTCACGAGCCTCAGGCTGCTCGGCTCGGTGGGCGAGCCCATCAATCCCGAGGCCTGGATGTGGTACCGCCGGCACATCGGGGGCGAGCGGTGCCCGATCGTCGACACCTGGTGGCAGACCGAGACCGGCGGGATCCTCATCACGCCGCTGCCCGGGATCACCGCCACCAAGCCAGGGGCGGCCATGGCCCCGTTCCCGGGCATAGGGGTCGACGTGGTGGACAACGACGGGCGCTCGGTGGGCAACGGGCAGGGCGGCTATCTGGTCGTCACCGACCCCTGGCCCGGCATGCTGCGAGGCATATGGGGCGACCCGCAGCGGTACGCCGAGACGTACTGGTCGCGCTTCTCCGGCCGTTACTTCGCCGGGGACGGGGCCAAACGCGACGAGGACGGCGACCTGTGGCTGCTGGGCCGGGTCGACGACGTCATGAACATCTCGGGCCACCGGATCTCGACGACCGAGATCGAGCACGCCCTGGTCGGCCACCCGTCCGTGGCCGAGGCCGCCGTGGTGGGGGCCTCTGACCCCACCACCGGCCAGGCCATCGTGGCCTTCGTGACGGTGAAGGCCGAGGTGACCGAGGACCAGCAGGGCGAGACGCTGGTGACCGAGCTGCGCGAGACGGTGGCTGTCACCATCGGCCCGATCGCCAAGCCGCGACAGATCCTCCTCACCCCGGAGCTGCCCAAGACCCGTAGCGGCAAGATCATGCGCCGGCTGCTGCGCGACGTGGCCGAGCACCGGGAGCTGGGCGACGTCACCACCCTGGTCGACCCGACCGTCGTGGCGATGATCGACGAGAAGATGGGCGCGGCGGGCTCGGGGGAAGACGGGGATTGAACCACGCCGGAGCGATGCGGTGAAGTTCTTGACCCTGGGGACCGGGAGCCCCCTGCCGGACCCCGAGCGAGCCGGCCCGGCCACGTTGGTCCGCACCTCGGCCGGCGACGTGCTCTTCGACTGCGGGCGCGGGTGCTCATGCGGGCCGCCGGCGCGGGGTCGGCCGCCGGCGCCCTGCGGGCGCTCTTCCTCACCCACCTCCACAGCGACCGCGTCACCGACCTGAACGACGTGTGCACCACGCGCTGGATCACGTCGTTGTCGCCCAACCCGCTGCCGGTCGTCGGGCCGGTGGGGTCGGCGGGCCTCCTGCGGGCCGCCGAGGCCATGCTCGAACCCGACATCGGCTACCGCCTGGCCCATCACGCCGACCTGACGTGGCGCCCGGCGGCCGAGGTGACCGAGGTGGAGTCGGGGACCGTCTTCTAGGAGGGCCCGGTCCGGGTCACCGCGGCGCCCAACGACCACGCACCGGTGCGCCCGACGGTCGGCTACCGCGTTGACGACGGGGTCCGCTCGGTGGTGATCGCCGGGGACACCGTGCCCTGCGGGGGGCTCGACCTCCTCGCCGACGGGACCGACATGCTGGTGCAGACGGTGGTCCGCCGCGACCTGATCGAGTCGATCGGCCTGCCGCGGCTGCTCGACGTGCTCGACTACCACTCGGCGGTGGACGATGCGGCCCGGACGGCGGCCCGGGGCGGGGTCGGGACCCTCGTCCTCACCCACCTGGTGCCCCCGCCCACCGCCGGCACCGAGGACGAATGGCTGGCCCAGGCGGCCGCGCACTTCGCCGGCCGGGTGGTCCTGGCCAGCGACCTGCTCGCCCTCGACGTCTGACCGGGCCCCCCTCCTCGCTTCGCCGGCCGCGTCACATGCCGGTTCACGAGCACTATATTGTAATTTTGTAAGTACGTAATGCCCACACGGAGGCACGGTGCGGTCAGGCCCACTTTGGGCCGGTCAGGAGGCAGGGATGAGGACAGCGGGGCAGGCGCAGGAGCGGGTGGGGCCACGTCGGGGGCGCGGGAGGCCGCGCCGCTGGACCGACGAGCGCACCTCGACCGAGCAGCGCCAGCAGATCCGGGCCTGGTTCGCCGGTCGGCTCCCCGAGGGGTGGTACAGCGGGCCGCCCTCGGTGGAGGTCGACCACGACGAGATCCTGGTGGTGGGCGAGCTGGCGGCGGTCGAGCTGGCCGAGGGCGCCACCGACGAGGAACGGAGCACGGCCGAGGCGGCTCGGATCGGGGGCCACCGCGAGGACACCCGTGAGCGGCGGATGCGGATCGCCGAGGAGGCCCAGGCCGCCTTCGGCCGCCGTGTCAGCTGGGGCGCGACCTGCGGCGCCACCACGGCGCACTTCACCACGGCCAGCGTGCCGGTGATGACCAGGCTCCGCATGCCCGAGCGCCTGGTGCTCGACACCCTGGTCGACGCCGGCGTGGCCCGCAGCCGCAGCGAGGCGCTGGCCTGGTGCGTCAGGCTGGTCGGGGCCCACGAGGACGCCTGGATCTCCGACCTGCGGGCCGCCTTCCAGCGCGTCGAGGAGGTCCGCTCGAGCGGGCCGCGGTCCCCGGGGAAGGCCACCGAGGACGCGTGAGGCGGGCCGGTCAGGCCACCGGGGTGAAGGTGCAGGGCAGGTGCTTGATCCCGTTGATGAAGTTGGACCGCAGGCGGTCGGGCTCTGACGTGGCGCGGATGTCGGGGAGCCGGGTGCACAGCTCGCGGAACATCACGGTGATCTCCCGCCGGGCGAGGTGGGCACCGAGGCAGAAGTGGGGTCCGGCGGCCCCGAACCCCACATGCGGGTTCGGTGTGCGTCGCAGGTCGAACACGTACGGGTCGGCGAAGACCTCCTCGTCGCGGTTGGCCGAGTTGTAGAAGAGCAGCACCTTCTCCCCGGCCTGGAGCTCTTCGCCGGAGAGGACGGCGTCGGCGGAGAGCGTCCGGCGCATCCAGATCACCGGGGAGGCCCAACGCACGATCTCCTCGACAGCCGTGGGGGCCACCCCCTCGAAGTCGGCCCACCAGATCGCACGCTGGTCGGGGTGCTCGGTGAGGGCCCAGAGCCCGTGGCTGATGGCGTTGCGAGTGGTCTCGTTCCCCGCCACGACCAGCAGGATGAAGAAGGACGCCAGCTCGGCGTGGGTGAGCGACTCCCCGTCGATGTTGGTGGTGATGAGGGCGGACGTGAGGTCGTCGGTCGGTCGGGCCAGCCGGTCGGCGCCAATCCCCTCCATAAGGGAGGTGAGCTCGGTGGCGGCCGCGAAGATGAGGGCCATCGGGTCCGAGCCCTCGGGGACGTACTCGGGGTCGCCGCTGCTCAGGATCATGTTCGAGCAGCGCAGCACGGTGTCGAGCTCCGACGGCGGGATGCCCATCATGTCGCAGATGACCCGCAGCGGCAGGGGAGCGGCCACCTCGCTCACGAAGTCGCACCCGCCCGAGGCCACCACGCGGTCGACGACGTCATCGGCCACCCGCTGGATGTGGTTCTCGATGCTGCGCACCATCCGCGGGCTGAAGGCGGCCGAGACGATGCGGCGGAGCCGGGCGTGCCGCGGGTTGTCGGTGCTGATCATCCCGCTGAAGTACTCGAGCATCTCGGCGGGGAGGTCGAAGAAGGAGACCGCCCCCGCACCGGAGCGGTAGATCTCGGGATGGCGGCTCACCTCGGTGACGTCGGCGTGGCGCGTGAGCGCCCGGTAGCCGTCGCCGGGCGGCGGGGCCAGGGCCGAGACCTCCCGCAGGTCGGGCTCGGGGAAGTGGGCCCTCGGGGCCAGCCGGCGAAGGGTCACGAAGGCACCCTCGCGCTCGGACCACGGCCGGGCCCAGAACTCGATGTCCGAGAGGTCGATCTCCTCGAGGGAAAGCACCTCCCGAGGCTGCATGCTCCTCACCCTACCGACGCCCACCGCGGGCGGATCGCCCCAGTAGGGTCCGTGGGCGTGCGGTTGGCCAGCTTCCTCCCACCGAGCACCACGGCCGATGAGGGACCGGTCGCGGCGCGCACCGGGGTGGTCGACGGCGACGAGCTCGTCGACCTCACCGACCCGGCGGTCGGGCTGCCCGGGGACATGCGGGCGCTGCTGGAGGCGGGAGAGCCGGCCACCGAGGCCGCGGCGGCGGCCCCGTCGGGCGGTGGGCGCCGGTGGCCGCTCGAGGCGGTGCGGCTGTTGGCCCCGGTTCCGGCCCCGCCCAAGGTGCTGGGCATCGGGATGAACTACCGCGCCCACGTGGCCGAGATGGGCCGGGAGCCGCCGCCCCACCAGTACTGGTTCAACAAGCAGCGGACCTGCGTGGTGGGGCCGGGCAGCCCCATCGTGATCCCGGCCGTCTCCGAGCAGGTCGACTACGAGGGCGAGCTGGGGGTCGTCGTCGGCCGCCGGGCCAAGGGGGTCCCGGCCGACCGCTGGCTCGACGTGGTCGCCGGGTTCACGGTGGTGAACGACGTGAGCGTGCGCGACTGGCAGGCCCATTCGCCGACGTTCACCATGGGCAAGTCGTTCGACTCCCACTGCCCGACCGGGCCCTTCCTCGTCACGCCCGACGAGGTGGCCGACCCCGGCTCCCTGCGCCTGAGGACCTGGGTCAACGGCGAGCTGCGCCAGGACGCCTCGACCGCCGACATGATCTTCGGCTGCCCCGAGATGGTCGAGTACCTGACGACCGTGTTCCCCCTGGAGCCGGGGGACGTCCTGGCCACGGGGACGCCGTCGGGGGTGGGGATGGGATTCGACCCGCCGCGCTGGCTCCGGCCGGGCGACGTGGTCCGCATCGAGATCGCCGGCGTCGGCGTCCTGGAGAACCCGGTCGCCGGCCCCCGAGGCTGACGCCCGGTCGCCATCCCCGGACGATCCGCCCCTCAGCGGCGATCGGCCACCAGCAGCGCCAGGTCGCCGCGCTCGAGGACGACCCGGGGCTCGAGGCCGGCCTCGGAGAGCCAGGTCAGGTGGTCGGCCACCGGGCTGGGCAGGTCCAGCCCCTCCTCCAGGGGCACCGGGCGCGCCACGGGCCCGCGGGGGACGACCACGTCGAGGAGCGCGAGGCGGCCCCCGGCGGCGAGCACCGCGGCGATCCGGGCGAAGAGCCCGTGCTTGTCGAGGGCAGGGAGGTGGTGGACGGCGAAGGCCGAGACGACCAGGTCGAACGGGCCGTCGGGCAGCGGGTCCTCGAGGCGAGCGACCTCGAACGTCACGTTTGGCAGGAGCGCCCGGGCGCTGCGCACCATCCCGGGGCTCGAGTCCACCCCGGTGAGGGTGGCCCCGGGGTGCCGGGCCAGGACCCGGCGAGCGGTCTCACCGCTGCCGCACCCCAGGTCGAGGATCGACCGTGCCCGGACCGAGGCCGTGGACGCCGCGAGCTCGTCCTCGAGCTCGTCGTAGGCCGGGATCTCCTCCCTCACCATCTCGAGGTAGGAGCCGGGGTCCATGTCCCACTGGTCGCCGATCGGCCGACCGTAGCCCGCGGGCGGTCCGCGGCCCCTGCCCAAGGCCTCCGCCTGCCCGGTGCCGCCGGGGGCACGAAGCTGCCGTGGGCACGCGAGAATGGTGTGAGCACAAGAGGGGGCAGCATGGCCGAAGGCAGCGAGGGCGAGATCGACAAGGGCACGGAGCCGACGGGCGCGTCCCCGCTCCAGGCGGCGGAGCGGGCCGAGCGGCTGGGCCAGCTCCAGGCGCTCATCGAGCTGATGCGGCCCGCCGTCCAGGCCGACGGCGGGGACCTCGTGCTGGTGGGCGCCGACGTCGAGGCCGGCGTGGTCGAGGTCCAGCTCCAGGGCGCCTGCAGCTCGTGCGCCATCAGCGCCTCGACCCTCCAGGGCGGCGTCGAGAGGATCCTCACCGAGCGGCTCCCCTGGGTGCGCGAGGTGGTGGGCGGGGTCGACGAGACAGCGGACCCCTTCGAGAGCGCCTCCCTCGGCCAGGGTGGCTACGTCCCGAGGTACTGAGGGCCGGCCGTCAGGCTGCCAGGTCGCCCGCCTCCAGCCGCCCGTACCGGGTGATCGCCGCGAACTGGTCGAGGGCGGAGCGGTCGGGGTCCAGAATGCCCCGGACCGGGCGGTCGGCCAGCTTGCGCGCCACGAACCTCCGGGCCACCAGCGCCTTGCGGGCGTCTCCGTTGCGGTCGAGGGACCACGCCGCCTCGTCGAGCAGGAGGGCGGCCTGGGCGGTGTCGGCCAGCAGCTCGGCCAGCCGCCGGGAGTGGAGGAGCTGCAGGTCGTCGTCGACGCCCGAGAGGTGGTCGATGGCGCGCTGCGCGTCGGCCAGCGACGCCGAGACGGTGTCCACCGACGAGGCCAGCACCTTGTGGCCCGAGGCGGCGTCAAGGGCCCGGCCCACCCGGGCCACCAGGGCGAGGTGGGCCCGCTCGGAGTGCATGGCTCGCCGGACGTCGAGGCAGAGGATGTTCTCGGTCCCTTCCCAGATCGTGTGGCACTGGGCGTCGCGCAGCTGGCGGGCCATGGGCCAGTCGGTCATGTAGCCGTTGCCCCCGAACACCTCGAGGGCCGTGCTGGCCGCCCACAGGGCGACCCGGGTGGCCCGCATCTTGGCTAGGGGGATGAGGATCCTGCGCAGCAGCCGCGCCTCGTCGGCGTCCCCGGCGGCCCGGGCGGAGCCCGCACACTCGTAGGTGACGGCCATGCCCGCCTCGAGGTCGACCAGGAGGTCGACCAGGGTCTCGCGGACCAGCGGGTACTCGTCGATCCGCCGGCCCCACTGGGTGCGCCGGGCGGCGTAGATGGCGGCCTCGAGGAAGGAGCGGCGGTGGATCCCCAGCCCCATGAGGGCCACGCCGAACCGGCTCCCGTTCACCATCTCCATCATGCGGTTGAGGCCGCGGCCGTCACGGGCCGCGTCCCCCAAGCCCGAGCTTCCGGCCAGCCAGCACCGCGCCCCGTCGAGGGTGACCTCGCCGGTCGGGACGCCGACCGTGCCCAGCTTGGGCTTGAGGCGCTTCACGATGAAGCCGTTCGGGGAGCCGTCGGGCAGCCGGCTGGGGACGATGAACGTGGCCAGCCCGCGCGTGCCCGCGGGCGCGCCGTCGGGTCGGGCGAGCACGATGAAGATGTCGGCGTCGACGTTGGAGCAGAAGTGCTTCTCCCCGAAGAGCACCCACTCGTCGCCGTCCTGCATGGCCCGGGTGGTGTTGGCCCCCACGTCGCTCCCGCCCTGGCGCTCGGTGAGGAACATGCCGCCCTCCCACGAGGTGGCGGGGTCGAGGCTGGTGAGTCTGGAGACGATGGCATCCTTCACCGACTCGGGGCCCCACCGCCCGACCACGTCGGCCGCCCCTCCGGTCATGCCCAGCCCGCAGTAGATGGCCGTCTCGGCCTGGCTCACCAGGTAGGCGCGCGACGCGGTGACCACGCCCGGGACGGGCCGCCGGGCGTCGGCCGCGGCCCCGACGAACCCGTGGCGGACGAGGTCGGCCTTGTTCTCCAGCCACGTCGGGCTGTGGACCACCTCGCCCACCTCGGATCCCCAGCGGTCGTAGCGGCGGAGCACCGGGCCGTGGGCGTCGGTCTCCTCGGCCCGGGAGGCGATGGTCCCGCCCACGAGCGGACCGTAGGGGGCGACGAGCTCCTCGGCATAGATCCGCTCGGCCGGGTCGGGGAGGTAGCGGTCGAGCAGGAAGGCCAGGTTCGGGTCGAGGCGGTACCAGTCGAGGCCGATGGCCTGCTCGTGCTCGGCGTAGTCGGGCAGCATCGCGGTCCCCATCGTCGCCTCCAGTCCGCCTCATCGTACCGACGCCCCGACGGGGCCCGCGGGCCGGGCGGGACCGTGGCGCGTGACATTAGTTAGTAAAACTAACTATAATGGAACTATGGCTTCCGCCCCGCCCAGCACCCAGAGCACCGCCCGACCCACGCCCACCGACGAGGAGCTGGCCACCCGGGTGCGGGCCGCGGTCACCCGGCTCCACCGGCGCCTCCGCCAGCAGTCCCTGGCCGGACTGTCCCCGTCCCAGGGATCGGCCCTGGCCACGGTGGCCCGGCTGGGCACCCCCACCCTGGGGGAGCTCGCCGTAGCCGAGCAGGTCCAACCCCCCACCATGACGCGGCTGGTGGCCGGGATGGAGGCGGCGGGGCTCTTGGAGCGGCTGAGCGACGCCGCCGACGGGCGGGTCAGCAGGGTCCGGCTCACGGCCGGCGGCCGGCGGACGATCGAGCGGATCCGCTCACAGAAGAACGCCTTTTTGGCCCGGCGGTTCTCCCAGTTCGACGAGGCCGATCGCGCCTCGCTGGCCGAGCTCACCGTGCTGCTCGAAAGGCTGGTGGCCGAGGAGTGACCGCCGTCCGCCGGGCGATGCACCAGACCTTCCGGGCCCTGCAGGTCCGCAACTTCCGGCTCTACTTCACCGGGCAGGTGATCTCGGTCTCGGGCACCTGGATGCAGTCGATCGCGCTGGCGCTGCTGGTGCTGTCCGACCGGATCCACGGCACCGGGTTCGACGTCGGCGTGGTGACGGCCCTCCAGTTCGTACCCATGCTCTTGGTGGGGAGCTTCGGTGGCCTCATCGCCGACCGGGTGGACAAGCGCAAGCTCCTCGTCGTCACCCAGAGCAGTGCCGCGGCGTTGGCCCTCATCCTCGGTCTGCTCACGGCGCTCGGCACCGTGCACCTGTGGCAGATGTACGTCTTCGCCACGCTGCTCGGTGTGGTCAACCTCTTCGACAACCCCGGGCGCCAATCCTTCGTCTCGGAGATGGTGGGCAACGACCTCATGCCCAACGCCATCAGCTTGAACAGCGTGCTCATGAACTCCGCCCGCATCATCGGACCGGCGATCGGCGGCATCCTGATCCTCACCGTGGGCTTCTCGGCGTGCTTCTTGGTGAACGCCGGGTCGTACGTGGCGGTCATCGTCGCCCTGTTGTTGATGCGACCCGCCGAGCTGCACCGCCGGCCTGGGGTCCGCCGGGCCAAGGGGCAGGTCCGCGAGGGGCTGCGCTACGTGTGGACGACGCCGGCGCTGCGCGACCCGCTGCTGGCCATGGCGGTGGTGGGCATCTTCGCCTTCAACTTCACGACCACCCTCCCGCTGCTGGCCAAGTACACGTTCCACGGTGGGGCGGGGACCTACAGCGCGCTCACCGCGGCCATGGGCTGCGGTGCGGTGATCGGCGGGCTGCTCGTCGCCCACCGCAGCCGGCCGTCGACGGCGCTGCTCAGCAGGATCGGGATCTTCTTCGGGTTCATGATCGTGGCGGTCGCCGCCGCGCCCAGCGAGGTGGTGGCCCTGGCCGCCCTGGTGCTGATGGGGGTGGGCTCCATCTCGTTCATCGCCACGGCCAACGCCACCCTCCAGCTGCGCGCCGACCCGGCCATGCGGGGCCGGGTGATGGCCCTCTACGCCATCGCCTTCTTGGGCAGCACCCCGATCGGGGCCCCGCTGGTGGGGTGGATCAGCGACACCACCAGCCCCCGGGTCGCCCTCTTGGTGGGCGGGGTGGCCACCCTGGCCGCCTCGGTGCCGCTGGCCCTGCGCTACGGCGGTCTGCGGCGCGAGAAGGGCGCCGGCGAGGTGGTCGAACTCTCCCGGCGGCCCGCGGCGGGCACCGACGGGGCGGTGGGCTGGGCCGCGGGTGACGGTCGGCGGTAGGGGTGGGGACGGCGCCGCTCACCCCGCGTCGCTGGCGGAGAGCGGCGAGGCGTCGAGGGCGCAGTGCCACCGCAGGGCCATCCTCGGGCGGGAGCCCGGGTTTCGGATGGTGAGCGCCGCCAGCACGCCGCCGGCGGCGCAGGCCGCGCCGGCGATGACGAGGGCCGTGCGGAAGCCCGAGGCGAAGACGGCCGGCTCCAGGGCGTCGGGGCCGGTCAGGCCGGCCAGGAGCGGGAGGAGGGCCACGGCCAGCAGCCCGGCGGTCCGGGCCACCACGTTGTTGACCGCCGAGGCCATCCCGGCCTGCTCGGGCTCGGCCGCCCCCATGGCCGTCGCCGTCAGTGGGGCCACGGTGGTGGCCAGCCCCGCCCCGAACAGGACCATCGCCGGCAGGACCTGGACGACGTAGTCCCCCGGGGTGGCGGCTCGGGTGAGCAGCAGCAGTCCGGCGCCGGCCACGACCGGCCCCACGCTCATCTGCAGCCTCGGCCCGATGCGGGCCGAGAGCCGGCCGGAACGCACCGAGAACCCGAGCATGATGGCGGTGACCGGAAGGAGCGCCAGGCCGGACTCGAGCGGCGTGTACCCGGCCACGTTCTGGAGGCACACCGGGAGGAGGAACAGCGCCCCACCGAGGGCGCCGTAGACGAGGAAGGTCACGGCATTGGCCGCGCTGAACTGCCGATGGGCGAAGAGCCCGAGCGGGAGTAGCGGGTTGGCCCGCCGCCGCTCGTACCAGAGGAAGGCCGGGCCGCAGATCGCCGCCGCCACCAGACACCCGACGACGCCGGTCGAGCTCCAGCCGCGGCCCGGCCCCTCGATCAGGCCGTAGGTGAGGGAGGCCAGGAAGACCACGGCCAGGCCGGAGCCCACGACGTCGACCGGCCCGGTGGCCGAGGGGTCGCGGGACTCGGGGACGTGCCGCATCGAGACCGCCAGCACGGCGGCCACCACCGGCACGTTGATGAAGAACACCCACCGCCACGAGCCGACGGAGATGAGGTAGCCCCCGATCAGCGGACCGGCGGCGGTGGCCAGCCCGCCGAGCGCCGCCCAGGCGCCGATGGCCCGTGACCGGTCGTCGGGATGGAAGGAGGCCTCGATGATGGCCAGGCTGGCCGGGGTGAGGAGCGCCCCGCCCACCCCCTGGAAGACCCGCGCCGCGATGAGGAGCGGGGCCGAGGGGGCGACGCCGCAGGCGATCGAGGCCACCATGAACCAGACGATGCCGACGAGGAAGATGCGTCGGCGGCCGTAGCGGTCGCCGAGCGACCCGCCCAGCAGCAGGAAGGCGGCGAGGGTGAGGGTGTAGCCGGTGACCACCCACTGCAGGGCGCCGAGCGAGCAGTGGAACGAGCGGCTGATGGGCGGTAGCGCGATGCCGACCACCGTGGCGTCGATCGAGGCCACGCCGCTGCCCAGCACGGCGGCGGCGATCACCCAGCGCCCCCTGGGGGTGCCGTAGGTGAGCCTGTCGTCGCCCGGGACCGGGGCGGCCGGTGTCACCGGGCCCCCGCCTCCCCGGGGAGGCGGCATGGCGCGGTGGTTCCCCTTTCACCCCGGGACGTCGGACATCTCCGTGCTGGGTCCATGCGTCCCCTCACCGGGGCCGGGCCCACCGTGGCGCCCCGGCGGCGATGGCCGCAAGCGTCAGGGCTTGGGCTCCTTGGGCAGGCCGAGCACCCGCTCGCCCACGATGTTTCGCTGGATCTGGGCGGTGCCCCCCCAGATCGACTCAGATCGCGAGAAGAAAAAAGAGGCCTGCAGGTCGTCCACCGGGTAGCCGGTCCGTCCCCGGTGCACGCCGGGGACCATCTCGCCCCCTTCGGGGCCGCCCCGCAGCACCTGCGCCTCGGGGCCGAGGATGTCCATGGCCAGGTCCATCGTCTGCTGGTGGGCCTCGGACCAGAACATCTTGTTGCACGCGGACAGGGCCGCGGTGTGGTGCGTGCCGTGCAGTGCGTCGGTGAGGGTGCGGTAGCCGTTGATCTCCATGATCTTGATGTTCGACCATGCCCGGGCCAGCCCTTGGCGGACCAGGGGGTCCTTGTCCTTACCCCGGCGCCGGGCTTCGCGTACGACGGCGTCGTACTCCCGGGCGAAGCGCCGGTGGCCGGTGGTGGACGACGAGCCGCGCTCGAAGCCGAGGGTGGTCATGGCCACCTTCCACCCGTTGTTCACCCCCCCGACCACGTTCTCCCTGGGGCACCGGGCGTTGGTGAAGAAGACCTCATTGAACTCAGACGAGCCGTCGACCTGCTCGATGGGGCGCACCTCGATGCCCGGCTGTTGCATGGGGACGAGCAGGTAGGAGATGCCGGCGTGCCTGGGAGCCTCGGGGTCGGTGCGGGCCAGGAGGAAGATGTAGTCGGCGTACTGGGCCTGGGTCGTCCACACCTTCTGTCCGTTGATCACCCACTCGTCCCCGTCGAGGTCGGCCCTCGTCTTGAGTGACGCCAGGTCGCTCCCGGCGTCGGGCTCGGAGAAGCCCTGGCACCACGAGATGGTGCCCTGGAGGATCCGGGGGATGAACTGTCGCTTCTGCTCTTCGCTGCCCCACTGCAGGAGGGTGGGGCCGACCAGCGTGTCCCCGAAGAAGTCGGCCCGCAGCGGTGCCTGGACCCGGGCGAACTCTTCGCTCAGCACCACCTGCTCGAGCAGCGACAGACCTTTACCCCCGTACTCGGTGGGCCAGCTGGCGCAGATCCACCCGCCCCGGTGCAGGGTCTCGTTCCACCGTTCGTTGAAGGCCCGCCGTTCGCCCGGCGTCATCGAGAAACCGGGCGTCCCCCAGCCCTCGGGCAGGTTCTCCTCCAGCCAGCGCCGGATCTCGGCCCGGAACCGCTCGGCCTCGGGCGGGTAGGTGAGGTCCATACGGGAGGCAATCTAGCCGTCGAGCTGTCGTCGCCTTCCGGTGGGCGGATGGCATAAGGCCAGGTACACTGGGTCGCGACGGCTGACGGCACGCCCAGAATTGGGCCGAGCGCGGAGGAGGTGTGGCCGATGAAACGGGGAGAACCCCCCAGTAGACCGGGCGGCCCACCGCAGCTCCCGTCCGTGCCGCCTCGAACCACCTGAGCCCGTAGCCACACGGGCTCTCGGCGCGACGTGCCGCGGAGCGATCGACCAGTGGGCCGGTACCTGTCTCTGCCGCGGCGCGCCCGCGCCCCCGCCCGGGGCGCGGTGCCGGCGGCTCCGACCCGGGCCGCGGCCCGTCGAGCACAGATCCGAGGACCAATGGCACGCATTCTCCAGCGCCCCCGGCGGGGCGATGAGCCCGTCACGACCGACCCTGAGTCCGGCGCGTCCCTCGTGGGGCCGGCGCACCGGCACTCGGGCGGCCGGGCCCTGCACATGCCGCTGCGGCGGTCCGACGCGCGCCGGCACCGCTCCGAGCGCCTCCTCGCCGCGGCCACCGTGCGCGACGCCATCGTCTCGGTCGCCGGCCTCGTCGGCCGGCCGGTCCGCAACCAGGCCGGCGACGAGATCGGCCAACTGGTCGACGTGGTGGCGAGGTGGTCGGACGGGCAGACCTACCCTCCCGTCACCGGCCTGGTGGTGCGGGTGGGGCGTCGGCCGGCCTTCGTGGACGCCACGGCCGTCGAGCGGCTCGAGCACGCCCAGGTCGTGCTGCGCTCGGCCCGTCTGGACCTGCGCGACTTCTCACGCCGGCCGGGCGAGGTGATGCTCGGGCGCGACGTGCTCGACCACCAGCTGGTCGACGTCGACGACAAGCAGGTCATCCGGGCGGCCGACCTGTACCTGGCGCCCGTGCTCGGCCGGGTCCGCCTGGTCGGGGTGGACGTGAGCAACGCCTCGCTCCTGCGACGGCTCGGGCCCCGGAGGTGGCGCAGCCGCCCGACCCCCGGCCAGGTCATCGACTGGGCCGCCATCCAGCCGTTCGGGGACACCTCACAGGGGGCGCTCGAGGTCCGGCTGCGGTCGTCGCACGAGGGGCTGCA
Organism: uncultured Actinomycetota bacterium; assembly: GCA_963770505.1. Taxonomy (GTDB): domain Bacteria; phylum Actinomycetota; class Acidimicrobiia; order Acidimicrobiales; family RAAP-2; genus CAVYPR01. The sequence continues at coordinate 284,122 of CAVYPR010000006.1, read as the reverse complement.
CCGGTTGCGCCCGGGCGAGCTGGCCGACCTCCTCGAAGAGCTGCGCCGGCCCGAGCGCCAGGAGCTGTTGGCCGCGCTCTCGGCCGACGAGGCGGCCGACGCCCTCGAGGAGATGGAGGCCGAGGACCTCACCCGGCTGTTGCGCGAGTCCGCGCCCCAGACGGCGGCCGACCTGCTGTCGAAGATGGAGCCCGACGAGGCGGTCGACGCCCTCCGGGACCTGGACGAGGACGAGCGGGTGGCCCTGCTGGGCCGCATGCCGGCGGCCCCGGCGGCCCACCTGATCCAGCTCCTCGCCTACCCCGAAGACGAAGCGGGCGGCTTCATGACCACCGCGCTGATCACGGCCGACACCGCCGACAGCGCCATCGACGTCGCCGGCCGGCTGGCTGAGGCCCGTGCCCACGACCTCGACCTCGACGCGGTGGCGGTCGTGGACGGCGACGGCCAGCTGGTGGGGGACCTGCCCCTGCTCGACCTGCTGCTGGCCCTGCGCAACGACCCCGAGGCGCGGGTGGGCCAGCTGCTCGACGACGAGGAGCCGGTCACCGTCGGCCCCGGCGAGCGGGCCACCGACGTGGCCGAGCAGTTGATCCAGTCGCGGCGCCACTCGCTGCTGGTGGTGGAGGACGGGCGACCGATCGGCCGCATCCTGGCCGACGACGTCCTCGACGCGCTCGTCTCCACCAAGGGCCGGTTCCACTTCCCCCAGCTGTTCGAGTAGCCCCGTGCCTGCCACTACAGCGGGCCCGCTGGCGGGCGCCAGGCGGTTCCGCCGCTGGCCGTTCATGGTCTACCTGGCCGCCGTCGGCCCCGGCCTGATCGCCGCCGCCGCCGGCAACGACGCGGGCGGCGTGGCCACCTACGCCACGGCGGGCTCGCAGTTCGGGTACCGCACCCTCTTCTTGATGGTGTTGGTGGCCATCACCTACGTCATCGTCCAGGAGATGGTGGCACGTCTGGCCGTCCACACCGGAAAGGGGCTGGCCGCCCTCATCCGCGAGCAGTTCCCCCTGCGCCTCACGGCCTTCGCCATCGCCGCCTTCGCCATCGCCAACGTCGGCCTGGTGGTGACCGAGTTCGCCGGCATCGCCACCGCCTTCAGCCTGTTCGGGGTCTCCCGCTACATCTCGGTGCCGGTGGCGGCGGTGGCCATCTGGGCACTGGTGCTCTTCGGCACCTACCGCTACGCCGAGCGGATCTTCATCCTCATGACCCTCATCTTCATCACCTATCCCCTCGCCGCCATCCTGGGCCACCCCGACTGGTCCAAGGTGTTCGCCCAGTCAGCCTGGCCCCACTTCATCCTCTCCAACCCCTTCCTGCTCCTGATGGTTGCGCTCATCGGCACCACCATCACCCCCTACATCCAGCTCTACGAGGCCGGAGCGGTGGTCGACAAGGGCATCGGACCAGAGGACTTCAAGTACGAGCGGGCCGACGCCATCGGCGGCGCCGTCCTGGCCTCGATCGTCTCGTTCTCGATCATCATCGCCACGGCGGCCGTCCTGGGCGGCCACGGCGCGCTGTCCTCGGCCGAGGAGGCCGCGCATGCCCTCCGTCCGGTGGCGGGGGCCGGCGCCGAGGTGCTCTTCGGGCTCGGCCTGCTGGGCGCCGCCGCCCTGGCGGCGGCCGTCGTGCCCCTGTCCACCTCCTACGCCGTGGCCGAGGCGGTGGGGGTCGAGCGGTCGGTCTCTCGGAGCTTCCGCCAGGCGCCCCTCTTCCTCGGCCTGTTCACGGCGCAGATCCTGATCGGGGCCTCGGTGGTGCTCCTGCCGGGGAACCTCATCCACCTGATCGTGAACACCCAGGTCCTCGAGGGTGTCATCACCCCCATCACCCTGCTCTTCATCCTCGTCCTGGCCAACCGCCGGAGCCTGCTGGGGTCGGCCGCCAACGGCCCGATCGCCCGCTGGGTGGGGGGCACCGCCATCTGGGCGGTGGCCGCCGTGGCCGCCGTTTACGTCGTGGTCACCGTCCTCGGCTGGTTCGGCGTCGGATGAGGCCCGGGACGGTCCTGTTTGCGCACGACCTGCAGGTCGGGGGAGGCTGTCGGGTCATGGTGCCAGGGGCCGGTGCAGGAAATGGCTAAGTCGCCGCGCCAGCGGTGGCGGGAGATGCAGGCCTCCTGGGAGCGCTCCACCACGGTCGAACTGCCCCCGGCGATCCCCCCGGCGCCCCCCGGGCCGGGCGGCCTGCGGGTCGCCTTCCTCATCTACCGCGGCAACCCCCGCTGCGGGGGCCAGGGCGTCTACACCCGCCACCTGACCCGCGAGCTGGTGGAGCTGGGACACTCGGTCGAGGTCCTCTCCGGCCAGCCGTGGCCCGAGGTGGACGACGGGGTGGGGTTCACCCCCATCCCCGGCCTCGACCTCTACCGGGAGCCCGACCCCTTCCGGGTCCCGCACCCCAGGGAGTTCTCCGACCGCCTCGACGCCCTGGAGTTCGCCGTCATGTGCACGGCCGGTTTCGGCGAGCCCTGGGCGTACTCGCTGCGGGCCCGCCGACTGCTCGCCTCCCGTCGCGGCGACTTCGACCTGGTCCACGACAACCAGTGTCTTGGCTCGGGGATGCTCGGCATGGTCCGCGACGGCTGGCCGATTCTCACCACCCTGCACCATCCGATCACCGTCGACCGTCAGCTGGCCCTCGACCACGCGTCCAACCCCTGGCAGAAGTTCACCACCCGGCGCTGGTTCGGCTTCCTGCGCATGCAGGTGAAGGTGGCCCGGCGGCTGCCGGCCATCGTCACGGTGTCGGAGTCGTCGAGGACGGACATCGTCGCCCAGATGGGGGTGGACCCCGAGCGCATGACCGTGGTCCCGGTGGGGGTCGACCACACCGTGTTCCGCCCGTCGCCCGACGTGGAGCCGGTGCCCGGGCGGCTCATGGTCACGTCCTCGAGCGACGTCCCCATGAAGGGGCTGGTCCCGTTGCTCGAGGCGGTGGCCAAGCTCCGCACCGAGCGCGACGTCGAGCTGGTGGTCGTGGGCAAACCGAGGCCGGGCGGCCGGGTCGACCGGGCCATCGAGCGGCTGGGCCTCGAGGGTGCCGTGCGCTGCGTGAGCGGCATCAGCGACGCCGAGCTGGCCCGGGAGTACGCCCAGGCCCAGGTGGCCGTGGTGCCCTCCCTCTACGAGGGGTTCTCGTTGCCGGCCGTCGAGGCCATGGCCTGCGGCGCCCCGGTGGTCGCCACCACCGGAGGGGCGCTCCCCGAGGTGGTCGGCCGCGACGGCGACACGGGGCTCCTGGTCCCGCCGAACGACCCGGGCGCCCTGGCCGGGGCCATCGCCCGCCTGCTCGACGACCCGGACCTGCGGGCCCGCCTGGGCGAGGCCGGCCGGCACCGGGTCCTCAACCGGTTCACCTGGAAGGTCACGGCCGAGGGCACCGCGGAGTGTTACTCGGCCCTGATGGAGGGGCGTCCCCTCCCCGGGGCCGTCCGCACCGGCGTGCCGGCCGCCGCCGGGACCGCCGGGGAGGCGACATGCTGACCGTCGACTACGACCGGCTCGGGGTCCGGTCCGGCGACTCCCTGCTCGATCTGGGGTGCGGATTCGGCCGACACGCCTTCGAGGCGGCCCGGCGCGGGGCGGCCGTGGTGGCCCTCGACGCGGGGCCCGAGGAGGTGGCGGGGGTCCGGGACACCTTCGGGGCCATGGCCGACGCCGGCGAGCTCTGCGCCGAGACGGCCCGCTGCGGCGCCGTCCAGGGCGACGCCCTGCACCTCCCGTTCGCCGACGGCACCTTCGACCGGGTCATCGCCTCCGAGGTGCTCGAGCACATCCCCGACGACGTGGCCGCCATGACCGAGCTGGCTCGGGTGCTGCGCCCGGGCGGGACGATGGCGGTGACCGTGCCCCGTTGCGGCCCCGAGTTCGTCAACTGGGCCCTGTCGGACGAGTACCACGACGTCCCCGGGGGCCACGTCCGCATCTACCGCCGCTCCACCCTCCGCCAGCGGCTCTCGTCAACCGGGCTGGTCCCGATCGGGAGCCACCACGCGCACGGCCTCCACGCCCCCTACTGGTGGCTCCGCTGCCTAGTGGGTCCGACCAACGACGCCAACCCGGCCGTCTCCGGCTACCACCGGCTGCTGGTCTGGGACATCGTGCGGGGGCCGCGCCTCACCCGGGTGACCGACCGCGTGCTCAGCCCGCTGATCGGCAAGAGCCTGGTCGTCTACCTGCGCAAGCCGGAGCGCCCCGCGGCGGGCACCGGGAGCCGAGCCGAGCACCGATCACCGACAGGACACGAGGAGGCGGCATGACCACCGAGCAGGCCAGTTCGGTCTCGGTCCCCGAGGTGCCGGGGATCCTGACGGCCACCGAGGTCCTGGCCACGGCGCAGAGCATCGCCGAGGTCCAGCGCGACGACGGCATGATCCCCTGGTTCCCCGGGGGCCACTGCGACCCCTGGAACCACGTGGAGGCGGCCATGGCCCTCTCGGTGTGCGGGCTGCACACCGAGGCCGAGCGCGCCTACCAGTGGCTGGCCGAGATCCAGCTGGCCGACGGCAGCTGGTTCAACTACTACCTGGCCGAGGGGGTGAAGGACCCCAGGCTGGACACCAACGTGTGCGCCTACCTGGCCGCCGGCCTCTACCACCACCACCTGGTGACCGGGGAGCACGACCTCCTGCGCCGCCTGTGGCCGGTCATGGAGAAGGCGCTCGACTTCGTCCTGCGCTGGCAGCGTCCCGACGGCTCGGTGCGCTGGTCGCTCGACCCCGCCGGCCACCCCGAGGGCTACGCCCTGCTCACCGGCTCCTCCTCCATCTACCACTCCCTGCGTTGCGGGGTGGCGGTCGCCGAGCGCCTGGGCAAGGACCGGCCCGACTGGGAGCTGGCCGCCGGCCGGCTGGGACACGCCGTGGCCCACCACCCCGGCGCCTTCGCCCCCAAGCAGGAATTCGCCATGGACTGGTACTACCCGATGCTGTCGGGCGCGCTCGAGGGCGAGGCCGGCCTGGCTCGCATCGACGAGTACTGGGACACCTTCGTGATGGACGGGCTGGGCGTCCGCTGCGTGTCGACCAACGACTGGGTGACGGCGGCGGAGACGGCCGAGTGCGTCCTGGCCCTCGACGCGCTGGGCCTGGACGACATGGCCCGCCGGCTCTTCGCCGACGCCCAGGGGCTGCGCCTGCCCGACGGCTCCTACTGGACCGGCATGGTCTACCCCGAGGAGGTGTCCTTCCCCGGGGGGGAGCGGACCACCTACACCGCGGCGGCCATCGTGCTGGCCGCCGACGCCCTTTCGGGCTCCACCGCCGCCGCCGGGCTGTTCCGAGGGGAGGGGCTGCCGGTCGGCCTCGACCTGGCGGAGCCCCACTGCATCGGCGAGGACGCGCACGGCTGCACGGCGACGCCCTCGAGCCCGCGGCGTTAGTCGCCGGGGCTCCCGTCCGGCGGGGCCTCACGGGCCCCGCCGTGGCATGGAGGCCCAGAGCGGTCAACGCTGCGGTGTCGGCTGCCCACCATCGCGCCGGCCGGACCGGCCGGTGGCCCGGTGTGGTCAACTGGGCCGTGGCACAAAGGCCGAGCGATCCGTGCGAGACCGGGCGGCTCCGGTTGCGACCACTCTCGATGGACGACGCCGACGTGCTGCACCGCTTGCAGAGCGACCCCGAGATGATGCGTTACTTCGGTGGCCCTTACGTGCGCCGGCAGACCGAGACCTGGCTCGAATGGCACGTCGCCATGTGGGACCAGGAGGGCTACAGCCTTTGGGCCGCCGAGCTGAAGGACGGCGGCGCATTCGTCGGCTGGATCGGTCTGAGCAAGGTGTTCGCACCAGAGGAGCTACAAGGGACGACCGAGGTCGGGTGGTTCATCGACCGGGCGCGCTGGCGCCAGGGGCTCGCCACCGAAGGCGGGCGGCGTGCGCTGCAATTCGGCGTCGACGTCCTCAACCTCGATCGCGTGGTGGCGAGGTACGACCCCGAGAACGTGGCGTCGGGCAGGGTCATGGAGAAGCTCGGGATGCGCGTCGTGGGCGACATGCCCATGGCGGACGCGCCCGGGATCACCAGGGTCTACGAGATCACCTCGGGCGAGGTGGCGCCTTCCGGTTCGTAGGGGCCGCTGGCGTCCCGCATGGGGTGGCTCTGGCCGTCACGAGGCAGTGTCGACCTGCTCGTCGTCGAGGCGCCGGAGCACCCGCAGGCTTCCGCATTCGCCGTCCTCGGCCCAGCGGCCCGAGGCGACGGCGTCGCACCACAGCTCGTAGGGTGGGCGGCCGCCGTCGGCCGGGTTCTCGAACACGTCGTGGATGGCCAGCCAGCCCCCCGGTGCCACCAGGGGCGCCCAGCCCCGGTAGTCGGCCCAAGCCGGCTCGGCGCCGTGCCCGCCGTCGATGAAGCAGAGGGCGAGCGGCGTCCGCCAGCAGGCGGCCACGGTCGGTGAGTCGCCCACCACGCCCACCACCGCCTGCTCGAGCCCCGCTCCGGCCACGGCGCGCCGCCAGTGAGGGAGGGTGTCCAGCCGGCCGTCGGCGGGGTCCACCAGGTCGGCGTCGTGGTGGGTCCAGCCCACCTGGTTCTCCTCCGAGCCCCGGTGGTGGTCGACGCTGAACAGCACCGAGCCGGTGGCCTCGGCCGCCGCGCCCAGGTACAGGGTCGACTTGCCGCACCAGGCGCCGATCTCGACGAGTACCGGTTTCCCCTGTCCAGCGGAGAAGGCGCGCCCGGCGCGCAGGGCCGCAGCCAGCAGCGCCTCCCCCTCGTCATCGGGCATGAACCCCCGGGTCGAACGGGCGAGGGAGACCACGTGGCGCAGCCGGGGCTCCTCGGGGACGGTGGGCAGCGGGGTCATGAGGTGACGAGACTGTAGATGCCGTAGGCGGCGAAACCGAGCAGGACCACGCCGCTCAGCCGGCGGATCAGCTGCAGGGGCACCACCCGCAGGAGGGCCCGGCCGGCGAAGGCCCCGAGCGCGGCGATCGTCGTGAGGGCGCAGAAGGCGCCGACCCCGACCGACAGAGGCTGGTGGTACTTGGCCACCAGGTTGATGGTCAGGAGCTGGGTGAGGTCGCCGAACTCGCCCACCAGGATCACCGCGAAGGCGGAGACGAACACCTTGCGGGCCGCGGCGCCCGCGGCCTGCTCGGCCTCCGCAACGCCCTTGGAGGCGGCGGACCTCTCGGGGACCAGGAGGAGGAAGGCGGCGCCGGCCAGGAACAGCACGGTGACCACGGTCTCGAGGACCCGGTGGGGGAGGAGCTGGAGGATTCGCCCGGCCACCACGGCGAGGACCACGTGCAGCGCGAAGGCGGCCGACGCCCCCAGCCACACCATGACCGGGTTCGACCGGGCCGCCATGAAGAGCGTGGCGATCATGGTCTTGTCGGGGAGCTCGGCCACCGCCACCAAGAAGAAGGTGACGACGACGACGTCGAGGCTCACCGTCGTGCCCCCCCAGGGCGGTCCGCCGTGCAATCCGCCATGCGGCCCACCGCCGCCTAGCCCCGTCCGACGGCGCCGATGATCTGGGAAAGCCGGCCCCGGTGCTCCCGGGTGAAGGCGACGTTGATGGCCAGGCGCTCGAGGGACTGGGTCACCGTGCGCTGCCGGCCCGACAGCGGGTGGTCGGCCAGGAACCGCTCGACGTCGTCAGCCACCTCAGGCGACCCGCACAGGCCCCTCACGCCGTCGACCATGCGGGCGTGGCTGTTCATCGGGAAGCGGTCGAGGAGCATGTCCCAGTGCGCCTTCACCTCTTCCCACACCGCCGGGCCGGCCACGCGGTTGGAGAGGAGGGTGGCCACCAGGTACGGCCCGTTCTGCGTGCGCACCTCGGTGCGGGCCAGCTCGAAGGTGCGCCGGCCGAGGGCGGGGTCGGGGAAGGTGGCCAGGGCCGTCAGGTACCGCAGCTCCTCTTGGGGGTTGGCCGGATGGCGGTAGCGGTCGAGGATCGTCTCGTAGTCCCCGGGCCGCAACTGGTGCGCCACGGCGGCCAGCACCGCACCCTCGATGTCGGGGTCGACGGGGTCGGGTCCGTCGAACCGTCGGGCGGCCTCGGCCCGCACGACGGGGTCGGCCCCGATCGTGCCGAGGCTGGAGAGCACGAGGGCACGGGTCGTCGGGACGCGCTCGCCCTCACCCTCCCGGCGGTCCCAGCCGAGCCGGGCCGACGTCGGTCCGAACAGGGCCCGGGTACCCGCCGCCACCGCATGGCGCTCGTCGTCGGAGGCGGCGCGGTCGCAGAGGCCGAGGGCCCCGGCGACCAGGGAGAAGATGCCCGGCTCCTCCTCGCCGGCGAGGTCGGCGGCGAGGGCCAGGAACGTCGACAGCTCGGCCCGTCCCGCCAGCACCAGGGCCCAGGCGTCGGCGAAGAGGTTGAACCGCTCGAGGGGGTCGAGGTCCCCCAGCCGGCCGGCGAGCGGGGAGAGGTCGTCGTAGGAGAGGCGGTAGACGCCCCAGCCCCCGGCGTTGACCACCTCGCCCGCCGGGCGCAGCACCGTGTCGGCCCCCAGCAGGACGCGCTCGCCCGGAGTGCCGTCGAGGGTGCGGACCAGGACCGGGACCTGCCACACCGAGCCGATGGCGCTCTCCTCGCCGGCGGGCGGCGGGCCGTAGGAGAAGGGGGACTGGGACAGGGTGTCGCGGCCGACGGACACGATCGGGTGGCCGCCCTGGAGGATCCACGAGTTCATCATCGCCGTGACCGGCTGGCCGCTCACCTCCTCGAGGGAGGCCCACAGGTCGGCGGTGACGGTGTTGGCGTAGGCGTGGGCGGCCAGGTAGTGGCGGACGCCCTCGCGGAAGACCTCGGCGCCGAGGTAGCGCTCGAGCATGCGCAGGACGCTGCCGCCCTTTTGGTAGGTGAGGACGTCGAACATGCCGTCGGCCTCTTCCGGCGCCCCCACCGGGTATTCGATGGGCCGGGTGGTGTGCAGGCCGTCGACCGCCAGCGCCGCCTCGCGCTCGAGCCCGAAGGTGACCCAGCGCTGCCAGGCCGGGCGGAAGGCATCGACGCAGAGCACCTCCATGAAGGTGGCGAAGGCCTCGTTCAGCCAGATCCCCTCCCACCAGCCCATGGTGACCAGGTCCCCGAACCACATGTGGGCGATCTCGTGGCAGACCACGTCGGCCACCCGCTCGAGCTCGGTGCGCGCCGCCGACGACGGGTCGACGAGCAGCGCCGTCTCCCGGAAGGTCACGCAGCCCAGGTTCTCCATGGCCCCGAAGGCGAAGTCGGGGATGGCCACGAGGTCGAGCTTGTCCCCAGGGTAGGCGATGGCGAAGTAGTCGGAGAAGAACCGCAGGGCGTGGGCGGCCACCTCGAGGGCGAAGGGCGCGAGCCCGGCCCGGCCCGGCACGTGCACCACCCGGACCTCGACGCCGTCGACCACGACGGGATCGGTGGCCTCGAGGTCGCCGACTACGAAGGCCACCAGGTAGGTCGACATCTTCATCGTCGGGCTGAAGCGCACCGCCCGCTTGCCCGTGCCCGCCACCGGTTCCTCACCGAGCTCCGGTGAGTTGGAGAAGGCCGTCAACCCCTCGTCGACCACCAGGGTGATGTCGAAGACCGCCTTGCGGTCCGGCTCGTCCCAGCAGGGGAAGGCGCGGCGGGCGTCGGTCGCCTCCATCTGCGTGGTGGCCAGCGTCCGGGTGGCACCCGACTGGTCGGTGAAGGTGCTGCGGTAAAAGCCGCGGAGCTTGTCGTTGAGGACACCGGCGAACGAGCAGCGGAGGGTGGCCGGTCCCGCGGGCACGTCCGAGTCGAACGAGAAGGTGACCCGCTCCGCCGCCTCGTCGAGGGAGACCACGGCCGCCAACGCCCCCGGGCCTCCGGTCAGCAGCGAGGCCTCGGTGATGGCCAGCTCGACGGCGTTGCACACGATCTCGCGGGTCGGCTCGTGCACCACGAGCTCGATCTCCGCCGAGCCCGTGAAGGTGGCCTGCACCAGGTCGGGGGTGAGCGTGAGGCCGTAGCGCAGGGGCTCGACGTGGCGGGGAAGGCGGTGGGCCCGGTCGGGCGCGGCGGGGTCGGCGGTGGTGGTCATCGGCGTGAGGCTACAGCCCGACTGGGAGAACATCGCCACCCGACTACCCTCATCGGGTGGTCGATGCCCGAACGGTGACACCGCCGCCCGCACCGGTGCTCGACGTGGTGGGCATCGGGTCCCCGCTGGTCGACGTGCTGGCCGCGGCCAGCGACGAGCAGGTCGCCGCGGCCGGCCTCGATCGCGGCTCGATGGCCCTCGTCGACCTGGCCCACGCCGAGAGGATCTACGCCTCGATGGGGTCGGCCACCGAGGCGTCCGGCGGCTCCGCCGCCAACACCGTGGCCGGGGTGGCCGCGCTCGGCGGGACCGCCGGTTTCGTGGGCAAGATCGCCGACGACCTCCTCGGGGAGGTCTTCGTCCACGACATCACGGCCGCGGGGGTGGAGTTCACCCCGGTGACGGCCCCGCCCGACAACGCGACCTCGACCGACCGGGAGCTGTTGGGCACCGGCCGTTGCCTGGTGCTGGTCACCGGGGACGCCGAGCGCACCATGGCCACCCACCTCGGGGTGGCCACCACCATTGGTCCGCAGGACGTGCCCGCGGCGCTGGTGGGCCGGGGCCGGGTCCTCTACCTCGAGGGCTACCTCTGGGACCTCCCGCCGGCCAAGGAGGCCATGAGGCGGGCGATCGGCGTGGCGCACGACAGCGACGGCTCGGTCGCCCTCTCGCTCTCCGACGCCTTCTGCGTCGACCGTCACCGCCGCGACTTCCTCGACCTGCTCCTCGGCGACGTCGACGTCCTCTTCGCCAACGAGGCGGAGATCACCCGCCTCTTCGGCACGCCCTCGCTGGACCGGGCTATCGCCTCCGCCGAGGAGACCGGCCTGCTCGTGGCGGTCACGCTCGGGGCCAAGGGCTCGGTGGTGCTGACGGCCGGCGGACCGGTGGAGATACCGGCGCAGCCGGTGACCGAGGTCGTCGACACCACCGGGGCCGGCGACCTCTACGCCGCCGGCTTCCTCTACGGCCTGACCCACGGGTCGGACCCCGAGGCCTGCGCTCGCCTGGGCGCCCTGTGCGCCGGGGAGATCATCGGTCACCTCGGGGCCCGCCCGCAGCAGGACCTCCGCGCCCTGGCGACCGAGGCGGGCCTCGTCTGAGCCCGCCGGGAGGAGCCGCCCTCCGGCGTGGCCTACGCTCCCGTGGCGCACGTCACCGGACGCAGCAAGGCTGGAGGAACCGTCAGTGAGCCTGTCGATCGGCATCGTCGGACTGCCGAACGTCGGCAAGTCCACGCTGTTCAACGCCCTGACGCGCAATGAGGTCCTGGCGGCCAACTACCCCTTCGCCACCATCGACGCCAACGTCGGGGTGGTGGCGGTGCCCGACCCCCGCCTGCCCCGCCTGGCCGCCCTCTACGACAGCGAGCGGGTGGTACCGGCGTCGGTGACCTTCGTCGACATCGCCGGCATCGTGCGCGGTGCTTCGGAGGGGGAGGGGCTGGGCAACCAGTTCCTGGCGGCCATCCGCGAGACCGACGCCGTCTGCCAGGTGGTGCGGGCCTTCGAGGACGACGACGTGATCCACGTCGAGGGACGGGTCCACCCCGGCGACGACATCGCCACCGTCAACACCGAGCTCGTGCTGGCCGACCTCCAGACCGTGGACAACCGGCTGGCCAAGCTGTCGCGCGAGGCGCGCATGCGCTCGGAGCTGGCCGAGGCCCTCACCGCCACCGAGTCGGCGCGCCGCGTCCTCGACGAGGGACGCCCCATCTCGGCCGCCGCGGCAGTGGGGGAGATCGACCCGTCAACCCTGTCCGACCTCCATCTGCTCACGGCCAAGCCGTTCATCTACGTCTTCAACGTGGACGAAACCGGCCTGGCAGACGCCGAACGCCACCGCGAGCTGGCCGCGCTGGTGGCACCGGCCGAATCAGTAGTCCTCTGCGCGCAGCTGGAGGCCGAGCTGGCCACCCTCGAGCCCGCGGACGCCGCGGAGATGCTGGCCGAGTACGGCCAGCTCCGGTCGGGGCTGGAGCAGCTCGTCGAGGTGGGCTTTCGCACCCTGGGGCTCCACACGTTCCTCACCGCCGGCCCCAAGGAGGCCCGGGCGTGGACCATCCACCTCGGCGACACGGCGCCCGAGGCGGCTGGGGTCATTCACACCGACTTCAAGCGCGGCTTCATCAAGGCTGAAATCGTGAGCTACGACGACCTCATCGAAACCGGCTCGGTCCCGGCGGCCCGCTCCGCGGGGAAGGCTCGCACCGAGGGCAAGGACTACGTCATGCGCGACGGCGACGTGGTGGAGTTCCGCTTCAACGTCTAGGAAGCAAGATCGTCGGCGTGCTCAGCTGGTCACCGGTGTGATGCCCGACGTGGCGATGCGGAATCCCTTGCCGTCGGCGGTGCAGGTGACGCCGGAGGTGGCCGACGTACAGCGGTACGGGCCGACGCCGGTCGTCGCGCCGTAGGCGAGGGTGGGCGTTGTCAGCCCCGGGTTCCCCAGGCACTGCATCCCTGTGCACATGGTGAAGGAGCCGTCGGCGCTGAGCGTCGCCGACCGGGGAGGTGTGTTCGTCTGGCAGTAGACCGATGTCAGACCGGACCGCTGGTAGTTGACCTCGCAGCTGATGTTGCCCGAAGGCGACAGGAACTCGCCGCCGTTCGCCGTCTGCATGGCCACGAGGGTGGTGGTCGTGGTCGACGGCGCGGTGGCGGTCGTGGTGGTGGGTCGAACTGCGGTCGTCGTGGTGGACAGTCGCCCGCTGGTCGTCGTGGAGCTCGAAGCGCTCGGGGACCCCGAACCGCAGGCGGCGAGGGCGAGCACGGCGACCGCCGTCAACCCCACGGCGACCGCTTCGCCACGACGAAGACGCACCGAGCGAGTGTAGGGCCTGACAGGACGAGTCCCGTTCCGCGGGCCAGGGACTCCGGGCCGAGCCAGGGCGCCCGCCGCGGTCGTACGATCTGGCGGTGCCCGACCACAAGCCGCCCCGCCTCGAGGTGGGGGAGCGCGAGACGCTGCTGGCACTCCTCGGCTACCAGCGCCGGTCGCTCGTCGGCAAGATCGAAGGAGCCAGCGAGGAGGAGGCGCGACGCTCGCCCGTCGGCAGCGGCACGTCGCTCCTGTGGCTGGTGAAGCACCTGGCGCGAGCGGAGTCGACCTGGGTCCTGCGTCGGTTCGCCGGGTCGGCCCAGCTCCTGCCGTCCGATGCCGTGGTGCCGTCCGACACGGTGGCCTCGGTGGTCGCCGACTACCGGGCGACCTGGGAGCGGGTGGACGCTGTCATTGTCGCCGCCCCGTCGCTCGACGTGGCGTGCGCGGACGTGGGGGAGGAGTCGCCGGTCAATCTGCGCTGGGTTGTGACGCATCTGCTCGAGGAGACGGCCCGCCACGCCGGCCACGCCGACATCCTGCGCGAGCTCATCGACGGCGAGACCGGCCGCTAGACGGGCCGCCTCCGTCAGCCGTCGGCCGACCCGGTCCGTTCGCCGATGTCGGGCGGATCGGGAGGGAGGAAGGAGAGAGGCAGGTCGGCCAGCCGGACGAGGGTGGACGAGATCCAGCCGACGAGCGCCTCGACGATCGGCTCGAGGGTGGTCGGGTCCGCCAATATCCCCTCGTCGAGGCCGATCGACCCCTCGTAGGTGGCTTCCACCGCCCACCGGACGGCGCCTGGCTGGCCCGGCTCACCGTGGGCCTCCTCGATGGTGGTCGACGAGCGCTCGAGCGCCTCGTCCCCGATCGGGGGGCTCGCACCCGGGAGCACGGCCAGCACCGTCCCGGCGGCCGGGCGCTCGGCGAGGCGCTGGATGCGTAGCGCCACCTCGACCACGACTTCGGGGAGCTCCCCGGGCGTCTCGCCAATCGACCAGCTGCGGTACGAGGTCTGGCTCCAGGTCGGCCAGTCGAGCGACAGGTCGGCCCGCACGCGGGGCGGCTGTCCCTCCCCGGGAAGGCTGTAGCTCGTCTCCCAGGAGACGTCGCCCAGGAACACATCCACCTGGAAGCGCTCCTCCACGGCCTGGCGCTGGAGGAGGGCCCGCTCGAACGAGCTGCGGACGGTGCCGATGAGATCGACGAGGAGATGATCGAGCACGGCAACTCGAGGTTATCGCCCGGCCGGTACCATGCCGCCGTGAACCCTTGGCTCGAGCGCCGCGTGATCGCCTACGCCCACCAGGGGGGCGCGTGGGAGGAGCCCTCGTCCACCCTGTTCGCCATCGAGCGGGCGCTCGAGGCCGGAGCCGACGCCATCGAGCTCGATGTGCACGCCACCGCCGACGGCGAGCTGGTGGTCTGCCACGACGCCAGCGTCGACCGGACCACCGACGGGCACGGGCGCATCGCCGACCTGACCCTGGCCGAGCTGAAGGCCCTCGACAACGCGTTCTGGTTCATCCCCGGCGCCGACGTCACCCCCGGGCGGCCCGCGTCGGACTACCCCTACCGCGGCCGCGCCGCCTCGGACCCGCGCTTTCGGATCGCCACCCTGCGCGAGGTCCTCGAGGCGTTCCCCGGCGTGCTGCTCAACCTCGACATCAAGCAGACCTCGCCGGTCGTCACCCCCTACGAGGCGGCCCTGGCCGGCCTGCTGGCCGAGTTCGAGCGGGCCGACGACGTGATCGTCGCTTCCTTCCTCGACCCCGCCACCGACGCCTTCTCGGAGGTGGCCCCGGCCGTACCGACCTCGGCCGGCACGCTGGCCACCGCCGAGTTCTGGCGGGCCGTCCACGACGGCACCGAGCTCCCCGGTACCCGCGCCGTGGCCTTCCAGGTGCCCGAGCGTCAGGGGGACCTCGTCGTGGTGGACGAGGCGTTCGTCGAGGCGGCCCACGGGCGCGGCATCGCCGTGCACGTGTGGACCGTGAACGAGGAGGCTCAGATGGAGCGCCTGCTCGACCTCGGGGTCGACGGTATCATCTCCGATCTGCCCACGACCCTGGTCGGGGTCCTCCGCCGCCGGGCTGTCACCTGGCGGCGCACCGATGGCCGCTGAGGCAGGCCGGCGGCGTCAGCCCCGGCCGCAGTTCGGCTTCTTGCCGTGGTTGGCCTTCTTCTTGGCCCGCAGCTTGCGCTTCACCGTCCGCTTCGACATAAGTCGGCCATCTTAGGCCCCACGGCTAGCGTCGGTCCACGTGGAGCCCCCGCAACGGCGCCGACCGGGTCGCCCGTGAGAACGGCCTGGCTGCTCTGCGAGGGGAAGGTGCTGGCCTCGCTGGAGGTGGCCGAGAGCCTGCTCGACCGCACCAGGGGACTGCTGGGAAGGTCCGACTACCAGGGCGCCATGCTGTTCCCCAGGACCCGGGCCGTCCACACCGTCGGCATGCGCTTCGACCTGGACGTGGCCTTCCTCGACCGGGACTTGGTGGTCATCGACTCACTCCGCGTGGCCCCGATGCGCGTCACGCGGCCCCGCCGCCGGACCCGCAACGTGCTGGAAGCGCCGGCAGGGTCGTTGGCACGCTGGGAGCTCAAGGCTGGACAGCGCCTGGAGATCCGGGAGACCGCTTGACCTCGTCCGGCCAGGTGGTGCTGGTGGCCACCCCCATCGGGAACCTGGGGGACCTCTCCCCCCGGGCCGTGGCCGCCCTGGACGAGGCCGACGTCATCTGCTGCGAGGACACCCGCCGCACCCGGGCCCTGCTGGCCTCGGCCGGGGTGGGGGGGCGGGGCCGGCTGGTCTCCCTCCACGAGCACAACGAGAGCGCAAGGGTCGGCGAGGTGCTGGGCTGGGTCGAGGACGGCAAGTCGGTCGCCGTCGTCACCGACGCCGGGACCCCGGCCGTGTCGGACCCCGGCGCGCGCCTGGTGGCCGCCGCCGCCGGGCGGGGCCTGCGGGTCAGCGTGGTCCCCGGGCCGTCGGCGGTGCTCGCCGCGCTGGTGGTGAGCGGTCTGCCCACCGACCGCTTCTGCGTCGAGGGGTTCCTGCCCCGCAAGGGGACCGAACGCCGGCGGCGGATCGAGGCCCTGGCCGCCGAGGAGCGCACCGCGGTGGTGCTGGAGGCGCCCGGCCGGCTGGCGGCGACCCTCGCAGAGCTGGTGGCGGCCCTCGGGGACCGCCCGGCGGCCGTGGCCCGGGAGCTGACCAAGATGCACGAGGAGGTCTGGCGGGGGACCCTCGGCGAGCTCGCCGCGCAAGCGGCCGGCCGGACGGTCCGCGGCGAGGTCGTGGTGGTGATCGCCGGCGCCCCAGCACCGGAGCCGCCCACCGACGAGCGCGTGGCCGAGGCGGTGGCCTTTCGGCTGGAGGCGGGGGACAGTGCACGGCAGGCGGCCGTCGCGGTGTCCGGCGCCCTCGGGGTGGCCCGCCGACGGGCGTACGAGGTGGCCATCGCCCAGAAGGCCGCCGGCCGCACCGAACCCGGGCGCTGAGCAAGGTGCCGACGGCTCCGGGAGTCGGTCCGCGCGGCCCCGATACGCTACGGGCGGTGCCGCGCTTCTACATCACCACGCCCATCTACTACGTCAACGACGCGCCCCATGTGGGGCACGCCTACGCCACCGTCAATGCCGACGCCATGGCCCGCTGGCACCGCCTGGTCGGCGACGACGTCTTCTTCCTGACCGGGACCGACGAGCACGGGGCCAAGGTGGCCGAGGCGGCGGCCGAGCACGGGGTGAGTCCCCAGGAATGGGCGGACCGGACGTCCCGGCGGTTCCTCGACGCCTGGTCGGCCCTGGACATCTCCAACGACGACTTCATCCGGACCTCCGAGCCCCGGCACCACCGGGCGGTCCAGCGCTTCCTCCAGCGCATCTACGACAACGGGTTCATCGTGCCCGGCACCTACCGCGGCCTGTACTGCGTGTCGTGCGAGGACTACTACACCGAGGACCGACTGGTCGACGGGTGCTGCCCGGTGCACCTGCGGCCGGTGGTGGAGATGGAGGAGGAGAACTACTTCTTCAAGCTGAGCGAGTTCGAGCAGCCGCTCATCGAGTGGTACGAGCGGCTGCCCGACGCGGTGGCCCCGGCGGGCAAGCGCAACGAGGCTCTCAGCTTCGTCAAGGGCGGCCTGCACGACATCTCCATCACCCGGACCTCCCTCGACTGGGGGGTGCCCGTACCTTGGGACGATCGGCACGTCTTCTACGTCTGGTACGACGCGCTGGTCAACTACCTCACGGCCATCGGCTACGGCGACGACGATCCCGGATGGGGCGCCTGGTGGTCGGTGGTCCACCACCTGATCGGGAAGGAGATCCTGCGCTTCCACTGCGTGTGGTGGCCGGCCATGTGCATGGCCGCCGGCATCGAACCGCCGGCCAGCGTCTTCGTGCACGGTTGGCTGCTGGTGGGGGGCCAGAAACTCTCCAAGACCCTGGTGCGCCAGTCGGCCGAGGGCGACGCGGAGCGGCCGGTCAAGCTGACCGAGATCGCTCCCGAGGCCCTCACCTCGGACTTCGGGGTGGACGCCGTCCGCTACCACCTGCTGCGGGACAACCCGCTGGGCACCGACGGCGAGTTCTCCTATGAGGGCATGGTCGCCCGGTACAACGCCGATCTGGCCAACAACCTGGGCAACCTGGTGGCCCGGGTGGCCACGGTGGTCGGCGCCAAGTGCGGCGGGGTCGGGCCCGCCCCCGACCCGACGAGCCCGCTGGCCGACGCGGCGCGTTCGGCGGTGGCCGCCGCCGCCGACGCCTGGGGGCGCTTCGCCCCCCACGAGGCGCTCGAGGCGACCTGGCGCCTGATCGGCGCGGCCAATGCCGAGCTGGAGGCCACCGAGCCGTGGAAGAGCGACCCCGGTCCGGCCGTCGACGCCGTGCTGGGCAGCGCTCTCGAGGCCCTGCGCATCGTCACCCTCCTCGTCACCCCGGCCATGCCGGACACGGCGGCCGAGATCTGGAGGCGCATCGGGCTCGACGGCACGCCGGCCGAACGGCGCCTGCCGGTCGACGGGGCCTGGGGCGGCTACCCCGGCGGTCTCACGGTCGAGAAGGGCGCCCCCCTCTTCCCCCGGCGCAAGGGCTGATGGACGAGGACGCCGGGCCGCGCTGGTTCGACTCGCACTGCCACCTCCAGGAGCGCTACCTGGACGGCGGCGAGGACGGCCCCGCCGCTGACGTGGCCGAGGTGCTGCGCCGGGCGACCGAGGCCGGGGTGGGGTCGATCGTCTGCGTGGGGACCGATCCAAGGACCTCGACCCAGGCGTTGAACCTGGCCCAGCGGGCCGCCGACGGCGCGCTTGGCCCGGGGATCCCGCGCCTGTGGGCCACGGCGGGCCTCCACCCCCACGAGGCCTCGGCCGGCACCGCCGAGCTGGTGGGGCTGGTGGAAGGGGCGGCCGGTTCCGAGACCCTGGTGGCCGTGGGGGAGTGCGGCCTCGACTACCACTACAACCACTCGTCGCGCACCGACCAGCGCACGGCGTTCGCCGAGCAGATCGCCCTGGCCCACCGCCACGGCCTGGCCCTGGTGATCCACTCCCGGTCCGCCTGGGACGACCTGTTCGACGTGCTCTCGGCGGAGGGGGTGCCCGAACGGACGGTGCTGCACTGCTTCACCGGGGGGCCGGCCGAGCTGACCCGGTGCCTCGACGCGGGGATGTTCGTCTCCTTCAGCGGCATCGTCACCTTCAAGAACGCGGCCGAGGTCCGCGAGGCCGCCGCCCTCTGCCCGCTCGACCGGCTGCTGGTCGAGACCGACAGCCCGTTCCTCGCTCCCCCTCCGCACCGGGGGCGGCAGAACGAGCCGGGCTACGTCGGCATCGTGGGGACGGCCGTGGCCGAGGTGAAGGGCGTCGAACCGGCTGACCTCGCCCGCAGCGCCGCCGCGGCCACGGCACGCTGCTTCGGCCTGTGACACCGGCCGTCCGTCGCTCCGGGCGCGGTCGGCGCCCGGCCGCGGTACGCCCTTGAGGCCGGCGTGGAGGCCCGACCGAGGCGGCTACCGCCGAGGAGATGGCTGCACGGCGCCCGCGCCGAGGGATGCCCGACGGCGACACCTGGGACCCAGCCGGCGGTCGGTGATCGCCGCAGGCGCCCGGGTCGAGGCGCCGGGAGGTGGGGGGTCACATTCCACCGGGGACCGGGTGCTCCCGGGGAGGAGGGACGGGGGCCGCGGAGCGCCGCGCACCCGCGCCGACCTGGGGCGATGAGGGTCGGCGCACCGGCGCCCCAGCACGTGAATTGCGGGTTCGGGCGCGCCGTCCCTATGGTCGTCGGGTTCCCCGGGCCCGAGGTGTCGGCCCGCCCCGGGTGTCCCGTCCCCGGAGAGAGGTGGAACCCTGCCACAGAGCGCCAGCAGTCCCAAGCGCGCCGTCCTGGCCCTGTTGTCGGGCGGCGCCATCGTGGCCGCCCCGCTCCTGCTGCTCCACGGGTCGCGCATCGCCGCCCCGCCCCCTCACGGCGCCCGGCCGGGTTCGGGGGTCGAGGCGACCTCGTCCACCGTGCGCCCGCACACGCACCTGCTCGCCACGCAGCTCGTCGGCTTCGACCTCCCGCAGACGGCCCCGGCGGCCACCACCACCACCACCCCTCCGGGCCCACCGGTCACGACCACCACCGTCGCGGCCCCGGCGACGACCACCACCACCGCCCCACCCGAACCACCGGTCACGACCACCTCGGTGCCGCCGGCCGCCGGACCGGTGCAGACCGCGGCCGGCTCGGCCACCGGCCAAGTGACCTGGTATGCGGAGGCGCCCCCCGGCGGGTGCGCCAGCCCGTCCCTCCCGCCGGGGACCGAGGTGGAGGTGGTCGACGACGCCGACGGGGCCTCGACCAGTTGCGTGGTGGACGACCGGGAGGCCACAAACGGCGGCGGCCGGTTGCTCGACCTGTCCGTCACAGGGTTCTCCAGCCTGGCCCCGGTGACACAGGGGGTGATCGCCGTCACCATCTCGTGGTAGGGCCGGCCCGGCGATGACCATGGGCCGGCCCGAGATCCAGCGGCTCCTGGCCGACCACGGCCTGCGGCCCAGCCGGGCCCTCGGCCAGAACTTCGTGGCCGACCCCAACACCGTGCGCCGCATCGTCCGGCTGTCGGGGGTGGGGGAGGGCTCGCCGGTGGTGGAGATCGGTGCCGGCCTCGGGTCGCTGACCCTGGCCCTGGCCGAGGCGGGGGCGCGGGTGGTGGCGGTTGAGGTGGATCGCGGCCTGGCCTCGGTACTGCGTGAGGTCGTGGCCGCCACGGCGGTCGAGGTGGTCGAGGCCGACGCGCTCACCCTCGACTGGGGTGAACTGCTCGGGCCGGGGGGCGACTGGTCGGTCGTCGCCAACCTGCCCTACAACGTGGCCACCCCGCTGGTCGTGCGGGTGTTGGAGGAGGCCCCGCAGGTGGCCTCGCTGCTGGTCATGGTCCAGCGCGAGGTGGGGGAGCGGCTGGCGGCGGCCCCCGGCGACCCCGCCTACGGTGCGGTCTCGGTGAAGGTCGCCTACTGGGCCTCGGCCTCGGTGGTGGGCCGGGTGCCGGCCACCGTCTTCGTGCCCCGCCCGAAGGTGGCCTCGGCCCTGGTCCGCCTGGACCGGCGGGCGGAGCCGGCGGTGCCGCCGGCCGAGGTCCCCTACGACCGGCTCTTTGAGGTGGTGCGGGCGGGTTTCGGCCAGCGGCGCAAGATGCTGCGGCGGTCGCTGGCCGGCGTGGTGGACCCCGCCGCCTTCGCCGCGGCCGGGGTGGCACCCGAGGCCCGGGCCGAAGACCTCGGCATCGAGGCGTGGGGAAGGCTGGCCCGGTGGCCGTGACCCGGCTGGTGGCCCCGGCCAAGCTGACGCTCCGGCTGCGGGTGCTCGGCCGCCGTCCCGACGGCTACCACGACCTGGCGGCGGAGATGGTCTCGGTGGACCTGGCCGACATCCTCGAGGTCGACCCCGACGGCGACGGGCTCGTGGTCGAGGCCGACGGCGTCCCGGAGGGCTCGGTGGGCCCGGGGCCGGACAACCTGGTGCGCCGGGCCCTGGCCGCGGTGGGCCGGCGGGCGGGCGTGCGGCTGGTGAAGCGCATCCCGGTGGGCGGCGGGCTGGGGGGCGGGTCGTCGGACGCGGCGGCCGTCCTGCGCTGGGCCGGGTGCGCCGACACGGAGGTGGCCGCCTCGCTCGGTGCCGACGTCCCGTTCTGCCTGGCGGGCGGCCGAGCCGAGGTGGCCGGCATCGGGGAACAGCTGTCGCCCCTCCCCTACGAGCCACGTGAGTTCGTGCTCCTGGTCCCGCCCTTCGGCATCGACACCGGCGCGGCCTACGCCGCCTGGGACTTAGGAGTGTCGGCCGGGGGCGGGCCGAACGACCTGGTCGGCGCGGCGCTGGCCGTCCGCCCCGACCTCGCCCGCTGGCGCGACTGCCTGGCCGAGGCCACCGGGAGGACGCCGCTGCTGGCCGGGAGCGGGTCGACGTGGTTCGTGGAGGGGAGCCCGGACGACTTGGGTGTGGGCGGGCTGGCCGGCCTCGGCCCCGGGGAGGAGGAGGGGAGACTGCTCGCCGTGCGCACCGTGCCGACCGGCTGGGAGGGGACGGTCGAAGGGCCCGGGCCGCAGGTGGGCTGAGCGGGGCCTACTTGCCGGCGCGCCGCTGCCAGCGGGTCGCCTTCAGCATCTTCTTGTGCTTCTTCTTGCGCATCCGCTTGCGGCGCTTCTTGATGAGTGAGCCCATGCCGTGCGGCAGGCTAGCGGTCCCGCCGCACGACCGCCAGGTAGCGTGGCTCCGTGACGTTCCGGGTCGTGGCCCTCCACCACGTCCAGCTGGCCATGCCCCCCGGTGAGGAGGGGCGGGCCGAGGCCTTCTACTCGGGCCTCCTGGGCCTGGAGCGCCGGCCCAAGCCCGAACCGCTGGCCGCCCGGGGGGGCTGCTGGTTCTCCAACGGGGACGTGGTGCTCCACCTCGGGGCGGAGGAAGGCTTCCGTCCCGCCCGCAAGGCCCACCCGGCCCTGGTGGTGGAGGGCCTCGACGACCTGGCGGCGAGGCTGGCCGAGGCCGGGTGCGACGTGCGGCCCGACACCGAGCTGCCCGGGGTGCACCGCTGCTACGTCGACGACCCGTTCGGCAACCGAATCGAGCTGATCGACGCCGGCTGAGGAGATCCTGCGACCGACACGACGACCGACCCGACTCGATGCGGGCCGGCCGTCGCGGTCGCTCAGCTGTGGCCGGGAGGGGCCGGATGCTGTGAATGTGGGGCGCCGAGGACGGGGAGAGAGAGGACCCGTCCTCGGCGCCCGGACCCGCCGTGGGGGGGGCCGGCGGACCTCGAGGTGGGCGGGCGACCCCGCCCGACGGCCGGACCTTTGACGGCCCGTCCGCCGACGGCCCCCAGACTGGTCACCCCGCTCCCCTCCACCCGGCGGATGGGACGCCGGCCGCTTCGGGATACCCGGTTGCGGGTCCGGGTCCCTTGGCGCTGTGACGGGGTCGGAATGGTCATTTGGTGGCTGTCTCCTCGTGCTCTACCCATTATGAGGCCGCTCATTAAGCAGATGACGAGGGGAAGCTAAGAAAGCTCGAAGAAGCGGTCGGAGCCCCTAGTCGTCGGCGTCCCTGACCCCGGCGGGGGCGTGCGTGGGGGGCAGGGTCAGCTGCAAGACCGCTCCGCCGTCGTCGGCGTTGGAGGCGGTGACCGCCCCCCCCTCGGCCTCGGCGACCTGGGCCACGATGGCCAGCCCCAACCCGGAGCCGGGCAGGGCACGGGCGGCGGGGGCGCGGTAGAAGCGGTCGAAGATGTGGGGGAGGTCGTCGGGGGCGATCCCCGGGCCGTGGTCCCGGACGGTGACCGCCCCCCCGACGCAGTAGACCTCCACCTCGGCGCCGTCGGGGCTCCACTTGAGGGCGTTGTCCAAGAGGTTGCCCACCGCCCGGGTCAGGCCCTCGCGCTGGCCGTCGACCCAGACCGGCTCGGTGCGCAATGAGAAGCGAACGTTGCGGGGGCGGGCGTGGGTGGTGGCCACGGCCACGGCGTCCTCCACCAGGCGGTCGAGCCGCAGCGGCGCCGACGGCGCCTGCCGCTGCTCGCCCCGGGCCAGTTGCGAGAGGTCGCCCACCAGGGTGGTGAGCTCCTCCAGCTGGGTGAGCACGTCGTCGACCAGCACCTCGCGCTCGTCGGGTGACAGCTCGTCGAGCCTGCGCACCACCTCGAGGTTCGTGCGCAGGCTGGTGAGCGGCGTGCGCAGCTCGTGGCCGGCGTCGAGCACGAGCTGCCGTTGCGACTCGCGCGAGCGTTCGAGGGCCGACAGGAGGTGGTTGAAGGCACGGCGCAGCCGTCCGAGCTCGTCGGCCCCACCCGGGTCCAGCCGCTTGGAGACGTCGGTGGTCTCGGCCACTTCCTCCACCGAGGAGGTCAGGTCGTTCAGCGGCACCAGGGCGGTCCGCCCCACCAGCCAGGCCAGGATCAGGGCGAGGGCGATGCCCCCCAGGGCCACGAGGGTGAGGGTGAGGCCCAGGGAGGAGAGCTGGCGGTTCACGCTTGTCAGGGGCAGGACCACCTGGAGGGCGGCTGTCGTGAGGTAGTAGACGTTGCCGCTCACCACCCGCACCGAGCCGACGCTCCGGACGAGCTCGCGGTAGTCCTGCCCGTTCAGGGTGATGGTGTCGTAGTAGTCGTGCTGGTGGCCGGCGGCCACCGCCCGCACCGCCGGCGAGACCGGCAGCGTGAGGTCGCCCTTCCCGATGATCGACCCGGCCGGGTCGATCCACTGGTCGTCGACGCCGTTGGCCGCGCCCCCCACCGTCCCCCCATGGGTGATGATGCCTGTGGCGGTGGCGGCCAGGGTCCCGTCGACCGAGCCGAGCAGCGAGTTGCGGGCGGCGAAGTAGCTGGCCGCCGAGGCGGCCAGCACGGCGATGACCACCGCCACGGCGGCGGCCAGCGCCAGGCGGGTGCGGAAGCTCATGGGTCGCGCAGCACGTAGCCAACCCCGCGCACGGTGTGCAGGTAGCGGCCCTCACCTTCGGCCTCGGTCTTGCGGCGCAGGTAGCCGATGTAGACGGCGAGGGAGTTGGTCCCCGAGTCGAAGTTGTAGCCCCACACGCGGTCGAGGATCACGTCGCGGGTGAGCACCTGGCGCGGGTGGCGGAGGAACAGCTCGAGCAGGTCGAACTCGATCCGGGTGAGGGTGAACCGCCGGGCGCCGCGCTGGGCCTCCCTGGTGGACAGGTCGAGCGAGAGGTCCCCGAACCGCAGCATCTCTCCCTCGCCGCCGGCCCGCCGGCGGAGGAGTGCCCGCAGCCGGGCCAGCAATTCGGCCAGGGCGAACGGCTTCACCAGGTAGTCGTCCGCCCCGGCGTCGAGGCCCTGGACCCGGTCGTCCACCGCGTCGCGCGCCGTCAGGATCAGCACCGGCGTGTCGTCGCCGGTCGAGCGCAGCCGGCGGCACACCTCGAGGCCGTCGACGTCGGGAAGCCCCAGGTCGAGGACGACGGCGTCGGGCGGCGACACGGCCAGGGACCGCAGGGCGGTCGTCCCGTCGGGGGCGGCCTCGACCTCGTAGCCATCGAGGCGCAGGGCGCGTTCGAGGGAGGAGCGGACGCCCGGGTCGTCGTCGACCACCAGGATCCTCATCGCACGTCCTCTCGGGTGCACGGCGACCGGGCCGGCCGTGGGCACCGGCCGCGAAGTGGCGGCCGACGGCGCGGAGCATACCGGCGGCCGAACCCGGTGGCCTGGGCTCTTTCGAACTTCTTCGACTCCTCTTTCCATCTTCTTATGGGCGCTCGGGGCGCTCTAACCTGGGGCGGGGTCCGCGCCGCGGCTCACTTCCGGGGTAGTTCAATCGGCAGAACGCCGGCCTTTGGAGCCGGATGTTGGAGGTTCGAGCCCTCCCCCCGGAGCAAAACGGAGCTACCCCGGGCAGCTCGGATGCCGCTAGCGCCGCCCCTGCTCCGCGTCGTGCGCGGCCAGCTCGGCGAGGTAACGGTTGTAGGCGGCCAGCTCCTCGTCCTCCTCGATCGCCTCGACTCGGCCCCCCGGCCCCTCCGGGTCCTTCGGGGTCCCCGGCCCTTCCCGGCCCCCTCGGTCCGCGACCTCGGCGCCCTCGTCGTACAGACCGGGTTGGTCGTGGACGAGCCGCCACCACAGGTAGATCGCGTAGCCGGTGAAGAAGGGCCACTCGAAGACGTACGCCCAGCTGAGGGTGTTGCCCTCCCGCACGCGCTGGACCTGCCACCAGAAGAGGGCGACGAAGGCGGGGACCACGACCACCACGGTGGCGTGCAGGCCGACGGCACGGCGGGTGAGCCAGGTGCGTCGCCAGTCGTCGGCGTGCCGTCCAGCCGGGGGAGGGCCCACCACCCGAGCCTACTGCCCGCCCCTCGCTGGACCCGGTGGCGCGACCCTTGCGCCTACGGCGCGAAGTCGTCGATGAGCCGGGCCAGCTCGACCGGCTGGTCGCCCTGGACGCTGTGGCCGGCGCCCGAGACCCGCACCACCTGGGCGTCGGGCTTGCGGCGGAGGAGCTCGGCCTCGTCGTCGTCGTCGACCACCGAGCCCGGGGCCATGCCGCGGACCAGTAGGAGCGGGACGGCCAGGTCCGAGACCGCCGCCCACAGGTCGACGAACTCGGGCCGGGCCCCCCCCTCGGGCGGACGGAACCGGGCGTAGCGCCACACCCAGGTCCCGTCCTCGCGCTGGACGGCGTTGTGGAGGATCCCCCGGCGGAGCGACGACACCGACCGGGTCGGGTTGTGCTCGACCGTGCGGGCCAGGATCTCGTCGAAGCTGGCGAAGCTGGGCGGGCCGTCGACGAAGGCGGTGATGGCGGCGGCCTTGCCGGCGGTGACCCCGGGGGTGATGTCGACCAGCACCAGGCTGCGCACCAACTCGGGTGCGCGGGCTGAGAGGGCCAGGGCGGTGACGCCTCCGAGCGACATGCCGACCACCGCCCGGGCCGCGGGGGCGAGGCGGCGCAGCACCACGGCCACGTCGGCCGCGTTGTCGGCGGCCGAGAGCGAGCCGTGGGCGCCGGCGTCGGAGTGGCCGTGCCCCGGCAGGTCGACGGCGACCAGCGGCCGGTCGAGCGCCATGGCCACCGTGTCCCAGGTGTGCGCGTTCTGGGCACCCCCGTGGAGCAGCGCCAGCTCGGGCGGGCCGGTCCCCCAGACCAGGGCGCTCAGCCTCCGGCCCGGGGCCACCTCGACCTCGGTGCGGGCCACGGTCGGGGGGCCTTCGTAGGGGAGGCCGAACTCCTCGGCGTTCTCGTGGAAGAGGCCGAACTCGTCGTAGAGCGACGGTGTCACCGTCGCGCACCGTAGCGGGATCCCAGGTCGGCTGCCGTGTCGCCCACCCGGGGCCCCCGGCACGGAAGAATGTCCCCATGAGCCAACGACGCCCGCTCTCCGCCGTGGTGCTAGCCGCCGGTGAGGGGACCCGCATGCGGTCTCAGCGGCCCAAGCCGCTGCACAAGCTGTGCGGCCGCCCCCTCGTCCTCCACGTCCTCGACGCGCTGGCCGAGCTGGCCGTCGACCGGGTGGTGGTAGTGGTCGGCCACCGGGGGGAGTGGGTCACCAAGACCCTGGTGGACCATGCCCCAGCCAACGTGGACATCGAGTTCGTCGAACAGCCCCACCAGCGCGGCACCGGCGACGCCGCGGCGGTGGGCCTGACCGGCCTGCCCGACGAGAGCGGCCTCGCCACAGACGACGGGGAGGGCGACGTGGTCGTCCTGCCCGGCGACACCCCGCTGCTGCGACCGCCGACCCTGGCCGCCCTGGTCCGGCACCACCGGCACCACGACGCCGGGGCCACGCTGCTCACGGCCGAGGTGGCCGACCCCACCGGCTACGGCCGGGTGGTGCGCGGGCGCGACGACGCAGTCACCC
The DNA here is from genome assembly GCA_963770505.1 of uncultured Actinomycetota bacterium. Taxonomy (GTDB): domain Bacteria; phylum Actinomycetota; class Acidimicrobiia; order Acidimicrobiales; family RAAP-2; genus CAVYPR01. Next base: position 257,416 of record CAVYPR010000006.1, on the reverse strand, counting down.
GGGTGGTCGAGGAGGCCGACGCCGGCGACGACGAGCGGGCCATCACCGAGGTGAACACCTCCATCTACTGTTTCCGGCGCAGCCTGCTCGCCCCCTCGCTGCGTCGGCTGGTCCCGGACAACGCCCAGGGCGAGTACTACCTGACCGACGTGGTCGGGGTCCTCCACGACGCCGGTTACCGGGTCGAGGCCCTGACGGTGGGCGACGCCATGGAGGCGGCCGGCGTCAACGACCGGGCCCAGTTGGCCGTGGCCGAGGCCGAGCTGCGCGACCGCATCAACGAGCGGTGGATGCGCCGGGGCGTGACCATGTGGGACCCCGAGCGGACCTATGTCGACGCCGAGGTCGAGCTCGAGCCCGACGTCTCCCTCCTGCCCGGAGTGGTCCTGCGGGGACGGACCACCGTGGCCGCCGGGGCCGAGATCGGCCCGGAGTGCACCCTCGAGGACAGCCGGGTGGGGGAGCGGGCCGAGGTCCGCAATAGCGTCTGCGTCCGGTCGGTGGTGGGGGCCCGGGCGAGGGTCGGTCCCTACGCCTCACTCGGACCGGGGTCGGTGGTCGCCGACGACGAGGTCGTAGGCCCCTTCTCGGTGCGCACCGGCGATCCCACCTGATCGCGCGTCGCCGGGGCCTCCGGCGACCCGTGCCGCGACGCGGTAGCGTCGGTCCGTGGAGCTCATCCCCCGCCGCCGACTGGAGCTGGTGTCGGGGCGCTCCCACCCGGCCCTGGCCCAGCAGATCGCCAAACACCTCGGCGTCGAGCTCGGGGAGGCGAACCTGCGGGAGTTCGCCAACGGCGAGGTGCACTGTCGCTACGACATCTCCATCCGGGGCTGCGACGTCTTCATCGTCCAGACCCACTGCGGCCCGGTCAACGACTCGCTGATGGAGCAGCTCATCATGATCGACGCCGCCAAGCGGGCGTCGGCCAAGCGCATCACCGCCGTGTGCCCCTACTACGGCTACTCGCGCCAGGACCGCAAGTCGACCGGCCGCGAACCCATCACGGCCAAGCTGGTGGCCGACATGCTGTCGGCGGCCGGGGCCGACCGGGTGGTGAGCGTCGACCTGCACTCGGGGCAGATCCAAGGGTTCTTCGACGTCCCCTTCGACCACCTGACGGCGGCGCCGGTGCTCGAGGAGTACCTGCGGGCCAACGTGGCGAAGGACGTGGTGGTGGTAGCCCCTGACGCCGGCCGGGTGAAGGTGGCCGAGCGGTTCAGCCAGCACCTCGGGTCCGACCTGGCCCTGGTGCACAAGACGCGCCCGCGCGGCGTGGCCAACCAGGTCGAGGCCCGCCACGTGGTGGGCGACGTGGCGGGCCGTCACTGTGTGCTCATCGACGACATGATCGACACCGCCGGCACCATCTGCGCCGCCGCCGAACTCCTCTCCGACGCCGGGGCGGCCGATGTCTGGGCCATGGCCACCCACGGCGTGCTGTCCGAGCCGGCGGTCGACCGCCTCAAGGCCTCGTGCCTGTCCCGGGTGGTCATCACCGACACCCTGCCGGTCGTCGACGGGCGGGTCTTCGACAAGCTCGAGGTGCTCTCGGTGGCCAAGATCATCGCCGACGCCATCGACGCCGTCTTCGAGGACACCTCGGTCTCGGAGATCTTCGGCGGGGAAAATCTGGCCTGAGCTCGGTCCGGCGGCCGGCGCCCGGCCGCTGTGGCCGCAGCGCCGGCGCCGCGGCTAACCTGGGGAGTCGCCCGCCGAGGACCGTGGCCGCCCGGCCCGCCCGGCACGTTCGTTCCAGCCGAGGAGACCCGCCATGCCCGAGATCACCCTGCACGCCGAGGTCGGCAGGCCGCTGGGCTCGCGCCCGGCGCGGCGACTCCGCCACGATGGGATGATCCCCGGCGTCGTCTACGGCCACGGGACCGAGCCGGTGGCCGTGGCCGTGGCCGCCCGCGACCTGCGCATCGCCCTGTCGGGCGAGTCGGGCTCCAACACCCTCCTGTCGCTGGTGGCCGGGGACCAGACCTTCCTCACCTTGGCCCGCGAGATGCAGCGCCACCCGGTGCGGGGCACGGTGACCCACGTCGACTTCCAGATTGTCCGCCGTGACGAGATCATCGCCGCCGAGGTGCCCATCACCATCATCGGTGAGGCGCTGGAGGTGGCCCACGGCGACGGCCTCGTCGACCAGCAGCTCTTCAACCTGCCGGTGCGGGCCCGCCCGGCCGACATCCCGAGCGTGGTCGAGGTGGACGTGACCTCGCTCACCATCGGGGCCGCCCTGCGGGTGGCCGACCTGGTGCTGCCCGACGGAGTCACCACCGACCTCGACGACGAGGTGGCGATCGTGACCGGTCAGCCGCCGCGGGTCCAGGCCGTCGAGGGCGAGGTCGAGGGCGAGGCCGAGGCCGGCGAGGCCGCCGCGGCCGAGCCCGCCGAGCCCGCCGGCGAGGACTAGGCCCTGCGCCGCATCCTCGGGGGCCGGGGGGCGGGCAAGGAGGCTCCCCGCCGTGGCACCCCGGCCGACGTGCTGGTGGTCGGGCTGGCCAACCCGGGGCAGGAGTTCTCCGGCACCCGCCACAACGTGGGGGCCGAAGTGGTCCGGATCCTCGCCGAGCGCCACGGCACCGGTCTGCGTCCTGAGAAGGGCCAGGCCGCCGTCTTGGAGGAGGTGCGCATCGGCGACGCCAAAGTGGCCCTGGCCGTGCCCAACACCTACATGAACGAGTCGGGGGAGGCCGTCCGTCCGCTGCTGCGCCGCTTCGGCATCGAGGAGCTCGACCGCCTCGTCCTGGTCCACGACGAGCTCGACCTGCCGCCGGGCCGTCTCCGCATCAAGGTGGGCGGGGGCGTCGCCGGCCACAACGGGCTGCGGTCGGTCCAGCGCCACCTGCACTCGGCCGACTTCGTGCGGGTGCGCATCGGGATCGGCAAGCCCCCCGGCCGCCAGCCCGGCGCCGACTTCGTGCTGCGCCGGCCGTCACGCCAGGATCGCGCCCTGCTCGACGTCTGCGTGGCCGAGGCGGCCGACGCGGTGGAGGCGATCGTCACGGCCGGCGTCGACGAGGCCATGAACCGCTACAACGGTGCCGGTGGCGGCTGAAGGGGACCCGTCGGTGACGGGTGAGCGTGCGGTGCCGGCGACCGGGCCCCCGGCACCGCTGCGGGCCCTCCCCGCGCTCGTCCGCCGCGAGCCCGCCCTCGCCGGCATCGTGGGGCGCGGGGACGCCACCCTCGCCGTGGCCGGCGCCGCCCAGCCCTTCGTGCTGGCCGGCCTGGCCAGGCTGAGCGACAGCCGCCCCTTCCTGGTGGTCACGGCCACCGCGGCGGACGCCGAACGGCTGGCCGGGGACCTCTCGGCCTTCCTCGACCCCACCGCGTCGGGGGGCGCGGTGGCCTACCTGCCGGCGTGGGAGACCCTCCCCTTCGAGCGGGTCAGCCCCGAGCTCTCCACCATGGGGCAGCGGCTCTCGGTGCTCTGGCAACTCTTCGGCGGGCCGGAGGAGGGCGCCGTGCGCCCGGCGGTGGTGGTGGCGCCGGTGCGCGCCCTGCTGCAGCGGCTCGGCCCCTGGGAGGGCGCGGCCCGCCCGCTCGTGGTCGAGGCCGGGGGACGGCTCGACGCCACGGCCACCCTCGAGCGGCTGGTGGCCGCCGGCTACCGGCGGGAGCACCAGGTGGAGCACCGCGGCGAGGTGGCGGTCCGCGGCGGGATCATCGACGTCTTCCCCTCGACGGCCGACTCCCCGGTGCGCATCGACCTGTGGGGTGACGAGGTGGAGCGGCTCACCGCCTTCGACGTGGGCGACCAGCGCTCGGTGGCCGACCTGGTCTCGGTGGCCGTCTTCGGCTGCCGGGAGCTGCCCACCTCGCCACGGGTCCGGTCGCGGGCGCAGGAGCTAGTCGACGCCGAGCCGTGGGGGCGCAGCCAGTGGCAGCGGCTGGCCGACGGCGAGCAGTTCGACGGGATGGAGTCGTGGCTGCCGTGGCTCGAGCCCGCCGAGCGGCTCGTCACCGACCTCCTCGACGACGTTGCCCAGGTGGTGCTGGTCGAGCCGAGGCGGATCCGCGACCGCGCCCTCGAGCTCCACGACGAGGAGGGCGCGCTGGCCGAGGCGCTGGCCGCCACCTGGGGCGCGGGTCCCGACGACGAAGGGGCGGCCGACCGGTTCCCGCGCCTGTACTGCCCCTTCGACCGGCTGCTGTCGCGGTGGCGGGGGCCCACGCTCTCGCTGGCCTCGGTGGCCGAGGGGCCCTCGGTGCCGGTCGTCGGCGTCGGGGGTTTCGAGCCGGTGGCCGGCGACCCCGCGCGCCTGGGCGCGCAGGTGACGTCGCTGGTCGCCGCCGGCCGGTCGGTCACCCTCTGCTCGGCCACCGCCGGCGGTGCGGTGCGCCTGTCGGGCGTCCTGGCCGAGGAGGGCGTCCTGGCGCCGGTGGTCGACCTCGCCGACCCGGCCCCGGGGGCACGGGTGGTGGTGGCCGCGCTCAGCGCCGGGTTCGACCTGCGCGAGGCCGGGGTGGCGGTGCTGGCCGAGTCCGACGTCACGGGACGACGCGCCCCGCATCGCACGGCACGGCCGCGGGCGCGCCCGACCGATGGCTTCTTCGACGACCTCGAGCCCGGGAGCTTCGTGGTCCACCGCCAGCACGGGGTGGCCCGCTACGCCGGTATGACCACCCGGACGGTCGGTGGCACCAGCCGCGACTACCTGCTGCTCGAGTACCGCGGCAGCGACCGCCTCTACCTGCCCGTCGACCAGATCGAGGCCGTCACCCCCTACAGCGGGGGGGAGACGCCCACGCTCAGCAAGATGGGCGGCGCCGAGTGGCAGCGCACGCGGGCCCGGGCCCGGGCGGCGGCCGGCGAGATCGCCGAGGAGCTCGTCGCCCTCTACCGCCAACGGCTGGCGGTGGAGGGCCACGCCTTCGCCCCCGACACCCCCTGGCAGCACGAGATGGAGTCGGCCTTCCCCCACGTCGAGACGGCCGACCAGACCCGGGCCGTGGCCGAGGTGAAGGCCGACATGGAGCAGCCCCGCCCGATGGATCGACTCGTCTGCGGGGACGTGGGCTTCGGCAAGACCGAGGTGGCGGTGCGGGCCGTCTTCAAGGCGGTCCAGGACTCCAAGCAGGCGGCCGTGCTGGTGCCCACCACCCTGCTGGCCAGCCAGCACTTCCTCACCTTCTCCGACCGCTACGCCGGGTTCCCCGTAAGGGTCGAGCTGCTGAGCCGTTTCCTCTCGGCCGCCCAGGCCAAGAAGGTCGTCGACGGCCTGGCCGACGGCTCGGTGGACGTGGTGGTGGGCACCCACCGCCTGCTCGCCGCCGACGTGCGCTTCAAGGACCTCGGCCTGCTGGTGGTCGACGAGGAGCAGCGGTTCGGGGTCACCCACAAAGAGGCCGTCAAGCGCATGTCCGAGGGGGTGGACGTGCTCACCCTCACGGCCAGCCCCATCCCGCGCACCTTGGAGATGGCCCTCACCGGCATCCGCGACCTTTCCATGGTGAACACGCCGCCGGCCGATCGACGCCCCATCCTCACCTACGTGGGGGAGACCGACGAGGCGGCCGTCACCGAGGCGCTCCGCCGAGAGCTGCTGCGCGAGGGGCAGGTCTTCTACGTGCACAACCGGGTGGCCGACATCGACACCGTGGCCCGCCGGCTGCGGGCCCTGGTCCCCGAGGCCCGGGTAGCCGTGGCCCACGGCCAGATGGACGAGGGCAGCCTCGAGCAGATCGTCATCGACTTCTGGGAGCGGCGCCACGACGTGCTGGTCTGCACGACGATCATCGAGTCGGGCATCGACATGCCGACGGTCAACACGTTGGTCGTCGACCGGGCCGACCTCCTCGGCCTGGGCCAGCTGCACCAGCTGCGGGGTCGGGTCGGCCGGGCCAACCAGCGGGCCTACGCCTACCTCTTCCACCCGGCGGACCGGGTCCTCACCGAGCAGGCCTACGAGCGGCTGCGCACGATCGGCGAGCACACCGAGCTCGGCTCGGGGTTCAAGATCGCCATGCGAGACCTCGAGATCCGCGGGGCGGGAAACCTGCTCGGCGGCGACCAGTCGGGCCACATCGCCGCCGTCGGTTACGACCTCTACGTCCAGCTGGTGGCCGAGGCGGTGGCCGAAGCCCGCGGCGAAGCCCGGCCGGCCCCGCCGACGGTCTCCCTCGACGTGCCCGGCGACGCCCACCTGCCGGCCGCCTACGTGACGGCCGAGGACGCCCGCCTCGAGGCGTACCGCCGGCTCGCCGCGGCCACCGCCCCCGAGGAGGTGGACGACGTGGCCGACGAGTGGGCCGACCGGTTCGGGCCCCCGCCGCCGGCCGCCGAGGGGCTGCTGTCCCTCACCCGGCTGCGGGTGGAGTGCCTGCGCACCGGGGTCACCGACATCACCGTGGCCCCGGCCCGCGTGGGCGGGGCGCGGCGTCCCCAGGCCCGGATCTCGCCGCTCGCCCTCCCGGCCAGCGCCCAGGTCCGCCTGCGCCGCCTGGCCCCGGGGTCGACCCTGCGCGAGGAGCTCGGTCAGCTGGTGGTGGAGCTCCCCGACAAGGAGCGGCCGGCCGACTACCTGCGCTCGCTCCTGGCCGACCTGGTGCCCGCGCCCGCGGGAGCCGCCCCGGCCGATCGGGGCCCCGGGGGACCAGCCGATAGCATGCGCGGCGCATGAAGCTCCTCGTCGCCCTCCTCGTGGCGGTGGCCGCCGTCGTGGGCGTGGCCGCCTACTTCGTCCCCTCCAACGCCGCCAGCGTGAACGGGACGGCCATCAGCCGCCAGGCGCTCAACGACGACCTCGACGCCATCGCCTCCAGCCCCACCTACCAGTGCTACCTCCAGGCCCAGCTGGAGCTGGCCGGGCAGAACGCCTCGGACCTGTTCCCGGTCACGGGGGCCGGGAAGCTCACCGGGACGGGCTCGCCACCCACCTACAACAACAGCTTCGTCCGTTTCTGGCTGAGCCAGATGTCCGACGAGGTCCTGATCTCCCAGCTGCTGGCCGCCCGGCACGTGCCGGTCACCCCGGCCGACCTGGCCTTCGGCAAGATCTCCCTCACCCGCCAGATCACAGCGGTGCTCGGCCAGCTCCAGAGCGAGTCCGGCGCCAGCTGCGGCGTGACCGCCACCGGGCTGCTGGGTTCGCTGCCCCCGTCGTTCGTGAACGAGCAGGTCCAGTTCCAGGCGTCCCAGGATCTCCTCTCCGTGCACCTGGCCGGTTTCTCGCTGTCGACGAACTCGCTCGAGCGCTACTACCGGCTCCACTCGGCCGAGTTCGACACCGAGTGCATCAGCTACGTCGGCTACGGCTCCAAGGACGCCGCCGGAACGGCCCGGTCGCAGATCGAGGGCGGCACGCCGATCGCCAACACCGGGACGGTCACCCAGATCGGCTGCGGACCCCAGATCGCCATCACCTCGCTCCCTGCCACAGTGGTCAAGCTCCCGGTCGGCTCGCTCTCCCAGCCGGTGTCGGAGGGAACAGGCGCCAAGTACGCGCTGCTCTTCGTCACCGCCCGAAAGGCCACGCCCTTCGCCCGGGCCCGGACAACGGTCGCCCAGGTGCTGCTCGACGCCGGGTCGGCCCGCACCGAGGCCGTCCTCAAGGTCGCCGGGGCCCGGGCGGACGTGGCCGCCGACCCCCGCTACGGCCTGGTCCGGCCGGCCACGGTGGACCTGGCCGCCCCGGCCAGCCCCGCCACATCCTTCGTCCCCGACCCGTGGGCCAACCTCCCGCCCGCCCAGCAGGCCCAGTCGGCGAAGGGAGCCTCGACGTCGGGGGGCGCCTCCGCCACAGCCGCGGGCTGAGGGCGGTGGCCGGGACCAGCGCCCACGGCGCCGGCGCACCCGCCCGGGCCAGGATCACCGTCGTCGGGCTGGGCCCGGCCGGCCCCGAGCTCCGTCCTGACGCCGTCGAGGGCGCGCTGCGCCAGGCGTCCGCCGCCTTCGTGCGCACCCGGCACCACCCGGCCGCGGCTGACCTCGCCGACGAGGTGGCCTCGTTCGACCACCACTACGAGGAGTCGGCCACCTTCGAGGACGTCTACCGGCACATCGTCGACGACCTGGTCGCCGCGGCCACGCGGACCGCGGGCCCGGTCGTCTACGCCGTGCCCGGGTCGCCGCTGGTGGCCGAGCGCACGGTGGAGCTGCTGCGGGCCGACCCCCGGGCCGAGGTCACCGTCGTCCCCGCCCTCTCCTTCTTGGATCTCGCCTGGGAGCGGCTGGGGGTCGACCCGCTGTCCTCCGGGGTGCGCCTGGTCGACGGGACGCGGTTCGCCGTGGAGGCAGCCGGCGAGCGCGGACCGCTGCTCGTGGCCCAGTGCTGGTCGGCCACCGTGCTCTCCGAGGTGAAGCTCTCGGTGGACTCCGACCTCGTCCCCGGCCCGCCCACGGCCACGCTCCTGCATCACCTGGGCCTCACCGACGAGCGGGTGGTGACCGTCGGCTGGGACGAGCTCGACCGGGCGCTCGAACCCGACCACCTCACCTCGGTGTGGGTGCCGCGCCTGTCGTCACCGGTGGCCGGGGAGATGGCGGCCCTCGACGGCCTCGTCCGCCGCCTGCGCCAGGACTGCCCGTGGGACCGCGAACAGACCCACGCCTCGCTCACCCGACACCTCTTGGAGGAGGCCTACGAGGTGATCGACGCCGTCGACGAGCTGACCCGGGCCGAGGCCGGGGACGGCGTCGAGGTCGAGGCGGTCGACCACCTCGAAGAGGAGCTGGGCGACCTGCTGTTCCAGGTCTTCTTCCACTCCCGCCTGGCGGCCGAGGAAGGGCGGTTCGACCTGGCCGGGGTGGCCCGCGGCGTCCACGACAAGCTGGTGGCCCGCCACCCGCACGTCTTCGGCGACGTGGTGGCCGAGGACCCCGGCACGGTGGTGGCCAACTGGGAGGAGATCAAGAAGGCCGAGAAGGGCCGACAGAGCGTGACCGACGGCATCCCGGCGTCGCTGCCGGCCCTGGCCCTGGTGGCCAAGCTGGGCGGCAAGGCCCGGTCGGTGGACGGCCTCGAGCTCCCGGGCTTCGACGAGGAGCGGGCGGCGGCGGCCGCCGCCCTGGCCGGCCTGCCTGAGCCCGGCGCGGCGACCGAGGGGCCCGGGGCCCACGACCTCGCCCGCCGGCTGGGCGACCTCCTCTTCCTCCTGGCCGACATGGGACGCCGGCTCGGGGTGGACCCCGAGGACGCGGCGCGGGCGGCCGCCCTGCGGTTCAAAGACGAAGTCCGACGGGCCGAGGGGGGGCGGTAGGGGTGGGCGGGTGACCGTAGAGTTGCCCGACTGGTCCGCGTCCGAGGCGACCGGCGAAGGGCGGCAGGTGGCAGAGGTCGATGCCGAGGCGGAGGTGGGGTCCCCGGCCGTCGACGGTGCGACACCGCTCGTCGAGCGGACTGCCGCCGCGGAGGGGCCCGATGGGCCGCCGTCGTGGCGGGACGAACCGCTCACCCGGCGCGCCGCCCAGCTGGCCGCCGCCATCGTGGTGGCCCAGATCGTGGCCGTCGTGGTGTTCGGCGCCATCACCGCAGTCCGGGCGCCCCTGTGGTCTCCGGTGGACGAGGGCGCCCACTTCTCCAACGTGGCCTACATCGCCGACCACGGCAGCTACCCGGTGCTGGGCAAGACGCTCGCCAACGAGGAGGCGGTGGCGATCGGCCAGGGCGTCTACCCGCGCCACACCACCATCGACCGCCGAACCGACGGCCTGGCCGGCCTCTCCTACGAGGCCTTCCAGCCGCCGCTCTACTACTACGCGGCGGTGCCGGTCTTCGACCTGAGCGGGAACTACCACACCAAGGCCATCGCGCTCAGGTTCTTCGGCCTGCTGCTGCTGCTGGCCGCCATCGGCCTCTTCGCCCGCCTGTCCCGACGCGTCCTGCGGGCCCGATGGCTGTGCGGCCTGGCCGCCGGCATGCTCGTCTTCTTCATGCCGGGTTTCGTAGCCCGCATGGTGATCATCTCGAATCTGGCCCTGGCCGTGCCGCTCGGCATCCTGGCCGTGACCGAACTGTGGATCGCCTGGGAGGAGCGGTCGGTGCGGCGGCTGCCGGTCTGCGGCCTGCTGGTGGGCTGCTGCCTGCTGACCGACCTCTACCTGGCCGTCCTCGTCCCGCTCTTCGGGGCGGTGCTGGTCTACGCCGTGTGGGTCCACCGGGACCGGGCAGGCGCCCTGTGGGCCGCGGCCGGCGCCGGCCTGGCCGTGGTGGTGCTGGTCCCGTGGCTCGCCTTCGACGAGGCGAAGTACCACGCCCTCACCGCGGCCAGCCTGGCCAGGGTCGAGCAGCAGCCCACCGTCAACCCCCATCACCTCCACTACGCCCTCGGCACACTCCCCGGGCTGACCGCGCAGAACCTCTTCCAGCCCCTCCTGCCCCAGGAGTGGGGGGGTGCCCTCATCGGCCACAGCCTCCTCAACTACCTGGCCACCGTCTTCCAGGTGCTGGTCATCCCGGTGGTCGCCGTGCTCGCCCTCGCTCTCGGCCGGCGCCTGCTGACCGGGGGCTACTGGCTCCTGGTGGCACCGTGGTTCTTGAACATCGCCCTCATTTGGTACGTGCAGGTGGGCGAGCAGTGGGAGGACATGCTCCCCCGTTACACCCTGTGCACGCTGCCGCTCCTGGCGCTTGCCGCGGCGGCGTTCGTGGTGACCCGGTTCCGCACGGTCCGCCCGCTCCTGTGGACGGTGGCCGCCTCGGCGGCGTTCCTCCTCGTGCTGTGGATCCGCCTGGTCCCCTCCATCCACACCGCGTGAGCGCCCGTCCGGGCCTCCGACCCCTCCCTCTCGCTGTGCCGGGGGCCGAGTAGCCTGGCTAGCCAGCGTCTCACCAGGGGAGACGCCAAGGGAGTTGATGAGTGAGCGCCATCGAGTTCGTCGTCGGCCGGGAAGTCCTCGACTCGCGGGGCAACCCGACCGTCGAGGCCGAGGTCGTGCTCGACTCGGGGGCCCGGGGCCGGGCCATCGCCCCTTCGGGCGCCTCAACCGGCGCCGCGGAGGCGGTCGAGCTGCGCGACGGCGGCCCCCGCTACGGCGGTCGGGGCGTCCTGCAGGCGGTGGCCAACGTGAACGGGGAGCTAGCCGAGGGCATCTGCGGCCTGGACGCGCTGGACCAGCGGGCCGTCGACCTGGCCATGGTCGATCTCGACGGCACCCCCGACAAGGGCCGGCTGGGGGCCAACGCCGTGGTGGCCACCTCGATGGCCGTGGCCAAGGCGGCGGCGTCCGAGCTGGACGTCCCCCTCTACCGCTCGTTGGGCGGGGCCAACGCCCACGTGCTGCCCGTGCCCCAGTTCAACGTGGTGAACGGCGGGGCCCACGCCACCAACAACGTCGACTTCCAGGAGTACATGCTGATGCCGGTCGGCGCCGCCTCCTACGCCGAAGCGCTGCGCTGGGGCTCGGAGACCTACCACGCCCTGCGGCAGATCCTGGCCGGCCGCAGCCTCTCCACCGGGGTGGGCGACGAGGGCGGGTTCGCCCCCGACCTCGCGCACAACGAGGACGCCGTGCGGCTCTTGGTTGAGGCGATCGAGGCCGCGGGGCGCGTCCCCGGCGACGAGATCGCCATCGCCCTCGACCCGGCCACCAGCGAGCTGTGGAAGGACGGCTCCTACGAGCTGGCCGGCGAGGGGCGAACGCTCTCCCCGGCGGAGATGGTCGACTACTGGTCCGACCTCGTCGACCGCTACCCGATCGTCTCCATCGAAGACGGGATGGCTGAGGACGACTGGGACGGCTGGGCGGCGCTGACCGAGGCATTGGGCCACAGGGTGCAGCTGGTGGGCGACGACATCTTCGTGACCAACATCGAGCTCATCGAGCGCGGTGTGCGCGCCAAGGTGGCCAACTCGGTGCTGGTGAAGCTGAACCAGATCGGCACGGTGACCGAGACCCTCGACGCCATCGAGCTGGCCACCCGCTCCGCCTACACGTGCGTGATCTCCCACCGCTCCGGGGAGACCGAGGACACCACGGTCGCCGACCTGGCGGTGGCGGTGAACGCCGGGCAGATGAAGAGCGGCGCCCCCTGCCGGTCGGACCGGGTGGCCAAGTACAACCAGCTGCTGCGCATCGAGGAGGACCTGGGCGGCTCGGCCGCCTTCGGTGGCGCCGAGGTGCTGGCGGCGCGGCGCGGCGATGGCTGATCGCGGGCGCGCCGCGGGTTCCGGGCGCTCCCGGCCCCGGGCCGCCCACCGCCGGGCCACCGGGGACCGCCGGTCCCGGCTGCTGGTGGTCGCCGCCGCCGTCGCCGCCGTGGTGGTGGTCGCCGCCTGGTTCCCCGCCGACGCCCTCTACCACCAGCACCAGCAGCTCTCGTCGTCGACCAGCCAGCTCGACACGCTGCAGCGCCAGAACGACGCGCTCCGCCAGGAGGCCCGGAGGCTCGAGAGCCCGGCCGAGGTGGCCCGCATCGCCCGCCAGCAGTACCAGCTGGTCGACCCGGGCCAGCAGGTCTACGAGGTCCTGCCCGCGCCCTCGGCGTCGGGTGGGACCGACGCCGGCGATCCCGGCCAGCAGCCCCCGGTGACGCCTTCGGGGGCCTCCGAGCTCCCGGCCGGCTCGATTGGCAGCTCCACCTCCGGCGCGGCGCGCCACGCGGGGGGCACGGCCGCCGGCGCGCCGTCGTCCGCCACCGGCGGCTCGTCCGGCGTGCTCGGGCGCATCCTCGACACGCTCGAATTCTGGCGTTGAGCGGGCCGCGGGCCGGTGACGCCGGCTCGGGCACCGGGCCCCCCGGGCCGACAGCCGAGGTGGTGGCCGCCCTGCTGGGCCGGGAGCCGGCCGGGCGGTTCGAGGTGGTGGTCCGTCGGCCCGACGGTACCCCTTCGGTCATCGCCAACGCCCCGCTGCTCGGCGACGGGACGCCCATGCCCACCACCTTCTGGCTGGTCGACCCCGAGCTGCGCGAGGCCGTCAGCCGGCTGGAGGCCGACGGCGGGGTCCGCCGGGCCGAGGCCGAGGTCGATCCGGTGGCGCTCTCCGCCGCCCACGCGCGCTACGCCGCGGCCCGTGACGACCTGCTGGCCCCGGACCACCGCGGCCCGCGTCCGTCGGGCGGGGTCGGGGGGACCCGCCAGGGGGTGAAGTGCCTGCACGCCCACCTGGCCTGGTGGCTGGCGGGCGGGGACGACCCGGTGGGGGAGTGGGTGGCGGCGCACCTCGGGCTGGACCGGCCCCCGAGCGGCGCCGGGGGAGTGGCACCCCCCGCTTCATGAGTGCCGCAGCGCAGAGGGTGTGGTAAATCGGTTGCATGCCGGAGGAGCCCCGCGGACCCGTGGCCGCCGTCGACTGCGGCACCAACTCCACCCGGCTCCTGGTGGCCGGCGCCGACGGCCGCACCCTCGAGCGCCACATGCGCATCACCCGGCTGGGCCAGGGGGTGGACGCCACCGGCAAGCTCGACCCCGACGCGGTGGCCCGGACGCTCTCCGTCCTGGCCGAGTACCGCTCGGTGATGGACCGGCTCGGCGTCGGCGCGGCCCGGATGGCCGCCACCTCGGCGGTGCGCGACGCCGTCAACGGGGCCGAGTTCCTCGAGGCGGCGGCGGGCGTCCTGGGAGTGCCGGCCGAGCTCCTCTCGGGGGAGGAGGAGGGCCGACTGGCCTTCTCGGGGGCCACCGCCGACCTCCCGCCCGTCCGCGGCGACGACGTGGTGGTCGACATCGGGGGCGGCTCGACCGAGTTGGTGGTCGGCCGCGACGGGCGCGCCGAGGCCGTCTCACTCGACATGGGCTGTGTGCGCTTGACCGAGCGCCACCTCGGCCACGACCCGCCGACCGCGGGCGAGATGGAGGCCGCCGCCTCGGCCGTGCGGGCGGGGCTGGGCGCGGCGATCGAGCAGGTTCCCCGCCTCGGCCACCTCCCCACCGGGAGCCGCCTCATCGGTCTGGCCGGGACGGTGTCGACCCTGGCCTCGCTCGAGCAGGGGCTCGAGGTCTACGACCCCGAACGGATCCACCACTTCCTGCTTGGCCGCGCCGAGGTGACGCGCTGGCTCGGGCTCCTGGCCTCGGAGACGTCGGGCGCTCGGGGCGAACGTCCGGGCATGGACCCGGGCCGCCAGGACGTCATCGTGGCCGGGGTGCTCATCTTGGAGGAAGTGATGGCCACGCTCGGGCTCAAGACATGCCTGGTTTCCGAGCGCGACATCCTCGACGGGCTGGTCGAGTCGGTGCAGGCGGCGACCGCTCCGGGGGATCCCCCTTGAGCGGGTGCGTGGGCTCGGCGGGCCCTTCACCCTGCCGGAACGTGCCCTCGGGCAGATTGCGATTCTTCAAGTCGGATCCAAATGCGTGCGTGGTGAATGAGCCAGGCGACTGGCACGTCTGCAGACAAATGGTCGACACCGGGGTACGGATCGGCTTCGTGGACGACGTGGTAACCACCCTTTCCGTGACCGGTCCCAGGAGCGAGGAGTAGTGGCTGCCCGAGGCTGATCCTCCACCGAGTGGCTACCTGAGAGGGCGTATCCTGGCGGCCATGCTCACGACGTTCATCGGCGGCGGAGCCGGGCTCATCGAGAGCGCGTGCCGCGCCCAGCCCTCGTCGCGGGGAGATCGAATGGTCGCCCTCGACGTGCTCCCATCCGACGTTCACCCTGGTGCCACCTCCGCTGGCGTCTGGGACTCCTCCCCCGAGATAGACGTGTCTGCAGCTCGGCTCGACGGCGATCCATCGTCGATACTCCGACACTTCGTTCTGGGCTCGCTGTGCAGTGCTCTCGGATCGAGGGCGTGATGTTCGCGTCGACCCCAGATGCCAGGCAGGCGCGGTGACCGACTCTTCCAGAATTTGACGATCCGAGTGCCGCTACCGATCAACGGTCGACTTTGCCCTCGCTCCAGGTGCAGACGGTGCTGTTCGGCCAAAGTGTGAACGATGTCGACCGCTTCTTGAGGGGTATCGTCGCGGCGATCTCGGTGGCCCGCGCTCGGCACGGCCTCGGTGCGGTCACCTTGGCGGTCGGCGACTGTACGGCCCAACCGGTCCTCCCGAGCGAGGACGTGGATGACCGCCAGAGGGTGTTGCGGGGCAAGGGCATCGATTTTGAGTACCGCTTCTTTAACAAGAACCTGGGGTCGGCCGCGGGCAACAATGCGCTCTTCGGACGGTTCGATTCGGAACTCCTCTTCATCGTCAATCCGGACGTCTACGCCAGTCCGTTTGCTCTGGCCGAGCTCATGGTTGCCCTAGCCACTTCGGGCGTGGGCATCGCCGAGGCTCGTCAGGTTCCGCTCGAGCATCCCAAGGAATTCGATCGCCACTCGGGGGACACCAGCTGGGCGTCGATGGCGTGCGCCCTCGTTCGCGCCGAGGTGATCCAGTCCATCGTGGGGTTCGATTCCGACAGCTTCTTCATGTACTGCGACGACGTGGATTTCAGTTGGCGCGCGAGGTTGGCGGGGTATCGGGTCGTGTACTGTCCGTCGGCCTGCATCTACCATGACAAGCGTCTTGACCTCACCGGCCAGATCGAAGTGGGAGAGGCCGAGGTCTACTACTCGGCCGAAGCGTCCCTCATGATGGCTTGGAAATACTCCAGGACAGACCTCGTCGAGGAGTGGGCCCGGGGTCTCCTCAACACCGGCTCTCCGTATCATCAACGGGCTGTCGAGACCTTCAGACAGCGGGAGCGGTCGGGCACCCTCCCCAGGCAGCTGGATGCCAACGGAGAGGTGTCGCAGTTCGTCGGTTATGCGTTCGCCCGACACCGTTTCGCCTACGATGACTGATCGCCACGCCGACGAATTGTCTGACGTCGCGCTCAGCGTGATCGTCAGAACCCGCGACCACGGACCGATGGAAATGGTCGACACGCTGCTGTCATTGGCGGCGCAGGAGTCGGAGGAGTTCGAGATCGTCGTCGAAGCAGACAGTCGGTCAAGAGCACCGGGGTATCGCGAGCTCATCAGCGTTTTTGACCCGGATTTCACTCGTCGGGTCCGACTCGTCGTCGTAAATGATGAGTCGGATGAGACACCTTTCATGACGTTGGTGCTTGCCTGCCGTGGCCGCTACATAACCCGGATTGATGCCCCCGACGTCGTCTTTGGGAATTGGTCCGCGTTGTTCTCCGAGGGGATCAACTCGAATGGCGGCGTCCTCTATGGCGTCGTCGCTGAACAGCCCTTTGCCACCGTCCCCTCGGGAACGGGAGACGCCTACGTCAGCGTCGGGCGTCCCTCGTGTCCAAGGCCCCCGTCGTTCGACGTCCTGGCCCACTTCGAGACGGGGAACGAATCGCCTGGGATGCTCGGTGTCGCCATTCCGCGCAAGATCTTCACCGAAGACGTCGAACTGTCCAGCGTTCCAGACGAGCTCGTGGAGTCAGCAGCCGTACTTCTCGCCGCGCTGCAGTACGGCGTCGTCGATCTCGGCGCGGTCACGTACCTCCGCCGCCGGCTGGCGACTACCCCGAGTGATGGGTTGCCAGCTTCCAGAGCCGCCTGGGACCGAACCCGCCCGACTCTCCTTGCCCAGGTCCACTGCAAGACCTTGCATGTGCCCAGCCAGATCCTCTGCAGGCTGCAAGAACTGAACGACCGCGTGGCCGAGCTGTTGTCTGACCTCGAAGCGGCGAACGACATCCGAGAGAACCTTCAGGGCAACCTGACCGTCGCCACCCACCGGATCGAGGGGATGGAGGCGTCCCATAGCTGGAGGATCACCAAGCCGCTGCGGGACCTCTCCCGGGTCGTGCGCACCCAACTCCAACGTCGATGAAGGTCTCGGGGGCCATCCCGACCATTCGACGGGGGATTCGTCGACTGGACAGATCGATGGCCCCGCTCGACCAGGCGTTCAATCCTCGACGGAACAGCTTCTCCTTCCTCCGCTTGGTTTTCGCGGCGATGGTCCTGCTTTCCCACTCCTTTCCCCTGGGAGGCTTCAACGGCGGACTGGACCCGATGTGGTCGTGGACGAGGGGACAAGAAGATTTCGGAGGACTCGCGGTCGCCGGCTTCTTCGTCGTCAGCGGTTTCCTGGTCACCCGAAGTTTTGCCACCTCGTCAACCGCTCCTCGTTATCTTTGGAAGCGGTTTCTCCGGATATTTCCCGGCTTTTGGGCATGTCTCCTGATAACGGCGGCCGTGTTCGGGACGATTGCCTTCAAATACGAGCACGGGTCACTTCACGGGTACCTGCACGGCTACCCCGATTCCCCGATCGCTTACGTGCGATCGAACGTCCTTCTGACCATGAATCAGTACAGCATCAACACACTGCTGTCTAAGAACCCATACCCTCACGCATTCGATGGGTCACTCTGGACGCTCATCTACGAGTTCAAGTGCTATCTTGCCGTCTTCGTACTGGGCGCTTTCGGCATACTGAAGCGTGCCCGCGTCACCATCCTCGGGCTAGGAATCTTTCTATGGACCTTTGAGATCATCCAGTTTAGAAATCCAACCTGGGTCAGCCCTTCCGTCCCCTTCTTCGGTGATTACCAGCTCATCCATCTTTCGTTCTTGTTCTGCCTGGGGGCTCTCCTCTTTCTGTACCGAGATCGTGTGCCGATCTCCAACAAATTGGCCTTTCTCGCCGTTGGCGCCTACGTCCTGGGCGTTGTCTTGCATCTGTACCCGGAGATCAGCGAGCCTGCATTCGCCTATCTCTGTCTGTGGGCGGCCATCCGGCTGCCGCTCCATCACGTCGATAGGTATGGCGATTTCTCTTACGGGCTCTATGTCTACGCGTTCCCGGTACAACAACTAGCCGCCATGTACGGTGCGTACAAGCTTGGTTTACCCGCCTACTTGGCCATCACCTTCTCGGTCAGCATGGTCTTCGCGTTCGCCAGCTGGCATCTCGTCGAGAATCCTTTCCTTCGGCTCAAGCGGGTCTGGTTCCCGTCCCGGTGGAGCGTGGCGTCGTGGAGGAGACGTCCCACCCATCTCGCATCCGACGCTGCTGGGGGTGTCTCGCCTGCTGTCGCCTCGGGCCCGGCCAAGCACTCCCCCGACACATCCGGTGCAGATGACGGGATCGAAGACACAGCGGCGGGTTCTCCGCTTCCCGCCGGGGGAGCAGGCGAATCGTCTAGACCTCCTTCGGGAGAAGCGGCCCCTCCAGGAGAAGCCTTGGCTCCCGGACCGTTACAACCCACTGCCGCCGGATTCTCATCTGAGGATGCCAACCGAAAGACCTTGCTGCCACCATAAGCGGACGGCCGCCATCGCGTCCGTTCTGTCTGCGTCATTCACTCTCTCTGCGCGATCAACACGCACACTCGCCGGTTCGGACACCGGCGTTGCCGTCACTTCCGCCAAGGGGGTCCACAACAGTCTCCCCCGGGGAGCCAGCGTCTGGGTCGAGCCGAACTTAAACGCCTGCGAAACGTAGCTGCTGACGCAGAGCGTGATGTCCCCAAGCTGGTGGCTGACCTTTGTTGCACGCGGCACCAGGGATCTTCGGCTCCACCTCCCGGGAGGCGGGCGAAGAAAGTGAGAGAGGGACCGACGACAACCTTGGCGGGTTGAACAGGACGGCTTCCGGCTTTGCCACGGCAGCAGTCCGCCGCGGTCATTCCCTGCTTTCGTTGAGGCCCGTATAGTTTGCCCCACTCATGGAGCGCCTCTTCGCCCCGACGTCAGGACATCACAGGTCGCAGGCCCAATCCTCCGTCTACCGCAATCTGACGTATGCGCTGGGGTTGGCCGTGCTCAGACTCGGTGCTGGCTTGCTCATCAACGAGTTGGTCCTGCGTAGGTCCCCGAGCGGCACCTACGCACCTGGCGGTCACGGAGGAAACGCCGCCACCAGTCTCCTTCGTTGGGATAGTGGCTGGTACCTCGGAGTCGCCTTTCATTGGTACCCGGCAAAGAGAGCGACCGTGTTCTTTCCCGGTTATCCGATGGCCGTTCGCTTGGTAGAGGCAATGACTCTCCACCATCTTCCCCTCGATGCTGCCGGCCTGTCTATCTCTTGGGTGGCGTTCGTCGTGTCGGTTCCGCTCATGCTGGCCGCAATCGGCAGCATGTGCCCGCAGCGGACGACTCGACTGGCATTGATCCTCTACACGTGGTCACCGGCATCAGTGTTTCTGATCGCGGGCTACCCTGAAGGCTCATTCATCGCCCTCAGCGCCGGTGCCGTACTCAGCATCCAGCGCCGACGTTTTCTGCTAGCCGCAATTCTGGCGGGAATCGCCACGGCTTTCTCTCCTCTGGGCATCTGCCTGGCGGTTGCCGTTGCAGTAGCTGCATTCCCTTGTCGCCGGCTGTGGCAGGTAGCAGTGTATGGACTGATTTCGATCGCCGGTCTGGTCGCCTGGATGTCGTGGCAGCTTGCACGGTACGGCAATCCGCTCTTGTTTCTCACTCAGCAGAAGACGTTCAACCGCCACGCGGTCATACCCTTCAGCGCGTTGATCAGCATCATCACCCATATAGAGGCGAATGGCCCACCTGGCATCACGAACGCGAACTATCACCTAACCCGTGACATTAATGCTATCTTCGTGGTGATAGGCCTGGCTATTTGCATCTACTACGTGGTCGATCGAGTGAATCCGAAATTACGTAGATTTCCGCTATTCTTCGGCGTCTATTCAGTGCTGAGCGTTCTACTGCCGGCGAGTTCCACTCAGACGTTCTATGGCATCGCCAACCCTGAGGCAGTTACCCGACTCACGACCGACGGCAGCATGGCCTTGTACCCGGCCATGTCAACGCTCCTTCTGCGTTCCCGCTACGTGCTGGTCCCCGTGCTCTTCTGTTGGGTGGGACTGGCGGTCGTGGTGGAAGTGATGTTCGTCCGTGGCTGGTACTTCACCTGACGGCGGAGGTGCCATCTGGTGGTGGTCAACAAGTGAGTTCCGCGGAATTGCGGGATGAGCCGCTGACCACGATGTCCTGACCGGCTCGGCATCCTTCTAACGCGTCGGAGTGTCTCCAGGCATGCAGTTTGCTGCGGCTACCGAGAGGGAGGGCTCCACGTCTGCCGACGGGACGTTGAGCCGGCCGCACCTGTCAGCAAGGCGCGTCCTCGATGTGGAGGCAGCGCTTCTGGATCCACCACGAAGGTGCGGTGTCTGCATGCGCGGGACCAGCGGTGGTGGTCGAGTTGCTCAAGGAAGCGTTCCGCACAAGCCTGACGCAGCCTCCTGAATCTGCACACTGGATGCTCGAGGAATCGCGGGTTACTTACGATTCTCCGGGTTGAACATTCGGGTGGCCCAGCGACGCCCCTGCCGCCGGACCTCTTGCGGAATTCGTCGGGCCCATCCCGCCTCCGGTGACGATCCCAACGGCTTCCGCAGATGCAAGTCGATCCAACGCATGGACGGCCGGTTGTCGCTAGCCCGCCTGCCGATGGCATCCGCGGAGAGTTCGACGACCCCGTCGTCGCCAAATGGCGTGTCGGGACCGCCCGGAAGGAAGCAGGCCACCCCGTCGATTGCCCATTGGCCGTCCGACGGGAGTGTGGTGGAGATGACTCGTCGGCCGTCGACACGATTCGTGAGTGCGTAAGCCGGCTGGGAAGCCGGGCGTAACGTCAGGCTCGCATAGCCGACAACCGAACGCGGTCGAGGGAGCTCGCCCTCCTCGACGACCCGAGGGGGGCCGTCTACCAGTGGGGCGCTCTGGATCCCCACCGTTCCTGGCCTTTGGGCCCGGTGCAACCACCCGCGAAGGGCGAGGCCGGCGCCGTCTGCCCAGTCGACATCGACCAGTCCGTCAGGGACGGGTCCCCTCTGCTCCTTTGCCGAAGTTGGCGGAACCGCCGGATCGACGTATCCGAGGACACGCTCGGACGCGCCGTCAACGACGTTCCCTTCACTTCGGCAGTTGGTCACCAGCCGCGTCGCACCTGCCGACCCGTAGGCAAAGAGGGGAAGGGCTTCCGGCCTGCCCTGTACCTGGAGCCGAGCGACGACCCGATGCGCGGCGAAACCCCTCTCCTCGTCGATCCAAGGTTCGATCGAGTACGACACTGCACCGTCACCTCGAACCATCTCCCAAAGATCGACCAGACGCAGTTGGTGAGAGCCAACACGCCATGCCGTTCCGAGCGTCCCCTCGAATTGCCACATCTGTGGCGGGCCATCCGGCGGTTCACCAAGGGTTAGTCGCCGTTCTCCTGCAGTCGTCGAGCGCCACCGATACAAGGGAGCACGGTCCGCATCTGGTTCACGAGCGAAACCGATGACGCCTTCCGGCACGTAGCCGGAAGAGACAGCTTGCTGCCACTCAATGGCCAGCCGATGCCCTGGTTCTCCGGCCGGCGCCCGATCGGGTGAGATCGGATGCAGACGAACCAGTGGGACGGTGAGTCCACGCTCATCTGCCACGCTCCCCAGTTCCCGCACTGGCTCGAGCTGGTCCAGGCTGGCCGCCAATTCGTTTCTGCTTACGTACCCGGTCCCGCCGGTCGCTCGGAAGCGAACTTCATGAAGGGGCTGTAGGGCTCCGTTCAAAGATCCCTCGGTCACCTTGGCGATCGGATTCGCCACCGGACGGAGGACATCTGGTGCGACGCAAGCGTCGGGAGAAAGCGTGTATCTGAGGCCGCCGTTGCGAAGGACAACCTCGTACAATGGCCAGGTTCGCTGTATCGTCGTCGGGCGAGAACCGGACGATCCCGACATCCGCCCAACTGCGGTTCCGGCCGCCTCCCAGTGATGATGGCGTGCCCGTTCGATGTATGCGGGCGCCCCGCCAGTATCGATCTCCGGTAGGTCCAACACGCGGCGAACGCCGCTACTGGAATAGACGGCGCGGTCCAATGCCTCTCGCAAGTCCACGGCCCCGGGCAGGTCGTCCGTCGCGACGTAGCCGATCGGTAGTTCGAATCGGTTCGTTGGCTGGTCCTCCGACACCCGGTACGTGTGGGCGTGCGTCAGGACGTCGATATTGGAATAGAGGCACGCAGTACCTGGGAACGGCCGCGCCCAGATCCGACCAATGGTCAGCCGGTCGGTCCCGGTGGCGGGCGGCGCGTCGTCACTGACGGTTTCGAAAAGCGACCGTCCGTGGGCGTCGATCACCAGATCCAATCGCTGAGTTCTCGATGGCGCCCACCGGGACCATGCCCTTTGCGTGATCGCTGTCAAAGCGTCCCTAAAGCCGCGCGGCGGCTCGGGCACATTCTTGAGACCACCCGCCGGAATGTACAGAGGCGGCATCTCCGACCAGCGAAACGACGTCTCGATCTCAGCCGCCCGTTCAGCCAGACCCGACCTCGAGGTCATCTGATCGCCACCGTCATCCTGCATCGTCGCTTCAAGCGAGGGGGGCGGGCGGCGCTGACGTTCGGCATTGCCCGTTCTGACTCTGTTGGGCCTTGCCCCCCCCACGGCAGCTGGCCGCCGGCAGCTCAGCCATCTGGTCGGTTCGCCACGGCGCGCCAGGTAGTCCAAGAGATCTTCGCCATTACGGGTGGCTTCATCTATCCAGCTGGCATACGTCGCGCCGTCGACGATGGCCCCGATCGCCCTCCCTCGACTCGGTTCATCATGTCGCCGACCAGCTCGATCACCGTCTTCGAGTTCGAGCCCGAGCGCGACCGGAACCGCTCGGTGCTCGATGAGCCGGAGAGCCCGCTCGACGAAGGTCGCATCAGCGAGAATCGAATCTTCACCTTGGGTGACGACGGCCACCCAGCGACCTCTCACTGGCGGTGGTGCATTCCCGGCCGCAGCGTCCTTCTCCGTGAGCACCGCCAGTTCGAAGTCGTCGCAGGTCTGGGCAACCTGGTTTGCTTCCACGCCGCTTCCCCCAACCACGCTCAGGGCCGGCGACCACTGCCTCTTCACCTCGACCAACATTCGACTGCCGTACAGGTCGGGATGTAACTCCCGGAGCTCCTCCAAGAACGATCCCTTTGACTCCTGCACACCGTCGGAACGGGAGAAGCCCCAGCGCCGCCACCTCAGGGGGACCCCGTGTACCGGCACCCCGAACACACCCATCTTCCCCATGCCGACGAAGAAGTCCCAATCTTCGTGACCGCTGACAAGATCCTCCCGGAACTGGTGCCCGCAATCGAAGACCGACCGATCGATGAGGCTGCCCATGGCACAGAAGTTCCGGTGGAGGAGGAGGTAGAAGTTGTACGGGGGCATGACGACCAAGTCCCGCTCGTTCCCGAAGAACTGCAAGTCCGGGTAGGCGAAGCCAATCTCTCCGGGAGCATTGGCCAAGGCCGTCACGGACTGTTCAATCTGCCCCTCCGAGAGCCGGTCATCGCTGTCGAGAAAGAGGACCGCGTCTCCACCGCTCAGTTCGACGCCAGCGTTTCGAGCGGCGCTGGGACCTTTGTTCTTTTGTCGGTGGACAACGATCCCTTCAGCCTCGAGCTGCGCGAGCACGGCGATGCTTTGCGGCTCGCTGGATCCATCGTCCACGATGACGACTTCGCTTACCGGATACGACTGACCTCGCACCGAGTCGATCGCCTCGGCGACAAACATTCCATGGTTGAAGAACGGCATGACCACGCTGACGCGAGGATGGGTACCGGCAACTACCCGCCGCTGGAAATGCTCCTTCAAGTGCGGCTCCTCGGGGCCACGCCGTCTGAACAAAGTTCGGCGGATCGGCCGCCCATCAGGGTCAAGTACAGCTCGTCGGAGAACACACCAAGGTCCCCGCTGGCTACGAGCGGTGGGGCAGCGTGGATCTTGCTAGTGGGGATGTACTGGGCTTGGAGCCGGGCCACGACGTCTGCCTTGTCCGTGACGTAGGCATCCACGAGGTTTCCGTACCGGGACGTGACATATGAGCAGTCATCCCAACGAGGCCGGGTGTCTGTACTGAGGTCGACGACGAACTTGAGGTGGGGAAACGCCATCTTCGCCGTTGGGATCAGATCGAGAGCAAGCCTCGACGTCGCGATTTCGACGAGGTCGATACCCCTCCCGGCGATGAACTCAAGGAGGAACTGTGCGACGTCATCCTCTGTGACGCTGGCCTCGAGATCCCATGCTTCGTCCAACGTCCGGCCGGACATCTGTCGCTTCACGTTTTCGAGTCGGCCGAAGGACATCATGTAGCAACGTTGGCCATCATGTTCCTGACGCCACCACGGAGGCACCTGAACATCGGACTGGTGCGAATCCTGGCCGACCAAGTACAAAACCGCCGGGAAATTTTGCTGCAATGTCTCCTCGACGGAGGCCTCACGACCGGTCGTCTTCATGTCAGCTGACCCCGGTAGTGGCCTGCGTCTAGGTCCACCCCGCGAGTATAGACCGGGCGTCGGAGGCCCTCTTTACGGCACTATGCCATGCAGGAACTTCCGGTGAGGTCCTTCGGTCCTCCGTTACTCATGTTCAAGCCCTTCAGGGCAGAGTGCCGGTCGGTCCTGGTCGTCCCGCGTTTCGTCAGCCTTGATCGCAATTTCGGGCGCTTCGGGACATAGATCGCGAGGACGAGAGCCACACCGGGGGGTGAGGCCCGCCGACGCATGTTGTCGGCGGGCGGCCCTTCGAGCCCGGTGTGGCACGTCAGCCCTCGTCGGTCGCCATTTCGCGCGCCGGCCCTGTGGTACCTTCGGCCGCATGCGGCCCGAGACGGGCGGTGAAGCTCGCCCCGCCGGCTCCCTCTCGGCCGACGCCGACCCCACCGAGGCGAAACTGCGCGCCCGCCTGGCGGCTGCCGAGGCACAGGCCGAAGCCCTGCGCTCCCAGATCGAGAGCAGCGAATGGCTGGCCAGCTCGGTCGCCCGGCAGGGAGAAGAACTGGTGCGGGTCGAGAGCGAGCTGGCCGGGTTGCGGGAAGAGATCAGCACCCTTCGCTCGAGCCGGCTGCTCCGGTTCTCCCAGCGGTTACGCCGCGGCGTCTCGCGCACCCGTGTCCTGGCCCGCAACGCGGCAACCCCGGCAGCCGGACTGGAACTGCCCGTGCCGATCGATCCCTCGACCTCGTTCCCCGAGGACCGTCGCTACCCGGAATGGGTCGCCCTCTACGACACGATCGACGACCGCGCCCGGGCCGCCATCAGGCGCCGGCTGGAGGCGCTGCCCGCGTCTCCCCTCATCTCGGTCATCCTGCCGGTCTTCAACACGCCCGAGCCCTACCTGCGCGAGGCGCTCGACTCGATCCGCGCCCAGCTCTACCAGAACTGGGAGCTCTGTGTCGCCGACGACTGCTCCAGCGCCGCCTGGGTGAAAAAGGTGCTCGAGGAGTACGCCGCGCTCGACCCCCGCATCAAGATCGAGTACCGGAACGAGAACGGCCACATCTCGGAGGCCTCCAACACGGCGCTCTCCATGGCCGGGGGGGAGTGGGTGGCGCTCTTCGACCACGACGACATCATGGCCGAGCACGCGCTGGCCCTCTGCGTCCTCGCTCTGGCCCGGGAGCCCGACGCCGGCATCCTCTACACCGACGAAGACCACATCAACGACGAGGGCGCTCGGTCCGGGCCGTACTTCAAGCCCGACTACGACCCGGTCCTCCTGCTCGGGCAGAACTACTTCTCGCATCTGTCGGTGATCCGGCGGGACCTCGTGGCCGACGTCGGCGGCTACCGCCGGGGCCTCGAGGGGAGCCAGGACTGGGACCTCGTGCTGCGGGTGGTCGAGCGGCTCGCCCCCGAGCAGGTGGTCCACGTGCCCCATGTCCTCTACCACTGGCGGGACCATCCCGGTTCGACCGCCCACTCCACCGCAGCCAAGCCGTACGCCGCGGTCGCCGCACGTCGTGCCGTTCAGGACCACCTCGACCGGCTGCAGAGCTCGGGCCGGGCCCTGCCCATCGGCGGCAGCGGCTTCAACCGCATCCGCTTCCAGCTGCCCGCTGAGCCGCCGTCGGTGAGCGTCGTGGTCCTGGCCCGCACCCCAAGCCGGCTGCCGCGGTGCCTGGACTCGATCAGGATGCGGAGCACCTATCCCGCCCCCGAGCTGGTGGTGGTGGACGACGGCGACCGGCGGCCGCCACTGCACGCCTACCTGCGCGACCGCGGTCACCTGCTCACCGTCGTGCGTGACGAGCGGGATGTGAGCGATGCCGCGCTGCGCAACGCCGGGGCACGGGCCGCGTCGGGCGACATCCTCTGCTTCGTCCACGACGATGTCGAGGTCGGCGCCGACGGCTGGCTCGAGGAGATGGTGGGCCTCCTCCTGCAGCCCGGCATTGGCGCGGTGGGGGCGAAACTGCTCTACCCCGACGGCTCGGTGCAGCACGCCGGGATCGTGATGGGCATCGGAGGGACGGTCGGCCACGTCCACCGGTTCACCGACCGCCTGGAGCCCGGCTACTTCGGACGGGCCATGCTGAGCCAGTGCTTCTCCGCTGTCTCCTGGGCCTGCATGGCGGTGCGCCGGGAGGCCTTCGAGGCGGTCGGGGGATTCGAGGAGGAGCACCTCTCGGGGGCCTTCGCCGACGTCGACATGTGCCTGCGGCTGGGCGAGGCCGGCTGGCGGGTGGGCTGGACCCCCTTCGCCGAGATGGTGCACCGAGAGTCGCCCGTCGAGCCTCCCGAGACCCAGGCCGACAATGGCGTGCGCCTGGCCCGAGAGATCCGGTACCTGCACAACCGATGGCCGTCGGCGCTCGAGCGCGACCCGGCCTACAACCCCAACCTCTCGCTGGCCCACGAGACGTTCCCGCTCGCCTGGCCGCCCGCGCGCCTCGTACCTTTGATTCCCGGATCGGGGCCAGATCGCGACCGGCTCCCCACCTACACGGCGGGCCGCAGCACCCCGAGGCCGGCGAGGGCGTCGGAGACCCGGTGCACGAACCCCGTGGCGTCCCCGTACCACCCGGCGGCCACGGCCCGGCCCTGCTCTCCCAGGACGTCGCGCACCCGCTGGTCGTCGAGGGCCTCAACGCAGCCGAGCAGCCCGGCCTCGTCGTCGAACCACAGCCCGCCGCCGAGGGCGGCCAGGCGGGAGCCGGTGGTGCCCTCGGGGACGACCACCGGCACCCCGTAGAGGAGGGACTCGACGCACTCGCGGGCGATGAGGGGGCCGGGGGAGAGGTCCACCGTCAGCCGGGCGTGAGCGAGGAGCCGCCAGAGGTCGGTGCGGGTGTCCACGCTGACCACCCCGCGCAACGAGCGCGCCCGCCAGACCGTGGCCAGGGCGTTCTCGACGACCACGACGTGCCGTCCGGCGAAGCGGGCCGCCAGCCAGGCGGCCAGGGCCGTGGGGGAGTCGGCGCCGGCAGCCTCGGGCCCCCGGTCGCCGAGCACCAGGAGGTAGTCGGTGAACCCGATGCCCACGTGGCTGCGGGCGGCGGCCAGCCGGTGGGCCGGGACGTGCAGGCCGATCCCGCAGTCGCCCCGGGGCGGTGGCCCGGCCCCTACGGCCAGGTCGGCTGCTCCTCCGTCGGGCGTGCCGCGGTCCCGTGGCGTCGAGACGAGGCGCGCCACGGGCACGCCCGGGAGGGATGCCTCGACGAGATCCCGGGCACCGTCGTCTCCGCCCTCGACCACGGCCAGCGAGATCGGACCGATCGCCGGCCATCGCGCCTCGGTCGGGCCCGGCCAGCTCGCCCCGGTACCGCGCCCGGGTGGCGTCTCCCCCACGAGGTGGAGGTCGAAGGCGCCGTCGGGCCGCCTCGGCCCCGGGGGACCCGGGACCATGACCTCGACGGCGGCCACCCTCGAGATCGCCGCCGCCACGGCCCGCACCACGAACCCGCACTCGTCGTGGTCGCGGCCCCAGGAGCCGCCCAGCACGGCGACGGTGGGGGCCCCGGGCTCAGCCACCGTCGGTTGGGCCCGGCGGATCGCCTGCCGCGGCCAGCGCCGCCCGCACGCGGGCGAGGTCCTGGCTGGTCACGATGACGACCTCCTCGACCAGTGCCTCGAGGGCGAGCACCCGGCCGCCGAGGACGTCGACCCGTGCCGCCAGTGCGTCGACGGCCCTGATCAGGTCGCCGATCAGGGCACGGTCCGCCTCCTGCGCGGGCCGGGCCGCCTCGGTCGTGGCCGCCGCCAGCCGGCTGCGCACTGCCGAACGGAGCCCCCGCTGACCGTCCCCTCCCGGCACCCCGGTCCCCACCGCGTGCAGCTGCGCCCAGTCGCGGTGGACGGTGGAGACCTCGTCCCCGGCCCGGATCGAGGGGAGCGGGGCCCCGGCCCCGGGCGGGTGCCGCAGCATGGCCGGCGGCTCTCCGCCCTCCGACCGGTCCGACCGGCCGGCGACGTCGTCCACTATTCGGGAAGGGTCGAGAGCCATTTGGAGATCTCCTTCTCCTCGTCGGCCGTGCGAATGCCGGCCGAGAAGTCCATCCGGGTGAGGTGCCGGTTGAGGTAGGGGTCGCCCGTGGCCACGAGCTCGGCCCACCGCTGAACGAAGCGGCCCTGGTCCTCGGGGCTCCCCGACGTCCCCCGACTCGGGGACTCGTGGTGCACCAGCTCGGCCAGCGGTTCGTAGACGACCTTCAGGCCGAGCTCATTTGCCCGCAGGCAGTAGTCGATGTCGTTCAGGTCGAGGCCGAGTGCCTCGTCGAACCCACCGAGCTGCGCGAACACCTCCCGGCGGGTGGCCAGGCAGGCCCCGGTGACCGACGAGCAGTCGCGGGTGAGCACGGCCATCCCCAGGTACCCGGGCTCTGCGCCGCCGAGCCCGGCCAGGACGTGCCCGGCGGCACCGCCCAGGCCGACCACGACCCCGGCGTGCTGCACCCTGCCTCCCGGGTACAGGAGGCGGGCCCCGACGGCACCCACCGAGGGCAGGACCGCCTGGGCGACGAGCGCACCCAGCCAGCCGGGCCGTCGTGCCTCGATGTCGTTGTTCAGGAAGACCAGCACCTCCCCGCGGGCCGATTCCGCCGCGGCGTTGTTGAGCGCCGCCCAGTTGAACGGCCTGGGGTCGCGGGTGACGGTCACCGAGTGGCGCGTGGCGAGCCGGTCCAACAGGGAGAGCGTCTCGGGCTCCTCGGATCCGTTGTCGACCAGCAGCAGGTCGAGGTCGCATTCGCCCGCGGTGGCCACGACCGAGTCCACGCAGGCCCGAAGGAGTTCGGGGGTGTCGCGGAAGGGGATGATGGCCGTGACCGACGGACGCCCCCGCGTGTGGCGGTGCAGCTGCCAGGTGCGCGGGAGGGGACCGGGATTGACCCGCGCGTCCTCGTCTCGTCGGGAGAGGGCGGCGACCACAGCCCCGCTCCCCCCGTTTCCGGTGACCTCGCCGGCCGGCCGGCGGCAGAGGACCTCGGCCACGTGGGCGACGGGCCCGCCGCGCTCGGCCAGCCGCAGCACCAGGTCGTGCTCCCAGTCCCCCCCGTCCACGGGACGGAACCCCCCGACCGCCACCACCGGGTCACGGCGCATGGCCACGGGCCGCCCGGTGTAGGGCCATGAGAGGAGAAGGGTCGGGGACCAGTCGGGCTTGAGCACCGGGTCGCAGGCCTGGCCCCGGTCGTCGGCGCTGTCTTCGTCGCCGTAGACGAGGTCGGCCCCGCAAAGCGCGGCGGCCAGCAGCTCGATGGCGTCAGGGGCCAAGACGTCGTGCTGGCCCAGCAGAGAGATGGCCGGCGCGGGGCTGGCCCCGAAGAGGTCGCCCGTGGCCCGGACCGCCGGCGTGCCCGGTGGCCGGTGGTCCACGGTGACCCGGGACGGGGGAATCTGTCTCAGCGCACCTTCGAGCGCCGCCGTCGCCGCGGCCCCCAGTGGGCCGACCACCGCGATGTCGAGACGCCAGCGGGTCGACGTCTGGGTGGCGACCGCCCCGAGGCACTCCCCGAGCCTCCCCGCTGTGGGCTGGTCGACCACCATCAAGAGCGCGACCTCCGGGCCCGGCACCCTCGCCGTGTCCCGACCGGCCAGGCGCTCGTCCTGCCGGCTCCGCACCCAGGCGCGGTAGCGGGGGAGGTCGGCGGCTGCGTCGGGGCCGGGATCGGGCAGGTCCCGCGGCGCCCACAGCACCCGGCGACGGCCGTGGCCCGGTGCGACGGCGCACCCACCCGGCGGAGGCTGACCGGCCAACGTCCCCGTTGGCGCCCGGTCCGTCCCGGCTCCGGCCGCCGGAGATCGTTCCACGACGAGAATCTAGACGGACCGCCGATTCCCACCCGATCCCAGAGGGGACGGGGACCCGTGGCGGGCCTCGCCGCCCCGACTTCGGGGACCACGGCCGGGCACGTTGGCGCCCGGGCCGCGCGACCTGCCACGATGCCCCGATGGCGCAGGTCCCGCAACGGATCCTGATGGGCCCCGGGCCCTCCAACCCCTACCCGGAGGTGACCGCGGCGCTGGTGCACCCGGTGATCGGACACCTCGACCCGGCGTTCCTCGACGTCCTCGACGCGACCTGCGACCGCCTCCGGTCGGTGTTCGCCACGGCCAACGCGCTCACCCTCCCGGTCAGCGGGACGGGGTCAGCGGGGATGGAGGCGTCCTTCGTGAACGTCGTCCGGCCCGGCGACCCGGTCGTCGTCGGCGTGAACGGGGTGTTCGGTGAGCGGATGTGCGAGGTGGCGGGCCGCCTCGGGGCCGAAGTGGTCCGGGTCGACGCCCCGTGGGGAGAGCCGCTCGACCCCGAGGCGGTGCTGGGCGCCCACCCCTCCCCGGCGGTGATCGCCCTCGTCCACGCCGAGACCTCGACCGGCGTGAGGAACGAGGTGGCGCCGATCGGAGCGGGGAAGGACGACGCCCTGCTCATCGCCGACACGGTGACCTCCCTCGGGGGGATGGAGGTCGCCGTCGACGACTGGCAGGTCGACATCGCCTACAGCGGGACCCAGAAGTGCCTGGGTGTCCCGCCCGGCCTCGCCCCCCTCACCGTCTCGGACCGGGCCCGGGCCCGGCTGGTGCCGCGCCCATCCAGCTGGTACCTCGACCTGAACCTGCTCTCCAACTACGTGACGGGCGGCGAGGGGGGCGGCCGCGTCTACCACCACACCGCCCCGGTGACGATGGTCGGGGCCCTCCACGCCGGGCTCGGCCGGGTGCTCGACGAAGGCCTGCCGGCCGTGTGGGAGCGGCACGAGGAGTGCGGCCGCGCCCTCCAGCGCGGCCTCGAGGAGCTCGGGCTCGAGCTGCTCGTCCCCGAAAGCTCCCGGCTGGCCCAGCTGACCACGGTGATCGTGCCCGAGAACCTCCCGGCGGGGATGGACGAAGCCGCCTGTCGCCGGGCGCTCCTCGACCGCTACGACATCGAGATCGGCTCGGGGGCGGGTCAGCTGGCCGGGCGCGTGTGGAGGATCGGGTGCATGGGGCACACCGCGCGGCGCGCCAACGTGGAGGCGCTGCTCGGGGCGCTGCGAGAGATACTGGGACGGTGATGGCCCGCACCGCGCAGGTGACGCCGCTGGAGCTCGTGGGCCGCCGGATCACGCTCCGCACGCTGGCCGACGAGGACTACCCGGGCTGGGTCGAGGTCCGGGCGCGCTGCCGGGACTGGCTGGTGCCCTGGGAGCCCCGGCCCCGAGGCGCGCCGCTGCCGGCCGAGGACAGGGGCAGCTTCGTGGCCCGGTGCGCCATCCGCGAGCGCGAGCGGCAGCTGGGCAGTGGCTTCGGCTTCGGGATCTTCGTCGAGGGGCGGTTCGCGGGGGAGGTGACCCTCTCGTCCATCCAGCGCGGCCCGTTCCAGAGCGGCTTCATCGGCTACTGGATCGACCGCGACCAGGCCGGCCACGGGTACGTGCCCGAGGCCGTCGTCATGACCCTCCACTTCGCCTTCGAGGCGATCAACCTCCACCGGGTGGAGATCTCGATCATCCCGCGGAACCGGGCCAGCCTCCGGGTGGTGGAGAAGCTGGGCCTACGGATGGAGGGGGTGGCCGAGCGGTTCCTCGAGATCGACGGCGTGTGGGAGGACCACGCCCGCTTCGCCGTGACCTCCGAGGACTGGGAGCAGCGGCGACGAGAGCTCCTGCGGACCTGGCTCGGCCGGGAGTAGGGCCGGCTCAGCCGTCCGGGGTGCGGAGCACCGACGGCGAGTGGCGGAAGAACTGCTCGACGTCGTGCTCATAGGTGTAGGACTCCGACGACCGCCCCGCCCCCCGCCGCAGGCGCACGGCTCGGATGAAGCTCTGCACGGCCCCGGCGCTGGTGTAGCGGTACTCGAACCCGGCCGCACTCAGCTTGGTGGTGTCCAGACCACGGCCGTAGCGGAGGAGGTCCTCCAGCTCGGGTGGGAACTCGAAGACCCCCAGGGTCACCAGAGGGGCGATCGCCCGACCGGGATGCAGGGGCGGGAGGGGCACCAGGCGGGTGCCGCAGATGGAAGCGACCTCGCTCCAGGGGAGTCGGCCGGCGCCGGCCAAGTTGAAGACGCCCGGCAGGCGCTCGCGGGTGACGAACTCGAGTGCCCGGACGACGTCATCCTCCTCCACGAATTGCAGGAGCGGGTCGTAGCCGAAGATCGAAGGGCACAGCGGGCGGGAGAGGTTCTTGCTGAAGGACGTCACGATGTCGGTCCCCAGGACGTTGGCGAAGCGCAGCAGGGTCACGGTGGTGGACGGGTTGTCCACGGCGAAGTCGTGGACCAGGCTCTCGGCCTCCACCAGCGACCGCTCGACCGCGGTGCGCGGCAGGTGGGAGCGGGGCATTGTCTCGCTGAAGGTGTTCGGATCCTCCGCCGAGGAGCCGTAGACCAGCGAGGACGACTTCACGACGACGTGGCGGACGGGCGATCCGGTGGCACCGGCCGCCGCCAGCAGGTTGAGCGTCCCGATGACGTTGATCTCGTGCAGGGCGCGCCGGGGGACCAGGGTGGAGTCGACCACCATGAAGGTGTGGATGATCGTGTCGACCTGGGTGGCCGTGACGATCCGGCTCAGGATCGAATACGTCTGGTCGGCCCGGACGAACTCGGCCCGTTCGAACTGCACCGACGGACTGTGCAGGCCCAGCCCCAGGATGACCTCGAACTGAGGGTCCGCCTCGAGGGCCTGGACCATGCGGCCGCCCCAGAAGGTGTCGGCCCCGGTGACCAGGACGCGGCGTGCCACGTCGGTCCCGGTCACCCGAACCACACGCTGCGCCGCTCCCGCAGCATGTCGTAGAGGGTCTCCTGGAGGTCGGTGCGGATGCGCTCGGCCTCGTCCATGACCCGGCTCCTCGAGTACCGCTCCTGGTTCGGGGGCACGTCGAAGTGGACGGGCTCGAGGACCCGCAGTTTGAACTTAGCGGGGAAGGGGACGACCGCCCCCGCCAGGCCGAGCATGAGGAAATTGACGGTGATCGGGAAGTAGGGGATGCCCATGGCATGGGCCAGGCGGGGCAGCCGCAGGATCACCGGCATGGTCTCCTCAGAGCCGACCACGGCGATGGGTACCACCGGCACCCCGGCCCGCATGGCGATCTCGACGAAGCCGCCCCGGCCGAAACGACGGAGCTGGTAGCGGTCGGTGTAGGACTTGGACGGTCCCTTGGTGCCCTCGGGGAAGACCAGGGCCAGCTGGTGCTGGTCGTGGAGGAGCCGGTAGGCGTTGTCGGGGTTGGCCGAGACGCCGCCCACCCGTGCCCACATGGTCCCCAACACCGGTGCCCGACGGAAGAAGTAGTCGGCCATGCCGTAGACGGGCCGGTCCAGCTCCTTCTCGAGGCCGTGCATGATGACCGGGGCGTCGGAGGGGACGGCGCCGGCGTGGTTGGCCACGAGGAGGGCGCCGCCCTCTCTCGGGATCCTCTCCAGGCCGTCCCACTCGGCCCGGAACCACTTGGAGTAGATCGGCTCGTAGAGCTGGCGGGCCAGCGCCCGGGCGTGCTCCGAGCGCCCCCACTCGTCGACGTCGGACAGCCGGGGGTCCTCGAGGGCACCGGCCGACTCGGGCGGGAGGCGCAGCGGCACGATCTCGGTGGAGGCCCGAGTCTGGGTGGCCACCTCCCTGCGGTCCGTCACTGCTTCAGCGTACCGGTCCGCACGGAGGCGGCCAGTCCCGGCGGACGGCTCAGGGTCGGCCGGCGGCGATGAGGCCGTAGGTGTAGAGGGGGGCGTAGGAGACGAGCTCCCCGGTCTCGGGGGCCTGGATGATGGTCTGACTGCCGTAGGGGCCCGAGCCCACGAACATCACCACGTGGTCCACGGTGTGGTCTGTGTCGAGGTTGTAGTAAAACAGCAGGTCACCCGGCTCGAGTGTGGAGAGGGGCACTCTGCTCGTCGCCAGGTACTGGCCGTCGGCCGTGCGCGGGATGGACACGCCCGCCTGCGACCACGACCACTGGGTGAGTCCCGAGCAGTCGAAGCCCGCACCGGGCGTCTCACCACCCCAGACGTAGGGGACGCCGAGCTGGGAGACGGCTGCCTGCACGGCGGCGTTGCCGGCGGGGTTTGTGGCCCCGTTCGGTCCCACGTGACTGAGTGTGACGCTCGATGGGCCGCCGCTCCCGCTCGATGGGGAAGAGCCGCTCGAAGATGTCTGCCCGCTGCTCGCCGACGATGCCGCCTGGTTGGCAGAGGCCGTGGCCACCGCACCGGCGCTGGCGCCGCCCACCGCGCCGGCCACGTTGGCGGCCTGGGCCGCCGCTGCCGCCGCGGCCTGGGCCGCTGCCGCGGTGCGCGCCGCCGCCGCCGCAGCTGCCTCCTGCTGCGCCTTGGCCTCGGCCGCCGCCGCCACCTCCTGGGCGAGCGTGCCCTTCACCTGCTGGAGGGTTGTCTCGGCCGCCGCCGTGGCGCTCTGGTTCGCCTGCTCGAGCGCCTGCGCCTGGGCGGCGGCCACCTGCGCCTGGTGCTCCTGGGTCGTCTGGGTGCTCTCGGTGGCCGTCAGCCTCGCCTGCTGGGCGGCGAGGGCCGTGGCCGCCCCACTGATGTCGCCGATGGCCGTGCTCTCGTACTCGCTGCGGGCGGCCGAGGCGTCGGCCCCGCTCGTGAAGACGGTGGAGATCTGGGTGGTCGTGGTGCCCAGCATGTAGGCGTTGACGGCGTCGGCGCCGAGCTGGGCGCGGTCGGCCGTCACGGCGACCCGGTCCACGCTCAGCCGGGTCGCCGTCTTGGCCAGGGCGGCGTTGACCGTCTGGATCTGCTGCTGGGCGGCGTCGAACTGCTGGCTGAGGGCTGCCGTCTCCTGCTGCTCGTGGGCGATGGTCGCCTCGATGCCGGCCACCTGCGCCTGGGTGGCTGTGATCTGCGCCTGGGTGGGCGTCGTTGTGGTGGTCGATCCCCCTGTCGCCGCCGCGGCCACCGCCGTCGGGACGGTCGCGCCGAGGATGACCGCCAGGGCCGCGCCTGCGAGCGCCCTGCGCGGGCGCAGTGGGTAGCGCGCCGTGCTCCGACAATTCACAGCAGCCACTCTGGCAACAGTAACCCCTGGCCACGTCGGTGCCAAGGCTTTTTTTCGCCTGAGCAGGGGATATTGCTCGGCCCGGAAGTAGGGTGCCCACGTGGAGGGTGTGCTCGAGGTCTCTGGCGGCCGGGTTCGCGGGCATGAGCAGGACGGGTTGTGGTCGTTCACCGGCATTCCCTACGCCAGGGGCCCAGCCGGGGCCTTGCGGTGGCGGCCGCCCGTGCCTCCCGAGCCCTGGAAGGGGATCCGCCCGGCCACCGAGTTCGGCCCTATCGCACCCCAGACCCCGGCAGTGGCCGGGGCCGGGATCCCGGGTGACCCGGTCGGGCAGTCTGAGGACTGCCTCAGCATCAACGTGTGGACCCCCGCCCCCGACGGGCGCAGGAGGCCGGTCATGGTCTGGATCCACGGTGGGGGCTTCACCTCGGGGACCGGGGCAAGCCTCCTCTACCGCGGGCACAAGCTGGCCCGCACCGGCGACGTCGTGGTCGTGACGTTCAACTACCGCCTCGGGGCCCTCGGGTTCCTGGCGCATCCGGCGATGTCCGTGAGCACGGCGGAGTGGGCGACTTTCGGGAACTGGGGGCTGCTCGACCAGCTGGCCGCTCTCCGCTGGGTGGGTGACCACATCGCCGACCTCGGAGGCGACCCCACAAACGTGACCGTCTTCGGGGAGTCGGCCGGCTCCATGAGCATTTCGGCCCTCCTCACCTCCCCCGCGGCGCGTGGGATGTTCCATCGGGCCGTGCTGCAGAGCGGCCCGCCCTACAGCCATGTGCCGCAACGAGCTGCCCGCGCCGCCGAGGACCTGTCGGTCGAGCTGGGCCTGGGCAGGGTCGACCGCGACCGGCTCTCGTCGGTTCCCGCCGCCGATCTCGTTGAGGCCACCCGTCGTCTCCAGGCCCGGCTGCCGGGGCCGGGAGAGCTCCCGATCCCCTTCCTGCCGGTCATCGACGGAGCCGTCCTGCCGAGTCGGCCGGAGGAGGCGCTGTCCGCCGGGGCTGCGGCCGGCATCCCGGTGCTCGTCGGGACCAACCGCGACGAGCTCGCCTTCTTCGCCGTCGGTGACCCACGCCTGCGCGCCATCGACGACCACGGCGGGCTGATCGAGTGGGTCGGCCGGGCGGCACCTGCCGTGTCGCCGGAGGACGTCGTGGCCACCTATCTGGCGGCGCGCCAGGCACGGGGGGAGGGGACGACCCCCCACGACCTCCTCGTGGCGGCCGGTACCGACCTCGTCTTCCGCTGGCCCTCCCTAGTGCTGGCCGCGGCTCAGACCCATCATCGAACGGACGCCTTCGTCTACCTCTTCACCTGGGAGACGCCGGTCTTCGGCGGCTACCTGGGTTCCTGCCACGCTCTGGAGATCCCCTTCGTGTTCGGGTCCGTGCGCCATCCGGCGATCGCCGCCTTCACCGGTGGCGGGCCCACAGCCGAGGCCCTCTCCCAGCGCATGCAGCAGGCTTGGGTGTCCTTCGCCCGGACGGGTGACCCTTCCCACGGTGACGTCGGATCCTGGCCAGCATGGGACCCTTTGGATCGCGCCACCATGGTCTTCGGACGGGCATCCGCAGTGGTGAACGCACCCCGAAATGAGGAGCTCGCGGTCTGGGAGCGAGCTGCTCCGCTGGCCGGGGCGGCAACCTCGCTGCCATGACCGCAGACCCGCCCGGGCCGACGGCCCACAAGAGGGCCCGAAGATGACAACGGACGGCTGACGACAACAGGGAGCGTGACCAACACCAGTCTCACGGGGACGTAGCCCAATCGGCAGAGGCAGGGCGCTTAAACCGCCTCCAGTGAGGGTTCGACTCCCTCCGTCCCCACCATATGACCCTTACTCAAACCGTCGCCAAAAAAGACGCCGGCCAAGGGTTCAGACAAATTCTCCGATCCGAGCTGGCTAAAGCTCCAGTCGAGTTCAGGCCACGCTGCCTTCCGCTCATACGTCGGACTCTTCCTTATGATTTCCTGGCCACCCATTAAGTCTCCGAAAGGCACCTGGAAGACCACTTCGGTGACGACTCCTTCGAACACGTACAGCTTCTCGAAGACCGCCTGATTCATCTTCCGTCGACCCTCGGAGGTCATCCTGAGATACATGTCGGAAGGGTTGTGTAGTAGCTGCAATGCCCCTTCAATGAGCTGAATACCAACTTCCAATTGTTCGACCTGGTTGCCCATCCGTCCAGCAACCTGGTCCCGCTTGCGTTGGATCTCTGCCAGACGCTTGCGCACCTTGGCAACTTCCATGCCGCCTTCGGCGGCAAGGTCGATCAAGTTTTCCTCTTGCTTATCGAGACGATCGAGTTCGGCCTTCAGCTGACGGGCCAGCAGCCGAGAGGCATATTCGCGCTCGTCGAGGGCTTCTTGCATTGAAGTCCTGATCCTGTCTGCCAACTCTGCATCAAAGTGGATGCTCTCGTAGACTCGCTCCACCGCCACCTCGACGGCCTCGCCTTCCAGGTAGCGCGAGTCGCACTGATGTTGCTGGCGTCTGCGGCAGAAGAAGTAGCGGTAACGTCCGCCATTCCCCCGGCTCCACTGCATGAGCATTCGGGACTCGATGCCCTGCTCATGACACTGCCCGCACCACAGCATTCCTTTGAGGAAGTGTTGGTGGCGTCGCTGCCGCCGGCCGTTGCCGCTGCGCTCGTCTATGACGGTTTGCACCCGGTCGAACAGCTCGAGGCTGATGAGGGGCTCGTGGCGCCCGACAAAGACTTCTCCCTTGTAGGTCACGTAGCCGATGTAGTACGGGTCTCGGAGCAACTTGGCCAGTTTGGAGGTCGAGATCGGACCTCCGGGATGCCTGCCGCCCCGGGTCTGCAGTCCACGGTGGGTTAGCTCGTCTTGCAAAGACTCCAACGACCATGCGCCAGTTGCGTACAACTCGAAGGCCAGCTTCACGAAGGGTGCCCGTTCCTCATCGAAGACAACGATCCCAATGTTGCGTCCCTCGGAGGTGTCCCGCTTGTTGAGGTAGCCGATTCTGGCTCGCCCGAGCGTCCCGCCGTTCCTAGCCTTGGTGGACATCTTGTAGGAGATGTCGGCGCCGCTGGCAGCCGACTGGTACTCGTCCACCGCCGACAGGATGGTTTCGACCATGGCGCTCTCGGGTCCCTCGCCCAGATCGACGATGGTCGAGACGACACGGGTGCCGACCTTGTCCAGATCACGTTTGGTGATGACGGAGTCGATCGTGCTGCGGAACATCCGGCTGAAGTGGTAGACGACGATGTAGTCGATGTCGCCCTGGTCCTTCACCCAAGCCAGCATCTCTTGGAACACTGGGCGCTTGTCGATCGAGGTGGCGGTGCGGCCGGGTTCGACGAACTCTCGGACGATCTCGGCACCGAGCTGGCCGCACTTCAGTTCACACCGCTCACGCTGGGCGGGTAATGAGATGCCTTCGGGGTTGTAGTCGGTGTTGACCTGGGACGGCGTGCTGACTCGGAGGTAGATGACCGCCCTCTTGGTTGTTTCCTGCCCGCGCGAAACTTTCGGTTGGCTGGTGGTCGTGGCGTCGGTCATATCAGGCTCGCTTCTCTCAAGTCACGTAGCTCGCAAATCGTTGGTAGGTGGTCCGGCTCCCCGGGCGTTCAACGTCTCGAAAGGTCCAGCCATCTGATGCAGGCAGGCATCGCGGTGTCGGATCGACCAGGCCGATCTGACTGAGGCGCACTGAGATGGCGGCCTGTGAAACTCCGAAAACTTGGGCAAGGTCGGGCAGGAGCTGGACGCCTGAGCAGTAAATCCGTTTGACCCAGGGACGCGGCATCAACAGGCAGCCGGCGAAGTAGTCACAGATCCGTTCGACCATGTCGCGGCGCTCACTGTCTGGGAAGGTTGAGTACATCAGTTTCACGAACCTGTGGTCGATGATGTGCTTGGCCTCATGAGCCAGGCTGAAACGTTGGCGAGTGGCCGGTTCCGATGCGTTCAGAATGACCAGCCAGCGCCCTCTCGACCAGTGGCTGGCCCCCGACGATGGGAATGGGCTCATGTGGGTGACCTGCACATACGGCAGATCGGTGATGATCCGCTCGGGCACTGACGGCTCGGTAATCCCAGCGATGGCCAGGAATCGTTGCGCTTGCAACTCGGCCAGTCGCAAGGCCTCGGAGTAGCGCAGCGGCCGCAGGGGGACCGTGTCACGCAGCTTGGTGATGATGGAGGGGTTCATGCCGCCCTCCGCTGGGTGCGGGCATTTTTCGGCTTGCTGGCTTTCTTCGGCGGGTAGACCGGCTGGTCCTTCGGTATGCCGTAGTAGTTGCGGAGCAGCTCGAAGTAACGCTCCAAGTCGGCCACGGCTTCGGGTGGCAGCTCGTACTTGGCCCTAAGGTACGGCCGGAAGGTCGGTAGGCGTTCCGGTGACTCGTAGCCGGCCAGGCCGTAGAGGTCCTCGAAGTCGACGTTCAGCGCCCTGGCGATAACCATCAGGTGTTTCGGTGCCGGCGCCTCGTACTGGCCGGTTTCGAGCTTGCTCCAGTACGACAAGTGCAGCCCCGAGAGGACGGCCGCGTCCCCCAGCGATAGCCCTCGCGATGCTCGTCGATCTCGGATGTATTCTCCTAATGTTTGGTTCTTCTTATCTGTTGCCATCACTGATTACCTCGTTACCTTTACCCATATTTTCTCAAACTATTTTCCGTTCGTCAAATCGTTTTGGCTGCTCACATCGTATATTTAAAGGTGTAATGCTGGGAGGGAGGGTCTATATATGTTGTGGAATGGTCCACAAAAGACCCTCCCTTCCCAGCATGGGTTGCACCAACTACTGCACTGTCGGCCTTCGGCTCGGAGCGAATCCCATGGGGAAAGCTCTGGCTTCCGGCTGGCCAGGTTCCTTGGCCGACTTGGCCTGGGAACCCTGGCGGCGCCCGGCGGGCTTGGTCGTCCGAACCTTGTCGGCGACGTTGCTCACCAGCTGCTCGATGGCCTTACGCTTGGCGTCAGCCTCGCGCTCGACCTCGTCGAGAGCTTCTTGGGCTCGGGTGCTGAGATCGCCATCGGCGACCTTGCGCTCGAGGTGGGAGGTGATGGCCTCGCGGATCTGCTCGATCTGGCTGGTGCCCTCAAGTTGGGCGACCAGGGTGAGCAGGTCGGACGTCTCATCCTCCAGGCGGATAGCTATCGTCTTCATGCCGTCCTCCTTCCCTTGGCGCCGTGCCGCATGAGCGGCCGGCGGTAGTTGAAAAATTGCAGTTGCACTGCAATACCTCCTTGGTGCTGTTGCGGCCGGTAATCCCGGTGGATTGCCTGGGGAAGCCGCATGACACCAACGAGTGGTCCCCGAGCCTGGTCAAGGCCCGAAGATGAACACTCCTCCCGCTGGGTCGTCTTCGACGACGTACATCTCGCCGTTGGCCGCCATGTCCCGTCCGAAGGCGTCGGCGTCGATGGTGACGTAGGGCTGCAGCTCCTCGGGGACTGCCTGCTCGATGATTTGAGGCAGACCGAGGGCGTCGAGGAAGTCCTCGGCGTAGTCACTGACGGAGTCCCAGCGGCCCTGGTAGCAGTCCTCAAAACGGTCCAGGTCTTCCCAGGAGGAGCGGCCGAGGTAGTCGGCCCAGGCCCCGAAGGCCGGGCCATGCTCGGCGATACCCAGTGCGATCTTCGACACGCTCTCGATGGACTCGTACTCGCCCAGACGCACTCCGCAGAACGACTCGTAGTCGTGGATGGCCCATTCCTCGGCTCCCGGCTCCGGTGAGCGGGCCAGCATCTCGTTGATGCCTGCCCATAGGGCATCGGGCTCTTGGGCGGCGTCCAGCCAGGCACCGTGCAGACGCCCGGCGTTGTAGTCGCTGAGGCTGGCCACGTAGATCCGTGGCCGGATACGAGGCTCCTGTTCGCGTTGTTCGGGTCCACCTTGCTCCCGTTGGTCCTGTGGTGGGCTGTTCGTTTCGCTCATGCAGCGCTCCTTCCCTTGTTATGCATCACCCCCTCTCGGGCTGCTTCGATCCGCGTTCTTGCCA
Organism: uncultured Actinomycetota bacterium; assembly: GCA_963770505.1. Classification (GTDB taxonomy): domain Bacteria; phylum Actinomycetota; class Acidimicrobiia; order Acidimicrobiales; family RAAP-2; genus CAVYPR01. The sequence goes on along the minus strand of CAVYPR010000006.1, from coordinate 216,356 downwards.
GACCGGCGTAATCCGGGTTCAGTTCGATGCCGATCCAGTCCCGCCCCAGGGCTTCGGCTACCACGCCGACGGTGCCCGAGCCGAAGAACGGGTCGAGCACCACGCCGGGACGGGTCGGCGCCTGGCAGCCACAAGGGATCAGGTCGCCGATCTCCCGCAGGGTGTTCCTGAAGTTCTTGAGGCGGAAGGCGCTCAGATCATCGGGCGGCGCCTGTTTCGTTGGGCCGCTCACCGGAATCCGCGTTGTCGTCACTTGCCGCGGCCAGGGCTTCCCGCAGCTTGTGCACACCGCCTCCGGGCAGGTCGCCTGAATCGGCCGGTAGACCAGCTGTTCGGGGAAAGTGGCGAAGTGCGCTCCCCTGAAGCCTCTTGTCGGGATACTCCAGACGTCGCCCGGGTTCTTGCCGAGCAGGTGCCCCGGCTGTCCGGCTTCCCGGGCACGACGCAGTCCGTCTTGTGACCCGGCCAGCGGCCCCGCCCAGGGAGGCGCCTTGCCGATCGGCGGTGATGCCGACCGTGCCCCCTTCGATCGATGGGGCTCACGGATGGCGTCGAGATCGTAGAAGTAGTGGGCGTTGCGGACGACAAAGTAGACGACTTCATAGGTCGTATTGAGCCGGTCGACGACCGATGTCGGCATCGGGTTCGGCTTGGCCCAGATGACTTTGTTGCGGACCAGCCAGCCATCTTCGGCCAGCGCCAGCAGCATCCGCTCAGGTGCACAGAGCATCCCCTTCGGCGGGGCGCCGTATTTGTCGCCCCGGGAATACGAATCACCCAGGTTGAGCCAGAGCGATCCAGCTGGCTTCAGTACCCGGGCGACTTCGGCCATGACCTCCCGGAGCCGTTCAACCCAGTCGCCCACCGAAGACTCCAGCCCAAACTGGTTCTCCGTGAAGTAGTTGCGGAGCATGTAGTACGGCGGTGAGGTGACGACGCAGTCGATCGTTGCCGGTGGCAGCGTTCGCAGCTGCTCGGTGGCGCCGCCCAGCAAGATCGAGTTTCGGGGGATCTCGACCGGCGGGGTGGGCTCACCGATCCCGGCCGGCGGCCGGCGGCAGTAGCCAATCGGGGCGAGCTCGGCCCAGGAGCGGTCGTCGGTAATGAGTGCGGTCTTCATGTCACCTCCTTTGTGTTAGTGATCTGTGTGGTGGTGCCTTTGGTCATCTGTTGGGCAGCCGAGTCGGCGGTCGTCACGACAAGACAGGTCGGCCTTACTGCTCGGTCACCGCTGACAATCTCGCCAACTGGCTGGTCACAAACCCCGGGGGGAGTTACCCGTTCCTCTGCCCGACCATGCCGCCGACGAGTGCACCCACTGGCACAAAGGACGGCTACACGACGACCATCTACTCGGCTGGCGGCAAGATGCTTTCGACCACCACTCCCACAGGTGTCACGACGTCAAACACCTACGACTCCGCCGGCCTCAAGGAAACGGTGACCAAGGGTGGAGCTACCACCACCTATTGCTATTACGCCGATTCTTGTCGTACAGCCCCGAGCACCGGTGGCACGGGGACAGACGTGTATTCCACCACGAGACCACCGACGCATGCTGATCCGACAGGGGAGCGCACGACGACGACGTATGCTCCAACAGGCAGCATTGCCCAGACCGTTACCCCCGCGGTTACGACGACGTACGCCTACGATGGCGCAGGGCACGTTACGTCCATTTCCTATTCGACATTGCATGCGGGTTACGCCTCAATTCACAATGTAAGTGAAACCTACAATTCGACAGGTACCCGAGCCTCGATGTCCGACGGCAGCGGAACAACCACTTATACGTACAACGATGCGGGCGATCTGATGGGGTCGAGTTTCACTCCGGCGTCGGGCACCTCGCTTGCGGCCTCTGACGTCTCCTACGCTTACTACCCGACCGGACAGCAGAAGTCGATCACGTACCCGTCGTATGGCTCTGTCTCGAACCCGAAGGCCACTTATACGTATTCGTCTTCAGGCGAGATGACTTCGGTCGAGGATTGGCTGGGCCACACCACCACTTTCTTCTACGGTGACAACCAGGACCTGAAGACGACGAGCTACCCGAATTCGACGACCTCTTCGGGAACATTCTGATTCGCCCTGGGTCTGATGGAGGCTCGGGTTATTGGATTCCAACCAGTTGCTGGTCGGTCTGTTGGGCAGCGTAGGCCGCCTCGAACTCGACCGGCGGCACGTCGTTCAAGTAGCCGTGCAGCCGGTCGTTGTTGTGCCAGTGGACCCACCCGAGGGTGGCGAGTTCCACGTCCTCGACGGTCCGCCACGGCCCCTGTCCGGGACCTCGGATGAGTTCGGTCTTGTAGAGGGCGTTGACCGCTTCGGCGAGAGCATTGTCGTAGGAGTCGCCGACGGTGCCGATCGAGGGCACCGCCCCGATCTCGGCCAGGCGCTCGCCGTAGCGAATTGAGGTGAATTGGACCCGGCGTCGGAGTGGCCTCGAATCCCTCGAGCCGTGTGCCCCGTCGACCACCGGGCCATCTCCAGGGCGTCGAGGACCATCTCGGTGCGCATGGTGGACGCCACCCGCCAGCCGACGATCATCCGGCTGAAGGCGTCGACGATGAAGCAGGTGTAGGCGACCCCCGACCACGTCGGCACATACGTCAGGTCGGTGACCCACAGCTGGTTCGGGCCCGTGGCCGTGAAGTTCCGCTTCACCAGGTCGGGCGAGCGGGCGGCCTTGTCGTCCCGTCGGGTGGTGATCACCCGTCGTCCCCGCTTGATGCCCCGGATCTGCGCATCACGCATCAATCGGGCCACCTGGTCACGACCGATGTCGTGGCCGGCCCGCCGGCGGCCTTCCACAGCTTGTGGGCGCCGTAGACCGAGTAGTTGGCCTTCCACAGTGCCAGCAGGATCGGCAGCAGCACGGCGTCGCGGACCGCTCGGGCCGACAGTGGCCGCTTCTTGGCCGAGTAGTAGGTGGAGGGGGCTACCTGCAGGACCCCGCAGATGGGCTCGACCCCGAACTCTTCCGTTGGCGTCGATGTAGTCGACGATCACTTGTGTGGGCGGTCGAGCTCCGCCTGGCGAAAAAAGCCGACGCCGATCTCAAGATCGAGTTGGCCCGCTTCAGCTCCTTGTTCTCCTGCTCGAGCTGCTTGATTCGCTCGGCATCGGAAGTCGACGTCCCGGGCACCCGGCCTTCGTCGATGTCGGCCTGGTGGACCCAGTTGCGCACCGACTCGACGCCGTAGCCGAGCTGGCCGGCGATCCGCTGCACGGTCCCGTGGTCGGTCCCGAGCTCAGCTCGGAGCTGACGCACCAGCCGAACGGCCTGGGCCTTCTCCTCCGGTGAGTAGCGCCGCCCGGTCGGCTTCTTGCGTGGTTGATCCTTTGACATGACTCCATCCTCGTTTCCAAGGTCTGGAGCCTCCGCGGATACCAGGGCGAATCATAACACAACAGGAGCACTGACGAAGATCTCCCTGGCCCCAGCCACGCATCTGACAGCGCCTCTCGCCACCATCTTCTACACACGGAATGCCACAGACCAGGTGACCAAGGAAGCCGACACCGGAGACTTGTCGACCACAAAGAGCTACATCTACGACGAATCCGGTCGGCTGTCGTCGATAGGATCACACACAACCAGTTACGGCACAGTCACAGCGCCCCTCACCCTTCCCAACGGCGCGGCCGCGACTTACGACTCAGCCGGGGAGCTGACCAAGTCCATCATGGGGTCGACAACCACGACATACACAAACGATCTAATCGGGGACCGCACGAAAGCGTCCTCTTCGAGCTCTACTTCCATCTACGGCTACAACGCACTTGGAGAGTTGACCTCGGCGACAGTTGGAGGTTCGGCGGCGAGCTTCCAGTACAACAGCGATGGAACCCGAGTGGGGCGCACCATAGGCGGCACCACCCAGACCTACGTGTGGAATACCATGACCGCGACGCCCCAGCTTCTCTCCGATGGGACAACGGACATCATCTATGGAGCGAACGGTCAAGCGGTCGAGCAGCTTGCAACCGCCACAACAACTCCCACCTACCTGGTGCACGACCAGATCGGCTCTACGAGGCTCCTGACCGATCAAGCGGGCACCGTCGTCGGCACTTACACCTACGACGGGTATGGGAACCTGACGAAGTACACGGGCACAGGCACAGCCTTGGCGAAGTCTCCGATCGGCTACGCCGGAGGATGGGAAACAACAGCCGACCAGCTGCTCTACCTCGTCCACCGCTACTACGACCCGGCGACGGGGCAGTTCCTGAGCGTGGATCCCACAGTTGCTAATACGAAGCAGCCTTACGTGTATGCCTCAAACAATCCTATAAATCGCCGAGATGTCAATGGAAAATCAGCGACAGGCTGTACGGGGAGCACGTGGTTTACTGAAACCACAGGGGTATGTATCACTACTCGGAACAACAAACGTTGCTGACCAAATCAAAATTTCTGATGGAAAGGCTCACGCCGGGTGCGATGTCCCGCAAATCACTATTGATGGAAACGTCACCTTCCAATCGCCTGTAGCGTGTACAAACGAGGTTTCTGGAACGCCAAAATTACGCGCCGTTGGGGTTGCTCTCTAAAATATTGCACACGCTATCCGTTGGTTAACTCGACTGGCAGCCCATTCGAGAGCGGTGACACGGTATGCGGCCGTTTCTATGGCACCGCAGTGGGACCTGGATTAGGGCCGGGGACACCCAATACTTATTCAGTAAGTGCCTGTGAGACAATCGAAGGTGCGACAATTTATCCGTATAGCCCGGCGAAAACAGGCATAATACCCACCTTCCAAGTCCGCTCGGCGGGATATTTTGGGCTCACCATACGCTTCCTCCCACACCAACAGGACCATACCCCGGGACAGATGTCCAGACACCAACTCTCCAGCCGCTTTCCTTTAACAGGCTTTTCTTCCGCTATGCTAAATAAGGGACGCTATGCTTTTCTCACTCCGGGAGGGCTGGTGATCATCGTTGCTGTTGCAATCTTGATTGGGATGGGGGGATACGCCGCCATACATCAATACCTAGGCCATCGCTTCTTAACGACCACAACATCAGTGTTTTGGAGATGTCGCCAATTTAGCGAGGGACGACAAGGCGTATCGAAGTTTTGTCAGCGTAAAGCGCTGTTCAGCGTGGTTTGTCTAAGTGTGGCTGTGTTGCAGCCGCCGTAGGTCATTCTTGGTGTTTGCTCTCATGCTCCGACAAACTGCACACGCCAAGAGAGGGTCCACCAATGAAATGGAGATCGGAGCTCCCGAGTCGATACTCGTCTGCTTGGGAATGGGTTGATCATCCTCCCGGGACATATCGAGGGAGTTGATTTGTCACGGTGACGGGACAGGTCAACTTCTAACCCACTAAGACGTGCCCATACAACGTGGGAGGACTGCAGGGTCGTTGTAGCCGCCTCGGGCGATCATCGCAGCCGGGTCGTCGTAGCCGCCATCCAAGATGAGGCTTGCAGGCATGAGCGAACCGTCCGCGCTCGACCTCGAAGCGGCAACAGTCGGCGGTATCGCCGTCGGTCCGGCAGGGGATGACACCCGGCGTCCCTGCCCGGCAACCGGAGATGGACCATGATGGAAGCCATGCTCAGAAGGCGTGCTGGCGCCCAGACCATGGACGAGCGAGCTGCGACCTGCCGGGACCTTGGAGCGCGTCGCCCGAGAGGTCGACGTGCCCGTCGACAATGCGGTACGAGTCGTAGAAGCGCCGTCTTGGTCCACCGCTACTACGACCCGGCGACGGGAAGCTTCCTGAGCGTGGATCCAGATGCTGAACAGACGCAGCAACCATACGTATACGCGGATGACGACAGCGTAAATGCCACTGATCCAAGCGGTCTATGTTGGAGTCTTGCTCCCGGGATCTATGGCCCGTGTCTGCCACCGCCGCCCGGGGTTCCTTACTCAGGTTCATTCACTCCAAATGAGATTGCTGAATACCCCGAGGTTGTCCGAGGAATGAATCCAGGGGATCTCATCAGGAACTTGGATTGGACAGCTTACGATCTTCCTGAAGGTTGGAAGATTGAAGCAGGGCAGGGTGAGTCAGTTGGCCCAGGCTGGAAGCTCTTCAATGAAGGCGATGGAGGCTACCAGTTCCGCTGGAGCCCCGGAAGTGCGCGGCAACACACCCGACAGGTCCGTATTGGAGAATCTCAAGTGGACGCTTTGGTAAGTCCACACCGATCGAAGCTGGCTCGTGGACAGACGGGCCAGTGACATTCACCGGGTCAACAACGGAACCGGTAGACGTCACATGGACTGCAGGCGGAGAGACACGGTCCACGGGTTCGGGAACTGGAATCTCCACAGACATCACCGGAACTGGCGAAACAGGCGTGCCAGGGACCGGTGACGAGGGAGGTGATGGCGGAGATCTTGGCGACGCTGGCTTCGATCTCATCGCATACCACAGACTTAACCCGATCCATTGCGGATCCTACGCACTCTGATTCGAAACCAGCGCCCGCTCCATGCCCATTAGCCCTGAGCAGCTTTTCGATCAACTTGTTGAATCTGTGGCTCTACTCGCGGAAACACCAGAGGCTCAGCTTCGGTGGGTGACTGAGCACAGGTATCGAGTAGATGAACTCGTGCTTGACTTCATGACATCGACCTGGCCGCTGTTTTCGCCAAGACTTCATGAACATGGACTTCTTGACGATCGTGCTGACCGTGCACTCAACGAGTTGCACGACTATTTGAAATCGATCGCTGATGACGCACACGAAGGGTTATTCACGCTCGACGGTGTGAACAATACCGAGGAGTGGGAACACGTTCGAGGTCTGGCAAGGGCTGCTCTGGTCATTCTGCACATCACCGGAGAACAATGAATAACGAGTGTGAAGGCGCCCGAACCCTGCCGCTTCCACCCGGTGAGAGACCAATCAGGTCGGACCAGTCGAGAGTCGTAGTAGCCGCCATCCAAGTGAGCCCAAAGAGCAGCTGTGAACTTGCCACGGACGCGCTTTGCGAGGGATTCGGCGCACGGTTCGGCGATCCACCGACGGCGCTCCATTTGCCTCACGGCGAGTGACTCATGGCAGTTCGGCGTTTTCGACATCGGTGTCCCCCGATTGGAAGGCGTTGCGAACGTTCGGAAGCGCACTGCAGAGCTCGGTAGCCATGGCCACGTTCAGACCCGCCGCGGGGTGACAGATGGCATGAACGCTCCGGAGACGTTCGATGCTCACCCGGGTGTAGCGCTGGGTGGTCTCCAACCGGGCATGCCCGAGCATTTCGGCCACGTAACGGATGTCGGCTCCGCCTTCGAGCATGAGAGTTGCAACGGTGTGTCGGAGCAGATGGCAGCTTCCCCTCTTGTTGATGCCGGCTTCGGCCAAGTAGCGGCGTACTCTGCTGCATAGCCAGTCCGGGCACAGCGGAGTCCCTACCGACGTAAGGAAGAGATGATCGGGAAAGCTCGAACCGACGAAGCCTGGTCGGACGATCTCAACGTAGAGACGGAGCCAGAACAGGGCACGTTCACCGACCGGCACGTAGCGGTCCTTGGCCCCCTTCCCCCGACGAATGAAGATCGTGCCACGCTCGAAGTCCACGTCTCGCAGCCACAGCGATATCAGCTCGCCCCGTGCGGAGCCCACAGGAGTAGAAGACCTCAAGTACCGCGCGATCTCGCAGGCCCAGGGGCCGCGAGACGTCCGGGGTGCCCAAGAGTGCCGCCATCTCCTGAGCGCTGAGCGTCGCCTCAGGAAGCCGGCGGTCCGGACGGGGCATGAGCAGGTCGGCCGCCGGATTCGAGGTGATGCGGTGCTCTCGGTGCAGCCAGGCGAAGAACTGCGTGATTGGCACCAGGCGCTGGGCCTGCGTGCCGAAGCTGAGCGGCTCTCCGTCACGCTTGCGGTGGGAGAACAAGGCGTGCTGGTAGCCGAGAAGGAGGTCAAGGGTCACCTCCCTGGCGTCAGTGACTCCAGCGGCGCCGGCAAAGGCAAAGAAGTACCCGAGGTACCGCCTCCGGCACTCGACGGTCCGAACTGCGTAGTTGTGGATCTCCATCCATTCGAGGTACTCCTTGGCGTCGACTTCGATTGTCGTCATGGTCGTCTCCGTTCCAGGCGACCGACGAGGAGGCCATGGCGGGTCGAACCTCCGCCGCCAGCACGCCGACACTGAAAATGGGCGCTCCCTGCAGCGAGTCTGAGGTGAGTCTCCGCTCGACGTCAATGCATCACCGGCGCCGCTGAGCCATGATGGAAGCAGTGCTCTTCGGACAACTCGCCTCCCATCAGACAGCCCCCCCGGCCGTCGTCCCCCGGTTCCCATCGTGGCATCGTCATCCTGCTTGCCGCGGCCGAACGCGCTGCCAGAGAACCGCTCGAAAGCGCTGCTTGGTCCACCGCTACTACGACCCGGCAACGGGGAGTTTCTTGAGTGTGGATCCCACAGTGGCGACGACGGAGCAGCCTTACGTGTACACCAGCAATGACCCTGTGAACGGAACGGATCCGATGGGTCTGTGGACTCACGGCTACTGCGTCCAGGCAAGCGCCGCATTATTCAGTATTACTGGCTCTGCCGGTATATGTGCAGTCGATGACTCACAGAACAATACGGCCCTGGCCATCATCAATAGCACATACAAGATTGATACAAGTATCACCCTAGCGAATCTACCCGGCCTAGCAAAGACGTTCCTTGCTAATGGTCTGGCCAGCGTCGGAGGAGCCTTTGTTGAATTTAATACGAATGGAGAGGACGTAACGTCCCTTAATGGAGCGCCCTGGATCAGCTACGGCGTGGCGGTCAGTGTGAAGCTGGCAGGGTTCACCTATTCGGATGTCTATGACCCAAACACCGGAGTCTCTGGCGTGCTCATGGGGGGAACGGTGGGCATCGGAATCGGTCTGCCTTTCTCGATAGGCGGGACTGGGACATTCAACGTAAGGGCCTACAAGTACGACGGTGGGGTCGTGGGTAATGCGATAGGAGGACTGCTGACGGGCGAAGACGCTGACCTGTGGTGGCAGACAATGACCACCCAATACGGTGAGACATTTGCGCCAGGGCAGCCCAGTTGGGCCAAACAGTCGACAACTTCGAAATCAACAAATCCACGTACAGAAGGCTGCGTATGAGCGCTATTTCCGGCCACGTGTCGGACTGAATGAATTTCGCACGTTACTCACTGCGGTACTTGTACGGTCCCTGATCGTGGCGGTCGTTGGTTGTGGGTTCGGCCTCATGGGGACGAGTGTGGCTGGAGCGCGGGCATCACACAGATCAATACTGGCGAACGGAACTCCGCATGGCGAGGGCTTTTTGTGCACTAGCACCACATCGAACAAGCGTTCCTTCATGATGTGGTCCAGGGCCCCAAGCGGAGCGGTTATTGGGAAGATCTATATTCCGAGTGTGGTGGAGCACTTCAAAGGTAGGCAAACCAATAAGAAACTAGTCGTGACGATTCCCGGAACCCTTACCAAAGTGGTTGGCGTACTAACTGGAAGTTCCCTAACGTTCACTATGCCGGGTACGGAGCATGTAAAGAAATGCAAACTTGTAAGCGTTAACGCGTGGAAGGCCTACACACTTGGGAGTAGTCCGTAAATCGGTCCGTGGCCGAAGCACGTAGTAGCCGGCGAGAAGCCTTGGTAGCCGCCTCCGCCGTGCGGCGTCGCCAGGTCCTGGTAGCCGCCGACTGAGGTGAGGTTTGTGGCGGGTCAATGCAATCTTAATCTGATGACTTCAATTGTCCCACCCATTCCGCTTCCTGATATCAACGCCCCCCCTTCCGTAGGCTCCGCATCTTGGTTGTGGCATGAACTCCGAACTGCTTACTCACTGCAGCGAGTGACAAATCGGTCGAGTAGAGCTTGGCTGCCTCTTTCGTCTCTCTGGTGTTAAGAACGGGGTGGCGACTGTTTAGTCTTTGGCGCCGGGCGTGTTCCATCACCGTGTTCCCGTCGAGCCCAAACTGCCTGGCCAACTGGTTGACTCTGGTCCCAGTCCGGTAGCCGTCGCACAGATTGTCCACTTTGGCCGGCGAGAGTCGGCTCTGGCGCCGCTTCTGACGGCGGGGGAGTGGCTCGGTAGGGTTAGGGGCCTGGTCCAACAGAGCACGCAGCTTGGCTACCTGGCAGTATGTGTCGGAGTAGTGGCCTAGGACATCCACGGTCCGGGTCGACGCCGACGGAAGTTCGCCCGGTTGATCCTGCTCCTCGGGACGATGCTCTACGCCGCCTCTCGATCCTCACTCTGATGTGCCTGGCTGGTGATTGAGTAACCGTCTGCAGGAACCTCCCAGTAGTCGGGTATCTGTGCGACCAAGTAGCTGAGGATCTTCTGATTACGATCGTCATCCTCGATGATCGATACGATGTCGTACAGACTTTGTCGAATGATCATGTTAAGTTCTTTCATCTGCGCATCATTGATATGCTCGGTATGGAAGTCCTCCAAGGCGTCGCGTACATAGATTGCTACGAGCAGGACGTGCTGCTGACGGGGCGTGAATTCTAACCATGTACCGACTTTCATTTCTGCTATATAGTGTATTGCAAACGGCAAAATTATGAAAGAGGTTACAGACGGACAGGATCGGAGTCGCTGCTCAAAACTTCAACCCCTCATCGGCCGTAACGTGACTCCGGCTTTGTTGAGCGCCACCCGAACAGTATCCATGCTGACACCGAGTTCTCTGCCAATATCGGCCAGGGACCTGCCCCTTTTGTATGCACCGACCGCCTGCTGGAGACGGTCGCCTTCAATCATCCGGTACCTCCGAGGTACCCCTCGTAGTTCCAGGACCGTCGAGAGGCTAGAGCGATGTGTGTGGAAGGGAATCGATCGCCGAGTTGGTTGAGGGTGGACCCTGCCTGGTACGCCTCTACCAGTTCTTCGATTTTATCCGGGACGAGCCACCTACGCATATGCATAGTGGGTCGATAAACGGGACTTGAGGGTGCTGGCGGGACACTGGTGAGTACCCGGTCGATCCGGTCCCCCTCCTGGTCGGCGTGGTTTGAGTAACGTCCCAGGACCACGTTGTCAGCGTACCTGCCGCGTTGTTTCGCCATCATTTGCACCTCTGGCCAAGCGGTGGCGATTCGCTGGGTGACCCGGCCTGAGGGACGCAGGTGCTGTAGATTCCAACAGCTTCGCGTGAAGTGTACCGGGCGTGCCGGCGGCGCAGCGATTTCTTTCGGTTTCGACCCCATGTGTGACACTTGATCGATAGTGGTGGGCTGACCTGCGGCTTCCTGTTCTCATACGATATGGAAATGGACCGACGAGCTTTGGATCGTGCCCTTTCTTATGTCGATTCGTGGCTGGGATGGCGCTGTCCCCGGGCTGGGGTTCCGGGATGCGCCATCGCTGTCTAGTGGCGTGGAAAGGTTCTCTTGTCCGCTGCATACGGCTATGCCGACCTGGAAGCGAGGCGACCACTCAGGATCGGGGATGTCTTCCGCATTGCATCCCACTCCAAGACCTTTACTGCTACGTCTGTCCTGCAGCTGGCCGAGCGTGGAGCTCTCCGGCTCGACGATCCTGTGGTCGAGCACCTCGACTGGCTTGCTTCACACTCAGACGCGCGCTTCAAGGAGGTCACCCTCCGCCAGCTGTTGAGCCATGGGGCTGGAATTGTGCGTGATGGCCTGGATGCCGACTATTGGCAGCTGGGCCGTCAGTTCCCAAACACTAAGCAGCTCATAAAAGAGATCCTGGAGGCGCAGCTCGTGACGGATCCAAACGCCGCTATGAAGTACTCCAACTTCGGCTACGGACTTCTCGGGATGGTGATCGAGGAGCGGAGCGGCACCAGCTATGCCGATTACGTGAGCGAGCACATCTGCGCCCCGCTCGGCCTCACCTCCACCGCTGCCGAGCTGACCTTCGATCTCGCCACGCGGTGCGCGACCGGATACACCCGGCCTGACGCCCAAGGCGAACGGCGGCCCGTCCCACCTGTCGACACCCGAGCGCTGGCAGCTGCGACGGGGTTTGCTAGCACCGCCGACGATATTTGCAAGTATTTCACTGCTCATTTCGTAGGATCGAAGAAACTTCTGTCGGATGCATCGAAGAGAGAGATGCAACGAGTACACTGGCACGCGCTGTGTCGTGGTCCCGGCGTCGACCAGGACTACGGCTTGGGACTTCAACTCGACCTGATCGGAGGCCGCCACACGATCGGGCATAGCGGCGGGTTCCCCGGTCACATCTCGCGCACCTTCGCCGATCCCACTGACGAGCTCGTCGTGACGGTGCTCACCAACTGCATCGATGGTCCAGCCGACGATATCGGCCGCGCCATCTTCAAGGTGATAGACAAGTTCTGTGAACACTCAGGCATGCCCTCACGCAGCATTCGCCGGCGAGGGATCTGACCTCGATCTCATGCCCGACGACCACTAAATGCATGGCGGTCGACAGCAGCGGATACTGGCTCAGTTGGAGCGGGACCACATGGACGACGGCCGCCTCCCTCGATTCGGGGCATTCGTTGACGTCGGTGAGTTGCGTGCCGACAGTCGGATTCTCTTGCGACGCGGTGGACGGCTCGGGCAGAGCTTTCCTCTACAGGAGCGGATCGTGGGGTGCCGCGCACACAGTCACATCAACGCACGCTTTGACCGGCGTGTCGTGCTTCCGGTTCGTCCAGACAGGGGCCGGGGTCAACGCGTGCGTGGCCATCACCAACAATGGGAAGAACGACCTTAATGTGGGGTCGTCTTGGTTCCCTCCCGGGACGGTCGCTGCAGGCAAGGACCTGCAGTCCGTGAGCTGCAAGGGAACGTCTACAACAACGTTCAGCTGCGCTTACACCGACAACGCTGGCAACGCGTACTGGGATACGCCCTCGACAATCTCCCATAGCAACGTCGACGGGAGCCATGATGTCGATAGCGTGTCGTGTCCCATCGCATCCTCGTGCACGGTGGTCGACACGTCGGGCAATGCCGTGACCACTCGCTCTGGCTCAGGCACCGGGTCTGCCGTCTGGTCGACTACCTCACCGCCTACGCAGGCAGATGCCACAGGATTAGTGACGACCACCTCGTACGCTCCAGGTGGCGCGATCGCCTCAGTCACTAATCCCGCGGGAGTTACCACCTACACATACAACACAGCTGGCAATAAGAAGAAGACGACATATTCGACACACGCATCGACATACACAGTGCCCCACAACGTCAGCTGGACATACGACCAAGCTGGGTTGCCGACCTCGATGACCGACGGGACGGGGAAGACGACCTACGGCTATGACGGTGCCGGCGACCTGACGGCGAAAGCCCTTACTACACATGCCAGTGGGCTCTCGAACGAATCGATGGGATTCACATACGTATCGGCCGGACAGCTGAAAACAGTGACCTATCCTTCGTACTCCGGCCATACAAACCCCAAGGCAACATATACGTACAACACAGAGGGCGAGATGACCTCGGTCAAGGATTGGAATGCCCACAAAATCAGTTTCCGGTACGACCACGACGGCAATATCATTCACCAGGGAAACGCACTCACCACAGCACAGCCGACAGGTACTTCGACAACCGCCTTCAAGTACGATGCGTCGGACGCCCTGCTCACAGTCGCCACCACTTACAAGGGCCATACAACTTCGATTACACCCGCGCTACCTCCGCCTCCGTCTACATGCACGCCGACGTCATACACGCATGGCTATTCCATGACACCGTCGAAGGGCGGATCTCGGAACGCCGATGAGCAGGTCTCGACATATGTAGTGTGGAATAAGACAAGCTGTCGGTCGACACCGACATTGGGAGGCGCAACGCACCTCACCTACGACTTGGCCAGCCGAGTGACGTCGGGGAAAAGCACCACAGGAAGCCAATACGGATACGACACAGCTGGCAACCTGACGAAGTACACGGACAAATTCGGCGGTACCAATGTCACGCTTACTCAAACTGTCGATGCGGCGGGAGAGGTGACGGCACAAACGGGATCGTCGCATTCGGCGACCTTTACCTACAACACTTTAGGGAATCGGAAGAGCATGACGCGGACATCGGTCGTCACCAACTACACGTACAGTCAGATGGGGGAAATGCTCTCGGCTGGGCCATCCAGCGCGCGCTCGACGTACCAATACGATGGTGACGGCAACGAGGCCGGATACAAATCCCAAGGTGCGTCCGGGTGGGAGCAGTTCGTTTGGGCTGGTGCAATCGGCTCGATGACATTGCTCTACTCGGATGGAGCCGATTACTTCATCTATGGGCCAGGCACAACGCCAGTCGAACAGTTTAATGTCACGGCGTCGCCTCCGAGCTCGAACCCGACGTATTTAAACTATGCATTCGGAGATGGGCATAGCACCGACACAGTTACTAATACTGCTGGCTATGTCCTTGATCCGAAGCAATACCAGGTTTATGGGCAGACAACATACGTAGCCACAAAGGGCACGGTCTTCGGATTTGCCGGTCAGTACTCAGATATTACCGGGACGAGCCCATCAGGTCTTGTGAATATGAGGGCTCGCTGGTATGCGCCGACAACGGGGACGTTCATGAGCGTAGACCCGACAGTCGCGACGACGGATCGGCCCTATACGTACGCCGGTGACGATCCGGTCAACCAGACGGACCCGAGTGGGGAATGCACCGGTGGCAATATCACCTGCTGGTTAAACAACGAACGTTGGTATCTGGATGCAGAAGGAACTGGGAGCACTGGTCATCCGCTCTCGGGTAAACAAGCAGGTGGTTTTCTGGTTGACAACAACTTCACCAGCGCTGATGCGGCCAAATATACGGAATCGTTCGTGGGACAGATCTATATCAACATCACGTCAAACTTGCTTCTACCCATCTTCCGGTATTACGGAGGAACTGGAAAGCAGGGGCTCTTCTTTGCGGATACGTATTTCCCGTGTGCTAGTGATGCGCGATCTGCATATCATCTGGTGCCGTCCATTACGAGTAATACTGCTAGCTACGTAGCCCAGGTTGCACCGAATTACGATTTCGATCAAGCACCGCTGGTACTTGAAGGTCACGTAGCTGGGGGTAATCCGAGCGTGCTCCAGTACATGGTGTTTGACCCCAACGAGTTCGTCTACGGCCCTGGCGTCAAGACCGACTCTGGCACTTATCCACCACGGCCGCCAATTTCCGTGGGGCTGATTGGCGGCGGTGAAGGTGGTGGTGAGGCCGAATGATGTGCTCGGAATGAGTGACCGGTATTTCGGTCCTATTCTTATCCGGACGGGCCCCCGCTACCTGATGGTGGCAGCGCGGCTCGGCAAGATTGAGGCACATTTCAAGGGTTCGCGGCGACCCAGCGGAAAGCTCGCGTGGACTCCGAATCGCTTAGCGGAGGTCCGCACTTATCTCGAAAGAGTAAGGGCCGCTCTCAGTGGTCAAAGTACGTCGGAGTTGAAACCTGCGTGGGGTGGTGAGGGAAGACTGGCGTCGTGGGGAAGATTGCCCACGGACAGGGACGCGATTGCAGAAGACCTTATCTGGCTGGAAACGGGCCTACATAGCCTTATCTCCTCAAGCAATAATGTGCGGCTTCTTCGCGGTGAAGGCAATGTGTTAACGCACGGCTCTCGCGGTGACGCGTCGGACGGCCGCTTTGCCTCTGTTGTCCAAGACCTCTCAGCGATCGAGGGGCTGCTTGTCAGGGGGGAGTACCTAGAGGAAGCTTCCATTCAGCGGTGGCGGTCAGAGATGGTTGCACTTGGAGGCGCATTTCCTCGTTCATTCTTTGAGTTGGCCGCCCCCTCATCTCCCACGGACGATGCTGATCGTGACTATTGGCAACAGCGAAATGCCTTTCACATGACTTGCGGGGGGAGAGAGTTGTTCGAGGCGCACGACGGCGAGCGTTGGACCTCATTGTTCCTACTCAACTTTTGGCTCTGCGATAGATTTGAGAAGGATGAGGTGATGGTCGATGAGTGGAAATCAGCAGAGCGGGATCCGAAGTTTGAATCCTATGTGCGTGCGGGGATCCCTTGAGACCGTCTGCTCATACTGCGGCAAGGTATTTACTCGAAAGAAGTCAGGAACTGGACTCAATCCTCACAAGAATCAGTTCGGCAGTCAGTGCTACGGCCGGCTTGGGTACCAAGTCTTCTAGGTCGACCACGTCGTCGAATAGTGACCTTGGCTTTGACCAG
The DNA here is from genome assembly GCA_963770505.1 of uncultured Actinomycetota bacterium. Classification (GTDB taxonomy): domain Bacteria; phylum Actinomycetota; class Acidimicrobiia; order Acidimicrobiales; family RAAP-2; genus CAVYPR01. The sequence continues at coordinate 200,237 of CAVYPR010000006.1, read as the reverse complement.
GGCTCTTCTGACCGTGGTGGCACCGATCCCCAACCTGGCAGCAATGAAGTCAACTGAGCGCCCAGCCCCGTAGAGCTGAACGACCTCATCGAGCTGCCGCTGTTCAACCATTGCGGAGCGTCGAGGTAGTCCATGGGCTCGGACGTACTTCTGGATCGTGGTCTGGTTGACCTGGAAAGTCGAGGCCAGATCATCAAGCAGGACACCAGCGGAGTAGCAGGCCACCAGGTCAGCGACCTCTTGTTCGTCGAGCTGACGGCAGATGCGCTTCAGGGTTCTAGTTTTGGGCCTTTCTAGTTCCTCCGGTGCGAGTTTGAGTATGCGATCGAGACGTCCTCCCTGGTCAGAGTGGTTTGAGTAACGTCCCAGCACCTCCACCCCGACAGGATGCACGCGCCGTCAAGCGCGGATGGGCATCGACACGCGGGCCACAACCACGTCGGCGCGGGTTCGCAGCGCGGCCGAGAGCACCCGGTCGATCTGGTTGTGCAGCACCTGGTACCGAAGCCGGCCGGGAAGCACCACCGGGATGAGAACCACGATCTGGCGGTCGCGGCGCTCCCGTGCGTCATCGATGAAGGCGACGATGGGATCGACGACCGATGCGAATTCGGTGTGAAGCATCTTGAGCGGCACACCCGGATCCCACGCTGCCCAGGAGCGTTCCAGTTCTTGTTCGGCTTGCGAGCCTTCGTCGCCCTGTTCGAGGACCACTGACACCGCAACGACGTCTTGGCCGAGGGAGAGGGCTTCTGAGATGGCGTGGCCGGTGAGGCGCGACACGTTGACCACGGGGACGATCACCAGCGTGGGGCGGGCGACCGGCTTGACAGGTTTTGTGCCTACGCCAAGTTCCGAGGCAGCCCGCTTGTAGTACGCGTTGATCCGCTTGAAGAGAAGGAAGAGAGCAGGAACGGTTACGACCACCACCCACGCTCCCTCGGTGAACTTCGAGAGCAGGAACACGATCGTGGCCAACCCGGTGATGAGGGCGCCGAATCCGTTGACGGCGGCGCGGGCGCGCCAGCGAGGTACCCGTGCACGCCGCCAGTGCATCACCAGACCCGCTTGAGACAGGGTGAATCCGGTGAAGACGCCGATGGCGAAGAGTGGGATCATCTCGTTGGTTGTCCCACCCACGGCGACCAACAGGGCGGCCGACAACACGGCCAGAACCCAGATCCCGTTGCCGAAGGTCTGCCGGTCGCCGCGCAGGGAGAACAGATGGGGTAGGTAGTTGTCACGGGCCAGCAAACTGGCCAGGATCGGGAGTCCGCCGAACGAGGTGTTCGCCGCCAGTGCCAGCACGACGGTGATGGTGAGCGACACCAGGTAATAGGCCCAGTGTCGACCCACCGCCATGGCCATGATCTGACTGAGCACGGTTTGGCCGGACCGCGGCCCGATCTGCCACCGTCGGGCGAGGACGGCGAGCCCGAGGAGCATCACACCCAGGATCGACCCCAAGAGCATCTCGGTTCGCTTGGCCCGGACCACCCTGGGCTGCTTGAACAGTGGGACTCCGTTGGCGATGGCCTCGACCCCGGTCAGCGCACTGCAGCCTGCGGAGAAGGCCTTCAGGACGAGGAGTACTCCGATCACCTGTAGTCCCTGGGTCGGAACAAGGGAGTGGCCGGTCTGTGGTGTGTGGAGCCCCAGGGGATGGATCAACCCGATGGCGATGATCCCCAACAGGCCGACGATGAAGAACAACGTCGGAAGAAGGAATGCCCGTGCCGCCTCGCCCAGTCCTCGAAGATTGAGCAACGTGATGACGGCGAGGATCCCGAGGCAGATCGGCACGGTGCCGGGGGAGAGACTTGGAAATGCCGACGTGAGTGCGCCGACTCCTGCAGCGATCGAGACGGCGACGGTGAGCGTGTAATCGACGATCAAGGCGGCGCCGGCAACGAGGCTGGCATGTGGTCCGAAGTTGGCGCGGGACACCGCGTAGGCGCCGCCACCCCCCGGATAGGCGTCGATGACCTGTCGGTACGAGAACACCAGAATCACCAGGAGCAGCACGATCGCCAACGTGATGGGAAGGATCAGATGCAGGGCGCCGGCGCCGGCAAGCGCCAGGACGACGATGATCGCTTCAGGGCCGTAGGCGACCGAAGTGAGCGCGTCGAGCGACAGTGCGGAAAGACCCTCGACCGGAGTGATTTGCTCGCTGGAGGCCTCGCTCGCCCTCAGGGGCCTGCCGATGAGCAGGTTCCAGACCCCATGCCCGGTCGACATCCGGCGCTCGCTCCGATTCGGCACCTCTCGATCGTAGGGTGCGTGCCACCGAAACCAGGCCTCGCGTCGTGGGTGAAGAACTCCTAGCCGAGCACGGCCCACTGCCGGAGACTCGAAGAGCTGGCCCTGTCAGTCCTCGAGTGACTCATCCAGCCCTTCGGAGTTCCCGCCGCCCAGTGTGCGCGTGTTCGGGGAGCCCCCCATGAGAAGGCGGATTGAGGAGAAGATCCCAGAGTCCCACTCGCCGACCATCTCCAAGCCCGGCCAGTCCCGACGAGGAGAGAGGCGAGAAGCACGTAGGCGATGAACGTGAGCGATCCAGGGTGACGCGCATTGATGATCAGCTCGATCCCGAACACCAGCTGGAGTCCGAAGATGGCGAGGAGAGCGCCGACCAGGGAGAACTGAGGCCGACGGTGCTGCACGGGCCTCGGCAGATCCAGCGTTCCTCGCAGCCCGGCGGCCGCGAAGAAGAGTCCGACGATGCCGATGATCGCCGCGGGGTACCCGACATTCGTCCCCGGGACGATGCCGAACACCGCCACCGAGAAGGCGTTGGTGAACGCGAGAAGAGATGCTGCGGCCCTGAACTCCCGTATCATCGGCGGATGACGCGTGGAGCGTCCCTTCGCAACGGACATCGCCACAAAGAGGAGGCCGATAAGGGTTGCCGCCTGCCTGCGTCCGCGCCAACCGGCATCCAGGAATTGGCTGGTGAGTCTCGTGGCCGCTGATGACGCACAGCTGTGGAAGGACGTCGACGAGCTGTTCAGTCGGCGGCCCGGGTGGACGTTCCTCGCCATGTCCCGCCCCGGAGCGCCGCCGGTGTGGTGCCTCGGTACGGAGAGCGATCCCGACGTCTCGGTGTCTGTGGACAACGGCTCGATCCAGGTCAGGGTAACCCGGACCGACTTCGACACCTCGCTCGCAGGCATCGACGACCTGATTGCGTGGCTGAACGAGTACCGGCCGGGGTCGCTGCCAGAGCGCAAGGAACGGCCAACAAAGAAGAGGGGCTGGCGAAGCCTGTTCCGTTGGGAGTAGGTCGGTTGAACGTCCGGAGAGGGAAACCGGCAGGCGCGCTCACGCAGACGAGTGCGATGGAGCCTCTCTCCGCCGGCGCTGCAGCCTGAGACCGCGCGTCGCCGGGAGCGCACGGCGCGACCCCTCATGTCCGTGACCGCGCACAGGCTCCTCTGTTAGGTTCTACGGTCGAAGCTGCAGCGTGAGGCAGCGATGGTTGGTCCTCGAGACCCGGTGCTCCAAGGCCGCGGTGGTGTAGTGACGGCCGAGGCACCTCGACCGCTCATCGTGCAAGGGGGCCAACGTGGACGATCGAGGGATCGAGGTCATCGGGCCGATCGCCGGCATCACCTTCGTGGTGCTCGACCTGCTCGCCGGCTTCATCTACCCGCAAGCGCCGTCGAGCGACAGCAAGGCGACGGTGACCTTGGCGTGGGTTCACGACCACCGTGTCGCCATCCAGGCCGGCATGATCATCGCGCTCTTCGCCTCCGCCATCTTCCTTTGGTTCGTCGGCCACCTGAAGAACTGTCTCGCCGACGGGGCAAACGGCCTGCGGTCGCTCTCACCCATGGTCTTCGGCGCGGGCGTCGCCTTCGCCGTTTCCAACGCCATCGGCACGGCCCCCAATGCCCTTCTCGCCTTCATGGACTCCCAACGACAGGGGATCTCTGATCCGACCGTGGTGCGCATGATCGCCGACCTGAACACCTTGCTCTTCAGCCTGGCCACGGTGATGTCCACGGTGTTCCTCCTCGCCCTCGGCCTGGTCCTGCTGAGGAGGGAGCTCAACGCACCCAGATGGCTCGGATGGCTGAGTGTGATCGTGGCGGTCGGAAATGGGGTCGTGACGTGGCTGGCCATCACGTTCAGCACCTACCACGGCAAAGGCTGGAACGCGGTCGGCTTCGGTGCGTACGTCGGATTTCTCGTGATCATCCTCATCCTGAGCGTCGCCCTCTTGCGACGACCGGCGGGACAGCCCGCGCCGAGCGCGGTAGGGCCGTGCCCGAGACAGCGGCCTGGCCGTGATGAGCCGATCGCTTCCGGCGGCGGCCGACCGCCGCTCTCGCCGCTCGACGCGGAGAGCGGAGAGGTCAATACTCGTGTCCCGGACCCAAGGGAACCACCCGGGAGGAGACAGCTGATGGCAAAGATCCTTTGCGTGCTCTATGAGGACCCGGTGGACGGTTTCCCGACCTCCTACGCCCGGGACAGCGTCCCGGTCATCGGTCACTACCCCGACGGTCAGACCGTCCCGAGCCCGAGCTCGATCGACTTCACCCCCGGTGAGCTGCTCGGCTCGGTCTCCGGCGAGCTCGGCCTCCGCCCCTTCCTCGAGGCGGCCGGCCACACGCTGGTGGTGACCTCCGACAAGGAAGGACCGGATTCGGTCTTCGACCGCGAGCTTCCCGAGGCCGACGTGGTCATCTCCCAGCCGTTCTGGCCCGCCTACCTGACGGCCGAACGCATCGCCCGGGCCCCAAAGCTCAAGCTCGCTCTCACCGCCGGGATCGGCTCGGACCATGTGGACCTCGCCGCGGCCATCGCCCATGGCGTGACGGTGGCCGAGGTCACGTACTCGAACAGCATCAGCGTGTCCGAGCACGTCGTCATGATGATCCTCGGTCTGGTGCGCAACTACCTGCCGTCCCACGACTGGGTCGTGAAGGGCGGGTGGAACATCGCCGACTGCGCGGAACGCTCCTACGACCTCGAGGGCATGGTGGTGGGCACCGTGGCCGCCGGGCGCATCGGACTGGCGGTACTGCGGAGGCTCAAGCCCTTCGACGTGGAGCTGCACTACACCGACCGCCACCGCCTCCCCGCCGAGGTGGAGCGGGAGCTCGGCCTCACCTTCCACCCCGACGCCGCCTCGATGGTGCCGGTCTGCGACGTGGTGACGATCAACGCACCCCTCCACCCCGAGACCGAGCACCTCTTCGACGACGCAATGTTCGCCCGCATGAAGCGGGGCACCTACCTGGTCAACACGGCGCGGGGGAAGATCTGCGACCGCGACGCCGTGGTCCGGGCCCTGGAGAGCGGCCAGCTGGCCGGGTACGCCGGCGACGTGTGGTACCCGCAGCCGGCGCCGCCCGACCACCCCTGGCGGACGATGCCCCACGAGGGGATGACGCCCCACATCTCGGGCACCTCGCTCTCCGCCCAGGCCCGCTACGCCGCCGGGACCCGCGAGATCCTCGAATGCTTCCTCGCCGGCACCCCGATACGAGACGAGTACCTCATCGTCGACGGGGGCAAGCTGGCCGGCACCGGCGCGCACTCCTACAGCGCGAAACCCGGCAGCTGAGCCCGCCGCCGCCCGTCCGCCGTCCGCAAGGGGCGATGGGTAGCATCCTGCACTGTGAGTGCTCGGGAGGGGGGCGGGCAGCAGACCCGGAGCCGCCGGACGCGACCCCGTGGGCGGGGTCGTCTGGCGCAGCTGACCGCCGTCCTCTTCGCGGTGGGGGTCACGTCCTGCCTGGCCGGCCCGGCGGGGGCTAGCGGCGGCACGGCGACGGCCGCCGCGACCGACACCTCGCCGGTCGACCTCTCCGCACCAGTGGACCTGGCGGACGGCATGGCCAACAGCTCGGCGATCGTGCGATCGGGAGACGCCCGCATCGAGGTGCTGAGCCCCGCCCTGCTACGCCTGGAGTACTCGCCGACGGGAAGCTTCGAGAACACCCCGACCGTCAATGCGATCGACCGTCGCATGGCCGTCCCGGCATACACGGCCCGGGTCTCGGGCGGGTGGCTCACGGTGCGGACCAGCCGCGCCGTCTTGCGCTACCGGGTGGGCTCGGGCCCGTTCACCACTCGCAACACCTCGCTCCGCTTCACAGACGCCGGGCGCAGCTCGACCGTGCACCCCACATGGGAGTGGGAGTGCACCTTCGACCAGGTGTGCCAGGCGGGCGCCGCCACGGTCTCGGGCGGTGCCTCGCTGAGCCAGACAGAGCCCGGCTACCTGAGCACGGCCGGCTATGTCGGCTACTTCCTCAAGCCGGGTGCCGCCGCCACCTGGCATGTCCTCGGCTCCCCGAAGGGAGCAGCCGACCTCGTGCTGCGCTACTCGACCTACCAGCTGCTCAGCCCCGTCACCCACAGCTACGACGTCCTGGTGAACGGCCGGCTCCTCCAAACCGTCACCGCGACGCCGACCACCGCGAACTCCTGGTCGACCGTCACCATACCGGCGACGCTGGCCGCAGGGACCGACTCGGTGGAGGTCCGCTGTGGGACAGGAGAGGGTTGCGACACCAACTTCGACACGCTCTCGGTCGCGCCGACCGGGTCGCCGGCCCCGTCCGCCCAGCAGACCGACCCCCTGGGCGGATGGATCCGCGGGTTCGACACCGCCACGTACAACACAACGCCGGCATGCACCCCGGGCCAGACAGCCGCCACATGCGTGGCCGGGCTCGAGCCCCTCCACACCGACGGCCTTCTGGACCGGGCCGGGTGGCGGCTGCTCGACGACACCCAGAGCGCGGTCTGGACCAAGAACGGCTGGGTGCAGGCCCGCCCGGCCCGGGGGGACGTCGAGGACGGCTACCTCTTCGTCTACGGCCACGACTATCAGGGAGCGCTGCACACACTGCGGGCGCTGACCGGGCCGGCCCCCCTCCTCCCTCGCAACATCTTCGGCGTCTGGTACTCCGACTACCACCCCTACTCCAGCGCCGACATCGAGAACACAGTCTTTCCCGCATTCGTGGCCGACGGCGTCCCGCTCAACATCCTCTCGCTCGACACCGACTGGAAAGCGCCCAACAACTGGGACGGGTGGTCGTGGAACACGACACTCTTCCCCGACGCCACGTCGTTCCTGCAGTGGGCGCACGCCCACGGCATCGACGTCACCTTGAATCTCCACTCTTCGATCGCCGACAACGACCCGAAGGTGGCCACAGCCCAGGCGGTGGCCGGCAACACGCTGGCCAGCTCCACCTGCACAATCGGCCCGTGCAAGGTGTGGGACTGGAGCTCGGTGCCCCAGGCGGAGTCCAACTTCACCCTGCAGAAGAGCTTCCTCCAGCAGGGGGTGAGCTTCTGGTGGCTGGACTGGTGCTGTGACGGCTCCACCGTCTCCACACACGGGGTAACCCCCGACTCGTGGGTCGACCATCTCTACGCACAGGAGATGCAGAACAGCGGGCAACGGGGCTTCGTCCTGGCGCGGGTCGGCGGCTCCTTCTCCAACCCCGAGCAGGTGTACCCGGCCGGACCGTGGTCCAACCACACGTCGACCATCGCCTTCACCGGCGATGCCTGGGGCACCTGGAACACCCTGGCCCGGGAGGCCGAGCTGACGGCGGCCGAGTCCACCATCGGCGAGCCCTACGTGAGCAGCGACATCGGGAGCTTCCTGGGTCCGCCGCCGAGCCAGAAGGGCTCGGACCCGCCCGACCTCTACGACCGCTGGGTCCAGTTCGGCACCTTCCAGCCGATCCTGCGGCTCCACTCCAACGACGAGGACCGGCTCCCTTGGCAGTACCCCCAGCCGGTGCGCGACGACGCAGACGCCTTCCTTCGCCTGCGCGAGGCGCTCATGCCGTACACCTACACCCTGGCCTCGGAGTCGAACCGGACGGGCCTGCCGATGGCCCGGCCCCTCTACCTCGACTACCCGGGCCAGGCGGCCGCGTACAGCAACCCGAGCGAGTACCTCTACGGCCCCGACATGCTGGTCGCCCCGGTGACGACCCCGGGGAGCGCGGCCACCACGACGGTGTGGTTCCCGCCCGGCCGCTGGGTCGACTACTTCACCGGGGCCACCTTCACCGGCCCCTCGAGGGCTCAGGTGGTCGACACACTCGGCCGGATGCCGGTCTTCGTGCGGGCCGGGGGCATCGTCACCGAGCAGCCCTCCAGCGCCGCGCACCCCTCCACCTCGTACAGCTCGCTCACCGTGCTGGACTACCCGGGGGCGTCGGGCTCGTTCAGCCTCTACGACGACGCCGGCTCGGGTACCGGCTACACCGAGGGCCAGTTCACCACGACCCCCGTCAGGACCTCCACGAGGGGCTCCACCACCCGCCTGGTCGTCTCCCCGACCGTCGGGCACTATCGGGGGCAGTCGGCGACGACGAACTACCGGATCCAGATGGTGGACGTCTCGCGGCCAGCCGAGGTCACCCTCGACGGGACGAAACTGGCGCAACAGAGCTCCGCGGGGAGCGGCCGCGGCTGGTCCTACGACGGTACGACCGACACGGTGACGGTCAGCGTGGGACCGACGCCGGCCTCCCGGGGGCTCACCGTCGCCGAGGCCGGGGGCCGGCCGCTGGAGCGTGCGGAGCCGCAACTGACCCCGACAGCCACGCCCGGCTGAGCGGAGGGCGCCGCCTCCGGGCGCCGCCGTCAAGCGGGTGAGGGCGCGCCGGCGGCCGGGTGCGCGACAGTTTCGGGATGCCGCCGGCCCATCGCAGCGCGCCCAGGGCCCGCCGCCTGCTCCTCTCGGCCCTGGCGCTGGCCGCGTCGGCCCTGCTGGCCCTGCCCGTGGCCCCGGCCGCGGCGGACGCCGCACCCAGCGACCCGGCGGCGATGGTGGACACCATGGTCGGCACCGGGGCCGGGCCGGTGCAGCCCGGCGCTATCGACACCTTCCCCGGCGCCTCCCTGCCGTTCGGCATGATCCAGTGGAGCCCCGACACCTCCCCCGACCGCCGGGACGGCGGCGGCTACGCCTACACCGACCACCGCATCACCGGTTTCAGCCTCACCCACCTCTCGGGCCCCGGGTGCCCGTACTTCGGCGACGTCCCGATCCTGCCCGTCTCCGGTGCGGTGCCCGCCGACCCCCAAGGCGCGACCGGCGCGTTCTCGCACTCGACCGAGAAGGCCGCGCCGGGGAGCTACTCGGTGGACGTTGGCTCCCCACCGACCGGCGTCTCCCTGGCCGTGACCGAGCGCGCCGGCTCCGGCAGCTTCGCCTTCGGCGCTGGGGGCAAGGGCACCCTGCTCTTCAAGGCCGGCGACAGCGACGGAGGCTCCGGGGGATCGTCGTTCCAGGTCGTCGGCGACGACGAGGTCGAGGGGTCGTCGACCGGCAAAGCATTCTGCACAACCTCGGGCCCATACACGGTGTACTTCGTGGCTCGGTTCAACCGCACCTTCGCGGCGTCGGGTACCTGGCTCTCCGACTCGCTGAGCCCGGGAGCCCCGTCGTGCACGGGCACGACGAAGGCCCCCTGCGGCGGGTGGGTCACGTTCGACACCGGCTCAGATCGCACGGTCGGGATGCAGGTGGCCATCTCCTACGTCAGCACCGCCGGGGCGGCCGCCAACCTGGCCGCCGAGCACCCCGGATGGGACGTGGCGAGCGTCGCCCGCAACGCCACCGCCGTGTGGAACCGCGACCTCGGCCGGATCGCCGTGGCCGGTGGAACCCCGTCGGCGACCCGTACCTTCTACACCGCCCTCTACCACTCGCTGCTCTCGCCGACCACCTTCAGCGACGACGACGGGCAGTATCTCGGCATGGACCACGTCGTGCACTCGACACCCGGGCACGTCCAGTACACGAACTTCTCGGAATGGGACATCTATCGCACGCAATTCCCGCTGGTGTCCATGCTGTTCCCGCAGACCGCGTCGGACATGGTGACCTCGCTCCTCGACGACGCCGCCCAGTCCGGCTGGCTGCCCCGATGGCCGGTGGCCAACTCCGACGCCGGTCAGACCGATGGCGACTCCCCCGACGTGCTCATCGCCGAGGCCTACGCCTTCGGAGCCCGGGGCTTCGATGCCCCGCAGGCCCTCACCGACATGGAGAAGGGCGCCAGCCAGCCAGGATCAGGCCTCATCCAGGAGCGCCAGGACCTCACGAGCTACCTCCAGCAGGGGTACGTGGTCGGCGACACCGAGGACCTCACCTCCTACGGCTACACCTTCGGCACCTCGGTCACGCTCGAGTACGCGCTCGACGACTTCGCCATCTCCCAACTGGCCTCGGCCCTCGGCCAGACATCGGTGGCGGCCGCCGCGGGGCAGCGGTCGGCCGACTGGCAGAACGTGTTCGACCCGGCCACCGGCTACGCCTCAGCCCGCACGGCGTCGGGCGCCTTCGTCCCGGGACCCGCCTTCCAGCCCACCCACGTGACAAACCAAGGACAGGTCGGCTACGAGGAGGGGAACGCCATCCAGTACAGCTGGGCCGTCCCTCAGGACCTGGGGTCGCTGTTCTCGCTGATGGGGGGGAACGCCGCAGCCACGGCCAAGCTCGACACGTTCTTCACGACGCTGAACGCCAGCCGGTACTCCCCGCACTACTGGTCGGGCAACGAGCCGGACCTGTGGGCTCCGTGGGAGTACGACGCCTCGGGAGCCCCGTGGCGCACCCAGCAGGTGGTGCGGCGCGTGCTCGACACCGAGTACTCGCTCGCACCCCAGGGGGAGCCGGGGAACGACGATCTCGGCGCCATCTCCGCCTGGTACGTGTGGGGGGCCATGGGCCTGTACCCCGTCACCCCGGGCACGGGCACCCTGGCTCTGGCCACCCCCGCCTTCTCCGAAGTCACGATCCACCTGGGCGACGGTCACCGACTGGTCGTGACGACCCACGGCCCGGTCGATGGCTACGTCCGGGCGGCCCACCTGGCCCTGGGTTCGGCTGCCGCCGTCGCCTGGGACAAACCGTGGCTGCCGGCGGCCGCCCTCACCGGCGCCGACCTCTCGCTCACAACGCAGTCCACCCCCGACGCCCGGTGGGGTGCGGCCCCGGCGGACGCCCTGCCCTCCTACGACGCCCACGCCGCGCCGGCCGTCGGCTTCACCGAGCCCGTGGGTCAGGTGACGGCGGCCACGGGTGCCGGGGCCGCGGTGACGCTCGGCGTGCAGGCCGCCGGCCACGGTGCGGTCACGGTGGACTGGACGGCGCAGCCTGCGCCCGGGGTGACGGTCTCGCCGCCCTCGGGCCAGCTCGTGCTGCCCGCCACTGCCCCCGGCGGCCGCACGGCGCGGGCCACCGAGGCGATCAAGGTCACCGCCACCGCGCCGGGGACCCTGGGGTTCGCCCTCACCACGTCCGCCGGCGCGGCACTGCCGCCGCTCGCCCTCGACATGACGCCCGGCTGAGGCACGGCGGAGGGAGCAGACCGGCGAGGTCGGCGGCAAGGAGGCTCCGGCACGGTGTCACCGCCGCCTGGCGGCACCCCCTCCGGCCCCACGGGTCGGGTGGGCCGGGCCGTCTCCCCACGCCGGCCGTGCCCGCCCGGCCCACCGGGGCCGTGGCCCGCAGGGTGGGTGACCGGCGCGCACCTCACGGCGAGCCCCGACCGTTCCCCGTCGTGCGACACCACCCAGCGATCACCGACGACGGGGCGCGGAGGGGGACAGAACTCGGGCGGCTCGCCGGCGCCGAGGTGGAAGTGGCGGTGCTAGGTCCGGTGGAGGTCCACGGGGCCGCACGGCCGTTCCAGCGCGCCTGGACGCTCGACCTCGTCGTCTACCTCTCCATGCACCGCCGTGGCTCCACCAACGAGGCCTGGGCCACCGCGCTGTGGCCCGACCGGCTGATGGCCGCCCCCACGGTCCACTCCACGGCCTCGGCGGCGCGACGCGCCCTCGGCCGGTCGAGCCGGGGGCTCGACCACCTTCCCCGCCGCCACGGAGCGCTCCAGCTGGCCACGTCCGTGTCCACCGACTGGGAGCAGTTGTGCCGCCTGGCGGCCGCCGGCGACCCCGGAGCATGGGCCGCGGGGTTGGACCTCGTCCGGGGCCGGCCGTTCGACGGGCTTCGCAGCCCGGACTGGACGGTGCTCGAGGGGTTCGCCGCAGAGGTCGAGGAAGGCGTCGTCCAGCTGGCCGTCCGCCTGGCCGACCACCTGCTGGTGCACGGCGACGGCCGCGGGGCCGCCCGGGCGGCGCGCCGTGGCCTCCTGGCCAGCCCCTTTGACGAGCGGCTCTACCGCCTCCTCCTGCGGGCGGCCGACCTGCAGGGCAACCCGGCCGGGGTGGAATCGGCCATGGGCGAGCTGCTGCGGCTGGTGGTGGGGGACGCCGAGCCTTGGGCCGAGGAGGGCGGCCTGGCGCCCCTGGCCGCGTCCTACCTGCACCCGGACACGGCCGCCCTCTACCGCGCCCTGTCCCGCCGTCCCCAGGCACGGCGGCCCGCCGCCGCCGGGAGGGCATTCGCCAGGCTGTAGGGTTTCATCCCGCCATGGCTAGGAACTCCGCAGGCAAGTGGGTCGCACGCGCCGGTGCCACCGGTGGCAGCCGTACCTACCGCGGCCAGACCCCGATCAACTGGTACGCGGCCCTGACCGTGATCGTCGTGCTGGGGGTGCTGTCGGTGGTCTTCGCCATCTACGAGTACCGCAACCCCTCGAGCGGTCCGACAGCGACCCAACCGCCCACCGTCAGCACAACCTGGTACGCGGGCATCTCCTTCAACGTCTGCGGGAAGGCCCAGCCCGACCTGGCGTCGAACGCCACGTCGACGGGGTCGAAGAAGGCCTTCTTCACCACAGGCGACGGGGTCATCACCATCCACCCCCAGACCACCTCGGACGCCGGGAAGAACGCCGTGCTCGGGAAGTTCGTCTCCGGCTACGACGGGCTCACCCTCACCACAACACAGCTCATCCTCCCCCCGGCCCCCGGCACCACAGCCAAGCACCCCACGGCCGGCAAGAGCACGTCCTACAAGAACGGCGACACGTGCCCGAAGGGGACGCCGGACGCACGGCAAGACGGGCGAGGTGCAGGTCACATACTGGCCCAGCGCCTTCGTCTCGTCGGAAAAGCCGACGACGGTGGCCGGCGACCCGCAGACACTGAAGTTCACCGACCACCAGCTGATCTCGGTCGGTTTCGTGCCACCGGGGACGAAGCTGGCCAAGCCGCCGGGCACCGTCATCACGGCCCTGCTGCAGAAGACAGCTTCGAGCGCAACCAGCACCTCGACCACGCTGCCCTCCAGCGCAACGACCACGCCGACCACCTCATCGACCTCCACCACGGCGGCACCGACCCCGACCACGGCGGCACCGACCACCACCACCACGAAGAAATAGTGAAGGCGGTCGTCCTGGTGGGCGGCGAGGGCACGCGGCTGCGTCCGCTCACGCTTTCGACCCCCAAGCAGATGCTCCCCATCGTCGAGGTGCCGATGATCGAGCGGGTGCTCGGCCAGCTGGCGGGGCACGGGATCGATGAGGCGGTGCTGTCGCTGGGGTACCTGCCCGACGCCTTCTTCGACGCCTACCCCGACGGCGTGGCGGCCGGGGTCCGCCTGTCCTACGCCGTCGAGCCCGAGCCGCTGGACACGGCCGGTGCCGTGCGGTTCGCCGCCGCCTACGCCGCCGTGGACTCGACCTTCGTGGTGGTGAACGGCGACGTGCTCACCGACATGGACGTGACGCGCGCTGGTGGCCTTCCACCGCGAGCACGGGGCCGAGGGCACCATCGCCCTGCACCCGGTGAGCGACCCGTCGGCCTTCGGCGTGGTGCCCACCGACGAGAACGGGCAGGTGACCGCCTTCGTGGAGAAGCCGCCACGGGACGAGGCCCCGACCAACCTCATCAACGCCGGGACCTACGTGCTCGAGCCCTCGTTCCTCGAGCGCGTGCCGCCGGGGCGGCGGGTCTCGATCGAGCGGGAGACCTTCCCGGCGATGGTCGCGCGACCGCTCTCTCTATGCCCTGGCCGACGAGTCCTACTGGCTCGACACCGGCACCCCGGCCGACTACCTCCAGGCACACTTCGACCTGGTGGAGGGCAGGCGCGGCGAGCCGCCGGCGCCGGGCGCCCGCCGGATCGACGGCGACCTGTGGGCCGTCGGGTCACCCGACATCGAAGGCCGCACCGTGGGCGCCTGCTTCGTGGCCGACGGGGCGACCGTGGCCGGCGGTGCCACGGTGGAGCGCTCGGTGCTCGGCCCGGGGGCGGTGGTCGAGAGTGGTGCCACGGTGAGCGGGTCGGTGCTGCTGGCCGGGGCGCGGGTGGCGGCCGACGCCACGGTCACCGGCTCGGTCCTGGGCCCGCGTTCGACGGTCGGCATGCGCTGCCACGTTCGGCCCGTCTCGGTGCTCGGACAGGGGGCCGTCGTGGCCTCGGGCACCGACGTCGACGGCGAGCGGGTTCCCGGGTAGCGACGGGCACAGGGCCCGCGCCAGGCGCGGGCAGGAGGGGTCGGTATGCGGACGTTGGTCACGGGTGGTGCGGGGTTCATCGGCTCGACGCTGGTCGACCGGCTGCTGGCCGAGGGGCACGAGGTCGACGTGGTCGACGACCTGTCCACCGGCTCGCTGGCCAACCTGGCCGAGGCCCGGGCGGTGGCCGAGCGGGTCCCTCACCATCCACCAGCTCGACATCCGCCTGCCCGACACGGTCGAGCTGATCGCCCGCCGCCGCCCCGAGGTGGTGTTCCACCTGGCCGCCCAGGCCGACGTACGGGTGTCGGTGGAGCGGCCGGTCTTCGACGCCGAGGTCAACGTTCTCGGCACCCTCCACGTGCTCGAGGGCGCACGGCACGCCGGGACCGAGCGGGTCGTCTTCGCGGCCAGCGGCGGCACCCTCTACGGCGAGGTCGACCCGGCCGAGCTCCCCGTGCGCGAGTCGCACCCCCACCGGCCGCTCTCCCCCTACGGGGTGTCGAAGAAGGCGGTGATCGACTACCTCGTCGCCTACCGCGAGCTGCACTCGCTGGAGTTCTGCGCCCTGGCGCTGGCCAACGTCTACGGGCCCCGCCAGGACCCCCACGGCGAGGCCGGGGTGGTCGCCATCTTCGCCCGGCGCCTGGTGGAGGGCACCCCGGTCACCGATCTTCGGCGACGGGGAGCAGACCCGGGACTTCGTCTACGTCGACGACGTGGTCGACGCCTTCGTCCGGGCCGCCGCCCGGGGCGGGGGACTGGTCTGCAACATCGGCACGGGCAGGGAGACCTCGGTCAACGACCTCTACGCCACCATGGCCGCCGCGGCCGGGGTGGACGCCGCCGCCCAGCACGCACCGGCCCGGGCCGGAGAGATCCTGCGCAGCTCCCTCGACATCGAGCGGGCGGGCATGCAGCTCGGCTGGCGTCCGTGGACGGAGCTCGCCGACGGCTCGGCGGCCGTGCTCGGGTCCTTCCGCGACCGGCCGGCCTGAGCGCGGACCTCAGCGGAAGAGGTCCTCCCCCGGCCGGCGCACCACCTCGGCGGCCACCGAGCCGTCCCGCAGCCAGCCGCCCGGCACCCCGCGCACCACGGCGGCGGGGACCCCGCGGTCCTTGCCCATGACCAGCTCGGCCGCCGCCGCCAGCTCGTCGGCCACGCAGACCTCGGTGGCCACCAGCTCGCGCCCGCCGGCGTCGAGCGTGCCCCGCAGGTCGAGCACCGCGGCGATGCCGGCGCAGCCGATGGCCACGTCGGTGACCCCCTGGCGCCAAGGTCGCCCGAAGGTGTCGGACACGATCACCGCCACCTCGACCCCGAGGCCGCCGACGCAGCGCCGCCCGCAGCCGGCGGGCCGAGCGGTCGGGGTCGACGGGGAGGAGGGCGGCGGTCCCCTCGGGCACGTTGGAGAGGTCGACCCCGGCGTTGGCGCAGACGAAGCCGTGCGACGTCTCGGTGATGAGGAGGTCGCCCCGGCGCCGCAGCACCCGCACCGACTCGCCGTCCACGAGCCGGGCCTTGGCCTCGGGGTCGTCGGGGTCGACGGCCACGATCCGGCCCTCGGCCTTGGACACGACCTTCTGGGTCACCACCACCACGTCGCCGTCGCGCAGCCCCGGCCCACCTCCGTCCCGGCCGACCAGGGCCCCAGAGAGCAGGCGGCCCAGGTCGTCGCCGGGCCGGACCTCGCCCAGGCCCGTGACCGGGAGGACCGAGATCCCGGCCGGCTCAGCCGGCGGCACCGAGCACGACCTTGCCCAGGGCGGCGGCGGCGGCCGGGCTCGACATCACGGTGGGCGCCACCACGCAGCGGAGCCCTTCGGCCTCCACGGCTCGGGCGAGGGCGGCGTCGGCCTCGTCGATCACCAGGGTCCCGGCCCACGGGGCGTAGAGGCGGGCCACCCCGAGGGCGCTCGACTCGTGGCCGAGCTCGGCGAGCAGCCGGTCGGCCGGCCCCTTGAGGGCGGCACCGGCCACGATGGGGGAGACGGCGACCACGTCGGGCCGCCGGGCCTCGAGGGCGGCCTGGACCCCGGGCACGGCCAGCAGCGGCCCGATGGAGACCACCGGGTTCGAGGGGCAGGCCACGATCAGCTCGGCCCGGGCGACCGCCTCGAGCACCCCAGGTGCCGGCCGGGCGTCGGCGGCCCCCTCGAAGCGGACGTGGCGCACGGCCACGTCGTGGCGCCGGCGCACGAAGTAGTCCTGGAAGGCCACCTCGGCCGGGCCCGCGGGGTCGGGCTCGGCCAGGGTGAGCCGGGTGCGCACCGGGTCGTTCGAGACCGGGACGAGGCGCACCCGCACCCCGCGGGCCGAGGCCAGCTCGGCGGTCACCTCGCTCAGGGTGGCCCCCTCGGCCAGCCGCTGGGTGCGGTAGAGGTGGGTGGCCAGGTCGCGGTCGCCCAGGCGGAACCAGGCCTGGCCGCCCAAGGACGCCAGCTCCTCCATGACCGCCCAGCTCTCCTCGGCCAACCCCCAGCCGGTCTCCTTGTTGTCCCGGCCGGCCAGGGTGTAGGTGACGGTGTCGATGTCGGGGGAGATGTGCAGCCCGTGCAGGACCATGTCGTCGCCGGTGTTGACCACCGCCGTGATCTGCGCCGGGTCGGTCACCTGCACCAGCCCCGACAGCAGGCGGGCCGCACCCACTCCACCGGCCAGGGCCACGAACACGGCGACAGCCTAGGTTGGCCCCCAGATACGCTCGCGCGGCGATGAGGTCGCTCGACCTGCTCTCCTCCTGGCCGGTGGGTGCCGCCGCGGCCGCTGTGCTCACCGCCGCGGCCGACGGCCCGCCGATGGTGGTGGGCACGCGAGGGGACATCGACCGCCCCCACGACTGGGCGTCGGTCACCAAGTTGTGCACGGCCCTTGCCGTGCTGGTGGCGGTCGAGGAGACGACGCTCTCGCTGGAGGACTGGGCCGGCCCCCCGGGGTCGACGGTGGCCCACCTGCTGGCCCACGCCTCGGGCCTCGCCCCCTCGGGCGGGGCAGTGCTCGAACCCCCGGGGCGCCGCCGCATCTACTCCAACGGCGGCTACGACCTGCTGGGGGCGCTGTTGGAGGAGCGCTCGGGCATCGCCTTCACCGACTACCTGCGCGACGGTGTCCTCGACCCCCTCGGCATGCGCGGGGCGCGGATGGCCTCCGGCGGGTCGCCCGCCGCCGGCCTGCACGGCACGGTGCGGGACCTGGTCCACCTGGCCGCAGAGCTGCTCTCGCCGACGCTGGTGGCCCCGGTCTCCCTGGCGCGGGCGACGGCGGTGGCCTTCCCGGGCCTGTCGGGCGTCCTCCCCGGCTTCGGCCGGCAGGACCCCTGCGACTGGGGGCTGGGCTTCGAGCTGCGCGACGCCAAGCGGCCGCACTGGACCGGCGGCGCCAACAGCGCGCGCACCTTCGGCCACTTCGGGCAGGCGGGCGGGTTCCTCTGGGTGGACCCCGAGGCCAAGGTGGCCTGCGTCTCGCTCTGCGACCGGGACTTCGGCCCGTGGGCGGCCGAGGCCTGGCCGCGCCTCTCCGACGCCGTGCTGGCCGACTGCGCGCCAGGGTTTGCTAACCATTGACCTGCCAACCACGACTCGACGGGGGCCACGACCCCGCAAAGGAGCGCAAACGCCGATGAGACGACCCCGCCAGCCGGGACGGCCCGACCCCACGCGGGGCACCGAGACCGAGTATGTGACCCCCCGCCGCTTCGAGGGCACGGTGGCCCTGGTGACCGGGGCGGGATCGGGCATCGGCCGGGCCACGGCGAGGCGGCTGGCGGCGGAGGGGGCCGCGGTGGCCTGCCTCGACATCGTCGACGAGGCCCTCGAGGCCGTGGTGGGAGAGATCGCCGCGGCGACGGCCGCCGCCCCCGAGTGGGCGCCGGGCGGGAGCGGCCTGGCCGTCCGGTGCGACGTGACCGACGAGGGCTCGGTGGACGAGGCCGTGACCCGGGTGGCCGCGTCGCTCGGACCGGTCACCGCGGTCTGCAACGTGGCGGGGATCGGCCGGTTCGCCCACACCGTCGAGCAGACGCTCGAGGGGTGGGAGAAGATGCTGGCCGTCAACCTCACCGGCACGTTCCTCGTGACCCGGGCCACCCTGCCCGCGCTGCTCGAGCACGGCGGCTCGATCACCAACGTCGTCTCGACCGCCGGGGTGATGGGCCAGGCCTACGCCGCCGCCTACGCCGCCTCCAAGGGAGGGGTGGGAATGCTGACCAAGGCGCTCGCCGTCGAGTACGTGGACAAGGGCGTGCGGGTGAACGGGGTGGCCCCCGGGGGGGTGGACACCCCGCTCGTGTGGGAGTTCGGGTTCCCCGAGGGGGCCGACCCCAAGCAGATCGAGCGGATGATGACGCCCATGGGCTTCTGCACCCCGGCCGAGGTGGCGGCGGCCATCGCCTTCCTCGCCTCCGACGAGGCGGCCTACATCTCGGGGTCCATCCTCTCGGTCGACGGGGCGCTGAGCGCGTGAGCGGTGTGCCAGGCTCCACCGGTGCTGGACGATCCGGTGAGCGGGCCGGCGGGCGGTGAGGCGGCGGGGAGCGGACCTGCCCTGCGGGTGGCCGTCGACGCCACCCCGCTCCTCGGGAACCCGACCGGGGTGGGCGCCTTCTGCGCCGGCGCCCTCCGGGGGCTGGCGGCCCGCCGGGACCTGGAGGTCACCGCCTTCGCCGTGAGCTGGCGCCGCCGGCGGGGCATCGACGCGCTGGTGCCCGACGGGGTGTCGGTGGTGGGCCGGCCCATGCCGGCCCGGCCGCTGCACTGGGCGTGGGGACGTGGTGGGCTCCCGCCCCTCGAGTGGTTCACCGGGCGAGCCGATGTCGTCCACGGCACCAACTTCGTGGTACCCCCGACCGCCGGGGCCGCCCGGGTGGCGACGGTGCACGACCTCACGACGGTGCGCTTCCCCGAGCTCTGCGACGCCCCCACCCTGGCCTACCCCGGCCTCATCCGCCGGGCGCTCGAGCGCGGGGCCTGGGTGCACACCCCGTCCGCCTTCGTGGCCGCCGAGGTGGTGGAGGCCCTCGGCGCCGACCCCGAGCGGGTCCGCCCGGTCCACTCCGGGGTCCCGCCGCTCCCGCCCCCCGACGCCGGCGCGCCCCGGCGGTGGCTCCCCGCGGGGACCACGCGTTACGTGCTGGCGGTGGGCACGGCCGAGCCGCGCAAGGACCTGCCCTCGCTGGTGCGGGCCTTCGACCAGCTGGCCGGCGACCGCCCCGACCTCGCCCTCGTGCTCTGCGGGCCACCGGGGTGGGGGAGCGCCGCCCTCGAGGCGGCCGTCACCGCCTCGGCCTTCAGCCGGCGGGTGGTGCGCACGGGGTGGGTCGACGAGCCGACCCTGTCGGGGTTGCTGCACGGCGCCTGCGTCCTGGCCTACCCCTCGGTCTACGAGGGGTTCGGGTTCCCGCCCCTCCAGGCCATGGCGGCCGGCGTGCCGGTGGTGGCCACCCGGGCCGGGGCCCTCCCCGAGGTCCTCGGCGACGCCGCCGTGCTGGTCGACGTGGGCGACACGGGGGCGCTGGCCGCCGCCCTGGCCGGGCTGGCGGACACAGCCCAGCGGCGCACCACGGTGGCGGCGTCGGGGAGGGCCCGGGCGGCGCGGTTCACCTGGGACCGCTGCGCCGAGGGGCTCGACACCCTCTACCGCGACGCCCTGGCCGGACAGGGCGGCTGAGGTGCGGGTCCTGGTCGCCGTCGAGCAGCTCCGCCGTGCCGTCCCGGGCGGCATCGGCCGTTACGCCTCGGGCCTGCTGGCCGGCGTGGCCGACGGGCTGCTGGGCCCCGAGGAGTCGGTCGACCTGCTGGCCAGCCGCCCGGGGCCCGGTCCGGACCCGCTGGCCACCACCGGCTTCGGCGTGCGAGCCTCGCGCCTGCCGGGGCCGCTGCTCACCCGGGGTTGGGACCTGGGCCTGGTCCGGGCCCCCAGAGGCTTCGACGTCGTGCACGCGGTCTCCCTGGCGGCGCCGCCGCCGGGCCGGGCCCGGCTGGCCGTGACCATCCACGACCTGGCCTGGCGCGAGTTCCCCGAGGCGGCCACGGCGCGGGGCCGCCACTGGCACGAGGCGTCGCTGCGCCGGGCGCTGCGCCGCGCCGACGCCGTGGTCGCCCCGTCGGAGCCGGTGGCCGAGGCGCTCGCCGCCGCCGGCACCTCGGTGCCGGTGGTCGTCGTCCCCCTCGGGGCCGACCATCTCCCGCCCCCGGACCGGCCGGCCGCCGAGAGGCTGCTCGGCCGCCTCGGGGTCACCGGGCCGTACCTGCTTTCGGTGGGCACCCTCGAGCCGCGCAAGAACCTCCACCGGCTGGTGTCCGCCTACCAGACGGCCCGCCCCTCGCTGCCCGAACCCTGGCCCCTGGTGGTGGTGGGGCCGCGGGGGTGGGGGGACGTGGGGCCGGCCGAGGGCGGAGGCGCGCCGGGCGTGGTCCCGGCGGGACCGGTGGACGACGGGGTGCTCGCCGCCCTCTACGAAAAGGCGCGGCTCCTCGCCTACGTCCCCCTCGGCGAGGGCTACGGCATGCCCCCGGTCGAGGCGATGACCTTCGGGACCCCGGTGGTGGCCAGCCGGGGGGTGCCCAGCGTTCACACCTCCGACGGCCCCGCCGCGCTGATCGTCGACGCCGGCTCGACCGACGACATCGCCGGGGGGCTCGTGGCGGCCGCCACCGACGGCCCCGGGCGCGACGAGCTCAGCCGGCGGGGGCTGGACCTGGTGCGGTCGAGGACGTGGCGGGAGGCGGCCGGCCGCCACCTCGAGCTCTGGCGGTCCCTGCGGTGAGCGCGGCGGGGCCGCTGCGGCTCTCCCTCGACGTCACGGCGGTGCCGGCCGCCCCGGCCGGGGCCGGCCGCTACACCCTCGAGCTGGCCCGGGCCCTGGCTCGGCGCCCCGACGTCGACCTGGTGCTCTTCGCCCGCCGCGCCGACGCGGCGCGCTGGCAGGCGCTCGGCGAAGACGACGGCCACCGGCCCGAGGTGCTCGCCGTGGCCCCGGGCCCGCGTCCGCTCCGCCTGGCCTGGGAGCAGGCGCGCCTCGGCCGTCTGGTGCGCCGCTGCGGGGCGTCGGTCCACCACGGCCCCCACTACACGATGCCCGAGCGGGCTCGGGTGCCGGTGGTGGTGACGGTCCACGACTGCACCTTCTTCGACCACCCCGAGTGGCACGAGCGGTCCAAGGTGGTCCTCTTCCGCCGGGCCATCCGGGTGGCCGCCCGCCGGGCCGCGGCGGTGGTCTGCGTGAGCGCGACGGCCGCCGGGCGGCTGGCCGAGGTCTGTCCCCCGACGGGGCCGGTGGTGGTGGCCCCCCACGGCGTCGACCACGCCCGGTTCGGGCCGGCCGAGCCCTCCCCCGGGGCGGACCGGGCCGAGGTGTCCCGGGCCGGCGTCGACCCCGACCGCCCCTACGTCCTCTTCCTCGGCACGGTCGAGCCCCGCAAGGACGTCCCCACCCTGGTTCGGGCGTTCGCCCGCCTGCGGCGGTCCCAGCCCGAGGCCGTGCTCGTGCTGGCCGGCCGCCCGGGCTGGGGGACCGCGGCGG
Source organism: uncultured Actinomycetota bacterium (assembly GCA_963770505.1). Classification (GTDB taxonomy): domain Bacteria; phylum Actinomycetota; class Acidimicrobiia; order Acidimicrobiales; family RAAP-2; genus CAVYPR01. Next base: position 178,350 of record CAVYPR010000006.1, on the reverse strand, counting down.
TGGACCGGGCGGTGGCGGAGGCCGGCCTGGCCGACCGGCTGGTGCGCACCGGCTACGTGGCCGACGCAGCGGTGCCCGCCCTGCTGCGCTCGGCCGCCGTCGTCGCCTACCCCTCGGTCGAGGAGGGCTACGGCCTGCCCGCCCTCGAGGCCCTGGCCTGCGGGGCGCCCCTGGTGACCACGGAGGGCACGGCCATGGCCGAGCTGGCCGGGGGGGCGGCCCTGCTGGTGGCGCCCGGCGACGAGGCCGCGCTGGCCGGGGCCCTCGAGGCGGTGCTGGCGGGCCGGGGGGGCGACGGCGAGGCCGAGCGGCGGCGGCTCGGTCTGGCGGCGGCGGCCGGGCGGACCTGGGAGGCGAGCGCGGCCCTCCACCTCGACGCCTACCGCTTGGCGGTTCACTAGGGTCGTCGTGTGCGCGCGCTGATCACCGGTGGGAAGGGGTTCGTCGGCCACTGGCTGGCCGAGCACCTCCGGGGCTGCGGCGACGAGGTGGCGGTCACCGACATCGAGACCGACATCGCCGACCAGGCCGCCCTCGAGCCAGTGGTGGCCGCGGCCGCCCCCGACGCCGTCTACCACCTGGCCGCCCTCACCCACGTGGGCGAGTCCTGGGAGGTGCCGGCCGAGGTGCTGCGGGTCAACGTGCTGGGCACCGCCGCCGTGCTGGCCGCGGCGCGGCGGCTGGACACGCCGCCGACCGTGCTGGTGGTCAGCTCGGCCGAGGTCTACGGCATCGTCGGCGAGGGCGACCTCCCGCTCACCGAGGCGTCGCCGGTCGCCCCGGTGACGCCGTACGCGGCGAGCAAGGCGGCGGCCGAGCAGGTGGCCCTGCAGGCCTGGCGCGGCTACGGCCAGCCGGTGGTGGTGGTGCGACCCTTCAACCACGTGGGGCCGGGGCAGGCCCCGACCTTCGCCGTGCCCGCCCTGGCCCGGCGCATCGTCGAGGCCCGCCGGTCGGGCCAGTCGACCCTCCCGGTGGGCACCCTCACCACCCGGCGGGACTTCACCGACGTGCGCGACGTGGTGCGCGCCTACCGCCTCGTGGTGGACCGGGGGGAGCCGGGCTCGGTCTACAACGTCTGCTCCGGCCACGACGTGGCCGTGGCCGAGGTGGCGTCGCGCCTGCTGGCGCTGGCCGGGACCGACCTCGAGCTGGTCACCGACCCCTCGCTCGTGCGGCCGGTCGACGTCCCGGTGCTGCGGGGGGACCCGGCCCGGCTCGAGGCGGCCACGGGGTGGAAGCCCGAGATCCCGCTCGACGACACCCTGGCCGACGTCCTCTCCTACTGGGAGGAGCGGGCGGGGGGCTGACCCCGAGGGGTCAGATCTGCGAGACGATCAGCTCCCGCACCTGGCCGCGCAGCTCGCGGGCCTGGTCGTGGGCGCGTCCGGCCACCTCCTTGGCCGGCGAGGGGAGCTGCTCCTCGAGCGGCTGGAAGGTCGACTCGACGCAGGAGATGGCGGTCTCGACGATCTCGTCGAGCTGACGCACGCCGGCGTGGAGCGCGGCGCGGGTCTCGGCCAGCAGGTCCTCGAGGCTGCGGTCGCCGGCCACCCGGTCACCGAGCTCGGTGCGCTGCACCTGGGCCCGCTGGAGCCCGAGGACCCCCAGGCCGACGGCGACGTAGACGGCGTCGCGGGCGAGGTTGGCCGCCTCGTTGGTGAGATCGTTCAGGTCGGGCATGGCGTGCTCCTGTCGTTCCGGCCGGCGGTCGGGCCGCCGGCTCGTTCCCGTGGTACGCACAAGAGTATACCTTTTGTGTAACAGTTGCAAGCATCTCGGGCGGCCGAACCGGCCGTCCGGGGTCCGGGAGGCCGGTCCCTCCCGTTGGTAGCCTCGCTCTTCTGATGGACGACACCGCCGTCGACGATCGCGCGCCGGCCGTGGTCGCCGTCGTGGTGACCCGGGACCCCGGCCCGTGGTTCGAAGAGGCCCTGGCCGGGCTGGCCGCCCAGGACTATGCCGAGCTGTCGGTCCTGGTCATGGTGTCGGGCGGGGACGAGGACCCGACGCCCCGGGTGGCCGCCGCCCTGCCTTCGGCCTACGTGCGCCGCCTCCCGGACGACCGGGGCTTCGGCGCGGCGGTGGACGAGGCCGTCGGCATGGTCGAGGGGGCGTCGTACTTCCTGCTCTGCCACGACGACTGCGCCCCGGACCCCGACGCCCTCCACGTGCTGGTGGAGGAGTCGTTCCGCTCGAACGCCGGCATCGTCTGCCCCAAGATGGTGCCCTGGGACGACCCCGACGTCCTGCTGCACGTCGGGCTCAGCGCCGACAAGTGCGGGGCGGTGGTCGAGCGGGTGCAGGTCGGGGAGATCGACGCCGGCCAGCACGACGCCGTGCGCGACGTCTTCGTCGCCCCCGGCGGCTTCACCCTGGTCCGGGCCGACCTCCTGGCCGAGCTGGGGGGGTTCGACCCCGAGGTGGTCGCCATGGGCGAGGACCTCGACCTCAGCTGGCGGGCCCAGGTGGCCGGGGCCCGGGTGGTGGTGGCGCCCGACGCCCGGGTCCGCCACCTCGAGGCCGTGGCCGGCGGGCTGCGGGCCGTGGCCGCCGGAGCCGGGGAAGCCGAGCCGCCCACCCTCCAGGCGCTCCAGCGCCGCCACGAGTTGCGGGCCGTCCTCAAGTGCTACGGCCCGTTCCACCTGGCGCGGGTCCTCCCCCAGGCGGCGCTCCTGGCCGCCGGCGAGGTGGTGGTCTCCCTGGCCGTGGGCGACCGGGCCCGGGCCCGGGCCGTGGCCGGGGCGTGGCGCTGGAACCTGTCGCGGCGCAAGGAGCTGCGGCGCCGCCGCGCCGAGGTGAAGGCCCACCGCGTCTTCGACGACGCCGAGGTCCGCCGCCTCCAGCTGCGGGGCAGCGCCCGGCTGAACACCTACCTGTCGCGCCTCGCCCACCAGGGGATCGACGTGGCCCACGGCCGCATCCCGGCCACCGCCGCGGTGGTCGTGGCCGGCGAGGAGCTGGGCGGTCCCGAGCCGCTGCTCACCGGGAGCGTCGGGTCGGCCTTCTCCGAGGACACCGACTTCGACGAGCTCGACGACCTCGGCCACCGTTCGGGGCGGGACCGGTCCGGGCGCCGGCGCCGCCGGCCGGTGCTGACCAGCCACCGGTCCCGTCTGGTGGCGGCGGTGGTGGCGGCGGCGGTGCTGGTGGTGGGGTCGCGCGACCTGTTCGGCGGCGGCCTGCCCCTGGTGGGCCAGTTCGTGCCCATGCTGAGCTGGACCGGCACCTGGCATCACCTGGTGACCGGGTGGCAGTCGGCGGGGGTGGGGACCACCGCCCCGTCCACCCCGGCCTTCGGGGTGCTGGGCGTCCTGGGCACGGTGCTGCTCGGGGCCATGGGGCTCCTGCAGAAGGTGGTCGTGCTCGGCTGCATCCCCCTCGGCGCCTGGGGTGTCTCCCGGCTGCTGCGCCCCCTCGCCTCGCCGAGGGCGCGGCTGGTGGCCGCGCTGTGCTACCTGGGGCTCCCCCTCGCCTACGACGAGCTGGCCCAGGGGCGGCTCGACGGGCTGGTGGCCTACGCCGCCGTCCCGTGGATCATCTCCCGGCTGGCCCGGGCCAGCGGGCTGCCGCCCTACGCCGCGCCCGAGGAGGCCGTGGGCTGGCGCTCGACCCTGCCCGGCCAGATGCTCACGCTCGGCGTCGTCGAGGCGGTGGCGGTCGTCTTCGCCCCGGCGGTGGCGGTGGCGGTCCTGGTCTGTGCGCTCGGGGTCATGGCGGGCTCGGTCCTGGTGGGCGAGTGGCGGGGGAGCGGGCGGGTGCTGGCCGTGGCCGCCGGGGCCACCGGGGTGGCCGCCGTGCTCTGCGCGCCCTGGGTCGTGGGCACGCTGCTCGCCGGCCGCTCCGCCGTGTCGGTCTTCGGCCTGGCCGGGTCGGCGGCCACGTCCCCGTCGTGGAGCGACCTGCTCCGCTTCGCCGTGGGCCCGGCCGGCACCAGCGCCCTCAGCTGGCTGCTGGTCGCCGCGGCCATCCTGCCGCTGCTCATCGGCCGCCAGTCCCGCCTGGCCTGGGCCGGCCGGTTCTCGGCGGTCGCCGTCCTCTCCTGGCTCCTGGCCCTGGCCGTGGCCGAGGGCTGGACGGGCAGCTTCGCCCCCTCCATCGACGTGCTGCTGGCCCCGGCGGCCACCGCGGTGGCGGCCGGGGTGGGGCTCGGGGTGGCGTCCTTCGAGGTCGACCTGGCCGGCTACCACTTCGGCTGGCGCCAGGTGGCCACCGGGCTCGCCCTCTTGGCCGCGGTGGTGGGGCTGTTGCCGGTGGTGGCCGACGCCGGCGACGGCCGGTGGGGCCTGGCCGACACCGGCTTCACCCAGGCCCTCGCCTCGCTGCCGGGTGGGGGCGCGGCGGGGGGCTCCCGGGTGCTGTGGCTGGGCGACCCCCGGGCCCTGCCCGTCGGGGCCTGGTCGGTCTCGGCCGGGCTGGCCTACGCCACCACCGAGGTCACCACCCCCGACGCGGCGACGCTGTGGGCCCCGGCCTCGCCGGGGCCGGCCGCCGACGTGGCCGACGCCGTGCGCCTGGCCCAGCGGGGCCTCACCGCCCACCTGGGCCGGCTCCTCGCCCCCGCCGCCGTGCGCTACGTGGTGGTGATCGAGGCGCTCGCCCCCCAGATCCCCGGCGTCCAGACATCGCCGTCGATGCCGCCGCCCCCCGGCCTCGTGACGTCCTTGCACCAGCAGTCCGACCTGGCCCAGGTGTCGACCAGCGTCGGGGGGCTGGTGGTCTTCGAGAACACGACAGGCCTCCCCCAGCGGGCCGAACGGACCCGGCCGCTGCCCGCCACCGCCGGGCGGCCGGCCGGGTGGCCCACGGCCCAGGACGTGACCGGCTGGCGGCCGGTGCTGCCCGGCCCCGCCGGCCTGCGCTCCTACAGCGGGACGGTGGCCTCGGGCACCGTCTTCGCCTCCTACGCCCCCGCCGGCCGCTGGCGGGTCCACGTCCACGGCCTCACGGTGGCCTCGACGCCGGCCTTCGGCTGGGCGGGGCAGTACGAGAACGTGCCGGCCGGCCCGGCCACGCTGCGGCTGGGCCTCACCCCGCTGGTCCCGCTGGCCGTCATCGCCGAGCTCCTGCTCTGGCTGGCGGTGGCCGGGACCCTGCTCGGCCGCCGCCGCTGGCTCGACTGGTGGGTGGGGCGGGTCGCCGCCCGCCGGGCCCGCAAGGCGGGCGACGGGGAGGGCGGAGCCGAGGGCGTCCCCGTCGATCCGCCGGCCGGCGGGGCCGTCCCCGCCGCCGACGCCGGGCGATCGCCGTCGGGGGCGGCCCCATGACCGCCGAGGGCCGCCGGCCGGGCAACGGGCGGCACGCGGCGGCCGTGCGCCGGCTGCCCGTCCTGGTCGCCGTTGTGGCCTCGCTGGTCGTCGCCGGGCTGGTCGACGTGGCCGTGTCCTCGACGCCGGCGGTGCCCGTGGCGGCCCCGGCCGCGTCCGGTGCCCCGGTGGGGGCCGAGTCCTCGGCCTGGTACTGCGCCGGGGGGAGCGGCACAGCCGGCGGGCCCGCCGGGGCCACCCTCTTCCTCGTCAACAGCGCAGACCGGCCGGTCGGGGCCACGCTCACGGTCTCCGCCTCGAGCGGGGCCTCGGCCGCCGAGACCCTCACGGTGCCTGCCTTCGGCCAGACCACGGCCGTCCCCTCGGCGCTCGTCCAGGGCCCGTGGCTGGCCGCCAAGGTCGACGTCGACGGCGGCGGGGTGACGGTCAGCCAGCTGGTCCACGGCGCCCAGGGCTGGTCGGAGGCGCCCTGCGCCAGCACCACCGCGCCCACCTGGTACTTCGCCTCGGGGTCGACGGCCAACGGCAACCTGCTCTTCGTCTCGGTCTACAACCCCGGCGCCACCATGGCCGTGGTCGACCTCACCTTCGCCACCGCGGGCGGGGTGGTGGCCCCCCAGCAGTTCCAGGGGCTGGTCCTCGCCCCCGGTGCGGTGGCCACGGCCGAGGTGGCCTCCTTCGTCCAGAACCAGGTGTGGGTCGCCGCCGAGGTCCAGGCCCGTGCCGGCCAGGTGGTGGCCGACGAGCTGTCCGTGCGCCAGGGCTCGGTGTCGGGCCTCTCGCTCCGGCTGGGGTCGCCGTCCCCCGAACCGGTGTGGTACCTGCCTCGCACGGTGGACGTGACCGGGGGCGTCACCACCCTGGCGATCTTCAACCCCACCCCCGACGCCGAGCAGGTGCACGTCGACATCCGGCTGCCCTCGGGCCCGGTCGCCCCCGTGGTCCGCGTGGTGGCGCCCACATCCTCGTGGAACCTGCAGACCAGCTCGCTCATCCGGGTCCCCCAGAACGTCGACTACGCCACCACGGTGACCGCCACAGGGGCCGGCGTGGTGGTCGACCGGGTGGTGGTCGCGGCGTCGATCGCCACGCCCCCGCAGTTCGGGGCGGTGGCGGCCACGCCCTCGAGCTGGACGACGGGCGCCACGGGCCGCTGGGCGCTGGCCAACCCGGCCGTCCCGACACCGCCGGTGGCCGGGGCGGCGCCGTTCGCCCTCGACCTCTTCAACCCCGCGGGCCACGAGGAGACGGTCACCGTCTCGGTGCTGTCGGACGGGGGAGAGCGGCGGCTCGGCGGGGTGCCGCCGTTGCGCATCCCGCCCGGCCTCTTCACCGTGGTGGAGTCCCAGGCCCTGGCCGGCGCCGACGGCAGGCCCCTGGTGGTGTCGTCGACCGGGCCGCTGGCGGCGTCGCTCGACGCCACGCCGGCCGGGATGCCCGGCGTCGTCAGCCTGCCGGCCATCCCGCTGGTCGGGTAGGGGCCCGTCGGGCGCCTCGGGCCCGGTCCGCCGGGGCGGGGCGCGATCCTCGGGGTCGGGGGTGCTAGCGGTTGGGGGCCGACGGCGGCGGCCACTGGGGCGGCGGCCACTGCTGGGGCTGGGGCGCGGCCGGCTGGCCCGGCCAAGGTGGCGGCGGCCAGCCGCCGGCGGGCGGGGGCGGTGCGGGTGGTGGGGGTGCGGCCGGCCACGGCGGGGAGGGCCAGGCCGATTCGACCGGTCGTGACGGCTCGGCGGGCTGGGCGCCCTCGGCGACCGGCGGGGCGGCGGGCACCGGGCTCCCCTGGGGCGCGCCGTTGGCTCCCGAGCCGTTGGTGGCCGACCCGTTGCCGTTGGTCCCGTTGCCGTGGAAGTGCGGGACGGCCTTGGCTCCCGAGACGTGCACCGGCTGGCCGTACGCCTCGTCGACCAGACGGCCGACCTCCTGGCCGTCGATGCTCTCCTGCTCGAGCAGGGCCCGGGCCACCGCCTCGAGGCCGGAGCGGTGGCGGGTGAGCGTCTCGACCGCCCGCTCCTCCTGGGCCCGCAGGATGCGCTCGACCTCGTCGTCGATCACCCGGCTGGTGTCCTCGGAGTAGTCGCGGGTGTGCATGAGGTCCTCGCCCAGGAAGACCTGGCCCTGCGAGCCCCAGGCCATGGGCCCGATCTCCTCGCTCATGCCCCACTCGCGCACCATCTTGCGGGCCAGTTCGGTGTTGCCCACCAGGTCGTTGGCGGCGCCGGTGGACAGGTCGCCGTAGACGAGGAGCTCGGCCACCCGGCCGCCCATGCGCACGCACAGCGAGTCCTCGATGTGGGCGCGGGGGTGGATGTGGCGCTCCTCCATGGGCAGCTGCATGGTCACCCCGAGGGCCATGCCGGTGGGCAGGATCGTCACCTTGTGGACCGGGTCGGCCCCCTCCAGCACGTAGGCCAGGACGGCGTGGCCGCCCTCGTGGTAGGCGACGCGCTCCTTCTCCTCGCCGGAGAGGACCAGGCTGTCGCGCCGCTGGCCCATGAGGACCCGGTCGCGCGAGGACTCGAAGTCGACCATCTCGATGAAGACGCTGCCCCGGCGCACGGCGTGCAGCGCCGCCTCGTTCACCAGGTTGGCCAGGTCGGCGCCGCTCATGCCCGGGGTGCCCCGGGCCACCAGCTCGAGGTCCACGTCGGGACCGATGCGCTTGCCCTTGCAGTGCACCTGGAGGATGGGAAGCCGCTCCTCGAGGTCCGGCAGGGGGACCACGATCTGGCGGTCGAAGCGGCCGGGGCGCAGCAGCGCCGGGTCGAGGATGTCCGGACGGTTGGTGGCGGCTATCACGACCACGCCCTCGGCCGGGTCGAAGCCGTCCATCTCGTTCAGCATCTGGTTGAGCGTCTGCTCGCGCTCGTCGTGGCCGCCACCCAGGCCGGCCCCGCGCTTTCGGCCGATGGAGTCGATCTCGTCGACGAAGATGATGGCCGGGGCCTGCTTGCGGGCGGTCTGGAAGAGGTCGCGCACCCGGCTGGCGCCGACGCCCACGAACATCTCCATGAAGTCAGAGCCGCTGACCGAGAGGAACGGCACCCCGGCCTCGCCGGCCACGGCCCTGGCCAAGAGCGTCTTGCCGGTCCCCGGCGGGCCCACCAGGAGCACGCCCTTGGGGATCTTCGCCCCGATCTCCTTGAACCGGGCCGGGGTCTTCAAGAAGTCGACGACCTCGGAGATCTCCTGCTTCACCCCGTTGTAGCCGGCCACGTCCGCGAAGGTGGTGCTGGGCCGGTCCGCGCTGAACAGGCGGGCCTTGGAGCGGCCGATCGACATGATCCCCGACATCTGCCCGCGGGCCTGGCGGCTGATGAACACCATCAGCACGATGCCGATGCCCAGGAACAGCACGTAGGGGAGGAGCTCGCCCAGGAGGTCGCTGGGGGTCTTGAATGTGACGGCGACCCCCTCGTGGCGCATGGTCTGGACGTCGGCCGGGATCACGGGGACCGGGCCGTTCACCGTGTAGGACTGCCCGTCCTTGAGCTTGCCGGTGATCGTGCCCGTGCTGTTGTTGATGTTGGCCGTGTCCACGTTTTGGGAGGTCACGTCCTTCATGTACTGCGAGTAGGTGAGGGACTTGGACGCCGTGTGGGAGAGGAGGGAGGGGACCACCAGCACGGCCAGCACGGCCACGATCAGCAGCGCCCAGACCCACCGCCAGTTCTGCTCGCCCCCGGTCCCACCTGCTCCGGGGCCCGAGGGGCGCGGCGAATTGCCGTCCTGCTGTTGCGGGCTCACCGCACCATGCTATGCGCCCCCATAGGCCGGTGGTCACCGGGCACCCCGGCGGCCCGGGCGGCCCCCGAGCCGCCGCTCGGGGCCGCAGGGGCGGCAGTATCGTGGCGCCCGATGGCCCAGCCCGGCGACACCGAGCCGCCGGCCGGCCTGCCCACGGCCCGGGTCCGGTCGACCACGTTCCTCGACGACCCCGGCGCGCCGCCGGTCAGCCGGGCCGACGGGGGGCGGTGGTTCCTCTACGCGCTCTTGGGGTTCGCCATCGGTGAGGTGGTCGCCTACCTCCTCGTGCTCGTGGCCGCGGCCCTGGCCGGGCAGGGCAGTCAGGTCGCGGCGATCTCACGGCTGGCCGCGCCGCCGGAGTGGTACGTGGGGGTGTCGCTCGTCGGGCTGTGGGTGGGGTTCTTCGTCGGGCCGTGGCTGGCCAGCCGCCAGCGGGGTACCGGTCACCTGGTCGACGACGTCGGCCTGCGCTTCCGGCCGGTCGACCTGGCCGGGGTCGTGATCGGCGTCGGCGCCCAATTCCTCATCGACATCGCCTACGCCCCCTTCATCACCAACCCGTCGAAGTTCGGCGCGCCGACTCAGCAACTCACCGGCGCCTCGCACGGCTGGGGGTTCGTGATCATCGCCGTCATGACCGTGGTGGGGGCCCCCTTCTTCGAGGAGCTGTTCTTCCGGGGCCTCGTCTTCCGGGCTCTGGCCCGGGGCTTCACCCCCGACGGCATGGGCCCGACCACGCGGCGCGCCGTCGGCGTGGTGGCGGCCGTGGCCGTCGACGGACTCCTCTTCGCCCTGGCCCACGCCGAGTGGGCGCAGTTCGTCGGCCTGGCCGCCTTCGGGATGCTGCTCGCCGCCATCAGCTACCGCACCGGGCGGCTGGGGATGAACATGGTGGCCCACGCCTCCTTCAACCTGGTGGCCGTGGTGGCCGTGGCCAACAGCCGTGGCGGCCTCGTCCACTGAGGGCCCGGCCGCGGCGGTGCCGACCGCGGTCGCCCCCCCGCCCGAGCCGCTCGCCCCACTCGCGCCGCGCCCCGCCGCGGCCAGCCCACGGCCATGGGTGCCGCGGCGTCGGGGGGTGGAGCGCTGGCTGCCGGCGGCGGCCACGGCCACGGTGATCGTGGGGGTGGTCTGCATCACCCTCTGGCAGCTGCACCTCAACCTGCTCCTGACCGACACCACCACCACCGGGGGCGACACCGGGGCCCACTACATGATGCCGGCCTTCTTCAGCTCCAACCTCTTCCCCCACCTCACCGGCTGGAGCCCCTCGTGGTACGACGGATACCCCATCTACACCTTCTACTTCGTGCTCCCCGACGTCCTGGTGGCGCTGGCCTCACACCTCCTCAGCTACAACGTCGCCTTCAAGCTGGCCACCGTGCTCGGCTCCCTGCTCCTGCCGGTGGCCGCCTGGGCCCTCGGCCGCCTCTTCGGGCTGCGGCCGCCGGCGCCGGCGGCCCTGGCCGCGGCCACGTTGCCGTTCCTCTTCGACTACACGTTCACCATCTACGGGGGGAACCTGTTCTCCACCCTGGCCGGTGAGTACGCCTACTCCCTCAGCGTCGCCCTGGCCCTTTTGTTCCTGGGCCTGTTCGCCCGGGGGATCCGGACCGGCCGCCACCGGGGCTGGGCCGCGGTGGTGCTGGCGGCGTGCGTCCTGGCCCACATCATCCCGGCCATGTTCGCCGTGGTGGGGGCGGTGCTCCTCACCGCGGCGGAGCTCCTCCCCGAGCGCTGGCGGCTCCACGACGACCTTCGCCGTCCCTCGTCGGCCGTCTCCCGGCCTCCGGGTCGCGAGGGGGTGCGGGGCCGGTGGACCTCGGTGTGGTGGGGGGCCTCGACCGTCGGCCTGGGGCTGCTGCTGTCGGGGTGGTGGCTGGTGCCCTTCGGGATCCGTCAGCCGTACTCGACCACCATGAACTACGCCAACGTCACCACCTACGCCACCCTCCTGTTCCCCAGGGCGGACCTGTGGGCGCTCTGCCTGGCCGGGGTGGCGGTGGTGGCGGCGCTGGCCCTGCGGAGCCGCTTCGGCCTCCTTTTCGCAGTGCTGGGCGGGCTGGCGGCCCTGACCCTCACCGTCGACCCGCTGTCCAGCCTCTACAACGTCCGGGTCCTGCCCCTGTGGTTCCTCTGCATGTACCTCATGGCCGGGTGGATCGTCGCCGTCTGCGTGGCGGCGGTGGCGCGCTGGTCCCGCCGGGAGCGGGCGACCCGCTGGGCGCTGTCGGTCCGCGCCCCGGCGGGGCCCGACGACGAGTTCGTCGCCTCCGGCCACCACCGTGCCTGGCATCCGCGCCGGCCCCGGGCGGCGCGCTGGGCGCCCGGCGCGGTGGTCGGCCCGCTCCTGTGCCTGGCCGGGGTGGTGCTGGTGGTGGTCCCGCCCTTCGTCCCCGCCGTGGCCAGCGCGCTGCCCGACATCGGGATCACCCCGGGCGCGAACGAGGTGACCAACTGGGCCAACTGGAACTACTCCGGCTACGAGGGCAAGGCCTCCTACCCCGAGTACCAGGCGATCAACGCCACGATGGCGAGCGTCGGCCGCCGCTACGGCTGCGGGCGGGCGCTGTGGGAGTACAACTCCGACGAGAACCGCTTCGGCACCCCCGAGGCCCTCATGCTCCTGCCCTACTGGACCGGCGGCTGCATCGACTCCGAGGAGGGCCTCCTCTTCGAGTCCTCGGCCACCACCCCCTACCACTTCATCAACCAGGCCGAGCTGTCGGTCTCGCCCTCGGAGGCCGTGGTCGGCCTCCCCTACGGCGCACTCGACGTCCCCCTCGGCATCGAGCACCTCCAGCTGCTCGGGGTCCGCTACTTCATGGCCTTCAGCCCGCAGATCCAGCAGGCGGCGGCGGCCGACCCGACACTGCGCAAGGTGGCATCCACCGGGCCGTGGAGCGCCGACTACGACGGCCAGGAGCTCTCGACCACCTGGGACGTCTACCTGGTCGCCCACTCGGCGGCGGTGACCCCGCTGGTCGACGAGCCGGCCGTGCTCGCCGGGGTGGGCCCCGGGCAGTCGAGCTGGCTGGGGCAGATCGGACCGCAGGGGCAGCCGGTGTCCGGCCCGGCCATCTCGTGGTACGACGACCCGTCGCGCTGGGACGTCGAGCTCACCGCCGGGGGGCTCCCGAGCTGGCCGCGGGTCACGGCCCACACGGCCGCCCGCGCCCCGAGGGTCCCGGTCCCCGCCACCACGGTCACCCGGATCCGCCAGACGGCCGACTCGATCAGCTTCCACGTGAGCCGCGTGGGCACGCCGGTGCTGGTGAAGATCTCGTACTTCCCCAACTGGAGGGCGTCCGGGGCCGAGGGCCCCTGGCGGGCCACGCCCAACCTGATGGTGGTGGTTCCCACCAGCCACGAGGTAACCCTCACCTACGGCACCACCGGGGCCAACGTCCTCGGCGACGGGTGCACGGTCGTCGGCCTGGGCGTCGTGGTCGCCATGGCCGCGCTGTGGTGGAGGCGCCGCCGGACGGGCCCCGACACCGCCGCCGGAGCGTCCGGCGGTCTCCGGCGGCCCGGTGGCGCACCCGGCGGCCCGTCCCTCACACTCTCCTCACAGCCAGCTCACGTTTCCCCCATCCCCCTGGGGCAAGCTCGGGGCAGGGCCCCCGGCGCCGCCGGGGGGGACGTCGGTCGAGGAGGGGAGGTCCCATGAGGCGCCGCACTCCCGTCGTGGCGGTGGTCGCTCTGGCCGCCGCCGGCCTCGTGCTCGGTGCCTGCGGCGGTGGCAGCACCCACGTGGTCGGCCCCGGCGCCGGCACCACCACCACCTCACACCTGCGGCCGGCCACCACGACGACCTCGAGCGCCACCGCGCCCGGCAGCCTCGCGGCGACCACCACCACCTCGGCCCCCCACCCCTCCAGCGCCGCCCCCGCCGCCTCCACATCGGTGACAGCGGCCCTCACAGCCCAGATCACATCGGAGCTGAGCCAGCTCGACCAGAGCCTCGCCCAGGCGAACGGCGACCTGTCGTCGAACGGCACAGGCCCCACAACAGGAGGCAAGTGAGATGGGGCACCGACCGCTCGCCCCCCACCACCTCGGGCCCCGGTCCGCAACGGCGCGCCTCGGCGCCGTGGTCACGGCGGTGCTGGTCGCCGGGGCCATGGCGGCCGGCCTGTTCGGGGCTGCGTCCCTCGAGGCCACCGCCGCCTCGGCCGCCGGCGCCGGGACATCGCCGACGTGCACGCCGGCGGCCCTCAACGCGGCCCGGACCAACGCCCTGGCCGCCCTCACACGGCGGGTGAAGCGACTGCACGACCTTTCCGCCGCGGTGGGTGCGTCGACCGGCCTCACCACGGCGGACCGCTCGACGCTCACCACCGACATCGGCAACGACCTGGGCGGGATCACCGCCCTCCAGCAGAAGGTCCCGTCGGACACAACCTGCGCCGACGTGGCCGCCGACGCCCAGGCCATGGTCGTCGACTACCGGGTGTTCGTGGTCATGAGCCCGCAGGCGCACCTCACCATCGCCGCCGACACCGAGACGTCCGTGGCCGGCGCCCTCACCGCCCTCGAGCCCAAGATCGCGGCGCGCATCACAGCCGCCCAGCAGGCGGGCGTCACAGTGCACGCCGCCCAGACCACCTACTCGGACTTCCAGACCCAGGTGGCGACGGCCACCCAGTCGAGTACGGGGTTGGCCGGCACCCTCCTGGCTCTCACCCCGGCCTCCTACCCCGGGTCCCGATCGACCCTGGAGAACGCCCGGGCGTCGCTCAGCACCGGCCGGGTGGCGCTGGTGCGGGCCCGCGGCGACCTCCGCACCCTCAAGGCGGACGCCCGCTGACCGTCGGCACCCCCACGGGAGGCCGCACCGGCCTCGATTAGGCTGTTTCGGCCATGGGTGCCACCGGCGACGTCTTCAAGGCCTACGACATCCGGGGCACGGTGCCCGACCAGCTCGACGCCGCCATGTGCCGGGCCATCGGCACGGCGGTGGCCCGCTTCACCAAGGGGCCCCGCCTCCTCGTCGTGCGCGACATGCGGCCCTCGGGGGTCGAGCTCTCGGCGGCCTTCGCCGAGGGGGTCCGGGCCGAGGGGGTGGCGGTCACCGACCTCGGGATTGCCTCCACCGACTTCATGTACTTCGCCTCGGGCCGCCTCGACGCGCCCGGTGCCATGTTCACGGCCTCCCACAACCCCGCGGGCTACAACGGCATCAAGCTCTGCCTGGCCGGGGCCCGCCCCATCGGGCGCGACACCGGCCTGTCGGAGATCGAGGCCCTCACCAACGAGGCCCTGGAGCGCCCGCCCCCCCCGACCACCCTGGCCCCCCTCGACCACCAGGACCTTTTGGCCGAGTACGCCGACCACGCCCGCTCCTTCGTCGACCCGGGGTCGCTGCGCCCGCTCAAGGTGGTGGCCGACACGGCCAACGGGATGGGCGGGCTGGTGGTGCCCCTGGTCATGGAGGGCCTCCCCTTCGACGTGGAGCTCCTCTATCCCGAGCTCGACGGGACCTTCCCCAACCACCCGGCCGACCCCATCCAGCCCGAGAACCTGGTGGACCTGAAGGATGCGGTGCTGCGCACCGGGGCCGACATCGGCCTGGCCTTCGACGGCGACGCCGACCGGGTCTTCCTGGTCGACGAGCGGGCCGAACCGGTGTCGGGGTCGCTCACCACGGCCCTGGTGGCGGTCTCCATGCTGGAGAAGCACCCCGGGTCGACCATCCTCTACAACCTCATCTGCTCCCACGTCGTCCCCGAGGTCATCGCCGAGCACGGCGGGGTGGGACTGCGCACCCGGGTGGGCCACTCCTTCATCAAGGAGGTCATGGCCGAGACCGGCGCCGTCTTCGGCGGCGAGCACTCGGGCCACTACTACTTCCGCGACAACTACCGGGCCGACTCGGGGATCATCTGCGCCCTGGTGGTGCTCGAGCTCATGAGCAGGGCCGGGGCCCCGCTCTCGGCCATGCTCGAGCCGTTCCGCCGCTACGCCGACTCGGGCGAGGTCAACACCGAGGTGGCCGACCCGCCGGCCGCCACCGAGGCCGTGGCGGCCAGCGAGGCCTTGGCGGGCGGGCGGCTCGACCGGCTCGACGGCCTCACCGTCGACCACGGCGACTGGTGGTACAACCTGCGGCCGTCCAACACCGAGCCGCTGCTGCGGCTCAACGTGGAGGCCCGGACCGAAGAGGAGTGCCAGCGCCACGTCGGCGAGGTGCTCGAGCTGGTGCAGCGGGTAACGGCCGACGGCGCCTGAGCGCCGCGGGACCCGGACCGAAGACGAACAAGGGAGAGGAACGTCAATGCCGTTGGACCCGTTGCTGATCGAGGTGCTGGCCTGCCCGGTGGACAAGGGCCCCCTCCTGTGGTTCGAGGACGAGGACCTGCTCTACAACCCGCGGCTCAAGAAGAGCTACGTCGTGCGCGACGGGATCCCCATCCTCCTCGTCGACGAGTCCACCGACGTGGGCGAGGCCGAGCACGAGCGGCTGACGGCCAAGGCCGCAGCCGGCGGCGTCCCCGAGACCGGCCACCCGTCCGAGGGACAGCCGGGGTGAGCCGGGGGGAGCCGGGCCGGCACCCCTCACCGCTGCCGGTCGACTCCCTGGGCATGTGGGAGGCGACGACCGGCCTCCCCGAGCAGATGGTGGCGGCCCTCGAGTGGGACGGGGACGGGGTGCAGGCGCTGTCGGGCCCCATCACCAATGTGGTGGTGGCCGGGATGGGCGGCAGCGGCATCGTCGGCGACCTGGTGGCCGCGGTGGCCGCCGGCGAGATGTCGGTCCCGGTGACGGTGATCAAGTCCTACGACCTCCCCGCCTTCTGCGGCCCCGACACCCTGGTGCTCGCCGTGTCCTTCTCCGGTGACACGGCCGAGACCCTCGAGGTGGCGGAACGTGCCGCCGCGGCGGGGGCGAGCGCGGTAGCTGTCACGTCGGGCGGGTCCCTCGGGGAGCTGGCCGGGCGAGCGGGCTGGCCGGTGGCCCCCCTGCCCGGGGAGATCCCCCAGCCCCGCGCCGCCCTCGGGGCCATGGCCGTCCCCGCCCTGGTTGCGCTCGAGCGGCTGGGGTTGCTCGAGGGGATGACTGAACGGCTCGCCGCCGCCGCCGAGTACCTCGCCCGCCGCCGCGACCAGCTGGCCACCCAGAGCGGGCCGCCCGTGTCGGTGGCGCGGCGGATCGGCCGCACCTTCCCCCTGGTCCACGGGTCACCGGGGCCGCCCGGCGTCGCCGCGCTGCGGTGGAGGACCCAGGTGCAGGAGAATGCCAAGACCCCGGCGTTCGCCTCGCTCCAGCCCGAGCTGTGCCACAACGAGGTGGCGGGCTGGGGGCAGGACGGGGACGTGACCCGTCAGGTGCTCACCCTGGTCACGCTTCGCCACGACGGCGAGCATCCCGGGATCGCCCGCCGGTTCGACCTGGTGGCCGAGATCATGGAGGAGGTGGTGGGCGACGTGGTGGTCGTCCGCACCGAGGCCACCGACGGCATCGCCCGCTTCTTCGATCTGGCCCTCTTCGGCGACCTCGTCTCGCTCCACCTGGCCGGGCGCGAGGGCGTCGACCCCGGTCCGGTGCCGGTGCTGGGCGAGATCAAGCACCGCCTCGCCGAAGGGAGCGCCCGGGCGTGACAGGGCTCGACGCGGTCGAGGCCCGGGTGGTCGGCTCGCTCATCGAGAAGCAGCTGACCACCCCGGGGCAGTACCCGCTCACGGCCAACGCCCTCGTGCTCGCCTGCAACCAGTCCTCGAACCGCGAGCCGGTCGCCTCTTACTCCGAGGACGAGGTGCTGGCCGCGCTCGACCGCCTGCGCCAGCGCCGGCTGGTCCGCTTTGTCCTGCCCTCGCACGGCCGCTCGGTCGTCCGCTACCGCCATGTCCTCGACGAGCTGCTCGGAGTGGGAGAACCCGAGCTGGCCCTCCTGGCCGTCCTCCTCCTGCGGGGACGTCAGACCGTCGGCGAGCTGCGTGCCCGCACCGAGCGGATGACGGAGCTCTCCGGGCTGGAGGAGGTCGAGCACCACCTCGAGCGGATGGCCGAGGGGGAGGAGCCGCTGGTGGCCCGGCTCGGCCGCCGGCCAGGCCAGAAGGAGGAGCGATGGACCGAGCTCCTGTGGCGAACCGCCTCGACGGGCGACGAGGAGACGGGCACACCCGCGCCCGTCACCGAGCTCGGGGCGACCGGCCCGCTCACGGGAGGGCTCCCCGCCGAGGTCGCCGAGCTACGAGCCGAGGTCGCCGAGCTTCGGGCGGCCGTGGACGAGCTGCGTTCCAGCCTGGGCGGCTGAGGACCCGCACCGCACCCGACTCGCCCGCCGGCTCCTCGGCGCTCCTCGCTCACCAGCAGCTGGTTGCCGTCGCCGTCCCCGAAGAAGAACAGCACGGGGACCTCCCCGTCGCCGCCCACCGGCTCGTCGGTGTCGACACCCGAGGCCCGGAACTCGGCGAACAGGGCGCACGGATCGGGCGAGGCCAGTGACATCCCGGTCAGCCGCCCCGGGGTGAACGCCCCCTGGGGCGGGACCAGCGCGATGGCGGTGCCGCCGCCGGGCGGGGTGACGGCGACCCAGCGGGAACCCTCGCCGAAGCCGACGTCGACGGTGAGCCTGCAACCCAGATGGGTGGCGTACCAGTCGATGGCGGTGTCCTGGTCGGCCACGGGCACTAGCACCGTGTTCACGACGGTGATCTCGGCCATGAGGACCCCTTTTCCCTCGTGATGGTTCAGGCGGTTCGGCGGTCCGTGCCGCCGGAGGGTTCCCGGACGCAACCTACGCCGATGTGGTTCGGACGGACGCGCCGGATCCCTGGTTCCCCTCCTGCACCACCGAGGGTTCGGGCACACCGTGCATGCGGGAGAGGCCGGTGGGCGTCGTCCACTTCCGAACCGTTGGGCAGCCGCGGGAAGGTGGTGTCGGGGTGGTCGTGACGCGCTCGGTCTCGCGCAACCGGGGACATACTGTCGGCATGGCGAATTACCGCAAACCCGGGTGGTTCACCCGGGTCATCTTCAACGGCTTCGTGGCCCAGATGACCCGGCTGGGCATCAGCGTGTGGGGATCTCGGGTGCTCCGTGTGCGGGGGAGGTCGAGCGGGGAGTGGCGCACCACGCCGGTGAACCTGCTCAGCCACGACGACGACCGCTACCTCGTGGCCGCGCGGGGCGAGACGCAGTGGGTCCGAAACCTGCGTGCCGCGGGACAGGGCGAGCTTCTCCTCGGCCGGCGCGCCGAGACGTTCCAGGCGGTGGAGCTCCTCGACGAGGAGAAGCCGGCGATCCTGCGCGCCTACCTCAAACGGTGGAAGACCGAAGTGGGGATCTTCTTCGACGGCACCAGCGCCGCGTCCTCGGACGAGGAACTGAGGCGGATCGCACCCGGTCACCCCGTCTTCAGACTCGAACGGACCGGTGCGGGGCCGCACGGCACTTGAGGCGATCGGCCGCGGCGACGACGGCTCGCTGCTGTCGGACCCCGGCTGGGCGCCGCCCGCGGAGTTCAGCCCCGGCCAGGACCGGAATGGGCGACGAATGGTTGTTCGAAAGCTCGGGGGGTGTGGTGTTCGCGACAGTGAGCGCAATGCTCCGGGCGGGACGAAGAGTGCCCCACGAAACTGGCAGCGGTGGGGCGCGCATCGGACGGGAATGCGCGACGCGCGTGCATGTCACCGCATGCAAAGCACCTTTTGACATGGCGGTTCCAACTGAACGGCTCGAACTGAACGGCTCGGTAAAGTGGCAGGTTGCACGCTTCCGAGATCTGCTTGCGCAAAGCGGCGAGAGTAGGGCGAAGATGCACGCATCAGATGTTCGGCGAGCGGTGGCTGCGGCCATGTCGATCGCCTCAGTGCTTGATCTGACAGTCGATGACGCGATCGTGCTTCACGACTCGAACAGGCTCGCTCTGCGGCTGCTGCCCTGTGACGTCCTCGCCCGAGTCGCACCTGCAGCGCAGCAGACCGCACAGTTCGAAGTCGAGCTTGCTCAACAGTTTGCTGAAACCGAGATACCGGTGGCTGCTCTTGAGCCCCGAGTGGCACCGATGGTCTTCATGCGTGATGGATTCGCGGTCACGCTGTGGACCTACTACGAACCTGTGACGCATCGAGAGGTCTCACCAGCCGATTACGCGCAGACGCTTGCACGGCTGCATGCCGGCATGAGGAAGCTCGAGATCACGGCGCCGCACTTCACGGATCGAGTGGCCGAGGCCCAACAGCTCGTTGCGAACAGCGACCAAACGCCGGCGCTGTCCGACAAGGACCGGAAGTTCCTCAACGACACGTTATGGAGCCTGGGACGAGCGATCGGTGACCGCGGTGCCTCCGAGCAGCTCTTGCACGGCGAGCCCCACCCAGGCAATGTGCTCAACACCAAGAACGGGCTCCTGTTCATCGACCTCGAGACGTGTTGCCGTGGGCCGGTCGAGTTCGACCTGGCCCACGTGCCCGAAAAGGTCAGTGAGGTCTACCCGGGCACTGACCAAGAATTGCTCCGCCAGTGCCGATGCCTCGTTCTTGCGATGGTCGCGGCGTGGCGCTGGGATGCGAGTGACCAATTCCCCAACGGGCGACGAGCAGCGCGAGAGCTCCTCACCGCCCTACGCGAGGGTCCGCCGTGGCCCGCGCTTGACGACGTGATGCGCCGACTGGGTGCGACTCCGCCACTACCCGCTGGTAGCGCGAACTCCGGCACCTTCCCAAGCATGCGGCCCACGTGATGAGAAACCGCCCACCAGGTGCCGGTCGAAGTGGGTTGGCGCCCAGCAAGCGTACCCCCGACCGAGAATCGGTCCCGACCTGGTAAGGGCCACCTCGAGCGGACCTGACAGCCGGGAGATATGGGGCACCTGCACACGGGAGCGGGTCGACGCCACGGCTCGGCGCGACGCTTCGATACCCCGATCGCAACAACGTGCTTGCTACTGTCGACGCGGTGGGGATCTTCGGGGCTTCAGGTGCCGGGACCGTGGTAGGAAGCCATGCAACGCTGGCGAGCTGCGTCACGACGGAAAGCGACCGAGTCGTTTGCAGCGGGATAGCCGGGGCGGGTGGTTTGCTGATCTTCCTCCTTCTCATCTACCTGGCGATCGCCGTGCTCTTCATCATCGCCTACGTCAAGATTCTGTCGAAGGCAGGGTACTCAGGCTGGTGGGTACTCATCGGTCTGGTGCCGCTTGTGGGGGCGGTGATGTTTCTCGTTTTTGCCTTTTCGAAATGGCCTGTCCAACGGGAGTTGGAGGCACTCCGAGCCCAGACGAATGCCGGCAGTGGCTATGGCTATGGGACGCCGTATCCGAACCCCTACCAGCCTGCGGGTGGGGCCGGTGGCGGGGGGATCGGCGGACTTCAACCGCAGGGTCCAGCCCCGTCCGCCGGGCCGGGGTTCTCATCCGGTGTTCCAGGTTTCCAATCGGACCTTGGGCAAACACCACAAGGAGCAGCTCCCGAGACACGCCTTCCACCCTTCACCTCGGGAAGGGCCGGAGTGCCCGGCGGCAAGACAGCCGGGACGGCGGAGGGTGCCCTTTCTCCACCCGAAGCAGGGACTGCGTCGAGAAGCCTCCCGCCACCGGGCTGGTACCCGACCCCCGATGGCCGCCGGCGGTATTGGAGCGGCACCGGGTGGACGGACCACTTCGCCTGACCATGGTCGCTCCAGGGCTCGGGTGAAGCACGAAGCACTACCTCGACCGGGTGCCCGGCCTGCGACTCACGAAAGCCAACCGGCAAGGTCTTGGGCTGGATCGCGACAATGCGAAAGGTCGGCCATGCGGGGGGAGTCATGTTCCTCCATGACGCCAGGGCGGACCAGATGTCATCGGGAGCATGCTCTGCCCCCGGCGATCTGGGGCACTCCGGTGTAGCGATCAGTCGTGTCAGTTTGGATTGACAAATCGCCGGTGTCAGTCCACACTGACAGATATGGACATCGAAAAACTCGGCGCGAAGCTCTCGTCGGATGACCCAGCAATTGGGCTTCGCGCCTCTTTGGCCCTCCATCGCCTGGCTGAGAGGGTCGAAGCGAACCACGTCGCGTCGGCCCGGGAAAAGGGCTGGTCGTGGCAGCAGATCGGAGACGCCTTGGGCGTCACCCGCCAATCCGTGCACACCAAATACAACAAGGAGTCATCATGACCACCGAGTCCGTAGTGCCGGAGGTGCTGCACCCCTGGGCCATCTATCTGCGGGCCTGCGAGGAGGCTCGTCGCCGAGGTGATCGCCGAACTGGCACCGACCACATGTTGCTCGCCTTGCTGGAGGATCCCTCGATCAACGTCGTGCTGGGCGTGAGCCTGCCGCAGGCTCGCCAGGCCCTTGCGTCGCTCGATCAGGAAGCCCTGGGCGCCCTGGGCCTGGGGCCCGGCGCCGACGCTCCCGCAGTGCCCATGCGCGCCGTGCCGAAGAAGCCGAGGATCAGAGACGTCGTGCAAAAGGATCGCCTCCGCATGACGCCTGCGGCAAAGAAGGTGCTTGAGAAAGCGGTCAAGCCCAATCGCCGGAAGACCCAGGTCACGGCCCAGCAGGTGCTGGCCCAGATCCTCACTCTCCAACCACCAGATCCTGCGGCGGTGCTGCTGGACGCTCTCGGCGTGAACACGTCAGAGGTTCGGTGCCAATTGAATGCGGTCACGCCCGACAGCTGAGTCCCCAGTGACCTTCACGACCTCGAGCGAAGGTGTCCGGATCGGGCCGTCCCCGGCCGGGACACAGTCGCACGCACCTGGTCTTCAGTGACGACTCTGGGTGGTCCGGACATCCAGCCATCGGCTTTCAGATCCCGACCTACGCGCCATTCGCCGATCGACGACTTGAGGTGTCCCACCCTGTCTGCGCAAGAACCGAGCGAGCACGACCTCGACGTGCCGGTGGAGGGCAGGCGATCACCGTGAGCAGTGTGGGGCCGAACTGATCGGACTCCGCTGGTCTCCAACGGGCCTGACTAGTTGAGGCGCTCGACGATCATGGCCATGCCCTGACCCCCCCCGACGCACATCGACTCGAGGCCGATCGTCTTGTTCGCGTCCTCCAGGCCGTTCAGGAGCGTCGTCATGATGCGGGCGCCGGTCTGCCCGAAGGGGTGGCCGAGGGCGATGGCCCCGCCGTGGACGTTCAGCTTGTCCCAACCGATCCCCACCTCGGCGGCCGACGGGATGACCTGCGCGGCGAAGGCCTCGTTGATCTCCACGAGGTCGATGTCATCGATGGTCATGCCAGCGCGCCCGAGGGCCTGGCGGATGGCCTCCACCGGACCGAGCCCCATGATCTCGGGGTTGAGGCCCGAGACCCCGCTGGCCACGACCCGGGCCAGGGGCGTGATGCCGAGCTCGCGGGCCCGGCTGTCGCTCATGACCACCACGGCGGCGGCCCCGTCGTTGAGCGGGCACGCGTTGCCGGCCGTCACGGTGCCGCCCTCGCGGAACACCGGCTTCAGCTGCGAGAGCCCCTCGATGGTGGTGTTCGGCCGGGGGCCGTCGTCCTTGGTGACGACGGTGCCGTCGGGCGTGGTGACCGGGATGATCTCCCGCTCGAAGAAGCCGTTCTCCTGGGACTCGACCGCACGGGCCTGGGAGAGCAGGGCGAACTCATCCATCTCCTGGCGGGACACCTTCTTGTACTCCGCCACGTTCTCGGCCGTCTGGCCCATGGCGATGTAGATGTCGTGCAGTCCGGCCTGCGGCGCCCAGGCCTCGCTCACGGCCGGGGTCCGGGCCGCCGTCCGTGCCTCAGCCTCGGCGAAGGCGGGGTTGTGGGGCCCGACGTCGGCGGCACCGTGGCCGTAGCGGCTGACGGTCTCGACCCCGGCGGCGACGAACACGTCGCCCTCGCCGGCCTTGATGGCGTGGGCCGCCATGCGGATGGCCTGCAGCGACGAGGAGCAGTAACGGTTGACGGTGACCCCGGGGACGTCGTCGAGGCCCGAGAGCACGGCCACCACCCTGGCCAGGTTGTAGCCCGACTCGCCGGCCGGCTGGGCGCAGCCCAAGATGAGGTCCTCTACCGAGTGCGGCGGCAGCTGGGGCACCTTGTCGAGGACGGCCTTCACCACGTGGGCGGCCAGGTCGTCGGGCCGGCAGTCGACGAGCGACCCCTTGTTGGCCCGACCGATGGGGGTGCGTCCGGTGGCGACGATGACGGCCTCAGGCATGGTGGCTCCTCGCAGGTCTGGTGGTGGTGACGTGGCGTCCTCGGCAGGTGGTGCCCGGTGGGTGGCGGGCCCGCCTGGTCGGCGCCCCCTCATGTTACCGGCTGGTAACCGTGGTGTGCCAGGCTCAGGTTAACGGCGTGGGGCCCCGTCGGCGACCGCCGCGGCCCCCCGCGGCCGCCGGGGTCCAAGTGACCGGGATGTAACGTGTTCCACCGCCGGGCGGGAGCACCGCAAGCGGCCTTGAGGAGGGTGGCGTGGAGATCGGCTACACCGCGGAGCAGGATGCACTCCGCCGGGAGCTGCGGGAGTACTACCAGCGCATGCTCACCCCCGAGGTCGAGGCCGAGCTGGCCACCAGCCACGGCATCGGGCCCACCGTGCGGCGCCTCGTCGGCCAGATGGCGGCCGACGGGTGGCTGGGGATCGGGTGGCCCACCGAGTACGGGGGCCAGGGCCGCTCGGCCCTCGAGCAGTTCATCTTCTTCGACGAGTCCATGCGCAGCGGCGCCCCCGTGCCCATGCTCACCATCAACACGGTCGGTCCGACCATCATGAACTTCGGCACCCCCGAGCAGAAGGCGTTCTTCCTGCCCAAGATCCTGGCCGGGGAGATCTTCTTCTGCATCGGCTACACCGAGCCCAACGCCGGTACCGACCTGGCCGCGCTCACCACCAAGGCCGTGCGCGACGGCGACGAGTACGTCATCAACGGGGCCAAGATCTTCACCAGCCTCGCCGGCGACGCCGACTACGTCTGGCTGGCCACCCGCACCGACCCCGAGGCCCCCAAGCACAAGGGCATCTCGATGTTCGTGGTCCCCATGGACACGCCGGGCATCCGGGTGGTCCCCATGACCCTGCTGGGCGACCACAACATCAACTACACCTTCTACGAGGACGTCCGGGTCCCGGCCACCGCCCTGGTCGGCGGGGAGAACCAAGGCTGGTCCCTCATCACCAACCAGCTCAACCACGAGCGGGTGACGCTCTGCGCGCCGGGGATCATCGAGCGGGTGCTCGGCGACGTGCGGGCCTGGGCGCAGGCGACGAAGCTCCCCGACGGGCGCCGCGTGGTCGACCAGGAGTGGGTCCAAGAGCACCTGGCCCGGGTCCATGCCGAGCTTGAGTTCCTCCGCCTCATCAACTGGAAGGTGGCCTGGCAGGCCACCCAGGGCCAGCTCGACGTGGCCGACGCCTCGTCGATCAAGGTCTTCGGCACCGAGTTCTACCTGCGAGCCTTCCGCCTCCTCATGGAGGTCATCGGCCAGGCCGGCTACCTCAAGCGGGATTCTCCGGCCGCGGTGATCGCCGGGAGGCTCGAGATGTACGCCCGCAGCATGATCATCCTCACCTTCGGCGGGGGGACCAACGAGATCCAGCGGGACCTGATCGCCATCTTCGGCCTCGGCCTGCCCCGCTCGCTGCGGTAGCGGCGGGCCGACGCACAACTAGGGAGGACGACGAGGTGGACTTCATCCACGACGAGGCGCACCAGGCGGCCCGGGACCTGGCCGACCAGATCTTCACCGAGCGCTCGACCCACGAGCGGCTGAAGGCGGTGGAGGCGGCGGCGGGGCCCGAGGGCCCGTTCGACCGCGAGCTGTGGGGGGAGCTGGCCAAGGCCGGCTTGCTGGGCATCGGGCTCCCCGAGGACGTCGGAGGGGCCGGCCTCGACTTCCTGGCCGTCTGCCTGGTGGTCGAGGCAGCCGGTCGCACCGCGGCGCACGTCCCGCTGGTCGAGACCTTCGCCTACGCCGCCCCGGCCATCGAACGCTTCGGCACCGACGCCCAGCGGGCGCGCTGGCTGCCGCGCCTTTCGTCCGGTGAGGTCGTGGCGACGGCGGCCCTGGCCGAGCTGGTGGGCGACGTGGTCCTCCCCGGCGGCGACGCCCCGGCCACCACGGCATCGCGGACCGTCGGCGGGTGGCGGCTGGAGGGCACCAAGGCCTGCGTCCCGGCCGGCCTCGTGGCCGACCTCGTCTTGGTGCCGGCGACGGTGGTGAGTTCGGACGGAGAGCCCGGCGGGCTCGGCGTCTTCTTGGTGGAGACCTCGGCCAAGGGGCTCACCCGGACGCGCCAGGACGGGGCGGCTCTACCCGAGGCCCTAGTGGAGCTGTCGGGGGTCGAGGTCGGTGACGACTCCCTCCTCGGCGCCGGTGCCGGCGGCGCAGCGGTGGTGGCCTTCGTCACCGACCATGCCACCGCCGCCTTGTGCGTCTTCGAGGCCGGGGTCTGTGCCACCGCCCTGGCCCTCACGGCCGAGTACGCCAAGACCCGCGAGCAGTTCGGCAAGCCCATCGCCACCTTCCAGGCGGTCGGCCAGCGGGCCGCCGACGCCTATGTCGACGTCGAGGCCGTGCGGCTCACTGCCTGGCAGGCGGCCTGGAGGCTCACGGAGGGACTGCCGGCCGCCCAGGAGCTGGCGGTGGCGAAGTTCTGGGCGGCCGAGGGCGGCCAGCGGGTGGTCCACGCCGCCTCCCACATCCACGGTGGCGTGGGCGTCGACCGCGACTATCCGCTCCACCGCTTCTTCCTCTTGACCGAGCAGATCGAGTTCACCCTCGGCGGGGCCCGCCAGAGCCTGGCCCGCCTCGGGGCCGTCCTGGCCGCCGACCCGGTCTGAGCGCCCGGGCTCCGTCGGCCGACACCTAGCCGCGCACGGAAGCGGGGCGGAGCCGATCGAGGTCGCCGACCTGGCCGGGGCAGAAGACGCTCCCCATGTAGTACGGCTGCACCATCGTCGCTGACGACATGGCAGGAAGCGCCGACGAGGTGGCCAAGCGGCGTCCGGCACCGCGTGGCGCCAGACCACCCGGTCGTGGCGATGGTGGCCGGGGATCTCGATGCTCTGGCCGAGACCGTTACCCTCGTTGGCTTCCGGTGGCCGAACTCCCATGTGGACGGGTTTCGGCAGCGTCGCAGAGCCACAGGTGCACGGCGTGGCCGAAGGCGACGCCGGCGTCGGGGTCGGCGGGGCCGACAGCGCCCGGCGAGGTGGGCCGCGGTGCGAGCGTTCAGCCGACCAGCTCGGCCATGGTGCGCAGGGTGGCCGCGTCCCCGCTCACCAGCAGGGTGGTGGCGATCGACTCCCGCCAGGCCGCCAGGTCGTCGCGGACCTTCTCCCGCGGGCCCACCAGGGCGATGTCCTCGACCATGGCGGTGGGCACGGCGGCGGCCGCGGCGTCCTTGTGGCCGTCGAGGTAGAGGGACTGGATCTTGGTGGCCTCCGCCTCGTAGCCCATGCGGCAGAAGACGTCGAAGTGGAAGTTCATCTCGCGCGCCCCCATGCCCCCGATGTAGAGGGCGAGGTAGGGGCGGAAGCCGTCGGCCGCCGCCTCGACGTCGTCGCCGAGCACGGTGGGGGCGAAGGCCAGCACCTCGAACTCCTCGGGGCGCCGCCGGGCCCCGGGCCGGGCGAACCCCTCGGCCAGGGCGCTCTCGAAGGACACCATGGCCCGGGGCGAGAAGAAGATGGGGAACCACCCGTCGGCGATCTCTGCCGCCAGGGCGACGTTCTTCGGGCCCTCGGCGCCCAGGATGATCGGAATGTCGGCCCGCAGCGGGTGGACGATGGGCTTGAGCGGCTTGCCCAGCCCGGTGCCGCCAGGGAGGGGGAGCGGGTAGTGGGGGCCGGGGCTCGTCCACCGGGCCTTGCCGGGCGAGCACCTGGCGGACGATGTCGACGTACTCGCGGGTGCGGGCGAGCGGCTGGGGGAACGGCTGGCCGTACCAGCCCTCGACCACCTGGGGTCCCGAGACCCCGAGCCCCAGCACGAAGCGGCCGGACGAGAGGTGGTCCATGGTGAGGGCGGCCATGCCCATGGCGGTGGGGGTGCGGGCCGACAGCTGGCAGAGGGAGGTCCCCAGGCGCACCCGCTGCGTCCGCGACCCCCACCAGGCGAGCGGGGTCAGGGCGTCGGAGCCGTAGGACTCGGCGGTCCACACCGAGTCGAAGCCGAGCCGTTCGGCCTCGACCACCAGTTCGGCGGCGCCCGGGGGCGGCCCCGATCCCCAGTACCCGAGCTGCAGCCCGATCTTCATCCCTCTGGCCACCTGGACCTCCTGTCTCGTTCGGCCCACCCTCAGGCCAGCTTGGCCACGATCTGCTCGGCGAACCACTCGCAGGCGCCGATCCTCTGGGCCAGCAGCGCACCGGGGTCGACCCCGGTGTCCGGGCGGACGCCCATCCACGGGGCGCAGACCATGTCGGTCACCCCCGCCTCCTCGAACCGTCGGTAGAGGTCGGGGTCCGGCCGCTCGGCCAGGGAGAGGTAGATGTCGAAGGGCTCGCCGGCGCGCCCGGCGCGCCCGAGCGCGGCCTCGAGCTCGGCCAGGTGGCCCCAGGCCTCCTCGGCCGAGTAGGCCCCGGCGGCGATCCAGCCGTCGCACAGGGTCGCCGCCCGACGCAGGGCGGGCTCGGAGTGCCCGCCGCCCAGGATCGGCACGGGGCGGCCGGGCGAGGGGTTCATCTGGCAGGCCGGCACGTCGTAGTAGTCGCCGTGGAACTCGACCCAGCCGCCCTTCCACAGGGCGCGCAGCGCCGGGATCATCTCGTCCAGTCGGCGCCCGCGGTTGGCGAACTCCTGGCCGGTCTGCTCGAACTCCTCCCGGCACCAGCCGACCCCCACCCCCAGGCGCACCCGGTCGCCCGAGAGGGCCGCCGCGGTGCCCACCGACTTCGCCACCGTGATCAAGTCGCGGGCCGGGGCCACGTAGACGCCGGTGGTGAAGGTGAGGTTGTTGGTGACCGTGGCCAGTCCCGAGACGACGCACATCGGATCGGGCCAGGCCGTCTCCTTGGCCCAGGCCGGGGCGCCGTCCTCGCGCACCGAGTACGTGTAGCGCGAGCCGAGCTCGGCCGGGTTGAAGAGGTGGTCTGAGAGGTAGGCGCCGGCGTAGCCCAGGTCGTCACAGGCCGTGCACAGCGGCACGATCTGGTCGAAGTCCAAGAAGCTGACCGCCTGGTGGAACCGCATCGGCCGCGCCCCGCTCAGGCCCCCACCGGGGCCGTTGGGGTGAAGGCCACCGGCAGGTGCTTGGTGCCGTTGATGAAGTTGGAGCGGAGCCGCTGTGCGGGCCCGTCGAGGGAGAGGTCCGGCAGCCGGTCGAGCAGCCGGTCGAACATAACGGCGATCTCCATGCGGGCCAGGTTGGCGCCCAGGCAGAAGTGCGGTCCCCCGCCCCCGAAGGCCATGTGCGGGTTGGGGTCGCGGCCCACGTCGAAGCCGTCGGGGTCACCGAAGACCGTTTCGTCGCGGTTGGCCGAGACGTGCCAGAAGATGACCTTGTCGCCCTCGCTGATCTCCTGGCCCCCCAGCACGGTGTCGGTTGCCGCCGTGCGTCGGAAGCACATCACGGGCGTCACGTAGCGCAGCATCTCCTCGACGGCGGTGGCCATGAGGGTGCGGTCGTCACGCAGTCGTTCCCACTGCTCGGGGTGGTCGAAGAAGGCGGCCATGGCCCCGGACATGAGGTTGCGGGTCGTCTCGTTGCCCGCCACCACCAGCAGCAGGAAGAAGAGGTCGAGCTCCAGCTGGTCCAGCTTCTCTGTGTCGACCTCGGCCTCGAGCAGCACCGACACCAGGTCGTCGGTCGGCGCCAGCCGTCGCGCCGAGCACAGCTCGTCGGCGTAGGCGTACACGGCGACCGCCGCGTCGCCGGCTTCGGCGTCGGTGAGCTGGTACTCGGGATCCTCGCTGCCGACCATGCGATTCGACCAGTCGAAGACCCGCCGCCGGTCCTCGGGGGGGATGCCCAGCAGTTCGGCGATCACCAGCAGGGGTAGCTCGGCCGAGATCTCCTCCACGAAGTCGGCCGTCCCCCGCTCGCAGACGGCGTCGATGATCCGGTCGGTGTAGCGCGAGGTCGAGTCGCGCAGGTCCCGCACCATCTTGGGGGTGAAGCCCCGGTTCACCAGCCGGCGGTAGCGGGTGTGCATGGGCGGGTCCATGTTCAGCATCATCAGTCGCTGCTGGGCCAGCCCCCCGTCGTTCAGGTCGTGCAGGAGGGCGCTTCCTTGGTACGAGGAGAATCGCTCCCAGTCCCGGTTGACGGTCACGCAGTCGTCGTAGGAGGTGACGCACCAGAAGCCCAAGGACCCGTGGCCCGGTGGGTGCCACACCACCGGGGCCTCCCGGCGGAGCCGGCGGAACCACTCGTGGGGGACGGCGTCGACGAAGTTGCGCCCGTCGGTGAGGTCGATCTCGTCGAGCAGCACGCCGTCTTCCCCTCAGGCCCCGCGCGCCGGGGCGGAGGGCCGCGTCCGGAAGCAGAAATTAGAACACGTACCACTTATCATAGGGGTCCGGGCCGGCCCGGACCAGGGGCGCCATCGCGAGAACCTGTTACAGTTTTGCCCCGAGTCGGCCTGGACGCGCCGGGACCGGCGAGGGAGCACCGAGAGCCGTCTGCCATGTTCCTCGAGGAGAGCCCAGACCAGCGCATGCTGCGCGACGAGCTCCGGCGCTACTACGCAGACCTGCTCACCGACGAGGTGCGGGCCGGCCTGGCCGAGGGGGGCGAGGGCGGCGAGCAGTGGCGGAGAGTCGTCCGGACCATCGGCAAGGACGGCTGGCTGGGCATCGGCTGGCCCACCGAGTACGGCGGGCAGGGGCGGCCGGCCACCGACCAGTTCATCTTCTTCGACGAGACGCGCCGGGCCGGCGCCCCGTTCCCCTTCGTCACCGTGAACACGGTCGGCCCGACGATCATGCGGTTCGGCACCGAGGAGCAGAAGCAGTTCTTCCTCCCCGCCATCCTCTCCGGCGAGGTCAACTTCGCCATCGGCTACACCGAGCCCGAGGCCGGCACCGATCTGGCGTCGTTGCGCACCCGGGCCCGGCGCGACGGCGACACCTACGTGGTGAACGGGGCCAAGATCTTCACCAGCGGCGCCGATCAGGCGGACTACGTGTGGCTGGCCGTGCGCACCGACCCCGACGCCCCCAAGCACAAGGGGATCTCCATCCTCTGCGTGCCGACCACCGCCCCGGGCTTCGAGTGGAACATCATCCACACCGTCGGCGGCCTCACCACCACCGCCACCTACTACGACGGCGTCCGCGTCCCGGTCACCATGCGGGTGGGGGAGGAGAACGAGGGCTGGAGGATGATCACCACCCAGCTCAACCACGAGCGGGTGGGGCTGGCCGCCTGGAGCGGGCTCTCCCTGCAGCTCTTCGACGAGGTGGCGGCGTGGGCCGCCGACGCGGCCTGCGACGACGGCCGGCGCCTCATCGACCAGCCCTGGGTGCAGATGGACCTGGCCCGGGCCGTGTGCGAGCTCGAGGCCATGCGCCTCCTCAACTGGCGCATGGCCACCTCGGTGGCCGCCGACACCCTCACCGCCGACGAGTCGTCGTCAATCAAGGTCTTCGGCACCGAGCGGACCGTCGAGGTCTACCACCTCCTGCTGGGCATCGTGGGGTCCGCCGGCTACCTCGCCCCCGGATCGCCCGGGGCCATCCTGCGGGGCCGCCTGGAAGCCTCGGGCCGCCAGGCCCAGATCAACACCTTCGGCGGCGGGGTGAACGAGGTGCAGCGTGAAATCGTGGCCATGGTGGGGCTCGGCATGCGGCGGGACCAGCGGTGAGCGCCTCCGGCGGCTCCGACCTCCCCGACCACGGCGAGCAGCTCGCCGCGCTGGTGGGCCGGCCCACCGGTCCGCCGCTGGTGGCCCGCTCGGCGGTCAACCAGGCGATGATCCACCACTGGGTCGAGGCCATGGGCGACGAGAACCCGGTCTACCTCTCCGACGAGGCGGCTCGGGCGGTCGGCCTGGCCCAGGCCATCGCCCCCCCGACGATGCTCCAGGCCTGGACGATGCCCGGACTGGCGGCCACCCTGAGTCGGGACGCGGCCGGCGGGGTCGCAGACGACGGGGGCCGGCCCCTCTCCAACCACGAACAGATGATGGCCCTGCTCGACGCCGAGGGCATGACCTCGGTGGTGGCCACCAACTGCGACCAGCGCTACGACCGGCCCCTGGTGGCCGGGGACCTGCTGGTGGCCACCTCGTTCCTCGAGGAGGTCTCGCCGGTCAAGGCGACCGGGCTGGGCACCGGCCGCTTCGTCACCACCCGCACCGAGTTCGTGGCCGTGCCGCGAGGCGGCGCCGGGTGCCGGCCCCGAGGAGCTGGCGGCGGCCGGCGAGCCGGTGGCCACCATGCGCTTTCGCATCCTCAAGTTCCGCCCGCGCCCGGCCGAGGGTCGGGACGAGGCCCGCCCCCTGCGCCCGAGGCCAGCCATCACCGACGACAATGCCTTCTGGTTCGAAGGGGCTCGCCAGCACCGCCTGCTCATCCAGCGCTGCACCGGCTGCGGCACCCTCCGGCACCCGCCGCTCCCCTCGTGTCCCGAGTGCCGGTCGTTCGAGTGGGACACCGTGGAGTCGTCGGGGAGAGGGGAGCTCTACAGCTTCGTCGTCGTCCACTACCCCCAGGTCCCGGCGTTCGAGTACCCGCTCCCCGTCGGGCTGGTGGCCCTCGAGGAGGGGACCCGGTTGGTGGCCGACCTCGACGGCCTCGAGCCCGGCGGCTGGCGGATCGGGATGGCGGTCGAGGCCCACTTCGTCGACTACGACGACAACCTGAGCCTCCCGGTCTTCGGGCCGGCGCCGGGCGCCGCCGAGGGACGCGCCTGATGGACTTCACCTTCACCGCCGAGCAGGACGCGGTCGCCGAGGCGGCCGAGGGCGTCTTCGGGTCGCTGGTCGACCCCGACCGGGTGGCCAGGGTCGAGGCCACCGAGGACCGGGTGGACGCCGGGCTCTGGTCGGCCCTGGCCGCCGCCGACCTGCTGGGGCTGGCCGTCCCCGAGGACCTCGGCGGCCAAGGGCTGGGGCTGACCGAGCTGTGCCTGCTCCTCGAGGCCCAGGGACGGTGCGTCGCCCCGGTCCCCCTGTGGCCCACCCTGGTGCTGGGGGCGCTCCCCCTGTCGCGCTTCGGCACCGCCGGGCAGGCGGCTCGCTGGCTGCCGAAGGTGGTGGCCGGGGAGGTCTATCTGACCGCGGCCCTGACCGGGACCGCCGAGAGCGCCTCGGGCACTCCCCGGGTCACGGCCGTCCCCGACGGGGGCGGCTGGCGGCTGGGCGGGACCGAGCCGGCCGTCCCCCAGGCCCACGTGGCGGCGCGGGTGCTGGTGCCGGCCCGCACCCCCGGCGGCGGTGTCGTGCTGGTTCTGGTCGACCCGGCGGGCGAGGGGGCGCGCCTCGAGCGGGCGGTCACCACCAACCGCGAGGTCCACCCCCACCTCCACCTCGACGGAGCGCCGGTCGGCCCCGACGACGTGGTGGCCGGCCCGGACGAGGGCGCGGCGGCCCTGGCCTGGACGCTGGCCGCCGCCCGCACGGGGCTGTGCGCCCTGGCGGTGGGCGTCGCCGAGTCGGCCCTGCGCCAGACGGCGGCGTACCTGAACGAGCGCCAACAGTTCGACCGCCCCCTCAGCTCCTTCCAGGCCACCATGTTGCGGGCCGCCGACGCGGCCATCGACATCGAGGCGATGCGGGTCACCCTCTGGCAGGCGGCCTGGCGGATCGACACCGGCCGGCCGGCGGCCGAGGCGGTGGCCGTGGCCAAGTGGCAGGCGTCCGAGCGGGGCCAGCGGGTCGTGCACGCCACCCAGCACCTCCACGGAGGGATGGGGGCGGACGTCACCTACCCCATCCACCGCCACTTCCTGTGGGGCAAGCAGCTCGAGCTGGTCCTCGGCGGTCCCGGCCGGCAGCTGGCCGACCTCGGCTCGCTGGTGGCGGCGCGGGTGGGTGCCGAGGCGGGCGCGGGGGCGGGCCGGTGACCGGTCCCCTCCGACGGACCCTCGGCTACGACGAGGTCGAAGAGGGCGAGGAGCTGCCCCCGCTCGTCGTCCCGATCACCCGCACGCTCATCGTCTCGGCCGCACTGGCCAGCCGCGACTACCAGGACGTCCACCACGACGCCGAGCTCGCCCGCCAGCGCGGGTCCGACGACATCTTCATGAACATCCTGACCACCAACGGCCTGGTGGGCAGGTTCGTCACCGACTGGACCGGTCCCGGTGGGCTGCTGCGCGAGGTGGCCATCCGTCTGGGGGCCCCCAACTACCCCGGGGACTCGATGACGCTCACCGGCGCCGTCGACGTCAAGCTCGGGCCCGAGCCGGAGGGGGACCGCGGCCGGGTCAGGGTCGCCGTGCGGGGTAGCAACCGCCTCGGCGACCACGTGACCGGGACCGTGACGGTGGCCCTGCCCGACGGAGGGAACCGCCCGTGACCGACCACTCGTTCGCCGGTCGGGTGGCCGTCGCCGGCATCGGGGCCACCGAGTTCTCCAAGGCCTCGGGGCGCTCCGAGCTCCGCCTCGCCGTCGAAGCGGTCGACGCCGCCCTCGCCGACGCGGGGATCGAGCCGTCCGAGGTCCAGGGCATGGTGACCTACAGCGCCGACACCAACCCCGACATCGACATCGCCCGGTCGCTCGGGATGGGGGAGCTCACCTTCTTCAGCCGCATCCACTACGGGGGCGGGGCGGCGTGCGCCACGGTCCAGCAGGCGGCCCTGGCCGTCACCTCGGGGGTGGCCGACGTGGTCGTCTGCTACCGGGCCTTCAACGAGCGGTCGGGCCACCGGTTCGGCACCGGGGTGCAGGGACGGCCGGCAGTGGCCAACGCCGAGAACGCCCACTTCGCCTTCTACGCGCCGGTCGGCCTGCTGACCCCGGCCCAGTGGGTGGCCATGGCCGCCCAGCGCTACCTGCACGTGACCGGGGCCACCAGCGAGGACCTCGGTCGGGTGGCGGTGGCCGACCGCCGGCACGCCGCCACCAACCCCAAGGCCTGGTTCCACGGCCAGGCGATCACCCTCGAGGAACACCAGGCCAGCCGCTGGATCGTCGAGCCCCTGCACCTCCTCGACTGCTGCCAGGAGACCGACGGCGCCCAGGCCCTGGTGGTCACCTCGCTCGAGCGGGCCCGGGACCTGGCCCGCCCGCCGGCCGTGGTGGCCGCCGCCGCCCAGGGGTCCGGGGCCGGGCAGGACATGATGACCTCCTACTACCGCGACGACCTCCTGGGGCTTCCCGAGATGTCGGTGGTGGCCCGCCAGCTCTGGGAGACCTCGGGTCTCGGACCGCAGGACATGGACGCGGCCATCCTCTACGACCACTTCACCCCCTACGTCCTCTACCAGCTCGAGGAGCTCGGGTTCTGCGAGCGGGGGGAGGCCAAGGAGTTCGTGCGCGACGGCAACATCGAGCTCGGCGGCTCGCTGCCCATCAACACCCACGGCGGCCAGCTGGGCGAGGCCTACCTCCACGGGATGAACGGCATCGCCGAGGCCGTGCGCCTGGTGCGGGGCACCTCGGTCAACCAGGTGGACGGCCTCGAGCACGTGGTGGTGACGGCCGGCACCGGGGTGCCGACCAGCGGGCTCGTCCTCTCCGTCGATCGCTGACCCGGCCACCTTCGCGCTCCCGGCGCGCCGCTCGGGGGAGGTGGGGGTCCCGCCCGTTCTCGGGCGGCGCGGGCGAGACCGAGTGCCTCCTCAGATCGGGCGTGTGGCGGTCGCCGCGTCGAGGTCGGCCACGTCGTCGGCACCGAGGCGGGCATAGGGGGCCGCCGGGTCGGGGCGCCACCACACCGGGTCCGCGCAGTGCCAGCGCTCGGCCCGCAAGGCGCGCTTCAGGATCTTGTTGGTGGCGGTGACCGGCAGCACGTCGCAGACCCGCACGTAGCGCGGGCTCCACTTGGTGCCGAGGTCCCCCTGGGTGGAGAGGAAGCCGGCGAACTCCCCGGGATCGAACGGTGGGGCCCCGGGCCGCAGCTGGAGGGCGGCCATGGCCTGGTCGCCGACCACGGCGTCGGGGACGGCGAAGACGGCGGCCAGCACCACGTCGGGGTGGCGCTCGAGGATCCGCTCCACCGGGGCGGCGGCGAAGTTCTCCCCATCCACCCGCAGCCAGTCGTGGTCCCGGCCGGCGAAGTAGAAGAACCCGGCCTCGTCGCGGTACGCGAGGTCGCCGGTCCAGTACCAGCCCTCGCGCAGGCGGGCCTGCTCGGCCTCGTCGTTGCGCCAGTAGCCCTCGAAGCCCGACGCCCCGTCCCGGCTCACCAGCTCGCCGATGGCCTCGGAGGCGTTGAGGAGCCGGCCCCGGTCGTCGAAGCGCGCCGGTGGGCACTCGGCGCCCGTCGCCGGGTCGAGCACGACCGTCCCCTCCGAGGCCCGGCCCAGCGCCCCCGGCGGGGTGTCGGGGGTGCGGGCGACGACCGCTCCGCCCTCGGTGGAGCCGTAGGCGTCGGTGACCGAGCAGCCGAAGCGGGCGGCGAACCGCTCCACGTCGTCCCGGCCGCCCTCGTTGCCGAACCCCCGCACCAGCGGGTTGTCGGCGTCGTCGGGGCGCTCGGGCGTGGCCAGCACGTAGGCGAGGGGCTTGCCCACGTAGTTGAAGTAGGTGGCACCGAACCGGCGGACGTCGGGCAGGAACCCCGAGGCTGAGAACCGCCCACCCGTGGGGAGGGCGACCGCCGAGCCGGCGGCCAGGGCCGGGCCCCACCCGGCCATGAGGGCGTTGGAGTGGAAGAGGGGCATGGAGAGATAGCAGACGTCCTCGGCGGTGAGGGAGAACATCTGGGCCACGATCGCCCCGATCCGGGCCAGCCTGCCCTGGGTGCAGCGGCAGGCCTTGGGCGCCCCCGAGGTCCCCGAGGTGAACAGGAGGTAGCCGAGGTCGTCGGGGCCGATGCCCTGGGCGGCGTCGGGAACCCCCGCCCCGGCGTAGGGGGCGAGGGCCCCTTCGGCCGCGGGGTCGTCCACCACGAGGAGGCGGGGGTTCGCCTCCTCCACGGTGCCCAGCGCGTCGCCCAGCCGGCGGCCGGCGACCAGGAGCAGGTGGGCGGTCGAGGTGACGAGCAGCTGGCAGTCGGTGTGGGTGAGGTCGCGGGCCAGCTCGTCGCCGCGGTGCGTCGGGTTGGCCCCCACGACCACCGCCCCGGCCAGGGCCGCCGCCTGGAGCCACAGCACGTGCTCGGCCTCGTTGTCGAGGAGGAGGGCCAGGTGGAACGGGCCCGGGACCCGCCGCTCGGCCAGCCAGGCGGCGCGCACCGCCGCCTGCGCCACCACCTCGGCGTGGGAGTAGCTGCGCGCCGCGGTGAGGAGCCCCGGTCGGGGGTCGTCCGCCCGCTGCGCCACCAGCTGGGCGACGGTCTCTGCAGCCACGGGCAACCCTCCTACGACGTCGAGCAGGGACGACGCGCTCGTTTCTGGAACACGTTGCAATTTAGCCGAACGGGTGCTACCGTCGCCGCACTGCCTCCGGGAGCGGTCTCGGGGCGCCGATCGCAGGAGCCGGAGCGCCATGGAGTTCGGGATCTTCAACGCCGTCAGCATCCTCCCCCGGTACCGGGAGGCCCACGGGGCGGCCGCCGAGCACGACCGGATCATGGACGAGGTGGCCTTCGTGGTGGCCTCCGACGCCGCCGGCATCAAGTACAGCTGGGCCTCGGAGCACCACTTCCTGACCGACTACTCGCACCTGTCGGACTCCGAGTCGTTCCTCTCCTTCTGCGCGGCCAAGACGTCCAACATCCACATGGGGTCGGGCATCTTCAATATCACCCCTCCCGCCAACCACCCGGCCCGCATCGCCGAGCGGGTGGCCATGCTCGACCACCTGAGCGAGGGCCGGTTCGAGTTCGGCACCGGCCGCGGCTCGTCCACCACCGAGCAGCGCGGCTTCGGCATTGAGGACCCCGAGATCACCCGGGAGATGGTCGCCGAGACCCTGCCCGCCATCATCTCGATGTGGAAGGACTCCACCTACTCCCACGAGGGGCGCTTCTTCTCCATGCCCGAGCGCAACGTCCTGCCCAAGCCCTACACCCAGCCCCACCCCCCGCTCTGGATGGCCGCCGGCAGCCCCAGCACCTTCGAGCTGGCGGCCCGGCTCGGGGTGGGGGTCCTGTGCTTCGCCTTCACCCCGCCCCAGGTGCTGACCCCGCTCATCGCCAAGTACAAGGAGATGATCGAGGACTGCACCGACCCGGTGGGCGCCTACGTCAACAACAACGTGATGATCACCTCCCAGATGCTGTGCATGGAGGACGGGGCCCGGGCCCGCCAGGCGTTCCTCGACGCCGACTCCAACTTCCACCTGAGCCTGGTCTTCCGCTACCTCGACACCTTCCCCCGCCCCAAGGGGATCCCCGAGTGGCCCGCGACCATCCCCGCGGCCACGCCCGAGCACGTCGAGGCCATGATCGAGAGCGGCGCGGTGGCCATCGGCGATCCCGAGGAGGTGGCCCGCAGCGTCCAGGTCTTCGCCGACACCGGGGCCGACCAGCTGGCCTTCGGGATGCTCTCCTCGTCGATCGAGCGGGAGACCTGCCTTGAGGCCGTGGAGACCTTCGGCAAGCACGTGCTGCCCCAGTTCGACAAGGACCCGGTCCACTCGACCACCCGCCAGCGCGAGGCGCAGCTCGGCCGATCCTGACGCCGGCCGTGGCGCCGGCGGACGGAGGGCTCGGCCGAGGGACGGCGAACCGGCCCCGCCTCCCGCGCCGGTCGGGAACGGGGCCGGTCACACCGAGGGCCGCGTGTTTCCGGGTCAGCTCAGCGTCGGCACCGCTCCCACGATGTTCGTGACGTGCACCCCGACCCCGGGGAGCGACCCCACGAACCCGGCGTCCCCGAAGGCGAAGATGCCTCCGTCGGCGCCGATCAACCAGTAGCCGGCTGTGTCGGCGGTGTGGACGACCCCGATGACGGGCAGGGCCGGCGAGACCCCGAGGGTGGGCAGTGTGCCGAAGCTCCTGGCGTCGCCGAAGGGGTAGATAGCGCCGTTCTGCGTGACGATCCAGTAGCCACCTCCGTCGGGGGTCCCGGCGATGGCCGATACCGGTGAGGAGGTCCCGGTCGCCGAGCCCAGGGTCTGGGCGGCCCCGAAGCCGTAGACGGTGCCTGTGGCAGCCACCAGCCAGTAGCCGTCGCCCGAGGGGGTGGCCGCGATGCCGATGATGTCGTCACGGTGCACCCCGATGCCCGGGAGCGAACCCAGGAAGGGGGCGTTGCCGAAGGCGAAGACCCCGCCGTCCTTGCCGACCAGGAAGTAGCCCCCGTCTGTCCCGGTCGCCACCAACCCGCTGATGGGTTGGCTGGGGGTCACCCCCAACTCCGGGAGCGAGCCCAGGAAGGGGGCGTTCCCGAAGGCGAAGACCCCGCCGTCGGATCCCACCAGGAAGTAGCCCTGGTCGGTGGCGGTGGGCACCATGCCCACGATGTTGTGGACGCTGATGTGCAGCCCCGGGAGCGAGCCGTAGAAGCCGCCGCTGGTCCCCGGCGGGGAGAAGACGAAGACCCCGCCGTCGGAACCGACCAGGTCGTAGCCCGAGGTGTGGGCCGCCGGGGCGGCGTTGACGGTGAGGGGGAGCGAGGCGGTCGTCGACAGCTTGTTGCCCCCGATCACCTTGAAGGTGAGGCCGGCCGTGGTGGCCGAGGTCGGAACCCCTGAGATGGCGCCGGTTGTCGCATCAAGGCTCAGGCCGGCCGGGAGGGTTCCCGAGACGACGGACCACGCGAAGGGCGCGTTGCTGAGCTTGACCGCGAGCTGCGCCGAGTATTGGCTGCCGACCGTTCCCGCAGGGAGGGACGACGTGGTGATGACCGGCTTCCCAGTCGACGTCACGGTGATCCTGAGTGTCTTGGAACTGTGCAGTGTGTTGGCGTCGTTCACGGTGACGGCGAAGGTGTAGGTCGCTGTGTAGGGGGCTGTCGAGACTGCCGGCGTGGGTGTGCCCGTGATGGCGCCGGTTGTCGCGTTGAGCCTGAGGCCGGGGGGAAGCCCTCCCGAGGAGATCGACCACTTGAAGGGCGAAGTGCCTCCGCTCACGACGACCTGGCTCGAGTACCTGGTACCCACGGTGGCCGCGGGGAGCGTCGTGGTCGTGATCGACGGTGTGCTCCTCGGGACGACGCCGTTCGAAGCCGCCGACGCGGGGCCTGTCCCGACGGAGTTGTGGGCCGTCACAGTGAAGGTGTACTTCGTACCGTTGGAGAGCCCGAGCACCGTACAGGTAAGGGGTCCCGAGCTCCATGTGCAGAACTTTGTCCCGGGCGAGCTGGTCACCTTGTAGGAGGTGATCGAGCTCCCGCCTGTTGTCGGTGCCTGCCATGTGACGGTGACCTGGGTGTTCCCCGGCTTGGCCGTCGGCGCTGTGGGCCTGGCCGGAACAACGGCCGAAGCGACGGCGAAGATCGTGCCGGTGAGCGCTGTCAGACTGGGCGACGACGTCGCGCTCGCCGTGAAGGTCAGACACCCCGGGGGGCCTGGCGTGGCGGCTGGCGACACCGGCTTGTAGGCGGAGCCCGTCCACCAGTAGAGGGTGTCCCCGCCGTTAAGCCCGCAGTCCGTGACGGCGAGCGATGTGAAGGAGCGTGACCCAGAGACCTTCACGTCGAAGTACTCGTCTGATCCGTTGGACAGCGAGCCTGTCGTGGGGTTCGAGCCGTACTTGGCGACCGTCACGGCGCCGATGCCGGTGGCCTGCGCGGTCACCTTCGCTGTGGTTGTGTCAGCCTTGACCGTGCCTGTCCGTGTGGTGGAAGAGCCGCTCGCGTGGCTGGTCGACGTGGCCGGTGGCGGAGGGATCGCCGGGAAGAGCGCGGCGTCGATCGTCGTGACTGTCGACCCGGGTGTGACCTTCACCGCCGTGGCCGATGTCCGTGTGGGCTGGTGGTTCCACCACTGGATGGCGAAGGCCTCGGAGCCGCAGTTGCCCTTGTCCCTTGTCGGACCGGTGAGGGCTGTCGAGAACTCGATGTCGTAGCTGCCGGCCGCCAGTCCTGTCATCGAGTAGGACCCGCTCGACGGCAGTGCTGTGATGAAGTCGACCGGAGTGTCGCTCCCGACCGGCACCGCTTCGACGCACGCGTTGGTCAAGCCCTGTCCCTTGACGGCTGTGGTGACGGTCCCCTTGACGACCCCACCGGGGAGCATGGCCGCGTCGATCCCTGTCGTGACCTTGTTGGCTGTCACCGTCACCGTCTCGGCGCTGCTCTGTGTGGCCACGTCCGAGTACCACTGCGTGGCGTAGTTACCGGTTGTCCCTGCGTGGCAGAGACGCGCCGTCTGGAAGGCGACCCTGTAGTTGCCTGGTGGAAGATTTGAGATCACGTAATTGCCTGTAGGTCCGGTGAGCCCCTGGTACGGGACGGGCGAGCCCAGTGCTGTCCCGTAGGCGGTCACGCAGATGCCGCCGGCGGGATACCCGGTGGCATTTGGCGGTGACCGTTCCCGAAATCCCCCCGACCGGAGGCGCGGTGGCGGCTGTGGCGCTGATTGTCGGGGTGGTCTTGCCGGCGGTGACGGACACCACTGTCGCCGAGCCCTTGGAGGCCTTGTCGTTCCACCACTGGGTCGTGTAGTCCCCACCGTGGCAGAAGCCGCCTTCCCCTGTGAAGACGAACGTGACGTCGTAGCTTCCCGGGGTGAGGGACGGGATGGCGTAGGAACCGGCTGTGTTCGTCACGGCGAAGGCCGCGAAGCTTGTGCTGCCCACCGGGAAGGCGGCGACGCAGGCGCCGGCCAGCGGCGAGCCCTTTGCCGTCACCTTCCCCGTGATGCTGGGGACCTGCAGCTTGATGTTCACCGGGGGCGGGGTGCCTGTGCAACCCGTGCCCGAGCAGCCGATGACGACGCCTTCGGCGTTCACCACCACGACCACCGTGGTTGTCGAGTCGGCCGTGTCGCCGGCCGGCGGGCCGACCTTGAGTGTCCAATTCCCCGGGGACAGGGCGAGGCGGTAGCCGCCGGTCGAGTCGGTCATCGTGGCCGAGCAGGTGTTTCCACCCTGCGGGCAGACGGAGATGCCGGCGTTGGCGGCCACGCTCCCGTTGGACTGGTGGACGGTTCCGCTGACGTTGGCCACCTGGAGCTTGATGTTGAGCGGTGGTGGGGTCCCTGTGCACCCTGCCCCGGTGCAGGTGGTCACCGTCCCGCTTGTGTTCACTGTGATGGTGACGTTCGTGGTCGCGTCGGTGGTGTCACCGCCTGGGGGATTGGCGCTGAGTGCCCAGGTCCCCGGGGAAAGGACCAGCGTGTAGTGGCCGGACATGTCGGTGGATGAGTTGACGCAGGTGAAGCCGCTCTTCTGGCAGGCGAAGACCCCCGTGGCCATGGCCGGGCTCCCGTTGGACTCGTGGACGGTCCCGCTGACGTTGGCCACTTGGAGCTTGATGTTGACAGGAGGCGGGGTCCCTGTGCACCCCGCGCCGGAGCAACTGGTCACGACCCCGCTTGTGTTCACGGTGATGCCCACCGTCGTCTGACCGTCGACCGTGTCGCCCGAGGGCACGCTTGCCACAAGGGTCCATGTGCCGGCCGTGAGGCTCAGGTGGTACTGGCCGCTCGTGCCGGTGAAGTCGCTGACGCAGCCCCCGTTGGCCTTGGGGCACGCGGAGACCGAGGAGTCATTCGCCGGTGTGCCGTTGGACTGGCGGACCGTTCCAGTGACGTTGGCCTTCTGCAGGTGGATGTCGACGGTGGGCAGCGTGCCACCGCAGCCTGCACCGTTGCAATTGGTGACCACCCCGCTTGTGTTCACTGTGACGGTCACCGTCGTGAGCGAGTCTGTGGCGTCGCTGAACGGTGGATTCGCGTTGACGATCCAGGTCCCGGGGCTGATCACCAGGCGGTAGCCGCCGGACATGTTGGTGTTGGTGCTCGTTGCCTGGCCGCCATGCTCGGGGCTGACAAAGACATTGGCGTTAGAGGCCGGTGTGCCGTTCGACTGGAAGATGGTGCCCGAGAGGTTCGCCTTCTGCAGGTGTATGTCGACCGTCGGTGGGGTGCCGCCGCAGCCCGTACCTGTGCACTTGGTCACCACGCCGCTTGTGTCGACCGTGACGGTGACCGACGTCAATGCGTCGGTGGTGTCGCCCATTGGAACATTAGCCGTGACGTTCCAGGTGCCAGGAGTGAGCGAGAGGTGGTAGTTGCCCGACAAGCCGGTGTTGGTGTTGGCGCCGAGGCCACCGACCTCGGGGTTGGCCGAGACCTGGGTGTTCGCCGCCGGTGTGCCGTTCGACTGGAAGACGGTGCCGGCCAGGTTGGCCTTCTGCAGGTGGATGTCGACCGTCGGAGGGGTGCCGCCGCAGCCTGCACCTGTGCACTTGGTCACCACGCCGCCTGTGTTGATGGTGACGAGCACCGACGTCGTGGCGTCGGTTGTGTCACCCATTGGGGAGCTGGCGGTGACGTACCAGCTTCCCGGCGAGAGGGAGAGCTGGTAGCGGCCGGCCATGTCGGTGTTGGTCCCGGTGCCGGACCCGCCGAGCTGTGGGTTGGCGAAGACCTGGGTGTTCGCCGCCGGTGTGCCGTTCGACTCGTAGACGGTCCCCGAGAGGTTGGCCTTCTGCAAGTGGATGTCGACCGT
This sequence comes from uncultured Actinomycetota bacterium, assembly GCA_963770505.1. GTDB lineage: Bacteria > Actinomycetota > Acidimicrobiia > Acidimicrobiales > RAAP-2 > CAVYPR01. Next base: position 135,825 of record CAVYPR010000006.1, on the reverse strand, counting down.
CGGCGGGGTACCGCCGCAGCCTGCACCTGTGCACTTGGTCACCACGCCGCTTGTGTTCACCGTGACCGTGACCGACGTCCTGGCGTCGATGGTGTCTGCCGAGGGCGCGTTGGCGGTGACGTTCCAGGTCCCAGGTGAGAGAAGGAGGCCATAGTGCCCGGACATGTCGGTGTTGGTCCCAGTCCCGGAGCCGCCGACCTGTGGGTTGGCCGAGACCTGGGTGTTGGGCGCCGGTGTGCCACTCGACTCGTAGACGGTGCCGCTCACGTTGGGCCGCTGCAGGTGGATATCGACGGCCGGAAGGATCCCGCCGCATCCCGCACCGGTGCACCCGGTCACCACACCGCTCGGGTTCACGGTCACGGTCACCGACGTCGTGCCGTCCGCGGTGTCACCCGCCGGGGGGTTTGCCGAGACATTCCAGGTGCCAGGGGAGAGCGCAAGGCCGTAGTGGCCCGCCATGTTCGTGTTGGTGCTTGTACCGGTGCCACCGACCTGTGGGTTGGCGAAGACCTGGGTGTTCGCCGCCGGTGTGCCGTTCGACTCGTAGACGGTCCCGCTGAGATTGGCCTTCTGCAGGTGGATGTCGACCGTCGGAAGCGTGCCGCCGCATCCGGCGCCCGAGCACCCGGTCACCACGCCGCCTGTACCCACGGTGACGGTGACCGTCGTCCTCGCGTCGACTGTGTCACCTGACGGCGGGCTGGCGGACACCCTCCAGGAGCCAGGCGTGAGGGCGAGACGGTAGTGGCCTGTCGTGTCGGTGTTGGCGCCCGAACAGTTCGGCTGGCCTGTTTGGCATGCATTGACTTGGACGTTCGCTGCCGGTGTTCCGTTGGACTTCCAGACGGTGCCGCTTAGATTGGCCTTTTGCAGGTGGATGTCGACGGTCGGAAGGGTGGCGCCGCAGCCTGCTCCCGTACACGCGGTCACCACGCCGCTTGTGTTCACGGTGACCGTCACCGACGTCGAGGTGTCGGCGCTGTCACCAGAGGGCGCGTTGGCGTTCACGTTCCAGGTGCCGGGTGAGACGTCGAATCCGTAGTGGCCCGAGGAGCCGGTGTTCACGTTCTGGCAATTGGGCTGGTTCGACTGGCAGGCGGAGACCTGGGTGTTCGCCGCCGGTGTGCCGTTGGACTGGTAGACGGTCCCGCTGAGATTGGCCTTCTGAAGGTGGATGTCGACGGTCGGAGGGGTGCCGCCGCAGCCCGCTCCCGCGCACCTGGTCACGGCCCCGCTTGTGTTCACTGTGACGGTCACCGGGGTCGGGGCGTCCACGTCGTCACTGGTAGGAGGGTCGGCGATGACGGTCCAGCTGCCGGGCGAGAGTGTGAGCTGGTAATGACCTGTTGTTGTGCTGCTGCTGCCTACACAGTCGGGGTGGCCTGTCTGGCAGGCGTTCACTTGGCTGTGGGCTGCCGCTGTGCCGTTTGACTGGTAGATGGTGCCGGCGAGGTTCGCCGACGGCACGGCGGCAGCCGGGACCCCGCTGAGCGCCGCCGCCATGATCGGCAGGGCCAGTGCCGATGCGGCCGCGACGCCGAAGACGCGCCTGGCCCACGTGGGACCCCTTGAGTTTGAGAGCTTTGTTCCGCCCATTGCCCACCTCCGGTTGTGGTCGCTGTCACCGCCATAGCGCTCCTACGCCGGAACCTACGCCCGTGAGCATGCTCCTCCTAGGGTCCAACGTCCCGACCCGGTGGAGGTTCGCTGCTCGACGATGGAGGGTGTGCCACCGAAGCTGCACCGTCGGGCACGGCGGCCGGTCGGGTGCCGATGGAATCGCCGTCAGAAGGTGAGCGAGCGAACAACCGGATTCGACCGCCGTGCCGAAGTCTGGGAGATCACCGCGGTGGACCGTGTGTGCCTGCTTCCGTGGTGACGCCGAGCCGCGGGGAGGGTCACCTCGATGCCCTCGGCCCAGAGGCGACGCTCCGCAGCCGCGGAGGGTGCTCGCCCGCTGCGGGATTGCGGCTGGACCACCGTCGCGGTCGGCGCAGGGCGGGTGGCCTCTCGCCGGACCGCCCGGGAAAACACGAGTCACCCCTCGCACTCCGTGTCGTGAAGGACCGTGACGACTTCCCAGCGGTGTCCGGCATGCGTCCGGAAGATCAGGGGTGTCCTGGAAGCGTTTCGTCAGGACTGATCCCGGCGCGAACAGGCGGGGCCACCGCCCGACCCTCACAGCCAGTTCACAGGTCGTGCACAGCGGGCGGGGAGGGGGACGTGCGATCCTGGCCACAGGAGGTGGTCAGGTGGCCGAACAAGACCATCAGCGCCGGATTCTGGTGGTGGACGACGAGCCGTCCATCGTGGACTCGGTGGCCACGTCGCTCCGCTACGAGGGATTCGACGTCGAGGAGGCGACCAACGGCCGGTCGGCGCTCGCCGCCGCCCAGGAACGGACCCCGGATCTGATCGTCCTCGACGTGATGCTGCCCGACCTGGACGGGATCGAGGTAACCCGGCGGCTCCGGGCCGACGGCATCCGGGTGCCGGTGGTCTTCCTCACCGCCCGAGACGCGCTCGACGACAAGTTGACCGGCCTCACCGTGGGTGGCGACGACTACGTCACCAAGCCGTTCTCACTGGCCGAGCTGATCGCCCGCATCCGGGTCATCCTCCGCCGGTCCCTCGGCGACGAGGACGACGGCGTGCTGCGCTTCAGCGACGTTGAGCTGGACGAGGGCACCCATGAGGTTCGCCGGGCCGGGATCCCCATCCAGCTCACGGCCACCGAGTTCAACCTGCTGCGCTATTTCCTGCTCAACCCGCGTCGGGTGCTGTCCAAGCCCCAGATCCTCGACCATGTCTGGCACTACGACTTCGACGGGGAGCCCAACGTGGTGGAGACCTACGTGAGCTACCTCCGCAAGAAGCTCGAGAAGCTCGGCCCGCCGCTGATCCACACGATCCGGCTGGTGGGCTACACCCTGCGTGAGCCGGCCCCGGAGGCCTAGGTGTCACTCCGCAGCCGGCTGCTGCTGGCGGTGGCGGCCATCGCCCTGGTTGCCCTGGTGGTCTCCGGGGTGGCCACCTACTCCGCCCTGCGCTCCTTCCTCTACGGCCGGGTCGACCAGAGCCTCCAGCAGACCGCCGCCTCCCTGCCGCAGCCGGGCGGTGGGGGCTTCCCGATGGGCGGCACCCCGCCGGCCGGCGGCGGGTCCGGGTCACACCAGGGCACGCAGCCGCCGCCGGCCGTGCGCGACGACGCACCCGGGGTGTCGGTCGAGCTGCGTGGGCCCCGGGGCACGGTCACCGAGACCTTCCCCGGCTACCAGCAAGGAGGGTCGTCGTTCACGCCCAGGCTCCCCGCCAGGATCACCGGGTACACCTCGACGGGGGACGGCCCCCCCGAGGTCTTCTTCACCGTCCCGTCGACCGGCTCGGGCGGTGCGCCCGTCCGGGTGCTGGCCGTCGAGCAGCCCGACGGGGCCGCCCTGGTGCTCGGCATGTCGCTGTCGGGGACCGGGAGCACCCTCGACCGCCTGGTGCTGATCGAGCTGGTGGTGGCGGCCGTCGCCCTGGCCGCGGCGGTCCTGCTGGGCCTGTGGCTGGTCCGGGTCGGCCTGCGGCCCCTGGCCGACGTGGAGGACACCGCCGAGCGGATCGCCGAGGGCGGCCTCGACCAGCGAGTGCCCGGGGAGAACGACCGGACCGAGGTGGGGAGGCTGGCCCGGACCCTCAACCTCATGCTGGGCCGGATCCAGCAGGCCTTCGCCCAGCGGGACGCCACCGAGGCTCGCCTGCGCGCCTCGGAGGAGCACATGCGGCGGTTCGTGGCCGACGCCTCGCATGAGCTGCGGACCCCGCTGGCCGCCGTCTCCGCCTACGCCGAGTTGTTCGAGCGGGGGGCGAGCGAGCGCCCCGAGGACCTCCAGCGGGTGATGGGTGGCATCCGAGGGGAGACCTCCCGCATGAAGACGCTGGTGGAGGACCTGCTCCTCCTGGCCCGGCTCGACGAGGGGCGGCCGCTCGATCGCCGCGCCGTCGACCTCGTGGCCGTCTGCGCCGAGGCGGCGCGCACGGCCGCCGCCGTCGGCCCGGCCTGGCCGGTCTCCCTCACGGCAAGCGGTCCCGTCGAGGTGATGGGCGACGAGGCGCGGCTGCGCCAGGTGGTGGACAACCTCCTGGCCAACGTGCGGGCCCACACCCCCGAGGGCACGGCGGCCACCGTGTCGGTGTCGGTCTCCGAGGTGGGGGAGGACGGGCCGCGCACCGCGGTGCTGGACGTGGCCGACCGCGGCCCGGGGCTGGGGGAGGACGCCGGTCGGATCTTCGAGCGCTTCTACCGCACCGACCCGGCCCGGTCGCGCGGGGGCACCGGGCTCGGCCTGGCCATCGTGGCCGCGGTGGTGGCTGCCCACGGCGGCGAGGTGGCGGCGGCGAACCGCCCCGGCGGGGGCACCGTGATCACGGTCCGCCTCCCCACGGCGCTGCCGGTCACTGCCGAACCGGCGCCGTCTGCGGGCTAGGGTCGTCGGCACATGGCCGACCACGAGATGCCGGCAGCCTTCCTCGGTCACGGCAGCCCGATGAACGCTCTGGAGCACAACCGCTTTACCGAGGCCTGGCGCCAGTTCGCGGCCGCCATCCCTCGGCCGCGGGCGATCCTGGTGGTGTCGGCCCACTGGTACGTCAACGCCACGGCGGTGACGGCCATGGACCGTCCCCGCACCATCCACGACTTCTTCGGCTTCCCCGACGAGCTCTTTGCCGTCGAGTACCCCGCCCCCGGCGACCCGGTGCTGGCTGCCCGGGTGGCCGAGGTGGCCGAACCGTTGTGGGTGGGGCTCGACCACGACAGCTGGGGCATCGACCACGGCGCCTGGTCGGTGCTGGTCCATCTCTACCCCGATGCCACGGTCCCGGTCGTCCAGCTCTCGGTCAACGCCGACCAGCCGGCCGACTACCACCTCGACCTCGGGGCCCGGCTGGCCCCGCTGCGGCGCGAGGGGGTCCTGGTCCTGGCCAGCGGCAACGTGGTCCACAACCTGCGTCGGATCGACCAGCGCCTGCCCGACGAGGGCACCGAGTGGGCTCGCGGCTTCGACGAGGCGGCCCTGGAGGCCATGACCGGCGACCCCCACTCGGCCGCCGGCCTGTGCGACCACCCCGACTACCGCCTGGCCGCCCCCACCCCGGACCACTTCCTGCCGCTCCTCTACCTGGCCGGCCTGGCCGCGGCGGCCGGCCGCAACGCCGAGGTGCTGGTGGAAGGCTGCGCCTACGGCTCCCTCTCGATGACCTCCTACACCCTCGACGCCCCGCCCCTGCCACCGAGCCGCGGGCGGGGAGCCCCGGCCCTCCCGCACGTCCCCCCGGACGAGACCAACCTCTGAGGCCGACGGTGGCACCGCCTGGGAAGGACTGGCCCGCCCTCCCCTACGAGGAGTGGCGCGCCACCTGCGACACGCTCCATGCCCACACCCAGGTGCTCGGCAAGCTCTCCGCCGCGCTCGCCCCGCCGGAGTGGCAGCTGGCCCACGTGGGCCTGCGCCTGACGGCCCGCGGCTGGGAGACGCTGCTCCTGCGGGCGCCCGACGGCTCGGGCGGGTTCGTCGTCGCCCTCGACCTGCACGCCCACGAGGCGGTGGTCGAGCACGTTGACGGCCGCGCCCGCCGGGTCCCCCTCACCCCGGACCGGCCGGTGGCAGACGTGACCCGCGAGCTCCTCGGGGCCGTGGCCGACCTGGCCGGCCCGGTGGCGATCAACCCCCGGCCGCAGGAGGTGCCCTGGGAGGTCCGGCTGGACGAGGACACCGAGCACGCCAGCTACGACACGGCCCAGGTCGAGCGGTACCACGCGGCGGCCGGCCGGGCCGCCCTGGTGCTGGCCGAGGCCCGGGCCCCGTTCCGCGGCCGGAGCACCCCGGTCATCGCCTGGTGGGGGTCGTTCGACCTCGCCGTCAGCCTCTACAACGGCCGGCCCATGGCCCCGCGGTCCGACGACTTCATCGCCCGGAACTCGGACAACGACGAGCACATCGCCCTGGGCTGGTGGCCCGGCGACGCCCGCCATTCCCGCGCCGCCTTCTACGCCTACGCCTCACCGGCCCCGGCCGGCTACGCCGCGGGGTCGCTCTCCCCTCCGGCCGCCCGTTGGGACGAGGCGCTCGGCGAGTTCGTCCTCGACTGGGACGACGTGATCGCCGCCGAGGACCCGCACGCCACGGCGCTCGCCTTCTGCCGCTCGGCCGTCGCCCACAGCTGCTCCCTGTGCCGATGGGACCCCGATCTCTCGAAGAGCGCGCAGGGGACACCCTCGCCGCTGGTTTGAGCCGGCCTCGGGGTGCTGGCTCCCCGAACCCTTAGGTGGCCGAGCCCTCGGCGGCTTGGAAGCGGGCTCCCCACCGCTCCTCCACCCGGCCGAACCGCCAGACGGCGAGGGCCACGGCCCAGGTGACCAGGAAGAGGCCCACGATCACGAAACCTGCGGCGTTGATGTTGAAGCCGGCCACGGCGTGCCAGAACGGCCCGCGCAGGTGCAGTTCGGCGGGGAGCAGGGAGAGCACCTCGACGGTGCCGATGAACAGGCAGATGGCCACCGACAGGCCGGTGATCGTCAGGTTGTAATAGACCTTGCGGACCGGGTTGAAGAAGGCCCAGCCGTAGGCGGCGTTCATGAAGCACCCGTCGGCGGTGTCGAGGAGCGACATCCCCGCCGTGAACAGGATGGGCAGGCACATGATCGAGTACCACGGCAGCGCCCGCGTGGCCAGCAGCGCGGTGGTGGCCAAGAGGGCCACCTCGGTGGCCGTGTCGAAGCCCAGGCCGAACACCACGCCCACCGGGTACATCTGCCGCTCGGAGGTGATCGAGCGCATCCACCCCCCGAAGAACCGGTTCATCAGCCCGCGCTGGGAGAGCCGCTGCTCCAGTTCGGCCTCGTCGAAGCTTCCCGTGCGCATCGATCGCAGGACGCCCCAGATCCCGGCCAGGACGACCACGTTCAACAGGGCGATCAGGTAGAGGAAGGACGCCGACACCGCGGTGCCGAAGAGGCCTCCGAACTGCTCGAGTCCCGAGTGGGGGTCGGAGACCGCGCCGTAGACGGCCTTCTCGGCGAGCACGATCCCCGCGCCGACGGCGACGACCACGCTCGAGTGGCCCAGGGAGAAGTAGTAGCCGACGGCCAGCGGGCGCCTCCGGCCCACGTCCCCCTGGCGGTCGTGGAGGAGCTTGCGGGTGGTGTTGTCGATCGCCGCGATGTGGTCGGCGTCGAAGGCGTGCCGCAGGCCCAGCGTGTACGCCAGCACCCCCACCCCGATGCCGAGGCCCCGGTAGTGGTGGGGGATCACGAAGGCGATCAGGATGCCGAACCCTGCGACGTGCAGGGCGAGGATCGAGGCGAACATCCAACCCGCGCGCCGTCGCTCGGCCGGCGAGAACGATGCCCGGAGGCGGCTCAGCCGGACCAGGGTGTGCGGCGCCATGTCGCCACTCTGACCTAGATGCGAATCACTTGCAAGTACCCGCTCGAGCGGGCGGGGGCGTGCCGGGAGGCGCCGCCCCCGGGGGCCGCCGGGCGCCACGGGCCGCGGACAGGGCACCTTCAGCTGGCCAAGGGCGGTTGGTGGCGCCGAAGCGCCGAGGACGGCGTTCGTCTCGAGGGAGGTGCCGGTGAAGGTGACCGGCGACACCGCGACCCGGTGCCGGGCCTCACCAGGCAGCTCGACCACCGGCGGCACGGCCGCCGGTGGTCGAGCTGTTGGCTACGGCCGCCTAGTGGTACGTGTAGTAGTCGGCACTGGTTGTCGGCGAGGTCCCGCCCGACGTCGTCACCGAGATGCCGACTCGCCCGGCTAGGTGCGCCGGGGACGTGACCACGATCTGGGTGCTCGACCTGACTGTCCACTTCGTGGCCGGCGTGCTCCCGAATGTGACCTTCGTCACTGTCGAGAAACCGGTCCCTGTAACGGTCACCTTGGTGCCACCGGCCACCGGGCCTGTTGTCCGGGACAGGGAGGTGATGGTGGGGCCGGTGACATAGGTGAAGTGCTCACCTGACGCCGAGGTCCCCCCGGCAGTGGTGGCCTTCACTGTCACGGTGCCCGGGGCGTGTGCCGGGGACGTGACCTTGATCTGGGAGCTGCTTACGAAGGTCACCGAGCCGGCAGGGATGACCGTGCCCCCGAATGTGACCGTGGTGGCTCCCGAGACGAAGCCGCTGCCGCTCAACGTCACCAACGTGCCCGCTCTGCCGGTTGTCGGCGAGATGCTGGAGATCACCGGTGCCGGCACGGTGTACTTGTAGATGTCAGCCCTGCTTGTCGGCGTGGTCCCTCCGGGCGTCGTCACCGAGATCTGGACTGTGCCGGCGGCGTGCGCCGGGGCAGTGGCCGTGATCGAGATGGACGAGTTCACGGTGAAGACCGCTGTCGTTGTCCCGAACTTGACGTGGCTCGCTGTGGAGAACCCGGTCCCGGCGATCGTCACCTTGGTCCCCCCGGACGTCGGACCGCTTGTCCGAGACAAGGAGGTGATGGTGGGGACCGGGTCGTAGGCGTAGGGCTTGGTGCCCGACGTTCCCCCGGCCGTGGTGACGGTCACTGTGACGGTGGCTGCCGCGTGGGCCGGAGCCTTCACGGTGAGCGAGGTTGTGCCCGACACATGGACTGTCGTGCCGTGGTTCCCCGAACCGAATGTGACGGTGGCCCCTGTGACGAACCCGGTGCCGGTCAACGTGACCACTGTCCCACCGACGAGCTTGCCGGCCGACGGTGTCACCTTGGAGAGCGTCGGGGTCGACTCAAAGGTGTAGTGCTGGCTGCCCGAGGTCCCGCCGGGGGTGGTCACGGTCACTGTGACGGTCGCGGCCGAGTGGCTGGGCGTCTTGACGGTGAGGGTTGTTGTCCCGGTCACATGCACCGAAGAGCCGTGGTTCCCGGCCCCGAATGTGACCGAGGTCGCACCTGTGCGGAACCCGGAGCCGGTCAACGTGACCGTTGTGCCCCCGAGCTTGCCGGCGCCCGGTGTGACCTTGGTGAGGGCCGGGGTCGGGTCGAAGGTGTAGCTGCCGCTCGAGGTTGCGGTCCCCGCCGGCGTGGTGACCGAGATGGTCACCGAACCCGGCGAGTGGGAGGGCGTTGTGGCCGTGATGGTTGTCGGGTTTGTGACGTTGAAGTGCAGTGCTGTTGTCGTCCCGAACTTGACGGCGGTGGCCCCTGTGAAGGTGGTGCCGGTGATGGTCACCCGGGCGTGGCCCCCGGTCGGTCCGGCGGTCGGTGTGAAGGAAGTGACCGTCGGGCTGTAGGTGAACTCGTCAGCCGGGACGATTGCCGTCGTCCCTGCCGAACCCACCACCCGCACGTTGACGGTGCCCTTCCCCGGGGGTGCAGTCGCCGTGATCGATGTGGACGTGTAGGCGTGTGTGAACGTGGCGGACGTTGTCCCGAACTCGACAGCCGACACTGTGGCGAAGTTGGACCCGCTGATCGTCACCGAAGTGCCGGGGGTGCCAAAGCTCGGACTGATGTGGGTGATTGTGGACGTGCTCACGTGCAGAACGAAGTGCTGCGTGAAGTGCTGCGAGACTGTCCCCGCCGTACTCGTGGCGGTGATTGTGATCGGGTATGTGCCGGTGGTACCGACCCTCGGCGTGCCGTGGAGACGGGCCGTGCCGTTACCGAGTGTTGTGAACGTGACGTGTGTGGGGAGTGTCCCCGCCTCGGTCAGGCTCGGCGTCGGTGTACCCATGGTCCTCACCGTGAAGCTGCTTGTGGAACCCTGCACGAAGGTGGCTGTGGCTGTCGACGTGATGGACACGCCACTTGTGACGGAGAGCGCGGACGACCCCGTCACCGTGCTGGCCAGGTACCCGACACCCATCCTCGTGTGCTCGAATGTCGACTTGTTGACGGGCTCGGTGATGGTGACCGGAACCCCTGCGCCCAGCGTCGCGTTGTCCGGCAGAGTGAACGACCCGCTGATGTGCTCGGGGGTCAAATGGCTCTTCTTGTCCGTTGTCCCGGCTGTGAAGAAGTACCTGGCCCTGCTGATCGTGACGGTCGAGTTGGTCGGGTGCACGGCGTGAATCCCGCTCCCGATCGTGATGTCTGTGGCGGTGATCGTCGTTGTCGTTGTCGGGTTTCCCCACCAGCAGCTGTAGCTGCCTGTGAATGTGTTCGCCGAGATCGAGGCCGGGCAGGCCGTCGCTGTGTCGCTCACCGACACCGTGCCGCCCTCGTGCGCCGAGCTTGTGAGGTGCAAGGTGGGGGTGTTCGGCGACGGCACGTGGCCCGAGTACTCCAAGAAGAATGTGCTGTAGGTGGGGCCGGAGCCCGAGCTCTCGTCGGAGACGTAGCAGAAGACGGCACCGATGTCGATCACTGCGGCCTTCGGCGGGCACGAGGCGTTCTTGTCGGTTGAGCTGAACGTCGCGGCGATGGTCGAGGTGGCGGTGGGACCGGCCGGCGGTGGTGTGGTGGCGGTCGCCCCTGCCCACGACAACGAAGAGATCCCAGCCGAGCCGGTGTCGTAGTCGTCCTCGGGTGTTGTGTTCGGCGCCGCGTCCGACCAGATGTCGCTGAGGGGGCTGGCGTCGATGGTCAGGGCGAGGCCCCCTGTGGCGTCGGTCGTCGCACACCCGGTGAAGAGCTTGCTCCCGGCGACCACTGTCTGGACCAGGGCCGGTTCCTCGGCCGCTGTGGCTGTGTGGGGATAGGGGGTGTAGCCAGGGGCCAGCGTGCCGGTGGTGTCGTGCTTGACCACGCAGATCGCCGGCGGCAGGACGTTGAAGGTGAAGTTCTGTGTGACCAGCGTTGTTGTGGTCGCGTTCTTGGCGGAGAACGTCACCGGGTAGGCGTGGGCGGTCGCCCCGTGCAACGGAGGTGTGTGACCTGAGTCACCCGCCGCATAGGTGCCTCGTAGGGCGCACTTGACTGTGTAGGCGTTGACCGTCAGCGACGTGCAGGTCCCGCTGGTGAAGCCGGTGACGCCGGCGGGGACGCTCCCCGATTCCTTCAAGGAGGCGATGCCCGTCCCGACGGCGGTCACTGTGAAGTTGGCGGTGTTCGCCCCGGGCTCGTCCGCTGTGTAGCGCTCGTAGCTGGCGGCGCTGGAGATGACCGCACCGACCCCGTTGATGGTGACCGTCTTTGTGCCGTGTGCTGTGCAGGTTGTGTAGGTGGCCTGTGTCGCCTTGCAGTAGTACGCCGTCACCGTGAAGGTGTAGGTGCCGGTGGCTGTCAGGCCGCTGGTCTCAAGCGTGGCGTCGTTCTTCGTACCGATGTCCAGCCAGACCCACGGCTTTGTGGCTGTCGACGGTGCGGTGTTGGTGAAGTTGGTGGGCTTGGCGACCGCGATGCCGTTGGCGTTGAGCCCGGTCAGGGTCCACGAGGGCTGCGTGTGCGACGGCCCGGTTGTGGGCTTGACTGTCGAGCTCGGGGCGGCGACCTTGTTCTTGATGGCCAGCCCGGCCGGGCCACCGTCGCCGTAGGGAACGTGGACGGCCCAGCTGGTCGTCGCCGGCTGTGTGACCGTCACGCTGGCGCCCGCTGAGCCGGTGAACACGCTCAGGGCCGCGAAGCTCCCGATCATAGAGGTGACCACGAACGCGGAAATGACCCGCGCCAGTCGATGGTGCAACATGGTAATGAACCCCCGCACTCGGGCCCTCGCCCGACCTAGAAGTGACAGTAGTCCGACCAATCAAACGATTGTTCAAATGGTTCGATCTAACCCCCGCATGTCTCTGTCGAGCTCGCCATGTTCGCGGCGTTCGACCCAGCAAACGCTAAAGAGCCTCGCCCTTTTTGTCTAGGGGATTCAGGAAAGCGACAGGTTCCGAGGAGGTTCCAGGAATAAAAGTCCATTTTCCAATGGCGGTCATACCGGCGGTGCCTTTGTCTCTAAAGCGGATCGTCTGCTGTCCGACGTCATCGTTGTTTCGGGAAGACCATTGCCGTCATTGCTGTCTACCGAGGCCACCCCGAGCAGTCGCCCGCCTGTCGCGTGCATTCGACGACATCTGCACCTTGGACTCCGACGACGAGCTCCGGCGCCGGGTCCGCGACAGTGGGCGGCCACCGGCGGGGGGCGTTCGGGTCGGGTACGGCCAACGCGACAGACGGGGTGAGCGGGCAGCGGGATCTCCGAGCCGCGCGCGGTGGAGCGGTGCGCGACCGAAGACTCGATGGGCTCACCGAGGCGAGCGAAGAGGATCCGTTGCGGGGCCCGCGCGGCCGCGCCTGTGCGCGGGGTGCGAGCGTGCAGCACGCCCTCGACACGTCGCACTCTTCTCGGTCTGCTCTCACTTGGTTGACCGCGCACTGCGTGATGGCGCGTCCGGTGAGGGGGCGCTCACGCTCGAGGCGGGACGAGCTCCACGAGAGGGTCGAAGGAGGCGCGCTTGGAGACCCGGCGGAGCGCGCCGAGGACCGGACGTCCCAGCACCACGATGAGCGCGGCGTTGGTGACCGCTCTGGGGATGTCGAAGCCGAGCGACGTGGTGAGGTCGAAGAGGAGGAACCGGTGGAGGTTCTCCACGAAACCGGCGCCCGGTACGAAGCCGAAGGTGGTCCCCTGGGCCAGGAACGGCCAGAACCACAGGTTGAGGAGAGCGCCGTAGAGGAGGCAGGCCACCACGGCGTAGCCGGCCAGCAGGAACACCTCACGCCGTCCGCTGGCCGCCGGGAGGCAGCCGGCCACCAGCCCCATCCAGGCCCCGCCCAGCATCTCGAAGGGCAGCCACGGCCCCACCCCGCCGGTGACGAGGGCCGAGGTGAAGATCACGGTCGCCCCCAGCACGAAGCCGAAGCCCCGTCCGAAGACGCGTCCCGAGAGGATCACCAGGAACCAGAGCGGCTCGAACCCGTCGATGCCCGGGCTCGGGATGCGCAGGGCCGCGCCGCAGGCGGCCAGGATCCCGAGCAGGGCCACGGCCTTGGCGTCGAGGGTTCCCTCGGAGATCTCCGACACGACGACGGCCAGCAGGAGCGGGACCAGGGCCAAGAAGACCCACGGGGCGTCGGCCGAGTGGGCGGTGTTCTGCCCGGCCTGTGCGTGGACGAAGAGCGGCCAGCAGAAGGCGACCAGCCCGATCGCCGACGCCGCGCCCAGCAGCACCGATGCGCGCGGACGAAGTGAGAAGGCGGGTCTGTCGGCGTGCGGGCGGACGGCGCGGTGCCAGGTCACGACGGGCTCCCGGCGAGCGCGCCGCGCACCTCGTCCACCGTGAGCCACGGCTCGGGGGAGAGGACCTTGGCCACCTGGGGGGCGAACACCGGCGAGTGGCACACGACGTCGCGGGCCGGTCCGTCGGCCACCACCTCCCCATCGGCCAGGACCACCGCCCGGTCGGCCACCCGGGCCACCAGCTCCACGTCGTGGGTGGCCACCGCCACGGCGTGGCCCGTGTCGGCCAGGTGCCGCAGCACCACGACGAGACGGTCCTTGCTCGGGTAGTCGAGACCGCGGGTGGGCTCGTCGAGCAGGACCACCGGCGGCTCGGGGGCCAGCACGACGGCGAGGGCGAGGGCGAGCCGCTGGCCCTCGGAGAGGTCCCGGGGATGGCGGTCCCGTGGGACCCCGGGCAACACGCGGTCGAGGGCGGCGGAGGTGGCGCCCGGGGCCAGCCCGGCGTCGCGGTCGACGGCCGCGCACTCGGTGGCCACCGAGTCGCTGTAGAGGAGGAGGCCGGCGTCCTGGGGGACCAGCCCCGCCGAGGCGATCAGCCGGCGGGGGGAGAGCGCCGCGGGGTCCTGGCCCAGCAGCGTCACCTGACCCCGGTCGGGCCGCCGCATGCCCGCGATCTGGCCGAGCAGGGTGGACTTGCCCGACCCGTTGCGGCCCATGAGGGCCACCACCGAGCCGCGGTCGACGGTGAGGTCGACCTCGGCGAGCGCCCGCACCGCACCGAAGGTGACCGAGAGCCTGCGCAGCTCCACCGCCGGGCGCCCGGCGTCCGGGATGCGATCGGCCGGCGGGGCCCCCGAGCGGGCCAGCCGTTCGCGCAGGGGTCCGGCCGAGCGCCGCGCCTCGCGCACCGAGAGGGGGAGCGGCTGCCATCCCGCCAGCCGGCCCAGTTCGACGATCGGCGGGGCCACCGGCGCGTCGGCCATGAGCTCACCGGGTGGTCCGACGCGCACCGGTTCCCCACCGCCGGGGACGACCACCAGCCGGTCGGCGAAGGGCAGCACCCGCTCGAGGCGGTGCTCGGCCACCACCACGGTCAGGCCGAGGTCGTGGACGAGGCGGGCCAGGGCGGCCAAGACCTCCTCGGCGGCGGCGGGGTCGAGCGCCGACGTCGGCTCGTCGAGCACGAGGACCCGGGGCGACGCCGTGAGCACCGCACCGATGGCCACCCGTTGCTGCTGGCCGCCCGAGAGGCTGCCGAGGGGCCGGGACCGGAGGTCGTGCAGGCCGAGGAGGTCCAAGGTGTCCTCCACCCGCCGGCGCATGGCCGGGGGGGCGACGCCCAGGTTCTCCATGGCGTAGGCCAGTTCGTCCTCCACGGTGTCGGTGACGAAGCTGGCCGCCGGGTTCTGGGCGACCATGCCGACCACGTCGGCCATCTGGCGCGGCGGGTGGTCGCGGGTGGAGCGCCCGTCGACCACGACGTCGCCGGACATCCGACCGCCGGTGAAGTGGGGCACCAGGCCGTTGAACGACTTGAGGAGGGTGGACTTCCCCGTCCCGGTGCGACCCACCACCACGCAGAGCTCTCCCTCCTCGAGTCGCAGGTCGAGGTGGGAGAGGACCGGTGCCGGCGCACCCGCGTAGGTGAAGCTCATGTCCTTCACCTCGATCACGACACACCGCCCGGGCCCAGCGGCGCCGCCGGGGCGGCGAGCTCCGGCACCGCCACCGGTACGGCTGCCGGCGGCGGTGAGGCGAAGGACGGGACCAGGCCCACCAGGATGGCGGCTGCCGGGAGGGCCGGCAGCATCGGGACGGCCAGCGGGGTGGCCGAGTACTGGATTCCCGGCACGCCGAGCGCCTCGGCCATGCTGACTCCGGCCACCGCGGCCAGCCCCGAGACGACGACCACCCACTCGGGCCAGCGCCACGGGTCCGGCCGGTAGCGGGTGCGCGGACTGCGCCGGCCGCCGAGCAGGAGTGAGGCGGCGCAGAGGGCGAGGCCCAGGGCGAACACCGGGAGGCCGAGCCCGCCCATCGATCCCGAGTCGAGGACGCCGTAGAGGCCGACCACCACCACGAGCAGGCCGGCGACGACGAGCACGGTGCCGGTCCGGCGAGGCGCGGCGGCCGGGTTGCGCCGTCCGTAGCCGCGGGCGTCCATCGACGCCGCCAGCTGCAGCGAGCGGTCGAGGGCGCCCTCGAGCACCGGGACGGCCATGCCCCGCAGCCCGGCGATCCCGCGGACGGGCCGTCCCCGCAGGCGCCGCGCGGCCCGCACGTTGGCGATGGTCACCACCAGTTCGGGGGCGAAGGAGAGGGCGACGGTGACGGCCACGCCGGCCTCGTAGAGCACGGCCGGCAGGCTGCGCAGCAGGCGGTAGGGGCTGGCCAGGGTGTTGGCCGCCCCGAAGCACAGGAGGATGACGGCCAGCTGGAGGCCGACGATCAGCGCGCCGACCAGGGCGTTGGCGGTGACCTGACCGCCGATGCTCACCCCGGCTGCCCAGCCGGGCAGGGGGAGGCGGGGGAGGGTGAAGAGCACCTGCCCGGGCAGCCCGCGCTGGCCGAACACCACCTCGATGGCCACCCGGATGCCGATCACGATCATGCCCATGCGCAGGAAGAAGGAGAACGAGCGGGCCCAGGGGGCGCTGGTCCGACGCGAGGACACCACGAACACGACGACCGCGGCGATCAGGGCGAGGAGCAGCGGGTTGGTGGTCTTGATGGCGGCCACCGCCATGCCCGCGGCCCAGGCCCACCAGGCCAGCGGGTGCAGCGCCCGGGGCGCGGGGGAGAGCGACCGCCGGCCGCTCACACCGTGCCCCGCTGGCGTCGCCAGCGAAGGAGGGAGGCGAGCCCCAGGCCGACGACGGCCGCCCCGGTGACGACGAGCGGCCAGGGGAAGCCTCCGCCGTGGCCGGCCGGTGCGCCGACGCGCCCGAGGGCGCGCGCGCTCGGTTCCCGGGAGGGCCGATCCGAAGCCGGTGCCGGCGTGGTGGTGACCGGCGAGCCGCCGCGAATCCCGCCCCCGGTGTCCGCACCCGACCGCGAGCCCGCCACCGTGGTCGCCGTGGAGGACGGGGCCGTGCCCGCCGATCCGCCGCCGGCGCCCTCCGCTGCCGCGCCCGACCCCGAGCTGGCTCCATCGCCCGGAGGCGCACTCGTGGCGGGGGCTGCCGTGGTCGGCGGGGCCGCCGCGTCGGTCGTGGGCGTCGCCCCTGTGGCCGCCGGCGGTGTCGTGGCCGTCCCCGTGGACGCACCCGACGCCTCGACCGGTGTCGTCTGGCCGTCCCCGTCGGCGCAGATGGCGGAGAAGTCGGGTGCCGATCCCGGCGCGGGGGCTGAGGGGCTGGCCGGCCCGGGATCCTGGAACCGCCAGCCCTCGACGTCGCCGGAGGTGACGACCTGCTCGGCCGGACCGTCGTTGGCGTAGACCCAGGTGCCGCCGGTGCCGTGCCAGTAGGACCAGAAGAAGTAGTCGTCGCCCGAGGTGGCCCTGCAGTTGGCCAAGGCGTCGGGGGGGTATGTGTCGATGCCGCAGAGCAGGCCGCTGGTGGCGTAGGCCGTGGTGTGGTCGTCGACCATGGAGAGGGCCTGGGCGTCCGTCGACCCCGCCGGCACCGACACGCACTGCACGATGTCCGAGGGGGCCCCCGGCCCACCCCCGAAGTCGATCACGACGGCCACGTAGACGTCGGCCGCGGCGGCCCGCAGCGGGTCCAGGGCCCCGGCACCCAGCGGGACGAGGACCGCCGTGCCGGCCCCGACGAGCATGGCCAGGCGGCCCACGGCGCGCCGGCGGGGCCGAGCGCTCACCCCAACGACCGGGCCGGGCTGGCGGCCACCGCCACGACGGGCGCGGCCAGCGTGGTGGTGGCCAGCGATCCGGGGAAGGTGGCGTCACCGAAGGCGAAGACCCCGCCGTCGGCCCCGGCCATGACGTAGCCCGCGCCGTCTGGGGTCGCGCTCGACCCCCGGACGTCGAGCACCGAGGCGCCGAGGCCCGGGAGCGATCCATCGAAGGTGGCGTCACCGAAGGCGAAGACCCCCCCGTCGGCCCCCGTCAGCAGGTAGCCGCGACCGTCCGGCGAGGCGGTGGCCCCCACGATGTCGTCCACGCTGGAATGGAGCGCCGGCAGCGAGCCGAAGTAGCGGGCGTCGCCGAAGGCATAGACCCCGCCGTCGGCCCCGACCAGCCAGTAGCCCGCCCCGTCGGGGGTGGCCACCAGGGCGACGACGTCGTCGGTGGTGATGCCGAGTCCCGGCACCGAGCCGAAGTAGCGGGCGTCGCCGAAGGCGTAGACCCCCCCGTCGGCTCCGACCAGCCAGTAGCCCGCCCCGTCGGGGGTGCCGGTTGCGCCCACCACGTCGTGGAGGCCGAGACCGAGGCCCGGAAGCGACCCGGCGAAGGTGGCGTCGCCGAAGGCGTAGACGCCGCCGTCCGACCCGACGAGCAGGTAGCCGCGGCCGTCGGGCGCGGGCGCCATCGCCGTGATGTCGGTGACGTGGACGCCCCGGGCCGGTAGGGAGCCGTAGTAGCCGGCCTGCCCGAGGGCGAAGACGCCCCCGTCACTTCCGGCCAGCCAGTACGAGCCGCCCGAGGCGCCGAAGGGCACGGCCAGGCCGGCCAGGGCGGGGACCGCCTGGTACGTGGCCAGGACGTCGGGCGTCCCCGATCCACCGGCCGCCACCGGGAAGACGAAGGCGCCGGCACCTGTGCCGCTGGTCACCTGCTGAGAGTCGATGTAGGGGACCGGGGCGCCGCCGGCCTTGGCGAACTGGGGCGCTGTGGGTGAGAGCCCCATGGCCAGCAGCGACTGCACCACGAGTGAGGTGGAGTCCGGGTCGCTCACCCCCGCCACGCTCTGGGTGTTGGGGATGAGCCCCCACCCGCCGTCTGTGTCCTGGGCTGCCTCCAAGAAACCGGTCGCCGCCTCCGAGGCGGTCGGGGTGAGGGCGCCCTGGGCCGCCAGGCCCTCGACGGCCAGCGCCGTCGAGTTCGTGTCGGGTCCGAGGTATGTCGTCGGTGTGACGGTGCAGCCGAGTGTCGCCCGGTAGCTTGACCACCCGCCGTCGGGGCACTGCTGGGCCGTGAGCCAGGCCACGGCGGCCGAGACCTGTGTCCCCGCGGTGTCGCCCACCGCGGCCAGGGCGGCCAGGCTCAGTCCCTGGCGGTAGGTGGCTGTGTAGGTGGGGGACTGGGCGCCGAAGAGGCCCTTGTCGGTCCCGGTGGTCAGCTGGGTGGCCAAGAGCCTGGAGACCAGGTCGGTCCCCCCGAACGACGCGGGGTTCAGGCCGAGGGCGTGGGCGTCGAGGATGAGGAGGGCGAGCTGGCTGGAGCCGTCGGAGCCGCCCTGTGTGACATACGCCTGGACCTGGCCGGCCAGGTAGCCCGCCATCCGCCGGGCCGTCGCCGGCGCCACGTTGGCCGCGGCCAGGGCGAGGGGGATCTGGGCGGTGGACGAAAGGTCCGGCTTGGCCGGTGTTGTCGCTGTGGGCACGTACCCCTGTGCGTTCACCTGGCCGACGAGCCACTCGGCACCGGATCGGGCCGCCTGGTTCTGCGGGCCCACCGCGGCGCTGGCCACGGTGACGGTTGCGGGGTTCGGTGAGGCGGTGGCGATCGTCGGTGCCGCGACGACCACCAGGGCCACACCGAGGGCGGTGACCAGGATCCTGGCCGGGAGCGCGATGCGCATGGTGTCCTCGTTTCCGGGACAGGCCCCGGAAACCCCGACACCGCATCGCGGTGCCGTGGCCGACCGAGCCCCTGTCCGCATTTCTCGACGGTGTGGGAGCTCAACAACGCACCGCTGCGGTATCCCGGCTCGTGGGGCGGTCGACGGTCGACCCCCCACCCACGGTTGCGGACCAGCGCCGGAGTTCGACCGGCTTCCCCGAGAGGTGGCGTGAATTGTGCTGAGGGAAACCTAGCAGAGCGACCGTCGCCGAGGCGTGGGCGGAGAAGGTCTCACGCGCCCCACTTCGCCACGAGCTGGACCAGGACCGCAGCGCGTTCGCCGGACGGCGGAACTACGACAGGGGGGCGACACCACCGCGCCGGGCACGACCTGGATGGCCGTCGTGTCGGTGCTGTGAGACGGCGTAGGCGTCCTTCGGCCCGAAGGGCGTGCGGTCCCAGGTCGACCATCGCTCCACCAGCACCAGGCCGGCCTCGCGACAGCCCCGGTCCCAGTCGCCCAGTGCGTACCCCCGGTCGAGCTGGAATCCGGCCACCAGGAAACCGCCCGGTGACACGTGGGCGGCGCAAGCCGCGATCAGGGCCGGGCGCGCCTGCTCGGGGCAGAAGATCGGCACGTTCCCGGCGAGTACGACCACGTCGAAGCGGCGGCCAAGCTCCATGGCCGACAGGTCGGCCTGGACCCATTCGAGGTCCGGTGCCCGCGTGCGGGCCACCGAGAGCATCGACCCGTCGATGTCGACGCCGACCACCTCGATGCCGTGGCGGGCCAGCTCGATGGCGACGCGGCCGGTGCCGCAGCCGGCGTCGAGGACCGAGTGGGGATGGAGCGACCGCACGAGGTCGGCCTCCCCGTGGACGTCGACGCCCCGCTGCGCCAGGTCGTCGAAGCGCGCCTGGTACTCGCTGCCGTCGAAGGCGGGCACGGTCCTCATTCAAGCTGATCCCCCGCGCCGGGGCCGCCCTTGACCCTCCCCGGAGGGGACGCACCAGACTGGGGGCCGTCGATGCGGCGGCAATGGGCCTGGGAGCGACCGTGGAGCTCGTGACCATCGGGGAGCTCGCCGTCGGGTCGAGGCTTCCGGCCAAGGCCCTGCGCCTCCACGACGAGCGCGGGGGTGCTCCGACCGGCTGCCGCCTCTGCGAACCAGGCGGGTGGCGGCCTTCTGGGACCGGGCCGAGGCGGAGGACGGAGCACGCCGGGCCCCGACACGTCCGCAAGGCCATCGTGCGGCGGCACCGCCGGCGGGTCACCGCGTCAGTCGCCAGAACCCCGATGGCCCGCGCAGCGGAGCGGAGGTGTACAACGCCACCTTGACGACACGGGATCCCTGGCGGATCCGGAGCCAGCCGACCCGGGTCCCGGCCGCGATCGGCACGGCGAGGTTGGCGAGCCGGGCGGTCACTGGGACGGTGAGGCCTGGCCAGGCCGGGACCCTCACCACGTGGGACACCGTGAGCGGGGTCGACGCACCCCATGGTGCGGAGAGCTTCGCGACGACCTGTCCCGCCTGGAGGGCCGGCTCGGCCGTGATGTGCGAGAGGGCCGCCGTCATCAGCGTCTCACCTGCGTCGACGGCCGCCGCGTCGGGTCCAATCGGACCGTACTGGCCGAGCACCGCACCGTACAGGGTGACCGTTGCACCACCCACCGTCTTGTGCGCCGCGAACAGGAAGCAGCCATCGCCCGTCGTGTCCGACCCGGCGTCGACCCCCACCACCCCGTTCTCCCCCAGGATGAAATTCGGGTTGTACACGAGGCCGGCCACCGGGAGGGTGACCTGACCGAGCGACACGATCTGCTTGAACACCGGGACCTGCATAGCGACCTCGGCGAGGTGGATGAGGTCCTCCGGGGTGCTGATCGTGGCATCGTCGGCACCGCTTGGCTCGGTGACACGGGTGTTCCCGAGGCCGAAAGACCTGGCCGCGAGATCCATCTTCCTTACGAAGGCCGATGTGGTCCCCGCGTCCCAGCGGGCGAGGAGAGTGGCCATGTCGTTGCCCGAACCGACGAGGAGTCCCTCGAGCGCGTCGAGCTCGGTCAGGGACTCGCCGGAGGAAACCTGAACCTCAGGTTCGCCGGCCACGCTGCCGGCTTGGTATGCCGTCAGCGTCTGCGCTGTCACCGCGATGACGGGTCCGGCGTCCCCGCCGGGGGAAAGTGGATGGTCCTTCAGGATCACCATGGCGGTCAGCACCCCTGACAGCACACCGATCGGCGCCGGCCGTGTGCCGTGGTCCTGCCCCAGGCTGCCAAGGCCGGGCACGCTCAGCGCGGCCTCCCCGGTGGAGGGCCAGGGCAGCACGGGTGCGCTCCCGGGGATGGTGATCCCCGTGGGCCGTGCCTGCAGCGTGGGCGGCGACAGCGGTCTGAACAACTGCACCATCGCCCCGGCGACCACGACCACGACCACGACCACCACGGACCACACGGTGCGGCGTCGCCGCAACCATGCCGCGCGGTCGGCGGCCATGGCCCTCGCCGCCTCCTCTGACGGCGGCGGAAGGTTGCGCCCCAGCTCGGCAAGGTGCGCCTCGGCCTCCCGGCTGAGCCCGTGGCGGGTGTGAAGCGATCGACGTTCACCCCGCGGATCGTTACTCCCCATCGAACGGGGACTCTACGGCCGGGCCGTGCGTGGCGGGTCGCGGGGTCGCCGTGCGCCCCGCTCGCCCCGAGCCGGTGATCGCCGGCCTTGCGCCCCGCGAGCGCGTGCGTGCCGATGAGACCGGCCGTTCCCGGCCGACTATCCCGTGCCTACGACCCTGCCACGCCGTGCCCTCGACTGACGATGGCAGGCCGTTGGACCTCCTCATGCCGCCTTGCGGCAGTCGACCTCCTTGCGTCGCACCTCGCCATCTCGGGCTCCCGACGAGGCGGCGGCCTGGAAGCCGACCCGATTCTCAGCTCGCCAACTCAGTCGCCAACGTCGGAGGAGGTGACGGTTGTCGATTCGTGCTGGGTGCTCAGAGAAGAGAGATCGCCGAACAGTTCGTCGTAGTTACGCAGACGACTGGCCAAGGCCTTCATGACGCCTAGAGCGAACGTGGGCGACTCGTGGACCAAGAAGAGGAAGAGGCGTTGATCGATCTCCGCCAAGGTCGTCTCGCTGGTGGCCATCGCCGTGAGGTTGCGGGGAAGGTGATCGATCAAGGCACGCTCGCCGAAGACGTCCTCCGGGCCGAGTGTCGCGACGACGACCGACCCCTTGAGGAGCGCCACCGAGCCGGACACGATGCCGAACATGTGCGTCCCGGAGTCACCTTCTGCATAGATCACCTCGCCGGCCGCGACCGTCCGGTGATCAGGAGCATTGAAGAACAGGCTCTCAGTCCCCATGGCACGCACCTTCGTCGCAGGCCGACGATCCGATCGATGTCGAACGACATGCTACCGCCCGGGCCGGCGCGGACCGGGACGTCGTCATGGTCCGCGCCGTGGGGTCGCCCAGCTCAGCGAGGGTCCGTCCCCGGAGTCAGGGCCGGGGGGCACTCGGGACCGTCGACCGCGCCGTCGGGCCCCTCCGGCGCCGTCGCCGGCGTGCTGCCGGCTCCCAAGACACGTTCACCACTCCCCGTTGCCGGCAACCCGATCGACCCGGATGTGGGTGATGAAGCCGGGAGGAGGATCGTCCATCGGGGGGAACCGCGCGTCGGGCCCGATGTAGGTGCGGGCCAGTCGCTGGAGGAGCTCGGGTGCCCCTCCCTCGGTCACCCTGGCGGTGCCGTGGAGCACGAGGTACTCGTCGAGCCCGTGGGGGCCGGGGAGACCGGTCTCGATGGACACGACGACGCGCGGATCGCGCCGGATGTTCTCGACCTTCTTCCAGGACCCGAGGTGGGCGGCGACGACCTCGTCGCCGTCGAGACCGACCCACACCACGGTGACCTGCGGGCTCCCGTCGGGATTCACGGTGACCAAATGGGCCAGGTGGCGGCCCTCGACTACCCGGCGCACGGCGGGGGAGAGGGAGTCCATGGCTCCTGTCTACTCGGTCCTCGGTGGGGTGGCGCCGCGACGTGGGCGCCGTGCTAGCGCCCTCGACGGCGGCGGGCTACCTGCCCGGCGGCGGCGGCGAAAGAGGGATCGGAGGTCGATGCGTATCCCCGGCGGCAGGCCTCCACCAGCTTCACCGCGTGGACGTCGTGGCTGTGGGCGGCGGCCAGGCCGACGCGCTCGTCCCATTCCTGGCTCGGGCCGAGCGGGGCCGGGTCGTCGTCGCCGTACATGGCGGCATGCTCGCCCCGCACCTGGGCGAGCGCCGCCAGACCGTCGTCCTCGGCGATGTGCGGGAGCAGCAGTTCGACGGCCATGGCCCCGGTGACGCCGTGCAGGTAGTAGATGGTGGGCTCGACCAGGTAGTGCCGGGCGCCACGGGCCGCGTCGCCCACCACCGCGGTGGCCGTGGCACCCTCGGCCCGGACATCGGCGGGGGGCTGGCCCGGCCGGTAGCGCGCCGCCCAGTAGGCCAGCGAGCGAGCCAGCTCGGCCCGCCGCGCCTCGGTGTCCACGGCGTCGATGGCCCGGACGGCTTGGGCCGTGCGGATGACGCCGTGGAAGAGGGCCGTGCCGAGACCGGGGACGAGCCGGGGGACCCACGTGCCGACGAGTGGCGCCCACCCCTGATCGTCGACGGCGTCGTCGAAGTAGCCGATCCACTCCGGCAGTCGCCGGTAGTCGCCGAGGGCCGACCGCCAACCGGCGCCCCCGAACCCCTCCGGCCGCTCGGCTTTCGGGCCTGTGTCGAGCATCTGGGCGAACCGGCGGGACCAGCCCTCGATCTGGTCGTCAAGGTCGAGTGCCGCCAGGGCCTCGCAGGCCATCGGCCCGTGGTTGACGAACCCGTTGGGTAGTTCGAAGTCCAGCCGGGCCATGCGGTCAAACGCCTCGTCGAGTGACGTCGTGCTCTCGGTCATCGCGCTCCTCCCGTCGCCCGGCACCGATCCGGCGCTCCGACCATCACCCTAAAACCTCAAGTAAGCTTGAGGTCAAGGGCCATGCAGCAATTCCCCCCCGACCTGCGAGAGCTGAGCGTGGGCCAGCTGTCGGCGCGCAGCGGGGCCGCGGTCTCCGCCCTGCGCTTTTACGAGTCCGAGGGACTCATCTCCAGCCGGCGGACGGAGGGCAATCAGCGAAGGTTCCCGAGGGAGATGCTCCGACGGGTCGCCTTCATTCGGGCGGCTCAGCGGGTGGGCATCCCGCTTCGCGACATCCGGGCGGCTCTCGACACCCTCTCGGGGAGGAGGGCTCCGACCCGGGACGACTGGGCCCGCCTGTCGGCGGCCTGGCGGGGCGAGCTCGACGATCGCATCCGCCGCCTCCAGGAGCTGAGGGACCGCCTCACCACCTGCATCGGGTGCGGCTGCCTCTCCATCGACCGGTGCCCCTTCGCCAACCCCGGCGACGTGCTGGGGGCCGAGGGACCCGGGCCGCGCACCTTCCTCGGGTGAAGCGGGCCCGGCCCGTCGGGCCGGGGCGACGGCGGACCCCCCGCCCCCGGCTCAGGCGGCGGTGACTGGGACGGGGCGGAGGTGGTCGGGGTCCGACGACGGGCCGACCCAGGCCCCGGTGGCCCCCGGCGGGAGCGGGAGGTCGAGGGTCACCTCGGCCGACCCGCCAGCCTCGATCCGCACCTTCTTGAACGCCCGCAGGGTGCGAAGCGGCCGCGGGTCGGAGCCGAGGGGCTCGGCCACGTACCCCTGCACCACGGTGACCCCCGGGCGCGACCCGCGATTGTGCAGCCGCACCCTCGCCTGCACCCGGCCGGCCTCTGCGCCCACGACCTCGGGCCCTTCCCACTCGACCTTGGTGTAGCCGAGCCCGTAGCCGAAGGGGTAGGCCGGGCGGGTGCCCTCGGCCTCGTGCATGCGGTAGCCGTGGAGGGGGCCGTAGGCGATCTTCCGGGTGAAGCGCTTGAAGGGCGGCAACTGTGTGGTCGAGGCCGGCCACGAGCAGGGCAGCCGGCCGCCGGGGATCTCGTGGCCGAAGAGGATGTCGGC
The DNA here is from genome assembly GCA_963770505.1 of uncultured Actinomycetota bacterium. Classification (GTDB taxonomy): domain Bacteria; phylum Actinomycetota; class Acidimicrobiia; order Acidimicrobiales; family RAAP-2; genus CAVYPR01. The sequence goes on along the minus strand of CAVYPR010000006.1, from coordinate 111,038 downwards.
CACGGCCCGGCCACCCTCCATCCCCGGGTACCACGCGGCCACCAGGGCCCCCACATTGGCCCGCCAGGGGTCGGTCACGAAGGCACTCCCCCCCAAGAGCACCACCGTGGTCCTCGGGTGCGCCCCGGCCAGTGCCTCGATGAGGCGCTCGTCGGCGGGGGCCACGGTGAGCCGCCGGCGGTCCCCGCCGGAGCGCCCGATCCACTCGCCCTCGTCCTCGAAGGAGTTGCCGGCGGCCACGATCACGGCGTCGCAGCGGCCGGCCAGGGCCAGGGCCCGCTCCGGCGAGCTCCCATCGTCGTAGGAGACGGCCACGCCATGGGCGGCGGCCACGGCGCGCACCCCGTCGAGCAGGTTGACCACCTCGGGCGGGTGGACCTGGCTCGACCCCTTGTCACCGGTGGCCTGCATCGTGGCCAGCTTCCCGAAGACGGCCACCGACCGGACGGCCTCGGGGTCGAGGGGCAGGGTGTCGCGGTTCTCGAGTAGCACCGTCCCCTCGACGGCCACCCGGCGGGCCAGCCGGCGGTGCTCGGGCGAGCAGACCGCCTCGGGCCGGTAGCGCTCGGGCTCGCCGCGCCCTCGCTGGCGCTCCTGTTGGCGCAGGAGCCGGGTGGCCGCGTCGTCGAGGCGGGCCTCGGACACCCGGGACTGGCGCATGGCCCGTGGCAGCTTCTTGAACCGCCAGCGGAAGGGCATCTCGAGGTCGAGGCCGGCATTGAAGCAGTCGGCCGGGTCGCCGCGCACCCCCCAGAGGAAGTCCGACATCACGAAGCCGTCGAAGCCCCACTCCTCCTTCAGGATCTCGGTCAAGAGCTCCCGGTTCTGGCCGCACCAGTGGCCGTTCACCTTGTTGTAGGCGGACATGACCGCCGAGGCGCCCTCGTCGACGCAGCGCTTGAAATGCGGGAGGTAGAGGTCTCGCAGGTCGGCCGGGTCGATGCGCACGTCGACCCAGAACCGCGAGTTCTCCATGGAGTTGCAGGCGTAGTGCTTCACGCAGGCCATCACATGGCGCTGGGTGCCGCGCACCAGGGCGGCACCCATCTCACCAAGGAGGTGGGTGTCCTCGCCGTAGGTCTCCTGGGCGCGGCCCCAGGCCGGGTGGCGCAGGAGGTTGATGCACACCCCGGCGAAGAGGTTGGCCCCCAGCGTCCTCGCCTCGACCCCGATGGCGTCGCCCACCTCGGCCTCGAGGGCGGGGTCGAAGGTCGCGCCCCGGGCCATGGGCACCGGGAAGGCGGTGCAGTTCCCCATGACCACGCCACGGGGCCCGTCGGTGAAGCGGATGCCCTCGATGCCCCGGCGGTCGATCCGCCCCGCCTCGATGGGCGTCGGGTTGTACCGCCGGGTCATGGCGATGTTGCCGCGCACCAGCGGCCGGTCCCCCGTGACCAGGTGGAGCTTCTCGGCGCGCTCGAGCTGCTCGACCTGGGCGCGCACCTCGTCGTCGGGGTCCTTCGCGTCGTCGGCCACGGCGTGCACTCTCCCAGATCCGCCGTGGCCCTGCCCGTCCGAGCGGGCGGACGGCGGGACCGGCCGGTCAGTCGTCGGCCGTCACCTGGCCGAGGAGATCGGCGAACCTCCGCCGGGCCGCCTCGCGCCGGGTCGGGACGTGCTCGGTGGGCACATCGGTCGGGGAGTAGGTCCGCAGGGTGCGGCGGGCCACGGTCTGTCGGTGCACCTCGTCCGGCCCGTCGTAGATGCGGGCGGCCCGGGCGGCCCGGTACATGGCCTCGAGCGGCAGGTCGCAGGAGTAGCCGAGGGCGCCGTGCACCTGGATGGCCCGGTCGACCACGTCGTAGAGGACGCCGGCCCCGAAGTATTTGATCATGGCGATCTCGTTGCGCGCCGCCGCCGGCCCCTCGCGGTCCATTTTCCAGGCGGCGTGGAGGGTCATCAGGCGGGCCGCCGACATCTGGGCCAGCGAGTCCGCCACCCAGTTCTGCACGGTCTGCTTCTCGGCCAGCGCGGAGCCGAAGGCGTGGCGTGAGACCGCCCGTTCGCAGAGCATGTCGAAGGCCCGGCGGGACTGCCCGAGCCAGCGCATGCAGTGGTGGATGCGGCCCGGCCCCAGCCGGGCCTGGGCCAGGGCGAACCCCCCGCCCTCCGTGCCGATGAGGTTGGCCGTCGGCACCCGGACGTCGTGGTACGCGATCTCGGCGTGGTTGCCGAACCTGCCATAAGGGGCTGTGGGGTCCTCCATGGTCGCCACGTCGCGCACGATCTCGACGCCCGGCGTGTCCACCGGCACCAGGATCATCGACGAGCCCTGGTAGGGATGGACGTCGGGGTTGGTCACGGCCATCACGATGAGGAAGTCGGCCACCGAGCCGTTGGTGGTGAACCACTTGCGCCCGTTGATCACGTACTCGGCACCGTCGCACACCGCCCTGGTGGCGAGGAGGGTGGGGTCCGAGCCCGCCGTGCCCGGCTCGGTCATCGAGAATCCGCTGCGCAGCCGGCCCTCCAAGAGGGGCAGCAGCCACTGCTCGCGCTGGTCCTGGCGGCCGGACTGGGCGATGCCCACGGCCAGCAGCTCGGCGTTCCCCGAGTCCGGGGCGTTGTTGCCGAAGACGACCGGCGCGTAGGGGGTCTGTCCCAGGATCTCGTGCATGAGGCCGAGGCGCACCTGGCCGTAGCCCATGCCCCCGAGCTCGGGCGGCAGGTGGGCCGCCCAGAGCCCCTGGCGCCTGACCTCCTCCTGCAGGGGGCCGACGGCCGCGGTGAGCTGGGCCTCGGTGAGATCGAGGACCTCGAGGGGGAAGACCTCCTCGCGCACGAACCCCCGCATCCACTCGAGCTTCTCCTCGAACTCGGGCTCGGTGGAGAAATCCCAGGCCATGAACGCCTCCTCGTCGCGTGACGCCGCCGGTCGGCGCCGGGCTTCTCGGCGGCGACGCCCTGCCGCTACCGTGGGCGCCGTGCCCGACCAACCCCGCGATGACCCCACGCGTAGCACCGTGACCTTGCGGCCGGCCAGCCGGCCGACCCACGACGAGACGGCCCCGCAGGTCCAGGCGGCCCTCACCCCCGACGATCGGGCGCTGTTGGCCGCCGCCGAGTCGGCCCTCATCGACGAGCGTCGCCAGCTCAGCGGCGAGGAGCTCACGGCCTTGGCCGCCCTCGGCGACGGTGCCGTGGTGGCTCTGGCTGCGCTGGCCCACCAGGTGCGCCTGGCCTGGTGCGGGCCGGCGGTGGAAGTGGAGGGGATCCTCTCGGCCAAGACCGGCGGCTGCCCCGAGGACTGCCACTTCTGCTCGCAGTCGTCCCGCTTCGACACGACCGTGAAGGCCACCCCGTTTCTCGACACCACAGACGTCCTCGGCGCGGCCCGCGAGACGGCGGCCCTGGGGGCGAGCGAGTTCTGCATCGTGCTGGCCGTGCGCGGCCCCGACGACAGGACGCTCGCCCGGATCCTCGAGCTCGTCCCCCTGGTCCGCCGGGAGACCGGCCTCAACGTGGCCGTCTCGGCCGGCATCCTCACCGACGACCAGGCTCGACGCCTGGCCGAGGGGGGTGTTCACCGCTACAACCACAACCTCGAGACGGCCCGGTCGTACTTCGGCGAGGTGGTGACCACCCATTCCTGGGAGGAGCGGGCGCAGACCTGCCGGCTGGTGCGCCGGCACGGGATGGAGCTGTGCTGCGGAGCGCTCATCGGCATGGGCGAGACCGACGCCCAGCGGGTGGAGCTCCTCCTCGAGCTGCGGGACCTCGACCCGACGGAGGTCCCGGTCAACTTCTTGAACCCGAGGCCGGGGACCCCGCTCGGCGACCGTCGGGTGGTAGGAGCCTGGGAGGCCGTGCGCTGGATCGCCCTCTTCCGGCTGGCGCTGCCCGGGGTCATCCTCCGCTACGCCGGGGGACGTGAGGTGACGCTGCGCGACCTGCAGGCCATGGGCATGACGGCGGGCATCAACGCCCTGATCGTCGGCAACTACCTCACCACCCTCGGCCGTTCGGCCGCCGAGGATCTCGGCATGCTCGAGGACCTGCGCATGCCGGTGGGTGCCCTGACCGCCGCCTTCTGAGGTGGTCGGGGAGACCTTCTGTCCCGGTTGCGGTCGGCCGACCGCCGAGTGCGCCGGCTGTTCGAGGGAGCTCGACCCCCCCGCTACTGCCCGACCTGCGGGCGGTGGCTGGCGGTCACCGTCACGCCCGGCGGGTGGGTGGCTCGATGCCGGGACCACGGGACGCTCGGCCCCGATCCTGGAGGATCCTGAGCCCGCGTACCGGGCGAGGTGAAGACGGCGTCGACCGGCTCGGGGCGACGGGGTTCGGTGGGGCCCGCCGGCACCTGCCCGCGGCACCGGGCCGATGGCGGCGTGTTGCGCGCCGCAGGCGTTGTTGGACGCCCCCCTGGAGCGATCGCCGACCGGCGACGTCCCCCGACGCGCCGCACCGCCGGCCGCTCTCCATGGAGCAGCCGGCGGTGCGGGTGGTCAAGTGGCCGGGGACCGGCCTCTCAGAATCGTTGCTTGCTAGTTCGGCACCGCCGCCACGATGTTGGTGACGTGGACCCCCACCCCCGGCAGCGAGCCGTAGAAGAGTGTGAGACCCGGCGGGGCGAAGGTGAAGATGCCCCCGTCGGAGCCGAGCAGCCAGTAGGCGGTTGTGTTGGCCGTGGGCACGATGCCGATCACCGGGTGGGCCGGGGTCACCTTGATCGCGGGCAAGGACCCCTGGTACTGGGCGTTGCCGAAGGCGTAGACCGCACCGTTCTGGGTGGTGATCCAGTAGCCGCCCCCTGTGGCCGTGCCGGCGATGGCCGAGACCGGCGAGGGGGTGCCCTTGGCTGTGCCCAGGTTCCCCTGGGCCGCCCCGAAGGTGTAGACGGTCCCTGTGGCCGACACCAGCCAGTAGCCGTTCCCCGACGGCGTGGCCGCCATGCCGATGATGTTGTTCACGTGGATGCCCCGTCCGGGCAGAGAGCCCAGGAATGTGACGGTGCCCTGCGGCCCGAAGGTGAAGACCCCGCCGTCCTGGCCGACCAGGAAGTAGCCCTTGTCTGTGTCGACGGCCACGATGCCCACGATGGGGGCGGCCGGGGTCACGTGGATGCCCGGCAGCGACCCCAAGAAGGGCGCTGTGAAGGCGAAGACCCCGCCGTCCTGGGCGACCAGGAAGTAGCCGCTGTCGGTGACCGTGGCCACCATGCCCACCACCGGCTTGTTGGGGACCACGTGGATGCTCGGCAGCGAGCCGTAGAAGCCGTGGGGCATGCCCACGGGGAAGACGAAGACCCCGCCGTCGGAGCCCACCAGGTCATAGCCGGTGCCCACGTAGGTGTAGACCGAGCCGGCCGAGGGGGCGCTTGTGCCCGAGAAGGTGCCCACGGTCACTGTGACGGTCTTCAGGCCCTTGGGGGCCACGGCCGTGAGCGTGAACGGGCTCGTGACCTTGACTGTGGTGGCCGCCGACGAGCCGAAGGAGACCTTGGAGGCCGAGGTGAACCCGGTCCCGTGGACGGTGACCGTGGTGCCGCCCCGCTCAGGCCCTGTGGCCGGAGACAGCGAGGTCACCGTGGGGGGCTGTTTGATGGCCACGCCGAGGGGATCCAAAAGACCCGTCTTTGTGCCAGTGATCGTGACCTTGGGGGTGGGGCTGCCGCCCGCCGCCAGCTGGCTTGCCGTGTACTCGGACACCGCCCCTGTGTCCAGGACGGTCCCCCACAGGTTGCCCGAGTTGTCGATGGCGATCGTCCAAAGGGTGCTCGCCGAGGAGATGGTGGTGGCCGGGGCGATGGCTCCGCCGGTGGCCAGCTGGGCCGGCGTGTACTCGCTGAGCCGGCCGTTTGTCGTGTTGGCCACCCAGAGATCTCCCGAGGAGGTGAAGGCCAACCCACGCGGATAGTCGAGGCTTGCTGTCTTCGACGAGATGGTGACCGCCGGGGTGGGGCTGCCGCTCGCCGTCAACTGTGTGGGGGTGTACTCCACGACGGTGTTGCTGTGGCTGTTGGCCACCCAGAGGTTGCCCGAGGCGTCCAGGGCCAGATTCTCTGGGCCGTCGAGGCTCGGCGGTGTTTTGGCGTCCGAGGTGATGGTCACCGCCGGGGTGGGGCTGCCGCTCGCCGTCAGCTGTGTGGGCTTGTACTCGGAGAGCGTGCTGCCGCTCCAGCTGGCCACCCACAGGTCGCCCGCCCCAGTGAACGCCAGGCCGTCTGCACCTGCCAATGTGATGGTGACCTTGGGTGTCAGCGTCCCTCCGGCCGCCAACTGGGCCGGGGTGAACGCCGAGAACGTGCCCGCAAATGTATTGGCGGACCAGAGGTTGCCGCTGGCGTCGAAGACCATCTGGAGGTTGACCGTCTTGCCGCCGGATGTGATCTTGCCCTGCGGTGTGATGTTGCCCCCTGTCGTCGGGAGCCCGTAGGAGGTGATGACGCCCGAATTGCTGCCCACGTAGAGCGTCGACGAGCCGCTGGCGGCACCGGCGGGCGCCACCGCGGCGAGGGCGCCGGTCGTCACTGCCGCCACCGTGCCCGCACCGAGCACCGTGAAGAGGGCCACCGCCAGGCGTGAGAGTCGGCCCATCTTGGCCTTGTGGGTCGAAGATCGATCAGGTTGCATGCGTCACCTTTCCACCTGGTAGTCGTTGACACGGTCTCGGGCTGGGGGTTCGCCGCCCGATCCGATGTATCACGTTGCACGCTAGCGAGGTTCCGATGCCCGTTCCACTGGTTTGTCGAGCCGAAAGGGGCGGGCGGCGAGAGGACGTCGGAGCCCGGGCCGAGGGCGACGATGCAGGACCGTGGCATCGGACGACGCCCCGTCGTTTGTTGGGGTCTCCGAGAGGGTATGGCCGTCGAGTTGAGCTGTGCCGCCGTCACAGCGTGGCCCGCTGAGGTGTCGTAGTGGGTGGACACCCCGTCAAAGGAGGAGCACCGATGCAACCCAGGATGCAAAACCCCGCCCAGAACGCCCCGGGGGCCATGGAGGCCCTGCTCTCCCTGGCCAACGTTGCCGCCGATGCCGCGGCCAGCGCCGGCGTGCCGCGGTCCACCGTCGACCTGCTCGAGACCCGCGCCAGCCAGATCAACGGCTGCGCCGTCTGCCTCGACATGCACACCCGCGCCGCCAAGACCCACGGCGTCACCGACCAGCAGCTCAACACGCTGGCTGCGTGGCGAGACTCGCCCTACTTCGACGACTCCCAGCGAGCGGCCCTGGAGCTGACCGAGGCCGGCACCCGCCTGGCCGACCGGCCCGTCGCCGTCCCCGACGACGTGTGGGACCTGGCGGCCAAGCATTTCGACGAGCCGGCGCTGGTCGCCCTCGTCCTGCACATCGCCCTCATCAACACGTGGAACCGGCTCAACGTCATCACCGGCCAGGTCGCCGGCGAGTGGACCGCACAGTTCGCCGCGTGATCGACGCTGCCGTGGCGCTCGCCGACGGGAGCGCTCTCAGTCGACGGCGATGTCCAGGTCCTGGGTGAACGACAGATACGGCGACCCGGGCCGGTACTCGAGGGGGATGTCCGAGGTCTGCGCGTAGCGGTCGATGTCAAAGACGTTGGAGGAGAGGATCCCCTCCTCCACGGCCACCCCGCAAAGGGTGAGGGCGGCCGCCCCATCGAAGGCCGCGCCCGGGGGCAGCGAACGGTTGGCCAGCCCGTCGTAGACCTGTCGGGGCTGGCGGCCGATGAGGCAGTACTCGACCTCGCCCGCCTTCTCCCCGACTCGCCGTCCCACCATGACGTGGTGGGCTCCGTCGTCGATCACGTAGACCGCGTCGTCGCCGTCCCCGAACCGCTCCCGGATCCGCTGGTGCCGCTCGTGGGAGGGCAGCAGGTGCCACTGGATGTGCCGGCGGAGCTTCATGGCCCACAGGGGCGAGGGGGGGACGGTGCCCTCGGGCTCGTCCTCCTCGAGCGGCGTGGAGTCGTCGGGCCCGACGAGGGGCGTGCGCTCCGCCCAGGTGCCCGAACCCCGGATGACGTCGCCCGGGGCCGGGCGATCCGACGGCGTCACCGCCTCACCCCACTCGTGGGACTCGTCCTGCTGGCCTCCGTCGTGGGCCTCGTCCACCTGCATCGCCTCCTGGTCGGAGCCCCGCGGCGCCCGCCGCGCTGGCCGGCCCTGCTCCACCGACACTGTAGAGGCAACCGCTTCGCCCCCGGCGTGGCCGGCCGGGCGCGGCTCCTTCAGGCCAGGACCGCTCGGCAGAGGGCGTCCTCTGTGCCGGGGACGGCCATCGTGGCCAGCCCGTGGTGGTCGGCCAGCCAGGCGCGGCTCGTGCGATGGACGGGGTCGGCGGGGTCGAACCGGTTGAGGACCACCACCAGCCGGACCCCCCTCACCTCGCCCAGCGCGCCCGCGCACAGCCGGACGGCGTTGATCACGCCGAGGCCGGCGTCGGCCACCAGCACGACGGCGTCGGGGGAGAGCAGCCGAAGCAGGTCGACGGCGTCGCCGTCGTCGGCCTGGGGGGAGCGCACCCCGCCCGCCGTCTCGACCAGGCCCACCGCCCCGGCCACGTCGCCGGGCCACGACCGGGCCACCTCGGCCGCCAGGTCGGCCACCGTGAAGCCCGGGCGCCCCAGGGCCCGGGCGGCCATCGGCGGGGCCATCGCCGCCGGATACCACCGCCCGGGCGGGCAGACCGCCTCGGCCGGCCGGCCGGTGGCCCGCCCCAGCACGGCGGCGTCGGTGGTGGCGGGGTCGTCGCCGGGGTCGAAGGACTGGACGGGCTTGCTGGCGGCCACCGCGTGGCCGGCGTCGGCGAGCGCCCGGGCCAGGCGCGCCGTCACCCAGGTCTTGCCCACCTCGGTGCCGGTCCCCACCACGGCCACCAGCCGGGCCGGCCGGGGGGCCACCTCAGGCGGACGCCGCGGCCAGGGCCCGCGCCAGCCGGTCCACCTGACCGTCGGTGTGGGCCGCCGACAGCGTCACCCGCAGCCGGCTCGTGCCCTCGGGGACGGTGGGCGGGCGGATGGCCGGCACCCACAGCCCCTCGGCCAGCAGGGCCTCCGAGCACGAGAGCGCCCGCTCCTCGCTGCCCAGCACCACCGGGACGATGGGGCTCGGGTGGCCCGGGGCCACCCGCTCCACGTGGGCGGCCAGCCGGGCGCAGAGGGCGGCGCCCTCGGGCCCGCGCACCACCTCCAGAGCGGCCAGCGCGCCGGCTGCGTCGGCCGGGCTCTGGGCGGTGGTGAAGATGTAGGGCCGCGCCAGGTTGACCAGGAGCTCGACCACCGGGCGCGGGCCGGCCACGAAACCGCCGAGAGACCCCAGGGTCTTCGACAGCGTCCCCACCCTCACCACGCACAGGTTCTCGGTCACCTCGTCACCGGGGTGCGGGCCGAGCACGGCGTGGGCCTCGTCGAGGAGGAGGAGGGCCCCGTGGCGCCGGCAGGCCGCGGCCAGCCCGGCGAGCGGGGCCACATCGCCGTCCATGGAGAAGACCGTGTCGGTGACGACCACGGCCGGTGGCCCGGGCCGGGCCAGGAGCGCCTCGAGGTGGTCGGGGTCGGCGTGGCGGTAGACGGAGACCTCGGCCCGTGCCAGCCGGCAGCCGTCGATGATCGAGGCGTGGTTGAGCTCGTCGGAGAGGATCCGACCGCCCAGTCCCCCGAGCACCGAGAGGGCCCCGAGGTTGGCGGCGAACCCGGTGGGGAAGGTGACGGCGGCCTCGCACCCCTTCCAGGCGGCCAGGGCCTCCTCGAGGTCGCGGTGGACCGGCCGTGACCCCGTGACCAGGCGCGAGGCCCCGGCCCCGGCGCCCCACCGCTCGAGGGCGTCGCGGGCCGCGGCCACCACCGCGGGGTGCGCCGAGAGCCCCAGGTAGTCGTTGGAGGCGAAGGAGACGACCGTCCCGCCCTGGCCGGCCAGGGTCCCGTCCACGCCCCGGGCGTCGAAGAGGCGCGGGGACCGCCACCGCCCCTCCGCGGCCACCTGGGAGAGGCGGTCGTCGACCGCCTCGCTCCAGCCGGCCACCGCGGTGCGGCCCTCGCCGCTCACCGGCCCGGCCCGTTGCGGGCGGCCAGGTCGTCGGCCGTCTCCTCGTCGAGGGCGCCCTCGAGGGCGTCGACGATGCGGTAGACCTCGTCGGACGTGACGGTGAGAGGCGGCATCACCACCACCACGTCGCCCAGCGGCCGCAGCAGCACCCCACGCCGGGTGGTGGCGGCGCAGACCCGCCGTCCCCAGCGCAATCCCGCGGCCGGCGGGGCCAGCTCGATGCCGACCATCAGGCCGCGCCGGCGGATCCGGCGCACGGCGGGGTGCGGGGCCACCTTCTCGTCGAGCAGCGCCCCCAGCTGCGCGCCCCGCTCGGCCACGTTGCCCAGCACGTCCCACTCCTCGAAGAGGCCGAGGTGGCGGAGGGCCACCGCCGCGGCCAGGGCGTTGCCGCCGTAGGAGTGGCCGTGGAAGAGGGTGCGCGGACCGAGGTCCTCGCCCAAGAAGGCGCCGAAGACCCGGTCACTGGCCACCGTGGCCGACATCGGGAGGTACCCACCGGTGATCCCCTTGCCCAGGCAGAGCAGGTCGGGCCGCAGCCCGCACTGCTCGGAGGCGAAGAGCGTGCCGGTGCGGCCGAACCCCGTGGCCACCTCGTCGCAGACGAGGAGCACGCCGTGTGCCGCGCAGGCCCGGCCGAGGGCCGCCACGTCGGCGGCCTCGGCGCAGTGCATCCCCGCCGCCCCCTGCACCAGGGGCTCGACCACCACCGCGGCCAGCTCGGCGGCGTGGGCCTCCACCGCGGCCACCGCCTTGGCGGCCCAGCCGGGGTCGGTGTAGCCCGGGGTGCGCAGCACCTCGAAGCAGAGCGGGTCGAAGACGGCGCTGAAGACCCCGCCGTCGCCGAGGGAGAGCGAGCCCACCGTGTCGCCGTGGTAGGCGTCCCCGAGGGCGAGGTACCTGGTGTGGCCGACCTCGCCCAGGTTGACCCAGTACTGGAAGGCGATCTTGAGGGCCTGCTCGACGGCGACCGCCCCGTCGGCGGCGAAGAGGAAGTGGGGGCCGTCCACCGGCACCACCGCGGCCAGGGCCTCGGCCAGCTCGGTGACCGCCACGTTGGTGTTCCCGAGCATGGTGGTGTGGGCCACCCGCCCCAGCTGGTCCGCCAGAGCGGCGTCGAGCTCGGGCACCCGGTGGCCGAGGGTGTTCACCCACAGCGACGAGATGGCGTCGAGGTAGCGCCGGCCGTCGACGTCGATCAGCTCGCGGCCCTCGGCCCGCTCCACGACCAGGGGCCCGTTCTCGGCGTAGGCGGCCATCTGGGTGAAGCCGTGCCAGACCACCGCCCCGTCCCGGGCCACCCAGCCTCCGTGGCCGCCGTCTTTCTCCGGAGCGCTCGTCACGGCGCGATTCTCGACCAGCCGACGACTCGGGTCCACCCGGGGGTCCGACCACCGCTGGCCACGTGCGAGAATGGGCAGCCCGGGCCCTCGGGTGGCGACGACGACCCGGTGCGGCCCACGGGTGGCCGAAAGGAGCTCGGAGATGCAGCGGATCGGTGTGGTCGACACGATGTTCGCCCGCTACGACATGGGCGCCGAGGTCCTCGACGAGCTGAGTTCGTGCCCCGGCCACGGCCGCCGGTTCGAGGTCGTCCGGCGCACCGTCCCGGGGTTCAAGGACCTGGCCGTGGCGGCCAAGCGGCTCATCGAGAACGACAGCTGCCGGATCTGCGTCGTCTTGGGCATGCCGGGCAAGGCCGAGATCGACAAGGTCTGCGCGCACGAGGCCTCGACGGGGATCATGCAGGCCCAGCTCATGACCAGCACCCCGATCCTCGAGGTCTTCGTCCACGAGGACGAGGAGGACCACCCGCTGCGACTGGCCGAGGTCTGCCGCAACCGGGCCCGGGCCCACGCCCGCAACGCCTACTGGATGCTCTACGAGCCCGAACAGCTGGTGGCCCGGGCCGGCCAGGGCATCCGCCAGGGCTACCCCGACGCCGGCCCCCTGGTCCCCGCCGGCCGCTGAGACCGGGCCGTCTCAGGACGGGTCGCGGGGCAGGCCGAGGACCTTCTCGGCCACGATGTTGCGCTGCACCTCGGCGGTCCCCCCGCCGATGGTGAGGGCGGGGGAGAAGAGGAAGCCGCTGGCCCATGTGCCGAAGGGCCACCCCGGGACCGCCGGCGACGGCGCCGGTTCCCCGGTGGGCCCGGTGCCGGCCAGGGTGCCCGACGGACCGGCGAGGTCGCGACCGAGGTCCATCACCCGCTGGCCGTGGGCGTCGGCCAGGGCCTTTGCGACCGAGGCCTCGGGCCCGGGGGCCCGACCGCTGAGCGCGGCCGAGACCGAGCGCAGCCGCAGGACCCGCAGGATCTCCCCCTCGACCCAGGCTTCGACGAGGCGGTGGCGCAGCGTCGCCGGCGGTGCGCCCGGCGCCCTGCCCACCAGCTCGACCAGGTCGGCTGCGGTCGGGCCGGCGCCCCAGAGCGCGCCCTCCCCCGAGAGCGAGACCCGCTCGTTGGCCAGGGTGACCCTGGCCAGCTCCCAGCCGCCGCCCACCTCGCCCACCAGGTGGTCGGCCGGGAGGCGGACCTCGTCGAGGAGCACCTCGTTGAAGGCGTGGGCCCCGGTCATGTCGACAAGGGGGCGGATCTCCACGCCGTCGGCGTCCATGGGGCAGACGAAGTACGAGATGCCGCGGTGGCGCGGGGCGCCACGGTCCGTGCGGGCCAGCAGGATGCCGAACCGGGCGACGTGGGCGAAGCTGGTCCACACCTTGCGGCCGCGCACCACCCACCCGTCGCCGCGGCGCTCGGCCGACGTGGCGAGGCCGGCCAGGTCCGAGCCGGCCTCCGGCTCGCTGAAGAGCTGGCACCAGAACTCCTCACCGGCCAGGAGCGGCCAGAGCCACCGCTCCTTCTGTTCCTCGGTCCCCGCAAAGAGGAGGGTGGGTCCGGCCCACCCGATGCCGATCGGGTTGACCGGCCGACGCACCCCGGCCCGCCGCAGCTCGTCGTCGATCACGAGCTGTCGCACCGGGTCGGCCCCGAGGCCCCAGGGACGGGGCCAGTGGGGGACCACGTACCCCGCCTCGGCCAGCTGTCGGCCGGTCGGCCGGGGGTGCTCGGCCAGCCAGCGGCGCACCTGGCGGCGGCCGGGGTCGTCGTCGCCCGGGAGTCCGAGGTCCACCGGCGAAGCGTAGGCTTCACGCGCCGACGGGCGTCCCCCGAGGCACGCGGGGAGCCGAGTGTGACCGACTGGAACTACGCCGACGTGTGGGAGACGGTGGCCGAGGAGCTGCCGGCGGCGCCGGCCGTCGCCCAGGGGGAGCGGTCGAGCACCTGGGCCGAGTTCGACCACCGGGCCGACGGGGTGGCCCGCTGGCTCCTCGACCTCGGCGCCGAACGGCAGGACAAGGTCGCCCTCTATTTCTACAACTGCCCCGAGTACCTCGAGGCGGCGTTCGGGACCATGAAGGTGGGGCTGGTCCCGGTCAACACGAACTACCGCTACCTCGACGACGAGCTGGTCCACCTCTGGGACAACGCCGACGCCGTCGCCGTGGTCTTCCACGGGACGTTCACCGAACGGGTGGAGGGGCTGCGCCGGCGCGTGCGGAAAGTCCGGCGTTGGCTGTTCGTCGACGACGGCACCGGGCCGTGCCCGGACTGGGCCGACCCCTACGAGCAGGCCGCCACCGCGGCCCCCGGGCGGGTCCGCGCCCGATGGGGGCGCAGCGGCGACGACCTGTACCTCCTCTACACCGGGGGCACCACCGGCCTGCCCAAGGGCGTCATGTGGCGCCAGGACGACCTTTTCGCCCGCCTCAACGCCGGCGCCTTCCGCCGCTACGACGTCGACGGCGGGCTCGACGGCGTCCGGCGCGAACTGGCCGGGTCGGGCCCGGGGCTGTCCCTCCTGGCGGCCTGCCCCCTCATGCACGGCACCGGCGGCTTCATGGCCATCGAGTGCCTGTCGGAGGCCGGCCGGGTGGTGCTCCTCGAGGGTCGGCACTTCGACCCGGTCGAGCTCTTCGACACCGTCGAGCGCCAGGCCGTGCGGGGCCTGGCCATCGTGGGCGACCCCTTCGCCCGGCCGATGCTCGCCGCCCTCGAGGCCAACCCCGGCCGCTGGGACCTCTCCTCGGTGGCCGGGATCATCTCCTCGGGGGCCATGTGGAGCGAGCAGGTGAAGGCGGGCCTCCTGGCCCAGCACCCGGCCATGCTCCTGATCGACGCCTTCAGCTCCTCGGAGGCCCTGGGCATGGGGGTGTCGGTCTCCTCGGCCGGCTCGGCGGCGGCCACCGCCGAGTTCACCCTGGGCCCCGAGGTGAAGGTGCTCACCAACGACGGCCGGGTGCTCGAGCCCGGCTCGGAGGAGGTGGGGGTGCTGGCCCTGGGCGGCCGCAACCCCCTCGGCTACTACAAGGACCCCGAGAAGTCGGCCGCCACCTTCCGGGTCGTCGACGGCGTGCGCTTCTCGGTCCCCGGCGACTTCGCCCGGGTGCGGGCCGACGGCACCATCCACCTGCTGGGCCGCGGCTCGGTGTGCATCAACACGGCCGGGGAGAAGGTCTTCCCCGAAGAGGTGGAGGAGGTGCTCAAGACCTTCCCCGGGGTGGGCGACGCCGTGGTGGTCGGCGTCCCCGACGACCGCTTCGGCGAGCAGGTGGTGGCGGTGGTGGCAGCGGCCCCTGGGGCGGCCCCCGCCGAGGGCCAGCTGATCGACCACGTCCACGCCCACCTGGCCGGCTACAAGGCGCCCCGCCGGGTGCGGGTGGTGGACTCGCTGGGCCGGGCCCCTAACGGCAAGATCGACTACGGCCGCCACCGCCGGGAGGCGGCCGACTGGGTGGCGGGGCACGGCTGAGCGGCCGCCTGGCCGGTTGCCCACCGCGCGAGAACCTGTTCTACTAATCGCCGCATGCCGTACAACCTCGCTGACCTTTTCGAGGCGGCCGTCGACGCCTACGGCACACGGGAGTACCTGGTGGCCGAGGGCGAGCGCCGCACCTACGCCGAGATGGAGGCCCGGGCCAACCGGCTGGCCCACCATCTGGCCGCCCAGGGGGTGGGGCCCGGCGACCACGTCGGCATCTACTCGCTCAACAGCGTCGAGTGGGTGGAGACGGCCTGGGCCGTCTTCAAGCTGCGGGCCGTGTGGATCAACATCAACTACCGCTATGTCGAAGAGGAGCTGGCCTACCTCTTCTCCAACGCCGACCTCGTGGCACTGGTCTTCCAGCGGGAGTTCTCCCCCCACGTGAGCGCCCTGCTGCCCCGGCTGCCCGAACTGCGCCACCTGGTGGTGGTCGACGACGGGACCGACGCCGAACCGCCGGCAGGGGCGGTCGACTACGAGGAGGCGATGGCCGGGTCCTCGCCCGAGCGGGACTTCGGGCCGCGCTCGGGGGACGACCTCTACATCCTCTACACGGGGGGCACCACCGGGCTGCCCAAGGGTGTGGTCTGGCGCCACGAGGACGTCTTCTACGCGCTGGGCGGCGGGGTGGACCCGATCACCAACACCCGGATCACCGACCCGGCCGAGATGGTGGCCAAGGGGGCGGGGGGGGCGATGACCTTCCTGCCCATCGCCCCCCTCATGCACGGGGCCACCCAGTGGGCGGTGATGGGGCAGAGCTTCGTCGGCTCGAAGATCGTGCTCATGGCCCGGTTCGAACCCCACGGCGTCTGGAGGCTGGTGGAGGCCGAGCGGGTGAACTCGCTCATGGTCACCGGGGACGCCATGGCCAAGCCGCTGGTCGAGGCGCTCGACGAGGACGGCGCCGACTACGACCTCTCCACGCTGGTGGCCGTGGTCTCCTCGGCCGCCCTCTTCTCGGCCCCGGTGAAGGACCACTTCTTCGCCCGGCTCCCCAACATCCTGATCACCGACGCCATCGGCTCCTCGGAGTCGGGCAACAACGGGCTGACCGTCATCTCCAAGGAGAACACGGCCATGCGCAGCGGCCCGACGGTGCACGTGCTGGGCGAGACGGTCGTCCTCGACGAGGAGCTGCGGCCGGTCGTGCCGGGCTCGGGGGTGATCGGGCGGATCGCCCGCTCGGGCGACATCCCCGTCGGCTACTACAACGACCCGGTGAAGACGGCGGAGGTCTTCATCACCATCGAGGGGACCCGCTACGTCATGCCGGGCGACTTCGCCACGGTGGAGGAGGACGGCTCGGTCACCCTGCTCGGTCGGGGCTCGGTCGTCATCAACTCGGGGGGAGAGAAGATCTTCCCCGAGGAGGTCGAATCGGCCGTGCGCTCGCACCCCGACGTCATGGACGCCATCGTGGTGGGGACCGCCGACGAGCGGTGGGGGGAGACCGTGGCCGCCATCGTCCAGCCCCGCCCGGGGAGGGCCCCGGCGCTCGAGGACATCCAGGACCACTGCCGGGCCCACATCGCCGGCTACAAGCTGCCCCGGGTGCTGCACACCGTCGAGGTGATCCAGCGCTCTCCCAGCGGCAAGCCCGACTACCGGTGGGCGGCCGAGGTGCTGGCGGCGCCGTGAGCCCCGCCCGGCGACTGCGGCCCTGAGATGCCGGTCGACCTGGCGGAGCTGCTGGCCGGGCGGGCCCTGCCCGGCGGCCGGCCCCAGGCGCTCCCGGGGCGCTTCCCGGCGGCGGTGCTCACCATGGAGCTCCAGCGCGGCGTGGTGGGCGACCTGTCGAGCTTCCCCGAGCTGGCCGAGGCCGCCAGGGTGGCGCGGGTGGCCGAGCACACCGCCCGCCTGCTCGTGGCGGCCCGGGCCGCCGGGGTGCCGGTCGTCCACTGCACGGCCGAGTTCCGGGCCGACCGCCGGGGCACGGTCTCCAACACGCCGCTGCACACCGCCGTGCTCCGCCGCCCCGAGCACCTGCTCGAGGGGACGGCGGCCACCGAGCTCACACCGGGGATCGGACCCGCCCCCTCGGACCTGCTGTCCAGCCGGTGCCACGGGGTCTCGCCGTTCACGGGCACCGCGCTCGACGCCACCCTGCGCGCCCTCGGCGCCGGGGTGGTGGTGGTGGCCGGGGTCTCGGTCAACCTGGGCGTGTTCGGCCTCTGCGTCGAGGCGGTCAACCTCGGCTACCAGGTCGTCGTGGTCACCGACGCCGTGGCCGGCCTCCCGGCCGAGTACGCGGCCGAGGTGATGCGCCGCTCGCTGGCCCTGGTGGCCACCCTGGCCACCGTCGACGAGGTGGCGTCGGCCTTCAGCCGGGGGGCACCCTCGCGCTGAGGGGGGCGACGGCCCGCCACATGACGACGTGGGGCCCGAGCTCGGGCTCGTCCCAGGGCTCCCCGGCCTCGGCGAAGCCGGCCCGGCGGTAGAGGGGGAGGGCCGGCAGGCGGGCGTTGCACCACAGCACCCCTCCGCCGCCCTCGGCCACCTGGGCGATCACCCGGCCCAGGACGGCGGACCCGATGCCTCGGTGGCGACGGTCCTCCCTGGTGGCCATGCCCCGCAGCCGCCACACCGGCCCGGGCGCCGGCGGCGGGTCGAGGGCCGCCGGGAGCACCGAGCGCGCCACCCGGGCGGTGGAGACCACCGCACCGTCGGGGTCGCGCACGGCGAACGTCACGGTCGAGGGGTCGTCGTCGTCGGGGAGGGCCTGGCTCGCCTCGTCCTGATGGGGCCGGAGCACCGCCCGGCGCAGGGCCCAAGTGGCGGCGGCCGGCACCGTCTCGACGTCGTAGCTCACCCGACGATCGTCCTACCTGGGCGCGGGCGACCTACGCCGCGGCCTTCTCGGCG
Organism: uncultured Actinomycetota bacterium; assembly: GCA_963770505.1. Classification (GTDB taxonomy): domain Bacteria; phylum Actinomycetota; class Acidimicrobiia; order Acidimicrobiales; family RAAP-2; genus CAVYPR01. The sequence goes on along the minus strand of CAVYPR010000006.1, from coordinate 93,385 downwards.
GGCTGGTCCGTGCCGCAGTACCTGCACTTGGCCGCCGCCGCCGGCAGGTCGTCGGAGAGGCAGGCCGGGCAGGTCTTGGTGGGGGCGGGGTCACCGAAGACGGTCCGCCCCTGGCGGGCGGCGATCCGCTTGTAGGGCAGGACCAGGACGAAGTAGATGACGACCATGAAGACGAAGAAGTAGACGATCGACGAGATGAAGGCGCCGAAGTCGATGAAGGTGTGCTGGTTCCCGCTGGCCCCCAGCTGCACGCCGAGGCCGACGCCGACCTTCCCCTGGGCGCGGTTGACGATGGGGTCGATGATGTTGGTGGTGAACGAGACGATGAGGGTGGAGAAGGCGAGGGCCACCACCAGCCCGATGGCCACGACCACCACGTCGCCGCGCAGCAGGAAGTTCCTGAATCCCTTGGGCATGTCACCGCCTCCCCGGTCCCGAGCGCGACCGCCGGTGCGGGCGCGCCGCCGCAGAGTACCGCTGCCGGCCGTCGGCGGCGCCCGGTCCGCCGACCCGCTCACTGCCCCGTGAGATCACGGTGGGCGAAGGTGCCGACGCCGGCCGCGGCCGCCACCACTCCGGCCCCGGCCATGGCGGCGGCCGTCCGCCAATCGGCGGCCACGGCCGGGGCCGCGGCCATCTGGTGGAAGATCGACGTGTCGAGCACCCAGTGGTCGAGGGTGGTGAACCCCCCGGCCAGCACGACCAGGAGGGACCAGCCCAGGACGGCGTAGGTGACGGCGGTGGTGGCCCTCGGCACCAGGCCCTGGGCCAGCCCGCCGGCCCCGAGCACGAGGACGGCCGGCGCCACCGCGTTCAGGCCCGCCTCGAGCAGGGCTGGGATGCCGACCCCGGCGTGCTCGGCGGCCGCGCCGAGCCAGGCGCACAACCCGGCCAGCACCCCGGCCACCACCAGCGCCACGGCGGCCAGGGCCAACCGGCCGGCGAACCACCGCTGTCTCGACACCGGCCGCACCACCAGCAGCTCGAGGTGACCGGAGGACTCCTCGGACCGGGCCGCGGTGGCCTGCCCGGCGGCCATGAAGCCCAGGAGCACCGCCAGGATGAGGAAGCCGATGCCGAGGTAGGCGTCGGCCCCGACGCCGGGGGCGCCCAGTCGGGAGAGCACCTGGCGCACCGACGAGCCGGCGATGGTCCGGCCGGCCGACCGGGCGATGAGCCCGAGCAGGAGGCCGGTGGCGGCCAGGGCCGACCCCCACCCCACCAAGCTCGGCCACGACACTCGCAGGGCCAGCCCCGACGTACCCGACAGGAGCCCGGTGTGCGGGCGGGGCACGGCGCGGCGCGCCACCGCCCCGGCGCCGAGATCACGGCGGCCGGCCAGCACCACGGCGGCCGCGGCGGCCGCCGCCGTGAAGGCGGCGATGGGCAGGAGCGCAAGAGGCCGGGGGGACGAGAGGGGGGAGAGCTCCTCGACCCAGCCGAGCGGGCTGGCCCAGCGCAGCCACGTGAGGCCGATCCCCGAGTCGGCCGCCAGCCGCACGGCGTAGGCCGCACCGAGCACCGCCGCCCCGTAGCCGACGGCCTGCCTCCTCGTCTGGGCCAGCTGGCTGCACAAGGTGCCGAGGGCGGCGAACATGAGTGCCGTGGCCACCAGGGCGAGGGCGAAGTACATCGACGCCCCGGCCTCGAAGCGCACCCGATGGGAGCGGCCGGTGGCCACCACCAGCAGCGCGGTGACCACCCACAGCGCCCCCACCCCGGCGCCCAGGCCGACCACGGCCTGGGCCGCCGACTGGGCGCGGGTGGTCCCGCCGGCGAGCAGCAGCTCCCAACGGCCGGCCTCCTCCTCGCCCCGGACCAGGCGCGTGCTCGTGGCCAGCCCCCACACCGCGCCGAGCAGCATGCAGGCCATCTGCACCTTGAAGACGGTGAAGCCGGCGACCGTCTGGAGCTGGTGGGCGGGGCCGAAGAGCGCGCTGGTGGCGCTGGAGTTCCCGAAGGCCGCCTCGAGGCGCTCCCTCGACCGCGCTGTCTTATAGGCCGAGAGGTAGGAGAGGGCGGCGACGGCCACGTAGCCGCCGAAGACGAGCCCCCACAGCGCGCCCGAGCGAGCGGCGCGCCGCGCCGTCAGGCCCGCCACGACCCGTCCCGAGGCGCGCACGGCGGTGGGGGCCGGGCGCATGGCCTCAGCCGTCACCGCTCTCCGCGGTCGAGGTGTCGCCGCGGCCGTAGCGGGCGAGGAAGAGCTCCTCGAGCGAGGGTTCCCGGGAGAGGACCCGGGTGACCCCGGCGGCGGCCAGGACCCCGAGCAGCGGCTCGACGCTGCCGCGGACCTGACAGCGCACGTGGTCGCCGTCGACGGTCACGTCGCTCACCCCGGGCACGGTGCCGAGGTCGGGGACCGCCTCCCCGAAGGTGGCGTCCACGGTGAGTGACGAGAGGTGCCGGAGCTCGGCCAGGGTGCCCATCTCGACCAGGCGACCGTCGCGCAGGATGCCCACCCGGTCGCAGAGGGCCTCGACCTCGCTCAGCTGGTGGGAGGAGAGGAAGACGGTCTGGCCGCGCCGGCGCGCCTCGCGCACGCAGCCGCGGAACTCCTGTTCCACCAGCGGGTCGAGGCCGCTGCTGGGCTCGTCGAGGACGAGGAGGTCGGGCCGGCCCATGAGGGCGGCGATGAGCACCACCTTCTGCCGGTTGCCCTTGGACAGGTCGCGGATCCTCTTGGTCGGGTCGAGACCGAACCGTTCGACCAGCTCGTCGCGGTAGGCGGTGTCGACCCGGCCTTGCACCCTGCCCAGGAGGTGCAGGGTCTCGTGCCCGGTGAGGGCCGGCCACGGGCTGGCCTCGCCCGACACGTAGGCCAGCCGACGGTGGGCGGCCACCGGGTCGCGCTGGCAGTCGACGCCGAAGATCAGGGCCCTCCCGGCGGTCGGCCTGATCAGGCCGAGGAGGAGACGGATGGTCGTGGTCTTGCCGGCGCCGTTGGGGCCGAGGTAGCCGACGACCTCGCCCTCGGCCACCTCGAGGTCGAGGGCGTCCAGGGCGCGCACTGCGCCGTAGTGCTTGGAGAGGTGCTCGGTCCGCACCGCCAGGTTCGTCACCGCACGGACCTCCCTTCCGGACCGGACACTAGCCAACGGGCCCCCCGGCCCCGAGGCCGGCGACGGTGGCGTGTTCAGCGCAGCAGGCGCGAGAGCCGGCGGTCGGCCAGGACCCGCCCCTTGGTCTGGCAGTGCGGGCAGTAGGCGATCTCGTGCGACTCGTAGGAGACGAACAGGAGCGGCTCCGAGCAGCGCGGGCAGGGCTGCCCGGCCCGGCCGTGCACCGCGAAACCACCACCGAGCCGCGGCTCGGACAGCCCGCCGGTCCGCTCCCGCTCGCGTGCGAGCCCCTCGTCGAGCACGGACCTCGTGGCCTCGAGCAGCCGGGCACGGCCCTCGGGCGCCATCGACCCGACCGGGGCGAAGGGGGAGAGGCCGGCCCGGTTGGCGATGTCGTCGGCGTAGCCGCGGCCGATGCCGGCCACCACCCGCTGGTCGCGCAGCCACGTGTTGAGCCGGCGGCCGGAGCGCTCGGCCGAGAGCGCCTCAGCGAAGCCCGCGTCGTAGGGATCGGGGCCGAGGGCGGCCAGCGGCCCGTCGTCGCCGGGGGCGAGCACCCACCAGCCGGCCCGGCGCTGGGTGCCGTGCTCGCGCACCAGTACGCCGGTCACGACGCCGGGGGGCGCCCGGAACACCAGGCGCACCACCGACCCCCGCGGCCGCGTGGCCTTCGGCGGCGACTCGAGGTCGACCCGGCCGGCCTGGGAAAGGTGGAGGGCCACCCGGAGCCCGCCGTCGAAGGCAAAGAGCACGTACTTGCCCCGACGCCCCACCTCGCACAGGGCCCGGCCCACGAGGTCGCCGGGGTCGGGGACGGCGGTCTTGAGGCCGCTCACCCCGTGCAGCTCGAAGCGCTCGAGGACCGAGCCGCCAAGCGCCGCCCCGAGCCGCTCGGCCAACGCCTGCATCTGGGGGAGCTCGGGCACCGCGGCCCCTCAGGCCGCCCGGAAGACGAGGGGCGCGTGGCGGACCCCGGCGATCACCGGGCTCGGCGCCCGCACGAGCGGGCCGGCCGGCTCGATCGTGGCGAAGCGGTCGAGGAGCCCCTCGAGCACCACCCGGGCCTCGAGCCGGGCCAGGGCGGCGCCCAGGCAGAAGTGGGGGCCGAAGCCGAAGCTCACGTGCGGGTTGGGGTCGCGGCCCACGTCGAGCCGGTCGGCCGTCGGACCGAAGGCCGCCTCGTCGCGGTTGGCCGAGGCGTAGACGAGCAGCACGGGCTCGCCGGCGGCGATCGGCCGGCCGCCCAGCTCGGTGTCGCGGGTGGCGGTGCGCAGGAACGAGATCACCGGGGTGGTCCAGCGCAGCAGCTCCTCCACCGCCCGGGGGACCAGCGAGCGGTCGTGGCGCAGGCGCGCCCACTCCCCGGGCCGCTCGCCCAGGGCGGCCAACCCCCCCGACAGGAGGTTGCGGGTGGTCTCGTTGCCGGCCACCAGCAGCTGGACCAAGAACATGGCGAGCTCGGCGTCGGAGAGCTGGTCGCCGCCGGGGGCGGCGGTGGCCAGGGCCGAGACGACGTCGCCGCGGGGGGCGGCCCTCCGCTCGGTGGCCACCGCCACCAGGTAGGCGAACATCTCGGCCAGCAGGGCATCTTTCTTCTCCGCGGGCCAGTCGGTGGCCGCGGGGATGGCCGCCTCGGACCACTCGTAGAAGCGGGGCCACTCCTCGCCGTCCACGCCGAGGAGCCCGCAGATGACCCGGAGCGGGAAGGGGACCGAGAGGGCCGGCACGACGTCGACGACCACGTCCGGCTCCAGCCGGTCGATGAGCGCGGCGGCCTCGGCCCGCACCGACCCCTCGAGGCCGCGGACGACCGACGGCTTGAAGCCGGGCTGGACGAGCCGGCGGTAGCGGGTGTGGGCCGGCGGGTCGGTGTGCATCATCGTCGGCGGCGAGGGGTAGTCGACCCCGATCTCGTCGACCAGGATCCCCTGGCCCGAGCAGAAGGTGGCCGGGTCGGCCCCGGCCGAGAGCACCTCGGCGTGGGTGGTCACGGCCCAGAACCCGGGGTCAGCGTGCCAGGCGACCGGGGCCTCGGCCCGCAGGCGGGCGTAGAGGGGGAAGGGGTCGCCGAGGTAGAGGGAGGTGTCGGTGAGCCGCTGGGCCAGGGCGTGCCCGGGGCGGTCGGCGGTCGGCACGCGCGGACCCGGTCTGGCCGGCGTCAGACGATGAGGCCGTTGGGGCGGGGCTCCCCCGCAGCCTCCAAGAGGGCGTAGTAGGCCTCGAGGATGGACGGTCCGTCGGTGTAGCTCTCCACCTTGCCGTCGGGGTCGAGGTTGAGCAGCGCCCCCTCGATGACGAAGAGCACGTCGGTGTCTCCCTTGTTGTCCTCGGGGACGTTGAGCGTGTGGACCGAGTTGGCCGGCTCGTAGATGTAGGAACCGGCGGTGGAGTAGAAGTCGTACTCGAGGTAGTGCCACCGGCCCGACAGGGTGAAGCCGTCGACCGGCCCGGTGTGGCGGTGGATCTGGAGCTGGACGCCGGGCCGGAAGCGGTTGCGGATGACCCAGGTGCCCTTCATGGCGTCGTAGCGGACCACCTTCAGGTCTATCCCGAAGCCGGTGTCCACCCACGGAGCGTCGTCGTCGCCGACGTGGCGGACCACGTCGAGCGGGGAGGTAATGGCCATGGTGCCCCCTTCGGGTTGGCTCCGTGCAGCCGGAGCGGCCGCCCGGCCAGTATGCCAAAGAGGGGCCCAGCCTCGGTCGGCGAGCGGCCGGGCCGGACTCTCTCAGATGCCTGCCGCGGCCGGCGGGGGCCCAGGCTGGTCGCCCCCCAGCACGGCGTAGAGCAGGGAGTCACGCCATCCACCAGGCATCCGTAGGTGATCACGCAGGCGACCCTCGTAGGTCATGCCAGCCTTCTCGAGGACCCGGATCGACGCCACATTCTGCGGGTGGACGGTCGCCCAGACCCGGTGCATCCCCAAGGTGGCGAAGCCCGTCTCGATCAGCGCCTTGGCCAGTTCGGTGCCGTAGCCGCGGTTCCAGATGTCCTCTCGCAGGGCGTAGCCAATCTCCCCACTGGCGTTGTGCTCGTCGCGCACCGCGACGCTTCCGGTGCCCACCAGTCGTCCGCTGACTTCGGCGACGAGCTGGAACTTGGTTCGAGGCACCTCACGTGCCTCGGCCAGCGAGCGGCCCAGGTACACCGAGAGGTCCCGTCGGTCGTCCGACTGGAGGAGCTCGGGCAGCCACCGGTAGACGGCGGGCGTCCAGAACTCTTCGAGCGCCGGGAGATCGTCGGGACGAAGCTCCCGAAGAACGACGCGTCGGCCCGCGCCCGCCGCCCCCCGGAGGCTCGCCATGGGCTCAGTATCGCAACTTTGCGGGCATGGCATCGCCGGTGTCGACCACGCATCGGGGCGTCCCACCCCGCCCCCCCGAAGGCGTCTTCGGATCGGTCCTCGGGCCGCTCAGCGGTCGTCGGCGAGCAGCCATGCCGCCACCTCGAGGTTGGCCCGTGATGGCCCGGTCCCGTCGAATCCCCACGCCACCGCCTGGACCAGCGCCCAACCCCGCGCCCGGTCGGCGTCCAGACCGAGTGCGGCCACGAGTCGATCGAGCCGGTGGCGGACGAGCTCTGGCCGGTGGCCGAGGGCGGCATCGCGCACCACGGGCGCCACCGCGAACTCGAGCTCGGCGGCGAGCGGCTTGGGGTCGATGGCCAGCCACGGCGTCCGTTCGGCGGCCAGCACGTTGCCCGAATGGAGGTCCTGGTGGACGAGGACCTGGGTGCCCTGGGTGGGCGCGAGCGACACGAGGGCCGCCATGGCCGCCTCGACCAGCTCCCACGGGCACGGCCGGCCGGCGCCTTCCCAGTGGGCGGGGAGCCGGTCGTGCCAGCCGTTGGCTTCGGCGGCCAGCGGCAGGAAGGGGGGGCCGGCCGGCAGGGCCAGCCGATCGACCAGACCGGCCAACACCTCGAGTGCCGTCTCGGCGCCGGCGTCGCTGAGCGGAGTGCCCGGCAGGCACCGTTCAAGGAGCAGGGCGTGGCGCGCCGGGTCGTGGTCCAAGAGGGCGACGGCCCCGCGCCCGTCCCATCGGGCGAGGGCGTCCGGCTCGTGCGCGCTCTCTCGGTGGGGGAATGCGACCTTGAGCACGACCGGCGACCCGTCGGCGCGCACGGCCGGCACGCACAGCGCGCTGTGGGCGTACCCGAAGGGCTCGCCGAGCGAGAGCGCCCACCGCTCGGCGCTCTCGGCCACCGTGCGGGGGAGGTCGGCCAGCCACGCCGCCCCGGCGTCGGTCTCGGCCAGCCAGGCCAGCCCGGGGTGGGCGGCGTCCAGCGGGCTCGGTCTCCGCGCTCAGGCGCCGACCGGCGCCAGCGCGTCGAAGCCGACGGCCTCTTCGAGCGCGGCGGCCGAGCGCAGGACGACCAGGTCGGCGTGTTGGGGGCCGACCAGCTGCAGGCCGACCGGGAGGCCGGCCTGGGTCAGGCCGACACAGACCGTCGCCGCCGGGGAGCGGGTCATGTTGAAGGGGTAGGTGAGGGAGACCCAGTTGGGGGTGGGCTTCCCGTTCACGATCCCCGACCCGCCGAGCGTGATCGGCGGTGCGGCGGCCGCGGTGGTGGGGGTCACGAGCAGTCGGGCGTCGTGGAAGAGGCCGACCAGCCGCACGTTCATCTCGTGGCAACGGTCGAACACCTCCACCAGATGCAGGGCCGTGCTCGTGCGCGCCGACTCGACGACGGCGGCCAGCATCGGATCCAGCCGGCCCCACGCCGGGCTGTCGCGGTGCGGGCCCAGGGTGCGCAGGAGGCAGGCCGCCACCATGGTGAGCCAGTCGCCCACCGGGTCGGCGTCGAAGACCGGGTCGACCTCGACCACCTCGGCCCCGAGGGACTCGAGCACCGAGAGCGCCCGCTCGCAGACGGCGAGGACCTCGGCGTCCACCTCGGCGTAGCCGAGGGTGGGGGACCAAGCCACCCGCGCCGGGACGTGCGGGTCCTCGAGCACGGCCGGCCAGTTGGCCTCGGGCCGCGGCAGCGAGCGCAGGTCGGTGGGCTCGGGTCCGACCACGACGTCGAGGGCGGCGATGACCTCGGCCATGGTGCGGGCCATCGGCCCCTTGGTGGACAGGTCCAGCCAGCCCGGGGCCTGCGTACCGCCACCCGGCACCCGGCCCAGGGAGGGCTTCATCCCCGAGAGTCCGCAGCAGGCCGAGGGGATCCGGATGGAGCCTCCCCCGTCGGAGCCGGTGGCCAGGGGCACCATCCCCGAGGCCAGTGCGGCCGCCGCCCCCCCCGACGAGCCGCCGGCGCTGTGGTCGAGGTTCCAGGGGTTGCGGGTCGGGCCGAACAGGTCGTTGTCGGTCACGCCCGACCAGGCGAACTCGGGCAGGTTCGTCTTGCCCACCACCACGCAGCCCGCCGAGCGCAGCCGGGCCACGTGGACCGAGTCCGAGACGGCCACCGGCGAGTCGGCCAGCAGCGCCGACCCGAAGGTGGAGCGGTAGCCGGCGGCGTCCTCGCTGTCCTTCACCCCGAGGGGGACGCCGGCCAGCGGTCCGGGGTCGCCGCCGGTGGCCACGATCTGGTCGACGGCGGCGGCCTGCTCGAGCGCCCGTGTGCCGTCGACGGCGACGAAGGCGCCCACCGACGGGTTGAGGGCTTCGATGCGGGTCAGCGAGTGGCTGGCGACCTCGCGGGCCGACACCTCCTTCGTCCGCACCTGTCGGGCGATCTCGGTGAGCGCCGTCCGGCGGAAGTCCACGGGCGATTCGTACCACGAACGCCGGACCGCCGCCCCGCACGCGCCGTCCGGCGCCCCTCAACGCGGTGCGAGCGCCTGCACCGCCTCGCCCAGGTCGCCGACCGGGACCACGGCCAGGGCCGGCACGGTGACGCCGGCGTCCACGTACCGGGCGATGTGGTCACGGCAGGCTCCCGGGGAGCCGTGGACGACCAGATCGTCGACGACCCGGTCCGGGACGGCGTCGAGCGCGGCCCGGCGGTCGCCCGCCGCCCAGGCGTCCCACATGGGCTGCAGGAGAGGCCCGCGCCCCAGCCACCTGTGGAACTCGGCGTAGGCGGGGACGTTCAGGTAGGCCGTGACCATGCGGCGACCGACCTGGCGGGCCAGCGAGGCGTCGTCCGTCGGGACGACGAAGATGCGGGCCACCACCTCCTTGTCCGGACCGACCTCGGCCAGGGAGGTGGCCACGTCGCCGGCCGACAGCCAGTTGAGGACGACGCCGTCGGCCTCCCGGCCGGCCAGGCGCAGCATCCCCGCCCGCAGCGCGGCCAGGTAGACCGGCGGCGGATGGACCGGGCGGCTGAGGCGGAAACCCTCCACCGCGAAGGTACCGAAGTCGGCGGTGACCTTCTCGCCGCCGAAGGCGGCGCGCAGGAACCGCAGGGTGTCGCGCACGCGGTGGAAGGGGTCGACGTAGTCGACGGCGTTCCACCGCTGGACGATCACCTCCGACGATGCCCCGAGCCCCAGGGCGAACCGGCCCGGCGCGGCCTCGGCCATGGCCGCCGCCGTCTGGGCCAGCAGGGCCGGCCCCCGGGTGTAGGCCGGGGCGATGGCCACCCCCAGGTTGAGGGCGGGCTCCCACGCCGCGGCCAGGGCCAGCGGGGTGAAGCCGTCGGCCCCGTCGACCTCGGCCGACCACACGTCGGTGTAGCCGAGCTCGGCCAGCTCGGTGAACCACCAGCGGTGGTCACGGAGCGTCACGCCGTCGAACGGGACGGTGATGCCGTAGCGGGAGGGGGAGTCGGGCACGACCTCACTGTTGCACGGGACGGTCGCGGCCGACTCTCGTGGGCGGCCGTGGCCGCCTACCCGTGCCCGGGCGCGCCCCCGTGCGGGGCCGCGCTGCGGGCGCGGCCGAATGTCGTTGTCTCGCCTGTGTAGTCGGCGCCGGTGGACGGGGGCGGCTCGATGCCCCAGCGGCGCATCCCCTCCTCCATGCGGGCGATGACGGTGCGGATGACGGCCACGCGGGCGTGGCGCTTCTGCTCGGCCGAGATGACGTCCCAGGGCGCGTTCGGCTGGTCGGTGAGGGCGAGCATGTCCTCGACCGCGTCCTCGTAGTCCGCCCATTTCTCACGGTTGCGCCAGTCCTCGTCGGTGAGCTTCCACCGCTTGAGCGGGTCGGCCTGGCGGGCCTCGAAGCGCTTCAACTGTTCCTCGGGGGAGATGTGGGTCCAGAGCTTGATGAGGATCATGCCCTCTTCGGCGAGCGACCACTCGAACCGGGTGATCTCCTCGTAGGCCCGGCGCCACTGCTCCTCGGTGGCCAGCTTCTCCACCCGTTCGACCAGCACGCGGCCGTACCATGAACGGTCGAAGATGGCCATGCCGCCCCACCCCGGGAGAGCGGGGTAGAACCGCCAGAGGAAGTGGTGGCGCAGCTCGTCGGGATCGGGGGCGCCGAACTGGGCCACGCGCACGTGCCGGGGGTCGAGCGGGGCCACCAGCCGCTTGATGCAGCCGCCCTTGCCCGAGGCGTCCCACCCCTCGAAGACGACGCAGACCGGTGGGCCCAGGCGCCCGTCGCCGAGCTGACCGCCGTTGAGGAGGCGCAGGTGGAGAAGACGGCGCTGGACGGCGGCCAGCTCCTCGGCCTCCTCCTCGGCCGAGAGGCGGAGCGAGAGGTCGACGCCGGCCAGCCGGTGCTTGGTGTGGGTCACAACCCCTATTGAACTCGACGGCGCCGGGGCGCGGCGACGGAGCGAGGCGGGTTAGGCCGCGGCCTTCTGGGCCACGTCGGCCGGGAAGAGCATGCGGTGGAGCATGGCGCCCACCAACCCGCCGACGAGCGGGGCGACGATGAAGAGCCAGACCTGGTGGAGTGCCAGGCCACCCACGATGAGGGCCGGCCCGAGGCTCCGGGCCGGGTTCACCGAGGTGCCGGTGATCTGGATGCCGATCAGGTGGCAGACCGTGAGGGTGAGGCCGATCACCAGTCCCGCGGTGGTGGGGTTGGCGATCTTGCTGGTCACCCCGATGACGGCGAAGACGAACAGTGCGGTGAGGATGACCTCGGCCAGGAAGGCGCCCCAGGCGTTGATGTGGATGGCCGAGGCGGAGCCGTAGCCGTCCGCGCCCAGGCCGATCTTGGACCGGCTGTAGAGCGGCGAGGCGCTGAACATCGCCCAGAGGACCAGTGCCCCCAGGATGCCTCCGATGAACTGGGCGATCCAGTAGAAGAGCCCCTCGAGCGGCTCCATCCGTCCGGCCACCACCGCCCCCAGGGTGACGGCCGGATTGACGTGGCAGCCCGAGATGGGCCCGAGCACGTAGGCCAGCGACATCAGCACCAGGCCGAAGCAGAGGGCCGTGGCCACGACCCCGGCGGCCGCGCTCCCCCCGTCGAACTTGAAGCCGAACATGAGCGTGGCCACCCCGACGGCGAAGAACACCAGGATGAACGTCCCCACCATCTCTGCGCCGAGTTTGCGAACCATCTCCCCGCCTTTCTCCGGCCGGGCGGGACCGCCCGGTGTCCCAGTCGGCGGTGCGAGGCCGCCACGAGAACCCTAAGCCTCCGACCCTCGACGTGGGGTGATACTTCAGTGGGCCCGGTCCCAACCCGGTGTCTATCGTGAGGCCGGGCCAGGAGAGGAGCGGTGATGCCGAGCACGGTGCGGGGAGTCGTGTCGAGGGGGAGGGGGGACCCGGTCTCGGTCGAGACCGTGGTCGTCCCCGACCCCGGTCCGGGCGAGGTGGTGGTCAGCGTGCAGGCCTGCGGTGTGTGCCACACCGACCTCCACTACCGCGAGGGCGGCATCGGCGAGGATTTTCCCTACCTCCTCGGCCACGAGGCGGCGGGCACGGTGGCTCGGGTGGGCCCGGGGGTGACCTCGGTCTCCCCGGGGGACTTCGTCGTCCTCAACTGGCGGGCGGTCTGCGGCGAGTGCCGGGCCTGCCGGCGAGGCCGTCCCTGGTACTGCTTCGCCACGCACAACGCCGCCCAGCCCATGACGCTCGGGGACGGCACGCCCCTCTCCCCGGCGCTCGGCATCGGGGCTTTCGCCGAGGAGACCCTGGTGGCCGCAGGCCAGTGCACCAAGGTCGACCCGCGGGCCGACCCGGCGGCCGTGGGGCTGCTGGGCTGCGGCGTGATGGCCGGTCTGGGCGCGGCCATGCTCACCGGCGAGGTGGGGCCCGGCGACACGGTGGCCGTCTTCGGCTGCGGTGGCGTCGGCTGCGCGGCCGTGACCGGGGCCCGGCTGGCCGGCGCGGCCACGGTGATCGCCGTCGACATCGACCCGAACAAGCTGGCCGGGGCCGAATCCTTCGGGGCCACCCACACCGTCGACGCCGGCCGGGTCGACCCCGTGGAAGCGGTCCGCGAGCTCACCGGCGGCTTCGGCGCCGACGTGTGCATCGAGGCGGTGGGCAGCGCCAAGGTGATGGAACAGGCGTTCTACGCCCGGGACCTGGCCGGGACCCTGGTCCAGGTGGGCGTGCCCACGCCCGACATGCGCATCGACCTGCCCATGATCGACTTCTTCGGTCGGGGCGGGAGCCTCAAGCCCAGCTGGTACGGGGACTGCCTGCCCTCGAGGGACTTCCCCCTGCTGGTCGACCTCTACCTCCAGGGCCGGCTCGACCTCGACCGCTTCGTGAGCGAGACCATCGGCCTCGACGACGTCGAGGCGGCGTTCGCCAAGATGGAGCGCGGCGAGGTCCTGCGCTCGGTGGTGATCCTCGACCGCTGACCGCCCGCCGTCAGGTGGTCGTGACCAGGCGGACCACCGGGATCTCACGGTCGGTCAGCTGCTGGTAGTAGGCCCACCCCTCGTAGTGCTCGGTGAGCCGGGGCCAGAAGGCGGCGGCGGCGTCGCCGCGCAGGACCTCTGCCGTGACCAGGGTTTTCTTGCGGCGGACCTGGACCTCGGCCGCCGGCAGGGTCTCGAGGTTGAGGAGCCAGGCCGGTGGCCGGTCCCGCCCGCCGTTGGAGCCGACCACCAGGTAGTCCTCCCCGTCGGGCATGTAGAGGAGCGGGGTGGTCCGGGGCTCGCCGGAGCGCCGGCCGGTGGTGGTGAGCAGGAGCATCGGCCCCATCGGCGACCGGTGGCCGATCAGCCCACTGCTCAGGCGGTAGGCGCGGCGGTGGAGCGGGTAGAACCAACGGCCGAACCGCCGATCGAAGGCCAGCGTGCGCCTTGGGTCCACCGCGGCAGTCTGTCATCGGTTGGTCCAGGACACCCTTCGGTCCCTGATGTCACGAGGTCATGGCCCGACGACACCCAGCTCACGCCCGCTTCCTGCACGCTGGACCGGTGTCGGGTCCACCCCGCCGAGCACGCTCGTCGTGGGCGACTGGAATCCCTCCGAAGCGCCGACACGGCGGTCGTCCTGCCGCCGAATCAAAGCCAACTGGTGCGGGATCTTTATTTAATCTTGACAAAATTGGTAGGAATAGTTTAATTTGCCGACCAGGCCGTCGCACTGGCGACGACCCGTGCAACCGAGGAAGGGATGGGAACCGTGAGAAGGAAGAAGGTCCTCCTACGAGGGGCTGTACTGGGGACGGCGGTCGCCGCGGTGTCGTTGGTCGGCATGGGATCGGCGTTTGCCGACTACCAGCCCCAGCCGGGAGACATTGTCGGCGTGGGGGGCGACACGCCGCAGTACGCGGTCGACTTCGCCCTCAATGGGTACCCACACAGCGGCCTCGGTTACAACTCGTCGGCGACGGTCAATCGAGTGATCGCCTTCGATGCCACGGCTGACGGCAACGGGCGGAATGCCTATGCCAACGGCTCGACCGAGGCGTCGCCCATTCCGCTCAACCCGACCGACGTGCTGCGGGCCAACACGTACCCGGTGCAGCGGGTCCAGAGCAGCGGGACAGCGATCAAGGCATTGCTCGCCGACTGGGAGGTGACACCCTCGACATCGCACAAGCAGGACCCGACATACGTGAATGAGATCAACTTCGTGGCCAGCGCCAGCCTGCCAAGTGCGGCCCAGCAGTCCCAGGCCGTCAACCAGGGTTGGGGTGGGCTCCACACCACGCAAATAGCGACCGACAACATCGAGCTCGCCGTGAACAGCGGCACCGGGGGCACGAATGCGCCGACGGGCCTCTCGGCTCAGCAGCTCCTGTACATCTATTCAACCAATGGGGCGACGTGGAGCACCGTACCGGGCATCACCTCGGGGTCTAGTGACGTGATCATCCCCGAGCTTCCTCCGGCAGGGTCGTCGGTCTACAAGACCTTCATCAAGGCGCTCAACAAGGTGTACAACAACACGACCGGCACAACGCCCGCGTTCACCCTGTCGACCAATGTTGCGACGGTCGAACAGAATGCCCCGACAGCTGTCACCGGTGCCGCACGGCCCGCCGACGCCATCGTGCCCTTCGCCGCCGGGCGGTTGAGCCTGTGGAACAACAGCTTCTTCCACAATCCGGCGACGGTCTTCCCCGGCGGCTCGGCGCTGACGCCAAACGTCACGCTGCTGACCGGGGCGCCGGGTGACAGCAACCCGGTCTACAAGAGTGCGATCTCCGACTACATCATCTTCCGTCAGAGTGACCTCAGTGACACGACGCCGATCGAGCCTGGCGGCACGCTGAACTGGGCGAAGGCCCTCTTCTCGGACACAGGCGGCCCGCAGCCGTTCTTCGCGAAGGCATCGGCCCAGGCGCTTTTGGCCCACGCCGGCGTGACGCCGACATACAACGACATCGGCGTCACATAGCGGACTGCCGGATTCCGGGTTGGGCGGAGGACCTTCAGATCGGACTCTGCCCAACCCGGGCCGGCATTGCAATCCAATGACGGTCGGCCTCGCCGACATGCCGTAGCAGACATGACAGGACCATTTCCATCAAAGGATCGGAGAATTTTATCATGAGCAAGTTGTCCAGACCCCTGGCGATCGTGGGGGTCCTCTCCCTGGTCGCCGGGTTCCTCGCCGTCGGATTCTCCGGCGTGGCGGGGGCCGCTACCCCGCCGTGGCAGACGTCGCCACCAGCACAGGAAGTCGGCGGCCTCCTCTTCTACAACTCGGCAGGACAGCAGATCACGGGCGGCAGCACGACGGTCGCTCCCTTCGCCGCCTACGTGAAGGGCACGACCGTCCTCAACGGCGGCGACTCGCAGGCGACGCTCTTCGGCTACACGCCTTCCCTCCAGGCCCCCGGGAACTGGAGCGGCCAGGCGCTCGGAGGTACGACGACATACCCGAACGCCAGTGCCCCGGCTCCGCTCAACACGGCGACGCCGCTCTATACGGGTGCGGCGACGGACACAACCCTCAAGTCCTACGCGCAGCAGTTCCCGAACACACTGACGACAGCCGGATACGCGGGCATCTACGAGCTGCGTCTCAAGACCAGTGACCCGACCACCACGACGACGTACGACGCAACGGACATCCAGATCACCGGGACCACGTGGTCAGTCGTCTACCCGACGGTGTCGCTCAACCCGACCACGGTCGCGCTGACGGCAACGCCGACCGGTTCGCAGGCCGAAGGGCAGTCCGTCTCGCTGAGCGCGTCGGTGTCGCCGGCAGTCGCCGGTTCGGTCCAGTTCGAGGACAACGGCTCACCCATCGGGTCGCCGGTGTCGGAGACGAACGGTACGGCGGCGACCACCACGGCGTCGCTTGGAGTGACCCTGCCCCTCGGAGCGAACACCCTCGACGCTGTCTTCACCCCGGCGGCGGACCTCGCCTACAGCGGCTCCTCGACGGCAACGGAGTCACCGGTGGGAACGGTGGACTACAGCGTGACCGCCGTCGGGACGTCGACGAGTATCTCGTCGGTGAGTCCCTCCAGCCCACAGTTCGCGGGGACGCCGGAGACGATCGACGCGACCGTGGCCGACGATGACTCCACCACGCCGGCCGGAACCGTGCAGTTCGAGTACCAGCTCAACGGGGCCGGCCCGGAGGTCGATCTCGGTTCGCCGCAGACCGTGTCCGCCGGGGCCGCCTCGGTCACGACCACGTCGCTCCCGGTGGGCACCGACGACCTGAACGCGGTCTTCAATCCGACCTCCGCCGAGTACGCGTCGTCCACGGCGACGGCAGTGTCGTTCACGGTGCAGTCGCCTCCCGGCGACACCACGAGTACGGCGCTGACGGTGGACCCGACGTCGGCGACGACCAACTCGCTCGTCCAGCTGACGGCGTCGGTGACCAACGTGACCACGACGGCCACCACCGCCGCACCGACGGGCACCGTCACGTTCTACGACAACGGCGCCACCAACTCGAACGCCATCACCGGCAGCAGCATCGCTCTCGAGACGGTGAACCTCGGGGCTGGAGGGACAGCGACCGTGACATATCCGATCGGCCCGGTCGGGACCCACTACATCGTGGCCGCCTTCAACTCGTCGAATCTGACCGATTGGGCCAATTCGGCGTCGGCAGCCGTGGACTACACGGCCACGGCCCAGGGCTCGTACACCCCGGCCGCCCAGAACGTCGAGGTCGACATCCCAGCCGGGACCCTGACGATCACGACCCCCTACTCGCCGACTAACCCGTTCAATCTCGGCACGGCGACGTTGAATGCCGGCAACGGCACCTACTCGGCCAGCGCCCCGTTCGGGAGCGCGGCGCATCCGAGTCAGGGCGTCACCATCACCGACACCGGCATCGGCGAGAACACGTGGACCGCTTCGGCCGAGGTGACCAACTTCACCAGCGGAGGCGAAGTGAGTCCCAGCGACGACATCAACGCCGAGAACCTGACCTTCACCGGGGTCACGCCGGGGTACCTCACCGGCAATGTCTACGGGACTCTCGGGACCAATGGTGGGACGATTGCCATCAACACCAACAACGTTGGGAATGGTGGCGTCGTCTACGCAGCGGGGGCGAGCGGGAGCGAGGGCCTGGCAACGGTGCCGCACGCCTTCGCCTCGAGCAGCGCTGCGGGCACCGGCTCGGTCTACATCTACGGCGTACTGAACCTGGTGGCGCCATCGTCGGTGACGCCGGGGGAGTACACCGCCACGCTCACCTTCACGATCGTGTAGGAGGCGACGGATCGCCCCGGGGAATCCCCCCTCCCCGGAGGCAACTCAAGAGGGCGGGAACCGGTCCCCCTGCCGGTTCCCGCCCTCTTGCTTCGCGTTGTGGGGCGTGACCGGGTCCATCGGCCACCTCCGTGTGCTCGTAGCTCCGCCCGAGGGCTGCCTTGTCAGCCATTAATCCACTAGATACAATAAATGCGGGAAAATTAGTCAGGAATAGAGATCGCTCCTCAATGGAGCCCTGCCCCGCCAGCCTTGACGTGCTGTGCAGGCGATCCGACGGCAAGGGGGAGATGGTGCCAAGAGGTAACTCGCGCTCGCTCGTTCTGCGGCGCGCTCTCGGCGGCGTAGCACTCTGCCTGGCTGCTGCGGCGGCTGTGTTCGGCGGTTCTTCTGCCGTCGCTTCGGCCCATACGGGGGCGACGGTCCTGGCCGCCGGCGGTTCCCGGGATGCGACCACACATGCCCGCGACTCGCACCCGAGCACGATCAGCCCGGTCGCTCCCACATCCACAGGCCGGGTGACCTTCGGGATCGCACCGTCATCGAGCACCGGGCCCGACGGCCGGTCCTGGTTCAACTTGGGGGTGACCCCCGGCGGTGTCTTGCCGCGACCACGTGGCCCTGGTCAACTACTCGAAGACGCCCCTCTCTCTCGGGTTGAGCGCGACGGACGCCGAGGAGACCGCCGGCGGCAGCTTCGGGCTCCTCCCACCTGGCGCCAAGTCCAAGAGTGCCGGCTCGTGGATCGCTCTTCCGGCGGGGTCAACAGCCGTTGTAGTGCCGCCGAAGAGCACCTCGGGGACGCCAGGCACGGTCGTGGTGCCGTTCAGCATGGACATCCCGCCCACGGCCGCGCCCGGGGACTATGCCGGCGGCCTCGTCGCCTCGCTGCGCACGGTGGGAACCAATTCGTCGGGACAGCGGATCGTTCTCTACCAGCGGGTCGGCTCCCGGGTCTACGTCCAGGTCGCCGGCCAGCTCACCCCGATCCTCACGGTGAGTGATCTGCACGCCACCTACGAACAGACGCTCAACCCCTTCGGCGAAGGGAGAGCAGTTGTCACCTACGTGCTGTACAACGCCGGAAACGTCGACCTGGCGGTCACCCAGAACGTCGCAGTATCGGAGGTGATCGGTTCCTCCCGGACGGCCAAGGTACCCGCCATCGCATTGCTGCTCCCGGGAGCAGCCGTGACTGAGCGAGTCACGGTGACCGGTGCCTGGCCCCAGTTCCGCCTCAGTGCTTCAGTGACAGCTCGGGGCCACGACCCACTTGGGGGAGGAGCAAGAGCGGCGGCGACCACTGCCAGCGCCGGATTCTGGGCGATCCCCTGGCCCCTCATCGTGCTCATCCTCCTGGTCATCCTGGCTGTCGCGCTCTGCCGCCGCTATCGCCGTCGGGCCGGGGCCGGGGGTCTGGATGAGGCAAGCCATGGGGTTGCCGACGACGGCACCGGCGGGAGCGGCGCCGGCGCCGGGGCCGACCTGGAGGGCGGCGAGCTTCGTGATGGGATCGCAGTGGGGGTGGCAGGTGCCGCACCAGATGCCACGGTGACCAGCGCGCCAAGGGGAAAGCACGTCAAGGCGGAGTCGTGAAGCGCACCCGCATGCTCAGGCTCTCGATCGCAGCAGGCACGCTGCTCATCGGTACGGTCGCGGGTGCCGCTCCGGCAATGGCGACAGGCGCCGTGCCGTACACCGATCCGAGCTCGTCGGGTTTCCTCGGTCTGTGCAACCAAGCCGGCCAGCAGGTCACGAGCGGCAGCGTTGGTGCCGTCCCGTTCGCCTGGCTGGCCGCGTCATCGGTCCCGGCAAAAGCGCCCTACAACGGCTCCGGACGGTCGGCCACGCTCTTCGCGTTCCTTCCACTCCAGGGCTTTCCACCGGGCGACTGGAGTGGCGAGACAATGACGGCCGCCTCCTCGTACTCCAATCCGACAGTGCCGATGGCCGCGGCAACCAGCAAGGATCCCTCGCTGGGCGATTTCATCGAGGCGTACCCTCCGAAGTGGGACGGCTTCATTCAGCTCCGCATGTACCTGGACACGACAAACCAGCCCGCGGCGACGAAGCACTATCCGACCCTTGACATCCAGGTGACAGGTGAGACCTGGCACGCCGTCGGAGGCGGGCCGGTGAACTGCGGGGCGGGAACGGCGACGTCGGCCGAAGCGGTGCTCACGCCGACCACGACCGCGCCGCCCACGACCTCGGTCAGCTCGAACGTTCCGGCCACCGGATCCCCCGTAGGTTCAAGCTCCTCCGGGGGCTCGTCCGCCGGGGCCCAAGGTGCCTCCAGCTCCACCGGCAACTCGTCCACCACCGTGCCGTCGAGCAGCACGCCCGCCCACGCTTCGGGGGCACAGGGCGGATCGGGTGGGGGATCGGGCAACGGAGCGGCCGGACAGTCGCCGTCGGGAAGCTCCGCCGGCCTGGTCATCGGTCTCGTGCTCGGCGCTCTGGTGCTCCTAGGGGCGCTGGCCTACACCGTGGTCAGGCTGCGCCGATCTCGCGCCCGGAGCGCCTCGGCTGCCGATCCCGAAGTCAAGAATGGTGATGAATCTGATAAAGTCGAGCAATTCACTCAGAAAGGTTTGTGACGATGAACCTGCGACGCAATCGCACCCCGCTCCGGCTGCTGACCGTGATCAGCCTCAGCGCAGCGATCATGGGCTGCGCCCTCCTGGCGGCCGGGGTCGTAGAGGTACCGCAGGCCGGCGCCTACACGCCGGTGGCACCGTGGGAACCGCTGCCGTTGAGCACATCTGCAGGAGGTTTGCTCTTTTTCAACGCCACAGGCCAGCAGATCACCAGCGGCAAGATCACTGCGCAACCGTTCGCCGCCTACGCCGAGGGAACCAGCGTCCTGAACGCCAACGACAAGACAGCGACCCTGTACGCCTACACGCCGGTCAAGGGTGTGGCCGCGGGAAAGTGGACCGGCCAGCTGCTTGGTGGCACCACCGCCTACCCCAACGCTTCGGCACCGCCCCCGCTTAAGACCTCTCCGTTTCCCGTCTACACGGGCGCCCCCACCGACACAAGCCTGAAGACATACATCGCGTCGGTCCCGAATGTGCCGACACCGCCGACAAACGGCTACGCGGACCTCTACGTGATTCGTCTCGTCACGAGCAATCCGACGACGACCACCTCCTACAACTCAGCCGACATCAAGATCACCGGAACAACATGGTCCGTCGTCTACCCGACGAGCGTGACGACGGTGTCGGCCAGTCCATCCAGCCCGCAGCACTACGGGACCAATGTGAAGTTCACGGCGACGCTCACACCGCCCGCGGCCACCGGCAGCGTGCAGTTCCTCAACCGCACGACCGACATCGGCACCCCGGTGACCGTGGCCACAGGCAAAGCCTCCATCACAGAGACCACACTCCCGGCCGGTACGAACCTCATCAACGCGGTCTTCACGCCGACATCCAGTGGGCTCTACAGCAATTCGGTGGGCAACCTTGTTTACTCCGTCACCGCAGCTCCGACGAAGACCGCGCTGACCACGACACCGACAGGCTCCCAGGCCTTCGGCCAGAACGTGAAGCTGACGGCCACGGTCACACCGGCGGTCGCGGGCAACGTCCAGTTCCTGAACGGTGCGACCGTGCTCGGGACAAAGGCGGTCTCTGCCGGCACGGCATCACTGACAGTCTCAACGCTCCCGGTCGGCACACTGACGCTCACCGCCAAGTTCACGCCCACCTCGGGCAACTACGCGAAGTCGACAGGGCACGCCGGCATCAAGATCAAGGTTTCCCCGACCATCACCAAGGTCACACCGGCCGCCGGGCCGGCCGGTGGGGGGACCACGGTCACCCTCACAGGCACCAACTTCGTCTCAGGGGCCACCACGGTCACATTCGGCGGGACGACAATCCCGGCCGGCTCCGTGACCTTCGTGAGCACCACAAAGATCAAGGTCACCTCACCACCCCATGCCGCCGCGACCGTGACAGTGAAGGCCACCACCGCCGGGGGAACGTCTGCGTCCGGTGAGCACTTCACCTACGTGGCCGCCCCGACGATCACCAACGTCACACCGGCTGCGGGGTCGACCGGCGGGGGGACCACGGTCACCCTCACCGGCACGGGCTTCGTCTCTGGGGCCACCACGGTCACATTCGGCGGGACGACGATCGGAGCCGGGTCGGTGACCTTCGTGAGCACCACACAGATCAAGGTCACCTCCCCGCCCCATGCGGCTGGCGCCGTGACAGTGCAGGCCACCACCGCCGGGGGGACGTCTGCGTCCGGTGAGCACTTCACCTACGTCACCGGCCCGAGCATCACCAAGGTCACACCCGGAGCGGGGCCGACCGGCGGTGGCACCACCGTGACCCTGAGCGGTAGCGGCTTCGTCTCGGGAGCCACCTCGGTCACATTCGGCGGGACCACAATCCCGGCCGGCTCGGTGACCTTCGTGAGCAGCACACAGATCAAGGTCACCTCACCGCCCCACGCCGCCGGCACGGTGACAGTGAAGGCCACCACCACCGCAGGAACCTCGGAGTCCGGTGAGCACTTCGTCTACGGCGCCCCGACCATCACCAAGGTCACACCGCCTGCCGGGCCGACCGGCGGGGGCACCACGGTGACCCTCACGGGCAGCGGTTTCGTCTCGGGGGCCACCACGGTCACATTCGGCGGGACGACAATCGGAACCGGGTCGGTGACCTTCGTGAGCAGCATCCAGATCAAGGTCACCTCACCGCCCCACGCCGCCGCCACGGTGACAGTGAAGGCCACCACCGCCGGGGGGACGTCTGCGTCCGGTGAGCACTTCACCTACGTGGCCGCCCCGACCATCACCAACGTCACACCGGCTGTCGGGCCGACCGGCGGGGGCACCACGGTGACCCTCACCGGCACGGGCTACCTCTCTGGGGCGACCACGGTCACATTCGGCGGGACGACAATCGGAGCCGGGTCGGTGACCTTCGTGAGCAGCACACAGATCAAGGTCACCTCCCCACCCCACGCCGCCGCCACGGTGACAGTGAAGGCCACCACGGCCGGGGGGACGTCTGCGTCCGGCGAGCACTTCACCTACGTGGCCACCCCGACCATCACCAAGGTCACACCCGCAGCCGGGCCGACCGGCGGGGGGACCACGGTCACCCTCAACGGCACGGGCTTCGTCTCAGGGGCCACCACGGTCACATTCGGCGGGACGACAATCGGAGCCGGCTCGGTGACCTTCGTCAGCAGCACACAGATCAAGGTCACCTCCCCCTCCCATGCCCCCGGCACGGTGACAGTGAAGGCCACCACCGTCGGGGGGACGTCTACGTCCGGCGAGCACTTCACCTATGAGGCCGCCCCGACCGTTGCCAGCTTCACGCCGACCTCGGGTCCGTCCTCGGGGGGCACCACAGTGGTGATCACCGGCACCCACTTCACAGGGGCCACCTCGGTCAAGTTCGGGACAACAGCGACTGCAAGCTTCTCGGTCACCAATGCCACACACATCACGGCCAAGACCAAGGCCCATGCGGCCGGCACAGTCCTAATCAATGTCACCACTCCGGGCGGCACGGCCACGTCGACGACCGACTACACCTTCGTGGTCGGCCCAACCGTCACCAGCTTCACGCCGACCTCGGGCCCGTCCTCGGGGGGCACCACAGTGGTGATCACCGGCACCCACTTCACAGGGGCCACCTCGGTCAAGTTCGGGACAACAGCGGCTGGAAGCTTCTCGGTCACCAACGCCACACACATCACGGCCAAGACCAAGGCCCATGCGGACACGACAGTCAGGATCTCGGTGACCACGGTGGGGGGCACGGGCACCTCGGCGACGACCTTCAGCTTCACGGCCGCCCCGGTGTTCACGGCTGATGCACCGCCGACCACGGCCGCCGTGGGGAAGCTGTACAGCTACACGTTCGCCGCGTCGGGCAATCCCGCCCCGACCTACGCCCTCTCCGGACAGCCGACCTGGCTCTCGATCAACTCGAGCACCGGGGCGGTCACCGGGACGCCGCCGTCGGGGACCACCTCGTTCACCTACTCGGTGAAGGCATCCAACGGGGTCGCACCTGCGGCCACCGCCGGGCCCTTCAGCGTCACCGTCAGCTCGGTGTCCTCCTCGGGCTACGACCTGGTGGGGAGCGATGGCGGGGTCTTCGTCTTCCCGACCGGCCAATCGAGCGGGTTCTTCGGGTCCCTGCCCGGCCTGGGCGTGAAGGTCAACAACATCGTGGGCATGGTGCCCACCTCCACCGACGAGGGCTATTTCCTGGTCGGCTCCGACGGCGGGGTCTTCGCCTTCGGCACAGCGCCGTTCCTCGGCTCGCTGCCCGGACTCCACGTCACCCCAACGTTGCCCATCGCCGGCATCGTGGCGGCCAACGCAGACAAGGGCTACTTCCTGGTGGGCAAGGACGGCGGGGTCTTCGCCTTCGGCACAGTGCCGTTCTTGGGTTCGTTGCCCGGCAAGGGGATCTCGGTCGACAACATCATCGGGATCGCGTCTACCCCCTCGGGCAACGGCTACTGGCTGGTGTCGGCCACAGGCACCGTCTACGGGTTCGGGGCCGCCCAGACCCTCGGCACAGCCAAGGGCAGCTCGTCGCCGGTTTCAGCCATCGCCGGCACGCCCACAGGCGGGGGCTACTGGATCACCACCCAGAACGGGACGGTCTACGCCTTCGGCAACGCCAAGAAGCCCGCACCGGGCACACTTCCTGGCGTCGGCGTCACCCCGGCCCACCCGGTTATCGGCATCGTGCACACCTCTGACACAGCCGGGTACTGGCTGATCGGCTCCGACGGCGGCATCTTTGCCTTCGGGGACGCACCCTTCGTCGGCTCGCTGCCAGGGGTCACAGTCCACGTCACCAATGTGGTGGGGGCGGTTCCGACGGCGGGAACGGGTTAGCAAATGGACGCGGGCGGGGGAGTGTTGAGTTTGGGGACCGCAATGTTCCAAGAATCCTGGACAAACCAGCACGTGAACGAGGCGGTCATGCGCACCGTCGCCACCCCTGACATCAAGGCCTTCTGGCCGGCGGGCTCCGACGGTGACGTGGTCTCCCATGGAGGCGCCGAGTACAACGGTTCTCTGCCGTCCGACGACGCGCACGCCTCGTATGGCGTGGGCCTCTTCGGGTTGGCCGCATCGCTCCAGCTCGCAGCCGCCGTCGTCGGCAACGCAGAGGCATAGGGGGCAGGTACCTTGGCCGAGGCAACCGGACTACAGCCCGTCGACCAGCTTCTCTCGGGAGACCGAGCGGGCGACTCTGCCCGAGCGAGCCAGATGGGACACGGCGACGTGAGCGACTCTCACCTCGACGCCGTCAACGTCTGTGCCTGGTTCGGGGACACGATGGTGCTCGAGAACGTCTCCCTCTCGGTCCCGCCGGCGACGGTCACCGCGCTCATCGGTCCTTCGGGGTGCGGGAAGTCGACCTTCCTGCGGATCCTCAATCGGATGCACGAATCCGTGAAGGGCGCCAAGCTCGCCGGGGAGGTGCTCCTGAACGGCGAGGACATCTACTCGGCCGGAAACCGGCTCACCGACGTGCGCCGACAGATCGGAATGGTCTTCCAGAAGCCGAACCCGTTCCCGGCGATGTCGGTGGCCGAGAACGTCCTCGCCGGCCTCACGCTGACCAAGACCAAGATCAGCAGGTCCCAACGGAGCCAGCTTGTCGAGTCGTGCCTGACCAAGGCCGGGCTTTGGTCAGAGGTCAAAGACCGGCTCGGCCGACCGGGTGGACAGCTCTCGGGCGGTCAGCAGCAACGGCTCTGCATCGCCCGGGCTCTTGCCGTCGAGCCGAAGATCCTGCTCATGGACGAGCCGTGCTCGGCTCTGGACCCGACGTCCACCCGAAGGATCGAGGAGACCATCTCTGACCTCTGCTCGGAGGTCACGATCGTCATCGTCACCCACAACATGCAGCAGGCGGCGCGCGTGTCGCAGCAGGCGGCGTTCTTCTTGGCCGAGCAGGGGACCCCCGGCAGCATCGTCGAAGCCGGCACCACCGAGACCATCTTCGACAACCCGTCGGACCCCCGGACGGCCGACTACGTGCACGGGCGGTTCGGATGACGATCTCCGAGACGGGCCTCGCGCCTCCCTCCGCCGGGAAGATGGTGCCCAGGGACCTGGTGCCCGGTCGCGACGCCACCGACCGGATCTTCCACAGTACGGCCAGGTCGATCGGCTTCTTCGTGCTGGTGGTGACCGGCTCCATCGGGGTGTTCCTGGGCTACCAGGCGATCCCCACCCTTCGCCACTACGGGCTCAGCTTCTTCACCCAGTCGAACTGGGAGCCCCAGCTGGGCAAGATCGGGATCGCCGCCGTGCTGGTGGGGACGGTGGAGGTCGCCCTGGTGGCGATGGCCGTGGGCTTCCCGCTGGCCTTGGGGCTCGCCCTCTTCATCACCGAGTACGCCCCGGCGCGGATCAAGTCGTGGCTCGTCTCCACCGTGGACCTGATGGCCGCGGTCCCGAGCATCATCTACGGCCTGTGGGGCTTCTTCCTGCTGCAGCCACGCGCCATCGAGATCTCCCGTTGGTTGAGCCAGTACCTGGGATGGATCCCCATCTTCCACGTCGACACGAATCCCAACGCACCCGTCTGGCAGCAGTCGGCGTACACGAGCTCGGTGTTCATCGCGGGTCTTGCCGTGTCCATGATGACGATCCCTTTGGCCTGCGCCGTGATGCGCGCCGTGTTCGACCACGCACCGATCGGCGAGCGTGAGGCGGCCATGGCCCTCGGAGGTACGCGCTTCAGCGTCATCAAGGCGGTCGTCCTCCCCTTCTCCAGGGGCGGGATCATCGGCGGGACGATGCTGGCCCTCGGCCGGGCGCTGGGGGAGACGGCGTGCGTCCTGGTCATCATCTCGCCGGAGTACATCATCAAGCCCCGTATCCTCGAGGCCGGGACGCAGACGACCTCGGCGTTGATCGCCGGGAACTTCGGAGATGCGTCGAAGGCCCAACTCTCGGCGCTTCTCGCCGCCGGCTTCGTCCTGTTCCTCATCACGCTCGTCGTCAACAGCGCCGCCGCGGTCGTCATTCGACGTAGCCGGAGCGGCACGAGCACGGAGATCTGACGATGACCACATTCGAGGGCGACGTGATCGTAGGGGCCGTGGCCGGCCTCCCGCTGGACTGGGAGCCCCAGGAAACCGAGGTCCGAGAACCGTCGGGCCCCGAGCGTGCCCCGCGTCGGGTCCGGCGGACCCCGGCCTTCAGTTTCGACGACTGGATGTCCCTGGCCGGGGCCATCGCCGCCGCGTTCGCCCTCGTCGAGGTCGGCTACAACCATATGCTCGACTTCAGCGGGATCTTCGGCTTCGGGGTCTGCTGGTACCTCGTCTTCCTGCTCGTCTACGGCGGCCTGGTGGCGGCGGCGCACCCTCGGATCATGGTGGTGGACCGGCTGGTGTCGGCCACCTTGTACCTGGTAGCCCTGATCGTCCTGTTCGCGCTGGGCACGGTGCTCGTCTACACGTTCACCCAGGGATGGAAGGCCATCATCCACGCGGGGTTCTTCACCCACGACATGGCCGGCGTCGCACCGACCGCCCCGCTGAACGACGGGGGAATCTTCCACGCCATCGTCGGCACGATCGTCGAAATCTCCATTGCCGTGGTCATCTCGGTCCCGCTCGGGATCGGCACGGCGGTTTTCATGACCGAGGTGGGTGGCCGCTTCTCGCAGACGGTCCGCACCGTGGTCGAGGCCATGACGGCGCTGCCCGAGATCCTGGCCGGCCTCTTCGTGTACGCCGTGCTGATCGTCGGCGTGGGCATGCCCAAGTCCGGACTGGCGGCGTCGATCGCCATGTCCGTCACGATGGTGCCGATCATCGCCCGGGCGGGTGAGGTGGCCCTCAGGGTGGTCCCGGGCGGGCTGCGCGAGGCCAGCAGCGCATTGGGGGCGAACCACTGGAGGACGGTCTGGAAGGTCGTGCTGCCGAGCGCCAGCGCGGGGCTCGCCACCGCCACCATCCTGGCCATTGCCCGGGGGATCGGGGAAACGGCCATCGTGCTGATCACCTCGGGCGCCTCAACCTTCCTGACGTACAACCCGACCGGTCAGCCGATGAATTCGCTCCCGCTGTTCATCTACACGGCGTACACCTCCCACGAGCCCGCCGCTCTCACCAGGGCCTTCGGCGCGGCCAGCGTCCTGCTCACGCTGGTGCTCGTGCTCTTCATCGGCACCCGGCTCCTCCTCAGGGACAGGTCGAAGCAGCGATGAACAACAGAGCTCCCACCCGGTTCCTCGAGTTCGCCGCCACCTGTGCGGTCCTGCTGCTCGCCGTCCTCATCGGTGCCGGTTCCGCCGGCGCGGTGACCCCTGCCGAGATCGAGGGGTCGGGTTCGAGTTGGGCGGAGAACGCGGTGAACCAGTGGGTGTCCGACGTCTACTCACAAGGGGTGCAGGTCGTGTACAACCCCGATGGAGACGCCCAGGGCCGGCAGGACTTCGCCAACAAAGTCTCGGACTTTTCCGTGACGGCCGACGGCTACCAGGGGCGTGATCCGGTCACGGGGGTGACAGACACCTCACAGGGCCGGCAGTATGCGTACCTCCCGATCGCCGCGGGGGGCACCGCCTTCCCCTATCAGATCCGCATCGACGGGACCCAGGTCGAGAACCTCCGCCTATCGGGTGAGACGCTCGCCAAGATCTTCACGAACCAGATCACGAACTGGTCGAACCCTGAGATCACGGCCGACAACAACGGCCACGCCCTGCCCACACTGCCGATCGTCCCGGTCGTCCAGTCGGAAGGTTCGGGTTCGACCGAGCAGCTCACCAACTACTTCGCCAAGGAGTTCCCGAACATCTGGCAGCCGTTCTCGGGGACACCGGGAGCCACCGAGTACTTCCCCCGCCAAGGGAGCCAGATCGCCCAGGACGGCTCGAACGCGGCGATGAACTACGTTTCTTCGAGCGAGGCGAACGGCTCGATCGGTTACGTGGAGTACTCGTTCGCCCTGAGTGTGAACTACCCGGTCGCCAAGGTGCTGAACGACGGCGGGTACTACACCCTGCCGACGCAGTACAACGTGGCCGTCGCCCTCGAGAAGGCGCAGATCACAATGAACCCCAGCTCGTCGCGCTACCTCCTGCAGACACTGGACAACGTCTACACCGACACCGATCCCCGGACGTACCCGCTCTCGTCCTACGTCTACATGATCGAGCCGACCGGTGCCTACCCCAAGCCCGAGACAAAGATCACAGCGGGGAAGCGCCAGGCGATCGCCGATTTCGCCTACTACGGCATCTGCCAGGGCCAAAAGGAGATCGGCCCGCTCGGCTACTCACCGCTTCCGGTGAACCTGGTGACAGCGGCCTTCGGCCAGATCCGCAAGCTCCAGCAGGCGGATCCCTCAATCAGCCTCACAAAGATCACAATCAACAACTGCGACGAACCCACCTTCGTTCCCGGTAACCCGACAGTCAATTATTTGACGACCATCGCGCCGTTGCCGCCGTCCTGCGACGCACAGGGATCCGGACCGTGCGCAGCGGGAGTCACGCCCAACGGGATCGGTGCGACGCCGACAGTCTCTGGGTCCTACCCTGGGAGCTCGGCGTCCGGGGGCGCCAACGCGGCCGGCGGGAGCTCGGGCTCGAGCTCGTCGTCGGCTGCAGCAGGCGGCGGGACCTCGTCGGCGAGTGGCGGCTCGGCGTCGTCCCAGAATGCTGCGACGACCTCCGGGGGTACCGCCGCGTCCGGGGGCACGGCGGCTGGGGGTGCTTCGCCCGGCGCTGGAGCCAGCGGTGCGAGCGACACCGAGCAGTTGCAGCAAGAGTCGGCGGTCCTCCCGGCGAAGGGTGCGCTGACATTCATGGGGGCGACCGGGCCCCTCGTCGTCGGACTCTTGCTCGTCGTGTTCTTGATCCCGGTCGGACTCGGGTACCGCCGCGTCCGGCGGCGACGGGAGGCGGCGCAGTGAGCCGGCGGGCCGGCCTGCTGTCCGCGGCCTCGGTGATCTGCATGGTCATGGGCACGGTGCTCTTGGGCGCCGGTGCCGGCGCGGCTCCGTCGACCAAGAGCACAGCGGGGAGCGTGACGGTGACCAAGACCGTCACCCGCGACCAGGTCCAGGGCGGGCAGAACGTGGTAGTCGACTCCAAGACAGTCACGCTGCACGTAAGCCAGACGACCGGGCTCCAGGGGCGCCAAGAGATCGCCGTGTCATGGTCCGGCGCGCACCCGACGGGCGCCATCGTCTCCGACCAGAACTCCTCGCAGGCGGAGTACGAGGAGTACCCGTTCGTCCTCCTCGAGTGCCGAGGCATCGACTCGACAACCGCCACGCCCACACAGCGCCTCACCCCCGAGACGTGCTGGACGCAGGCCTCGACAGAGCGCTACCAGTCCAGCCGGGGCGACGCCTATCCGCCGTACCGGTTGGACGAGTACGCGGCCAACCCGGGAGCAGCGGAGGTCGGGGAGCCGTCGCCACTGCTGCTGCCGAGCGGCCCGACACGGGGGCCGTGGTCGGCCACAACCACGTACAAGAAGAACGATTGGGTCACTTCCGGCGGCAAGACCTACGGCGCGATCCAGACAATCGCAAAGAACCCGGCTAACACGCCGCCGGCGACAGACTCGACACTTTGGCAGCTCGTCACATCAATACGAACCTCGTGCGCCCTGGAGGGAAATGCTCCCGTCCAGTACTGGGTCCCCTGGGACGCCGCCGACAGCCAGGTCTACGACGGTGGACCGCTTGGCTGTGCCGGGGAGCCGCCGGAGGCGAACAACGTGGCGGGCTCGGCGCTCCCGAGCAACGAGACGTTCGGCGTGACCGGCACCGGGGGGACAGGGAGGGCGGACTTCGACGTCTGGACGTCCGCCCAGAACCAGACGCTGGGATGCTCGACGACAGTGCCCTGCGCACTCGTCGCCGTGCCCATCATGGGGATCAGCTGCAACCCCTCCCCAACGGCGGCCCCATCTGCCCCCACCGCCACCCAGGTCTCCCAGTGCGAGACGACAGGCATGTACACACCGGGAGCGGGTCTGACACCAAACCAAATACCGGGCACAGTCCGGGACGTCTCGGTCACCGGGGCTCTCTGGTGGAGCCCGTCGAATTGGCGCAACCGGATCACGGTGCCCCTCTCCTTCGCGCCCTCGCCTGACTTATGCTCCGTCACGCAGTCCGCCGGCAACAACGTCGTCCAGGTGTTCGGCTCCGAGCTCATGATCCAGGCCACGACGCAGTGGGAGCCGCACTTCTGCACCAGCGCCAGCGATCGCTTCTCCTTCGTCCACGTCCAGACCGGTGAGCCCGAAGCCCGAAACCTCCTGGCCACGGGCAACGTCGACGCCGCCTTCACCAGCTACGGCCAACCGGGCGGTTACGGCAAACCCGTCGTCAACGCGCCCGTGGCGGCCACGGGGTTCGCCATCTCCTATGCCATCGACGGTTCGAACGGTCTCCCTTACACCTCCCTCAAGCTCACACCGCTGCTGCTGGCCAAGCTGCTGACCGAGTCGTATCCGGGTGACTCGTTCGTCCAACAGGAGGATCCCGCACTGGCCCACAACCCGCTCAACATCACCCAGGACCCCCAGTTCATCGCCCTCAACCCGGGGATCCCCGAGATCAAGATCAGCGGCACGCTCTCTGAGGCGGCCGCCGAGCTGGTGGCGATGTCGAGCGACTCGGACGTGATGGAGGCGCTCACGACGTACATCAACGACGACCCGACAGCGCGCGCCTGGCTCAACGGCACGCCCGACAAGTGGGGCATGGTGGTCAACCCGGCCTACCAGGGCATCACGCTCCCGGTCGACCAGTGGCCACTGCTGTCGACGTTCGAGCCGACGACATACTACGACGCCGACGGCGGACAGCTGAACAACTGCCTGTACTCCGAGCCGGTGCCGTACCAGCCGCTGGTGGCGGCGCCGCTCGCCAACCTCGAGGACATCAGCCAGGCAGTCCAGTTCAACCAGCCCAATTCGACGACCACCTGCACACAGCCGATCCAGGGCTCCCCGGCCGGCGAGAAGCTGACTGCGGCCAAGCGGCAGTCGCCCGGGTTCCGCTTCCTCATCGGCATCACCCCGCTCGCCGACGCCCAGCGGTACCTGCTGCAGACGGCGGCGCTGGAGACGACGACAGGGACCTACGTCGCGCCGTCGACAACATCGCTCAAGGCAGCCACCTCGCTGCTCAAGCCCGATCCGACAACAGGGACCTGGCCGATCCCGTACAGCACATTCCAGACCACCGCCGGGGCCGCCGCCTACCCCGGCACCTTGGTGGTCTACGCCGCCGTGCCGACGAGCGGACTGACAGCCACAGACGCGCAGGACTACGCCGACCTGCTCAAGTTCGCCGCCACGACAGGACAGACGCCGGGGCCGGGCGTCGGACAGCTTCCCCCCGGGTACCTGCCGCTGACCGCGGCGGACGGTTTGGGCAGCCTGGCCAGCTACACCCTGGCTGCGGCCACAGACGTGGCGGCGCAGAACGGCCAGGTGCCCTCGCTGGTCGGCGTCACTCCAGCGCCGTCGGGGTCGTCGGCCTCGCCCGACTCGACGGGGTCCGCTCCGGCGAGCGGGACGGCGACCACAGGCGGGTCGGGGACGGACGGCTTCTCCCTGGCCACAATCGTGCCGGCCAGGGGCCATCTCTTCGCGGCCACAGAGGTCCGGTCCGAGTCAGGCGGAGCCGCCCCGGCCACGGACTCCCACCGGGCCGCCCGCGCCTCGGCTCGGACACGCTCCCTCTTCTTCGACCCGACGGCGGACGTGAAGCTCTGGATCGGCGGGATGCCAGCCCCGGTCGTTTTCGGGTTGGCACTGCTCGGAGTGATCGCCATTCCCGTGCTGTACCGTGTCGGCCGGAAGCGGAAGCGATGGTAATCGACGTCCTTCCCCCTTCAGTCGACGAGGTCCGACCGGTGCAAGTGGAGGAAGAAGTCGGGCGTCTTGAGGAGGAGCTCCCCGAGCGTGTCGGTCCACCGAGGCCCGGACCGCTTGCCGTGGTGCTGGCGATCGTCCTGTTCGTCTCGATCACGGCGTTGTTCCTCGGCGTGTTCGCCTTCGGGCTGAGCGGCCTCCAGGAGCAGCGCAGCCAGCACCAGCTCTACGCGGAGTTCCGGGGGCTCTTGGACCCGTCGAGCCCGGTCGCTCCGAAGATCGGCGGTGACATCCCGCCCGGCTCGCCGGTGGCGCTCCTCAGCGCACCGGTAGCCGGGCTCCGTGACGTCGTGGTGGTGGAAGGGACGTCGTCGGGGGACATGCTGGCGGGACCCGGTCACCTGCGGGACACCCCGTTGCCCGGGCAGTCGGGGGAGTCGGTGCTGCTCGGGAAGAGCTCGACGGCCGGGGGCCCGTTCCGCGACATCGGGCTCCTGCGTGCCGGGGACGTGATCATCGTTCGCACGGGACAGGGGCTGTTCCACTACAAGGTCATCGGGGCGCTGGCCCCGGGGGTTCGACCCATCTCGGTGCCGGCGACCGGCAGTGTCATGGTGCTGGGAACCTCTGCGGGGTCCGGTGCAAGCAACGTGAAGGCCACACGCCTCACCTACGTCGAGGCCCGCCTCCAGGGTCGCGCCCTGCGGGTTCCGCCCGGCCTTCCTCGCTCGGTGCCCACAGCGGAGCTTCCGGGTCACAGCGACCTGTCCGCCTGGCCGGCGGCGGCGCTGTGGCTGGCTGTCCTCGCCGGCACCTCAGCCTTCGTGTGGTGGCTCTGGGCCCGTTGGGGACTGCTGCGGACGTGGATCATCGCCGCCCCGATCCTCTTGGGGATGCTGTGGGCTCTCGGGAACGCCGTGCTGCGCATGGTGCCGAACGTCTACTGAGGTCGACCGAGCCCCGGAGAGGGAGCGACCCTTCCGGTCGCAGCGGAACCGAAATCGGCCCTGACCGGGGCGTGTGACGCAACCCCCCACCCTGGGTACGATAGCGAACATATGTTCGTAGACGGCGGATCCCCGGCCACCCTCGACCGCCGGCTTGCCCCGGCGGGCGGGGGTGGGCTGGGGGCCCTGGCCAGCCGGGTCCGGCCCACCGCGGCCAGCCGGACCCGGCTGCTGCCGGTCCCCGGGCCGCTGGTGCCGCTCATGCCCGACGGCGGGCTGCGCCGGGGGACCGTCGTGCACTGCACCGGCGAGGGCGCCCTCAGCCTGACGCTGGCGGTGCTCGGGACGGCCTCGGCCGCCGGGTCGTGGTGCGGCCTGGTCGGGGTGGAGGACCTGGGCGCGCTGGCCGCCGCCGGCTACGGCGTCGACCTGCGGCGGCTCGTGGTGGTCCGCGCCCCGGCGGCGCAGTGGGCGGTGGCGGCCGGCCGGCTGCTCGAGGGGTTCGACGTGGTGACGGTGGAGCCGCCGGGCCGGGCCCGCCCCCAGGCGGCGCGCTCGCTGGTGGCCCGGGCCCGCCGGCAGGGGGCCGTCCTCGTGGTGGTGGGGGGCCGGTCGTCGTGGCCGGACCCGGCCGACGTGCGGCTCGAGGTGGGCCACCCCCGCTGGCACGGCCTGGACCGGGGGGCCGGGCGGCTGGCGGGCCGGCGGGTGACGGTCGAGGCCCACGGCCGGGGGGTGGCCAGCCGGCCGGTGGTCCGCGAGCTCTGGCTGCCGACGGCCGCCGGGCGGGTGGCCCCGTGGCCGGAGGACCGGCCGCGGGCCGGGGTGTGAGGGCCGGCCGGTGGAGCGACTGCTCCTGATCGACTGCCCGGGGCTGGCCGACCCCGGTGACGGCCCGGCGGCGACAGACGGCGGCCACCGCCTCCGGGAGCTGGCGCGCCTCGTCGACGCCCTGGTGGAGGTCTGCCCGTGGGTCGACCCCGTCCGGCCCGGGGTGTGCACCCTGGCCGTGAGGGGCCCGGCCCGCTACTTCGGGGGCGAGGCGGCGGTGCTGGCCCGGGTGGCCGAGGCCGTCGGCGGGGTGCTGGGGGACGGTCCCTGCCGCCTCGGCGTGGCCGAGGGGGTCTTCGCCGCCGGACTGGCGGCCCGGGTCGGGGCGGCGGTGCCCCCGGGAGCCACCGCCGCCTTCCTGGCGCCGTGGCCGGTCGGGGTGCTGGGCACACCGGAGCTGGCCGAGCTCCTGCCCCGCCTCGGGCTGCGCACCCTGGGGGCGCTGGCCGCGCTGCCGGCCGGCGACGTGCTGGCCCGGTTCGGGGCCGCCGCGGCGAGGTGCCAGCGGGCGGCCCGGGCCCTGGAGGGCGAGCTGCCCGGGTGCCGCACCCCGGGCCTGGCGGCCCGGCTGCGGGCCCTGCAGTACGGGGTCCCGCTCCGCAACCTCCAGCCCGGCTTCTGGGGAGGGGCCGGGGCCGGCGACGAGCGGGCGGCCGAGGCGCTGAGCGCGCTCCAGCGCCAGCTCGGCCCCGAGGCGGTGGTGGTGGCGGTGGCCGGGGGAGGGCGCGGCCCCGACGACCGGGTCCGGTTCGCCACCTGGGAGGCCGGCACCCCGCCCTCCCCCCGGGGCGACGCCCTCCCGGGGGCGCCCCCCTGGCCCGGACGGCTGCCCCCGCCGTCCCCGGCCCGGGTGGCCCCCGACGGGCGGGCCCTCCCCGCCGAGGTGGTCGACGCCGACGGGACCGCCGTGGGGGTCACCGGACGCGGGCTGCTCACCGCCCCCCCGGCCCGGGTCTCGGTGGGCGGGGGGGCGTGGGCCGAGGTCACCGGGTGGAGCGCGCCGTGGCCCGCCGAGGAGCGGTGGTGGTCGCGGGCCGGCCGGCGCTCGGTCCGCCTCCAGGTGACGACGGCCGACGGCCGGGCCCACCTCTTGGCGGTGGGGCGGGGGCGGTGGCGGCTGGCCGCCACCTACGACTGAGGGGCCGACGGTGGAACGGGGCTACGCCGAGCTGCACTGCCACTCCAACTTCTCCTTCCTCGACGGGGCCTCGCACCCCGAGGAGCTGGCCGCCGAGGGGGCCCGCCTCGGCCTGGCCGCCCTGGCCCTCACCGACCACGACGGCCTCTACGGCGTGGTCCGCTTCGCCGAGGCGGCCCGGGCGGCGGGGCTGCCCGCCGTCTTCGGGGCCGAGCTCTCCCTGGCCGGCGGCCCGCGCACCGGGGTGGCCGACCCCGACGGCCGCCACCTGGTGGTGCTGGCCCGGGACCCCGAGGGGTACGCCCGCCTCAGCCGCGGTGGTGGCCGAGGCGCACCTGGCCGGGGGGGAGAAGGGGCGCCCCCTGGTCGATCTGGCCGACCTGGCGGCGGCCCACGGCGGCCACTGGCAGGTCCTGAGCGGGTGCCGCAAGGGCGCGGTGCCCGCCGCCCTGGTGGACGGGGGGCCCGAGGCGGCCCGCCGCCAGCTCGACCGGCTGGTGGCGGCGTTCGGAAGGGAGAACCTGGCCCTCGAGCTGTGGGACCACGGGGACCCGATCGACACGGCCCGCAACGACGGCCTGGCCGACCTGGCGGTCCGGGCCGGGGTCGACCTGGTGGCCACCAACAACGTCCACTACGCCACCCCGGCCTGCTTCCCCCGGGCCACCCCCCTGGCCGCGGTGCGGGCCGGCCGGCCCCTGGAGGAGCTGGCCGGCTGGCTCCCCGCCTCCTCGGCCGCCTGCCTGCGCCCGGCCGCCGAGCAGGCCCGGCGGTTCGCCCGCTGGCCCGGGGTCATCGAGCGGGCGGCCGAGATCGGCGCGGCCTGCGCCTTCGACCTGCGCCTCATCGCCCCCCGGCTGCCCGGCTTCCCGGTGCCGGCCGGCCACGACGAGCAGAGCTGGCTGGCCGAGCTGGTCGAGCGCGGCGGCGCCGAGCGGTACGGCCCCCGCTCGGCCGAGCGGGTGGCGGGGGCCTGGGCCCGGCTCGACCACGAGCTGTCGGTCATCGCCACCCTGGGCTACGCCGGGTACTTCCTCACCGTCTGGGACATCGCCGAGTTCTGCCGGCGCTCGGGCATCTTCTGCCAGGGCCGGGGGTCGGCCGCCACCTCGGCCGTCTGCTACGTGCTGGGCATCACCCTGGTCGACGCCGTCTCGCTCGACCTGCTCTTCGAGCGGTTCCTCTCCCCGGCCCGGGACGGGCCGCCCGACATCGACGTCGACATCGAGTCGGGTCGCCGCGAGGAGGTCATCCAGTACGTCTACGACCGCTACGGCCGCCGCCACGCCGCCCTGGTGGCCAACGTCATCACCTACCGCCCCCGCTCGGCCGTTCGCGACGTCGGCAAGGCCCTCGGCCACGGCCCCGCCGAGGTCGACCGCTGGGCCAAGGCCAGCGACCGGGGGCGGCCGCTGGCCGAGCGAGGGGACCTGCCGCCGGCGGTGCGCCGGATCGCCACCGAGGTGCTGGGCTTCCCGCGGCACCTGGGCATCCACCCGGGAGGGATGGTCATCTGCGACCGGCCGGTGAGCGAGGTCTGCCCGGTGGAGTGGGCCCGGATGGAGGGGCGGACGGTGCTCCAGTGGGACAAGGACGACTGCGCGGCCGCCGGCCTGGTCAAGTTCGACCTCCTGGGGCTGGGCATGCTCGAGGCCCTCCACCGCACGGTCGACCTGGTGCGCGACCACCACGGCGTCCCCCTCGACCTGGGGGCGCTTCCCCAGGAGGACGCCGTCTACGACCTCCTCTGCCGGGCCGACACCGTGGGGGTGTTCCAGGTCGAGAGCCGCGCCCAGATGGGCACCCTGCCCCGGGTGCAGCCCCGCTGCTTCTACGACCTGGCCGTCGAGGTGGCCCTCATCCGGCCCGGCCCCATCCAGGGCAACGCCGTCCACCCCTACATCCGCCGGCGCCGGGGCACCGAGCCCGTCACCTACCCCCACCCCCTCTTGCAGCCCGCCCTGGAGCGCACCCTGGGGGTGCCGGTCTTCCAGGAGCAGCTGATGCAGATCGTCATCGACGTGGCCGGGTTCTCCTCGGCCGAGGCCGACGAGCTGCGCCAGGCCATGAGCCACAAGCGGTCCGACGAGCGGATGGCCCGCCTGCGCGACCGGCTGTTCGCCGGCATGGCCGCCCGGGGGGTCGCCGGGGACGTGGCCGAGGGGATCTTCAAGAGCCTGGCCGCCTTCGCCAGCTTCGGCTTCCCCGAGTCCCACGCCCTGTCCTTCGCCTACCTCGTCTACTCGTCGGCCTGGCTGAAGCTGCACTACCCGGTGGCCTTCACCGCCGGCCTCCTGAACGCCCAGCCCATGGGGTTCTGGTCGCCGCAGAGCCTGCTGGCCGACGCCAAGCGGCACGGGACGGTGGTCCGGCGCCCCGACGTCAACGCCAGCGGGGAGGGGGCCTGCCTGGAGGGCGGCCGGGACGCCCCGGTCCTGCGGTTGGGGCTGGCCGCCGTCCGCGGCATCGGGTCGACGACGGCGGCCCGCCTGGTCGCTGGCCGGCCCTGGGCCGGCTCCGAGGACCTGGTCCGCCGGGGCGGCCTCACCCGCCCCCAGCTCGAGGCGCTGGCCCTGGCCGGCGCGCTCGATGGCCTCGCGGCCGACCGCTCCCCGTCGGGCCGCCGGGCCCTGGTGTGGACGGCCGGGGCGGCGGCCCAGGCCGTCGCCGGCCGGCTGCCCGGGGTGGTGACGGGAGGGGTGGCCCCGCCGCTGCCGGCCCCGGCCCCCCTCGAGGCGATCGCCGACGACCTGTGGTCGCTCGGGGTGACCCCCGAGCGCACCGCCATCGAGCTGGTCCGCCCCGAGCTCGAGGCCCGCGGGGTGGTGCCGGCCTCGGCGCTGGGGAAGGCGAGCGGGGGGCGGGTCACGGTGGCCGGCGTGGTGACCCACCGCCAGCAGCCCGAGACGGCGGGGGGCGCGGTGTTCTTGAACCTGGAGGACGAGACCGGCATGGTCAACGTCGTCTGCTCGCGCGGGGCCTGGGTCCGCTGGTGGGAGGTGGCCCGGGGGTCGCCGGCCCTGGTGGTGCGGGGGCGCCTGGAGCGCTCGGACGGGGTGGTGAACGTCGTGGCCGAGCGGTTCGAGCCGCTCGCCCTCGGCCCGGCCCCCGCCTCCCGGGACTTCCGCTGACCTACCCGGCCTTGCGGGCCCGCCGCCGCCGCCCGTGGTGGCCCGACGGCTGGTCGGCCACCACCTCGGCGATCGGTTTCTCCTGGCAGTCGGCACAGATACGGACCCCGTCGACCAGCCTGGTCACCCCCAGGCCACCGCAACGCTGGCACTGGCGACCCACGAACACCTCGGCCGTGCCCGGCGGGCCGGAGCGGGCCGACGCCTCGGCCAGCCAGCGCTGCACGTCCTCGCGCAGCTCGAAGCGTCCGGTCCCGGTCCGCTCGACGAGGCCGAAGGCCACCAGGTCCCGCAGGATCGGCCCCATCCGGTCGAGCGACAGCGGGCCCACCGCCATGGAAGGCCCCGACACCCGCCTCGCCACCGTTCCCCCGTAGATCCCGTTCACCGCTGGCTCGTCCATGACCGCTCACTTTCCCTGCCGAAGCAACGTCCAACCGGCCATCTCACGGAACCGTCAACCGTGTCGCTGTCCACCGTCGATTGTGACAGTCGGCGACCTCCGGCGGAAGTGGCAATCTCCTGTTTTCTCGGGGTTTCTCGGGTGTCGCCCGCCCGCGGTCCGGTCGTCACCCGCCGGGCGCACCGAGGAGGTCGTCCACGAGCGTCTCCATCCCCGCGGCGCGGCTCCCCTTCACCAGCACCACGTCGCCCGGCCGCCACGGACCCAGCCGCGCCACCAGCGCGGGCGCGCCGTCGACGGGGGGGAGGCCGTAGGCGGGGGTGCGGTAGGCGACGAGCTCGATGCCGAGCGAGCCCGCCAGCTCGGCCACCTCCCGGTGACCGGCCCCCGACGCCGCCCCCAGCTCGGCCATCTCCCCGAGAACGGCGATGCGGCGGGACCCCTCCATCGCCGCCAGCGACTCGAGGGCCGCCCGGGTGGAGGTCGGGTTGGCGTTGTAGGCGTCATTCACCAGGACCGCCCCCCCCGAGAGCGGCTGGACGCTCATCCGCCAGCGCGGCGGCCCCACCGCAGAGAGCCCCTCGGCCACGGCCCCTACGGCGACCCCGGCGGCCAGCGCCGCCCCGGCGGCGGCCAGGGCGTTGGACACCTGGTGCTCGCCGTGGAGCGCCATGGTCACCTCGGCCGAGCCGGCGGGGGTGACGAGCACGAAGGTGGCCCGGGCCAGGGCGTCGAGCACCACCCCCTCGGCCCGCACCTCGGCCCGTTTCGAGCGGCCGAAGAGGACCACCCGGGCGGCGGTGCGAGAGGCCATGGCCGCCACCCGCTCGTCGTCGGCGTTGAGGACGGCGGTGCCCGAGCCCGGGAGGGACTCGACCAGCTCGGCCTTGGCCCGGGCCACCCCGTCGACGCTCTCGAACTGCTCGAGGTGGGCGAGGCCCACACGGGTCACCACGGCGATGGTGGGCCGGGCGACGGCGCACAGGGTGCGGATGTGGCCGGGCCCCCGGGCCCCCATCTCCACCACCGTGGCCTCGGTCGACTCCACGGCGTTGGCCAGGGTGAGGGGGACGCCGATCTCGTTGTTGTAGGAGAGCGGGCTCGAGCAGGTGCGGAAGGTGGTCGACAGGGCCCCGGCGACCAGCTCCTTGACCGTGGTCTTGCCGACCGAGCCGGTGATCCCGACCACCCGGTCACCGAGCCGGTCCCGGGCGGCCCGGCCCAGGGCCAAGAGGGCCGTGCCGGTGTCGCCCACCACGATGGCCGTCGCCCCCTCCACCGTCGGTCCGGCGGTGAGGTAGGCCGGGGCCCCGGCCGCCACGGCCTCGGCGATGAACCGGTGGCCGTCGCGCTCGGCGACCAGGGGCACGAACAGTTGCCCGGACGCGAGCGTCCGGCTGTCGACGGCCACCCCGTCGACGTCGACGTCGGGCCCGACGAGCCTCCCACCCGCCGCGGCGGCCAGACCGGCGGCGGTGAAGCGCATGGCCCATGTTCCCATACGGCCCGATCGGCGGGCCGGGAGTTAGGATCGTGCGGTGGCCCCCCCGACCCGAGTGGTGGTCCTCTACGGCGGGCGGTCGGCCGAGCACGACATCTCGTGCATCTCGGCCCGCTTCGTCATCTCCGAGCTCGACCCGCAGCGCTACGAGGTGGTCCCGGTCGGCATCACCCGCGAGGGTCGCTGGGTCGACGCTCGGCGGTTGGTGGAGGGGATCGCCGAGGGCGACGGCACCCTGCCCTCACCGGACCTGGCCCCGGCCGGCGACCGGCGGGAGGTCGGTGCCCTGCTCGAGGCCGGCGACGGGAGGGAGACGGTCGTCTTCCCGCTGCTGCACGGGACCATGGGCGAGGACGGGACCGTCCAGGGGCTGCTCGAGGTGCTGCGGCTTCCCTACGTGGGGGCCGGGGTGCTGGCCTCGGCCCTGTGCATGGACAAGGCGGCGGCCAAGGAGGTCCTCGACCACCACGGCGTCCCCCAGGGCCGCTGGCTCACCCGCCGGCTCGACCTGGTGACTGCGGCGTTCCTCGAGAGCGCCGGGGCCGATCTCGGGTACCCGATCTTCGTGAAGCCGGCCAACCTCGGCTCGTCCATCGGGATCACCCGGGTCACCGACCGGGCGGGGTTGGAGGGGGCGGTCGCCCTGGCCGGGACCTACGACGACGTGGTCGTCCTTGAGGCCGCCGTCGTCGGCCGGGAGATCGAGGTGGCGGTGCTCGGCAACGAGTCCCCGCGGGCCTCGTTGCCCGGGGAGATCGTCCCGGCCGAGGGCTTCTACGACTACGAGGACAAGTACCTGAACGACCGGGCCAAGCTCCAGATCCCCGCGCCCCTGGGGGAGGCGGAGGTCGCCCAGGTGCAGGAGACGGCCGTTCGCGCCTACGCCGCCCTGCGGGTGGAGGGGATGGCCCGGGTCGACTTCTTCTACGCCGGCGGGCGCTTCTTGGTGAACGAGGTGAACACCATCCCGGGCTTCACGCCGATCTCGATGTACCCCAAGCTCTGGGAGGTGAGCGGCCTGCCGCCGGCCCGCCTGCTCGACACCCTGGTGCGACTGGCCTTCGAGCGGCACCGCCGCCGGGCGGCCCACCGGGTCGTGCGCTAGGGGCGGACCGGATTCAGGCCGGGGCCACCGGCTCGGTGGCGGCCCCGACGGTCGACAGGTCGATGCCCCCGAACAACGGCTCGAGGTCGGCCGGCGTCTTGGGGCGGGAGAGCAGGTAGCCCTGGGCCCGCCGGCACCCGAGGTCCTTGAGGGCCCGCAGGTCGGCGGCGGTCTCCACCCCCTCGGCCACCACCTCGATCTGGAAGGCGTCGGCCAGGCGGATGATGGTGTCGACGATGGCCCGGTCGGTGGGGTCTGTGGCCAGGCCGTCGACGAAGACCCGGTCGATCTTGAGCACGTCGATGGGCAGGTTCTTCAGCTGGATCATCGAGCTGTAGCCGGTCCCGAAGTCGTCGATGGCCAGCTTCACGCCCATGGCCCGCACGTCGTTGAGGAGCCGCACGGCCTCGCTGACGTCGGCGATCATGGCCTGCTCGGTGATCTCCAGGCACAGGGTCTCGGGAGGGAGGCCGGAGCGGCGCAGGGTGTCGGCCACCGCCTGGACGATCCCGGCCACGGCGAATTGGGCGGGGGAGATGTTCACCCGCATGATGAGGTCGAGGTGGGGGTGGGAACGGCGCCAGCGGGCGAGCTGCATGCACGCCTCTTCGAGGACCCACCGGTCGATGTCCATGATGAGGTGGGTTTCCTCGGCCACCGGCACGAAGTCGGTCGCCGCCACCAGGCCGTGGCCCTCGCGCTCCCAGCGGACCAGCGCCTCGACGGCCAGCATCCGGCCGGTGTCGAGGTCGAACTCGGGCTGGTAGAGGACCCGGAAGGCGTTCTCGTTGAGGGCCTTGCGCAAGAGGAGCTCGATGCTCGACCGCTCGGCCACGTTCGCCTCGAGGTGGTGGTCGAAGACCACGGTCTGGTTGCGCCCCTGGGACTTGGCCGCGTACAGGGCGATGTCGGCCTGGCCGAGGAGGTCCTCGCCGTTCACGTTGGGGTCCTCGCTGACGGCGATGCCCACGCTGCCCGAGTGGGCCACCAGCTGGCCGCCGACGTCGATGGGGCGCGAGATCACCTCGAGCAGCCGGTTGGCCGCGGCCACCGCCCCGAGCACGCCGCCGGAGTCGTCCAACAGGACCACGAACTCGTCGCCGCCCAGGCGGGCCGCGAAGTCCGTGGGCCGCAGCGAGGTGCGGATGCGGTCGCCGATCACCTGCAGGACGCGGTCGCCGGCCCGGTGGCCCAGGTGGTCGTTCATGATCTTGAACCGGTCGAGGTCGACGAACAGGAGGGCCAGGGGCTGGTTGGCGCTGCGGGCCCGGGTGGAGACCTCGGCCAGGAGCGACCGGCGGTTGGCCAGGCCGGTCAGGTCGTCGGTGAGGGCGTTGTGGCGCAGCCGCTCCTCGGCGTCGACGCGGTAGACGAGTTGGACGAGGAGGGCGGCCACCGCCCGCAGGGCGTTGATCTCGTGCTCGGACCAGTCGATGTCCGACAGGTAGATGAAGGCCAGGCAGCCCTCGGTGATGCCGGCGTGCACCAGGGGTACCCCGGCCCCGGTGAAGCCGACGATGCCACCGGTGCCCTCTTTGATCCGGTCTGCGTAACGCTCGTCCTCCTCCGCCAGGTTCTGGATGATGATCGGCACCTTCAGGTCGCGGGTGGCGGCGAAGACCGGGTCGGAGTCGAAGGGCACCGAGCCCAGTGGGTCGGTGGCCGGGTCCACCCCGCGCCTGGGGTACTCGGCCATGAGCACGCTGAGGCCGGCGGCGTGGTCGTTGCGCCGGAGGAAGGCGGCGTCGGCGCCGAGGAACTTGCAGAGCGTCTCGACCGTCCACTCGAGGTCCTCGCGCATCGTCGGCAGTGTGGTCGACATCAGCCGCTCGCTGATCTGGGAGACCAGGTCGTCGAGGCGGCGCTGGTAGGTGCGCTGCTCTGTGGTGCCTGTGGTGTGGCTGGCTCCGGCGCACAGGCGGGCGAAGAGCCGCACCGTCTCCTGCTCGGCATCGGTGAAGGGGTGGCCGTGGCCGGGGCGGACCACGGCCAGGGCGCCCACCGGCTTGCGGGTGGCGTCGGCCCCTGTCACGGGCCGGCCGTCGCCGTCGTAGGCCAGCACCGGCTCGATCCACCCGGACCAGGGGCCCTCGGGGCCGTGCCCCCCGCAGTTGCCCCAGGGGCCGTCGTCGGCGAGGCGTGCCGCCACCACGTTGCCCAGGGCCGTGCCCACCTCGGTGTGGCCCAGGTTGGACCAGATGACGGCGGAGTCGTAGGAGTGCTTGGGGACGAACGACGCGCCCACCGCCCCGGGCACGAGGCGGATCACCCCG
This sequence comes from uncultured Actinomycetota bacterium, assembly GCA_963770505.1. Classification (GTDB taxonomy): domain Bacteria; phylum Actinomycetota; class Acidimicrobiia; order Acidimicrobiales; family RAAP-2; genus CAVYPR01. The sequence goes on along the minus strand of CAVYPR010000006.1, from coordinate 50,158 downwards.
GCAAGGACGTTCCCGATGTGGTCGTCACCGACAGTTCGCTCAGTAACCATGTCCCCATCCATCGCGCACAGACCTCGCGAATACTCCCCACGGCCATGGTAGTGCGCGGGCGGGCCCGAACCAAGGAGCCGTCGCCAGCAGCGGCGTCAGGAGCAGCGGCGCAGGACGTCTTCTGCGGGGAGCCGGAGGCTGCGCACCGAGGGAGGGGGCGCGTGGCTGAGTCGCACCACCAGCGCCATCTCTGTCGTGTCGGGGATGTCGACCACCTTGCGGAACCGACGGGACAGGGCCCGCAGCTCGTCGGCCCTCCCTTCCCCGCCCAGTGCGTCGAAGTCGGCCTGCTGGACGGCGAAGACGAAGACCGGCGACACCGGCTGGACGGCCAGCCCGGCCCGCTGAGCCTCGACCCAGAGCCGCTCGACGGCGGCGCCGCCCCTCACGTAGGCGGCCGGGCTGGCGTCGCCCACCGTGACCACGGCCAGGGCCGAGCTGGACAGGACGGCCCCCCGGGCGTTGTTGCCGAGCACCTTCCCGCCGTCCCAGCTCGAGAGGAGCGCCATCACGTCCTCTCGCCGGATCACCTCCAAGGTGGCCTGGTCGGCCTTTCCCAGCTCCAGCGAGCGGACGTCGATGCCGGTGCTCACATCCTCGCCGGCGAAGCGCAGCTCACCGACCATCTCGCGGTGGAGGTGGGAGACGAGGAAGCGGATGCGCTCGGTGTCGCCCAGGATCTCGGCGCACTCCTGCAGCCGGTCGTGGTCGGTCACCAGGTGCAGCAGCCCGCCCTCGGTGCGGGTCGCCTCGGCCAGGCGGGCCGCGACCGAGATGTCGACCGGACCCGGCACGCCCTTCTGGCGGTTGGCGCACCGGTCGAGGACGGCGGGGTAGAGCTCGGTCAGCGCGGGGTCCGACCCGCCCACCAGCGTCAGCTGGGCCACGACATCGGAGCCCGGTCCCTCGGGGAAGAGCTCAACCGGCCCCAGTCGTCCGAGGGCCGAGGCGGCCACCCGGGCGTTGAACAGCGCGGCGCCCAGGGCCACATAGCTGCCCCGCCACCGCACATCCATGAACGAGGTCTTCGACCGGTCCAGCTCGAAGGAGAGGACGTCGCCGGCGAGCTTGAACCGCCACGGCTGGGCGTTCCCGCCCGAGGGGGCACGGGTGGCGGCGTGGACCACGGCGCCGACGGGGTCCTCGGGCGGCGGCGGCGGGATCGGATCGGGCCAGTCGCCCTCCGTCGGGAGCTCGGGGGTCTCCATGGCCTCCAGCAGCGCTTCGACGTCGACCCGGACGCGGCCCGAGGGCACCGGCTCGCCGGTGCCCAGGCGCCGGACGGTGGTGGCCACCGAGGCCCCGCCCAAGGTGACGTCTGAGGCTAGTTGGGGCCAGGTCGAGAGGGTCTGGCCGATCTCGGCGAGCGAGGCCGCGCCGCGGGCCGAGGCCCGGGCGGGGTCGACCAGGCGGAGCACGTGGGGGATCTTCTCCAGCGTGGACAGGGCGCCCATCTCGCCGGCGGTCACCCCCGAGAGCAGGCCGTGGAAGATCGGCCGCTCGGGCTCTTGGTCGAACCGCTCGACGTCGAGCAGGCCGCGGTCACTGGTGTCCATGACGACCGGGACGCCGTGGTGGCGGGCCACCTCGCGCACCAGGGCCTTCATGGCGATGTCGTCGCACTCTTCGACCAGGACGTCGAGCCCGGCCACGAACTCCTCCACGTTGCCGGCGTGCAGCCCCTCGGGGACGATCCGGACGGGAAGGTAGGGGTCGATCTCGGCGATACGGCGTGCGGCCACCACAGCCTTGTTCACCCCGCAGTCGAGCACGGTCGCCGGCAGGCGGTTCAGGTTGGAGAGCTCGACGTCGTCGAAGTCGGCGAGGCGCAGCTCGCCGCAGATCCCCTCCAGGGCGATGGTGGTGGCGGCCGAGTGGCCGGCGCTCAGCCCGACCACGCCCACCCGGCGGCTCCGCAGCCGGTCTTGCTCCTGTCGGGTGATGCGGTTGCGGTTCCGGTCGAGCCGGACCACGGGGTAGGCGCGCGGCCCGAGCATGCGCACGACGGTCCGGCGCCACGGGTAGTAGACGTACCGGGGGTCCTCCTCGAGCAGGGCCGGGTCGGGGCTGGGCAGGAGCCGGAAGAGCTCGGCCCGCTGGGCGGCGAGACCGTCGACGACGTCCACGCCCGGGTCGGCGCGCAAGTTGGCCAGGATCTGGCGGTCCGGCCGCCTCGTGACGTCGAGCACCACGGGCACCCAGCCGGTGGCGGCCCCCGCCCCGGGAGGGGTCCGCAGCTGGCGGGCCTCGTCGCGCAAGAGGATGGCCTGCTCCGGTGTGACCAGCGGGCCGTAGCGAGAGCGGCGCCAGGCGATCATGATCGTGCGGTACCGCTCGTCGGGGTAGGCCGCGGCCTCGTGGCCCAGCATCCGTCCGCCCGAGATGGCGAGCAGCTCCTCCATGCGGTCGGCCACCCCGGCCACCGCCACCTCGGAGCCGAGCCACTCGAGGGCGTGGACGCAGCACCGCGAGAGCGCCTTGGCCACCCGGTGGTCGCCGCTCCCGCTCATCTTGCGCCAGGCGCCCTTGGTCTCGATGACGCCGTACGGTGTGGCCGACTCCACCAGGCGGACGTGATCACCCGCCTCCGGTGAGCTGGCCATCTCCGCCAGCACCTGGGAGGCCGCCGGACCCTCCAGGGGGCCGTGGCAGCGCAGTCCGGCCACCACCTGGTCGTCGGCGTCGACGCCGACGAAGAAGAGAGGCACCCCGTCGGCGCGTTCGAGGGCCCGCCGGTCGACGAGATCGCCCAGGCCGTAGCGGGCGAATTCTCGGGCCGCCCCCTCGAGATAGGCGACCCAACGGTCCGGCCGGGCCGTTGGGTGGTGGGCCTCGAACCTCAGGCCGGTCGTCCGGTCGGCGAAGGAGGCCCCGTAGCGGTAGGGGGATCGGACGACGGTCAAGCTGGTGGCGCCTTCTTCCCCCGGGCGAGGAAGCGGTTGAGGGCGGCCAGCGTGGCGCGGCTCGCCGCCTCGACCGGTTCGCTCCCTTCGGCCGCGCCGATCCGGGCCATCTGCCGTCGTCCGCTCTCGGCCGGCTCGGCGCTCTCGGTGCGACGGGGGGCCACCACGACCACCACCGGCTCGCCCAGGACTCCGGCGGCCCGTTCGGCCGACACGAGGTAGTAGGGAACCTCGAGGCCCAGCGCCTCCAGGGCAGCCAGCGTGGCCTGGGCCCCGCCGGCCAAAGGGCCTGCGGTGGCGCGCCCCGACGCCCGGGCTGTGCCGTAGGCCAGGTCCACCTGGCTCGTGCCCGAGTCCGGGTCGAATCGGACGGTGAGGAGCGTGACCCGCTCGTCACTTTGGTAGTGGGCGGACCGCCCGTTGCCGTTGAGCGGCTCCTCGGGGGTCGGGCGATAGGAAGGGATGCCCGAAGCGGGGCTGCCGTTGGCCGGCGGGCCGACGACGGCCACGTCCGCCGAGCGGGCGGGAGGTTGGGCCGGGGCCGACGGCACGGGTGTGGCCGGCCCGCGACCTTCGTCGAGTTCCCGCCGCCCGGCCGGCCCGACGGGTGCGGCCGTGGCCACGATGTTGACGGTCGCCCCGGCCAGGTGGTCGCCGAGTACCCGGGTCACCTCGAGGCGCAGTGTGTTATGGGGCTCGACGGCGACAACGGTGAGCTGGAGGTCGGTGCCGGTGGCCGGTGTAGGGCCCGCCGTGAGCCCCACCGAGACCACACCGGAAAGCGCCCGGAGCTCGAGCTCGAGCGGGCCGGAGAGCCCGTGGGGCGGGGGCCCGAGCCCCGGTGCCGTCCCCCCTCCGGGGGCGTCCAGCCGCTCGGCCAGGAGCCGCCAGAGCTCCCGGGGGTCGACGCTCTCGTCGGGGGCACGCACGGTGGCGATGGCGAACTCGACGTCGGCTGCATCGGACAGCTCCAAAGCTGCCCGCAGCCTGCCCAGGAACGGCCTGGCCACGTCGGTCTCCGCGTTGCCCAGCACGGCCAGCACCTGTCGGGAGCCGATGACGCCAGCCTCGTCGCCGCTGCGCAGCGCCCTGCGCAGCGCAGCGCAGAACGCCGCCCAGCGGTCGGCTCCGACCGATTCGGCCGTGGCCAGCAGGACGAAGGTGTGTGGCCATCCGTGCCGCGCGCTCTGCGCGGCGGCGCGGGCCAGCGCGGCCTCGGCCACCCCCCGGCCGGCCAACCCCGAGGGGGGGTCAACGGTCGCCGTCAGCTGCGCGGCCTGGGCGGAGAGCACCAGGTTGCAGGTGCCGGCCAGCGCTCCCGAGATCGTGTGGTCGCTGACGTCGGGCGAGGTGTAGATGCCGGGAGGCCGGGAAAGGAACTCGCCCACCATCGCCGGTGTGGCCGGCTGCCGACCCCTGAGGAACAGCTGGGGGCCGAGCACCGCCGGCTCCAGCACCATCCATGCCGTCGCCACCTTGTGCAGCGCGGCGAAGTGCTCGAGCACCCGGTAGGACAGCTCGACGCCGTCGGGCGTCTGGGAGAGTGACGCCTCCAAGAGCTGGGCCACCTGCTGACCGGTGGGCGACGTGTCGACTACGTCGACCATCGGTTCTCTCCTGTCGTTTCCTGCACTCCGGCGTCCTGTCGGCGGATAGGCGAGCGACCGTCGGATCGCGGGACCTTCTGCACTACGTGAACCTTAGAAGGCGTGCCGCGCCACCTGGCGGATGGGGTCAACCCAGATCAACCCTCCGACAACCTCCGGTCAACGAGGGAAAAGCGCCGAATCCGGCCGTCCGGCGATCTACGGTGTAGGGCGGTGGACCTGGCCTCGGACCCTCTCGACGCGGTGCTGCAGCTCGCTCTCGACCTGTGTGTCAGCACGGGTGCCTTCTTGGTCACCGAGGACGGTGAGTTCCACGGGGTGGTCTCCGACGCCATGCCGCCGGACAACGGTTTGCCCAGGATCGAGTCGCTGGCCAGGTCCTGCCTCCAGCATCCCGGCGCGCACGGACGCGAGCTGTTCTGGAACGCCGAGGTGACGACAGAGGCGGTGTCGGCCGACACCTCGTTGGCCTGCGTCGTGGTGCCGGTCTGGTCCGACGACGTCCAGGTCGGCCTGCTGGGGATGGTCGACACCTGGCTGCCCGAACCCGACGCCGAGCAACGAGTCGGGCTGGGCGCGCTGGCCGACGAGATCGGGAGTCTGGTGGCACGCCGTCCGGGCCGGGCCGCGCCCGCCCCGGCGTGGACGCCGGCGGGTCCCTCGGCCCCCACTGGCGAGGTCGGAGCCGCCGCGCTGGCGGCCACCCAGGAACTGAGCCCGCTGCTGGCCGGGCTGGTCGACGAGCTGCCCGACGGGCTGGTCGTCACCCGCTCCGACGGGACCATCGTGCTCGTCAACCGCGCACTGTTGTCCATGACCGGCCTGTCGGCCGACGAACTCCTGCAACGCCACGTGGCGTCGGTCCTCATGGGCGGCCCGGCACCCGAAGGCGCCGAGAACGGCCACTCGACGGACGCCCGACAGCCGCCCACCGGCCGGCGCCGCCTGGCCACCAGCGGTCCGGGCGAGCCGCTCGAAGTAGAGGCGCGCAGCGAGCACGTCACGGGCCGTTTCGCCGGCGACTGGACGGTGACCGCCCTGCGGCCGGTCGAGCCGCACGGACGCGCCGTCGAGTTGTCGGCGGCGGAGCTGGCCGGCTTCATGGACGACGGGATCATGCTGCTCGATCGCAGGGGCACGGTGGTGCTCGCCAATCGAGCGGCGAACGTCTTGCACGGGCTGCCGCCCGGCCGCTCGCTGGTGGGGTCGCCCCTGCCGGAAGCCACGGCGCTGCGCACCGAGGACGGCCACGTGGTCGCCATCGACCACCACCCGGGCTTGATGGTGGTCCAGGACGGTATTCCCCGGACCGCCCGTATGACGCTCGGCGACGGCGACGAGTCGCGGCGGCTGGTCACCGTGACGGCCCGTCCGGTCAGCGGCGGTGGTGTCGAAGGGGCCCTCGTCGTCCTGCACGACACCACCGAGGAGTGGATCGAGCAGCAGCGCTTGACCCACTACGCCCTGCACGACCCGCTCACCAACCTGGCCAACCGTTACCTCCTCTTGGAGGAGATCCGCAGGATGCTCCAGGGCCTGGTGCGACGTGGCGGCTCGGTGGCGCTCGTCTTCATCGACCTCGACCACTTCAAGCGCATCAACGACGACTACGGCCATGACGTCGGCGACGAGGCGTTGACCGCGGTGGCCCGCCGGTTGGTCGGAGCGGTCCGCGGCGACGACGTGGTGGCCCGCCTCGGCGGGGACGAGTTCGTGATCGCCCACGTGAGCACGGACCGCATGCCCGACGGGGACCTCATGGTCTCGAGGGTGCGCAAGGTCCTCTCGGCCCCCTTCCGCCTTAGGGGACAGGCATTCGACGTCGGGGCGTCGATCGGGTGGGTGAGCACCGACACCGCCGACATCGGCCCGGACGAACTTCTGGCCAAGGCGGACCGGGCGATGTACCTTCACAAGAGGGACAGGCCCTTGGTTCGTGGGGGGGTGGCGTGACCGTGGTGGCCGGGGGAGGCTTTCGTCAATTGTCGGTGGTCACGGATGGCTTCGCCGAGCAGGTGAACATGGGTGGCGGCGTCACCAATCTGTTGCGCATGGCGCGCAACGAGTGCCGGGGACTCGTCACCTACATTGCCGCGGCGCACGACGGCGGGTTGGAGGTGGCGTCGTTCCCCGAGGGTGGTGTCGACGCGGTGGGGCCCGCCGCGGTCTCCCAGCTCGTTCGGCTCACCTCGTCGGACCCCGAGTTCGGTCATGGGGGACCCTTCGTCCGGACCGTGGTCCTCGACGGCTTCTTGGAGCCGGTGACCGTGGCGGTGGCCCCACTCGGGACCGGAGGCGACCGCGGCCTGCTCGGCGTGGTCGGCCACGACCCGTCCGACTTCGGCGAGCACCAGCGCAGGACCCTCGAACGCGTGGCGCAGCGCCTCACCCGCCATCTGGTGGCGCGCGACGAGGTGGACCTGCGGCGGCGTTCGCTCGTGGATGGGCAGCAGTCCCAGCCCCTCCCTGTCGCCAACTCGGCCGGCCTCCCGGCCGGCTTCGTGCCCGGCCCCCCTGCCACGCAGATGCCCCGGGGTGCGGCGAGCCCGGAACCCGAGGGAAGCGCCTGGGAGTCGACCGAGCCGGTGGTGCCCCCCTGGGCCGATCCGCGGTCCCCCGACGGCGGCTGGCCGTCGGTCTCGACGCAGGCAGGGTTCCGCACGGTGGTGCCGCCCGTCCGCTGGTCGGTCGCCACACCCCCGGACGGCGGCGTCGGGGGTCACCGTGCCACGTCGGCGCACATTCCGCCGACCGCCCCCGCGCCGGCCGACGAACCCGTGGCCACGGGCGGGAAGGACGAGTTCTCTGCGCCGGCCTGGGAGGAGGCCGACGGGATCTCCGGGCTCCCGGGCCTCGGCTCCTTCTTCAGCCGCACCGGCCGGATCATGGGGGGACCCGAGCCCAGGGCCGTGGCGATGGTGGTGCTCGAGGTCGAGGGGACGGACCGCCCCGAGGAGCTTGTGGTCCAGCTGGCCACCTCCGCCCTGCGCGGCCAGCTGCGGACCTCGGACCCCCTCGCCCGCATCGGTCGGTGCGCCTACGCGGCGGCCGTGGCGCTCGAACCCGGAAGCTCCTTGGCCCCGGTCATCGAGCAGCGGCTCGCCGGCGCCGTGCGCGGCGCGGTGGTCGCAAGCGCTCCCCAGGCCGCCGTCCGCTCCGCCCACGTGCTGGTCGAGCCCGAGCAGCGGCTCGAGGCGGACGAGCTGCTGCGCCGCTCGCTCCGCCAGTTGCACGGGATCTGACTCGTCAGCAGGGCGTCGGCCGCAGCGGCGCCCGCAGCAAGCCATCGGCCATAGAACGGGCCGGTCTTCCGGGGACCCGGTCGGGCCGGTGTCCTGGAAGAAGACGTAGCCGGCCGGGCCATCGGCCCGTCAACGAGCGAGCGGTACCACCGCCGGCGCGGCCGGGGATCGTAGGGTGGTCCCGCCATGGGCCCCTCGACCATCACCGTGACCGAGGGGCCGGCGCCGTTTCCTGCGCTCGCCCGGCCGGCGTGCTGCGGCCAAGCGATCCCGGCGCCTGACCGGCGGGACGGGATTCTGTCGGGGGAGAGGGGCCGTTGAGCTACCAGGTCATGCTGGTGCTCATCGGCGCAGCCTTCGTCGCCTACGGCCTGGTCGCCGGCCGGCTCGACCGTCTGTGGATCACCGCCCCCATCGTCTTCGTGGCGCTCGGCGTCCTCGTCAGCCATACGCGGGGCGACCACCTGATGCCCGACACCGAGTGGGTGAAGCTCACGACCGAGCTGACCCTGGCGGTGCTCCTGTTCGTGGACGCCTCGTCCATCAAGCGCCGCGAGGCGGGGTCGGCCGCGGCCCTGCCGGGCCGACTCCTCGGGATCGGCCTGCCGCTCACCGGCCTACTCGGTGCCCTGGTGGCACTGGCGGTCCTTCCCGGCCTGGGCTGGGCGACCTGCGCGCTGCTGGCGTGCATCCTGGCCCCGACCGACGCCGCGCTGGGCCTGGCCACCATCACCAACGAGGCGGTGCCGCAGCGGATCAGGCTCGCCCTCAACGTCGAGAGCGGCCTCAACGACGGGCTGGTGACGCCGTTCGTCTACCTCTTTCTCTCGATCGTCCTGGCCGAGTCGAATCACGGCACGGGGATCGCCAAGAGCATCGCCGGCGTCTTCGTGGGCATCGGCATCGGCCTTGGCATCGGGATCGTGGTCGGCGCGCTCGGGGCACTGGTGGCTCGCGCCTCGTGGATGGAGTCGAACTCCGCCCAGCTCGTCGTGCTCGCCACGCCGCTCCTCTGCTTCGCTGCAGCCGCTGGCTGCGGGGCCAACGGCTTCGTCGCCACCTACGTGTGCGGGTTCGCCTTCGGCGCCGCCTCCCGTCACCAGTTCAAGCAAGCAGCCGAGTTCTCCGAGAGCGTCGGCCTCTACGCCTCGTTCGCCGTCTGGCTCATCTTCGGCGCGCTCTTCGCCGGACCGGTCCTCCAGCAGGGCTTCGAGGTGCGCCCGGTGCTGTACGCGGTGCTGAGCCTCACCGTGGTCAGGATGGCCCCCGTGGCGATCGCCTTCATCGGGGCGAGGCTGCGGACGGAGACGACCCTGTTCGTCGGCTGGTTCGGCCCGAGGGGGCTGGCGTCGGTGGTCTTCACCCTCTTGGCCGTCGAGCGCCTCACCGGCAACGGGGCCCTCCCGCTCGTGGCCAAGGTCGCAACCTGGACCATCCTGGGTTCCGTCGTGCTGCACGGCGTGACGGCCACGCCCTTCTCCGACGCCTACGGACGCCGGATGTCGTCGCTCGGCGAGGAGGCGAGGGAGCTCGAGCCCGTCGACCACACGATGACCTTCCGGCGGCGATCGCTCAAGGGCTGAGCCGCGCCACCGGCCGTCACCTCCAGGTGGCGGCCGGTGGCGTTCAGGTCGCTGGAGCCGGCGCCGGCTCGGGTGCGGGCAGGGGCTTCAGGCGCGCCGAGAGCACGTAGGAGACCACGACGGCCACGATGATGAGGGGCATCAACTCGATCCCGTCGGCCGACAGGAGCAGCGAGGCCAGAAGGACCGAGACCAGGGGCAGGCCGAGCATGGCCACCGTCATCGCCCCGATCCCCATGCCCACCCCGGCGATCATGGGCAGGCCGGGCAGGTGGGAGGCGGCGATGCCGAGGGCGGCACCGATGAACATGCCGGGGAACACGGGGCCGCCCCTGAAGCTGGAGAGGGAGAGGCCATAGGCGGCGCCCTTGCACACGATGAGCAGCACCAGGGCCCCCGCACTGAAGAGCGCGGCGTGGTGGATGAGTGTCGGCAAGGCGTTCTGGCCCGAGAACAGGGCATACGAGGTGGGCTTGCCGGTCACCTGGGAGAACAGGATGACAAGGAGCGCCACCCCCAATCCGACCAGCGGGGTGAGCAGCACCTTGCGCTTCTCCACGACCGGCTGCAGGGCGAGCGCACCACGCTTGATGACCGTCCCGATCAGCGCGGCGACGATGCCGATGGCGATGGCCCAGAGGAACTCGCCAGGCGACGGTGAGCCGAACGACGGGATGTGCGAGACGCTCAGGCTGAAGGTACCGAAGCCGGTCCACGAATCGAGGCCGACGAAGATGAGGGCTCCGATGCCGGCGGCCAGCAGACCGGGAACGAGAAGGACGCCCAGCAGGGGACCGCCGACGCCGACCGCCTCCATCAACAAGAACGCGGCCGCAAGTGGAGACCCGAAGAGGGTGGCGATCGCGGCGAAGCTCCCGGCCCCGCCGATGACCACCGCGGCCATCGGAGGGGCGTCCTTGTTCACCAGGTGGATGGCGAGGACGCCGAGGCCGCCGCCGATGGCGATGAGAGGGGCCTCGGGTCCGAGGACCGCGCCCAGGCACAAGGTGGCCAGGGAGCAGACGACGATGCCGGGCAGGTTGATCGGCTCGTTGCCACCGCCCGTATGGAACCCCTCTGCCGGCTTGTGGCCGCCGGTCCCCGGCAGGTACGTCACCGCGAGGGCGACGATCAGACCGCCGACGAGGAGGGGAGCGATCGGCCACCAGGCGGGGGCCTTGCTGAAGCCAAGCTCGTGGGGGAGCGTCGAGAAGACGTAGGTCTGCGCCTGGCCGACGAAGCGCAGGTAGAAGTAGGCGACGAAGGCGATCGGCGCTCCGATCAGCGCCCCGAGGACGAGTAGCCGCACGTACTTTGGATCCCGGAGCAGCGCGGCGGGGTCCGGCGGTCCGCCGGCGGGAGGTGCCGACGGAGCCGGTCCTTCGGTCTGGCTCACGAACCCGGGCCCCCGATGCCGGCGTCACGCGCCGCGCCAGGTCCACTTCGATCGTGCCAGCTCACTGCGCTCCCCCTAGAGGTCCGAGGCCGTCGTCGGAGCAAACGGTAGCCGCCCGGTCATGCTTTTCTCATGATGTCGCCGGCATCGCCGCGACCGTCGACGGGACACGCGGTCTCCGATCTTCGGGTGCGGGGGTGCGACCGCCGGGCCGGGCGTCCACCGTCAGCGTGGTGGTGGAGCAGCAGGTGGGGGCGGAGCGCCGTCTCGGCCGGGGCGGCGTCGCCCACAGGAGCGGGGCGGTGCCGGCGGGCCGGCGTCCACTCGAAAGACAGGTCATCGGCGGCACACCTAACAGTCCCCTCCAGGCTCACAGGTGCGGATCACGGGGTCGAGATGCTCACGCCGGTTGCCGACCGGTCGCGGTCAGCGGCTGTCCCAGTCGACGGTCACGGTCTTGGCGACCTCCGGGTGGTGTTCGAGCCACGCCCGCGCCGTGGGGCAGGTGGGAAGTACGACGAGGCCCTCCGAGGCGGCGTAGGCGACGGCCGCCTCGACCAGCCGCCCGCTGAGACCCCGCCCCCCGATCGCCTCGGGCACCCCGGTGTGCACGAGCTCGAGGGTCGCCCCTCGGCGCCGGTAGGTGATCTCGGCTTCGTGGCCGTCGACCACCACCGCGAAGCGGTGGCGTTGCGGCTGGTGCTCGATCGGTGGTTCGTCATCGGTGCTGGCCACGGCGTCCTCCTCCCGGCACGGTAGCGGCCAGGCCCAGGAGATCCTTCACATCAGGCCTTCGCCCGGTTCCCGGCAGGGACGCGAGTCCCTGCCCGGTCCCCAGCCCGGGCCCGCGCTGGTCGGGGGTGCGCCGTATGAGCCGAGGACCCACGATGGGGCAGACTTCCCGAGATGACGCGAGAACTCGACGGGCATTACGACCTGGTGGTCGTGGGATCGGGGCCGGCGGGCGAGAAGGCGGCCGCCCAGGCCGCCTACTTCGGCAAGCGCGTTGCCGTCGTCGAACGGTCGCCACTCCCGGGCGGGGAGATGGTCGCCAGCGCGGTCGCCACCAAGGCCATGCGCGAAGCTGCGCTCTACCTGACGGGGTTCACCCGGCACGAGGTGTACGGGGTCAGCATCGACCTGGACCCGCAGGCGGTCATCGACAAGCTCCGCGCCCGTTCAGCCGACGTGGGCGCCAAGATGAGCGAGGGGGTGCTGGAGAACCTCCGCCGGCATCGGGTCGACCTCGTGCACGGATCGGCCTGCCTCGGCCCCGACCGCACCCTCGTCGTGACCCCGGAGGATGGGGGGCCGGCCCGCACCCTGCGCGGTGCCGCCATCCTGCTGGCCACCGGGTCGAGACCGTTTCACCCTCCAGGCATCCCGTTCGACGACCCCGACGTGCTCGACTCCGAGAGCGCCAGGGAGCTGGACCGCCCGCTGGGGAGCCTGGTGGTCGTCGGAGGGGGCGCCGTGGCCTGCGAGTACGCCTCGATCTTCCTGGCGCTCGGCGCCGAGGTGACCCTGGTCGACCGCGGGCACCAGCTGCTGCCGTTCCTCGACGCCACCATCTCGGACGCACTCGCCGAAAGCTTTACGTCCCGCGGCATGCGGATCCTCTTTGGGACGAGCGTGGCCGGGGTGACGCGTGACGGTGACGGGCTCCGGGTCGACGTCTCTCCCGGCGAGCCGATCCGGACCGAGAAGATCGTCTTCGCCGCGGGACGTGCCGGTAACACCGAGGACATCGGGCTGGAAGAGGCTCGGGTGGCGACCGACGAACGCGGCAGGATCGTCGTCGACGACCACTATCGCACCAGCGCGTCGGGGATCTACGCCGCCGGCGACGTGATCGGGCCACCGGCCCTGGCTTCGGTTTCCATGGAGCAGGGGCGGGTTGCCGCCTGCTACGCCATGGACATCCATTTCAAAGAAACCGTGGACCCGCTCACGCCGTTCGGCGTCTATTCCATCCCCGAATGTGCCATGGTGGGGCTCACCGAGGACGCGGCCCGCCGGGAGGGACTCGACTGCGAGACCGGCGTCGCCCTGTTCAAGGACAACAGCCGGGCCGCGATCGCGGGGACCACCGAAGGCATGGTGAAACTCGTGGCTCGGTGCGACGACCGCAGGCTCCTCGGCGTTCACATCATCGGGGAGGGCGCCACCGAGCTGATTCACCAGGGCCAGGCCGTGCTGCACCTCGGTGGGACCGTCGACTACTTCATCCACTCGACCTTTGACGTCCCGACCGTCAGCGACACCTACAAGTACGCGGCATACAGCTTCCTGCAGCGGCTGGCTGCGCGGGCTTAGCCGTTCGGGCTCCTGCCGCTGACCTGCGTCCGGCGAGGTCGGGGTGAGGACCGGAGCTCCCTGTCTTGGACCTCAGAAGGGCGTCGGGATGTAGCGCAGCGGCAGGTGCGGTTCGGCGTACCCGCCGGAGCGCTGCCGTTTGGGCAGGGCGATGTCCTGGACCTCGAGCGGCTCGTAGGGGATCTGACTGAGGAGGTGGCTGATGATGTTGAGTCGACCGCGCTCCTTGTCGTCGGTGTTGGCCACGAACCACGGCGCCCATGCCGTGTCCGAGGCGGCAAACATGGCGTCGCGTGCCCGCGAGTAGTCGAACCAGCGGCTGTAGGACTTGAGGTCCATCTCCGAGAGCTTCCAGATCTTTCGGGGGTCGTGAATGCGGCTCTCGAGGCGCCTCGTCTGCTCGTCGGGGCTCACCTCCAACCAGTACTTGAGAAGGGTGATCCCCGAATCCACCATGGCCTTCTCGACCTGGGGCACCTGCTCGAGGAACTTGTCTGCCTGTTCAGGGGTGCAGAACCCCATGACTCGCTCCACCCCGGCACGGTTGTACCAGCTGCGGTCGAAGATGACGACCTCGCCTGCCCCGGGGAGGTGCGTGATGTAGCGCTGGACGTACATTTGCGACTTCTCGCGCTCGGTCGGGGCAGGCAGCGCCACCACCCGGAAGACCCGCGGGCTCACCCGTTCGGTGATTCGCTTGATCGTCCCTCCCTTGCCCGCCGTGTCTCTCCCCTCGAAGACGATGCAGATCTTGGCCCCCGTGCGCTTCACCCACTCCTGCACGGCCACCAGCTCGCCATGGAGCTTGCGCATCTCCGCCTCGTACTCCTTGCGCTTCATCTTGGCCGGAGGAGCATCGGCGGGATCGGCGGCGGCCTTCTTCGCGCTGCCACCCTTACCCACCTTCCCCTTCGCCTTGTCGTTCGCCTTGTCGTTCGCCATGTCGTCTCCTCCGGTGGTCAGGTCGCCACGTGGACCGTGGCGGCGTGGTGGAGCCGGGCCAGGTACTTGCCGCCCTCCCACAAGATCATGAGCACCACCGCAGTCAGTAGCGAAAGGCCCCACTGGCGGGCCGTCAGTTGCGTCGTACCGAGCAGGCGTCGCATGAAATCGGCCTGGGTGATGAGGAACGCGCCGGCGAACTCGGCCAGGGCGATCATGTTCATGCGCTGGCTGTTGAAGGTGTCGAGCTGGAACACCGAGTCCCTCTCGCTCCGGGCTTCGAAGGCGGCCACGATGAGCATGAGCGTGAAGGCCACGAGCCCCATCGACTGACCCTTGGCCAGGCTGCCGTAGTGGTTGGTCCCTAGGGCGATCATCCCGAGGTTGGCCACGGCGACGTAGAGCCCGACCAGGCCGCAAGTCACGAACACCGGGGTGGTGAGGATCGACTCGCCCCGCGGACGCGGGCGGCGCTGCATGAGGCCAGGCGACTCCTTATCGAACCCCAGGGCAATGCCGAAGGGGGCGTTGACCAGGAAGTTGATCCAGAGGATCTGCACCGGGGTGAAGGGCTGGCCCGCGGCGAGATTCAGCAGCGTCGCCCCCAGGAAGGTCAGCACGAATGCCACGAGCTCGAGGAGCACGAAGCGGATGTACTTGTTGAGGTTGTCGTAGAGCTTCCTGCCCTGCTCCACCGCGAAGACGATGGTGGCGAAGTTGTCGTCCGAGAGGATCATCCGGCCGGCGTTCTTGGCCACCTCGGTGCCGCTACCCATGGCCACCCCGATGTCGGCCGCCTTGATGGCCGGGGCGTCGTTCACCCCGTCGCCGGTCATGGCGACCACATGCCCCTTCTTCTTGAGGGTGTCGGCCAGGAGAACCTTGTGCTCCGGTGCGACCCGGCCAACGACGCCTATGTCGTCGATGCGGGCCAGCCGCTCCTCCTCCGACAGGGCGGCAAAGTCGGCTCCCAGGATGGCCTCTCCGTGGATTTCGAGCTGCTCGGCGATGGCCGCGCCGGTGACCACGTCGTCCCCGGTGACCATCCGCACCCGGATGTGTGCGGCCGTGGCCTCTGCCACAGCCGCCTTCGACTCGGCCCGCGGCGGGTCGACCATGCCGACCAGGCTCGTCATCTCCAGGTCCACGACGTAGGCGAGGAGGTCGCCGCCGGCGTCGAAGGATCCCACGTCGATGTCGCGGTACGCGCCGGCCATCACCCGGAGGCCCAGCTTCCCCATGCGCTCGACGTGCTGCTGAGCCTTCTCTCGGTATTCGTCGCCCCACGGCACGCTCTTCCCGTCGGCCAGGGCGGTGGCCGCTCGCTCGAGGACCGCTGGCGCGGCGCCCTTCACAAAGCAGCGCACCGTCTCCTTGCCCGACGGGTCGGTGAACCGGTTGAAGGTGGCCATCAGCTTGTAGTCGGGGTCGAACGGCAGGGTGGCCAGCCTGGGGAGCTGCTCCCTGGTGGGGTCGGCGAACACCCCCGCCTTGTGGGCCAGGACCAGCAGGGCGCCCTCGGTCGGATCCCCGACCACCTTGCCGTCCACCAGGGTGGCGTCGCTCGCCACCACGTAGGGCAGGATCACGTCGTCGAGGGTGTCGGTCTTGCCGGCGGGGTGCGTGATCGTGCCCTCCAGGCTGTAGCCGGAACCCGAAATGGCATAGCGATCGGTGACGCTCACGACCTCCACGGCCGTCATCTGGTTCATGGTGAGGGTGCCGGTCTTGTCCGAGTTGATGGCCGAGGTGAAGCCCAGCGTCTCCACCGAGGGCAGGTCCTTGACGATCGCCTTCTCCTTGGCCAGTTCCAGGCTCCCCAGGGACAGCACGACCTGGACCACCATGGGGAGGGCCAGCGGGATGGCGGCGATGGCCAGGGCCACCGCCGTGTCGAACAGCACCTTCCACGGCAGGCCCCGGTAGGCGCCGAGAGCGAACATGATCAGCATCGTGAAGCCCGCGGCGCTGACGATCCAAAGGGTCAGGGTGTTCATCTGCTTGGTCAGCGGGGTCTCCTCGACCGCGGTCTGACCGAGCATGTCGGCGATCTTGCCCATCTCGGTGCCGCCGCCGGTGCCGGTGACCACCATCACCCCGCTGCCATGGGTGACCGGGGTGTGCATGAAGGCCATGTTCGACTGCTCGCCGGGACTGAGTTCGCTGTCGGACAGCGCCGATGCGCCCTTGTCCGCCGGGACGCTCTCCCCGGTCAGTGCCGACTCGTCGATGGCCAGCGCACTGGCCGACACGATGCGGCCGTCGGCGGGCACCTCGTCACCGGCCGAGAGCACGACGACGTCTCCCACGACCACCTGGTCGGAGGGGATGTGGGCCTCGGTGCCGTCACGTCGGACGCGGGCGGTCGCCTCCAACATCCCCTGCAGGGCGTTCATGGCGCTCTCGGCCTTGCCCTGCTGGCGAAGCCCGCCGACCGCATTGAACAAGGAGATGACAAAGAGGGCGATGGCCGTTCCCCATTGGGCGATGATCAGCGACACCACCGCCGCCCCGACGAGGATGAGCTGCATGTAGCTCGTGTACTGCCCGAGGAGGCGGCGCAGCGTCGACGGGGGCTTCTCCACCGGCAGCGTGTTCGGCCCGTTGCGGGACAGGCGGGCCGTCGCTTCCGCCGTCGTCAGGCCAGACTCCATGTCGACCTGGAGTCGCGAGCAGACGTCCGGGGACCCGATTGCGTACCACCGGGGAGTAACGGTCGTCGGGCCCTGTTGCGTTTGCGGCTGGGTGGTCATGGCTCCCCTTGTCCAAGCTTTGCCCAGTGGCCGTGGGCGCACCTGCCGTTCCGGCAACTTGGCCGAACAGGCGCCATACGTAGTCAAGCACTCTGCCGCTGCCAGCAACAGCCCGCAAGCGCTTCGGGACCCGCCGATATCGTCATCCCACACACTTCGCGAACGCGGATCGGGTGGCTCAGGGTTCGCTGCCCAGGACACGGGCCGACACCCGGCCGACCCGGTCGCGCTCACCCAGCACGTCGATCTCGATGATGCGTCCGTGCGACACGGTGAAGGCCATGATGGCGAACGGCTCTCCCTCGACGGTGACGACGGCCCCTGCCGACCCGTTCACCAAGGCGGAGTGCAGCTCGCGGTCTGGGGCCGCTCCGAAACGGGCGTTCTCGGCCACTGCGACAGCGCCCCGCACCTCACGCAGTGCGGGCCGGCGCACAGTGCCGAAGTCGCCCCGCAGGACGACGTCGGGGTGGAGCAACTCGATGAGGCGGGCCATGTCGCCGCGCCGGGCAGCGCCAAAGAATGCATCCACGATCTCGCGTTGACGATCGGGGTCCGTCTCGACCGATGTGGGTCCCATGTCCTGTACGCGTCGGCGTGCCCTACTGGCGAGCTGTCGGGTGGCGACCGTGGTCCTTCCGACCATCGCCGCGATCTGCTCGAAAGGCAGGTCGAACATGTCGTGGAGCACGAATGCCAGGCGCTCGGCCGGAGGCAGCGTGTCAAGGACGACTTGAAGGGCGAGTCCCACCGAGTCGGCCAGGATCGCCTCGTCCTCGGGGGCCAGTGGACCCACCGGGCTCACGATGGGGTCGGGCAGGTGGTCGGGCAGCTCCGACTCGCGTCGCACGCCTCGCGAGCGCAGCATGTTGAGGCAGATTCGGGCCACGACGGTGGTGAACCAGGCAGCGGGATTGGCCACGCCTTCGGGCGCGGCACGGTGCACGCGGATCCAGGCGTCCTGAACGGCGTCGTCCGCCTCGGTAAGCGATCCGAGCATGCGGTAGGCGACACCGCGAAGGTGGTCCCGATTCTCCTCGAACTGCTCGTCCAGCCAGTCAGCCTCGGTCACCGACCACATCCTCGCGTCTCGTCGCCCCTCTTCGACCCGCCAGGGAGGGGCGTTGTGACCGGATTGGAGAGATTCCCCGCAAAGCGGACCCCAGCGGCCGTGTCCACGGAAGGCGATGATCGGTCATCGAGCCGCACTGAAGATTCAGGTCCCGCGTCGCCCGGGCATCCGACGCCACACCGTGCTTGCTTGGTTAGATTGTCCCCGATTTCCGCCTGTCTGCGGGCAGCTCAATCATGAAGGGCGCATCGGCACATGGGAAAGCAGAGGCTTGTCTGGGTTCTCGTCGTCGGACTGGGTGCCTGCGGATTGTCCGCGTGCGGGTCGTCACCGTCGAATCAGGCCACGACCTCAACCACGGCCATCGCCCCGGCGGCGGCCGTTGCCACGGGGACCTATTCGCCTTCGGGTTCTTCGGGCGAGCCGCACTACGTTGTCACGGTCAGTTCCGCCGAGAACACCGACTTCGACGGTTCCGTGAAATTCATCTATCAGGACGGCAAGACCACGTCCGTGTTCGATTTCAACGCCCACGTCACTGGTCAAAGCGCAGAGGCGACGCCGTCCGATGTGGCGACAACGGGCTCGGGGACGAAGACGGTCTCTTCGGTGCCCTCGACCCTGCGGATCCAGGTCGGAGCCGACAAGCTGACGCTTGTGGGGTGCCAGGCCTACATGCCCGAGACTCAAACATCGGACGCTTGCACGTTCGTTCGCTCAACCTGAGCTGATTCCCTGTCGGAGTCCCAACCGCAGCGCTTCGGCGTTGGATCGGCGACCTCCAACGAGCCGATGGAGCCCGACGGGTGGTCGCCCGACGATTCGTCGTCCCTCAGTGTCTCCAAGCAAATAGTCAAGGAGTGACTTGACTATCTGGGGCACGGGCGCTTACACTCAAGTGGATGCTTGACGAAACTACCGACCTCGACCGGACCTTTCAGGCGCTGGCCGATCCCAGCCGGCGTTGCATGGTGGAGCGCCTCAGCCTGGGCCCCGCCTCCGTCAGTGAACTGGCCCGCCCCCTGGCCATGTCCCTGGCGGCAGTGGTCCAGCACGTTCAGGTGCTCGAGGCGTGCGGCGTCGTGCAGACCGAGAAGGTCGGGAGGACGCGGATGTGCCGGATACGGCCGGCAGCGATGTCCGCCGCCGAGCAGTGGATCAACGACCGCCGTCGAGGCTGGGAGTCGCGACTCGACCGACTGGGCGACGTTCTGAGCGACGAAGCCCCCAAGGATCGGGAGGATCCATGACCCAGCGCAGCGCAACGCATGACACCTTCGTCATCGCCCGTACGTACGACGCACCTGTCGCAAGCGTCTTCCGAGCCTGGGCGGACCCCAAGCGAAAAGCTCGTTGGTTCGCAGGCTCCGCCGACGCGCTTGGCAACGGATACGAGCTCGACTTCCGGGTGGGAGGGCATGAGGTCAATCGCGGCGGACCCCCAGGTGGGCCGGTGTACACGTATGCCGCCGACTTCCGAGACATCATCGATGGTCAGCGGATCGTCTACACCTACGAGATGCATGCCGACGAGGACCTAATTTCGGTGAGCGTGGCCACGGTGGAATTCCACGAGCCGGGGGGCTCAACGCAGCTGGTGCTCACCGAGCAGGGGGTATATCTCGACGGCCACGACACGGCGGCTCAGCGCGAGGAAGGAACGCAGTCCCTGCTCGACTCCTTGTCTGCCGGACTCGCCGGAGACGATGCGTGAGCAGGGCCCGACGCTATGGGTCCACCGGGCACGCAGAGCCCCAGGCTCTTCGACCCGTGATCGCACTCTGCCCTGACCGAGGAGATCCGCCGACCTAGAGGCGCGCGACGGGAATCGTCGTCCGCAACCGAGGAGCATTATTCAATGCGCACCCTGGCATCCTTCATCTTCACCAGCCTCGATGGCTTCTACGAAGGTCCGAACGGCGAATTGGACTGGCCGGTCGTCGACGACGAGTTCAGAGACATTGCCGTCCGCCAGCTCGACGAAGCGGACCTTCTCGGCTTCGGCCGCGCGACCTATGAGCACATGGCCGCTTACTGGCCCACCGAGCAGGCCAAGGCGAACGACCCAGCCATCGCCTCGCGCATGAACGACAAGGAGAAGCTCGTCTTCTCCACGACCCTGACCGCGGCGACCTGGACCGGGACCACCGTTGTCCGTGGAGAGGCGACCGAGCAGATACCGACGATCAAGGCCGCTTCGGACAAGGAACTGCTGGTGATCGGCAGTGCGCACCTGACGGCCAAGCTCGCGCAGGCCGGCATTCTCGACGAGTTGCGCGTCATGGTCTGCCCGATCGTGCTTGGCCGGGGACGGTCTCTGTTTGAAGATTTGCGGGACCGCATCTCCCTCACACTCCTCCGGGTGAGACAGCTCGTCTCCGGCAACCTCTTGCTCACCTACCGGCCGTCTCCGAACCCCTGACCTAGGAGGCACGTCCCGAAGGCCTCCTGGACGGCTTCCATGTCGCAGGTGGTGCCCTACGATGCGCTCATGCGCGCGCTGATGTACGGGGTACAGCCGGAGGTGCAGCCCGTCCCCGAGACGGACAACCGCTTGCTGCACATGCTGGCCCAGACGCCGACGCGGCTCGTCGACATCGACGAGCCCGGGTTCCTGCGCCGGGACTGGGTGGTGACCAGGCCCCGACTGGTGGGAATCTGTGGGTCGGAGTCCAAGGCGGTGTTTCTCGACTACGCCAGCCTGATCGATCCGGCCAACGCGTTGATGCAGAATCCGATGAAGGATTTCGTCTCGATGCCCCACGTCATGGGTCACGAAGTGATCGCCGAGGTGGTCAGCGTCGGCCCTGAAGCAGACGGACTCGAGACGGGTGACCGAGTTGCCCTCAATCCGTGGCTCACCTGCGTGACGAGGGGCGTGTCGCCCGTCTGTCCGGCGTGCGAGTCGGGCTACCTGAGCCAGTGCCATTCGTTCGCGAAAGGTCCGTTCGCCCCGGGGATGCACATCGGCATGTGTTCCGACGTCAACGGGGGCTTCGCCGGTCTCATGCCGGCGCACGACTCGATGCTGTACAAGGTGCCGGACCGCCTGACCGACGAACAGGTTGTGTTCGCCGACCCTTTCGCGGTGGCACTCCATGCCGTGACCCGGCACCCGCCTCCGCCGGAAAGCAAGGTCCTCGTGTACGGTGCCGGCGCGCTCGGCCAGTGCGCCACCGCCATCCTGCAAGCGCTGTACCCGACAGTCGAGGTGATGGTGGTCGCCCGATTCGAGACGCAGCGCCAGCTAGCCGAGACGTTCGGGGCGCGGACGGTGCACCACGAGCCGGTCCTTGAGGTGCTCGAGCGGGTCGCGACCTGGTCGGGCGGTGTGCTCCGACCGGCCGATGGACTGCCCATGGCCTTTCCCGGCGGCGTCGAAGTGGTCTATGACACCGTCGGGGCCGCCGAGACGCTGGAGGTCGGGTGTCGCGTCTTGGCCGCCCACGGGAGCCTCGTGAAGCTCGGCATGCACGGCGCCGCCAAGTGGGAAGACACCCCCGTGTACTCCAAAGAGCTCACGTTCACCGGCTCCAACGCGTTCGGGATAGAGGAGGTCGATGGTGTGCGCAAACACGGCATCGCCCACTTCCTGGACTTGGTCGGATCCGGCCGAATCGACCTCACGCCCATGCTGACCCACACGTTTCGCCTCGAAGAATGGCGTACAGCCTTCACTGCGCTCGCCGATCAGGCAGCATCAGGGGCAATAAAGGTCGCGATCGACAGCCGGTAGGCCCTCAGGGCTGCGGTCCAGGACTCGGGCACCTGACGCAACGTCCATCCCCCGCACTGCCTTCGCTTCAACCGTTCGGTCGGAATACCACCTTCATCGCCTGGCTTGCGCTCTTGTCGAGCCCGGCTTGGACAGCCTCTCGGAAGCCCTCGAGGGGGAACTCGTGGGTGATAAGCACATCCGGCGGGAATGCGTGCCGTGCCAGCACCTCGAGGGCGGCGTCGATTGAATGGTCGAGACCCTCGGGCGCCCGTCCGATGACCGACGACGGGTTCGACCCGTGATCGACCGACCCCACCACCACGAGTTGCTTGTACCAGATGGGGGTCATGTCGATCTTGCCGATTCCGGTCGCACCCAGGGTGAGCACGGTTCCCCGATGATCGGCGGCCCGCAATGCGTCCGTCATGGCGCTGTGTCCCCCGGCACACTCGATGACGTAGGCAAATCCTCCCATCAGCATCCGGTCGTCACCGTCCCCGACCGCCCGCCCCCCGGTCAGGGCAGCCAGCTCCTCGAAAGTCGCAGCGCCTGATCCCATCACGACCTCGGTCGCCCCACATGCGCGAGCGGCCTCCGCCTGGTGGGGGTAGCGCAGCAGAACCGTCGCCGGGTTGTCCGGGAAGTAAGCCCGCACAGCCAACAGGGCAGAAAGGCCGATGATGCCGCCCCCGACGATAAGGATTGGGGCTCCCTCTTCCGGCGGATGATGGGCGAGGCCATGCATGGCGATCGAGATCGGCTCATGCAAGCTGGCTGCCGGCTCCGACACTCCCTCGGGGATGGGATGCAGCATCGATCGATGCCCCAGCACCTGCTCGGCCCATCCTGCCCCGAGCCCCCGCGTGTACCCGAGCGCCCGCCCACCGGTCATCACGTGACTGTCGAAGTTGAGACAGCTCGACGCCCATCCCTTGGCGCAGTTTGCGCAAGGTGGGTCGATGTCCCGGGGCAGGCAGGGGATGATCGGGTCGACGGCAACCCGGGTCCCGACCTCGAAGGGGGAGTCACCGCCGACCTCGATAATGGTCCCGGCGATCTCGTGGCCCAGCTCGAAGGGGAACTCGGCGATTCCCCGCAGAGTGGGTGAGCCATCTGATGCCGGAGCGAAGAGATGGAGGTCGCTGCCACAGATCCCGCCGACGCCGACGGCGACCCGTGCCCATTCGCCGCTGGGGAGCGCCGGTTCGCCCACCTCCACCAACGAGGCGGGGAAGCTGGCGTCGGCCCAGTCGTAGCGAACGGCTCTCATGAGAGGGGTTCCAGGTGGAAGGTCAGGTGCACGACCCTACTCAGGCCCAGGCCTGTCGGATCCAGCCTGCGCAACGGCTGTCCTTGGTCGCGATCATCCCCGAGAGATCGCGGTGCCGGGGGAGAGGCAGACGAGGCCGGCCCCGGTGCGCCCAGCCTCGGCAAGCGGCGTCGAGGCGGGACGGGGACCGCCGACCACCAGTGCCCTACGGGCCCCTACGCTTCTCACAGCCGTGCTCGGCGGACAGCGGTGGCGCAGTTCGAAGGGGACTGGTTAGGGTGCCGACGCGTAGATCGGCGGGTGGACATCGGGCAATCCGTTTATTTCGGGCGCATGCCGTCGAACACGACCTCAAGCATCCGCTCTGGCGATCCGGCAAAACCCGGTGACTGTTCAGCGGCCAGACACGTGCCGACGACGAGGCCGATGGCCTCTGTGCCGTCGATGTCCGTGCGCACGGCGCCTGCTCTCTGCGCACGTTCGAGGAGCCGCTCGATCGCTTGGCGCATTCGGTCGTACGTCTCCGCACACTGGGACTTGATATCGATGCCGGCCGTCGCCAAGGCAGCGAAGAGATCTCGCTTCAATGCGGCACGTCCGGCCAGAAGCCGAAGAAAATCGAAGAAGGCCTTACCCGGATCCTCGGCCTCAGCCACACTCTCGATGGCCTGAGAGAGCTCGTCAATACGCATCACGACAATGGCCTCGAAGAGCGCCTCTTTGGTGGGAAAATTCCGGTACAGGGTCCCGACACCGACACCGGCGCGCTCGGCCACGGCGTCGACCGAGGCGGTGACGCCTTCGGCGGCAAAGACCTCTTCGGCGGCTTCGAGGATTCGCAGGCGGTTCTTGACCGCATCGGCTCGCAACGGCCGCGGTTCGGAATCGACGGGCTCGGCGGTGGCGGTGTCGCCCGCGTGCCCTGGTGCGGGGGTCATGGCCGGCGGACCCTGAGCTCACCCTTGACAAACGGAACGAGCGTTCCGTATAGTGCAGTAAGCGGAATCATCGTTCCGATTGTATCCCCGCCCCCGGCGATTGACCAGGGCCCGTTGCCCCCTCCCTGGTCAGAACGCCGGTAACGATCCTGGAGGTAGCCATGGCCACGACGCAGATCACAGAGAACCACCGGAACGAACCCGGCTCAACCGAGCCCGACCCGAAGCGGTTCTGGGCTCTGGCCGTGATCGCGCTGGCCCAGCTCATGGTCGTGCTCGACGCCTCAGTGGTGATCGTGGCTTTGCCGTCGGCGCAGCGGGCCCTGCACATCTCCGTGGCCAATCGCCAGTGGGTCATGACCGCCTACACCTTGGCCTTCGGGAGCCTCCTGCTCCTCGGCGGGAGGATCGCCGACTATCTCGGGCGACGACGAATGTTCATCGTCGGCCTCATCGGCTTCGCCATCGCATCGGCGCTTGGAGGCTTGGCCCAGGACTCGGCCATGCTCTTCGGGGCCCGGGCCGTCCAAGGTGCTTTTGCCGCCCTGATGGCGCCCGCTGCGCTGTCCCTGCTCACGGTGACGTTCACCGAGGCCCACGAACGTGCTCGCGCCTTCGGCGTCTATGGCGGCATTGCCGGCGGTGGAGCAGCCATCGGTCTCATCCTCGGGGGCTTTTTGACCCAATTCGCATCGTGGCGCTGGACCCTGCTCATCAACGTTCCCATCGCCCTCGGGGCCGCCTTTGCCGCGACCCGCGTGGTGCGCGAGAGCCGGGGGGTGTCGAAGCGGTCGGGTTATGACGTTCCCGGGGCGGTGTCGGTGACCGGTGGGCTGTTTCTGCTCGTGCTCGGATTCACCACGGCGCAAACCCACGGATGGGGAGCGCCGTTGACCGTAGGCCTGCTCACTGGGGCCTTCTTGGCACTCGTCGCCTTCGTCGCCATCGAGCTGGGTTCCCCCCACCCGTTGTTGCCGCTGCGGGTGGTCTTGGACCGAAACCGGGGTGGGGCGTATCTGGCGTCACTCCTGGTGGGTTCGGCCATGCTCGGAACCTTCCTCTTTCTCACCTACTTCTTCCAGTCCACGCTCGGCTACTCGGCGCTCAAGACGGGCTTCGCCTTCCTCCCGTTCTCCGCTGGGATCGTCGTCGGAGCCACCCTGGCCAGTCGTCTGCTACCGAACGTTGGCCCTCGTGTCCTCATGGTCACTGGTCTCATCCTCGGGTGTCTGGGACTGGTTTGGTTCACCCGTCTCGGCGTGGACAGCAGCTACCTGGTCCACGTGTTGCCTGCCGAGCTCATCGTGAGCCTCGGCATGGGTATGACGTTCGTACCGATGAACAGCACCGCCCTCATCGGGATTGATCCGCGGGACGCTGGTGTCGCCAGTGCGCTGGTCAACACCACCCAGCAAGTCGGCGGATCGCTCGGGATCGCATTGCTGAACACGGTGGCCGCCACCGCCGCGACCGGATACCTCGCCGGCCACCTCGGATCCGCAGACGCGATCCGATCCGCGGCGGTGCACGGGTATACGACGGCGTTCACCGTGAGCGCGGTTCTGCTGGCGTTCGCGGCCATCGTTGCGGGAGTCCTTATCCGGGCCACGCGCCACGACGTGTCGACCGACCCCAACTTCGAAGTGGTGTTGGCAGCCGAGTAGGAGATCACGCGGCCTCTCCACCTGAGCATGCCGGGCGCCCGAGCAAGGTTTTTGCGTGCCTTGCGTTTCCTCGGATCCGATGTGGGCCGGCCCCTTTGGGAGGTCACCTCCTTCCTGGCTGCCTTGCAAGGGTGGCCGGTCCGCGAGAGGGCGGGCGGACCCTCCGGCTCACCTCGGGGCCGACCACCCACGGCATGTGGTAGGGGAAATGCGGATCCACCGACCGGGCCGGCGCGGCGTTCGAATGCCGGCCGGTTCGGCCGAAGGTCGGCAATGGCACTGCTGGCCCGACGTCCGTGGCGCCCAGTTGCTTCCGACTGTTAGCAAGAGCCGGAATCAGACATAGAGTCGACACGTACCCGATGAACGACCGATCGAACCGGCGGGCCTGATCCGCCAGCACCGCGGGCAACCGCCCGCGCCGCGTGCGGCAGTTCTGGAGACTGCGTCGGCCGTGCCGCACGCTCCGACCGACGAGATCGGGAACTTCGTCAGGAGGGAAACGGGCGCCGTCTGGTGCCCGTCGGTCCATGACTCGCTCGGGATCCTTGCCGACAGGGGCATTCTCCGGCGCAATCTGGCGGGGCGCTCGCCGGCCCAGAACGAGGATCCTGTCGACAGCCATCACCGCCACCTCTTCTGCCGCAAGCGCGGCGTCAGCGTGGACCTGCCTCGCGCGGTGGGGTACCAACCATGCGTCGTGACGGCGGCCGACCCCGGCTGCCTGATCGACGAGGCGGAGGTCAACCACAGGGACGCCGGCCCCTTTTGGCGGTCGGAGGGAGTCATGGCAACCAGCAAGGTGGCGGCGACGCCGGTCGTCTCAACGCACCGGCACCACCCAGAGGAACCGTCAGATCGACCCCGAGGAGAAGAAGGGCTATGACCACGGAAGACGCGGGCGCTACTGCGACGACGTCCGAGGAGGTGACGCAGGCGGCGAGGTGCCCCGTAATGAGCCACTCCTTTTCGGCCATCGGGTCGATGGCCAACGAACACTGGTGGCCCGAGCAGATCACTCTGCGCCCGCTTGCCAAGAACTCGCCGTTGATCGACCCGATGGACGAAGAGTTCGATTATGCGAGCGAGTTCTCCACCCTCGACCTCGCCGCCGTAAAGGCGGACATCGTCGACGTGATGACGACGTCACAGGAGTGGTGGCCGGCCGACTACGGCCATTACGGTCCGCTCTTCATCCGGATGGCGTGGCACAGTGCCGGCACCTACCGAATTCACGATGGCCGTGGGGGCGCTGGCTCGGGCACCCAGCGCTTCGCTCCACTCAACAGCTGGCCCGACAACGCCAACCTCGACAAGGCGCGCCGCCTGCTGTGGCCTGTGAAGCAGAAGTACGGCCGCAAGATCTCGTGGGCCGACCTCATGATTCTGGCCGGCAATTGCGCCCTGGAGTCGATGGGGCTGCAGACCTTCGGCTACGGCGGCGGACGGGTCGACGTGTGGGAGCCGGAGGAGGACGTCTACTGGGGGCCGGAGGACACCTGGCTCGGCGACGAGCGATACCACGGCGATCGGCAGCTCGACGATCCGCTCGGTGCGGTGCAGATGGGACTGATCTACGTGAATCCCGAAGGCCCAAACGGCAACCCCGATCCGGTTGCCGCCGCCCGCGACATCCGGGAGACGTTCGCCCGCATGGCCATGAACGACGAGGAGACGGTTGCGCTCATCGCCGGAGGACACACCTTCGGGAAGACGCACGGGGCGGCCGACGCCTCGGAGTTCGTCGGGCGCGAACCCGAAGGCGCTCCTCTCGAGGAGCAGGGTCTGGGCTGGAAGAACACGTACGGCTCGGGCAAAGGGGACGATGCCACCACCAGTGGCCTGGAGGTGATCTGGACCTCAAATCCGACCCAGTGGGACAACGGCTTCTTCGAGAATCTGTTCGGCTACGAGTGGGAGATGATGGCGAGCCCGGCTGGAGCGCACCAGTGGCGTCCTACGGACCGGGTCGCCGACGACACGGTGCCCGACGCGCACGACCCATCGAAACGGCATCCGCCGATGATGCTCACGACGGACCTGGCTCTTCGCTTCGACCCGGCCTATGAGTCGATCTCCCGGCGCTTCTGTGAGCATCCGGACGAATTTGCCGACGCATTTGCGAGGGCGTGGTTCAAGCTGACCCACCGCGACATGGGGCCCGTCAGCCGCTATCTCGGTCCCGAAGTCCCTGCCGAACAGCTCATCTGGCAGGATCCCGTTCCCCCGGTTGACCACCCGCTGGTCGATGATGACGACATCGTGGCGCTGAAGCGGGCGGTCCTGCAGTCTGGGCTGCCCACCTCGCAGATGGTGTCAGTGGCGTGGGCTTCAGCGTCCACTTTTCGCGAGAGTGACAAGCGGGGTGGTGCCAACGGAGCACGTATCCGCCTCGCTCCACTGAAGGACTGGGACGTCAACGATCCCGCCGTGCTGACGACCGTATTGCACGTTCTGCAAGGGATCCGTTCCGATTTCAACCGTTTGCAGACCGGTGGGAAACAGATCTCGCTGGCCGATCTGATCGTCCTCGGTGGATGTGCTGCAATTGAGGAGGCTGCCCGCAAGGCCGGCAACGAGGCGAGCGTCCCGTTCTCGCCCGGTCGCACGGATGCATCGCAGGAACAGACCGACGGCGACGCCTTTGCCGTGCTCGAGCCGACCGCTGACGGGTTTCGCAACTACTTCCGAACCGGGGACAAACGGCGGCCCGAGGAGCTGCTCATCGACCGGGCCAGCCTGCTGGGCCTCACTGCCCCGGAGATGACGGTGCTCGTCGGTGGACTCCGGGTCTTGGGCGCCAACACCGGGGACACCGGGAACGGCGTCTTCACGACCCGGCCTGGATTGCTCACCAACGACTTCTTCGTCAATCTGCTCGATATGGGCACGGTGTGGAGCGTGTCCTCGAGCGAACACCTCTACGAGGGTCGCGACCGCAACAGTGGTCAGGTCAGGTGGTCCGGGACGGCCGTCGACCTGGTTTTTGGATCGCACTCGCAATTGCGTGCCATCGCGGAGGTGTATGCCTCTGGCGACGGGCAGCAGAAGTTCGTGCAGGACTTCGTTGCAGCCTGGGACAAGGTGATGAACCTTGACCGCTTCGACATTCCCTGATTTCCGGTCCTGGGCGCATCGAACGTCCTTGTTCGCCGAACCCCCGGCGAGAACCGCCTTGCTCTTGGCGATTGGCTGCTTCTTGGCAGGCTGAGCCCTTGCGGGCCGCGGCGGAAGATCCCAAGGAAGCGGTTGACATGCAGCCATGTAGCTGCTTATCTATTAGGTAACCATTTAGGTGCCTATCAGAGGAGCACGAAATGCCGGACATCAGACATCGCGTGGTCATGTCAGCCCCGCTCGACCGGGTGTACTCGGCGATCGCCACAAGGGACGGCCTTTCCAACTGGTGGACCCGAGACGGTGTCCGTGGCGATTCGAAGGAAGGATCCGCCCTCGAGTTCTACTTCGGCCAACCAGAGCCCGCAGCCGTCATGGAAGTCACTCGGTTGGATCCCGAAGGGCAGGTGAGTTGGGACTGTATCGGGGGAGCTGACGAGTGGGTCGGCACCAAGCTCAACTTCGAGCTCACCCCGAACGACAATGAGACCGTGGTGCTGTTCACCCACGCAGACTGGCGGGACCAAAGCGACTTCATGGCCCATTGCAGCGCGCGGTGGGCCTACTTCCTTCTCAGCCTCAAGAGCCTCGTCGAAACCGGTAAGGGAACCCCTTCTCCCGAGGACCTCAAGTTCTGAAGCCGGGGGACAAGCCAATCGTGGTGGACGTCTTCAAGGCTCTGGCTGACCCAAATCGTCGTCTGCTGCTGGATCGTCTGAATGCCCGCAATGGGCAGAGCCTCCGGGAGCTTTCCGAGGGCCTGGACATGGTCCGCCAGTCGGTCAGCAAACACCTGGACATTCTGGAGGCGGCCAACCTCGTGACCACCCTCCGCAGGGGTCGCGAGAAGCTCCACTACTTGAATGCGGAACCGATCAACGAGATCGCCGAGCGTTGGATTCATCGCTACGACCGAGCACGGGTCCAGGCGCTGGCGGACCTCAAGCAAGCACTACAGGAGGCACCCATGGAGAAGCCAGAGTTCGTGTACACGACGTACATCAAGACCACGCCGGAAAGCCTGTGGCGGGCCCTCACCGAACCGTCGTTCACCGGCCGCTGGTGGCAGGCCACCTTCGATACGGACTGGAAGGTGGGATCAACGATGACGTGGAACAACCACGGGGTGGTCATCGCCGACCCGGAACAGGTCGTCCTTGAAGCTGATCCCTACAGGAGGCTTACCTATACGTGGCACACCTTCACGCCGGAACTCAACGAGCGTCTCCAGTTCGGAGACGAGTTGTTCGCCAAGCTCTCCAGCGAGCACCGGTCACGCGTCACGTTCGACATCGAGGAGGCCGGAGAACTCGTCAAGCTGACCGTGATCCACGACGACTTCGAGCCTGGGAGCACCGCGGCGACGATGGTGAGCAACGGCTGGCCCGTCCTTCTGTCAAGTCTCAAGACGCTGCTCGAAACCGGGGAGCCACTTCCCTTTACTCGCATCATCCGGGAAGAGAAGTGAACCCCAGGGAAAACGTTGTAGTTCTGACAACGAGTGGAGGTAGTGGGACTCCGAGTCGCGGAACGCCTCTACGGGTAGTCAGAGGTTGGGATCCTGCGGGCTCCGATACCAGTCAATGGAGATGTTCCCGGGTTCTGCCCGAGTGGCAGACGTGAATTCCTCCACCGGGGGGCCGGGCATCTGCGTGCTCGGGGTGTACGGGATGCTGGCGGCTCAAGGAACCTCGACCTCGGTGACGACGGCCGGAAGGGCGGTGCCATTGGCCGCGTGAAGGGCAAAGGTCACCGTGTACGTCCCTGCCGGCGTGGTCGTCGGGACGCGGAGATGGATCGGCTCCGCTGACTTGGACTCGCTCTTGACCGCCAGGGTCCCGGCAACTGGCTCCACGGCGATGCCGGAGCTGGATTTCGACGTGGCGCTCCAGGTTATGTGCTGGGCATCCTCGGACATGCTCTGGACGCCCAGCGAGATGTTCACGCTCGATCCAGGGTCCACGAGACTCTCGCCGTTGTTGCTGGACACGTACCCGAGCGCGGGGAGCAAACCCTCGGCACTCGACGGTGGCGCATCCTTGGCTGAAGCGCCCCACGTGGTGCTGGGCGAGGTGGCGAGGGTCCAGTCCAGCGTCCCGCCCTTGGTGAAGACGCTGGGCGGGAGGTAGGTCCGCGTCCAGCTCTTCTGGTTGACGGTCAGGCTCTGCACGTACGGTGCATTGTCAGCAGCGGCTGGGGCGTTCTCGGTGATGGTCCCGCCATCGCCCAGGTGGAAGACGATGTGCTTGAAGAGCGGACTTCCGAGCACAACCTCGGACGACCCGGGGTTCTCCGGGTACGCGCCGAGCGCGGACCACACGTACCACGAACTCATCTCTCCGAGGTCGTCGTTCCCGGCCAGACCGGTGGGGCTGTCAGCGTAGTCCTGGTCCTGGATCTCCCGTACGGTCATTTGGGTCTTGAAGGGAACGCCGACGTAGTCGTACTCCCAAGGGACGTCGAACGACGGCTCGTTGCCCATTTGGACCTGGTTGGTACCGTCGGCCACGACGCTCGAGGTCAAACCGTTGAGGAGCTCGATCCAGGCGGCGTCTCCACCCTCGGCGTCGACGAGGCCCTTGACGTCGAAGGGGATCATGGTCGTCGATACGAAGGAGTCGGTCTCGGTGAAACCGTTGTTCGGGTCGGGACCGAACCCGGGCTCGGGACCGAATCCCGGCTCGAATGCACCGTTGAGGAGCTTCGGTTCCATGAACCCGCTGCCAGGATTGAAGACGTTCTGCCAATTCTGGGCGCGGGTCGCGAATTTCTTGGCGACCCCGTTCTCTCCCAACTCGCTGGCCAGCTCGGCCACGGAGTTGTCGTCGACGTTGTATTGCTCCTGCGTCGACACGGCTGCGTTGTAATCACAGCACCCGTACTTCCCGTTTATCGGGAGATACCCGTCGCGCATGTAGTACTCGAGGCCAGGACGTATGTCGCTGGGGACGTCAGCTTGTCTCACCATGTCCTCGAGCGCCTGATGGACGTTGAACTTTCTGGCCCCGAACATGTACGCGTCAGCAATGACGTCGTCCGCCGGGTCTCCCACCATCGCGTAGCCCTCAGAATCGTCCCCCGACCACTTTGGGAGGTGACCGGTCTGCGTGTAGTCGTTCAGCATGGACGTGATCATGTCGTTCGTCCTGTTCGGCACCAGGAGCGACAGGAGTTGCATCTCGCTGCGGGAGATATCCCATTCGGAGAAGTTCGTATATTCGGCCTTCTGGCCCGGATCGACTTTCTGGACCTTTCCGTTGTATCCCATGTACTGACCGTTGACGTCGTTGAACACGTTGGGCTGGAGCAACGAGTGGTAGAGGGCGGTGTAGAAGGTCGCCTGCTGGGCGTTGGTGCCACCGGAAATTTGCACTTTGTTCAGCAGGGAATTCCACGCCCGGTGGGCGGCCTTCCTGACCGACTGGAATTTCCAGCCGGGGTCCTCGACGCGCCGGTTGAGCACCGCGTTGGCTGTGCTCACGTAGGAAATGCCGACCTTGGCCTGCACCACAGGGTCCGTTGCGGTGTCAAAGGTGACGTCCCCGCCCGTGCCGTTGGTGCTCCAACTCCCTGAGGAGGTGAACGGCCGGTTGAACACCATGTCGAAGTGAATTCTGTAGGCGCTGGTCGTCACCGAACCGTCGACCTCGGTGCTGCTGACAACGTGGAAGTGGTTGGCCGTCACCGGGTTCGCGCTGTCCGACACCTTGAAGAGGAGCGTGCCGTTTCGTGAACCGGTGGGAAAGGTGAAGATGGCCATGCCTGACCGGGTCGTGGTGGTGAGCTGCGTTCTCACCCCACCCGCCACGAGGCTGTAGTAGCCGGGTGAAGCGGATTCGTCATCGTGCCGCAGGGGTTCGGTGGCGCTGGCGGGGTCCGCCGGCACGGTTCCTGTCACCGGGAGGATGGGGACGTCGCCTTCCGACGGGCCACCGGTGCCAGAGAGGTGGGTCAAGCTGTAACCGATGATCGAAGTTTCCTCGTAGTCGTACCCACCGGTCTCCAGCCGTGTCGGGGTGTCGGGGCTCCATTGGACCATCCCGAAGGGCACGTCCGCTCCGGGAAAGGTGTTGCCGCCGGTTTGGGCTCCCACAAAGGGATTGGGTGTCCACCCTGGATCGCTGGCGGTGCCGACGAACGGATTGACCAACGATGCGGAGTCGGTCACGTAGCCGACCGCTGCACCGGCTTGGTCGGAGATCGCAACCAGACCCACCGAGGCGATCGTGCCCGCCAGCACCACCGTCACGACTGCCCGCGCCCCGGCAAGTGCCAGGCGACATCGCTTGGTCGGTGTTCGGTCGCTCCGACTCACGTCGCCCCTCCGCCCCGCGTACGAATCCTCGCAAAGGTACTGTAATGCGCGCCCCCTGCCGGGCAGCGGGCGGGTCGTGAGGAAGACAGGGGGGTTCAGCGCCGTGCGTTACAGACACGTGGTCGGCTCCGTGATCCTGGCGACCCTGATCGCGGCCGTGGCATCGCTGGGCGGTACGTCATCGGTTGCAGCGGCACCCGCTTCCCCCCCGCGTTCCCCCAAGTCGGTGCAGGCAGTCGCCGGCGACCGCAGTGCGACCGTCTCCTGGCGGGCCCCGGCGTCGAGCGGCAGCGGGGGAATCGACCGGTACCGAGTGACCTCTCGTCCGGGGAGCCGCCACTGCACCACGACGGGTCCAACCACCTGCACCGTCCGCGGTCTCGCCAACGGAGCTCCGTACACCTTCACGGTCGCCGCCCAGGTTGCTGCGGGCTGGAGCGAGCCTTCCTCGCCCAGTCCGCCAGCCGTCCCCGGCGTGCCTGTCGACGGCCACCTGCTCTACCCGGGAGCTGACCTGGCGGGCGCCGGCCTCAGCGGTGCGGATCTCCAGCACGTCGACATCGAGGGAGCTGACTTGAAGGGGGCCAACCTGTCGGGAGCAAACCTGGCGGATGCCGACCTCCTCGACGTCGATCTTTCCGGCAGCACGCTCACCCGTGCCATGTTCAGTGGTGCTGATCTGAAGTACGCGAACCTCTACGACTCGAATCTCTCAGGGGCGGACCTCGAGAAGGCCGATCTCAACGGTGCCACCATGACGGGTGTGACCTCCGGAAGCATTTCGACCGTGCCGGCAGAGCTCCCCTTCGGATTTCGCGTCGTCGACGGGTACCTGGCGGGGCCAGGGGTCGACCTGGCCGGCGTCAATCTGGCCGGGGAGGACCTGGCAGACGTCGACCTGGCCGGTGCCGACCTCACCGACGACACCCTTACCGGCACTGACCTCACGAACGCCGACCTCACCGGTGCCAGCATGACGGGCGTGATCTCCGGCGGCATCACGACGGTGCCGGCCCAGTTCCCCCTGGAGTTCAGCATCGTCGACGGGTACCTGGCGGGGCCCGGCGCCAACCTCTCCGGCGCCAACCTCTCCGGCGAGGACCTGGCGGGCGTGGACTATTCCAAGATCGATCTGGACGGCGCCAACCTCTCCGGCGCCGATCTCTCCGGCGCCGACCTTCTCAGCGCAGACCTCTCCTCTGCCGATCTGGTTAACGCCAACATGTCCGGCGCCGACTTCCTCGGCGCCGAGCTGACTCACGCCAACCTTTCCGACGCCAACCTCCAGAACACGTTCTTCATCTCGCCAACGGCAACGGACGCCGACTTCAGCGGCGCGAACCTCTCCGGTGCCGACCTCTCCGACGCCGACCTCAACGGTGCCAGTCTCGTCAACACCGACTTGGAGGGCGCCAACTTCACCGGCGCAGACCTTACGGGTGTCATGTCCGGTGGGTTGAGGGGCACACCGACCTCACTCCCATCAGGGTGGACCTCGGTCAATGGCGCCCTGGTGCCTCCAAGCTGACGGGCTCGGCCGCGTCAAGTGTTATTGGCGTCCATTGCTGTACTGCTTGCACCGACGGCGTCGGGGGTGTTCCTCCGTTCGGTCACACGGGTGGCCGTTCCCAGGATCATGCGGATGACGACGGCGACGACGGCGAGATCGAACAGCATCTGGAACGTGACCAACACTCGAGCAAGCTCGGTCTTCGGGGTGATGTCACCGAACCCCACCGTCGAGAAGACCGTGACCGCGAAGTAAAAGGCATCAATCCGCGTAAGGGGTGAACCGAAGGTGGCCGGGTCTGAGCGCGACAGAGTCAGGTAGGACCATGCGAACCAAAACAGGAAGAGCGGAAGCACCGTGGCCATTGCGATGATCGCCCGCTGCATCGGGTGCTTGTTCTTGGCAATGGCCCGGAGTTCGTTTGCCAGGACGGCCACGAACAGCGCCAGCCCCGCGAAGAAACGCAACCCCATTTCTCTGTGAGGGCGATTCTCAATCGGGAGGAAGGAATACAGGGCTAAGAACAGGCCCACTGACACGATTGAGCGTAACGCCGTCTTCATAAGGTCCCGGCGAGCGACGTCGCCTAAGTGGAACGTGGTCATGAGTGTGAAGCTCCGATCAGGCTCAGGCGGATCGTCAGACCGACAGTAACGGCATCCCCCGCCAACTTCCACGTGCCGCCCCAACAGTCGCCGCGGAATCACCCATCACCCGTGCAGAGTCATCTTCGCCGAACTTTCCCGACCGGTCGCATCACACGGCAGCCATCGCAAGTGCGGCCTCATCCCCGTTGACCTGCCCCATCCCACCAACTATGCGTCCGAGGGGCGGCGGGTGCTCTTCACGTTCATTGGCGTGGTGATCAAGTTGGATTCAGACCGGATGCATAAGCTCTCAGCGAACGCCGCGCCGTCATTCGCGTGTGCTACGCCTGGCGGCCCGTGATATCCCGTTTCCTCCCGGGTGATCACACGCAGGGGAATTCCGAGCGTTGGCGCTGGTGGCATTCGTGTTCGTTGGTTCCGAGAGCAGTAGCGTATGAACATGGCGTCGCTCTTTGTGGCGCACGCGATGACGTTCGAGGGAGGATCGCCATGTCCAGCATGAGTACCACTGATTCGGTGGAAAGCGTCAGGGCTATTGGGCGGAAGTGGTGGTTGCTAGCTCTCTTCGGAGTGATCACGATCGGCTTCGGTATCGTCTTGACCTTCAAGCCTGGCAAGTCGGTTCACACCATCGCCGTGATCATTGGAATCTGGTTGTTGATACTCGGTGTCGTCCGACTCATACAGGCGATCGGTGCAACGGGCGAGCGAACGGGCTTCGTCGTTGTGGGACTGCTGTCGATCGTTATCGCGCTCATCTTGCTGCACCACACCACCACGACGGTCGCTGTCCTCGGGTTCATCGTTGGCATCTTCTGGACGATCGGAGGCGTCACCGAGCTGTTTCACGGCTTCAGCGCCGACGAAGGCGGCGTCAGCTGGCCGACCGTAATACTGGGCCTCATCGCGACGATCGTTGGAATCCTCTGCTTGGTCTACCCGAGCCTGTCGCTCTCGATCATTTGTGTGATCGTCGGAATCGGGATGATCGTCTACGGCATCGCCCTGCTACTGGCAAGCCTTGATGTCCGCAAGGCCAAGGAAGGTTAAGTAACCGCATTTATCGGCCCGTCACCGCGCCGCTCTCGAGGGTGGGAAGCGGTGACGTGATCCAGGAGATCGAGCTTGTTCGAGCGGTGCTGACGGTTGCGGAAGAGCCCTGAAGTGGCCGAGGACACCCGAGCACAACTGGGTACACCCGGTGAAGGATTGCCACTCGTCGGATCCTCGTCGCTCACATCGTTGCTCGCCCCGCGTCCCTTGGTGGCAATGAGATGGCGTTGCCAGTCCCGTCTATCGAACTTGATCAGTCGGGTAAGTGCGGCGGCCGGTTGACCGCTCGCTCGCCCCTCCTTCGAGACTTCTCACGATACGGAATTGTTCCGGCAGCCGGTCCAGTCCCCGCTCTTCGTTGGTCGCCAAGGGTCTCCGGAGTTGGTGGGCGCTCGTCGGCTTTGCTTACGTCGCTCCTCATGCTTGGCTTCGGGGAAACGAAAAGACCCCGGAAAAATGCCATCTGACCTGGGACTTCGGGTGGAGGCGATGGGACTCGAACCCACGAACCTCTTGACTGCCAGCCAAGGGCCGGGCGTTCATCGGGGTCCGTTTTAGTCCGCTGACCTGGAAGGTCTGTATATCGGGGTGCGTCGCCGTCCGTGAAGATGTACCACCGTTGCTTACATCGTTGCTTACATTTCTGAGGGAATATCGACCTCCAATGTCAGCTGCGATTGGTCCTCATGACGATCCCAGCATGGCGGTCACGAAGCCGTTACAGACGGTCGCGATGCGGTCTTGTGGTACGCCGAGGCGCAGGGCAGAGGCCGCCATCGTGATCCCGATGCTCGCTGGCCGCTGGAATAGTTCGACCAAGTAGCGCAGGCCAGATTCGGTGCTCGTACCGGCGATCGAGCTTGTCGTGAGTGTATGGAGGGTAGAGGCAACCTGGACGGGATCGGCAGTCTGCATGAGCCGGAAGACGTCGGAAGCATCCTTGTCGACGACGCGAGCTGGACGGCCCGTTGCGATGCGGTCGTGGAGCTTGTGGGCCTTGGCGATTAGGAGTGCAGCTACACCGGCAACTTCGGCGGTGATATGGCGGTCGTCGTCGGTGGAGTCCAGTGCCTCGATGAGGATGGGGTTATGGTCGACGAGCGCCGCTTCGAGCCCGACGGCTCGACGGGCGGCCTGGTTCCCGTGGACGCCGAGGCGGGCACCTCGACGGCCTCGTTGGTCGGCGATGGCATCGGGAATGATCAGGTCGACCGGAATGAGATACGGCCGGTCTGCCACAATCGTCGATCGTTCCCAGACGCCGGGCTCAACGTGGCCGCTCACGAGATGAAGGGCGAATCCAGCCGAGACCATCGCTTCGCCGAGTATGGGGTCGGCACCCAGGTGGAGCGCGTCGATGGCAAGGTCGCCGTCAGTGGTGAATGGCGCTACCGAGAGGGCAGAGGACCCGGTACGCATGTAGACAGCTTGGGCTCCGGCGACGATGACCGCGGATCCGTGTGGCTGGAG
Source organism: uncultured Actinomycetota bacterium (assembly GCA_963770505.1). GTDB lineage: Bacteria > Actinomycetota > Acidimicrobiia > Acidimicrobiales > RAAP-2 > CAVYPR01. Next base: position 12,630 of record CAVYPR010000006.1, on the reverse strand, counting down.
CGCGAGCAAAGCGTCGAGCAGGACGCGCCGGGCGGCCACGTACTCAGGGTCGAGGTGCGAGTCGGTCATTCCAAGCCAGCCAATGAGGGTGCTCGCCATCTGTTCTCATTCTCTCGCATCCATCCCAGCACGGCCTCACCTTCGGCCGGCATCCTTCCCGTGCCGGTGAGACAGTCGACAGCCAGTTGAGAGGGTCCCACCGTGGGCACAGGGGCGCCGACGAGGGGACGCTGCCACACCGCTTCGTCGTAGGGTCGTAGGAGGGCGACGTCGGCTGCTTGGTCCGCAGGGAGGAGGCCAAGCGCCTGCGCCATTTGGTCGACCTCGCTGGTGTAGACGAGGAGCAGGGAGGGAGCGGCGACCGGGGCGAGGGCGACTGCCGCAAAGGATCCGGTGAGTGACCAGCGGGGGACGTCCACTTTCTCAGTAAGCGCATCCAACGCACGCTTCGCTCCGTTGGGGGCGATGTAGGAGCGCGCTTTGTTGGTCTTCAGAACGTCGTAGCTGTTGGCCCACCGATTGATGAGCGCCACAGGGTCGGTGTCGGTCACCTCGCCCTGGCGGTTGCGGTCGATGAGGGCTTGGGCGTCCAGGGCGCCTAGCAGTTGGGAGACCCAGCCCACGTTGAGGCCACTCGCTCCAGCGAGGTCGCGAACGCCGTAGGGGGGGCGGACGTCGCAGAGAAACCGAATGAGGCGTGCGCTGCGGGCGCCCCGCAGCTGGATGGATCCTCGGCGTCGGGGCGCGGGATCACTTTGGGCGCCGTTAGTCAGGATGTAGACGGCGGCATTTGGTACGGAGATGCGGATGTTGCCGGTCAGGTCGAGGTAGCTCCACCCGGCTTCAGCGAGAAGCTCACGGCTCCGTGGGGAGATCCACGGGGCGACGAACAACAGGTTGACCGACGTGTAGGCGCGGATGCGCCGGGAGAGGGCATCGGCCGTCAGTCGTTGTATGTCTCTCGGCGAGGAGGTCAGCCGGATTTCGGGGAGGAACGTGGTGAAGGACGGACCCAGGGCCTGGAGGGAGAGCCCGTCGTCGCGCCCGGTGGGCGAGTTGATCTGCTGGCGGACCAATTTCCATCCCTCGGGCATAGCGGCCTCGAAAGTGGCGATAGCCCTGTTCAGCAGGTCCTCTTCGCTGTTTGGTACCTCAGAGGTAGGCATATGTGGCAGTATACCAGTGTTGTTTGGGTATCTTATCTGTTTGGCGATACCACAAACAGAAGATTATTCCAAACAGAAGGATAGACGAACGTCGGAACAGGAGGTTCTTCGGCCGCGCGTTGCAAATGGGCGCACTCAACACGAAGAAATTGGGAACGCCACCCGTCACATCGAACCCATACGATCTCCGTGTGTCTGTGGCCATCCGAACCGAATTGCCGAGGACGTCATGACGCTCGCGTACGACGATGTGGCCGAACTGCGGAGCCGGCATCCGGCTTGGATCCTGCTTAGGGCAGATAGCTCCCCGCTGATCCTCAACTTTCTTGGGCGTGTCTTCGTCGACCGAAACGCTGGGCAAATGCCGGCATCCGAGCTGTCCCGGGAGCTCGACGAGGAGCTGTACGCACTCAACCAGCGCCTGGGTGAGGGCACCTACCCGAAGGCGGCCGCCGCCTACCTCGACGACTGGGCCGCCCCCGAACGGGGCTGGCTGCGGAAGTTCTATCCCCAGGGATCTTCAGACGAGCCTCACTACGACCTCACCCCGGCAGTTGAGAAGGCCCTCCTATGGGTTGGCGACCTGCGGACTCGGGAGTTTGTGGGTACCGAGTCCCGGCTCAACACGGTCTTCGAGCTGCTGCGCCAAATGGTCTTCGGGGCCGACGAGGATCCGGAGCGCCGGCTGGCGGATCTTCGTCGCCGCCGGGCCGAACTCGACAACGAGATCGCCAAGACGGAACGGGGCGAATTCACCACCTTGGACTCCGTAAGCCAGCGGGACCGATTCCAACAGTTCGTTCGGACGGCCCGGGAGTTGCTGGCCGACTTTCGCGAGGTTGAGGACAACTTTCGTCGCCTGGACCGAGACCTGCGCGAACAGATCGCTGCCTGGTCGGGTTCCAAAGGTGCGCTGCTCGACGACGTAGTTGGCCAGCGCTCGAATATTGCCGACTCCGACCAAGGCCGGAGCTTCCAAGCCTTTCACGACTTCCTCCTGTCTCATCAGCGTCAGCGGGAGCTGAGCGAGCTGCTCGCACGCCTGCGGGAGATCGTCGATGTGACTGAGACCGACGAGCGCCTCATGCGGGTGCACTTCGACTGGTTGGATGCCGCCGAGCGGACCCAGTCGACCGTGCGCCTTCTCTCCGACCAGTTGCGGCGCTTCCTCGACGACAAGGTGTGGCTCGAGAATAAACGCATCGTGGAGCTGCTACGCGGTATCGAGTCCAAGGCTCTGCGTATACGGGACATCGCCGCCCCACCGATCACGACCGAATTGGCAGCCAGCGCCGTCACTGTGGTGCTTCCCATGGAGCGTCCGCTGTTCCGGCCGGCCCGTCCCACTGTCCTGGAGCCGGCATCGATGGAACGAGGGGAGGACGGTCTCGACACCTCCTCCCTGCTCGATCAGCAGTCGGTGGACCGGGACGAGCTGGCCCGCCGGGTGCGGTCAACGCTCGGCGGTCGGAACAATGTCGGATTGAGCGAGGTCGTGGAAGGTCAACCTTTAGAACAAGGCCTGGCCGAGTTGATCGGTTACCTGTCGCTCGCCGAGCCCGGGCTGACCGTGTTCTTCGAAGAGGGTCGTACTGAGGAGATCGGGTGGTTGTCCGACGATGGCGACCGAGTGGCCGAACTGCCCAGGGTCATCTTCGGCCGTGATCGGCAGGCACCGTCGTGAGCGAGACCTCGATTTCACCGTCGGTCACCGCCTCGCCTGGCGTTCTCGGAGTGTCGGGGCGGGACCAAGAGTTCTCGGTCGTGCTCATCACGCTTTTCCGCGGTCCCATGTACCGCGACGTCGACGAGAGGCTCTGGCACCAGCTTCTCAAGCACCAGGCGGCGGTGGCAGATCACGTGGACGTCCTTGGTCTCCACGTCGTGGTCGACGAGGCCGAGGGTTACGCTTTCCTCCGCAGTCAGCCGGACGATGACCGACCCGAGGTGCCCCGCCTCATCGCACGTCATGCCCTGGGCTTCCAGGTCAGCCTGCTGCTAGCGCTGCTACGAAAGCGCCTGGCTGAGTTCGACGCGGCAAATGCGGATGCTCGTTTGATACTCACCCGAGATGACTTCGTGGAGATGCTGCGGCTCTTTCTGCGGGATTCGACCAACGAGGTCAAGCTCGACAACACCATTGACAATGCGTTGAAGAAGGTGGTGGACCTCGGCTTCCTTCGCAAGCTTCGGGGTGACGAGAACCGCTACGAGGTTAGGCGCATCGTCAAGGCCTACGTCGACGGGCAGTGGCTAGCAGACCTCGATGGCCAGCTCGACGCCTACTTGGCTCTCCTAGGCCGGGTCGAGGAGGAAGGTGGCTCTCCAGGCCCTGGAAGGGACGAGGAGCCGACGTGACGGCGGATCAGCACACCCTGGTGGCGTTGGACGGTGCATTCGAAGATCGGCTCCCAGGGTGCCGTATGCAGCGATTGGAGGTCTTCAACTGGGGAACGTTCCATCACCGGGTGTGGACCTTCGAGGTCGGAGGACGCAACGCCCTCCTGACTGGAGACATCGGGTCGGGTAAGTCGACCCTGGTGGACGCCGTGACCACCCTGCTCCTTCCCTCCAACCGGATCTCCTACAACAAGGCAGCCGGAGCCCACACTCGAGAGCCGCGACCTCCGTTCCTATGTGGAGGGCCACTTCAAGTCCGAGCGCAACGAGACCACTGGTGCCTCCCGTTCCGTTGGCCTGCGGGACACGCGCCACTACTCGGTGATCCTCGGCGTCTTTGCTAACGCCGACTACGGGACCACCGTCACCCTGGCCCAAGTCTTCCGGGCCCGTGAACCGGGCCAGGGGCAGCCTGAGCGGTTCTTCGTGGTGGCCGATACCACCCTGTCGATTGCGAACCACTTCGCCGATGTGGGTCCCGACCTGGCTGCCCTCCGGCGTCGCCTCCGCGACCGGGGCGCGAAGATCAGCGACGGATTTCCGGAGTACGGAAAGGAGTTTCGCCGACGCCTGGGGGTCGAGTCCGAGCAGGCCATGGAACTCTTCCACCAGACCGTCTCCATGAAGGCCGTGGACAACCTCAACGACTTTGTTCGAAGCCACATGTTGGAGCCGTTTGAGTCCCAGCAGCAGATTGACAAGCTTATCGGGCACTTCGACGACCTGACGGGTGCCCACGATGCCGTGCTCCGGGCACGGTCTCAACTCGACCTGCTGGGTCCGTTGGTCTCAAGGTTTGACGATTACAACAAGATGGTGGAAGAGCTGGCAAGAATTGAGGAGCTTCTCCACGTCCTGCCCATCCATTTCGCCCGTCGTACTCGCCAGCTCCTGTTGGCTGAACAGCGCCGGACTGCCGAGCGGCTGGTTTCACTCGAGGCGGAGCTCGCCGCAGTGGATGCATCTCTTGGGGACCTGCGGTCGACCGACGGACAACTGGGGCTGGAAATCGCCGGTGCCGGCGGCGACCGTCTGATGGAGATTGAGCGGCGAATAGGAAACTGTGAGGACGAGCTGCCTGGGCGCCGGAAGCGATTCGATCGTTTCAACGAGATCCTGGGCGCTTCGGGGATGGGACAGGTCAGGTCGGCAGATGAATTTGAATCCGTTCTAGAGCGGGTAACTGTTCGACTGGCCGAGCTGGACGTGGAACTCTCCGGTGCCCAGAACGAGCTGAGCGAGCGCCAGGTCGAGAAGAGCCGTCTGGACGAAGCCGCCGACAGCGTGAACAAGGAGCTCCGGAGCTTGGAGTCCCGACGGTCCAACCTGCCTGCTGCTACCCTGGCCCTACGAGAGCGGCTTTGCGATGAGCTAGCCATCGCCGAAGACGACCTGCCTTTCGCTGGCGAACTCATACAGGTGCGGCCCAATGCCCAAGACTGGGAAGGGGCGGCCGAGCGAGTACTCCACAATTTCGCCCTCTCACTACTCGTTCCCGACCGCCACTACAGGGAGGTCGCCGCCTGGATCGACGGTCATCACCTGGGGGCTCGGCTGGTCTACTTCCGGGTAGCTGGAGCGGTGGCAGTGGCCGATCGGCCGGTGCGGTCGACGTCCAGCCCCCTCCTGGCCGACCTCCTCGAGATCAAGCCCGACTCGCCCTTCAGGTCGTGGCTCGACACTGAGCTGGCTCGGCGAGCCGACCACGCCTGCGTCGAATCCGTCGGTGAGCTCCGGCAGGTGCGCAAGGGGGTGACCCAGGCCGGCCAAGTCAAAGATCGCGATCGTCATGAGAAAGACGACCGTCGTCGGATCGATGATCGGCGCGAATATGTCCTCGGCTGGAACAATGTCGCCAAGGTCGACGCCCTGGTAGCCCATGCCACTGAGATCCAACAGGGTATCGCCGCGGTTGCGGAAGCGGTCACGGCAGCGAAGCAACACGCTGACGCAGTGCAACAAACCATTGTGTCCCTTTCCAGGTTGGAGGAATACCCAAGCTGGCATGAGCTCGACTGGCCGAGCCTCTCGGGAGAGGTGGACGACCTCAAGGCTGAGAAGAACCGCATTACCACGTCGTCAGACCGGCTCAGGACCCTCTACGACGAGCGTGAGGCCGTCCGGTCACGGATTGCCAACGACGACCTGCAGCGAAATGCCCTTCTCACCAATCGGGGTGTCCTCAATGCCGACCAGCAACGGTGCACCAATCGGATGGCTGAGGTTGCGGCTCTTCTGGGCGATGAGGCCGGGGTGGCCAGAGCGGAAGCGCAGTCGGAGGCCATTGACGAGCTCGTCGGGGAGGAACGGTCGGTACTCATGGGGGAGGCCGGCGGCGTCCACCAAGTCCAGGAGGCCGTTGGCGCCGAGCTCGGGCGACGGCGTCGCAAAGCCTCTGATGGTCGTGAGGCATTGGGCCTCAAGATCGTGACGGCGATGGGGGCTTTCCGCCAGGCATTCCCGCAGGAGGCGGCCGAGCTGGATGACAACCTGGCCTCCGCGGCCGAGTATCGCCAGCTCCACGATCGCGTGGCCAATGACGACCTCCCCCGTTTTGAGCACGAGTTCAAGCGTCAGCTGAACGAGAACACCATCCGGGAGATTGCCGGGTTTGCCGCCCAGCTAAACAAGCAGGAGCAGCTGATCCGGGATCGTATCGAGACGATTAACCGGTCACTGCAGGGCATCGACTACAACGAAGGTCGTTACATCCGGCTTTTACCCGACCACACGCCGAACGTGGAAATAAGGGAATTCCGCAGCGACCTGCGCCACTGCACCGAAGATGTCGTAGGTGCCGGAGATACTGACAAGTACTCAGAGGAGAAGTTCGTTCAAGTAAAGCTCATGATTGAGCGATTCAAAGGTCGGGAAGGTTCATCCGATCTGGACCGGGCCTGGACCCGTCGGGTCACCGACGTCCGCCAGTGGTTCGTCTTCTCGGCGTCAGAGAGGTGGCGTGCCAATGACGAGGAGCACGAACACTACGCCGACTCGGGTGGCAAGTCGGGTGGGCAGAAGGAGAAGCTGGCGTACACCATTCTTGCCGCATCGCTGGCCTACCAGTTCAAGCTTGATTGGGCCACGGCCAAGTCCAAGGCCTTCCGGTTTGTCGTCATCGACGAGGCCTTCGGACGGGGATCGGAGGTCTCCACCCGATACGCCTTGGAACTGTTCACCCGGCTCGGGCTGCAGCTGCTGATCGTCACTCCGCTTCAGAAGATCCACGTCATCGAACCCCACGTCTCGGCCGTGGGATTTGTGGACAATCTGGAGGGGGACTATTCGCGCCTCCTTTGCCTCACCATTGCCGAGTACCGGCAATTGAAGCGAGACCGTCCCGTTTCGCACGCGGACGCGGACGCTAATGCCGCAAGTGGCGGGCCGGCAGCGTGAAGGCGGCACGGTCCTTCGTTGCCCGCACGCGAGACGTTTTGAAGCAAGCACTCACTGCATGAAACAAGCCTGGACGAACGTCGCTGACGTGATCGCCTTACTGCGCAAACGCTGGGACTCAGGTCGATATCTGTCGGACTATGCCGCCGCGGTGGCGTGGGAGCCGATCAGCGTGCCCTTGAAAGCCCCAACGGCCGGTGAGTTGCTCGACCGATTCGACGAAGTGGTGTCCTGGGCGGCCCGGTTCAGCAGGGACAGTGCCTCGTCCCGGGGATGTCGCCCTCGGTTCCGAATTGAGTACCGGGTCATCCAGGGCCGCAATGTCGGGGCGAACTCAGTGCCATATCGGGTTTGGATTGACCGGTTTGAAGACCTCAGCGCCCTCCTGGGCACGACCGGCGCGGTCCGGCAACTGGACCGTATACTTGAGGCAACCCGGACCCGTCTACCGACGCTCATGCCGTGGATCACTTCCCGCCCCCTTGACGCATTGGCTTTTGCTGCCGAGTGGGACCACGTCTTGTCCATCGTGGACTGGATTGCCGGGTCGGACACCGAATCGACTTATCTTCGCCAGTTGGACGTTCCCGGTGTCGACACCAAATTCGTCGAAAGGCACCGCCGGCTGTTGAGCACCGTGTTGACGCAGGTACTACCGCCCGAACGGGTGGATAGGCGATATACGGCTGCAGAATTTGCCCGGCGCTTCGGGTTTCGGAGCAAGCCGGGAATGACGAGGTTGCGGTTCCACACGGAGTCTCGCCTCTCGGTGCCGCCCGACGGCTGTGCCACCGATCCGGCTGGGGGAGCCGCTCCCGCCGGAGTTCCGGAGTCCGATCCGGCGCGGGGCCGCCCGCCATGGCTTCCAGTTGGCATCAGCGAACTTAGTTTCCGAACCGAGGAGCTCGCCGATCTCGATCTCGGCGCCGACACGGTCTTTGTGCTGGAGAACGAGGTGACCTACCTGGCCTTCCCCACTCTTCCCGGATCGGTTGTGGTCTTCGGTTCCGGCTTCGTTCTCGGGGGCGTTCGCAATCTCCCATGGATGGATGCCAAAGAGGTCGTCTACTGGGGCGACCTCGATACCCACGGTTTCGAGATCCTCGACCGCCTCCGTGCCCGGTTTCCGACCGTCCAGTCAATGCTCATGGACGAGGCGACCCTTCTGGCCCACCGAGGGCAATGGGTGGAGGAACCGAGTCCGACCCAGCGAACATTGGCCCACCTGACCAAACTTGAGGCGACGCTATACCGCGACCTGGTTGAGGACCGGTTCGGGACGAACGTCCGGCTGGAACAGGAGCGGGTGCGCTATTCACTGGTGAAGCTTTCGCTGGCTCCTTGGGCGAGCGGGTGAGTGACAGTGGTGCTGCGTGACCTTATCGGGATGAACGGCAACGACGGGTACAACTGAGGTGTCGCCCGCCATTATGCATTGCGCCCCGAACGGCACCTCGGTGGCAGTGCCCCACTTGGATATGGGCTCGCGGTAGGGGGGACTACCAGCAGGTACTGGACTCGCCGACGTCCGCCCTCGATCTGAGTCTTCCGGCCGCCTGGCGCACGGCACGAACGCTTCATGGCAGCCGCGCTAAGACTGCCGCCACACGGTCTTCCTTTGTCAGCTCTGCATCTTTCAAGCGCAGCCCAGCGATACCCTAAAGCCGTGAATGCCGGTCACCGGTGTTGGAACATCCTGCTCGCCGCTTGTATCGTCGGTTTCGGATCCACCGTTGCCGGGTGTGCGTGGTGGGGTAATTCGACTCCGACAGTTTCGCGGTCGCAACTGACTGGAACGTGGTCCGGCACCGCTGGCTCAATGACGTTTTCTGCGGATGGTGCATTTGTCGCCCGCGACTTGCGGATCGGCGTCAAGGAGCCACGATCCTGCGAACCGCTACCAACGTCGGGCACTTGGCGATACGCGACAACACGGTCTGGTATTAAGACACTAAACCACCCAGGATCGGCCAAGAGCGGAAGCCAGATCTCCATCACATACGCAGGTTCTCAGCATGTGTGTCACTTCGACCTTGTTACCTGGGAAGTCGATTCCCCCCTTACCCTTTGCTATTTCGACGGGCTGAACACAACATGCCCCGGGCCGAGGTTCACCAAGCTTTCCGAATCTCAGACGAGAACGTAATGCGCCCGGACCACCGACTGCCCCCTAATGACCCTGGCTGCCCACCCCTGACGGTGCCCCCGACCGCCGGCTCATGGGCACCGCCCGCGACGGCACCTTGATGGCAGGGAGTCCGGAAACTATTGCCCGTACATTCGGGGGCAGTTAGCCTCAATTGCGTGCGTTCGGCTCGTGTCCGTATCGGATTCGCATGTACGACGCTCAGCCTGTTGATGCTGGCATGCTGCGGTACGGGCACCGTTGCAGACGGAACCATCAGAGCGCATCTGTATGAGGACGGACCTAGCATCTGGTCATACCCTGTGCGTCAGCCTGAAACGATCAACGTACTTTCCCGCGGCAAGATCGTCGCCACTGATCGCGCGGTCGGTGACTTTCGGTTGGCTGTGCCCCCAGGAAACTACAGGTTGAATGCCGAGATTTCGCCATCTTGGCGTTGTTCTGGAGCTGCAACGGTTCACTCAGGGGGAACCAGCATCGTCAGAGTTACATGCGTCGGGCTCTTCGAGGGGGTGGACTCTTAGGGCAGCCGACGTCATCCGCCCTGCCGGACACCTACCCCATAATGTCCGGCGAGGCAGTAGCCCAGAGTGCCCCCGACCGCCGGCAGTGTGCACTGTATTCAGATCGGCGACTCGTCGAAAGCAGTCGTCCTGCCGTTCCTTCTCGAAAAGGAGATCAGTCGTCTGTGTCCCGATAACCTGAGCCGCGTTCGACGATGTTGTTGTAAACATTCTCCAGGGTCTCGGCGAGTGGTATCAGAACGTCCTCTGGGAGTCCGCGAAAGAACAGATCTTGAACGAGCGCCACATGGCCCCACCTGGCCTCGCGAAACGCTGACTTTCCGCGATCGGTAACTATGACTTCGGTGCCACGCTTGTCGTTTCTCACTGACTCAGTCGCGATCAATCCGCGCTGTGCCATCCGGCGCACTTGGTGCGAGGCGCGGCTTCGCTCCCAGCCGATCTCGCGTGCGAGCGGAGCAATCCGGAGTCTCTGGTCGGGCGCCTGGTGAAGCTTGCTCAGTACGTGGTAGTCGGCTAGGGAAAGTGCGCTCTCGGCTTGCAACTGGCGGTTCATCTCATAGGTGAGCTGAAGATTGACGCGCATATAGGCAAACCAGACTCGCAGCTGTTCGGGGCTGAGTTCAGGTGCAGGCAGACGCTTGCTGGGGCGGGGCTTTGCCATGACCTTCATTTTGCAACGTTCCCCAGCACCGCGCCCGTCGTAGAGCGAGGAAGCGATCCCCCGAATCCGCTAGCGACGGCTCAAGAGGCCCAAGGCAGCGAGAAACCACCGAGTTGGCTGCCGACGGTCGCCATGTCGTCCGACGCCCACTCCTCACTGATCTTCCCGTCGTCCGTGATCCTGTAGATGTCAACGGCATTCCATTGGACGCTCAGCCCCGTCGCCGGAATCCCGAGCAAGTCGCCTTTGTGGGTCGCACTGACGACGAGCCGAATGACAACCAGATCGTTGCTCGCGATCAGGTCCTGCTCCTCGGCCTGGAGGTCCGGGAGTGCCCCCAGAAACCCGGTCAGCAGTGCGGTCATGTTCTCTACGCCCCTGACCGTACCCAGAGAGTTGCCGTGCCAGACAACGTCTGGGGTGAAGTATTCCTTTGCCCGTTCCGGACTGTGCCCGTTGAAGACGACTTTCACGAAGTCACGGGCTACGGCCACGCGTTGTTCGACGGTAAGTGGTTGGTTCATCGAGCCCTCTCCCTTCATTTCGCTATGGTGAGTGATGTATCACCAAGTTAGGTGATGTATCACTCACCTGCAAGAGAAGGCGGAGCAAACGAGGGTACGACCTGGGCGCCTGGACATCATTCGCCCGCCAGGATGGCCGCTTTCCGTTTCAACCGATACCAAAGCCGGAGCATTCGATGACCACATTGATGACGATGGAGCACACGGGGGGACGGGACCCGGCTGATGTGGCCAACTACGGCCGGCGGTGGTGGATTCTCGGCGTGCTGGGGATCGCCCAGTTGATGGTCATTCTCGACAGCACCATCGTGAACATCGCTCTCCCCACTGCGCAGCACGATCTGCACTTTTCCAACGCCGATCGCCAGTGGATCGTCACCGCGTACTCGCTCGCCTTCGGCAGCTTGCTCCTTCTCGGCGGCCGCATCGGGGACATGGTCGGACGCAAGCGGGCGCTCATCATCGGGCTGGTCGGCTTCGCTGCTGGCCTCGGCCATCGGCGGTGCGTCGGTCAACTTCGCGATGCTCGTCATCGCCCGGACGGTCCAGGGTGCGTTCGGGGCCCTGCTCGCCCCTTCGGTGCTGGCCCTCTTGACCACCACCTTCACTGATCCGGATGAGCGTGGAAAGGCCTTCGGGATCTACGGAGCCATCGCCGGCGCAGGCGGGGCGCTGGGACTCCTCCTCGGCGGCATCCTCACCTCCTACGCCTCGTGGCGATGGACGCTCTTCGTCAACCTCGCGTTTGCCGCCTGCGCCATCGCCGGCGCCCTGCTGTGGTTGAAGAACGACGAGGGCGCTGACCACGATCCCTTCGACCTGCCCGGCCTCTTCCTGGTGGCCGGCGGGCTGTTCTCGCTCGTCTTCGGGTTCTCGCACGCGGAGACCACGGCGTGGAGCGATCCCTTCACGATCGGATTCCTCGTCGCAGGGGTGGTCCTGCTCGCCGTATTCGCCTGCTTTCGAGACCAGGGCGAAGTACCCGCTGCTCCCGCCCCGGGTCGTGCTCAACCGGACGCGGGGCGGATCGTTGTTGGTGATGCTGTTCGCCAGCGTCGGGATCTTCGGCGTGTTCTTGTTCTTGACCTACTACCTGCAGGGCACGTTGGGGTTCAGCCCGGTGAAGACCGGGCGTCGCGTTCCTCCCTCTGGTGGCTGCCGTGGCGGCGACGGCCCAGGTGTCCAATCGCATCCTGTTGCCGCGATTCGGACCCAAGCCGATCGTGCCGATCGGGTTGCTCGTGTCTGCTGCTGGCGCTGTTCGGGCTCCACCTGGTCGGGTTGCATTCGTCCTACGTCAGCCACGTGCTTCCCTATCTCCTCGTGCTGGGAATCGGGTTCGGGGCTGAGCGTCTCCCCCGCCTTCAGCACCGGCACCCTCGGGTTGGCGCCCCAGGACGCCGGCGTGGGATCGGCCACCCTCAACACGGCGCAACAGGTGGGGGGATCCATCGGCACGTGCGCTGCTCAACACGCTGGCCGCAAGTGCTGCCACGTCCTACCTGGTCGGTCGGGCACTGACCCCGGCCAATCTCCAGGCAGCCCTGCTCCACAGCTACACGACGGCGTTCTTGTGGTCCTCCTTGATCTTCGTGGCCGGGGCGCTCGTCGCCGGTCGTGGTGTTGCCAGCGCGGCGACCTGAAGGCCGCTGGCGGCCGAAGAACACACCGCGGAGGTCGAGGCTGACTTCGGGGCAAATCCCCGAGGCGAGGTCTGTCGCATAAGGATCGCCTGCCGGTGATGGAGTTGACCCGCCCTCGTGGACACCTGCCCCATAGGATCCGATGCAATCTTCACCCAGAGTGTCTC
>CAVYPR010000005.1:0-17692 GCA_963770505.1 uncultured Actinomycetota bacterium | reverse complement strand
CCGTTATCTCGAGTCCGCCGATGGAAACCCCAGATGAACAGGGTGCCTGCGTCGAGGACATGTACTCCACGCAGCGATCACCGGTTCGCGCGTTGGTCACCGAGCGATCTGGCGAGCTGGTCGCGTAGGACAGCGTTTTCGCTCCGCAGTCGGGTGACCTCGTCCCTGGCGGCATCAAGGCGACGGAGGACCGAGTCGGGGGTCGCCCGCTGTGCGGCGGGGACTGGTGGGGTCGACCGAGACGATCCCGTGCGAAGTCGCGTGATCGTGGAGCGAAGGTCGGGCTGGTTGTAGAGCCATCCCCGTGAGACGCCGGCGGCCAGGGCGACCGCCGAGAAGGTGAGTGAATGTCCTGACCGGTCCAGTGCCTCGAGCGCGCTGCGTGCACGTCCCACAGCGGCGTCGTGGCGGGCAGCGGCCGCCAGACGGAGGTGGGCCGTGTTGTCGGCGCGGGTCATGGTGCTCCGTCCTTCTCGATCTCGCGCAACTCGATCGCTTCGAGGGCGGGGATGATGCGCTCGAGGCTGGCCTGGACCTGGCGGAGGTTGTCGGCCAGGCGGAACTGGCCGTCGGCGTCGGCTCGGGCGATCAGGCGCCGGTTGGTGGCGGCCTGTTTGCGGTGGATCGTCGAGGAACTCGGGAGTGGTCTGGAAGTCCGGGCAGGTGAGACAGGCGTTGGGGTGGGGGCAGTCCTGCTGGGGCGGCCGGCCGCAGTAGCCGTTGGGCAGGCTGTCGCGGACACGTGAGAGGTTGTGCTTGACCCACTCGGCGTCGGCGGTCAGGGCGTCGGGCTCGAAGTCGAGGTGCTCCCCGGCGGTGTTGACGCGTTGGCGGCAGAACTCCTCGAAGGCATCGCGCACGGTGTGGTCGTGGATCGTGGCGTAGCGGGCCGTCATGCGGGGGCTGGCGTGGCCGAGGAGCTTCTGGACGACGTGCTGGGGGACGCCGGCGTTGATGAGCCGGGTCCCGACCGTGTGGCGGAACTGGTGGGCGTGGATGCGCACCGGGTGGCCCGACTCGTCGTGCACGCCGATGCGAGCCTGCCAGCTGCCGAGTTGGCGCGAGAGGCTGCCGTGGGCGTAGGGCAGGCTGCCGTCGGCGTTGTCTGCGATCCCAGGGAACAGCCACGGCGACCCGTCCGGCCAGCGCGCGCGAGACGTGGGCCTGCTGGGCCCGGATGGTCGTCGGCCGCCTTGGCGCTGAGCGGGATGAGCTGCTCGGTGCCGACCTTGGAGTTGGAGAAGCGCAGGCAGGGCCAGCCGACGCTGTCGTCGATGAGGGGGTTGAAGGCGAGCTGGCAGGCGTCGCCGCCGCGCAGCCCGGTCTCCATCAGCAAGACGACGAGGTTGCGGACACTGGGGCGCGGCAGCAGGGCCAGGTTGGCCTCGGACTCGAGCTGGGCCATGACGAACTCGGGCACGAACCGGGGCAGCGCGGTCCTCGGGACGGCCACCTCTTCGACGTAGAGCACGGCTCTGGCGGGCAAGCCGGGCAGCTGGCCGTAGCGGTGGCCCCAGTCGAGGAAGCCGCGCAGCATGGTGAGCGTGATGCGAGCGGGTGGTCGTCGCCCACGGGCTCGACGCCATCCACGACAGGTAGTCCTCCAGCAGCGCCCGGGTCACGCCGCTCATGTGGACGACCTCGGGGTGGCGCTCGGTCGAGGAACTCGGAGAACCGGGCCATGCCCTGGGCCATGGTGGAGATGGTGCTGAAGGCCGCGCCGGTCGAGAGGCGGAACCGGCACCAGTGCTTGACCGCGTCGCGCAGCCACGCCTGGCTCGATCGAAGTGAACCAGGCCGAGTCACGGCCCCGCCGGGCCGGCACGCCGAGGTCGGCTGCACGCCAGATGTCAGCTGGCATAGGCGGCCTCGACGGCGTCACCGCCGCCGGACACGACACGGAGCCGAACTGGCCGTGCCGGCTCGCCCATAGCTCTCTCCTGCCGTCGCCCCACACCCCGGCACGCTGGAGGGCGGCCCGGATGTCTGCGACGTCGAGATGCACGTAGGTCTGGCTCGTCGTGGTCGACGACCGGTGGGTGAGCAGCTTGGCCACGACCTCGATCGCCACGCCCGAACGGATCAGCTCGGTGGCGTGGGTATGGCGGAGCATGTGCAGGGTGAAGGCGATCCCGGTGCGGGCGCGGATCCGACCGACGAGCTTGTCCACGGCGCGTAGGTCAGCGGGGCCCCGATCCGCCCGGCCCAGAGGTTCACGAACACGTAGTCCGAGTCCACCTCGCCGTACTCGGCGTGCATGTAGTCCGAGTAGAAGCGCACGAGGCCGGCGGTGACCGGGCACCGACGCCGGCGAGCGCAGCTTGGCCCGAGCGCCGTTGGCGTTGTCGGCTCGGGGCACGATCCGCACCTCTTTGGCCCGGCTCACGAAATCGGCAGTGGCGCAGCCCGAGGGCCTGGCCGATGCGCATCCCGGTCTCCGCCAGCAGTGCCAAGCAGGAACCGGTCCCGGGCGTGTTCGGGGGCCGCGAGCACGGCAACGAGTTCTTCGGGGGTCAGCGTGCGTGGCGCCAGCCGCGGCACCACGCAGCTTGATCGGGCGTGTCGGCACCGGCCGGCCCTTGGTGATGTGGTGCAGGAACGGCTTGTAGGAGCCACGGCCGACCCGCCGCCACGCCACCAGCTCGGCAGCGACATCGACACCCGAGCGGGCATGATGCTCGTAGAACCCGAACACAGCGGCCAGGTGCCGGTTGACCGTGGCCGGCGAGCGCACAGCGGTTCCGCGCGTCCAGCACGATCACGTTGTCGGCCGGGGCCCGCAGCCAGGACACGAATCGGGCGACGTCGTCGACCCCGGCCTTGGCCCACCCGACGCCGACCCGTTCGAGGAACTCGAACCAGAGCTTCAGGCTCGTCGCATAGGCGCGCTGGGTGTTCGGCGAACGCTCCAGCGCCGAGAGGTACGTCAGGTAGTCCTCGACCGGTTCGATCGGCTCGCCGTCGTCGCCGAGCACCGTCCAAGACACCGCTCCGCTGACCGGCATCACCACCTGTTGGACGATCAACCCGAGGCCCCAAAAGCGAACATACGTTCGACCATAGCGCTTGCCCACCGCTACGTCGAAGACAGCGCACGCCAGGTCGAGAGAACGCGGTCGCCGCTTGACAATCGATGCCCCGGTCGCTACATCGAAGACATCGCCGCGCACTGCTCGAAGAAACGCGTCCTCGACAAAGAAGAAATTCACCCGCTGTCTACGTCGAGGACGCCCTCTTCACAGCTAGAGATAAGTGCCGGTAGGGGGCGGGCAACTACAGAAGTGCGGCTGCTGGCGACGCGCGGCAATCAGGCGTCCCCCTGCCCTTATTCACTCGATTTGGAGTCAGCCGCTTCCATCGCGTCACCGAAGAGCTGGCCCAGGGCCTCAGCGGCGTCTTGGTCGGCCTCGGGGACGAAGTGCGAGTAGACGTTGAGCGTGGTGGCGGGGTTGCGGTGGCCGAGGCGTCCGGCGACGGTGCGGACGTCAATACCCGATGCGAGGAGCCTGGTCGCGACATAGTGGCGGAGGTCGTGGAGGCGTACGCCGGGGACGCTGGCGCGGTCCCGGACCACGTGGAAGTCCCGAGTGACCGAGTCCGGGCGCCAGGGCTCGGAGCCATCGACAGTCCGGCTGAAGACGAACGAGTCGTCGGAAACGACAGCTCCCGCGGCACGGGCATTGGCCACGGCTTGGTCGCGGTGGCCGGTGAGGGCGTTCACGGTCCCCGAGTCGAGGGTGACACGGCGGGACTGATGGGTCTTGGTGTCCTGCTCAATGAGTTCGCCGTCGACGAGGACCACGCCACGCTCGATCGAGAGGGTGCCCGAGTCGAGGTCGACGTCGTGCCAGCGCAACGCCACGAGCTCGCCGCGGCGGGCGCCCGAGGAGGCCGCCAGAAGGATGAACGTGGCGAGGTCGGGGTTGTACTCCTCGGCGGCCCGGAAGAGTCGGACCACCTCGTCAGGGGTCGGGGGCTTGATGGAGTGATGGGGCACCCGGGGTGGGGAGGCGTCGAATGCGGGGTTGTGGCTGAGCCAGCCCCAGCGCACGCCCTGGGTCAGCGCCTGGCGGATGATGCCGTGGACCCTCCGGATGGTGGCGGGCGCATAGGGGCCGCGGGGGCCGCCAACGGCCAGCAGGTTGCGGTAGAAGCGGTCGAGATCGGCAGGGGCGATGCGGGGGGCAGGGATGGCGCCCAGGGCCGGCTTGATGGCGTTCTCGATGTACATGCGGGTGTTCTCGACGGTCTTGGGCGAGAAGCTCGGCGTGGCGTGCTCGAGCCACTCGTCGAGGAGTACGGCAAAGGTGCCCTGCCTGGCGGCTCGGGGGGTGATGTGCTCGGCCTCGACAATGAGCGCGGCGAGGGCCTTGTTGGCCTGGCGCTTGGGCCCGTGGAAGGTGCGCTCGACGTAGCGCTTGCGGCCGGTGGCGGCATCACGGCCGGTGTGGACCCGGAGCTGCCACGTGCCTTCGCCCCGCTGCCGCATCGAGCCAGCCATGCTTGTCTCCACTCTTTTCACCGGGCGCCGGCCGCGTCCGGGAAGTCCTGGTCAGTGTAGTGCAGTGGATGGACAAAAGGATGGTCAAAACGGGTTACCGGGAAACGGGCGTTGACAGAATCTGTCTTTGACCAGGAGTTTTAGTGGCAGCCCCAACGGGGTTCGAACCCGTGTCTCCACCTTGAGAGGGTGGTGTCCTTGGCCACTAGACGATGGGGCCCTGCAGCCGGCCTTCACGGACCGGCCGAGCTCGGGGGGAAGGACTCGAACCCTCAATAACTGGACCAGAACCAGTCGTGTTGCCGATTACACCACCCCCGAATGGGCGAGGTTCCAGGTTAGCGGACCGCTCACCGGGGACGCATCCCCTCCCTAGCCCAGGGCGTGCAGGTTCTGGAAGCCGATGACCCGTCCCAGGGCCACCCCGAACCCTTCCTTCAAAAAGTACGGAACGGTCGACCAGCCGCTGATCGGAGACGAGCGGGTGGGGGTCGGGAAGGGCTCCAGTCCCATGTCGCTGGCGATGGCCATCGAGCGGTCCTCGTGGAAGGGATCGGTGACGACGAGCACCGAGTGGACCCCCAGGCGCCGGAGTTCCGGCGCCACATCGGCCAGGTTCATCCAGCTGTCGTCACCGCCCGCTTCGACAATGGCCGACGGCGGCACGCCATGGTCCTCGAGGTAGCGGGCCCCCGACTCGGCCTCGGTGAACTGGTCGCCTCGTTCCTTGCTCCCGGTGACGGCGATCAGCGGTGCGTACCCATGGCGGTAGAGGAGGAGGGCCTCGTCGAGACGGGCCCGCAGGTCGGGGGAGGGCACCCCGTCGTACTGCGCCGCCCCCATCACCACGATCGCCTGGGCCTTCCTCGGGTCGTAGTGGCGCGAGGTGAGCCAGACCTGCACGAGGGTCACGGCGAAGTAGATGAGCAACCCGGCCACCACGAGACCGACGACCTTGAGGGCCAGGCGGACCGGACCCACCAGCATCAACCGCCCGGGGCGGACCGCTCCCTCGCCGTCCCTGCGCGGGCGGAGGCGGCGGCCAGCCGGTCCAGGACCTCGTCGCGGCCGAGCACCGCCAGCGACTCGAACAACGGCGGACCGACCGTGCGCCCGGTGACCGCCACCCGGATCGGCGCCTGGGCCTTGCCGAGCTTGCGACCCGCCGCCTCGGCCACCTCGACGGTCGCCTCCCGCAGCGCGTCGACCTGCCAGGGGCAGCGGGCGTAGGCGGCGGAGGCGGCGGCGAGGATCCCAGGGGCGCCGTCGTCGCGGGCCACCGCCTTCTCCCAACCGGCCTCGTCGATCTCCGGTTTGGCCAGGAAGACGAAGTCCACCATCTGCGGGACCTCTCCGAGCCGGGCCACGCGTTCTTGGACGAGGGGGGCCAGGGCGGCGAAGTCCTCGGCCCGGAACCGCTCGGGCGGCCACGGTGGCCCGCCCGACGACGGCGCCCACTCCCCCGGGTCCGGCGCCACCCAGGGACGGCTGCGCGAGATGAACTCGTCGGGGGTGAGGTCTCGGATGTACTCGCCGTCCAGGTGGGTGAGCTTGGCCACGTCGAAGAAGGCCGGGGCGTGGTGGACGTCCTCCAGCCGGAACTGCTCGACGAGGACCTCGAGGGTCACCTTCTCGGCGTCGCCAGCCGGGCTCCACCCCAGCAGGGCCAGGTAGTTGCGGAACGCCTCGGGCAGGTACCCCTCGTCCCGGTAGGACTCGACGGCGACCGGGTCACGGCGCTTGGACAGCTTCTTGCGCTGCTCGTTGACGAGCATCGGGAGGTGGGCGAAGGCCGGGAGGGCCACGGCGTCGGCCGCGCCGGCGGCGTCCAGGGCCCGCCACAAGAGCACCCCCTTGGGCGTGGTCGGCAGCAGGTCCTCGCCTCGGATCACGTGGGTGATGTGCATGTCCCGGTCGTCGACGACGTTGGCCAGCACGAAGAGCGGTTGGCCGTTGGACTTCACCACCACGAAGTCCTCCATGGCCTCGTGGGGGAACGTCACCTCGCCCCGGATGAGGTCGCTGACCACGGTCGCCCCCTCGTCGGGGGCGCGGAACCGCAGGGCATGCCCGGCGCCCTCCCGACCCAGTCCCCGGTCCCGGCAGTGGCCGTCGTAGCCGGGGGTGGCCCGGTCCTTGGTGCGCGCCTCCACCGCCTCCCGGGTGCAGTCGCAGGCATAGAGGTGGCCGCCCTCCCACAGGGCGTCGACGGCCGCCGCGTAGCGGTCCTGCCGCTCCGACTGGCGGTAGGGGCCCTCGTCGGGCTCCATCCCCAGCCAGGCCATGGCCGACAGGATCCCGTCCACCCACTCCTCCCGGTTGCGCTCGGCGTCGGTGTCCTCGATGCGCAGGACGAAGACCCCGCCCTGCTGGCGGGCGAAGAGCCAGTTGAACAGCGCCGTGCGGGCGCTGCCGACGTGGAAGTAGCCCGTGGGCGACGGGGCGAAGCGGACCCTGGGGGCGGTCAACCCGCCTCCGGAGCTACTCGCCCTCGACGATCGAGATGGCGCCCGTGGGGCAGCCGTTCACCGCCTGGCGCAGCCGGTCGCGCAACTCCTCGGGCGGGTGCTCGTCGAGCACGTAGAGGAAACCGTCGTCACGCACCTCGAAGACCTCGGGCAGAATGCCCATGCACACCGCGTTGCTGGCGCACTCGTCGAAGTCCACCACGACCTTCACAGGGCGACCTCCTCGCTCCAAGGGCACCCCGGCCGGGGAGCACAGGGCAGCTTACCGGCCGGCCATGCCCCTCCCGGGGAGCGGTCAGGGACGTTCGGTGGAAAGCACCCACATGGCGAAGAACTGCGATCCCCCTCCGTAGGCCTGGCCGAGGGCCCGGCGGACGCCGTCCACCTGGTGGGCGCCGGCCTCGCCCCGGACCTGGAGGGCGGCCTCGAGGAAGCGCAGCATCCCCGAGGCCCCGATCGGGTTGGAGGAGAGCACGCCGCCCGAGCAGTTCCACGGGATGTCCCCGCCGTCCATCGAGGTGGCCCCGGCCTCGGTCAGCTTCCAGCCCTCCCCTTCGTCGCAGAAGCCGAGGTTCTCCAGCCACATCGGCTCGTACCAGCTGAAGGGGACGTAGACCTCGGCGCAGTCGAACTCCCGCCGGGGGTCGCTGACGCCGGCCTGGCGATAGACGTCCTGGGCGCACTCCCGGCCGGCCCGGGGGTTGATTTGGTCGCGGCCGGCGAACATGGTGGGCTCCGATCGCATGGCCATGCCGTGGACCCACGCCGGCCGCCGGCCGGTGGCGGCCTGCGCCTCGGCGGCCGCCTGCTCGGTGCCCAGCACCATGGCCGCCGCCCCGTCCGAGGAGGGGCAGGCCTCGAGGTAGTGGAGCGGGTCCCACAGCATGATCGACTGCTCGACCATCTCCAGGGAGATGTCGGGCAAGTGGAGGTGGGCGTAGGGGTTGCCCAGGGCGTGCAGTCGGTCCTTCACGGCCACCTTCATCCCGATGTCGCGCGGCGCCCCCGAGCGGCGCATGTAGGCCCGGATGTGGGGGGCGAAGTACCCCCCGGCCCCGGCCAGCAGCGGGGCCGAGAAGGGCTGGGGAACCGACAGGGCCCACATGGCGTCGGAGTCCGACTGCTTCTCGAACGCCACGGTCAGGACCCGGCGGTGGATCCCCGCCGTCACCAGGTGGGCGGCGACCAGCGCCGTCGAGCCGCCGACCGATCCCGCCGTGTGGACCCGGAAGATCGGCTTCCCCACGGCCCCCAGGGCCGGGGCCAGGTACAGCTCGGGCATCATCACGCCCTCGAACATGTCGGGGGCCTTCCCGATCACCACGGCGTCGATGTCGGACCAGCCGATCCCCGCGTCCTCCAGGGCGCGCAGCGCGGCCTCCCGCACCAGCCCGGCGATGGAGACGTCGTCTCGCTTGGCCTTGTGGTAGGTCTGCCCGGCCCCGATGACCGCCACCCGCTCGGCCATCACTCCCCCTCCAGCACGGCCACCAGGTTGTGCTGCAGCACCGGACCCGAGGTGGCGTGGGCCACGGCGCGGCCGGCCGAGCCGGCCAGGATGCGGGTGGCCGCCTCCCCGAACCGGATGAGACCGCCCGACATGAGGGGGTTGGCCGCCAGCGCCCCGCCCGACGGGTTGACGTCGACGCCGTCTCCGAGGCCCAGGGCCTCGCCCAGGATCAGCTCCTGGTGGGCGAAGGGGGCGTGCAACTCGGCCACGTCCACCGTTCCCTCCCCCACCCCGGCCGCCTGCCCGGCCCGGGCCGTCGACGGCGACGAGGCGAGGTCCCGGGCGCCCAGGGCGTGGGTCTCGACCCGGTGGTCGATGCCGGTGATCCACGCCGGCCGTTCCGCCCACTCGTAGGCGCGTGTCCCGGCGGCCAGCACCACGGCCGCCGCACCGTCGGTGATCGGCGGCAAGGTGTGGCGACGGAGAGGGGTGACCACGTACTCCTCGGCCATCAGCTCGTCGACCGTCTTGTCGTAGGCGACCTGGGCCTTGGGGTTCGCCAGGGCGGCCCGCCGGCAGCGGGCGGCCACGGCGGCGAAGTCCGACTCGCTGGCCCGGCCCGCGTCGAGCAGCGCCCGGGCCTGCAGGGCGGCGATCGAGACCGGGTCGGGCCAGAGGGGGGCCATCACGTAGGGGTCGAGCTGGAGGGAGAGGATCTTCGACAGCTGGCCCAGCGACGACTTGCCGAAGCCGTAGACCAGGGCGCTGTCGACCCCCTCGTCCTGGAGGGCCACCCAGGCCTCGTAGAGGGCCCAGGCGGCGTCCATCTCCACATGGCTCTCGCTGCGGGGCGGGTACACGCCGATGGCGTCGAGGGCGGTGACGAAGCTGAAGGGGCCGCCGACCAGGTAGTCCGTCGATCCCGAGCAGATGAAGTCGATGTCGTCCTTGGTAATGCCCGGGCCGGTCGCCGCGAAGACCTCGGCGAACACCGGCATGAGGGTCTCGACCTCGTTGCGGTGGGACTCCCGGCGCACGTTGTCGGCCTGGGCGAAGGAGACGATGGCCACCGGGCGCCGCCCCTGCCGGGGCTTGGGGGGGGCGGGCATCAGGTGTAGTCCTTGTAGGTCTCGTAGTCGGCGTCGGGCTCGCCGGTGGGCCGGAAGTACCGCACCGAGGCCATCGAGGGGCGCAACTCCTCGGGGGGGACCCACACCGCCTCCACCCGCAGCCCCATCCGCACCTCGTCGGTCGGGATCTCCTGGATGAGCCCCATGAAGGAGATGTCGGCGCCGTCGAGGAGCACCATGGCGCAGATGTAGGGGATCTCGATGGACTGCCCGGCGAACGGCACGTTCACCACGCAGAAGGTGGTCACGGTCCCGGTGTTCCCCAGCACCACCTCCTCCTCGGTCGGCACCCCGTCCACCGGGCACGAGCCCCGCGAGGGGACGTAGACCTTGCGGCACACCGGGCAGCGCTGGCCGATGAACTTGCCCGCCGCCAGTCCCCGCAGGTTCTTCGACTGGGCGATGCCCGCGCTGAAGAGGTACTCGAGCCGCATCGGGGTCGACAGGGTGGTCACCGGAGACCGCTCCCCGTTCCCCTCCGCCCCGGTCGGGCCGTCGGCGGCGCTCACGACCGACCCCCCTCGGACGGGACGAAGGCCCTGATGTCCTGGATCCGCCCCACCCGCTCGTCGGCCCCCACGAACTCGGGTCGCACCCGCATCCCCGTGGACACGGCCTCGGGGGTCCCGGCGTCGAGGGCGTGGAGCAGTGACGTGTCGGCCCCGTCCAGCCGGACCAGCGCCCAGGCGAACGGCCGCTCCAGCGGGTGCTGGGGAAGCGGGGTGACCACCCAGGCCCAGCACTCGAGCGTCCCGTCCGGGCCGACCTCGACAAGCTCGCCCGTGGGCTCGGCGGTTGTCGGGTCGTACTCGGTCGGCGGCACGATGACCCGGCCGTCGGGCGCCCTGGCCCCGAGGATCCTCCCGTCGCGCAGGCCGGTGAGGAAGGCGCCGATCACCGGCCCCACCGAGCGCGAGTAGGGGTACTCCAGGACGTGGTCGCTGGTCAGGACCTCCTCGTCCGGGTCCACCTCGTGCTCGCTCACTCGACTCTCCTGCGTCGTCACCGGCCGGCCGCGGGCCGTGGTGGGAGAAGTAGAACACATTCCAGTTTCTCCCGGCAACGGGGAGCGGCCTCAGCCACGGGGACCGGCCAGCAGGGAGAGCAGGAACTCGCGGTCGCCCAGGAGCGGGACGTCGGACAGGAACATCTTCCCGTAGCGCTCGAAGTACATGAGCTGTTTGCCCAGCAGGAAGGTCCCCCGGTCGAACTCCGACATGAGGCCGCCGGCCTCGTCGGCCATGCGGCGCATCCGCCGCTGGGCCCGCAGCCTCGCCAGCTCGGCCCGCAGCGGCCGGCCGCGGGCCTGCATCCCCGTGGCCCGTGCCGCCTGGGCCTGGGGCGCGGCGAACAGCGCGGCCAGGCTCACCTCGCCGAACGGCCGGGTGAGCGTGGGCTCGATCAGGTTGCGCAAGAAGAGCGACAGCTGCTCGTCGTCGAGGCCCAGCCCCTCCTGGATGGCCCGGCCATAGGTGCGGGTCAGGTGGGCGGTGATGTCGGGCCAGGCCCCCTCGTCCCCGAGGACGCCCTCGAGCAGTCGCAGGAAGAAGCGGTGGGTGTCGTGGTCGAGCCGGCCCACGATGCCCCAGTCGATGATGCCCAGGCGCCCGTCCTCGAGCAGGAGCATGTTCCCCGCGTGCACGTCGCCGTGGAAGGCCCCCCACCGCACGGCGGTGACCATGAACCCCCGCACCACCTGCTCGACGAGGGGCGCCGGGTCGTAGCCGAGCTCGGCCACCCGCGCCAGGTCGTCGACCGGCACGCCCCGCAGGTACTCCATGGTGAGGACGTTGGGACCCGACAGGCGCGGGTGGGGCTCGGGCACCACCAGCAGCGGGAGGTCGAACTCGGCACCCAGCCGCCGGAAGTGGGCGAGCGCCCGCGCCTCGTTGCGAAGGTCCAGCTCCTCACCGAGCTGCTGGCGAAGCCCGTCGAGGAGCTGCAACGCGGCGCCCGCCGTCTGGTCCCCCGTCTGGCGGGCCAGCAGGTCGAAGAGCGGCTGCATCAGGTCGAGGTCCGTGGCCACCAGCCGCTCGATGCCCGGTCGCAGCACCTTCACCGCCACCTGCCTCCCGTCGTGCAGCCGGGCCCGGTGGACGACGGCGATCGAGGCGCGGCCGATGGGCTCGGGCTCGAACTCGGCGAACGCCTCGCGCAGCGACATCCCGAGGTCGTCCTCGACGCGTTGGCGCACCTCGGCCAGCGGCACCTCGGGGCCGGTGTCGAGGCACGACCGGAACTCGTCGGCCGCCTCCTCCCCGAACAGGCCGGGGGCGGAGGCGACGAGCTGGCCGAACTTCATGAAGGTGCCGCCGAGCTCCTCGAAGCTGAGCCGCAGCGGACGGGCCACCACCGACGACGGCAGGACGCCCCGGCGGAACTCGCGGGCCTGGCGGACGGCCAGGGGGGTGAAATGCCGGGTGAAGACCGTGGCGATCTGGCGCCCGCGCCGCAGGAGCTGGCGCCTCGTGGGCGAGGGCAGCCGCCGCGGGTGGACCCTGGGCACCGACTCACCGGGGTACGGGAGGGCACCGGCCATCCACGCAGGCTAGACACCCCACGGCCCGGAGCCGTCCGGCGGCGGCCCCGGCGCCGACCTCAGGCGAAGTGGCGCTCGAGCGCGGCCAGGCCCTGGCGGTAGCTGTCGGCGAAGAGGGGGGCCATCTCGTCGGGCTCGACCTCGAACCCCCACCTGACCACGGAGGCGTCTCCCCGGGGCTCCACCGTGATGGTGGCCCGGTGGGCCTCGACCGGCACTCCGTCGACGATCGCGTAGGTGATCGAGCGCGCCCCGTCGTCCCGGTCGACCAGCCGCTCACGGATCACCATGCCGAACATCGAGATGACCCGGTCGTCCCCTTCGAGCTGGAGGCTGTCGATCCCCGGCAGGAAGTCGCCCACGGCCCCGAAGTCGCCGACCATGGCCCACACGTCGTCGGCCGCCGCCGCCACCTCGACCTCCACCTCTTGGGTTGACATCGAGCCCCTCCCGTCGCCTTCGGCCGGTTCGCTCCCCGGCGCCGCCGGTACGCTACCGCTCGTGGCGGGCGCCGGACCCGCCCGATGCGGCGAGCGGTGGAGGAACGCATGCGGACGCGACGGATCGGCTCCCTCGAAGTGTCGGTGGTGGGGCTCGGCTGCAACAACTTCGGCGGCCGGCTGGACCAGGCCGGGACCGACGCGGTGGTGGGGGCCGCCCTCGAGGCCGGCGTGACCCTCTTCGACACGGCCGACATCTACGGCGGCGCCCGCAGCGAGGAGCTGCTCGGCCGGGCCCTCGGCGCCCGGCGCGACGAGGTGGTGGTGGCGACCAAGTTCGGCGTCCCCTACGCCGACCACGAGGGCGGGGCCGCACCGGACTACGTGCGCCGGGCGGCCGAGGACAGCCTGCGGCGCCTGGGCACCGACCGCATCGACCTCTACCAGCTCCACTTCCCCGATCCCAAGACGCCGATCGCCGACACCCTCGGCGCCCTCGACGAGCTGGTGCGGGCAGGGAAGGTACGCGAGGTCGGCTGCTCCAACGTCACTGCGCCGCAGCTCGACGAGGCACAGGCCGCGGCGGGGGACGGTGCCCGTTTCGTCAGCGTCCAGAACAACTTCAGCATCCTGCACCGTGAGGCCGAGGCCGAGGTCCTGCCGGCCTGCGAACGCCTGCAGGTGGCCTTCCTCCCGTACTTCCCGTTGGCCAACGGGCTCCTGACCGGCAAGTACCGGCACGGGGAACCGCCGCCGGCGGGAACGCGCCTGGCCGGCATGGACGACCAGCAGGCGGCCGGCCTCCTCACCGACGAGGCCTTGGAGCGGGTCTCGGCCCTCGACGCCCTGGCCGGGGCCTCCGGTCACTCCGTGCTCGACCTGGCCATCGCCTGGCTGCTCCAGCGGCCGGCCGTGGCCTCGGTCATCGCCGGGGCCACCCGGCCCGAGCAGGTCGCGATGAACGTGGCCGCCGCGGACTGGGACCCCGGACCCCAGGTGGCCGCCGAGGTGGACAGGATCGCCCCCCGTCCCTGAGGGACGGTCAGCCGCCGCCCAGGGATGTGACCCGGGTGACCGGGACTGTGGGGGTGGTGATGGCCGGGGGCGGCGCTGTCGCCGACCCCCCGGACTTCGTGCCCGTGCCGTTGCCTGTCCCCGTCCCCGATCCCGAGGATGTGCTGGACCCCGACTGCGACGGTGTCGTCGGCGCCGGCCCCGCCGGCGGTGTCGGTGGTGGGACGAAGGTGAACTCGCCGTCGACGCAGTCTGTCGGCTGCTGGGCCACCACCGTGTCGACGGTGGGCGACGACCCGAAGGCCCACACCGAGAGCCCCGCCGCCGTGGAGAGGCAGGCGTAGGCGGGGTCGTTGGTCTGGAACCCGGTCAGTCGCCCCATGAACTCCGGCGTGCCGAGCGACTGGGCTGTCGCCCAGGGCCGCAGGCTGAGCGAGACGGTCTGGCCCTCCCAGGTCCCCGAGTAGCGCGGCGCCGCGCCGTCGGATGTCCCCGGCGACGACGTGGTGGTCGACCCTGTGGGAGTGGTTGTCGAGGTGGTGGTGGTGGTCGACGCTGTGGGGGGTGCTGGCGATGTGGTGGTGCTGGTCGTGGTGGTCGACGCTGTGGGGGAGGCGGACGGCGGGCCGGCCGGTGTGGCCTTGGACGCCGGGGCGAAGCCGTCGAGGGCCGCCAGCATCTGGGGGTCGTTTCCGTCCATCCCCAGCGCCCACGCCCCGACGCCCCCCAGGTCGTAGAGCTGGGACGTCTGGGCGATCAGGTAGAGGGAGGCCGGGTCCTCGTAGTACTCCTCGTACCACTGGCCGCCGGTCTGGTACGAGGTCCAGGCGGTCTGGGTCACGTCGTCCCAGTAGGCGGGATGGCCGCCGGCCACGATCTCGGCGTCGCTGATGGGGGTGGCTGTGCCGGTGGCCTGGGCGGACATCGTCCCGTTGGTGGTGGGCCACTGCTCGCCGTAGAAGGGGACGCCCAGGATCACCTTGCCGGGGGGCACGGCCGCCGCGTACTGCTGGGCCGTGGTCAGGTCGCTGAACATCGAGCTGGTGAGCGGCGAGGCGGGATTGGTGGGCGACTGCAGGTTCAGCTGATAGGCCATCACGAAGAACCCGTCCACGGCCGGGGCCAGCGCCGGGATGTCGTAGAAGCCGCCCGGGTCGCCGGCCGAGCTGGCGTAGGTGTCCATCGTGACCTGGTAGTGGGAGTTGGCGGCGTGGACGGCGGCCGAGACCTTGGTGACCAGATTGGTCAGCCCGGCCTGGTCGCCGGATCCCTCGCCCTCGAAGTCGATGTTCAGCCCGTCGAGGTTCTTGGCCTCGATCGCCTGGACCACGGCCGCCGAGAGGGTGGCCGGCGCCGTCGACGACGACGTGAGCTGGTTGAGCGCCCCCTGGTCGAAGCAGTTGACCGTCAGCACCACCCGAACCCCCGCGGCGTGGGCCCGGTTCACCAGGTTGACCAGATCCTGGCTCTCGTACCCCTCCCAGCCGGCCCCGGACTCGTCGAGCGACCCGTTGGGGTTCACCCCGATGCTGAAGTAGGCGATGGTCGTGAGCCCGCCGACGTTGAACCCCGCGCTCTGTGTGAGGGTCCAGTAGGGGGCGAAGCCGAAGACCTCGTGCGGCTGCAGCGGCGGCGCATCGGCCAGCGAGGGGGGCGCCGGCGCGGGCGGGGCGGTGGCCGGCGGGAGCACGAGCGGCTTGTTGCTCCTGCGGTCCGGGAGCAGCCGCACCGTTGTGGCCGCACCGACGGACCCGGCGCGACCCAGCCCGACGGCGTGGTAGGGGTCCGCGGCCCCCGACGGGGACGGGCCGCCGCCGGTCACCGCCACGATGGCGACCCCGGCCGTGAGCAGCGTGACGGCGCCGGCCACGCCGAAGCGGACGAGCACCCGCGTCCGGCCGCCGGGACGGGCCAGCGCCGCCTCCACCGGGTGCCACACCCGGCGCGCCACCGCCCCGGGCCAGCCGGCCACGCCGAGCCGGGTTCCCGCCAGGGCGCGGGGGTCTAGCCCGCCGACCACCAGGGCCACCCGCCTGGCCGCCGCCACGGACAGCGGGCGCCGGGCGCGCCGCCACCGTCCCGACCGGGCGGCCACCTGGGCCAGGAGCTCCGAGACGTCGGGTGCCCGCGTCAGCAGGAGCAGCGTGCCGGCGTCGGTGACGACCTCCACCAGCTGCCGCACGGTGCCGTCCGGTGCCGTCTCGGTGCCGTCGGCCGAGAACCCCTGGACGGTCCGCCACGGCACCCGCAGCGTGCCGGCGGACCCGCGCTCGGTGTGCTCGTCGGCCAGGCGCTGGAGCAGCAGGCCTCGGCGGGCCACGGTGACCCGGCACGGGTGGGCCTCGCGGGTGTCGGGGTGCACGAGGAGGACCTCGTGGCCCCGGCCGCGGTGCGTCGTCTTCCGGTGAGCGGTTGTCATCGGTGGGTCTGCGGACCTTCCAGTTCCGGGCGCGCGCGGCGCCACCTCTCGCTGCCGCGTGCAGGTTCCCTGCGCCAGAGCCCATCCTCCGGCGGGTCGCCTCGACCAGGAGGTGCCTGCCACGGCAGCCGATAAGGCACGCCCAGTCTTGTAGAGACCGTGCCTCATGGCAAGGGGGCCATCCAGGGAATTCCGGCGCCGGCCGCCTCGAGAAAAAACCTGCCGCAGCCAGGGGGGACCGAACTACGCTGGTGTGACTGTGGTGTTCATCGAGGTGCTGCGGCTCATCATCGTCCTGATCGGCGCCCTGGCCGGTCTCGAGGTCGGACGCTCCGTGAACACCTCTCCCGCCCCGGTCATCGGGATGGCCCTGGGCGCCCTGGTGGCCTACGTCATCGGCGGCGCGCTCGGCCGGTTCCTCCAGCGCAAGCAGGGCTGGGTCGCCCAGCCCTTCGACCGGATCCCCCCCGGCGAGCTGCTGGCCGGCACCGTCACCGCCCTGGCCGGTCTGGCCCTCGGCGTGGTGCTCTGCGTGCCGTTGCTGGTCCTGGTCCGGTCACCGCTCATGTACCCGGTCGCCGCCGCGGTGGCCTGGGTCATGGCCTGCGCCGGCTTCCGCGTCGGCATGGTCAAGGGCGGGCAGGTGGCGGCGGCCGCCGGCCTGAGCCGCATCCTGGCGCCCCCCTCCGAGCCCCCGCCCGCCTTCGCCATGCTGGTCGACGCGTCGGCGGTGATGGACCACTCGCTGCTGGTGCTCGGGCAGGCCGGCATGCTCGTGGGCGGCCTCGTCGTGCCGCGCTTCGTTGTCGACCAGGTCCAGGCCCTGGCGGCGGCGCCCGACCCGGTGACCTCTCGGCGCGCCCGGCGGGGGCTCGAGACCCTGGAGGCCCTGCGCGAGGCGGGGGTGACGGTGAAGGTCGCCGACAACGAGCTCCCCGAGATCGAGGACGCCGGGGACCGGCTGCTCGAGACCTCCCGGCGTCTGGGGCTCCGTCTGCTCACCTCGTCGGGCCGGCTGCGCGACGCGGCCCCCGGACGTGGGGTCCGGGTGACCGACCTGCGGCGGCTGGTCGACCGGCTCGTGCCCGACCACCAGCCGGGCGAGCGGCTCACCCTCGAGCTGGAGCGGGAGGGGAACCAGCCGCGCCAGGCGGCAGGTTTCCTGGCCGACGGCAACCTCGTCGTGGTCAACGACGGCGTCCACCTCATCGGGCGCGGCCCCGTCGAGGTGGAGGTGCTCTCCACCCGGCGGACCAGCCAGGGCCTGATGGTCTTCGCCCGGGTGTCCGACCGCTCGGTCAGCGCCCCCGCCACGACCCCGGCCGGCGGCAGGGGCTGAACCTGCTCTAGGACTCAGAGACCGCGGTCACCAGCTTCTGGAGGGTGTCCTTGGCGTCGCCGAAGAGCAGCACGGTCCGGTCGTTGTAGAGCAGCTCGTTCTCGATGCCGGCGAACCCCGGCCGCATGGAGCGCTTGAGGAAGACCACGTGCTCGGCCTGGTCGGCGTGGATGATGGGCATGCCGTAGATGGGGCTGCCCGGGGTGTCGATGGCGGCCGGGTTCACCGTGTCGTTGGCCCCCACTACCAGGGCCACGTCGGCGGTGGGCAGCTCGGGGTTGGCCTCGTCCATCTCCTTCAGCTGCTCGTAGGGGACGTTGGCCTCGGCCAGGAGCACGTTCATGTGACCGGGCATGCGGCCGGCCACCGGGTGGATGGCGTAGAACACCTCG
>CAVYPR010000004.1:0-5167 GCA_963770505.1 uncultured Actinomycetota bacterium | reverse complement strand
CCGCAGGTACATGGCGAGAGCCTAACGGCGCCGTCGACCCCGACCACCTGGCCGGCACCGGGCGCGCCGGCCACGCACGCGGTCAGCCGGGGAGGCGCCGCCAGAGGGTCGCGGGCACCAGCCGCAGGAGGACCGACACCCATCGCAGCACTCCGGGCACCCACACCACCCGCTCGTCGGCGGCCATGCCCCGGCGCACGGCCGCGGTCACGTCCGCCGGGGAGACGGAGAACGGCGCCGGCTTGAGCCCAGCCGTCATCTTGGAGCGCACGAAGCCGGGTCGCACCACCTGCACCGTGACCCCCGAGTGGGCGAGGTCCTCGGCGAGCGAGAGGGCGAAGGCGTCGAGGCCCCGCTTGGCCGAGCCGTAGAGGTAATTGGCCGGGCGCACCCGGACTCCGGCGATCGACGAGAGCACCACCACCCTTCCCTGTCCCTGCGCCCGCAGGCGCACCGCCACCTCGGTCAGGGCGGCCGCGGGCCACGTGAAGTTCACGGTGACCGACTCGGCCACCTGCTCGGGGCGCGTCACGTCGGACACCTGGTCACCCAGCCTGCCGACCGCCACCACCACGAGGTCGACCGGCCCTCCGGCTGCCGCCGCGCACCGACCGACCACCTCCCCCGCCTCCTGTGGCCGGGTGGCGTCGAAGACGACCGTCGGCGCCGAGCGGGCGCCGACGGCCACGGCCCGCGAAGCCGCTTCGTCGAGGCGCCCGCGGTCCCGGCCGGCCAGCACCACCGTCCGACAGCCCTCGGCGATCAGGGCCTCGACGATCGACAACGCTATGTCCGAGGTCCCACCCAACACCACCACCGTCTGCGGCCGCCCGAACGCGTCAAGCACTCGCCGTCCCCTCCCGCGGTCCCACATGGTCGATCTCCAGCCGCCGAGAAAGGTCGGACCGAAGGACCCTTTGGGGGTCCACCCGCGATCGCACGGCGGCCAACTCGGGCGCCCTCGGGTACATGGCAGCGAACAGCTCGGGGGACAGCCGGGCGTCCTTGGCCAGGTATACCCGCCCGCCCGCCTCGGCCACCTGCATGTCCAACCGGTCGAGAAGCGCTGGCAGCGCACCGGGTCCGACCGGGAAGTCGAGGGCCAGCGTCCATCCCTCCATTGGGAAGGAGAGCGGGCCCGGATCGCCCGGCCCGAAGCGCTTCAGCACGGCCAGGGAGGAGGTCACCCCGGCGTCGGCGGCCATGGCCACAGTGCGGTGCACCACGTCGGCATGGTCGGGACCCACGACGAACTGGTACTGGACGAAGCCGGCCCGGCCATAGAGGAGGTTCCAGTCGGCGACCGCGTCGAGCGGATAGAAGAACGACCACATCGACACGAGCGCGCTCGTCTCGTGCCGCGGCGCGCGGCGGAACCACAGCTCGTTGAAGAGCCGCACGGACGAGGCGTTGATGAGCCCGCGGGGTGCCCGACGCGGCACCCGCAGCCGCGGAGGCGGCGGGGGGGTGAAGGCGTGGACCTCCCGCCGTCCGAGAGCGGCCCGCGGGGCGTGGTCGCCCCGACTGAGGACTGACCGGCCCGTGCCGCGGCCCCCCGAACAGTCGACCCACGCCACCGAGTACCGGTGGTCGGCGTCGGTCGCCTCCATCGCGGCCATTACGCCGTCGAGGTCGCCAAAGCGCTCGGTGTCGACCACCATCCAGCTCGTCTCGACCGGCACCAGGCGGATGGTGGCTGACATCACCGCGCCGGTCAGGCCCATGCCGCCGGCGGTGGCCCAGAACAGGTCGGCGTCCCGATCCGGTTCGATCACCCGGGTGCCGGTCGGCGTGGCCAGCGTGAGGCGGGCCACGTGCGAGCAGAAGCTGCCGTCGAGGTGGTGGTTCTTCCCGTGGACATCGGCCGCGATCGCCCCGCCGACCGTCACTTGTCGGGTACCGGGGGTGATGGGAACGAACCACCCCTGGGGCACCACCCGACGGAGCAGTGCATCGATGCTCGTCCCGCCACCCACCTCCACCACTCCCGATCGGAGATCGACGTCCCCCACGGCGTCGAAGTCCGACATGTCGACAACCACCCCGCCTCCGCACTGCGCGGCGTCTCCGTAGCTGCGCCCGAGCCCTCGGGGGATCACACCCCTCCCGCCCGGACGAACGTCGGGGTCCCTCCCGGCGACGGCCAGTTCCAGCGTCCGCGGCCTCTCCGGCCGCACCAACCTGGCCACCGAGGCGGGCGTGCCCCCCCAGCCGGTGAGCAGCTTCCGGGTGCCCTCCGCCTGACACACCCACTCCGACGAACCGGGGCCTGGGTCGGCGACCTCGACGGTCGGATCCACGGCCGGTCGGCTCGGGTCGGGGACTCGGGCGAGCAGGACGGATCGGCGCGAGCGGTCGCCCTTCCTCACCCGCGTCTCGCCGGACCTCATCCGTAGAGACCGACCGAGAACAGCACGGCCCACAGCACGGCCAGGAGCTGCAGCGACCGATCACGGAGCACCAGCTCCTCGGGCGCCCCGCCGTCACCGCCATCAACCAGGCGGAGCACCAGCAAAAGGCCCACCACCACCGGCACGACGGTGAGCTGGATCCAGATGAAGTGATGCCCGGCCCGGGACATGAGCCCGGTGCGCTCGAAGGCCCACAGGCAGTACGCGGTGACCGTCACCCCAGCCGTGAGGATCAGCGTCGAATTGAGGAAGCTCTCGGTGTAGCGCGCCATGACCGGGCGGTGCCGCGCCCGGTCATGGCCGAGCACCCGGTGCTCCGCCAGCCGCTTGCCGGTCACCACGAACAGGGCGCCGAACGAGGTCACCACCAGGAGCCAGTTGGAGGGAGGCACGTGGGTGGCGACGCCACCGGCGATCGCCCGCAGGACGAAGCCCGAGGCCACGGCCACCAACTCGAGCACCGGCTCGCGTTTGAGGTACAGCGTGTAGCCGATGCTGATGGCCACGTAGAGGCCGACGACCAGCAACAACTCCCAACCGGCCAGCGCCCATGCCGACGACAGCGCGGCCAGCAGCAGGGCGGCCGCCACCCAGAAGGCGACCATCGCGGAGACGACACCGGCGGCGACCGGACGGTGGCGCTTCTCGGGGTGGAGGCGGTCGGCGTCAGCATCGGCGACGTCGTTCACTAGGTACACGCCCGACGCCGCGGCGCACATGATCAAGAAGGTGGCTATGGCGCGGCCGAGCTGTGCCGGGTGGACGAGCGCGCCGGCCGAGGCCGGCGCCACGAAAACCAGCAGGTTCTTCGTCCACTGCCGGGGGCGCAGCGCCTGAAAAACGCCGCGGGCGGCCCACCCCGAGGGACGCCCGTCAGCGACCTGGGTCGTCACGCCGTCCAGCGACCGGAGCGAGGCGACGTGTGGAGCGTCAATCGACGTCGCCAGCACGTCCTCTCCATTGCCCATCCTCGGAGCTTCCACCTCACGCGCCCTTCGAGCTCGGCGTTGTCCGGGCCCGGACGGACAGCGAACCGTGCTTCGACCGCGGTGTCACCGTGATGTTCGCCGTGGTCCTGGCCGACATCGTGATGAAGTCCCGGGCCCACCAGCTCTCGAAGTACCGGCCAGGGGAGCCGGCCATCGTCGTGAGCAGCTCAGTTCCGTTCCCCGCCGACGCCTGTCCGGCGGCTGTGGAGGGGTCGTAGCTGCTGAAGTTCACCCATGTCGTGTTGATGTCGAGTTCCATCCCCCTGACCGCCCCTGCCCGCACCAGCAGGTTGGCCAGGTCCGTGATGTTGAGGCCAGGTCCGCCCACGTAGACCAGTGCCCCGTCGGCGGTCATGCCGAGCCCCGAGCGCCACACGTAGACCTGGTTGCCAAGGGTGAAGCCCCAGTGAGTGGTATCGGCGGCGTTGAGGCCGGGCACAGGCTGTCCGTTGTCCACCAGCAGATCGAGGTTCTGGCGGACCGAGACAACGTCGGAGGTCATCGAGACGTCACGGCCCCATTGGCCGACCGTCGCCGTGCCGTCGGCGTAGACCACGAACGACGCGGCCCCTGTCCGCAGCGGGATGACGGTTTTCCCGTCGGTGTAGTACCCGCCCTCGGCCTCCGACATGAGGAACCCCGCGTTGAACGCGGCCACCAGGCTGTCGGCGGCGGCGGGCCCGACGGGCGCCGTACTGTTGTAGGGGCCACCCCCGGGAATCTGGCTGCCCGAGTAGAGCGTCGCCTTGAGCAGTTTGGTGTCCATCCACGCCACGCCCACCACGTAGCTGGTGTGGACAGTGTCGGGCCGGAGCGTGGTGGTGTACACCGCGGGGATGCCGCCTACCGAGCGACCGGCCGGGGACCACTGCCCCTCCCCGGGGATGGCCGGGCTGACGAAGGGCTCGATGGGGGCCGGCGGAGTGAGGTGCGCCGGGCCGGACGTGGCGGCGACCTTAGGCGCGACGGCGGGCGTTTTGATCGCTCCGGCGGGCGGCTTGCCGCCTACTTTCGGTGGGTGGTGGCTGTACCACTCGTTCTCGGTCCAGTTGACCACCGAGGCCCCTCCGTGCTGGCGGGCCCACTCGGCGAAGCGAGCCGACAGCGAGCTCCCGTAGGTGGGGTTGGTGAGCGCGCTGCCCAGGGAGACGGCCAACCACACCGCGATCACGCCCAGTCCCACGGCCAAGGCCGCCCGGATCCTGCGGCGTCGGAACGTCCGGCCGGATTTCACGTGCAATCCAGATCGCATGCTGCTCATCGGCGGCCCTCCACCACGTGGAGCGCCAGACGGGGGCAGGCCGCCGCAGCACGGCGCGCATGCTCCTCGAGGTGGCCGGGGATGTCGTCGCCGTCGACGATGGGGTACCCCCACGGGTCGAGGCGGATCCGCTCGGGGAACAGCTCGGCACATACGCCGTGACCGTCGCACGAGGTCGGGTCGGTGAGCAGGGAGAGCCGTCGCTTCACCGTGCCGCCCTCTCGAGAACGGGCCGTTGTCCACCCCTCGCCGCGGTGGTGCACGCCCCATGTCGCTGTTCGACCTGCATCACGTCCTCGCCTGCCACCCTCACCGAAGCAAATGGCCGGAAGGCAGGCGTCGAGGTGGGCGGCGCGGCACGCGGGCACGGCAGTCGGTCGGCGGCCCGGCCGGTGTCGCTCACCGCCGCCCCACGGGGATTCGGAGTACTCCGCGCGAAACGGACGGGACGGGGAGGAAGGCTGCACCGGTCGCGGCATGGCATGGTCCGGACCTCCCGTGGGCGG
>CAVYPR010000003.1:0-710065 GCA_963770505.1 uncultured Actinomycetota bacterium | reverse complement strand
TACGCCGGGTCGGCGGCGGTTATCGGTCGGGGTGCGCTTGCTGACCGCTAACCGACCGCGACCGGCACATGGGTACGGGCACGCAATCATCCCCTACCGCCGCGTGGTGGGCGCCCCTCCCACTCCCCAAGTCGCCGAGCTGTGGCGTACTCCGGGGCCGGTAGGCGGGTCGGGGCCGCGGAGAGGGCGTCCAGCCCGGTTCGTCTCGTCCTACTTCTGGTCAATCGGAATCCATCAGCTGACCACCGGCCTTAGCCTGGTTGGTTTGGTAGTGCTCGTGGCGACTGCCGTACTCTTCGCCGCATGGTCAGTGCATTGAGGCCTTGATCTGAATGGATAATTGGTTTGCCAAGCCGCACAGGACCGAAGCCCATGGCTGACCAAGATGTGAAGTCAAGCATCGGGCTGCCCGCTGCCCTGAGCATCGGGATCGGCGGGATGATCGGGGCCGGGATCTTCTCCATTCTCGGGGTGGTCGGAAAGATCTCCGGCACCGCCTTGCCGCTGTCCTTCGCCATCGGAGGGGTTGCTGCTGGACTGGCCGCTTACAGCTATGTCGCTTTGGGCAAGGCCTTTCCGACGGTTGGGGGTTCGGTCACCTTTCTCGTTCGTGGCTAC
The DNA here is from genome assembly GCA_963770505.1 of uncultured Actinomycetota bacterium. GTDB lineage: Bacteria > Actinomycetota > Acidimicrobiia > Acidimicrobiales > RAAP-2 > CAVYPR01. Next base: position 709,447 of record CAVYPR010000003.1, on the reverse strand, counting down.
GGAGAAGGCGTGCTTTCGGGATCGCTCAGCCTGTTTCAGTATTTCAGCTTCGTCATCACGATTGCTCTGTACGCCACCGGATTTGCTTCCTACGCCGAAACCTTCATTCACCTCCCTTCCAAGGTGTGGGCAGTCGGCGTGGTGCTTGTCTTCATGGTGATCAATTTTCTAGGCAGCCGGACCATGGGGAGGGCAGAGTCGGTGATCGTGTTCATAAAGGTCGCCATCCTCGTCGTCTTCATCGTGGCGGCGTTTCTTGCCCTTCCCGGAGACGGACTAGCTCGGCTGTCTCCAGGTACCTGGCCTGGTCCGCTTGCGATCGTCACGGGGGCCGCAGTCTTGTTCGTCGGCTACGAGGGCTTCGGGTTGATCACGAACGCGGCGGCCAACATGGTGAGGCCAAAGCGAGAATTACCACTTGCCATCTACGGAAGCGTGGCATTGGTCATTGTCATTTACATACTCGTGGCCATGGGAGTGGTGACGAATGTTCCTCTCGACGTACTAAATGGGCTCGGTGACTCTGCCCTAGCGGTGGCGGCCAAGCCGTCCCTCGGAGAAGCTGGGTTTCGCCTGGTCGCCATTGCCGCGCTACTTTCAACCGCGTCTGCAGTTAATGCGACCCTCTATGGCTCCACGAATGTGGCGTACCAGATCTCCAAGAACGGAGACCTCCCGCCGGCTTTCAGTCGAAAACTCTGGGGCCGTGACGTCGAGGGCCTGTTCATAACGTCTGGTGTGGTACTCGTATTCGTCCTACTCTTCCCGTTGAGTGCCGTCGCCTCCATGGGGAGTGCAGGGTTTCTCCTGATCTATGCCGCAGTCGGCGTTGGCCACCTTCGGATCCGCAATCAGACCGGAGCGAAGGCGTGGCCGATTCTCGCGTCGGTGAGCGCATGCGTGTCGCTGTTCACCGTCCTCGTGTACAACATGGCCGTCTCCGCTCCCAAATCACTAATTGCGCTGGGAGTAACGCTCTTGGCGAGCTTCCTGTTCGAAATTGCCTATCGGCGGATAACGGGGCGCACTTTCAGCGGCATCCTCGCTCAATCCGATCCCAGCTAAGCAGGACCTATTGGCACCGCGCCGTGAAGGCTCTGCACAAACGGACCCGGTGTCACTGAGTCTTGCCTCCCCTGTAACCCGACACTGAGCGCGACTTCACAGGACCTACGGTCGATGCAAGACAACGGACCGTGAGGAGGGCTGGTACAGCGACCCGTAGGACCGTCACGAGGCCCGCTGGTTCTCCGATGGTCATCCCACCCAACTTGTCCGCAACGAACGCGTCGAAGCACATGACGATCCACCAGTTGACGCCCCTCAGCATGTCCCGATCGAAATTGAGCCCGAGGCGAGTTCCGGCGGGGCCGAATTGCGAAGGGCCGACGAAGCCGAGTCGGGGGAGCGATCGGTGACCGCCTCGGACTACCGAGATGCTGGATGGGACGGAGCCGTGCCGCACTGGGGGACGACGCCGACCGGCGGATAGTCGCCCAATAACGCGGCCATTGCGTGCCGGCCTGGGTGTCACCTACCGCCGGGTGGTGGGCACTGCCCCGCGGGGGCACCCTGGGGCAGGGGTCGCCCGAGTTACCATCGGCCAACATCGGAGAGGCTCCGGAGCACGCCACTATGAGATTCGTACTGCACAAATCGATCGCACTTGCTGCGCTCATGGGGACGGCTCTGATTGGACCTTCTGGGAGCCAAGCAGACGCAGTCGCCCCCAGAGTCACATCCCCTTCACTACCGGGCTATTGGTTGATTACCGGCTACGGCACAAGCTTCGCCTTCAACACGACCTACCTCGGATCTCCGGGAACCTACGGAAATGACACATGTGAGGGCAGCGGGCTTGCACCACCGCACGCTTACGCCTGCGACGGAATCTCCTCTGTGCCCAATGGCAGCGGCTACTGGATCAGCGCCAGTCATGGACCGATCCCAGGTAGCGGCCGCGGATATAACGGTTCAGCCAACTCCTTTGGAACCGGTGTGCCCCGCGGGACAGGTCCTGGTGGCGTCCACAAAGTCACAGCTCCGATCGTCGGTGTGGCAGCAGCTGCTTCAGGGGCCTGGCTCGTCGCTTCCGACGGTGGTGTCTTCTCCATGTGCGGGGCACCATTCTTCGGTTCGATGGGCAGCAAACATCTGAACGCACCGATCGTGGGTATGGCCTCGACTCCGGATGGCGGCGGTTACTGGGAGGTCGCGTCCGACGGTGGAATCTTCACCTTCGGCGATGCCCAGTTCTTCGGCTCCATGGGCGGACAACACCTGAACGCACCGATCGTGGGTATGGCCTCGACTCCGGATGGCGGCGGTTACTGGGAGGTCGCGTCCGACGGCGGAATCTTCAGCTTCGGAGACGCCCGGTTTTTCGGGTCGATGGGAAGTCAAGCGCTCAACGCGCCCATCGTGGGCGTGGCCGCCAATCCGGACGGTACTGGCTATTGGACCGTTGCCGCCGACGGCGGGATATTCGCCTTTGGTGACGCTCCCTTCCTCGGCTCCGCCGTGGGCCAAGTGCTCACAGCACCGATTGTCGGCATGGCCGCCGTGCCGTCAGGATCAAATCCGCAACAGGCCCCACTTCCGTCCTTCTAGGTACGAGGGAAGCCCTCAGAGCGCTCCCATCCACAGTTAGAACTCGCGTCGGACGTGCCCCCTACCGCCGGGCTGTGGCCCACGGTCCGACTGTCCCAGACCAATGAGTCCCGGCGCAGATACGGTCGTGGCGGCGGGCCCTGTGTGCCGGGATAGGAACGGTCCACTCGGTCCGGTCCTACTCGCGATTGAGGATGAAGCGGCGCATTGCAATGGCGAACCCCTCGTGGTCGTTGCTGTCGGTGACCCGGCGGGCTGCGCGCTTCACCTGCGGATCGGCATTGCCCATGGCGATGCTGAGGCCGGAATGAGCGAACATGAGAACGTCGTTCGCCATATCGCCAATGGTGGCAATCTCGTCCGTTGAAAGTTCGTACTTCTTGGCGAGGTACAAGGCCACCCAGCCCTTGTTGGCAAGAGGGTGCGTGAAGTCGAGGTAGTACGGCTGCGACGTCGCCACGGTCACGTGGTCTCCGAACGTTTCGTTCGCTGCAGCCCAGGCTCCGTTGATCATGTCGCGGTCGTCGCTCACCCCCACGACCTTTGCGACGCCGTCAGTGAGGCCGTCGAGGCTTTTCATGACCTTTGGATCGAACTTTACGGTCCAGGATTCTCGTTCCACGTGCGGTCCATGGGAATCCGGGACGTACCAATCGGCACCGCGATAGATCCAGACGTCGAGGCCGCGAGACGTAAGCAGGGCACTGATGGGCTCAACGAGGTTCTCAGGCACGACCTGCTGCTCAATCACATTCATCGCAGAGTCGACAAGTAACCCTCCGTTGAAGGCGGAAATCGGGGTCTCGATGCTGAGCGGTTCGACAAGCATGGACATTCCGCGCGGGGGGCGACCGCTGGTGATGGCGAAGAGAATGCCTTCCCCACCGAGATGGTGTACGGCGTCGATTGCCTCGTCCGTTAGGACTTTGTCGGAAGTCACCAACGTGCCATCCACGTCGGCCAGCACCAAACGAATTGAAATGGAAGGCACCGGCGCTAGCCTACGAGAAGTCCCCAATGGGCGTTTCATCTCCCCATCATCAGACCGCGGTGCTCGTATCGGGTTAGTCGGAATTCGTCCCCTTTCGCGCGGGCACCTCGGATGTCCACCTGCCCCATCTCGCCGGGAGGCGGGTCCACAATAGCCATCGAGTATTTGGATTTGTTCGCCAGCTTCGTGGGCTTCTGGCTGTCCGTGCGGCCGTCGGTGTGTGCACCGCCTGCAAGACTCGACGGCATGGACCGACCGCCAGCACGCCGCCAGATTGGGATCGTGCTCTTCACCGATGTCGAAGAGCTTGATGCCGTTGGTCCGTGGGAAGTTCTCTCCTACTGGTGCCGCAACTACCCCACTGATGGCTGGAATGTGACCACGCTGTCCTCGGTGGGCGGTCTGGTGGAGTGTGCGAAGGGGCTGACCATACAGGCCCATCATTCGTTCGCCGACTGCCCGCCCCTCGACGTGCTTGTCCACCCCGGCGGGCAGGGCACGCGCCGTCAAATGCATGACCCCGTCTATCTCGACTGGGTACGACGACAAAGTCAATCCGTCGAAGTCATGGCGAGTGTCTGCACTGGTGCCCTCGTCTTCGCTGCGGCTGGCCTCCTGGCAGGACGCCCAGCGACCACCCACTGGGCGTCATTGGCGCTGCTTAACCAGGTGGAACCGAACGTTGCCTTGCAGTCCGGCGCTCGCTACGTCGACGATGGCGACGTAGTCACCTCGGCTGGCGTGTCGGCTGGCATCGACATGGCCCTGCATTTGGTCGACCGCTTCGCTGGCTCGGACAGGGCCCGGGAGGTGCGCCGGGGCATTGAGTATGACCCAGCTCCCCCAATCTGAGCGGACCTGACTCGCCCTCCTGGACAGGTGTCCCAAATCGCTCAACGCCGGTGGTGGGCGCAGGGTGTACCAAATCGCCGGATCGTCGCGCATCCGAAGCTTCGAATTTTCCACGTCCGCTGCTCGCCGCAAGCACATGCCGCATGCGCATGGAAGAGTTGGGGTGCCACTGGTCCGACCGCCAGCGTCTGGCCATGCTCGTGCACGTGGAGGGGCCGGCTGGGTTCACTCTACGTCTTCGCCATCGGGGTCAGGTGGCCTGGAACGAACTCTCGAAGGTAACAATGCCAGAACGATGATGGCGCCGCAGAGAGCGACGATGGCACCGACCGCTAATGAGACTTGGAGACCGCTCATGAACGCCACCCGAGCGGCATGGGACAAAAGGGCACCCGTGGTTCCGCGGATCTTGTCCGCTACTGCCAAGGCGCCGCCCAGTGACCCCAGGATGCTTTGCGAGATCGCGGAGGGCACATGCCGCCCGACGAGGACCATGCCCATTCGGGCCTGGTGACCTTCCCCCAGGCCCACTGGAACAAGATCTGGTCGACCAACCCCTTGGAGCGGGTCAACGGCGAGATCAAGCGCCGGACCCGAGTGGTCGGGATCTTCCCCAACGACGCTGCTGCCCTGCGGCTCATCACCGCCGTCTGCGTCGAGCAGCACGGCGAGTGGCTCGTGGCCGAGCGCCGCTACCTCTCCGAGGAGTCCATGGCCCAGCTCAAGGCGTCATCGGGCTCGAACCAACTGGAAGTCGCCACGACGAACACCTGATGACAGACTGACCAAAGCGTCGAAGATGCTCACGCCGTCAGTGACACCACTTCGCGGGACTTGATCAGTTTGACTAACTTTGACCGATCTCGGGGGATCGGGCCGCATCCTTAGGGCAGTTGCGGCCATCCCTATGGATCCATAAAATTCGATTCCACGGCCTGGGAGGGACGCGAGTGCGGGGTCGAACAGCGTTGCTTCGCTCAGTCGCCATCGTCCTTCTACTTCTCACCGTGGCCTCGCCTGTTCTTGACGCGATTCCGGCGGCAGGTGCGACGCCGGTCGCGACCACGACGCTGACCTTGGTGGACTCCTCTCGATCGACTCCGGCGTGGGATGGGATGCCGGCCAAGTCATCCAGGACGCTGGTGACGACCGTCTGGTACCCGGCACGGGAGTCTGCCGGTGGGTCGGGCAACGGGCCGTACCCGCTGATCGTCTTTGCCCACGGCCTGGGAGGCTCCCCTCAGGAGTACGCACAGCTGCTGAGGTCCTGGGCGGGGGCGGGATACGTGGTGGCCGCGCCCCTGTTTCCGTTGTCGAGTAGCAAGACGCCAGGCGGCCCCGACGAAGGCGACATCGGGAACCAGCCCGGCGACATGAGCTTCGTCATCGGCCAGGTGCTCAAGGCTTCGGCCACCCCTGATGTCGCGCTGTCGGGCTTGGTCGACCCGAACGAGATCGGGGCAGCGGGCCATTCCAACGGCGCCATCACGACCCTTGGTCTGGTCGCCAACAGCTGCTGCCGCGACTCCCAGGTCATGGCGGCAGTGGTGATGGCCGGCACTACTGAAGGGTTGGGCAGCGGTAGCTACAACCTGGCCGACGCGCCGCCGCTCCTCGTCGTCCAGGACCTCCACGATGGCATCGTTCCCTATGCCGATGCAGTCACGATCTTCAATCAAGCTCGGGGGCCTAAGGCGTTGCTCACCGTTGACTGGGACAGCCCCTCAGACAGCAGTGGTTCGACCGCTCATATGGCTTCGTCAGGGGTGGTCGGTCCGACTTCGGGTCAGGTGATCAGTGCGACGACCGCCTTCTTCAACGCTTTTCTCAAGCACGAGAAAGGGGCCCTGCAGGACGTGGCGGCCGACGGTCGCTCCTCGCTCTCACAGGTGCATACCGCCTGGACTTCTGGCTCTCAGACAACCCTGCCCGTCCCCAAGCCGCCAGTGGTCCACCTGCACGCCACCGTCACTCCCAACTCGGATTTGCGCGACGGCCAGGCGATAACCGTTCGATGGAGCGGTTATACGCCGGGCAAGGTGGTCAATATCCTCGAGTGCTCGCATGTGGAGATTGCCTTGGCCAGTCCGGCGGGCTGCAGTTTTGCCCATGCTTCGCTCTTGCACTCCGACCCCACCGGTTCGGGCTCGGTGATCCTTCACGTCGGGACCGGAATGATTGGTAACGGCGTCTGTAATTCCGCGCACAGTTGCTACGTCATCGTCAACAACGCGAGTTCGACCGATCCTGTCGACACCAAGGAACTACACATCTCCTTCGCTTCCTGATCGTCCCAACTGTTGGCGCCGCCAATGATTCCCCTGTTTGCCCCATAAGACTCGGCGGTGAACCTCGCCCTGAGTGACCCCTACCGCCGGGGAGAGGTCAATCACTCAAGCGAGAGTAATTCGACGTTGTATTCGTCGAAACGTCGATCGACAGTGATGATCGTGAGTCTCTCCGCTCCGGCCTGGGCGATGAGCATTCGGTCGAAGGGATCAGCATGGTGAGGGGCAAGTCTCCCGGCGGCAAGGGCGTGGTCGGCGCTTATGGGGAGGGTTTCGAAGTCGCTCTGCTCGAGAGCTTCCAGAAGGTCGTCGGGAGCATGGAGCCGGCCCGCTGCCTGCTTGATGAGGATCTCCCAGACCGAAGCAGCCGAGACAAGGACCGTCGTCTGAGCGTCGGCGATGGCAGCGCGGGCCGTCGGCGGGAGGGAGGGGTCGTCGGCGAGCCACCACAACAGCACGTGGGTGTCGAGAAGGACCCTCACAGAGATTCGCCGGCGAACGCCCTGGAGACATCGTCGGGGAGGTCGTCGAAGTCTGGGCCAACGCGAACCTTTCCCTTCCAGTAACCGGGCTGACGTGGGGATTTCGCGCGCGGAGGGACTATCCGAGCCACCACGTGCCCAGCTCTTGCGAGCTCGATCTCATCGGTCTCGCCCGACTCCACCGCCGCCACGAGTCGGGAGAGGTTGGTCTTGGCGTCGTGCATGTTGACCTGCATCGCCACATATTAGCTAGTCTAGCTAATGTAGTCAGCCGGGCCCCTGGGAAGGGGGTGAACCAGAATGTGCGGCCTTCGCTCGTGGGGAAGGTGCCCCTGACACACGTAATACACGTGCGATCGTCAGTGCATCCCCTTTTGACATCGACGAGACGGGGTTCAGGCGGATTGGCCGCCGGGGTTGATCGGTGGCCAGGCGGCGGGCCACCAGTCTCCCTGCGGGTCGGTGGTTTGCCCGACCTCGATGATGTATCCGTCGGGATCTCGCAGGTAGCAACGGGTCTCGTACGCGTGCTGCTTCGGTGGCGTCAGGAATTCCGCGCCCCGGGCGCTCCATGCGTCGTACACGGCGTGGATGTCTGTGACCCGAATATTGAGGAAGCTGCTGACCCGGTCGGGGTCGCTTGGCGTCTCAAGAATGACTGTGGGCTTGTCGTCGGTGGGGCCCCCGCCGCCATTGATGATGATGAAGCTGTTGGCCAGCGCAATATTGGTCGGCACTGGGCCGAAGACCACCGTGCCGCCCAGTACCTCGGTATAGAAGCGCCGGGAGCGCTCGACGTCATCCGAGACGATGAAGTGGCACACGACCATTCGATCTGCGGGCTGCGTGGATTCGGCCACTGGCACCTCCACTGGCTGGGGTTCATGCCCTGCCTGCGACGGGTCTGAAGCCTCCAGTCAACCACGTCGGTCGGCCGAATGCTTCCCAACTCGGGTGTGATGGCGAATGCCCCTATCACCGCATCCAGACACAACCTGCCGGTGGCCCCGAACCATGGTGCTGGGCGACTCCATCAGATTCTCAATGCAGCTGAGTGGGCTCTTCTCATGCGATCATCGGAGTTGCCGCCAACCGATCCAGTCTCGTTGCAGGAGCACACACACCGTGAAAGGCGCATCGTCCTGCACGCCTTCACCTCCTTCAACCATGCCTCGACTCCGAATCTCGCCGGCGTACCGCATGCCGATGCGTTCCATTACGGCACGCGACCGCAGGTTGTGACGCACCGTGCATGACACCACGGCCTGCACTCCGATGACATCGAATGCAAACGCCAATCCCGCACGGCCGATCTCAGACGCATAGCCGCGCCCCCAGAACTCCGGACGTAGCGTCCACCCGATCTCGAGCCAATTCGCGTGCGCAATGAATGGGCGATGACTCTCATGCGCGACGCGCACCCACGGTTCCCCTGGAAGGAATGCGTAGATCTGATCCCAATCGTCGTCAACGGGCGTGCGCGATAGTCCGCCGCGACCGACGACTTCGCCGCTCAGGCGGTCGTAAGCGATCCACTAGTGCACGCTGTGGAAGCGCCATGAGTCGCCCATGGACTGCGCCCACTGCTCCGCCTGCGTGAGGCTTGGCTTCTCGCCGTCGTACCAATACGACACATCATCGTCGTTGTGGATGAGCCACAGGTCACGAGCGTTAGCCGGGCCGATCGGCTCGAGTCGCAGGCGCATCGTGAACCGGGTTCCCAGGCCAATGGCCAGTAGCGGGTCTTCCACGGGATCGAGTGTCCCATGAGTCCGAGTCGCCGATCTGTCTGAACGTCCCCGACCGCCGCGACTCGGCTACTCCGATGCTTACGGGATCGCCTGAAACTCGGGGAGGTCGAGCCAGTCTCTCAAGCGTCCCTGGTTGCCATTCTCCACGCGCCCAAGACCGTCCACACCACCAGCCAGGCGGCGATCACGGCGACCGCGATGGCCGTCGACTCCGGCACCAAGTACGACGAGTCTCGAAGGCCAGCAGGTCCGTTTACGATCCCGTAGTTGATACCAATCCCGGCTGGCTCTAGATGGGCCACAGCCAGTTCGATGACTAGAGCTCGTTGAAGGTTGATCAGGTAGGGAATCGGAATTTTGGACGACAAAAGGAACGGTCGGAAGATGATCTCGTACACGATCATCAGGATGATCGGAACCATTCGCTGTCCCATGAGAGAGGCCAACCCGAGACCGAAGATGTAGGCGACGATCACCTCGAGCTCGAGCCACAGTCCCACCTTGATCATCAAGCCCTGGGGCGGCGAGTTGTAGGTCACGGCGTAGGTCGGATAGTTCTTCTCGGCCTGTCGTTCGGCCAGCGCCCGGGACAGCGGGGTGTTTGGTTCAGCTTCGTTCTCCGGGCATGGCCCGTTGTAGGGGAAGTCGCAGATGATCAGATTCGGATGGTCGGCGGCCCAGGTTTCGTATCCATGAAGGGACTGGCCGAGGGGCACGGTGGTGCCCTGGAAATCGAAACGGGACGGCGCGGAGAAGACGCAGACTGCGCAGATGATGGTGAATGCGACGGCCACCATGGGGACGATGATGGCCAAGCCGGCCGGGATGCGGACCAGGTACAGTGCCACTCTCGAGCGCCCAGTCACCACCTGCTGCGTGAACATCCCATCGGCGAGGTCGGAGCAACCCGCGGTGGCCCCCAAGGTCATGGCGGCGATGAATCCGAAGATGTAGAGCACGCCGGCGATGAGGGAGGTGAACACGTCGAACCCACCGGCCGGGCCGTACGACTGCGGCAGGAAGGCGTGCAGCAAGAGCCGGATGACGAGGAAGAGAGTCGGGAGCCCGATCGTCAACGCGATCAAGGTGATCATGAGCCCCCGACGCTTGCGCAGCTCCGTAAACCTGGTTGCGATCATGCCCCGGGTGGGGATCCACGACCCGCGGCCGTCACCTCCACCATCAACCTCCGCCGGACCCCGTGAACCGACGTTGGGCGCGGTCACGACGCCGAGCCCCCTGACCGCAAGGTCACCTTGCGGGATGACGGCTGAGCCTTTGACTCCGAGTTCGACGTGTCATCGGGCAAGTCATCAGGCTTCCACAGCGGGGCTCGATCCTGCCGCATCCTGCCGTCCCACCGGGGAAGGTTGGCAAGGACTCACTGAGGGATGATGCCTCAGCTGGATCACCCGATCCAGGATGAGCAGGGTGTGGGTTCAGACCACGCGAACTTGCCAGGATTGTGCGGGCCGGTGGAAGGCCCTGCAGGCCTTGTCGGTTCTCTCCCCGGTCTGACAGTCCATCTCACCGACATCGTGGGGGCGGTGCCTAACTGACGCCAGGCAGCCCGCACGCCCGGCCGCATGACCGCTCGGTGGTGGCCCCTACCACCGCCCGCGGGACCGAACCGGCAGCTCAACCTACGACGTCCGCAGCGTCGAGCCGGTTTCAAGGAGAGTTTTGAGACTGGACAGTACGGCGGGCCAGCCCTCAGCTATGCCCTTGAGAACGGCGCTACCGGGCTCGAAGCCGTCGTGGAGGACCGTGAGCCTTGCGACGCTGTGCCCGACGTCCTCGATGTCGAACGTCACCTTGGAACGTGGCTCAGCCCGCCAGGTGTCAGCGGTGGCTTCGTCCATGCCGACCTCGATGGCCCACTCGGGCGTTATCGTGTGCCAGGTGTAGGCCAACCGGCGGTAGGGGTCTGACTCGAGGATCACCTGTTCCGGGTCGCTCACGACAAGCCCGACCTCCTCGTGCGCCATGTCGTAGGTGGAGCCCTTCTTCCAGTCCGAACGGAAGGTCTTCTCACCAGCCTTTTGGTGCCGCCAGTAGCGTTTCATGAGGGAGGGGTCGGTGAGGCCCTGCCAGACTTCCTCGGACGTGGCCTGGATGTAGGTCGTGTAGGTGAAGCTCGTCGTCTGGTCGGTGTTTGCAGCCATTGTCCCTGCTTCCAGTCGTTGACCCGCTCTGTTCGGATGCACTCACTGAACCTTCTACTCGTGGTGAAGCGAGACGCGACCATGAGCTGACGGGGCTGCTCCCGCACGTCGCAACTGCCTGGACGCGCTGCTCAGTCCCCTGCAGCTCTGCAGCATCGGAGACCTGCCCTCAGACGGTCCCAACATCGCGATCTGTTCCAGACGCGTCCCACAAGGTGATGGTATCCAGCCCTGCCCCTGCCCCTGCCCCCCACCGCCGCAGGTGTGTGACGATGCGAGCGTCTCAGCCAGCTGAGGACAAGGTACCGTCGCGTTCCGAGGATGCCGAGAGCCTGGCCTGTGGGAGGGTCTGGCGGAGACCCGGCCGTCGGTTCAGCGCTCACGTGTGCGGCCGCACGCCTCGGACCCGGAAGTGTGCTTTCTGCGGCACAGTGGCAGTATTTATGGGTTACCAAGCATGCCGTACCGATATGCGGGGGCGCGGTCTGAACTCACGGGTCTCGTCCTTCCGCACCCAAACATGGACCACGACACCTACACGAGAACAAAGGATGATCGAATTGCAGTTAGCTGATGAACGAGAAGCTGTAGCCAGTGCGAGCCGTCACCTCGCAGAGAAGGGACTAGTAATCGGCACGGCGGGCAACGTATCCGCTCGTAATGGAGACCTGATCGCGGTCACGCCGACCGGAGCGAATCTGGCCACACTTACGGCAGAGATGATCACGGTCATCGACCTGCACGGCGCAGTGGTTGATGGCCATCTAGCCCCTACGTCCGAAGTCCCACTGCATACCGGCATCTATGCGGCCACCAACGCTCTTGCCGTTACGCATGCCCACGCGATGGCTTCGACGGCGGTCTCCTGTTGTTGCGACGAGTTGCCGGCATTGCACTACAACTGTCTCCTCCTGGGGGGTTCCACCCGGACCGCCGCGTACGCGACCTTCGGAACCGATGAGTTGGCCCAGAACGTGGTCGAGGCACTCCAGGGCCGCAACGCCGCACTCATGCAAAATCACGGCTCAGTTGCCTATGGAAGCAAGATGAGCGAAGCAGTCGAGCGTCTCGAGCTTCTCGAGTGGATGGCTGAGCTGTTCTTGCGCGCCTCGTCGCTCGGGGTTCCGCGAACTCTCACCGATGCGGACCTTGAGGCCGTCATCATGCAAGGCATCGCCGGTCGCTACGGGGCACTGCACGAGGTCGACGAGAAGTAAGGCTCGACGCGGGCGGCCTGGTCCGCGCCGTGGTGGTCGCCGATACGGGGCGCTCGCCCCTCCGCATGGGCCCGGCGCGCCTTCGACGGTGCCCCCAGGACAGAGGGCTTCGTAGAGTTCACGTGTGCTACCCAGGCAGCCCGTCCACGTCGGCTGCAGGGTGATCAGCGAACCGGCCCCTCATGCCGGCTGGGATCGTCAGAGCCATCGCCTGCCGCGGCCGGGGGTGCGGCGGCGATCGGCAACCACAGGAGCAAGCCAAAGAGAACAAGTACCCCATCGACCGCCATGTGCCCAGCGTCGTGCTGACCGACGCCGCTGACCACGGCTCCGAGCCAGACAACGGTCCGAACTGAACCCACTGCGGACAAAGCCGTTATGGCTTTCAGCTGCCGTGCAAAAACCTGCTCTTTGGATTGAAGAACTGGCGCGCCGTCGGCGAGGGCACGAGATGTAGTGCTTGCGGGACGTCAGAACTCTCCAGTGGTGCGATTTGGGACCGGTTCGCAGTCCCGAGCCTGTGCCTCACGCCTCACTCAGGAACGAGGAGATCGCTTCGGCGAGCACCTTGCCGTGCACCATGACCAACGTCAGGTGTCCTCCGGGCAAGTCGACCCGCGAACTGCCGGAGATCTGTTCGAGCTCGGCGGCGTCGTTGGCCGGCACGATCCGGTCGCGCCGGGCCCGGATGATCAGCGTGCCAGCCTTGACCCGGTCGAGCAGCTGGCGGCCGTCGAAGGACGCCGACGCCCGGCGCTGCGACTCGTAGGCGTAGGAGGGTTGGCCATCGGCCTTACGCGGGATGTGTATCCTCGAGACGACGTCCATCATGAACCAGCGCCAGGAGAAGAGGCGCGTCACCGGCGGCCGGGCGGCGGTGGCAGCCAGGACCAGATGGTCGACCAACTCGGGGTGGTCGGCCGCCAGCTGGAGCGCGATCTTGCCTCCCATCGAGTAGCCCACGACGTCGGCGTGGGCGAGCCCAAGTGCGCCGAACAGTCCGGCGACGTCATCTGCCATCTGCTTGATGCTGTAGTCGCCGGTCGGCTTGTCGCTCTGCCCGCCTCCTCGTGGGTCGAGGGCGATGACCCGATTGCGCAAGGCGAGGGTCGGGACCACGTTGGAGAAGAGTCTCGTGTCGGCTCCGAGTCCCGGAATGAGGACGACGGGCGACCCTTTCCCGTGCACCTCGTAGAAGAGCTTGACGTCACCAACCTGGGCGTAGGCCATGGCCACCTCTCGGGCTCGAACCGTCCTCTCATCCCTGGCGTCCCGAATGCCGGGAGGAGGTCGTTCATTCTGGCCCGCGACGCCCCTCTCGCTCGGATCCCAGAGCCCAGGATCACCAACATGGCCACCATCGCAGTCGCCCGCCCCATCTTGGACGTCGCCTGGCACCTCCTCGCCAATGGCACCCTCTCCGGCGACCCCGGTGCGCTTCTCCGATCTGCGCCACGACCCCGCAGTTGAGGCGAAGCGGCTCAAGCGGCGTCTCGAGGTCTTCGGCTTCGAGGTCAGCCTTGAGACCGGCGTGCCCGACGTAGGCGAAGGCCACGCTGCCGAGCGGCGGCGCGGTCGGCAAGCGCCAGTGCCGATGCCGTCAGGATCTGAGTGGGCGAGCACGCGGCGCCGCCCCTCGGCAGCACGGTGCTCTCACTTGTGTCAGGAGAGCCGCTCGATCACCGTGGCGTTGGCCTGGCCGCCGCCCTCGCACATGGTCTGGAACCCGTAGCGGCCGCCGGTCGCCTCGAGCTGGTTCAAGAGAGTGGCGGCGATGCGTACGCCGCTCGCCCCGAGCGGGTGGCCGATGGCCACGGCCCCTCCCCGAGGGTTGTAGAGCTCGGGGTCCGGCGAGAAGGCCCGCTGCCACATGAGGGCGATGGAGGCGAACGCCTCGTTGCACTCCATGGCGTCGAAGTCGCCGATCTTCATGCCCGAGCGCTCGAGCAGCTTCTCGGTGGCCGGCACCGGTGCCGAGAGCACGATGGCGGCGTCGTCGGCGGCCACGGCGAAGTGGTCGAAACGGGCCCGGATGGGCAGCCCCAGCCGCTCGGCCACCGAACGCTCGGCGATGAGCATGGCGCTCGCCCCGTCGGTGGTCTGCGAGGAGTTCCCGGCGGTGATGTCCGGAGCGGTGTCGGGCTCCCAGTTCTGGGCCGGGGCGAGGGCCGCCATGGTCTCCATCGTTCCGCCGCGCCGGATCCCCTCGTCGGTCTCGAGCTTCTCACCGGTGAACGAACCGTCCTCGGCCTTGATCGGCACCGCGATGGCCTCCCGGGCGAAGTGGCCGCTGTCCCAGGCCTCGGCCGCCCGCCGGTGGCTCTCCAGCGAGAAGGCGTCCATGTCCTGGCGGGTGATCCCCCACCGGTCGGCCAGCACCTGGGCCACGCGGAACTGGGCCCACAGCCGGCCGTCGATGTGCTCGAGGAAGGACGGAGGGAAGGGGCCGGTGCCGCCCCTGGCGTTCGACGCCATCTTGACCCGGCTCATGACCTCGACCCCGCAGGCCACCACCAGGTCGTAGTGGCCGGCCACCACCGAGGCCGCCCCGAAGTGCATGGCCTGCTGGGAGGAGCCGCACTGGCGGTCGACCGTGGTCGCCGGCACGTGCTGGGGCAGGCCGGCCGACACCCAGGCGTTGCGGGTGACGTTGGTGGACTGCTCCCCCACCTGGGTGACGCAGCCGCCGATCACGTCGTCGACCGTGGCCGGGTCCACGCCGGTGCGCTCGAGCAGGTTGGTCAGGGCGAAGCCCAGCAGGTCGGCCGGGTGCCAGTTGGCCAGCGCCCCGCCCCGCTTGCCGAAGGTCGTACGCAGCACGTCGACGATCACCGCTTCACGCGTCATCTCGGATCCTCTCAATTGCCGGGTGGCGCTGTGCCGCCCGTGTCGCGCCCGTGGCCCTTGTTGCGGTGCCAGCGCGGGAGCTTCTTCCATTCGACCTCGGGCCGGGCGGCCTCGACCGGCTTGGGGCCGCCCACGAACGTCGTGCGCTCGCCCCGGGCGGAGAGGACCTTCTCCACCTCGGCCAGCGCCTGGGCGGAAGGCCCCTCGAAGTCCACCGCGCCGTGCTCGAGGATAACGGCCTTCTCGGCCAGCTCGAGCGCCCGGTCGACCTGCTGCTCGACCACCAAGAGGGCGGTCCCGGCCCGGTTGATCTCGCGCAGCCCCTCGTAGACGGCGTCGACCACCACCGGGGCCAGGCCCAGGGACAGCTCGTCGGCCATGAGCAGGCGGGGCGGGACCACCAGCACCTTGGCCAGCGAGAGGAGCCGCTGCTGGCCGCCCGACAGGGTCCCGCCGCGCTGCTTGCGCCGCTGGCCCAGGACGGGGAACGCCTCGTAGGCGTGGGCCAGGGAGTCCGACACCGCCCGCCGTCCGGCCCGCTGGCGGAAGGAGAGGACCAGGTTCTCCTCCACCGTCAGGTTGGCGAAGATCCCCCGGCCCTCGGGGACGTGGCACAGGCCGGCCCGGGTGATGCGGTAGGCGGGATGGCCGGTCACGTCGTGGCCGCCGATGCGCACCGACCCCGAGGTCACCGGAAGGAGCCCCGAGACCACTCGGGCCACGGTCGACTTGCCCGCCCCGTTGGAGCCCAGGAGGGCGACGACGCCCCCCGCCGGGACGCTGAAGGTCACGTCGAACAGGGCGCGGTAGGGGCCGTAGGCGGCGCTCACGTGGTCGACCTCGAGGGCCGGCGGCTCGCCGGCGAGGTCCGGCGCGGGGGCCGGGGCGGCCTGGGTGGTCACGTGGTGATCCCCAGGTAGGCGTGGCGCACGCCGGGGTCGGCCATGACCTCGTCGAAGGTGCCCTGGGCGATGATCTGGCCCAGATCCATCACGATGCACCGATCGACCACGTCGCTCACCATGCCCAGGTCGTGCTCGACCAGGAGCACCGCCATCCCCCGCTCGGTCTGGAGGGTCCGCAGGACCCCGGCCAGCTCCCGGGTCTCGTAGACGTCGAGGCCCGACGAGGGCTCGTCGGCCATGAGGACCCGCGGCTCGCCCACCAGGGCCCGGGCCAGCTCGACCAGCCGGCACATGCCCAGCCCGAGGGCCGCCACCGGGGTGTTGGCGCTGCCTGACAGCCCCACCAGCTCCAGCACCTCGTCGACGTGGTCGTTCTCCTCGGGCCGGGGGCCGCTGCGGTTGCACAGGTCCTTCCACAGCCGCCCGTCGCCCCTCCGTGAGCGCTCGGCCACCATCAGGTGCTCGCGCACGGTGAGGTCGGGGAAGACCTCGATGCGCTGGTAGGTGCGGCCGATGCCCAGGCGGGCCCGGCGGTAGGTGGGGACCTGGGTGAGCTCGACCCCGTCGAGCTCCACCGACCCCTCCTCGGGGCGGAGCTGGCCGCAGACGCAGTTGAACACCGTCGTCTTGCCCGCCCCGTTGGGCCCGACCAGGCCCACGCTCTCGCCGCGCTCGATGGAAAAGGTGACCTCGCTCACCGCCTTGATGCCGCCGAACTGCTTGGAGAGCCCGCGCACCTCGAGGAGCGGCGTCGGGTCCCCGAGCAGGGAACGGCCGTCGCCCACCGTCGAGCGGTCGGGCACCTTGGTGCCGTTGCGGCCCAGGCGGATGCGCGAGCGCATCGGGCGGTCAGGCATTCTTGCCCCCCGCCCCGAACAGCGGGCCCGGGGCCCCCGGCGGCCCGTCGGCCGACATGGCCAGCTGGCGCGGCTGGAGGAAGAGCCGCTCGAAGCGCGCCGTCCAGCGGCGCTTCTGGAACTCGAGGACCCCTTCGGGATGGAGCGAGTAGGTGAGGGCGCCGAAGGCGAAGAGGACCACGGTCAGACCCTGGAACCGCTGCGGGGCGTATGTGAGCAGCTGCTGGATGACCACGAAGCCGATGCCTCCTTGAATGGCACCCTCCACGGTAGACACGCCGGTCGTGACCACGATCACCACGAAGACGAGCGAGTACTCGTAGCTGAACTGGTGGGGGCTGATCCGACCCTGCTGCATGGTGAGCAGGGTCCCTCCGATCCCGGCCACCGCCCCCGAGAGGGCGAAGATGAGCACCCGCTGCCAGGAGAGGTTGATGCCCACCCCGGCGGCGCCGGTCTCGCTGCCCCGCATGGCGGCCAGGTAGCCACCGACGGTGCCCCGTCGCAAGAGCAGCACCGCCGCCACGACCACCACCAGGACCACCATGAGCAGGATGAACATCGGGTGGCCGCTCGGGTCGAAGAAATTGATCCGCCCGAACCAGCTGCGCTTCAAAATGATCCCACCTGTCCCGTTGCTCACCGCTTTCTGGCTGAAGATGGCGTTGTCGAAGAGCAGGGCCGCGGCCAGGGTCATGAGGGCCAGGCCCAGACCCTTGAGGCGCAGGCTGCTCAGGGCCAGCACCGAGGCCACGACCGCGGCCGCCGCCGCCCCGATGAGCCCCCCGACCAGGAAGTTGAGCCCGAGGTGATTGGCCAGCTGGCCGGCGGTGAAGGCGGCCACCCCGGCCAGGGTGGCCTGGCAGAGCGACAGCTGCCCCCCCATGCCGGTGATGAGGGTGATCGAGAGGAAGATGGTGGAGAGGGCCAACCCGGCGTTGAAGACGTTCTCCCAGGTCTTGGGCATCCAGGTCAGCATCGAGATCACGAACGCGGCCAGCAGCACGTACCACGCGCCCTTGATGATGCGGTCGAACTGGGGCGCCCGCGAGGCGGCGGCGGTGGGCGGGGTCGGTGGATCTACGGTGGCCAGGGGGTCCTTCGAGTCGTCGAGGGAGCGCAGTCCCGGCACGAAGAGCAGCGCCCCCACGAGCGCGATGAAGGGCAGGGCCGGCAGGACCGCGGCGTACCACACGCTGTTGGGTGTGAGGTAACCGCGGGCGGTCAGGCTGATCACGCCCAGTAGTACGCCCACCCCGGCGGCGATGGGCATGGACCGCAGCACCCCCCAGGCGGCGGCGGCGATGGCCGCCACCATGAGGGTGATGTAGATCTGTGTCCCCAAGATGGTGTTGAGCGGCGAGGAGGCGAACAGCACCCCCACCAGGCCGGCCATCAAGCCCGAGACCGCCCAGGCCACGGCCACCACCCCGCCGGCGTTGACCCCGTCGAGCTGGACCAGCCGGCGGCTCTCCACCGCCCCGCGCATGCGCAGCCCGAGGGGGGTGAAGCGCATGAGGATCACCAGGGCCACCAGCATGATGACCGTGAAGATCACGGTGCTGGCGTCGAACCCTGTGATCGGGAAGGCCGAGATGCCGAAGAGGTGGAAGTAGAATGTCGAGCTGAACCCGATGGGCGGGGTGGCCGTGAGGTTGCCGTTGCCGAACAGGATCGGGAGCAGCGTGGGGATCCCGACCAGGAGGCTCAACCCGGTCACCAGCTTGGCCGTGGAGTTGGTGGACGGGATGTGGCGGAACAACAGTCGGTCGAAGGCGAGGCCGAGCCCCGGCCCCACGATCAACACCGCCAGCACGAAGGCCGTCCACACCGGCCAGTGCCGGGTCTCGATCAGCCAGGCGAAGAGGAAGGCCGAGGTGTAGGCCTGGGCGCCGTAGGCGAAATTGAAGACGCCGGTGGCCTGGTAGGTGAGGACCAGGCCGACGGCGAAGATGGCGTAGGCACAGCCATAGGGGATGCCGGGAATGGCGAAACCGAAGAACTGCTCCACTGACGCGCCCCGCGGCCCCCGCCCAGCCCGCCGATCAGTGCACGGCCGGACCGGGGGTGCCCGGCCGGGTGGCCACCGGTGTCGGGTGCTTCGGTGTCTTGTCGAAGCAGACGAAGACCTGCTTGCCCGTGTTCAGGACGGGGAGGAGCTTGGTCCCCTGGGCCTGGACGAAGGCCTCGCAGTAGGGCTCGGTGACGGTGGTGTGTGTGTACACCCAGTTCATCGGGGTGTACAGGCCGCCGGCCGTGAACTGCGTCAGGCGGTTGGTGGCCTGCACCACGCTGGCCTGGGTGAAGTTCTTGCCGGCCGCCTCGATGCCCGCCACCAACAGGGCCGCCGACTCCCAGCCCTGGAGGGCGATGTTGTCCCCGGCGACCGACGGCTCGTACTTCTTGATGGCCGCGTTGTAGGCCGCCAACCCCGGGTAGGTCCCGGGGTACTTTGTGTTGGCGGCCGAGGGCACGTTGCCCTCGCCGAAGAACACGCCCTGCAGCAGGCTCGCGTTCTTGGTGATCACCGACTGGTTGGGGACTGTGAGCCAGAGCATCTTGGCGTCGAGGCCGTACTCCTTGGATGCCCTGGCGAGGGAGAGGTTCCCGCCGATTGTCATGCAGCTGATGACGAAGTCCGCGCCCGCCGCCTTGAGGCGCTGGACGTCGGGGGTGACGTTGGGGTTGAGCGGTGTGAGCTTCAGGTCGTCGTAGACGACGTTGACGCCGTTCTTCTTCAACCCTGTGACGAAGGTGGAGCAGGCGTTGGACGAGCTCGACACGCCGTAGGCGAGGACACCGGCGGTCTTGATCTTCTCCTTCTTCACCAGATAGGTCAGCCCTGGGATGAGGGTGTGGTATGTCTGGGTCGACCCGCCGGCGGCGAAGAGGTTCGGGGCCTTTGTCCAGTCCCCGGTCACGTTGTAGCCGTAGGTCGGGGTGCAGGTCGAGACGAAGTAGGTGGGGCTGAACCAGTAGGACGACACGATGGTGGCGAAGGCGTGGTCCTGGTCGATGGCCGTGTGGGTGAGGGAGGCGAAGCGGGTGCCTGTCCCCCCGTCGTTCAGGTTGTAGGCGAGCTTGATCTTGCGCCCGTCGACCCCGCCCTTGGCGTCGATCATGTCGAAGTAGGCCTCGGCCCCGGGCACCAGTCCCGAGAACCCGGCCGAGATCGAGCCGGTCAGGGTGGAGATGCCGGCCACGTTGATTGTGGTGGCCGTGACCCCCGGCGCGCCGGTGCCGGTGCCGGCCGGGCACTGCAGGGCGGAGGCGGGCGGGGTCGGCGGCGTTGTGGCCGCCGTGGCCGCCCCGGCCCCGAAGACCGCGGTGGTAGAGGCCGCCGTCACCAGGGCGGCCAGGGCCACCCCCAATTTGGAAAGGCCCCGGAAGTCCCCGTCGCCCCGCAGTTGCATGCCGCCCCCTTCTGTCGATCCGCCGACCTCGGTCAGCGGCGGTTGCGTGACCCCCGGTGACGGGTGCGGACGATAGTCCACCTCCCGTTCACCGTGCACGAGACACTACCGCCGTGCAACTTTGGGCGGCCGTCGCCCCAGGGTGGGACGGGGACGCTGGCTCACCCCAGGAAAAGCCGTTCTCGGTCGTACTGGCGCAGGGCGAGAACCTCCCGCTCGTCGACCGGGGCCAGCTCTTCCACCTCCCGGGCCGGCTCGGGATCCCAGCCGCAGGCTGCGACCATCTCGCCCACCCGCTCGGCGACCGAACCCTCCCCGGCGGGGACGGCGGCCACCCGCAGGACGCCGTCGAGACGCCGCAGGATGCCGCGGTCGGTGACCACGCTGGTCACGGCGTGGCCCGGTGAGGTGATGTACGCCGCCTCGGCCGGCAGGCGCTCGGGGCGGGCCATGGTCACCACCACGCAGGCCGCGGCCCGGCTGGCCACGTCGTTGGCCCCGCCCGAGCCGACGAGGAACCGGTTCTCGGCCAGGAGCGTCGAGTTGAGGTTGCCCTGACGGTCGACCTCGGCCGCCCCCAGGCAGCCGACCACGGTCGTCCCCGGCCCCCCGACCACCATGCCGAGCACGGCCGAGGCGTCCGAGAGCATGGTCGTGGAGGGGAAGACCCGGTGGTTGAAGATGTACGGGTCGGCCGGCGTGGGGTGGTAGCCCCACAGGCCGAGCTCGGCCGTGAGGTGCACCGCCCGGCCACCCTCACGGGACCGGCCCACCGCCACCCAGGCGGCCAGGTTGGCCACCCCGGCCCCGGCCAGGACGGCGTCGGCCCCCACCCGCTCCACCGTGTCGACGACCTCGCGGGCGGCCAGGGCGGCCGCCACCTCCCACCGGCTGGGCGGCCCCGTGGGCACGGGGTGGGCGGCGGCGTCCAGCTCCCAGCTGGCGGGGTCGGCCCGGGCGCTGAGTGCGGCGAGCCGGTCGGCCCCGAGGACGTCGAGGTAGGCGCGGTGGTCCGGAGGGTCCAGGCGCGTAGGTGCGGGCGAAGGCGGCGAAGTCGCCGCGCGCCGCCTCGGCGGCGGCCGACCAGAACGGAATGTCCTCGCCGTAACCGGCCACCGGGAGCCCGCCGGCGTAGCAGCCGCCGGGGTGGGCCCCGAACGGCGCCTCCACCACGGCCAGCACGCGATGGGCCGGGATCCTGACCCGGTGCCCCAGGCCGTCGAGGCTGTCGACCACACGCTCCACCGTGGCCACCACCCCCCGCCGGGCCGCCCAGGCACCCCACACCCCCTCGAGGAGCGGCTCGGAGACGGCCAGGTTCCCCTCGGCGTCGGCCACGGCGGCGTGGAGGAGGGCCACGTCGGGGGCGAGCGGGGCCAGCAGGCCGATCCCCTCGGCGGGTCCCTGCCCGAAGGGGGAGGCGACCGTGGCGAACCCGTCGTTGTCGGCCATGGACGACCCGGCGAGCGACCCGGTCACCACGGCCGGCAGCCCGCGGGCGGCCGCCTCCAGCCGCTGGGCCAGCGTGAGGATCGACCAGTGCTCGACCTCGACCGCACCCGACTGGTACCCGCGGCAGAAGATGGGGTTCGGGTTGTAGGTGGGGAAGCTGTTGCCTGAGTAGGCGGTCACCACCCGGCGCACCATCCCCCCCTCGAAGAACAGCGCCCCCAACGCCCCCAGGCTGGTCATCACCAGGGTGAAGCCCGGGTCCTCGCCCCAGAACTGGCGGGCCAGCTCCCGGGCGGCCGCCGTCCACCGGCTGTGTCCGAGCATGACGTGGACCGAGTCGCCGGGGCGCACGTGGCCCTCGACGGCGTCGGCCAGCGAGCACCCGATCACCGCCACCGCGCCGACCTCCCCGCCCCTGCCGCCTGCTGTCCGCCGTGGCCGCGCATCGGCGCCACGTTACGCCGCCCGGGCCGACGCGATCGTCGGCGGCGCGGCGCCTACGCCCGCTACGGAACCGGCTCGACCGCCACGTCGATCGACGAGGCCCCGGCGTCGGGAACCCTGGGCTGCCCCCACACCTCGACCGGGAACGACACCGTGACCAGGGAGCAGAACAGCCAGAGCAGGTTCCGGTCCTCGTCGCAGATCCCCTCCAGCGACACGCCCCGTAGGTACTCGGTCCCGTCCCGGAGACGTGGGAAGGCGGCGTCGTAGAAGGCCTGGAGCTCGTCCATCGAGCTCCCGAGGCGCTTGGCGTAGCGGTCCTTCTCGCTCGGCAGGATCCAGTCGCCGAACGGCTCGAGGTCGGCGAAGTCGGGGGGGAGCATGGCGGCCACCCTCCCTCAGCGCGCCGCGGGGACGCGGGCCGCCGCCCCCGTCCGCCCGTGGCGGTACTCGTCGACGTACTGACGGCAGGTCTGGTGGAGGTGCCGGAGGGCGATCTCCTGGTCACAGAGGGGGAACTCGCCGACCACCCCGCTCTCGAGCATGGACTGGGTGGCTTCGAGGGTGTTGCCGTCCTGCATGCCGTACTCCTTGAAGGTCACGACGGCCAGCTCCTGCTGCAGGCGCTCGTAGGCGTTGGTGGGCGGGACGAAGTAGAGCGACGTCTCGAAGATGTGGGTGTTGTAGGAGGTCGGCCAGTAGTGGTACGTGAGGTACCAGTTCGGCTTCCAGATGAGCAGCATGAAGTTGGGGAAGAAGAGGAAGGAGTCCTCACCCCAGGACCTGTGCCTGGCGGGGTTGAGCCCCTCGGGCAGCTCGCCGATGTCGGGGGCGTCCCACACCCCGAACAGGCCGCTGCGCAGCACCTGCTCGATCGGCTTGACCATGCTCGGGTCCTTGGGGGGCGCCATCCCGCCCCACGAGGACACGACGGAGTGGGGGCCGTCGATGTCGTAGGCGAGCGCCTCGTAGCCGTAGCTCTGCAGCTTGCGCGACTCGTCGGAGACGGACTGCTTCGCGTGCAGCACGGGTGCGTGGTAGAACTCCATGAAGGCGTCGATGAAGAGCTTCCAGTTGCTCCCGACCTCCGCCCGGTACGTGTGCTTCTGGGTCATCAGGTGGAACGGGTACGACTCGATGCCCGCGGCCAGCCGCCCGAGGTAGTCCTTGAGGGGATGGGCCTCGGGGTCGAAGGTCACGAAGAGGAAGCCGGCCCACTCCTCGACCCTCACCGGCACCAGCCCGAAGTCCGCCTTGTCGAGGTCGAAGAACTCGGACTCCTGCTGCACGAAGGTGAGCTGTCCCTCAAGGTCGTAGCGCCAGCCGTGGTACTTGCAGGTGAACTGGCGGCAGACCCCGCTGGTCTCCTCGCGCGGGTAGTCGTTCCACACCAGCTTGTTGCCGCGGTGACGGCAGATGTTGTGGAACGCCCGGACCTCGCCGCCCATGTCCCGCACCACGATCACCGAGGTGCGCGCCGCGTCCAGCTCCTTGGTGAAGAACGTGCCGTTCCTCGGGAGCTGCTCGACGCGCCCGACGTTCAGCCAGGTTCGGCGGAAGATCGCCTCTCGCTCGAGCTCGTAGGTCTCGGGCGAGATCGAGTCGTCGTAGGACACCGGGGTGGTGGCGAGACCGAAGTGCTCGGTCCAGGTGCCCTCCTGGGGCTTTGTGAAGTGAGGCATGTGGCAAGGCTCCTCGTCCCGTGGGCCAGCCTCGACGATAGCAGGAGTCTCCGCCTGCGAGAAGGTCGTTTCCGTATTGTCGAACGCCCTTGTACGGACGGTCGGCGTCGGGAGGGAACTCCCCCGCCCGGCCCGCTCAAGGCCAGGTCAGGGCCGGGCGGTCCTACCACCGGCGGTGGCCCCCGACGGCCGTCGGCGGCGCCCTGGGCCCGGCGGCGGACGCCGGCGCCGTGGGACAATCCGGGCACGATGAGCGCCACCCGCCGGATCGGCGCCGAGAGCTCAGCCAGCCGGGGGTTGCTCCTCGACGCTGCGCTCCGGCTCATGGTCGACGAGGGGTACGCCGCGGTCACCTCCCGGCGGGTGGCGGCCGAAGCGGGGCTCAAGCCACAGCTTGTCCACTACTACTTCCGGACGATGGACGAACTGTTCGTGGCCGTGGTGCGGCGCGGGGCGGCCCAGAACCTCGAGCGCCAGGCCCGCGCCCTGTCCTCCCCGCAGCCGCTGCGGGCCCTGTGGGAGCTCAACAGCGATCCGACGGGCACCACCCTGCTCACCGAGCTGGCCGCCCTGGCCAACCACCGCAAGGCCGTCCGGTCCGAGCTCGCCGTCTTCGCCGAGCAGTTCCGCCGCCAGCAGGAAGAGGCCCTGCCCGCCATCCTCGAGCGCTGCGGTATCGGTCCCGAGATCGTCCCCCCGCTGGCCGCACCGGTGATCCTGACCGGCCTCACTCGGATCATCGGCGTGGAGCGGGACCTGGGTCTCACCACCGGCCACGCCGAGCTGCGCGAGCTGGTCGAGCGGTGGCTCGACACCATCGAGGGGGCGTCGACCGACGGCCGGTCGCAGGACGCCAACCCGCCCGCGTGACGACCCGGCGGCGGGTCTCCGGGCACCACGCGGCCGGGACCGGGGTCGGGCGGCTGCGCGGACCGCCTGGCGTAGATATGGCATCGTGGGCTCGTGCAGGCCGACCCCGTCCTCCGTGCCGAACACCTGGACGTCCGTTACGGCGGGTCGCGCGCCCTCACCGACGTGTCGATCGACCTCTTCCCCGGAGGCGTCGTGGCGCTCCTCGGACCCAACGGCGCCGGGAAGAGCACGTTGGCCCGAGCGTTGTCCGGGCTGGTGCCGCTGGCCGGTGGGCGGATCGGGTTCCGCGGCGACGACATCAGTCGGTGGCCGGCCTACCGTCGCCACCGGGCGGGGCTCACGTACATCCCCGAGGGACGGGGCATTTTCCCGGGCCTCTCGGTGATCGACAACCTGCGGATGGCGGTGCGTCAGGCCGGCGGTCGCGCCGAAAGGGAGCTGGCCATCGAGCGGGCGGTGGAGCTCTTCCCCCTCCTCGGTCAGCGCAGCACGCAAAGTGCCGGGAGTCTGTCGGGGGGCGAGCAGCAGATGCTGGCCCTGGCCCGGGCCCTGGCGGTCGAGCCCAAGCTCATGATCGCCGACGAGATGTCCCTCGGCCTCGCCCCGCTCGTCGTCGACGTGGTCTTCGAGGGCCTCGAGCGAGCCCGGGACATGGGGATCGCCATCCTGCTCATCGAGCAGTTCGTCCACCGGGCACTGGCCATGGCCGACGACTGCGTCATCCTCTCGCGAGGTGAGGTGAGCTGGAAGGGACGGGCCGAGGACGCAGGGCCCGAGGTGCTCGACCACTACCTCGGAGCGGCCTCCACGGCATGAGCGCCGAGGGGGCACAGCGCCGGCGTCCACCGAGGTCGATGCCGGCACCGCCCTTCACCCGTCGACGGTGGGCTCCTCGCCGTAGGGGTTGTCGCCCAGGTACGCCGCTTTGACGGCCGGGTCGTGGCGAATCGCCGCGGCGTCCCCTTCGGCGATGACGGTGCCGAAGTCCAGCACGTAGATGTGCCCGCAGAGGCGGAGCACGGTCGCCACGTCGTGCTCGACCAACAGCAGCGAGATCCGCTCCTCGCGCACCACCCGGACGAGGGCGTCGGCCAGGTGGGCGCTCTCGCTGGCGTCGAGGCCCGAGAGCGGCTCGTCCAAGAGCAGCACCGAGGGGCCGGCGGCCAGGGCCCGGCCCACCTCCACCAGGCGGGTGGCGCCCAGGGGGAGGACGTCGACCACCCGGTCGGCCACCGCTGTCAGCGAGAGCAGCGCGAGCAGCGACCCGACCCTCTCCACCTCGGCGGCACTGGGCCGCCGGAGGCTGCCCGCCGTGAACATGTCCGTCAGCAGGCGTCGACGCACCCGGGCGGCCCGGTAGGCGAGGATGAGGTGCTGGCGGACCGTGAGCCCCATGAACAGCTCGGGCTGCTGGAACGTCCGGGCCAGGCCGAGCCGGGCACGGGCCTGGGGCGACACGCTCGTCACCTCTCGACCCCGGAGCAGCACCTGGCCGTCGTTGGGCTTGGTCAGCCCCGAGCACACCCCGAAGAGCGTGCTCTTGCCGGCCCCGTTGGGACCCACCAGGCCGGTGAGTGACGCCTCGGCCACGCACAGGTCCACCCCGTCGAGCGCCATCAGGCCGCCGTAGCGGACCCGGACGCCAGAGACCTCCAACGCCGGAGGGGCGACGGGGTCGGCGACGGCGGTCACCGCGCCGCCTCGGAGCTGAGCACGTCCGCTGCCGACAGCTCCATGCCGCTCGCCGAACCGCGGTGCCGGCGCACCCGCGCCTTGGCGGCCAGGGTCCGCAGGTAGCGCGCGTAGTCGGCCAGGACGCCGTCCGGAGAGCGGGCGATCGCCGATCGCCCCCAGGCCGAAGAGGATCGGTGGAATCTGCTGGAACCAGGTCGGAAGGTAGTTCTCGGCGACCCCGGGCAACAGCGTCGTCATGAGTCCGGCCACGAGAGCGGCGATGTTCGACCTGATGCCGCACAGCACCACCACGGCCAGCCAGGCCACGCCGAGAAGGGTCGCGTAGTTGTCCGGCAGGGCCACCCCGAACGAGATGGCGAGCAGGGCGCCGCCGATACCGGCGATGAAGGCGGCGAGCCCGGCCGTCACGACCTTCATGTGCAGGACGCTCAACCCGATGGTCTTGGATCCCGACTCGCTCCATCGCACCGCGGAGAGCGCCAACCCCGTGCTCGAGCGTCTCAGGTTGACGATGAACACGGCGATGACGGCGAAGATCGCCAGGGCCAGATACGTGAACGCCCTGGGGGTGGTGGCGAAGCCCGGCATCGGCACCGTGACCCCGAGGCCCTGGTTCAAGAACCTGGCCTGGCTGAAGACCAGGTTCTCCATCAGCAGGCCGAAGGTGAGGGTGACGAGCGCCACGTACAGGTCACCGAGCCGGATGGTGAGGGCCCCGAGGATCACGCCGAAGGGCACGGCCACGAGGCCGCCGACGACGACGGCGGCCATGACGGGCCAGCCGTGCAGCTCGGCCAGCTGTCCCGTCATCAGTCCGCCGACGGCGGCGAAGGTGGGCACGCAGAGCCACACCATGCCGCCCTCGCCGGTCACCAGCGTGTACGACAGGAAGAGCACGCCGTAGGCGACCCCGGTGGCCAGCAGCCCCACCCACAGGCCGCTGAGCAAGAACGGCAACGCGCAGATGATGGCGAAACCCACGATCGACGGCAGCCACCCGACCGGGCGTGAGCTCAGCCGCACGGCACCGGTCTCGTCCTTGGCGGCGTATTCGCCCCCATGGACGGCGATGGCCCGGTCGAGCGCGCCGCCGGTCCCCTCGCTCTCGCTGATCCTCCCGCGGCGCACGAGGTAGTAGACGAGGAAGATCGCCGTCACGACAAACGGGATGCTCGGGATGACCGCCTGGGTGAACGGGCTGTCGGGGGGCAGGTACTCGGGGATGACCGATGCGGCGATCCCCATGATCAGCCCGACCACCACCGCCACGGTGAGGTTGTAGAGCTTGGCCGCGATGACGGCGGCGAAGGCGGCCGCCATGAGGAGGGTGAAGTCGGTGGCGTCGAGACCGATGACCGGCGCGGACAGGACCCCGGTCAGGCCGGCCAGGAAGATGCTCACGGCCCACACGCCGACCGATACCGCGGTCGGGTTGGTGCCCGACAGCGACGTCATGGCCGGCGAGTCCACCATGGCCCGCACGCGGAGCCCGACGTCGGTGTAGCGGAGCACCACCGCCCCGACCACCACCACCAGCACCACGCAGATGTAGACGATGATCTGGTCCATCGTGATGGGCACGCCGGCGACGTGGAAGATCTTCACCGGCTCGGGGGCCAGGCCCGGAGCCTTCAGGATGGCTGTGTTCCCGAAGATCAACGTCGCCAGCGGGGGCAGCATCACCGACAGTCCGAGCGTGGCCACCACCTTGATGAGCGTCGTGGAGAGGGTCAGGAACCGGAAGAGGGCGAAGTAGAGGACGACGCCCAGGGCCGGCCCGGCCACACACACCGCCACCAGCGCCGCCGGCGCGATGGCCCAGCTCTGCTGGGTGTGCAGGAAGTAGTAGAAGCGGGCGATGAAGTAGGCGGTCGACCCAAAGGCGAAGTTGAGGATGCCCGACGACCGGTAGGTGACCACCAGCCCGGACGCGGCGATGGCGTAGATCCCTCCGAGCACCAGGCCGGCGATCACATACTGGAGCATGCGTGCCTTCCTCCCCGCGGGGAGTCTCGCATGGCCGCGGCCGCCGTGCCCGACGCCGCCGGCACCCGGTGGACCGTTCCATCCCTCCGTGGCGGTGGGGTGGGATCCTCCGAGGCTCTCGGCATCACGGGGGCGGCGTTAGCCCGAGGTGGTCCCGGTACCGGGGATCGCTGTG
This sequence comes from uncultured Actinomycetota bacterium, assembly GCA_963770505.1. Taxonomy (GTDB): domain Bacteria; phylum Actinomycetota; class Acidimicrobiia; order Acidimicrobiales; family RAAP-2; genus CAVYPR01. Next base: position 680,762 of record CAVYPR010000003.1, on the reverse strand, counting down.
CCGCAGATCGCCTTCGTGCTCACCGGTGTGAAGCCGGACTGGACCGCCTTGACCAGGTACAGGCAGCTGGGCCCGTAGGTCTTCATGATCGTGGCGTAGTTGATCGGGCGGGCGAGCAGGTTGTTCCCGGTGAAGTTGGTGACCTTGCGCAGCTTTGAGATGACGCCCTGCGACGTGGGGTTCGATCCGTCGAGCTGGAGGCCCTTGATCATGAGTGTGGCGCCGACCCACGACTCGTAGACGGCCCAGTCGGGAAATGTCTTGGTCGGCACGTGCTCGTACTTCTTTAGTGCCGACTGCATGGCGATGTTCGTCTTTGTCTTCAGCTGGGAGGGCTTCCACACCTGGAAGAAGTAGGAGCCCAGGAGGGTGGGCCACGATCCCGAGCCGATCACTGTCGGCTCGAGGCCGGTGGCGAGCATGCCCTTCGCCTTCGAACCGGCGTTGCGCAGGTCCTGCATCAGGGCGAAGTTCGAGTTGTCGTCCATGGTCGGCGCCACGAAGTTGGACCCGGCGTTCTTGATGGCCAGGGCCTCGGAGGTGAAGTCCGTGGCCCCGTATGTCACGCTGGTGTTGACGTACGGCGCCTTGATGTGGACGTACTCGGCGGAGGCCGCGAAGTTCTTCGCCGCCTGCGACGAGAGCGGCGAGATGCTGTAACCGATCGACGACACGTTCTTCGCCCCCACCGCCAGCATCATCTTGCTGAGCGCGGCGGTCGCCGGTGAGTTCGGCTGCACCGCCGGGGTGTCTGCGGGGAACATGTTTGTGTTCTGCGGCTGCCCCCACTCAGGGCCTGTGGAGCTGGCCCCGGTCACCGGGATGTGGTTCTGCTGGAGCCAGCGGTAGGCCTCGAACAGGAAGGGGGTCACCGAGACCACGCCGATGGCGCCCTTGGTCTGCACGGCGCCCTGGACGATCGAGCTCTCCTCGGTGTAGTTGCCGGCGTCGTTGACGACGACCCCGTTGATCTTGTGCCCGTCGATGCCCCCCTGCGCGTTCTGCAGGGCCACGCGGGCCAGGAACCCCTGGGGCGCCCTGGCGTACTGGGGCCCGGCCGGTCCCGTGGTGGACGAGATCAAGGCGATGGTGATCGGCGCCTTTGTGGAGGCGCCCGCCGTGTCCACCGTCACGGTGGTGAACCCCGCCAGCACGACCGTGGCCACCGTGGTCGCTGCGACCATGCCCCGCATCGGCTTTCTCATCCTGACCTCCTTCACGGACGCCTCGGCGTCGAACCGGATCCCCGGCGCGGGACTATAACGGAAGTTTCGCCAAACGTACGTCGCGTTGTCAGAAATGGATACGGGCATTCCGACCGGCCCGTCGGCGGGGCATCGCCGGCCTCTCGGGCCTCTGGCCTGGGGGGAACGGGGCGACACACCCGGGCGCCGCCGGTGCCGCCCGAGCGCGGGGATTCTGGGGCAACCCATGGCGGCGTGACTCGGGGAGACCCGCGGTTATACGATGATTCTTGATATCCGGAAACGACCTTCTCGGAGGGATCCATGGCTGCCGTCGATGAAATGATCCTCGTCAGCGTCGACGACCACCTCATCGAGCCGCCGGACCTGTTCGTCAACCACCTGGCGGCCAAGTACCAGGACCGCGCCCCCAAGCTCGTCCGCAACGAGGAGGGCTCCGACGTCTGGGTCTTCGGCAAGGTGGTCATGGAGACCGCGGCCCTCAACGCCGTCGCCGGGCGGCCCCGGGAGGAATACGGGCTGGAGCCCCAGAGTCTCGACGAGGTCCGCCCCGGCTGCTACGACGTCCACGAGCGGGTGAAGGACATGGACGCCGGCGGCGTGCTCGCCTCGCTCAACTTCCCCTCGTTCCCCACCTTCACGGCCCGGGTGTTCCAGAGCGAGGACCTGGACCTCTCCAATGCGCTGGTCCGCGCCTACAACGACTGGCACATCGACGACTGGTGCGCCTCGTACCCCGGGCGGTTCATCCCGATGGCCGTCCCCATGATTTGGGACCCCGAGCTCACCGCCCAAGAGATCCGGCGCACGGCCGCCAAGGGGTGCCACTCCCTCAGCTTCACCGAGAACCCCGCGGCGCTCGGCTCGCCGAGCTTCCACGACCCCTACTGGGATCCCGTGTGGCAGGCCTGCAGCGACACCGGCACCGTCCTGTCCATCCACCTCGGCTCCTCGGGACGGTTGTCGATTCCCGCGGTGGACTCCCCGCCCGACGTGATGATCACGCTCCAGCCGATGAACATCCAGTCGGCGGCGGCCGACCTGTTGTGGTCGCGGGTGCTCAAAGTCTTCCCCGACCTGCGCATCGCCCTCTCCGAGGGCGGGACCGGCTGGATCCCCTACTTCCTCGAGCGCGTGGACCGCACCTACGAGATGCACCACGCCTGGACCCTGCAGGACTTCGGCGGCCGCCTGCCCAGCGAGGTGTTCCGCCAGCACTTCCTCACCTGCTTCATCAGCGACCCGGTGGGCGTGGCCATGCGGGACCGCATCGGCATCGACAACATCGCCTGGGAGGCCGACTACCCGCACAGTGACTCGATGTGGCCGGGGGCGCCCGAGGAGCTCGGTGCGGTCTTCGCCGAGAACGGGGTCACCGAGGCCGAGGCGGCCAAGATCACCCATGAAAACGCCATGCGCTGGTACTCCTTCGACCCCTTCACCCACGTGCCGAGGGAGGAGGCGACGGTGGCGGCGCTGCGCCGCCGGTCGGCCGGCCATGATGTGTCGACCATGGCGAGGAGCACCCGTGTCCGCACCCCCGACGAGAAGCTCGAGGGCTTCCGGCGGCGGGCCCGCCAGGCCGTGGCCTCCGGTCGCTGAGCCGGTGACCCCGAGCGGCCGGCGCCGGGCCGCCGGGTTGTCCCGGTCTCTGCCCGGCACGACAAGGGAGCGGTGATGGCCAAGCGATCGATGTCGCTGGTGGGGTTCATGCAGGCCGGGAGCACGACGGTCTACGCCGGGTCGTGGCGCCACCCGGCGACCGAGCACGGGTTCCTCGACGCCGGCTACTACGCCAAGCTCGGCCGGATCCTCGAGCAGGGCTGCTTCGACATGCTCTTCTTCGACGACCGGCTGGCCATGCCCGGGATCTACGGCGGCTCGGTGGCCGAGGCGGTGCGGGTCGGGGCGCGGCCGGTGAAGCTCGACCTCAGCGTGGTGCTCGGCGTCATCGCCGGCGTCACCGAGCGGATCGGGCTGGGCGCCACCTACTCGACCACCTACTACTCCCCCTTCCACGTGGCCCGCACCTTCGCCACCCTCGACCACCTCACCGGGGGCCGGGCGGCGTGGAACGTCGTCACCTCGGTCAACGACAGCGAGGCCCAGAATTTCGGGGTCAAGGAGCACCTGGCCCACGACGAGCGCTACGACCGCGCCGACGAGTTCCTCGAGGCCACCACGGGGCTGTGGGACTCGTGGGAGGACGACGCCCTCGTGCTCGACCGGGTGGGCGGGGTCTTCGCCGACCCGGACAAGGTCCATGAGCTGGACTACCAGGGCAAGTGGTACAGCGTCCGCGGCCCGTTGACCGTCCCCCGGTCGCCCCAGGGCCGCCCGGTGCTCCTGCAGGCCGGGTCGTCGGGACGGGGCCGCGACTTCGCCGCCCGCTGGGCCGAGCTGATCTTCACCGGGGATCCCGACATCGACATCGCCCGTTCCCACTACAAGGACCAAAAGGAGCGCATGGGCGCCGGTGGGCGGGATCCCGAGGCGATCAAGATGCTGCCCATGGCCTACACCGTCGTGGGCGAGTCCCGCGCCCACGCCGAAGAGCGCGAGCAGGTCTTCCTCAACGACCTCGTGGACCCGCTGGCCTCGCTGACGCTCTTGTCCGAGCTGATGAACTACGACTTTTCGACCATGAGCCTCGACGACGAGATCACCGACGAGCTCGTCGAGTCGGTCTCGGGGATCCGCGGCCTGGTGCAGAACCTGCGGGCGCACATCGGAGACACCGTCACCCTGGCGGACCTGGCCGGGCACCGGGCCACCCTCCTGCAGGGACCGCGCTTCGTCGGCACGGGGGCCGACGTGGCGGACCAGATGGAGGAGTGGGTGGAGACCGAGGCGTGCGACGGCTTCGTCATCGCCGCCACCCACACCCCCGGGGCCTACGAGGACGTCGTCCGGATGGTGGTGCCCGAGCTCCAGCGGCGCGGGGTGTTCCGCACCCGCTACCCCGGCCAAACGCTGCGCGACACGCTTGGGCTCCCCCGGCCGTCGGCGGTCGCCGGTGGCTGAGCCCACGGGGCCCCTCCAGGGGCTCCGGGTGATCGACGCCGCCACCCTGGCCGCCGGGCCGGTGGTGGCCACCGCCCTCGGGGAGTTCGGGGCCGAGGTGATCAAGGTCGAGCAGCCCGGCATCGGCGACCCGCTGCGCACGTGGGGCGAGTGCAAGGGTGACATCGGCCTGGTCTGGAAGAGCGTCAACCGCAACAAGCGGTGCGTGACCCTCGACCTGCGGGTGCCCGACGGCCAGGAGCTCTTCCACCGGCTCCTGTCGGTGAGCGACGTGCTCATCGCCAACAACCGGCCGAGCGCCCTCGAGCGCTGGCATCTCGACTACGAGTCGGTCCACCGCCACCACCCCAGGGTGGTCATGCTCCACGTGAGCGGCTACGGCCGCGGCGGCCCCAAGAGCGACCGCCCCGGCTTCGGCACCCTGGCCGAGGCCATGAGCGGCTTCGCCCACCTGACCGGCCAGCCGGACGGGCCGCCGACCCTCCCCCCGTTCATGCTGGCCGACGGGGTGGCCGCCATGGCCGCCACCTACGCCGTGATGATGGCGCTCTACCACCGCGACGTCCACGGCGGCGGAGGGCAGCTGGTCGACGTCAACCTCATCGAGCCGCTGGCCCGGCTGATCGAGTCGTCGACGCTCGCCTACGACCAGCTCGGCATCGTCCCCGGCCGCGTCGGCAACCGGCTCGACGCCAGCGCCCCCCGCAACGCCTATCGGACCAGGGACGACCGGTGGCTGGCCATCTCCAGCGCCTCGCCCAACATCGCCGCCCGGGTGTTCCGGGCCGTCGACCGTCCCGGCCTGGCCGAGGACCCGGACTACATGGAGCCCGAGTCGCGCAAGGCCCGGGCGCTCGAGATCGACCGGCTCGTGGCCGACTGGGTGAGCACCAAGACGCTGGAGCAGGCCATGGACGCCTTCGAGGCCCACGAGGTGGCGGCGGCCCCCGTCTACGACGCCAGAGCGCTCATGGACGACCCGCACCTGGTGGCCCGCGGGACCTTCGTCGAGGTGGACGACCCCGAGTTCGGGCCGGTCAGGGTCCAGGCCCCGGTGGCCGTCCTGAGCGAGACGCCCGGCAGGATCGAGTTCCTCGGCCGTAGTCTTGGCGCCGACAACGAGGCCGTCTTCGGGGACCTCCTCGGCGTCGAGCCCGCCCGCCTCGCCGCCCTGCGGTCGGCGGGCACCATCTGACCCCGTGCCGGTGAAGGAGGAGCAGTGAACGGACCACGCGCTCGACGCTCCGAGCTGGCCACGCCGGCCAGCAACGAGAAGATGTGCGAGAAGGCGGCCGGCTCGGGGGCCGACCTCGTGTTCTTGGACCTCGAGGACGCCTGCGCCCCGGTGGCCAAGGCCGGGGCCCGCCGGACGGTGGTGGAGGCCCTCACCACCCTGGACTGGGGCCGGACGGTGAGGGCCGTGCGGGTGAACGGCATCGAGACGCCCTGGTGCCACGGTGACCTCGTCGAGGTGGTCACCGGCGCCCGCGAGGCCCTCGACGTCGTCATCGTGCCCAAGGTCCGGCGCGCCCGCGACGTGTGGTGGGTCGACGTGCTGCTGACCCAGCTCGAGACCGAGCTCCAGCTGTCCACCCGCATCGGCCTCGAGGTCCTGGTGGAAGAGGCCGAGGGCCTCGTCCACGCGGCCGAGATCGCCGCGGCCAGCGACCGGCTCGAGGCGATCATCTTCGGTGCCGGGGACCTCTCGGCGTCGTTGCACGCGCGGGTGGACGGCAACTTCGACCCGCTCGGCGAGTACCCGGGCGACTTCTGGCACTTCGCCCGGGTCCAGGTCCTGGCGGCGGCCCGGGCCGCCGGCATCGACGCCATCGACGCCCCCTACCCCGCCTACCGGGACACCGACGGCTACCGCCGCGCCGCCGTGTCGGCCAGCCTGCTGGGGTTCGACGGCAAGTGGGCCATCCATCCCGACCAGATCGCCATCGCCAACGAGGTCTTCTCCCCGACCGCCGCCGAGGTGGCCGAGGCCAGGGCCACGATCGCCGACTACCGCGAGGCCGAGGCCAACGGCGTGGGGGCCATCGGGCGCGACGGCCGGCTGGTCGACGCCGCCCACATGCGCCTGGCCGGCAACGTGCTCCACAAGGCGTCGCTGGCCCAGGCCGAGCGCCCGGGGCCGTGACCCCCGCCGAGGACGGGTCCCCGCCGCTGCGGGTCGTCCAGTGGGCGACCGGGAACATCGGTGCCCGGGCCCTGCGCGGGGTCATCGAGCACCCCCGCCTGGAGCTGGCCGGGGTGTACGTGCACTCGCCGGAGAAGGCCGGCCGGGACGCCGGGGAGCTGTGCGGGCTGGGCCCCACCGGCGTCGTGGCCACCGCCGACCCCGACCTGGTGCTGGCCCTCGGCGCCGACTGCGTGCTCTACATGCCCCAGGGCTGCGACTTCGACGTGGTGTCGGCGATCCTGGCCGGCGGGACCAACGTCGTGACGACCCGGGGGGAGTTCCACCACCCCCCGAGCATGGACCCCGAGCGCCGGGAGCAGGTCGAGGCGGCCTGTGTGCGTGGCGGGTCGTCGATCCACAGCACCGGGAGCAGCCCGGGCTTCATCACCGAGGCTGTCCCGCTGGTCCTCACCTCGATGCAGCGCCGGCTCGACCACCTGGTCATCGAGGAGTTCGCCGACCTCTCACGGCGGCCCTCGCCCGAGCTCCTCTTCGACCTCATGGGCTACGGAAAGGACCCGGCCGAGTTCGACCCCGGGCGCTGGGCCCACGGGGTCCAGAGCTTCGGCCCCTCGCTGCGCCTGGTGGCCGAGGAGGTGGGCCTCCCCCTGGAGTCGGTGGAGGGCACCGGCTCGGTGGCCGTGGCCCGACGGACCACCCGCATCGCCGCCGGGACGATCGAGGCCGGGACCGTGGCCGCCCAGCGGATGCGGGTCACCGGCCGGCGCGGGGGCGAGCCCCTGCTCGCCTTCCAGGCCACCTGGTACTGCACCAAGGACCTCGATCCGGCCTGGGAGCTCCGGGCCACCGGCTGGCGGGTGGCGGTGGCCGGCGACGCCCCCCTCGACGTCGAGATCCGCTTCGACGTCCCGCTCGAGCGCATGGGCGAGCTCTCCCCCGGCTTCACGGCCAACCGGGCCGTGAACGCCGTGGCCGCCGTGTGCGCCGCGCCGCCCGGCGTGCGCACCGCCTTCGACCTCCCCCACATCGTGGCGGACCTCGGCGCGCCGCCGCGGTGAGGCCCCTGCCCGAGGTGACCCCGGCCACCGAGTGGTTCTGGACCTCGGGCGCCGACGGGGTCCTGCGCATCCAGGGCTGCGCCGACTGCGGCCGGCTGGTCCACCCCCCGGTGCCGGTCTGCCCCCGCTGCGCCGGCCGGTCGTGGGCCCCGACCGCCGTCTCGGGCCGGGCCACCGTGGCCGGCTACACCGTCAACCAGCACCGCTGGCACCCCGACCTCGACCCGCCGTACGCGCTGGCCGTGGTGGCCCTGGCCGAGGACCCCGAGGTCCGGCTCACCACCGCCGTGGTGGGGTGCGAACCCACCGAGGTGCGCGTCGGCCAGGCGGTGTCGGTCCGCTTCGAGCAGCACGACGACGTCTGGCTCCCCCTCTTCGAGCCGACCGGGGAGCCCGACGGCCCGAACCCGGTCCCGGACTCCGGGGCCCTTCACCCCCCGCGCCCCGCTCGGCCCCGACCGCTTCGAGCACCGGTCCGTCCTGTCGGGGATCGGCCGCTCGGCCCTGGGCCGACGCCTCATGGTCGACCCGCTGTCGCTGACCGTCGACGCCTGCCTCGGCGCCGTCGCCGACGCCGGCCTGGACACCCACGACATCGACGGCCTCTCCACCTACCCCGGGCCGGGCGGCATGGGGATGAGCGAGGGCGGGGTGAGCGCGCTGGAAGAGGCCCTGCGCCTCCACCCCACCTGGATCAACGGCGGGGGCGACCTGCCCGGGCCCGGCGGCGCCGTCGTCGCCGCCATGCTGGCCGTGTCCGCCGGCCTCTGCCGGCACGTCCTGTGCTTCCGCACGGTCTGGGAGTCCACCTTCGCCGCCCTCGGCCAGCGGGGGCCCGCCGGCGGCCGGGCCGCGGGGCAGGCCGCCTGGCGGGCGCCGTTCGGGGCGCTGTCGCCGGCCAACTGGATCGCCATGAACGCCAACCAGTACCTCCACCGCTACGGCGCCGGCCGCGAGCTGCTGGGGTGGATCGCCCTCAACGGCCGGGCCAACGCCGCCCGCAACCCCGCCGCCATCTACCGCGACCCCATGACCATGGACGACTACCTCTCGGCCCGGCCGATCACCACCCCGTTCGGCCTCTACGACTGCGACGTCCCCTGCGACGGGTCGATCGCCGTGGTGGTGTCGGCGGCCTCGGCCGCGCCCGACCTCCCCAAACCGGCCGTCCGCGTCGAGGCGGTGGGCACCCAGATCATGGAAAGGGTCTCGTGGGACCAGGGGACCCTCACCCACGAGCCCCAGGTCCTCGGCCAGGCGGCCCACCTGTGGACCCGGACCGACCTGCGCCCGGCCGACGTCGACCTGGCCCTCGTCTACGACGGGTTCACCTTCAACGCCGTCTCCTGGCTCGAGGCCCTCGGGTTCTGCGGGCTCGGCGAGGCCCAGGACTGGATCGACGGCGGACGGCGGATCGCCCTCGACGGCGACCTCCCGGTCAACCCCCACGGCGGCCAGCTCTCCGAGGGCCGGACCCACGGGTTCGGCTTCTTGTACGAGGCGGTGACCCAGCTCCGCCACGAGGCCGGCGACCGCCAGGTCCAAGGCGCCAGCACGGCCGTGGTCACCTCGGGCGGGGGGACCCCCTCGGGGGTCCTCCTGCTCCGAGGCGACGGCTGAGGGACCGGCCGGACCGACCGCCGGGGGCCCCGGCCCGGGGCGGCGCACGGTACGATCGCTTGCCTCGCCGGAGAACGCCCTTCTCGACGAACGGGGGACACGATGCCGTCATCGACCAGCGAACGCAGCGGGGGGCGGCGGCGCGGGCCCGAGCTGGTCCACCTGCGGTCCGCCCGGATGCTCGACGTCCTCCGGGGCGAGCTGGTCGAGCCCGGGAGCCTGCTGGTCGAGGGCGAGCGGATCGCCGAGGTGGCCCCGGCGACGGTGCCCTCCGAGGCGGTCGTCGTCGACCTGGGCGACGTGACCCTTCTGCCCGGGCTCATGGACATGGAGGTCAACCTCCTCTTGGGCGGGCCGGACCACGCCAGCCCGCTCAACCCGGTGCAGGACGACTCGGCGGTGCGGACGCTGCGCTCGGTGGCCAACGCCCGCCGGACGCTGTGGGCCGGCTTCACCACCGTGCGCAACCTCGGGCTGTTCGTGCCGACCGGGGGCCTCCTGCTCGACGTCGCCCTGCAGAAGGCCATCGACCTCGGCTGGGTCGACGGCCCCCGGGTGGTCCCGGCCGGCCACGCCATCACCCCGACCGGCGGCCACCTCGACCCGACCATGTTCCAGGCCCTGGCGCCGCACATCATGCCCCTCAGCGTCGAGGAGGGGGTGGCCGACGGGGTCAGCCAGATCCGCCGGGCCGTCCGCTACCAGATCAAGCACGGGGCCCGGCTCATCAAGTGCTGCGCCTCGGGTGGGGTCATGTCGCACACCGGTCCGGCCGGGGCCCAGCAGTACTCCGACGAGGAGCTGGCGGTGATCGTCGACGAGGCCCACCGGGCCGGGCTCCGGGTGGCCGCCCACGCCCACGGGGACGAGGGGATCCGGGCGGCCATCGAGGCGGGCATCGACTGCATCGAGCACGGCTCGCTCATGAGCGACGAGACGCTCGACCTCCTGGTCGAGCGGGGCCGGTTCCTGGTGCCCACCACCTACCTGGCCGACGGCATGGACGTCTCGCGGGCCGCCCCCGAGCTCCAGGCCAAGGCGGCCGAGGTGTTCCCCCGGGCCAAGGAGACGGTCAGCAAGGCCATCGCCCGCGGGGCCCGCATCGCCTGCGGGACCGACGCGCCGGCCATCCCCCACGGGCGCAACGCCAAGGAGCTGGTGGCCCTGGTCGATCGGGGCATGACCCCGCTGCAGGCGCTGCGCGCCGCCACCACGGTGTCGGCCGAGCTCATCGACGTCGACGACCGCGGCCGGCTGGAGGCCGGGCTGCTGGCCGACGTGGTGGGGGTGCCCGGCGACCCCCTGGTCGACATCACGGCCACCGAGCGGGTCTGCTTCGTGATGAAGGGCGGCCTGATCTACCGCAACGACGTGGGATGAAACGACGAGGATGACCCCCGGCCGCACGAGCCGGGACAAGGCCCACCAGCAAGCCTCATTTCCGAAGGACCACGACCTCACGGTGTCCGACGGGACCCGGATTGCCTACACGATTCGTGGTGATGGTCTGGGCATACCGGTCGTCTTCGTGAACGGCTGGACGTGCACCGACGGGTACTGGACCACGATCGGACCTGCGGTCGTCGCCGCCGGACATCGGGCGATCTTCTTGGACATGAGGGGCCACGGGGAGTCCGGGCTGCCGCGTCGGCCGGGAATCGCAGGGCGCGATCTTCGAGCCGAAGACGTTGCGCCCGAGCGCCTTGCGGCCGACATCGTGGAGGTGCTTGACGACGCCGGCGTGGAGCGCGCCGTGCTCGTGGGCCACTCCATTGGGGTGCAGGCCATCGTGGAGACGTGTCGGGTAGCGCCCGAGCGGGTCGCCGGCCTCGTCCCGATTGCCGGCGCGTTCGAGAACCCGGTGAGAACCTTGGCCGAGAAGCCCCTGCTCGATCGGCTCTACCCCCTCGGGGAGGTGATCCTAGCGTTCGTCCCCCTTGAGGGGCTTCGCCCGATGCTTCGACGTGTCGCACATCCAGGCTTGGGACGACGTGTCATCCAGCTCACCGGCATCGGTGGACCGAACGTGAAGGAGGAGGACATCGCCTCGCACTTGGCGCACATCGGCGAAGTCAACTTCTCCGTGCTGTTCAAGATGATGAGTGGGCTCCGCCGACACCACACCGCGGAGTTCCTACCCGAAATCGCCGTCCCCACCCTGGTCCTCGCCGGTCGGCTCGACTGGTTCACTCCGCCGAGTGTGGAGCAACGGATGGCGGATCTGATCCCCGACAGCGAGCTCGTCTGGTTCGACGATGCCGGTCACCTGTTGCCGATCGAGGCGCCCTACGAGGTCGCCGGAACCATCGTCGACTTCCTGGCGCGGCGCTTGGACGATGCTCCCCGGGAGCATCGTCCGGTGCCGGGCCGATCAGGGGAGGGGGTATTTCGATAGCGCGACTGGGCAGAGGAGGAAAGGTCGCCCAGTTCGCCGGGTGGAGGTCGCAGTCCCGTGGCGGCACGAGTGGGGCACCCAGGGCAAAGGTCGACGACAGCAACATCGCCGGAAGCGGAACGAATGATCGAGGTTAGTGCAGTAGCCCACCGATAATGCCGCCGACGGCGCCACCTTCAACGGCCGAGTGGCTGTCGTGGTGGTCGCCCTTGTCGACGTAAGGCTCGAGGGCACCGGCCAGGATGGGCAGGGGCAGCGACTGCAGGTAGACCCGGCCCGGGCCGGTCAGCTGGACGAAGTGGTGGCCGTCCTTGCCCATGTAGTGGTTGGCCATCCCCGGCACCCGCTGGACGGCGAAGGTCACCGAGGCCTGGAAGAGCCCGACATGGCCGGGGTGGGCCCGCAGGGTCTCGCCGGCCGCCAGGTCGTAGGCGCGGATCTCGCCCGAAAGCTCGATCCAGGCCCGCGCCGTGCCGCTCAGCCGCTGAAGGATGAACCCCTCGCCGCCGAAGATGCCGCCAGAGAACGACTGCTGCAGGGCGGGGGCGATCTGGATCCCGGGGAGGCCGGCCAAGAAGCCGTGGCGGTGGCAGATGAACTCGTTGCCCGGGGCCACCTCGATGGGCAGGATCTTGCCCGGAAGCTTGGCGGCGAAGGCCACCATGCCCGGCCCGCCCTGCGCGGTGTAGGCGTTGAACACGAAGGTGCCGCCGGCCACCGCCCGCTTGAGCGCCCCCACGACGCCCTTGCCGCCCGCGCCTCCACCGAACTTGGTCGACATCTGGATGGTGTCGGTCATCCAGGAGAACTCGCCGTCCTCCGAGAGGACCGTCTCGCCCGGGTCGAGCGTGACCTCGAGCACCGGCATGGTCGTTCCTTGCACGGTGTCCTGCATGGCGTCCTCCATTGGGTGGGCGGCGGCTTCGCGCCTCAGCGTACCGATCCCGCACTCGTGATGACGGCCCGACCGGGCCCGGCTCCCCCAGGCCCGCCGTGGCGGCCCACAGGCGTTCTGCTGGAGGATGACCCGGCTGTCGTCGGGGTCGGCAACCTGGACGAAGCGTCCCCAGGGTGCCTGCTCGATCCCCTCGAACTCGATGCCCTTGGCGCTGAGCTCGTCCGTCGCGGCGTCAATGTCGGCCACCCCCAGCAACAGTCCCTTCACGCTGCCCGGCGTCACGGCGGGGAACCAGGACCACGGCTCATCCGACCGATCACCCCGACTTCGTCGTGTGCAACGACGAGCCGCGGCAGCCGGCATGGGAGGTCCGAACACCCTGATCAGTTATTACGCATACCTTGACAGCTGCTCGTAGGTCCCAATGTGAACCCCCGCCGCCGAGTCAGCAACGGTGCGGGTCAGTGTCCGGTCCAGCGCGGCGAGCGTTGCTCCGCTGAGGCCTGACGACCTTCGGCCGCGTCCTGGGTCCCCCCGGCGACTTGCCGCATGGTCTCGCCGAAGCGGATGGCCTCCAGCGTCGCCATGTGTCGGGTCCGCATCGCCATCTCCTTCATGGCCCGCTGAGCCAGAGGCGCTCCGCTGAGAAGGCGTCCAGCCAGCGCATTGGCCTCGTCGAGCAGAGTGTCATGAGGGACGACCCTCCAGACCAGACCCATCGCGTGGGCTCGCTCGGCATCGATGCGCTCCCCCGTGAGCAACAGCTCCATCGCATCGGCCCAGTTGATGCGCTGCGGCAGGCGTATCGATGCCACAATCGCCGGGACTCCGAGGCTCACCTCGGGAAGACCGAACTCGGCTCGGTCACTCGCCACGACGAAGTCGCACCAGCTGGCAAGCGTGAGTCCGTAACCCAGGCAGTACCCGTTCACGGCAGCGATGACCGGCTTGAAGATCTCCCATCCGCTCTCAAAGGAATTCAGCGTCGGCTTCTCCCAGAACGTGCCGGCGAACTCCCCCGCAGACCCAGCTCCGTCGCGTAGGTCCCCGCCGACGCAGAAAGCCCGTCCCGAACCGGTGACGATGGCCACCCATGCGTCCTCGTCGTCACGAAAACGCGAGAAGGCGTCATTGAGGTCCCGCCTCATCTCGGCGTTGATGGCGTTGAGAGCGTCGGGTCGGTTGTAGGTGATGGTGGCCACATGGCCATCGAGTCGGAACGTGGCTGAATCACCCACAGGGCACCAGTCTGCCCGGTCGGGAACACGGTCCGCTGTCTAACGGCCAAACTCGAACCGCAGCGAAGATCGGAAACCTTCCGACCCGACCATTTGCAGTTGACCAGTTCAGATGGAGGGGGATGAGCTTCATAACCTACGGCCGGTTGTTCCGGCGCGGTGCCCCCAACCGGAACGGCGCCCACTGCCTTGCCGCCAACGGCGCGACACGTATGCCGACGAACGCCGTCCGAACGGTTCCGTGAAAAGGTCAACGGCACCGCTCAGCGTCACCTGCAGCCAGGATCCAAAGCTCACCAACGCTTGCGTAGCCCATCTAACGCTTCTCTCTCACCACGCCTACCGATCGGTGGATTCAGGGCTGAGTCTCTGTTGTATCCCGGTGACCTCCCAAGCTCGTCCCAGCGCACTTCCAAACAACGCCACGATGACTAGAACCAATGCTCGCTGCAAAGCAAAGCTGTGAATCTCCGCCAGGAGAGCAATGGCGAGGGCGAATTGGATTGAATAGCCCCCAACCGAAATGACTGCGAAGACAATGTTGATCTTGCGAGTTGGGAAGCCGCGGGAGAAGTTTCCCGCCTCGCTTTGCTCGCCGCACTAAGCGGCTGGTGGCGAGCAAGCCGACCATCGCCATCACGAGGTTGGATGCCGCGAAGACCGCGGCGCCCTCAGCCAACGCGACAAGCGAGACGAAAAAGACGTCGACCAAAGCAAGGAAGGCGCTTCCGGCCAGAACGGTCCGCCTCTCCCTAGTCCGCGCGTCCGAATCGTCGGCGTTGACGACCGACACGGCCACGACTAAGAGGCCGAGGATGGCAGCAGATGCCCCTGCGCTCGCAGCGAAGAACATTTCGTAGTGGCTCAGCAACAGCGCCATCATACGAACATCACCCGGGTGCAACGGTCGAATTACCGACTGTCCCCGAGCTCAATCTCCACAGTTGTGGGGACGGCTTCCTGCCTCATGCCGCGGCAACTTGCAGCTGACGAAGGCTGCCCGCGATCGCACCGGTCCTGTGGCACTCCACCTGGGGGCTAGGTCGGACCCACTCGATGAACTCACCTACTCAAAACGAGGTAGCGCCATATCTTCCGCAGTGGGCTGCGGGTAGGTAGCATATTTCCGTCCGAACTCTGACGTACCTAGTTCACACCCGGAGGTCCGAGATGAGGAAATCAGGAGCACTGTTACTTATGGCCATGCTCATTTCGGGGCTGGCCATGCCCGCGGGGGCGTCCACAGGCAAGCTCAGTTCTGAACTGCTTTCTGTCTCTCAACTCGGCAAGAGTTGGCTAGTCGCCTCAGGCTCGAATCCTGAAATTCCGGGATGTACCGCGACCCGCACTTCCGGCACAGCCGACGACACAGGCGACCGCCACGTTCAACTACGGCATGCTCCAGGCCTTTCCACTGGTGATCGAAGAGCTCGCGTCATACAAGAACGCCGCAAACGCATTCAACTCCCTCACCTCAGGACTGAGCGACTGCACGCATGGGACCGGAAGCAAGAAAGGCAGGTCGTTCACCAGCACGGTTTCGAAGTCAGGTGGTAGCGGCTACGGGGATCATTCCGAGGCGTTTCACGCCAGCATCACCGCGAACGGGCCTGTCTGTCACAGAGGACATCTTGGTCGTCCGCAAGGGGAACGTCCTGCTGGAACTCCAGGAGGGCTACAACGCTCCGAGCGTCAGCCCCAGTGAGTTCCAAACCCTCTCAAAAGCCGCGGTTCATAAGCTGTAGCAGAGCTGAATCGTGCTCTCAGCTCCGTCAGTGATGCTGTGCCATTGGCAGAGTCGAATCCGCAGCTGAAGAGCGGCCCGAACCCTCACCTAAGTTCTCGGGTAGATCCCGGTCTGGAGGCATCCCAGAACAACGGAACTGCAGTACCTCGATGACGTCAACGATGCCTCCAGCCCACGGAAGTCGTCGACGTTGCGCGTATAGATGGGAAGATCGGCAGCGCACGCCGAAGCCGCTATGAGCAGATTGACCGCACGAGTCGCCCTTGCCTTGCGACCGGTCGGGTAATCGTTGCATTTACGCGGCCGTAAGCGCGGGCAGCGTCGGCATCGAAGGGAAGTGGGTCGAACGCGGCTTCGGTCCTCAGCACTCGGTCCTGTCGCCGCTAACCGCCGGGCCCGAGCCGCCAAGTCACCGAGAGGACCACGAGCAGCAGCCTTCGTGTCCGGCACCCGAAGGTCAGGCTCCCACCGATTACCGGAAGGATGGTGGCAGGCCACATCCATCCGCATCCTTTGCGTGTGCCGGGCGTCAGGCACGACCGTCTACGTCCACATCGCCGGACGCCTCGGTAAATCGCCGCCTGCTCAACTCACCGACTGGCACGCGAGCCATGCCGGCTCTTCTCAGCCGCCTCCGGGGGTCCCGATGCCACGGTAGATGAGCCCCCACAGCTCTTCGGCGGCGCCGTCGTCGGCCTTCATGCCGGCCCCGCCGATCGTGGAGGAGAAGGCGTTGAACATGATCGACTGCAGCACCACGCCGGTGAGCCGGCCCGAGAGGAAGTCGGCGCGCACCGCCCCGGCCGAGGCCGCCTTGGCGAGGAGCTCTTCGACCATGGTGACCAGGGGGACGAAGGCCCGGGCCGCCTGCTGGGGGTGCTCGGTCAGCAGCTGCCAGGCGAACTCGGCCATCACCGGCAGGGCCAGGGTGTGGTCGCGGCTCGAGGTCTGCTCGGGACGGCACAGCTCGTGGTACTCGACCACGAACAGGTGCAGCCGCTCGATGGGGTCCTCCACCCCCTCCAGCCGCTGGTCGAGGTACTCGGCGGTGGAGTTGACCGACTCCTCGAACAGGGCCAGCAGGAGCTCGTGTTTCCCCTCGAAGTACTGGTAGAAGCTGCGCAGCGACTGCCCGGAGCGCTCCACCACCTCCTGGACGGTGAAGTCCTTGCCGAGCCCGGAGTTGACCAGCTCCAAGGCGGCGTCCATGAACCGCTGGACCCGGCTCTCGGCCCGGGTGCGGGCCGAGTCGAGCGAGCGGGCCACGGCCAGCTCACGCCAGGAGAGGCCGTCTTCGACCGACGGTACGGCGGCGGGTTCGTCCGTCGTCATGGGCGCCAGCGTACTCCAGGTCCCCGCGCCCCGGCCTGGCCGCGGCCGGCGTCACGACCCCTCCGGCGGGCCGTCCGACCCCTCTGACCTGGCCGTCAGGCGGTCGAGGTTGGCCCGGAGCTCGGGGGAGGTGAACGACCGGTCCTCGGCGGTGAGGGCGAAGTCGAGCGTGGCCAGCACGGCCCGCTCGAGATGGAGGTTCAGGATCCGCTTGGTGTCCTCGACGGCCCGGCGGGGCAGGGCGGCGATGCGCTGCGCGCAGGCCAGCGCCTGGGGCAGCACCTCGGTATCGGGGCAGACGTGGTTGGCCAGGCCGATCTCAGCGGCCCGGGCGGCGGGGATCCGGTCACCGGTGAGGGCGTACTCCTTGGCCAGCTGCAGGCTGACCAGGAGCGGCCAGGTGACGGGGCCGCCGTCGGCCGCCACCAGGCCGACGAGGACGTGCGGGTCGGCCAGGTGGGCGCTCTCGGCCATGAAGACGATGTCCGAGAGGGCCACCAGGCTGCAGCCCAGCCCGACGGCCGGGCCGTTGACGGCCGCCACCACCGGGACCCGGCAGGCCACCATCCCGGCCACGATCTGGCGGCCGTGGGTGAGCGACTCCCGCCGCAGGGCGGGGTCGCGGGCGAGCTCGTCGAGGTAGGAGAAGTCGCCGCCGGCCGAGAAGGCCCGGCCGTTGCCGGTGAGCACCAGGGCCCGCGCCTCGTCGTCCGCGTCGACCTGGGGGAAGAGCGCGGCCAGGCCCTGGTGGAGCTCGTGGTTGGTGGCGTTGAGCTGCTCGGGGCGGTTGAGGCGGACGATGCGCACGGCGCCGTCGGACTCGACCTCGATGTGCGGCCCCACGTCGTAGGTGCTCATCGGACCGGGAGCCCCAGGATGCGGCGGGCCACCAGGTTGCGCTGGATCTGTGAGGTCCCGCCCATGACGCTCTGCGCCCGGCTGTAGAGGTAGACCTTGAGCCACGTGTCGTCCCCGCCGCCGGCGCCGGTCCCTCCGACGGCCAGGCCGGCGTGGCCGACGGCCTGTTCGACCTCGGTCATGAGCAGCTTGTCGACCGACCCCTCCGGGCCGTGGGTGACGCCGTCGAGCTGGTCGGAGAGCCGCCGGCTGACGTGGTGGCGGAGCATCTCGCACTCGACCACCGCCCACCCCAGCTGGCGCCGCTGGTCGGTGTCGTAGGCGTCGGGCTCCTTGCGGACCCGCTCCAGCAGGTCCAGCACCTGCTTGCGGTAGCGGGCGACGTAGCCGAGCTCACCGGGCTCGCGCTCGTGCGACACCACCGTCATGGCCAGGGCCCAGCCCTCGCCGGGCTCGCCGACCATGTCGGCGGCCGGCACCCGGGCCCCGTCGAGGACCACCTCGCCGAACTCCTTGGTGACGCCGTTGGCCATGCGCAGGGGCCGGCGCTCCACCCCCGGCTGGTCCATGGCCAGGGCGAAGGCCGAGATCCCCTGGTGCGGGGGCACATGGTGGTCGGTGCGGGCCAGCAAGAGGCACCACTCTGCCTCATCGGAGTAGCTGGTCCAGATCTTGTGGCCGGTGACCACGTAGTCGTCGCCGTGGCGCTCGGCCCGGGTGCGCAGCGAGGCGAGGTCGGACCCGGCGTCGGGCTCGCTGAACCCCTGGCACCAGCGCGCCCGGCCGTTCACGATGCCCGGGAGAAAGCGCGCCGCCACCTCGTCGCGGCCGTGCTCGAGGATCCCCCGGACGAGGTAGCCGAGGCTCGGCCGGGGCGGCGCCCCGGCCGAGGCCAGCTCGTCGTCGACGATGGCGTCGTAGACGTTGGGCAGCCCGTGGCCGCCGATGGCCGTCGGCCAGGAGAGGCCGAAGAAGCCGGCGTCGTAGAGCGACCGGTGCCAGGCGGCCATCCCCGCCCAGTACTCGTCGTCGGTCGACGACGGGGGCAGCCCGGGGTTGTGCTCCTCCAGCCAGGACCGCAGGCGGAGCCGGAACGCCCGCTCGTCCGCCGAGTCACCGAAGTCCACGGTCGCCCCCGATCCCCTCGTGCACCAGCACCCGCTCGAGGTTGGCCTCCACCCCGCCGAGGAGGTCGACGGAGAGCAGCGCCCGGCGCAGGTAGACGTGGGCCAGGCACTCCCAGGTGTTGCCGACCCCCCCGTGGACCTGCACCGCGGTCTCGCAGACCGCCCGGGCGGCCCGCGCGCAGTAGGCCTTGGCGGCCGCCGCCGCGGCCAGCGCCTCGGGCGCCGGGCACGCATCGACGGCCCAGGCGGCGTGGAGGGCGGCGCTGCGGGCGCCCTCGGTGGCCACGAAGGCGTCGGCCAACAGGTGCTGGACGGCCTGGAAGGCGCCGACCGGCTGGCCGAACTGGCGGCGCTCGGTGGCGTAGTCGCGGGCGAGGGCCACGGCGCCGCGCATCACCCCGACCAGGTCGGCGGCCGAGACGGCCAGGCCCAGGGCCGTCCAGGCCACCAGGTCCTCGTGGGAGAGGGCCCGCGCCCCCCGACGGCCCGCAGCAGCCCCCCGGTGGCGTCGCCCGCCGCGCTCGGGCGCGTCAGGTCGAGGGAGGGCCCGAGCGGTCCGAGGCCCACCTCGGCCAGCAGGTGGCCGTCGGACGCCGGCACCAGCACCAGCGCCGCGTCGGCCCCGGCGGCGTCGACCGCCACCATCTGGGGGGCCAGGCCGTCGACCACCCGGGCCGGGGAGGACAGGCCGGTGTCGAGGGCCACGGTCTCGGCTCCGGGGGCCGGCGGCCCGCCGGCCAGCCGCCGCAGCTCGGCGGCCAGGGTGGGTCCGGTGAAGGCGACGTCGGCCAGGCCCCGGGCGAGCTCCTCGGCGACCAGGGCCACCTCCACCCCCGAGGCCAGGGGCCGGCCGTCGTCGGCCGGCGTCCGCAGCTCGCGCCATCCCGCCTCGGCCACGGCCGCCTCCAGGCGTCCGGCGCGCTGGCCGTCGTCGAGCTCGCCCACGGCGTGGGGGCCGAGGCGGTCGGCCACCTGCGGCCGCGGTGTCGCGCAGCTGGCGCTGCTCGGGCGAGAGCCGGACGTCCATCAGCCGGGCGCCGATCCGCTCAAGGCCGGGGCCCACTGGTCGCGCAGCGTCCGTCGGAGCACCTTGCCCGACGGCAGCCGGGGGACGGCGTCCACCACGACGACGTGGCGGAGCTGCTTGTAGGTGGCCAGCCGCTCGGCCACCAGCCGCTCCAGCTCGCCGTCGGCCAGCGGCACCGCCGGATCGAGCTGCACGGCGGCCACCGGCACCTCCCCGGCCAGCTCGTCGTCGACGCCGAAGACGGCGCAGTCGACGACCGCCGGGTGCTCGTGCAGCACGGCCTCGAGCTCGGCCGGCGCCACCTGGAACCCCCGGACCTTGATCATCTCCTTCACCCGGTCGGTGAGGTGCACCCAACCCTCGGGCTCGAGCCACCCGACGTCGCCCGTGCGGTACCAGCCGTCGCTGAACGCCTGAGAAGTCTCCGCGTCGGGCAGGTAGCCGGCCATGGCCGAGGGCGAGCGGACCTGGATCTCCCCCACCCCGCCGGGTTCCAAGCACCGCGCCGTCGGCGATGCCGGCCACGCGCAGCGACACGCCCTCGGGCGCCAGCCCCGCCGAGTCGAGCCGCCACTCGTCGGGCCGGCCCACCGGATTGGCGGCGATCACCGGCACCTCGCTGGCGCCGTAGGCGGGGAGCCAGCGCACCCCGGTGCGCTCGGTGACCACCCCGGCCACGTGCTCGGCCACCGGGGTCGCCCCCCACATGATGTAGCGCAGCGAGGAGAGGTCGAACTCCTCCAGGCGGGGGTGGTTGGCCATGGCCAGGGCGATCGGGGCCACGGCCATCTCGAGCGTCATCTGTTCTTCTTCGATCCGGGCCAGCACCTCGTCGAGGTCGAACCGGCGGTGCAGGCGGACCGTGGCCCCCGCCGAGCAGGCGGCCAGGAGGTTGAGCAGGCCCAGGATGTGCGAGGGCGGCGTGGCCACCTGGAACCGGTCGTCGGCGCCGAGGCCGAGGGCGGTGCACCAGTGCGCCGTGGCGTGGCCGATCGACCGGTGGGTGTGGCGCACCGCCTTGGGCAGGCCGGTGGTGCCGGAGCTGAAGACCAGCACGGCCTCGGCTGTCCCGGACGCCGGGCCGTCGCCGGGGTGGCCGGGGCTCGCCTCGAACGTGCACGCCGGGTCGTCGATGTCGGTGACGTCCCCGTCCGCCAGGCACCCGCCCAGGACCACGGCCCCCTCGGCGTCGGCCACGGCGTGGACCGGCTCGGTCACGGCCAGCGCGTGGCCGACCTCGGCCGCCTTCCACGCCGGGCTCACCAGCACCGACGCCGCACCCAGCTTGCTGACGGCGTGCACGGCCTCGAGGAAGTCGACCCGGTTGGCCATCATGATCGCCACCCGGTCGCCGGCGCCCACCCCCCGGTCGGCGAGGAGCTGGGCCAGGCCGTTGGCCCGCCGGTCCAGCTCCACGAAGGACCAGGAGCGGTCGCCCGCCCGGACGGCGGCGCGGTCGCCGAATCGGCCCGCGGCGCGCTCGAGGCCACCGTGCATCGGACCAGCTCCCATGGCGAGAACATTCTTCTCTACCGCGAGATCGTCGTCAACACTCACGGTGTGTACGCTTCTCGCATGGACGACCCCGTCGGGCGGACCACCGACGACGACGTCCGTCGCGAGATCGTCGAGACGGTCCGGCGGTTCGTCGCCCGCGAGGTCATCCCGGTGGCCGCCGACCTCGAGCGCCACGACCGCTTCCCCGCCGACATCGTCGAGGGGATGCGGGCGTTGGGGCTCTTCGGGGTCACCATCCCCGAGGCCTACGGCGGGCTCGGGCTCGACCTGTTGACCTACGTCGGGGTGATCGAGGAGCTCTCCTACGGCTGGATGAGCCTGACCGGCATCGTCAACACCCACACCATGGCGGCCACGCTGATCATGGAGCACGGCACCGAGGAACAGAAGTCCCGCTGGCTCCCGACCATGGCCACCGGCGAACGGCGGGGGGCCCTGTCGCTCTCCGAACCCGACGCCGGGAGCGACACCCGCAACATCTCCTGCCGGGCCCGCAAAGACGGCGACCACTACGTGGTCACCGGCACCAAGGCCTGGGTCACCAACGGCGAACGGGCCTCCATCGTGGCCCTGGCGGCGCGGACCGAGGAGGGCATCTCGTCCCTGGTGGTGGAGAAGGAGCCCGGGCCGTCCTTCGGCGGGATCTCGGTGAGCAAGCACGTCGCCAAGCTCGGCTACCGCGGCGTGGAGACGGTGGAGATGGCCTACGTCGACCACCCGGTCCCGGTGGAGAACCTGGTGGGCGAGGCGGGTCGCGGCCTC
Source organism: uncultured Actinomycetota bacterium (assembly GCA_963770505.1). Classification (GTDB taxonomy): domain Bacteria; phylum Actinomycetota; class Acidimicrobiia; order Acidimicrobiales; family RAAP-2; genus CAVYPR01. The sequence continues at coordinate 658,807 of CAVYPR010000003.1, read as the reverse complement.
CAGCAGATCCTGGCCATCTTGGAGGTGGGGCGGATCAACATCGCCGCACGGGCGGTCGGGGTGGCCCGGGCCGCCTTCGACGCGGCGCTCACCTACGCGCAGCAGCGGACCACCTTCGGCAAGCCCATCGCCGAGCACCAGGCCATCCAGATGAAGCTGGCCGACATGGCCACGCGCCTGGAGGCCTCGCGCCTCCTCACGCGCAACGCCGCCGAGCGCAAGACCGCCGGGCTGCGCTGCGACGTCGAGGCGGGCATGGCCAAGCTCTTCGCCAGCGAGACGGCCTTCGAGCTGGCCACCGAGGCCATGCGCATCCACGGGGGCGTGGGCTACACCACCGACCTGCCGGTCGAGCGCTACCTGCGCGACGCGCCGCTCATGATGATCGGCGAGGGGACCAACGAGATCCAACGCCTGGTGATCGCCCGCGGCCTCCTGGCCCGGTCGAGGAGCTGAGGCCACCTGCTACCGGTTGGCGCCAGCGAGCGCGGGCGGAGGCGGGAGGGCCGGCAAGGGTCGGCTGCAGCCGTCCGTGGCTGTCCGGACATTGGCCCTTGACGGTGGCCTGATCCGCTTCGCCGCACAACGGGTGAATTGCCGCTTTGGGCAGCAGCGATCGGCGACAACCCTCGACAACCGGAACTGGACGCACGGCACCATGCTGGGCGACCTCAACGCGTCATCTGCTACCGTCGGCGCGCCCGGGGATCGGACCCTGCCGGAGTGCCGGAGACGCGGCAGGCAGAGAGAGGGGAGACGGACCATCCAGATCCTGCTCCGCCGACCGTGGCAAGCGACGGCTTCGCTCCTTCTTTCGATCCTTCTGCTCTTGGCATGCACCAGCGCAGCCGCCCCGGCGGAGGCGGCAACCACCGCGACTCCGGCCATTGAGCCCAGCGGCTTCATTGGCCACGAAGGGCGCTGGCTGACCGACGCCGAGGGCAGGGTGCTGCTGCCCCACGGGCTCAATTTTGGGTTGAAGTACCCGCCCTTCGACCTGCTGAAGCGATTCAGCGCAGCCGACGCGGCCGCCCTTTATGCCAGCGGGTTCGTCACTCTTCGCTTGGGAGTCCAGTTCCAGGCGTTGATGCCCCAGCCCGGAAAGATCGACGGCACCTACGTCGACCAGATCGTCCAGATGGTGAACCTGCTGGCGACTCACCACATCCACGTCCTGCTCGACATGCACCAGGATGAGTACGGGCCGTCCGTTGGCGTCGACGGATTCCCGAAATGGGCAACGCAGACAGGCGGGGCGCCGAACCCGAAGCTGCCATTTCCCCGTGGGTACTTCACAAGCCCGGCCCAGCAAGTGGTGTGGGCGAACTTCTGGGCCGATAAGCCGGGTCCCGGGGGTGTCGGCCTCCAAGAGCGTTACATCGACGGCCTGGTTGCCCTAGCGAAGGCTCTTCGCTCCAACCAGGGCCTTCTCGGCTACACAGTGATGAACGAGCCCTGGCCGGGGGCCAATTACAAAACCTGCGAGGCCACGACAGGGTGTCCGGCGCTCGAGCAGCAGCTCCTGGACCCGTTCTACACGAAGGTGGCCCGCGCCCTTCGCGCCGTGGACCCGAACCACCTCATCTTCGTCGAGCCGTTCTTGACCTTCGACTACGGGGGGCAAACCTCGCTGCCGGCGTTCGCTTCGCCGGACAACGCCCTCTCGGTTCATCCGTACCTCGCCCAGTTTCCGGGTCAGACGGGCAAGGCGATCGCCTTGTCGACCAAGAACGACGACGCCCTGCTGGTGACCGAATTCGGGGCCACGACGAACGTGACAACCATCGACAACTACATGAACGGTTTCGACTCGGAAATGGTTCCGTGGATGTTCTGGCAATACACAACAATCGCCCCCTCGTCCTCGGCATCGACGAATGAGAGGCAGCTGGCGGCAGCGGCCAGCATGGCCTTGACTCGGCCCTACCCGCTGGCCGTAGCCGGCACCCCCACCAGCTACGGCTTCAATGAAGCCTCGCGGCAGTTCGCCTTGCGTTTCACCACTCAACCCGTGGACGGCAAGCCCTTTGCCAGGGGCACCGTTACCGATGTCGTCATTCCGAAGGCCGATTATCAGAACGGCTATGCGGTGTCTGCCACAGGGGCCACGGTGACCTCGGCCCGGTGCGCCTCCATGCTGACGCTCCGGGCCACGGCCCCCGAGGTAACCGTGACCGTGAACCCCGGCGGAGGGTGCTGAACCATCTGCGCTGGCCGGCCGGCCTGGGGATGTCAATGAGTTTCTTCATGCCCTGCTTGGCGTCATGACGCCCAACATGTTGATACACGTCCCCACCTGTCCGGGCCGGAGATCGGCCGTACGACCCGACGAGTTCAAGAAGTACACCGGCCCGCGGACACCATCCCGCAGCGGCTCATCGGCGGCGGTGCCCCACTTGCATGTGAGCGCCCGCTAGGGAATGCACCTACGGCTAACCAGGTGGGGCGAAGAACTCAAGGGCAATGTTGTCCGGGTCGCGAAACGACAAGCCCGATCCATAGGGGGCGTCGACGACTCCGCCGTTCTCGACTCCGAGTTCGTTCAGCCTCACTTCCCACTGCACGAGTTCAGCGCGATTGGCGCAAGCGAACGCCAAGTGGTCGAGACCCGGCCGCCTCTCATCGAAAGGCTCGGATCCGTGTGGATCGGAGAACTGGTGGATACCGACCAAGGTCTGGCTACCAAGAACCCAGACGACGTGGTGAAACGGCCCCGTATCTTCGTCGATGACCGGTTCGGCTCCGAACAGCCTCTGGTACCACGGCCTGCTCCGGCCAAGATCGGTGACGGTCAGTGCGACGTGGGTAACGGCGGGGAACTCACCCATAGCTACCTCCTCGAGTCAGAACGCTCGCCCACCATATCCCTCGACGAACAGGCGCACTCGGCCTGGCCGACTTGGCAGCGCAGTGCGACGCTGACTCGCTTTTCCGGTCGATGTGCCCCACACGGATCGGCCACGGAGGTGACGTCGGCAGCGATGCCCAAGATGGTGGAGCTCGTGGCCCGGGGAAGCCGCCCGAGGCGCGTCGCCGAGGTTCTACAGGTGGCCTGAGCCCTGCGCCGTCCCGAGGTCGTACTGTCGAACCCGTAACCAAGGAGGGCAACTGATGCGCAGCGTGACCTATTCGATGGGTGTCTCGCTTGACGGCTACATCGCCGGGCCGGACGGCACGTTCGACTGGACGGAGCCCGACGGGGAGGTCTTTCGCTTCGTCACCGACGAGATACGAGAGGTCGGCGTCCACCTCTTGGGGCGGCGGCTGTACGAGACGATGCTGTACTGGGAGACCGCAGACCAGGATCAATCGCTGGACGCCTCGATGCTCGAGTGGGCCGCCATCTGGAAGCCTCTCCCCAAGGTGGTGTTCTCCACCACGCTGTCGGCGGTGCAGGGCAGTGCCCGCCTGGCCTCCGGCGGCTTGGCGGAGGAGATCGAGCGGCTGCGAGCCGAGCCCGGGGAGGGCAACATCGCCATCGGCGGCGCGACGCTCGCCGCCGAGGCGGCCGCGTTGGGTCTGCTCGACGAGTACCGGGCCAGGGTCTACCCGGTGCTGGTTGGCGGTGGCCTTCCGTTCTTCCCCCAGGCCGAGCGCCGGGTGGACCTCGAGCTCGTCGAGACCCGCACGTTCAGCTCGGGAGTCGTCTACCTCCGCTACCGCGTGGCGCGTTAGCCGGCCCATCCACCGAGCGCTTGGAGGAATGGGCATGGGCTTGCGCCATCGAAGGCCTCGCCCCAATCATGTGCTGGTGGACGCGGGTTTCGGCACGGCCAAGACTCACCGTGAGGTCCCCGTTCCCCCGGAGGGTGTCGGTCGCCGGTGAGGCCGAGCCAGCATCCACGAATGAGTGGAGCGGTGCGATGATCGATTTGAAGCCAGCCTGTGAGCGTATGAATGAGGTGCTGGCAGGCGTCGCCGATGATCAGCTCAGCAACCCCAGTCCCTGTGTCGAGTACACGGTCGGCGACCTCATCGACCACGTCGACCAGGTTTGCCGTGGTTCGGCCGCGGTGGCGCGCCAGGACCTCGACGAGACGGTGGGGGCCGGCACCGGCCCACGTGCCCTGACTCTTGAGCCGAGGTGGCGGGCGACCGTTGCCCAGCACGTGACGGCCGTCGGCGAGGCGTGGGACAACGCAGCGGCCTGGGAGGGCGGCGCCAACGTGCCTGGCTCGGACCTGTCCAACGAGATGTGGGGAAAGATCACGCTCACCGAACTGGTCGTGCACGGCTGGGACATTGCCAAGGCCACGGGTCAACCCTTTGACCTGCCGGAGCACGCGCTGGAAGCGTGCCTTGACCACGTAGCCAGCTTCGTCCCCAACGCGCCGGTCCCCTCCTTGTGGGGTCATCCGGTGAACGTTGCTCTCGACGCAACCCTCCTCGACCGGATCGTGGCGATCACCGGGCGCACCCCGTAGCAGGAGACCGCCCGAGAACCCCTGCGGGAGCTGCTGTGGGGGTGCCCCAATCGGCCGATGGGCGATGTGAGCGCGGGCGTCGGCGTGCACCACGTGCTCCCTCTTCAGGAGAGAATATGGGCATGACCATTGGGGACGCCGGGCACGACTGGGATGCCTCCTACGCGGGTCCGCCGCCGCCCTGGGACATTGGCCGCCCGCAGCCCGCCTTCGTTCGCCTCGCCGAGGCCGGCGCGCTCACCGGCGCCATCCTCGACGTCGGCTGCGGCACCGGAGAGCACACGATCCTCGCCGCGAGCCACGGCGCACACGCACTCGGCGTCGACGTCTCCCCCCGCGCCGTCGACATCGCCCGCCGCAAGGCCACCGAACGTGACGTCGAAGCAAGCTTCCAGGTACTCGACGCTCTTGGTCTCGACACGTTGGGCGAGAGCTTCGACACGATCGTCGACAGCGGGTTGTTCCACGTCTTCGACGACGACGGTCGCGCCCGCTATGTAGCGGCCGTACGGGCAGTGCTTCGACCGGGTGGCCGCCTTCACCTCATGTGCTTCAGCGATCGCCAGTCCGGCGACTGGGGTCCCCGCCGGGTCAGCGAAGGTGAGTTGCGCGGCTCGTTCGACTCCGGCTGGCACATCGACTCCCTCACCGCCGAGCGCTTCGAGATCAACCCGGGGATGGGCACCCCCACTGCCGAAGCCTGGCTGGCCGACATCGTCCGGCTGGCCGACTGAGCTGGAACGCAGCCCTTCGCCCGCAAGACGGCTGGGAGCCGCCCACCGGAACCGACGGCACAGGCGGCCCGACTCCCGTACCGGCAAGCAGTATCGGCGTCGCCCCTATGTGGGCCACGGGTCGTCGACGACCCCGAGCTGGATGAACAGCCCGAGCTTGTCGGCCCCGATCCATTCTCGGACCACCTTGCCGCCGTCGAAGTGCATGACGGTGACGACCCACTCCTTAACCGCCCGCCCCGTGGCCGGCCGTCCCACATACCCGCCCGTGTCGGTCCCGTGGAAGGTGGACCTGAGCACGACGGTGTGGTCGGCGACGATCACCTCGTCGATGTCGATCCGGAGGTCGGGGAACGCCTGGTGGTAGCGGCGAATGGGCTCCACCCTGGCGGCCGGTCCGGTCCCGAACGAATTGACATATCCCTCTCCGTAGAGGTCTGAGGCGACCTCGTAATTTCGACGGTTCCAGACCTCCTCGACGAACGTGCGGACTCGTGCCTCGTACTCGACCGCATCCATCGTTCGCTCCATTCCTTGCTCAGTAGCCGATCACCTCGACGAGGCCGACGGGACCGTGGCGGGCGTCAGTCACGTCACCGGGGAAAGACCGAGTTGGTCAGCCAGTTCGACGTAGAAGGCGTCCACGAGTCCCGCGTTGTCGCGCCTCGCCCACGCGCCGGTGATCAGTTCGTTGACAGGATGGCGGGTGATCGGAGCATCGGCAAGCCGGGTGAGCAGCTGTTCCACGGTTGCCACCACCAGGTCGCCTGCCCGGTTGAGTCGACCGAGGGCCGAAAGGCACTCTGCGTCAAGGTGCGCCGGGCCGTGGATCCCGTGACCGGCCAGCCGGGTCGCGACCGCGTCCCCCAATGGACCCCCAAACAAGAGATCGAGCAGCGCCGATGCGTCGACCGGGACCTCAGCCGTCCCTGGTGTGCGCCTCGTCTCGGCTCGCGTCCAGCGCATCGAGAACGCCCTGGTGGGTGATCTTTCGTCGGGAGGGGCGGGCGAGCGAGGTCAGCCAGGCATCGGTCGACTGTTCTGCGAGAACGACCGAGATGGCCTGCTGGGCGACGGAGACGTTCAGCCCGGCCTTCTCCGCCCTTTCAGCCAAGCCGTCAGGGACGTAGACATTCAGTCGAGCCATGCGTATGTTGTACACACCTCGGGTTCTCGGTGGGCTGTGCCCGTCCGACCAGGTCCTGAGAGGTCTCCGAAGCCTTCACGACGGGACATCCGGCTTCACTCCAGTGGGTGACGCCTCTCGGCCAGTTCGGCCAGCACCTCGGCGGTGTGCTCGCCCACTTGAGGCACCCGCGGGGCCGGTGGCGCGATCCCCGAGAAGCTGACCGGACCGTTCACCGACCGGACCGCGCCGCCGTCCACCTCCACGATGCCGTCGTTGGCCAGGAGCTGCGGGTCCTCCACCACCTGGGCCGGCGTCTGCGCCGGGGCCCACCAGACCCCCTCGGCCTCGAAGCGCTCCCCCCACTCGGCCAGGGTCCGCTGCGCCACCAGGCCGTCGAGGACCGAGATGACCTCGGACCGGTGCCGGCGGAGCGTCGTGGCGTCGGCGAAGCGCGGGTCGTCGAGGAGGTCCGGCCGACCCAGGGCCCGGCACACGGCGCCGATATGCCGGCCGGCCTCGAGGCCGGTCAGGAAGAGCCACTGCCCGTCGGCGGTGCGGTAGGGGTTCATGAGTGGCGCCTGGTTCTTGTGCCGGGGCTCGGCCCCGGCCACCTTGCCCAGCGCCAGCTGGAGTCCGAGATCCCAGCCCAGCACGTAGGCGCCGGTCCGAAGCAGCGACACCTCGACCACCCGGCCCCGGCCGGTGGCGCGCTGCTCGAGGACGCCGGCGAGGATGCCGCTGAGCGCGGCGAGCCCGGTGATGTGGTCCCCCACGCCGCCACGGGCGTTGAGCGGGTTGCCGTCGGCATCGGCCATCTGGCGGGCCAGTCCCGGCCTCGCCCAGAAGGCGCCGATGTCGTAGCTCGGCCGGTTGCGTTCCTCGCCGCGCAGGCCGTAGCCGCTGACGCTGCAGTACACGAGACGGGGATGGCGCACGAGGGTGGCGGCCGGCTCCAGGCCGAGCTTGTCGAGGGCGTCGGGGCGCAGGTTGGTGACGAACACGTCGGCCGCCTCCAGCAGTTCCTCGAACCGCGCCCGGTCGTCCTCGGTTCGCAGGTCCAGCACCACGCTGCGCTTGCCCCGGTTGTCCAGGGCGAAGGCCGGGTTCGGGAGGTCGTCCTCTATGCCGATCGACCCGAAGACCCGGCGCATCGGGTCACCGGCCGGCGCCTCCACCTTGACGACGTCGGCGCCCCAGTCGGCCAACAGGGCCGTCGCCGCCGGCGCGGCCACCCACACCCCCAGCTCGACGACGCGTAGGTCACGCAGCGAGGAGAGGCCCTCGGTCGGGACGTCCGTCACGCCGTGGCCCGCGGGCGCCGGCGCGCCGCCTCCTCCCGCAGCTCGGCCTTGTGCACCTTGCCGGTGGCGGTCATCGGGAGGGCCCCGACCACCTCGACCGCCCGGGGCGCCTTGTAGTTGGCCATGTGGGCCCGCGACCACTCGATGAGCTCGGTGCCGTCCACGGTGTGGCCCGGTGCGGGGACGACGAAGGCCACGCCGACCTCGCCCAGCCGGCCGTCCGGCACCCCGACCACCGCCACCTGGCCCACGGCGGCGTGCTGCAGGAGGTAGTTCTCGACCTCGGCCGGGTACACGTTGAACCCGCCGACGATGAACATGTCCTTGGACCTCCCCACGATCCGCAGGCACCCGTCGTCGCCCACCACCCCGAGATCGCCGGTCCGCAGCCAGCCGCCGGGGGCGAACGCCTCGGCGGTGGCCGTCGGGTCGTCCAGATAGTGGGACATGACGCTCGGGCCCCGCAGGAGGATCTCGCCGGGCTCCCCGGCCGAGACCTCCCGATCCTTTCCGTCGACGACCCGCAGCTCGAAGCCCGGGCGTGGCCGGCCGACGGTCGTCGCCACCGTCTCGGCGTCGTCCTGCGGCGAGGTCGCCGTGGCCGTCCCGGCCTCGGTGAGCCCGTAGCCGGTGACCACCAGGGAGAAGGGCAGCTCCTCTCTGACCCGGCGCACCAGCTCGACCGGGATGTCCGCCGCGCCGGTCACGGCCACCCGCAGGCTGGAGAGGTCGTGCTCGGAGCGGTCGGCGCAGTCGAGGACCGACTGGTAGAGGGTGGGCGGTCCCGGCAGCACGGTCACCCGTTCGGCCGCCACCCGGCCGAGAACCTGCTCCACGTCGAAGACCGGCTCGGGGAGCATGGTGGCCCCGGCCGCCACCGAGGCCAGGATCCCGGCCTTGAAGCCGAACATGTGGAAGTAGGGGTTCACCATCAGGTACCGGTCGCCCGCGGTGAGGCCGGTCATGGCCACCCAGTCCGTGGCCACCGCCAGCGTCCGGCCGTGCGTCTGGACCACGCCCTTGGGGGCGCCGGTGGTCCCCGAGGTGAACAGGATGTCCGACGGCTCGTCGGGCCCGAGGCCGGCGCAGCGCCGGTCGGCCTCGGCCACCGCCTCCGTCGTGGCCCGAACGGCGAAGGACTCCCACGGTTCGGTCCCCGCCCGGGCCGGGCCTCGGGCGACCACCACGCTGCGCAGGGAGGAGGGTGCGAACCCGGCGTCCTCGAGCAGCGCCACGTGGTCGACGCCCAGGAAGTCGGTCATCGTGACGAGCACGCGGGCCCCGCTGCGCGAGAGGACGTCGGCCGCCTCCGCCCCCTTGAACCTCGTGTTGACCGGCACCACCACGCCGCCCGCCTGCAGCGTCCCCAGCGCGGCGACCACCCACTCGAGGCCGTTGGCCGCCCAGATACCCACCCGCTCCCCGGGTTCGGCCCCCGACGCCACCAGCGACCCCCCGAACCGCCGCACCCGATCGAAGAGCTCGGCGTAGGTCAGGCGCCGGTCGCCGTCGACGACGGCCGTCCGCTCGCCGTGGTCGGCCGCCGCGGCGGCGGTCATCTCGGGGATGCTCCGCCAGCCCCCGGCGGGGGTCATGCGGCCACGGGGTCGCCGATGTTCATGAGCCGGGAGAGGTTGCCGCCCATGATCTTGCGGACGTCCTCTTCGGGCAGCCCCTCGAGCTCGTCGACGTAGCGCACGGGGTCGGCCAACCCCTCGGGGTGGGGGTAGTCGGACCCGAACAGGACCCGGTCCACGCCGACCAGCTCGGCCAGGGCGCCGAGGTCCTCCTCCCAGAACGGGCTGATGTGGACGTTGCGCTTGATCACGGCCACCGGGTCCTCCAAGAAGTCCTGCGGCATCTTCTTGTAGATGTCGGCCATGTTCGAGAGCAGCGGCGCCACCCAGCTGCTGCCGTTCTCGATGACCGCCACCTTGAGGCGGGGGAAGCGGGAGAGGGCACCGTGGCACACGAGGGCCGACACGGCGTCCTCGACCGGCCGCCACTGCGACAGCATGCCGAAGGCCTGGGGCTGGAACGGCAGCATCTCGGTGTCGCTGCCCAGCCAGTCGTTGGTGTAGCGCTCGTAGCCGCTGTCCGAAGAGTGCATGGCCACCAGGACGTCGTGCTCGACGACCCTCTCCCAGAAGGGGTCGAACTCGGGCAGGCCGAACGACCGCGAGCCCCGGAACCCGGGCACCGGCGCCGGCCTGATGAGCACCACTCGGGCCCCGCGCTCGACCACCCAGTCCAGCTCCTCGATGGCCCGCTCGACGATGGGCAGGCTGATTACCGGCGTGGCGAAGATGCGGCCCTCGTAGTCGAACTGCCACGTCTCGTGGATCCACTGGTTGAGGGCGTGGACCACGGCGTGGATCAGCAGGGGGTCGTCGCGCATGCGCTCTTCGACCAGGCTGGCCAGCGTCGGGAACATGAGCGCCCGGTCGAGCCCCTGCTCGTCCATCAGCTCGATGCGGGGGCCGGGTTCGCGGAACGCCGGGATGGCCCGCATGGGCTCGCCGAAGATCTCCCGCCGGCTCTTGCCCTCGGGGTTGCCGTGGCGGAAGTACTCCTCCTGGGCCCCGGGGCGGGCCACGACGTCGAAGGTGGGGTTCGGGATGTACTCGCTGATCCGCCCCCGCACGACGATCTTGGTGCGCCCCCGGAGTGTGACGTAGTCGATCACCCCGCGGTAGCGGTCGGGCAGGAACTTCGTCAGCGCCTCGCGCGTCTCGTAGAGGTGGTTGTCGGCATCGAAGACCGGGATGCCGAGCGATCGGTGCCCCATGGCTTCACCTTTCGTCGCCGTTGTCGGCCGATCTCCCGATAGGCCGCCTCTTGCTCGTGAGAATAGCGTTTTCATCCAGGGGACCACCACTGTCCACCGGGCGGGACGATGGTAGGTTTCGGCCCGTGAAGATTGTGGTCGTCGGTGCGTCCAGCGGCCTGGGACGGTCGATCGCCACCGCCCTCGGCCGCAACGGTGACCAGCTGGCGCTGCTGGCCCGCCGGCACGAGCGGGTCCAGGACGCGGCCAAGGAGCTGGGCCCGGGCTCGGTGGGCATCCGCTGCGACGTCACCGACGAGGACTCCTGCCGCTCGGCCATCGAGGAGGCCGCCGAGGCCCTGGGCGCCATCGAGGGCCTCGTCTACGCCACCGGCGTCGGGCCGCTGGCCCGGCTGGTCGACACCGACGCGGCGACCTGGCGCCATGCCTTCGACACCAACGTCGTGGGGGCGGCCCTGGTGACCGCGGCGGCGATCCCCCACCTCACGGCCTCGGGCGGCGGCGCCGTCTACCTGTCGTCGGTGAGCGCCTCGGTGACGCCGCCCTGGCCCGGGCTGGGGGCCTACGCCGTCAGCAAGTCGGCGCTCGACACCCTGGTCGAGGCGTGGCGGTCCGAGCACCCGACGGTCGGCTTCACCCGGGTGGTGGTGGGCGACTGCGCCGGCGGCGAGGGGCTCTCGGGCACCGAGTTCATCAACTCCTGGGACCTCGAGCTCGCCGCCGAGCTGCACCCGGTCTGGGCGGCGCGCAACTACCTGAGCGGGGCACTGCTCGACGTCGCCGAGCTGGCCAGGGTGGTGGACACCGTGCTGCGCTGCGGGGCCACCGCCTCCATCCCCTCGGTGACCGTCGTCCCCCGGCCGGGCCAGGGGCCACCGCCCGAGATGCCGACCGCTATCGGTTGAGGAGCAGGTTGGCGATCGCCGTGGCGTCGGGGAACGAGCCGGTGATGCCCGAGCTCATGTACCCGGTGTCGGAGATCAGGATCACGCCGTTGACGGCGGCCGCGGCGTCGCTGCAGAGGAACACCAGCGGGTAGGCCTGCTCCAGCGGGGTCGACACCTCGGTCCCGACCTCCTGGCGGAAGTCGGCCCCGAAAGTCAGCCACAGGTCCTTGTTGGCCAGGGCCAGCGGGGTCTCCGTCGGGCCGGGGCAGATGGCGTTGATGCGGATGCCCTGCTTCAAGAGGGGGAACGCCTGGCTGGCCACGTAGGCGCAGATGGCCTGCTTGGTGGACATGTAGTCCGCCTTCCCGTGCTCCTCGAACCAGCGGGCCGCGCTGTCGAAGTCCGGGGTGTCGAGCAGCCCCTGCAGCTCCTCGAGGTTGGCCTCCCAGCCCAGGCCGGCGGCGGAAGAGATGAAGCCGATGGCCCCGCCCCGGCCCAGGGCACCCGACGCCACCAGGCGGTCGATGAGGTGCCGGTGGCCCACGAAGTTGACCTTCTCGATCCCCGGAGTGCCGTCGGCGACGCCGGCGCAGGAGAACAGGGCGTGGACCGGTCCCCCGCACTCGTCGACGGCGCGGTCGATCGAGGCGCGATCGGTGAGGTTCACGTGGATGGCCGTGACCCCGTCCATGGCGACGTCGGCGAAGTCCATCACCACCACCTCGGCGCCGGCGTCGGCCACCAGCTGGGCCGCCGCCGCCCCCATGCCGGTGGCCCCACCGACCACCAGCACGCGCTTGCCGTCGTATCTGAACGCATCGAACAGGCTCATCTCGTCATCCTTGCCCTTTCCGGCTTCACGTTGTTCGGTTCACTGCACGAAGGTCCGGCCCCACACCGGCGGCGGGCCCTCAGGCCACGACGCCGCGCACCTTGAGGCCGACGATCTCCTCGTCGGAGAGGCCGAGCTCGGCGAGGACGGCGTCGCCGTGCTCGTTGAACTCCGGCGCCCGCTGGGGGGCCGCCGGCTCCTCGTCGTACTGGACGGGGACGGTGACCAGCTGGAACGGGGTCCCGCCCGCCGTTCGGCACTCCTGGACGTAGCCGTTGGCGACGGCCTGGGGATCGGCCACCGCCTCGAGGGTGTCCTGGACGACCGCCCACTGGCCCGAGAAGTCGGCGAGCCGCGCCCGCCACTCCTCCAGCGTGGCCGAGGCGAAGACCTCGGTGAGCACGGCCACCGCCTGGTCGCTGTTGGCCGAGAGGGACGCGTGGTCGCCGAAGCGCTCGTCGGCGGCCAGCTCCGGGCGCCCGATGGCCTCGCACAGCGGCGGCCAGTAGCGGGCGGCCTGCAGGCAGGTGAAGGCCAGCACCCGGTTGTCCTTGGTGACGTAGTTGCGCGACAGCGGGTTGCTCGAGAGCCGGGAGGCCGGGGGCGGCGCCCAGCCCACGCCGAGCTGGAGCGAGAGCGCCACGGCCTGGCCCATGGCCCACAGGCCGACCCCGAAGAGCGAGACGTCGACGACCGTGGCCTCGCCGGTGCGCTGGCGGTGGTACAGGGCGCCCATGATCCCCCCGGCGATGGTCATGCCGCCGATCGAGTCGCCGAACCCCGGAGCGGGCGGGACCGGCACCAGGTCGTACTCGGGTCGCTTGGCGCCGGCGGCGATGCCGGCCCGCGCCCAGAAGGCCAGCGAGTCGTAGGACCCCTTGTCGGCGTCGGGCCCCCGCTCGCCCTGCCCGGTGCCCCGCACGTAGATGATGTTGGGGTTCTGGGCCCGGATGTCCTCCACGCCGATCTTGAGCTTGTCGCGGACCGACGGGAGCTTGTTGGTGAGGAAGACGTCGGCCGTCTCGGCCAGGCGGTAGAGGATGGCAAGGCCCTCAGGCGAGGCCAGGTTGAGGCCGAGGCTCCGCTTGCCCCGGTTCGAGTGCTCCAACAGCACGTGGACGTCGGAGGAGACCAGGGCGATGCCGGTCGAGGCGAGCCCCCGCATGGCGTCGCCCCGCTCGACGTGCTCGATCTTGATGACCTCGGCCCCGAGGTCGGCCAGGGCCGCCGAGGCCGCCGGGACGAAGGTGTGCTCGGCCACTTCCAGGATCCGCACGCCCTCGAGCACTGCGGTCACCGGCAGCCACCCCTGCGACTCCGGATCGGACCTGTCAACAACCCCTCCCCTTTCGATGGCACCCGTGCCCCACCGGCCGCGTCGCGCTCCCGTGCGGCCCGTCAGGTGCCCGACGACGGCTGCGCCGTGAGATCGGCAGTGTAACGGAATGAGATCTTGATTCTCAAGATCTGAGTGCGGCCGTCTGCGCGACTACGCTCGCCCCGTGGTCAGTGCGGATCTCGCCGTGAACACCCCTGGTGCCACGACCCTCACCGCCGCGCAGTCCCGGATCCTCGCCGCGGCCCTCAACCTCTTCGCCCGGCACGGGGTCGGCGGCACGTCCCTGCAGATGATCGCCGACGAGATCGGGGTGACCAAGGCCGCCGTCTACCACCAGTACAACACCAAGGAGGAGATCGTCCTGGCCGCCGCCGAGCTCGAGCTGTCCCGGCTCGTAAGGGTCCTCGACGAGGCCGAAACCCGACCCTCGAGGGGAGAGGGGCGTGACGCGCTCATCGCCGGCATGGTGGACCTGGCCATCGCCCACCGGCGGGGGATGGGCGACATCCTCACCGATCCGGTCATCGCCGAGCACTTCGCCGCCAACGAGGGATTCGCCGACGTCATGCACCGCCTGCACCACCTGCTCATCGGCGACGAGACCGGTCCCGAGGCGCGCGTGCGCACCGCCATGCTCCTCGCCGCGGTCAGCGGCACGGCGATACACCCGTTCGTTGCCAGCCTCGACGACGAGGTGCTGCGGGTGGAACTCCTGCGGTTGGCCCGCCGATCGCTCGGGCTCCCCAACTGACCGCAGCAAAGGGGGCACCGCACATGGACGGCACGCAGAGGCGGACCCAGGTCGTCGTGGGCGCGGCGTCGGGCATGGGCGCGGCGGTCGCCGACATCCTCGCCCAGCGCGGGCCCCTGATCGTCGCCGACCGGGATCGGGACCGGCTCGAGGAGCTGGCCGCACGCCTCGGCCCGGAAGTCACGGCCGTGGCGTGCGACCTGACCGACGACGGGCAGGTGGCCTCGCTGGCGGCTGCCGTCGGCTCGTTGGGGGCCCTGGTCATCACGGCCGGCCTCTCCCCCTCGATGGCACCGGGACGCAAGATCTACGAGGTGAACCTGCGCGGCACGGCGCGGCTCCTCGACGCGCTGGAGCCCATGGTCGGCGAGGGCTCGGTGGCGGTGTGCTTCGCCTCGATGGCTGCGCACCTGGTGCCGCCGGTCGAGGCCATCGACCGGGTCCTCGACGGACCCCTGTCCCCCACCTTCTTCGAGGACCTGGTGGCCGTCGGCGTCGACGTGGACCTCCCGCAGTCGGCATACCCGCTCTCCAAGCGCGGCATCATCCGGATCGTGCAGAAGCGTGCTGGCGCGTGGGGCCAACGCGGGGGTCGCCTGCTCTCCCTGTCGCCGGGCATCGTGGACACCGGCATGGGTCGCCTCGAGGCCGAGCATGAGCCGGCCATGGCCCAGATGGTCGAGGCGAGCGCCCTCGGGCGGACGGCGCGGGCCGAGGAGGTGGCGGACGTGGTCGGCTTCCTCGTCTCCCCGACGGCCTCCTTCCTGACCGGGACCGACGTCCTCGTCGACGGCGGGGCGGTCGCCGCACTCACGCCCTGAAGGGCTGCTCTCGCCTGCCGCCGGGCCCGGGGCGCCGGGTCTCGGTGGCTGCGCCCCACGAGCCGCTACCCCCCGGACCTTCGGCCAAGACCTGCCCGGGGTGCCGGCGCCCGTAGCGGGAACCTCCGCGGGGCGAGGAGCGGCCGGAGCGCCACCTCGTCGCTCGGCAACCAGCTCGAGCTCCGTCTGCAACCTGGATTACACCCGGGCGGCGCACCGTGAAGGCCCACGCCTGATCTCACCGATTCCCCGTCAACCAGCTTGTTTAGCCGGTTAGGCGGCGCGTAGCCGGTGCCGGTCCGTGGTTCGACGGGCCTGGTGGCGGCGCCGCCGACATGGGAGATCCGTCCCGCCGCCCCAGCGCCCTTGGACGTTCCCCCGTGAGGCGCCGGAACGGGGCCGTGCCTCAGTTTCGCCTCTCGGCAACCTGATTGAACTGACTCTGCAACCTGATCGGGCCCGGGTGGAGCGTTTTCTCGCGGGTGGACGAGTGGAACCTCACCGGGTCCGTCGGTGATTCAGCCTGGCGGGAGGAGAATTTGCCCGTCTCCGGTCGAACGTTCGATACACTGGGAGCCAGTCGTGGAGGGTTGCCGATCGGTCTAGAAGGCGGAGCCTTTCGGCAGGCCACGGCGGGTTAGGCTGCCCACTGCATCGGCGGGGGCACGAAGAAGGCAATCGACCGGGGGATCAGACGTGGGACGTGGGCGGGTACTGCTGTTGATTGCCTGCGCGCTTGGCCTGGGGACGGTGGCACTGGTGGCCCCGGCGGGCGCCACACCGTTGTTGGGGTCGTCCCCCAACCGGTACGTTTCGCCGACCCACCGACAGGTGTGCGCTTCGGCACCTGCGCATTTCTCGAGCTGTCTCGCCCAGGTGGTCGTGCCCGAAACCACCAGCGGCACCAACGCCGGGGGCGGGGGCGCCTCCAGAGGTCAGACGGCGAGCCCACAGAACACATCCCCCACCGGACTCCCGCCGAAGGCCATCACCACCGCCTACGGCTTCCCCACGACAGGCGGCGCCGGCAAGACCATCGCCATCGTCGATGCCTACGACGACCCCACAATCGCCAGCAACCTGAACACCTTCTCGAACCAGTACGGCCTGCCGCCGTGCACCACCACAAACGGCTGCTTCACCAAGGTTAACCAGACAGGGGGGACAACCTTCCCGAGGGCCACATCGGGTTGGGGGCTCGAGATCAGCCTCGACGTCGAGTGGGCCCACGCCCTGGCTCCGAGCGCCCATATCCTCTTGGTCGAAGCGACAAGCAACAGCGACACAAACCTCTTCGTGGCGGTCACCTACGCCTCCCAGCACGCACAGTACGTGTCGATGAGTTGGGGCGGGACAGAGTACACAGGTGAGGCGACATTCGACGCCGACTTCACCGCCGCCCCATCGGTGAGCTTCTTCGCCGCCTCCGGCGACTCCGGTCGCCGGGTTGTCTACCCGTCGGCCTCCCCCGACGTGATCTCGGTCGGCGGCACCACGCTCACAGTGACAAAGACGACCTACGCCTGGAAGGGCGAGTCGGCATGGGTCAAGGGCGGAGGGGGCTGCAGCGTCTTCGAGCCGGCCTCGGCGGCGCAGCAGGCGTTCCCCTCCTACGACCAGCCAGGGGCGACATGCGGTGGCTACCGAAGCACCCCCGACGTGGCGCTCGACGGGAACCCCAGCACGGGCGTCTCGGTCTATGACACCGAGCAGCTCAGCACAGGGCTGCAGCGCTGGCTCAAGGTCGGAGGCACCAGCGCATCGGCCGTGCTGTGGGCAGCCCGCTCGGCCGTCGCCGGCGCCCACGTCACCGCCACATACGTCTACGGCGACAACATCCCCTACTACGAGGTGGTCACAGCCGGCCAGCAGTGTGGGAGCGGCTACAACTTCTGCTCCGGCGTGGGCAGTTGGAACCAGAGTCACGGCTCCCTCGGCGCGACCCTCTCCTTCTCGGCATCGCCGCAGACGCTCACGACCGGCCAGGTGTCAGTGGCGGACGCGGTCGACCTCAGCGCCCCGGCCCCGGCCACAGGCGGCCTCTCGGTCTCCCTCTCCACCAGCTCGTCGGGAGGTGGCTTCTCGACCTCTCCGGCCGGCCCCTTCGCACCGACTTTGTCCGTTAGCGTCCCCGCCGGCGCCACGGCCAGCGGGACCTTCTACTACCGGGACACCAAGGCGGGCAGGCCGGTGGTCACCGCGTCCGCCCCGAACGTGAGCCCGGTCACCCAGACTGACACCATCAATGTCGGCCCGCTGGCTCGGATCACCGTGTCCCCCACGACCTTGAACCTCACCGAGGGCGCCAACCAGTCACTCACCGCAACCGCGGTCGACCAATACACAAATCCGATCCCTGGCTTCGACCCGACATGGACGGCGACGGCCGGTAGGGGCACGTTCTCTCAGGCCCAGGGTGCAAATACCACCTTCACCGCCAGCAGCGCCGTCGGCACCGGAGCCGTGACCGCCACCCAATCGGGTGTGCACGCCACAGTCCCGGTGACGGTGACTGAACTTTCGCAGCCGGCAGCCATCGTCAACAGCTCCACGTGGATGGACGTCTTCTACGACAACCCGTCGGGGAACCTCATGAACGCGTGGTGGCAGTCCACGAACGGCTGGCACAACCAGGTGCTGGCCACCGGCATGGTGGGGTCGCCTGCAGCCATCGTGAACAGCTCGACGTGGATGGACGTCTTCTACGACAGTTCGTCCGGGGACCTCATGAACGAGTGGTGGCAGTCCACGAGTGGCTGGCACAACCAGGTATTGGCCACCGGCATGGTGGGGTCGCCGACGGCCGTTACCCGCACAGCCACAACGATGGACGTCTTCTACCAGAGCACCTCGGGTCAGCTGATGCACGCATCGTGGACTGCGAAGGGCGGATGGCAGGTCGCCGCCGCGTTGGCCACAGGCGTCGCAGGCGCCCCTACGGCGGTCGCCAACAGCTCCACCTGGATGGACGTCTTCTACAGGAGCACCTCGGGCCAGCTGATGAACGAGTGGTGGCAGTCGGCGAGCGGCTGGCACAACCAGGTGTTGGCCACCGGCATGGCGGGAGCCCCCGCGGCGGTCGTCAACAGCTCCACCTGGATGGACGTCTTCTACCAGAGCACCTCGGGTCAGCTGATGAACGCCTGGTGGCAGTCGGCCAGTGGATGGCACGACCAGGCGCTGGCGACCGGCGACAACGGGACACCGACCGCCATCGCGCGCACAGCGACATCGATGGACGTCTTCTACCAGAGCACTTCGGGCCAGCTGATGAACGCGTGGTGGAATTCGAAGAGCGGATGGCACGACCAGTCGTTGGCCAGTGGCGTCGCCGGGCCGCCGGCGGCAATCGCCAACAGTCCCACCTGGATGGACGCCTTCTACCAGAGCAGTTCGCAGAAGCTGGTGAATGCGTGGTGGCAATCGAATAGTGGATGGCACGTCCAGACACTCTTTTGAGTGAATCGATGATCAGGTTGTTGGATGAAGCACCCCAATGACCTCGGTGTCGGTTGTTCTTTGCACCTTCAACGGCGCAGCCTTTCTGACCGAACAATTGGCAAGTATCGCATCGCAGAGTAGGCCTCCAGACGAGATGGTTGTTCGTGACGACGGTTCCACCGACGAAACGATGCAAATTCTCCAGTCGTTCGCTGCCAGCGCCGGCTTCCCGGTCTCAATTGAGGAGAATCCAGTTCGACTAGGCGCACCCAGCAATTTCTGGGCGGCGATGCACGAATCTACTGGAGACATCGTAGCCCTCTGCGATCAAGATGACGTCTGGATGTCGTCGAAACTGGAGCGCGCCATCCAACTCTTGGACAGTGATCCGATAGTCGGAGCCACCTTCAGTGATGGCCTGTGCATCGATGACACCGGCGCCTTCACGGGACGATCTCTCTGGGACGGAGCAGGCTTTACCGTCTACGAGCGGGCACTTTTCGAATCAGGACAGGAGCTCGAAGTCCTTCTCCGGCACCCGGTAGTCACTGGGGCAACCTTCACGTTCCGCGCCGCCCTCCTTCCGAGCGTCGCCCCAGGTCCCGAGATGCCCCACGATTTCTGGGTGTCCGCCGCAGTCGCCATGCGCTCACGAGTGGTGCCGATCAGAGAGCCTCTAATCAAGTATCGGCTCCACCAATCCAATACGATGGGTCTTCTGCCTGAACGCCTTATTTCCCACCGCCTACGTTACGCATTCGATCCCAAGTACAGGCGTCAGCTCCTGACGACGCGACTCTCTCAGCTGGAGGACCTAACCCGCCTCGTGGCCGCTACACCAAACACGAGAGTGACGAGCGCGCAAAGGGAATCACTGAAGCTAAGAATTGAAGGACTGCGGTCCGGTGTCTCCCTTCCTGAAAATCTGTGGCACCGGATATCCTTCATTCGAAGGGGTTAATAGCTCAGCTTCGTTCACTCATTCGTCCATGCGATCGCAGCCGACGTACGCGGGCTAACCCGCCAACAGAGCAGGTATCCTCGCCCACCGGTGCAAGGCCGGATTGCCTGCCGTCTCCATTGCGAGGTAGCGGCCGTGAACCTGCCTTCATTTGAGCAAAGAGTCCGAACTCCGCGAAGGTGAGCCCGCTAAGAGTCGATCCTGGCTGACCGCCCGCCAACCCGCTCCACGTGCGGCAGTTGGCGGCCGACGAGTCCAGGCGCTAACTCCCGCTGCCTTCACGCTCACCTGAGAATGACCTCAAGCCGTCCGTGCGAATGGAGCAAGTAGATCTCCTGAAGTTTTGATCCACCATCGCCCAGCGAGTACTCAATCTGGCCAAGACGGCAGCACGCTGTCGGCGACGCCTGAATACTGACCCCTTATCGACGCTCGAATCTTGACCCCCCTGGCGGGTCCACCGCTGTTGATGTGGATCCGTGAACCCTGGCTCGCAGGCGAGCCGGGGAGGAAGAGGGTGTTGAGCGTGGAGGACTGGGCCGAGATCCGTCGGCTGTCGAAGTCGGAGGGTCTGTCGATCAAAGAGATCGCCCGCCAGATGGGCGTGGCGAGGAACACCGTGCGCACGGCGCTGCGTTCCGATGAGCCGCCGGCCTATCGACAGAGCGAAGGCAGGCTCGATCGTCGACGCCGTCGAGCCCGAGATCCGCCGACTGTTGATGGCAGTTCCCGCGGATGCCGGCGACGGTGATCGCCGAGCGGATCGGCTGGACGAGGTCGCTCACGGTGCTTGAAGGACCGGGTGCGTGAGCTGCGGCCGCTGTATCTGCCGCCCGATCCCTCGGGCGCACCGAGTACCGCCCCGGCGAGCTCGCCCAGTGGGACCTGTGGTTCCCGCCGCGCCGACGTGCCGCTCGAGACCGGCCAGGTGGCCCAGCCCGCCGGTGATCGTCGGGATCATGCGGCTACTCGCGGGTGATGGTGGGCAAGATGATCCCGACCGCGTGAGGCCCACGACATCTTGTCGGGCCACCTGGCCTGTTTGCAGACCGCTCGGGGCGGTGCCGAGGAAGGGCGTCTATGACAACGAGGGTGCCCTCGTCTCGCGCCGCGGCGGGAAGGCCAACCTTGACCGAGCCCTTCCAGCGCTTCCGAGGGACGCTCGGCATGGGGGTCGTGGTGCTGCGTCCGGCCGACCCCGAGTCCAAGGGGGTGGTCGAACGCCACAACGGCTATCTCGAGACGAGCTTCCTCCCCGGCCGCGCTTCTCGAGCCCGGCGGACTTCAACGCCCAGCTCACCGAGTGGCTGGTGCGGGCCAACCGCCGGGTCCACGCCACCCTTCGCTGCCGTCCCGTCGACCGCTTCGAGGAGGACAAGGCGGCCATGATGGCCGCTCCCGCCGGTCCTGCCCGACACCGCCTGCGCCTCTCGACCGCGCCTCGGCCCGTGACCACTAGGTGCGGGTCGGGACCTGCGACTACTCGGTCCACCCGAAGGTGATCGGACGCCTGGTCGAGATCCGCGGTCACCGCCGACGAGGTGGTCGTCACCTGCGCCGGCGAGGTGGTGGCCCGCCACCGCCGCTCGTGGGCCAAGCACCGGACCATCACCGACCCCGACACGACCGGGCCCGAGAGCTCATGCGCGAGCACCGCGCCTCGGTGCGCCACGACACCGACTCCCGACGAGGTCGAGGTCCGGGACCTCTCGGTCTATGACCGAGCGACCGGGGTGGCCTGATGGCGCGACCGCCACCAAGCCGACCGCCGATCTCGCCTATCTGTGCCGGGCGCTCAAGGCCCCCTCCCTGGCCGCCGCCGTCGAGCGGCTCGGTGAGCGGGCCCGGGCCGAGAGCTGGACCCACGAGGAGTTCCTGGCCGCCTGCCTGGAGCGGGAGGTGGCCGCCCGCCAGTCCAACGGCGGGGAGATCCGGGTCAGAGCGGCCCGGTTCCCGGCCCGAGAAGACCCTCGAGGACTTCGACTTCGACCACCAGCGATCGCTTAAGCGAGAGACCATCGCCCACCTCGGCACCTTCGACTTCATCGCCGGCAAGGAGAACGTCGTGTTCTTGGGCCCGCCGGGAACCGGCAAGACCCATCTCGCCACCGGGCTCGGCATCCGGGCCTGCCAGGCCGGCCACCGGGTCGCCTTCGCCACCGCCGCCGAGTGGGTGGCCCGCCTCGGCGAGGCCCACCAGCAGGGGCGCCTGCACGACGAGCTCACCCGCCTCGGGCGGATCCCACTGCTCATCATCGACGAGGTCGGCTACATCCCCTTCGACGGCGAGGCCGCCAACCTCTTCTTCCAGCTGGTCTCGGCCCGCTACGAGCGGGCCAGCGTCATCGTCACCTCGAACAAGCCCTTCGGGCGCTGGGGTGAGGTCTTCGGCGACCCGGTGGTCGCCGCCGCCATGATCGACCGCCTCGTCCACCACGCCGAGGTCGTCAACCTGAAGGGCGACAGCTACCGACTGAAGGACCGAGACATGGGGAGGATGACGACGAACGAAGAGACGCTGACCCGCCCAGGGGGGTCAATTTTCGGCCGTCGCAGGGGGGTCAAAATTCAGCCGTCGTTGACAAGCACGCGCCCTCTTCGAGCAGGTCTTCGTTGCGCAGCATAAGGAACAAGCTCACTGAGCTCACTCGAGGTTGAGCAACCGCTGCATGCCACGACGATCAGCAACAATTCGACGTTCGCCCGTCATCGTCTGTGCCTACCACGTCGTGTCCTCCAGCTCCCGGTACTGCGCTTCGATCGAGGGATCGCGTTGGAGCTCCCAGAGGCGGGCCTGGGCACACATGTGGGAAAACGGCCAGTAAAGTGCTTCGTAAACCCCAGCCACTCCGTCGCGCCAACCCTGGCGGAACACCAGTCGGAATCCGATTTCTCGGATGAGAGTCCGGTAAAGTTGCCAGCGAGTAACCGGAGGAGCCCCCGAAGCTAAGAGGGCACGGGCCTGCACCTCGACGTAGTTGGCCGATTTGGTCAGGTTGTTAATGACTGAGCGGTGGGTGAAGTGGTGCAAAGGTGACCGCAAGTCGCCGATACGCGGGTCATCGACGTTGAACCGGGGGCGGTCGTGGATCGCGCCTGTGTTGCGGGCCACCCCCCTGCGCCACAGACGGGTGGGGTGCTCCTGCCAACCCCCATACGCCATGAGATTGGCATGGAAGTAGTTCGCTATCGGCACTCTCAGCCCGTCGAAGGGCCCACCGATAGCTCGGCGGACTTCTTCGGCCAGCTCCCGACTCACCCGCTCGTCGGCATCAAGGAGAAAAACCCAGTCGCTCGTCGCCGTGTCGAGTCCGACGTTGCCCATACCGCCGAACCCGCCGAACTGTTCAAAATTGACAATCGCCACGCGGGCACCGGCTTCGGAGAGAATCTCGACTGAACGGTCCAGGGTCCGATCGTCGACGATAGCGACGACCTCGTCGACGAAATCGAGTCGGCGCAGGCATCCTGGCAGCATCGCCTCTTCGTCGCGGACCCTCATCAACACGCTGAGGGTAGGGGTCCTCTCGGTGCCGTGCACGTCGCCTTCGCTCATGGCTTGGAGTTTTTCACAGCCATTGGCCGGGTCGCCGTATCGTCGCCAGGGCGACTGAGCCCGTCGAGCAAGGAGCGAACAACCGGGGCCCAGCGGGCCACGCTGTAAACAGCCCGAACCTGCGAGCTAGCTTCCTCTGCAAGCACTTCGGCCGCGGCGGGTTGTGCGAGCAGGTCCACCAGAGCGTCGGCAATCTCTTGGTCATTGTCGGCTACCCGCACCTCCAACCCCGGCTCAAAACCGGCCAGAGCAACCGGGGAGACCACTTGGGGAAGACTGGCCAGCGCTGCGTCGAGGACCTTTATCTGAAATCCCGTGGCGTGTCGCAGGGGGCTAACTGCCACCTGGGCCCGGGGTGCCAGGTCAGCAAGGTCTCTGAACTCGCCTATCAGCTCGACTCCGGGCTGCCTGACCGCGGCGAGGACAGCTGGCGCGGGCCGTCGACCGGCAACTCCCAGGAGCGCCTCCGGTAGCTGGGCCCTCACCAGTGGCCAGATGGAGGTGGCTAGGCGCTCGATGGCGTCGATGTTGGGGGGGTAATCGAGCGATCCAATGAAAAGGGCATGCCAGCGGGGGCTTTCCCCGTGTTCCGTCCCCGTCGCCGCCCCGGACGCCGCCAACGCCGTGGCCGGAACGGTGATCGGTATCCAGGTGACACCGAGGCGTCGGGCGTCGGCCCAACCCGCGGTCACCGTCACCGTCCTACGAGTTGAGCGACTCTCGGTCCGCGTCGCAGCCCGAGCCAGAATGGCGAAGCCGGTCCGACGCCAAGCCGAACGGGCGAGGTAGCGAGCGTTGGCGGTAACTGTCGCTGAGCGGGTCCACCAGGTCGAGGATCAGCGGCCATTGTCGTGTCTTCCATTCCGGCGAGAAGGCCCGCAGGGTCACACAGATCACCGCGTGGGCATTGATCTCCTCCAGCCGTTTCGTTGCTTGGCGGTGATTCCAGACGAGCGTCTCGGGGGTGGCCTCTCCCGAAACCACCTCACCGAAAGCGCGCCACCCGGGCCAGGAGTACTGACGGGCCCCGCTGCCAGCCTCCTGTCCAAGGTCCCGCCCGCCTCCTTGGCGGGCGTCGCCGGAGCGGATTCCGAGAAGTGCAACCGGCTCCGGGTCGTATCCAGCCGCCTCCAGAAGGTCGAGCCATCCGGCTAATCGGCGGGTCTCACCCGACGCACGCCGGGTGGCATGCACAACCGCGACCACCGGCCGGACTACCACTTTCCTCGGCTGCTTCGCGGTCGCCGGGCTCCTCGGGGTGCCGGCCCTCGCCGTTTGGAAAGCGCGCCAGTGCCTCTCCTCGTGAGTACCGACCCAATGCTCAGCGTCGCAGTGACGAGACGCCAGCGTGCTCCAGGCTGACTTGCGGCGTAGCGATGGGCCGAGCGCCAGCGCTGGTGGCGCACCGCGATGTGCGTGGCCGCGTCGGATACCGAACCGCCGACCAAGTGGACTACCGGGGGCGTCGCTACCATCCTCACCGTGGACTCAGACGCCGCAGCAGCAAGCCGGCGGGCCAAGTCGACGTCTTCCCAGTATAGGAAGTAGCTCTCGTCGAAGCCGCCCACGGACTTCAGGAACACGGTGTCAATCGACACCAGGGAGGCGCTGGGCCAGCATTCGGACAGTTGGAAATGGCGGTCGTTCCCCGAACCAACCGAGAAGCTCGAATGGAGGGAACCGGCGTGGACCCTCCCCCACCGTCCCAGCAGGTGCGCCAGCCACCGGCGTCGTCGACTGCCCCGGGGTGCAATCCGTCCCGCCCGCAGCGCGGTGAGAAGTGCGGCCGCCGGAGTGGGGTAGCGATTCACCACTGAGGTTGGGCGGCCCTCGGCGTCCACCTGCTCGACCACCACCAGCTCGCGGGGGTTGTCGCTCTGGAGTGCAGTCCAGTGCTGAAAATTGGCTCGGATATCGGGATTGCAAAGCACCACGCGAGAAGTAGTGACCCGCTCCAAAGCGGCATTTACGCCCGCCCCGAACCCGACGTTGGTGCCAGGGAAGAGGTGCGTCACCGCCGGATGATCGACGGAAGACACTGTCAGCAGGTCATCGTTGTGAACGACCACTACTGGGACTGTCGCCGGTACCCAATCAAGGAGGAGGGCGTTTACGCCGTAAGCCACAACCACCACGGTTGCGCCACCACTCCGAACAGTCGACGGGGGCGCCACAACCACGTCCTCATCAGCCACCTGCAGCCTCCGGGTTGTTGACTCCCCTGATCGTTGTCATCCTATTGACGACACCTCTTGGCCGGGTGCTGGAAACCGGGCATTTATGGTTCAGTGACTGGCTCCGAGCAGCAGAGAAACAGCTAGGCAATTCGGGTCTAGCGTCCCCGCTGACCGCCTCCGGTCTTTAGCCAGTGCCCTCGTCTGGCCGTCGGGCAGGGGCACGGCCTATACAGTCGAACAGTTGCCGGAAACGATGAGGGTCTCCAGGCGTTCGGCCACGTGGCCCGTCCAGTGTGCGGGGCCGCTGCCGCGAACACGTCCGAAAAGTCTTCGATTGGGCGCGAACGCGACAGCCGACCGTCGCCCAGCGCGTACACAGTTCATAGCCATGCTGCAAGCAGGTCGGCGAGCGCCCCCGGCCCGTCCCCTAGTGTCGA
Organism: uncultured Actinomycetota bacterium; assembly: GCA_963770505.1. Classification (GTDB taxonomy): domain Bacteria; phylum Actinomycetota; class Acidimicrobiia; order Acidimicrobiales; family RAAP-2; genus CAVYPR01. The sequence continues at coordinate 633,229 of CAVYPR010000003.1, read as the reverse complement.
GCGAGGGGCCGTCCCACTTCAGTTCATGTGCCATTCCACTGATACTCAATCCGTCCCCCGGAATTGCTTGGGAACATCCCCTTCAACACATCGAGCTCAAGCCCTCCACGTCGACTTGACACCTGCCACCCACCGGTCTCCGATGAGTGAATCGAGAGTGACCTCGTCGACTTCGATGGCCCCTGTGGGGTCAATACGGTTGAGGGAGTCGAGCCCCTCAGTAAATCCGATGCGGCCAACCGAGGCACCGGCAGCGGCCTCGACGACGCTCACCTCCTCAACCCATTGACGACGTTCTCCCGCAGTAGTGCCACGTCGCGCGCCTCTGCCAACCAATGTCCTACTGCCGGAGGAGCGGTTGAGGTCCATCCCAAGTAGTGGATGCGCAGTGAAGCTGTCAAACCAGCTCGGGCGCTCTGGACGAATGCGTAGGGGTAACGAGGCGCATGCGGCAAGGCCTCCCATATCCGGCCGTGTGCACCTACTTGCGCTTGTGCACGCTGGTGGAGCAGGCGTGCCCGCATCTGAAACGACGTCGCGCGTTGCGAGCTGGCGGAACCGCCGGTGCCTGTTGGCGGGGTGCGTCCAGATGAAGCGGACGACCCTGGTGCCGGGCGAAGGGCGGCCAGCGGCTTCACGGGCAAACCTTATTCCCCTGATTTGGCGACGGCACTATCAATACCCCACCGCTGACACCGGCAATCCTCACCTGGGCAAACAGATCTCGACCGTAACTGCGCTGTGAGGGTAGCCATGAGCGGCCCCAGCTGGACTGCTGGGTTATTCCCTTCGTAGGGTCGTCACCCTTGTCATCGGATCCGTAGACCGGTTGACGATCGCGGCGTCCAAGGAGTTGAGTCGCTGGATTTGCTTAACCACCGGGGGATGCACCCAGCGCAACGAGCGTGGTGGGCGTTGACTACGCTTCGGGCGAGTCGAACTGACGCACGCCACAGTGGCACTCCGTATGGTAAATCTGGTGCGGTGGTCAGGACGGTTGCATTCGAGATCAAGTGTTATGAGCGCGATTGGCAGTTCGTCGCCAAGGAGAGCTACTTGCGTTCGGTCATCTCGAATTGCAGGCATTCCTTCGATCACCGCGTGCTGTACCTGAATAACTTTACCGATTACGGGCCGGTAACCCAGGCAGCTGAGCAATTGGTGGCGGCCGACGTAATCGATGAGTACTGTGTCGTCGAAGATCATGCCACATCGGCTCTAAAGGCCTTCGGCATCACCAGGGACTCTCTCACTACGGGCTATTATTTTTCAATTGCGGAACTGGTTGGCATCCATCGTTGCCAGACCGATTTTCTTCTGCATTTTTCTGGTGACTCGCAAATGGAGTCTGGCGCCCCTAACTGGATTACCGGCGCAATCCAAGTGATGCAGCTACGGCCCGATGTGTTGGTGGCGAACCCAGTCTGGGGCCGACATCACCGTCAGGCTCGGCGCGAAGCATTTGCCGAGGATGCCAATTGGTACTATTCCTACGGGTTCTCCGACCAATGCTACTTACTGAAGACCACGTCTATGCAGAAGATGGGGATATTCAGTGAGCAACACCCCGATTCCGAACGCTACCCGGTCTATGGCGGCGAGCTTTTCGAAAAGCGCGTCGATTCCTATATGCGCAACCACAAGTTGCTCCGAATCACGAGCAAAAATGCTTCGTATGTTCACAAGAACCATACCAAGATCGGCCCGGCTCAATGGTTGAAGCGTCGCTTCGCGCAGAAGACCCGCAGGCTCTGGGTGGAAGGTTGAAGGAACCTATCCGTTGCAAGATGAATGACATAGCCTGACCTCGCGCAGTCGGCTAGTCGTAGCTGCAGCGCCAGTCCATCGTGTACCGCGCGTACCGAGGTCAGACTGACGTCGGAATATCCGTTGACTTTCCGCCGGGAGACGGCAACCGTCTGTTTCTCGCTGACGCCTGGGCGCCACTTCTTATCGGACCACGGTCCCGTCCCGCGACCAGAAAATTTCGGATGTCGGCCGTGGGCACCATCCGTACTGCGCGGTTCCGTCTCTTGGGCGGGTTGAGCGTTCATCGTCCTTTGAGCGCCACCAGGGTGCGGACCGTCCTGGCCAGAATGCGGGCATCGAGAACCGGGCCCTGGTGGCGTAGGTAGTAGAACTCGTACTGCAGCTTCTCAAGCGCATCCTGCACGCTGGCCCCGTATGGGAATTTCACCTGGGCCCAGCCGGTGACGCCGGGCAGGACCAGGTGGCGCACGTCGTAGAAGGGGATCTTCTGGGCTAGCTCAGCCACGTAGCGTGGCTGCTCGGGCCGGGGACCAACCAGGGAGAGTTCGCCGCGCAGGATGTTGATCACCTGGGGCAGCTCGTCGATGTGCAGCCGGCGCATCCATCTCGCGAGGCCACCCAGCCGGGGGTCGTCCACGGCAGTCCACTCGCTCTGGGTGCGCTCCGGCGGCATGGTCCGGAACTTGAGGATGGTGAACGTGCGCCCGCCTTTGCCCACTCGGGTCTGGCGAAAGAACAGGGGTCCCCGATTGCCCAACCGGTCGGCGATCCACACGATCGGGATGGCCACGGCCAGCAGGATCAACCCCACCAGGGCGGACAGCAGGTCGATGATGCGCTTCGTCCGAGCGTAGGCAGGGGCGTGCAGTTCTTGGATGTCAAACATAAGCGAGACCCGTTCGAGCTCAGCCACCGGCAGCTTCCCCAGCCACTCGTCGTAGAAGACGGTCAGGGTGCGGATACGCAGGCCACGCCCGTGGAGCAGTGCGGCCTGTGCGACAACTGCCTCGTCAGCCTGGGCGTCACGGTCGAGCACGATCACCGTCGCCCGCGCCGTCTCGGCCTCCTGGGCCAGATCGAGGCCCAACTTCTCGCTTGGTGTTGTGGCCGATGAAGGTTGCAGCACCTGCACCAGCCGCACCGAGCGCTCAGGGGACCGGTGGATGTCGGCGTCGAGGGCATCCGCCTCCTCGGGACCGACGACCGCTAGCACCCGGTCTTCTCCGGCACCCATAGCCTGCGCCCTCTGGGCGGAAAGTGCCATGGCGACGTAAAAGGGCAGCAACACCAGCGCCGTACCGCCCACAACTGCACGGGGCAGGATCAGAGATCCCGTGGCCAATTGGATCAGAGAGATAGCCACCCCGCCACCCACCGCGGCCCCGACGCCGGACCACAGCGCGCCGGCCTGATTGCGCTGAATGTCGAAGGCGCCCGACAGATAGGCGGAAAATTCAATCAGGGCGATGTAGGCGAGGGTCCACAAGAATCGCTCGGTGCCGGTGAAGGGGTAGTGGCCCACCAGGTGAGCGTGCAGTTCCCCCAGCACGATCACGACGACCATTGGGGCCAGGATCATGACCCATCGCCGCGTCGCCGTCATCGGCCGCAAACTCTCATCGCTGCGGCTCCCTTACCGCCTGCCCCTCTCCAACGCGTCAGTGGCCAGTGCACTTCGCTGTCACTGTTCGGTTCCCGTAGGCCGTCTTCGCCACCACCGGTCGGCAGACGCCACTGAGGTAGTCGCGGTCCTCGGGTTGGTTCGGATCGTAGAGGAGTGATCGCTCCAGGTATCTGCGTTCGGCCGAGCGGTTTCCATCGAAGGCCGCAATGTCGGCAAGCAAGTTCATCGGAGCGACGGACACCGGGTTGAGCGCAATTGCACGGAGTGCGCTTCTCCGGGCGCCCGCGTTGTCCCCGGCACCAAACTGGAAGATGGCGAGCAATGACCAGGCTTTGGAACTGGTCGGATCCCGCTGGACGGCCTCTTCGGCGTAGCGCACGGCCTTCGCCGACTCGTTGTGCCCCTTGGACCCGCTGTACAGGTAAGCGAAAGCCAGTGTGTCCGCCGATGTGGGCCAGGCCCGAAGGAGGGAGTTGGCCGTCGTGCCGTCAGCGATGGCTGCCTTGTTTGTCACCGTGAGCTGCGCGACCATCCGCTGCTTGGCCACGTCTCCCACTATCAGCAAAACTCCCGCCACGAAGGCAATTCCGGCCAGGGCAAGTGCAACAGCAAACGCCCAACGAGGATAAGCACCGGGCGCGGATCGTGACGCTTGGTCCGGCTGTTCCCCTCGTTGATCCGCGGATGATGGCTCGGTCGCAGTGCTGGCGTGTCGGCGCTCGGCGGCCGCACCGACGGCCAGGAACGCCACTGCGGTAAGGCTGGCGAATAGTGGCTCCACCAGCTCCCCAGCCAACATGGCGACGGCGAAAACCACCAGAGGGCCGCCACGGTCCCGGAAAGCGAAGAACACGAAGGCGATGAAGGCGAGCAGTCCAAGCACGCCGGTGGTCACCGCCACTTCGACGATGAGGTTGTGGGCGTCGGAGAAGAATGCCTGGGCCGTTGTCCGGGCGAAGGCGACGGTGTAATGGGTCACCGTCGCCGGCTCGTACTGGTCGGGTCCGTAGCCGAACAGCGGATGGCCCACCAGTGCGTGGAGGCCAACCTTCCACGACCCGAGGCGCTGGCCGAACGTCTCCGTGCTGGTCGACGAGGCCACATGATGGGCGAGGCCTCCCGCGCCCGGGATGATCGATCCTATGACCAACCCCCCGACACCGACCCCGCCGAAGAGGACCGCCCGATCGCGAGTGAACTTGTCGTACAGGCCCACGTCGTCGCGGCGGTGCAGCGCCCAAATCGACCATGCCAGGACGCCGACGGCCACCAGCACGGGGAATCGCTCGCCGGAGAAGGCGGCGCCGAAGGCCACCAGCGCGGTGATTGGGGCCCACAGGGCAGGGCGTTCGACCACTCGCGTGGCCAACAGGGCCAGGGTGGCAGCCAGCAGTCCGCCCAAGTAGACCGGATTGCCAAGTAGTCCGTCAGCTTGGGTACCGCCGTAAAGGTGGAGCCCGATGCCGCCCAGGCCGGGGAATCGCTGGAAGAACGCGATCAATGCGTTCAGGACGCCGGCCCAGATGATCGCGTTCTCCACCAGTCGGCGGTCGCCGACGGTGATCCCGGTCCCCAGCGCCCAGCAGGCGGCCAGCCCGGCGAAGAAGATGAGCCCGGTCATGCCGAGGTAGGTTCCGACCAGCGAGTTCAGTGGGGCTGTCGAAAGAACGGTGGCGATCGCCGCCACCACCACGAAGACGATCCCCGATCGGGCTGCCCAGGTCAAGTTCAACGAGTCGCGAGCCGGCCCCTTCCCCATGGCCAGGACCACCAAGAACGGCAGCCCTGCACCCGTCATCACCCACAGGACCGCTGCCTTCGGGACGTCGGCCGCCGACGACATGGTGGGGAGGAAGAGCGTCGGGAGCAAGAATGCGGCCACCGCCAGGCTCCAGCCCCACCACGTGGTCGCCGCGCTCTCAGCTTCTCGGCGCTGGCGGTCGTCAGGGCGGCGGATCGTGCCGGTCGCCTGGGATTGCCCGCCGCCCTTTGCCCGGTTCCGGTTCTGGGTGCCCGACGGTCGGGGCGCGGGACGGGAGCTGGTGGCCGCCGAACCGGCGGTCCGCGCCGTGTGCTTCTTGGCCATACCCCCCCCTCGCTCGCCGCCGACCCGTACCCGGCACCGCGATCACCTCGGGCCCGGGGGGCGTGCGATATCGGTGGACGCCCCGAGCACCGGCCCCACCAGTGAACCGGCTGGGGAAATATTACTCGACGTAACCGGTGGTCTCCCTGCGTGCCGGCGGTGCGATTTTGCCAGCGTTGTTAGAGGACTCGATCCGGGATTCCGAGTGCGGCCCGCTACCGATCGTCGGCTGGTTCGACAATTGCGTTCGGGGTCGACGTCCAGCTGGCGAGCAGGGCAAGGGCGCCGTGCGACGGTGAGTCGGGTTCTGCCGTATAGACCAAGATCCGCTGGCCGGAGTCGCCAGGGAGCTCGAGGGCTTCGAAAGCAAGGTCGAGGTCTCCCACGACGGGGTGATGGAGCCGTTTCGTTCCCGTCCGGTGGAACTTCACGTTGTGCGCGGCCCAGCGGACCCGGAACTCTTCGCTGCGCGTCGACAACTCGCCGATCAGGTCGGAGAGCCGCTTGTCGTACGGGTCGCGTCCGGCCTCGGCCCTGAGAATAGCGACGGCGTCGCTGGCGATGCCCTCCCAGTCGTTGAAGAACTCGGTGGCCCTGGGGTTCAAGAAGGTGAAGCGGGCCATGTTCGGTGGTCCGGCAGGATCCTCGAGGACGGGCGCGTAGAGCGCGGCGCCGAGACTGTTGGCAGAGAGTATGTCGAGGCGCCCGTTTCGCACGTAGGCCGGTACTCCGACCATGGCATCGAGGATGCGTTGGATGGTCGGCCGTACTCGGTCTTGAGCGGGACGTGCACGGGTGGGCCGGGTGCGGTTGGCGGCACGCACGAGGTCGAAGAGATGGGTGCGCTCGGCCTCATCGAGCTGGAGTGCCCTGGCAATGCCTTCGAGGACATCTTCTGAGACGCCGCTCGTGGTCCCTCGTTCGAGCCGCGTGTAGTACTCGACGCTGATGCCGGCGAGCATGGCGACCTCCTCGCGCCGCAGGCCCTGCACTCGGCGGTTCGCACCGTAAGCGGGCAAGCCGGCGCGGTCAGGGGTGATCTTGGCCCGCCGGGAGACAAGGAACTCCCGGATGTCGCTGTTCCGCTCCATGTCCTCACCCTAGGAGCGTTCGGGGGTTCGAGGGAGGTCTTGGCAGTACCCCTCTCAGCTGGGCCTCCCTGGGGGCATCAGCTTGTGGTTGCCTGGGTACCAAAGCACCCACCGCCCTGAGCCAAGGAGTCGTCCATGCGAGCAGCCATCTTCAACGGGCCGGGTTCGATTGACGTTGCGGAGCGACCAGATCCGATCATCGAGGAGCCGACCGATGCTGTCGTCCGGGTGGTGATGGCCTGTGTGTGCGGGTCGGACCTCTGGTATTGGCGGGGAGTGTCGCCTCACCCTGTGGGTTCGATCGGTCACGAGTTCATCGGCGTCGTCGAGGAGGTCGGGACTGAGGTCGACATCGCGGTCGGCGACTTCGTGATCGCACCGTTCATCTTCAGCGACATGTCGTGCCCACACTGCCTGAATGGGTCCACGCTGAGCTGTGCGCAGGGGGGAAACTTCGGCAACGGCGAGATCGACGGGGGCCAGGGTGAAGTGGTTCGCGTCCCATTGGCCGGCACCACCTTGGTGTCCGTCCCCGGGTTGGGCCACTCCGACTCGATGCTCAAGTCCCTTTTGACGCTGTCGGACGTCATGGCCACCGGACACCACGCGGCAGTGAGCGCCGGGGTCAGGCTGGGCGACACCGTCGCGGTCGTCGGCGACGGTGCGGTCGGCTTGTGCGCCGTGCTTGCTTCTCGGCGACTCGGTGCTGAGCGGGTCATCGCCCTCAGTCGTCACCCGAATCGTCAGAAGCTCGCGCAGGAGTTCGGCGCCACCGACATTGTCGAAGAGCGGGGAGAACCGGCCGTCCAGGCCCTCCTCGATCTCACCGGTGGTGTCGGTGCCGACGCAGCCCTGGAGTGCGTCGGTACCGAGCAGTCGATCGCCACCGCCGCCGCCATCGCCCGGCCGGGATCCACGGTGGGCATCGTGGGCGTCCCCCACGGCGAGGTGCCCTTCGTGGACACCTTCTTTCGGAATATCGGGTGGCGCGGTGGGCCGGCGCCGGCCCGGATCTACATTCCAGACCTCCTGTCCGACGTGCTCTCCGGGTCGATCAACCCAGGTCAGGTCTTCGACTATGAGACCGATCTCGACCGCGTCGCCGACGCCTACCGGGCAATGGACGAGCGGCGCGCCATCAAGTCGCTGCTTCGGGTGGGCTCGTGACCCCGTCCGCCCGTGAAGGCGGGGGCGGGGTAAGCACGTGGACCGCCGACCAGCTGGCCCGGATCGGCGGCGCCGACGAGCTGCGCCTCGCCCCTCGTCGCTCCGATGGCACGCTGCACCCCTTCACGACGATGTGGGTCGTCCTTGCCGGCGGCGACTTGTACGTCCGGTCCGCCGGAGGACCGAAGCGTCCGTGGTATCGCCACGCCTTGGACACGTACCGGGGCCGGATACTCGCCGGAGGTGTTGAGGCCGATGTTTGCTTCGCCGAGGCCGCTCCGGACGTGCAATCGGCGATCGATGCCGCCTACCACGCCAAGTACGACCGCTACGGCGCCATCATCGTCGGTCACGTCACCGGTGCCGGTAGCCACCCGGTCACCGTTCGGCTCCTGCCCGTCCAGGACGAAAGGAACGGCCGATGAGCGAAGTTATCGTTGTCATCGGAGCAGGTCAGATAGGTCAGGCCATCGCTCGACGGATCGGTGCTGGAAAACGCATCGTGCTCGCCGACCTGCGTCAAGAGAACGCCGACGCGGCCGCCGTCGTGCTCGCTGATGCCGGATTCGACGTCAGCACCACCACGGTCGACGTCTCCTCGCGCCACTCGGTGCACGCGCTGGTGGAGGCCGCCACCGCTCTTGGCGATGTCACCGGCGTCATCCACGCCGCGGGGGTCTCACCCAGCCAAGCCTCGGTGGAGACCATCCTGGCCGTCGATCTCTACGGCACGGCATTGGTGCTCGAAGAGTTCGGCAACGTCATCGCTCCCGGCGGCTCAGGAGTGGTCATCGCCTCACAGTCAGGTCACCGTCTCCCTGCCCTGACGGCTGAACAAGATGCCGCACTGGCCACCACTCCCGCCGACGAACTACTGAGTCTTCCGATGCTCCAAGTCGGACAAATCAACGACACCCTCCACGCCTATCAGCTGGCCAAGCGAGGAAACTCTCTCCGGGTCATGGCCGAGGCCGTTCGGTGGGCGGAACGGAGAGCCCGGGTCAATACCATCAGCCCCGGCATCATCATCACCCCGCTCGCTAGGGACGAACTGACCGGGCCGCGGGGCGAAGGGTACCGGCGCATGATCGAGCTGGCACCAGCGAGACGCGCCGGCACTCCTGACGAGGTTGGGACCGTCGGCGCATTGCTCATGGGCCCCGATGGCGCATTCATCACCGGAAGCGACATCCTGATGGATGGTGGAGTCACCGCTTCCTACTTCTTCGGCGAGCTCGCCAACTGACGAGGAGGAAAACCATGGAACACAGTCCGAAGCGTCCGACGGCCAAGGGTCCGTCTAATTGGTTCACTGGCGACGTCTTCATCGACGCGATCGCGGAAGCCCATGGCGCCTCGCCGGTCATGGTCGCCTATGTGCACTTCACTCCCGGTGCCCGCACTGCCTGGCATAGTCACTCCATCGGTCAAAGCCTCTACGTCACCGAGGGCGAAGGGCGCGTCCAGGCACGTGGAGAACCGATCGTCACCTTGCGCCCAGGCGACACGGTGTTTGCCCCGGGCGGCGAATGGCACTGGCATGGCGCGGCACCCGACCATTTCATGACCCATCTCGCCGTCAGCGAGGGCCAACCCGAGTGGGGCGACCACGTCACCGACCAGGAATACCGAGGCGAGAACCGAGTGTGACGTGCGCTGGGCCTTTCCTTTCTCCGCGGGGAGGGCGTGACGCCTTCGGACAGGTGCTCCGGAAGCTGCTCGCCGGAACCCACAGCGGCTCCTGCTCGGTCGTAGCCGACGAAGAGGAGCTCGATGAGAGCCTCGATCGGCGAACGCCGATGAGCTACACGCTCTGGCGGCACGGCAACAGTGGGCGTTTTTGGGGAGTCTCCTGCGATCCCTAAGCGCCATGACTCTCCTCCCCTCGAAGCGCGAACCGGTCTTGTCGCATTCGATCGCAGAGATCCGTTGAATTCCTAGGGACGGTCACAGCTTTCGACGGGGCGAAGCCCAGTGACGTCGGGCCTCCAAGAGCGTTGTCAATTTCAGAGACGCACAGCTTCCCCGGTAGCGTTCCAGGCATGGATCGACCCAACATCCTGCTGATCATGACGGACGAGGAGCGCTACCCGCCGCCCTACGAGCCCGAATCGGTTCGGTCGTTCCGTGCGTCCCAGCTCACCGCCCGAGAGTCGATCCGGTCCCGGGGCCTGGAGTTCCACCGGCACTACGCCGGCTCGACTGCGTGCACGCCCAGCCGGGCCACGCTCTTCACCGGCCAGTACCCGTCGCTACACGGGGTGACGTCCACGGACGGCACGGCCAAGCAGAATACCGACCCCGGCATGCAGTGGCTCGATCCGAATACGGTGCCGACCCTGGGGGACTGGTTCCGAGCTGGCGGCTACCGGACCCACTACCGGGGCAAGTGGCACGTCTCGTTCGCCGACCTCACCACTCCGGGCTCGCACGAGGGGCTGAAGGCCTCCGACGACGACGGCAATCCGCTGCCCGAAGCGGTCGAGGCCTACCGGAAGGCCGACCGGCTCGATCCGTTCGGGTTCTCGGGATGGATCGGGCGCGAGCCCCACGGCGCCGACAAGTCCGATTGCGGGACCGTGCGAGACGGCGTCTTCGCCGAGCAGGTCGTCGAACTGTTCGGCGAACTGGCGGCATCCCGGGCCGAAGGCCCGTGGCTGACGGTTGCGTCCTTCGTGAACCCTCACGACATCGCCTTCTCGGGCTTCGGGTGGGAGCAGATGCTGCAATTCGGGCCGCCGGACGACACCGTGCCCGACGTGCCCGAGGCGCCGTCCCAGTCGGACCCGTTCACGGGCCGCCCTGCGTGCCAGGAGGCGTTCAAGGCGGTCTGGCCCCAGATGATCTTCGAGACGGCCACCGACCTCGGCTACCGGAGGCTCTACTACTACCTCATGAAGTTGGTGGACAAGGCCATCGGGCGCATCCTGGAGGCGCTCGAGCAGTCGGGCATGGCCGACGACACCATCGTCGTGTTCACCTCCGACCACGGTGACCTGCTCGGTGCCCACGGCGGCCTGATCCAGAAGTGGTGCAACGCCTTCGACGAGGCCACCCGGGTGCCGCTGCTCATCGCCGGTCCGGGCATCGAGCCCGGGCGCGGAGGAGTGGACGTGCCGACCAGCCACGTCGACCTGATCCCGACGCTCCTCGGACTGGCCGGGATCGACCTGGAGCAGGCGACCGCCGGCGTCGCCGCCCACCATGACGAGGTTCAGCCGCTGCCGGGTCGGGACTTGAGCCCGGTGGTCCGGGGGCAGGTCGAGCCGGACTCGCTCATCTCGCCGATCTACTTCATGACCGAGGACGACGTCACCCGGGGAATGACCGAGGTCAACATCCTGACCGGGGCGGCGTTCGACCCGGTCGCACCGCCGATCAACATCGAGTCGGTGCTGGCCACGCTCCCAACCGGCGATCGGGGGCGCACCCGAGCTGTGGAAGCTGAACCACTACTACGAGCGGCTCGACGACTGGTACGCCGCCCAGGGCGTCGCTCCGAACCCGTTCCTGGGTCCGGCCGCTGAACCCGACTGGGAGCTGCACAACCTGACCGTGGATCCCGAGGAGCGTCACAATCGAGCCCTCGACGATCCTGCCACCGCATCGACCATGCGATCCGTGCTCGACGCCGAGCGTGACGCCAAGCGCCGGATCCCGAAGCTACGGAACGCCGCCAGGTAGAGCCCTCACCAAGAGGCTGTCCACGGAGCGCGGGCGGAGTGCATCGTGCCTGATTGTCTGCCTCGGCATGGCTCCCAGTGGCGCAAGGTCCTCGGTGTCCTCGCAGGCCAGGTAACGTTCGACGGATCCGCCGGATTGGTCGACGGTGGCTGGTGGTGGCGAGATCGATCTATTGCCTTGACCGTGACTGGCCCGCAACACGGACGTATACACGTCGCCGATGCGTGACAAATTTAGGCGGCGAGTCGATGGTCAGTGCGCTTCCGGATCTACCTCTTCTGAGGAGGGGGGTATTCCGCTGGCGAGCCGGACCATCCGACTTCGCAAGGACCCCGGCAGAAAGGCCTTGGTGTGGCGCCACACATACCATGCGAATTGGATCAACCCAGCCGCCGATGCACGTTCGGTCCTGCGACGCCAAATTCTGTTGTAGAGCCGAATCTTGGAGAGATCGACTGCGTGAGCCCCCATGTGCGTGGGCTTGATGGCTCGGACGAAGACCCCAGGCCTTTCGGGGTCGGGATCGGAGCTCACCTCGACAGACTCGAAGTCGCCGAATATCTGCTCCATGTCTGCCAGCTCATATCTCCAAAAATCGAATGGGTATCCATGCAGGGGAAAACCGATGCTCCGAGTGGTGAGGACAGCGACACCGCCAGGACGTAGGACGGCCTTGAGATTTTCGACGGTTGAGCGCCAATCCATAACGTGTTCCAGCATTTCAGTCGATACGACGATGTCGAAAGTCTCAGGCCCGAAGCGTTCCACGAGTCTCCGGGCATCGCAGATCACGTCGACACCCGGACCCGGCTCGATGTCCACGCCGATATATTGCGCGGGTCGCAGAGACTCGAGATAATCGCGAGCCGAACCATTGATGTTGGCCGACCCAACTTCAATAAGGCTCAGGCCTGCTACATCCTGCACGCCTAAGGCACTCCGCACATAGTCCATGCAGCTCTGGTGTGCCATATTTCATAGCCTATCCGGGCTGACTCGTAGCATCGTTTGTAGATGCAGCTCCTGCAGTTACGAACCGAACTGCCTAGGTATTGGAGGTGTCCTGAAGACCGCCAGAGGCAGTGGAGACCTGAACCTGGGTTGACAAGAAAGTCGGCGCCGCTGGGTCGTTGCGGCGACTTGTGTCTGATGAACAAAGGCAACCGTGACGAAGAAGCTTCCGCATCCAAGATGCACTCTGCGTCTGTGGCACAGCTCATTCGGAACAGTCCCGATCTGGCGCCCGTACTAGGCTGACCAGGTGGATTTGGCCGGCGAGCAAGAGCCGCGTCCCGGCGGTCTCGAAATACCCAGTGCGCCAACCGGTTTCATCCCGGGCGCCGACCCCAGTACCCTCGTCATCAGCGGACTGGGTCGGAACACGCTCTGGCGGTATGTCAATTTGCTGGCTTCCTCGCTCGCCGGCATCTTCATCGTCGCTCTCGCTCTGCGACGCTTGGGCACTGCGGCCTACGGGCTCTTCGCCTTGGCGGTCGCCATAATCGGCCTCCTCAACACGGTTGACTTCGGACTCCAGCTCGCGGTCATCCGGGCTACGGCCAGGGACACTGATGTCTTCTCGAGTGACGAACGGGTGCAGGCTCGAAGCGATGTGGAGACTGCCCACTTCGCCTATGGGAGCGCCGGCACCGGCGCCGCGCTTCTGTCGGCGGTGACCGGTCTGGTGGTGTACGTGACGGTTGGAGGGTTGTCCGCAGCTGAGCATTTTCCCGCTGCCATTGCGCTGATCGGGCTTTCCGTCGGGCTCTCACTGGGAACGTCGGCGTACGGCGGAATTCTCATCGGGCGCCGGCAATTCCAGGTGCCGTCCGTCGGTGGCGTGCTCGGCACGATCGCCGAACTCGTCCTCGTCGTCCTCCTCATCGACCACCTCCGGCTGGTGGCACTTGGTCTCGGGCTCCTCGCCTACGTCGTAGTGTCTCAGGGGTACATCGCCTGGTGGCTTCGACACCATGAGACGTGGTTCCGCCTAATTCCTCGACCGCATCAGTGGGTAACAGTTCGGCGAGTTGCCGCCTTCGCTGCACCGCTGATCGTGATCCCATTGGCCGGACAGGTCATTCCGGCCACCGATCTCGCTGTCGTGGGGGCGGTGGCGACCGCCGGCGCGGTCGGTCTGTACCAGGCCGGCAGCGTCATCCCCGGTGGGGTAATTTCTTTTCTCTTTACCGGGTTCGACACCGTCTACCCTCACCTCGCCGGCACCCTTGACTCGTCCGGGCAGGAGGTCGCCGTCAGGTTCCTGACCCGGGTGGCGGCCTTTATCGGAGGCGCGGCATTTGCCACCGTGATTCTCCTGCCGCGCCGACGTCGTACAGGTCATGCTCGGCCGGCCGTCGGCACTCGCCCAATCGGTGCTGATCGTCTTCTGCGGGATCTGGATGGCCAATATCCCGCTCCACGGACCTGGGCTGCTGCTCATCGCCGCGGGCGGCAGCGGGTTTTTGTGCCTCTGATCGCCGCCGAGACGATAGCCAACCTCGCTCTAACCGGTCCCTTCGCGATTTGGATGGGACCCATCGGCGCCGCAGTAGCCACTCTTGTGACGATCGCCATCTCCAACCTGATCCTGTTCCCATACATCACGCGCCGCGAGTTCCTAGGTGGCCCCGTTTGGGGCCCCACTGCGGCAGCAATCGCAAGCATGGTGGTGGGGGGAGCGTCGGCCGGGATTGTCGTCGCTCCGCTGCTGCTCGTCTCACCGGGGTTAGGCCGCCTCATCGGGGGTCTCTTCGCCGGGGGCGTTGTGAGCTGCGCTCTCGGTCTCCTACTCCTCAGGCGAGAGGGCAGGAGCACCCTCGCCGCAATGCTGCGTCGGCCAGCGGAGTAATGCGGTGACCTGCTGGCCACCTACTCCTACTCATCCATCGCGGGCTAGGAGCCAGCCAAATTCGTAGCGATAGCTTCCAGCTGTGCCGGTCGGCATCGTATCGAGGATCCTCCATGAGACTCCGAGTTCACGCTGCGCGAACTGAAGTAAGGCTCCGAACTCTTCCATGTCCCACACGTCCGCGTGAGTGGAGCGTCGGCGATGCAAGTCGATCTCTGCGTCCGTTTGTTCTGCGGCGAGTGCGGCGAAGTCGCGAACATCACCATTGAAGTGTTGTTGGGCGATAATCGCCTCAATAATGTGGTCGTCGGCGACCTCGCGGACATCGCGTCGGTACTCGTCCACCACATGCTCGAGGCTCGTGGGAGCCCGCTCACGGTCGAAGGTGGCATGGCGATCGGGCAGGATCAAGACCAGAAGACCTTGGGGCTTTAGCACCCTATAGATGTCAACAAGCATCGCCAGGGGGTTTGCAAGGTGCTCGAGTATGTGACTCGCGATGACAAAATCCTGACTGGAGCTGGGAAGGAATGAAAGACGGTCGACGTCCAAGTCGCAGATGATGTCAGGTTTTGGAAACCCGGGCCTTCTACCGAGCTCCGGGAACAGAGCGCTATTCTCTGCTGGCTCCCAGCGGTCGAGGTAACGGACCGTCAATCCACTCGGGAGGGGAAATGGAAGGTGGCCTGGGCCGATCTCTATTCCTGCACCCTTAAGCTGAGCTCCGAATCGTCGGCGAACCGCGAGCCGGCGCAGCCGCCGAAAATGGCCCAGTCGTAGGAGTCGGGCGAGCCGGGCAAGGGGGCGGAGCAAGAAGCTTCTCTGTGTGGATCCGCCTTGCCCTTTGATCATGGCTATCGCGGCGCCGCCCTCCATTGCTCGCCACTGGGTCGCGACAGCGCCGACCCCAGAGGCTACAACCATGAGGTACTCTTCATTGATTAGTCACCTCTCCTCCTGAAATTGGGCGCACCACCCCGCGCCTACCACTCCGGTTGTCCTCCGAACCTGAGACTCGGGCATCTCTGATAGCGGATGCTCCCCCTCCGCCCCTTGGCTGGCGTTAGTTGCGGACGATCCCTTGGGATCTTGACGATTTTATGCCCATCATGGTAACCCTTGTCTGGTGATAAAGACGGTCGGGTTCGAAACGAAGTGCTATCAGCGAGACTGGCAAGTCGTCACCAATGAGCGCTACTTGCGCAAGGTCATCTCCAACTGCCAGCATTCCTTTGATTACAGGGTACTATACTTGAATAATTTTGTTGATTACGGGCCCGCAATCCAAGCAGCTGAGCAGTTAGTAGCCGCAAACGTGATCGATGAATTCTGTGTAGTCGACGAGCATGCGACAGCTGCATTGCAGGCATTAGACATCCCAAGAGATTCTCTCACTGCGGGCTACCAATATTCGATTGCCGAATTAGTTGGCATCTATCGTTGTAAGACCGACTATCTCTTGCATTTCGCTGGAGACTCCCAAATGGAGCCAGGTGCACCTAGCTGGATAAGCGACGCGATTCAAATTGATGGAGCTGCACCCAGAGGTCTTGGTAGCTAATCCGATCGTCAACCAGGAACACCGACTTGCTCGGTACGAGGCTATCGCCGAAGACCACGATTGGTACTATTCCTGTGGCTTCTCTGATCAATGTTACCTAGTGAAGGCCGAAAGATTGCAGAAGAGAGGGATCTATAACGAGAAACATCTCGCATCAGAACGTTTTCCTGCCTATGGGGGAGAGCTTTTCGAGAAGCGGGTTGATTCCTATATGCACAATCATGATCTACGACGAATTACGAGCAAGCACGCCGCATACATTCACGAGAATCATGTCCCAGTTGGGCGACGCGAGTGGTTGCGACGTCAGGGATTGCAGAAGGTTCATCATCTCTCAGTGCTCGGAAAGCTAGTTGCGTCTGGACGATGGCGTGACGGTGCAAAGGATTTGGTTGAAGCGGGCAAGCGATTCTACTTGAGAGCGCGAGGTGATATCCCTTAATTCGGTGAGGGGTCTGTTTCATTCAAGACCACTAGTGCCAATCTAGGAGCCACCCTAGTGCTCGAGTGACTCGTTGCGACCTGCGCATAGGGCCGGGCCGTTGGCCAATGAGTCACAGATTCTGCGGAAATTTTCGCAGCGGCGGTGGTTGCTTGTTCCTCGGCTTGAACACAGTCTTATAGGTGGAGAATGATGAGGCGCTGCAGCCCGTGCCGTAGTCGTTCGCCCGGACAGGACTGGTGTCGCGCTGAATACGCTGAAACTGTTTTCTAGAGTCGGCAAGAGGGGCGCCCACTGCGAGCTAGACATTTCGCTCACGGCGTAGACAGCCGCGAGGTCATTGTTCCATGCCTTGTTCATGCTAGTGAGGCTCGCGTTGCCACGTGCGTGGACCTTGGGCATCGGTCTGGCCGGAGTGCACCGCACTTACATGGGCGGAATCGAGCGCGGAGAACGGAACCCGACTCAGCGGTCGCTCGAACGGCTCGCGGAAGCCCTGGAGGCAGATTAGAGGGATCATGGTCAAGTGGCCGATTGGCTGCCTTGGTGCAGCGATCTGACGGGTGGGGTGTTCGAAGATCGCCAATCTTCTCTAGAGCTGTTGCAGGTCCATGAACTGCCAAGCGACGACAGTTCACTTTTCCATCGACGCCTTGGGGTATGGGACGATCTTCGAACCCCTGTCGAGGCGTGATCGGCGGGGTCCACCGTCGTGGGCACGCTCGTTGGCATGACTGTTCCGGATCTTCCACCACCCCGTTCGCCAGAGCCACGTGTGGATCCCTCCGCGCCGGTACCTGGAAGGAAGCGCCCTGGCCGGCTGGAGGCAGCCGTCCGCCGGTCGGACAAATTCCAGCAGAGGCACCGTGTCGTTGGGTTCCCCTTCGCCGTCATGCAGAAGTTCGGGAACGACCAGGCAGGCAGCAAGGCCGCCCTCCTCGCCTACTACGGCCTCTTCGCCCTCTTTCCGCTCTTGATGCTGTTCACGACGATCCTCGGCTACGTCCTTCACGACAACGACCGGCTTCGCAAGGACCTGGTCGACAGCGCCCTCGGGTCCTTTCCCATCATCGGTAACCAGCTGCAATCGCAGATCCATCCTCTGACCGGGAGCGTCATCGCCGTTGTCATCGGGGGTCTGCTCCTCCTCTACGGGGCGATCGGTCTCGGACTGGCGACCCAGAGTGCGATGAACAAGGTGTGGAACATCCCCTATGTGCACTGGCCGTCCCTCCCCATGCGCTATCTCCGAGGACTTGGCGTCCTCGTGCTGCTGGCCGCCTCCACCATCGGATTGACGGTGCTCACGGGGTTCGCCACCCTGGACTCACACGACCAGCTCTCGCGAGTGGTCTTGATCGTCGGATCCCTCGCCCTGAACTTCGGGCTCATACTCCTCGCCTTGATGGTGATGACCGCCGTCAAGCTCCGGTACCGGGACGTCGTCCTCGGCGCGGCTCTGGCCGCCGTGTTCTGGCAGGCGCTGCAACTCGTCGGAAGCTGGTACGTGGGCCGGGAGCTTCAGCATTCGACGCAGACCTACGGGTTCTTCGGCGTCGTCCTCGTCCTCTTGGCCTGGATCTACCTGGGGGCCCAGTTCTTCCTGCTCGCCGCGGAGATCAACGTGGTCAAGCGGTACCACCTGTGGCCGAGATCGATGACCCAACCGCCGCTGATCGATGGCGACAGGCTGGTCTTCGAGCGCCTGGCCCGGATGGAGGTCCGACGGCCCGAGGTCGAGGTCCACATCCAGTTCACGCCCGAGGCGGATTACGAACCGCTGCCGCCGCCACAAGCCCGGGCGGATGGAGGCACCGAGGAGTGAACACGCTGCCGGCCAGGGTGCCCTTGCCACGCCGTCACGGCCTCGAAGGCGACTCGTCTCGGCATCGTCAGGAGAGCGTGTCGGTCACCGGCTGACGGCCGCGTCCGCTCCTGTCGTCGCCCAGGAGTGGGGCGTCACGTGGCGTTCGGCGCCGCGGTCGCCACCTGCAGGTTCACCGGGTCTCTGGCATCCTCACCTGAGACGTCTTCGAGGGACCGCCGCGCCGGCTCCGGCAGCAGGCTGGTGAGAGCGAACCCGGCGATGGCTGCGACCCCGGCCACCGCCAAGAGCCATCGCAATCCGAAATGGTTCTGGAGCTGCGGCACCACGAAGACGCCCACGAAGGCACCGAGTTTGCCGATGCCGGCGGCGAAGCCGTGACCGGTCGTGCGCACGTTCACCGGGAACACCTCGGACGGCACCACGAAGGTCGTCGTGTTCGGCCCGAACTCGGTGAAGAGGTAGCTGAGCCCGAAGATGGCGATGAACGGAGCGACCATCGTCGTGAAGTTCGGCACCGCGGCGAGAAGGAGGAAGCACGCCGCCATGACGGCAAAGCCGATGAACTGGAGTCGCCTGTGCCCGATCTTGTCCATCTTCCAGACCGCCAGGAGATAACCGGGGACGGCGAAGACGACGAACATGGCCAACGTGAGCAGCAGCTTCGTCTCGAGGCTCGCGTTCGGTGACACCTCCTTCAAGATGCTCGGAAGTGACAACGTGTTGCCGTAGTAGGCGTAATCGAAGAGGAACCAAGACCCGGCGGTGGCCAGCAGCAGCACGACCATGCGTCGATCGGAGAACAACTGACGGATCCCCATGGGCCGGGTCCCTGCATCGACCGCGGTCGAGGCCTGGATGGCTCCGCCGGCGAACGCATGGAGCTCCTTGGCCGCTTGTTCGGTCTTGCCCTTCACCTGTGCCTTGAAGCGCGGCGACTCGGGCATCTTGGCCCGTAGATAGATCACCGCGGCTGCCGGCACTGCGCCCAATGCCAGCATGACGCGCCACGTCAGGCTGTCGCTCATCCCCGACCACAGCAGCAGCAGTCCCACGAGTGGGCCGACAACGAGACCGACTGCTTGCATCGAGAAGACCATGCCGACCAATCGACCCCGGTCCGCCCGGTTGGAGTACTCGCTCATCAGGACGGCCGAGACCGGGTAGTCCCCACCGATCCCCAGGCCGAGGACCAGCCGGGCCATCACCAGAAAGAGGAAGTTCGGAGCGACGGCTGAAGCCAACGCACCGATGATCATGATGCCGGCGACCGTCGTGTACACGGTTTTTCGCCCCACGATGTCGGCAATCCGTCCGAAGACGAACGCGCCGATGAAGGCGCCCAGGATGGCGGCTCCGGTCACCCAACTGGTCTGCGACGTCGAGAGGTTCCACTGGGTCTTGACGATGGCAGCGACCGTGCCGATGACGAAGAGGTCGTAGGCATCGGTGAAGAAGCCCATTCCCGAGATGACGACGGCTCGATGATGGAACCTGCTGGTCGGAGCGTCGTCCAGCAATTCGCTCACGGTCTGCGTCGGTGCGGCCAGTCCGGTCTGGGGCAGCAGATCGCCCTCGACTCCGAGCGGGGTGCCGGGTGTCGATGGGACGGGATCGGTCACGTGCAGATCGGTCAAGGCGTTCGGGTCTCCGCGGTCAGATGGTTCCGCTTCGGAATCTCGCAGACCGGGGTGATCGGGGCCCGACTCCCGCATTACCGGAAGGTGAACTTCACGCGAACAGTTCGGATACGCCCGCCGCATGGCTCTTGCCCGGACGTGCCAGGGTCACTCCGGTCCCGTCGCCGTCGGCCGGACGGCGTCGGTCCATCGAGGCCTGCGCCGACCGTGGCCCCCCAGGCGCCGTGGCCGGTCGCGTGAAGGTGGCGATCGGCCGATCGACGGACCTGACCCCGGCACCAAGCAGTGAACCTCCAGGTGAGACGGCGGAGGGACGTCGGCCGCCTATGTAGCCGGCAGGTCGTCGTCGGGCACGACGCCGAAGGAGCGGAAGGCCATGGCCAGGAGGTCGTAGGCGCCCACGGTGAACACCAGGTCCATGAGCTGCTCGGTCCGCAGGTCCGCGGCCAGCGCCTCCCAGGTTCGCTCGGAGACCCGGGCGTCGGAGACGAGCTCGTCCACCGCCCGGATCATCGCCCGTTCCAGCGGCGGCCATCCGGCCGCCTCGGGCCCCTCGGCGATCCAGTCGAGCTCGTCGGTGCTGATGCCAACGTCTTCGGCCAGGACGACATGCTGGCGTCGCTCGTACTCGGAGCCTCGCAGGATGGCCACCCGCAGCACCAGCAGCTCGCGGTGCCGGTCGGAGAGCGTCGAGGTGTACAGCAGGTGCCCGTTGAAGGTGTTGAAGGCCTGGGCCAGCGTGGGGTGCCAGGCCATGGTCCCCAGTGCGTTCAGGGCCTTGGGGCGTCCCTCGCTTCGCAGGAGCGGCCGGGCCGAATCTTTGGGCCGGAGGGCGGCCAGCGCATCGCGCATCTCCTCCGGCCACTCTCGAACGGGTATCGGCGGTATCCGCGCTGGCTCAGGTGTTGCGCCCACCATTCACCCCTATCACCTGTCCGGTGATGTAGCTCGCCTCGTCACGGACGAGGAAGGAGCAGGCGGCGGCGATGTCCTCCGGCCGTCCGACCCGGCCGACCGGGGTGCGGCCCGCGTGGTGCTCGACGCCTGGCCCGAGGAGGCCTCGCTTCTCCGATGCCCTGAGCATCGGGGTGTCGATGAACCCCGGGGGGATGGTGTTCACCGTGATTCCCTTGGAACCGAGCTCGAGCGCCAGGGCCTTGGTGAAGCCGATCACCCCCGCCTTGGCCGCCACGTAGTGGGTCATGAGCGGTTGACCGCTGTGGGCGCTCGACGAAGAGATGTTCACGATCCGCCCCCACCCGGCTTCGATCATGTCGGGGACGACGGCCTGGCAGCAGTCGAAGGTACCGGTGAGGTTCACGGCCAGGATGCGCTGCCATTTCTCGGCGGTGATCGACAGGAACGGGTCGAACCCGTCGAGTCCGGCGCTGTTGACCAGCACCGTGGGCCGCCCGAGCCGCTCGCGGACCTCGGCGACCCCGCGGTCGATCTGGCCACGATCGGTCACGTCGACCTCGAAGCCGGCCGCCCCGCGCCCCGTGGAGGCGATCCTCTCGGCCGCCGCGGTCGCCGCCTCGCCGTTGCGGTC
Source organism: uncultured Actinomycetota bacterium (assembly GCA_963770505.1). GTDB lineage: Bacteria > Actinomycetota > Acidimicrobiia > Acidimicrobiales > RAAP-2 > CAVYPR01. The sequence continues at coordinate 611,939 of CAVYPR010000003.1, read as the reverse complement.
GAAGATGGCGACGGCCAGGCCGTCCTCGGCCAAGCGCACGGCGATGGCCAGCCCGATGCCCGATCCCCCGCCCGTGACGATCGCCGTCCGCTCGTCGACGCCGGCCGTCACCGGTGCGTCCCCCTGCGTCCCGGTGCGGCGTCAGCGCGCACGGGTCGTCCTTCGGGGAAGCGGGCGACGGGGCCGTCGGGGGTTGGGAGCACGGTCGGCGATCATATGCGAGCCTCGTTGGCTCCAGGTGAGAATCACGTTATCATTTTTTGCATGTCAGGGTCGGAGCTCACGACGAACGCTCGTCGCGCCCCACGTGACCTGGGCTATCACTCCCTGCGAGTGCTGCGGGTTGTCAGGGAGACCGAGGAGGCGAGCTCGTTTGTGCTCGATGTCCCACCGGAGCTGCGCCAGGCGTACGCCTACCGGGCCGGCCAGTTCGTGAACATCCGGGCTGAGGTAGCCGGGACCGAGCACGTCCGGTGCTACTCCATGTCCTCGGCGCCCGGGGTCGACCCCGAGCTCCAGGTCACGGTGAAGCGGGTGCCGGGTGGCCTCGTGTCCAATTTCCTCTGCGACCACGTGACCGCCGGCGACCTCGTCGAGGTGGGGCTCCCCACCGGGTTCTTCCAGCTCACCGAGGAGGACGAGGACGTCGTCGCCTTCGCCGCCGGGAGCGGGATCACTCCGGTTTTCTCCCTCCTCAAGGCGGCCCTGACCGGCACCGACCGGCGGGTGCACCTGCTGTACGCCAATCGGGACCGGCCCGCCGTGATCTTCGCCGAGGAGCTCGACCTCCTCAGCCGCACGCACGCCGACCGCCTCCGGGTGGTCCACCATCTCGACGACGAGCAGGGGTTCGTCGACGAGAAGGCGGTCCTGGCGCTGGCCGACGGAACCGGGAGCGGGCCGTGCTACCTGTGCGGCCCCGAGCCCTTCATGGACACCGTCGAGCGCGCCCTGCTCGGGGCCGGGGTGACACCGGCGCGGCTCCACGTCGAGCGCTTCTCCCCCGCCCCCCCGCCCCTCCCGCCCCCGCCGCCCGACGGGGCCACCGACGTCCTGGTCACGATCGAACTCGACGGCCGCACCGAATCGACCCAGCACCGGCCGGGGACGACGATCCTGCAGACGGCGCGCCAGGCCGGTCTCGCCCCGCCCTTCTCGTGCGAATCGGGCAACTGCGCCACCTGCATGGCCCACCTCGTCGAGGGGTCCTGCTCGATGCTCGCCAACAACGCCCTCACCGACGAGGAGGTGGCCGACGGTTGGGTGCTCACGTGCCAGGCTGTTCCCACGTCCGGTCCGGTGCGCGTCGTCTACGGCTTCTAGGGGGGTTGGGGAGATGGGTCAGCCGTCCGTCGGCGACGTCATCGAGATCGAGCAGCTGCTGGCCCGCTACGCGGTCGGTATGACGAAAGACGACATCGACGAGGTCCTCGCCGTCTTCACCCCCGACGGCACCTACAGCGCCTTCGGGGACACCTACCCTCTCGTCGACTTCCCCCGCCTGGTTGCGGCGGCGCCCAAGGGCCTCTTCCTGGTGGGCCCCCCGGCACTCGACCTCGACGGCGACACCGGGTCCGGCACCCAACCGCTGTGCTTCGTGGACCAGGCCAGCCACAAGATGCGCATCGGCTACTACACCGACACCTACCGCCGGACGGCACAGGGGTGGCGGCTCGCCACCAGGTCCATGACCTTCCTGCGGCGGAACGGGAGCCGGGACAGCGGTCGGCCGCACGACCCCACCCGTCCGAGCCCGAGCGGCCCCTGATGGACCTGGAGGCGTTCAGGAGCGGTCTCGACGACTGGCTCGATGCCCACACCGAGGCCCTCACGCCGGGCGGGGACGGGGGCCTGGACGCCGAGATGGCCCACCTGGCCACGGTGCGACGACTCACCTACGACGCCGGGTGGGCCCGCTGGGGATGGCCGACCCGGGTGGGCGGCCTGGGGGGCTCGACCCTCCTGCGCGCCTACCTGGGCGAAGCGCTCACCGGTCGGGGCATGGTCGAGCCGGGCATCTACTCGATGACCGAGACCCTGGCCCCGACCATGATCGACTACGCGCCAGCGGACTTGGCCGAGGCCATGGTCCCCCGGCTGCTCCGGGGAGAGGAGTCCTGGTGCCAGGGGTTCTCCGAGCCGGATGCGGGCAGCAATCTCGCCTCCCTCTCGTGCCGGGCGGTGCGGGTCGAGGACGGCTGGCGGGTCACCGGCCAGAAGGTCTGGACGAGCCTCGCTCAGTACGCACAACGCTGCGTGCTGCTCGTGCGGACGGGCTCCCCCGAGTCCGCCCACCGCGGGATCACGGCCCTGTTCGTCGACATGGACGCGCCCGGCATCTCGGTCCGGCCGATCGAGACCATGCACGGCGCCCCTGAGTTCTCCGAGGTGTTCTTCGACGACGTGGCGGTCCCGCTCGACCGGCTGCTGGGCGACGAGGGCCAGGGCTGGTCGGTCGCCATGGACCTCTTGCCCTACGAGCGGAGCACGGCCCTGTGGCACCGGGCAGCCTTCCTGCACCGGAGCCTCGAGGAGCTGCTGCACACCGCGCCCGACGGTGCCCTCGATCCCGCCCAGGTCGGCGAGGCGGCACAACTGCTCTACGCCTTCCGGGCCCGCTCACGCGCCACGCAGCACCGGATGGCCGCCGGGGAGCATCTGGGCCCCGAGACCTCGGTCGACAAGGTGCTGGTGGCGGGGGCCGAGCAGGCGGTCTTCGACCTCGCCGCCAGCGGCCTCGCACCGTCGGTGCTCTTCGGTGACGACGCGGCCGCCGTCCGCTGGCGGCGGGAGTACCTCTTCTCCCGGGCGGCCACCATCTACGGCGGCAGCTCCGAGATCCAGCGCAACATCATCGCCCGCCGGCTGCTCGACCTGGCCAGCAACCGCTGATGGACGACGACGATCTCGCCCTGTTCCGGCGCACGCTGCGCGACGCCATGGCCGCGCACACCGGGACACGGGTCGACGACGTCCTGGACCGCGTCGGCTGGCGTGACGCGCTGGATGACGACCGTCATGCGGCGGTCTCGGTGCTGTTCGAGGCCCAGGGCGCCCTCAACGCCAGCTCGACGGCGATCAACGACGTCTTGGGCGAGATCCTGGCGCCCGGCGGCCGCCCGGGACCGGCGGTGGTCCTCCCGGCGCCCGGCTGCTGGCGCCCCCCCGCCGACCTGCGCCACGGAAAGCTCACGGTGCAGGGGCTCGCCTCACCGCGGATCGTCGAGCGGGGTGCGGCGCTGGTCGTGGCGACGGCGGCCGACGGGGACGTCGCCGTGACGCTGGACGCCGCCGAGCTGGACGTGCGGCAGGTGTCGGGCATGGACCCCTGGCTGGGCCTGGTCGAGGTCACCGGGACCTGCCCCGCCGGCGCTGCCGAGCACCTCGCGCCGGACCTGTGGCCGCAGGCGGCGCGGACTGGACAGCTCGCCCTGTCCCACGAGCTGGTCGGGGCGGCCGGCGCCATGCTCGAGCTGGCCCGGGCCCACGCCCTCGAGCGGGTCCAGTTCGGCCACCCCATCGGGTCCTTCCAGGCTGTCGGCCACCGACTCGCCGACACCCTGGTGGCCATCGAGGCGGCCGGCGCCGCCCTGGCCGCGGCCTGGGACGACCCGGCACCCACGGCCGCTGCGGTGGCCAAGGCGCTCGCCGGGCACGCCGCCCACACCGCGGCACGGCACGGTCAGCAGGTGCTGGCCGGTATCGGGTTCACCACCGAGCACCCCCTCCAGCGCTACGTCCGTCGGGTGCTCGTGCTCGACGAGCTCTTCGGTTCCTCGCGCTCGCTCACCCGCGAGATCGGTCGCCAGCTCATCGAGGCCCGCCGGCTGCCGCCACCCCCCCGCCTTTGAGCGGACATGGAGCCGGTAGGCCTAGGTCTGGCGCGCCCGCCCCCTCGGCACCTCCCGGAAGGGCACGCCGCGGTCGAACGCCTGTTCGCGGGGCATGCCCAGCACCCGTTCGCTGATGACGTTGCGGGCCATCTCCGTCGTCCCGCCACCGATGCACGACACCTGGCGCATCAGGAAGTCGGTACCGCAGTCGGCCACGTCGCCGTCATCGGCGGCCCACGTCCCGCCCGCCTCTGCGGCGATCTCGAAGGCGATGCTCGTTCGCCGGGCGGTCGCCGTGGCGGTGAACAGGCGCCCGATGGCGCCGGCCTGGTCGGACATCTCCCCCGAGGCGATGCCGTCCCTGAGACGCCGACCCAGCGAGGCCCCCACCAGGTCCAGCATGCGGGCCTCCCCGACGAGGTCACGGGCACGCGGGTCGTCCAGCCTCCCGGCGGCGGCGGCGATCGACCGCACCGCCGAGGGCAGCCCGCTCATCGGCGTGCCGAGCGGGATCGTCACGAAGGGGGAGTTCATCAGCATGCGCTCGTGGAACATCCAACGGATGCCGACCGTCCAGCCCTCGTCGACGTCGCCGAGACGGTCGCTGTCAGGCACGACCACGTCGGTCATGTACTCCTGGCAGAACTCCTTCGAGCCGTTCACCATCTCGATGCGGTGGATCTCGATACCCGGCTGGTGGATGGGCAGCATGAAGACCGTCAGCCCGCGGTGCTTGGGGACGTCCCAGTTGGTCCGGACCAGGCAGAGGGCCCAGTCCGACCACCAGGCGCCGGTGGTCCAGATCTTCGAGCCGTTGAGGATCCAGCTGTCGCCGTCGCGCACGGCGGTGGTCAGGGCCGCGGCTACGTCCGACCCCCCGCTGGGCTCGGAGAGGAACTGCATCCAGAACTCGTCCCCTCGCAGGATGGCCGGGATGTGGCGCAGCTTCTGCTCCTCGGTGCCGAAATCGAGCAGCACCGCGGCGCACGGGGACATGGTCGGAGCCTGGAAGCGGGCGGGGTACTCGTAACCGGCGAGCTCCTCGTTGAGCACCCGCTGATGGGCCGAGGTGAGGCCCTGGCCGCCGTACTCCTTGGGGAAGCACACTCCGGCCAGACCGGCGGCGAAGAGCATCCGCTGGATCTGCCGATCCCGGGCGACGCCGGCCAGCTCCTCCTCGTCGGTCCGCTCGTTGCGCAGCGTCAGGGCCATCCTCCGCGGCGACATGGGCGCCAGATGGCCCTGGATGAACGAGCGCGCCCGTTGGCGGAAGTCGTCCAGGTCCTCTACCGCGGTCGTCGTCACCGCAGGTCCCCGTGCTCGCTTGCCAAATCGGCCAGCCGCTGGCGGTGGTCGGCCGGGGTTCCGTAGAGGGTGCGGTCGAGGGTGTGGCGGCGCAGCAGCAAGTGGAGGTCATGGTCGAAGGTGACCCCGATCCCACCGTGGATCTGCACGCAGTCCTGCAGGAGCTCCGAGCCGTAGTCTCCGACGAACGACTTGGCCGCGCTCAGCAGTTCCTCGGCCTCGGGGGAACCGCCCGCCGTGGCCGCCACGGCTTCGTCGCTGGCGGCGTGGCCCGCCTCGAGCCACGTCTTCATGTCGGCGAAGCGGTGCTTGATCTCCTGGTAGGAGGCGAGCGGGCGCCCGAACGAGTAGCGGTCGAAGGCCCACTCGGCGGTCATGTCGAAGGCGGCCTGCATGGCACCCACCGACTCGGCGACGGCCAGGGCCAGCGCCGTCCGCCGCTGCGAGGCGACCTCCGGGCCCGCGGCGCCGACCTCCCCCACGACGTTGTCGCGGCCCAGCCTCACGTCGTCGAAGCGGACCTGCGAGAAGCGGCGGGTGAGATCGACCGATTGCAACGGCGAGACGGAGACGCCGGGCGCGTCCACCGGCACCAGCGCCTGGGTCCAGCCCCCGTCGGTGTGCCCGCTGACCAGGAGGGAGGAGCAGCCACCGACCGCCTCCACCGGCCGGGCCGCCCCCCGGACCACGACCTCGTCGCCCCGGTCTCGACCCACAGGGACGGCTCAGCCGACCAGCGGCCGTCGGCTTGCGGGTCTGGGCACCACGTGGTCACCGACTCTCCCGACAGCAGGTCGGCCAGGGCGGCCGCGGCGGCGCCACCGGGGCTGGCGTCCAACGCCGACGCCACCACGTTGGCGGAGAGCAGGGGCCCGGGAGCGGCGTGACGACCGAACTCGAAGGCCAATAGGGCCAGGTCCGACAGGCCGTGGTCACTGAGCTTGCCCCCGCCGTTCTCCTCTCCGACCAGGAGCGACGTCCATCCCAGGTGAACGCCGTCCCGCCAGTAGGCGGGGTCGAAGCCGATCGGGTCGTCTCGGAGACGTCGCAGCTCGGACGCCGGCGCCCGCTCCTCCAAGAAGCGGGTGGAGGTCTCCTGGAAGAAGCGTTGGTCGGCGTTCACCTCGAGCAGCATCGGCGTCAGGGTACGAAGACCGGCATCCGCTCCCAGCCGCGTACCGTTGACGTCCGGGCCTGCTGGGCGTTGTCCCAATCGATCTCCCACGTGGGGAAGCGCTGCAGGACCTCGTCGAGGGCGACCCGACCCTCGAGCCGGGCCAGCGCGGCACCCAGGCAGAGATGCACGCCGTACCCGAAGGCCAGGTGCTGGTCGAGCTTGCGGTGGATGTCGAACCGGTCGCCCTCGGGGAACTTCCGCTCGTCCCGGTTCGCCGCCCCGTTGAGCAGGAGGACGACGCTTCCCTCGGGGACGACGCGGCCGTGATGCTCCACGTCCCGCACGACGAAGCGAGCCTGCACCGGCGACGGCGACTCGTATCGGAGGAGCTCCTCGATCGCCTGGGGCACCAGCTCCCGGTTCTCCGCCAGCTCGCGCCGCTGTTCGGGGTGGTCGGCCAAGACCTTCGCCGTCCAGCCGATCAGCCTCGTCGTGGTCTCGTTCCCCGCCGCGGCGAGCAGGTTCACGTAGTTAAGAACCTCGTCGCGGGTCAGCCGACGCTGCTCGCCCTTCTCGTCCTCGTACTCGGCGTTGAGTAGTTCGGTCATGAGGTCGTCGGACGGGTGCTTCTCGCGCCAGGCGATGTAGTCAGCGAACTCGCTGGCGCCCTCGATGCCCGCGCTGAACTGCTCGTTGACGTCGGGCATGGCGCCCTCGTCGAGGCGGAGGCTGGCGTCGATCTGCTTGCGCAGCGCCACCTGGTCCTCTTCGGGGATGCCGAGCAGCATGCCGATGACACGCATCGGCATCTGGGCACCGAGGTCGGCGATGAAGTCGAACCCCCCGGCGCCCACCAGTGGGTCGAGGCAGTGCGCGCACAGCTCTCGCACCTTGGGTTCGAGGTCGTTCATCTTTCTGGGCGTGAACACCCGGGAGAGGAGTGACCGGTGCAGGTTGTGACCGGGAGGGTCTTCGAAGATGATCGATCCGGGAGGGATCTCCATGTCCGCCTTGATGAGCTCGAGCAGCGTTCCTTTGGCCGAGCTGTACGTCTGCCAGTCGAGGATCGCCGGCCGCACGTCGTCGAAACGGCTCAGGGCGAAGAAGTCGTAGCGCTCGTTGTAGTAGAGCGGCTGGCGGTCCCGGAGCGCCTTCCAGACCGGGTACGGGTCCGAGTCGATCTCGAAGTCGTACGGGTCGTAGTACACGTCGGGCTGGGTCACTGACATGTCGGTTCCTTGGTGGTGCCGGTGGAAACGTCCTTCTCCAAAGTAGCTGGTGTTTCTCTCCTCCCGCGCAAATCCACCTCGCCGGAACGCGGGCCCGGCAACCCCGCGGCCGAGGAGAACTCCCGCCCGGCCAGGTTCAGATGGCCCCCCGAATTCTCCCAAATGGTACGGTAAACGTGCCTTACGCCGCAGTAGAAAGCCGTTCTCATCTCGGCCGCACCAGGTGGGGAGGAGCCCCGGATGCGCATCGGATTGATGGTTGGACCCGAACGCGGACGGTACGCGACCAAGGTGGCCCGCCTGCAGGCGGACGCCCAGTGGGCCGAGCAGGCGGGACTCGCCTCGGTCTGGATCCCCCAGATCCCCGACGAGTTCGACGCGCTGACCGCGGCGGCCGTGGTGGCGGCCGCCACCTCCCGCATCGAGATCGGGACGGCGGTGGTGCCGGTGCAGCCACGCCACCCCATCGCCCTGGCCCAGCAGGCCCTGTCGGTCCAGGCCATCGCCGACGGTCGCCTGTCCCTCGGCCTGGGCGTGTCGCACCACTGGATCATCGACGAGATGCTCGGGCTCCCCTACGACCAGCCGCTCTCCACCATGCGAGCCACCCTCGACGTGCTCGAACCGGCCCTCAGCGGCCCCGGCATCGTCGACGTCGAGAACGACCGGTTCCGGGTGCACTGCCCGCTCGACGTCACCGACGTCGGACCTACGCCCATCCTGCTCGCCGCCCTCGGTCCCCGCATGCTCCAGCTCAGTGGCGAGCGCACGGCAGGGACCATCCTGTGGATGGCTGACGAGCGGGCGATCTCCTCGCACGTCGCCCCGACGCTCAGGCGAGCGGCACAGGACGCCGATCGCCCGGCTCCCAGGATCGTGGCCGGCGTCCCGGTGTGCGCCTGCAGCGACCGGGAGGTGCCCGCCGCCATCGAGCGGACCAACCGGATCCTCTCCGAGGCCGAGGTCTCCCCCAACTACCAGAAGCTCCTGGGGCACGGCGACGCCGAGAGCGTAGGTGACATCCTGGCCGCCGGGAGCGACGCCGCCGTCGAGAAGCGACTGCGCAGCTTCGCCGACGCAGGGGTCACCGACCTCTCGGTGCGGGTGGTCCCGATCGGGGCCGGTCGGGACGAGCTCATCGCCTCCTCCCGACGCACCCGAGCCCTGCTCGAGGAGCTGGTCGGCCGCCTGTGATGGCGCACCAGGACAGTCCGGCGGCGCGCCGCGCTACCGCCGCGTGGGCGGTTGCCGAGGCTTCTCTGTGGTGATAAGCAGCAGGAACGTGCTGAGCGACTGCACAGCACCGTGGAACAGGAGCCGAAGATGACTGAATGGGAGACCGTCGACTTCTTCAGTGACAGTGGACTGGTCGAGGATCCGTACCCCTACTTCGACGAGCTCCGCGCCCAGTGTCCGGTCCTGCCGCTCCCGCATCTGGGGGTGGTCGCCGTGACCGGTTTCGAGGAGGCCAGCCAGGCCTACTTCGACCCCGACAACCTCTCGTCGTGCAACTCGGTCATCGGCCCGTTTCTCCAATTCCCGGTCCCCCTCGAAGGTGACGACATCAGCGGCATGGTCGAGCAGTACCGGGACCAGATCCCGATGAACGAGCACATGGTCACGATGGACTCGCCTGCCCACACACGCGAGCGGGCCCTCTTGATGCGGCTGATCTCCTCGAAACGCCTCAAGGAGAACGAGGAGTTCATGACCCGGCTGTCAGACGAGCTGCTCGACGAGTTCGTCTCCACAGGGAAGTGCGAATTCATCACCGCCTACTCGAAGCCGTTCGCCATGCTCGTCGTCGCCGATCTGCTCGGCGTTCCCGAAGCCGACCATCAGCGATTCCGCGAGGGCTTCGGCATGAGCATGGCACCTGGTCAGGTCGGATCGGCCACACATGGTGAGGCGAATCTCAATCCGCTGTCGTGGCTGGACGACTGGTTCGCGCACTACATCGAGGACCGTCGGCGCGAGCCGCGCAAGGACGTCCTCACCGACCTAGCCAAAGCCACCTATCCCGACGGGAGCGAACCCGAGGTCATCGCCGTGGTGCGGACCGCCACCTTCTTGTTCGCGGCCGGGCAGGAGACGACGGCCAAGCTCCTCGCCGTCGCCCTCAAGTACCTGGCCGAAAACCCCGAGCTGCAGGACGAACTGCGGGCTGACCCCGACAAGATCCCGAAGTTCATCGAAGAGTCCCTGCGGATCGAGAGCCCCGTCAAGGCCGACTTCCGCCTGGCACTGCGCGACACCTCGGTCGGCGGCGTGGACATCCCCGCCGGCACCCCTGTCATGCTCCTCAACGGGGCGGCCAACCGTGATCCCCGACGCTTCGAATGTCCCGACGAGTTCCGTGTCGACCGGCACAACTCCCGAGCCCATATGGCCTTCGGACGGGGCAATCACACCTGCCCCGGCGGGCCATTGGCACGAGCCGAGGGCCGCGTGAGCCTGGAGCGGATCTTGAACAGGACGCGCAACATCCGGCTCTCCGAGGAGCACCACGGCCCCCCCGAACAACGGAGATTCCACTACGAGCCCACCTGGGTGCTGCGTGGACTGACCTCGTTGCACCTGGAGTTCACAGCGGTGGAGCCACCCAGGTGAGCAGGACGGCGATGGTGACTGGTGGGGCCTCTGGGATCGGCCTCGGTGTGGCGCGACAGCTGGTGGCCGATGGCCATGCGGTAGCCGTCCTCGACCGCAACGGGGCGGCCGTGACCTCGGCCGTCGACGAGCTCCGCTCGGGTGGCGGTCAGGTGCTCGGGATCGAGGTCGACGTGACCGAGTGGGACTCGGTGGCGGCCGCCGTGGCCCGCATCCACGAGGAGCTCGGTCCGGTCACCATCCTGGTCACCAGCGCCGGGATCGAGGCCTTCGACGCGCTGCTCGACATCACCCCGGCGAGGTGGAACGACATCATCGCCGTCAACCTCACCGGTACCTTCACCTGTGTCCAGGCCGTCGTTCCCGACATGCTCGCTGCCGGCTGGGGAAGGATCATCACCATTTCCTCACAGAGCGCCCAGTCCGGTGCTCCCAACATGGCGCACTATTCGGCCTCCAAGGGCGGCATCATCGCCTTGACCAAATCCCTTGCGGTCGACCTCGCCCGTCAGGGCGTCACCGTCAATTCCATCGCGCCGAGCCTGGTCGACACGCCGATGGCCAGGGCGGCCGAGGAGGCCGGGGACTTCCCGGGTGTTGACGTGATCGGGCCCATGGTCCCGCTCGGGCGAGCCGGCACCCCGGCTGACATCGCCCTGGCTGCCTCCTACCTGTACTCCGAGGATGCAGGGAGCTACATCACCGGCCAGATCCTCGGCGTCAACGGGGGCATGTACATCTGACAAAGGCGCGAGGCGGGGGCGCCGTCATGAAGCGGGACACCGCGGACGCGACCTTTTCCAGCACGCCGAAACGGCCTACTCGACCGTGACCGGCGGCCACATGGAATGACCGGCAAGCCGGTCAGGGGAATGGCCTCTGCTGGTTGCGGGCAGGCCTGACAGGCATCGCCAGATGGCCGGACGGGTGGGGGCCAACTCCCGCGTCGGCCGGGCTGCTACTGCGCTGCCGCGATCTGGAACCAGACCGTCTTTCCCGGCTCGTCGTCCGTGCCGTCGATGCCCCAACGGTCGGAGAGCTCGCTCACGATCCGGAGCCCACGCCCGTGTTCCGCGGTCGGTGGGGGTAGCGGCTGGCGTTGCGGCATCTCCGACCCCTGATCGATCACCTCGACGCGGAGCCATTCGTCGGTGACCTCCAGGCAGACGACGAACTCGGTGCGGGCATGCAAGACGGCGTTGGTCGCAAGCTCCGAGACCATGAGCGAGACGGCGTCACGCAGCTCGGCCTCGGCGTCCGGCAACTGGGCGAGGACGAAGCGACGTGCTTCCATCACGGACTTCGGATCCGCCGCGTACCGTTGCCGCACCATCATTCGACGATGTGGAACCTGTCCGTGAGACCGGTGATCTCGATGACCTGCCGGATGGCCCGTGACGGGTGGCGGACTTCCACCTCAGGCACTTGATTCGCTGCGTGGACCATGATGGCGATGCCGGTGCTGTCCATGAACTTCAGCCCGGACACGTCGAACACCAGGCGCGCCGGCTCGGCGGCTAGGGTCGGGGTGATGGCGGAACGGACTGCGTCCGCCGATGAGAGATCGAGTTCCCCGGAGAGGCGGACCGTCGGAACACCGGCGTCGTCGACGATCTCCACGCGGATGGAAGGCGGCTTGGGGGTGCCTAGTTCAGCCATCGCACTCCAATCACCGCCACGTCATCGGATGGGGAACCCTTGGTCAGGTCCAAAATGATACTTTCCAACTCGGCGTCCAATTGCTCCTGTTGCTGAGCGGCGGCACGCTCCAGCCGCTGTATGCCGCTGTTGAGTGTCTCGTCTCGCCGTTCGATGAGCCCGTCCGTGTAGGCCATGACCGTGGACAACGGCGGCACATTGAACCTGGTCGACTCGTCGGGTGACCGGGTCGAGACGCCGACGGGCGGGGCGGGTGCAACCGAGACCGCACTGCAGGCGCCGGACGAGCAGAGGATGGGCGGTGGATGGCCGGCGTTGGAGAGCAGGATCTCGTGGCGGGCGACATCGACCAGTCCGCACAACACGGTGGCGAAGTAGCCGCTGCTCTCGAGGTCGAGGAGGGTCCGCAGTCTCGAGATGATCACGTGTGGTGGATGGCCTTCCAGGGCGAATCCGTGACCGGCGAAACGAAGTGACGCCATCACCGATGCCGCCCGCACGCCGCGCCCCGACACGTCCCCCACCACGAACACGAGCCGTTCGTTGTCGAGTGGCACGAAGTCGTACCAGTCACCCCCGACTTCTACGCCTTGGGTCCCCGGGAGGTAGCGGGCGGCCAGCTCGAGTCCGGGTACCTGCGGCACCGATTCGGGCAACAGGGCGTGTTGCAGCGTGGTGGCGATGGACCGCTGCTCGGCGTGCAATCGGCGCAATTCCCGAGCGAGCATCTCGGCCTGTCGACGGCGGCGTCCGACGTACTCGATCGTGGCGACACTGGCGAGGGTGATGACGATCCCGGCGCCGAGGACGATCCAGGGGAGATTGCCGGACAGGCTGCTCGACAGCTGCACCCGTGGCGTGGCCACGACGGTCGCCGAGGTGTTGCCGAACGGCACCGACGCCTGGGCCTGCTGACCATGGATGGGGAGGGGAACGGTCGAAGCGATCAGGTGGGACGCCGTGGGATGGGGGCCGAGGTAGAGGGCGTAGTTGAGCTGGCCGAACGGTGAGTTGTGCGGAATGACCAGTCTGCGGTGCGCGGGGAGCTCGCTCTCGGCATAGACGATGAAATTCGAATCGCCGGTCGGATATTCGGCAAAGCCGAGCCGCGGCGGCTTGCCGGGCAGTAACGACGTGACCTGGAGGGAGCTGCCCGGTTTCAGATGGGAGAAGAACGAAGCGGCGACGCCGTCTTTGACGAGTTGCGGTTGCGCGCCGACCACCGCGACGAGTTGTCCGCCGCTGGCGGTGTGTCTCCAGAGCGATACCGAGGTGAAACCGGCCGGAGCGATCTTTCCGGCGAAGGCCTGGAATGCCGCGGCCGAGTTCGTCAAGTTCGCCTCGTTGACCGCGTCGCTCAGCTCGGACTGCAGGTCGGGGAGGCTCGCGCTCAGTGCCGTGGCGACCTGGCGAACCTCCAGATGAAGCAGCGCGTCGTTGCCGTTGTCGTTCGCTCGAATCGCCGCCCAGGTCACGACCCCCGTCAGAGCGAGGCCGACGACGGCGATTGCCGTGCTGAGCACCCGAGAGGCTCTTGGTGAGCGCCTCGGCGGGCTTGGCTCGGGAGCACCTATGCCGTCCGACCCCTCCGGTTCCACGCTCTATATCTACCGCGACGCCGTGCCAAATACTTGGGAGATTGCGATCAAGGGCATCGGTGTCCGCACGGCACCAGCGTGGCGCTCCGCCCCTGAGTCAGCCCGCCGAGGTCGTGGCGGTGTTCGACGCCGTGGCTCCGGGCTTGCCCACATCGGACTGGGCCGCCACCCGGTCGAGGGTCTCGGCGTCGGGTCGGAGGAGGTAGCCCTCCTTCACGAGGTCGGCAACGGCAGCGTCCCATTTCTTCACGAAGTCGGCGTGGGTGGGGTAGAGGGAGGCGAGCTTGGCCGGGCTGAAGGGGACGGTGGTCCCGAAGATGAAGCAGATGTCGTTGGCGCTGAGGGACGTGGTGGTGGGTGTGGGCTGGGTCCCCACCGGGGTCCCGGGCTGTCCCAGTCCGGAGAGTTTGGCCACCGGTACGGTGACCTGGGGGGTGCGGATGCCCCCCAGCGCGTTGCCCTCGGCATCGGTGACGAAGTGGGTGCCGTCCTTGGCCACCTCCAACCGCGGCGACTGGGGCGGTGGCGTTCCGGTGGCCATCCAACGGTTGACGGCCTCCATGGCGGCGCGGAGCTCATAGGTGTGGGAGCCGGTGTTGATGGGGCGGCTGCAGCTGACGATGCCGGGGATCGGATCGGCGGAGGGGTCGAGCATCGAATCGAAGGCGTCGGTATCGGCGGATGCGTCACCGGCGTCGGACCGCGAGTACAAGAGCCCGTACGAGTCGTCGTGGGCGGTGCCGGCGACCTCCCACTCGCGGATGTACGCGGTCGCCGGTTGTCGGGCGGCCAGGTAGCCCAGGGTGAGGAGGTCCGTCTCGGTCTCGAAGAGGAAGACGGGGACGTGCAGGTCCGTTCGGATGTAGGTCGGGGTGGGGGCCGTGACGGTCTGCAGGGGCGCTTCGGAGAGGTCGGCGGCGTTGCCACTGCGGCTGTAGACGAAGTAAGCGTCGTAGATGCCCGGGGAGGTCTTCTGGAGGGCGTCGATGTAGGTCACCATGTGCCACGCGGACTGGGACTCTCCCAGGGCCATGACGTGCTTGGGGTCGAGGCCGCTCAGGATCGTCGCCGCGTCGGCGTGAATGGCGTTCCCGACCTGCTGGTAGATGCTGTAGGCGTAGCTGTCCCCGGGATGGTCGAGGGAGCCGTAGCGAGCAGGGTCGGTCGCCTTGAGGCTGCCGCCGCCGGGCTCGGCGCCGGCGGCGAGGGAGCCCGCCTCGCCGTTGATGCCGCCCGCCTGGGCGTCGACACCCACGTAGGCCATGCCGTCACGGATCATCTGGTCGTGGCTCTGCAACCAGGCGGCGGCGGCGTCGACGCCTCCGGTGACATTCAGCCACTCGACGACCACGGTTCCGTCGAAGCGCTTGGGGTCCGCCGGCCGGTAGACCACGATCCGGGTCGTGTACGGGGACTTGGTGGCCACCGAAACGTGCCACCGGCCATCCTTGGCCAGGGGCGACGCCGACGTGTAGGAGTCGGCCGTCCCCGAGAGGAAGAACTCGTTCTGCTCGTAGCCGACCGAGGCGAGGGGGAAGAGGGTGGAGCCGATGAAGGAGATCTGGCTGCTGGGCTCGATCGGGCCCTGCACGCGCGGGACCGGGACCGACGCATTCCCCGGCGCAGACGCGCCGGCGGGGGACGGGGCCAGGACGCCGAGCGGGAGGAACGAGGCAAGGCCGACGACCACGGCGAGAACGACGCCCGGGCCCGGCCCACGCCGGCGGCGGTGCGTCCCCTCGTGTGCGCTGCGTTGCGTCGTTCGGATCACCGGGTAAATCCGGGGAGGACCTCGCGGGCGAAAGCCTCGACCTGCGGCCGCCCGGCACTGGGCCAGCTGCACACCAAGTAGCCGTAGCCGGCGTCCTGCCACTTGGTGGCGTGCTTGCGGGCCTCCTCCAGGTCGTCGAGCGACAGGGATCCGGCGCGCAGGATGGCGGCCGGGTCCCGACCCGCCCCCGCGGCCAGCTCGTCGACCCGGGCGTTCGCGGCACGGAGGGAGTTGGGGGTCCCCCAGGCGTGCCAGACGTCGGCGTAGCGGGCCACCAGGGGCAGGGTGCGGTTCGGGCCGGTCCCGCCGATCCAGATCGGCGGGTGTGGACGCTGCACGGGCAGCGGGCGCATCTGCGCGTGCTGCAGCGAAACTTGGGTGCCCTCGTAGGAGACCACGTCGCCGGTGAACAGCTTGGTCACGATCTCGAGCGTGTCGTGCAGCAGGTCGAACCGCTCGGAGGTGCCGGGAAACGGGATCCCCAGTTCCTGGTGCTCCTTCTCGAACCAGGCGGACCCCAGGGCCATCTCCAGGCGGCCGTGGGAGGCGTGGTCGATGGTGAGGGCTTGCGCCGCGTACACCGAAGGGTGCCGGTAGGTGACGCCGGTCACGAGCAGGCCCAGTCGGATCCGCGACGTCACCCCGGCCAGGGCGGCCAGCGTGGTCATGCCCTCGAACGTCTCGCCCGGGCCCTCGCCGTACATCGGCTGCAGGTGGTCGAAGCCCCAGAGCCCGTCGAAGCCGAGCTCCTCGGCGAACTTTGCCCGGCTGACGAGCTCGTCCCATTCCATGCGCTGCTGCGCCACATCGAGTCCGAAACGCATGGCCGTCATCTTCGCAGCTACCGCTGCGGGCTACCGGTCGCCGGCGTGAATTCGAGCTGGAGGTGGCTCAGCCCCCGCAGGATGTAGGTGGGCACATACGAGTAGTTGCGGTCGGCGGCGGGACCGTGGACTCGTTCGGAGATCCCGATGTCCGACATCCGCTCGAGCAGCCGCTGCACGCTGATGCGGGCCTCGGTCCGGGCGAGCGGCGCTCCGGGACACACGTGGGCACCGTGGCCGAAGGTGAGGTTGTGGCGCGCGTTGGGGCGTTCGGGGTCGAAGTCGGACGGGTGGTCGAACTTGCGGGGATCCCGGTTGGCCGCGCTGTTCAGCACCATGACCGTCGTGCCGGCGGGGATGGGCACTCCCCCGATCGTGGTGGCGACCCTGGCCAGCCGGAAATCCCCCTTGACCGGGCTCTCGAAGCGGAGCATCTCCTCGACGAAGCCCGGGATCCGCGCGTGGTCCGCCCGCAGGGCCTCAGCCAGCACGGGGTCCTCGGCCAGTCGTTGCAGGGCCGAGGCCAGGAGCCGCACGGAGGTCTCCTGGCCGGCGGCGAAGACGTTGGCGGCGACCCGCACCACGTCGATGACCTCGGGCGTCGAGCCGTCACGGAACTTGGCCGCGGCCAGGCCGCTCAAGACATCCGATCGAGGTTCACGGCGGCGGTCCTCGACGTACAGGCTGAACTGCTGGTAGAGGAACTCGAGCGGGTTGTGGGCCAGCTTGTCGTCCCCGGTGCTGCCCAATCCGGTGGTGCGGGTCAGGTTCTTGCGGAAGAGGTCGTAGTCCTCCTCGGGTACGCCCAGCAGGTCGGCGATGACCACCATGGCGAACGGCGACGCATACTCGCGCACGAACTCGCACTCCCCGTTGCCGATGAACTCGTCGATCTGACGGTCGGCATAGCGCCACATGGAGTCCTCGTTCTCACTGAGGCGCTTGGGGGTGATCAGGCGCATGAGCAGGCCACGGTGGTCGGTGTGCTTGGGAGGGTCGAAGGTGATGACCTGGTCGCTCATCGGCAGCTGGTCCCGGTACTGCTCGATGAGGGGGCTCACGTCGTCACCCTCCAGGGGCACCGGGAAGCCGGGAAAGGGTCCCGTCACAGAGTTGCACGACGAGAAGACGGCCGGGTCGTTGTAGACGGAGAGCGCTTCGGCATGCCCGGTCACCATCACCACCCCGTGATGGGGCTCGCGCTGCACCGGGCACCCTTCCCGCAGGAAATCGAAGTACGGGTACGGGTCGGCCACGCACGACTCGTCCTTGAAAAAGTCGACCTCAGCGAAGTCGGTCATCTCGCCCACTCCCCCGGCCGTCGCCGCTCTTCGTTCACGATGCTCCGCACCTCACAGTGTCACGTCGAGCACCGGCTGCTCGAGCGGGTGCACGTTGATCTTCGACAGCTCCGGGAGCAATTTCTCGTACGAGAGGCCCGCCAGGTAGCCGTCGATCATGCGCTGGTAGTTGGAGATGTGCCCCTCGGCCTGCTGCGAGAGGCGCATGTAGCGGAACCCTTTGGCGTGCAGGCCACGTTGCTGGCGCTCCAGGTTGGAGAAGTCCTGGGTCGGGATCGGCGGCCACCGTTCGTCGTCGTGGACCCAGACTTCGGGAGGGGTCGGTCGCGATCCATCGCCCTTGGGTGTACGGGTCAGCGACCAGAGCTCCATCAGCGTCTCCTCTGGTCCCAGCGGGCGGAACCGGTAGGCAGATGCGCTGCTGTACATCGGCAGGACGATGTAGTGGGGGAAGCAATAGGCCATCGGCTCGTTGATGCTCTGCTCGTCGAGGTCGTTGAGGTCGGGGATGTCGTGGCCGGCCTGGCGGTGCCAGTCGGTGACGGCGCCGTTCAGGGCGCTGTTCCACGCCGACACCGCCGCCCCGTACTCGCCCGGGAGCTCGATGTCGCGCATCCCTTCGGCGATGCGCACGTCGTCGGCGTGGACCATGCCGGCCATCCCGTCGCACATCGTGCGCAGGTACTGGATCTCCCCTTCGACGAACACCTTGGGGTCGAAGGGTTGGCCCTTGCGGGGCGGGAACCGGCCGGGAATGCGGAGCTGGGGATGAGTCTCGAGCACGTGGTACTGCTCGACGAAGGCCTCCTGCACGAGCTTCCAGTTGGCCGGGATCCGGCAGGCGTACCACCACTCGGTCCGCAGCGACGCCACCTTCCAGGCGTCGAGGATGCCGGCGATCGGCTCCAGGTAGGTGCGCAGGGGCGGCGCCTCGGCGTCGAAGTTGATCCACACGCAGCCCCCCCACACCTCGGTGCGGACCGGGACCAGGTTCAGCTCGGCAGGTTCGAGGTTGTGCTCGGAGAACGTGCGGCGCTGGGAGACGAAGGTGTTCTGCCCGTCGACGCCGTAGCACCATCCGTGGAACGGGCAGGTGAATCCGCTCTTCAACGTCCCCCGGCCCTCGACGAGCTTGACCCCGCGGTGGCGGCAGGCGTTCTGGAACGCCTGCACCTCTGCTTCATCGTCACCGGTGCGCACGACCACCACCGACTGGTCGAGGATCTCGTACTCCACGAAGTCCGAGGGCCCCGGAATCTCCTCGAGCCGGCACGCCATCTGCCAGACCCGGGGCCAGAGGAATGCGGCCTCGAGCTCGTAGAACTCCGGGTCGAAGTAGCGCTCCTTGGGGACCCGGTCGGGCAGCGTGACCGCGTACGGCACCGGCAGCGCCGACCACTTGTGGTCCACCAACGTCACGTCGCTCGTCCTCCAGCAGCGTGCCTTGCCAGCTACGCTAGACCAACCGGTCGGTACAATATACCTCCGACCACAGTCCGCACCCCCGCCTCGGAGACCCCCCGAACCCCTGATGACCTCCCCCCACCCGCCACATGCCGGCTGAGGCCGCCACCGTCTCCGACGAACGGCCGCCGGGCGCGGCCGAGGACGTCGACGTCCTCGTCGTCGGTGCCGGCATCACCGGTATCTACCAGCTCTACCGCGCCCGCGAGGCAGGCTTCACGGTGCGGCTGCTCGAGGCCGGCGACGGCGTGGGGGGCACCTGGTTCTGGAACCGCTACCCCGGGGCCCGGTTCGACTCGGAGAGCTACACCTACGGCTACATCTTCTCCAAGGAGCTCTTCGAGGACTGGGAGTGGACCGAGCACTTCGCCGAGCAGCCGGAGATCGAGCGCTACTTGAACCACGTCGTCGATCGCTTCGACCTCCGTCGCCACATGCGCTTCGGGGCCAAGGTGGCCTCGGCCACCTATCTCGAGCCCACAGGAGCCTGGAGCGTCGTCGCCGGAAACGGGACCACCTACCGGGCGCGGTTCGTGGTCGCCGCCACCGGGGTGCTCTCGGTGCCCTACGTCCCCGACATCCCCGGGCGCCGCTCGTTCCGCGGCGAGGCGCACCACACCGGCGAGTGGCCCACCACGCCGGTCGACTTCACCGGCAAGCGGGTCGCCGTCATCGGCACGGGGTCGAGCGGCGTGCAGATCATCCCGGTCATCGCCGACGAGGCCGCCTCGCTTAACCGTGTACCAGCGCACCGCCAACTGGTGCACCCCGCTCAACAACGCACCGATCACGCCCGACGAGCAGCGCCGGCTGCGGGCCGACTTCGAGTCGATTCACGAGACCCTGCAGACCTCCCCCGCCGGGTTCCTCCACCAACCGCATGACCGGGCCACGTTCGACGACTCGCCGGAGGAACGACGTGCCTTCTTCGAGAGGATGTGGGAGAGCCCCGGCTTCTCCAAGCTCATCAGCCACTACACCGACCTGCTCTTCGACGACCAGGCCAACGCCGCCTGGTGCGACTTCGTCGCCGGCAAGATCCGCGACATCGTGAAGGACCCGGAGACGGCGGCGAAGCTGATCCCCAAGGACCACCGGTTCGGGGAGAAGCGGCCACCGTTCGTCACCGCCTACTTCGAGACGTTCAACCACCCGAACGTCTCGCTCATCGACACCAAGGAGCAGCCGATCACCCGGATGACCGAGAGCGGAATCGAGACGGCCGAGGGGCTACGCGAGTTCGACATCGTGGTTTGGGCCACCGGCTTCGATTTCGGCACCGGGGCCCTCTTCCGCATGGAGGTCCGCGGACGCGGAGGCGTCGATCTCAAAGAGCACTGGATCGACGGGCCCACGACGTTCCTCGGGCTCCAGACCTGCGGCTTCCCGAACTTCTTCTTCCCGGGCGGGCCCCACGCGGCGGCCGGCAACAATCCCCGCTACAACGGCGACCAGGTCGACTTCATCACCGAGATCCTCGAATGTGCCCGTGAGCGGGACTGCGACATCGTCGAGGTCGACCCCAAGGCCGAGGCGTCGTGGACCGCCATGGTGGACCGCTGGGCAGCCCGGCCGCCATCGTTCGGCCAAAGCAGCTATTACTTCGGAACCAACATCCCGGGGAAGCCCCGGAGGTACCTGCTGAACTCGGCTGGACGTCCTAAGTTCCTCGCCGTGGTTGCCGACGTCCGCGCCCAGGACTTCCAGCAGTTCACGATGTTACGGTCACCTGCGGTGGCAACCGGCACATCCGAAGCGGCCGTGGCACCTCCTTTATGCGGTTGAGGCAAGGGTTTGAATCTCCCAGCGCTCCCTGGAAGCGTGCTAGTGACCGGTGATGTAAGTCTCCAAAAGTGGCGCCTTCATGAACCACCATCGCGAGTAGATCGCGCGGGTAGTGGACCCCTCAGGGATGGAGTCCAGTCGGCAGAGCATCAATAGGTGGCTTCGCCCCTGATTGATAAGTCCCGCGCTGTGAGAACGGCAGCTCCAAGCGCTGCTGCGCGTCCGGATATGCTCGTTGAGCATGGCACACCAGAGTTGCTTGGACTTCGTGCGGAGATCCTTAGGCGTTCAAGATGTAGTAGACCGGAGCCTTATTGAGGTTGGGTCGGCCGACGTAAACGGCTCAGCTCGCGACTATCTCGAGTCTCTACGACCGGCCCAATACGTCGGTGTGGACATCCAGCCGGGGCGGGGTGTCGACGTGATCTGTGATGCTCGGAAACTCGTGGATCACTTCGGGCCTGAGACCTTCGACATCGTCGTCTCGACGGAAATGCTGGAACACGTCATGGATTGGCGCTCAACCGTCGAGAATCTCAAAACCATCCTGCGACCAGGCGGTGTAGCGGTCCTGACCACTCGCAGCATCGGCTTTCACATGCACGGCTACCCTTTTGACTTTTGGAGATATGAGCCGGCAGATATGGAGCAAATCTTCAGTGACTTCGTGTCCGTCGAGGTGAGCTCTGATCCCGACGCCGAAATGCCAGGGGTCTTCGTCAAGGCTATCAAGCCCACCCATATACACACGTATGCAGTCGATCTCTCCAAGATCCGGCTCTACAATGTCATTTGGCGCCGTAGAACCAAAAATGTGTCGGCCATTGAATTTCGAATAGTCCAACTGACTTGGTGGGTGTGGCGCCACACCAAGGATCTTCTGCCGGTGTCCCTGAAGGTTAGGATCGTCCGTTTAGTCGGCGGAAGGCCCTTCCCCCCAGAGTAAGTACGTGCGGACGCGCGCTGACCATCGACTCGCTCGCGTGTCCAGCTCACCCAGCAGGCGGCCGACGGAGCATCGCGGCGAGAGTGCTCCTGCCCTCGCGCCGGAGGAAGAGTAGGCCGAGCGCGCAGCTCAAGACTCCGCCGGCGATGAGGCCCACGGCGAGTCGGCCCCAACCAGGTGGGAGCACAAGCAGCGGAGCGACGGCGATCCCGGCCGATGCTGCTCCCAACACCATCGTGGCGATTGCTCTTCCAGTGAAACCCCAAACAGTGCCACCCGACAGATCATGACGCGTTAAGTACGGGAACACGAACAAGTTGGAGATTGCAATGGTCACGAGCGTGGCCACCGCAGCGCCAATGGGCCCCATCCAGATAGCGAATGGAGCAGTGAGAGCGAGGTTGGCAATCGTTTCGGCGGCGATCAGGGGCACAAAGACCCGCTGCCGTCCGCGCGCGATGAGCAGCAGGCCGGGTCCGTGGATCGGAATATTGGCCGTCCAGATCGCGCAGAAAACGATCAGCACCGATTCGGCGAGTGCCGACGGCCGGCCGAGCATCACGTGTACGACGTCGGTGCGCAGAAGAATTATGGCGGCGAACACCGCACCGCCGATGAAGGCCGCCACTCGGGTCAAGAACTTCACGGCGACCTCCTGCCCAGCCGAGTCACCGGTGCCAGCCAGGTGAGGGTAGACGGTGTCGAATCCGGTGAAGAGAAATGCGATCACCCCTCCGGGGATGACACTGCCAGCCTGGTAAAGGCCGACGGCGCCGGCCGTCGCCACCGCGCCCACCACGGCAAGATCGGTGGCCGGGATGACCTGCCCGGCCAATGGGACAACGATCAGCATTGCGGCAAAGACGGCGACCCGCCGAACTGTTTTCCACGGGTGTGGTCGAGGCATCAGGCGGAACCACACCTCATTGCGTCGAAGCCACAAGGCGTCGTAGCCCTGAGACACCACGACGTTGGCGAGGAGCCCGAGAGCCAGTGCCACCAGCCGAAGCCGGTCGATAGTGAGGACGACGAGAACCAATTCGACGATCGTGCCGAGAACACCGCCAACGGACGGCACCTGGAACTGTCGACGCCCGATGAGGACCCCGCTGTACGCCGACGTCCCCAGTGAGAGGCCGACGGAGAGCCCGATCAGCACAATGGCAGCGGGAAGATGCTCAGCCGCAGACAACCCTCCGGTCGTTAAAAACACCACGAGACCGACCACCGCCGATACAAGCGCGGCGCCGGCGCCGGCGCTCCCATACGCAAAATGGGCAGCCTCCACGTCGCTTCGGGCCTGCGCCCGCTCACTCGCCGAGAAGGCGTCACTGTCCCTGGCCGTTGCCCGGATGACCGCCAGCTGGAGTCCGAAGTCGACCGTGTTGAGGATGCCGATGATGGCGACGGCCAAGGCGAAGAGTCCGTAGGCGGAAGTCCCCAGGCGTCGCAAGGCGAAACCGACGATGAAGATGCCGGCGAGCGCGGAAGCTATAAAATTGGCGTACTGCCAGAGTGCATTCCGACCAAGCCCGCTGACAACAAGAACACTCGCGTCGACGCCCGGCATAGGGCCCGTTGGCACAGCGGGTACTTCGAGACCGCTGGGATGCGGCTCCTGTTCACCGGCCGATTCCACCTGGTCAGGGTAGTGCGCTCGTCAGGTCGGAAGCGTTCCAAGTGTCCGCTGCCAGTGCTTCGGGAGGCATAACCGAAATGCGGGAAATTCTGACTTGCGTGCACGTTTTGCCGACCACACCAAGGCAAGTCACCCCAATGCTGCATGCAAAGGGCCCGGTTCACACGGTCGCTACTGGGGTCAGCGGACAGCCGACCGCACCGGGAAGCCGTAGCGGCGGTGCCGTGAGGAGGAAACGGCTCCGGTGGTTCTCCCGGAGCCACGCCGCCAGGTCGTGCAGGTACCACATCTCCCCGAGCGGGACCCCGAGGCGGAAGAGGCAGAGGTGGTGGATCGGCAGGAGCGAGTGGCGGCTCTGGTCCCGGTCCCTGCCCACGAGCCCTTCGACGGCGTAGTTGTCGGCCACCAGCGCCGAGATCTGCGACTCGCGGATCCAGTCCAGCAGGGCCTCGTCCTTGGCGTCGAGGTACGAGCACGTGCGGTGGATCTCGACCGGGTCGGGATGCCGTTCCCATTCGAGGACGCGGGTGGCGAAGCCGGTGTGCAGCAGCAGCATGTCGCCGGGCTCGACCACGACGTCGTCGGCGGCCATGATCTCGCGGAGGGTCGCCAGGTCCACGCCGCGCCACTCGCGCCCGAGGTGGTGGGCCAGGTCGACGAGGACGCCGCGGCCCTGCACCCCGGTGGCGGCCATGTGCTCGAGGCCGAGGTGGCGGGCGAAGCAGCGGTGGCCGCTGCCGTCGCCGGCGGCGTCGGGGTCCGGTCCGACGAGGTCGACGCCGGCGCGGTAGCCGTTGTAGTACACGGACTCCTCGACGCCGTCACCGTCGGCGTCGAACTCGGCGCCGACGTGCGCCAGGGAGTCCCACTGCGTCGAGTACTGGAGCGACAGCGTCACCGTGTCGTCCGCCCAGACGTCCACGTAGCGGTCGTCGCCCTCGTCCATGTCCCTCATCCGGACGTTGTAGAAGGTGGCGGGATTCCCCCGCATGTCCTCGGTCGGGGCCAGGACCGGCGGGTACCGGCGCTGGTTGAGGGCGGTGCCCCCGGGGAAGTCCAGCGGCAGGCTGAGGCAGAAGCTGA
Source organism: uncultured Actinomycetota bacterium (assembly GCA_963770505.1). GTDB lineage: Bacteria > Actinomycetota > Acidimicrobiia > Acidimicrobiales > RAAP-2 > CAVYPR01. The sequence goes on along the minus strand of CAVYPR010000003.1, from coordinate 587,775 downwards.
TGCCGGCCTCGACCTCCCGCACCCCCTGGAGCACCTTCTCGGGGGTGAGGAGGTTGATACGGCCCAGCTCGTCGTCGGGGCCCCAGTCGCCCCAGGTCGAGCCCTCCGGGCGCTGCTTCCACCGCTGCATCTGTGTCGCCTCCTTTTCGGCGAGCTCGTCGCCCCCTGTCAGCCGCCGCTTCCTCTCACCCTTGCAGGTCCCGGGACTACCATGTACCGACCGGTTGGTCTATTCTTGCCATGCGGGGCGGTTCGCGTCCCCTGAAGCTCGAAGCAGCGAAGAAAGGCATCACCGATGACGCAGAAGGACCTCGTCGTCTCTGCGGACGGGCACATCCTCGAGCCCACCGACCTGTTCCTCACCCGCCTGCCCAAGCACCTCCGGCACCGGGCGGTGTGGGAGGAGGACTTCGAGATCGAGCCGCTGGTCGAAGGAGGGGTCCGGGACTTCCGCCACCTCCACACCCCCGGCTTCGAGGGCTGGACGGTGTCGCGCTTCCGCCACTACGACGGCACGCCCAACACCGGCGACCCTGACCGCATCGTCGAGGACCTGGCCCTCGACGGCATCGACGCGCAGCTCATGCACCCGAACCTGTCGCTGTTCGGGCTGTACTCGGACGACCACGAGCTGTCGATGGCCCACGCCCGCGTCTACAACGACTACATCATCGAGCGGTTCACGCCGTACTTCACACGGCTGGCCCCCACGGCGCCGGTGCCGATCACCGACGTGGACGACGCCGTGGCCGAGATCGAGCGGGTCGCCGCCGCCGGCTTCCGGGCCATCCTGCTCCCGGCCATCCCCCCGACGTCGTACTACACCCGCGAGCTCGACCCGGTATGGGCGGCGGCACAGGCCAACGGGCTGCACGTGTTCATCCACTCCCAGACCGGCGGGGTGAAGGTCGACGACCCGGCGTCGACGACCATGAAGGTCGTCATGGGGCAGGCCGCACAGGTCAACGAGCCGATGACCGAGCGGTCGGCGTCCCAGCGCATGGTGACCCAGTGCGTCTACGGCCCCATGATCCCGTCGCGGATCATCTGCGAGCTGGTCGGGGCCGGCGTGGCCGAGCGGTACCCGGACCTGCACTTCGGCCTGATCGAGTTCAACGCCCACTGGCTCGCCTCCCTGGTGGGCGCCATGGACAAGTGCTGGGTCACCGGCACCGGTCAGGATGCGGACTGGTGGCTCGGTTACTGGGACAACGACCGTCCCGAGGACGACCAGCCCCACATGGCCCAGCTCTTCCGCCTGAACGACAAGTGGCCGTACCCGTTGAAGCCGAGCGAGTACGTGCAGCGCCAGTTCCACGTCTCGTTCCAGGACGACCCGGTGGCCGTCGCCGCCCGCCACATCAGCGGGCTGTCGACCATCGTGTGGGGGGCCGACTACCCCCACGCCGAGGGGACCTTCCGCCACAGCCCCGAGCTCATCGCCGAGCAGTTCGCCGGGGTCCCCGACGACGAACGGGCCGCCATGGTCGGCGGAACGCTCGGCGCGCTGCTGGGGTTCCGCTCCCCCGCGGCCGCCTGAGACCCACTCCCCCTTCGACGCCGGCACCGGCCGAGTGAACGAGCTCTCCTTCGAGGGGCGGGTCGCCGTCGTCACCGGGGCCGGACGCGGCCTCGGCCGCTCCTACGCCCACCTCCTCGCCGGGCGGGGGGCCAGTGTCGTCGTGAACGACCTCGGGGGCTCGATGGACGGCACCGGGACCGACGCCGGGCCGGCTCAGGCCGTCGCGGCCGAGATCGCCGACGCCGGGGGGACCGCCGTCGCCGACACCAGCGACGTGGCCTCGGTCGAGGGGGGCGAGGCCCTCATCGGCGCGGCCATCGGGCGCTTCGGGCGTCTCGACGTCCTCGTCAACAACGCCGGCATCATCCGCTGGGCCGGCATGCCGGCCGTCGACGCCGAGAACCTCGACCGGCACCTGGCCGTCCACCTCGGCGGCTCGTTCAACACCGCCCGCGCCGCCTGGCCCCAGATGGTTGGCCAGACCTATGGCCGGATCGTGATGACCACGTCCACCGGGATGTTCGGCCTGCCCGACAACACCTCCTACGCCGCGGCCAAGGCGGCCGTCGTCGGCCTGGCCCGCAGCCTTTCCACGGCGGGCGCGGCCCACGGGATCCGGGTCAACTGCATCGCCCCGGCGGCCTTCACCCGGATGGCCGGCCAAGCCGACGAGGCGGCCCCCGCCGACGCCGACCCCCGCTCGGCGCAGATGGCCCCGGAGCTGGTCGCCCCGATGGTCGGCCTGCTCGCCCACGAGTCGTGCCCGGTGAGCGGAGAGGTGCTGGTGGCCGGGGCCGGCCGCTTCGCCCGGATGGTCCTCGCCGTGACCGAGGGCTACGTGTTCGACGGGGCGGACCCGAGCATCGAGGACGTGGCCGAGCACTGGTCGCAGATCTGCGACACCGAGGGGCTGAGCGTGCCCGGCGACCTCATCGCCTGGTCGCGGACCTTCCTGCGGCACATGAAGCCGGGCTCGTGAGCCCGGCGCGCCCGGCGACGGGCGGTTACTCCTCGAGCAGTTCGGGCTGGGCGGCCACGATCCAGTCGTAGAGGGGCTGGAACCCGAACCAGCCCGAGCGGCGGTGGCCCACCTGGCGGGCCGTCTTCTCGGCGTGGTCCTTGTCGATGGGCACCGGCGTGCCGGCCGCCTCGGCCAGGAGCTGCGCCTGGCAGGTGCGCTCCATGGTGATGAACCACCACGCCGCCTCGTCGACGGTCTCGCCCACCGTGAGCAGGCCGTGGTTGGCCAGGATCACCGCTTTGTTGTCGCCCAGGACGTGGGCGATGCGCTTGCCCTCTTCGAGGTCGAGGACCACCCCGGTGAAGTCGTCGTAGAGGGCGTGGTCGCCGTAGAAGACGCAGGCGTCCTGGGTGAGCGGGTCGAGCAGGCGGTGCAGCGTCGAGAAGGCCTTGCCGTGGACGGAGTGGGAGTGGGCGGCGGAGACGACGTCGGGCCGGGCCGCGTGGATCTGCGAATGGATGGCGAAGGCGGCCAGGTTGAGGGGCCACTCCCCCTCGACCACCTCGCCCTGGTCGTTCACGAGCAGGAGGTCCCGCACCCGGACCTGCTTGAAGTTCATGCCGAGCGGGTTGACCCAGAAGTGGTCGAGCCGCTCGGGGTCGCGGGCGGTGATGTGGCCGGCCGCTCCCTCGTCGAACCCGAAGTGGCCGAAGAGGCGGAACGCCGCGGCCAGGCGCTGCTTGCGATGGCGGCGCTCGTCCTCGACGCGCTCGAACCGGGGGAAGGCGTGCGGACTGCGGTCCGTGGTCACCCCACCAGCCTACCGGATTGGACCGCTCGGTCCAATAAGATGGGCGGATGGACTTCTCCCTCGCAGAACCTGAGCGCGAGCTGGCCACCTTGTGCGGGGAGTTCGCCCGGCGCGAGATCGCCCCACGGGCCCCCCTGGCCTGGGCGGAGGGGCGCTGCGCGACGGACCTCCTGGCCGAGATGGGCACGCTGGGGCTCCTCGGGATGCTGGTCCCCCCCGAGTGGGGCGGCATCGGGATGTCCACCGTCGGCTTCGTGGCCGCCATGGAGGAGATCGGCCGGGCCGACCAGTCGGTGGCGGCGGCCTGGCAGGCGCATGTGACCATCGGCTCGCTGCCGCTGCTGCTCTTCGGCACCGACGACCAGCGGGAGCGCTGGCTGCGACCCTTGGCCGAGGGGCGGGCCCTCGGGGCCTTCGGGCTCACCGAGCCCGAGGCGGGGTCCGACGCCCGGTCCATCCGCACCACGGCGGTGCGTCGCGACGGGGGCTGGGTGATCAACGGGAGCAAGGCCTTCATCTCCAACGCCGGCACCGACATGTCCTTCGGGGTGACGCTGCTGGCCCGCACCGACCCGGGGACACAGGGGGCACCGAGGTTCGCCAGCCTGGTGGTGGAGAAGGGCGCCGAGGGGTTCACCATGGGACCCAAGCTGCGGGGGATCGGCTGGCGGGGGCTCGACACCCGCGAGCTGTACTTCGACGACGTCTGGGTCCCCGACGACCACCTGCTGGGCGACCCCGAGCTCGGCCTCGCCCAGTTCCTGCGCACCCTCGAGGTGGGGCGCATCTCGATCGCCGCGCTGTCGCTCAGCCTCACCCAGGCGGTCCTCGACCTGGCCACCGCCTACGCCAAGGAGCGGGTGCAGTTCGGCCAGTCGATCTCCACCTTCCAGGCGGTGCAGTTCAAGCTGGCCGACATGGCCACCGAGCTCGAGGCGGCCCGCTGGCTCACCTACCGCGCCGCCTCGTTGCGCGACAGCGGGCAGCCCTTCCGCAAGGAGGCCGCCATGGCCAAGCTGAAGGCGAGCCGGCTGGCCACCTGGGCGGCGTCGGAGGCCGTGCAGATCCACGGGGGCCTCGGCTACATGATGGACACGCCGGTGGCCCGCTTCTACTGCGACGCCAAGGTCCTCGAGATCGGCGAGGGGACCAACGAGATCCAGCACCTGGTCATTGCCCGCGAGCTCGGCTGCTGACTCACGTCGCCGCCAGACGCCGGACGGCGTCGACGATCGACTGGCGGTCCGGGAGCCAGGCCCGCTCCAGCTCGGGGGCGTAGGGGGGAGGGGTGGCGGCGGCGCCGACGCGCTCGATCGGGGCGTCGAGGTCCCAGAACGCCTCTCTGGCCACGACGGCGGCGATCTCGGCACCGATCCCGAAGGGGACGACGGCCTCGTGGGCGATGAGCAGCCGGCTCGTCTTGTGCACCGAGTCGAGGACCGGCGCCATGTCGAGCGGCGCCACCGTCCGCAGGTCGATGACCTCGACGGAGGTGCCCTCGGCGGCCAGCACCTCGGCCGCGGCCAGCGCCTCGTGGACCATGCGCGAGACCGAGACCACGGTCACGTCCGAACCGCCACGCACCACCGTCGAGGCGCCGATCGGCACCAGGTGGTCGGTTGGGGGCTGCGGGCCCTTGGTGCCGTAGAGGAGGCGGTTCTCGATGAAGACCACCGGGTTGGGGTCCCGGATGGCCGCCCGCAGCAGGCCGTAGGTGTCGGCCGGGGTCGAGGGCATGACGACGGTCAGCCCCGGGAGGTGGGCCAGCAGGGCCTCGAGGCTCTGGGAGTGCTGGCTCCCCGAGGAGCGCCCCGCCCCGAACTGCGTCCGCACGGTCAACGCCATCTGGGCGGCCCCGCCGGTCATGAAGGGGAGCTTGGCCGCCTGGTTCAACAGCTGGTCGAGGCAGACCCCGAGGAAGTCGAGGTACATCAGCTCCACCACCGGTCGCATCCCGGCCATCGCCGCACCGACGCCCAGGCCCACGATGGCCATCTCGGAGATCGGGGTGTCGCGCACCCGGTCGCCGAACCGCTGGCGCAGGCCGCGGGTCAGCCCGAAGACGTTCCCGCCCTCGCCGACGTCGATGCCCGCCACGAACACCCGGTCGTCGGCGGCGAGCTCGGTCTGGAGGGCGGTGCGGATGGCGTCCATCGTCCGGAACTCCGGCTCGCCGGGCGCCGGGGGCTCGGGCTCGGGGATGGCCGGCCTGGCCGCCAGCACGAAGGAGGTGAGCGTCTCGGGGGCGGGCGGGGCGAGCCGGCGGGCCGCCTCGAGCGCCGCGTCGAGCTCGGCGGTGACCGACTGCTCGAGGGCGGTGATGAGGTCCTCGACCACGCCGGCCGCCCGGAGCCGTTGCTGGTGCCGGACGATGGGGTCCTGCTCCTCCCAACTGGCGACCTCCTCGGCGGAGCGGTAGCGCTGCGGGTCCCCCTCGTAGTGGCCGTGCCAGCGGTAGGTGGTGGCCTCGACCAGGACGGGTCCGCGCTGGGCCCTCACGAAGCGGACCACCTCCCCCATCACCGCGGCCGCCTCGGCGACGTCGTTGCCGTCGACCGCGGCGTACTCGATGCCGTAGCCGGCGCTGCGCCGCTCGAGCGACGCCGAGTGCTGGGTCGACGCCGGGGAGAACTCGGCGTAGCCGTTGTTCTCGCAGTAGAAGATCACCGGCGACCGCCACACGGCGGCCAGGTTGAGCGCCTCGTGGAAGGCCCCCTGGGCCGCGGCCCCGTCCCCGAAGAAGGCCACCGCCACGCCGTCGTTGCGCCGGAGCTGCGCCGCCGTGGCCGCCCCGACGGCGATCGGCAGGCCGGCCGCCACGATCCCGTTGGCCCCGAACACCCCGAGCCCCGGGTCGGCCACGTGCATCGACCCCCCGCGCCCGCGGTTGGTGCCGCCGTCGCGGCCGAGCAGCTCGGCGAACATGGCGCCGGGGTCCACCCCCTTGGCCAGGCAGTGGCCGTGGCCCCGGTGGGTGGAGGTGATGACGTCGGTCGGCCGCAACGGCCAGCAGGCGGCCACGGCCGCCGCCTCCTGCCCGATCGACAGGTGCACGAAGCCGGGGATCTCGCCGTCGCGGTAGAGGTCCGAGACCCGCAGCTCGAAGCCCCGGATGAGCAGCATCCGTCGGTGCATCTCGAGGAGCTGCCCGATCGAGGACGCAGACGGGGTCGATTGACCGGGGTCCACCGGAGCGGGATCGTAGTGTATTGTACTGATCGGTACAAACAGGAAAGACGCATGCCCGGCCCGATCGCCATCCCCGAGACCTTCCCCGACCCCTCGGACCTCGCCAGCAAGCGGGTCGTCCTCACCGGCGCCAGCCGTGGGCTCGGCACCCTGCTGGCCCACGCCTTCTCGCGCCAGGGGGCGTCGGTGGCCCTGGTGGCCCGCACCGAGTGCGACCTGCAGGCGGTGGCCGGCGCGCTGCCCGGCCCCTCCCTGGTCCTGAGCGGCGACGTCACCGACGAGGCCTTCAACGAGTCGGTGGCCGACGCCGTCGTCGAGGCGTGGGGCGGCGTGGACGTGTGGATCTGCAACGCCGGGATCTCGCCGGTGGTCGGAGGCCCGCGGCGGACCGAGGCGTCGGTCTGGCGCCGGGTCCTCGAGGTGAACCTCACCGGGGCCTTCCTCGGCGCCCGCGCCGCCACCCGGGTCATGGGAGAGGGCGGTCGGCTGATCTTCACCGGGTCGGTCCTGGGGGACCGGCCGCGCCGGGGGTTGACCGCCTACAGCGCCTCGAAGGCCGGCCTGATCGGCATGGCCAAGGGCTTGGCCCTGGACCTCGCGCCAGCCGGCATCACGGTGAACGTCGTCTCCCCCGGCTGGTTCGACTCGCCCCTGGCCGACGGATGGCGGAGCGACCCCGACCTGGCGGCGGCCATCACCGGGCACACCGCGCAGGAGCGCTGGGGAGCGCCCGGGGACCTGGCCGGGGTGTACCAGTTCCTGGCGTCGGGCGCCTCGGCCTTCATCACCGGCACCGTGATCAACGTCGACGGCGGCTACCTGCTGGTATGAGCGGGCGTGCCGGGCGGCGGGTGGTCGTCATCACCGGCGCCGGGGGCGCGCTGGGCTCGGCCATCTCCCACCGGCTGGCCTGCGAGCCCGACACCGACCTCGTCCTGAGCGACGTGAGCGAGCGCTCGTTGGACGAGACGGTCTCCGCCCTCCCCGCGGGTGCACCGGTGGCCACCGCACTGGCCGACGTGAGCGACTTCGATCAGGTGTCCTCGGTGGTCGAGCTGGCGGTCGAGCGCTTCGGCGGCCTCGATGTGCTGATCAGCAACGCCGGGGTGCTGTCGCCCAACGGGCGGATCCACAACCTGGCCACCGAGGACTGGGAGCGCGCCTTTCGGGTCAACGTCCTGGGGTCGGTCAACGGCATCCGGGCCGCGGTCGGCGTCATGCGCCCCCGGCAGGCGGGCTCGATCGTGCTGACGGCGTCGGTCTCGGGTCTCACGGCCTGGTCGCACGCCGCCCCCTACTGCGCCACCAAGGCGGCGGTCATCCAGCTGGCCAAGGTGGCGGCCGTGGAGTACGCACGCGACGGGATCCGGGTGAACTGCGTGTGCCCGGGCTCCTTTCGCTCGGCCATCCACGACGACCTCCCCCCCGAGGCGCTGGACGCCATCGCCGGCCGGCACCCGCTCGGCCTCGGCGCCGCGGCCGACCTGGTCGGCGCCTACTCGTATCTCGCCGGGCCCGACTCGCGCTGGACGACCGGTTCGGCCCTGGTCGTCGACGGGGGCTACTCGGCGCCCTGATCGGGGGCGGGATGGGCGCCCGCCTCGATGCCCCGCATGAAGATCTCGGTGAAGGGTTTGGCCACGTCGCGGGCTGACAGCTGCCCGCCGGGACGCAGCCACAGGTAGGTGTAGTTCATCATCCCGAGCCAGGCCCGCGAGGTCAGCCACGGGTCGAGGTCGCGGAAGTCGCCCGAGTCGATCCCGTCCCGCAGGACCGCCTCGACCTGCCGCTCGTACCCCCGGCGCCGCTCCCGGAACTTGGCGGCGCGCTCGCCGGTGAGGGCCGGGAACTCGTGCAGGAACACCCAGACGTGGTCCGGGTAGCGGTGGATGACCTCGAGCAGCTCGTCCCCGAGCTTGGCCAGCCGGACCGAGGGGGACCCCCCGGACTCGGCCACGCGCTCGGCGCCCGCCGTCACCTCGTCCATCACCCGGTCGTGGATGGCCGCCAGCAGCTCCTCCTTGGACCCGATGTAGTGGTAGAGGGCGCCCTTGCCCAGGTCGTTGGCCTCGCACAGCTCGTTGATGCCGGTGGCGTGGTAGCCGCGCCGGGCGAACAGGCGGGCCGAGGTGTCGATGATGGCCTGGCGCCGCGCCTGCCACTTCTCGCTCCGCCGGGAGATGTCGCTGGCGTCGACTCGGGGCATGGCGGGATCCTTCGCTACCATTTGTGTGATGACTGGTCGGTACAATACTCCGCCATCGCCGCGGCGGAGGCCATGGCCGACGAGGACCCGCCGGTGACGCCGGCGCCCGCCACGGCGGCCGACCTCAACTGGTTCGCCGTACTCGAGCACCACGCGGCGCGCACCCCGGACAAGCCGATCACGGTGTTCGAGGGCGAGGCCACCACCTACCGCCAGATGGCCGCCAACGCCGCCGCCCTGGCCGGCGGCCTCAGCGCCCGGGGGGTCGGGCGGGGCGACGTCGTCGGCGTCCTGTCGCACAACTGCCCCGAGTTCCTCGAGACCATCTTCGCCGCCAACTACCTCGGCGCCGTGGCCATGCCCGTCAACTGGCGGCTGGCCCCGCCCGAGGTGCGTTACATCCTCGAGCACTCGAGCGCCCGGGCCCTGGTCTGCGGGGAGGCGCTGCTCGACGGCGCCGCCGAGGCCACCAAGGGCCTCGAGGGGACCCTCGTGCGGGCCTGCGTCGAAGCCGGGAGCCATGACGACTGGACGGCCCTGGCCGACCTGCGGACAGGGACCGCCGAGGTCGAACGTGTCCCGGCCGCGGCCGACGACCTCCACCGCCTCATGTACACCTCGGGCACCACCGGCCACCCCAAGGGGGTCATGCTCACCCACGCCAACCTGGCCTGGAAGAACCTGGCCCACGTGGCCGAGCTGGGGTTCACCGCCGACGACCTGGGGCTCGCCTGCGGCCCCCTCTACCACGTCGGTGCGCTCGACCTCACGACCACCTCGCTCGTCTGCGTCGGGGCGACGACGATCATCCACCGCCTCTTCGACGCCGAGGACGTCGTCGCCGAGCTCGAGCGCTCGCGGGCCACCACGGTCTGGCTGGCGCCGGTCATGGTCAACGCCATCATGGCGCTGCCGGGCATCGAAGAGCGCGACCTGTCCTCGGTGCGGCTGATCATCAACGGCGGGGAGAAGATGCCGGTGCCGCTCATCGAGCGCATCCAGCGGACGTTCCCCTCGGCCTGGTTCGCCGACGCCTACGGCCTCACCGAGACCGTGTCCGGCGACACCTTCTTGGACCGCGAGAGCCTCCTCACCAAGCTCGGCAGCGTCGGCCGCCCGTGCCTCTACCTCGACCTCGAGCTGTGGGACGAGGCGGGGGCACCGGTGCCCAACGGGACCCGGGGGGAGATCGTCCTGCGAGGCCCCAAGGTCTTCAAGGGCTACTGGCGGGACCAGTCGGCGACCGACGCCGCCTTCGCCGGGGGGTGGTTCCACACCGGCGACATCGGGGTCCGTGACGACGACGGGTACCTCTTCATCGTCGACCGGCTGAAGGACATGATCCTCTCGGGCGGCGAGAACATCGCCGGCTCGGAGATCGAGCGCGTGCTCTACGAGCACCCTTCGGTGCTCGAGGCCGCCGTGGTCGGGAGGGCCGACGAGCGGTGGGGCGAGGTCCCGGTGGCCTTCGTCGTCGTCCGTGCCGGCGCCACCCTCACCGAGGACGACCTCGTCGCGCACTGCCGGGCCCAATTGGCCGGCTTCAAGGTGCCCAAGGGCGTCGTGTTCCTCGACGCCCTGCCTCGGAACCCCTCGGGCAAGGTCTTGAAACGCCAACTCAGGGCGCCACCGACTGCTGGCTGAGCCCGCGGCCCCCACGGAACCCTGGCCGGCACTCCGCTCAGCGCAAACGGTCGACGAAGCCTCGTCCCGCGAGCCGGGTTCCATGCCGCTCTTGGTGCGGCGCCTCAAGACCCAGGCACCCCGGGAACGCGGCGCAGCCAGACGCGCCCGTTTGCGGGGAGCCCCGGCAGTCACCGTCTCGGGCTTCCGTCACCGCCCCGCACCCCCGGGAGGAGGATGTGCCCTCCTTGACGTGGGTAGCCGATCGACTAGGCTCGAAGCGGCCGTTCCGGCCGTTGGTCCACCGGGGCAACAGGCCCTGAGCGGCCCACCCACCGAGCCCGAGGAGTCCCGCCATGACCGAGCCCGACGACGCCGTCCAGAAGGTCCTCGAGGTCCGCAAGGTCGGGGCCGACTACGAGGAGCACCAGCAGGCGAGCCCGCTGGACATCCCGGTCGACCTCCACAACTTCAAGAAGTTCCCCGTGGTCGACCCGCCGGGCATGCACAAGCCCTCGGGCCCCGACACCCGTTCGCAGATCAAGGTCGAGGCCAGTCCGGAGCTGCCCGACTACAGCGGGCCTTTCCGGTCCGACCTGCGGTTCTCGGACTTCTCGAACCAGGCGCTCGTCAACATGATCGCCATGAGCGACGAGTACTACCGCGTCTGCGTGACCGCCTGGGCCGAGGAGGTCGCCAACCGCCACGGCGACGACCTCATGCGCGAGATCCAGTCCGAGGCGTGGCAGACCATCGTCCTGCCCCAGCTGCGCCAGATGCTCGAGGAGTGGCTGCCCATCTCGGCCGACCGGGCCGACGAGCTGGTGGCCGAGGTGACCGCCGAGGTCGCCGCCCGCCAGGCCGACGGGGGCGTCGTGACCATCAACCCGTTCGCCGCCGAGTCGGCCGATGTCGACCTCCCGAAGGAAGCGCTGGTGCGGTGGGCCCTGGGCAGCCATGAGTACCTCCTCACCGCCATCGAGGGCTGGGCCGGCGACATCGTGATCCGCTACGGGCTCGACGCCATGTTCGACATCCAGTGGGACCTGTGGAGCGAGAAGGTGCTGCCGGCGGTGCGCGACCTGAAAGGGCGCTGGATGAAGGTCGGGGACGGCACCGTCGAGGCCTTCATGAAGGACATCCAAGTCGACGCCTCGTCGTTCCCCGGCAAGGCCTTCGAGCTGACGTTCGAGATGCCCGAGCCCGACGTCGGCATCATGACCTTCAACAAGTGCATCCAGGTCGACCAGTGGGAGTCGATGGGGCGCCCCGACATCGCCGAGAAGTCCTCGCACGTGACCTGCCCCGCCTCGATCATCGAGACCGCCAAGATGTACAACCCCAACATGAAGGTGGAGATCCTGGCCATCCCCCCGAGGGTCAGCGCCGAGCACGTCTGCTGCCGGTGGCGGCTCTCCATGCGCGACGAGGCCGACCCCGAGTTCGCGCAACCCGCAGCCGGCGAGCAGCCCGCCGGCTGAGACCGGCGCGGCCTCAGCGGCCGGGGGCGCCGAAGATCTGGGGAAAGATGCCGTCGACCCCCGAGCCGTGCAGCGTCATCCCGCCGTCGACCACCAGGTTCACCCCGGTGACGAAGCGGGCCAGGTCCGAGCAGAGGAAGACCACCACGTCGGCCACGTCCTCGGGCTGACCCATCCGTCCGAGCGGGGTGGTGCGCTCGTAGCGGGCGGCCTCGGCGGGGAAGAACCCAAGCAGGGGCTCGGTCAGCTTGGTGACGATCATCCCCGGGGACACCGCGTTCACCCGGATCGTCGGCCCGTACTCGAGGGCCGCCGAGGCGGTGATGGCCGCCACCCCGGCCTTGGCCGCCGAGTACGGCGCCTCGCCGGCCGCCGGCCGGGTCCCGCTGATCGAGGCCGTGCTCACGATGGACCCGCCGCCGGCCGCCCGCAGGTGGGGCACGGCGGCCCGGAAGCCGAGGTAGACGCCGGTCAGGTTGACCCGGACCAGCCGGTCCCACTCCTCGGGCTCCCACTCGGCCAGTGGGGTGAGGCTGCCCACCCCGGCGTTGTTGTACATGATGCTGAGCCCGCCCATGGCCGCCGCCGCGTCGTCGACGGCGGCCCGCAGCCCCTCGGGGTCGGTCACGTCCGCGTAGAAGGCGGTGCCTGTGAACTCGGCGGCCACCGCCTTGGCCGAGTCGGCGTCGATGTCCAGGACGGCCACCTGCGCCCCCTCGGCGGCCATCGCCCGGCAGGTGGCCCGGCCGATGCCCGACCCACCTCCGGTGACCACCGCCCGCTGGCCGTCGAGGAGTCCCACGGCAGAAAGCCTGCCACGGCCCCGTCCCGCCCGCACCCGGCGGGCGGATCAGGCCACGTGGACGTCCACCGCCCAACCGGCCCCGGCCAGGTCGGCCATCTCGTTGTCTTCGGCGTAGTGCAGGCCCTGGACGTTGAAGAGGCGGACCTCGTCGTGGCCGACGGGGAAGGGCCCCCAGTGCCAGGTGGCCCGGAAGAGCACCAGCGACTGGAGGGGCTCGAGGCGGAAGGCCTCGATGCGCTCGGCGTCCTCGGCCGTGGCCAGCGACGACCAGGGGGGCGCCACGGCCAGGACGCAAGGGTGGTCGATGACCATCAGGACCTGGGTGTGGGTCACGTGGCGGTAGAGCATGCGGCACTGGAGGCCCCCGGTGACCACCGGCACCTCGCCGAGGGTGTGGCCGATCAGGTTCACGTGGGGGTCGGCCCACTCGTAGTGGAGGCGGTGGGACCCGTCGCGCCGGTCGGTGTCGGCCACCGGCACGAAGCCGTAGGGGCTCCAGGCCTCCTCGGTGAGCGGGCGGGCCTCGATGGTCCGTGCCACCTCCACGTTCCCTGCCTCCACCACCGGCCAACCTCCTGCCCGCCCGCAACGTGCCCTCCGCCGGGCGCCGGACGGGGCCGGCCCGCCGACGTCATGCGGCGGAGCGGCGCGCCCGGCCCACCCGGCCCGGCTCGCCGAACCGATCTAACCTGACAACTAGAGCAGTCTAGGAAACCCGGCGGACGGGCAGGAGGAGGCAGCGGTCATGGACGTGCGCAGCATCGAGGACGAGGCGCCGGTCGTCGAGCACAACGGCACGGTCCCCGTCTGGTGGATGGTGAAGTCCCGCGAGATGAAGGAGCTCACCGACGGGGGCTTCCTCGAGCTGGTGAACGAGTTCGAGGTGGCCGGGGGCGGCGCCGTGGACCCGCACTCCCATCCCACCCACGAGTTCTATTACGTGCTGAACGGCCGGGGCACCATGACCATCGAGGGGGAGGACCGCGAGATCGCCCAGGGCGACCTGGTGTACATCCCGCCCAACGCCGTGCACACGCTGCGGCCGGTCAGCGACCACGCCCCCATCCACTGCTTCTGCTTCGCCATCGGTCAGAAGGGCGCGGGCCCCATCGACTACACGCACCACTGAGGTGGCCCGGATCTTGGTCACCCGCCATCTCCCCGAAGGCGGGCTCGACCCGCTGGAGGCGGCGGGCCACACCCTGGTGCGCCGCGACGACGACACCCCCTACACCCCGGACGAGATGGCCCGGGCCGTCGCCGATGTGGACGCGCTGGTGTGTCCGTTGACCGACCGCATCGACCGCGCCGTGCTGGCGGCGGGTGCGGCGGGGAGCCTCCGGGTGGTGGGCAACGTCGCCGTGGGCTACGACAACGTCGACCTCGTCGCCGCGGCCGAGCTGGGCATCGCCGTGTGCAACACGCCGGGCGTCCTCGACCAGACCACGGCCGACCTGGCCTTCCTCCTGGTGCTGGCGGCCACCCGGCTGGCCTCGGAGGCCGAGCGTGACCTCCGCGCCGGACGCTGGGAGGGCTGGGGGCTCATGGACCACCTGGCCCGCGACGTCCACGGGGGGGTCCTCGGCCTCGTCGGCTACGGCCGCATCGCCCGACAGGTGGCCCGCCGGGCCGAGGGGTTCGGCATGGAGGTCCTCCACCACACCCGCACCCCCACCGGGTTCCCCGGGTACGTGGGGACCCTGGCCGAGCTGCTGTCGACGGCCGACGTGGTCAGCCTGCACGTGCCCCTCAGCGAGGCGACCCGCCACCTGATCGGGGCAACGGAGCTGGCGGCCATGAAACCGACCGGCGTCCTGGTGAACACCGCCCGCGGGCCGGTGGTGGACGAGGAGGCGCTGGCCGACGCCCTAGAGTCCGGCACCATCTTCGCCGCCGGCCTCGACGTCTTCGAGGGGGAGCCGGCGCTCAACCCGCGACTTCTGGCCGCCCCCCGCACGGTGCTGCTCCCCCACATCGGCAGCGCCACCATCGAGACCCGAACGCGCATGGCCCGCCTGGCCGCCCAGGGGGTCGCCGACGTGCTGGCCGGCCGGACCCCGCCCAACCTGGTCACGGCGTAAGGGGCGCCGCGGCGCCGCTCAGCGCGGCCGTTGGGCCGCCATGTCCTGGGTGACGGCCCCGGCCGTCGCCGGGTCGACGCCGGCCTCCTCGGCGAACTGGGGCCAGCCGTCGACCGCCCCCAGCACCTCGCGCACGATCCGGCGGTAGGCGGGCACGTGGTGGCGCTCGCCCACCGCGTGCAGATCCGACAGCCCGATGCCGGAGAACCGGCCGTCCACGGCCATCAGGTGCTGGGCCGTCCAAGCGCTGTCGGGGCGGTAGGCGTGGGTCAGGTCGTAGGCGGGGGCGAGCTCCCACGGCCCGCCGGCCCGGCGCAGGAAGGCGACGTTCTTCGTGTGGTCGTCGTTGTTCACCGCCGCCACGTTGAACACCATGCGCCGGAAGGCCTCGGCCAGGGCCAGGTGGTCGAGCCCGAGCGCGGTCACGGTTCCGAGGAATTGGTCGTAGCTGTGCGCGGCGACCATGTTGTAGTCGAGGTGGGCCAGCGCGCAGAGCGACACCATGTGCACGCGCTCGCCGCCCGGGCCGCGGTCGAAGCGCCTGGTCATGAAGTGACGGCGGGGTCCCTCGTCGAGGAGACGGCACTCGGTCATGTCGATCCCGGCCGCCCTGGCCATCAGGTGGTAGGCGTACTCGATGCGGCCGTAGGGCGCGCTGTCGCCGAGGCGGTCGCCGTGGCCGTCCATCCCGGTCCCGCTCACGCCGTCGAGCTTGATGATCCACTGCTCGAACCCCTGGTCGGGACGGTCGTAGGCGGAGCGGACCTGGTAGGTGGCCGGGTTGAAGGCGACCACGGCCTTGGCCCGGGCACCCCCGGCGCTGGTGCCGACCCGGATCAGCTGCTGGAGTGCGCCGTTGGCGCCGTCGTCGTCGCCGAACTCGCCGCGCACCGTCCTTCGGGCCGCCAGCACCAGGTCGGCCAGCTGTACGGCAGAGGGGATCGGGTCCGCCTCGGCGCGTGCCGGCGGACGGAACTCCAGCGCGCCCATCGCCCGGTCGGCGGCGTAGGCCAGCCGGTCCAGCGGCGTGATGTCGCCGGCGGCGACGCCCTGCTCGGCCATCCAGGCGTTCACCAGCGCGTTGCCGAAGGCGTCGGGCAGGGCGTCGGCCAGCAGCGCCGGCAGGCCGTAGAAGGTGGGGCGGGCCAGGTCGCCGAACTCGTAGGGCCGCCGCGCCAGCGGCATGTGTAGCGGGGCCAGCTCGATCCCCCGGTCGACCCACTCGGGGGCGTACTCGAAGGCGTAGACCCCGGTGCCGGGGTCCAGGGCCACTGCGCCCACCAGCGACCCCCACGCGTGCACCTCGATGACGTCGGTCGGCCGGTAGGTCACGTGGCCCCCCCGGGGCGGCGGACCCTCGACCGCTCGGGCCGGGCGGCCCGGCGGCGCTCGGCCAGGAGCTCGAGGGGACTGAAGGCGGACGTCGGTGGCACGAGGGCGTCGAGCCACCCCTCGTGCCCCAGGACCCGAAGGACCTTGGCCAACGTGGTGGTGGTCGCACCCGACCCCTGCTCGAGGTGCCGGACGGCGCCCAGCGACACGTTCGCCCGGTCGGCCAGCTCGCGCTGGGTGAGCCGTCGGTCGATCCGCAGGGCGCGAAGCCGCCGACCCAGCTCTGCCTCCCACTCGCTCCTGGCCACGGTGTCCTCGGACCTCCCTTCCCGACCGCCTCCGGCGGCGGGGCTCGGCCGCCCCGCCCTCCTGAGTCATTATAGTGACTCTTCGGGGCAAGTTGGCAGAGAGAGAAGAGAGAGAAGCTATCTTTATGATGTTTAACTGCTTAAAGGCGGTGGAACATCACTATTCTGTGCTTCTCTTCGGGCCTCTCGTCCGTGGCCGCGCCGACCACGGAGGACTCGACCCCGCCCTGCGCCATCCCCGCGGAGGCCCCGCCCGAAGGGGTCGGGGCGCCTCGGCCTAGCCGTCGCGGACCGGCCCGAGGTCCAGGCCCAGGAGGTCGACGGTGGTTCGGCCCGCCCGGAGCGCCTCGAAGAACCCCTCCTCCTTGGCGGCCCGGGCCCGGCCGGCGGCCAGGACCTCCTCCAGCCGTCCCGAGGGGACGACCGCCACCCCGTCGGCGTCGGCCACCACCCAGTCCCCCCGCTCCACCGTGACGTCGCCCACCTCGACGGGCGCTCCGGTGGTGCCGGGGAGCTCCTTGGTGGCCCCGCGCAGGGCCACCATCGTGGAGAACACCGCGAAGCGGTGGGCCTCGAGCGCGGCGGAGTCACGGACCCCGCCGTCGATGACCAGGCCGGCCAGCCCGCGGGCCTCGGCCCCGGTGGTCAGCACCTCGCCCCAGTAGCCCCGTTCGGCCAACCCTCCCACGTCGACCACCAGCGCCGAGCCCTCCGGGGCCCGGGCCACCGCGGCGTGGATGGCCAGGTTGTCGGCCGGCGAGCAGCGCACGGGGTAGGCGGGGGCGGCCAGGGCCGCCCCCGGCCAGACCGCCCGCACCCTGGGGTGCATGGGGGCGGCGCCCGTCTCCCCGAGGGTGGCCGAGCCCAGCTCGAGCAGTTCGGTCGCCGTCTCGTCGTGGCCCATCTCGTCCCTCCCGGTCTCGCCTCCGTCGGCGGGCCACACCATAGGACCCGTGACGCCCCCGGTCGTAGACTCGGGCGCCGGCCGGACGGCGGCAGACTGGGGATGACGCGGTGGCGGGCGAGCCGATGTACGTGGTGACCGAGGTGGCCCCCTACCTCGACGGGCCGGCCGGGGTCCACGGGGTGCTGGGCCAGGCCGGCGCAGCCCTCGCCGAGCTGGCCGGGATGTCCGGCCTCGAACCGGTCCAGGTCGACCACGTGGCCGACCTCTCCCCCGACCAGCTCTCCCGGGGCGGGGTGCTGGCGCTGTTCACCATCGGGGAGACGCCCTTCTCGCCCGAGCAGCGCCGGGCCGTCGAGGAGGCCTGGCGGGCCGGCCACCTCCCCGTCCTGGGCGTCCACTCGGCCACCGACGCCTGCCACGGCTGGGCCGGCTACGGCCCCATCCTGGGCGGCCGCTTCGACGGCCACCCCTGGACCCAGTCGTTCGAGATCGAGGTGGTGGACCGGTCCCACCCGGCCACCGCCCACCTCGGGGCCAGCTGGGCCTGGCGCGACGAGGTCTACCTGTTCAAAGACGTCCGGCCCGACGCCAAGGTGCTGCTCTCGCTGGCCGGCGGCCAGCTGGACATGTCGGTCGAGGGCGCCCGCACCCCCGAGTGCGGGTTCCCCCTCGCCTGGTGCCACACCGAGGAGCGGGGACGCACCTTTTACACCGCCCTGGGCCATTTCCCGGGCGCCTGGGAGACCCCGGCCTACCTCCGCCACCTGGCCGGGGGGCTCTCCTGGCTCCTCGAGGGAGCGCCCGCCGGGGGCTGAGGGTGCGCCGCCTCCCCCCCTGCCAGGACGACGCGCCCGGGGCCGGGGCAGGGCCGGCGTGAGCCGGCCGGGCGGCCTGCGACGCCCGCCGATAACGTGGGCGCCCGTGATGGACGCCCGAGCCCGAGGAGCCCAGAGACCGTGAGCGACCTTCCCGAGGTCATGCCGGCCGCCGTCTACCGCAAGCCCGGCGTGGTGGAGGTGGAGGACCGGCCGGTCCCCCGGCCCGGTGCCGGCCAGGTCCTGGTCGAGGTCGACCACTGCGGCATCTGCGGCTCCGACATCCACCTCATGCTCGAGGGCTGGGGGGACAACCCGGGCATGGTCGCCGGCCACGAGTACTCGGGCACGATCGCCGCGCTGGGCGAAGGGGTGACCCGCTGGCAGGTCGGCGAGGCCGTGGTAGGTGGCCCGACCCCCAAGTGCGGCCACTGCCGGCGCTGTCTGGAGGGGAAGCCCTCCCAGTGCGAGAACCGCCGCAGCTCGATCGCCGAGGTCACCGACGGGGCGTTCGCCGGCTACATCGTGGTGCGCGAGGCGGCCCTGGTGCGCATGCCCGCCGGCCTGAGCCCCCGCGAGGCGGCGTTGGCCGAGCCGCTCGCCGTCGCCCTCCACGGGATCACCCGCGCCGGCGTGGCCGAAGGGGACACGGTCATGGTCATGGGCGCGGGGCCGATCGGCGCCCTCTCGGTGGCCGCCCTCAAGGCCATGGGGATCGGTCCGATCACCGTGGTCGAGCCGGGCGAGGGCCGGCGGCGGCTGGCCCGGGACCTCGGGGCCGACGAGGTGCTCGACCCCTCCGAGCTCGAGGTCTTCCCCATGTGGGAGCCCGAGCGCCAGGCCGAGCGAGCCGTGCACGTGGTGCTCGAGTGCTCGGGCAAGAAGGCGGCCATGGAGGCCGGCTTCCACCAGCTCCGACGGGGCGGCGTCTTGGTCCTGGTGGGGGCGGGCATGGAGCCGCCGAGCTTCGACCCGAACCGCTTCTTGTTGAACGAGCTCACGGTGACCGGCTCGTTCATCTACGACCACGACGGCTTCGAGCGGGCCCTCGAGCTGCTGGCTTCGGGCACCATGCCCAACAGCCTGCTCATCGAGCCCGAAGACGTCGCCCTGGACGGCATCTCCGACGCCCTGGTGGACCTGGCCAGCGGCCGCGCCGCGGGCAAGGTCATGGTGGTCCCCCGCCTTTCGGTCAAAGGAGCGGGCCGGTGAGCCACCCCTTCTACCCGGCGGGGAACCCGCACTTCAACCATGTGGCCATGAGCGTCCCGGCCGACCTCCTCGACGAGGCCAACCGCGCCGACATCTGCCGCTTCTGGTCCGGGGTCTTCGGCTTCGAGGAGATGCCGACCATGACCATCGACCGCCGTCGGCTGATCCTGAGCTGCGTCCACTGGGACCAGTTCATCTTCCTGATCGCCGAGGACGACCCGATGCGCTGCCCCCGCATGGACCACTTCGGCTTCTCGGTGAGCTCGCTCGAGGACCTGCGGGGCGTGTGCGAGCGGGCCGAGGCCTTCGGGCGGGAGGACCCCCGGGTGGACATCATCGGCCTGCACGCCGACGACCAGGGCATGGTGGTGATCCACTCGTTCTACGTGCGCTTCCTTTTGCCCATGATGTGCGAGGTCCAGTGGTGGGAGTTCCCCGAGGCCAAGACGGCGTAGCCCCTGGCCCCGGCCCCCGCGGCCGGGACGGCCACGTTCGCTGTTAGCGTCGAACGATGCTCCAACGACGACTGACGGCCGTGGTCCTCGGCATGGCAACGGTGCTGGGCGCGGTGGTGGGCCTCCCGGCACTGGCCGGGGCGGCGACAACCACCACGACCGCCCCGGCGACCACGACCACGGCGCCGACAGCGACCTCGGCGATGGTGTCCTCCGCCCTCAAGGCGGCCGGGCAACAGACCTCCGTCCACTACGTGGCGACCAGCAAGGAGTCCGGGCGGTCGATCACCATCACCGCCTCGACCTCGCCGACAACCGGCACACAGCAGATCGTGCTGCGGGCCAACAAGAACACCGGCCATGTCTCGGGCCGCCTGGTCGACAAGATCGTCTACTACCGCGGCGACACCTTCGGCCTGGAGGAGTACCTGGGCATGCCGGCGACACTGGCCCCCAAGTACACAGGGAAGTGGATCTTCTTCAGCCCGGCCACAAAGGACTACAGCGCCATCGCCAAGTCGTTCACCCTGGCCACGGCCGTCTCCCAGATCACCATGAAGGGCCCCTACACCACGAAGACGGCCACCGTCGACGGCAAGCCGGCGACCACCGTGACCGGGCGCGACACAGTGACAGGCCACCCGGGGAAGAAGGGATCGGCCACCTTGGCCATCGCCTCGAGCGGGACGCCGCTCCCCATCCACTACTCGGGGAAGACCACGCAGTCCAAGAAGACCGTGACCGGCACCGTCGACTACAGCGGCTGGGGGATGAAGGTGACCCCGAAGGCACCGCAGGGGGCCATCGCCGCCGCATCGATCACCTCGGGCTAGCGGGGCATCGGCCCCGGGGTCACCCCGGGCGTACGGCGACCGTCACCTCGATCTCGACCGACCCGTTCCTCGGGAGGGCGGCCACGCCGATGGCCGAGCGGGTGTGACGGCCGGCTTCGCCGAAGACCTCGGCGAGCACCTTGGACGCACCGTCGACCACGGCCGGCTGCTGGTGGAAGTCCGGCGCCGAGGCGACGAAGCCGGTCACCGTGAGGACCCGCTCGACCCGGTCGAGGGTGCCGAGCTCCGCCTCCAGGACGGCCAGGGCGTTCAGGGCGCAGACGGCGGCGGCCTCGGTGCCGTCGGCCACCGACACCTCGTCCCCGAGCCGGCCGAGGCAGGTCAGCTGCCCGTCGATGCGCGGCAGCTGGCCCGAGGTGCGGGCCACCCCGTCGTGGACCACCACGGCGTCGAGCGGGTCATGGGGAGGGTGCGGTCCGTGGAGGGTGAGGCCGAGCTCGGCCAGCCTGGCCCGCACCCTGCCCTCTCCGGCCCCCGGGCCAGGGGCGCTCAACTGTCTGACCGCAGGTACTCGTAGACGCTGGCGAAGCTGGCGTCGACCTTGGGCGCGATGTCGCGGGCCATCGTGGTCCTCCTCGTCCGTGGATCGGCGCCGATGGTAGTGCGGGGCACGAGGCCCCGCCGCCAAGCGGGAGGCCTGCAGGCCTTGGATATGCTCGCCCGATGGGACTTCTCGACGGACGGGTGGCGGTCGTGACCGGAGCAGGACGGGGCATCGGGCGGGACATCGCCCGGTGCCTCGCCTCCGAGGGCGCCAAGGTGGTGGTGAACGACGTCGGGGTGTCGCTGGCCGGCGACTCCGGCGAGGCGGCCGAGGACCCTGCCGCCGCAGTGTGCCGGGAGATCGCCGAGGCCGGCGGCCAGGCCGTGCCCAACCACGACTCGGTCAGCGACTTCGACGGAGCCGGGAGGATCATCGCCACGGCCACCGACGCCTTCGGCCAGATCGACATCCTGGTCAACAACGCCGGCATCGTGCGCGACCGCACCTTGGTCAAGATGGACGAGGCCGACTACGACGCCGTGGTGGCCGTGCACCAGAAGGGCACCTTCAACACCGCCCGTCACGCCGCCCCGATCATGAAGGACGCCGGCTACGGCCGCATCGTGAACATCACCTCCTCGGCCGGCCTGCGGGGCAACTTCGGCCAGACCAACTACGGCGCGGCCAAGGCGGCCATCATGGGCATGACCTTCGTCTGGGCCCTCGAGCTCGGCCGCTACGGCATCACCGTCAACGCCGTCTCCCCCTCGGGGTTCACCCGCATGACCGAGGGCCTCTACCAGGGCGCCGAGCCCCCCGCCGACCAGGACCCCGCCCTCAACGCCCCCCTGGTGGCCTTCCTGGCCTCCGAGGAGGCCTCCTACGTGAACGGCCAGGTGCTCGGGCGCACCGGCTTCGCCTACACCCTGTTCCAGACGCCCCGCCAGGTGGCGGCCATGTGGCGCGAGGGTGGCTGGACCCCCCAGCAGGTGGCCGACCACTTCCACGACGTGCTCGGGCAGCACCTCCAGCCGGTGGGCATGCCGTCCCACCCCCTCCTGGGCAAGAAGGAGAAGGACAAGGCTAGGCCGAGAGCCGCCGTGCGGTGGTGGCACCGCCGAACGCACCGCTGCGGCGTGGCGGCGCTATCCTTACTTATAGGAGAAAGTAAGGAGCACGAACGTGGACGCGGCAGCGAAGGTGACGTCCAAGGGGCAGGTGACCGTGCCCAAGGCGGTGCGCGAGGCCCTCGGCATCGAGGAGGGTGACGAGGTCGTCTTCCGGGTGGAGGGCAACCGGGCCGTTCTCGCCCGGACGCCTCACTTCCTGGATCTGGCCGGGTCGATCCGGGTGCCGGCGGCCAAGCGAAACGTGGCCTGGGACGAGGTGCTTCGACGGACGAGAGATGATCGAGCCCCAGCTCGACGGTGAGCGCGTTCGTCGACACGAACATCTTGGTTCGCCACCTGACGGGCGACCCGCCGGACATGGCGCAGCGGGCCAAGAGCTACCTCGCGACCGAACGCGGGCTTCTGCTGGCCGACCTGGTCGTGGCCGACACGGTCTACGTCCTGGAGTCGTTCTATGAGGTGCCCCGTCGTCAGGTAGCCGAGGCGATGCGGTCGTTGGTCGCCCTCGACTCCATCGTCTGCGTCGATCCCGCACTCCTGCTCCGCGCCGTCGAGCTCTACGAGGTCGATCACCTCGACTTCGCCGAGGCCTATCTCGTTGCCTGCGCCGAGTCCACCGAGATCCGCTGCGTGGCGTCCTTCGACCAGGCCCTCGATCGCATCGACACCGTGCAACGTGTGGAGCCGCCACGGCCCTGAACTGCGGCCCAGCACTTGGGCCGCGCCCCACCCACTCCAAGAGCATCGCCCTCGGACCGGGCCCCACACCCGCCGGGCACGGGCCCAGCGGGGACCGAGACCCGCCCGGCGAGCCGCCGATTCCCGCTGCGGCCTGCGAGGCCCCAGGCAGGACGGGCCCCCCGATCGGAGCGATTGGCCGAGCGTACCAACGGGGCTAGGGTCGAGTTTGGCCGGCAACCGCCCGGCGCCGGGGCGTCGCCCCGCAGCACTCGGAGGCAGGGCTGATGGAAATCCGGGACAAGATCTACATCGGGGGAGCCTGGGTCCCCTCGGCCGGGGCCGGCGTCCACGAGGTCATCGACTCGAACACCGAGGAGGTGATCGGGAAGATCCCCGAGGGAACGGCCGACGACGTGGAGCGTGCGGTGGCCGCCGCCGCCGAGGCCTTCCCCGCCTGGGCGGCCACCCCGCTCGAGGAGCGGGCCAAGCTGCTCGACCGCATCGGCGAGGGGCTGATGGCGAAGAAGGACGAGCTGGCCGCCACCATCTCGCGCGAGGTGGGGATGCCGATCTCTTTGTCGGCGGCCGTCCAGGTGGGGCTGCCGGCCGGGGCCTTCGGTGACGCCGCCCAGGCGGCGCGGACCATGGAGTGGGAGGAGGAGCTGGGCAACTCGCTGGTGGTGCGCGAGCCCATCGGGGTCGTCGGCGCCATCACCCCGTGGAACTACCCCCTCTACCAGATCGCCCTCAAGGTGGCCCCGGCCATGGCCGTCGGCTGCACGGTCGTGCTCAAGCCCAGCGAGGTGGCGCCGCTCAACGCCTTCGCCCTGGCCGACGTGATCGACGAGGTGGGGCTGCCGCCGGGGGTCTTCAACCTGGTGTCGGGACCCGGGGTCATCGTGGGCGAGGCCATCGCCTCGCACCCCAAGGTCGACATGGTCTCGTTCACCGGCTCCACCCGGGCCGGCCGGCGGGTCATGGAGCTGGCCTCGCAGACGGTGAAGAAGGTGGCCCTCGAGCTCGGCGGCAAGTCCGCCAACGTCCTGTTGGAGGACGCCGACCTCGACGCGGCGATCCCCGCCGGCATCTTCGGCTGCTACATCAACTCGGGCCAGACCTGCTCGGCCCTCACCCGCATGGTGGTCCCCCGCTCCCGGCTGGCCGAGGTGGAGGAGAAGGCGGCAGCGGCGGCGGCGGGCTTCCCCCCGGGCGACGCCTTCGCCCCGGGCACGATGCTCGGGCCCCTCGTCTCGGCCGCCCAGCGCGACCGGGTGCGCGCCTACATCCAGAAGGGCATCGACGAGGGTGCCAAGCTGGTGGCCGGCGGGACCGAGCCGCCCGAGGGGTTGGAGAAGGGGTACTTCGTGCGGCCGACCGTCTTCTCGGAGGTCACCACGGACATGACCATCGCCCAGGAGGAGATCTTCGGCCCGGTCCTGTCCATCCTCCCCTACGACACCGAGGAGGAGGCGGTCCGCATCGCCAACGACTCCGTCTACGGCCTGGCCGGAGCGGTGTGGTCGGCCGACCAGGCCCACGCCGAGTCGGTGGCCCGCCAGATGCGCACCGGCCAGGTCGACGTCAACGGCGGACGGTTCAACACCTCGGCGCCGTTCGGCGGCTACAAGCAGTCGGGCGTGGGCCGCGAGCGCGGGCGCTACGGGCTCGAGGAGTTCCTGCAGGTCAAGGCGATCCAGCGCTGACACGCCCCGCCGGCGGGGCGTGGCGGGCGGGCGGTCGTCGGCCTCACACCGCCACGATGTCGACCAGCGCCTCGAGGCCGGCCAGAGCTGTCGGGTTGCGGGTGGCCAGGGATGCGTCGTTGGCCACGGCGGTGGCGGCGATCAGAAGGTCCATGCTCCGCGACCTGGGTTGTCGTCCCCGGACGGCGAGGGCCGCGGCGAGTCGACCGTAGGCTGCGGACACCGCGGCGTCGACGGGAAGCGGCTCGAACTCCCTCTCGAGCGCCACAAGACGGCCCAGGCGTGCCGCCCGTTCGTCCTCGTCCCGGGCGACGAGCACGCCGAAGTGGAGCTCGGCGAGGGACACCGCGCTGATGGCCACTTCGTCACCGAGGTCGCCCGGCGGCGGCCCGATGACCACCGACGTGTCGAGGACGACCTTCACCCACCGCTCCAGGGGTCGCCCGGTCCCCCACCGAAGGCAGCAAGGTCCTCCCGCCACAGCTTCTCGTCGACCGGCGGTCCGGCGAACAGGCCGGCGACGTCGCCGGATCGGCGCCAGGGGCTGCGTCCGACGGGCACCAGCCGCGCCGCGGCTCGACCGTTCACCGTGACCGTCACCGTGTCGCCCGACTGGGCGCGGCGGACGAGGTCGCTCGCCTGTTGGCGCAGCTCCCGGAGACCGACGGTCTGCGTGCTCACGGCCCGAGTGTAGCACATGTGCACACCGCACTCCGGCGGCACCCCGCTTACGCCGAGGAGGGTGCCGGTGTCGGCGGTCCGGGCCGCCCGGCCGAGCCGGAGAAGGCGGAGAGGCTGGTGCTGCCGGGGACGAGCAGCAGGCGGTCGCCCACCGACGGCGTCGGGAAGTGGTTCTGGGGTTGAGCCACCGAGAGGCTGACGGCACTGCGGCCGTTCTGCGGCTCCAGGCCGTAGAGGGAGCCGCCGCCCATGGCCCAGACCAGGCCGCCGGCCACCACAGGCGGGTCGGAGGCCCCTGAGGTGGTCTGCCACAGCTCGGTGAGCGACGGCGGCGAGGCGGACATCCGCACCGCCACCAGGCCGGCCTGGCACGGGAGGTAGACGACGCTCCCCGTCACGGCGACCCCGCCGTCGACGTCGGCCCCGGTGCACAGGTCGAGCTCGGCTTGCTGGCCGCCGATGCCGCCGAGGTGCGGGCCGCTCAACAGAAAGGCCGTCTGGGACTTGCCGGCCTGCACCACCGAGCCCCCGACCAGGGCCGGGGGGGCCGAACCCAGGTCGCGATCGTTGGCGTTGTCGGCCCGCCAGCCGGTGGGGGCGAAGTACTGGAGGAGAGAGAGAGCGGGCGAGAGCTCGAGCACGCTGTCGCTGTCGTCGTAGGGCGATGCTGTCTCGGCGACCGAGCCGTTGCCGACCGACAGCCAGAGGTCGCCCGCCGCGTCGACCTCCGGGGCGGCGCCGCCCATCCAGACCGCCCCCTGGTCGTCCCCGGCCGCCGCGTCGACCTCGAAGTAGGTGGGCGTCCCCCCGGCCACCGGAACCGCCTCCACCCAGCCGTGGTAGGTGGAGCAGTCGCCGTCGTTCCCCCCGAAGCCGAACACCACCTCGTGGCCGTCGAGGGCCATCCCGGTCCGCTGGAGCTGGGCCGAGGTGTCGGACCCCGGCGGGTCGGCGTGCTGGCGCAGCACCACCGCTCCCGTGTACATGTTGAGGCCGACGACCTCGTGGACGGGCGCCCCGTCGACCTCCTCGTCGGCCACCACGTAGATCTCGGCCCGCGCCGTGTCGAGCACCGGGGTCCCAGTGATCCCGACCGTCGGGGTGATGTCGCCGCAGGGGAGGGTCGACGAGGGCACCGGCGTGGCCAGGTGGGTCCGCCAGAGCACCGACCCGGTCATGGCCGACAGGGCGTAGACCGAGTCGTCCTCGGTGGCCACGAAGACCCGCCCGGTGGCCTCGAGCGGCTCGCCGTAGAGCTGGCCGTCGAGGGAGGGCGACGTCCAGTCCCGTCGGGCGTGGAGGAACGACGGGCCGGCCACGTCGCCCGTCCCGGCCGGGGAGCCGTGGTAGACGGTCCAGGCGGGCCCGCTCGAGGCCGTCGTCGGCCGGTGGGCCGCCCCGGCCGGTGCGGCCGTGGCGACGACCAGCGCGCCGGCCGCCACCATGACAAGCAGGAGGGGAGCCCGCCGGCGGCTCGCCCCGCCCATCCGCCGCGGCCCGGACCACCCCACCCCCCCACCCTACGGCTCTCCCGGGTGGCAAGGACGGTCGCCGGCGGCTTCAGGGCACGAGGTCGAAGTCCTCCAGCCGGGGCGCGGCCATCTCCTGGCGGAACCGGTCGAACGTCCACGGCCAGGCGGCCGGCACCCCGCGGTCGTCCAGGTACCAGCTCCGGCACCCGGTGACCCACACCGTCTTGCGGGCCGCCTGCACCCGGGCGCCCTCGAACCGCCGGGCGGCCTCCGAGGAGGCGCTCAGCCAGCTGGCCCGGCCTCGGGCCAGCTCGTCGATCAGCTGCAGCACGTAGCCGAACTGCAGCTCGGCCACCTCGATCAACGAGAAGTTGCCCACCGGCCCGTTGGGGCCGTTCACCATGAACAGGTTGGGGAACCCCGGGACCGAGATCGCCAGGTAGGCCGACGGCCGCTTCGCCCAGGCCTGGTCGAGGGTGCGCCCCCCCTCCCCCACGACCTCGATCGGTCGCAGGAACCGGTCGACCCGGAACCCGGTGGCCAGCACCAGCACGTCGAGGCGGTGGAGCTCCCCGTCGGCCGTGCGGACACCGTCGGGCTCGACGCGCACGATCTTCTCGGTCACCAGGTGCGCACCGTCGCGCTGGATCGCCTCGTAGAAGTCGGGCGAGACGACCAGCCGCTTGCAGGCGGCGCGGTGGTCGGGACGCAGACGCTCGCGCAGCACCGGGTCCTGCACCCCCTCTTCGAGGCCGGCCCGGCACAGCTCCTCGATGCGGGCCAGCTGTTCGGAGTCGGCGTCGACCACTGCGTTGGCGAAGTTCTCCTCGAAGAAGGTGGACAGCTCGCTCCGCAGGGCCCGCATGGCCGACGGATCGGCGGCCAGGCGGGCCCGCTCCGCCGGCTCGATGGGCGGGTTGGGCACGGTGAGCACCCACTGGGCGGTGCGCTGGAAGAGCCGCAGCTCGTCGACCGTGCCCATCGCGGCGGCGGTGATCTGCACGGCCGAGGAGCCGGTCCCCACCACCCCCAGCCGGGCCCCGTCCAGGCGGACGCCGTGATCCCAGCGGGCGCTGTGGAACGCCGGGCCCGAGAAGGTCTCGAGCCCCTCGATCTCGGGATAGCTCGGGTGGTGGAGGACCCCGGTGGCGGCCACCACGACGTCGGCCTGGTCGGGGCCGTCGGTCGTCTCGATCCGCCAGCGCCCCCCCTCGAAGGCCAGCCGCTCCACCTCGACGCCGAAGCGGATGGTCCGCTCGACGTCGAACCGCCGGGCCACCTCCTCGAGGTAACCGCAGATCTCGGCGCCGGGCGAGAAGTCATGCGTCCAGCCGGGGTTGGGGGCGAACGAGTAGCTGTAGAGGTGGGAGGGGATGTCGCAGGCCACGCCGGGGTAGGTGTTGTCCCTCCAGGTGCCGCCGAGCCGCTGGTCCTTCTCGTAGACGGTGACGTCGTCGTGGCCGGCCTCCCGCAGCCGGATGGCGGCCAGGATCCCGGCCATGCCGGCGCCGACCACCACGAACCGGAGCCGCCGGCTCATTCGGGGGCGTCCCCGGGGCTGGGGACGCCGGCCGTCACCGACGGTCGACGTCGTCGAGCACCCGTTGGCGGTCGAAGGGGCGCTCGGCGTAGGGCTCATCGAGCCACTCGTCGTCTTCGGCCACGACCAGCCGGTCGTCGAGCGTGCGACCCGAGAGGCCTGAGCGGGCCCCCGACGGGCAGAACTGGAGCACCCAGGCGCGCCGGTGCCGGTCCGAGGTGTTGGGCCCGCTGCGGTGGAGGAGAAGCGAGGACATGACGACGACGCTGCCCTTGGCCACAGAGACCGGCACCCCGAGGTCGTCGCCGTCGTAGCCGACGCGGAAGGGGTCTGCGTCGTCACCTCGATGCTTTCGGGTCCCCCGGTGGTGGCTGCCGGGCAACACCCACAAGAAGCCGTTGTCGGTCCCGGTGTCGTCGAGGGCCAGACAGCACACCACGTACTGCGCGGGATCGAGCGGCAAGTACCCGCTGTCCTGGTGCCATGGGACCTCGGTGCGAGCTCCGGGGGGCGTGGCCACCCCGTAGTCCCCCACGAGCCGGACGTCGGGGCCGACGAAGGGTCCCACGATCTCCGACCACCGGCGGTCGGTGGCCGCGGCCCGCAGGGTGGGGTTGGCCAGGTGGGCCATCGAGCGGTAGGCGATCGACCCGAGGACCGGCTCACCGAGGAAGCTCTCCGGCCCCGCCTCCTCGAACGCCTCGACCAACCGGTCGCACTCGTCGTCGGAGAAGACCTCGTCGGCGACGAACCAGCCCCCCTGGTGGAACTGGAGGTAGGCCAGGTCGTCCACCACGGCGGGGGCGGCATCCCCGACCTGCTGGCCAGCCATCGGCAAACCATATACCGGCGCCCAGATTGGGGCTCGGAAGATCAACGCAGCGCGGACGAGGGTGGGAGCCCGCCCCGCCCTCCCCCCACGACGAGGCCGTGAGCTGGGCGGCATCGGGGCACCTCCCCGACCACCGCGGCCCTCGTGGCCGCCGGTCTCAGCCGGTGAGCTCGCGCCCGTGGACCGCGGCCACGCAGGGCCCGGGCCCGCAGACGTTGGGCACCCGGCCGGTCAGCTGGAACTGCACCAGCTGACGCTGGGCGGCCGGGACCTGTCGGGGCACCGTCTGGTGCGGGTCCGCCCCCTTTTCGGGGGGCTCGTCGGCGAGCGGCGGGGCGGGCACCCCGGGATCCCAGACGTAGAGGGTGGCCGGGAGGTTGGACGGGTCCGCCCTGAGCGCCGGGATCCCCCAGAACAGGTTGCCCCCGAACCGCCCCGGTGCGAGTCCCGGCTTGTGCATGTCGGCGCCGATGGTCCGGGCCTCGGTGACCGTGGTGTAGTTGGACACCTGGTGGTCCCCGAAGGCCATCTGCAGGAGCACCTGGTGCGAGGGGGTGTCCGGCAGGCCGCCGGTCATCTGCTCGGCGTACCCGTCGGTCTCCCCGCGGTCGAAGAGCATCTGGAGCACGTCCAGGATCACCTGCTCGTTAGCGCCGCCGGGGTAGGTGCCCTGGAAGATCTGCTCGAAGACGACCGCGTCCACGCTGCGGTCGAGGAGCACGTCGTAGTCCATGCTCGGCACGCCGAGGACGGCCCTGCGGTAGACGGTGGAGATGGCGGTGAGGGCCCCGCCCATGATGCTCCCCTCGCTGTTGCCGTAGTAGGTGAGCGGGTCCGAGGTGTCGATGAGGGGCATCCCTGTGGCGCGGAAGTCCGGGCTCGAGTCGAACCCCTGCGGGCTGCTCATGAGCCGGCCGAGGTAGAGGGCGTCGATCATCGACTGGGTCAGGTGGTCCGGGAGGGTGGGGAAGTTCGAGAGGTCGACGAAGAGCCCCCCGTCGGCCAGCTCGTCGTGGGCTGTCAGCCCCTCCCAGTCCGTCGCGCACAGCACGATGTCGTAGTGGTCGGCCATGACGGTCACGTTCTCGGTTGTGAGCTTGGTGGCTGTGCCGAACAGGCCGACGCCGTAGAGGACGGGCCGGCCGGGGGTGACCATGGTCCCCCCAGCGCTGCTGGCCGACGCCGACTGTGGGATCGTGCAGCTGAACACCGCCGTCTGGACGTTGCCGGGCAGCTGGGTGGGCAGGCCGTCGGGGCCGAGGTTGAGGACCGAGCCGTAGGGGCCGCCGGTCTGGTCGAGAAAGCTGGGCACCGAGAACGTCCCGGTCACCATTCTCTCGACGCTGCCGTTCTGGCTCTTGGTGAAGTTGGACACGTCGCTCACCGTGAACGAGGGTGACCCCCCGTGGAGTTGGGCCATGGCCACATCGCGCATGTGGACGGCGTAGCCGGTGATGTTCTTCGTGCTGGCCACGGTGAAGTCCCAGGCCACCTCCAGCCCGGTCGTGGGTACCCCCCTCGCCGCCAGATACGAGACCAGGGCCCGCTCGTGGCCGAGAAAGGCACCGGTCACCCCCTTGGGCACCGGGCCGCGACGCAGGACGGCGGCGAAGGCGGGGGCGGGAGCGACGAGGGACCCGGTGGCCGTGCGGACCCCGACCAGGGCCACGGCGATGCGGTGGCCCTCTGGGAGGTTGGCGGCCGGGTGCACCATGAGCAGCTGGGTGGCCGGGTCGTCGTCCCGCACATCCAGCTCCCCCCAGAAGGGGAGCCGGCGGCCGGTCGTCTCGTCGAGCAGGACGACGCCGGCGTCGGAGGCCAGGGAGGCCCCGATGTCGCCCACCCCCGGGATGTGCGAGCGCGACAGGCTCAAGCCGGCGACGTGGACGAGGATGCTCGAGCCCGGGCTGAAGCCGTCGTTGCGGCCGTAGGGATCCGGGGAGATGTGCATGCCCAACCGGTTGGCCGGCATGGCGCTCGCCGGGAAGACCACGTGGCGACCCGAGGGCATGGACCGGTCGACCACCGTGTAGTAGTCGCTCGGGAAGGGCACCATGCAGGTGGAGCCCCCGAGGGGGTTGCACGCGGCGGCCCCGGTCACCGAGGCCCCCCAGTCGACGTTGGCCGGCCGGGCGGTTTCCGCCGCGGCCGCGGTGACGGCCACCGGGACGAGGAGCGTCGCCGCCGCCACCGCCACCGCCACCGCCCCGGCGGCGGCTGCCCGCAGGACCATGCCCACCCCGTCGCCCGTCCGCCGATCTCGCCCGTCCACCCGTCCTCCTCGTCCCGCCGGTCACCCCTGAGCCCTGCTCACCGTAGATCGGGGCCGTGGACAGGCGGCCGCGCCCCCATGGGCTGGTGGCGTACCTGAGAGGCGCCTGAGACGGCTCCTGGGGCCTTGGCGACGTGCCTCGCGGACGCCGGAGGGGTACGTAACACCGCCGAAGGCATGCGGTACGCTGATGCCCGTGTCGGCACAGCGAGGACGGATGATGAACTTTCGACGCCTATTGACCGGGGCCGGCGCCCTCTTCTTCGCCGTGGCCCTCACCACCGGGGGCGTGTCCGCGTCAGCGGCGCAGTCCCATCACAGCAAGGCCGCCTCCACCACGACCACGACCAAACCGCACGCCAAGAAGCCGGCGACCAAGGCGATCTTCGCCCAGTCGCTCACCGGTACCAAGCACACCAAGTCGTTCCACGCCACCACCAAGTGGCAGCTTGCCTTCTACTACAACTGCTCGGGCAAGAAGGGGAAGTTCACGCTGTACCTCCGGCCGAAGGGGAAGCACTCCATCAAGGTCACATCGCAGTCGGGGTTGGGCGGCGGCGGGGCCCGCATCTATGCCGCGGGGCACTACTCGCTGGCGGCCACCACCACCTGCAAGTGGACGGTCAAGGCCACAAAGAAGAAGTAGACCGGGCAGCGGTCCTCCGGTAGCCCGCTCACCGACGTTGGGGCACCCGTACCGTTCCGTTCTCGCCTCAGCCGGCTCCTCATCAGCGTCTTGACGCGACCGGCGCCTGCCGTTCCATCGACAGGGCTCTGACCACCTCGGCCATCGGGAACACCGTCGATGAGCGGGTCGAACAGCGCCTTCGTCCACACCTACTGGTCGAAGAGCTCGTCCCCGACGACGGCCCTCGAGGGAGCCCGTCTGCCCATCCGGCCAGCTGCGCCTATTCCAGATGCGTGGTCGGGTCGCTGGGGTCGTGCACCTCGCCGGCGACGACGCCGGCCACCCCAGCCGCCGCCCCGACCTTCGCCCCGAGGTCGACAAGACCGTTGGCGTTCTGGGGCCCCGAGCCCGGCCCACCGCCGTTCGGCGTCTGTGCCGAGTCGACCCCGCCCGGCCCGGCTGCCCGTCGGCGACGCGTACGAACGATCTTGGTGATCGCCAGAAGCAGGAGCTCGAGGAGTACCAGCAGCGCGATGAAGAGGGCGAACGGCCACGTCGACGTCGTGGCCGAATCCGATGCCACGTTGTGGAACCCGACCACCTGGACGAAGACCTTCACCGTGTACGACCCCATCGAGAGCGCCGGGAGAGAGAAGTGGGCTCGTACCGCAACGCTCTTGCCGGCGGCCACCTCCTGCAAGGTCGGCATCTTGATGACGTTGTTGATCTTGTTGCCGGTCCCCCAGCGGCCGACCAGCACCGGGGTCTCGGTGAGGGTTCCATCGTTGCTGACTTGAAATTCGACTGTCCGCGGCGCGGCGCCGCCAAATGCGGATGCCAGGGTGACCCCACCTGCGACGTGAAGGTTGACCACTTGGAACTTGGGCTCCACCGTCGCCGGGGCGGGCTGGGGAACCGGTGCGGTCGTTTCCCCCACCACTGTCACCGGGATCTTCTTTGTGTACTGGCTGGTGACACCGGAGATCAGGATCACGCAGGGGCAGGGCTTGGGCGGCAGCGCCGGGGTCAGCAGCACCCAGATCCTGCCTGTGCGGGGCGCCACCACCGTGACGGTGGTTGTCTGCGCACAGTCCGCGGTGCCCGCAATGGCGTCGGCGCCGCAGACGGAGGCCGAGAGGGAAGTCCCGGCCGGCCACCCACTTCCCGAGACGACCATCTTCTGTCCAGGAACGACGACCGGTGTACCGACGGAGATCGTAGGTTGGCCTGTCGTAGCTCCCGCCGTCGATCCCCCACCGACCCCCAGGATGGCGGCGAACGCCGCGGCGGCCAGGAGGGCGACCGCTCGCCGGCTCACGGGCCGCGGGCGCCGACCCCGGTCTCGACCGGGGTCGTAGGCGCCGCCGGAGTCGAGTCGCCCGTCCCGGGTGACCCGCCGTTCGGCCCGGCCCCGCCGGTCTGCGATTCGGGGCTGGCGCGCCGGCGGCGGCGGCGCCGGTAGAAGAAGGCCAGCAGGATCAGGAGTACCACGATGGCGACCAGCGCCCACGGGATGATGATCGCCGTGCTGCTGCCCGTCCCCACTGCGCCCAATGCCCGCGCCGTCACTGTGGCGCTGAGGACGAGGCGAGGAACGATGTAGTGGAAGTTGTGGGTGAAGGTGACCGTCGACCCCGGGAGGATCTGCGGCATCTGCACGTGATCCTTGGTTCCGCTCCCGAAGAGCGGCGCCAGGGAGACTGTCACCCCCGGCTTCACGTTCTCGTTCCCGGTGTTGGTGACCGAGTACGTCACCTTGGCGTTGACCCCCCCGCCGAACTGGGAGGCGAGCGGCCTGGTCGTTGTCACGGAGACCGCGGTCACCGTCACTCTCGGGACCAGCGGTCCCCTGATCCGGCCGTAGACGGCGACGCCGATGGCCTGCAGCACCTGCGTCCTGACAGGGCCCTTCTTGTTCACCGCGCCCTGCTGCTCGACGGCCACGATGCCACCGGCGTAGTCGCCCGGCGCCACGTTGGCCGGGGGCTCGTACGTGATGGGCACGAGATACCCGCTCCGGGGCGGGACCTTCACCGAGTTGACCGGCAGGTGGATCCACGCGCCCATGTGGAGTCGCGGCTTGAAGCTGGGCTCCAGGGCGAAGCCGCCGGTCGAGGTGGTGTAGGCGTCCGCTGCGTAAAGGTTGAGAGTGAGGGGCTTCTGCGTCAGGTTCTCAACGGCAACCTTGTCCGTGGACTCCACCCCGGGGGACAGCACCGGGGTGAAGAACGGCCTTCCCTGCCGGGAGGTGCTGACCGGGTCCAGGGCGAACTTCCCGTTCCCAACGGCTGAGGCTGCCGGGGCGAAGACCACGGTGCCGGCGGCCACAACCGCCAGGCACGCCAGGAGCGAGGCCGGCCCGACCGAGAACCGGCGGGCTCGGGAACGGCGCCCCCCCTGACGATCCTTCCTCTTCCACCTGCTCCCCTGCATGCACACCATCCTTTAACCGGGCGGGTGGCGCACGGTACACGACCCACCCGCTCGCCCCAATGCCCTTCCAAGAGACTGAGATCGCCACGTAATTCCTATCAGCAACCGGCCCTTGGCGTGGCGCGCCCCCCGCCCCCTCCCGGTCACCCTCGAGTCGGGACCGGGCCCCCGGTCCCCAACCGGACCGGTGCGTCGCATGAGCGCACCGCAGCGATCGTAAAACCCGCCACACGCGGGAGAGGGGTGGCGCCTTTGGCGCCACCCCTCTCCCAGTTTCCCAACGCTCTCTGCGAGAGCTACGGGGTATGCGTACTGCCTAGACGCTGGCTACCAGCGTGTACTGCACCGTGCCGTAGTACTTGCCGGCGTAGATGTTCGGCGGCACGACGAGGGTGTAGGTCCCTGTCTTGACGATGAACTCACCGCCGCTCACCCCAGCCGCTGCTGTGCAAAGCGTCATCGTGTTCGACAGGCCGTAGTGATGCGCTGTCGTCGTCGGTGTACGCCCGGGCGTGGTTGTGGGTGTCGGGTTCACGTTGTAGTACGGAGACAACGGTGTCTGCTGGGGCTTGCAGGTGTATGTGTGCAGGCCCAGGTAGTTCGGCAGAATCGTCGTGTTCTGGTACGTGTGGATTGTGGCCAGCTTGGCTGCGGTCGTCGTTGTGACGTTGCAGAAGCCCTGCACTGTGTCGCAGTAGTGGTTGCCGGTCAGTGTGTACTTCGTCGGCACCATGACCGCGTTCAGCGTCCAGTCATCTGTCGGGCCACCACGGGCTGTCGAGATGTACAGGGTGTTCATCTTCTTCGAGATGGGAACGTTCTGCTCGTCCAACTTGAACGGGTGCGAAGGTGTGCCCTGGTCAAGGTTGATCAGTGTGCATGTCTTCGCTGTTGCCTGTGTCTCAACCGGGAGCGGCCCAACGCAGGTCATGGTGAGGCTTCCACCAATCACTGTCAGGCTGAACGGCTGCAGGATGGTCGGTGTAGAAGGCGCCGCAGCGAACGTCACGGTGTATGTGTGCGTCACGTGTGTGCCTGTCTTTGTGGTCACCGTCACACTGAATGGGAAGGTCCCAGCCGCCGTCGGGGTACCGGCCAAAGAGGCGTGGTTACCCGACCCGGAGAAGATCAATCCATCCAATGTTCCCGTCTCGGTCCAGACGTTTGTTCCCTTACCACCAGATGACGTCCAGTAGTTGGGCTGCGAGTAGTGAACCGTCGCCTGCCCGGCCGGAAGCGTGCCAGTGGCTGTCGGCAACCCGGCAGGTGCCAGCGACAGCGGGCCCACGAACGGCGTGGCCGTGGTGCTGTCAATCGGTCCCTGGGTCGTCGAACCAGTCGTGTGGAAGTTTGTGAATGTTGTTGTGACTGTGTACACGATCGTCACACCCGGCGGGAAGCAGTGCAGGGGAACGGCGATCACCAGCGACAGTGTCGTCGCGTGGATCGTCGAGGTTCCCGATGTCTGCGACTGCGTGAACGTCGCCGGGCTGTATGTGAACGTCACTGTGGCGCCGTGCAGCCTGGTTGTTGTCGTGATCGGGATGGCAACGGGACCAGACAAGGCAAGGCTCGACGGTCCGGTGAACCCGACCTTCGCAACTCCCATTGTCGCGGCAGCCGCTGTCAGCTCGGTGATTGTTGCCGGGATGAGGTGGATCAGCGACGCCGGAACGACGAAGTGGGCCTCAACGTGGTTGGTGTACGTAGTTGTCTTGGCCATCGACGCAGGAATTGTGTTCTGGTCCTGAATCTTGGTCTCGACATGCTTGGTACCGAGCGGCGTCTGACACGCCCATGTGCCTGACACTGTCGGACCCGCGGCAGAAGCGACACCGCTGGATGCCAGGCCGATGCCCAAGCTCCCAACGATGCCCATGCCGCCCGCGAGAAGCGCAATACCCGCCCCTCCGCGCACGAGTTTGAACAAACGTGAATGCATAGTTCCTGCTTTCCCCTCCCTAACTCCAGAACGTCCCCTGTATTCATTCCCGACACGTGTCGAACAAGCGATGTGCAAGATCGTCACGCACCCCCTCCGCTGGGACACGTCGCGGAGCAAGGCTCATTCTGCTCCGCCGAGACCTTGGTGTCAACCAGCGTGGGGGGTGCACGTTGTCTGACAAACGACCCTTCGCAGCGGCGGCGCTGGGGTGTCGCCACCCTCCTGAGCAGGCCAAAGGGACCCATGGCCGGTTTTCTTGGCTGCTCACGGCGGTGCTGGGCGATCCGAGGGGCGTCCCCGCGACCGGTCGTTGTGCCGAGCCGGAACGGCCCCCGACGACCCCAATTGTCCGTGAATTGAGAGGGAATTGAGCGGGTTCAGTAGGTACCCGGAAGGGCCAGGCTGATGTGCTCGAAGCACAGCAGGAGTCCTCCGGCGACCAGCGGGACCCCCACGAGCACACTCAGCCAGCGGATTCTGTGTGGTGACCGTCGCCAGACCTGCCAGAGAACCAAGCACAACGCCAAGGTAGCGAGGCCCCACACGGCACCGGGCCAATAGCTCTCGGACGCTTCGAGGTCGTCGCGGGAAGGCTCCCGTAAGCCCGGATCCTGGCTGCCGGCGCGGGCCGACGGAAGGGCGACGCCGGAGCGTTTCCTCGCGGTGGAAACCCCAGGGGTGAAGTCCGCCGTCACCACCAGGCGGCTCGACGCCTCGTAGCGAGGGTTGCACGTCGTGAGGGTGAGAGTGGGGGCGCCGGTGCTGGAGTCCACGACCGCGGTGTCTGTAGGGGCGACCACCTGGCTCTGGACGACGGTGTACTCGAAACGGCCCTGGGACGTCAGGACGTAGATGGGGTCTCCCGCTTGGAGACTTGTCAGGTCGTAGAAGGGATGGGCGTAGGTCGTCCGGTGGCCTGCGATGGCCACGTTGCCCGGCTCGCCGGGCAGGGGGGTGCCTGGGTAGTGGCCGGGGCCCTGCTCGAGCTGGGCCGTTCCCACGCCCTCGACGATGGTGAACGAGATGCCGATGGCTGGAATCGACAACAGCCCCAGCGGGGAGTTGATCGGCGGATCAGCCTCGAGCGGGGCCGGCGTGCTGGCCAGAGGCGGGAGCGCGGCGGCGTGTGAATGGGAGGTGGCTGTGGGCAGCGCACTTCCGCGGGTCCGGGACGGGGCGGCCGAGGCAGGAAGGATGCGATGGAGCTGGGACGAAAGCTCGCTTCGCAGATGGGCCTGGGCCCGGGCCTCGTAGATGCCAGTGCCCCAGAGCTGGTAGGCGACGAAGGAGACGAGCAGCAACCCCACCGCACAGAGGAACAGACCGATCCGGAGTACGAAACGCTCCCCCCGGCCCATTGAAGGAATTGTAGGTTCGTTGAGCAAGGACGTCCCGGCGGCCACCGCACTCGGGAGTCGGAGATTCAGAGAGATCTCGAAGCCCTGCCGGCGATCACCTTCTCAATCCCTCTCCTGGTGACCGACCGGCGCTTCTTGGGCCTGGGGAGGTTCGACCGGGTCCCTGACCTGCTCTGCGATCGGGAGACGGTCCCTGCAGGTTCGCCACCGCTGGGTGGTCGCCCGCAACCTGGAGGAGAGAGACGTCGGGATCCAGGCCGGCACCGTCGTGCGGATGAAGCCGGACGATGGCGAGACCGACCGAGAGCAAGGCCGGCGACGGGGACCTCGTCGGCAACCCCGGGCCCACCACCGCCGGAGATGGCTCTGCTGGGCAGTTCGACGACGCGAATGGCGCGTTGGCCAGCTCCCCAGACACACACGACCGATGCCTGCGTAGAACCGCAGCTCACAGGGTCCGTTTCGTCAATGCAGAGGCGATTGTCGAGAAGCGCTGCGACGGCACCTGCGAACTCGATAGTTCCCACCGATCGCTCTCTTCCGCCCGTGCCGCCGTTGGGGTGCGCCCGTTGCTGCCATCGTCCCTGGTCAGAGCGACGGTTTGGCCAGCTTCGAACCGTTCACCTCCGGTGGGTCGGTTTGGTTGCACAGTTCCACTCGGGCGCACAGAGGGGTTCCTGGGACTCTAGGACGTCAACCAGATGAAACCGTCGGTCGTCAACGCCCACCGAGGAGACGGCGGACCTCTCGTCGGACG
The DNA here is from genome assembly GCA_963770505.1 of uncultured Actinomycetota bacterium. Lineage (GTDB taxonomy): Bacteria > Actinomycetota > Acidimicrobiia > Acidimicrobiales > RAAP-2 > CAVYPR01. The sequence goes on along the minus strand of CAVYPR010000003.1, from coordinate 549,297 downwards.
ACCGAAGGGATCTGACGCGGGTGGTAGTAGAGGGTCATCATCAAGAAACCGAGGTTCAATAGGAGGATCCCGGCGAGCCCCGTGAACCAGACTCCTGACCCTGTGCCGGTGAAGGCCAGTGCAGGTGCGTCGGTTGCACTGGCGGCGGTCTCACTGGCCGAGGTGCACGTGCGGACGACCGTCGTCGTGGTCGTGCTGGTTATCGGGGACAATCCAGGGACACTGGTCGCATAATCCACAGTGGATTCTTGAAGGGTTGGCGAGATACTGGTGTCGGCGCCGGTCGGCGCTGTCGTGGTTGCCGCAGCGGTGCGAACCGGGGGATTTGTTGGCGCGATGGAGAAGACCTGGCAGGGAACACCCACCGGCGTTGTGGCAGCAGACGCAACTCCTGCCCCAATGGCAAACCCGAGCACCAGGAGAGCAAACGCGCCAACGCACGACAGCACGGCGATCGATCGCATCACATGCGCCCTCCCCAGGCTACGGCTACCCATCTGTGACCAAATCGGTCACCGTCACCCTTCATGGAGTATTTCCCATGCGCCTTTTGCCGTCAAGGAGGACGTGCGTCAGGTCTTGGAGCTTGGTCAGCCGAACGAAAGGCCTGTCAGGACGTCTGGTGTCAGCGGCCTTGCCAGGGCGCTCATGGGATCTGTCCAAGCGCCTTCAGGGTGAGTTTGGACTGGCGGACAAGGACCTCGCGCAGCGGCCCTGCCCGGTGGAACTCCACCGAAGTCGGCCGAAGGAGGTCGCCGACCTCGGCACCGCCGAGAGCGCGTTTGACACCGGCCCGCTGCACAACTGAGCCCCGTCGGGCCAGATGACTAGATCACCTCGGCCGCGGGTCGGAGCCCTCCCAGCGGGGTCGGCTACGTCACCGCCATTCCGACGATCGGCTTGTCCAGCTTCTGCCCGCCCTCGGAACCGTAGAACTTGGCTGTGCCGAAGTTGAAGATGCCGCCGTCGGCCGCGACCTCCCAGTAGCCACCGCCTGTCGGTGTGGCGGCCATGCCCACGATCGGAGCGTTCAGCGGCTTGCCGCCCTCCGAGCCGTGGAACGCTGCTGTGCCGAAGGTGAAGAGCCCACCGTCGGAGGCAACCTCCCAGTAACCGTTGCCTGTAACGGAGGACGCCAGGCCCACGATCGGAGCGTTCAGCGACTTGCCGCCCTCCGAGCCGTGGAATGCGGCGGTCCCGAAGGCGAAGATCCCGCCGTCGGAGGCCGCTTCCCAGTAACCCTTGCCTGTCGGGGTGGCGGCGATGCCCACGATCGGAGCGTTGAGCGTCTTTCCGCCCATCGAGCCGTAGAACTGGGCGTTGCCGAAGGCGAAGATCCCGCCGTCGGAGGCGACCTCCCAGTATCCCCCGCCTGTCGGAGTGGCGGCGATGCCCACGATCGGCTTGTCGAGTGTCTTACCGCCCATCGAGCCGTAGTACTGGGCGTTGCCGAAAGCGAAGATCCCACCGTCGGAGGCCACCTCCCAGTACCCTCCGCCTGTCGGGGTGGCGGCCATGCCCACGACCGGCTTGTTCAGCGGCATCCCGCCCATCGAACCGTGGAACTTGGCGTTGCCGAAGGCGAAGATCCCGCCGTCGGAGGCCACCTCCCAGGTCCTCGTGATGGGCTCCAACGGCCGTCGTCGAAGTCACGGAGTCGAAGTGGACCAGGGTGTTCGAGCCGCTCACTTTGTAGGGACCGCCGTGAATGTTGTCGCAACTGTTGTAGGCGATCGTCTGCGCACGGCGGGAAGCACGGCAGTGTCACCTCAGCACGTGCATTGTGATAGCTGGCCGGGACGAGCGTGGCGGTGCCACCCGCTGTTGCCGTCATGGTGAAGCGGCGTCGGCTGATACTTGATCGTTATGACCGCACCGTTCTTGCCTGTTGTTGTATTGACGGGCACCGTAAAGCGGCATGTTGGTCGCCGGGATCTTCGCCGGGCCTTGCGAAACCTGTGGCGGTGACATTCAATGTCGCCTTTGTCACTTGTCACTGAGATCAATGTCGGCGTCTTTGGCGAGCTTGATCAGCGACGCCGGAATGGTCAACACCGCCTGCGGCTGGGCCACGTAGATTGTCTCCCTGTGGCAGCGTGGCCGGCGGCAGTGTTGACATCCTGGATGGTGGCGGGGACCTTCTTCGTCCCGACTGGCGTGGCACAGGAGTATGTCCCCTCTCACTGTGGGACCGGCGGCAGAGGCCGCGCCACCGGCGGCCAGGGCAAGCCCCAGGCCGCCGAAGAGGCCGATGCTGCCAACGAGCAGCGGCATAGCTACGGCACCTCTGCAGATCTTCGCCAACCGTCCGTGCATGTATCGCTTCCCTTCTTCTAGCGACCCAATGTTCTGGTCGCTGCTCGTCGCCTCGATGACTTCGGGACCTGCAACCTTCTCTCGCCGGACCTACCTTCGCACTTAACTGCTAACGGCCACCATTCCCACGACGGCACCGCTCAGGTGGAGGCTCGCCGCGGAACCGCGGAAGATGGCGGTGCCGAAGCTGAACACTCCGCCGTCGGCGGCGGCCAGCCAGTAGCCCTTGCCTGTCGCCGCGGCGGAGATGCCCACCACCGGTGCGTTGAGCTGCTTGCCACCCTCTGAGCCGTAGAACTGGGCGGTGCCGAAGTTGAACAAACCGCCGTCGGAAGCGGCCAGCCAGTAGCCGTTCCCTGTGGGGGCGGCCACCATGCCGACCACGGGTGCATCGAGGGTCTTGCCGCCCTCTGAACCGTGGAACTTGGCCGTGCCGAAGCTGAAGACGCCGCCGTCGGAGGCCACCAGCCAGTAGCCCTTCCCTGTCGGGGTGGCCGCCATGCCCACGATCGCCGCATTGAGGTGCTGGCCGCCTTCGGAGCCGTAGAACTTGGCTGTGCCGAAGCTGAAGACGCCGCCGTCGGAGGCCACCAGCCAGTAGCCCTTCCCTGTCGGGGTGGCCGCCATGCCCACGATCGGGGCGTTGAGCGCCTTGCCGCCCTCGGAGCCGTAGAACTTGGCTGTGCCGAAGCCGAACACCCCGCCGTCGGCGGCCACCTCCCAGTAGCCCTGGGCTGTGGCGTCAGCGGCCGCGCCCACGATCGGGGCGTTCAGGGCCTTGCCGCCCTGGGAGCCGTGGAACTTGGCTGTGCCGTAGGAGAAGACCCCTCCGTCGGAGCCGATCGCCCAGTAGCCCTTCGATGTCCCGGTCGGGGGCGGGGCGCCCACGTACGTGAAGGCCGAGGCCAGCGTCCCGGTGCCGCCCGAGGCCGTCACCGAGACCGCCACCGTCCCGGCTGTGCCCGCCGGGTCCTTCACCGTCAGCTTGGTCGAGCTCTTGGTTGTGATCGAGGTAGCGGCCTTGGTCCCGAAGGTGACCGACGTGACCGCTGTGAAGTTCGTCCCTGTGATCGTGACCGTTGTCCCGCCGGCCGCCGGTCCCGAGTTCGGGGTGACCTTGGTCACGGTCGGGGCGGGCAGGTACGTGAAGGCCGAGGCCTTTGTCCCCGTGCCGCCGGCCGCCGTCACGGCGACGGTCACCGCCGGTCCCGCCGACCCTGCGGGGTCGGTCACCTTCAGGCTGGTCGAGGACTTCGAGGTGATCGAGGTGACTGCCTTGCCCCCGAAGGTGACCGAGGACACTGTTGTGAAGTAGGTGCCCGTGATGGTGACCGTGGTGCCACCGGCCGCCGGCCCTCTTGTCGGTGTGACCTTGGTGACGGTGGGGACACCCACGTAGGTGAAGTGCTCACCGGGCGCCGATGTCCCCACGGCGGTGGTGGCCGTCACTGTCACGGTGCCGGCTGTGTGCGCCGGGGAGGTGACCTTGATCTGGCTGGTGCTCACGAAGGTCACTGTGCCGGCTCCGATTGTTGTCCCGCCGAATGTGACCGAGGTGGCCCCCGAGATGAAGCCGCTGCCTGTGAGGGTCACCGTGGTGCCCCCGGCGGTCGGCCCGGCAGGCGGTGAGACCTTGGTGATGGTCGGGGCGGCCAAATAGGTGAAGTGCTCACCGGAGCCAGAGGTTCCCCCGGCGGTCGTGGCCTTGACTGTCACCGTGGCCGCGGCGTGGGCCGGGGATGTGACCTTGATCTGTGTGGTACTCACGAAGGTCACCGAGCCGGCCGGGATTGTCGTCCCGCCGAATGTGACCGTGGTGGCCCCTGTCACAAAGTTGCTGCCTGTGAGGGTGACCGTGGTGCCCCCGGCGGTCGGCCCCGTACCCGGTGTGACCTCGGTGACGGTCGGTGCGGCCACATAGGTGTAGTGCTCACCGGACCCCGACGTCCCCCCGGCGGTGGTGGCCGTCACTGTCACCGTGCCGACGCCGTGGGCCGGGGAGGTGACCGTGATCTTGGTGCTGCTCACGAAGGTGACCGAGCCGGCCGGGATTGTCGTCCCGCCGAATGTGACCGTGGTGGCCCCCGAGACGAATCCGCTGCCTGTGAGGGCGACCGTCGCCCCACCGGCGGCCGGTCCGGCCGCCGGTGTGACCTTGGTGACAGTCGGGGCGCCGTAGACAAAGTGCACACCCGACGGCGAGGTCCCCGAGGCGGTGGTGGCCCTCACTGTCACGGTGCCGGCGGCATGGGCCGGGGAGGTCACCGTGATCTTGGTGGTGGACACAAAGGTTACCGAGCCGGCCGGGATTGTCGTCCCGCCGAATGTGACCGTGGTGGCCCCCGAGACGAAGCCGGTGCCTGTGAGGGTCACCGTTGTGCCGCCGGCGGTTGGCCCGGCACCCGGGGTGACCTTGGTGATGGTCGGGCCGGTGACATATGTGAAGTGCTCACCTGACGCCGAGGTCCCCCCGGCGGTGGTGGCCTTCACTGTCACCGTGCCGACGCCGTGGGCCGGGGAGGTGACCGTGATCTTGGTGGTGCTCACGAAGGTGACCGAACCGACCGGGATTTTCGTCCCGCCGAATGTGACCGAGGTGGCCCCCGAGACGAAGCCGCTGCCTGTGAGGGTCACTACTGTGCCGCCCGCGGGGGGACCGGCACTCGGTGTGACCTTGGTGATGGTCGGGGCAGCAAGGTATGTGAAGTGCTCACCGGACCCCGAGGTCCCCCCGGCGGTGGTGGCCGTCACTGTCACCGTGCCGACACCATGGGCCGGGGAGGTGACCGTGATCTTGGTGGTGCTCACGAAGGTGACCGAGCCGGCCGGGATTGTCGTCCCGCCGAATGTGACCGTGGTGGCCCCCGAGACGAAGCCGGTGCCTGTGAGGGTGACCGTTGTGCCCCCGGCCGTCGGCCCGGCGGCCGGAGTGACCTTGGTGATGGTCGGTGCGGCCACATAGGTGAAGTGCACGCCCGACGGCGAGGTCCCCGTGGCGGTGGTGGCCTTGACTGTCACGGTGGTGGCGGCGTGCGGCGGGGAGGTGACCGTGATCTTGGTGGTGCTCACGAAGGTGACAGAGCCCGCCGGGATTGTCGTCCCGCCGAATGTGACCGTGGTGGCCCCCGAGACGAAGCCGGTACCTGTGAGGGTGACCGTTGTGCCCCCGGCCGTCGGCCCGGCAGCCGGAGTGACCTTGGTGATGGTCGGGGCCGGAGCGCCCGCGGTGGCGGTCGTGGAGTCAATGGGGCCCTGGGTGGTCGATCCGGTCGTGTGGAACGTTGTGAATGTTGTTGTGACTGTGTAGACGATCGTCACACCAGGCGGGAAGCAGTGCAGGGGCACCGCGATCTCGAGGGCAAGTGTCGTCGCATGCAGCGTCGAGGTTCCCGATGTCTGCGACTGCGTGAACGTCCCCGGGGAGTATGTGAACGTGACTGTGGCGCCGTGCAGCCTGGTTGTTGCCGTGATCGGGATGGCAACGGGACCAGACAAGGCGATACTCGCGGGCCCGGTGAACCCGACCTTGGCAAGCCCCATTGTCGCGGCGTCCGCTGTCAATTGGGTGATTGTCGCCGGAATCAGCTTGATCAGCGACGCCGGCACCACAAAGTGGGCCTCGACGTGGTTGGTGTACGTAGATCCTCTGGACATCGAGGCCGGGATTGTGTTCTGGTCCTGAATCTTGGTCTCGACATGCTTGGTACCGAGCGGCGTCTGACACGCCCATGTGCCCGACACTGTCGGTCCCGCGGCAGCAGCGACACCACCGGTCGCCGCGGCGATGCCCAGACTCCCCACCGCCCCTACGCCTCCGACCAACAGAGCTACTCCGACTGCGCCCCTGAGGAGCTTTAGCCAACGGGTCCCCATGGGTTTCTACCCCTCCTCTTTCGACGCGGAAGACGTCCTCGGTGTCTGCTGTTCGCGGTGCTGCGTAACTCCCTGCTGCACGGCCCGTAAGTGTATAGCCATGTATTCGTAAAGAACCTTCGGCTTCAGCCGGTAGGTGATGCAGCGCGCCGGTGCGCTAACAAGATCATTGCCGCCTCACCACTTGCCCCCGACCTCCTCGGCACTCGAGTCTGATGCCGAAGCCTGCCGCTCCAATGCGCGGAGCCGCGCCCGCACAATGCGTGGCGCAGTCCGTGTTTTAGCAAGATGCCGACCGGAGGTCAAGTCGCTGAAGCGTGCAAAAAGGGTATGCATTCGCCCACTCTCCGCGGCAACCCGGAATGCCCGGATTACCCAGCCCGTGCTGGTCACCAGGCCGTGCTGTACCCCTGCAAGCACGGACGTGGCCGCTCGATTGCCAGTTGGCATATAGGGCCCTGGACGTCAAAGCCCTCCATATCGATGATCCCCTACCCACATTGGACGCGGCCCAACCGCAGCGCAGAGCACCACCGCGGCCGCGATCAGCCTGGCGCCGGGCGGTGGCCTACGCCTGACCGCAGTCAGACCACGGCGACGGCTGCGACCGGACCGCCGAACACCTGGTGCACTACGATTCAGACCGCAGACGGTGCGACGGGAGATCGGACGATGTCGGACGTTGTCGGGGGAATGGAAGAGAAGCGAGCTATCAACGAGGTGGGACACAGAAGCGAGTACGCCACTGCAGACTCCTTCGCCGACGCCCTGATCGTTCGGAGTAGGGCGAAGCATTGTGCAGCCAATGTCGCACCTCGACGCCCGAACGAGGTTCAGCCATGACTGACATGCCTACGTCAGGATTCGGAGACGTCACCACCGAGACCACGACGACCGAGCCCGAACGCGCCAAGCGAACGAAATGGTGGATCCTCGCTGTTCTGGCTTTAGCAATCATTGTGGTGGTCGTCCTGATAGTTGTTCAGGTTTCCAAGAGCGGCCCCTCGTACCACGTGACCTACACGGGGGTACAAGCAGTTGGCCCCAATACGACCAGAGTATCCGTGGTCGTGAAGAACACGGGCGGGTCGACAGGTACCCCGACGTGCACCCTGCGGGCCACGGCCAACGGCGGCGCGGAGTTGGGGTCGGGGACGTTCCACGAGGACCAGCCGATAAAGCCGGGGGACGTCACCCTCTACGTCAACACGCTGGCCATCAGCAACGGAGCCGCTGGACTGCTGAAGGGATCGGACATCTCCGTGGCCTGCCACACAGCCAGTTAGCCGGTCGGCATCTCGCTCGCGCCGTCAGCGCTTTCCAGGAAATCTCACGCACAGACGTCATGGCCTGCCCCTAGGGCCACCCCAATCCGACCGTCCATCGGGACTGAGTTCTCCGACCACACCTTGGCGCAACCCACCAGTGTTCCCCGGCCACGGGACGAGTGCGGCCAAACAAATATGCCCCTCGAACCCGAACTCCTCGGCCCGGACCGATGCCTCGGTGAGGGCGATGCAGACCTCCACGGCGAGCGCCTCGTCTCGGATCCTGCCGTCGAAGAACTCGACAAAGGGGCTGTTGCGGCGACTGCCCAACCCGATGCCACCAACGCCGGGTTTGGCAGAACCGTCACCAGTGCCCAACCACGTTCGCTGTCGGCTCGCGCCGCTTGCCCACGGGAAATTATACGGGAGGCCGTCAAAGTCGGCGGAAAGACTGCTCCTTGATCGACCGGCGGCTCCGTCTCAGGGGGGTGACACTCAGCTGTCGTTGCCGGCCATGTCCTCTTCATGGGGTCCTCGAGCACTAGGACGGTCCCACCGTCGACAATCCATCGCTGGCGTCGGTGGCCAGGATCTCGCTGGTGAACTCATCGCAGATGTTGAAGAGTTCCACGGTGCGTTGGACTTTGGTGTGGTCGAACCGGCAATCGGTGAGCAAGGCCAGTCGAAGCCGGTGTCCCGGAGCAGGGTGCCGCCGACCGCGGAAGTCCCCAGCTGGGTTCCAGTCTTGGTCCACCTGGTCATGCGAAGTCCCCTGTCACGCCAGGAGCGCTGGATCCTTCCGTGGTGGCCCGCACGTGCCCTCTCGATTCGTGGCCACCCCTGGTCACCAGAGCAGACGAGGACGCTGATGAGGGTACGGAGAAGCTCACGCTGGCGAGACTTCCTTGTCAGGTGTGGAGCCGGGGCTCCCAGCGCTGGGTGGAACGGACTGGCCGACGGCTCGGCACACCTGACGCCCCGCTCGAAGACCGAGCAGCAGCCCAGTAGCAGCAATACCCCCCGGCGGCCTCCTGTCGGGCCAGGAAGTCTCCCTTCCCACCTTCCTTGAACACGTCGATGCCAAATGCCTGGGCGGTCCTGTTCCGCTATAGGCGCTGGTTCTCTCGACGCAGCACCTTGAGCTCCTTTACGGGACGTCGACGGTGCGATCGTGGTCAGGCACCGGGAGGTCTCCGAGCGGTCTACCCACGGCTGAGAGATCCTTCTGCGGCAGCTAGTCGGCCCGGCGTAGCTTGCGCCCGATCTGCTCGGGCATGGGCAGTTGGTGTTGCACGGTCCACGGCTCCGTTTGCCCACTCCGGTGGGCCACTGGACCAACGGAGGAGGTGCGGCCATTGAGAGGGCAGGTCAACGTCGGTGGCCCAGAGTGAACCTACAGGTCCATTTCAGGAGCAACTTCAGTCGCACGACCTCACAGAGCGGACCCACCTCTGCCCGCCGACGCCTCGGTATGGGTATCCGAGCCTGCTGCCGCTTCGATGAGTACCGGGCGGTGGACAGCATCTGCGCTCGCGCCACTCGTGGGTTGAGAACCCTCAGCCGGAGCTTCGTGCGATGTGGGCAGCCCGACCGGCGATGAACCAATCCGGCCCCGGAAACAGTCATCCTCCCGCCCGCAGGGCTTTCGCCGAGCAAGCGGGAGGATGACCGCTACCGAGTTGTGACTATCGGACTAGTGGAACTTGAACTGGTCCATGCTGGTTGTCGGCGTCGTCCCCGCCGTCGTCGTCACCGAGACCCCGACCGTGCCAGCCGTGTGTGCAGGGGTGGTGGCCGTGATCGAGGTCGCCGAGTTGACGGTGTAGGACGCTGCTGTCGCAGTGCCGAACTTCACGTGCTGCACTGTCAGGAACCCGGCTCCGGTAATGGTGACCTTGGTGCCACCGGCCACCGGGCCTGTTGTCCGAGACAGCGAGGTGATGACCGGGCCGTAGGTGAAGTGGTCCGCCGTCACGACGGGACTCTCATTGGCGGGGGTCTTCACCCGGACGTCGACCGTGGTTCCCGCCGTCCCGGCCGGGCTCTTCACGGTGAGCTGGTTGCCGGCGGCGTTGACCACGATTGTCGACCCCTTGCTTGCGCCGAAGAAGACTGTCGAGGCCCCGTAGAGATTGCTGCCACTCACCGTCACCGTCGTGCCGCCAGCCGCCGGACCACTCGCCGGCGAGACGCCAGCAACCGCCGGGTTCAGCACCACGAACTGGTAGGTGTCGGCGCTGGATGACGGCGTCGTCCCACCGGCCGTGATCACCTCGATCCGGACTGTGCCGGCTGCGTGGGCAGGGGCGGTGGCCGTGATCTGGGAGGACGACTTGACCGTGTAGGCCGACGCTGTCGTTGTGCCGAACTTGACGTGCTGCACTGTCGAGAACCCGGTCCCTGTGATGGTCACCTGGGTGCCACCGACCGTCGTGCCGCTCGGAGGCGAGACGGAGGAGATGATCGGGCCGTAGGTGAACACGTCCGCCGGTACGACGGCGCTCTCACCTCCGGCGGTCACCACCTGCACGTTGACCGAGACTCCCGCGGTCCCCGACGGGGTCTTCACGGTGCACTGGGTCCCTCCGGCGTTGCAGGAGATTGTCCTCCCCTTGCTGGCGCCGAAGGAGATTGTCGTGGCCCCGGCCAGGCCGCTGCCGCTCACCGTCACCGTCGTGCCACCGGCTGCCGGGCCGCTCGATGGCGAGACACCCGCCACCACTGGGACCGGAATGATGAACTTGAAGGTGTCGGCACTCGTCGCCGGCGTCGTCCCTGCGGCGGTCGTCACCGAGATGGCCACTGTGCCGGCTGCATGCAGCGGGGACGTGGCGACCAGCTGGGTGGCCGACTTCACCGAGAAGGACGCAGCTGTCGTTGTACCGAACTTGACGTGCGTCACTGTCGAGAACCCAGCCCCTGTGATGGTCACCTGGGTGCCACCGGCCGTCGATCCGCTGGACGGCGAAATGGAGGTGAGGATCGGGCCGTAGGTGAAGAGGTCCGCCGGAACGGCGTTGCTCTCACCTCCGGCGGTCACCACCCGCACGTTCACCGCGCTGCCCGATGTCCCGGGGGGGCTCTTCACGGTCAGCTGGGTCCCACCGGCGTTGACCGAGATTGTCGAACCCTTGCTGGCGCCGAAGAAGACTGTCGTGGCCCCGGCCAGGCCGCTGCCGCTCACGGTCACCGTCGTGCCACCGGCCGACGGGCCGCTCGCCGGCGACACCGCGGACACCACCGGCACCGGAATGACGTACTTGTAGATGTCATGAACGGTTGTCGGCGTCGTCCCTGCCGTCGTCGTCACCGAAACACCGACTGTGCCGGCTGCGTGCACGGGGGAGACGGCGACTAGCTGCGTCGCCGACCTCACCGTGAAGGACTGGGCTGTCGTTGTGGCGAACTTGACGTGGGTCACTGTCGAGAACCCGGTCCCTGTGATGGTCACCTGGGTGCCGCCGGCCGTAGATCCAGTGGCGGGCGACAGGGAGGTGAGGGTCGGGCCGTAGGTGAACAGGTCCGCCGAAACCACGGGGCTTGTCCCCTCGGCGGTCTTCACCCGCACGTTCACCGCACTGCCCGATGTTCCAGGCGGGCTCTTCACGGTGAGCACGGTACCTGCGGCGTTGACCGAGATTGTCGACCCCTTGTTGGCGCCGAAGAAGACTGTCGTGGCCCCTGTCAACGCCTTGCCGCTCACCGTCACCGTCGTGCCACCGGCCGCCGGGCCGCTGGCCGGCGAGATCGCCGAGACCGACGGCACGTACGCCGAGTACTGGAAGATGTCAGCGCTCGTTGTCGCCGACGTCCCTCCGAGCGTCGTCACCGAGATGCCGACTGTGGAGGCGGCGTGCGCCGGAGACTTGACGATGAGCTGGGTGGGCGACAGGACGTTGATTGTGGTGCCTGTCGTCGTCCCGAACTTGACGTGCGTTACTGTCGAGAACCCGGTCCCTGTGATGGTCACCTGGGTGCCGCCGGCAAGCGGACCACCGGTCCTCGAGATCGAGGTGATGACCGGGACTGGGTAGATTGTGATGCCCACCGTGGCCGTGTTCGACAGCTGGTTGTCGATGTCCTTGACGTTGAAGGTGAACGAGTCGTGCCTGACCTCGTTACCGATTGTCCCAGGCGTGTACTGCACGACGTGAGACCGCAGGACTGTGGCGGAGCCGTGTGTAGGCAATTTCACCACCTGCAACGTCCCACCTGTGAGTGGGAATGTTGAGGTCACGTGTGTCAACACATGAATTGTGGTCGGACTCGAGGAGGGAACCTTCACTGTAAAGTTCGACGCCACGGGTGCCGGGGTGTTTACCGTGTACGACACTGTCTCCGTCGTCGTCTGGTTCCCCAGCGAGCCACCGAAACCCACCGCCGTGATCTTGAGGTGGTGGGTGTTGCCCACGATGAGGCTGGTGGTGTCAAACGGCTGGCCGTTTGTCACTGCCGTCTCGACATTTGTCACTGTCTGCTCGGCGGTGCATGAGATCACCTCGACGGTGTCCCCGCAGGAGTATGTGGCGTTAGTGACCGCCCCGCGGGCGTAGGAGCCAGAGCCTGTCGCCGGCGGCGTGACCGCGGAGATGGTCGGCTGGTTCCGGTTCTGGACATTCAGCTGCACTGTTTCGACGTTGGACGGATTGTCGGCCGTGTCAGAAACCGCGAACTGGAACGAGTCGTGGGCGTGCGCCGAGTTGTTGTTGGTGTACGTGATCTTGCCTGTGGGCTGGATCACCACTGTCCCGTATTGGGGCGGAGTGACGATGTGTTCGGACGCATGTGTGACCGGATACGTGCCCGAGTATGTGAACGGCACTGTGACCGACTGCCCTGATGTCACGGTCAGCGTGTTTGTCGCCGGGAGCACCGGTGGAGCGGCCAAGGTGATGAACGTCGCATACGACGTGCTCGTGTACCCCTCTGTATTCGTGGCCGTCACCTTGAACGTGTGGATCTCGTTGTGCACCAGGTCGTTCGTGGTCAGACTCGATCCCGAGGCCACCGTCTTCTGGTTCGTGACTGTGCCTGTTGTCTCGATACCGACGCACGAGGAGATGGTCCTACCCGGGGTCGGGTCAGAACAGGTGAAGGATGCCTTCACTGTCTGGCCGAAGGAGTACGCCGCCCCCTGGCTGGGTGCCGACAGGGTGGCGGTCGGCGGGTTCGGGTCCACCGCGGTCCATGAGATGCCCGGTGCGCTCGACGCAGCCGTCGCGAAGAGTGTGCTCCCGTACTGCCACTTTCCGCCTGTCGATGTGATGATCCCTGTGAGGATCCCGGCGGCCGGCTGGTAATCGTGCTGGTCAGCGCCGATAGCAGGGACCCCCGGCAACGTGATCGTCCCGGTGGAGGTCACCTTCAGCGTGTACCTCAGAAGGATGTACTGGCCGTCGATGCCGTAGTGCTCACCGGAGTTCGAACCGCAGGCGGCATAGCCCGTCGGGGACGGGGAGCCTGTGTTGTTCTCACAGGAGCTGCCGTTCCAGACGATGGGCACGCTGGTGGCGCCGGTGGCTGTGATCGACCATGTCCACCCTGTTACCGCGGTGCCGTTGACCTTGGTGGCGCCGTGGATGGAGGTGGCCGTGGGCTCCGCCACGATCGCGCCCTTGTAGATGTGGCCCTTGGCCCCGCTCACGTACTTCACTCCAGTGAATGTGTTGCCCGAGATTCCCGTGTAGGACAGCGTGGCGACCCCTGTGGAGGTGGTCACCTGCAGGGTCCCGCTGGTGGTGAACGGTTCGGCCGTGGTGCTGGCCACCGGCAGGTTCCCGCCGGTCAGGCTTGTGGATGTCGACGAAGCTGTCGCCAGGTTTGTGACTGTCACTGTCGGCAGGGTTGTGACCGGCCTTGTGGCTGTCTGGGTTGTGACTGTCGCCAAGCTTGTGGCTGTGTGTGTCACTGTCAGGGCTGCACCGCCGTAGGTGGTGTAGCCCGTGTACCCGTTGCTTCCTGGACCCGACTCGACAATCGTGCCGGTCGTCACCGAGCCGGTGCCCGAGTCGTCGCTGACCCCGGTGAAACTGTCTGACGAGGTTCCGGTGTAGGTCAGCCAGGCGGTTCCAGACGTGGTGTGGACCTGAATGAGGCCCGGCGAGTGGAAGCCGGTCACCGCAGTCGTCGCCGTGACGGTCCCGCTGCCGGTGAAGGTGCTCACTGTCGCCAACGCTTGGGTGATGGCGCCGCCGACCGTCGGGGCGCCCTTTGCACCGCTCTTCCAGGTGATGCCCTTGAAGCAGGCCGCGGAGCCGCATGTGGCCGCCGTGGTCGAGTCCGAGGTGTAACTCACCACCGCGGTGCCTGTGGCCGTTGCCACGTGCAATGTCCCGGACGCAGCGAAGCTGGTGTCAGCCGCGGCGTGCAGGGTCACGTTTGTGGCGATTGTCTGATCAACCTGGGCGACGGTGTCTCCCTTGGCGATCGACCCTGTGCCGCTCACCTTGGTCACGGTGGTAAAGCAGGGGTTCTTTCCGCAGGTTGTGTTGCTCGTCGAGTCACTCGTGTACCTGAAGATCGCGCTGTGGGCGCCGCCTGTCGTTCCGACCTTCACTTCGCCGCCGGCGGTGGTCTGGAAGCCGGTGACCGAGGCAATCGGCAGGACGGTGACGTTGGCCGATGTGAGCGGCTGGCGGACGAAGTTGCCGGTCGCCACCGTCGATGTTGTGAAGCCGACGCTGACTCTGGTCACACCGGTGAAGGTGGTTGACGAGTGCCCGGTGTAGGCGAGGACGGCCGTGCCGGTGCTGGTCTGGATCTCGAGGTGGCCCGAGGACGGCGAACTGGTGTCCGATGTCACGTGGAGGGTCGAGATTGTCTTGAGCTTCTTGCCGTTTGTTGTCGACTTGACCTTGGTCGAGAACAGTGTGTTGATCGTGGTGCTCGCGTAGGCCCCGACCGTGGTGCTCGGGGCTGCTGCTCCACTGACCGAACCGATGTTGCCGGTGCCATTGGTGCAGAACTGACCGGAGCTGCCGGCGTCGGAGTTGAGGTAGTTGTAGTTGCACGCCGAGGCGCCGGAAGCGCTCGCCGTGGCACCGTACGTCGCGGAGGCAAGGCCGGTCTTGGAGGTGGTGATGTGCCCTGTGATCACCGTGCCAGCCGGGGCGTTCAGTGCCAGTGTCTCCTTGTACGGACCACTGACGTAACCGCCCTGCTTCTTTGTTGTGTTCGCGTTGGCGCCGGGTCGGAAGATCTGCTCGGTCACTGTGAGCTTGTCGCCGATCGCGAGTTGGCCGCCGTTCCCCGCCGGAGCGATCACCTGCCACGTCGCCTCGGGGTCGTGGGCGCCGAAGATGCATGTACGAGATGTGTTGTCCAACCCGTCGACTCGCTGGTCGTTCAACTGATAGAAGAGGGAACAGCTGAAGTTGCTCGACGAGCGGGTCGAGCCGATGGCCTGGTCACCCGAGGTGGTCGTCGTGGGGGTGTTCGAGGTGCGGTCGTAATAACCTACCGTCTCTTTGGTCGGGTTCCCGCGTCCGTCCAGCGCCTTCACGGTGAAGGTGTGGTAGCCCGCAGTGGTGCTGATCGAAGCACCTGTCGCCACTGTGCCCGTGCAGTAGACGAGCGTTGTCCCTGTGTTGGCGTGACACGAGAACTTCGCTTTCACTGTCGAGCCGGTGACGTACTGGGCGCCGTTGACGGGCGATGTGATGGTCACCGTCGGTGGCACGAGATTGTACGGGGGTTTGATGACTGTGTACGTCGAACTCTGTGTGCTCGTGTATGTCGAGTTATTTACCGCGTGCACCTTCACCGTGTGGGGCCCCAGGACGGCGCTTGTGATCACGCCGCCATTGGCCAGTGGGTGTGTTGTCAGGGTGGCGGAGCAACTCTTGATGCCGTCCCCGTAGATCGGCGGGTCGATGCAGCTGTAGTTGGAGTGGACGGTCGCGTTCTGGACCACCTTGCTCAGATTGCCCGGCGTGGCGATCGTGATGGCCGGTGCCGTGTTGTCGATGACGTTGGTCGAGACAAATGGCGGCTGGGGGCTCGGGTAAGGCCAACAGTCGAGGCTGGCCTCGATTGTGCCGTAGAGGGGCACGCCGGTGACCTTGGTGACGAACGAGACGGCCGGGTCAGCCGACTTGGGTGTCGACCCGACCGGCGGAACGCTGACCAGACCAAATGTGTACTTGTCACTCTGAGGACTCGTGGCCTTTAACTTGATTGTGATCGTGGAGGCCAGGTAGTCGTCGCCACCGGGGATGTTGGTGGCCGTGTACTCCTTGATGATCTTCCCGCCGGGAGCGTGCGCGTCGGTCACGAGGGTGGCCGTCGTGACGAGGGCGGTGTGTGTGGCCGGCTTTGTGGGCTTGTAGTAGTAGCCCTGAGATTTGACCGTCGGTCCACTAACAACCGACGCACCGGCGGGGAGCGCGAGCCGGACTGTCTGTGTGTAGAGGCCAGAAATCGTGTATGTGCCTGTCTTCGCCGGGACGTTCCCAATGCCTGTTGGGCCGAAGGTCACGGTGAATGTGCCTCCTGGGAGGACAGACGCCGGTGTCGAGGTCGCCAACAAACCCTGCGTGGTTGTGGCGGCCCTTGTCTCACCACTCGGCCCCCCAGAGGCGACCGCCCAACAGTCGAGGTGGTTTGTCACTCCGGACGCGCCGGCAGGCGTCGTGGTGGCAAGGGAAATGGCAGCCAAGGACCCGGCAAGGGTGCCAAGGCAGAGCACCACCGCCATGAGGTTCAAGAGCACGCGTCGAACGAAGCTCACCGGTCGTTTCCCCCCGTCTGGTCCGCCGGCCGCGCCGTGGCTGACCCTAGATGATTCCCGCATCTCCGCCCCCTGTCTCCGCTTTTCTCCTGGCACACGATGAAACCCGGCTATGCGGGTCCCGACGTTTACGCCCGGAGATTCTCTGTAGCCAGAGGAACACTAATCAAGTCGGGTCAGTAAGTCAATCGTTCGTTCAGTCCGACTGCAACTTCACGACCAGGACTTTTGTGAGATGGGGAGCCGGCCGATGCCTACACGCCAGCGCTTCCAGGCACCGCGAAACACCTTGGACACCCGCGAATGTCCAGTTCCGGTGGCGCTGAACTGGGTCCCCGCTCATCCAGTGCTCCGAGGGATCGTCAGTGTCCTAGTTCAGAAGAGGGCCTCCTTACCCCGAGGAACAAATCGACAACTTCACCGTGATCTCGCCCACCCGCGACCAATCCGCGGGTGGGCGAGATCCCTAGCGACTAGTGGTACTTGTACTGATCGGCGCTGGTTGTCGGCGTCGTGCCCGCCGCCGTCGTCACCGAGATCCCGACCGTGCCGGCTACGTGCGCCGGGGCGGTGGCCGTGATCGAGGTCGCCGAGTTGACGGTGTAGGACGTCGCTGTCGTCGTGCCGAACTTCACGTGCTGCACTGTCAGGAACCCGGCCCCGGTGATGGTCACCTTGGTGCCGCCGGCCACCGGGCCTGTTGTCCGAGAAAGTGAGGTGATGACCGGTCCGTAGGTGAAGTGGTCCGCCGTCACGGCGGGACTCTCACCTGCGGAGGTCTTCACCCGGATGTCGACCGTGGCTCCTGCGGTCCCGGCCGGGCTCTTCACGGTGAGCTGGGTGCCACCGGCGTTGACCGAGACTGTCTTGCCCTTGGCTGTGCCGAACAGGACTGTCGTGGCCCCCGAGAGGTTGCTGCCGCTTACCGTCACCGTCGTGCCACCGGCCGTCGGGCCGCTCGACGGCGAGACCCCTCCCACTGCCGGCGTCAAGACGACGAACTTGTAGAGGTCGGCGCTCGATGTCGGCGTCGTCCCGCCGACCGTCGTCACCGAGATCCGGACTGTGCCGGCTGCGTGGGCAGGGGCGGTGGCCGAGATCTGGGTGGGCGACTTGACCGTGTAGGCCGAGGCGGCTGTTGTGCCGAACTTGACGTGGGTAACTGTCGAGAACCCGGTCCCTGTGATGGTCACCTGGGTGCCACCGGTCGTCGAGCCGCTCGAAGGCGACACCGAGGAGATGATCGGGCCGTAGGTGAACACGTCCCCCGGCACGACGGCGCTCTCACCCCCGGTGGTCACCACCTGCACATTGACCGAGACCCCCGACGTCCCCGACGGGCTCTTCACGGTCAGCTGGGTGCCCCCGGCGTTGACCGACACTGTCTTCCCCTTGCTTGCGCCGAAGAAGACTGTCGTGGCCCCGGAGAGTCCGCTGCCGCTCACCGTCACCGTCGTGCCACCGGCAGCCGGGCCGCTCGCAGGCGAAACGCCCGCGACCACCGGGACCGGAACGATGAACTTGAAGACGTCATGAACGGTTGTCGGCGTCGTCCCTGCGGCCGTCGTCACCGAGACTGCCACTGTCCCGGCTGCATGAGCAGGTGCGGTGGCCGAGATCTGGGTGGCCGAGCGGACCGTGTAGGACGCGGCTGTCGTTGTCCCGAACTTGACGTGGGTCACTGTCGAGAAGCCGGTCCCTGTGACGGTCACCTGGGTGCCGCCGGCCGTCGAACCGCTGGCCGGTGAGATGGAGGTGAGGGTCGGGCCGTAGGTGAACAGGTCCGCCGGCACGGCGTTGCTCTCACCTCCGGCGGTCACCACCTGCACGTTCACAGCGGTCCCCGCGGTGCCCGATGGGCTCTTCACGGTGAGCTGGGTCCCTCCGGCATTGACCGAGATTGTCGTCCCCTTGTTGGCACCGAAGAAGACTGTCGTGGCCCCGGCCAGGCCGCTGCCGCTCACCGTCACCGACGTGCTGCCGGCTGCCGGGCCGCTCGCCGGCGAGACGGCGGACACCACCGGCACCGGAACGGCGTACTTGTAGACGTCATGAACGGTTGTCGGCGTCGTCCCAACGGCCGTCGTCACCGAGATCCCGACTGTGCCGGCTGCGTGCGCAGGGGAGGTGGCCACGATCTGGGTCGCTGACCTGACCGTGTAGGACGAGGCGGCTGTTGTGCCGAACTTGACGTGGGTCACTGTCGAGAACCCGGCCCCTGTTACGGTCACCTGGCTGCCTCCGGCCGTCGACCCACCTGCGGGCGAGATGGACGAGATGATCGGGCCGTAGGTGAACAGGTCCGCCGGCACCGCGTTGCTCTCACCACCGGGGGTCACCACCCGGACGGCGACGGACGATCCCGATGTGCCCGACGGGCTCTTGGCGGTGAGCTGGTTCCCTACGGCGTTGACCGAGATTGTCGTCCCTGTCTTTGTGCCGAAGTAGACCTTGGAGGCCCCACTGAGGCCGCTGCCACTGACCGTCACCGTCGTGCTCCCGGCCGCCGGGCCGCTCGAAGGCGAGATGGCCGAGACGACCGGCGGCGGGACGACGAACTTGTAGAGGTCAGCCGGCGTTGTCGCCGACGTCCCTCCAGGCGTCGTCACCGAGATCCCGACTGTGCCGGCAGCGTGTGCCGGGGCGATGGCCACGAGCTGGGTCTCCGACCTCACTGTGATTCCCGTGGCTGGCGTTGTCCCGAACTTGACGCTCGACACTGTCGAGAACCCGGTCCCGGTGATGGTCACCTGGGTCCCGCCTGTCGTCGGGCCGCTCGTCCGCGAGATCGAGGCGATAACGGGCACTGGGAAGATTGTGACGCCCACGGTGCCCTTGTTGGAGAGCTGCCCGTCGGTGTCCTTCACGTCGTAGGTGAAGGAATCGTGGGTGAGCTCGCTGCCGATTGTCCGCGGCGCGTACTTGACGACGTGCGCAGCGTCAACCGTCGCTGTGCCGTGAATGGGCAGTGTCACCAACGCCAGCGTTCCCGGTGTGATCGGGTATGTCGACGTCACGTGTGTCAGGACCTTCACTGTGTCGTTGCCCGTGTCCGGCACCTTCACCGAGAAGCTCGCCGCAGCTGGGTGCGGGGAGTTGACCGTGTAAGTGACCGTCGTTGTGCTCGACTGTGTGCCTGACGCCCCACCGAAGCCGACGGCCTTCACCGTCAAACTGTGGGTGTTTCCCAGGATCAGGCTTGTCGTGTCAATCGGGCTGCCGTCGGGAACCGACGTCAAAGTGCCGTTGACTGTCTGCGTGGCAGAGCATGTGGACACGCCCCCGATCACGTTGTCCCCACAGGTGTATGTGGCGAGCACCGTCGATCCGCGGGCATAGCTGCCCGAGCCGTTCTGAGGCGGCGTGTTCACGGTGATCGTCGGCTTGTGCGGGTTCGAAAGCGTCAGGTGAACCGTCTCGACGTTGCTGGGGTTACCGGCGGTGTCGGAGACCTTGACCTGGAAACTGTCAGACGCGAACGGCGTGTTGTCGTTCGTGTAGGTGATCTTGCCTGTGGGCTGGATCGCCGCCGTGCCATGGCTTGGTGTGGTGACGATCTTCTCCGTTGCCAATGTCACCGGGTAGGTGCCGCTGTAGGGCAGGGGCACTGTCAGCGACCCGCCCGATGTCAGCGAGTAGGCGGGCTGTGTGGTGAGCACCGGCGGACTGGCCAGGGTCACGAACGAGGCGTACGACGTGCTCGTCAAGCCGTCCGAACTCGTGGCGACGACCTTGAACTGGTGGATCTCGTTGTGCACCAATGCGCTCGTTGTCAACGCATGTCCGTTTGTTACCTGCGTTGTTGTCTCGTACCCGACGCAGCTCGAGATGGTCACGCCAGCGGACGAGTCCGAGCAACTGTACGACGCGGTCTTTGCCGCACCGAAGCCGTACACCCCGCCCTCCTGCGGCGACACGATCGAAGACGTGGGCGGCGTCGCATCGGAGAGCCAGGAGAGGCCCGGAGCCGTGCCGGCCGTCGTGACGAATGTTGTGCTCCCGGTCTTGTGCGCAGTCGTACCGTCCCAGTCGTGCTGGTGCGCGTGGATCACGCCGATACCGGGAATCGAGATGGTCCCCGTGCCGGTCACGACCAACCGGTAGTGGAGGTAGATGTAGGTCCCGTCGATGCCCTGGATCTCCTCGGCGTTTGTCTTGCACGCCGCGTCGGCGGTCGGGGTCGGCGAGCCTGTGTTGTTTTCACATGAGCTGCCGTCCCACTGGACCGCGAAGGACGACGCGCTGTGGACTGTGACGTTCCATGTCCAACCCGAGACGCTCGTTCCGGCGACCTTGGCGGCGCCCTTGATGGCCGTCGCCGTTAGCAGCGCTAGCGGGGCGCTGGAGTAGATGCGGCCGCTGGCACCTGTAGTTGCCTTCACTCCCGTCAATGTGCTGCCGGAGACGCCCGTGTAGGTCAGGTGCACCGTGCCGTTCGACGTGACCACGACGAGTGTGCCACCTGCCGCCGCGAAGTTCGTGGTGCTGGCGACGGCAAGGTGACCGCCACCGGGGATGAATGTGCTCACTGTCGTGTTGTTGGACCCGGCGGCGACCGTCGTCCAGGCGGCGTAGCCATTACCACCCAGCCCTGGCTCGACGATCCCTGTCGCCGCGGTCGTCACGGTGCCGGTGCCCGATTTGGTGGTGAGCCCTGTGAACGAGGTTGTCGTGTGCGAGGCATAGGTGACCCACGCCGTCCCATTCGTGGTGGTCACCTTCAGCAACCCGCTGGCCGCGAAGCCCTTTGTCTTCACGGTTGCGACGGCGATCTTGCCGCTACCGGTGAATGTGGCCACTGTTTGCAGCGACTGGCTGATCGACCCTGTGGCGACCGGGACGCCCTTGGCGCCGCTCTTGTAGTTAACGCCGGTGAAGCAGGCCGCCGAACCGCATGTGGCGGCCGTGGCTGAGTCGCCCGTGTAGCTGAAGACGGCTGTGCCCTTGACGCCTGTCTTTGTCACCGCGACCGTGGCTGTGCCGGAGGCCGTGAAGCCGGTGTCGGCGGTGGCGTGCAGCACGCCGCTCGAAAGTGTTGCAATTGTCGGGTCAAGCTGCCTAACAGCCTTTGTCTTGTATGTCCCCGGTGTGGTGGTCGGTGTGACTGTGCCCAAGATTGTGTTCTGTGTGTTCACAATCGGGATGCCGTGCGCGCCGCTCACGTAGGTGGCCTTGGTGAAGCAGGCGGCCGAGCCACATGTGGCGGCGGTGGTCGAGTCCGTTGTGTAACTCACCACGGCTGTGCCCTTGACGCCTGTCAGTGTCACTCGGACGGCCAACTTGCGTGTGAGCTTGGTGGTGAAGCCGGTGTCCGACGTGGCGTGGAGGAACGTTGTGGTTCCCGTGTAGGTGGAGATTGTGGGCGAAATCTGGGTGACAGGCCCTGTGGCCACCGGCACGCCGTGCGCCCCGCTCACGTACTTCGCTTTGGTGAAGCAGGCGGCCGAGCCGCATGTGGCGACCGCGGTGGCGTCCGTTGTGTAGCTCACGACCGCGGTTCCGACCGTTGTCCCTGTCTTCACCTGGACGTCAAGGTTCCTCCCTGCTCCCTTGGTGGTGAAGCCGGTGTCGGCCGTGGCGTGGAGCCAGGTTGTGGTTCCGGAGTATGTGACGATTGTCGGCGAGATCTGCTTGACCGGACCTGTGACCACCGGCACGCCGTGCGCTCCGCTCACGAACGTGGCCTTGGTGAAGCAGGCGGCCGAGCCGCATGTGGCGGCCGTGGTCGAGTCGCTTGTGTAGCTCACGACCGCTGTACCGGTGCCGGCGACTGTCGTCGGCACTGTGACGACCACTGTCGTCGGCTCTGTCTTAAGCTCATGGGTCGGCACTGTCACGACCGAACAAATTGTTGCGTGTGTCGCTGTCGGTGTCGGGTATGTGGGGTTGGGAGTGCACTCCGTCGTCGGCACTGTGACGAGCACTGTCGTCGGCTCTGTCTTGATCTCATGGGTCGGCACTGTCTGGATCGTGTGCGTGGTGACCTTGACGTCGAGCTTCCTGCCGATGCCCTTGGTGTTAAAGCCGGTGTCGGCCGTGGCGTGCAGGAAGGTTGTGGTTCCGGTGTACGCGGTGATTGTTGGCGAGATCTGCTTGACCGGTCCTGTGACCACTGGGACGCCGTGAGCCCCGCTCACGTACTTCACCTTGGTGAAGCAGTCGGTGGCGTCACCGCAGGTGGCGGCCGTGGCCGAGTCGGTTGTGTAGGACACGACCGCTGTACCGACCGTTGTCCCTATCTTCACCTGGACGTCGAGGGTCCGTCCGATGCCCTTGGTGTTGAAGCCGGTGTCGGAGGTGGCGTGCAGGACTGTTGTTGCGCCGGTGTATGTGGCGATTGTCCGCGAGACCTGGGCGATCGGGCCACCGACCACCGGGATGCCCTTCGAACCGCTCAACCAGGTGATGGTCGTGAAGCAGGCGGCCGATCCGCAGGTGGCGGCCGTGGTCGAATCTCCGGTGTACTTCACGAGGGCCGTTCCCTGGTGACCGGCTGTTGTCACCTGGACATCCAACCTGACTGTTCCCGTGGTTCCGAAGTTGGTGTCCGCCGCGGCGTGCAGGGTCACGTTTGTCCCGATTGTCTGGTCGACCTGGGTGACCGTGTCACCCTTGGCGATCGTCCCTGTACCGCTCACCCGGGATACCGTGGTGAAGCAGGGGTTCGTACCGCAGGTTGTGTTGCTCGTCGAGTCGCTCGTGTACTTGAAGATCGCGCTCTTCGTGCCTGTTGTCGTCCCGACCTTGACCTCGCCGCCAACGGTGGTCTGGAAGCCGGTCACCGAGGAGATCGGGAGCACGGTGACGTTGGCCGATGTGGTCGGCTGGCGGACGAAGGCGCCGGTCTTGAGCTTGGCTGTCTTTGTGCCGCTGACGTAGACGACTGTCTTGAAGCCAACGGTTCCTGTCTCACCCGTGTAAGAGAAAACGGCGACGCTCTTGGTGCCCGACTTTGTGACTGTCACTTCGAGGCGACCTGAGGTCTTGGCACCGCCGGTGACCGATGCCACGAAGATCTTCTTCGCGGTTGTGGCGATTGTCTTGACGGTCTTTGTGTTGGATGTCGCCTTGACCGTGCTTGAGTAGAGGGTGTTGACGGTCGTGCTCCCGTAGGCGCCGACGGTGGTGGTGGCGTAGGTGCCGTTCTTGGTGGAGCCGAATGCGCCGTTCTTGGTGGAGCCGAAGGCGCCGTTCTTGGTGGAGCCCCAGGCGCCGTTCTTGGTGGTGGCGTACGCACCGACCTTGACCGAGCCGGGTGCGGTCGCCGTCCCGGTCGCGATGTTGGTGGCGGAGTTGGTGCAGTACTTCCCTGTCCCTGTCCCCGCGGCCCCGGTGTCGTTGTAGTTGCAGGCCGAGGCGCCGGAGGCGCTCGCCGTCCCGCCGTAGGTGCTGGAGGAGAGACCCGTCTTCGAGGTGCTGACCGGGCCTGTGATCTGGGTGCCGGCAGGTGCGACGACTGTGAATGTCTCCTTGTAAGGACCGCTGTCGTAGCCGCCGTTGGTCGAGGTCGCCAAGGCGCCTGGGCGGTAGATCTGCTCGGCCACTGTCAGCTTGTCACCGGGCACGAGGCGACCGCCCTTGGGGGCTGTGGTGGTGACCTTCCAGGTGACCTCGGGGAGATGTGCGCCGATGATGCAGGTGTCGCTGGTGCTGCTGTTGACGTAGTCGTCCCACAGCGAGCAGCTGTAGTTCGTGGAGGAGGCGGTAGCCGTGAGGGGAACGTCGCTCGACGTCGAGCTTGTCGACGGTGAACCCGATGACCTCACGGTGTAACCGACCGTCTCGGTCGTCGGATTGCCGCGACCGTCCTTGGCCTTCACGGTGAAGGCCTTGTAGCCGGGGGTGCTGGTTGTGATCGCTGTGCCGCTGGCCACGGTGCCAGTGCAGGATGTGATGTGTGTTCCAGCGAACGCGTGGCAGGAGAAATGGGCTGTGACGGTCGACCCTTGCACGTACACCGCGCCGTTGACCGGCGATGTCAGTGTGATCGTAGGGGGCACCAGGTTGTACGGCGGGACGATGACTTTATAGTGCGACGTCTGCGTTGAGGTGATTGTCGACTTGTTCTTGGCCGTAACGGTCACTGTATGTGTGCCGATGACGGCCGTTGTGACCGCCTGCCCGACGGAAAGTGTGTGGCCTGTGTTGGTGGCGGTGCAGCTCACGACCCCGTCCCACGTGGGTGTCTGCGTGCACGAGAAGGCGGAGTGCACCACCGAGTTCTGGACGATCTGGGAATTGGCAGCCGGCGCCAGGATTGTTATGGTCGGCGCGGCCGTGTCATGCACGGGAACTGTCGCGAAGGGCACATTTGTCTTCGTCAGGTTCACCCAGCATGTGTCCTTCACTGTGATCGTGACGATCTCGTTCACCTGGATGAGCGAGTGCTTGGCGGCCGTCGTCGGGGGGGTCGTGCCCGAACTCTGGTCTGTGATGTAGCGCAGCTGCACGTTGGGGTTCGGCGGGTTTGTCGAGAGATGCAACGTGAGCCTGATGGTCGGTCCCAGGAAGTCGTCTCCGCCCGCGATGTGTGTCGGCGTCGAGACCACGATCATCTTGCCGCTCGGGGCGTAGGTCGTTGTGCTTACCGTCACCGTGGTCGCCCCCAGCGCGGTGCGCTTTGTCGGCTTTGCGATTGTCGCCGTCACGGCCTTGTAGCCCGGTGTCACGATGGTGGACGAGACCAGGGTCGTGCCTGCCGGGAGGCCGAACCTGTTGATCTGTGTCCCGTAGAACTTGACGGTGGCGCCTGTTGTCGTCGGCGGGATGACCCCGTAGCCTGTCGAAGCCAGGGTCACTGTGAATGTCGCGCCGGGCGCCACCTTTGTCGGCTGGGTCACCTTGTAGAGGGTTGTTGTCGTTGATGTCCGCTTGCCACCGAGGCTGCCGGCTGTGATGGCGCAGGACTGGTAGTCCTTGACGGTGTTGGTCACTGTGGTGGCCGGTCCGGCTGTAGCGGCGCCGGCCGTCGTGGCCGTGCCGAACGCGACAGCCCCCATCGAGGCTCCGAGGGTCCCGAGACAGAGCACCGCCGCCATGACGGTCAGCAGGAACCGTTGCACGGGCCCCATCCGCTTGCCCCCCCCGCCGGTACCGCCGACACCGCGGTCGTCTGCCACCGTTGAATGCCGCATGCCCCGCCCCCACTTCCCGTTAAGCCCCGGCGCTTTACCGGCCCGGGCAAGTTACTTCGCGCCCAGTTCCCAGTCCGGTCGCGTCGACGAGAATTCGTCCAAACGAACGATAACTTAATTGGGGCGTTGTGTCAATCGTTTGTTCGGTAAGAAGCACACGTTTGATCGGTCAGAAAACGACGCTCTGAACTGGTCTTTTCCGAGCACGTGGCAAGAAAACCGCAAATTCCTAGCTCGCGGCCCGCGCCTGCAGGGCGGCCATCGTCGACCGCTCCAACGCCTCGGGCGGAGGGGATCCGGTGCTCTCGAATTCCGCCTCGAGGAATGCTGTGCCGCTGGCGAATCCGATGACGTCGGTGAATACCGTTGTGCCGCCAGAGCCACCGTTGCCGGTCGGATAGGTGACGAGCGCCACCACCCGCTGAGAAGATTCCCCGGTCGCCAAGCCCGGGACAGTTTTCCCCGACGCCGAGACGTGCCGGAGAGTTTCTCCACTCGGGAGCGTCTTGGGCAACGCGGTGCTGACCTCGCGCTGGAGGCACCTGCTCACACCCCTGGACCCGGCGCTTCTCGCAGCCGACATCGCCTGTGTGGAAGCAGCGTAGAGCTGCACCTGCGAGCTGGCCTCTTGTCCGTTCGTGGCGTCGATAAAGGTCGACGAGGTCGACGAGGTCGACGGAGAGGCTGCGCCGGGCGCCTGCAGTAGGCAGTGGTTCATGGAGTCCCGCACGACGCTTGGACCCCTAGTGGTCGGGGCTTTCTTCCACGGTCCGGGAAAGTCTGAGGCCACGAGGTTCAAACCGCTGGCCGCGGACGTCTCGGACGTGGTCGTCTGCCCCGTCGATGTGCTCGATTTTCCCGAGGCTTTGGGAGGGCCCCCGGACCCGCAGGCAGCCGCGATGCCGGCGACGGCGAGCAGACCGAGGCCCATTCGCCAGCGCGCCCAGTTTCCACATGCAACTTTGGACACTTTCGAAGACCCGATCCCCGAGGCGACCACCGTCATGCCGCCTGTTGGCAGACCGCAACTCGGCGAGACGTCGGTCCTGGTCGGTCGGTCAACACGCTGGTCGGCCGCGCCCAGGTCGGACGCAGAGTTGCCCTGGTCGCAGTGCCGTTGCAAAGCCTCCCGCCGGTGGTCGCGAGTGCCCCGGCCACGGTGCCCAGGCGTGAGGCGACCGCATGGGTCGCCGTTTCCACGCTGACGAGGACGGTAGGGGCCGCGTTGAACGCGAGTCCGGTGACGCCGACCAACGTCTCTTTAGCAGGAGCGTCGGTTTGATGGGAGACGGCGGACCCTTCCAACACAACGGCAAGCGCGGGTTCTTCACACATCGGCGGAGCACGCTACCGCAGGGCATCGACCGTTCGGGCTCAGGGCCGTTTCAGCCGCCTCCACGGCGAACATGCCGACCGTGGCCAGTCCCTACCGGCCGCTTTGGCCGTCAGGCGGTGGTGGTCACCGCCTGACGGCCCTCGATCTCTTTGACCCGGTAACCCGCTGCGTCGGAGTACGAGAAATCTTGGTTCTGGCCGGTCGTCCGACCCATGGACCGGTGCCGAGCTCGCAAGCGTCCGGCACCGATGTGCGTCCGGGGGGCAATCGATCCTCATTCCTCCAGGATTCACTCACCTTCGAGGCTCTCCTCCGTCTTGCTGCCCGCAGTCGTGGCGGGCACCGTGCTCCAGGCCGGCTCCTCGGCGTTGGGGTCCTGGGCGTGGCAGGAACGTGCCTTCCGGCGCCGCCAGAGGCGGAAGAGAAAGGCGACGAGTGCGCCCAGGACCAGAAGCACCACCACGATCAGCAGCCACGGGACCACCCAGAAGCTCGACGTGTACTTGTGGTTGACCCTTGTGGCCAGGAGTTGGACGTGGACCGTCACCGGTCCGGCCAACGGGAGAGGCGACCATTCGGGCTGGATGATGGTCTCTCGGCTCCCGGGGAGCACCGTGGCCAGGCGCACGGGGGGAAAGGTCTGCACCGTCTGTCCGAAGAGGTTCGTGGCGTAGGTCCGCACCACCACCGAGGGGAAGGTCTGGTTGCCGGTGTTGACCACGTCATAGGACACCCCGGCCTTGCTGGAGCCGGTGAGGAAGGCGACGGGGGGCACCGAGACGTCGGTCTTCAGGTTCTCCACCGCCAGGCCGGGGTGGACCGCGCCCAGCACATCGAGGTACACCCGCACGCCCACGCCCTGGCGGACCGTGAAACGCACCCGGGAGTTGGATCTCTTTGCCGGCGAGACGGCCAGGGCCACGATCCCCCCGGCGTGGTCACCGGGGCTGGCGTCGGAGGGGACCACCAGGGTGAACGGCACGGTGACCTGGGAGTCCTGGGCCAGCGTGTACAGGCCCTGCACGGACTTGGGCAGGTGGACCCAGGCCCCGACCCCGACGTTCTCCTGGCCGAAGCCGCGCAGGGCGAACCCGCCCCCGGCGGTGACGTCGTAGGCATCGGCCGGGTAGATGTTGAAGGTGATGGGGTGGTTTGCGTCGTTGGACAGGGTGAAGGCGTCGGCGATCGACTGGCCGGCCTTCAGGCTGAAGTCGAAGAGGGAGCGGCCCGGTCCGGAGGCGCCGGGTGCGTGATAGGGGAAGATCGACCAGGACCCGTTCGAGGCCGCCAAGGCGTCGGTGGCGTCGGCCGAGGTGCAGAGGAGCCCGGTGCCGAACGCCACCATGATCACCGCGGCCACCACGGCTACTCGGAGCCTCTGGTGCCGCGCCCTGGTGCCGTCCCTGAGTCCCGGCCCTCCGCGGCGTACGGCGTTCTGCGGCGAGTCCGGTCCCGTGTCAGGACGACGAAGCCGGCCCACCTAGCTGACGACGATGTCGATCGTCGCCGTGTACCGGCCGGCGACGATGTACGGCGGGATGGCCAGGATGAGCTTGGCTGTGCACTTCGTCCCACCACCGCCCCCACCCGGGGCGGCCTGGCAGAGAACCGTGGATGTCGAAGTGGAGAGGGAGGCGGCCGGTCCCGCGCTGATCTCACTGAGCACGTCGGAAGGGGCGCAGGTCTGCGCCGATCCCAGGGTGACGCAGCTGCTTGTCGACTCGGGGCTCACCGAGGGGACCCACGTGAGGTCGTCGGCCGGAATGCTGTGGTTATGCCCCACTGTCGGGCCTTGGAAGTCCGAGGCCATCTGGCCGGTCACCGTCCATCCGGCCAGGTCACCCCGGTTGTCGTTGACCACGATGGTGTTGAGGCTCCCGTTGGAGGCCACGTAGGCGCTTGTGGTGCAGATGTGGGTGGCGTGCGATGTCCGGCAGGCCGGGCTTGTGGCCTGGTTCCCCAGGGTCACCTTTGAGAAGGCCACGAGGGTGTTTGTCGGGTTCACCCCGCCTGAGGCGTTGGGGGTCGAGTTCAACGACAAGGACGTGCTGAGGTCGGTGCCGGTGACGGTGGTACCGACGACCTGGCTGGCCGCGCATGTCAGTGGGGCTGTGGTGAGGCCGCATGTGGGCGCGATGGCCGTGACCGTGAACGCGGCCGAAGCCGACAGCGCCGCGTGTGTGTGCGGCGTCTGGGTGCACTTGATCGGGTTTGTCCCCACCGCGTCGGTCGAGGTCAGCCGGATCGTGCCGAATACCGCGCCGGTGGGCGTCGGTGTGATCGTGGTGGAGGTGGCCGGTGTTCCGCTGGTGAACCGGCAGGTCACCGACGATCCCGCGGGGTCGAAATCGGTACCCGAGAGTGTGATCACGGCCGGCGCGGTCGCCCTGGACGGGGTGGCAGTGAGGGTCGGTGTCGGTCCTGTGAAGTGCGGTGTGGCAGCCAGGCGGGCCGAACGGACGTGGACGGGACCGCCCGAGGTCACTGCCCCGGCAGTGTCGCCCAGGATCCCCAGGCATGCCGTGGCGGCGAGGGTGATGGCGGCCAGGGTGAGGGCGGTCGCTGCCGGACGGCAGGCGGCGCCACCGGGGTGACGGCGCCGACGCGGTCTCATTGGTAACGCCCCATCTCCGTCTCCCTGGGATCGTCCGCATTGCTTTGGGTGGACGGCCGTGGGCGGCTCAGCACCCGCGGGGTGGCCTCGGGACCCCCGGCCCTCCACGTTACTCGCCTCGGAGGCCGTCGGGCAGCGGGCTCCCAGGTGGGAGCGGTCGCTCGCCGCGCCCGCGTCCTCAGGGGCGGGTCGACCGGCCTAACGTGACGAACATCCGGCGAGGGACGTGCGCTGGGCAGACCAACGGGAGGGCGCGACCATGGGCGACGCGATGGGCGCGGAGACCATCCGCTTCGTCGGCCACAACGGCGACGAGCTGGAGGGTTACCGTGCACAGCCGCTCGGCGGTGGCCCCTACGGGGGAGTGGTGGTGATCCACCACATGCCGGGTTACGACGAGGCCACCAAGGAGATCACCCGCCGCTTCGCCGCACACGGTTACCTGGCCCTGTGCCCGAACCTCTACAGCCGCGAGGGATTCGGCGTGAGCCCGGACGACGCGGCCGCGGCGACGAGGGCCAAGGGGGGCGTTCCCGATGAGCAGCTGGTGGGCGACGTCGCCGGGGCGGTCGCCCACCTACGGTCGCTCCCCACCTCCAACGGCCGGGTGGGATCCATCGGCTACTGCTCGGGCGGCCGGCAGTCATTCCTGGCCGCCTGCTCCCTCGACCTCCAGGCGGCGGTCGACTGCTACGGCGCTTTCGTGGTGGGGACCGTGCCCGAGGGGTTTCCGATGAAGGTCGGTCCCATCGTCCACCTGGCCCCCGACCTCTCCTGCCCGCTGCTCGGCCTGTTCGGTGCCGACGACCAGCACCCCTCCCCCGAACAGACCGCCGAGCTCGAGCGGGCGCTGGATGAGGCCGGCAAGGAGTTCGAGTTCCACACCTACGAGGGAGCCGGTCACGCCTTCTTCGCCACCGACCGCCCGAGCTACCGCCCCGAGGCCGCCACCGACGGCTGGTCGCGCATCTTCGACTTCTACGGCCGCCACCTGGCCAGCTGACGGGGGACACATGTGCACTTACCAGACCCGGAACGTCACCCTGCGGGGCAGCGGGAAGGGGGCCGAGGGCTGGTTTCCGCTCACCGACGCCACCGTGTACTTGGACCACCCGGTCCACGCCCCGGCCGACCACACCCTCAATCTCGACTTCATTAACCCTGGTCGGGGTCCCGGCGCCCGGGTGGCTGTGGAACTCGACCCCACGGCGGCCCGCGCTCTGGCCGAGGCGATCCTCGAGACCCTGGCTTCGGCCCCTCCGGGACTGCTGGCGACGCCCCCAAACGACTGTTGGAACCCCCTGGTCAGGGAGAGTGCGTCGGACTAGGCTGGGGTGCTGAACGTGGCGGAGGGGGGCGTGTCAGCAAAGGCTGATCGGTTATCGGGGCGCGCTGCTTCTCTGGGTAAGGAAGTGGGCAGTGAGCCGCTTTGCGGTGCGACGCCCGGCACAATGGCCGGACCAGCACCGTTGGTGCGTCCCGGCGCGCCGGTAGTTGGAAGGGGACTGGCCTCGTGGTGTCCCGTAACGAGTCCTGAGATCGCAATGATGGAACCGCACCACAGCAGCCGGGGCAACAACGCGCCCGTGCCTGGGGACGGAGCCCGGACGGATCGGCGGGTCCGTCCGTCCGAGGCGGTCCGACGCGGGGTCACGCAAATGGGGCTGGGCCGCGTCGAGGCGGCTGCGGCCGGGGGGCCCTCCTGCGTGGGCACCACTGTCACGGAGAACGGAGCCGGGGATGGCTGCCAGCTCGGCGACAGCTCGGAAGAGACGGCAACCGATGTGTCGCCGAACCGGTGCAGCGGCTTCTGGTCGGGTGCCGGCCACTTCTACGCAGTGCCTGGGCTTCGTGGCTGCTCCTCCACCGACGGGACTTTCACCTTCAACGGAAGCTCGACGTCGGTCGCCTCCCCAATCACCCTGGCAACCGCCCGAGTCAGCGGCGGTGTGCTCACGGTGGCGGCCTGGGTCAAGGCCCTGTCCTTCACCGTTGCAGGCGCCTTGACGGCGGCCGGCGGACTGCAACCGGCGGGCACAAGCCCGGTGTCCTTCGTGTCTGACGCCGCCAGCCTCGTCCGGTTCTTCATGGGACAGCGGTTTGATGCTTAACGACCGCACGAAAGGCCGAGCGCGATCATCCCTGTTGGCCATCATCCTCACGTTCGGGGTGCTGGCAGGCGCGGTCGTGGGACTTGCCACACCTGCGAGCGCTAAGACGCCGGACATCACATCGTTCGCACCGACGTCGGGGACCACCAGCGGCGGGACGACGGTCAAGATTGAGGGGAAGCACATCAAGACAGCTACGAGTGTCGCCTTCGGGACCGTGGCAGGCACCATCACCAAACGCACAGGCAATAACTTCAGTACAACTGCGGACGCGGCCAGTCTCACAGTGACGACCCCCGCGCACACAGCCGGGACAGTCCACATCAAGGTCACCACCGCCACAGGGGTGGTCACATCCGCAGGCTCCTTCAAGTTCACGGCCCCGACCCCGACGGTCACCTCGCTCACACCGACGTCGGGGACCACCAGCGGCGGCACCACAGTCAAGATCACCGGCACCGGGTTCATCGGGGCCACGGCGGTCCACTTCGGGGCGACAGCAGCGACA
Source organism: uncultured Actinomycetota bacterium (assembly GCA_963770505.1). Taxonomy (GTDB): domain Bacteria; phylum Actinomycetota; class Acidimicrobiia; order Acidimicrobiales; family RAAP-2; genus CAVYPR01. The sequence goes on along the minus strand of CAVYPR010000003.1, from coordinate 517,409 downwards.
TCCTTCACCGTCACAAGCCCCACCGTCGTCCACGCCAAGACCAAACCCCACGTGGCGGGCGCCGTGAAGGTCAAGGTCACCACGGCCGGCGGGACAGGCACATCGGGGACAGCCCACGAATACACCTTCACGGCCCCGACCCCGACGGTCACCTCGCTCACACCGACGTCGGGGACCACCAGCGGCGGCACCACAGTCAAGATCACCGGCACCGGCCTCTATGGAGCCACCGCGGTCCACTTCGGGGCGACAACAGCAGCCAGCTTCACCGTGACAAGCCCCACCGTCGTCAAGGCAGTGACGAAGTCCCACGTGGCCGGTGCCGTCAAGGTCCAAGTCACCACCGCCGGCGGGACCGCCACATCGGGGACAGCCCACGAATACACCTTCACGGCCCCGACCCCGACGGTCACCTCGCTCACACCGACGTCGGGGACCACCAGCGGCGGCACCACAGTCAAGATCACCGGCACCGGGTTCATCGGGGCCACGGCGGTCCACTTCGGGGCGACAGCAGCGACATCCTTCACCGTCACAAGCCCCACCGTCGTCCACGCCAAGACCAAACCCCACGTGGCGGGCGCCGTGAAGGTCAAGGTCACCACGGCCGGCGGGACAGGCACATCGGGGACAGCCCACGAATACACCTTCACGGCCCCGACCCCGACGGTCACCTCGCTCACACCGACGTCGGGGACCACCAGCGGCGGCACCACAGTCAAGATCACCGGCACCGGCCTCTATGGAGCCACCGCGGTCCACTTCGGGGCGACAACAGCAGCCAGCTTCACCGTGACAAGCCCCACCGTCGTCAAGGCAGTGACGAAGTCCCACGTGGCCGGTGCCGTCAAGGTCCAAGTCACCACCGCCGGTGGGACCGCCACATCGGGGACAGCCCACGAATACACCTTCACGGCCCCGACCCCGACGGTCACCTCGCTCACACCGACGTCGGGGACCACCAGCGGCGGCACCACAGTCAAGATCACCGGCACCGGGTTCATCGGGGCCACGGCGGTCCACTTCGGGGCGACAGCAGCGACATCCTTCACCGTCACAAGCCCCACCGTCGTCCACGCCAAGACCAAACCCCACGTGGCGGGCGCCGTGAAGGTCAAGGTCACCACGGCCGGCGGGACAGGCACATCGGGGACAGCCCACGAATACACCTTCACGGCCCCGACCCCGACGGTCACCTCGCTCACACCGACGTCGGGGACCACCAGCGGCGGCACCACAGTCAAGATCACCGGCACCGGCCTCTATGGAGCCACCGCGGTCCACTTCGGGGCGACAACAGCAGCCAGCTTCACCGTGACAAGCCCCACCGTCGTCAAGGCAGTGACGAAGTCCCACGTGGCCGGTGCCGTCAAGGTCCAAGTCACCACCGCCGGTGGGACCGCCACATCGGGGACAGCCCACGAATACACCTTCACGGCCCCGACCCCGACGGTCACCTCGCTCACACCGACGTCGGGGACCACCAGCGGCGGCACCACAGTCAAGATCACCGGCACCGGGTTCATCGGGGCCACGGCGGTCCACTTCGGGGCGACAGCAGCGACATCCTTCACCGTCACAAGCCCCACCGTCGTCCACGCCAAGACCAAACCCCACGTGGCGGGCGCCGTGAAGGTCAAGGTCACCACGGCCGGCGGGACAGGCACATCGGGGACAGCCCACGAATACACCTTCACGGCCCCGACCCCGACGGTCACCTCGCTCACACCGACGTCGGGGACCACCAGCGGCGGCACCACAGTCAAGATCACCGGCACCGGCCTCTATGGAGCCACCGCGGTCCACTTCGGGGCGACAACAGCAGCCAGCTTCACCGTCACAAGCCCCACCGTCGTCAAGGCAGTGACGAAGTCCCACGTGACCGGTGCCGTCAAGGTCCAAGTCACCACCGCCGGCGGGACCGCCACATCGGGGACAGCCCACGAATACACCTTCACGGCCCCGACCCCGACGGTCACCTCGCTCACACCGACGTCGGGGACCACCAGCGGCGGCACCACAGTCAAGATCACCGGCACCGGGTTCATCGGGGCCACGGCGGTCCACTTCGGGGCGACAGCAGCGACATCCTTCACCGTCACAAGCCCCACCGTCGTCCACGCCAAGACCAAACCCCACGTGGCGGGCGCCGTGAAGGTCAAGGTCACCACGGCCGGCGGGACAGGCACATCGGGGACAGCCCACGAATACACCTTCACGGCCCCGACCCCGACGGTCACCTCGCTCACACCGACGTCGGGGACCACCAGCGGCGGCACCACAGTCAAGATCACCGGCACCGGGTTCATCGGGGCCACGGCGGTCCACTTCGGGGCGACAGCAGCGACATCCTTCACCGTCACAAGCCCCACCGTCGTCAAGGCAGTGACGAAGTCCCACGTGGCGGGCGCCGTGAAGGTCAAGGTCACCACCGCCGGCGGGACAGGCACATCGGGGACAGCCCACGAATACACCTTCACGGCCCCGACCCCGACGGTCACCTCGCTCACACCGACGTCGGGGACCACCAGCGGCGGGACAACAGTCAAGATCACCGGCACCGGGTTCATCGGGGCCACGGCGGTCCACTTCGGGGCGACAACAGCAGCCAGCTTCACCGTCACAAGCCCCACCGTCGTTAAGGCAGTGACGAAGTCCCACGTGGCCGGTGCCGTCAAGGTCCAAGTCACCACGGCCGGCGGGACCGCCACATCGGGGACAGCCCACGAATACACCTTCACGGCCCCGACCCCGACGGTCACCTCGCTCACACCGACGTCGGGGACCACCAGCGGCGGCACCACAGTCAAGATCACCGGCACCGGGTTCATCGGGGCCACGGCGGTCCACTTCGGGGCGACAACAGCAGCCAGCTTCACCGTCACAAGCCCCACCGTCGTCAAGGCAGTGACGAAGTCCCACGTGGCGGGCGCCGTGAAGGTCAAGGTCAGCACGGCCGGCGGGACAGGCACATCGGGGACAGCCCACGAATACACCTTCAGCGCAACGACCCCGACTATCTCCTCGCTCACACCGACGTCGGGGACCACCAGCGGCGGGACCACAGTCAAGATCACCGGCACCGGATTCATCGGGGCCACCGCGGTCAAATTCGGCACAACAGCAGCGACAACCTTCACCGTCACAAGCCCCACCGTCGTGCACGCCAAGACCAAACCCCACGTGGCGGGCGCCCTGAAGGTCCAAGTCACCACGGCCGGCGGGACCGCCACATCCGGGACAAGTGACACGTACACGTTCAGTGCCTCAACCCCGACCCTCACCTCGCTCACACCGACGTCGGGGACCACCAGCGGCGGGACCACAGTCAAGATCACCGGCACCGGGTTCATCGGGGCCACCGCGGTTAAGTTCGGCACAACATCGGCGACGAGTTTCACCGTGACAAGTCCCACCGTGGTCAAGGCAGTGACCAAGCCCCACGTGGCCGGTGCCGTCAAGTTGCAGGTCACCACCGCCGGGGGGACCGCCACATCGGGGACAGGTGACAAGTACACGTTTACCGCCCCGACCCCCACCATCGCCTCTCTCACACCGACGTCGGGGACCACCAGCGGCGGGACCACAGTCAAGATCACCGGCACCGGCTTCATTGGGGCCACGGCGGTCCACTTCGGATTGACAACAGCAGCCAGCTTCACCGTGACAAGTCCAACCGTGGTCAAGGCAGTGACGAAGTCCCACGTGGCCGGTGCCGTCAAGGTCCAAGTCACCACGGCCGGCGGGACCGCCACATCGGGGACAGGTGACGAGTACACCTTCACCGCCCCGACCCCGACCCTCGCCTCGCTCACACCGACGTCGGGGACCACCAGCGGCGGCACCACAGTCAAGATCACCGGCACCGGGTTGATCGGGGCCACGGCGGTCCACTTCGGATTGACAACAGCAGCCAGCTTCACCGTGACAAGTCCCACCGTGGTCAAGGCGGTGACCAAGTCCCACGTGGCCGGTGCCGTCAAGGTCCAAGTCACCACGGCCGGCGGGACCGCCACATCTGGAACAACTCACGAGTACACCTTCACCGCCCCGACCCCGACCCTCGCCTCGCTCACACCGACGTCGGGGACCACCAGCGGCGGGACCACAGTCAAGATCACCGGCACCGGGTTCATCGGGGCCACGGCGGTCCACTTCGGATTGACAACAGCAGCCACCTTCACCGTGACAAGTCCCACCGTGGTCAAGGCGGTGACCAAGTCCCACGTGGCCGGTGCCGTCAAGGTCCAAGTCACCACGGCCGGCGGGACCGCCACATCGGGGACAAGTGACACGTACACCTTCACCGCCCCGACCCCGACCCTCGCCTCTCTCACACCGACGTCGGGGACCACCAGCGGCGGCACCACAGTCAAGATCACCGGCACCGGCTTCATCGGGGCCACGGCGGTCCACTTCGGATTGACAACAGCAGCCACCTTCACCGTGACAAGTCCCACCGTGGTCAAGGCGGTGACCAAGTCCCACGCGGCCGGTGCCGTCAAGGTCCAAGTCACCACGGCCGGCGGGACCGCCACATCTGGAACAACTCACGAGTACACGTACACCGCCTCGACCCCGACCATCGCCTCGCTCACACCGACGTCGGGGGCCACCGGCGGCGGGACCACAGTCAAGATCACTGGCACGAATCTCTTCGGGGCCACCTCGGTCAAGTTTGGTGCGACAACAGCAGCCAGCTTCACCGTGACATCGCCGACTGTCGCTCACGCCAAGACCAAGCCCCACGTGGCCGGCGCCGTCAAGGTCCAGGTCACCACGGCCGGTGGGACCGCCACATCCGGGACAAGTGACACGTACACGTTCAGCGCCTCGACCCCCACCATCGCCTCGCTCACACCGACGTCGGGGACCACCAGCGGCGGGACCACGGTCACCGTCACCGGCACCGGGTTGTTCGGGGCCACCGCAGTTAAGTTCGGCACAACACCGGCGACGAGTTTCACCGTGACATCCCCCACGACCGTCAAGGCCGTCACCGAAGCGCATGTTGCCGGCGCCGTCAAGGTCCAGGTCACCACGGCCGGTGGGACTGGCACATCGGGAACAGCTCACGAGTACACGTTCACCGCCCCCACCCCCACCATCGCCTCGCTCACACCGACGTCGGGGACCACCAGCGGCGGGACCACAGTCACCATCACCGGCACCGGGTTGTTCGGGGCCACCGCCGTCCACTTCGGTGCGACAACAGCGGCAAGCTTCACCGTGACATCGCCGACCGTCGTCCACGCCAAGACCAAGTCCCACCTGGCCGGTGCCGTCAAGGTCCAGGTCACCACGGCCGGTGGGACCGCCACATCGGGGACAGCCGACACCTACACCTTCAGCGCCTCGACCCCCACCATCGCCTCGTTCACACCGACGTCGGGGACCACCAGCGGCGGGACCACGGTCACCATCACCGGCACGAACCTCATCGGGGCCACCGCCGTCCAGTTCGGCACAACACCGGCGACGAGCTTCACCGTGACATCGCCCACGACCCTCAAGGCCGTCACCGGGGCGCATGCGGCCGGCACAGTGACGCTCAAGGTCACCACGGCCGGGGGGACCGCCACCGCCTCGAGTGACTACCGCTACGTGGCCCCCACCCCCACCATCGCCTCGCTCACACCGACGTCGGGGACCACCAGCGGCGGGACCACAGTCAAGATCACTGGCACGAATCTCTTCGGGGCCACCTCGGTCAAGTTTGGTGCGACAACAGCGGCCAGCTTCACCGTGACATCGCCGACCGTCGCTCACGCCAAGACCAAGGCCCACGTGGCCGGCGCCATCAAGGTCCAGGTCACCACCGCCGGTGGGACCGCCACATCGGGAACAGCTCACGAGTACACGTTCACCGCCCCCACCCCCACCATCGCCTCGCTCACACCGACGTCGGGGACCACCAGCGGCGGGACCACAGTCACCATCACCGGCACCGGGTTGTTCGGGGCCACCGCCGTCCACTTCGGTGCGACAACAGCGGCCAGCTTCACCGTGACATCGCCCACCGTCGTCCACGCCAAGACCAAGTCCCACGTGGCCGGTGCCGTCAAGGTCCAGGTCACCACGGCCGGTGGGACCGCCACATCGGGGACAGCCGACACCTACACCTTCAGCGCCTCGACCCCCACCATCGCCTCGTTCACACCGACGTCGGGGACCACCAGCGGCGGGACCACGGTCACCATCACCGGCACGAACCTCATCGGGGCCACCGCCGTCCAGTTCGGCACAACACCGGCGACGAGCTTCACCGTGACATCGCCCACGACCCTCAAGGCCGTCACCGGGGCGCATGCGGCCGGCACAGTGACGCTCAAGGTCACCACGGCCGGGGGGACCGCCACCGCCTCGAGTGACTACCGCTACGTGGCCCCCACCCCCACCATCGCCTCGCTCACACCGACGTCGGGGACCACCAGCGGCGGGACCACAGTCACCATCACCGGCACCGGGTTGTTCGGGGCCACCGCCGTCCACTTCGGTGCGACAACAGCGGCCAGCTTCACCGTGACATCGCCCACCGTCGTCCACGCCAAGACCAAGTCCCACGTGGCCGGCGCCGTCAAGGTCCAGGTCACCACGGCCGGTGGGACCGCCACATCGGGGACAGCCGACACCTACACCTTCAGCGCCTCGACCCCCACCATCGCCTCGTTCACACCGACGTCGGGGACCACCAGCGGCGGGACCACGGTCACCGTCACCGGCACGAACCTCATCGGGGCCACCGCCGTCCAGTTCGGCACAACACCGGCGACGAGCTTCACCGTGACATCGCCCACGACCCTCAAGGCCGTCACCGGGGCGCATGCGGCCGGCACAGTGACGCTCAAGGTCACCACGGCCGGGGGGACCGCCACCGCCTCGAGTGACTACCGCTACGTGGCCCCCACCCCCACCATCGCCTCGCTCACACCGACGTCGGGGACCACCAGCGGCGGGACCACAGTCACCATCACCGGCACCGGGTTGTTCGGGGCCACCGCCGTCCACTTCGGTGCGACAACAGCGGCCAGCTTCACCGTGACATCGCCCACCGTCGTCCACGCCAAGACCAAGTCCCACGTGGCCGGCGCCGTCAAGGTCCAGGTCACCACGGCCGGTGGGACCGCCACATCGGGGACAGCCGACACCTACACCTTCAGCGCCTCGACCCCCACCATCGCCTCGTTCACACCGACGTCGGGGACCACCAGCGGCGGGACCACGGTCACCATCACCGGCACGAACCTCATCGGGGCCACCGCCGTCCAGTTCGGCACAACACCGGCGACGAGCTTCACCGTCACATCGCCCACGACCCTCAAGGCCGTCACCGGGGCGCATGCGGCCGGCACAGTGACGCTCAAGGTCACCACGGCCGGGGGGACCGCCACCGCCTCGAGTGACTACCGCTACGTGGCCCCCACCCCCACCATCGCCTCGCTCACACCGACGTCGGGGACCACCAGCGGCGGGACCACAGTCACCATCACCGGCACCGGGTTGTTCGGGGCCACCGCCGTCCACTTCGGTGCGACAACAGCGGCCAGCTTCACCGTGACATCGCCCACCGTCGTCCACGCCAAGACCAAGTCCCACGTGGCCGGCGCCGTCAAGGTCCAGGTCACCACGGCCGGTGGGACCGCCACATCGGGGACAGCCGACACCTACACCTTCAGCGCCTCGACCCCCACCATCGCCTCGTTCACACCGACGTCGGGGACCACCAGCGGCGGGACCACGGTCACCATCACCGGCACGAACCTCATCGGGGCCACCGCCGTCCAGTTCGGCACAACACCGGCGACGAGCTTCACCGTGACATCGCCCACGACCCTCAAGGCCGTCACCGGGGCGCATGCGGCCGGCACAGTGACGCTCAAGGTCACCACGGCCGGGGGGACCGCCACCGCCTCGAGTGACTACCGCTACGTGGCCCCCACCCCCACCATCGCCTCGCTCACACCGACGTCGGGGACCACCAGCGGCGGGACCACAGTCACCATCACCGGCACCGGGTTGTTCGGGGCCACCGCCGTCCACTTCGGTGCGACAACAGCGGCCAGCTTCACCGTGACATCGCCCACCGTCGTCCACGCCAAGACCAAGTCCCACGTGGCCGGTGCCGTCAAGGTCCAGGTCACCACGGCCGGTGGGACCGCCACATCGGGGACAGCCGACACCTACACCTTCAGCGCCTCGACCCCCACCATCGCCTCGTTCACACCGACGTCGGGGACCACCAGCGGCGGGACCACGGTCACCATCACCGGCACGAACCTCATCGGGGCCACCGCCGTCCAGTTCGGCACAACACCGGCGACGAGCTTCACCGTGACATCGCCCACGACCCTCAAGGCCGTCACCGGGGCGCATGCGGCCGGCACAGTGACGCTCAAGGTCACCACGGCCGGGGGGACCGCCACCGCCTCGAGTGACTACCGCTACGTGGCCCCCACCCCCACCATCGCCTCGCTCACACCGACGTCGGGGACCACCAGCGGCGGGACCACAGTCACCATCACCGGCACCGGGTTGTTCGGGGCCACCGCCGTCCACTTCGGTGCGACAACAGCGGCCAGCTTCACCGTGACATCGCCCACCGTCGTCCACGCCAAGACCAAGTCCCACGTGGCCGGCGCCGTCAAGGTCCAGGTCACCACGGCCGGTGGGACCGCCACATCGGGGACAGCCGACACCTACACCTTCAGCGCCTCGACCCCCACCATCGCCTCGTTCACACCGACGTCGGGGACCACCAGCGGCGGGACCACGGTCACCGTCACCGGCACGAACCTCATCGGGGCCACCGCCGTCCAGTTCGGCACAACACCGGCGACGAGCTTCACCGTCACATCGCCCACGACCCTCAAGGCCGTCACCGGGGCGCATGCGGCCGGCACAGTGACGCTCAAGGTCACCACGGCCGGGGGGACCGCCACCGCCTCGAGTGACTACCGCTACGTGGCCCCCACCCCCACCATCGCCTCGCTCACACCGACGTCGGGGACCACCAGCGGCGGGACCACAGTCACCATCACCGGCACCGGGTTGTTCGGGGCCACCGCCGTCCACTTCGGTGCGACAACAGCGGCCAGCTTCACCGTGACATCGCCCACCGTCGTCCACGCCAAGACCAAGTCCCACGTGGCCGGCGCCGTCAAGGTCCAGGTCACCACGGCCGGTGGGACCGCCACATCGGGGACAGCCGACACCTACACCTTCAGCGCCTCGACCCCCACCATCGCCTCGTTCACACCGACGTCGGGGACCACCAGCGGCGGGACCACGGTCACCATCACCGGCACGAACCTCATCGGGGCCACCGCCGTCCAGTTCGGCACAACACCGGCGACGAGCTTCACCGTCACATCGCCCACGACCCTCAAGGCCGTCACCGGGGCGCATGCGGCCGGCACAGTGACGCTCAAGGTCACCACGGCCGGGGGGACCGCCACCGCCTCGAGTGACTACCGCTACGTGGCCCCCACCCCCACCATCGCCTCGCTCACACCGACGTCGGGGACCACCAGCGGCGGGACCACAGTCACCATCACCGGCACCGGGTTGTTCGGGGCCACCGCCGTCCACTTCGGTGCGACAACAGCGGCCAGCTTCACCGTGACATCGCCCACCGTCGTCCACGCCAAGACCAAGTCCCACGTGGCCGGTGCCGTCAAGGTCCAGGTCACCACGGCCGGTGGGACCGCCACATCGGGGACAGCCGACACCTACACCTTCAGCGCCTCGACCCCCACCATCGCCTCGTTCACACCGACGTCGGGGACCACCAGCGGCGGGACCACGGTCACCGTCACCGGCACGAACCTCATCGGGGCCACCGCCGTCCAGTTCGGCACAACACCGGCGACGAGCTTCACCGTGACATCGCCCACGACCCTCAAGGCCGTCACCGGGGCGCATGCGGCCGGCACAGTGACGCTCAAGGTCACCACGGCCGGGGGGACCGCCACCGCCTCGAGTGACTACCGCTACGTGGCCCCTGTTCTGTCCCTCTCCACCACTGGAACCCCTTCCAAGGCGGAGGCGGGTACCAGCTACACGCTCACTCTGTCGCCATCGGTTTCTGGACCCGCGTTCCACCATTCGAGCCTTGTGGTCACAGTTCTGCCAGGCGAATCCTTCGCCTCTGTCCCATCCCCTGCCACCTGGAACTGCTCCCGCTCGAGCGGCACAAAGACGTTGACGTGTACAGCGACGGCAATGTCGTCCCTGTCAACAGTCACGGTCGGAGTGGCCATCGCATCGACAGCGGCTGCGGGCCCCTACAAGACCACGGCAACGCTGTCCGACACAGGCGACTTCGCGATTCCGGTTACCTCCACAGCAACGGTGACAGTGACGACGATGCCGGTGCTTTCGCTCACCACCTTGGGAACGCCCTCCCACGCCGAGGTCGGTAGCTCTTACACATTGACCCTTTCACCGTCGGTATCTGGCACCGCCTACCACTTCCCCAAGCTTGTGGCGACAGTGCCAACCGGCGAGTCCTTCGCATCTGCACCGTCGATCGCCGGCTGGACATGTTCTCTTTCCGCTGCGACACGCGAGCTGAGCTGCACAGCGACCACGCTTTCGTCCCTGTCGACAATCGCGGTCGGAGTCAACATTTCGCCGACGGCGACGGCTGGCCCGCACACCACCACAGCGGTCCTCAGTGACCCCTCTGACCTTGTCTCGCCCGCCACGGCCACCGCCACGGTTACAGTCACCGCGATTCCCGTGCTCTCGCTCTCCGGCTCAGGGACGCCGGCCTACGCGATCACTGGGACCGGCTACACACTCACCCTCTCCCCCTCGATCTCGGGCACCGCCTACCACGACCCCAAGCTGGCGGCCACTGTTCCCACCGGAGAGACCTTCACCTCGGCTCCCTCAACATCGGGCTGGCACTGTGCTCGGACCAACTCGACACGGACACTGAGCTGCACCTCGACATCGCTGTCCACACTTGCCACCGTCACGGTGGGTATAGCCATCTCCCCCACAGCCGCCTCGGGCACATACACGACGACGGCCACCCTCAGCGACACGGGGGACCGCGCCTCACCGGCCACGGCGTCCGCCACGGTCACAGTGACCCCGGCGGTGGCGGCCAAGCTCGCCTTCCAGTCGGTACCGACTGCGGTCGCGGCCGGTCAGTCGTTCGGAGTCACGGTGTGGGTCGAGAATTCCCACGGCCACCTGGTCACCGTGGGTGCCGACGCCACCAACCAGATCTCCCTCATTGGCACAGCGCTCACGTGCACCGGCGGCACCTTGGTGACTGCGCACGGCGGCGTCGCCACATTCAGCGGTTGTTCCCTCACTGCGGCGGGTGTGAGCAGCCTGGTGGCCAGCGACACCAGCCCGGGTCGGACAGGGGTGACGCCGGCCGCTGCTTCCTTGACAGTCACCCCGGCCGGCGCCTCCAAGCTCGTGTTCATCTCCCCGCCGGCCAGTGTCACCGCCGGTACAGCCACCTCTCTCACGGTGTGGGTCGAGGATCCCTACGACAACCGGGTCACCAGCGGGACCGGGTCTAACGACGCCGTCACCGTGTCCGGGGCCAACTGCGCGTCGAACACCGTGCACGCCACAGCGGGCCAGGCCACCTTCACCGCCTGCATCCTTCCCACCACGGCCGGCACGCACACGGTGACGGCCGGCGACACCACCCCCGTTGACACAGGGTTCACTCCGGCCAGCGCCACAGTCCTCGTCGACGCCGGGCCGGCCAGCCAGCTGCTCTTCACAGCCCCGCCGACCTCGGTCACGGTGGGTCAGACCTTCCCGCTCACCGTGCTGGTCGCCGACGGCTACGGCAACCGGATCCGCACCGGCACCGGTTCGAGCGACACCATCGCCCTCTCCGGCTCCTCGCTCGCCTGCGCCAGCGGCACCACCGTGATGGCCTCGGCCGGTGCCGCCACATTCGCCGGGTGCGCCCTTTCCACACCGCCCTCGGCGACCCTCACCGCCGACGACACGACCCCGGGGGACACCGGCTTCAACCCGGCCACCGCCGTCGTGGCCGTCGTGCGGGGCTCGACCCACACCTCCCTCACACCGTCGGCCAACCCCGGCAGGGTGGGCACACCCATCGTCTACTCGGCGAAGGTGCACTCGACAGCGCCGAGCGTCGGTATCCCGTCGGGGAACGTGGAGTTCCTGGCCAACGGCCACCCCGTCTCCGGGTGCACAGCGCGGCCCCTCTCGGGCGGGACCGCGACCTGCACCGTCACGTACGTCCTCCTGACAATGCAGACAGTCGTGGCCAAGTACCTCGGGACCCCCGGCTACGGACCCAGCACATCGCCCACCCTCACCGAGACCCTGATCGGCAACGGCCTGGCCGTGAGCGCGTCGGCCAGCGGCACAAATCCGGATCCTTCGACGGTGGACATGACCCCGATCTCACTGGGCAGCGCGTCCGGCATGCACGCGGCTCAGGGCTCGCTCAACATCACCCATATCGCCGACAACCGGGGCACCGCCGCCGGCTGGACGGTCACCGGCCAGCTCCAGGGCAACTTCGTCAACGCCACCCCGTCAGGCAACCACGCCGACAACTCCATCCCGGCCAGCAATCTCCTGTGGCTGCCCTCGGTCATCACCGGGAGCGCCACAGGGGTGATCGCCGGGCCGGCCAGCGACCTCTCCAAGACAGTGGCCAAGCTGCTCTGCAGCGCTGGGCCCGGGCACGGCGCCGGGAGCTCGTCCTGCGGTGGCACACTCACCCTGGCCGTTCCCCCCACCGTGGCGGCCGGTCGCTACACAGCGGTGCTCGAGATCGTCGTCAGTTAGCCGACCGACCCCCGACGCCTGGCCGGTCGGGGGACTGAGCGGTCCGCCCTCGCCCCGCCCACGGGGGCCCACGCGAGCCCTCGTCGCCAAGGTTCCCGGACCCGAGCGGGGTCATCCCGCCGGGGAACCCACCAACTCGTCGAGGGTCACCGCCTCCAGGCCACGCCGCTCGAGGTCCGCGGCCACCAGCTCGAGCGAGTCGAGCCCGACCCGCCACATGCCGGGCGTGCCGAAGGCGTCGTTGTCGTGCAGCAGCACCACCGCCCCGGGCCGGAGACGGCGGGCGATCCGCCCGGCCACCTCCACCGGGTCGGTCGTCGTCCACTCCCGCCCCCAGGCCGACCACAGCACCGTCCGCCACCCCCGCAGCCGGGCGGCCACCAGGGTGGACCCCGTGGCCTGGCCGTAGCTCGGTCGGTACCAGGTGGGGTCGAGGCCGACGGTGGCCATGACCCGGTCCGCCTCGGCCAAGTCGGCCGCCACCCAGGCCGGAGAGTGGGCGAGGTGGTGCAGGTGGCGGTAGCCGTGGGTTCCCACGGCGTGGCCACGGCCGACAACCTCGGCCACCAGGTCGGGGTGGCGCTCCACGAGGGAAGCCAGGGGGAAGAAGGTCGCCCGGAGGTTGAGCGCCTCCAGGCGGTCCAGCACGGCGGGGGTGGCCTCGGGGCTGGGCCCGTCGTCGAAGGTGAGGGCGACCCGGGGGAGGACCGGGGGGCCCTGCCACCGGCACAGCTCGCCGGGCAGCGCCTGGAACGAGGTCCACTGGCCCAAGGTGACCGTGCTCGGCAGGTACTGGGCGGCCAGGGTGGCGGCGGCGGCCTTCCCCGCGAACCTGGCGATGCGGTGTCTTGCGGGCAACGCTGGCCTCCTCGCCGCCGATCTCAGCCGCTCCCGCCCTTCCGCCGCAAGTGGGGTCTCGAGGAGTTCCCCGCTGACCGGTGCACCAGCCGGCCGTGCCATGGCGCCCCGGAGGGCCGATGCGACCGGTCAGTGAGCGGTCCCGAGCCCCGGATAGCCGCCCCCGCCGAACCGCTCGTCCAGCGCCTCGTAGTCCACCGCCCACCCCTTCTTGGGCAGCTCGTCCACGAACTCCACGAGACTCGGCTTCTTGTACGAGGCGATGTGCGCACGGCAGTGCTCGATGAGCTCATCGGCCGTGACCGTCTCCCCCTCCTTGGCCACCACCACGGCCATGACCCGCTGGGTCCAGACCTTGTCGGGGATGCCGATGATGGCCGCCTCCTTCACTGCCGGATGTCGGGCCAGGCAGCCCTCGACCTCGGCCGGGTAGACGTTCTCGGCCGCCGACTTCACGATGCGGGTGAGGGGGGCGACGAAGGTGATGGAGCCGTCAGGCTCCCTCCTCCCGAGGTCGCTGGTGTGCCACCAGCCTCGGCGGAACCGCTGGGCGTTGAGCTCGGGTCGCTGGTGATAGCCGTTGGCCACGATGGGACCCCGGGCCACGATCTCGCCGGTCTCGCCGGGCGGGACTTCGTTGCCGTCGGGGTCGACGATGCGCACCTGGACCAATGGTGACGGGCGGCCGCTGGTGCCCGTCGAGCCGACGCCCAGTGCGTTGTAGGTGAGCATGCCCGTCACCTCCGTCTGGCCGTAGCCGGCGGGGTGGGTGCCCCACGGGCTGTCGTCGACCTGGATCATGGCGTTCCAGCGTTCCCCGCCCCCGAAGGTGCGAAGGCTGGAGAGGTCGTAGCGGCCGTCCTTGTTGATCTCGAGGATCTCGGTGGCGGTCGGGCCCATGACGAAGCCGTAGTTGCAGCGCTCGGCCTCGATGATCCGACAGAGCTCCTCGGCATCGACCCGGCGGGTGAGCACGTTGGTCCCGCCCATGCGGAAGGTGGCGAAGGTGGTCATGAGGGTCGCCACGTGGAACATGGGGCCTGAGTTGAGGTACACGGTGTCCTCGGTGACGCGCTGGAGCATGGCCACCACCAGGTCCTGGGCCAAGATCGCCCGGTGGGCCAGCTGGGCCCCGTTGGGCACACCACCGAAGGCCCCCGTGTAGAGCTGGAGGACCGGCCACGCCGGGTCCACGGGGACCTCGGGGTCGTGGGGGGCTCCGGAGGCGAGGAACGTCTCGTAGGTGTCCTCGCCGTCGAGCCGGTCGTGTTGGAGCCAGCGGGCGCGGCCCGTCCAGCTGGCTCGGGCCTCGGCCACAGGGGCCCCGATCTCCTCCTCCTGGTAGATGACGACCTTGGCCTTGGCGTCCTCCAGCAGGGTCACCAGCTCTGCGGCGCTCTGCCGCCAGTTGGCCGGAGAGAGGACCGCGCCGATCTTGGCGCAGGCCAGGAGGCCCTCGAGGAGCCGGTGACAGTTCTGCCCGAGCCAGAGCACCAGGTCGCCCTGGCCCACGCCCTCGGCCGACAGGGCATTGGCCAGGCGGCTGGTGCGCTGGTCGAACTCGGGGTAGGTGTAGCGCGCCTCCCCGCAGACGAGGGCCGTTGCCTGGGGACGGCTCCGACGGTGCTCCCGCAGGACGTCGGCCAGGGTCAGGTCATGCAGCGGTTCCACCGTCGTCCTCCACTTGCCTCAGATCGGTGCGGGCGGACCGGTCAGCCGTCGAGAGCCTGCGCCTCGTGACGCAGGCGCAGTTGGGGCTTGATCACCTTGCCGGTGGCGTTGCGCGGCAGCTCGCCCACGAAGTGCCACTCCCTGGGCACCTTGTAGTCGGCCAGCTCGTCGAGGCAGTAGGCCCGGAGCTCCTCCCCGTCCAGCTCCTGCCCGGGCCGGAGCACCACGTAGGCCACGACGTCTTCGCCCAGCACCGGATGGGGTACCCCGATGATCGCCGCCTCCTGCACCGCGGGGTGGGCCATGATCACGTGCTCCACGTCGGCGGCGTGGACGTTGTTGCCACCCCGGATCACCACGTCCTTGCTCCGCCCCACGATGTAGAGGTACCCGTCGGCATCCACCCGGCCCAGGTCGCCGGTGACCAGCCAGCCGTCCACCCAGGTCGAGGAGGTGGCTTCGGGGTCCCCGAAGTACTCGCGTGGGCGGCCGGGGATGCGCAGACGGACCTCGCCGACCTCGCCGGTGGGCACCTCGGCCTCACTGCTGTCGACGATCCTCACCTCGGCCGGGGGCACGGGCTGTCCCACCGAACCGGGCCGCCGCACGGCCTCGCCCTGCGGGGTGAGGCAGTAGACGGACCCTGCTTCGGTCATCCCGTAGTTGTTGGAGACCATTGCGGCAGGCATCTTCTCCTGCAGCCGCTCGATGACGAAGGGTGCCAGCGGGGCGCTACCGACAGAGCAGATCTGGATCGAGGAGAGGTCGGCCTCCTCGAATCCGGGGTGGTCGAGCAGCAGGTGGGTCATGGCCGGGACCAGGAAGACGGCCACCGGGCGCTCCTTCACGACGACTTCGAGCCAGCGCCCGGCGTCGAAGCGTGGCATGTAGATCCCTCGAAGGCCGAACGTCATCGGGTTGTACACGAAGGCGAGCCCGGCGAAGGTGCACATCGGGCTGGCGTGCAACCAGGCGCCGCCGTTCCAATTGGCGGGGCCCGGGGTGACCATCGACGCATTGACGTGGCGAACGGCCACGCCCTTCGGATGGCCCGTGGTGCCCGAGGTGTAGAGGATGTCGGCGAGGTCGTTGTCGGTGCGCGGCACCCCCAGGGGCGTGCCGTCGGGGTCGAGCGCCTCGTCCCACGGCACCACCGCGGTCTGGCCACCGGCAAGGTCGGCCCGGGAACCGACGGTGGCGTCGACCACCACGGCGAGATCGAGCTGCACGTCCCCGGCCGCCAGTTCCCCATCGGCCACCGACCCGCGAGCCTCGCAGTGGGCCAGCATCCGACCGACCTCGGCGTGGTTCAATCGGGGGCTGAGGGGCACGGCCACCGCGCCGGCCCGGTGCACCGCCGTATAGGACACCAGCCAGCGCAGGGCGTTGTCCAGGCCGATGTGCACGGCCACCCGGTCGTCGGGGGCGATGCCCGCGGCCACCAGGCCGCGGGCCAGCTGATTGGCCTGGCCGTCCCACTCGGCGAAGGTCAGTGAGCCGCCGTCGACCACTGAATAGGCTGTCTTGTCAGGGAAGGACTCGGCCATCCGGCTGAGTACGTCGTCGAGGAGCACGCCCGCCAATCCCTCAGTCTCTGCCTGCGGGGTGGGCAGGGCTCATCGCCTGCCCCTCGGCTCTCCGTCGCTGCCGGTGCTGCATGACCTCTCCACCCCTCTGAACAGCGGTCATCCTACGCGCCGCCATCGGCGCCTGTGCCCGGTCGGAGCAGCATGGCCGATGGCCGCCCTTCGGTCAAAAAGATCGCTGCCTGCGGGCTCTTTCCTCGGGCTCGGACCGCATGCCCTCCGCCTTCGCCGGTGGGGGCCCCGTCGAGGCGGGCGGCGGGGCCGACCATCCCGGCCGCGGTGTCGTGGGCTGTTCCCCCGCTCCGGCTGGGGCGGTCTGCCGGGCGGGGTCCGGCCGCCGGTCGACGGCCGGATCCCCCCCAACCGAGAGTGCGTCAGAAGGGTGACTCCCTCGTTCTCAAGACGGCTTCAGGGCGAGGGTGGCCGAGTCCCAGGCGTAGGTTGTGTTGGCGCCGGTCGGCTGGGTCAGCTTGAAGGTGTTGGTGGCACCGGCCGCAGGCTGGACGCTCGTCGTGGCACAGCCGGCGGAGTCCGACTCGTAGGCGTTCGCCCTGCCTGTCTTCACTGTTGTGTTGAGTGAACGGGCCGAGTAGTAGTGCTTCATGCCGTAGCCTGCGGCCGAGCTGCAGGTGGCTGTTGTGAAGGACTGCCTGGCCCCGCTGGCGAAGAAGACCACGATCTCGTCGCCGTTCTTCGTCGTCGTCACCGACGGTGCTGTCGCCGTGAGCCACCCGTTGCTGGCGCCGTGTGTCGTCTTCGCCACATCGACCGGGGTCGTCGGTGTCACGCCGCTGAACTGCATGATCCCGCCGGACGCGTCCGGGTTGGGTGTCTGGGTGGACACCCAGCTCCACGTCCACGAGGTCGCTGTCTTCTTGCAGTTTGTCGCCTTGCCGACCACGCAGTAGAAGACGTAGAGGAAGATGGTGCCGCTTGTCTTGTACGACGCTGTCGGGATCTCGGTCCATCCCGTGGGTGGCGTGATGCTCGTGAACTTTGTGTGGGCGACCCGGGCGGTCACCTGGGCGATGAGCACGTCACCTGTGGCGATGTCGGTCGGCGGGTAGAGGGCGAGTGAGGTCACCTTCTCGTTGGCCGCCGCCGTGCATCCCTTTGTCGTGGCGTGGGTGTTCGTCGTGACCTTCACTGTGCAGGCGGTGTTGGTGATGACGATGCTGGTCGTCTGGCCCTGGTACTTCGTGCTGAGGGGGCTCACCCATTTGTGGTACACCGCGGCGACGGCATAGTTGTACTTCGTGGCGCCGCTGAGACCTGTGTCGATACAGGTGGTGGTGGCCAGAGGGACTGTGACCGTGCTCTTGCACCCCCCACTGGCAATGGTGTTGGCGGTGGTGGGCGTGCAGCCTGTGCCCGTGCACCGGTAGACGACGTACCCGGTGGGGGTGGGTGTGGCCGGGGCAGTCCACTTGATGCTGATCTTGGAGCTGGTCGACGCCCCGTTTGTGGTGAGGCCCGTGGGCGCCGACAGGGTCTCGGCCTTGGCCTGCGCCGACCCGGTGCCCGTGATGGCCAAGGTGGCGGCGGCCACCCCGGCAAAGCCGACCACGATGGCGGTGGCGATGGAGAGCACTGCTAGGTAGCGACGGGGCCGGCGCGGCGCGGCGTGGGCCCCTCGAGGGGTGTGGACCATCGGCGTGCTGCTCCTGGTGGTCCGGTGCCGAGTGCCGACGACCTGGGTCGCCGGGCTTCGCGTGGCACCGGTCGGCCGCTGGCGAGCGTCGCGCATCACGACTTCCCCGTGAAGGTGAGGGTCAGGGTGAACGTGACACCTTGGCAGCCCGTGGGCGCTGTGGCGGCCAGCTTCACCAGCGTGGGGATGGACTTGGTGGGGCTGGTCGTGCTGGCGGCCACTGTCACCGCGGTCGGCAATGTGTAGGGCATCGTCGGAACGATGCTGACGTTGGCGCTCGGGCAGGCGGTCACTGTGTTCGACACAACTGTGGCGCCGGTGAGCTTCGTGAACGTGACGACGAACGGGTTTGTGTTCTTGAGCGTGAAGTAGGCCGCCCCCGTTCCGGCCGGGAGGAGGCTGGCCGTTGCGGTGGCCGCGGTCACCGTGACCGTGGTGGTGGTCCCGATCTTCCCCAGTCCCGTGCCCGAGCCGGATGCGGTGACGTAGGACCAGGCGGTGCCGGCGATCAGGCCGATGGCCAGGGCACTTGCCGCCACGATGAGGAGCGGGGCGCGCCGGCGTCGTCTCGGTGCCCGGGGCGCCGCGTGCACGGCCCGTCGCCTGACGGTCCCGTGCCCCATCACGATCCCGCCTCCCGGTGTCGTGGCGGACCCGAGACGGTCACCGGGACCCAGTGACCGCGGTCGGGGACGGGGGGCTGGGCTGAGGGGCGGACGGCGCGGGCCCCTCGTGCGAAGAGGGGGCTTCCGGCGGACTCGCTGGGCGAGATCGGGCGGTCACCACCATGCACCGGGACGGGTCGGGGGAGGGAGCTCACGGTGCCGATCCCTCTCCCAGTTCCTCCGACGACTTTCCGGCGTCGCCTCTTGCCGGCCAGGACCAAGAGCGCCCCGACGCCGATCGCCAGCATGCCGGCACCGCTCGCTCCGGCGATGTCCGCGCCCGTGGAGGCCAGCGGGCTCGACGGTGCCTCGGTGGTCGTGGTGACCGGTGCCGTCGTGGTCGTGGTCGGGGTCGCGGGTCCCGTCGTGGTGGTGACGGGGGCCGTCGTGGTGGTCGTGCTGGTGGACGGCGTCGTCGGTGTTGTCACCCTGGCCGTACCGACGTTGGAGAACTGGAAGGTGGTGCCCAGGCAGGCGTCCTGGTTTGTTGTGCTGGCGACCATGGAGATCGGCTCGGCCACGACTCCGGTGCCGTGCGCGGCGACGGTCAACGCCGGCGTGCCCGAGTACGTCGTGTCGCTCAGATCGAGGTTGGAGACGGGACAGTCTGTCGGGGCCGTCGTCTTGCTGATGCTGATCGACTCGACCGTGAAGGGCTGTGTGTACGGGTTGTGCACCGTGTAGCAGATGTAGTCCTGGGCCCCGGGGAGGAAGAGGGCGACGTTGTCACACGCCGCCGAGCTGCTCACGGTGCTTGTGATGAGGAAGTCGGCGTCGGCGGTGAGCGTCGTGTCGGGTGCGACGTTGCGATCGGCCGAGCCCGCACCCGGGGTGGAGCTCCCGAAGGCCAGGGCGATCAGGAGGGCCCCGGCGCCGAAGGCGAGGCCGGCCGTGGTGACTGCCACCGTGCTCGCCCGCACCACCGACCTCGTCCGCCCGAACCTCCCGGCCGGCGATGGCTCCCGCTCCCCCGCCGTCAGGCCCCTCGGCGCGCCGTGTGCGAACGCCGAGACGACCCGGCCCGGGACGGTGCGCAGGGTTCGACCAGCCGCCATGCTGCGCGCCGTCGCCCCGTTCATCGGGCCACCGTCCGCTCCGACCGTGGTGCACCCGCCGGGCCTCGCCGCCCGGCCGCTGAGCGGACCGACGAAGCCAGGAGCGCGCCCGCCCTTGCCCTCGTCGCTTCGATCACCGACTGGTCAACGTTCACTGCGCCTCACCGTTCTCGTTGGTGGATGCGGTCGTGGGGTCCGGCCGGTCCGCCGGGTCACGGAGCGGCATGCTCCGTGACCCGGCTTTCCGGCTCGTGCTATCACGGGACCTGGCGGGTCGAGGCCCACCAGATCGTCACTGCCTGCTCAGGCGGGCACCGTGATCGTGAACTTGGGCTTGGCGCCCAGGCACGCTGTCTGTGGTGTGGCGGTTGTGTTCCATTTCAGGTGCACGACGCCGGTGGCTGTGCCTCCTGCGGCCAAGGTGGTCGGCACCGCCTGGGTGGCGATTGTGACCGTGAACCAGACCAGCTTGCACCCGGTCACCTTCCCGGCTGTGCCGGTGACTGTCGGCGTGTTTGTCGTTGCCAGGGCGATGGTGTTGGCTGTGAACTTCACCTGCCCGCCCGTCGGGTTGTGCACCTTGTAGGTGCAGCTCTGGGTCTCACCCGGGAGCAGCTTTGTCGGCGTGATGCATGATGTGACGCTCACCGTCAGCTTGCCGGTGACTGTGGACTTTGTGCCCACCTTGCCGTAGCCGGTGCCCGAACCTGTCGCCGTGACGTAGGCGAAGGCCACCCCGCCAACGGCAAGGGCCAAGCCCACGACCACCCCGACGGCTGCCGCCTTCCTGTTGAGCTTGAAACGTCTCACTCTTCGCTTCTCCTTTTGGTTGGTTTCCGCCGTCCGACCTGGAACGACTGTGTAACTGACACTGCGTGGTCAGGTGCTCATCGAGCGGTCATTCGCGGACCTCCCGCTGTGCACATGGCCGGTGAGACGGGCCCCGGCCGAGGACGTGTACAGGTGCGGAGACGTCGGTGACGTCCACGCTTTCCGTCTCCCCGGCCGACATCGCCGGTTCCTGGTCCGGCCGGGCCTCGAAGGCGCGAGCTTGCGCGATCGATGGAACGGCGGCCGCCAAGACCTGAGCCTGCGCTGTGGTGCGCAAGACGTGACGAACTTGTAGTGAGGACGCGCGCGCGAACAAACAGATGCTTCCGCCTTGTACTGTCACGGCTAGCGCCGCATGTTCAACCTCGGATGGCCCGACCCGCACCATCTCGATCGAAAGTACAAGGGGCGACTGGGCAATACAAGCATTTCGAATTGCGCTCGACGTCGCCTCGACGAGCGAAGGTGACGCGCGTCAGGGTCGCCGGTTCGGAGACGTCCGAGCGGGCAAGCACAGCGAACGCCGCAATGAGCTCGCCACGTCGAGAGCGCCCTGCAGGGGCGCCACGTGCTGTCGGCTTCGACCGACGGTCGCGGCCGCTCCGGTTCAGTCTGCTTGGTCGGTGACCGCGCTTGCGGCGGCCACCACCGGCCGCCGTCGCAGGGCGTCTGCGAGGAGGGGGACGGCGTCGTGCCAGTCGCCCACGATGCCCACATCGCAGTGAGCGAACACCGGCGCCTCGGGATCGGCGTTGACAGCCAGCACGGTGCCCGCGGCGCGCACCCCGACCATGTGGTTGAACTTCCCGCTCAAGCCGAGCGCCACGTAGAGACGGGGGGCGATGCTCCGCCCGGTGATCCCCACCTGCCGACTCCGTGGAGCCCACCCCTTGTCGGTCACCTTTCTCGTGGCGGCGAGCTCGGCTCCCAGCACCGCGGCCAGTGGGCTGAGGCTCGAGTACTCCTCGGGCAGGACCCCGGTTCCCACGCCGATCACGACGTCGGCCCTGGCCAGAACCTCGATGTCGTCGTCGCGCCTGCTCGAGACGAGGGTGACCCGGTGCCGGGGTGACAACGCCGTGCGGTACAGCTCGGCCCGGCGTCGTCGCCGGGGCGCAACGGCCAGTACCCCGGGGCGGACGGTGACCAGCTGGATGGCCGAGGCACACGAGATGTCGGCCACCAGGGCGCCGGAGAAGGCGGGCTTGGCCGCCACCAAGCGGCCGTCGACGACGTCGAGGGCGATGGCGTCTCCCACGAGTCCGGCACCGAGGGCCGCGGCGGCCCGGGCCGCCACCTCGCGCCCGAAGGACGTGCTCGGTGCCAGCACCACCCACGGCGGGCGGCCCTTCGCCCAGGCCACCAGGGCGGCCGCGACGTCCTCCCCCACCGGCTCGCCGACGAGTTCGACGACCTCGTCGGCCCCGAGTGCTCCCATCTCCCGGGCGAGTCGGCCACGCCCCTCGTCCCCGGTGTCCCCTGCTTGGACCTCGTGCTCCGCGGGCCCATCGCGGCGTGCGCCACCTTCGGCGGCAGCCGGTCGGAAGGCGACGACACGACCGCCGACCTCTTGCGCCAAGCGGGCGCCGGCCCCGAGCAGCTCGGCGTCCACCAACGGTCGCCCGGGCTCGAGCACGACGGCCACCCGGGGCGGCTCCGCCCCGTCCCACGGTACGGCGAGGGCCGAGGACTGCGATCGGGTGGCCTCCTCCGCGAGGTCCCCGGTGGCCAAGTCCACCTCCGAAGCCCGAAGGCCCTCGGTGAGGGCACCGCGCCCGGCCAGCAGCCGGACCGCCTCGCCCACCTGCACGACCAGGTCCCCCGAGAGCAGCCGCTGGGCCCTGGCGTGGGCCATGGTTCGCACCGCGCCGACCTTGGTGGGACTGCCCTCCTCGCCCCACGGCCCGTCGCCCAGATCCCTCGCCGACAGGGTCCCCAGCCGTTCGGCAGCGACGGCCCGGCGCCCTTCGGGGTCGACCTTGCAGGGCTCGCAGAGGCGTTCGGCCACCGACAACAAGGCCGGCAGCCGGACCTCCACGTCCTCCCAGCCGTCGTCGACCTCGAGCGTCAGGCGCAGCCGTGTTCCGGTCATCTCGAGCTCTCGCACGCCGCCGGCGAAGGGCAGGCCCGCCAGTTCGGCCACCTCCGGCCCCACCTGCCCGGTGTCCCCGTCGATGGAATTGCGTCCGACCAAGACCAGGTCGAACGGCCCCTCCCGACGAAGGGCCTGGGCGAGCGCCCGGGACGTGGCCAGGGTGTCGGAACCGGCGAACACGGGGTCGCAGAGGTGGATGCCCCGGTCGGCCCCCCAGGCAACCGCCTCGCGCAGCACGTCCTCGGCTGCCGGCGGTCCCAT
This sequence comes from uncultured Actinomycetota bacterium, assembly GCA_963770505.1. Classification (GTDB taxonomy): domain Bacteria; phylum Actinomycetota; class Acidimicrobiia; order Acidimicrobiales; family RAAP-2; genus CAVYPR01. Next base: position 493,932 of record CAVYPR010000003.1, on the reverse strand, counting down.
GGTGATGACCGTGCTGCTGCCGCCCGAGGCCCGGGCCAGCTCCACGGCCTTGGACACGGCACGTCGGCAGTAGGGGTTCATCTCGAGCCCTGTGGCGTCGCGCTTGAGGCGTCCGTCGTCCCCGAGGGTGAGCGACTCGGCCACGGGAACCTGTTTGATGAGCGCCGCGATGCGCAACCGACGGTTGTCGAGGTTGTTCGTTCCAGCGGCCGGTTGCTGGGCGTACACGCGCCGCTTCCTCCGTCTGTGGTCGCTCCCGGGTTCATCACGTTAGCCCCGGGCACCACGGAGCCTGGCGGTCGAGGGGTGACCTAGACTCCTGACGCGCCTCTAGCTCAACGGCAGAGCAACGGACTCTTAATCCGCAGGTTTCGGGTTCGAATCCCGAGGGGCGCACCACATGGCCTGAACCCCTCAGGCCGGACCAGCGGCACGAGAGCTTGGTCGTGAGCCACCGGGAGGGGGAACGATGGGGCTCCCGTTCGCACTGCGCTTCGACTTCCGCAATCCGGCATTCGCCGGCACGTCGGCAGCCGACCGCTACGGGGCCTCGCTCGACATGGTCGAATGGGCCGATCGGCTGGGCTGCCTGGCGGTCACCGTGTCCGAGCACCACGGGTCCGCCGACGGGTACCTCCCGAGCCCCCTGCCGATGGTGGCGGCCATGGCCGCCCGGACGACCGACGTGCGCTTCGCCGTGGCCGCCCTCATCGCTCCCTTCTACGAACCCATCCGTCTCTGCGAGGACATGGTCGTCCTCGACCACGTCAGCCGGGGACGCGTCGACCTCGTCGTCGCCGGGGGCTACGTGGCGGACGAGTTCGAGATGTACGGGGTGCCCCTGCGAGAGCGCGCCGGGCGCGTGACCGAGGTCGTTGAGACCCTGAAGGCGGCCTTCCGCGGAGAGCCCTTCACCTTCCGGGGCCGCACCGTGCAGGTCACGCCGCCTCCGTACCGCCCGGGGGGGCCCGCCGTCCTGCTGGGCGGCAGCAGTGAAGCCGCCGCCCGACGCGCGGCACGGATCGCCGACGGCTTCCTGCCGTCGGTTCCCGAGGCCTGGCCCTACTACGTCGACGAGCTGCGGATCCTCGGGCGGCCCGACCCCGGGCCGTGCCCGGTGGGTTCGACAGCGACGGTGTACCTGGCGCAGGACACCGAGGCGGCGTGGGACCTGGTGGCCCCGTACTTCATGCACGAGATGAACGCCTACGGCACGTGGATCGAGCAGGGCGACGGCGCTGGGCCCTACCGGAGCGTCGGGAGCGTCGACGAGCTGCGGGCCACCGGCACCTACGCCGTGCTCACCCCCGAGGAGTACGTCGAACAGCTCAGGACCATGCCCGTGCCGTTCGCGATGCTGCATCCGCTGTGCGGTGGCCTCACGCCGGAGCTCGCCTGGTCGAGCCTCGAGCTCTTCGAGCACGGGGTGCTCCCGGCCTTCGAATGCTGACCACACCAGTCCCGAGGGCCGGCTTCCGGGCGTCGCTCCCCGCTCGGGACGGGCGACCCCGACCATCGGCCGAGCGGTGGCAGTCCAGGTCCTGAGATTCGAGGTCCCGCCAAAGTCGGTTGACCGCCTCCGGCGCTACGACGTGATTCTAGGATTTTCTAACCAGAGGTCACTTATCGCTAGAAAACGTTGGAATCGATCCACGCAACGACGCGACATTCCCGACACCTCCGGCGCGGGGAGAAAGCCTCCCTGCCTGGCCGGCCGAGGCCGCGACCTGGAGGAGATCAGCTACGTGCTGTGGCACGCGTTTCGACTTGGCCAGCGACGCTGAGCAGCGTTACCTGGCCGCCATGGCATCCACCGGACCTGCTCCGTCTTCGTCAGTTGAGGTCGCACGGGCGTGGGGCGCGGAGAACCAGCGCCGGACCTCTCCGCGCCATGAGAGCCTCATCCACATGGGCCTCATCCAGTCACCCCGGCGGGCGAAGTCGATTTCACCGTGCCGCTCTTCTCCGACTTCCTGCTTGAACACCATCCGATCGGATCAGGGCGTCGCCGTCGAACGGGCAATCACTGACAACGGCAGCGACGGGGTCGGCTGGAGCGATCCTGGAGGCCACTGAGCCCTTCAGCAACGAATCGGTCCCGCCACTTTCGGACCGTCTTGGCATCGACCTGGAAGCGTTCGGCGGTGGCCTCGATGGTCCAGCCGTCCTCGAGCACGAGGGCCACCATCCGTCGCCGGCCTTCTGGGGTCATTACCGCGTTGGGCTGCTGGGATTTAGCGTGCACGTGAGCCCTCCTTGCGAGCGAGTGCGTTGTGGAAGACCCACAGACTCGCTCGGAGGGCTCAACTCAAGGGCGGACCACCAATCCCGTCTCGGGCGGGACAACGTCCGTGATCGTCACAGCTAGCTCTTTGCGGCCGGACCGGAGGTTCTGTGCGCCGTAGCCGTGCTCGGGACCGGGGCGATGTCCCGGTCGATGCGGTTGATCTGGCGTTCCCCTCGCGGTAAAGGACCTGGCGGGCCGCCGCTCGGGGCGGCCAGCGACGCATGAGAATTCTGCCGGGTGAGGGAGAGGGGCAGCGGTCAACGCGGCGGTGCTGGCCTGCCGCCAACCTGTGGATAAAGGCCGAGTCCAGGAACGACGCCCGACCGAGAGTCGGCACCGAAGGCACCCGTTGTGCTGCGCCGATGCCGGCGAGGGCATAGACTAAACGGTAGTTCGGCGATCCGAACGCCCAGAGGGGGGACCAGCGGTGCCGAAGTTCTTCAGGCTTTTGGCGGTCGGCACGATCTTCTCCGGCGCGGCGGTGGCGATGTCGGTGCTTCCCTCGGGGGCGACGCCTACCGGCGGCTACCAGATCGCCGTCGAGCCGGTCTACGAGACACCGGGCGGGGCGGTCTACGTCACCGGCACAGGCAAGTACGCGCCCGACACAGGCTTCTTCGCCAACCTCTGCCAGGACGCCACAGTCTCGGTGACGGTGACCTACTACACGACGTCGCAGGTTGTGGCGACAGCCACCACCGTCATCGGCAAGGCCGATGACATCATCGGCCTCCCGGAGCCGGTGACGATTCCCGCCAATGCGGAGCCGACCCGTATCCACGGGCAGATGGCCCAGGTACGTGCCTTCTGCCAGGTGGGAACAGCTGGTTCCCCGACCACCTATCTCAGCAACCCCGACGGCGTGACCGTCACCGGGAGCGCACCTCGGCCGACGACAATCACAACCACGCCGACGACTCCGCCCACCACCTCCACCACGACGACCACGACGACCACCACGGCGCCCGTGACCGTGGTCGCCACCGACTCCACGCCCAAGGCGACCCCGCCGGCGACGGCATCGGCGCCCGAGGAGGCGGCCGCGACCACCCCGGCCACGCCGGCGACGGCCACGCAGCTGGCCCAGACCGGCAGCGACATCGCCCTCAAGCTCTGGCTGGGCGGGTCGCTCGTCGTCCTGGGGTCCCTGCTCGTGGCCTTCGACTCCTGGCGGCGCCGTCAGGCCCGTGGCGGCTTTCATCACCGCTGAGCTGCCCGAGTTCGGCGGTCGGGCTGCTCGCGGACGGGGGGCGCCCGCGGAGAGCCGTGCTCGGTCAGCGGTGGCGGGGACCGAGGCCGATGGCCCGGACGAACCGGTTGATCTGGCGGTTCCCCTGGCGGTAGATGACCCGTCGGGCCGCCCGCTCGGCGCCGCCCCCGGCCGCTCCCGAGAGGCCGCCCCTGCGGTAGCCGTGCTCCACCGCCTCGACATTGCCGAGGTCACGGGCGAAGCGGTACAGCTGGGACCGGGTGGTGCTCACCGCTCCGCCTCCTTCACCGCCCGGTCGGCCAGGACGATCCGCTCCACGAGGCGCGAGAGCTCCTCGGGGTCCTCGGTCTCCTCCATCGTCCGCAGGTCGGCCTCCCCCACCCCGACGCAGCCCATCCCCCCGTCGTCCATGGCGGAGCGCCAGGCCAGCCAGGCGGCCCCCTCGGGGTCCTCGCCGTTCTCCTCCACGGCGTTGATGAGCGCCACCAGCTCGACCACCCCGTCGTCGTCGACGTCGTACTCGATGAAGAGCATCTCTCCCACCTCCCGGCTTCTCCCCCGGGCCAGGCTAGACAGGCCGGCGCACCCTGTCCGGGGTCGGCGGGTCGGCCCGCCTCAGCTGTGGCAGGCGACCAGTCCCGAGGTCCCGGCTCCGGTGAGCGCCGAGGTGGGGACCGGCACGACCTTGTAGTTGGCCGTCCGCTTGCCCCCGGGGAGCGAACCGAGGTCGGGGGGGCCGACCTGGGCCGTGGCCAGCACTCGGCCACCCTGGACGACCGAGACTGTGCAGAGCGGGACCACCGGCCCCCGGCCGGCGTTCACGACCTCGAAGGCCACCCGGACCGGCGTTGTCGAGCCGCCCCCTCCCGCGGTGTCGACCGGCAGGACCACCACCGAGGTGACCCCGGCCCGCAGCGGGTTGGAGGAGGTGGCGCCGAGCACCACCTCAACGGTGGTGCCGGCCGAGGCCAGCACCAGGGCGGCCGCCACCACGATGCCGGTCACCTGCAGCACCCGCGAGCGGCGGCGCCGGGGGAACGGGTCCCAGCCGTCCCCCTCCTGGTAGCCGCGTTCGTCGTGCCACCAGGGCGGCGCGTCCTCCCACCACCCCTCTGTCCCGCCGTCAGCGGGCAGGCCCGGGAAGGGGCCGCCGGAGCCGCCCGGAGGTTCGAACGTCACAGGGTGACCCTAACCCTTCGGGGCCGGTGCCGGCCCGGCCCGAGGCGTGCCGGAAGGCCCGGCTCCGGCGCTACCCTACGGCCGTGGCGCCACGATGGGAGCAGACGACCGCCGGGCAGCTCGAGGTGGGGGACCGGGCGCGGGTCCGCGACACCGAGATCACGGTGTCGAGGATCGAGCACGACTTCCTCGGGCGTGCGGGGATGCTGGCCTTCATCGAGGACACCCCCGAGCGCTGGCTCAAGGTCCCCATCAAGCCCGACGCCGAGGTGGAGGTCCTGCGCCCGGGGTGAGACGCCGGGCCCGCTCCACGTAGCCTGGGCCGGTGCCGAGCCGACCTCCCTCGCCCTCGAGTCCCACAGAGGGGGGCGCCCGGTGACCGCCGACGCTCGACTCGGCCTCACCGTCTCGGAGTCGACGCCCGTCCATCCCACCGAGGCCAAGCCGGCCCCTGGTGCCCCCAACGTGGTGGCCGTCGTCCTCGACGACACCGGCTTCGCCCAGCTGGGGTGCTTCGGCTCGGACATCGCCACGCCGAACATCGACCGCCTGGCCCACGGCGGGCTGCGCTACAACCGCTTCCACGTGACCGCCCTGTGCTCGCCGACCCGGGCCTCGTTCTTCACCGGACGCAACCACCACGCGGTGGGGATGGGCTTTTTGGCCGACCTGCCGATGGGCTACCCCGGCTACACCTCCCGGCTGCCCAAGAGCGCGGCGCCCCTCCCCCGCCTGCTGCGCGACGCCGGCTACAGCACCTTGGCCGTCGGCAAGTGGCACCTCACGCCGCGCTGGGAGCGGTCGGCCGCCGGCCCCTTCGACCGCTGGCCGCTCGGGATGGGGTTCGAGCGCTACTACGGCTTCCTCCAGGGCGACGCCAACCACTGGGCGCCCAACCTGGTCTGCGACAACCACTACGTCGACCCGCCGGGCGGCCCGGAGGACGGTTACCACCTGAGCGAGGACCTGGCCTCGACCGCCATCGGCTACGTCTTGGACCAGCAGCAGGCCGCGCCGGGGAAGCCCTTCTTCCTCTACTTCGCCCCCGGGGCCATGCACGCCCCCCACCACGTGGCCCCCGAATGGGTCGCCCCCTACCGCGGCCGCTACGACGGCGGCTGGGACGACTGGCGCAAGGAGGCCTTCGCCCGCCAGGTGTCCGCCGGCGTCGTGCCCGAGGGCACCGTGCTGACCCCCCGGCCCCCGTGGGTCGACGAGTGGTCGTCGCTCCCCGACGACGAGCGCCGGATGCACGCCCGCCAGCAGGAGGTCTTCGCCGGCTTCCTCACCCACACCGACGCGCAGATCGGCCGGCTGGTCTCCTTCCTCGAGTCCCGGGGGCTGCTCGAGGACACCCTGGTCCTCCTCTTCTCCGACAACGGGGCGAGCGCCGAGGGGGGCCGGGCGGGCAGCGTGAACGAGCACCGCTTCACCGCCCGCGTCCCCGAGTCGGTCGCCGACAACCTGGCCGCCCTCGACGACTGGGGAGGCCCGCGCACCTACAACCACTACTCGTGGGGCTGGGCCTGGGCCGGCAACACGCCGCTGCGGCTGTGGAAGCGCTACACCTGGCTGGGCGGGACCCGCACCCCGCTGGTGGTCCACTGGCCCCGACGCGTGGAGCGGACCGGCGAGGTGCGCTCGGCCTTCACCCACGTGGTCGACCTGCTGCCGACCGTGCTCGAGGCGGTGGGGCTCGAGCCCCCCGAGGTGGTGGACGGGGTCACCCAGCAGCCCGTCGACGGCTCCAGCCTGGTCCCCACCTTCGACGACCCCGGCGCCGCCGACGTCCACGAGACCCAGTACTTCGAGATGCTCGGTTCCCGGGCCATCTTCCACGCCGGCTGGAAGGCGACCACCGACCACATCTCGGTCGGCGTCCTCGACGAGGAGGCGATGGCCGTGGGGAGCCGCCGGTTCGAGGACGACCGGTGGGCCCTGTTCGACCTGGCCGGCGACTTCTCCGAGTCGACCGACGTCGCCGACGCCCACCCCGACCTCCTGCGCCGGCTCGAGGACCTGTGGTGGGCCGAGGCGGGGCGCAACGGCGTGCTGCCCATCGACGACACCCTGGTGAACCGGCTCAACGCCCTGGTGCCCCCGGCCTGGCCGGCCGGGCCGGCCCGTACCTACGTCCCGGGCGGGGGGCCGGTGGCCGACGAGTCGATCCCGCTGCTGTTCGGGGGGTTCACCATCACCGCCGACGTCGAGGTCCCGGGCGACGGGCCCTCGGGCGTCTTGTGCGCCCTGGGCGACTGGAACGGCGGCTACGCCCTGTTCGTCGACGACGGCCACCTGGTCTTCACCTTCTCCCGGTCCGGGGACGTGCTCGAGGTGGCCGGCGACCGTCCGGTGGACCCGGCCACCAGGTCGCTGTCGGTCACCTGTCGGCTCGAGCCCGGCGGCGGGGGGACGCTCACCCTCTTCCACGACGAGGCGGCGGTCGGCCGACTCGCCTTCGAGGGCGCACTGCCGATCGCCGTCCAGCACGGCGGGGCCGGGTTGCGGCTGGGCCGCGACACGGGCCTGCCGGTCTCGACCCGCTACCGCCCCCCGGCCCCGTGGAACGGCACGCTCCTGGCCGTCCGGGTCGAGACGCCGGGGGGGCAGGCGCCCGGCCCGGACGCCCAGGTGCGGGGGGCGCTGCACTCGGAGTGACGCCGTCGGAGCCGGCCCCCGGCCCCGACGGTCATCGCCGTGCCGCCTCGGCCGGCGGTCGGGGTGGCGGCATCGGGGGCTCCGGGCGCGGCGGGACACTCCGGACAGCAGGTGAACGCCCGCAGCACAGCGGGCGGCCACCGGGGTGGGGCGGCCGGCGGCGTGCGCTGCGGTGTCCTAGCTGGGCTGGATCCCCCAGCTGCCCTGCCACTCCTGGCCGGGCTCGAGGACGATGAGCTGGCGGCCCGACCGAAAGGCGTCGGGCGGGCAGGTCATCGGCTCGATGGCCAGCGAGGTGCGGCGGCGCTCGGGGTCGGCCAGGGTGTCGCCGGTGTAGCCCATGAGGGTGGTGAAGCGGTCGTCCACCCACACCGAGACCGACCGCCCCGAGCCCGGGTCGGCCAGTGAGGCCCAGGCCAGTCCCCCCTCGTCGCGCACCAGGTCGGTGAAGGCCGTGTCGAGCCTGGCCGGGCCGACGGCCCGGCCGGACCTGAAGTCGTACTCGGTCCCCTCCACCGACCTGACCTCGCCGGTCGGCAGGCCGCGGTCGTCGAGCACCAGGCGGCTGTGGGCGGGCAGGGTGAGGACGGCGGCGTCGACGCGTCCGGGCCCGACGGTGAGGTAGGGGTGGAAGCCGATCCCGAAGGGGAGGGCGGCGTCGCCGGGGTTGGCGGCGGTGGTGGTGACCGTCAACCCGTGCCGGCCCAGCCGGTACTCCACCCGCAGGTCGAGGCGGAACGGATAGGCCGGGGTCGGGAAGAGCGGGCAGCAGACCGAGACCACGTTCTGGGCCTGGGCCTCGAGCCGCCAGGGCATCCAGCGCACCAGCCCGTGGATGGCGTTGCCGTGGGCGGGCTCGTCCAGGGCGGCCTGGGCCCGGCGGCCGGAGAACTCGTAGCGGCCGTCGCCCAGCCGGTTCGGCCACGGCGCCAGCACCTGGCCGCGCCCGTTGTGCGACCACTCGTCGGGCCCGAAGCCCTCCACCACGTCGTGGCCCCCGACCGTGTAGGAGCGGACGGTCGCCCCCACCTCGGTCACCACCAGCTGCTGGCGCCCGTGGCCGATCACCCACTGCTGTCCGGTGGGCGAGGCGGCGGGGAGCGGGTCGGTGGTCATGGTCTGGGTCGCTTCGGGGCTCCCGGCGCACCGGGAGGCTCGAGGTCGCAGGTAGCGTACTGGCGCGTGCGCATCCTGGTGACCAACGACGACGGGGTGCACGCACCCGGCCTGGCCGCCCTGACCCGCGCCCTGGCCTCCTGGGCGGCCGACGACCCCGGTGGCGAGGACCGCCAGGTGGTCGTGGTGGCCCCGCTGGCCAACTACAGCGGGGCGGCCGCCGCGGTCGGCACCGTCTACGAGCGCGAGGCCATCGCCTACAAGACGGCGGTGATCCCGGGGGCCGAGTCGATCGAGGCCTACGGGCTCGACGCCTCGCCCGCCCTGTCGGTGATCGTGAGCGCCCTCGGCGCCTTCGGCCCCCGGCCCGACCTGGTCGTCTCGGGCATCAACCTCGGGGTCAACGTGGGCCGCTCGGTGCTGCACTCGGGCACCGTCGGGGCGGTGTTGACCGGTGCCCAGCTGGGGATGAGCGGGCTGGCGGTCTCCCTGCGCTCGGGGGGGGCCGTCGACCACTGGGACACGGCGTCGGCCCTCGCCCTCGAGGTCCTCCCGGCCCTGGCCGCCGCCCCGCCCCGCACCCTGCTCAACCTGAACGTGCCCTCGGTGCCGCCGGCCGAGCTGCGGGGCGTGCGCCGCGGCCGGATCAGCACGGCCGGGCTCATCAAGGCGGCCACGGGCTCGGCGGCGGGGACCGCCGACGGGGCGGATCCGGGGTCCCGGGCGCGGCTGGTGGCCGGGGGCGGCGGCGAGGGGGAGGTCCACCTCACCCTCGGGGCCGCGGTCCCCTCGCTGGGCGACGTCGGCGACGAGGACCAGGAGGACGACGGGGCGCTGGTGGCGGCGGGCTTCGCCTCCCTCACCCCGATCGTGGGGGTGCGCGAGGACTCGAGCCCCGACGCCGACGACCTGGTCCGAGCGGCCCTGGCCCGCCTGGGGCCCCGCCCGGAGGGCTGAGCGGGGGCGTCTAGAACCCGACCCTGGCACACTGGGGTCGTGCCCTACCAGATCAAGACCTTCCAAGACGGGGACCTCGCGCTCTCCTACGAGACGTTCGGCCGCGGTGACCACGTGCTGGTCTACCTGCACGGCCTCCTGCTCGACACCGTCTCGAACCGCCGGCTGGCCCAGGACCTGGCCGACGCCGGCAACCGGGTGATCCTCGTCGACCTGCCCGGCCACGGCGCCTCGGGCAAGCCCCGTCGCGCCGCCGGCCACCGGATGGACGCCTACGCCGCGCAGGTCCTCCGCCTGCTCGACCACCTCGAGATCGAGCGCGCCGTGGTCGGGGGGATGTCGCTCGGGGCCAACGTGACCCTGATGGTCGCCCTGTCCGCCCCCGAGCGGCTGGCCGGGATGGTCCTCGAGATGCCGGTGCTCGAATCGGCCACCCCGGTGGCCGCCATGCTCTTCGTGCCCGTCCTGGCCGCCACCCACTACGCCGCCCCGGTGCTGCGGGCGATCTCCGCCGCCGCCCGACGGGTCCCCCGGGCGCGCCTCGGGCCGCTCGGCCCGGTGTTCGCCCCGCTCCTCCTCGAGCCCGAGGAGGTGGTGGCCATCCTCCACGGCGTCCTGGTGGGCCCGGTCGCCCCCACCTCCGAGCAGCGCGCCGCCATGGCCATCCCGTCGGTGGTCGTCGGCCACCGGGCCGACCGCCTCCACCCCCTCGACGACGCCCGGCGGCTGGCCCGCGAGCTCCCCCAGGCGCGCCTCCTCGAGGCCCGCTCCGTCTTTGAGCTGCGCCTCAACCCCGAGCGGCTCACGGCCGAGATCGCCACCTTCTTGGACGAGGTCTGGTCGGCCGAGTCCGCCCGCCACCGCCACAGCGCCTGAGGGGGCCGCCCCCGGGCGATCAGTCGTCGGGGTCGCGGCCGGAACGGCGGCCCCGCTTCACCTGGCCGCGTCGGTGCTTGTCCTCGAGCCGGCGCTCCTTCGACCCCCGGGTCGGGCGGGTCGGCCGCCGGGGCGGCGCGACCCGCAGGGCCGAGGCGATCCGCTGGGCCAGCCGCTCGAGGGCCAGCTGGCGGTTGCGCGACTGCGAGCGCTCCTCGGCCGAGACGGCCCGCACCACCGGGCCCAGCCGCTCGAGCAGGCGTGCCCGCTGGCGCGGCCCGAGGGCCGCCGAGCGGGCCACGTCGAAGCGCACCTCGACACGGCTGCTGGTCCGGTTGGCGTGCTGGCCACCCGGCCCGCCCGAGGTGGTGGCCCGCCAGTCGATCTCCGACAGCGGGATCGACAACGACGGGCTGACCCGCAGGCGGCCGGCGCCCCCGTCGGCGGGGGGCCCGGACTCGTCGTCTGGCGCGCCGTCGTCCCAGGCCACCCACCGAGCGTATGGCACTACCATGCCGCCAATGGACTATCGACACCTCGGCCGCAGCGGCATGCTCGTCTCCGCCCTCTCCTACGGCAACTGGGTCACCCACGGCTCGGACATCGACGAGAAGGCGGCCGACGCCTGTGTGAAGGCCGCCCTCGACCTCGGCATCACCACCTTCGACACGGCCGACGTCTACGCCATGGGGGCGGCCGAGGAGGTGCTGGGCCGGGCGCTCGAAGGCGTGCGGCGCGACACCATCGAGATCTTCACCAAGGTCTACTGGCCGACCGGCCCCAACCCCAACAACCGCGGCCTCTCGCGCAAGCACATCTTCGAGTCCCTCCATGCCTCGCTCGGCCGGCTCCGCACCGACCACGTCGACCTGCTCCAGGCCCACCGCTACGACTTCGACACCCCGCTCGAGGAGACCATGCGGGCCTTCGACGACCTCGTCCGCCAGGGCAAGGTCCACTACGTGGGGGTCTCGGAGTGGACGGCGGAGCAGATCGCCGATGCGCTGCGGATCGCCGACGACATGGGCTTGGACCGCATCGTGTCCAACCAGCCCCAGTACTCGCTGCTCTGGCGGGTGATCGAGGCCGAGGTGGTGCCCCTCTGCGAGAAGGAGGGCATCGGCCAGATCGTGTGGTCGCCCCTCTCCCAGGGGGTCCTCACCGGCAAGTACCTGCCCGGCCAGCCTCCCCCGGCCGGCTCGCGGGCCACCGGGGCCGAGGGCTCCGAGGAGATCTCCTGGCTGATGCGCGACGAGGTGCTCGAGCCGGTCGCCGCCTTCGCCGCCCTGGCCCGGGAGGCCGGCCACACCCCGGCGGCCGTGGCCCTGGCCTGGGTGCTGCGCAACCAGAACGTCTCGAGCGCCATCGTGGGCGCCTCGCGGCCCGAGCAGCTGGTGGAGAACGCCAAGGCCCTCGACATCGAGCTCGACGACGACCTGGTGCGCGCCATCGACGAGGTGCTGGAGCCGACCGTCCTGCGCGACCCGGGGTTCACCTACAGCCCGAACCCCCGGCCCTGAACCCGGGGTCCTAGAACCTCGAGCGGAAGGAGACGAGCGCCCCGGTGGAGTGGACCCGGCGCTCCTCGAAGACCCGTTCGTAGCCGGTGTGGTCGATCAGCCAGCGGCCGTCGGTCTTCACGTACTCGTCGCGGTAGTAGGCGGCGCCGCCGATCTCGAGGTCGGCGGCGGGGACCACCACCCGGTCGCACAGGTACCAGGTCGCCGTGGCCCGGTCCGGGCCGGCCACGGAGATCTCGGGGTGGTGGCACCGGTGGGAGGAGACGACGCCCGGGTCGGCGAGCGACGTGGTGAGGAACCCGACGATGGCGGCGCGTCCCGCATAGGAGCGGCGGCCGTCCTCGTAGGAGGCGGTGCACCCCTCGGTGAGCAGCTCCCCCAGCTCCTCGAAGCGCTTCAGGTCGAGCAGCCGGAGGTAGGCGTACTTGAGGGCCTCGATGGCCTCTTTGTCCTCGAGCTCGCCGAGCGCCACCGCCCGCCTCCCCTTCGCCGGCGCCCCGGCCGGCGCCGGGGGCCCGGCCAATGTACCGGTCCCGCCCGGGGACGACGACCCCATCATTGGTAGGTTCGGTCCCGGTGCGACGGATCGACCACTGGATCGGCGGGCGGCGGGTGGCCTCGGTCTCGGGGCGCACCTCCCCGGTCTACGACCCGTCGACCGGCCGGGTGCAGGCCGAGGTGGGGCTGGCCTCGGCCCAGGAGGTGGCCCTGGCCACGGCCGAGGCGGCCGGGGCCGCCGCCGCCTGGGGGGCGACGCCGCTCTCGCGCCGGGCCGAGGTGCTGTTCTCCTTCCGGCACCTGCTCGAGGCGCGGGCCGCCGACCTCGCCGCGCTGGTCACCGCCGAGCACGGCAAGGTGCTGTCCGACGCCGCCGGCGAGGTCGCCCGGGGGCTCGAGAACGTGGAGTTCGCCTGCGGCGTCCCCAACCTCTTGAAGGGCGGGTTCAGCGACCAGGCGGCGTCGGGGGTCGACGTCCACTCGCTGCGCCAGCCGCTCGGCGTCGTGGCCGGCATCACGCCCTTCAACTTCCCGGCCATGGTGCCGCTGTGGATGCTGGCCAACGCCCTGGCCTGCGGCAACGCCTTCGTGCTCAAGCCCAGCGAGAAGGACCCCTCCGCCTCGCTCCTCCTGGCCGAGCTGCTCGGCGAGGCCGGCCTGCCCGACGGGGTGTTCTCCGTGGTCCAGGGGGACCGGGTGGCCGTGGACGCGCTCGTCGACGACCCGGCGGTGGCCGCCGTCAGCTTCGTCGGCTCGACCCCGGTGGCCCGGGCCGTCCACGCCCGGGCCTCGGCCCACGCCACCCGCGTCCAGGCGCTGGGGGGGGCCAAGAACCACATGGTGGTCCTCCCCGACGCCGGGGTGGACCTGGCCGCCGACGCCGCCGTCTCCGCCGCCTACGGCTCGGCCGGCGAGCGGTGCATGGCCGTCTCGGTGGTGGTGGCCGTGGGGGCGGTGGCCGACCCGCTGGTCGAGGCCATCGCCGACCGGCTGGCCAAGCTCCGCCTCGGGCCGGGGACCGATCCCGACGCCGAGATGGGCCCGCTGGTCACCGCCGAGCACCGCCAGGCGGTCGCCTCGTACCTCGAGGGCGCCGGGGCCGAGGGGGCGACGGTGGTGGTCGACGGCCGCCGGCACGAGCTGGCCGGGGCGGAAGGGTTCTTCCTCGGCCCCTCGCTCGTCGACCGGGTCCGGCCCGGGATGCGCGTCTACGACGACGAGATCTTCGGCCCGGTCCTCTCGGTGGTGCGGGCCGACACCTACGACGAGGCCCTCGCCGTGGTGAACGCCAACCCCTACGGCAACGGCGCCGCCATCTTCACCCGCGACGGCGGCGCGGCGCGGCGGTTCGAGCGCGAGGTGAGCTGCGGCATGGTCGGGGTGAACGTGCCCATCCCCGTGCCCGTCGCCTACTACAGCTTCGGCGGCTGGAAGGCCTCGCTCTTCGGCGACGCCCACATGTACGGCCCCGAGGGCATCGACTTCTACACCCGGTCCAAGGTGGTGACGACCAGGTGGCCCGACCCCTCCACCTCGGCCGTCGACCTCGGCTTCCCCCGCACCCGTTGACCCCCAACCAGCGGGTGGGCGCCTACGGCATCTGCCGCGACGCCGCCGGCCGCTTCCTCTTGGTGCGGGCCTCGCCCCGCTCCACCGTGCCCGGGCGGTGGTTCCTGCCCGGCGGCGGCGTGGAGCACGGGGAGGAGCCCCTCGACTCGCTGCGGCGCGAGCTCTTCGAGGAGACCGGCCTGGTGCTGGGCGAGGCCACCCTGCGCGGGGTCCTCACCGACATCCTGAGCGCGCCGGGGGGCGCCGCCGTCCACGCCGTCCGGCTGGTCTATTCCGTCGAGCGGTGGGAGGGCGAGGTGCGCCCCGAGGTCGACGGGTCGAGCGACGAGGCGGCCTGGTTCGCCCCCGGGGCGGTCCCCGAAGGGGCCATGCCCTACGTGGTCGAGGCGCTCGACCGGTTCGCCTGAGCCTGACCTTTTGGGCCGCGCCCCCCGGGGTACCGTGGCTGCACAGCCCATGCAAGAATCCTCGCCTCCCCCCACCACCCGCCGCCGACGGCGGGGCCGGGCGCGCCACCGGCGCCGGCCCGACCGGTGGTGGCCGTCACTCAAGGCGGTCGTCGCCCTGGCTTCCCTGGCCGCCGTGGTGGTGGTGGCGGTCGTGGCCACGGGGCCGGGGACGACGGGGGGCGGCCCGGTCACCGACGCCGCCACCACGGGGAGCGCCGCCGGGACGGCGCTCGACCCCTCGATGTTCGCCGCCGGCGCCTGCGTGGCCTTCTCCCCGACCAAGGGCGACCGGCACCGCACGGTCTTCATCGACGCCGGCCACGGCGGCATCGACCCCGGCGCGGTCGGGACAACCCCGACAGGCCGCCAGGTGCACGAGGCCGACCAGACCCTGCCGGTGGCCCTCGAGGCGGCGACGCTCCTGCGGGCCGACGGCTACCGGGTGGTGCTCTCCCGGGTGCGGGCCACCACCGTGATCAAGCCCGGGCCCGGGGACCTCACCTCGACAGGGGAGCTCCTCACCCTCCAGGGGGAGCACGACGACGTGGCCGCCCGCGACGCCTGCGCCAACCTGGCCGGGGCCACAATCCTGCTCGGCATCTACTTCGACGCCGGCACATCGACGACAAACGCCGGCAGCATCACCGCCTACGACGCCGACCGGACCTTCTCGGCCGAGAGCGAGAAGCTGGCCGACCTCCTCCAGAACGACGTCCTGGTCAAGTTGAACGCCCAGGGTTGGCAGATCCCCAACGACGGGGTGGTCACAGACGCCACACTCGGCGGGCCGCCGCCGACAACAACAGCCGCCTCCTACCACCACCTCCTGCTGCTCGGTCCGGCGGCGCCGGGGTGGGCCCCGGACCCGAGCCAGATGCCCGGCGCCCTCATCGAGCCGCTCTTCCTCACCGACCCCTTCGAGGCCTCGATCGCCGCCTCCCACGGCGGCCAGCAGGCCATCGCCCAGGGGATGGCCCAGGCGGCGGAGGAGTACCTGGGGTCGCCGCGGTCCTGAACCCCGGGCCCGGGACTACCAGGCGGTGGGTTCGAGCAGGGCGGGGCAGTCCTCGGCCGGGGGGGCGTCGTGGGACTCGAGCCCCTGGTCACGCACGAGCGAGGTGGGTCTCCCGTTCGAGAACCACCGGTCCTGATGGTGCTCGAACGGGTCGTGGTACCAGCCCTCGGCCGGCAGGTGGTGGCGGTCCATCCGGCGATTTTACCCAGCAATCACCGTCTTGTCACCTTTCGTTCACTTTCGGGCCATCTTCGGCCGGGGCGGGACCTTCGGCCCTGGTCCCGGCGGTGGGCCGGACCGATCATGGGAGGTGGGCGGCGGCACGCAAGGAGGAGCCATGCAGGCGAGCGTCGGGGACCGGATCGTGATCAAGGGCCACCGCGTGGGCGAGGCCGAACGGGACTGCGAAGTGGTCGGTGTCGAGCACGCCGACGGCTCCCCGCCGTACCTGGTGCGCTGGGAGGACAGCGAGCACGAGACGCTCTTCTTCCCCGGGCCCGACGCCCGGGTCGAGCACTTCGAGCACAAGCGGGGCGCCAAGACCAAGCGTTGAGCGCGCTTCGCGCCCTGGCGGCCGTGGCCCGGGGCGGGGCCCTCGTCTGCGCCCCCGGCTAGAGCCTCCCGGTCGGGCGGATCTCCTCGGGGATCCAGGCCGGCGCCCGCCGCTGGCTGAAGGCCGCCCAGCCCTCCCGGCGCTCGGGGCCGGCGAGGCTCTCCTCCATGGCGGCGCGGTCGAAGGCGCCGTAGTAGGCGTCGAGCGAGCGCTTGACCGCGGCCCGGGCCGCCGGTGCCGCGTAGCAGCACTCGGTGAGGGCCTCGGTGGCCGCCTCGAGCAGGGCGCCGTGCGTCGAGCACCGCGCCACCAGCCCCCAGTCGAGCGCCTCGGCGGCGCCGAGCCGCCGACCGGTGAGCAGCATGTCGCGGGCCCGGGCCGGGCCGACCTGGCGGGGCAGGATCTGGGCGTAGTAGGTGTCGGCGATGCCCCGGAGCAGCTCGGGGGCGCGGAAGGTGGCCCGCTCGCTGGCCACCGCCACGTCGGCCAAGAGGGTGACCATGAGCCCTCCCCCCTGGCAGAGCCCGTTGACCGCCACCACCACCGGCTTGTCCGACCGGCGGACGGCGTCGAAGGGCAGGACGTCCATCCCCAGCTCTCCCAGCCCCGGCCAGCCGTCGTCGACCTCGTTGCCCAGGTCCCCGCCGGTGATGAAGGTCTCCCCGTCGGCCCGCACCAGCAGGCCGGCGAGCTCGGGACTGCGGTTCACGTGCTCCACGGCGTGGCGGAGACCGAAGTACATGGCCGGGGTGAGCGTGTTCTTGTAGCGGGGGCGGTCCACCACCAGGTGGGCGAAGGGGGGACGGCGCTCGAGGCGGAGGTGCGGAGTGCCGCACCAGTCCCCCGACGGCGGCTCCCCGCGTCGATCGTCGGCCACGGGCCCTCCCTCCGGGCGGCTGCGGGGGCCGGTTCCGGCCGGCCCGGCCGCAGCGTAGTGGCCGTTCGGGGCCTCGAGCGGGCCGGGGGACGCGAAAACGATCGTGGTAGCTTTCGCGTGAGGGACCCGCGCCCGGAGCGGGCGGGAACCCGCGACCGACACCGAGGGGGTGGTTATGGACGCCGATGACCTGATCCTGGTCAGCGTCGACGACCACGTGGTCGAGCCCCCCAACGTCTTCGAGGGCCGGCTCCCGGCCAAGTACGCCGACCTGGCGCCCAAGTTCGTCACCCGGGCCGACGGGACCAGCGCCTGGCTCTACGAGGGCGCCGAGCTCGGCAACATCGCCCTCAACTCGGTGGCCGGGCGCCCCCCCGAGGAGTACGGCATGGAGCCCACCTCCTTCGACGAGATCCGGCCGGGCTGCTGGGACATCGCCGAGCGGGTGGCCGACATGGACGCCAACGGGGTGCTGGGGTCGCTGTGCTTCCCTTCCTTCCCCCAGTTCTGCGGCCAGCTGTTCGCCCGCACCGAGGACAAGGACGTGGCCCTGGCCATGGTGCGGGCCTACAACGACTGGCACATCGACGAGTGGTGCGGGACCTATCCGGGCCGCTTCATCCCGTGCTCGCTCCCGGCCATCTGGGACCCCGAGGTCCTCGCCGCCGAGGTCCGCCGCACGGCCACCAAGGGCGCTCACGCCGTCACCTTCTCGGAGAACCCCTCCAAGCTCGGCTGGCCCAGCGTCCACTCCGACCACTGGGACCCGTTCTGGAAGGCCTGCTGCGACGAGCAGGTGACGGTGTGCATGCACATCGGCTCCTCCTCCGAGCTGGTGGTCACCTCGCCCGACGCCCCGATCGACGTGCTCATCACCCTCACCCCGATGAACATCGTGAAGGCGGCGGCCGACCTGGTCTGGTCGCCGGTGCTGCGCAAGTTCGCCGATCTCAAGATCGCCCTGTCCGAGGGGGGCATCGGCTGGATCCCGTACTTCTTGGAACGGATCGACTACAACTACCAAAAGCATCACTACTGGACCGGCCAGGACTTCGGCTCGAAGCTCCCCAGCGAGGTCTTCAACGAGCACATCATCACCTGCTTCATCGACGACGTCTTCGGCGTGGCCAGCCGGGAGTTCTTGGACATGGACAACGTGACCTGGGAGTGCGACTACCCGCACTCGGACACCACGTGGCCCAACGCCCCCGAGCAGCTGTGGAAGTACATCGGCGACCTCCCCCGAGCCGACATCGACCGCATCACCCACCGAAACGCCATGCGCCACTTCAGCTACGACCCCTTCTCGGTCATCCCCCGGGAGCAGGCCACGGCGGGTGCGCTGCGGGCCCGGGTGGCCGGCCGGGACGTCTCGATACGATCGACCCGAAAGGGACCGACGGCGCCACACGCCACCCTGGCGGCCGACCTCGGCACCCTGACCAGTTAGCCACCGACAGGAGCACCCATCCATGGAGAACGCGGCGTTCGACCCCAACGAGATCATGGACCCCGCCGTCAGTCGCCATCCCCAGGAGTACTACCGCCGGGCCCGCCAGGCCGGGGGCGTGCTGCACGGGGCCTTCGGGGGCGTCGAGCTCATGCTGCGCGCCGACGTGGAGCACGCCCTGCGCCACCCCGAGGTCTTCTCCTCGGCCATGGAGGCGGTGGACCTCGGCCAGTCGGTCCCCCTCATCCCGCTGCAGGTCGACCCGCCCGAGCACCTCAAGTACCGCAAGCTCCTCGACCCCATCTTCGCCCCCAAGCGCATGAACCTGCTCGAGCCCGACGTCGTGCAGCTGGTCAACGAGTTCATCGACGGGTTCGTCGACAACGGCCGCTGCGAGTTCACCACCGACCTGGCCGAGCCCCTCCCCTCGTCGGTCTTCCTCCGCCTGATCGGGCTCCCGGTCTCCGAGCTGCCCATGTTCCTCAAGATGAAGGACGGCATCCTGCGCCCCCAGGGCGCGGACATCGACGAGATCAAGGCCAACCAGAAGGTCGCCGCCGAGAACGTCGAGCAGTTCTTCGCCGCCGAGCTGGCCGACCGACGCAAGAGCCCCCAGGAGGACCTGCTCTCCATGTTCGCCACCGCCGAGATGGGGGGGACCGCCTCACCGACGACGAGATCCTCGGCATCTGCTTCCTCTTCCTGATCGCCGGCCTCGACACGGTGACCGACTCGCTGGAGTGCTTCTTCGCCTACCTGGCCGAGCACCCCGAGCAGCGCCGCAAGATCGTCGACGACCCGTCGATCATCCCGAGCGCCGTCGAGGAGCTGCTGCGCTGGGAGACCCCCGTGACCATGGTGGCCCGGGTGGCGGCCGAGGACACCGAGATGGGCGGCTGCCCCATCCACCGCGGCGAGAGCGTGGCCGTGGGCATCGGCTCGGCCAACACCGACGAGAAGGAGCTGCCCGACGCCTACACCGTCGACCTCACCCGCAACGCCAAGCACCTGGCCTTCGGGGCGGGCGTCCACCGGTGCCTCGGCTCGCACCTGGCCCGCCTGGAGCTGCGGGTCACCCTGCGCGAGTGGCACCGCCGCATCCCCGACTACCAGATCGTGCCGGGCACCGAGCTCAACTTCATGTTCGGGCTGCGCCAGGTCGACGCGCTCCCCCTCGTCTGGGCCTAGCGGGCCGGGGGCGGTGGTGGCGCGGGCCCGAAGGGGCCGATGACCGGGCAGGAGGCCGCGTTCGCGGTGCTGCCGGAGCTCACCGAGGCCAACCGGCACTTCTGGCAGGGCGGGCGCGAGGGCCGGCTGGTCCTGCTGCGCTGCGCCGACTGCGGCTACTGGATCCACCCCCCGGTCCCCGTCTGCCCGCGCGACGGCTCGAAGAACCTGGCCCCCGAGGCGGTGAGCGGACGGGGGACGGTGGCCAGCTACACGGTGAACCACCACCAGTGGCTGCCGGGGTTCGACCCGCCCTACGTCGTGGCCCTGGTGGAGCTGGTCGAGCAGGCCGCATTGCGCCTCACCACCAACCTCGTCGGCTGCCCCGTCGACGCCGTGGCCATCGGCCAGGGGGTCCGGGTGGTCTTCCGCCACGTCGCCGACCCCAACGGCGACATCTGGCTGCCGCTCTTCGAGCCCGACCCCGGGGCCCCCGATGCCGGTCGCTGAGAACCTGGCCGAGCGCCACTGCGCCATCACCGGGATCGGACAGTCCGACGTCGGGCGCCGGCTCGGCCGCGACCCGCTCGAGCTGACCCTCGACGCCTGCTACGCGGCGGTGGCCGACGCCGGCCTGCGGCCGTCGGACGTCGACGGGCTCTCGACCTACCCGGGCCCCATGGCCCAGCCCAAGGGGTTCAGCGGGTCCTCGGCCACGGCGGTGATCGACGCCATGCGGCTCGAGGTGAACTGGTACGACAGCGGGATCGAGACCTCGGGCCAGCTCGGCTCGGTGATGAAGGCCTGCATGGCCGTCGCCGCCGGCCTGGCCGACCACGTGGTCTGCTTCCGCTCGGTCTGGGAGGGGAGCGCCCAGGGCGCCGGGGGCAGGGCCAGCCTCGGGCCCGGCGGGGCCGGGGCCGGCGGCCGCATGTACGTCGGCGACTTCCAGCAGTGGACGCTGCCCTTCGGCTCGGCCGGAGCGCCGGTGTGGATCGCCCTGTACGCCCAGGCCCACATGCACCGCTACGGCGTGACCGCCGAGCAGCTGGCCCAGATCGCCCTCAACGCCCGGCGCAACGCCGCCCTCAACCCCAAGGCCATCTACCGCGACCCCATGACCCTCGACGACTACCTGGCCTCGAGGATGATCACCACCCCGCTGCGGCTCTTCGACTGCGACGTCCCCTGCGACGGGGCCACGGCGGTGGTGGTCTCCCGGCGGGAGCTCGCCGCCGACCTGGCCCAGCCCCCGGTCCTGGTCGAGGCGATGGGCGCGGCCATGCACGACCGGCCGAGCTGGGACCAGCTCGCGCGACCTCACCCGGATGGTGGGGGCCGACGCCGCCGCCCAGATGTGGTCGCGCACCGCCCTCACCCCGGCCGACGTCGACGTGGCCGAGATCTACGACGGCTTCAGCTACCTCACCATGCTCTGGCTGGAGGCCCTTCGCCTGTGCGGGGTGGGCGAGAGCGGGGGTTTCGTCGACGGCGGCGGCCGCATCGCCCTCGACGGCCCGCTGCCCCTCAACACGGCCGGCGGCCAGCTCTCCGGCGGCCGCCTCCACGGCTACGGCTTCCTCCACGAGGCCTGCGTGCAGCTGCGCGGGCAGGGGGCGGAGCGCCAGGTGGCCCCCTGGCCCGAGGTGGCGGTGGTGGCCGCCGGCGGCGGGCCCACCTGCGGCTGCCTGCTGCTCACCACGGACCGCTAGGCGCGGGCACTTCGGCGTAGCATCGGGCCCGGGAAACACGACCGAAGGGGTGCCGATGAGCGACACCGCAACCGGGGCCGCGGCGCTCGGGTTCGACCCGTTCTCCGACGAGTACTTCAACGACCCCTACGACTGCTACCGCACCATGCGCGACGAGGCGCCGGTCTGGTTCAGCGAGAAGTACGGGTTCTGGGCGCTCTTCCGCTACCACGACGTCTGCGAGGCCCACAAGGACTGGCAGACCTTCTCCTCGGCCCACGGCATCGACCTGTCGTCGCTCGGCACCGACGCCGAGCTCATCCGCACCTACCGCCTCATCATCATGATGGACCCCCCCGAGCACGACCGGATGCGGGCCCTGGTGAGCCGGGTCTTCACCCCGAAGGCGGTGGGGGCCCTCGAGCCCATGGTGCGCGAGGTCATCACCTCGTACTTGGAGCCCTTCGACGGCGCCGAGGGCTTCGACGCCGTGGCCGACTTCTCGGCCCCCTTCCCGGTCGAGATCATCTCGCGCATGCTGGGCGTCCCCGAGGGGGAGCGCCAGCAGATCCGCGAGCGGCTCGACCTCTCGCTGCGACGGGAGCCGGGCCAGAAGGACCCCTCGCCCGAGGGGGTGACGGCCATGCTGGACAACGTCGGCTACTTCTTGGACCTGATCAAAGAGAAGCGCCGCCGGCCGGGCGACGACATGATCTCCCGGCTCACCCAGGTCGAGGTCGACCGGGGCGACGGGGAGGCCGCGCGCCTCGACGACGAGGAGATCGCCGGCTTCGCCACCCTCCTCGGCGGGGCCGGGGCCGAGACCGTCACCAAGCTGGTCGGCAACGCCGTGTACCTCTTCCACACCAACCCCGCCGAGTACCGAAAGCTCCTCGACGACCCCATGAAGATCCCCGGCGCCGTCGAGGAGATCCTCCGCTACTACCCGCCCTCGCAGTACCAGGGGAGGTTCTCGGTGCGCGAGGCGACCTACGCCGGGGTGAGGGTCCCGGCCGGCTTTCCCACCATCTTGGTCACCGGCTCGGCCACCCGGGACGAGCGCTTCTACGACCGCCCCGACGTCTTCGACGTCGACCGCACCCCGAGCCTCGCCCTGGGCTTCGGCTACGGCATCCACAGCTGCCTGGGCGCGGCCCTGGCCCGCATGGAGAGCCGGATCGCCATCGAGGAGCTGCTCCGCCGCTGGCCGAGCTTCGCGGTCGACGAGGCCGGGCTCCGCCGCGTGCAGATGTCGAACGTGGCCGGCTTCTCCCACGTCCCGGTGCGCCGAGTCGCCTGACCGACCTCGGCCCCCGGGCGCCACCGGCGGTGCTCGCCGCGCCGGTGGACCACGTGACGAGGGCCAGTGTATCACCGGTGATACACTGGAAGCATGGCCAACGTCTCCATCCGTGACCTGCGGAACCACGGTGGCGAGGTCATCGAGCGAGCCAGGCTCGGCGAGCACATCACCATCACCAAGGACGGGGCTCCCGCGGCCGTCCTGCTGCCCGTCTCGCCACCATCTCTGTCAGCTGAGGTGCTGGTCGCCCGCCGACGGAACCTGCCGCCTGTCGATCCCCAAGGTCTCCGTGCCGACGTCGACGCCGGTGTCGACGCCCGACTGTGAGCGAGCCACCCGTGCGCGGAGTGCTCGACACGAGCACGGTCATCCTCCTGGGACGAGTACAAGATCCCAGCCAGCTCCCCGATGAGCCAGTCGTCACCGCCATCACCCTGGCGGAGCTCTCGGTAGGTCCTCTCGTCACCGACGACGAGGCCGAGCGAGCCGCCCGACAAGCCCACCTCCAACAGGCTGAAGCGGACTTTGACCCGCTGCCGTTCGACGCAGCTGCGGCGCGGGCATTTGGCACGGTGGCTGCATCGCTCCGGCGCAGCGGACGCAAGCGGGCCGCCCGGAGCTATGACGCCATGATCGCCGCCATCGCTCTGGCCAATGAGCTTGCTCTCTACACGTGCAATCCCTCTGACTTCGACGGCATCGACGGGCTGTCGGTCGTCACGGTGGCCGTCTCCTGATAACCGCGCCAGCTCGGGTCGACTCGCGCCGTCCAGCCAAGCGCGCGCAGAATCGAGCACTGGCTTCGGTTCCACCAAGGTGAACATGCAGCCACTCGGGCGCGGAGGCGACCACATTGCGCTGGACCGACGATGACCGTCGACCAAGAGCAGGGGAACTCGGGGAGAGGAAGGGCATCGGGCGATATGGCGAGGGCACCGAACGATCACCTCTGGGCGGCGGCGCACGCCGAACGGTCGGCGCTGGCGGAGGACCTGTCGGGCCTCAACGCCGGACAGTAGCGGCACGGCACGCTGTGCGGGCAGTGGGACGTCGAGGACGTCGTGGCCCACCTCACCGCCGCGGCGAGCCTGGATCGGTGGCGGTGGGTGCGAAGCATGCTCGGCGCGCGCTTCCGAGTCGACGTGCACAACCAACGCAGGATGGCCGAACATCGGGGCAGGACCCCCGCCGAGACGCTCGAGCTGTTCCGCGCCATCATCGCCAGCACCACCGCCCCTTCGGGACACACCCCGGCCTACCTTGGCGAAGTCGTCGTGCACTCCCAAGACATCCGTCAGCCGTTGGGGCTGGCCCGCACTCCGGACATCGATGCGCTGACGCCCGTGGCTCACTTCTTCGCGCGCCGCGACTTCACGGTTCCCAGCCGGACCACCGTCGCCGGCCTGCAGCTGCGCGCCGACGATGGGCCGTTCGCCACGGACAGCGGACCGCTGGTCACCGGATCGACCCTCGCCCTGGTGATGAGCATGGCCGGCCGCGCCCCGTACCTTTACCAGCTCGACGGCCCGGGCGCACCGACCCTGCGGGCACGCGTCCTCGGCACGCATTCGTGACCCGCCGCGCCCTTCGGCGCGCCCACGACCGCTGGCCGGCCCTCGGCGAGTGAGGGAGAAGGGAAGAGCCCCCTCGGTCATGGCAGGGAGTGCTTCGGTGGGGTCCCTGATCGTGCCCGGGGCCGCCGGCCGGCCGCCTGCATCGTGGTGGTCCCGTCTCGGGCCCGACCGCTGGCCGGAGCAGCTACCGTAACGGCCGAATTCACCAGTCGGGAGCCCTTCTATGAACCTCGAACGCGAACAGCACGGCCTGGTCCAGGTGCTGACCCTCAACCGGCCGGAGGCCGCCAACTCGCTCGACCCCGAGCTCCTCACAGCGCTGGCCACGGCGTTCGACGAGATCGCCGCCGACGACGCCACCCAGGTGGCCGTGGTCACCGGGGCCGGCGAGCGCATCTTCTGCGCCGGCATGGACCTGCGGGCCTTCGGCCAGGCCGCGGCCGGCGGCGGGCAGGCCAAGCCGCGCAACGAGCGGGCCGTGGGCTCGGGGCTCTTCCGCGACCTGTGCCCCAAGCCGGTCATCGCCGCCGTCAACGGGGCGGCGGTGGGCGGCGGCTTCGAGCTGGCGCTCGCCTGCGACCTGGTGGTGGCGGCCGAGCACGCCCGCTTCGGCCTGCCCGAGGTCAAGCGCGGCCTGTTGGCCGGCGGGGGCGGGACCCTGCTCGGCACCCGGCTCCCGCTCTCCTTGGCCCTGGAGGTGGCGCTCACCGGCGAGCTCATCGACGCCGCCCGGGCCGAGCGCTGGGGGCTGGTCAACCGGGTGGTCCCGGCGGCCGAGCTGCTCGACACCGCGCTGGGCCTGGCCGAGACCATCGCCGCCAACGGCCCCATCGCCCTGCGCACCACCAAGCAGCTGGTGCGCCGGGCCGTGCTCGACGACCCCAAGGCCGGCTGGGGGACCCCCGAGGAGCTGTCCGCCGTCTTCGGCAGCGAGGACGCCAAGGAGGGGGCGATGGCCTTCTTGGAGAAGCGGCCGGCCAACTGGACCGGCCGCTGAGCGGCTACTTGGGCGACTTCGGGGCGAACCGAATCGCCCCGTCGATGCGGATGACCTCGCCGTTCAGGTAGTCGTTGTCCAGGATCGACAGCACCAGGCGGGCGTACTCGTCGGGCTGGCCCATCCGCTGGGGGAAGGGCACGGCCGGGCCCCAGTAGGCCTCCACCTGGGCCGGGTCGGCGCCGTAGGCGGGGGTGATGAAGGTCCCCGGGGCGATGGTCAGCACCCGGATCCCGGCCACGGCGAGGTCGCGGGCCGCGGCCAGCGTCATGGCCACCACCCCGCCCTTGGCGCTGGCGTAGGCCACCTGGCCGATGGTGGCCTCGTAGGCGGCGATGGAGGCGGTGTTGACGACCACCCCGCGCCCCCCGCCGGCGTCGGGCTCGTTGGCCGACATGGCGGCGGCCGACAGCCGCAGGACGTTGAACGTGCCCACCAGGTAGTGGTCGATGACCCGGCGGAAGTCGTCGAGCGAGTGCGGCGTGCCGTCGGCCTTCACCGTCCGGCCTCCCCCGCCGAAGCCGCCGTGCACGGCCACCGCCACCTTCACCGGGCCCAGGGCCGCCGCCCGCTCGAGGGCGGCGCCCACGCTCTCCTCGCTGGTCACGTCGGTCTCGACGAACTCGGCCGCCGGGCCCAGCTCGTCGGCCAGGGCCCGGCCCTTGTCGGCGGCCAGGTCGGCCACGATCACCTTGGCCCCGGCCGCCGCCAGGCGCCGGACCGTGGCCTCGCCCAGGCCGCCGGCCCCGCCGGTCACCAGCGCCGATGCTCCCTCGATCTCCATGCCTGCCCCTCGCCTTCGCCGAACCGCCGGGGCCTGCCCCCGAGGACACGGGCACTCTAGTGGCCGTCCGCGGGGGCCTTCGGAGCCCGGCGCCACCGCTTGGCGCTCCGTTAGCGTGGTCGGCGAAGGCCAGCCGCCCGACCAGTGACCGGGGGAACCGATGACCAGTGACCGCAGGGTGGCCCTCGTCACCGGGGCCAGCCGGGGTGTGGGCCGGGCCGCCGCGGTCTGCCTCGCCCGGGCCGGCTTCGACGTGGCGGTGGCGGCCCGCACCCGGCGCGAGGGCACCGGGTCCGACGTGGCCCACGACGGCACGGTGCGCCCCCTGCCCGGCAGCCTCGAGGCCACCGCCGCCCTCGTTCGCCAGGAGGGGGCCCGGGCGCTGGAGGTGGCCATGGACCTGGCCGACCCGCTCTCGGTCGGGGTCGGCGCCGCCGAGGTGCTCGGGGCGTGGGGCCGGGTCGACGTGCTGGTCAACAACGCCATCTACACCGGGCGCGGGGCCCAGGCCCGGGTACTCGACCTGGCGGTGCCCGACCTGCGTGAGGAGCTCGAGGTGGACGTGATGGGCCCGCTGGCCCTCGTCTCGTTGCTGGTGCCCCAGATGGTCGGGCGCGGCCGGGGGACCGTGCTCAACGTGACGTCGGCCGTGGCCTACGTCGACCCGGTGGCAATGGGCAGCTACGGCCTCGGCTACGCCGTGGGCAAGGCGGCGCTCTTCAAGGTGGCCGGCGTCCTCGCCGTCGAACTGGGCGAGCGGGGGATCCGCGCCTACAACGTCCATCCCGGGTTCATCGCCACCGAGCGCATGGCCCTCCACGCCGCCGCCCAGGAGGGGCTCGACCTCAGCGCGGCGGCGCCGCCCGAGGTGTGCGGTGCCGTGGTGGCCTGGCTGGCCGACGACCCGGCGGACCCCCCGGACAACGGGTCGCTGGTGGAGAGCCAGCCGCTCTGCGCCGAGCTCGGACTGGTGTCGGGCTGGTCGCCGGCCGGGTCGCGGTGAGGACCGGTCGGTGAGCCCCCGGGTGGCCGTGGTGGGCACCTCCTTCGGGGCCCGGATCCACGTCCCGGCCCCGCGGCGCGCCGGCTTCGAGGGCGGCCTGGCCACCATGCGGGCGCTGGAGGCGGCGCGCCGCTCGGCCTCGCTCGGCGGCCAGTGCACGGCGGTGCAGACGGGGGTGGCGGCGTGACCCGCTCCGCCCCCATCGTGGTGGGAATCCTGGCCGACCGTCCCGGGCCCGAGGGCGCGCTGGTGGCCGAGGTCCGCCAGGTGGTGGCCGAGGCGGTCGAGGCGGGACGGATCGACCGGCCGGTCCAGTTCGAGTGCGAGGCGGCCGAGGGGCTGCCGACCGGCACCGCGGCCGCCGTCACCGAGGCGTTCGCTCGGCTGGTGGCGCGCCAGCCCCTGCTGGTGCTCGGGCCCACCATCACCGACAACGGGCTGGTGGTGCGGGACCTGGCCGACGCCGCCCGCATCCCGTGCTGCAACTGGACCGGGAGCGAGGAGACCCGCAGCGAGTGGATGTTCCAGTACCAGATCGGGTCGCTGGAGGAGGAGCCGTACCTCTTGGCCGCGCACCTCTCCTCGCTCGGCCTCCGCCGGGTCTGGGTGGTCCAGGACCGCTCCCCCATCGGCCGCCGCTACGGCTCGTTCTTCGACCGGGCCGCCGACCGCCAGGGGTTGGAGGTCGTCGGCCGGACCCTGGTCTCCCCGGTGGCCGAGGACCTGGCCCCGGTGGCGGCGCGGCTCGGCGCCACCGAGGCCGACGCCCTGTGCTACCTCGGCCTCGGCCTGTCGGCCGGCGCCCTGGGCCGGGCGCTCGACGGGATCGCCCACCCGCCGGTCTTCGCCAACTCCGCCCTCCTGTTCGGCTACGCCTTCCCCGAGTGGGCGGCCCGGTGGGAGGGCTGGACCTACGTCGACGCCTGGTCCGAGGACAACCGGCGCCTGGCCGGGCTCCTGGCCGGCCGGGGGGACGATGCCGGGCTGGCCTTCCAGGTGGCCGCCGGCGACGACCTCGGGCGTCTGGTGGTCGAGGCCCTGGCCGGGGCCGAGCTGCTCACCCCGGCCGGGGTGAAGGACGCCCTCGAACGGGTGAAGTGGCTCCCGGCCTCGCTCGGCCGGGCCGGCACCACCATGGGTTTCGGTGCCCACGAGCGCGGCGCGCTGAAGGGCGGGTTCATCCTGCTCCGCCAGTGGAGCGGCGGCCGCTCGGTGGCCGTGGGCTGAGCCGCCCGCGGGCCGGGGGGTCAGCGCCCGAGCAGGTGCTCGAGGACGGCCGGCGGCGGATGGTTGAGGTAGCCGTCGCCGGGCCAGTTGAACCACCCGGCGGC
The DNA here is from genome assembly GCA_963770505.1 of uncultured Actinomycetota bacterium. GTDB lineage: Bacteria > Actinomycetota > Acidimicrobiia > Acidimicrobiales > RAAP-2 > CAVYPR01. Next base: position 465,868 of record CAVYPR010000003.1, on the reverse strand, counting down.
GGCCAGGGCGCCCCCGTCGGGGTGGAGGGTGCTGCCGGTGACGAACGAGGAGAGGTCCGAGGCCAGGAAGATGGCGCACCCCCCGGCGTCGGCGAAGGTCCCGGCCCGTCCCATGGGCGTGGCGATCCGGTGGTGGAGCGCCGCCACCTCGTCGTCCTCGCCGGCGGAGAGCCCCTCGAGGGGTCGGGTGGGGATGTAGTCGGGGGCGATGGTGTTCACCCGGATGCCCTCGGGCGCCAGCTCCACCGCCAGGCTGCGGGTGAGGCTGGTCACCGCCGCCTTCATGGCGGCGTAGACGGCGTAGCCCGGCGCGGCCCGGTGGGCCTCGATCGAGGTGAGGTTGATGATGCTGCCCCCGGCCGGGCGCATCCGGTCGACGGCCAGCCGGGTCGAGTGGAGCAGCCAGGTGAAGTTGGCCCGCACCAGCGCCTCCCACCCCTTGGGGCTCGACTCGGTGAAGGGCTGGTGGAAGGTGCCGCCCACCACGTTCACCACGACGTCGGCGCGCGGCCCGTGGTCGCGGTCGACCTCGGCGAAGAAGCCGGCCAGGGCGTCGGGGTCCCGGGCGTCGAGGACCGACGTGGTGACCGTGCCCCCGGCGTCGGCGATGGTCGCCGCCGTGTCGGCCAGCGACTCGGCGTCGCGGTCGCCCAGGGCCAGGCGCATCCCGGCCCCGGCCAGGTCCAGAGCGCAGGCGCGCCCGAGGCCCCCTCCCCCGCCGACCAGCACGGCGAGCCGGCCCTCGAGGCCCGCCCGCTCGTCGAGGTAGCCCACGGCGTGACCCCCCAGACCCCTCCCGGCTACCCGGCGGGGACCTCCACGACGACGGCCGAGCCCATGCCCCCGCCGGCGCACATGGAGGCCACGCCGATGCCCCCGCCGCGGCGGCGGAGGTCGTAGACCAGGGTGGTCAGCATGCGGGCCCCGGTGGCGGCGATGGGGTGGCCCAGGCTGCAGCCGCTCCCGCTCACGTTGACCAGGGCCGGGTCGATGTCGAGCACCTTGCAGGCGGCCACGGGCACCACGGCGAACGCCTCGTTGATCTCCCACAGGGCGACGTCGGAGACGGCCAGGCCCGCCTTGGCCAGGGCCTTGGGGATGGCCACGGTGGGGGCCATCCCGGTCTCATAGGGGTCGACGCCGACCGAGGCCCATGAGCGCACCGTGCCCAGGGGGGCCAGGCCGTGGCCGGCGGCGAAGCCGTCGGACGTGAGCACCAGGGCCGCCGCCGCGTCGTTGATGCCCGAGGCGTTGCCGGCGGTGATCGAGAAGTCGGGGATCTCGGGGTGGAGGGGGTTGAGGGAGGCCAGCTTCTCCATCGAGGTCCCCCGGCGGGGGTGCTCGTCGACCTCGAAGACCACGGCCGAGCCGTCGGTGGTGGTCACCTTCAACGGGACGATCTCTGTGGCGAACCGGCCCTCGTCGATGGCCGCCACCGCCCGCTCGTGGGACCCCAGGGCCCAGGCGTCCATCTCCTCCCGGGAGATGCCGAGGATCTTGGCCGTGTTCCAGCCGACGGTGATCGACATGTCGCACGACGGCGCGTCGGGGGTGTCGGGGTGCGACGGCGACATCCAGTCGACCCAGTCCTGCGTCCCCGCCACCCGCTTCTTCTCGGTCGGGCGCGGTGGAGAAGGAGTTGACGCCGCCGGCGATCACCGCCTGGTCCATGCCGGCCATGATCGAGGCGGCCGCCGTCTGCACGGCGGCCAGGCCCGAGGCGCAGTGGCGGTTCTCGGCCAGGCCGGGGACCGAGTCCATGCCGGCCTCGACGGCCACGTACCGGGCGATCACCCCGCCGCCGTAGAGGGTCTCGGCCAGGATGAGGTCGTCGATCTCCTTGGTGGGGATCCCGGTGCGCTCGACCGAGGCCTCGACCACCGCCCGGGCCAGCACGGAGGCGTCGGTTTCGGCCAGGGTCCCCTTGCGGGACGTCCCGATGGCGGTGCGGCAGGCCGAGACGATGACGGCGTCGGGCATCGATGCTCCTCTCCGGCGGCGGCCACGCCCCGGCGGGCGTCCGCCGGCGCCCTGCGGCCGCCACCTGGTCCCTCGCCGCGGGCCGCGACGACTCGAAAGCGCAGCGTACCAGCGCCAACCACGACCGGATGCAGCGGCCCCACTACGCTCGCCGCGTGCGCATCGTGCTGGACTCCGAACGCTGCACCGGCCACGGCCGCTGCTACTCCCTGGCCCCCCACGTCTTCGACGCCGACGACGAGGGCCACTCCGTCCTCCTGCTCGAAGACGTCCCGCCCGAGTACCAGGAGGAAGCCAAGCAGGCCGTCGAGGCCTGCCCCGAGTCCGCCATCTCCATCGAGGACTGACCCCCGGGCACACCTTGACGGCTCGGGTCGGGTCGGCAAGCATCGGGCGGCTCCGGCCGGCCGAGCGCCGTGGGCCCACCGCAAGGGGAGGCGAACCGATGGGGATCATGGACGGCATACGGGTGGTCGAGGTGGCCTCGTGGACCTACGTGCCGGTGGCCGGGGCCGTGCTGGCCGAGTGGGGCGCCGACGTCATCAAGATCGAGCACCCCGAGACCGGCGACCCCCAGCGGGGACTGGCCGCCTCCGGGCTCATCCCGACCGGGCCGGGGGGCGTCTCGTTCATGATGGAGCTGCCCAACCGCGGCAAGCGCAGCGTGGGCCTGGACATGGCCACCGAGGAGGGGCACGACCTCCTGCTCCGACTGTGCGCCACGGCCGACGTCTTCCTCACCAACTTCCGGCCCCAGGCCCGTCGCAAGCTGCGCATCGACCTCGACGACATCCGGGCCGTCAACCCCGACATCATCTACGTGCGCGGCTCGGGCCAGGGCCAACGGGGGCCCGAGGCCGAGCGCGGCGGCTACGACGGCTGCACCTTCTGGGGCCGGGGCGGCCCGGCCGACATCATCTCGGACCCCGAGGACTACCCGGTCATGCAGCCCGGCCCGGCCTTCGGCGACGTGATCGGCGGCCTCACCATCGCCGGGGGCATCTCGGCCGCCCTCTACCACCGCCAGCGCACCGGTGAGGCCGTGGTGGTCGACAACTCGCTGCTGGCCACCTCCATGTGGGCCACCGGCGCCTCATCGTTGGCCGCCGGCCTCTTCGGCTTCTCCCGCATGCCTCGCGGGGACCGCCGAAAGACCCCGAACCCGATCGTGGGCAACTACCGCACCTCCGACGGGCGCTTCCTGTCGCTGGTCATGCTGGAGTCCGACCGCTACTGGCCCGACCTGGTCACCCTGCTGGGTGCACCCGAGCTGGCCGAGGACCCGCGCTTCGTCGACGCCCGGGCCCGGGCCGAGAACTCGGTGGCCGCCGTGACCCTCCTCGACGAGCTGTTCGCCAAGCGGACCTTCGCCGAGTGGAAGGAGATCCTGGCCGACGCCAAGGGGGTGTGGGCCCCGGTGCAGACGGCGGCCGAGGTCCTGGAGGACCCCCAGGCCCTGGCCAACGGCTACGTCCGCGACATCGAAGCCAAGTCGGGCACGGTCTTTCGCATCGTCCCCTCACCGCTCCAGTTCGACGAGGTCGCCCCGGACCTCACCCGGGCCCCCGACCACGGCGAGCACACCGACGAGGTCCTGGGCGAGCTGGGCCTCGACACCGACACGCTGCTCGAGCTCAAGGTGAAGGGCGCTATTTTGTGAGAACGCCCAGGTCGAGGCGATCCGGCCGGGCGTCGTCCACCAGCTGACCGACCGCTTCGCCGCTCGGTCCCTGCGCACGAAGTACTGGGTCGGAGACCACCCTCTCTCCGACTGGGCGGAGCTTGAAGCCAGGGCTCGGTACGTCTCGCGGTTACGTGCGCTATCGCCCGTGGGGGCGGGTGTTCCGTCGCTTTCCGAGTGGTCCAGGGCTCCAAGGACGCGATGCTGCCGGTCCACGTGTTGTGACGGCGCAACAGCCCGGGTGCTGCTCTCCCCATGTCGGCCCGCGGGCAAGGTCCCCAGAACTGTCCCATTGGGCGTCCGATCGCCCTTGATCTGCGGGTTCGTAATCCAAGGGCTTCGAGCGAGACCGGTACTACTGCCGGCGCGCCGCTGGCCCTCCTCACCCTTGGCAGCCAAACCGCCGTCCGGGTTGATGGAACTATCGGCTCCTCCTGACGACCTTCGCCTACGTCACCGTGAGGGTGAAGTGCTGGACGGCCGGTGTCCCCTGGCCGTTGGTGGCGATGACCTCGAAGCTGTAGACGCCCCCGGTGCCCGCCGCCGGGATCCCGGTGATGGTGGCCGTGCCCTTGCCCGCTGTGGTGAACACCAGGCCGTTGGGCAACGGCGTGCTGAGGGACAAGGTGGCCGCCGGGTAGCCGGTGGTCGTCACCTTGAACTTGGCCGTCCCGGCGACCTTGACGCTGTATGTGGCCGCCGAGGTGATGGCCGGTGGCTGGTCGACGGTCAGTGTGAAGGTCTGGGTGACCGACCCGGCGCTGTTGGTGGCCTTGAGCTTGAGCTGGTAGACGCCGCCGGTCCCCGCTGTCGGGTCACCGCTCAGGGTGGCTGTGCCCGAGGTTCCGGCACTGAAGTGCACCCCGGTGGGCAGCGTGCCCGACTCGGTGACGGTGGCGGCGGGGTAGCCGGTGGTTCCGATCCCGAAGGTGAACGTCTTGCCGACGCTGGCCGTGGTCGACACCGCCGAGGTGAAGGCCGGGGCCTGGGTCACCGTGAGGGTGAAGTGCTGGACGGCCGGTGTCCCCTGGCCGTTGGTGGCGATGACCTCGAAGCTGTAGACGCCCCCGGTGCCCGCCGCCGGCGTCCCGGTGATGGTGGCCGTGCCCTTGCCCGCTGTGGTGAAGATGAGCCCGCTCGGCAACGGCGTGCTGAGCGACAAGGTGGCCGCCGGGTAGCCGGTGGTGGTCACCTTGAACTTGGCCGTCCCGGCGACCTTGACGCTGTATGTGGCCGCCGAGGAGATGGCCGGTGGCTGGTCGACGGTCAGTGTGAAGGTCTGGGTGACCGACCCGGCGCTGTTGGTGGCCTTGAGCTTGAGCTGGTAGACGCCGCCGGTCCCCGCTGTCGGGTCACCGCTCAGGGTGGCTGTGCCCGAGGTTCCGGCACTGAAGTGCACCCCGGTGGGCAGCGTGCCTGTCTCGGTGACGGTGGCGACGGGGCTCCCGGTGGTGCCGATCCCGAAGGTGAACGGCTTGCCGACGCTGGCCGTGGCCGACGCCGCCGAGGTGAAGGCCGGCGGGGCCGGGGTCACCGTGAGGGTGAAGTGCTGGACGGCCGGTGTCCCCTGGCCGTTGGTGGCGATGACCTCGAAGCTGTAGACGCCCCCGGTGCCCGCCGCCGGGATCCCGGTGATGGTGGCCGTGCCCTTGCCCGCTGTGGTGAACACCAGGCCGTTGGGCAACGGCGTGCTGAGGGACAAGGTGGCCGCCGGGTAGCCGGTGGTCGTCACCTTGAACTTGGCCGTCCCGGCGACCTTGACGCTGTATGTGGCCGCCGAGGTGATGGCCGGTGGCTGGTCGACGGTCAGTGTGAAGGTCTGGGTGACCGACCCGGCGCTGTTGGTGGCCTTGAGCTTGAGCTGGTAGACGCCGCCGGTCCCCGCTGTCGGGTCACCGCTCAGGGTGGCTGTGCCCGAGGTTCCGGCACTGAAGTGCACCCCGGTGGGCAGCGTGCCCGACTCGGTGACGGTGGCGGCGGGGTAGCCGGTGGTTCCGATCCCGAAGGTGAACGTCTTGCCGACGCTGGCCGTGGTCGACACCGCCGAGGTGAAGGCCGGGGCCTGGGTCACCGTGAGGGTGAAGTGCTGGACGGCCGGTGTCCCCTGGCCGTTGGTGGCGATGACCTCGAAGCTGTAGACGCCCCCGGTGCCCGCCGCCGGCGTCCCGGTGATGGTGGCCGTGCCCTTGCCCGCTGTGGTGAAGATGAGCCCGCTCGGCAACGGCGTGCTGAGCGACAAGGTGGCCGCCGGGTAGCCGGTGGTGGTCACCTTGAACTTGGCCGTCCCGGCGACCTTGACGCTGTATGTGGCCGCCGAGGAGATGGCCGGTGGCTGGTCGACGGTCAGTGTGAAGGTCTGGGTGACCGACCCGGCGCTGTTGGTGGCCTTGAGCTTGAGCTGGTAGACGCCGCCGGTCCCCGCTGTCGGGTCACCGCTCAGGGTGGCTGTGCCCGAGGTTCCGGCACTGAAGTGCACCCCGGTGGGCAGCGTGCCTGTCTCGGTGACGGTGGCGACGGGGCTCCCGGTGGTGCCGATCCCGAAGGTGAACGGCTTGCCGACGCTGGCCGTGGCCGACGCCGCCGAGGTGAAGGCCGGCTTGGTCGCTTTCATCGAGGGTGTGACGGTGATCGTCTGGGTCGCGCTGGTGGCGGACCCGGCGGGGTTGGTGGCCTTGACCTGGAACGTGAAACTGGTGATGCCTGTCAATGGCACGGTCCCGGTGATGACGCCGGCGCCGGTGATGTGCAGCCACGTCGGGGCGTTGACCAAAGTGAAGGTCGAGACCGGGTTGCCGTTGGCCGAGGCGGAGGCGCTGTAAGTGGCTCCGGCATCGACCTTTGACGGCCCCGTCACTGTGACCTGCGTGGGAGCGTTGTCCACCGTCACCGTCTGGGTCGAGCTGGTGGCGTGACCAACCGGGTTGGTGGCCTTGACCGAGTAGGAGAAGGTGGTGATGTTGGTCGGCACCGTGCCCGAGATGGCCCCGGTTGTGGGGTTGATCGACAGCCAGGACGGGGCACCGGCCACGAGCGCGTAGGTCGGGGCGGGGTTGCCGTTACCCGAGGCGGTGGCGCTGTAGGTGGCTCCGGCGTTCACCGTTCCTGTCCCGCTGACCATGACCGCCGTGGTCGGCTGGTCCACCGTCACCGTCTGGGTCGAGCTGGTGGCGTTGCCCGTTGAGTTGGTGGCCTTGACCGAGTAGGAGAAGGTGGTGATGTTGGTCGGCACCGTGCCCGAGATGACCCCGGTTGTGGGGTTGATTGTCAGCCAGGACGGGGCGCCGGCCACGAGCGCGTAGGTCGGGGCGGGGTTGCCGTTACCCGAGGCGACGGCGCTGTAGATCCCCCCTCCAGAGACCGTGCCTGTGCCGCTGACCATGACCGCCGTGGTCGGCTGGTCCACCGTCACCGTCTGGGTCGAGCTGGTGGCGTGACCAACCGGGTTGGTGGCCTTGACCGAGTAGGAGAAGGTGGTGATGTTGGTCGGCACCGTGCCCGAGATGGCCCCGGTTGTGGGGTTGATCGACAGCCAGGACGGGGCACCGGCCACGAGCGCGTAGGTCGGGGCGGGGTTGCCGTTACCCGAGGCGGTGGCGCTGTAGGTGGCTCCGGCGTTCACCGTTCCTGTCCCGCTGACCATGACCGCCGTGGTCGGCTGGTCCACCGTCACCGTCTGGGTCGAGCTGGTGGCGTTGCCCGTTGAGTTGGTGGCCTTGACCGAGTAGGAGAAGGTGGTGATGTTGGTCGGCACCGTGCCCGAGATGACCCCGGTTGTGGGGTTGATTGTCAGCCAGGACGGGGCGCCGGCCACGAGCGCGTAGGTCGGGGCGGGGTTGCCGTTACCCGAGGCGACGGCGCTGTAGATCCCCCCTCCAGAGACCGTGCCTGTGCCGCTGACCATGACCGCCGTGGTCGGCTGGTCCACCGTCACCGTCTGGGTCGAGCTGGTGGCGTGACCAACCGGGTTGGTGGCCTTGACCGAGTAGGAGAAGGTGGTGATGTTGGTCGGCACCGTGCCCGAGATGGCCCCGGTTGTGGGGTTGATCGACAGCCAGGACGGGGCACCGGCCACGAGCGCGTAGGTCGGGGCGGGGTTGCCGTTACCCGAGACGGTGGCGCTGTAGGTGGCTCCGGCGTTCACCGTTCCTGTCCCGCTGACCATGACCGCCGTGGTCGGCTGGTCCACGGTGAAGGACTGCTGCACCTGTGTGGCTGCGGGGTACAGGAGGTCCCCGGGTTGGTTGGCGTCGAGGGTGCAGGTCCCGGGAGCAAAGAAGCTCACCACTCCGTCTGTGATCCCGCAGACAGTGGAACTGGTGTGGTCGACGGTGATAGCCACCTCCAGGCCGGCCGAGGAGGTCGCCTGCGGCGTGTACCCCTTGCCACCGACCACCGCGGGGGAAGGTGGTGACGATGTGAACTGGATCGTCTGAGCGTTCCAGCTCACGGTGCCCGTGTAGATGGCGCCGTAGACGTCGACGGTGAACTGGTCGCCGGCGGCCACGACCGGATAGTTCGAATAGCCCGCACCGAGGGTGAACTCGATCTCCGTCTCGGTGTAGGTCGAGACGTCGAGGCCGATGCAGTCCCCGACAGCCCCGGCCCCGGTGAGCGTCGTGAGGTCACCGAACGAGAGATCGTCGTTGGCGAAGTCCTCACCACCCGACATGCAAGGGGAGACGGCGCTGGGCTCTGTTCCGAATCCACTTCCGAAGACGACGATGGTCGGGTCGCTGCTCCCGCCGTACATATCCACCTGTGTGATGGTCGCCGACTCGTTGTAGGTGTACTCGTTGGCACCTTCGGCGCTCGGGACGCTGTCGATCTTGGAGCCTTCTGTGTCGGCGAAGGTGACCGTGACTGTGGTCTGGAGGTGTGGTTCCCCGTCAGCCGCTGCAGTGGCGTCGGGGGCCGTGACCTTGATTTCTGTGTCCGACACGATGTCGATCTGGTCTGGATCTGCGCTGAAGGCCGCGGATCCCTCTGAATCCCCGTTGGGATCGAAGTTGACGCCCGTCAGAGTGAGGCCGGGCTCGTCGAATCCCGAACCGTTGATCGTGATGGTGTTGCCGCCCCCCAACGGACCATCGTCGGGTGCCACCGAATCGACGGTCGGCGCCCCGAACGTGTACAGGTTGTCACCCACCGAAGCGGGAACGCTCTCCACCGCAGTGTCGTCGTCGGTCGTGAAGTGAGCGGTCACGGCGGTCAGCAGCAAATCCTGACCTTCTGTCAGCTGGTCGGTCACGTCGGGGGCGACGACCTGGATCTCCGTGTTCGACAGGACGTGTATAGCGGACCCGTCCACGCTGACCTCGTCTGATCCGCCTGTATCCCCTTCGGCTTCGAAGCTCACGCTGGTCAATTGGAGGTCCGGGTCGTCGAAGCCCGAACCGAGCACCGTGATGGTGTTCCCGCCCTCTACCGGTCCGCCCTCGGGATCAATCGCTGTGACCACCGGAGCCCCGAAGGTGTAGTCGTTGTCGCCTTGCGCGGCTGGGACGCTGAGAACTGTTCGTTCTGTCTCGTCGCTGAAGACGACCGTGACCTCGGTGTCGAGGGTCGGGCTTGTTCCCGCCGGCCCCGAGGCGTCCGGGGTCTTCACCTCGATCTGTGTGTCCGAGAGAATGGTGACGTCTGTGTCACTGGCAAAGAGGGTGTCGGACTCATCTGTGTCGTCCAGGGGAGCAAAGGCGACGGACTCCAAGGTCAGACCGGGATCCTCGAAGCCCGATCCGTCGATCAGGATGGTTGTGCCTCCGTCGAGCGAGCCACCTTCGGGAGTGACGGAATCGACCACCGGTGCACCGAAGACGTAGTCGTTGTCTCCCTTTTCGAGCGGCTGGCTGTCGATCTCTTCGCCGCTCTCGTTCTCGGTGAAGACGGCCGTGATCTCGGTGGAGAGCACGGCGTCGCCGGTTGTGTCGGCGTCTGTGGCTGTGGGTGCTACGACTTCGATCTCTGTGTCCGAGACGACGTCGCATGTGTCCGCCGAGACGCATGTGACCTCGAGCAGCGGCGCGGTGTTCCCTGTGCCGCTGTCAGACTCCGTGCCCGAATCTGCCGCGTAGAAGTCGATGCTCTTCAGGCTGAGGTCGGCGTTGTCGAATCCGGAACCTTTGAGAACGATGGAGTTTCCGCCGTCAAGCGGGCCGCCTTCAGGATCGACCGACTCGATCAACGGCACTCCGTAGACGTACTCGTTGTCCCCGGGATGCAGGGGTTCGCTTGTGACGGTGACTGTGTCTTCGTCTTTGACCTTGTACCTGACGTACAAGTACGTGTCGAGGAGCGCCGATGTCTCCAGCTCATCGCTGGCGTCCGGAGAAGTGATCTTCATCTCGTCATCGGCGACGACCGTGAAGTGTTGCGCGGCGATGGAAACTGTCCCTGTCTCGTTGCCTGTCGTGAACGCCACCGATGTCAGCTGCAGGGCCGGGTTCTCGAAGCCCGAGCCGTGGACGATGATCGTGTTGCCTCCTGTGGCCGGCCCGGCTGTCGGGGAGAGGGAATCGATCACGGGGGCGCCGAAGAAGTAGTCGTTGGCGCCGTCCGCGTCGGGGACGCTGTGGGTAATGGTCCCGTCGGCGGCCTTGAACACGACGGAGACGGACGAGGCGAACGTCGAATCATGGTTTGTGGGTGTCGTCGCGTCCGGAGCCTCTGTGACGACGATTTCGCTTGCCGATACCACTGTGACGTCTGTGGGTCCGACCTTCAACGTCGGTCGTGTTGATGTCACCGTCGCCGCCGCGAAGACGACTCCTGTCAGCGCCCCGAGTCCGTAGCCCTCGAAACCCGAACCGCTGATCACGATGCGGTTGCCGCCGTCCAGCGGGCCGCCGCCGGGGTCAACATCCCTGATCACGGGGACGCCGAAGGCGTAGGCGGCATCTGTCGGTGTGGACGTCACGGAGGATATTCGGGCGCCTTCGGCGTCCGTGAACGTCAGTGCAAGCGACGTGTAGAGGGTCGGTGAGCCATCGGCGGCCGTCCGGGCGTCGGGTGCCGTGACTCTGATCTCTGAATCCGACAGCACATAGTACGTACCCCCAGCCACAAGGGTTGCTGTGCCGTGTGATGGTCCGAGATCGAAATCCACTGTCGTGAGCGGGAGACTCGAGTTGTTGAAGCCGGAGCCGTGGATGATGACTGTGTTCCCGCCTGCGAGCGGGCCGCCCTTGGGTGTCACCGAGGAGATCTCGGGGACCTCGATGTAGGTGAAGTCATCGTCTGTCGGATCTGGCTCGCTATAGCCGACACCCGTGGAGGCGTAGACGTCGTAGGTCCCGGGGTTTCCAGTCGGGGTTGTCATCGTGCAGAGCGTGGTCGTCGTGCAGTCGACGTTGGTCGCCGGCTTCCCCGAAAGGTACGGCAGCGATGTGACGCCGAAGACGAAGCCGGTCGACCCGGCGTTGGTGTTGAAGTTGGACCCTTGGATCGTGACCGAGGTGCCGCCGTCGACGGTGCCCACGTCCGGGGTGACGCTTGTGATGGTCGGCAGTGTCATCGGGTACGCCAGGTAGGCCACGGAGAAATTCCGCTGCGTCAACCCGTCTCCGACGATGAATCCGTTGTCGGCGATGCCCTGGCCTCGGTAGGCGAAGAAGTTGGCGTTGCCCAACAGGTTGCTCAGCAATTCCGATCCCGTGTGGGCGCTGTACACGAAGGCGCCGCATGTCGATTGCAAAGGCCCACCGTTAGGCGGCTGTAGATAGGTCGTCCCGACGACGATTCCGGAACTGTTCTGCGCCAACGGGTCGCTTGTGCCGCAAGCTCCGATGGACGGCTCGGGATTGGAAGGGGCCGTGCTCCCGAAGGGCGTGATGCCGTGAGCGGTTTGCGCCGCTGTGACCTGCGAGAAGCTGTAGAGGTCGGTGACGCCGACCACCGACGGTGATTTGCCCGGTGTCTCGCTGATCTGCAACAGGTAGTACGGATTCGACGTGGTTGGAACGAGGCTCCCGGCGATCACCCACTGGCCGTTCGGGCTGATCTCCTCCTCGTTGTATGTGAGGCTGGGCAGACCCTCGAGGACCAAGATGGCGTAGTGGCTCCCAACAACTCCGGCTCCTGTCTGCGCCGCCCCGGCCTGTGAACCCTGGAGCGCCTCCAGGCTCCCAAGGGCGCCGGAAAACGAGAACCCGGCGAGGAGGATGGGCGCCAGGGCAACTCGCAACGCGCGCCCTTTGACGCGTTCCTCAGCCCTTGGCCGGCACCACCTCACGGGGCCCGCCCAGCTCGGGGAGCTTCGACCCCACGGGGTGGCCGGGCGCAGGAGTCGACATCGCGTTGCCGTTCCGGCACGTGCGTCGAAGAGGCACTCCTCCACGCGACTCGCCTCATCCGCCCCTCCGCGGGTCAGTTGGAAGCCTGCGTAACCGCCACCCGCAGCGTACGACCGATGATGCAACCATGCAATCGAAACCCAGCCACTGTCCCGGGTGGCAGTGAGCCGACCGCGCAAGCTGGTTCACGGCTTCGGCATCGTTGGATCCATCCCCTCGGCCGGCTCCGGTCGCGTCCGGCTCCCCCGCCTGCCGTCGAAAGACACGAGGTAGACTGTGGAGGTGCGCGTGCGCGCTGGTCTGGGGATCGTCGTTGTGCTCTCCCTGGGCGTGGCCGTGCAGACGAGCGCACCCGTCTCCGCCGTCGCACACACCTGCCCGGCGCGCCCGCACCAGTCGTCGGACAAGGGCTGTGAGAAGACCGTCGGGGGCTCCGTCGCCAGCGCGCCGATGCGCCCCGTTACCCAGTCAGGCACGACCGGCGGCGGGTACATCGCCGCCGGTCGCGGGAAGCACCACCACTCCATCCGCCACTAGGTGACCACGTCGCCTGCATCCGGCCGGCGGCCTGTCCGCTTCGGTCGGCGGAGTGCCCAAGGCCATGCAGCCCCGCCGCATCCGTTGCGACGATCGCTTGAGGTGACGTCCGGCGGGTGACGCCGGACGGCGTGCTGACCTAGTCGCGCACCGGTCCGGCGTAGGTCTTGGTCTCCAGGTACTGCTCGAACCCCTCGAGGCCGTTCTGGCGCCCGATGCCGCTGGCCTTGTAGCCGCCGAAGGGAGAGTCCGCCCCGTACCAGATGCCGCCGTTGATCGACACCGTGCCGGCCCGCACCCGCTTGGCCACGGCGATGGCCCGCTCCTCGGTGCCCGCCGTCACCCCCACCCCGAGGCCGTACTGGTTCTCGTTGGCGATGCGCACGGCGTCGTCGTCGTCGTCGAAGGGCACCACCACCAGGACCGGTCCGAAGATCTCCTCCTGGGCGATGGTCATCGAGTTGTCCACGTCGGCGAAGAGGGTGGGCTCGACGTAGTAGCCCTTGTCGAGGTGGGCCGGTCGGCCGCCGCCCACCACCACCCGTGCCCCCTCCGCCTTGCCCTTCTCGATGTAGCCCAGGACCCGGTCGCGCTGGACGGCGCTGATCTGGGGTCCCTGGAGGTTGCCGGTGTCGGTGGGGTCGCCGTAGGGGACGTTGCGGAAGCCGGCCTCGATGAGGGCGATCCCCTCGTCGTAGCGCGAGCGCGGCAGCAGCATCCGGGTCAGCATCACGCAGCCCTGCCCGGCGTGGGTGCAGACCGTCCAGGCCATGGCCAGCTTCGCCTCGAAGTCGGCGTCCTCGAGCACGATGTCGGCCGACTTGCCGCCCAGCTCGAGGAAGAGCCGCTTGAGGGTCGGGGCCCCCTGGGCCATGATCCGCCGCCCGACGGCGGTCGAGCCGGTGAAGGAGATGAGGTCGACCCGCGGGTCGGTCACCAGGTCCTCGGCCACGGTGTTGTCGGCGGTGGTGACCACCTGGAGGACGCCGGGGGGGAAGTCGGTGCGCTCGGCCACCAGCCGGCCGATGCGCGTGGCGTTCCACGGCGTGTTGGGGGCGGCCTTCAGGATGACGGTGTTGCCGGTGGCCAGGGCCTGGCCCAGCTTGTTGACCGTCACCTCGAAGGGGAAGTTCCACGGCACGATGGCCCCCACCACGCCCACGGCCTCCTTGGCCACCCAGCGCCGGCTGCGGGTCCCGAAGGCGGTGCCCTCGGGCAGGTCGCGCTCCCAGGCGAACTCGTCGATGAAGTTGGCGGGCCAGGTCAACCCCTCCGACAGCGGGGCGTCGAGCTGGGGGCCGTAGGTGAGCAGGACCGGGGTGCCGACCTCGGCCACCAGCTCGGCCCGGAGCAGCTCGCGCTCCTCTTCCAGCGCGGCCTGCAGCTGGAGGATGCACCGCTTGCGCAGCTCGCGGTCGGTCGACCACGGTCCCTCGTCGAAGGCCCGGCGGGCGGCGGCGATGGCCGCGTCCATGTCCTCGTGGCCGGCGTCGGCCACCTGGCCCAGGACCTCCTCGGTGGCCGGGTTGATGTTGTCGAAGAGGTTGCCCGAGCGGGCCTCGACCAGCTTGCCGTCGATCAGCATCCGCTGCTCGCCGGTCACCTTGCCTGCGTCTCCCGTCGTCATCGTGCCTCCATCGTCGTCACCCGGACCTCGCCCGGCATGGTACCGCCGCTCCGGGGACCCGGTGCCGGCCTCAGCCGCCGTGGACGGCCGTCCCGCCGCAGAAGGTGGCCCGCACCAGGCCGGCCTCGAGGGCGCCCCGGGCCTCGGCCCACCCGGTGGCCAGGAGGCACAGGTCGGCCGGCGCCCCCGGCACCACGCGGCGGCTCGGGCCGCCGGGGTCGTCCAGGGCCCCGAGGTAGAGGCCCAGCGCCGCCTCGGGGGTGAGGGCCTCGCCGGGGCCGAGGGGCACCCCCGAGTTGGTGGAACGCTCGACGGCCGAGCGCATCGCCGCCCAGGGGTCGAGCGGCCCGAACGGCCCGTCGGAGCTGCCGGCCAGCGGGACGCCGGCCGCCCGCCAGCCGGCCAGGCGGTAGAGCCAGGGGCGGTCGGCCGGTTCGACCTCGGACAGGTACCGGTCCCCGTGGGCGGCGACGAAGGCCGGTTGGGTCACCACCGTCACCGGGAGGCCGGCCACCAGGGAGACCAGCTCGGGCGGGGCCACCGAACCGTGCTCGATCCGGTGCGGTCCCCCGCCGGCGCGACCCAGGGCCGCCGCCGCCAGCACGAGCGACTCCCGGCTCACGCAGTGGAGGGCCACGCCCCGGGGACCCGCCGCGGCGACCGCCGCCGCCAGCTCGTCGAGGGACGGGAGGTCGGCCTCGGCCAGGACGATCTTGCACGGTCCGCGCACGAGGCGGCGCCCCGGCCGCTCGGGGGCGGAGCCGCCGAGCACGCAGAGCCGCTGGGGCAGGGCGCCCGAGGCCTGGGCGGTCTCGAACCGGTCGACCTCCTCGCCCCCGGTCGACACCGTGGCGTCGGTCATCCCGGTCACCCCGAGGCGGGCCAGCTCCGTCCCGACCTCGGAGAGGCACGGCCATGCGTCGGATCCCCAGGCCGCCCGCAGGGCGGCGTCGGCCCCCGACAGCACCCCCCGCCCGGCGCCCGGACCCAGGGCCTCCAGCCCGGCGTCGCCGAGCGCCAGGCGCACCCGCGCCAGGGCGGCCGAGTTCAGCGCCCACTGGTGGCCGCTGCGGTGCTGGACCCGGACCGGCCGGTCGGCCACCGGGCCGAGGAGCCCGTCGAGGGACGGGGCGTCGAGCGGGCCGGCCACCGTCTCGTCGTGGCCGACGAACCGCACCCACTCGCCGGCCCGCGCCCCGGCGGCGGCGGACCGCAGCACCTGGCCCAGCCCGGGGCGGCCGGCCACCGCCGGCGGTCCGCACTCGACCGAACGGCGGCGGGCGGCCAGGGCCAGGAGGTGCAGGTGGTGGTCGTGGAGGCCGGGCAGGAGCGCCCCGCCTCCCCCGTCGACCTCGACCCGGCGGCCGGACGCCGGCGGCGGCCTCTGCTCGAGGGGGCCCACGTAGGTGACGGTCCCTCCCCGGGCCTCGACGCACCGGCCGGCGCGGCCCTCGACCTCGACGTCGGCGAGGAAGAGGGACTCCTCGCCGCCGGGGGTCGGGCCCGGCCCGGTCACGCCGCCGGTCCGACCGCCGCGGCCGGTCGCACTCCGGGGCGTCGCACCTCGGCCCACCCGCCGTCCCCGAAGTGGGAGACCACCCAGCCCTCCCCGGACCGCTCGAGGCGGTGGGCCCTCGGGCAGCCCGGACCGGCGTTGGCGTAGGCGGCGGCCCGTGAGAGGGCGCAGTCGACGAGGTGGCCGCCGCCCGCGGCCACCGAGGCCAGCGCGGCGGTGGCCGCGTAGAGGCCGGTGACCGGGTCGGCGATGGCGTCGCCGCAGAAGACCGGGCCGTCGGGTCCGGCGGCCACCAGCCCTGCGCCGGCCGCCGCGTCGTCGCCGAAGGCCACCCAGTTCGATCGCCGGCCGACCCGGCCGTGGCCGGTGATCGAGACCCACGTCCGTCCCGGGCGGGACGCGCAGAACCGCTCGGGACCGAGGCCGAGCGCGGCCAGGGCCCGCGGCCGCGAGCCCTCGATGACCACGTCGGCCGTCTCCAGCAGGCGGCCGAGCTCGGCGGCGCCCTCGGCGGTCGAAAAGGGCAGTGCCACCGAGCGGTGGCCGCGGTGCAAGAGGGCGAAGAGCTGCGGGTCGCCGGTCCGGGCGGCGTCGGGCCGGTCCGGGTCCTCCACCTTCACCACCTCGGCCCCGGCCAGCGACAGGAGGTGCGCGCAGAGCGGGCCCGCCCACATCGCGGACAGGTCGACCACCTGCGGCCGTCGCCGGGCGGGTCCCGTCGAGGGTCCGAGCCGGCTCACCCGCCACGGGGCCCTCGGGGCCGGGCGGCGCCCCGGCACCGGCGAGGCGGGGAGCCCGAGGAGCTGGGCCCGCGCCGCCACCACGGACGCCGGCATCCCGGCCGCCCACGCCGAGACCAGGGCCCACTCCGGCTCGGTCCCCGCCGGGCGCGGGGGCGCCTCGGCGCGGTCCGGGCCGACCAGGGCGGGCACCGACGCCAGGTCCGACGGACGGGCCAGGGTGAGGGCCACCCACCCGTCGGAGGTCCGCAACATCCGGCAGCGTCCCCCGGCCGACACCCGGCCCCCCGGGGCGAGCCCTCGCCAGGCGGCCCGGTCGGTGAGGAGGGCGGCGACGCGCACCGCGGCCGCGTCCAGGGTCTTCGGGGCCAGGGCGCACAGGACCCGGCCTGCGGCCTCGAGCCGCCCGACGACGTCACCGGCCGGCCAGCGCGGGGCGGAGCCGGGCTGGCCCGTCAGCCACATCGAACCCGAGCCGGCCCAACGCAGCACGGCGCAGCGACCCCTCGCGCCATCGGCCGCGTACCCCCCGGCGGCGGAGCCGCCAGGCCCGCGGCCCGCAGCGAACGGACGAGCTCGACCTCGGCGCCGGGCCCGCCGGCACGACGGCGGGGCGGTCGCCGCCTCGATGGGTCCGCCATGGCGCCGAGGATAGGCGGGGGGCCGGTCCCGGCCGCCCGGGGGTCGGCCGGGGACCCGGGAGTACGCTGGCCCGTGTCGCCCGCCCCGAGCGCCCCGGTGTCGCTGACCGTGGGCGCGGCCGAGTTGCGCTCGTCGTTCGGGTCCCGGTTGCGCGACGGCGAGTTGGGCGTCCTCGCCGGCCGTCCCCTTCTCATTGTCGAGCTCGACGAAGGACCCGACGTGGCCGCGCTCCTCGGGTCGCTCCCCTGTGCCGTCGTCGCCGTCGACCGGGGCGGGCACCCCGACGGCCGACCGCCGCCCGGCGACGTGGCCCTCACGGTGCGCACGACACCCCCCCGGCCCTGGGTGGGAGACCCCGGGGCGTGGCTCCCCCGGCTCGAGGCCGCCTGCGCCACCGCCCCCCTGGCGGCGGTCTCGCTGGTCCAGTTGCTGCGGCTCTCGGCCGGCCTCGGGGTCGCCGACGGGCTGGTGGCCGAGTCGGTCGTCTACTCCATGCTCCAACCGGGGCCCGAGCACCGCGGGTGGCTCGCCCGGCGGCCGCCGGTGGCGCCACAGGTCGAAGAGGGCCCGGCCGTGCTCGTGGAGCGTTGCGGCAACCGGCTGGAGGTGACCCTCAACCGCCCGGACCGGCACAACGCCTACAGCGCCGCCATGCGCGACGGCCTGGTCGCCGCCCTCCAGCTGGTCCACGCCGACCCCTCCGTGCAGACGGTCGAGCTGCGCGGGGCGGGCCGGTCCTTCTGCAGCGGGGGCGACCTCTCCGAGTTCGGCACGTCGCCGGACCCGGCCACGGCCCACGCCGTCCGGGTGGCGGCTGGGGCGGCCGCCTGGATGGAGCGCTGCGCGCCCCGCGCCGTGGCCCGAGTGCACGGAGCCTGCATCGGAGCTGGCATGGAGCTGGCCGCCTTCGCCGGCCGGGTGACGGCGGCTCCCGACGCCCGCTTCTGCCTGCCCGAGGTCTCCATGGGGCTCGTGCCCGGCGCCGGCGGCACGGTCTCGGTGCCCCGGCGTATCGGCCGGCGCCGCGCCGCCCTCCTCGCCCTCACCGGACAGACCCTCGACGCCCCGACGGCCCTCGACTGGGGGCTCATCGACGAGATCAGGGCGACCGGGACCGCCTCGGCCCCGTCCGACCGGGCGACCGGGCCGTCGACCGGGGGGCGGTAGCATCATCGGCTCGACGCCCCGAGGGGGGCCGGACCCGAGTGGTCCCGAAGTGCGAGAAGGGCAGGATCGTCCGTGGACCTGAAGGCGGGAACGCAGCTGAAGAGCGCGGTGGGCACCACCGAGGTGATCGTGGTCAAGGCACCTGGCGCGCCGGTCGAGTTGACCTGCGGCGGGGTGCCCATGGGCGGCAAGGACGACGAGGCCGCGGACGGGCCAGGTCGCGGCCGGCCACGAGGGCGAAGTGCTCCTGGGCAAGCGCTACGTCGACGACGAGTCGGACATCGAGGTGCTCTGCACCAAGGCGGGTGAGGGGGCCCTGGCGGTGGACGGGCGGCCGCTGGTCCTGAAGACGGCGAAGCCGCTCCCCTCCTCGGACTGACCCCGTGAACCTCGGGCTCGTCCTCGGCATGGCCGCCGCCGGGTTCGGCGACCGCGTGGCGATCACCGCCGGGGACGCCTCCGTCAGCTATGCCGACCTCTCGGCGCGTTCGTGGGCGGCCTCGGCGTCGTTCCACGAGCGGGCGGTGCCCTCGGTCGTCTACCTGGGCACGAACCACCTGGCCTACCCGGTCGCCCTCTTCGGGGCGGCCGGCGCCGGCATCCCGTTCGTCCCGGTGAACTACCGGCTCGGCGACGACCAGCTGGCCGCGCAGCTCGACGAGCACCCCGGCGCGCTCGTGATCCACGAGGGCGAGCCCCGTCCCTTCGCCGACCCCGACCGGTGGGTCCCCCGCCAGGCCTTCTACGACTCGCTGGCCGGGCGGGACGCGCCCGAGCCCGCCGAGCAGGACCCCGACGTCACCTGCCTCCTCCTCTACACCAGCGGGACGACGTCGGCCCCCAAGGCCGCCGTCCTGCGCCACCGGCACCTGGTGTCGTACCTGTTCTCGGCGTGCGAGTTCGGCAGCGCCGGCGAGGAGGAGGCCGCCCTGGTGGCCGTCCCGCCCTACCACATCGCCGGCGTGGCCAATCTGCTCTCCAACCTCTACGCCGGCCGGCGCGTCGTCTACCTCGACCGCTTCGACCCCGGGCTCTGGCTGTCCACCGTGCAGGGAGGAGCAGGTGACCCAGGCCATGGTCATCCCGACCATGCTGGCCCGCATCGTCGACCACCTCGGCGGCGCCTCCGACGCCGGCACCCCGACCCTCACCTCCCTCTCCTACGGCGGCTCGCGCATGCCGCCGCCGGTCCTGCACCGGGCGCTCGAGCTCTTCGGGACGACCGGCTTCGTCAACGCCTACGGCCTCACCGAGACCAGCTCCACCATCGCCCTGCTCGGGCCCGAGGACCACCGGGCCGCCCTCGACTCGGAGCGACCCCGCGGTCAGGGCCCGCCTGGGCTCGGTGGGCCGTCTGCTCCCGGGGATCGAGCTCGAGGTGCGCGACGAGGCCGGCGCGGCGCTCCCGGCCGGGAGCAGCGGCCTGTTGTTCCTGCGCGGCGACCAGATCTCCGGCGAGTACGCCGGGGTGAGCCTGCTCGACGACGACGGCTGGTTCCCCACCCGGGACCGGGGCCACGTCGACGAGGAGGGTTACCTCTTCGTCGAGGGCCGTGCCGACGACACGATCATCAGGGGCGGGGAGAACATCGCCCCGGCCGAGATCGAAGACGTCCTCATGGACCACGCAGGGGTGGTCGACGCCGTGGTGGTGGGGTTGCCCGACGACGAGTGGGGCCAACGGCTGGTGGGCGTGGTCGTGCGCGGGGAGGACGGCGGGGTGGGAGAGGACGAGCTGCGCGAGCTGGTCCGGGCCCGGCTGCGCTCGTCCAAGACGCCCGAGCACATCGAGTTCTGGGACGAGTTGCCCCGCACCGACACCGGCAAGCTGCTCCGCCGGACGGTGGTCGCCCGCCTGGGCACCGAGGGGACCGCCGCGCCGGACTGAGCCCGGGGTGCGCCCCGGTAGATTCCCCGGTAGCCACCTCCCGACGACCACCAGGAGCGCTTCGTGCCCCAGATCCTCGAGCAGGTCCCGGCCAGCCATCGGGACCTGCTTCTCTCCCCCCTCACGGCCACCCTCACCACCCTCGACCGCCGGGGCCGCCCCCAGTCGACCGCGGTGTGGTACCTGGTGGACGGGGACGGCCGGCTCAAGGGCTCGATCACCTCTGACCGCCAGAAGTACACGAACCTGCGGGCCAACCCGGCCTGCACCCTGTTCATCATCGACCCCCAGGACCCCTTCCGCACCCTCGAGGTGAGGGCCGACGCCGCCCTCGACGCCGACCCCGACAAGGCGACGGTGCGCAAGTTCGCCGAGGCCTACCAGGTCGACGAGGCGTTGCTGGTGCGGGCCGAGGAGGACCGGTTCACCATCACCTACGAACCCCTCCGGGTGGTCGCCAACCCTTCGGCGGGACGCTGACGGTGGCGTCCGACCGAAGCGGCGCACTGGCCGCCACGAGCACCGGGACGGCGGCGGCCGGCCACCGCGGGCCCGCCACCCGGGCCCACTGGTGGGTGCTGGTGGTCATCGCCTGCGCCCAGCTGATGGTGGTGCTCGACACCACCATCATGCTGATCGCCCTCCCCTCGGCACAGAATTCCCTCGGGTTCTCCGACGCCGACCGCCAGTGGGTGATCACCGCGTACACGCTGGGCTTCGGTGGGCTCCTGCTGCTCGGCGGGCGCATCAGCGACATGATCGGCCCGAAGCGGACGCTGCTCATCGGCGTGGTGGGGTTCGCCACCGCCTCGGCCTTGGGCGGGGCGTCGCAGGGCACCGCCATGCTGATCTGCGCCCGGGCGCTGCAGGGCTGCTTCGGGGCGCTCCTGGCGCCGTCGGTGCTCTCCATCCTGACCTCGACCTTCACCGACCCCAAAGAGCGCGGGCGCGCCTTTGGGATCTACGCGTCGATCGCCATCAGCGGCGCGGCCTTCGGCCTCATCCTCGGCGGGCTCCTGACCCAGTACCTCGACTGGCGGTGGTGCCTCTACGTCAACCTGCCCATCGCCGTGGTGGTGACCGCCGGGGCGGTGGTCGCCATCCCCCGCCAGACCGGCCATCCTGGGGTCCGGCTCGACATCCCCGGGGCGATCCTCGGGTGCGGAGGCCTGGTGTCCCTCGTCTACGCCCTCGGGGAGGCCGGGGCCGTGGGCTGGCATTCGTCCTCGGTGGTGGTCCCCCTGGTGGTCTCGGCGATCCTCCTGTCGGCCTTCGTGGTGGTCCAGGCCCGGGTGCAGAGCCCGTTGCTCCCGCTACGCATCGTGGCCGACCGCAACCGGGGCGGCTCGATGCTCACCATCTTCCTGTCCGTGATCGGCATGTTCGGCACTTTCTTGTTCCTCACCTACCTGCTCCAGACGGTCGACCACTACTCGCCCGTCATGACGGGCATCGCCTTTTTGCCGCTCATGGTGGTCAACGGGCTGGCGGCCACGCAGCTGGCCAGCCGGCTCATGGCCCACCTGAGCACCCGCACGCTCGTCGTGCCGGGCCTGCTCATCGCGGCCGGGGGGGCGGCCCTCCTCACCCGGCTCACGCCCGGCGCCTCCTACGCCAGCCACGTCCTGCCCACCGAGCTCCTCCTCGGGCTCGGCCTGGGGCTGGCCATGGTGCCCTGCGTGTCCACCGCCACCAGCCACGCCGCCCCGCGCGACGTGGGCGTGACCTCGGCGGCCACCAACACCTCGCAGCAGATCGGGGCGTCGGTGGGCACGGCCCTGTTGAACACCCTGGCCGCCACGGCCGCCGCCTCCTACCTGGTGGCCCACCCCGGGGGCGCCGGCGCCGTGGCCGCGGCAACCGTGCACGGCTTCGCCTCGGCCGCGGCCTGGGCGGCGGGATCCCTGGCGTTGGGGGCCGTGGTGGGCGGCCTGCTCATCGACGCCCGCCCCGTGGCCCCGGGGGCCCGGCCGGCCCTGGCCGAGGCCGCCGCGGCCTGACCCACGACGTCGGGCCGAAGAGCCCGGTTCAGCCGGTCGGCACCGCGCCGACCACATCGCCCACGGCCACCCCCAGCGAGGGCAGTGTCCCCTGGGAGGTGGCGTCGCCGAAGGCGAACACCCGCCCGTCGGCGCCGATGACCCAGTAGCCGTTGCCGCTCGGCGTGGGGACGATCGAGACGATGTTGGCGACCGAGGTCCCCTCTTGGGGCAGTGTGCCGAAGGAGGCGGCGTCGCCGAAGGGGTAGACCGACCCGTTCTTGGCGACCAGCCACCCCCCCTGCGAGCTGGCGTCGGCGGCGATGCCCACGATGGGCGCACTGGTGGCCGGAGAGGCCACCGGCGGTGCGTCGCCCAGGCTGTAGACGTGGCCTGTGGACCCCGCCAGCCAGTAGCCCCGGTCGTCACCGGTGACGGCGATGCCCACGATGTTGTCCACGTGGGTGCCCTGGCCCGGCAGCGAGCCGAAGAAGCCCGACGGCTGTCCCAGCGGGAAGACGAAGACCCCCCCGTCGGCCCCCACCAGGTCGTAGCCGGTGTAGTTGTTGGTGGGCACGATCCCCACGATGTCGTTCACGTGCACCGGCGGTGTGAGGCCCGGCAGCGAGCCGAAGAAGCCCGACGCCTGGCCCAGCGGGAAGACGAAGACCCCCCCGTCGGCGCCCACCAGGTCGTAGCCGGAGTAGTGGTTGGTGGGCACGATCCCCACGACGTCCTTCACGTGCACCGGCGGTGTGAGGCCCGGCAGCGAGCCGAAGAAGCCCGACGCCTGACCGAGCGGGAAGACGAAGACCCCCCCGTCGGCGCCCACCAGGTCGTAGCCGGGGGTCTTGGGGGGCGGGGGCGGCGATGTGACCCGAACGGGCGCCGTGAAGGTGAACGCCCCTGGGCTGGCGCCCGTCCCGCCGGGGGCCGTGACCGCCACCGTGACGGCACCGGCCCCGTGGGCCGGGGTCCGGGCGGTGAGCGCGCTGGCACTGGACACGTGGAGTGTGGTCGCCGCCACTGTCCCGAAGGAGACCCGGCTGGCCCCTGTCAGGTGCGTCCCCCTGACCGTGACCACGGTGTCCCCGACTGTAGGGCCGCTGGACGGTGTGACCGAGGAGACGGTGGGCGCGGGAACGAAGAAGGTGAAGGCTGTGGCTTTGGCGACTGTGCCGTGCGTGGTGTCCACGGTGACGGCGACCGTGCCCGCGGCATGGGCGGGGGTCTCGGCGACCAGCTTGGTGGTCCCTGTCACCCGGAAGGTGGGGGCCTGCGCTGCACCGAACGTGACCTCGGTCGTCGCTGTCAGGTGGGCCCCCTTGATGGTCACCGACGTCCCCCCTGTGGTGGCGCCGCGTGGCGGTGTCAGCGAGCCGATCGTCGGCGTCGGGGTGAAGTAGGTGAAGGCGTCGTGATCTGTGGCGCTGCCGTGTGTCGTGGTGATGGAGACACTCACCGTGCCGGGCGTGTGGGCGGGGGCGACCACCGAGAGCTTCGTTGTCCTTGTGGCGACGATCTGCGAGTTTGTCGCCGGCACTGTGCCGAAGGACACCTCGGTCACCCCCGTGAAGCCCGCGCCGCGGATTGTGACGGTCGTTCCCCCTGTGCTGGGCCCTGTCGTGGGCGTGACCGAGGAGATCGTCGGCGACGGTGTGGCCAAGGGGAAGGCGGCGGGCTTGGACCGATCGAGGGCGGGCCGCGGCGCGGCGCCGGCCGACGTCCCCGACCCCGCCACGACCACGACGGGGCCGACCAGGAGGAGCGACACCGCGGCGACACCCGTGACCGAGCGCCGCAACCGTGCTCGGACCGTGCCGCCCCGGGCCGAGCGTGGACTCGCGCCGATGCTCATCACACTCCTCCCCGGGCCCGGTTCCGGCGCCCTGCAACATCTTCTCCCTACCACCCGATCCGCCGTCGGGGGGCGATACCTCCCGCCCTCTCCTGCCCTCTCCCGTCGCCGACCGGGTGGAGGGTCCTCCCCTCCCGGCATCTGCGGTGCGCGGCCCGGGGTCATCGGGTCCTGGCCAGCCGGCGATCGGGGACGAACCACAGGAGGGACACCGCGGCGTAGCAGCCGTACGAGAGGTAGGGACTGAGCGGGGCCAACCCGATGCCGACCGCGTAGATGACCGGCGAGGCGATGCCCTTGTAGTCCCGCCCCAGGGCCGACGTGATGCGATCGTCGTCGGGGTTGGCCCGAAGGATGGCCCGCACCAGGGCGAAGTAGGCGAGGGCGGCCCCCAACGCCACCACCCCGTAGGTGGCGGCGGGCAGCGACTCGTCGTGGGCGGTGCCCACCCATGCGGTGGCGAAGGGGACCAGCGACAGCCAGAAGAGGAGGAAGAGGTTCGTCCACATCACCGCACCGTCGATGCGCCTGGTCGCCCGCAGGAGGTGGTGGTGGTTGTTCCAGTAGATGCCGATGACGGTGAAGCTGAGGACGTAGACGAGGAGGGACGGCAGCCGGGCCGACAGGTCGTGGAACGTGGCGGCGACCGGCGTCTTCAGCTGGAAGGCCATGATCGTGATGATGACCGCCATGACGCCGTCGCTGAAGGCCTCCAGACGGTGGGTGTCGATGGCATCGCGGGACCCGGCCGCCGAATCCGCCGACGTCATCCCGCCGGCCTCCCCTCCGGGCATCTCGGCCCAGGCCGAGCACGCCCGGCGAGGACGCGCCTCACCTCTGCACGCTCACGAAACGCCGCCGGACCACGTCATTCGGTCTTATGCTAACCCCAGCAAGCAGCCGAAGTGGCTGATGGGACGCCTGCGGCGTCTTCTCGGCGGCCCGCAAACGCGGTAGCGACACGGGCGCGAAGGACCGCTTCCCGGCATCCCGAACGGCCCGGCGCCAAGCGGCCATCGTAAGCAGATTGCTACAATGTCTGCAGAGTGCTACTGGGGAGCGCGCGACATGGCTGACACCCACATGACCCGCTTTGAGGCCGAGCTGTTCGAGGCGGCAGCCGACGAGGGCCGCCGAGAGCACCGCTCGGCCCGCCAACAGCTCGAGCACTGGACCCGACTGGGCATGGAGCTCTCGGCACACGCAACCGCCGCCCGACGCCGCATCACGGCCGCCGTGCGCGGCGAGACGCCGCTCTCCTCGCTGTCGGCCGAAGAGCGCCTCGTCGCCAACGTCGAGCTGGACGTCGCCATCGCCGAGCGGGCGGCGGGCGCCTCCTTCGGCCGAGCACTTCTGAAAGCCGACCTCACGGCGGTGGCACTCGACGCGGACGGGGTGTTGAGGGAGTTCGGTCCGAACGGAGTGTCGCGTCCACTCGAAGCCGTCCAAGGCACGGCCACGAACTCGGCCCGGGTCGGCGCGCATCGACCTGGGTGAGCCGCCTCGACCTGGTCGTCGGACCGAATGGGGCCGGGAAGTCGACGTTCGCACGAGAGATCCTGGCCGAATCGTTGCCGGGCTCACTGATCGTCGACGCCGATCTGATCGCCGCCGAGCTTTGGCCGGACGACCCCGAGGGCCGTTCGTACGACGCCGCCAGAATTGCCGAGGCGACGCGGGCAGCGCTCGTCGAGAGCGGCCGGCAGTTCATCGCCGAGACGGTCTTCTCGCACCCTTCGAAGCTGGCGCTCGTCGATCAAGCCCATGCCGCGGGGTACTTCGTCGCCCTCCACGTGCTCATGGTCCCCGAGAACGTGGCCGTGGCCCGGGTGGCGGCGCGCGTCGGGCGCGGTGGGCACTCGGTGCCCGAGCACAAGATCCGCACCCGCTACCACCGGCTATGGCCGTTGGTCGCCGCGGCGGCAGCAACGGTCGAGTCGGCCGCCTTCTGGGACAACTCCGCACTCGACGGTCCAGAGCGCGTGGCGGCGCTGGTGAACGGTCAGTCGCTCGGGGCCGTGAGGTGGCCGGCATGGACGGCCGCTGCCCTCGGCAGCCAGTGGACGGCCTGAGACCGGTGCAGCGACTGCGATCAGGCAGTGCCGGGCCCGCTCACCTGTGGTTCGACGACGACGGGAGGTCTCGTGCGGACGGCGCCGGCGATGTCGGGGTGTGTGCGGCGGCATACTCGATGACCTCGTTTTCGCCCATGGTTGCACCGGCCTCGACGAGGCCCGAGTACCGCTCACCCAGGCAGAGCGGCAGTCCCAAGATCGCCGCACGGACCTCCTCGGTCAGGTAGCTGCTCGCGTTGATCGCCGCCTCTTGATCGCCGAGCACGCCTTCGATCCATCCGCGGACGACGGCCGCCGCCTCGAACGCACCGAGTGCCGCCAGCCAGGCGGAAACAGGAAGGAGCCCGATCGCCAGAAAGTCGCGGCGACCCTCGCGAGCGGAGCCACGGGCGGCGTCCAGCCAGGATGCCAGCGCCCCCTCGTGGTCACCGGCCGCGGTGAGCACGTAGCCCCGGGCACCGCGCGCCAGACTCGCCGCATAGTCGTTCCCTGCTTCCTCGGCGCGACGCAGGGACTCGTCAATGAGCGAGACGGCACGGCCGGGGTCCGATTGAGCCTCCTGGCCGGCCAGATTGAACGTCGCGTAGGAGATCGCCGTCGGGCTCCCGCTGCTCCGCGCCACCGCCAGGGCCTGCTCGGCCGTGGACTTCGCGTCGGGGTCTCCCCTCATTCGTTGGGAAACCGAACGCATGGTCAACGCCAGCGCTTCTTCGTAGCGATCGCCGCTCGCCCTCGCGGCATCGAGCCACCGTGTCACCTCGCGACCGGGGGGGCGACCGAGGACTGGGCCGAGGCCGGCCACCGGAGAGGCCACTCGGCACACGACCTCGGGGTCGACCGGACCATCGCCCAGTGCCTCGAGCGCCGCCGCCGCCAGGTGGACGGCTTCATCGGTCCGGCCCTCGTGCGTCGTCGCCCAGGCCAGGACGGCGAGGGCCGACGGATACGCCGGGTGGTGCTGTGCCGCCGCTGTGCCCACAACGGCACCTGCCCAGGCACTCGTGGTCGGTTGAAATCGGATGCCCTGCAGTCCGAGCGCCAGCACGCAGCGCACTGCCACGTCCGGGGTGCCGCTGTCGAGCGACCAGGTGACCGCCGCCCGCAGGTTGTCAAGCTCCTCTTCGACCCCTTCCAGCCACTCCCGTTCCCTCGGACCCTTCAGTCCCGCACCCGCCTCGGCGGCATAACGGGCGAAGTGCTCCGCGTGGCGCGTGCGCACATTCTCCATCTCTCCCGATGCCTCCAGGCGCTCCAGCGCATACTCCCGGATGGTCTCCAGCATCCGGTAGCGCGTGGCGTTGCGGAAGTCGTGCGCAGAGATCAGCGATTTGTCGACGAGCCGACCGAGAAGGTCATCGGCATCGATCGCGTCGATGGCGCCTCCCGCCCCGATGGCCTCTGCCGCGACGAGGTCGAAGCCGCCGACGCACACGGACAGCCGCGAGAAGAGTGCCTTCTCGTCCTCGGCCAGCAGGTTGTAGGACCAGTCGATCGCCCCGCGCAAGGTCTGGTGGCGGTTGGCCGCGGTGCGCGTCCCGCCAGTGAGCAGCCGGAAGCGCTGGTCAAGGCGGGCGGCGATCTCATCGGGGGTCATGGAACGGGTGCGCGCCGCGGCCAGTTCGAGGGCCAAGGGCACGCCGTCGAGGCGGCGACAGAGATGGACGACTGCGATGGCATTGTCGGGTCCCAACGTGAAGCCCGGTCGTCCCGCACGCGCCCGCTCGACGAAGAGGCGCACGGCGTCAGCGCTGGCCAGCTCGTCGATCGCTGTCGCTTCGTCGGGGACGGTGAGCGATGGGACCGTCACGACCTGCTCCCCGGCGACGCGCAGTGCCTCGCGGCTCGTGGCCAGCACGGTCAGGTCGGGGGCCCCACCGGTCATGTCCTCCACCAACGCCGCCACGAGCTCAAGCAGGTGCTCGCAGTTGTCGAGCACCAAGAGGAGCTGCTTGTTGCGCAGAAAGGACAGCAGACTCTCTCGCAACGCCTGCCCCGACTGCTGTTGGACCCCCAGAGCCGAGGCGATCGCCTCCTCGGCGGCGACCCCGTCGCTCACGCCGCCGAGCTCGACCAACCAGGCCCCATCCCGATACTGGGGCAGCACCTCGGCGGCGACTTGCAACGCCAAGCGAGTCTTGCCCACACCACCGACCCCGGTGAGCGTGACGACTCTGCACCCGTCCAGCGCCTTTCTCGCGTCGCGCATCTGGTCGTCCCGGCCGACGAATGCCGTCGCCTGGACAGGGAGATTGGACGGATACGCCCCCAACGAGCGCAGCGGCGGAAACTCGTGCGGAAGGGCCGCGTCGCACAGCTGGAAGACATGCTCGGGCATCGTGAGGTCGCGAAGCCGATGCTCACCGAGGTCCAGCACCGCCACGTCGGATCCCAGAATTTCAACCGTGGTTCGAGACACGAGCACCTGGCCACCGTGTCCGAGCGCCATGAGTCGAGCGGTTCGATTCACGGCGGCACCGAAGTAATCGCCGTCACGCTCGACCACCTCGCCGGTGTGTATGCCCATCCTCACGCGCAGCGGAGCTTGTTCGTCCCCTGCGTCACGAACCAGTCGGACCTGTGCGTCGATCGCCGCCGCGGCGGCTGCGCCCGCAGAGGCAAATGCCGCCGCGAATCCGTCCCCTCCGGTGGCAAAGACGTACCCACCTTCCCCCTCGATCGCCTGACGCATGATGGCGTCGTGGCGCTCCAGGGACTTTCGCATTGCGTCAGGCGCTTCCTCCCAGAGCCGCGTCGACCCTTCAACGTCAGTGAACAGAAAGGTCACCGTGCCCGACGGCCCACGCACCACAGAAGCTTCCCACGTGAGGTGCGCCGAGGAGAGGGTCGTACACCACTCGTCGGAACTCGGCTGGTCGCGGAGCTTGACAAGCTCGAGATCTCTTGGGACGAGAAGTCGTACAAGCAACCGATTGTTGAGCTGGGACTGATGGATCAGCCTGCCGGCGCTGTGGTGCAACTCATGGAAGACGGTCTCGAGGAGAGCTGCGGCGTCGTTCTCACCCACGTACAGAGTGGGCACCCGTTGGTCGTCTTTGCCTCCACCGAACGGGGCGACGCGAGTAGCTCCGTAGCCTGGATTCGGGTTGTCCTCTCCCCTTGTCCCTGACCCGGCCGCTGTCTCGACACTTCACTGCTTCCACCGGCGAAGGTTTCACGTTGGGTTGGCGGAAATTTCTGGGCTCTTGTCGGCAGAGACTTTTCCGCAGGGCAACAGGCCCACCGACAGCGATGAAAGTCCAGGTCAGGGCTCCATGTTGCCGGAGGATGCCGGATCGACGCTCCGTCTGGGGAAGAGGTGACGTCCGAATGCACAATACGCTAGAACCGCTATAATCGCTCTATGATCCAGCGCACGTGTACCCCCAGGGACGTGGCCGACGCGCTCGGTGTGAAGCCGGTGACCGTTCGCGCCTGGGCGGCCAAGGGTCAAATTCCCTGCTCAATCACCTTGGGAGGTCACCGACGGTTCAACCTCGACGAGGTTCGGCGAGCGGTCAACCACGGAGTTCTCCCGGAGCGACACAGCGCCGTGGCTATCGCGCAGCGCATTGCAGGCAGCCTCGATCCAACGTCTGGCGTTTCCATCCGGTACTCCGAGGATGCGGCACTGCGGGCCGTTGTTGACTTGCGAGATGCCCTACGCCGGGCGGACCCAAATGGATACCGGCGCTTGGCAACTGAAAGACCGGCGCCCGTGGGCGATCCTCGATGGGATGCGTTCGTTGCAGCGGTTGTCGAAGACGAGGGAGAGCGCAAAGGCGTGCCGCCACCTCGGTGGGTAGCTGAAGCTGCACGGTTCGTTCGGCCCGAGTGGTGCGTCGCGCCGTATCCAGGCCTCCTCGACTCCGAGCGTGCAACATCACCTGCTGCCTATCTTCGCCATGGCGTCGTCGCAGGCGAGGACAGCTTGGCCTCGGTCTGAGCATGCTGGCCGAGGAGATCGAGCAGGCACTCATGGCTCTGGCCGATCTGCTCACCGAGCAGGGTGTCGCTGGTGACATCCGACTCGTGGGTGGGGCCGCCATGGTCTTGCGCTACCACGTACGGGTCGCCACCGACGACGTGGATGCCTGGTACAGAGAACAGCAAGTCGGCCAAGCTGCGAGGGTCATCGCCGCCCGGTACGGGCTACCTGATGACTGGCTCAACTCCAGAGCGACGATGTACTTCCCGCATGAACCTGAGTGGGAACTACTGTGGGAGAGGGGGCGGGTACGTGTTCACGTGGCATCCGCTCGGACCCTTCTGGCGATGAAGCTTCGGGCGGGGCGACCCATCCGCGACGGGTTCGACATCGAGTTCCTTTTGAAAGAGCTGTCGATCACCGACGACGCCGACGCGGTGTCGGTGTTCGACGAGTTCTACCCACGAGAAGTCATGTCCGCCAAGGCGAAGGCGCTCCTCAGGGCAGCGTTGGAGAAGATCGCCTGAGAGGGGGGCGGGGAAGCGGTCATCGCCGCGCTGGATGCGGGAAAAGCACACATCGCCAGTCCCTCAAGTCAGCCCCGACATCCCTGGTTCATCGCCGAACACGACACCACCGGCCTCGAGCAAGGAGGACTGCAGAGGCCGGGGCGGTCAAGGAACCTGCGCGGCTCGAAGCTCGGTTTGGCTGGCACGGCTCAGTCGAGCTCGACCTCCGGCCCATTGCCACCGAGTTGGACGTCCTCATCTCGATCCCATCGTGGGCCGGGCGCAGTCGTCGGTGCGGCTCCCCACCACGCTGAGCTCAGTGCGCCAGAAACCTCAACGAACCTATCTTCTCGAGGATCGAAGCTGAACAATTACTCTGGTCGTTGCACCTTTCTTCGAGGCGAAGGGACTGAATCGATGGCGGGGCCAGAAGATCAGCGAGTCCAGTCGTCGGACGGAATGCGTAAATTTCGGCGGCGCGATCTGCTGAAGGCCGCCGGTGTGGGCGCTGCTGGAGGGACTCTGATGGCAGCCGGCCTCGGCGGGTACGACCCACAGCTGGCATCCGCAACTGGAAGTCAAGGACAGCCTCCGATCACCGATGCGGGTCGCATCGAGTATTCCATGCCCTCGCTCCTCTTCGACGACTCGACGATGCAGAGAAAGCTCGCCATCGTGTACGAGGCAGCCCTGACGAACCTGATAGGGATCAACACGGCCTACGCGGAACCGGCGACGTACAATCGAGACGACCTCGTGACCTACCCACCAGGGACCTTCGTTCGCGCCGGCGGCGGATATCCGTTGCCGCAACGATGGACCAGAGACGCCGCGGTCAACGCCTGGAATGCGACGAATCTGCTCGCCCCGATCGTCGGGCGCAACACGCTGTGGTCCGTAGTGAACCGCCAATCGGACGGGAGCCTGCTCGTCCAACAGGATGACGGTGAGTGGTGGGACCAGATCGTCTGGGTCCTCGGGGCATGGGACCACTATCTCCTGACCCGAGACGTGGAATTCCTCACGGACGCCTACGAGACGTCGGTGAATACGCTGGGCGTCCGTCGGAGCCAGAACTTCAATACGGCACGAGGGCTCTTCGAGGGCCCTTCGTTCATGAACGACGGCATCTCTGGGTATCCCAGCCCGCCCTGGCAACCGGGAATCGACACATCGTCCGTTCTCGCCTATCCGTATTCGAACGTGTTGATGTGCCTGTCCACGAACTGCCTCTACTACGGGTCGTACCTCGCGTTGGCGGGGATGGCGCGTGCGCTGGGACGGCACGCCGACATGCCGGCGTACCACACCGCGGCCGCCCGCCTGCGGGCCTCGATCAACCGTAATTTCTGGCGGGATGACGCTGGCATGTACGGCTACTTGATCCACGGGCAAGGGACACCCTTGGCCGGCCAGCTCGACACCAGGCAGGAGGGTAGCGGCCTGGCGTTCGCGGTGATGCTCGGCGTGGCAGGCGCGCGACGGACGGGCACCCTGCTGGCGAACTCGCACTGGCAACCGCATGGTGTCGTCAACTCGTGGCCTCACTTCGCCAGGTTCAGCCAACAGGAACCGGGTCGGCACAACGTCTCGATCTGGCCGATGGTCCATTCGATGTTCGGCCATGCCGCCGCCGTCGGTGGCAGAGTCGACCTGTTCGCCCGCGCTGTCACCGACCTGGCGCAGATGATCAGTGCAAGCGACCACAGCTTCTACGAGGTCTACAACGCCGTGACCGGAGTCCCTGACGGCGGGTGGCAGGCCGGTAACGGAAGCGCCCAGATCACGCAATGGACGTCCGCACCGAACCAGGCGTGGTCCGCCACCGGGTACCTGCGGATGATCTACCGCGGGCTCTTCGGCCTCGACTTCACCGAGCGGGGACTGGAGTTCGCTCCGTCATTGCCGTCGGGGTGGGGGACGGTCCACTTGCTCGGCCTGCGGTACCGGAACATGACGCTCGACGTCACGCTGAGCGGGGCCGGACGACGTATCAGCTCGTGCAGAGTTGACGGACGTCCCAGTCAACCCGTGCTGGCCGCTACAGGGACAGGCCACCACACCATCCAGATCGCACTCTGAACCGGCCTCTGGCGGAGGCTCAGGGCTCATCTTCCGCATCCACGAGAACCTTCCTCCGGTCTTGTGAGCACTCGCGTGCCACCGAATGAGATTCGGGGTGTCACCTGGTCACATGCCGCGCGGGCGAGGAAGGTCGATGACACTGGACGAGATCTCACATCACGAGCAACCGCTGGTCGTCCCGCAGCTGGTGCAGACGTAGCACGAGCCGGCCCGCTGCATGACGTTGCCGCAGCTGTAGCAGAACGGGGCGTCGCGCTGCTCGGCCCGGGCCAGGGTCGCCGAGGCGTCGGCCGTCGACGGTGCGGCCGCCACCGACGCGGCCGCGCCTGTGCCCGGGACGTCGTCGACGAGGCCGACCGACGGGGTCGCGCTCTCCTCGACGCCGGGCAGCGTGGGCTGGATCCGCTCGGCGGTCGAGAGCACGCCCAGCTCGAGCCGCTCCTCGTAGGTGAGGTAGTCGAGCGCCACCCGCCGGAAGATGTAGTCCACCAGGCTGGAGGCGATCCGCAGTTCGGCGTCGTCGGTGATGCCGGCCGGCTCGAACTTCATGTTGGAGTACTTGCGGACGTAGGTGGCCAGCGGCACGCCGTGCTGGAGTCCGAGGCTGATCGAGATGGAGAAGGCGTCCATGATCCCGGCGAGGGTCGACCCCTGCTTGGAGACCTTGATGAACACCTCGCCCGGCCGCCCGTCCTCGTACTCGCCGACCGTCACGTAGCCCTCGCAGTCGGCCACCCGGAAGGCGAACGTCCTCGACCGGCGACGGCGGGGCAGCCGCTCGCGGACGGCCCCGACGACCACCGGCTCGGACTGGCGCGCCTGCTCGTGGGCGAGCGCGTCCTCCAGCTCGGCGATGCGCGCCGCCACGGCACGGTCCCGGGCCTCGGCGTCGGACCCCGGAGGAGCCGCGTCCCCACCCTCGGGGGCGGCCACCGCCTTCTTGGTGGTGGAGAGGGGCTGGGCGACCTTGCAGTTGTCGCGGTAGATGGCCACGGCCTTGATGCCGAGCCGCCAGGCGTCGATGTGGAGCTGCTCGACGTCCTCGACGGTCACGTCCTCGGGGATGTTGATGGTCTTGGAGATGGCGCCGCTGATGAACGGCTGCACCGCCCCCATCATCCGCAGGTGGCCCGAGTAGTGGATGGTGTTGTCGCCCATCGAGCAGGCGAAGACGGCCAGGTGCTCGGGGGCCAGGCCCGGTGCCCCGACGATGCGTCTTGTGCTCGTCGATGTGGGCCACGATGGCTTCCACCTCGTCGGGGACGTAGCCGAGCTGGCGGAGGGCCCGGGGCACCGTCTGGTTGACGATCGACATGGTGCCCCCGCCCACCAGCTTCTTCGTCTTGACCAGCCCGAGGTCGGGCTCGACGCCGGTGGTGTCGCAGTCCATGAGCAGGCCGATCGTCCCCGTCGGGGCCAGCACCGAGGCCTGGGAGTTGCGCACCCCGTACTGCTCGGCCAGCTCGACCGCCTCGTCCCATGCCCGCTGGGCGGCCGAGAGCAGGTCGGGCGGGACCAGGTCCTCGTCGATCTTGGCCGTCTCCCCCTGGTGCATCCGCAGCACGTTGACCATCGGCTCGGCGTTGTCGTGGAAGCCGGCGAACGGGCCCATGCGGGCCGCCGTGCGGGCCGAGGTGGCGTAGGCGTGGCCGGTCAGCAGCGCCGTGATGGCCCCGGCCCAGGCCCGGCCCTCGTCGGAGTCGTAGGGCAGGCCGTTGGCCATGAGCAGGGCGCCCAGGTTGGCGTAGCCGATGCCCAGCTCGCGGAAGATCCGGGAGTTCTCGGCGATGGCCTCGGTCGGGTAGTCGGCGTTGCCCACCAGGATCTCCTGGCCGGTGAAGAGCACCTCGACCGCGGCCTGGAAGCCGGCGACGTCGAACGAGCTGTCGTCGTTGAGGAACTTCATCAGGTTGAGGCTGGCCAGGTTGCAGGCCGAGTTGTCGAGGTGCATGTACTCCGAGCACGGGTTGCTGCCGTTGATGCGGCCGGTGTTGGGCGCGGTGTGCCAGCGGTTGATGGTCGTGTCGAACTGCATGCCGGGGTCGGCGCACTCCCAGGCGGCGTGGGCGATCTGGCGGAAGAGGTCGCGGGCCGGGACGGTCCTGACCACCGCGTGGTCGGTGCGGGCCGTCAGCTCCCAGTCGGCGCCGTCGATGACCGCCTGCATGAACTCGTCGGTGACCCGCACCGAGTTGTTGGCGTTCTGGTACTGGGTCGAGTGGCTGTCGGCCCCGTCGAGGTCCATGTCGAAGCCGGCGTCGCGCAGCACCCGCGCCTTGCGCTCCTCGATGGCCTTGCACCAGATGAAGTCCTCGATGTCGGGGTGGTCGACGTCGAGGATGACCATCTTGGCGGCGCGGCGCGTCTTGCCGCCCGACTTGATCGTCCCGGCCGAGGCGTCGGCGCCCCGCATGAAGCTGACCGGGCCCGAGGCGGTGCCCCCGCCCTTCAACAGCTCGTGCGAGGAGCGGATGCGGGAGAGGTTCACGCCCGCCCCCGACCCGCCCTTGAAGATGACGCCCTCCTCGGTGTACCAGTTGAGGATCGAGTCCATCGAGTCCTCGACCGACAGGATGAAGCAGGCGCTCGCCTGCTGGGGGACCCCGTGCACCCCGATGTTGAACCAGACCGGCGAGTTGAACGCCGCCTTCTGGTGGATGATGAGGTGCTTCAGCTCGTCGCGGAAGGTCTCGGCCTCGGTCTCGTCGACGAAGTACCCGTCCTTGCGGCCCCAGGCGGTGATGGTGTCGACCACGCGGTCGGCCACCTGCCTGAGCGACCACTCGCGCTCAGGGGTGCCCAGGCTGCCGCGGAAGTACTTCTGGGCCAGGATGTTGGTGGCGTTCAGGCTCCAGCCCTCGGGCACCTCCACGCCCAGCTGCTCGAAGGCCACGGTGCCGTCCCGGTAGTTGGTGATCCGGGCGTCCCGGCGCTCCCAGCGCACCTCGTCGTAGGGGTGGACGCCTTCGGTGGTGAAGTGACGTCGGATGCCGATGCCGGTCCGCTGGGGCGCAATCGCCATGTCTCTCTTCTCCTCTGGTTGCGCTGGTGGTCTCTCACGGCCGAGCCGGCCGCCCGTGCCCCGGGCCACACCGTGCCCCGGGGATGCCCGTACCCCGGGACTGCGGTTTCGACTGCCTGACCACAATATGTTGTGGTCACCCACCCCCGGCACACGAGATGCTGGGGTCATTACAGCACTGTAACTACACCCCTGTCAACGTTTGATTCCTGCTGTCGGCCCAGGTGGCGGCCCGTTCGCGAAGGTTTGCAGTCGGGCCGCCCCGGAGGTCCCCGACGGGCCCGGCCGCCGCCACGGGGCCCGGTTATCCTCCGCCGGTGGCGCGCGTGGTGGCGGTCGACGCCGGCACCACCGGGGTCCGCTCCCTGGTGGTCGACGAGGGCGGGACGGTGCTCGACCTCGCCTACCGAGAGCTCACCCAGCACTTCCCCCGTCCGGGCTGGGTGGAGCACGACCCCGACGAGATCTTCGACGCCGTGCGGGCCACCCTGGCCGAGGTCTGCGGTCGGCTCTCGGGGCCGGGGTCGTCGGTGGCCGCGCTGGGCATCACCAACCAGCGGGAGACCGCCGTGGCCTGGGACCGCGCCGGGGGCCCGCTCGGGCCGGCCATCGTGTGGCAGGACCGCCGCACCGCCGGCCGCTGCGACGAGCTCCGCCAGGCCGGCCACCTGCCGGCCGTGCGGGCCCGCACCGGCCTCGTGCTCGACCCGTACTTCTCGGCCACCAAGTTCGCCTGGATGCTCGAGGACGGCGGTCTGGCCGGGCGGGTCCCGGCCTCCCGGCTGGCCCTGGCCACGGTCGACTCGTGGGTGCTGTGGCGGTTGACCGGCGGCCTCGGACGCGGGGTGTTCGCCACCGACGTCACCAACGCCTCGCGCACGATGCTCTTCGACGTGCTCGGCCTGCGCTGGACAGAGGAGCTCTGCGGCCTCTTCGGGGTGGACCCCGCGGCCCTCCCCGAGGTCCGCCCCTCCTGCGGGCGGTTCGGCACCGTGGACGCGGCGGCGGTGGGGGTCCCGGCGCTGGCCGGCGTGCCGGTGAGCGGGGTGGCCGGCGACCAGCAGGCGGCCCTCTTCGGCCAGTGCTGCTTCGCCCCGGGGACGGCGAAGGTCACCTACGGCACCGGCAGCTTCGTGCTGGCCAACGTCGGGGACACCTTCCTGGCGCCGCCCGACGGCCTGGTCACCACGGTCGCCTGGGACCTGGGCGGCCGGGGCGGCGACGGCCGGGGGCCGGTCGCCTACGCGCTCGAGGGCTCCACCTTCGCCTCGGGGGCGGCCGTCCAGTGGCTGCGCGACGGCCTGGGGATCATCGCCCGGTCCGAGGACCTCGGTCCGCTGGCCGGCTCGGTGGACGACAGCGGCGGCGTGACCGTGGTCCCGGCCTTCACCGGCCTGGGCAGCCCGTGGTGGGACCCCCGGGCCCGGGGCACCGTCACCGGCATCACCCGGGGGACCGGCCGGGCCCAGCTGGCCCGGGCCGTGGTGGAGGCCATCGCCTTCTCGGTGCGGGACATGACCGACGCCATCACCGCCGCCACCGGCGAGCCGCTCTCAGAGCTGCGGGCCGACGGCGGCGCGTCGGCGATGGACCTCCTCCTCCAGCTGCAGGCCGACCAGTCCCAGATGCCGGTGGCCCGGCCCCGTTCGGTCGAGTCCACCGCGCTGGGGGCGGCCACCCTGGCCGGCCTGGCCGAAGGCGTGTGGGGCTCGCTCGGCGAGCTGGCCGGCCTGTGGCAGCCCGGTGCCGCCTTCGCCCCCTCGGCCGAGCGGGGGTCCGCCGACCTGGCCCACGCCGCGTGGCTCCGGGCGGTCGGGCGCTCACGGGGCTGGGCGCCTGTCGACTGAGCGCGGACCCTCACTCTTCGGTGGGGACCGCCTCGACCTTGCGGATGTCCTCCACCTGGGCCCCGTCCACCTCGTGGATCTCGTGGCGCAGGAGTTCGACGAGGTGGTCCCCGCTCAGCTCGAGGACGAACTCGTCGATGGCCCGGCCCCGGGAGCGGTCCAGGATGTCGATGGCCACGATGTCCCCGCCCACGGCCCCGATGCGGCTGGCCACCTGGCCGAGCGCGCCCGGCCGGTCGGGGAGGCGTATCCGCACCACGTAGCGTCCCACTACCCAACCTCCCGCTTCGGCACGTACTCGTCGACGTAGTCCCGCTCCGAGAGGCGGGCGATCTCCTTCATCAGGTCGTCGGTGAACTCCCGGCAGACCCGGTGGTCGTGGTCGGCCAGGGGTTGCGCCGGGTCCGCCGCCGGCTGCATGCGCATGGGGGTCCCGAAGCGGATGCGCACCGTCCTGAAGGGGCGCATCAGCCGGGCGTTGACCGGCTGCACCTCCGACGTCCCCACGATGCCGACCGGGACCACCGCCACGGCGCACTCCCTCGACAGCCGGGCCACCCCCGTGCGCCCGCGGTGGACGTCGGCGTCGCTCGACCGGGTGCCCTCGGGGTAGAGGCCGAGCAGGCGGCCCCGGCCCAGGACGGCACCGGCGGTGGCCAGGGCCCGCTCGGACACCGGTCCCCCGCCGCGCCTGATGGGGATCTGCCCCGCCGCCCGGAAGAACCAGGCGGTGCGCCACGAGTCGAAGTACTCGGCCTTGGCCAGGAAGGTGACCTTGCGCCGCACGACCAGCGGGAGGAAGAAGGAGTCGCAGAAGGACCGGTGGTTGGCGGCCAGCACCGCCGGCCCACGCGAAGGGACGTTCTCGCGACCCTCGACGCGCACCCTCCACAGCAAGAAGAAGACCGGCGAGAGCAGGACCTTGAACACCCAGTAGGCCACGGCCAACGGTAGCGTGCGCACGCGCCGGCCGCTGCGGCCGCCCGCCCCCGTTCCGGCATGCGTAACGGCGTCGACTGTGGTCAACTACGGCCCGTGCGCGCCCCTTCGACCGCCGAGCCGTTCTTGGAGGGCCTCCATTTCGGCGAGGGCCCCCGCTGGCACGAGGGCCGGCTGTGGTACTCGGACTTCTTCGACGAGGCGGTGTTCTCGGCCGGCCCCGACGGCGACCGCCGGCGCGAGGTCGACGTCCCGGGCCGGCCCTCGGGCATCGGCTGGCTGCCCGACGGCCGGATGCTGGTGGTCTCGATGACCGAGCGGGCGGTGAAGCGCCTCGAGCCCGACGGGACCCTCGTCCACCACGGCGACCTCACCCCGTGGGCCACCTTTCACGGCAACGACATGGTGGTGGCCTCCGACGGCCGCGCCTACGCCGGCAACTTCGGCTTCGACCTCGAGGCCGCCGCTCTGGGCCAGGGGAGGTTCCGCACCACGAGCCTGGTGCGGGTCGATCCCGACGGCACCTCCTGCGAGGCCGCGCCCGACCTGGCCTTCCCCAACGGGACGGTGATCTTCCCCGACGGCCGGACCCTGGTGGTGGCCGAGTCGGCCGGAGCCCGTCTCACCGCCTTCGACGTCGGTGCGGACGGCTCGCTCTCGGGGCGACGGGTCTGGGCCGAGCTGGACGGCTGCGCCCCCGACGGCATCTGCCTCGACGCCGACGGCTGCATCTGGGTGGCCAACGCCCTGGGCACCGAGTGCCGGCGGGTGGCCCAGGGCGGGGAGGTCGTCGATCGGGTGGAGACGAGCCAGTTCTGCTACGCCTGCGCCCTCGGGGGGCCCGACCGCCGCACCCTCTACTGCCTCACCGCCCCGGGGAGCCTGGAGGCCGAAGTGGCGGGGAAGCGGGCCGGCCGCATCGAGCGGGCGCCGGTCGACACCCCCGGGGCGGGGCTGCCGTAGCCCGGCCGGGAGGGCCGGGCGCCATCAGGCCAGGCGGGTGAGGGCCCGTCGCAGGTTGCGGACGGCCTGGCCGGTGCGCTGCTCGTTCTCGATGAGGGCGAAGCGGACGTGGCCGTCGCCCCCGGGCCCGAAGCCCACCCCCGGCGAGGTGGCGACCTCGGCCTCGCGCACCAAGAGCTTGGAGAACTCGAGCGAGCCCATCTCCCGGTAGGGCTCGGGGATGGGCGCCCAGACGAACATCGTCCCCTTGGGCGGCACGACGTGCCACCCGATCCGGTTCAGCCCGTCGCACAGGGCGTTGCGCCGGCCCTCGTAGTGCTCGCGGATCTCCTTGGGGTACTCGGGCGCCTCGTTCATGGCCACGATGGCGGCGATCTGGATGGGCTGGAACGTCCCGTAGTCGAGGTAGCTCTTCAGCTTCACCAAGGCCTGGATGATCTCGGCGTTGCCCACCATGAAGCCGACCCGCCACCCCGCCATCGAGAAGGACTTGGTCAGGGTGTAGAGCTCGACCGCCACGTCCTTGGCCCCGGGCACCTGGAGGACCGAGGGCGGGTCGTAGCCGTCGAAGCCGATGTCGGCGTAGGCGAAGTCGTGGACGAGCACCACGTCGTGCTCGCGGGCGAATGTGACCAGGCGCGCCATGAAGTCGTAGTCGACGCAGGCCGTCGTGGGGTTGTGCGGGAAGGAGAGCACGATCACCCGGGGCTTGGGCCAGGTCGACTCCCAGGTCTCCATCAGCGAGTCGAAGAACGTGTCCCCCGGGTCCGGCGCCCCCGGCACCGACCCCGGCGTGTGCTGCCCGGTCGGCCCCTCGAGCGGGATCTGCCGGATGTCGGCCCCGGCGAAGAGCGGCGCGTAGATGTGGATCGGATAGGAGGGCGAGGGGACGAACGCCGTGTCCCCCGGTCCGACCAGCACCCACATCAGGTGGCTCAGACCCTCCTTGGCCCCGATGGTGGTGACCACCTCGCGTTCGGCGTCGAGCCCGACCCCGAACTTGCGCAGGTAGAGGTCGGCGACGGCCTGTCGGAGCTTGGGGATGCCCTTGGACGACGAGTAGCGGTGGTTGCGCGGGTTGTGGGCCGCCTCGGCCAGCTTCTCCACCGCCACGTCGGGCGAGGGGAGGTCGGGGTTGCCGAAGCCGAGGTCGATCACGTCCTTGCCGGCGCGCCTGGCCTCGAGCTTCAGCTCGTTGATGGTGGCGAAGACGTAGGGCGGCAGCCCGTTGATCCGGCGGAATTCCACCCTCCGAGGCTACCAACCCACCGGTCCGACCCGTGGCCGCCGCGCCCGGGCGTCGCTCAGCCGTCGCCGGGCAGCCCCCTGGCCGCGGCGGCCATCTCCTCGAGGGGGGCGGGCCAGCCGAGGACCATCCACGTGGCCCCGGCCGCCGCCAGCCGGCCCATCCGGGCGGCCAGGTCGGGGTCCCGGCCCGACCGGTCGGCCTGCGGCGGCGGGCCCGCCCACGTCACCTCGGTGCGGCGGGCCTGGTCCGCCACCGCGTCGGCCGACGCCGTCCCACAGGTTCACCGCCACCCCTTCCTCCTCGGCCAGGGCCACCGTCGCCGGCGCCCCCCCGCCGACCCAGACCGGGACGCCGCGGGCCCGCAGCGACCGGGCGCACCGCCGCAGGGCGTCGCGCCGCTCGCCGGCGGGGGCGAAGTCGATCCCGTAGGCGCGGTTCTCCTCGGCGCTCAGCCGGTCGCCGGTGCCCAGGGCCGCCACCACCCGCCCGGGGGCGATCGCCGCCAGGGCCTCGAACTCCGACTCGAGGACGCCCTCGGGGACCAGGCCGATCCTGGCCACCAGGGTCCCCACGGCCACCCGGGCCGTGGTGGCGGCCACCGCCCCCAGCACCGGGAACGGGGCCAGCGCCGGCCGGTCGGGCTGGCCCATCGGCCAGAGGTGGTCGTAGCAGAAGACGCCGTCGATCCCCAGCTCGTCGGCCCGCCTGGCCACGGCCAGGGCCTCGTCGGCCGATGCCGCGAAGGTCGGGAGGATGACGCCGGTCCTCACGGCGCCGGCGGCCTGCCCGTGCCGGCGGTCACCACAGCCCCCCGTCCCGGGCCGCCATGGCGGCTCCCGCGGCGCCGGCCCGCTGGCCGTAGGCGGCGCCCACGATCTCCACCTCGGGTCGTGCCCCGCCCCCCTCGACCAGCTCGGCGAACGCGCGACGGGTCGGGCCGAGCAGGATCTCGCCGGCCTCGGCCAGTCCCCCGCCGATCACGATGCGCTCGACGTCGAGGACCGCCGTGAGGTTGGCCAGTCCGAGGGCCACCCACCAGCCCAGCCCCTCCATCACCTCGAGCGACCCGGGGTCGCCCCCGAGCGCGGCCTCGGTCACGTGCTCGCCCCACACCAGCTCGGGGTCGCCCCCGGCCAGGGCCACCACGCCGCCCAGCCGTCCGGACCCGGCGGCCTCCCGGGCCAGGCGGCCCAGTCCCCCGCCGGAGGCGAACCGCTCCCAGCAGCCACGGCGGCCGCAGGGGCACGAGGGACCCGACGGGTCGACCAGCATGTGGCCGATCTCGCCGGCGAACCCGTTGGCCCCCACCACCACCCGCCCGGCGCTGATCAGCCCGCCGCCGATCCCGGTGCCCAGGGTGACGACCACGGCGTCGTCGGCGCCCCGGGCGGCCCCGTTGCGGCGCTCGGCCACCGCCGCGCAGTTGGCGTCGTTCTCCACCAGCAGCTCGGACAGGGGCAGGCGGGCGGCCACCAGCGCCCGCATGTCGGCCCCGGCCGCGCCGCGGCAGGTTGGGCGAGAAGTGCAGCACCCCGTGGCGGTCGAGCATCCCGGGGACGCCCACCCCGACCGGCGAGGCCGGGTCGGCGCCCGCCCCGGCCTGGCGGCCCAGGACGGCGACCACCTCGGCCACCGCGTCGGCCACCTCGGCGGCGGCGCCGGCGGCGGTCCCCGACGGGTCCCCCGCGCTCTGCGGGGTGCTCACCCTCGCCTCGCCGACCACGTCGTCGGCGTCGTCCACGGCCACGCCGAGCACCTTGGTCCCGCCGATGTCGACACCGAAGGCGACGGGGGCCCGGCGTCCCGCGCTCACGCCGAGGACTCGACCCGCGCCTTCAGGTCGCGAAGCGCCGTGGCCATGATCCGGCTCTGCGCCCGCATCTTGATGAACCCGGGGATCGGCACCCGCAACTCGACCTCGAGGTGGTAGGTGATGTCGGTGCCGCCGCCGTCTGCGGCCTCGAAGACGTAGCTGCCGTCCAGCTTGCTCGTGATGTCCCCCCGGGTGAGCTTCCACGACAGCGCCCGGGGAGCCTCGGCGTAGTCGTAGGCGAGGGTGTAGCTGGTCGAACGG
Source organism: uncultured Actinomycetota bacterium (assembly GCA_963770505.1). Taxonomy (GTDB): domain Bacteria; phylum Actinomycetota; class Acidimicrobiia; order Acidimicrobiales; family RAAP-2; genus CAVYPR01. The sequence continues at coordinate 423,277 of CAVYPR010000003.1, read as the reverse complement.
CCGAAGGCGGCCGTGCGGAAGGTGACCTCGAGCGGGCGTCCCTGGCCGTCGCGGTCGTGGACGGTGACCTCCTTGATGTCGGCCGCCCACTCGGGATAGTGCTCGATGTCGGCCACCACCGCGAAACACCGCTCGGGCGGCGCCGACACGCTGGTGTGCTCCGTGGCCTGGTCCGCCAACTCATCCTCCTCACACGACCGGCGTCACACCCTACGCGACCGACCAACCGAGTCGCCCGTGACCGGACTCATCCCGACGCTTCGGCCAGGGCCCTGGCCAGCCTAGGTGCGAGGCGGTCGTAGTCGAAGGATGCCTCGGCGCGCGCACGGGCGGCCGCGCCCATGCGCCGTCGCAGTTCGTCGTCGCAGAGGAGCCGACGGACGGCCTCGGCCACGCGGCCGGCGTCATCGGGCTCGGACACCACCAGCCCGGTGACCCCGTCGACCACCGCCTCGGCCGCACCCCCGCTGTCCCCGGCAACCTGGGGAACGCCGGCCGCCGCCGCCTCGACGAAGACGATGCCGAACCCCTCCTGCTCGAGACCGAGCCAACGGTTCCGGCACGCCATGACGAAGACGTCGGACGCGCCCAGCAGGGCCGCCTTGTCCTCCTCGGAGATCCTCCCGAGCAGCCGCACCGGGGCCGCCCCGCGCCGCACCTGGTCGGCCAGGGCGCCGGCCTGCCGCCCCGACCCGGCCACGGCCACGGTGAGGTCGGGGAACGACGGGACCAGCCGTCGGGCCGCCTCGACGAGGACGTCCATCCCCTTGCGGGGCACCAGCCGGCTGACGCTGGACACCAGCGGCCCGCGGATCGGGAGCCCCAGCCGTCGCCGGGCGTCGAGACGCGCCGCCTCGTCGAGCGGCACGTAGCGCGAGCAGTCGACCCCCGGCGGCACCTCGATCACCGGTGGCAGCCGGCCGCCGGCCGCCCGCTCCCCCTCGGCGGCCGGGTAGCCCCCGGCCGAGATCAACAGGGCGGCCCGGCGCAGCACGCGGGCCAGGGCCGCCCGGGATCCGGGGATGCGGCCGGGCACGGTGACCTCGGCCCCGTGCAGCACCACCGCGTAGGGCAGTCCGAGGGCGGGCCCCAGGAGGCCGAGGGGCAGGGCCGGGTCGAGCACCACCAGTGACGCGCCGACCTCGTGGGCGAGGCCGCGCACGTGGCCCGCGGCGCGGCGCGTCGGGAGGTAGAGGGTGCGTCCGGGGACCCGCTCGATGCGGATCCCCCGCTCGGCCTGCGCGGCGTCGAAGTCGGCGGCGCCGGGGTCCGAGCTCGCCGTCAACACCACGAAGCTGTCGGGGTCGAGCCGCCGCCACAGCTCCCAGAGGTAGCTCTGGATCCCGCCCACCTTCGGCGGGAAGTCGTTGGTCACCAGCAGGTGGCGGCTCACGGGCGCCCCAGGTCCGCAAATCCGGTCCCCGCCGTGCCCCGGGGGCGGGTCGCGACCCTCCCCACCTGCACCGATCGGCTCGGGCACGGCGCTGCCCGCTGGTCATCCCGGGTCCCCACGCCGTCCATCATCGTCCACCGGGGGGGCACGCCCACCGCCGGGCCTTTTGACGGCCGGTGCCTTCACGGGGTAAGCAGGAATCCCCGTGACAACTGTCAGCGGTGCCTCCGCGGCCGGGAACACCCCGGCGCATCGGAGGCGCAGGTGGGCGGCGAGATCCCTCCCCCCACTGGCCTGCGTCCTGATCGCCGTAGCAACGTGCTGTGCCACGTTGTGCTCGTCCTTCGCGCCCGCCGACGCCGACCAGAACTCCCAGCAGGTCACATCGCTCAAGCAGCAGGCGGCCCAGCTCTCCTCCGAGATGCTGCTCGAGCAGCTGCAGATCGGCGGCGACGAGCAGCAGTACAACGCGGCGTTGGCGCAGGTCCAACAGGACCAGCAGCAGATGGCCCAGATGCACGACGCCATCGCCCGCAACCAGCAAGTGGTCGGGCGCGACATGACGGTCCTCCAGCACGCCACGGTGACGGCGTACATCGACGGCGGGACCACAGCCCACGTGACACCGTTGTTCGCCGACCAGCGCGCCGACGGGGACACCAGCGAGTACCAGTCGGTCCTCTCGGGAACGGTCACCGGGGCGGTCGACCAGCTCGCCTCCGACCGCCAGGCGCTCCAGGCCCGCCAGGCCACACTGCAGCGCGTCGAGGCGCAGGACCAGGCGACGACGAACCAGTCGGCGCAGCTGCTGTCCCAGGCGGAGAGCACCCAGCAGACGCTCCAGCAGCAGAGCGCACAGGTTCAGGGGGCGCTGGCCGCCGCCGTGGCCCAGCAGCAGGCCCAGGAGGCCGTCGCCGCCGCGGCCGCCGTGGCCGCCGCCCAGGCCAAGGCCGCGTCACAGGCCCAGGCCCAGTCGGCCGTGCAGGTCAGCGCGGCCCCCTCCCCCGGCCCGAGCGCAACGACAACGGCCCCGGCCCTCAACTCCTTCCTCCAGTGCGTGGTGCAGCACGAGTCCGGCGGTGACTACCAGGTGTCGTCGCCCACAGGCCAGTACATGGGGGCGTTCCAGTTCAGCCAGTCGACGTGGAACGAGGCAGCCTCATTGGCCGGGCGTCCCACACTGATCGGGGTGCCTCCGAACCAGGCGTCGGCGGCCGCGCAGGACGCGCTGGCCGTGGCCCTCTACAGCGCCGACGGCGGTTCCGCGTGGTACGACCCGTGCACCGGGCGATAGGACCCCGCTAGCCGATCACCCGGCGCGGTCCTCGAAGAGCAACGCGGGCACGAGGCCGGCGCCCTCGAGCAACCTCATGGCACGCGCCTCGTCGGCGTCGATGACCACGGCGTCGTCGGGCTCGCGGTCCAAGAGGAACGACACGACGCAGTCGTCGCAGGCGCCGGTGCCCTGCAGCGAGCACCGGTCGCAGTCGATGGTGAGTGTGTCGGTGATCATCGGCGTCCCCTTCCAGGCGCTTCTTCTCGCTTGCACACCCACAGCATGCCGGGGGGATGTGACAGCCGTTCAGCCCGGGGCCGGGACCCACGAGCAACGGACCTCACGGCGAGGGTTGTCCAGGTTCGTGTCGACCAGCACCACCGACTGCCAGGTCCCCAGCAGCACCCTCCCATCGGCCACCGGCAGGCTGAGCGAGGGGCAGACGAGCACCGGCACCAGGTGGTCGGCCCCGTGGCCGGGGGTCCCGTGGCGGTGCCGATACCGGTCGTCGCGCGGGACCAGCCGGTCGAGCAGGGCGGAGAGGTCCTCCTCCGAGCCCGAACCCAGCTCCATGAGGGCCAACCCGGCCGTGGCGTGCGGCGCCAGCACGTGACACAGCCCGTCGCCCCGGCCACGGCAGAACCGGGCCACCAGGTCCGTCAGGTCGCTCACCCGTCGGCGTCCGGTCTCCACCTCGAAGAGCTCGGTCTCCAAGACAGTCCCGCCCTCACGCCCGTCCGCGGGCCCGGGCCACATCGGCGCCGATCTGCTCCACCGCCCAGGCCACCCCCTCGGTGGCCACCTTCGACCCGGCACGGGCCCCGCCGTCGACCAGCGCGAAGAAGGGCGGACCCTGGACCCGGTAGGCGGCCCACGCTGCAGAGGACATGACGACACGGGCCCCCGCCGGGACCAGGGCCCGCAAGGGTGCGGGGTCCTCGACCCCGGGGTCCCGGGTCACGGCCACCACCACCTCGTCGGTGGTGAGCCCGCTCCCCACCGGGTCGGCCAGCGCCGCCCAGATCGCCCGGCAACCGTCGCAGCCGGCCGAGAGGAAGACGAGCAGCGTCCACTGCCCGCGGCCTACGGCGGCCACCCGCACCGGTCGTCCGTCCAGGTCGACCCCCTCGACGTCGCTCGCCACGGTGGCCGGTTGGTCCCGGTACGTGGGGACGGGGACGAGCCCGTCGAGGGGCGGCGGCCGCCACGAGGGGTTCGCACCCACCTCGGGTGACGGCGAGCCCGGGAGCCTGTCCAAGCGCTCTTGGGTCACCAACCGGGCGGGACGGCGTCGGAGCGGCCGTCCGCTTGGCCGAGCGGTGTGCCCGCCGTCTCGGGCGGGGCCGCGTCGTTGCCGACGGCCACCTCCGCCGTGAGGATCTCGACGGCCCGCCCGTGGCCGCACCAACGGCAGGTGACCGCGTCCACCCACTCCTCCTGGACCTCCTCGTCCTCCACCACGAGCTCTCCGCCGACGGTGTAGTGGTGGAAGGCGCGAGTGGTGCGGGTGGTGGTGACGTCGAAGCGAGTGAGGTTGCCGCAGGCCGTGCATCGGTAGCGGGTGGTCGACACGCCTCCACGGTAGTCCCGCGGAGGTCGTCACCGACAGGGGGACGTCCAACCATTTGCGAAACAGCTACAGCCGGCTGAGCAGCTCGATTTTCTTTGCCTCGAATTCGGAGTCGGTTAATATCCCCCGCTGGCGCAGGTCGTCGAGCTGGATGAGTTGCTCGGGGATCGATGCGCTGGCAGCACCAGTGAAGGGAAGGGCGGCGTCGACGTGGGTCGGCGCCGGAGTGGGAGCTGGTGAGGAGAAGACCATGGCGCCGTGTGGCGGCGTGTCCTCCATGGACACGGGCCTGGGTGCGCTCATGTGGGTGGGAGACGCGTGGCTGCCGGAGACGGGCGCAGCGACGAATCCGCCGGACATGAGCACGTCCAGTTGCCGGTTGATGACGCGCTGGAGCGCGCGCGGCCGTCGGACGTCGTCGACGACGAAGGGCTCCTCCGTGGGGATCCCGACCACGAGCCGGCCCGACCCCACCAGGCGGCCGAGCATGGTCTGGGCGCAGCTGACCTCGGAGATCCGCAGCAGGCGGACCTGGGTCACGTCCTGCCCGAAGACCCCCTGGCGGTGGATGAGCCGGGTCGTGGTGACCACGAGGCTCATGCCGTGCCAGCGCAGGGCCCGGCCGAGCAGCCACAGCACGGGCAGCGCCACCATCCCGGCCAGCACCCAGGCCACCTCGACCGGAGCCGTGGGGAACTTCACCACGACGGTCACGGCCGCGGCCGCGGCCACGGCCGACAGGAGGGCCGGCCCCAGGAAGAAGATCCAGTGCGGCCGGACGTCGACCAGGACCTCCTCGTCATCGGCGAGCGCGCGGCGCGAGATCGGCACTCCTCCGAGCGTACCGGGCGGGGTCCCGGCGGACGGGGCATCGCCGGCCCGTCCCGGCCTGCTCGGCGCAGGCGGGCGGACGGGGTTGGAGGCCCGCCCGGGTCCCCCGCTCCCGGCCCGGCCCCGAGGGCGCTCTCGGACGTGGTGCACGTGGGACGTGCGTGGGGAGGCCAGGTGGGAGCGGACGACGGTACGACGAAGGGGCGCATGCAACCCGGGACGGCGGAGGCCGCCCGGAGGGCATCGGATCGACCGGGCTGCGGGGGCCCGGACCGAACGGGGGGGTGGGGTGTCATGACCAAGGCGTCGAGGACGCACCGGGGCCGGCTCCGGTGCGTCGTGCTCCCGCTCTGTGCGCTGTGGCTCGTGGTCGGGCCCTCGGCGGCCGTGCTGGGCGCGGTGGGGCGGGGAACAACGGCCACCTCCGCCGTCCCGGCCACGCGCCCGCGCCCGGCGGCCAACGGCTACGGACCGGGCCTGGGCGTGCAGACACCCGGCCAGCATTGGGGCGGCGCCTACACCCTGGCCAACGTGCCCGGCTACGCGTACTGCATCCTGCCGGGCAGTGCGGACCCGGTGGAGCTGCCCACAGCCCAGTGGTCGCCCGTTGCCTACCCCGGAAGCAGCGTCTACAGCGACGGCGAGATGGCCGCGCTCGCCTACTTCGCCGAGCGCTACCAGGGCTCGGGGTACCCGGGATGGTCGGTCGACGAGACGGTGGCCGCCATCGAGCAGGTGGCCTACGGCTCGGCCGGCGGGGTCACGCCGACAGTCGACCAGGGACCGGCCGCGCTGGTGGCGCTCATCGAGCAGTACATGGTCACCTACGCCGGACCGTGGACGATCCAGCTGTCGATGACACCGCCCTCGGGCTCGACCTTCGACACCTCCGCCAACTACAGCGGCACGGTCACCGTCACCTCGGCGACCGGCAACGGGGTCGGCGGCCTCGAGCTCACGGCGCCGCCCACCGGCGGGCCCGGGGCCAACCAGGTCTCCAACTTCGTCTGGCTGGCCGGCACAACCAACGCCGCCGGCCAGCTCTCCTTCCAGTGGAACATCGACGGGGTGCCGCCCGCCTTCACAGGGGCCTTCAGCGCCCAGGACATCAGCGTGGCGGGCGGCGCCGTGGGCAGCTCCCCGCCGACCTACGCGGCGCCCACGGGCTCGGGGGGCCAGCTCATGATGGTCTCGGGGGCGAGCGAGACACTCTCCACGAGCTTCGGGGGGGTGGCGGCGGCGCCGGCACCGACACCGCAGACCGGAACCATCGTCATCGAGAAGTCGGTCCCCGATCCCGCCTACTACGGTCCGGCGGGCGCGGAGTTCGAGATCGAGGACGGCTTCGGCAACGTGCTGCAGACCCTCACCACCGACGCCACAGGCACGGCGGGTCCGTCCGCCCCGCTGACGGCGTCGGCCTCGGGGATCCAGTACCGGGTGCACGAGTCGGTCGCACCCCCCGGCTACGGCCTGGCCCCCGACCAGGTGGTCACCGTGTACCCCACACCGTCGCCGCCGGCCGTCGCCTCCTTCACGGGGGCCGACGAGGAGCCGGCCCTGCCGGCCCGGCTCGGGGTGGCCAAGATCGACGCCCAGACGAACGCGCCGCTGGCCGGCGCCACCTTCGCCTTCGCCTTCGACTCCACCGACGACGGCCACTACGACCAGAGCCTCGGCTCGTGCACCACCGGCACCACCGGCACCTGCCAGCCGCCGGAGGAGAACACGGCGGGGGGCTGGCTGGCCGGCTGGTACCAGATCACCGAGACGGCGGCGCCGCCGGGCTACTGGCTGGACCCGACCACGGCCACCCAGACCGTCTTCCTCCAACCGGGAGCCACCGAGCTGGCCACCGTGACCTTCGGCGACGAGCTCCTGGGCAGCCTGCAGGTGCTCAAGACCGGGGACGACACCACCTACGTGCCGGTGGCCGGGGCCGTCTTCACAGTCGCCGGACCGGCACCCTCGACGGCGAGCGTCGGGACCCTCACCGTCGGCACAGACGACGAGACCGGCGTGCTGGCGGGCCTCGTCCCCGGCACCTACACCGTGACCGAGACCTCGGCCCCTCCCGGCTACGGGGTCGCCCCGCCCTTCAGCGTGGCGGTGGCGGCCGGCCACACGGTCACCTCGGTGTCGGTGTCCGACACGGTGCACACGGGCGCCGTCACAGTCGAGAAGACCGACTCGGCCACCGGCGATCCCCTGGCCGGTGCCGTCTTCGACGTGAAGTACGACAGCGCCGACGACGGCAGCTACGACGTGGACCTGGGGACCTGCACGACCGACGTGTCGGGGACCTGCTCTCCTCCCCCCGACGACGGCACGGGCCTGCTCCCCGGCAACTACCTGGTGACCGAGGTCTCGGCCCCGCCGGGCTACTTCCTTCCGGCGCCACCACCGTCCAAGGTGGTGTCCGTCGGTCCGGGCCAGTCCCTCGACGCCACATTCGCCGACTCCCTCCTCGTCCCGGCCAGCTTCCGCAAGGTGGCCACCGGCAGCGTCAACCCCACAACGCTGATCCTGGCCGGGGCCGTGCTCGACGTGACCGCCGGCACCACCTACGGGGGGACAACGGTGGCCACCTGCACCACCGGGTCCACCGGCACCTGCACCACCACACCCACGCTGGTGTCCGGCCAGCCCTACTGCTGGGAGGAGGTGTCGGCCCCGCCCGGCCTCGAGGGGGGAGCCTCGGGATGCTTCACGGCGACCAACGCGCAGGGGAGCCAGCCGATCACCGTGACCGACCCCGGCCTCTTCGTCGGCATCACCGTGAAGAAGGTCGACGCCTCGAAGGCGACCGCGGTGCTGGCCGGGGCGGTCTTCGACCTCTACCGGGTCGACGGCGGGAAGGGGCCCCATGCCCCGACCCCGCCCCCCGGGACGGCGCCGGAGGCGGGCCAGACCTGGGTGGCCCAGGCCACCACGGGGGCCGACGGGCTGGCCTCGTTCCCGCTGCAGTACCCCGGCTACGCCTACTGCGCCGTCGAGACCCAGGCGCCGGCCGACTACGTGCTCGACACCACCGAGCACTGCACGCCGGTCCTGGAGGGCGACGCCGAGGGGCCGACCCCGGTGACCACGCTCACGGTCAGCGACCCCGAGGCACTCGTGACCGTCAGCGCCTACAAGTTCGACTCGGCCACCCCCGACACCGGGATCCCCGGAGCCGTCTACGACCTCTACGTCGAGGGCCCCGGCCCTCCCTCGGGACCTCCCTCCGCACCGCCCACCGGGGCGGCGGCCGAGGAGGGCGACACCTGGTGGGGCCGGGGCACCACCGACGCCTCGGGCGCCCTGTCGTTCTCGGTCCCCGCCGGCTACGCCTGGTGCTTCCACGAGGCGTCGGCCCCCACCGACTACGTGGCCGACCCCGCGCTGCACTGCACGGCGGTGCTCTCGGTGGACGCGCCGCAGCCGGCGACGACCGTGGCCATCGCCGAGACCCGGGCCACGGTCTACCTGGGCGCCTACAAGTACAACACCCTCCAGCCCGGCACCGTCATCCCCGACGCCACCTACGAGCTCTTGGAGGAGGGGACGGCGCCGCCCGGCTACGACCCGCCGCCCGCCCCGGCCGGCACGGTGGTGCCGACAGGCGACACCTACTGGACCCAGGGCACCACCGACGCGCAGGGCCGGCTGTCGTTCGCCGTCCCCGCGGGCTTCGGGTGGTGCCTGCGCGAGCTGGCGGCACCCAGCGGGTACATGGCCGACACCTCGCTGCACTGCACGGCGGTGCTGACGTCGGGCACAGCCACAGACCCGACGATGATCGCCCTGCCCGAGCAGCCGGTGCCGCCCACGACGGTGGCGGTCCCGAGCCTCGCCTTCACCGGCGGCCCCAGCGTGCCCCTGGCCGCCGGGGGGCTGGTGCTGGTCGTGGCCGGCGGGACGCTCGTCGCCTGCGGGCGCCGGCGTCGCCGCCGCCACCCGGGCCGCTGAACCCCCCGGCGCCGGGCGCGCCACGCCGGCGCCGGCGGCAGACTGGGGGTGTCCACGAGCCGAGGAGCAGGCGATGGTCGTCGAGATAGGGATGCAGGAACTGCGTGAGCGGCAGCGCCGGGGGGACGACCTCTACCTGCTCGACGTGCGCGAGCCGGACGAGGTGGCCGAGTGGGCGTTTCCCGGCGCCGTCAACATCCCCCTGGGCGAGCTGGGATCGCGCACCGCAGAGCTCCCGCCGGACCGGCCCATCGTGGTCGTCTGCCACGCCGGCGTCCGCTCCGCGGCGGCGGCCGAGGCGCTCACGCGGGCCGGCTGGCCGGCCGAGAGCCTGGCCGGCGGGGCCCTGGCCTGGATCGCCGACGAGCGCGAGCCCGGCGGGTGACCCCCGACGGGGTGGGGCCGTGCCCAGGCTGAGCGCCGGGATCCTCCTCTACCGCACCGGCGGGCCCACCGGGACCGAGGTCCTGATCGTCCACCCCGGAGGTCCCGTCTGGGCGACCAGGCGGGGGGAGGGGACCTGGACCATCCCCAAGGGCGAGCTCGATCCCGCCGACGCCGGAGACCCCCTCGCCGCCGCCGAGCGGGAGTTCGCCGAGGAGGTCGGGGCCCCGGCGCCCCCCGGCGCTCGCCTGGCGCTGGGGGAGATCGTCCAACGCGGGGGGAAGCACGTGCTGGCCTGGGCGGCCGAGGGCGACCTCGAGACGACCGGCCTCACGAGCAACCTCTTCCAAATGGAGTGGCCCCCGCGTTCGGGCACGTTCCAGTCGTTCCCCGAGGTCGACGAGGTGCGCTGGTGCACGGTGCCCGAGGCCAGCCGCCTGCTGAAGGCGGCGCAGGCCGAGCTGCTCGAGCGCTTGACCGTGCTCCTGGACGAGGCCCGCCCCCGCCGCTGACCCCCCGTGGCGAGGGGGCGGGACCGGCCACCCCCTTCCGGTGGCCGGCCCCGCCCGCCGCAGGGGCCCGGGGTTCCCTCCTACACCCTCCCCAGGGCCGGTGGTGTGGTCGTCGATCTCGTCCTAGGCGTCGCTGCCGAGGTAGGGGGCGCCGAAGCTGAAGACCCCGCCGTCGGCGGAGACCTCCCAGTAGCCCCCGGTGGTGGGGTCGGCCGCCATGCCCAGCACCGGCGAGGCCATGGGCTGGCCGCCCATCGAGCCCAGATAGGGCAGCGAGAAGCTGAAGACCCCGCCGTCGGTGGCGTCCATGCGGTAGCCGTGGCCGCTCTCGGACCCCTGGATGCCCACGATGGGGGCGGCCAGGGTGAGGTTGCCCGTCGAGCCCGAGAACGGGGCGTCGAAGCTGAAGATCCCCCCGTCGGTGGCCACCAGCCAGTAGCCGCCGGTCTGGGGGTCGGCGGTCATGGCCACCACCGGGGCGTTGAGGGCCGTGCCCCCCATCGAGCCGAAGAAGCCGGCGTCGCCGAAGCTGAAGATCCCCCCGTCCGAGCCCACCAGCCAGTAGCCGTGGCCGCTCGGGGTGGCGGCCATGCCCACGATGGGGGCGTTGAGGTGCATGGCCCCGGTCGAGCCGTAGAAGGCGGCGTCGCCGAAGGCGTAGACCCCGCCGTCGGCGCCCACCAGCCAGTAGCCGTGGCCGCTCGGGGTGGCCGCCATGCCCACGATCGGGGCCGAAAGCCCCGCCCCCAGCATCGAGCCGTAGACCGGGGCGTCGCCGTAGCCGTAGACGGCGCCGTCGGCGGCGGCCAGCCAGTAGCCCTGGCCCACCGGCGACGAGGCGATGTCGACCACCGCTGTGGGGCTGAAGGCCGCCAGGAGCTCCTTCTCGCTCACGAGCGAGGACCCCGAGGCCGGGGTGCTCGGGGCGGCCGGGGCGGCGGCGGGGGGCCCATCTCCCCCGAGCGCCGCCTCAGCCTCCCCCCAGGTGTAGACCGGGTCGGCGGGCGCCGAGCACGACGAGACCACCACGGCGGCCAAGGAGGCGGTCCCTGTGGTGGCGGCCGCGCCCATCGACAGCGTCGGTGTGGCCCCGTTGCAGTAGGCCGAAGAGAACTGCTTCAAGATGATGTCGCGGTGCGCCCAGCAGCCCGGGGCCGACGGCGAGGTGCAGTCGGCGTTGGTGGTGGCTGTGGCCGAGCCCCCCCAGCCGTCCTCGTACATCCACAGGTAGTTGGCGAACAGGGTGGACGAGGCCCCCCCGGCCCAGATGGCCCCGGTCTGGTAGACGGGGGCGCCGCCGGTGAGCGAAGCGGGGTGCTGGGGGTCGGTGTTCCCCTGGGCCCCGGCCTGGGCGTAGGCGTCGAGCTGGGCGGTGAGGGCGGCCACCGGGGGCTCGCCACGCCCGGTGCGCTCGAGGTTCACGAGCACGAAGACCTGCTCGGGGACGCTCAGGGCGTCGAAGGCCGCCACGTTGACCGCCAGCGGCCCCACGCCCTCGTCGGCCCGGGCGGTGTCGGTGGCTGTCAGCCAGTTCGACGACGAGGGGGCGATGTTGGCCGCGGGGTTCCCCGGCGGCAGGATGGCCGCGTCGGCGGGGGCGGCGTCGAGGACCAAGAACGGCAGGAGCCCGAAGAGGGCCACGAGCACCAGGCCGAAGGGAGGGAGCAGTCCCGCCGCGCTCGATGCACTCGAAGCACGGAGGCGCTGCCGGAGGGTTCGCAGTCGCACTCGGAGTTCCCCTTGCTCTCTCCGAGCAGCTGGGGAACGCCGGTCGCTTCCACACCACGTGCAGTTGACCGATTCGGCGGTCCGGCTGACTCAGGGAGTCCCGTGACTTTGCGTCCCCATCTCACGATGGGTTTGCCTTTTCGTCGGTGCAGACTGCTGGGCGCACCGAACTGGCGGTCAAGGTACCAGGGGGGCAAGCGAGAGTGCAAGGGATTTCTGGCAGGTCGTGCGACATTTCCTCACCCGATGATGCGGTGCGCACGGGCGTGTCGGCGTGTCGGCGAGCGCAATAGGTAGCGCGGCGGTGAGCGCGGCGGGAAACGCGGCGACACCGTGCGCGAACCATGGGTCGTGCCGACCGTCGGGTCGATCTCTCCGTGCACACAGAGCCGAGCCCGGTGCGACGCGGTGACGGGGTCTGCGCGGCGAGGTCAGTCCAAGACTGGGATCGCAGACCGATCCTTTCGTCGCGCTCAGTCCCAGAGGCCGACGGGAGCCCGGCCGAGCGGGTAGTGGCCGGGCAGGCGCTCCCCGGACATCGCCCGCTCCAGCCGCTGCTGCATGCCCGGGGTGAGGACGCCCTTGGCGACCATCTCCATGAAGGTGGCCGCCGCATTCCCCACGTCGAAGAAGTCCCGCTGCCAGCCCCACATCCAGTTGCCGGCGTAGCGGAACCAGCTCCCCCCGAGCCCGGCGATCTCGTAGTGGCTGCCGTCCTCCCGGGTGGCGTCGGCCACCTGCTTCCACAGCCCCAGGACCTCGCCGTGGTGGTCGTCGATCAGCACCCGCTGGTAGGGGTAGGTCCACCCTTCGAGCCCGGTCATCTCCAGGCCCAGGGCCAGCTCGCGGATCTCGTCGCGTCCGACGGCCATGAACTCGTCGTTGGGCCCCACGTTCCAGCCGTAGGTGGCGTCCTCGGTGTACATCTCGGCCATCGGCCGCCAGTCTTGCTCCGCCTCGCACCGCCGGTTGGTGGCCAGCCAACGCTCGACCATCTCCTCGAGCTCCTGGCGCGGGTACGCCCCCATCAGATCCCTCCCGTCGTCGTGGGCGGGGGCTGCTCCCCCGCCTTCGTCACCACCGGTCCCTCACGATCCGAGCTCCTCGATGCGCAATGCGTGGGTGGGACACTCGCGCACCGCGGCTTCGACCACCGCCCGGCGGTCCTCCGTCGGCGTCTCGACCAGGATCGAGAGCTCCCCCTTCTTCGAGACCGAGAAGACCCCCGGCGCCTCCGACTCGCAGACGGCGTGGCCCTGGCACAGGTCGCGGTCGACGACGACACGGAAGGCCCCCGCCGCCCGGCGGTCGACGGCGTCTCCCGTCGCCGGGGCCTCCTGGGCGGGGCCGTCGGCCTTGGTCCGGCGCCGGTAGCGGACGAGGCAGGGCTGCTCCAGCTGGACCACCATCTTCGAGTGGTCGTTGCGGTAGGTGTCCGACGGCTGGGCCAGCTCGAACTCCCAGTCCTCGAGCAGCACCGAGAAGATCGCCTTCAGCTGCATCATGGCGAAGGGCGCCCCCACGCAGCGGTGGCGTCCGGCTCCGAACGGGATCCAGGTCCACGGGTTGGCGCGGTCTTCGAACCGGGGGTCGAGGTAGCGGGACGGCGCGAAGGTGTCGGCGTCGGGGAAGTCCTCGGCGATCCGGTTGGACACCGCCGGGCTGGCCGCCACCAGCTGTCCGGCGCGGATGGCGTAGCCCAGGCAGGCCAGGTCCTCCTTGGCCACCCTGAGCAAGAGGATGAGGGGCGGGTGGAGCCGCAGCGCCTCCTTGATGGCCGACTCGAGGCGGGGCATCTCGCGCAGCGCCTGGTAGGTCACCTCCGACCCCGCCGCGGCCAGCCCGTCGAGCTCGTCGCGGACGAGCGCCAACTCCTTGGGGTGGCGCAGCAGCTCGATGAGGGTCCAGGCCGCGGTGCCCGAGGTGGTGTGGTGTCCGGCGAACATCATGGAGATGAACATCCCGGTCACGATGTCGGCCCCAAAGCGCGGGCTCCCGTCGTCCTCGGTGATCGACATGAGCACGTCCAGCAGGTCGCGCTGGTCGTCGGTCCCTTCGCCGGGATCCGCCGCGGCACGGCGCTCCATGATCTCCTGCACCAGCCGCACCAGGCCGGCGCGGGCCTCGTCCCGGCGACGGAAGCTCTCGATCGGCGCGTAGGGGTCGACGTAGGCGATGGCGTCGGTGCCCTGCTCGAGGTCGTGGTAGAGGCGGGCGAAGCGCGCGGTCGAGCTCGCTGCGGAACTTGCGACCGATGAGGCAGGCGGACGAGGTGTAGATGGTGAGCTCGGCGAACCACTCGAGCAGGTCGATCTCGCCCTCGTCGTCCCACCCGGCCACCATGGCGTCGACCTCGGTGGCGATGGTGGCGGCATGGCCCCGCATGAACTTGTCGCGCAGGGCCTGGTTGTGCAGCATCTCGCGACGCCGCTCCGGGGGGGCGTCGAACACCACGCCCTCACCGAAGATCGGGGTCATGAAGGGGTAGGCCTCGGCCTGGTCCAGCTGCTCCTCGGGGGCACGGAAGTAGAGCTCGTTGGCCTCGGCCCCGGTCAGCAGCACCACGTCGCGCCCGGCCAGCCGGAAGCGGCCCACGTCCCCGCACTCGGCGCGGACCCGCCGCATGAGGGCGATCGGGTCTTGGCGGAGCTCCTCGAGGTGGCCGTGCTCCTCCCCCTCGCCCCCCGAGACCAGGGGCGGCTCGGCCAGCCCCTCTGCCACCGTGGCCACGCCCTCGGTCATGATCCCTCCTGTTCGATCGGCCCCTCGGGCTGGACCTCCAGCACCGAGAAGTGGGCGCCGCGCTCGGCCGACACCGCCGCCACCACGGCGGCGGCCACCGACGCCGGCTGCATGAAGTGCGGGTGTCGGGCCAGTCCCCACCGGGTCCACTCTTCGAGGACCTGGCCGGTCACCTCGGGGTCCCAGTCGAGCCCCATGCCGGTGACGGTCGGGCCGGGCCGCACCACCGAGGCCCGCACCCCGGTCCCCTCCCACTCCATCTGCACGGCCCGGGCGTACCCCTCCAGGCCCCACTTGGAGGCGACGTAGGCCGCCATCACCGGCCGCGGGTGCTCGACCACGTCCGACGTCACGAAGACCACGTCCCCCCGGCGACGCTCGACCATGCCGGGCACGAAGGCCAAGACCAGCCGGTGGGCGCCCACCACGTTCACCGCCAGCAGCGACTCGAGGTCCTCGGGCGCGGTGTCGAGGGCCGTCCCCGGTCGGATCTGGCCGGCGTTGGAGACGACCACCTCGATGGGGCCGAAGGCCTGGGCGGCGCCGTCGGCGAAGCGCGCCACCGACGACGGGTCGGACAGGTCGAGCGGCAGGGCCACGGCCTTCCCGCCCTCCACCTCCACCGCGGCCGCCACCTCCCCGCACCGCTCGAGGCGGCGCGCCCCGAGGACGACGGGGTGGCCGGCCGCGGCCAGCGCCAGGGCAGTGGCCTCGCCGATCCCCGACGAGGCGCCGGTGACCACGGCCGGGCGGTGGGCGGGGTGGGGAGCGAACAGTGCCACGTCAGCGGGCCCTGACCGCGGTGGGGAGGGCGGCCATACCCCGCACGTTGATGGAGTGGACCCGGACGATCCCCGCCGGGTCCACGTCGTAGCCGCCGACCCGCTTGACCAGCTCGCCCAGGGCCACCCGGGCCTCCAGCCGGGCCAGGGCCGCGCCCATGCAGAAGTGCCGGCCGCCCCCGAAGCTCACGAGCTTCTGCGCCGCGCCGCCCGAGGCCGGCCGTTCGAGGTCGTAGCGGTCGGGGTCGGCGAAGACCTCCTCGTCCCGGTTGGCCGAGCCGATGAGGAGGAGGACCTTCTCCCCCGCCGGGACCACGTCGCCGTCGATGGGGACGTCGGCGCGGGTGACGCGCACCAGCATCTGGGTGGAGTTGTCGTAGCGGAGGGTCTCCTCGACCCAGTCGCCCACCCGGGCCGGCTCGGACAGGGGCTTGGCCCCCTCGTCGGGGAAGCGCCAGCCCCAGTACCAGGCGTTGCCCAGGAGCTTGGTGGTGGTCTCGTTCCCGGCCACCACCATGAGGAAGAGGATGCCGATGATCTCGTCGTCGGTGAGGCGGTCGCCGCCCGCTTCGGCCTCCATGAGCGCCGAGGTGAGGTCGTCGCGGGGCCGCCGCCGCCGATCGGCGACCATCTCGGCGTAGTACACGGCCAGGGCCATCGCCGCCTCGGCCCCCTCGGGGGGGACGTCGGCCATGCCCTCCTCGCGGTGCACGACGGTGTCGGCCAGTCGTCGGAGCTCGGCCCGGTCGGAGGCCGGCACCCCCACAAGCTCGCTGATCACGTCCATCGGCAGGAGGCCGGCGAAGTCCGAGATGAAGTCGAAGCTCCCCCGCTCCACGGCCGGCTCGAGGTGCTCGACGGCCAGCTGGCGAATGCGGGGCTCGAGCTCGGCCACCCGACGGGGCGTGAAGCTCTTGCCCACCAGCGAGCGCAGCCGGGTGTGGGCCGGCGGGTCCATGGCCAGGAACGACATCGACCGGTGGGCGTGGGGGCCGAAGGCCGCGGGGTCGAGCGACACGCCGTTGGCGTTGGAGAAGCTCTCCGCGTCCCGGAAGGCGGCGAGCACGTGTCGGTGGCGCGACAGTGCCCAGAAGTCGAGGGCCTCGTTGCGGTAGAGCGGGGCCTCGGCCCGCAGCCTGGCGTAGGTCGGGTAGGGGTCCTCGTGGATGGCGTAGTCGTAGGGGTCGTAGACGGGCGGCCCCACCGCCGTGGTGCTCACCGGCCGGACCGGACCGCTCGGGCCGCCCGCCGTCGGACCACGCCGTCCTCTCCGGCCCCGGGCCCGTCGGTCAGCAGGGCGGCTGCCTCGGCCAGTCGCTCCGGCAGCTCGGCGAACTCGATGTGGCCGAGCCCGGCGGAGAGCATGGCCCCGAAGAAGGTGGTCTCGAGCACCCGCAGGACGGCCGGGTCGGCGCCGCCGCCGAGAGCCGTCTGCAGCCGGCGGTGGATCTCCGCCCCGATCTGGCTCCGGACGCGCTGGACGTCGGGGCCGGGGGCCAGCAGCGCCGCCGTGCAGGCGGCCACCAGCTCCGGCCGGTCGACGGTGTCGAGGGACATCTCCTGCACGGCGTCGGCCACCCGTTGCGCCACTGGGAGGCGGGTGTCGACCAGCGGCGGCGGGAGCGCCTGGATCCGCCGCCACAGGACCTCGGCGAGGAGGTGGTCCTTGGAGCTGAAGTAGGTGTAGGCCGTGGCCGTGGCCACGCCGGCCCGCTTGGCGATGCTGCGCACCGTGATCGGACCGTACCCGTGCTCGGCGACCTCCTCGGCGGCCGCCTCCACCAGTCGCTGCACCAGCTCGACCTGGCGCTCGGTCAAGTGCCGGCGGGGCGCCTCCATCGCCGAGGGCATGCCGTCGCTCACCCTCGGGCCGCTCCGGTCCCGGGGCCCTCGGGGATGTGCGGCGTCCCGTCCTTCATCGGCGGGAAGGAGAAGGTGGCCGCCGTGGTGGCCCGGGTGAGCGTCGTGATGGGCGGCTCGGGCAGGGTCTCGGTCTCGTCGTCGATGACCACCTCCCACCGGCAGTGGGGCGTGCGGTCGCTCGGCACGCGGGGCGGCCGGTGGACGTGGCGCACCCGGGCCTTGGGATTGACGGCCTGGGCCGTGTAGTCGAAGGTGCCGTCCTCGATGTGGTGGCACATCGACGTGACCAGGCGCTCTCCCCACGGCTCGACGTCCATGAGCGCGCCGCAGTAGGCGAGCTCGAAGTAGCCGTGCCGCTCGTCGACCACCTCGTAGCGGACGTCGAGGTAGTGGTGGGGGAAGCCGGGGTCCAGCTGGAGCACCTTGAAGATCGCCGGCACGCCGTCGCCCTCGACCGCCATGATCCTCCGCAGCCGCTCGCCGTAGACGGGGCTGGCCCCGCGCCACTCCTCGATGGACAGCTCCTGGACGGCGGCCATGCCGTGGCGCTGCCCGATGGCGGCGCACATCGACCGGTCCAGCAGGTGCACGATGAGGGCGTACTCGCGCACCAGGCGCACCAGCGCCTCCTTGGAGAGGTCCTCGTAGTCGAAGTCGGGGTCGAAGGCACCCGAGTAGTCGTTGCGCTCAGTCATTTGTCCAAACTATAGTCTGGAATGCTGTCCAAATCCACCACCCCAGCTGACGGAGGAGCGCCCATGGCCGCTGCCGGCGACGCCGCACCGGACGACCGTGACATCGCCGTGCCCCCCACCGGGGTCGTCGGCCTGGGGGACATCGGGCGCGGCGTGGCCGGCACGCTGGCCCAGTCCGGCGTCGACCTGACCGTGTGCGACGTGCGTCCCGAGGCCACCGAGCCCTTCCGGCCCGGGGCCCGGGTGGCGGCCACCCCGGCCGAGGTGGCCGCCGACTGCGACGTGGTGCTGGTGGCGGTGGTCGACGACGCACAGGTGAGGACGGTGATAGCCGGGCCCGACGGCATCCTGGCGGCCGGGAGGCCCGGGATCGCCGTGATCGTCCTCAGCACCGTGTCGATCGAGACCGCCCTCGACCTCGCCGGGCAGGCGGCCCGACACGGGGTGCTCGTGGTGGACTGCGGAGTGAGCGGAGGGCCGGGGGCGGCCGCCAGCGGCCAGCTCGTCTGCATGGTCGGGGGCACCGACGAGGCGGTGGAACGGGTCCGCCCCGTGCTCGACGTCCTGGGTTCGCGCGTGCTGCACATGGGCCCGGTGGGCGCGGGCCTCTCGGCCAAGCTGGCCCGCAACCTGGTGCAGTACGGGTCGTGGCTCGCCGCCTACGAGGCCCAGGTGCTGGCGGAGGCGGCGGGGATCCCCCTGCCGCTCCTGGCCGAGGCCATCCGGGAGAGCGACCGACACATCGGGGGCGCCTCCACCCTCATGTTCCGTGAGACGGCGCGTCCGCTGCGGGCCGACGTCCCCACCGACGCCGGGCTCATTCCCCCGATGTCCGCGGCCAACCGGCTGGCCCACAAGGACCTCGGTGCGGCCATCGCCCTGGCCGGGACGCTGGGGGTCGACGTGCCGGTGGCCCGGCTCACCGAGGACTACGCGGACCGGGTGTTCGGCATGCCCGAAGATCCGCCGGACGTAGCACCGCCGGGCCACTGACCGCTGCGGCGCGCGCCGTTGGCCGGCCGGCCGGTGACACGCTCGAGGGACCCAGACACGAAAAGAGGAGGGCACATGGACGTCGGCAACGGGCGACACCCGCAGGCACCAGAGGGCACACCATGAGCGCCGCCGCCGAGCCCGGGCCCGCCAGGGCACGGGGCATGGCCAAGATGGAGGAGGTCTACGGGTTCAAGGTCGACCCGGCTGACGTGCCGGGCGACTACACGGCCATCACCGTCGACCACCTCTTCGGCACCGTCTGGACCCGGCCGGGACTGGACCTGCGCGAACGCCGGCTCCTGACCATCGGCACGCTCGCCGCACTGGGCATGGGCGAGCTGTTGGAGATCCAGTTCGCCTGCGCCCTCGAGCGCGGCGAGCTCGACGTCGACCAGGCCCGCGAGGTCGTCATCCACCTCACCCACTACGTGGGCTGGCCGCTCTCGACGACTCTCGCCGGGGCGGCCGAGCGGGCGATCGCCGCGGCCGGGCGCCCGGCCTCGGGCGGCACGGGCGCGGAGGGGCGGTGACGTTCGACTTCAGCGGCAAGGTGGCGGTGGTGACCGGCGCCGGCGGTGGCATCGGACAGGCCTACGCCGAGGCCCTGGCCCGCTCCGGGGCGTCGGTGGTGGTGGCCGACATCGACGGCGCGGGGGCCGAGCGCGTCGCCCAGGGCATCGCCGGTGGCGGCGGGCGGGCGGTGGCCTGCCAGGTCGACGTGGCCGACCCGGTGTCGGCGGCCGCCATGGCCGAGCGTGCCCTGGCCGAGCTGGAGGGCATCGACTTCCTCGTCAACAACGCCGCCATCTTCGGCGGGATGCAGCTGGACCTGCTGCTCAGCGTGGACTGGGACTACCTCCAGCGCTTCTTGGCGGTGAACCTGCTCGGTGCCCTCAACTGCACCCGGGTCTGCTACCCGGCCATGCGAGCCAGGGGCGGCGGGTCCGTCGTCAACCAGTCCTCGACGGCGGCCTACGTCTACGCCGGCTTCTACGGCCTGGCCAAGGCGGGGGTGAACTCACTCACCCAGCAGCTCGCCCACGAGCTGGGCGGCATGAACATACGGGTCAACGCCATCGCCCCAGGGCCCATCGACACCGAGGCGGCCCGGTCGGTGGTCCCCGAGGTCTTCATCGACCAGATCGTCTCCAACCTGGCCCTCAAACGCCAGGGGACCCCCGAGGACCTGGTGGGCATGTGCCAGTTCCTGCTCTCGGACGACGCGTCCTGGGTCACCGGGCACATCTTCAACGTCGACGGGGGCCAGGTCATGCGGGCTTGAACTCCCTCGACCGCGGTCGCCCGGGCCGGGGGAGGACGCCGGGCCCCCCCGCCGCACCCCGGGCACGCCGGGGGGTGGAACCATAGGGGGGTGGAGGCACCCGGCGGCGGGACGAGGCACGGGGACGGCCCGGCCCTGGGCGACGGGCGGGCTCCGCGCCCGGCGGCGGGTCGGCGGGTGCGGTGAGCACCTCGTCGACGACGGTCCTACTGCTGGCGGTCTTCGCGGCCACCACCGTCGAGGCCGTCGAGGCGCTCACCATCGTGGTCGCCGCCGGCTCCACCCGCAGCTGGCGCTCGGCCCTCGAGGGGGCGCTCACCGCCGTCGCGCTCCTGGCGGCCCTGGTGGCGGTGGTCGGGGTCCCGCTGGTGCACTACGTCCCGATCGACACGCTGCGGGTGGTGGTCGGTGCCCTGCTGCTGATCCTCGGCCTCTCATGGCTTCGCAAGGCGATCCTGCGGGCCAGCGGCCACAAGGCGAAGCACGACGAAGACGCCATCTACGCCGAGACGGCCGCCGAGCTGCGCGCCGCCGACAGTGCCGGGGCGTCGGGGCGCGCCACCAAGGGGCGTGACGGCCTGGCCTTCGCCGTCGCCTTCAAGGGGACGTTCCTCGAGGGGGTCGAGGTGGTGCTGATCGTGGTCAGCCTGGGGGCGAGCCAGCACCGGCTGGGGTGGGCGGCCGGCGCCGCCGCGGCCGCGGTGGTGCTCGTGACGGTGGTCGGCGTGGTGGTGGCCCGCCAGCTGTCCGCGGTTCCCGAGAACACGCTCAAGATCGCCGTCGGCATCATGCTGACCAGCTTCGGCCTCTTCTGGATCGGCGAGGGCGCGGGGGTGCACTGGCCGGGAAGTGACCTGGCCATCGTGGTGCTGGTGGGGATCTTCGCGGTGGTCACCGCGGCCAGCGTCGCCTGGATGCGGACCCTCGCCCCCGAGCCGACGGGAACCGCCGCCGAGGGGGGCGGACCCGTGCCCCGCGACCCGGCGCCGTCGGCCGGCGCCGGGCAACCCGAGACGGCGGAACAGTGAGCCGGGTGCGGCGGGGCGCGGCTGCCTTCGGGCGGTTCCTGTGGGAGTTTCTCGTGGGCGACACCCCCGAGCTGTTCGGCGCGGTGGTGGCCGTCGTGGTCCTCGCCGTCCTCCTGCGCCACCAGCGGGCGGCGGCCATCGTCGTGTTGCCCGTGGCGGTGGTGGTGGTGCTCGTCGCCTCCGTCTTCCGGGGCCGCCGACGCTCGTCCGGTGCCGCACCGCCGGATCGCGGACCCTGAGGGGCCTGCGCCGGCACCGAAGCCCAGCCGGCGCGCGGTCAGACCCGGACGGGACCCCCGGCACCGGTGAGGGGGCAGCGGGGGTCCTGGGCCATCGCGTCCCAGCTCCCGCGGATCCAGGCGTGGTCGGGGTCGTCGCAGAAGGACATGGTGCGCTCGCCCCCGGGGCCAGCCAGGACGTTCAGGTAGTAGAGCGGGTAGCCCGGGCCGGCCATCGAGGGGCCGTGGTAGCCGCGGGGCACGCAGAAGACGTCGCCGTCCCCCACCACCGCGCACTCGTCGATGGCCCCGACGGCTGTGTAGGTGCGGTGCACGGCGAACCCGGCGCCACCGGTCCCCCCGCCCTCGGCGATGCCGAAGTAGTAGATCTCCTCGAGCTCCACCGGGCATTCCGGCGAGTCGTCGTGCTTGTGCGGCGGCCAGGAGGACCAGTTGCCCTCCGGCGTCAACACCTCCACGCACATGAGGCGGTCGGCTCCACTGAACGCGTCGGGGGACATGAAGTTCGTGACCTGCCGGGTGGACGGGCCCGCCCCGCGCACCTCGACCGGGACGTCCTCGGCGGCGACCCTCACCGCCGAGAGCCGCCGGGTCGCCCGCGACGAGGGGAGGGCGACCCGGCAGCCCCCGGGCGAGCGCAGCGTGGCCTCGGTGGCGATGGGCAGGTAGGCCCAGTCGGTGACCTTGGCGAAGACGCTCCTGCGGCCCTCCAGTTCGAGCACCCGGCCCTCCACCGCGATCTCGAGCGAGCCCGCCAGGGGGAGGACGGCCATCTCCTCGCCGCCGGTCGACAGGTCCAGCCGTCTCCCCGGTGGCAGCTCGGCGACCCGCAGGCCGCAGTAGGTCCATCCGGCGCGCTCGGGCGTGAGCTCCACGGCGTACTCCCCGCTGCGGAGCGACCCGGTCGGCCAGTGCAGGCGGCCGGTCATGGCCGTGCCGGCTTCGAGGGGCGTGTGCTCACGCCGGAGACGGTAGCCCGGCCGTCGGCGGCGCCCCGGTCCGCTCGGCGACGGCACCGTCCGGGCCGCGGGGCCCCTGACGGCCGATGGGGCCAGGGTGCATAGTGTCGGTGTGGAGACGTGGGAGGGCACACAGCGCCTGGCGGGGGGGCGGCGGGACCCGGGGTTCCTCCGAGCGGTCCGCCCGGTCCTCGAGCTCTACGCGTCCTGGTTCCGCCCCGAGGTCCGGGGCTTCGATCGCCTGCCGGACCGCGGGCCCTTCCTCGTGGTCGGCAACCACTCCGGCGGGCAGACGCCGCCCGACCTCCCCGTCCTGCTCACCGCCTGGTGGCGCGAGCGCGGCGAGGACGAGCCGGTCTACGCCCTCTTCCACTCCTTCGTCATGGGGACGCCGGGGGTCGCCACCGTGTTGGGACGCGGCGGCGCGGTGGAGGCCGACCGGGAGACGGCCGAGGGGATCCTGCGCGGCGGGGGCGTGCTGATCGACTTCCCCGGGGGGGACTTCGACGTCTTCCGGCCGTGGCGGGACCGGAACCACATCGACTTCAACGGCCGTCTCGGTTTCATCCGCCTGGCCCTGCGGACCGGTGTCCCAGTCGTCCCGGCGGTGTCGATCGGCGCCCACGAGACGGTGGTGGTCCTGGCCCGAGGGGAGCGGCTGGCCCGGACCCTGGGCATCGACCGACTCTTCCGCATCAAGGTCATGCCGCTGGTCCTCGGTCCGCCGTGGGGCGTGGTGCCCGGCGGCATCCCGACCCTGCCGCTCCCCGCCAAGATCACCGTCGAGCTGGGCGAGCCCATCGACTGGCCGTCGGTCTACGGGCCCGAGGCGGCCGACGACGACGAGATCGTCGGCCGGTGCTACCGCGAGCTCACCGAAACCATGCAGGCCACCCTCGACCGCCTGGCCGCCGAGCGCCACTACCCGGTCATCGGCTAGCGGCGCGGGGACGCAGATCCCCGGCCGTCACCCGGGAAGGCTCACCGACCGGCCAGGGCCGGGGGGCCGGCCGCCACCCTCAGCTCGTCGAGGGCGGCGTGCAGCTCGTCGACGATCAGCCAGGGGTCGGGGAGGCTGGCCGGGCAGCCGAGCACCGAGACCCCGAGGTCGTCCACGTAGCTCCAGGCGGTGATGTTGAGGCCGATCCCCTCGAGGATGGGCCCCACCGAGTAAAGGGACTCGAGCTGGATCGGGCCGAAGAAGATCCGCTCGCGCGGCCCGGCCACGTTGGACAGCACGGCGTTGAGCGGCGGGGGAAGCCGGTTGGCGGCGTGGCTGTGCGTCCACGCGCTGATGAGCGCGCCGTAGAGGTGGGGGGGACGACGTCGGCCCGCTGCGCGAAGAGGTCGTGGCCGAGGACGCTGCGCACCTCCTTGGCCGCCTTCGTCACCTCGTTGATGTGGGCGAGCCGCTCGGCGGGGTCGGCCAGGTCGGTACCGATGCTCACGTAGAGGTTGTCGACGCGGTTGCCCTGCAGCCGGGCCACGTTGGGGTCGGTGGAGACCGGGACGCTGGCCAACAGCGAGCGCGCCGGCAGCTCGCCGCGGGCCTCGAGATAACGCCGGATGGCCCCGGCGCACACGGCCAGGTAGACGTCGTTCAGGGTCGTGCCGGCGGCGCGCCGGATGGCCTTGAGTTCCTCCATCGGCAGTGTGGTCATGGCGAACGTCCGCTCGGCTGTGAGCGAGACGTTCAGCGAGGTCCTCGGGACGCGGTGGAGGGGCAGGGGCGGGCGGACGGGGAAGCTCCGGCGGCGCAGCTCCGAGGCCTTCGCCCCGCGCACCGAGCGGCCCACGAGGCGCGGCATCCCCTTCCACCGGGTGACGTGGTCCCGGTAGGCCATCTTGAGGAGCTGGCGGCGGTCGGGGATGGGCTCGGGCCGCCACGGATCCTCCTGGTGCTCGTCCGGCGGTTCCTCGCTCATGCCCCGGACCACGCTGTGTAGGAGGGCCACCACCGCCGTGCCGTCGGCCACGGCGTGGTGGAGCTTGACCACCACCGCCATGCGGCCCCCGGCCAGCCCCTCGACGAACAGCAACTCCCACAGGGGCCGGTCGCGCTTGAGCGGGAGGCTGGCGAACTCCCCCACCACCGCCGCCAACTGGGCCTTGT
Organism: uncultured Actinomycetota bacterium; assembly: GCA_963770505.1. Lineage (GTDB taxonomy): Bacteria > Actinomycetota > Acidimicrobiia > Acidimicrobiales > RAAP-2 > CAVYPR01. Next base: position 398,933 of record CAVYPR010000003.1, on the reverse strand, counting down.
CGCCCGGAGCCGGGAGCACCATTCGCCCGACGTGGCGGTGGAGCTCGAAGTCAGGGTCCTCCACCCACACCGGGTGGCCCAACCGGCCGGGCACCGGCACCGCCCGGCGCCGGAACGGGGGGAGGTGGTCGAGCTGGACCCCGAGGACCTCGACGAACTCCTCGAAGGTGAAGCCACCCTCGATGTCGGAGACGTCGGCCACGGCCACCTTGACCGTGTGCATGTGCGCGGTGGGGGTCTCTGAGTAAAGGAACTTGGCGTCCAGCCCGGTCATCGTCTCCACGGTCAGCCCCGGCAGGACAGTGCTGCGCCCGACGTGGCGACGTCGGTGAGAGAGTCAGCGAGGAAGTTCGAGACCTTCCTCGACCACAGATAGCCGACGTGGTTCCCCGAGTACCAGGAGATGCGCGGCCGGTCCCAGTGCTCCCACAGCTGCTGTGCCTGCTCGGGCAGGGCCAGGCGGTCGCCGTAGCCGGCGAAGATGTACCGCCGCTCTTGCGGCACCTTGGGCTCGAAGCTGAACGGTGACACCACCCGGAAGACGTTCTCTGCGGCGCTGCCCATGACCTCGTGCTCGATGGCCTGGGCCCGGACGTGCTGGGGGCTGTGGTGGTGGAACAGCCCCGGGAAGTCCGAGACCGGGACGCCGGCCACCACCGCGTCGAAGCGGTCGTCCAGGCCGGCCAGGAGGGCGGCGGCGTAGGCGCCGAGGGAGACGCCGTAGAGCGTGATGGAGGTCGCCCCCTGCTCGGCCACCCAGTGGATGAGCCGGCGAATGTCCCAGGCGGTCTGGGTCAGGCCGTGCACCGCGTTCATGAGCTCGAAGGACAAGAACGGCTCCCCGCTGATGAAGGTCGACCGGCGCGATCCGTGCAGGGGCAGGGTGGCCACGGCGACGTTCATCCCGACCTCGCGGTGCATCCGGGCCACGTTGAGGCCCCGGAAGTCCATGAACGGGAACCCCATGCAGAAGCCGTGCACGGCGATCACCCACGGCCGCGGGCCGTCGTCATGGCTCACCACCACCGCCGAGGCCGTGCGGTTCGCCTCGAAGGCCATCCACCGCTCCCCGCCGGGCTCCCCGGGGTGCGGGGCGAAACCGCTGTCCCAGTAGAGGCGCCGGTAGCCGAGCCCCATGGCCCAGCCATGGCTGGAGGTGACCTCGTCCTCGGTCAGCGGCGGAGGGGTCCGGTGGTAGGTGGCGGGATCGTCGATCCAGCCGCGGGGGCCGTACATCGCGTCGGACTCGGCCAGTTCAACCGACACCCGGTGGAAGTCGTCATGCGTCGGGAGCCGCCTTGGGGCCATGGCCACGGCCACGAGGACCTCGTCGACGGCCACCTGCGCCGCCAGCCCCAGCGAGACCCTGGGGGCCGGAACCGAGTCCGCGACTTCTCCGTGGATCAGCGCGCCGGTGACGAAGTGCACCGTACGGGGCACGGCTCGTGCCGCCCTGGCCACTGCCCGTTGGCTGAAGAACCCGGTGGCCAGGCGCACCGGGGCGGTGAGGCGGTCCAGCAGCGACGGGCCCGCAGCGGCGTCGGAGGGCGGAGCGCTCCCCTCTTCGGCGTCCCCGCCGTCGGTGGCATCCGCAACGCGGCCGCTGTTCTCCACGCACCCTCCCCCACGGACGGCCGCACGACCGCCGCCAGGGATACTACATTCACCCCTGCCGCAAAACGCGGCGCCGAAACGCCGATGGCAGGAGCGAGGGGTCCGGTGGAGTTCAATCTGGCCGATCTCTTCGAGGCGGTGGTCGACTGCGCCGACTCCCAGACTGCGATGGTCAGTGGTTCGCGCCGCCTCACCTACGAGGAGCTCGACGGGCGGGCCAACCGTCTCGCCCACCATCTCAAGGCGGCCGGGGTGGGGACGGGCGACCGGGTCGGCCTGCAGTTGGTCAATGGCACCGAGTACATCGAGTCGATGCTCGCCTGCTTCAAGATCCGCGCCGTGCCGATCAACATCAACTACCGCTACCTGCCCGGCGAGCTCCGCTACCTCTACGACGACGCGGGACTGATCGGCCTCGTGCACCACCGGCGCTTCGCCGAGCGGGTGGCCGGGGCGCTCGAGGCCATGCCTGAGCGAAAGGTGGTCCTCGAGGTCGCCGACGACTCGGGCCCCCCCGGTCCGGCCGAGCCGTACGAGGCGGCGCTGGCGACCTCGCCGGCGGAACGGGACTTCCCCGCCCGGAGCGCGGATGACCTCTACTGCGTCTACACGGGCGGCACCACGGGGATGCCCAAGGGGGTCATCTGGCGACAGGAGGACATCTTCTTCGCGGCCATGGGCGGGGGCGACCCGCTCTCCCTCGGCAACCACATCTCGGCCCCCGACGAGCTACGCGACCGGGTCCTCCACCCGGGCCTCACGGCCCTGGCCATCCCGCCGTTCATGCATGCCGCCGGCCACTGGCTGGCGTTCTCCATCTTCTTCGGCGGCGGCAAGATCGTGACGGTCACCGGAGGTGTCTTCGACCCGGCCGAGATCTGGAGGCTCGTGGACGCCGAGAAGGTGAACGCCCTCGTGGTCGTGGGCGACGCCATGGCCCGCCCGCTGCTCGACGCGCTGGCCGAGGCGCCGGGGCGCAACGACCTCTCCTCCCTCGTGGCCGTCGGATCGGGAGGGGCGGTGCTCTCGCCGTCGACCAAGGCACAGCTCGCCGACCTCCTCCCCGGTCGGATCGTGGCCGACCTGTTCGGGTCCTCTGAGACCGGGCAGATCGGCAGCGAGACCCGGGCTGAGGACCCCTTTGGCCCGCCCCGGCTGCGGGTGGACCAGTGGACCGACGTGCTGGACGACGACCTCGAGCCGCTGACGCCCGGTGCCGGCGCCACCGGCCGGCTCGCCCGCGGCGGCCACGTGCCGGTGGGCTACCTCGGCGACCCGGTCAAGTCGGCAGCCACCTTCGTCGAGCACCGTGGTCGACGATGGTCGCTCCCCGGGGACCTGGCCACCGTCGAGGCGGACGGCACCATCACCGTGCTCGGCCGTGACTCGCAGTCGATCAACACCGGAGGGGAGAAGGTCTTCCCCGAGGAGGTGGAGGGCGTCCTGAAGGGTCACCCCGACGTGGCCGACGCCGTGGTGGTCGGCCTGCCCGACGAGCGGTTCGGAGAGCGGGTCGTGGCTCTTGTCCAGGCGAGACCGGGACGCCATCTCGACCCCGAGGCGATCCGCCGACACGGCCGCGAGCAGCTGAGCGGCTACAAGGTGCCGAAGAACATCGTGGTCACCGCCGAGATCGTCCGCTCACCGAGCGGAAAACCCGACTACCCCTGGGCCCGCGCCGCGGCGCAGGAGGCCCTGGCCTCCGACGGGGGCCGCCCAGCCGACCACGCTCCCGAGATCTCCTAGGGACCCCGTGCGCAGACTTGGCACGATGGGCCCAGGCTCCGGTCGGAGCGCTCCCCGCGCTCGTGCAATCCGGGTCGCGGCGGCCGGCCTCGCCGCGGCGATCGGACTGGCCGCCTGCGGCGGCTCCTCCGGCTCCTCCGGCTCCGGTGCGCCCGGGACCTCGACCCCGGCGTCCAAGCCCAACGTCGTCTACACGTTCGGTGTCGCCGGCACCAAGGGGAAGGTCGTCCAGACCCAGCATGACAAGCCCACGCCGATCCCCGGCATCACGGGCAGCGTCGTCCAGATCGCCACGTCGAACTCCACCACCTACGCGCGCACCGCCACAGGGGCCGTCTGGGCCTGGGGCGTCGCCAGCCTCGGCGAGCTGGGCAACGGTTCGTCGCCCGAGTACGTGGACACGGCGATGAAGGTCGACTTCCCCGCGGGGGTGCAGATCACCTCGCTCGCCAACCCGATGCCGTTCGACGCCGGCCTGGCCATCGACTCAAGGGGGCAGGTGTGGGGTTGGGGATTCAACGCCGAACACGACCTGTGCCTGCCCGGTCCGACGGTCATCCTCCGCCCGGCCCAGATCAACCTCCCCGACGTGAGTCTGGCCACCGGTGCCCGCACGCACTCGCTCTTCGACTCGAACGGAGCCGTCTACGCATGCGGAGACGGTGCCCACGGCGAGCTCGGCAACGGGAAGGCGACAAGCAGCTCCACCCCGACGGCGGTGGTCGGCCTCCCCAAGGGTGCGGTCAAGGCGCTCACCTCCTCATGGGGGGGCTCGGGCGCCCTCATGGAGGACGGTACGTACTACAACTGGGGGTACAACGCGTCCGGGCAGCTCGGCGACGGCACCACGCTCGACAGTCCCTTCCCGGTCCGTGTGGTGCTGCCGGCACCCGTCCGACAGGTGTTCCAGGGGGGCAGCGGTCCCGACAACGGGCAGACGCTGGCCCTCCTCTCCAACGGCTCGCTGTGGTCGTGGGGGAACGGCAAGTGGGGCCAGCTTGGCAACGGGAGCACCCGGAGCTCGCGCCGGCCGACGAGCGTCACGCTCCCTGACGGTGCCCGCCCGGCCGCGGTCGCCACCGGAGGCTATGCCTCCTATGCCGTGGACACGACCGGGAGGCTCTGGGCCTGGGGCCGGAACGACGACGGACAGCTGGGCACCGGAGGCGGGGAGCCCCTGCGCCTCACGCCGGTCGCCCTCGGCATCACGGCACGGCAGGTCTCCTCCACCGCGCAGAACGTGGCCGCCCTGTCCGCACGCTGAACTTGCCGTTTCGCCTGCTCCATGCCTGTTCGCACACCACCTCGCCAATCGTCCGGCCATCGATCGGCCCATTGCCTTCATTGCCGGTGCGCTGGTAGTTTTGTCCTCGGATCGGTGCACCAGATGTCTGCACCGACGAAAAAGGCAAACCCACCGCGAGGTGGGGACGCAAAGTCACGGGACTCTCAGAGTCAGCCGGAACGCCGAATCGGTCGACACCCAGGTGCAGAGTGCAACCGGCGTTTCCCGACTGCTCGGAGCGAGCAGAGGGACGAGTGAATGCGCAAGCGATCCAACCGGGTCCGCTTCCGGACCGGGCTGTCGGCTCTGGCGGTCGCAACCGTCACGGCCGGGGTCTGCCTCGTGGCGACGCCGGTGGCGGCGCGGGGCGCCAGTCCGGCGGCCAATCCCCCGGCCAACATCACACCGAGCCCGACACTGTTTCGTGCCCAGACGCTGCACGGGTACCTCGAGGCCATCAACGCCGCCCGGGCCGACGAGGGTGTCGGCCCGATCGAACTCCCCTCCAACTGGCGGGTCCTGACGGTGCCCCAGCAGCTGTTCGTGACCGTCGACATGGAGCGGGTGGCCCGTGGGCTGCCCCCGTTCATCGGCACCTCGCCGTCGCTCCAGGCGACAGCGCAGGCGGCGGCGGCCAAGGCGACGGACCCCAGGGACAACTCCGTGCCCGCCATCGCCCAAACGGCGAACTGGGAGGAGGGTGTGGGCAGCGCGCTGAGCTCCGACTACCTGTGGATGTACTACGACGGTTACGGCATCAACGAGGACTGCACGAGCCCGAACGCTCCCCTGTGCTGGGTGCACCGGGACAACATCCTGGGCATGGGCACATGCACGACCTGCGTCATGGGGGCCGGCAACACACCCGGGGCCGAATCGATGACCGAGCTGTTCGTCAGGCCCGTGGGACCGGTGGCGCTCACATTCAGCTGGAACGCCGACGTGGTGCCGTTCCTGGCCGACCCCATCACGGTGACAAACGCCACAACATGTGCGGCGGCGGCGGGCTCCTCCGCACCTTCGGGCTACGACCTCGTCGGCAGGGACGGCGGGGTCTTCGTCTTCTCCCCGCCGGGGACCTGTGGCGGGTTCTTCGGCTCGCTGCCGGCGGACAACGTCCACGTCGACAACATCGTGGGCATGGTCTCGACCACCGATGACCAGGGTTACTTCCTGGTCGGATCCGACGGAGGGGTCTTCAGCTTCGGCGACGCACCGTTCCTCGGCTCCCTCCCGGGTCTCGGCGTGGCCCCCGGGAGGCCGATCACCGGGATCGTCCCCACCGGCACAGACCGCGGGTACTTCCTCGTCGGGTCGGACGGCGGGGTGTTCAGCTTCGGGGACGCCCCGTTCCTCGGCTCGCTCCCCGGTGAGGGCATCGAGGTCGACAACATCGTCGGCATCGCCTCGACCCCGTCGGGGAACGGCTACTGGCTGGTGTCGGCGACAGGAACCGTCTACGCCTTCGGCGCGGCACAGCAACTCGGCTCGGCCACCGGGACCTCCTCGCCGGTCTCGGCCATCGCCGGGACCCCCGACGCCGGCGGCTACTGGATCGTGACCCAGAGCGGCTCAGTGCACGCCTTCGGCGACGCCCAGAACCTCGGCACACTTCCCTCGACGGGTGTCTCCCCGGCCAAGCCGATCATCGGCATCGTCCGCACCTCCGACACAGCCGGGTACTGGCTGATCGGGGCCGACGGCGGCGTCTTCACCTACGGCGACGCGCCCTACGTCGGCTCGCTGCCGAGCCTCACAGTCCACCTCTCGGACATCGTCGGGGCGGTGCCGACGTCCGTGTGATCGTCGACGGTCCCTGATCCCGGGTCAGGCCCGGGCCCAACCCGGCTGGCCACGGGCGAGCGTGCCCGTCACCACCGCCACCAGGGCCAGCAGGGTGAGGCCGAGGACGAGCACCACGGTGGTCTGGCCGTGGAGCACGAGAGCGGCGCCGACGAGGGCACCGCAGAACATGGCCAGGATGCTCACCATGCGGCGTCCCACCTTCGATCCGGGTCCACCCACGGCCCGCGAGTCGGCGAACATGGCGGTGGTGGTCAGCGTCAGCACCGTCGTGGTCAGGTCAGGCACCGCCAACTTCCGCGCCGTCGAATTCTGCACGCCCATGGCGACCGCCAGCATGGCGATGAGCGCATAGCGGCGGCCGCCCATGACGTTCGAGCCGCCAGCCGCGCTCAGGCCGACAGCCGCCAACATGAGAACCGACTGGACGGACGCGGCGACCGCCAGCATCCGTCCCCGGCCCCGGGCGACGACCACGAGCCTCCCACCGAGCAGCGATCCGACGCCGAAGGCGCCGAGGGCCACGAGGGAAGCCGTGATGGAAAAACCCTTGACCCCGACCAGGGCAAAGGCCAAGAAGACGACGTTCCCCGTCATGTTGGCCACGAACACGTGGCCGAGATCCAGGTAGCTGAAGGCATCAACCAGGCCCGTCACCACGGTGAGGACGACAAGCAACGGGGCCAGAGGGCCGTCCGGGTCGTCCCGCGTCGGCACAACCGTGCGCCATGCCTCCCTCACGTGCAGTCGGAGCGCTCGTTCCACCCGGATCACCTTCCTGCGAGCTGCAGTGTAGGGAAGCGGGTCCCGGTTGGCCTCCCTATCGCCGCCCGGCGAGGCGATTGGTGGCGGTAACGATCGCCTCGGACATGGGCTCTCCCCCCGTGTGCCCGGTGTCGACGAGCACCAACTCAGACCCCGGCCACGCACCGGCCAGCTCCCGGGCCGTGTCCGGTGGCCCACCGAGGTCGTGGCGGCCATGGACCAGGACGCCCGGCACCCCGGCGAGAGCCGACGCACCGTCGAAGAGCTGGTGCTCCGTGAGCCAGGCACGGTGGTGGAAGTAGTGCGTGACGAGGCGGGCGAAGGTCATTCGGAATGCCGGGTCGTCGTAGCGGGGGTTCGGGCGCCCGTCGGGCAACGGCGAGGCGGCGTCCTCCCAGGCGCACCAGTCACTGGCCGCCCGCTCCCGGACGCCGCCATCGGCCTGCACGTTCAGGAGGCGGTAGTAGGCGTCGACGAGGTCACCGTCACGCTCGGCCTCGGGGACCCCGTCCCGGAACCGCCGCCAGGCCTCAGGGTAGAACCGACCCGTCTCGTGGTAGAGCCAGTGGATGTCCGAGGCACGGGTCATGGTCACCGACGAGAGGACCATCCCGAGCACGTGGTCCGGATGGAGCTGGGCGTAGGCGAGCCCGAGCGTCGATCCCCAGGAGACCCCGTAGACCAGCCAGCGGTCGACCCCCAGATGGTCTCGAAGACGGGAGAGATCGGCCACCAAGTGCCACGTGGTGTTGTGCGAGAGATCGCCCACGGCGTCGACGCGCGGCCTGCTTCGACCCGCCCCCCTCTGATCGAAGAGCACGATCCGATAGCGGACGGGATCGAAGCACCGACGAAGGTTGGAAGTGCACCCGGAACCGGGTCCACCGTGGAGCACGACGATCGGCGTCCCCAGCGGAGCGCCGCACTCCTCCCAGTACAAGCTCTGCCCGTCGCCCACGTCGAGCATGCCGTCCCGAAAGGGCGTTGCCGGGGGAAAGAGGTGCGTCATGGGGACCACCTCAATCTCCAACCACACCGACACGTTCGACTGCCCGACGCCACTGGGCGAGAAAGCCTCTGAGGGACCCGTCGCCATGTCCCATCGGCGTGAGTCCTCCGAAGCATGTCAGTTCCGATCACCGCTTGTTGCTGTGACGCCACTGATCAGGTACTCGGATGGCTCGCACTGATGCCCGAGCATGTTTCTTTTGGTCGGAGCTGAGCACGCAATCCACCATGGTGAGGCGGTCCTCATGCCCGGTGACGTGGGCGATCAGTTCGACAGTTGAGTTGATCGCGACGGGACGTAGATACTCGACCGACAGAGAAGCGGTGGCGTACCAGATCTCGGGGTCCGTCCCGATTCCTCGCTCTTCCCGCTGATACGCGTTAGCGATGGCCGTACAGACGCCATGGCAGTCGAGCAGCGTGGCGATGACCCCACCGTTGAGGAAGTGCTTGGGACCGGCGGCGTAGTCCTCGTTCGGGGTCCACTCCGCGACGGCCACCTGTCCATCCCAGAAGCTCTTGAGATGGAGTCCTGCGGGGTTGTCTGCTCCACATCCCCAGCAGAAATTGTCCACCAGCTGATCCTGGATCGAGGTCGTCGGCACCGGCGCCCATTGTGTCGAATTCCCACGGCCTCGTCACGGGCATCGGATGGCCCGAAAGCGCCGACGCGGGGAGGTGCCCTCCTCGCGTCTCTTTCGGGCGGTCGGACCGTGACCTCCACCCGGCAATCGAGGTCACGCCGCAGAGGGCGGATAGCCGGGTGGTGTGGGACACATCACCAAGCCCTGTCGCCAATCGGAGGGTTGGGGCGCCAGACGTCCAGCCGTTTACGTTGGTCAGCTCTTCCTACTCACGAACTGATGCCAAGGCGCCTGCTGCAAAACTGGGTGCTGCCATGGTGGAGACAAATTCACTGACCGTCAATGGCTAACTGCCCAGCCCTTTTCGAGTCTGCTCCTTGTCCTTCTTTGCCTGGCGCTTCTCTTTGAGCGACTTGCCGGGCTTCTTCGGTGAATCTTTCTGGGGAGACTTGTCAGGCATGGCGACCACCTTCCTCGGACGAAGGCTACTCCGCTGCTGTCGGTAGTGGGTCATCAGTTCGGCGCCGGCGGGCCGGAGCTAGGGCGATGGCTGATTCACCCCGTCTGTACCGTGCCCCGATGGCCAGGTGCCGCACCTAGCGCTACCTCCTGCGGCCTACCGGGCGACAGCGGGCGCCTATGGAGCGGCTGTTGCGGTCCCAGTGCGAGTTGTACAACGCGGCCCTCGAGGAGCGACGGGGTGCCTGGCGCTGGGGAGCGCCGGTCCGCATCGACGGCTGCCTGTCCAACGGGGCGGGCGCAAAGTCGAGGCTCAATCGCTCCATCCACGACGCTGGGTGGGGGGCGATCGTCAGCATGCCCACCCGGCAGCGGTCAGGGACACCCGAACTCCGTCGTAGGCCGTAGCCTCGGACCGGTTCGAATGGCCCGAGGAGGAATCACGCATGACCATCTTGCTGTGTAGGCATAGTTCGCGATGACGCCAGAAGGCTTGTGGCAGATCGTGGCCAATGCACGAAATGGGATCCTCGCTACGATCAGCGAGGACGGCACCCCACAGCTGTCGAACATCTACTACCTGTGTGATCCCTCCATCCAGCTCGTCCGATTCTCGACCACGACCGTTCGTGTCAAAGGTGGCAACCTCCTGCGGAACCCTCGGGCGGCGCTCCATGTCTCCGGCTCGGACTTCTTCAACTTCGCTGTGGTGGCGGGGCCGGTCTCACTGGCGGTCGCCCGAGAGCCTCATGACGATGCTGTCGAGAAGCTGTTTGAAATCCATGCCGGACTGGGGGCGGCATCGGAACGAGACGGGTTCGGCGATGCGATGGTGGCCGATCACAGAATGGCCGTCGAACTTCACGTCAAGCGCATCTACGGCCAGATTCTCGACCGATGACGATGCGGGATCGATGCAGGAGCAGAGAGGGGGTATCTCTATTGTGTCCCAGGTCGCGCACAGGGCCGGCGTACGGGGACCATCCCCGACTCGTCTCGTCAGACTTCTGGAGCCATGACGTCGGCACGGGAGCCGAGGATTGCATTTAGCCGTTGGGCAACTTCAAGAGTGCTGTGGTCGTCCGTGAACACATAGCGGCGGTTCTGTTTGATGGCGTCGATCACGTTTGCGGCGACGGTTGAGGGCTCAATCGTCCCGATCGGATTCATCGCCGTGCGAACCTTGCCCGGCATGACCACGCTTGCCCCCACTGGGGCTCCCAAGGACACGAATTCGGCACCGAGGACGTCAGTAAGTCCGAGTACACCATGCTTCGCAACGGTGTACGGACCGAGACGATCGAGCGCGCTCACGGCGGCCATCGACGCCACATTGACCACGTGTCCCTCCTCGCCGGTGGCCAGGATCAGGGGCACGAAGCTGTGCACGCCATGGATGACACCCCACAGATCCACATCAAGGACCCGACGCCACTCCTCGAGTGGGAGTTCCCACGAGTACCCCCTAGCCACGATTCCGGCATTGTTGACGGCCACATGGAGCCCTCCGAAGTGCTCGACGGCAACGTCTCCTACGCGGTCCATATCGTCGGGATCGGTGACGTCGACCGTCATGGCGTGGATCTCGCCCCCTTGGGAGCGAATCCGGTCGGCCTCGGCATCGAGGCTGGCGCTATTGCGGTCAGCCATGACGACCTTCATTCCTTCGACCAGGAGAGCCTCGACGATCGCCAGACCGATTCCGCTGGCGGCACCCGTCACAATCGCGATTCGGCCCCTGAAGTCATGCATGGTCCGATTGTGTCATCGATGTCCTGGATGTGAGACGCGCTCAACGCCACCGTGCCGCTCACCCGGCTTGAAGTTCATCGGTGGGGAAGCCTTCCGCACTCGGCCCTCAGCCCACTCACGTCCAAGGCGATCCCCGCCAGGTTTGAGTAACAGTCCCGGGGTCGACCCGACCGGTCGTTGCTCAAACCCAGTGGGCGCTGCCGTCTGAGGTTCCACAGTTCCTGGGACACCATGTGTCAGCAATTCTGGGACACCCGTTGATGAGGGGGTCCCGTGGATCTGGCCAGGTACTGCGTCAATGCCGTGCCGCCCCACACCAAGGTCCGTCGAGACCGCATCGACGCCAGCGGCTGCTTCACCCTGCGCTACCCATCCAAGCTCCACCATGTGGGAGTGGGCCGAGTGCACCGAGGTCGGCGGGTGCTCATCCTCGTGGCCGATCTCGACGTCCGGGTCATCGGCGACGACGGCGTCATGCTCCGTCACCTCGAATTGGACCCGTCCGTCGACTACCAGCGACAGGACCGGGATACCCTCTGAGGGTTCACTTGTCCCAGAAATGGCGCGACATCACACAGTGGGCGCTGCCGGACTCGAACCGACGGCCTGCTGGTTGTAAGCCAGCTGCTCTGACCAACTGAGCTAAGCGCCCGGGATCTCCTCCTACCGGCCAACGAGTGCCCGGCGTGGCATCGGCCAAAGCCTACGCGCTCGCACACGTCACTCTTCGAAGGAGAGCAGCGACTCGAGCAACTCCGGGGTGGCGGCGGCCGCTGGCCGGCGGGGGGAGGCGTCCCGGACGACGAGGTCGTCGCCTCGCAGCTCGCCGGCGGCACCGCCAGCCTCGATGCAGATGAGCATGCCCCCCAAGTAGTCCCAGCCGTGGAGCCGCGACATCCCGCACACGCGGTAGCCGTCAAGCGCGCCCTCGGCGACGGCGCAGTGGTCCAGAGCCGCCGATCCCAACGCCCGAAACTGCGCCCAGCCTGGCTGTCGTTCGGGGTACCCCGAGATCCCGACCACCGCCTTGGCCAGATCTCGACAGCCGGTGGTGGCGATCGGACGCCCGTCGCGGCGAGCACCGCGGCCGCGTACCGCCTCGTAGCGCACCCCGCTCGCCTGGTTCACCACGAGGGCCGCCCTCGGTCCTTCCGAGTCGAGCACACAGAGGCTGGTGGCGTACCAGGGAATGCCCAGAGAGGCGTTGGTCGAGCCGTCGACCGGGTCGACCACCACCAGCAGCTCATCGGCGGGTGCGTCGCCTTCGGGCGCTGGGGAGGAAGTCCCGCCCGGGGCGGTGAGGCCCGACTCCTCGGACAACACCGTGAGGCCGGCATCGTGGAGCACCCCGAGGGCCGCGGCGTCGGCCACGAGGTCGATCCGGTACTGGCCGGGACGGTTCCCGTGCGGACGCCAGTCGGAGACGCCGGACAGCGACGACCGCACCGCTCGGGCCGCCGCGAAGAGCAGCTCGAGGAGGTCGGAGTCGTCCACCCGACGACCCTATGTCACGAGTTGGCCCCCGGAGGGCGGCCGCTAGGCTCTCGCCGTGGCAGCAATCGACGTGGCCGGCTACGTGGCCGACCTCAAGGACCACTCCGTCGACCACGGATTCCACGTCCACGACGAGCGTCACTTCGTCGAGACCTACTCGCTCCGCCAGGTCTGGGAGGTCGACCTCCACCCCGAGGAGGGCTGTGGGGGCCCGCTCGACCTGCACCTCGCGCTCGACGTCGACCCCCGGGTGCTCCTGTCCTTCGAAGACGTGGTGATGGCGCTGACCGAGGAGGAGGAGCCGCCCGACGACTTCCACTTCCCCCTCACCTTCACCTGGGCGTTGCCGCCGCTCCCCAACGGCCCGGACCTGCTGCGCCTGGCCATCGACCTGGCCGGGGTGGGGGGGATCGAGCTCCCCCTGGAGGTGTCGGCCATCGACTCGTTCGCCTCGGCCACCGACGCCTCCGAACGCCGCCTGAACATTCTGGCCCGCCACCCGGTGTCGCTGGCCCGCGTGTTGGCCGGGGAGGAGTTGCTCTGCGACGTGTTCGACCGGTGCCTCGCCGTGAGCCGCTACCTCCTCGGGGCATCCGAGAGCTGGCTCGGCTGACGTGACGGGGTCCGGGTCGGCCGCTGTGCGCGGGCGCCGGCCCACCCGGCTGATCCTGGTCCTCGTGTCGGTGGCCGCGCTGGGGCTTGCCGCGAGCGCCTGCGGTGGCGGAGGACTGACGCTGGCCCGGCAGGCCTGTGTCCACGTGAACGACTCCCTCCGCCTCTACAACCGCTCCGTCCGCACCTCCGACGCCGCCGAGGCCGCCCGCGACCGCACCCGCGCCATAGAGCAGCTCGAGGCGGCACTCCCCCTGGCCGCCCGGGCCACGTCGGCAGACCCGCAGTGGAACCCCCTCATGACGACGCTCGAGGAGATCGGCCGCAACTCCGAGGCCAACCTGGTGAGGGCTCTGCGCTCGCAGTGCGAGCTGGCCGATACCAGTGGAGAGCAGGCACCGGTGATCGCCCCGTCCACACCGTCGAACAGCGGCCGGTCGACCCCTTCCACCCTTCCCGGTCAGTAGCCACCGCCTCCTCTTGGTTCCCTGCCACCGGGGCGCGGGGAGCGGTCGGTAGCCTGGGGCCTCTCCACGCCGACCGCGGAGATCCCACCATGCCAACGACCAGGGCACCGTCGACCCGCCAGATCACCACGGCGGACCTGCGATCGCGACGATCGTCGGGCAACGGCCGGCGGGTGCGTCGTTCCCGCCGGTCCCGGCGCCTGGCTGTGGTCATCACCGCGGCGGTGTTGCTGCTGGGCGCGGCCGCCGTGGCCGTCACCGGCGTTCGCTCCGTCCTGGCCGGGCCACAGCTGTCCCCGCTGCGGTCTCGGATCGTGTCGATCGCCGAGAGCCAGGTCGGCTACCGCACCGACCCGTCCAACTCCTACTGCAACCGGTTCAGCGCATACTGGGAGGCCGGAACAGCCGACTGCGGACCGGGTCTGCGCAGCGAACAGTGGTGCGCCGACTTCGCCGCCTGGGTGTGGCAGAAGGCTGGCGCGCTCGTCACGTACGGCTTCACAACCGGGGACATCAGTCCGTCGTCCGCGAGTTTCTACGTCTGGGGCGTCGACCACGGGACCTGGCACCCGCAGGGCAGCGGGTATCGCCCGCGGCCCGGGGACGTGGCCATCTACGGGCTCGACACCACGACCTTGGTGGCCGCCCACGTGGCCGTGGTCACCGGCTACACAACAGGCGACCGCGGGCCCAACGTGGTGAACGGGGACGGCGACCGCACCGGCTTCAGTGTGGTCGAACAGGGCACAGACCAGTACCAGGCCGACACCCGCGGCGGCGGGGAGCCGCTCTCGGGGTACGTCTCACCCAGTACGGTGCCGACCGCACCGGCTGGCTGAGCAGTCTCCGGGGCGCTCAGAGAGCGGGGGTGTAGCCGCCGGGGAGGGCGATCGACTTCTTCTCGAGGAAGGTCTCGAGGCCTTCGGGGCCGAACTCGCGGCCGATCCCAGACTCCTTGTAGCCGCCGAACGGGGTGGCGAAGTCGATGGGCACCGACGTGTTGAGCATGTAGGTGCCGGTGCGCACCTTGCGGGCAACCCCAAGGCCCCGGTCGTTGTCGCCCGTCCACACCGACCCGCACAGGCCGTAGTTGGAGTCGTTGGCGATGGCCACCGCGTCGTCGTCGCCGTCGTAGGGGATCACCGCCAGGACGGGACCGAAGATCTCCTCCTGGGCGATCTTCATCTTGTTGTCGACGTCGACGAAGACGGTGGGCTCGACGTAGAAGCCCTTGTCCAGGTCGGCCGGGCGCCCGCCGCCAATGGCGAACCTGGCCCCCTCCTCCTGCCCGCTGCGCAGGTACCCCTCGACCCGGTCGCGCTGACGGGCCGCCACCAGCGGACCCACCGTGGTCGCCGGGTCCAGCGGGTCCCCCACCACCTGGGCGCGCACCTGCTCGACCAGGGAGTCGACCACCTCGTCGTAGCGGGCGCGCGGGGCCAGGATGCGGGTCTGGGCGATGCAGGCCTGCCCGTTGTTCATCATGGTGTTGGGGAAGAGGTTCGGCATGATGACGTCGAGATCGGCGTCGTCGAGGATGATGGCCGCCGACTTCCCCCCGAGCTCGAGCGTGCAGCGCTTCAGGCGCTCACCGCACAGGGCGCCGATCCGCTTGCCGGCCAGCGAGGAGCCGGTGAAGGAGATCTTGTCCACCCCGGGGTGGGTCACCAGGTACTCACCGACCTCGCGGCCGGCGGGCAGGATGGAGAGCACGCCCTCGGGCAACCCGGCCTCGGTGAACAGCTCGGCCAGGCGGAAGGCGTCGAGCGGCGTCTCCGGCGCGGTCTTGAAGACGACGGTGCAGCCGGCGGCGAGGGCCGGCGCCAGCTTGGCGGCGGCGATGAAGAGCGGCACGTTCCACGGGGCGATGGCCCCCACCACGCCGACCGGCTCCTTGGTCACGAGCATCTCGGCGTTGAGCACGCCCGAGCGGACCTCGTCGAAGGCGAAGGTCGGGGCCAGGCCGGCGAAGTAGCTGAAGATCATCGACGGGGCCAGGACCTGTCCGAGCACGGCCCAGGACAACGGCGAGCCCATCTCGGTGGAAATGATCTCGGCGAACTCGTTCATCTCGGCGGTGAGGGCGTCGCCCACCTTGGCCAGCAAGGCCCCCCTCTCGGCCGGCGACATCCGGGGCCACGGCCCGTGGTCGAAGGCGTGGCGGGCGGCTGCCACCGCCTTGTCGACGTCACCCTCGCTGGCGTCGGGGACCCGCGCCACCACCTGCTCGGTGGAGGGCGAGACCACCTCGATCGTGTCCGTCCCCTCGGGAGCGACCCAGGCACCCCCGATGAACAACCGGTCGTAGTCCTTTAACGCCATCGCTGGTCGCCCTCCATGTCCATGCTGGTGCAGGCCGTCGGAACGGAACGGGAGGCAATCTCCCTCCCCGCATGGTAGCGAACGGGGGCTCGGAGCCGACACCCGCCCCCCGCCGGCACCGCCCGCCCCGGGCCGAATTCGCTCGCCCACCTGCGGCCGGTCCCTCGACCTAGGCTCCCGCCGTGCCTGACAACGCCGGACGTGACCCCGAGGTCGTCGCGGCCACGCTGTCGCGCTGGCTGGCCGGCCGCCTCCCCGACGGGGCGCGCCCGGTGGTCTCCTCGGTCGAGGCCCCGGCCGCCAACGGGTTCTCCAACGAGACCATCCTGTGCGGCGCCACCTGGACCCATGCGGGCCGGGAGGTCGAGCGACGCCTCGTGTTCAGGGTGGCGCCCACCCGCCACCTGCTCTTTCTCGACGCCGAGTTCTCCACCCAGTACAAGGTGATGCGCGCCCTGTCCGAGGGCGGCACCGGGGTGCAGCTCCCACCGCTGGGCTGGTACGAGGAGGACCCGTCGTGGCTCGGCGTGCCCTTCTTCACCATGGGCCACGTCGAGGGGCAGGTGCCGCCGGACAACCTGCCCTACACGATGGAGGGGTGGGTGCTCGAGGCCACCCCGGCCGAGCAGGAACGGATGTGGTGGAGCGGCCTCGAGGCGATGGCCCGGGTGCACCGGGCCGACTGGCGCCGCCTCGACCTGCACTGGCTGGACCGTCCCGGCCGGGGGCGTCCGGGGCTCGACCAGCAGCTCTCCTACTACCGCTCGTTCCTCGACTGGTCGGCCAAGGGCCGTCCCCAGCCCGTGGCCGAGGCGGCCTGGGACTGGCTGGTGGCCAACCGCCCCGACGAGGAGGGCGAGGTGGTGCTGTGCTGGGGGGACAGCCGGCTGGGCAACATCATTTGGCAGGACTTCCGTCCGGCGGCGGTCGTCGACTGGGAGATGGCCACGCTGGGCCAGCCCGAGCTCGACCTGGGCTGGTGGCTCTACTTCGACCGCCAGTTCAGCGAAGGCCTCGCCGTCCCCCGGCCGCCCGGCTTCCCCTCACACGACGAGACCGTGGCCCGCTACGGCGAGCTCGTCGGGCGCCCCATGCGCGACCTCGAGTACTACCAGGTGTTCTCGGGGTTCCGCTTCGCCGTCATCCTGTGCCGGCTGGCCGACCTCATGATCGAAAGCGGCCAGTGGCCGGCCGACTCCGACATGGGCACGAACAACCTGGCCACCCAGTTCACGGCCCAGCTGCTCGGCCTGGACCCACCCGCCGCCTGACCGTCAGGTGACCAGCGGAGAGCTGGGGTCGGCGGGGCCCAGGATCCCGTGTTGGCGGAGCCGGTCGACGAGCCAGGCCACCGAGTCGGTGGCCCCCATCGCCTCCGGCCAGCCTTCGACCGCCTTCTCGAGGACCTCCCGGGAGCCGACGGTGCCGACCACCGCCACGGTCATGCCCTGCACCTCGGCCGGGTCCACGCCGTGGGTCCCGGCCACGTGGATGCCCCCGAAGGGGTCCAGCGACTCGTAGGCGTAGGGCTCGCGCATGACGTAGAGCTCGCCGGTTTCCTCCACCCAGTTCAGCTCGTAACGGACCCCGTACTGGTCGTGCCAGTCGCGACCCAGCTCCAGCTCGGGTGAGCGGCGGCGGCGCTCGTCGGCGTCGTAGAACTCCTCGATGTCCACCGCCGAACTGTAGTGGGAGCGGGGGTGGGCCCCCGTTCCAACCCGTGGCGACCAGGGCGCCGGCAGATTGCCGCACGATGCGGCCCTGGTGGGAGGAGCGGGGGGAGGCCGGCGTCCGATGCTCCGGCGATGCGAGACAACTCCATGCGCCCGATCGACCAGATGACCGCCGAATGGCGGGTGAGGAGCCGTACCCCCGAGTCACGCGAAGCCCTGGCCAGGCTGGCTGCGGCCGAGCCGGCGGTGGCGTCGCTGGGCGTGGCCGACCTCGGAGAGCTGGTGGAGTACCTGCGCGGCTGCGAGACCGAGGCCGAGCGACGACGCGCCGCCGGGGTGGTCCAGGCGATGCTGCGCTCACAGGCGGTCCACCCGCTGGTGGCCCGGGCCGTCCTCCAGGCGATCGTGCCAGGGCTGGTGGCCGTGGCCCGTCGACTCCGCTGGGGCTCGGGCGGCGACTGGGACGGAGCCGGGTCGTTCCTGGCCGATGCCGTGGCCACCGCGTGGGAGGTGATCGTCGAGTGGTCCGGCCACGACCGCGACTACGCCGTCCTCGATCTGCTCTCGGCCATCCGCTGCCGGCTCCGTCGCCAGACGGTCCGCCAGCGCGCCGGGCGCGCGCGCACGGCACTCGGGATGGACCTCGACCTCCTCCCCGCCACCCGGTCGGTCGGCAGCACCGGCCCCGACGAGCTCGTGCGGGCCCTCGAACAGATGGGCACCCACCTCGATCCTCTGGACGCCGCGCTCCTCTACGCCAACCGCGTGCTCGGCCTGACCGTGACCGAGCTGGCTCGGATGAGCGGCCGGAGCCGGCGCACCGTCGCCGGCCGACGCGACCGAGCGGTGGAAGAGCTCCTCCATGCGTGCGCCTAAATTCGTGGCGTGCTCGAACAGGGACGGGCCTCCTCACGGCGCGAACAGCGCCCCCGCGGCACCGACCGCCCGCGCTGGTGGGCGGTGCTGGCCGTCGCCCTCGCCCTCATGGCCCTGGTGGCGTCGGTGACCGCCGCCAACAGCGCACGGCGGGGGACGGGACCCGGCCGGACCTCCATCGGTCGGACCTCCAACGGCCGGACCTCCAACGGCCGGACCTCCAACGGCCGGTCGGCGCAGACCGGGGCCCCGGAGGACGGCTCCGACGCCACCACGACCACCGTCGGTCGGGGCGGCGGCGACGGTGCGTCGGGAGCGACCGGCGGCGGCGCGGTGTCGGCTGCGACCGACAGCGCCTCGGATCCGGTGACAGCAACCTCGAGCCCGACGCCGGGCTCGGGCCAGCCGGTCGCCGCCTCCGTCGGGACCGCGGGCCGCACATCGGCGGTGGCCTCGCCGTCGAGTGAGCCGGCGTCCACCACCACGACCACCACGAGCGCCGGACCCAGCAGCCCCGGGCCGACCACGACCACCGAACCGGGGTTCCTGGCCTACCCGGAGAACGTGTCGGCCAACTACCCGGTGTCCGCCGCCGGCCCGATCTCGGCCTGGGCCACCTGGACGGGGACCTCGGACCTCTCCCTCTCGGTCTCGTGCCCCGGGCGCCAGGACCAGAAGACGGGCCCGTCGGGTCTCTCGGTGGCCATCGACGCGGCCGGCGCGACCGCCGCCTCCGCCGACTGCACCGTGATCATCGCCGAGCCGATGGGGACCGAGGCCACCGTCTCGTACTCGTTGACGATCGACAGCACAGCGACATAGCGACATAGCGACACAGCGACAAGGAGCGGGGCTGGGGTGCGGGGGGCATTGGGGGAACTGGCGAGGGGGGCGGCCGCCGCGGTCGTGGTCTTCGGCGCCGTGCCAGCGGTCCTCATCGCCTTGGTCGGGTTGCCGTTCCCCCACCGGTGGAGCCACGCCGAGGTGGTGAGCGCCCACGGCCTGTTCGACCTGCTGGCCGTGGTGGCCTGGGTGGCCTGGGCGGCCTGCTGCTGGCAGCTCCTCCGCTCGGTGGCCCGGTTGGTGCGCAGGCGCGACGCCACCGCGTCGGCCGACGCCCGCCTGCCCGAATGGCTGGCCACCCGGATCGCCGCCGCCGTGCTGGCGGTGGTGGCGCTCGGTGGTGGTCTGTCGGCCTCGTCCGGCGCCGTGGCGCGCCGCGCTCCGGCGATCACCTCGACCGTGACCTCGGTCGGGACCGACGTCGACCTCGCGGCGCCGGCGTCTGGGACCCCGCCGCCCGGCGCTGCCTCGACGGGAGTGCCCGCATCGGCGTACACGGTCGCGGCCGGGGACACCCTGTGGTCGATCGCCGAGGACCGCTACGGCGACGGCGGCGACTGGACGGTGATCGCCCAGGCCAACCTGGGCCACCTCATGACCGACGGCACCCGGTTCGTCGACCCGAGCCTCATCCTCCCCGGCTGGGTGCTGTCGCTTCCGGCACTCGGGGCGGACGGGCCCACCGACACCTCCGCCGCGCCGGGCGTGGTGACCGAGGCGGCGGCGACCGACCCCCCGGCGTCGCCGGCGCCGGCGCCGCCCGCACCGACGACTCGCGCCCGCCCGGCCGGCGGCGCCGAACCTTCCGCGGCGACGCACGAGGGCCGCGCCGCGCCGCGACCGGCCGCCACCGACCACCGGGCCCCCGTGGGGCCGGGCCGCGGCGGCCGTGAACCGTCCCCGGTTCCCCTGCCCGAGCTGGCGGCGCTGGGCCTGGGCACCCTGGCCGCGGCGGCCTTGGCCCGCCGGGCCCGCCGGGCCCGCCACCTGGCGTCTCTGGCGCGCCGTGAAGGCGAGGTCCCCGCCGCGGTCCCCGAGGGGGCCGCCCGGGCGGGGACGCTCCTCGCCCCCTTCCTCGGCTCGCCGGTGCTCGAGCGCCTGGAGCTGGCCGACCGCCACCTGGGCGCCGCCCTGGCCGGAACCGACCCGGCCGCAGGGCCGTCGGCACGGCTCGTGCTGGTCGGCCCGGCGGGCGTCGAGGTCCACCTGGGCGAGCCGGTCGACTGGGCCCCCGACGGGTGGACGCTCGCCGGCGAGCGGACGTGGCTGCTCCCCCCGGACGCCGACACAGCGGCCCTCGCCGAGGAGTCGGCCGCCCACGGACCGTGGCTCACCCTGCTGGTGCCGGCAGGAGACGACGAGCGCGGCACCTGGCTGGTGCCGCTCGCCCCCGGCCAGGTCCTCCCGGTCATCGGGCCCGAGGCCGAGGCCATGGCCGCGGCCATGTGCGAGGTCGCCGGGAGCTGGAGCTGGGCCGAGGAGCTGGTCGTCACCGACGACCCGGACGAGGCGGAGCGGGCCTCGGGGCCGGCCGGCGTCGAGGGCCTCCTCCTGTTCTTCGGCGATCCCGGCCGCCTCTCCCCCGCCACGCGGAGCGCGCCGCGGTGGTGACCACGCGGTCGCTGCCGGCCTCCGACCTCACCGTGGTCATCGACGCCCGGGCCGCCTCCCTCCACCCCCTGGGGCTCACCCTGCGGCCCAGCCTGCTGCGGCCGGAGGAGCAGGCGGCGATCGCCGAGCTGGTCGAGCCGCCGGTGCGTCCGGGCGGGGCCGCGTCCGGTGATCCCCGCGCCGACGGTCACCGTCCGCCCGGGCCGAGGTCCTCGCCGCGGGTCCTCGCGTCCCGGGCCGAGGTGACGGTCGACGCCGGGCGGTTCCCGCTCGCCCGGGTCGACGAGGCGGGCGAGGCGGGAGAGGGCACCGGTGCCGAGGTGCGCCTCCTCACCGCCGTGCCCCGGATCGACGGGCTGGCCGCACCACTCGACCCCAAGCGGGCGAGGCGGGCCACCGAGCTCGTCGCCTACCTGGCCCTCCACCAGCCGGACCCGGTGACCAGCGACCGGCTGCGCACCCGCGTGCTCGGTTCGGCCGACGCCGACGCGGCCTCCAAGACGCTCTTCAACACCGTCGGGGCGGCCCGACGGGCGATGGGGCGGGGTCCCGACGGCCAGCCGCTCCTGCCACCGGCCTCGAGGACCGGCCACTACCGCCTGTCCCCGTCGGTCACCACGGACGTGGCCCGGGTCGAGGAGCTGGTGGCCGAGGCGGATGCCGCCGACGACGAGGAGGAGTCGATCGCCCTGCTGCGGGCGGCGCTCGAGCTGGTCGAGGGCGAGCCGCTGGCCGGAGCCCTCGCCGGCTACGGCTGGTGGGCGGCCGAGGGCCACGAGCGGCGCATCGCCGCCACCCTGGTCGACGCGGCCTGCCACCTGGCCCGCCTGGCCGCCGATCACGGCTACCTCGACCTGGCCCGCTGGGGCCTCGAGCGGGCCCGGCTGGTCGAGCCCTACAGCGAGCTGCTCTCGCGGGCCGCCATGCGGGTGGCCGCGGTGGCCGGCGACGCCGATCGGCTGCGGCGCGAGTGGGTGGAGTGCCAGCGCCGGGTGGACGAGATCGACCCCGGCGGGCTCCCGTCGGAGGCCACCGAGCGCCTCTACGCCGACCTGCGGCGGCGGATCCCGGCCCACGCCGCCAGCGACCCCGACACCTGACCGCATCGGTCGGGCCCGGCCGGCACGACAGCCGGTGGGTAGGTTGTGGCCACGATGGTGCGCACCTCCGCCGCCGGCCCCGCCGGCCCCCTGTCGGCCGTGCCGTCCGACGCGCCCGACGACGTCGCACCGGTGGTGCCGGCCGGGCTCACCCCGGCCCAACGTGAGGCGGTCACCGCGCTCGACCGGGTGCTCTGCGTGCTCGCCGGAGCCGGCACCGGCAAGACGCGGGTCCTGACCCTGCGGGTCGCCCGCCGGGTGCACGACGGCACGGCCGACGCCGACCACGTCCTGGTCTGCACCTTCAGCCGCAAGGCCGCCGACGAGCTGCGGAGGCGGCTGTGGTCCCTCCACGTCGGCGACGAGGTGCAGGCCGGCACCTTCCACCGCACGGCCCTGCGCCTCTTGGGCCAGCACCGCGCCGACCGCGGGCTCCCGCCACCGGTGCTGCTGGTCGACCGCAGGACGACCCTGGCGACGGTGGTCGGGCTGGCCACGTCGGCCCCCACAGCACAGGCCGAGGCCCGTCGGGGGGCGGCGCGCCGCCCGCGGATCCCGCGCCTGCCCGCCCCGCACTCGGCCGCGGTCGGCCAGCTCGAGGCCGAGATCGGCTGGGCCAAGGCCCGGCTGGTCGCCCCCGCCGGCTACGAGGAGGCGGCGCGGGCCGCCCACCGCCGGCCCTCGATGGGCGCGGCCCGGGTGGCCGAGCTCTACGGGCGCTACGAGGAGGCCAAGCGCCGCCAGGGGGTCCTCGACCTCGACGACCTGCTCTGGGCGTGCGCCGACGCCCTCGAGGGCGACGACCGGTTCGCCGCCGCCGTGCGCTGGCGGTTCCGCCACGTCTTCGTCGACGAGATGCAGGACGTGAACCCGTCCCAGTTCCGCCTCCTCCGGGCGCTGGTGGGCGAGGACCCCGACCTCTTCGTGGTGGGCGACCCCCACCAGTCCGTCTACGGCTGGAACGGCGCCGACCCCGGCCTGCTCGACCGCCTGGGCGACCTGTTCCCCTCGGCCCGCGTGGTGCGGCTCGGGGAGAACCACCGCTGCTCCCCCCAGGTGGTCGCCGTGGCCTCGGCCGCGCTGGGTCTGGGGGGCGAGGCCGCGCCCACCAGCACCAGGCCCGACGGGGCGGTGCCCCGCGTGGTGCCGCTGCCCACCGAGGTCGACGAGGCGGCCTGGGTGGCCCGGCAGGTGTGGCTGGCCCACCGCCCAGGCCGGCGATGGTCGCAGATCGCCGTGCTGGCCCGCACCAACGCCCAGCTCGCCCCGGTGCTCGAGGCGCTGCGGGCCGAGCGGGTCCCGGCTCGGCTGGCCGGTGGCGATTTGGGCCCGGCCAGCGACCTGCGCCCCCGGGCGGACCGGGGGCCCGACGCCGACCACGACCAGGACCCGCCGGACGACGAGCGCGGCGGCGAGCGCGGCGGGAGCTCCGAGGAGGGCGACGACGCCGTCGTGCTCACCACCTTCCACCGGGCCAAGGGCCTGCAGTGGCCGGCCGTCTTCGTGATCGGCCTCTCCGACGGGCTGGTGCCGATCTCCTCGGCCCGCACCAAGGCGGCCCGGGACGAGGAGCGGCGACTGCTCTACGTGGCCCTCACCCGGGCCGAGGACGAGCTCACCTGCACCTGGGCCGCCCGGCGGGACTCGGTCTCCGAGGAGGCCGGGACGCCGCCGCGCCGGCCGTCCCCCTGGCTCGAGGAGGTGACCCGGGCCGGCGCGTCCATGGCCGGGGCACCGGCCGCGCCGGAGCCGGGGACGGTCTCGGCCCGCCTGGCCGAGCTGCGGTCCCGCCTGCCCGGGGCCGGCGGACCCCTCGGGTAACCTCGGCGGCGCACCACCCCGGACGATCCGGAGGGACCATGGCGGACATCGTCGAGCGGCTGCGCGAGGTGGTGGGCGACGCCCACGTCACCTCCGGCGAGGGGGTCAACCCCGACGACACCCACGACGAGTCCCTCACCGGCTCGCCGGTGACCCCCGTCGCCGTGGTCCGCCCGGCGTCGGTGGCGGAGGTGGCCGCCGTCCTCGTCCTGGCTGACCACGAGCGGGTGCCGGTGGTGGCCCGGGGGTCGGGCACCGGGCTCTCGGGCGGCTGCCGCCCGCGGGCCGACGGCATCGTGGTCTCCTTCGACCGGATGAACGCCATCGTCGACATCGACGTCGACAACCACGTGGCCGTCGTCCAGCCGGGCGTGACCCTCGAGCAGCTCGACGCGGCGCTGCTGCCCCTCGGCCTCTCCTACCCCGTGTACCCCGGGGAGCTGAGCGCCTCGATCGGCGGCAACGTCGGCACCAACGCCGGCGGGATGCGGGCCGTCCGCTACGGCGTCACCCGCCACCGCGTCCTGGGGCTCGAGGCGGTGCTGGCCGGGGGCGAGATCATCCGCACCGGCGGCCGCTTCGTGAAGTCCTCGTCCGGCTACGACCTCACCCAGCTCCTGGTCGGCTCGGAAGGCACTCTGGCGCTGGTGACCGAGGCCACCGTGAAGCTCGAGCCCCGCCTCCCCCACCAGGCGACCGTGCTGGCGCCCTTCGCCACCCTCGAGGAGGTGGCCCGCACCGTGCCGGCGGTGGTGGCCAGCGGGGTGGCCCCGTCGGTCCTCGAGTACCTCGACGCTGCTGGCCATGGGCTCGATCACCGCCGCCGCCGGCCTCGAGCTGGGGGTGCCCGAGTCGGTCACCTCCCGGGCCCTGGCCTACCTGGTGGTGGTGGTGGAGAGCACCCACGTCGAGCGCCTGGAGGCCGACGTCGAGACGGTGGCGACCATGCTCGCCGAGCGCGGGGCCCTCGACGTCTACGTCCTGCCGCCGACCGCGGGCGCCAACCTGATCGTCGCCCGGGAGCGGGCCTTCTACGTCTCCAAGGCCGCCGGGGCCGACGACCTGGTGGACACGGTGGTCCCCCGGGCGGCCATCCCCGGGTACCTGGCGACCGTGGCCGAGCTGGCCGCCGCCCACGGCGCGCTGGTCTCGGGGTGTGGCCACGTGGGCGACGGCAACGTCCACCTCTCGGTCTTCCTGCCCGACGCCGCGCGCCGGCGCGACCTGGTGGGGGCGCTCATCACCGAGGCGCTGGCCGTCGGGGGCGCCATCTCGGGCGAGCACGGCATCGGCATCGACAAGCAGCCGTACTTCCTCGAGCTGGAGGACCCGGTCAAGCTGGCCCTCATGCGCGCCATCAAGGCGGCCTTCGACCCCCACGGCATCTTGGGCCCCGGCCGCCTGCTCGACCCCCCGGCCGCCGTCGACGTGGGGGAGGGCGGGTGACCGGGGGCGAGGCGCTGCTGGCCACGCTGGTCGGCTGCGACGTCGACGTCTGCTTCGCCAACCCGGGGACCTCGGAGATGCACCTGGTGGCGGCGCTCGACCGCGTGCCGCGGATGCGGGCCGTGCTCACCCTGTTCGAAGGCGTGGCCACGGGGGCGGCCGACGGCTACGCCCGGGTGGCCGGCCGCCCGGCGGCCACCCTCTTGCACCTGGGGCCGGGGCTGGGCAACGGCATCGCCAACCTCCACAACGCGCGCCGGGCGCACAGCCCGGTGGTGAACGTCGTCGGCGACCACGCCACCTACCACAAGCACCTCGACCCGCCGCTCGAGTCGGACCTCGTGGGATTGGCCGGCACCGTCTCGGGCTGGGTCCGCGTCCCGCAGGGGTCTTCCACCCTGGCCACCGAGGCGGCCGAGGCCGTGGCGGCCGCCCACGGCCCGCCGGGGTGCGTGGCCACCCTGGTGGTGCCGGCCGAGCTCTCGTGGTCCGAGTGCCCCCGAGGCCCTGCCGCGGCCCTCCCCGTCCGGGGCCCGGCGCCGGTGGCCGGGGACGTCGTCGAGCAGGCGGCCGCCGCGCTCGGTTCGGGCGGGCCGGCCGCCCTCCTCATCGGCGGCCCGGCTCTGCGCCGGCGGGGCCTGGAGGCGGCCGGGCGCGTGGCCGCGGCCACCGGGGCCAGGCTCCTCGCCGAGTCCTTCCCGGCCAACCTCGAGCGCGGGGCGGGGCTGCCCGCCCCCGAGCGGTTGAGCTACCTGGCCGAGTTCGTCGAGGGCCAGCTCGCCGGGGCGCGCCACCTCGTGGTGGCCGGCACCGGGCCCCCGGTCTCGTTCTTCGCCTACCCGGGCCGGCCGGGCGACCTGGTGCCCGAGGGGTGCGAGGTCCACCGCCTGGGCGGCCCGGGCGACGACGTGCCGGCGGCCCTCGAGCACCTGGCCGAGGCGCTGGGCGCCGCCCCCGGCGCGGCCGTGACCGCCCCGGCGGCCCGCCCCGACAAGCCCTCGGGCCCGCTCACCCTCCAGACCCTGGCCGAAGCGGTGGGCGCCCTGCTGCCCGAGGACGCGGTGGTGGTCGACGAGGCCAACACCGCCGGCATCTTCGTCCCGGCGGCCACGGCCGGGGCCCCGCGCCACGACTGGCTCACCCTCACCGGGGGGGCCATCGGCTTCGGCCTGCCGGCGGCCACCGGGGCCGCCGTGGCGGCTGCCGGCCGACGGGTGCTGTGCCTCCAGGCCGACGGGAGCGCCATGTACACGGCCCAGGCCCTGTGGACCCAGGCCCGCGAGGGGCTCGACGTGACCACGGTGGTGCTGGCCAACCACGCCTACGACATCCTGCACCTCGAGCTCTCGAGGGTGGGCGCCGAGGGCGGCGGGCCCAGGGCGGCCGCGCTGCTCGACCTGTCCCGACCCGACCTCGACTTCGTCTCGTTGGCCACCGGGCTCGGGGTGCCGGCGACCCGGGCCACGACCGCCGAGGAGCTGACCGCCCAGTTGGAGCGGGCCCTGGCCGCCGAGGGGCCGTCGCTGATCGAGGCGGTGGTCCCTCCGCTGTCGGGGAGGGGCCGGCCCTGAGGCGGGGCCGGCCGCCGGCCCGGCGGCGGCCCGCTCAGGTCGGTTCGAGGTCGACCACCACCGGGGTGTGGTCCGAGGGCTTGTTGCCCGCCGGGCTCTTCTTGCGGGCCTCGCGGTCGATGACCGCCCGGGAGCACCGCTCGGCCAGCACCGGGGTGAGCAGCACCAGGTCGATCCGCATCCCCTGGCCCTTGTGGAAGGCGCCGCCGCGGTAGTCCCACCAGCTGAAGGTCCCCCCCTCCGGGTGTTGCTGCTGGAAGACGTCGACCAACCCCCAGTCGATGAGCGAGGCCAGCGCGGCCCGTTCGGGCCCGGTGACGTGGGTGGCCCCGACGAAGGCGGCGGGGTCCCACACGTCGGCGTCGGTGGGGGCGACGTTGAAGTCCCCGCAGACCGCCACCGGGTCCTCGGGCCGGCAGGTCTCGGACAGGTACTCGCGCAGGCGGGCCAGCCACGCCAGCTTGGCGACGTAGTGCTCGCTGTCCACGGTCCGTCCGTTGGGCACGTAGACCGAGTGCACCCGCACGCCGCCGCAGGTGGCGGCCAGCACCCGTGCCCCCTGGGCGTCCGCCTCTTCTGACCGCAGGCCGGACGACGGGTCGTCGAGCCCGACCCGGCTGATGACGGCCACCCCGTTCCACTGTCCCTGCCCGTGGTGCGCGGCGCGGTAGCCGAGGTCGGAGAAGGCCGCCTCGGGGAAGGCGGCGTCGGACTGCTTGGTCTCCTGGAGGCAGAGCACGTCGGGCTGGTTCGCCTCCATCCACTCGATCACCAGGGGCAGGCGGACGCCGAGCGAGTTGACGTTCCAGGTGGCCAGCCGCACCGCCGGTCAGGCCTCCCGGTCGACCAGGACGAAGAGCAGGTCGGCCTCGCAGGCGGTCTTGCCGTCCACGTGGGCCCGGCCGTGGCCGGTGCCGGCCCGGGCCGAGAGGCGGCCCACGGTCACCTCGAGCTCGAGCGTCTCGCCCGGCACCACCTGGCGGCGGAAGCGCGCCCGCTCGATCCCCCCGAAGAGCGGGAGCTTCTTCGAGTACCGCTCGTCGGCCAGCACGGCGATCCCGCCCAGCTGGGCCAGTGACTCGACCATGAGCACGCCCGGCAGCGTTGGGCGGCCGGGGAAGTGCCCGGCGAAGAAGGCCTCGTCACCGGAGAGGTGCCAGCGTCCGACGGCTGCGACACCGGGGTCCACCGAGACGATCTCGCTCACGAAGAGGAACGGCTCGCGGTGCGGGAGGACGTCCTTGGGCTCCACGGGGCGAGGCTACCAACCGAGCCGCGCAGCGCCCGTGGGACCGTGACCGGGCCGGGTGGGGTCCACGACGGGGCGGACGACGGCCGGCCGGGGTCAGCCGCCGGCCGAGACGGCCAGCTCCGCCGTGACGCCGGGCAGTGCGAGCTCGGCGACGCGTCGAGGCGGGTCCAGGCCCACCAGCACGAACGTGCGTCGCTGGCCGCGCGTCAGCACCTCTCGGGCCTTGCGCGGCGGCGGGTCCCCCAGTCCGGCGAGGGGGATGTAGCAGTGCAGGCTCTCGCCGTCGGGAACCCAGACCTCGACCATGGCCCCGTGGGACGTGAAGGAGGCCACCTCGCCCTCGACCTCGCTCCCCAACGGGTAGGCGGCGACGAAGCTGATGAACGGCAACGGCTCGTTGACGGCCGGGAGCGGCGGCGACGAGCGACGCCGCTTGGCCCCCTTTCCCCCGCCCTTCCCGTCCTTGCCGGCCTTCCCGTCGGCCATGGCCTTGGGCGACGGCGGGGACAGGGCCTCCGCCGTGGCCTCGTTGATGGCCTCGAGCACCTCGGGGTCGAGGGCCGTTACGGCCGCGTCGCCGGCCACGGCGCGCTTCCTCGCCCGCTTGGCGGTGCGCGACCCGGCCGACGGCGTGGCGGACGCCGCGCGCGCCGCCGGCGCGGCCCCGGGTTCGCGGCGCCCGACCGCGGTGATCTCGGCGACCTTGCTCGGCGCCGGGGCCGGCGTGGACGCCCCCCTCCTGGCCGCCGCGCGCTTGGCGGCGGGCGCTTGTGCCGCGGTCGCCGGGGCCGACGTTGTGGCCTTGGTGGCCTTGGCCGCCGACTCCGCCGGGGGCGCGGCAGCCTTGGCCTTCCTCCCCCCGGCCCCGGCCGCCTTGGCGGCCTTGGTGGGCTTGTCGGTCTTCGGCGCTGTGGCCTCGGCCGTCTTGGTGGCCTTGGCCGTCTTGGTGGCCTTGGCCGTCTTGGTGGCCTTGGCCGTCTTGGTGGCCTTGGCCGTCTTGGTGGCCTTGGCCTTCTTGGCCGGCTTGGCGGCCGCCGCCGCGAGCTCGGCCGGGCTCGGCTTGGCGTGCTTCTTGCCGGAGCCCTTCTTGGCCGGGGGCTTGGGCGCCGGGACCGGGGCCGGCTCGGCCATCTTGGGGGTGGCGGCCTTCTTCACCTTGGCCGAGGGCTTCGCCGCGGGGGCGTCGCGCACGTCCCCGATCCGGGGCCCGGCGCCGTCGGACGACCGGCGGGCGGACACCTTGCGGGCCGCCTTGGCCAGCTCGGCCGCCTTGACCGGCGCCGGCAGCTCGGCGGCGCGGTCCTCCTTCTTGGCCTTGCCGGTGACCTGCCGGCTGCGGGGACCGCGCACCGGCGTCCGGGGCGTGAAGATCCAGCCCACCCCCGGCACCGGCTTGCCCCCGACCAGCCGGTCCCGGTCGAAGAGCCAGGGGTGCTCGGCGTGGAACTCCTGGAAGGAGTCGTTGGAGAGGACCGTCGCCCCGGTGCGCTCGGCGATGCGCAGCACGAAGGCGTCACCCCGCCCGATGGCCCCGGCCGGCGGGGAGACGATCTCCCCGTGCAGCTCCGCCTGTTCGAACTGGCTCCGCTCGCCGGGGTCGATCCGGTGGCCGAAGGTGGCGTCGACCACCACCACGATCTCGGCGCTGGGGTCCTCCTGGGCGTAGGCCTGCACCGCGTCGTCGAGTTGCCGGAGGCTCGGCGAGGTCCGGCCCTCGGTGGCCAGGTTGGACCCGTCCACCACCACGTGGTGCTTCTCAGCCATGTCGTCCGCCAGTCAAGCAGCTGCCGGGCGGCGCGGCGCGCCGGGGGGACCTTGGGGCAACCTCGGTGGCCCTAGCCGATCGACCGCTCGAGCAGGTCCGCCTGCTCGATCTGGTGGAGGGCCCCGCTCCCGGTGGCCGGGCTGGCCGACTCGGGCCGGCTCACGTGGTGCAGCGCGTAGCGGTCGCGCAGCAGGCGGTGCAGGCGGGCGTGGACGAACGACCAGGCGCCCATGTTCTCGGGCTCCTCTTGGAGCCAGACCACCTCGACGGCCCCGGGGTAGCGGGCCAGCACCTCGCCGATCGCCTCGGCGGGCCAGGGGTAGAGCTGCTCGACCCTCACCACGGCCAGCGCCCCGGGGTCGACCGGTTGGAGGCCGGTGCCGGCCGGCGAGGGCGGCTGGCCGGCCAGCCGCTCGTCCCGGCGGTGCAGGGCCTCGTGGGCCACCTTCCCGCTGCACAGCACCACGCGGCGCACCGCGGCGCGGTCGGGCACCGAGGGGTCGTCCAGCACCTCGGCGAACGAGCCGCGGGCCAGCTCGGCCAGCGGCGACCGGGTGGCGGCCGCCCGCAGCAGCGACTTGGGCGTGATCACCACGAGCGGAGTCACCGGGGCGCGGCGCACCTGGGACCGCAGGAGGTGGAAGTACTGGGCGGCGGTGGACGGCACCGTCAGCCGGAGGTTCCCCCGGGCGCACAGGGTGAGGAACCGCTCGATGCGGGCCGAGGAGTGCTCGGGCCCCTGTCCCTCGTAGCCGTGGGGCAGGAGGAGGGCCAGGCCGGCCCGCTGGCCCCACTTGTCTTCGGCGGCGACCATGAAGTTGTCGATGATGATCTCCGCCCCGTTGACGAAGTCGCCGAACTGCGCCTCCCAGCAGACCAGGGCGTCGGGGGCCTCGACCGAGTAGCCGTACTCGAAGCCCACGGCCGCGTACTCCGACAGCAGCGAGTCGCGCACGGTGAACCGCCCGTACTCCTCGCCCAGGTGGGCCAGGGGGACGACCTCGTCGCCGGTGCGGTAGTCGACCAGCACCGCGTGACGCTGGCTGAAGGTCCCCCGCCGGGTGTCCTGCCCGGTCAGGCGGACGTCGACGCCCTCGAGGAGGAGGGACCCGACGGCCAGCGCCTCGCCCAGGGACCAGTCGACCTGCCCCCCCTCGACGAGCTCGGCCCGCTGGGCGAACTGGCGCTCGAGCTTGGGGTGGAGGGTGAACCCCTCGGGCACGGCCCGGCAGCGCTCGGCTAGGTAGAGCAGCGTCCCCTCGTCCACCCCGGTCTCCACCGAGGCGGCGGCCGGCAGGACGGGGTCGGGGCGGGCGGGCACCGCCGGCTGCGGCTGGCCCTCGGCCCGCACCTCGTCGAGGGCCGCCTGCAGCTGGTTGTTGAAGTCCTCGAGTGCTCGCTCGGCCTCCTCGAGGGTGATGTCGCCCCGACGCACCAGGGCCTCGGTGTAGAGCTTGCGCACCGAGCGCTTGGCCTCGATCCGCTGGTACATGAGGGGCTGGGTGTAGCTGGGGTCGTCGCCCTCGTTGTGGCCGTGGCGGCGGTAGCAGACGAGGTCGATCACCACGTCCTTGCGGAAGGCCTGGCGGAAGCCGAAGGCCAGGCGGGCGGCGCGTACGCACGCCTCGGGGTCGTCGCCGTTCACGTGGAAGATCGGCGCCTGGACCATCTTGGCCACGTCGGTCGGGTAGACCGAGCTGCGGGCCGCCTCCGGCGCGGTGGTGAACCCGAGCTGGTTGTTGATCACCACGTGGACGGTGCCCCCCACGCGGTAGCCGGAGAGGGCCGAGAGGTTGAGAGTCTCGGCCACCACCCCCTGGCCGGCGAAGGCGGCGTCCCCGTGGACCAGCAGCGAGAGGACGGGGTAGTCGTCGACCCGGGTGGCCATGGCCTCCGGCGTGCCGTCGGTCGGGCGGGCCAACCGGTCCTGCTTGGCCCGGGCCATCCCCTCGACCACCGGGTCGACCGCCTCGAGGTGCGAGGGGTTCGAGGCCAGCGTCACCGGCAGGTCCCTCCCCGAGCTGCCGGTGAACTTGCCCACCGCCCCCTTGTGGTACTTGACGTCGCCGGACCCCTGCACCGACTCGGGGTCGAGGTTGCCCTCGAACTCCTCGAAGATCTCGCGGTAGGACTTGCCGACGATGTTGGCGAGCACGTTGAGCCGCCCGCGGTGGGCCATCCCCATGACCGCCTCGGACGTGCCGGCCACGGCCGCCTCGTCCAAAAGGGTGTCGAGCAGGACGATGGTGGACTCGGCCCCCTCGAGGCCGAACCGCTTCTGCCCGACGTAGCGGGTGTGCAGGAACCGCTCGAAGACCTCCGCCGCGTTCAGCCGCCCGAGGATGTGGCGCTGCTCGGCGGCCGTCACCGCCGTCGGGACCCCTTCGACGTGCTGCTGGATCCACCGCTTCTGGTCGGGGTCCTGGATGTGCATGTACTCGACGCCCAGGGTGCGGCAGTAGGCGTCGCGCAGGAGGTGGAGGATGTCGTCCAAGGTGGCCACGTCCCGGCCGGCCAGCCCGTCGGCCACGAAGCGGCGGGGGAGGTCCCAGATGGTGAGGCCGTAGCTGAGGGGGTCGAGCTCGGCGTGGACCTTGGGCGGCCGGGCGTCGAGCGGGTCGAGGTGGGCGATCAGGTGGCCGCGCACCCGGAACATGTTGATGATGGCCTGGACCCGCACCTGCTTCACCAGCCGCTGGTGCTCGACGTCCTCGGGGTCGTCGGCGGCCTGGGTGTCGTGCTCCCACCGCACCGGTTCGTAGGGCACGGCCATCGACTCGAAGACCTCGTCGTAGAAGTCGTGGCCGCCGGTCAGGCACTCGGCCACGTGGGCCAGGAACAGGCCCGACTCGGCCCCTTGGATGATGCGGTGGTCGTAGGTGGAGGTGAGGGTGACCACCTTGCCGATGCCCAGCTCGGCGATGACCCGGGGGTCGGTCGCCTCGTAGCCGGGCGGGTAGGCCAGGGCGCCGACGCCGATGATGGCCCCCTGGCCGGGCATGAGCCGGGGCACCGACTGGACGGTCCCGAGCGTCCCGGGGTTGGTCAGGGTGACGGTGGTGCCGGCGAAGTCCTCGGGCACGGCCTTGCCCGAGTGCACCTTGCGCACCAGCTCCTCGTAGGCGAGGACGAAGGAGCGGAAGTCGAGGGTGTCGGCCCCCTTGATGCACGGCACGAGGAGGGTGCGCGACCCGTCGGACTTCTCGAGGTCGACGGCCAACCCGAGGCCGACATGGGGGTGGGTGACCACCCCGGGGCCAGGCCGGCCGTCGACCTCGCCCACGAAGCTGCGGTTGAGGGCGGGCACCACGGCCAGGCCCCGCAGGATGGCGTAGCCGATCAGGTGGGTGAAGCTCACCTTGGCCCCGGTGGTGCGGGCCAGCTGGTTGTTGATGATCTGGCGGTTGACCTCGAGCAGCTTGGCCGGCACCGTGCGCACGCTGGTGGCCGTCGGCACCGACAGGCTCGCCTCCATGTTGGCGGCGATGCGGGCCGCCGCGCCCCGCAGCACCACCGCGTCGATGGGCGCCGCGCCGTTGGCCGGTGGGGCCGCGGCCGCCGGGGCCGTCGCCGCCGGGGCCGGCTGCGCCACGGCGGGGGCGGGCGCCGCGCCCGCCGACGCGGCGGGAGAGGCGTCGGCCGGCGTCGCAGGGGGGGTGGCCGGTGGCGACCACGTCGTGACGGCGGCGGGGACCGGGGCCGGCCGGTAGTCGGAGAAGAACTCTCGCCAGCTCTCGCTCACCGACGAGGGGTCGGCGCGGTAGCGGTCGTACATGTCGTCGACCAGCCAGGCGTTGGGTCCGAACGAACCGACGCCGCCGTCCGGTCGGCCGGCGGCGCGCTCGACACCACCCGCGTCCGTCACCCGACCAACCTTACCGGCGCCCGGGCCGCGGGACCCCGACCCGTGCCGACCCCCGCCCCGCCCGACCGGGCACCGCTCCGGCGCCGGTAGCGTCGTGGCCGATGGGCTACCCCGCAGGCCTCGACGTGGCAGAGCACCCCCCGCCCGGCGGCTGGGGGGCGTCGCTCGGGCCGACCGTGGTCCTCGTCCACGGCTCGCTCGACCGCGGGGCGAGCTTCGCCCGCGCCGTCCGCCGGCTGGGCGACCTCGGCGTCGTCACCTACGACCGCCGCGGCTACGAGGGCTCGACGGGCCTCGGGACGGGGGTGGACCTGGCCGGCCACGTCGACGACCTGCTCGGGGTGGTGGCGGCCCTCCCCGACGCCGGGCCGGTCACCGCGGTGGGGCACAGCGTCGGGGGCGACGTGGTGGTGGCCGCCGCCCTGGCCGAGCCGACGCGCTTCGCCTCGGTCGGCGCCTACGAGCCGCCGATGCCCTGGCTCGGGCTCTCCCGCCGACCGGGGCGCGCCCCGTGGGTGCCCGGCGACCCCGGCGACGAGGCCGAGGCCTTCTTCCGCCGCATGGTCGGCGACGCCACCTGGGACCGCCTCCCCGCCGAGGTGCGGGCCAAGCGGAGGGCCGAGGGGCCCGCCCTGGTGGCCGACCTGCTGGCCATGCGCGGCGAGACGCCCTTCGACGTCACCGCGCTGGCCGTGCCGGCGGTCTTCGGCCGGGGCGGGCCGGCCAGCTCGGCCCACCACCGCGACACGGTGGCCTGGCTGGCGTCCCACGTGCCCGGGGCCGTGCTCGTCGAGATCGAGGGGGCCGGCCACGGCGCCCACCTGTCGCACCCCGACGGCTTCGCCCGGCTGGTCCGGGTCGCCGTCGGGCTGGGCACCGCGGGACAGCGGCGGCGGGACCCGGCGACGCCGGGGGCCCCGGTCCGGTGAGGGTGCTGCTGAGCGGTTCCCACGGACTGGTGGGCCGCGCCCTGGGCGCCACGCTGGCCTCGGGCGGCCACACCGTGGTCCCCCTGCTGCGCCACCCGGCGCCCACCGGCACCCCGGGTGTCGGGTGGGACCCCGCCGGCGGGACCGTCGACGAGGCGGCCCTGGCGGCCCTGGGTCCCTACGACGCCGTCGTCCACCTGGCCGGCGCGGGCATCGGCGACCGGCGGTGGTCCGCCGCCTACCAGCGCGAGATCCGCCACAGCCGGGCCGGGCCCACCCGCCTCCTGGCCGGCACCGCGGCCGGCCTGCACCCCGTGCCCGCCGTCTTCGTCAGCGCCTCGGCCGTCGGCTACTACGGCGACCGCGGCGACGAGGTGCTGACCGAGGAGAGCGGCCCGGGCACCGGGTTCCTGGCCGAGGTCTGCGGGGACTGGGAGGCGGCCACCGCCCCGGCGGAGGGCGCCACCCGCGTCGTGCGGCTGCGCACCGGCATCGTGCTCGACCGCCGGGGCGGCGCCCTCGCCCGCCAGCTCCCCCTCTTCCGCCTGGGTCTCGGGGCCCGGCTGGGCGGCGGGGACCAGTACGTGAGCTGGATCACCCTGGCCGACGAGGTGGCGGCGATCGTGCGGGCGGTGGAGGATGCCCGCCTGGTCGGGCCGGTGAACCTCTGCGCCCCCGCCCCGGTCACCAACGCCGAGTTCACCCGGGCCCTCGGGCGCGCCCTGCACCGTCCGGCGGCCCTCGCCGTCCCCCGGAGGGCGGTGGAGATCCTGCTCGGGACCGAGATGGCCGGCGAGCTCCTCTTCTCCAGCCAGCGTGCGGTCCCGGCCCGGCTCGAGGCCGTCGGCCACCCCTTCGCCCACCCCGAGCTCGACGGCGCGCTGGGGGCCGTGCTGGCGCCCGGGGACTGAGGCCGGAGGGGGAGCACGGGACGCGCCGAGCCGCCGGCCCCCGGTCCCCTGCCCGACGGCGAGCGCGGGGGACCCGATCCGCTGGCGCGGGTCGGGCCGCTGGTCCTCGCCGCCGGTCTGGGTGCGCTGGTGGTCGCCGTGGCCTGGGACCCGACGGCCGCCGGCCACGCGGCGGCCCAGGTGTGGACCCCGTTCGTGCTCGTGACCGGCCTCCTCCTCGTGGGCCTGGTGGCCCGGGGCGACGGCCTGTTCGACGCGGCCGGGGCCGAGCTGGCCCGCCTGGCCCCCGGCGGCCGCACGCTCCTCGTCGGGGCGGCGCTGCTCCTGGCCGCGGTGACCGCCGTGCTGAACCTCGACACGGCGGTCGTGTTCCTCACCCCGGTCGTGGTGGTGGCCGCCCGGCGCCGCGGGGTCGACGAGCTACCCTTCGTCTACCTGGCCGTCTTCATGGCCAACGGGGCGTCGCTGCTGCTGCCGGGCTCGAACCTCACCAACCTGATCGTCCTCGGCCGCCACCGCCTGGCCGGCGGCGACTTCGCCCACGCCATGCTGCCGGCCTGGATCGCCTCGGTGGTCGCCGTCTGGGCCACGGTGGCCCTCCTGCACCGCCGGCGCCTCTCGGCCGCCGCCGGCGGCCGGCCACCCACGGGGCCCCGGCCCCACGTCGGTGCCGGGCTGGCCGGGGTGGCCGCGGCCACCGTGGCCGTGCTGGTGGGGTCGGGCGGGGTGATGGCGCTGGCGGTGCTGGCCTGCGGCGTGGCCCTGGCCGGCTGGCGGAAGGTCCGCGGCTCGTTGCCCCTCACCGAGGTCCGGCGCACGCTGGGCGCGTCGGTGCTGGTGGGCCTGTTCGGGCTGGCCGTCGGGGCCGGGACGCTCGGGCGGGCCTGGTCGGGCCCGCAGCGGCTGCTGGCCCACCTCTCCTCGTGGCCGACGGCCGTGGTCGGGGCGCTGGCCAGCGTGCTCGGCAACAACCTGCCGGCAGCCTCCCTGCTGGCGGCGCGGCCCCCGCCCGACCCCCGCGCCCTGCTGGTGGGCCTCGACCTCGGGCCCAACCTGGCCGTCACCGGCGCCCTCTCCGCCGTGGTGTGGCTGCAAGCCGCCCGGGCCGTCGGCGCCCGCCCCTCGGCGGCGCGCTACACGGTGCTCGGGCTGGTGGTGGTGCCGGTGTCGATGGCCGCCGCGCTGGCCGCCCTCCCCCTCGGCGGCCGCTGACGGCCGGGCCGGACGCTCAGCAGCCGGGGACCTCGGGGACCGCCGTCCCGGCGTCGGGGCCGCGCCCGGAGCGGTAGCGGCCGGTCAGCACCTCCGCGCTCTCGGCCCCGCCGACCTTGGCCGGGTTGAGCAGCGGCGACGTGCACAGCGTGATGGCCCCCACGAACAGCACGAGGAGGGACAGGGCCTCGAGCGGTCCCCACGCCCCCGCCGTGCGCAGGTTCTCCCCGAACAGGCTCACCCCGATCAGGATGCTGGCCAGCGGGTCGAGCAGCACCAGCGCCGACTGGGAGGCGGCGATGGGACCGGCGTGGTAGGCGTTGGCCGTCAGGAACACGGCCAGCAGGCCGAAGGCGGCCAGGCCGTAGGTCTGCCAGTGGCGGAACATCGACGCCCAGTCGGTGGCGGCGAAGTCGGTCACCACCTTGGTCAGGGCGGCGGTGAAGGCGAAGGCCACCGCCGCGGCCATCCCGAAGGCCGCGGCCCGCCACCAGCGCGGCCCGCGCTGGGCGGCCACCACGCCGACCACGATGGCGGCCAGGCACGCCACGCCGACCCCCACCCAGTCCGAGGTCGGCGGGACCCCGCCGCCGCCCCGGGGGTTGGCGAAGACGAGGAAGCCGGCCAGTCCCCCGGCGGCCAGCACCGCCCCGCTCCACTCGCGCCATCCCACGGTGAACTGGAACTTGGTGCCCAAGATGAGCACCAAGAAGAGGA
The DNA here is from genome assembly GCA_963770505.1 of uncultured Actinomycetota bacterium. Taxonomy (GTDB): domain Bacteria; phylum Actinomycetota; class Acidimicrobiia; order Acidimicrobiales; family RAAP-2; genus CAVYPR01. Next base: position 361,430 of record CAVYPR010000003.1, on the reverse strand, counting down.
GCTCGGTGGTGAGCAGCGGCTGGACCTCGGCCAGGCGGCCGTCGTGCAGGGCGGTGGCCTGCATGAGGAACGAGGCGATCATGAGGCCGAAGCCGACCAGCCAGACCTTCTGGCGCAGGATGTGGCCGACCAGCCTGAGGCGCATGCTGTGGTCGGCCGGGGCGTACTCGACCCCCATCCGTTGGAGCACGCTGGTCAACGCGTTGGAGAAGGAGGCGGCGATGGCAAGCAGGTAGACCATGAACCTGCGCCTAGTCTATGGACGGATCTGCCGGGCCGCCCGGTGCCCGGCGGGGGCATCGAGGCGCCCCGAGGAAAGGCGTCCAGGTGAGCGAGACGACGGTGCACGCCTCCGGTGACGTGGTTGCCGCGCCCATCTCCGTGGAGGCCCTGGAGTCCGAGGCGCTGGCCTTCCTCGAGGCCAACGCCACCCCAAGAGCCGAGTCCCGGTTCGAGTGGGGCCAGGGGTCGGACCGGGTGTCGCTCATCCGAGAGTCCACCCCCGAGGAGGACCGCCGGGAGCTGGCCGAGGCCAGAGCCTGGTCGCAGAAGGTCTTCGACGCCGGCTTCGGCTGGATCAGCGGCCCCCCCGCCTACGGCGGCCGGGGGCTGTCGGGCGACCACGCCCAGCGCTGGCACGAGCTCGAGGCCCGCTACGACACCCCGCCGCAGTTCGTCTTCGGCGTCGGCCTGGGCATGGTGGCCCCCACCATCCTGGCCCACGCCACCGAGGAGGTGAAGCAGCGCTACCTGGCGCCGATGCACCGCGGCGACCTGGTGGGCTGCCAGCTGTTCAGCGAGCCGGGGGCCGGCAGCGACCTGGCCGGCCTTTCCACGCGGGCCGTGCGCGACGGCGACGAGTGGGTGCTGAACGGCCAGAAGGTCTGGACCTCCTACGCCCACCTGGCCGACGTCGGCGAGATCATCTGTCGGAGCGACCCCGACCTGCCCAAGCACAAGGGCCTCACCGCCTTCCTGGTCGACATGCACGCCCCGGGCATCGAGGTCCGCCCCCTCCGCCAGCTGACGGGAGGCTCCTCGTTCAACGAGGTCTTCTTCACCGACGTGCGGGTGCCCGACACCCACCGCCTGGGCGAGGTGAACGGCGGCTGGGGCGTGGCCCTCACCACCCTCATGAACGAACGGGCGGCCATCGGCGTCGGGGCCGGGAGCGCCGGCGTGCAGGAGCGCCGGCTGCTCGAGCTCGTCCGGCACATGGGCCGGGCCGACGACCCCCTCGTCCGCCAGCAGGTCGCCCGTCTGGTGGTCAGCGGCCGGGTGGCCGGCTACACGAACCTGCGGGCCATGGCCAAGGTGGCGGCCGGCCAGGCCCCCGGGCCCGAGCTGTCGCTGGCCAAGATGTCCCTCACCAACAACGCCCTGTTGCTGAGCGAGCTGCTCTCGGCGGTCCTCGGGCCCGAGCTGGTGGCCGACAGCGGCCGCTGGGGCACCTACGCCTGGGGCGAGTTCGTCCTCGGCGTCCCGGGGATGCGGGTGGCCGGGGGGACCGACGAGGTCCTGCGCAACATCGTCGGCGAGCGCGTCCTCGGCCTGCCCAAGGAGCCTCCGTTGCGCTGACCCCGGCCGGGGCGGCCAGCACCGCCCCGTGGCGGCGACGGTGGGGGGGTCGCCGGTGTGCCGGGGCCTACCCGGGCGGTTCGAGGCGGGCCACGGCCGGCGCCTCTTGCGTCTCGAAGGGGGTGGAGAGGAACGCCTCGACCATCTCGGCGGCCACGGCCTCGCTGGTCAGCCGGAGCCCGAAGGCCAGCACGTTGGCGTCGTTCCACCGCCGGGCCCCCTCGGCCGTGGCGGCGTCGGTGCACAGGGCGGCCCGGGCCCCGGCCACCTTGTTGGCGGCGATCGACACCCCGGTGCCGGTTGTGCAGCAGACCACGCCGCGCTCGGCCCGGCCCTCGGCCACGGCCTCGGCCACCGCCCGGCCGACCTCGGGCCACTCGGCCCCGTCGGCCACGACCTCGATGGCATGGCCCGCACCGCGCAGCCGCTCGACCACGGCCGCGGTGAGCGCGGTCTGCTGGTCGGTGCCGAAGGCCACCCTCACCCGCAGCACGCTACCGGCCCGGCGTCACCGCAGTTCGTGGCGGAGGACCTTGCCCATGGCGTTGCGGGGGAGGGCGTCGACCACCCGGACCAGGCGCGGGCGCTTGTAGGGGGCGAGGCGCTCTGCGGCGAAGTCGGCGAGGTCGTCGGCGTCGAGGTCGTCGGCGACCGGGACCACCCAGGCGGTGACCGCCTCCCCCCACTCCTCCGACGGGGTGCCGGTCACCGCGGCCTCGGCCACCCCGGGGTGAGAGAGGAGGACGTCCTCCACCTCGGCCGGGTAGACGTTGAAGCCGCCGCTGATGACGAGGTCGAGGCGGCGCCCGCGCAGCGACAGGCGGCCGTCGCCGTCGATCGAGGCCAGGTCGCCCGTGCGGAACCAGCCGCCTGTGAACGAGTCGGCCGTGGCCGCCGGCCGCTCCCAGTAGCCGGCGAAGACGGTGGGCCCGCGCACCATCAGCACCCCGGCGGCGTCCTCCCCCTCCGGGGTCCCACCGTTCTCCGCGTCGAGGTCGAGGCGGACATGTGCGCCGGGGAGGGGGTAGCCGACCGTCCCGGGACGGCGCTCGCCGTCGTAGGGGTTCGAGACCGTGAGCAGCGTCTCGGTCATGCCGTAGCGCTCGAGGACCTTCATCCCCGACGAGGCGGCGCGACGCCAGAGGTCGGCCGGGAGCGGGGCCGAGCCCGAGACGCACAGCCGGAGCCGGGCCAGCTCGGCGGCCCGACCCGAGGCGACCAGGCGGTGGTACATGGTGGGGACCCCGAAGAAGAGGGTGGCGCCGGCGCCGGCGGCGCCGAGCACCCCCTCGGGGCTGAAGCGCTCGAGCACGATGGCCGAGGCGCCGGTGGAGAGGGTCCCCAAGAGGCCGGCCACCAGTCCGTGGACGTGGAAGAGCGGGAGGGCGAGCACCAGCCGGTCGGCGGGCTCCCACCGCCAGGCCAGCCGCAGGGTCGCCGTCCCGGCCAGGAGGTTGCCGTGGGTGAGGACCGCTCCCTTGGGTTCCCCGGTGGTGCCCGAGGTGTAGACGACGAGGGCCGGGTCGCCCGGCCCGACCAGGTCGACCGGCGCCGCCCCGGCGGCCCCGGCCAGCGCGGCGGCCCCGACCACCGCCGGTGCCGCACCCTCCGCCGTGGTCAGGCGTCCGGCCACCCCGCCGTCGGCCACGGCCAGGGCCGGGCGCACGTCGGCCACGACGTGATGCAGCTCGCGGTCGCTCAAGGCGGGGTTGACCGGCACCACCACGGCCCCCAGACGCAGGGCGCCGAGGCCGGCGGCGATGGAGTCGAAGGTCGGGGCCGGGGCCCACAAGAGTCGCTCCCCGGCGGCCAGGCCGGCGGCGGCGAGGCCGGCGGCGGCGGCCCGGGTGCGCTCGTCGAGGCGGCCGGCGTCCCACCGACCCTCGGGCCCCTCCAGGGCCGGGCGGGAGGGCTCGGCCGACCACCGTCGCCCCCAGCGCGCCGGGAGGGTCCCCCCCTCGGCCAGCTGCGACGGTGCGAAGTCGGTGCCGGGGGGCAGGTGGGGGGTCCACGGCGCGGCCGGCACGGGCGCATGGTACCGGCGCACCTCCCGAGCGAGGCGGCGTATCGTGGCGACCATGAGCCCCCGCCGAATCGCCATCGTCCCCCACACCCACTGGGACCGCGAGTGGTACGAGCCGTTCCAGACCTTCCGCATGAACCTGGTCGACACGCTCGACCGCCTCCTCGACCTGATGGAGTCGGACCCCGCCTACGCCGACTTCCTGCTCGACGGGCAGATGGCCGCGGTCGACGACTACTTGGAGGTGCGCCCCAATGCCGCGCCGCGCCTGCGGGCCCTGGCCACCTCCGGCCGGGTGACGATGGGGCCCTGGTACGTGCTCATGGACGAGTTCTTGATCTCGGGCGAGACGATCGTGCGCGATCTGCAGATGGGGATGGCCCGGGCCACTGAGTTCGGCGGCGCCATGGAGGTCGGCTACCTGCCCGACATGTTCGGCCACGTGGCCCAGATGCCGCAGATCCTGCGGCTGGGCGGCCTCGAGCACGCCGTCGTCTGGCGGGGCGTTCCCTCGGCCATCACCAAGACCGGCTTCATGTGGGAGTCGCCCGACGGGTCGGCCGTGCGGGCCGAATACCTCCCCGTCGGCTACAGCAACGGGGCGGTGCTGCCCGAGGACGCCAAGGCGCTGGTGCGGCGGATCGAGGACCACGAGCACGAGATCGGGTCCTTCCTCCTGGGCGACCTGCTGCTCATGAACGGGTCGGACCACCTGGCGCCCCAGCCCTGGCTGGGGCGGGTCGCCGCCGAGGCCAACGCCCTCCAAGACGACTACCACTTCGAGATCACGTCGCTCCCGGCCTACCTGGACACCGCGCCCACCGAGGGGCTCGAGCACTGGCGGGGCGAGCTGCGCTCGGGAGCGCGGGCCCACCTCCTCATGGGCGTGACCTCCAACCGGGTCGACGTGAAGCGCTCCGCGGCCCAAGCCGAGCGACAGCTCGAGCGCCGGGCGGAGCCCTACGCCGCCCTCTTCGCAGAGGAGTGGCCGGCACGACTGCTCGAGCTGGCCTGGCTGCAGGTGCTGCGCAACGCCGCCCACGACTCGATCTGCGCCTGCTCGGTCGACGACGTGGTCGACGCCGTCCTCCACCGCTTCGCCGAGGCCCGCCAGATCGGCGAGGGGGTGGCCGGCCGGGCGCTGGGCGCCCTGGCCCGGTCGATGGCCCAGCCGGGGCCGGTGGTCGTGAACCCCGCGGGCCGGGCCCGCTCGGGCGTGGTCGAGCTGGTGGTGGGGGCCGAGGACCCCCCCGCGCCCGAGGTGCAGGTCCTCTCCGAGCGGTTCGGCCTCCCGGGCTCCATGACCCTCGACGCCGAGACGGTGCGCACCATCCTGGGGATGCTCCAGGGCCCCAAGATCGACAACGACGCCTGGGTGCAGGACATCGTGGTGGAGGAGGACGACACCGGGATCGACCTCACGGTCTACGTCGGCCCCGAGGAACGGCCCAACGTCCCCATCGCCGAGGTGAAGCAGGACCTCTACACCAGGCTGGGGGCGCGGCCGGACGTGGCCGTGCGGGTGCGCCTCGACCAGCCGCCCATTCGGCGGATCGCCGCCCGGGTGGCCGAGGTGAAGGGGTTCGGCTGGCGCGCCCTCGAGCCCGTCCCCCTGGCCCACCCGGTCACCGTCACCGAGGAGGACGGCTCGGTCACCATCTCCAACGGCCTGGCCACCGTGGTGGTCGACCCGGCGGCCGGGACGTTCTCGGTCGACGGGATCGAGGGTTTCGGCCGCCTGGTCGACGGCGGCGACCTGGGCGACTCCTACAACTACTCCCCGCCCCGGACCGACTCGCTGGTCGAGGCGCCCGAGGCGGTGTCGGTGTCGGTGGGTCTGCGTGGCCCGGTGCGAGGGAGCGCGGCGATCACCGCCACCTACCGCTGGCCCGACCACGTCGACGGCTCGACCCAGGCACGGGTCGGCCACCACGAGGTGTCGGTCGTGACCACGGTCGAGCTGCGGGCCGACGAGCAGCCGGTGCGCGTGGTCACCTCCTTCGTCAACCCCTCGCGCGACCACCGGCTCCGGGTCCACCTGCCCCTGCCCCGACCGGCCACCGCCTCCGAGGCCGAGTGCGCCTTCGCCGTCGTCTCCCGGGGGCTCGAGGCCGAGGGACGCCCGGACGAGTTCGGGCTCCCCACCTTCCCGGCCCGGCGGTTCGTGTCGGCCGGCGGCCTCACCGTCGTCCACGACGGCGTGTTCGAGTACGAGCTGGTCGAGGTGGCCGACGGGGCCGCGCACGAGGTGGCGCTCACCCTGCTGCGCTCGACCGGCATGCTCTCGAGGCTGGGCATGGCCTACCGCCCCTTCCCGGCCGGCCCGCTCACGCCGGTCGACGGTCTGCAGCTGGCCGGGCGCCCGATCGAGGCCCGCTACGCGCTGGCCGTGGGCGAGGTGGACCCCTGGGCGATGGCCGACGACGTCCTGCTCCCCCTCGAGGTGGTCCAGGCGCAGGGGGGCGGCTGGCGCGAGCCCGAGGGCAGCGCGCTCGGAGGTGGAGGGGGCCGAGATCTCCGCGGTGCGGCGCGAGGGCGGGCTCCTCGAGGTCCGGGTCCACAACCCGACCGACAGCCCGACGACGGTGTCGACCGCCGGCCGGCCGGGCTACCTGGTCGACCTGCGCGGCCGCCCGCTCGAGCGGTTCGACGGGAGCTTCGAGCTACGGGCCTTCGGCATCGCCACCTTCCGCCTCCCCGGCGTCTGAGGTCCGCTCGGCCGGCTCGGCCCTCGGGTAGCCCGAGCCGCGACCGACCGAGAGCAGCCGCTCGCCCATGCCGCGCAGCTCGTCGATGTCGCGCAGCACCTCGGCCAGGCGCTCCCAGTGCACGTTGCGCCGGTCGTCGGCGGCGCGCCCGCTGCCCAGCAGCTCCTCCCCCGCCCGTCCGCACCACCACAGCTGCACACGCCCGAACCCCTTGAGCTGGCGCGGCCGCAGGGGCTGGGCGACGAACTCGTCGTCCGCCTCCTGCACGAGCCGGCTGTGGAAGGCGTCGGACATGAGCACCGTCCCGGGGTTGGCGACGTTGACGATGCGGTGCGCCAGGTTCACGGTGGCCCCGTAGTAGTCCCCCTCGTGGACCAGGACCTCCCCCAGGGCCAGGCCGACCCGCACGTCGCTCAGGAGGTCGTCGCCGGCGTAGGCCTCGGCCAGGTTCAGGCCGATGCGGGCGGCCCCCTCCACGCTCTCGATCACGAACATGGCCTCGTCGCCGATCATCTTGACCAGCCGGCCCCCCAGGCCGGTCACGACGTCGTGGGAGATCTCCTCGAACCGACGGACCACCGCGGCGAGCTCGGCCGCACCGAGGTGCTGGCTGAGGAGCGTGAAGCCCACCATGTCGGCGAAACCCACGGCCAGGACCGGATTGGTGCCGGCCGTCTCGCCGGCGGCGCGCAGCATCACCCTGCGCCGGGCCGCGGCCTGCACGTGGCGGCGCCAGACGAACTCGAGGAACCAGGCCATGGCCGGGAGGGCGATCCCGGCCATGCTGGCGAACTCGTCGGCGGCCAGGACGTCGTCATCGTCCTCGTCGCGCAGGCCCAGCACCCCGGGCGCCACCTCGGCCTCGGCGATGCGGGCCATCGACGAGCCGATGACCCTGGCCATCTGCATGGCCACGTCGACGTCGACGGCCCCCAGGTCGAGAATGCCGTCGAAGAGGCGCACCGCCTCGAGATCGAGGTCGGTGAAGACCTTGTCGTCGTCGCCCACGTCGAGGAAGCCGAGGGCCCGCCAGAGCCGCCTGAGCAGGTCCAGAGGCTGGCTGGTGACCTCGGCCAGCTCGGTCGCCGAGTAGCGGCGGGTCTCGGGCACCAGGAGCCGGTCCACCGCCAGCAGGTCCAGCACGCCGTCGGCCACGGCACGGTCGATCTCGGCCTGCGTGGCCCCGGCCTCGATGAGCAGGCCGCTCACGTGGGCCAGCGCCGCCTCGCGACGTCCGGGGACCCCCGCCGCCTGAGGCGGGTGCGACCCGTCGCCCGAGACGCCCCCGCCGGGGGGTTCTGCGGTCATCGGGGAAGACCGCGGAGGAGGCCGGGCTCCCACTCGGAGCGGGCGGGACGGTCCATGAGGGCGGCCAGGGCCTCACGGGGCGAGGTCCGCCCCGCCACGATGGCCGCCACCTGCTCGGCGATGGGCATCTCGACCTCCCGGCTCCGGGCCAGGTCGACCAGGGGACCGGCGGTCTTGACCCCTTCGGCCACCATGCGCATCCCCGACACCACCTCGTCGAGGGCGCGGCCTCGCCCGAGCTCGAGGCCGACCGTCCGGTTGCGGCTGCGCGGGCTGGTGCAGGTGGCCACCAGGTCGCCCACCCCGGCCAGACCGCCGAAGGTGAGGGTGTGGCCCCCCAGGGCGATGCCGAGCCGGCCCAGCTCGGCCAGCCCCCGGGTGACGAGCACGGCGCGGGTGTTCTCGCCGAAGCCGAGGCCGTCGGCCAGGCCCGCGGCGATGGCCATGACGTTCTTGGTGGCGCCGGCGATCTCGCAGCCGACGACGTCGGTGCCGGTGTAGGCCCGGAAGGTGCTGCCGTGGAGGTGCTGCTGGACCCGCCGGGCCATTGACTCGTCGGGGAGCGCCACCAGACAGGCCGCCGGGCAGCCCTCGGCCACCTCCCGGGCCAGGTTGGGCCCGCTGAGGGCGCCGGCCGGATGGTCCGGCAGCAGCTCGGCCACGATCTGCGACATCCGCATGCCCGTTCCCGCCTCGATCCCCTTGGCCAGGCTCACCACCGGCACCCCCGGGGGCAGCGAGGGCGCCAGCCTCTCGAGGACGCCTCGAAAGCCGTGGGAGGGGACCGCCATGAGCACCAGGTCCGCCGCGGCGCCGGCCTCGGCCAGCGAGGCCGTGCAACCCAGCGAGTCGGGCAGGGCGATGCCGGGGAGGTAGGCCGGGTTCTCGTGCTGGCGGGCGATGGTCGCCGCCAGCTCGGCCGAGCGCGCCCAGAGCACGGTCGGCGAGTTCCGGGCGACCAGCGCGGCGACCGTGGTTCCCCACGAACCGGCGCCCACGACCACGACCGAACCTCCGACCACGTTCCGAGCCTACGGCCGCCGGCACCGCCCGGGCCGTGACCCCGTGGCCGGGGCCCGCGTGCCCCGTCCGGCCCGCTCCTACACTGTGCGGGTGACCATGGGCGTCGCCCCCGCCCGGCCGGCGGCCGCCGGCGCACCCTCGGGGCGCCCAGCGCCCGCGTTGCTCGGTCGGCGCGCCGTCCTCGTCCCGGTGAAGAGCTTCGCCCTGGCCAAGCGCCGGCTCGACGCCGCGCTCGGGGACGAGGAGCGGCGGGCGCTGGTGCGCCGCATGGCCGAGCACGTGGTGAGCGCGGCCGCACCCCTCCCGGTCGCCGTGGTCTGCGACGACACCGAGGTGGCCGACTGGGCCCGGCGGCTCGGGGCCCTGGTGGTGTGGGAGCCGGGTCGGGGGCTGAACGGCGCGGTGGAGGAGGGGGTGGCGCGCCTGGGGTCCATGGGCGTGGAATCGGTGACCGTGGCCCACGGCGACCTGCCCCGCGCCGCCGGGCTGGGGGCGCTGCCACCGTTCGAGGGGATCACCCTCGTCCCCGACCGCCGGGACGACGGCACCAACGTGGTGGATCTGCCCGTCGGGTGCGGGTTCCGCTTCTCCTACGGCCCGGGCTCCTTCGCCCGCCACCGGGCCGAGTGCCTGCGGATCGGCCAGCCGGTCAGGATCCTGCGCTCGGCCGGCCTTGCCTTCGACGTCGACTGGCCGTCCGACCTCCCCGGGGCCTGGGCGGCCACCGGCGGGCACCGACCGCTCCCCTGACGCGGCGGCGGGGGCCCGCAGGCCCCCGACCGCCTTCCGTGATGGGCAGGGCCGGCACTGGCCGGCCCCCGGAGCTGGCTAGCGCCTGGCTGCCTTGCGGGCCGGAGCGCGCTTGGCTGCCTTGCGGGCCGGGGCTCGCTTGACGGCCTTCTTGGCCGGGGCGCGCTTGGCCGCCTTCTTGGCCGGAGCCCGCTTGACGGCCTTCTTGGCCGGGGCGCGCTTGGCCGCCTTCTTTGCCGGAGCGCGCTTGACGGCCTTCTTGGCCGGGGCCCGCTTGGCCGCCTTCTTCGCCGGAGCGCGCTTGACGGCCTTCTTGGCCGGGGCCCGCTTCACCGCCTTCTTCGCCGGAGCGCGCTTGACGGCCTTCTTGGCCGGGGCGCGCTTGGCCGCCTTCTTTGCCGGAGCCCGCTTCACGGCCTTCTTGGCCGGGGCCCGCTTCTTTGCGGCTACTGCCACAGGAGCACCTCCCTAGGTATGTCAACGTTGACTCGAGGTGGAGCCTGCGGCACACCGCCACCCGGAGATGTCGGCAACCGCACTGCTGCACCACTTACATGGTTTGCATGATCCGGCGTGAGGAGGCGTCGCCATCTAGGCGAATCGGCCGACCGTTGTAGGTGATGCCGACATGCATCCACCAACGTCGACCGACTCGATGTCGACACGTGTGCAACACCCCCATCGCGTATCGGGTCACATACCATCACACTTGGTTTCCGCGCCCAGGTCAAGCATCAAGACGCGCACGGCACCAAGGACACGTGATCCGATGTGCGCCATCCGCGCTCTTGCGGTGCGCGATGCGCACGCCTTCAGCGCGCCACGGTGTGCGCCAAACGCGACAGCGCGGCGTCGTCAGCACGCGTCGGTGGCGCGTGACACCGCGCCGCTCGCCGGCGCCTTGACGCGCAGCGGACCGGCCGGTGACGCGTCCGAGCCGCTGCGCACGCGGCGTCTGGCGGACCTCGTTCGCTCGGCCGCATGGGATGCCGGCGGTTCCGTCTACCTCGGCGCCGGGGCCGGCGGATGGGCGTGGGCCGGGCCCGAGCGACCGACGCTGCTGCTGGGCCCGTCGCGCTCGGGGAAGACGTCCTCCCTGGTCATCCCCAATGTTTTGGCTGCCCCGGGGCCCGTCGTCTCGACCTCCACCAAGCCCGACGTCCTCAACGCCACGGCCGCGGCCCGTGCCCAGAGCGGCTGGACCCTCCTCTACGACCCCGGCGGCACCGTCGACCCGCCGACCGGCGTGCTGCGGGTGGGGTGGTCCCCGGTCAACGCGGCGCGCCGGTGGGACGGCGCGCTCGATGATGGCCGACGCCATGGCCGGCGCGGCGCAGCGCGCCGAGGGCGAGCGCGCCGAGGGCGCCAACGCCGAGCACTGGTCGGAGCGGGCCACGTCGCTGCTGGGTCCGCTCCTGCACGCCGCGGCCATCGACGACGCTCCCATGGCCGCCGTGCTCCACTGGGTCGACCGCCACGACGGTTCGCACCCCCTCTCGGTGCTGGCGGCGCGCGCCGGCGAGGACGCACCCGCCACCGATGTGCTCGCCGGGATCCTGGCCACCGACGGCCGCGAGCAGTCCGGCATCTGGTCGACGGCGTCGGGCATCCTGCGCGCCTACCGCTCCAGCGGCGCCCTCGACTCGACCGAGCCCCCGTACTTCGACGCCGAGGCGTTCTGCGCCGGCGCCAACACCCTCTACCTCTGCTCCAGCGGGCGCCAGCAGCACCTGTGGGCGCCGCTCATGGTGGGACTGCTCTCCGAGGTGCGTGACGCCGCCTACCGCCGCGCCCACGAGGCGCCGGGCGGTCCGCCGGTGCTGCTGGCCCTCGACGAGGCGGCGAACATCGCCCCCATCCCGGACCTGCCGGCCATGGTGAGCGAGGGGGCGGGGCAGGGTCTGCTCACCCTGGCGTCGCTGCAGGACCTCTCCCAGGCCCGCCGCCGCTGGGGCCGCCAGGGCGACGCCTTCCTCTCGCTCTTCGGGACCACCGTGGTCCTGCCGGGCATCGCCGACCTGCCCACCCTCCAGGCGATCTCGGCCCTGGCCGGCGACGAGGAGGTCCCAACCCGCACGGTGGCCACTGGCCCCGGGCACGACGGCCGACGCCGGCCCTCGGTCAGCTGGTCGACGGTGCACCGGCCACGACTGGCGGTCGATGCCGTCGGACGTGGCCACCCCGGGACGGCCCTGGCCCTCGACGCCGGCAACCGGATGGGCTGGGTGCGGCTCACCCCGGCGCACGCCACCGACCCCTGGCGCGAGCTCGTGGCCGCCGGACGGGCGCGGGGCCGGGGCCCGGCCGGGCGCACCGGCCCGGCCGGGCCCGCCGAGCGCGGCCTCGGGCGATGAGCGACCGGTTCAGCCGCGGCCGAGGCCGAGATCGGGCGGCTCCGCCCAGCGGCCGGCCTCGCGTCCGAGCTCGCGCCGGGCCGCGTCGAGCCGGCGGGTCGTGGCCAGGTGGTCCGCCAACCGCTGGGCCCCCATGGCGGCCAGCACCGGGCCCGATCCCTCGGTGCCGAGCGGCCGCGACCGATCGGTGACCCCCCAGCGCGCCCGGTAGCGGGCGACGGCGTCGGCCCCGCCCTGCCACGTCTCGAGCAGGCGCGGCGAGCCGGGCCGGGGACCGAGCGCGGCGAGCAGGTGGGCGGCGGGCACCACGTCGGACGGCGGGCGGTGTTCCTCGGCCACCCCGATCCCCTCGCCCCAGGGGGCCAGCCGGTCGGCGCACCGCTCGGCGTCGACGGCCGGCGTCCCGCCGCGCAGAGCTCCGGCCCACGCCGTCAGCGCCTGGCGTCGGGTGACCGCGCCGTGCACCGGGTCGCCCAGTCCGGCGGCGAAGCGGTGCTCGTCCAGGCGGCCCGGCGCCGCCGCCCTCCGATGGAGCGCGGCCGAGAGCTCGGCGGCCGTCCAGCCGACCGCCGCGGCCTGGGCCCGCCACTGGGCCGGGAGCGGCGCGCCCGTGGACACTGCCTTGGGGTCACGGGTCCTGGCCCACGCCACCCGTGAGGCGGCCGTCGAGTGGCGGCCGGCGGCGGCCAGCTCGGCGCGGATCTCCGAGCCCCGGGTGGAGAAGGCCCCCACCACCGCCGGGTCGATCCCGGCCAGCTCGTAGGTGCCCCGCGCGGTGGCCGTCCACTCGACCCCCAGGACCTCGGACAGCCGGTGGCGGAGGTCGGAGCCGTAGAGGGCGCCGGCGGCCCTGGCGTGGGCACGCAGGCCGCGGCCGTCGAGCGCCGTCCACCGCCCGTCGGTGCCGTGGCCGAGGTTGGCCACCACCACGTGGGTGTGCAGGTGGGGGTCGTGGGCCCGGCTCAGCCCGTGGGCGAAGCCGGCGGCCACCAGGCCGTCGACCGGCTGGGGCCGGCGCTCGTGGCCCGACCCCCGGCGGACCGTCGCCGCCCGGCGGGTCACGTAGCCCATCGCCGCCTCCACGGCGCGCTCGTGGGCCGCCAGGACCTCGGCCGACACCTCGGGCGGCGAGAGGGCGAAGAGGACACTGACCGACTTGGGGGCCGTGAAGGTGAGGTCGACGCCGGCCACCCCGCCCCGCCTGGCCACCAGGGGCCGCCCGTCGCCCGGCCGGCGTCCGGCCAGCACCGCCTCCAGGTCCCTGCGCTCGACCGGCCCCGACAGCCCGAGGCCGGCCGACCCGGCGCCGGTCCAGAGCCCGGGACCATCCTCTCCGCGCCCGCCGGCAACCCGGGCGGGGCCGAGTTCGGCCGCCAGGTCGTCGAGGTAGTACCGGCCGGAGCGGTCGGTCAGGCGGGTGACGCGCAGCACGTCGGCGCGGGGCGCCCGGCGGCGCGGGAGCCGCCGTGTGCCGAACATGCTCGGGCTGGGGTACGATTTGAGTCGTGGAGATCGTGGAGAGTCTCTGGGAAAACGACAATTATCGCTGGAGTCCCTGGACAGCAGGGGAGGGCATCGACGCCTATATCCGACGCCGTCGGGACGAGGGCTGGATCTACCAGGGGAAGGTGCCGCAGGAAGGCGCCACGATCCTCCTGCGCTTCAAGCGCCTGCGCCAACCCGACCGGTCCCAGGTCGCCGCCGGTCCCCCGGGAGCGGCGTAGCTTTTCATTGTCTTTCATGCCCTTCGATGCTAGCGCCGGTGGCGTAGCGTCGGAGCACCCGGCGAGCCGCGGCGGCACCCGCCCCCCGCAGCTCGGGAGGGTCGAGCACCCGGGTCCCCGGCCCGAGCTGTAGGAGGAGCCGCTCCAGCCAGGCCGTCCCGCCCACGGCCAGGGTCACCTCCGTCACGCCGGTCCCGGTCGCCACCTCGAGCACCGGGACGGTGTCGGCCACCCACGCCGCGCCGGGGCCCAGGGCCAGCCGGACGGGCAGGGCGCCGGGCCCGGGGACGAAGGCGTTCCGTGCCACGGCGGCGTCGGGGCGTTCCCCGTCGGGGAGTGGTCCGAGGTCGCGCACCGACCGGATGCGGTCCACCCGGAACCGTCGGAGCCCGCCCGCCCGGTGACAGTCGGCGTCGAGGTACCAGTGGCCGTCGAGGGAGACCACGGCCAGGGGGTCCACGACACGCCGGGTGGTCTCGTCGGAGGAGGCGGAGTGGTACTCGATCTCGAGCTGGCGTCGGTCGTCGGTGGCGTGGCGGACGTCGGCCAGCAGCGAAGGGGCGTCGAGGTCGACGACGAGCTTCTCCCGGTCACCGAGGGCGGCGTCAAGCTTGGCCAGCGCGCCGGCCAGCGAGCCGTCCTCGTCGGCACCGGGGACGGCCAGGATGGTGCGGGCGGCCGCGGCCAGGGCGAAGCCCTCGGCGGCCGTGAGCCGACGCGGCCGGGCCAGCTCCCGGCCGAGGTTGGCCTCGACCGTCTCGCTGGTCACGATGATCTCCAGCAGGTCCCCCGGCGAGTAGGGCGGCAGCCCGCAGCAGGCGGCCAGCTCGAGCTCGCGGACCAGCTCGTCCTCGGGGATGGAGAACCTCCGGGAGACCTCCGAGATCGGTGCTTCCCCCACCGTGGCCAGCCAGCCCACGACGGCCAGCAGCCGGCGCAGCCGCACGTTGGCCGCCAGGGCCCGCGACGCCTCGGCCGGCGCGGGCTGCGCCTCGGGCAGCGGTTCACCGACCACCGGGCCGGCCGCCGGCGCCGCCGGGCGGGTGGACTCGGCGGTGACCTCTTCATCTCGGGCCATGGACTCCAACCACCGCACCAGCCCGGCCCGCAGGTCGGGCGGTCCCACCACCTCGGCGTGGTCGAGCAGTCCGAGCACCCACGAGCGCATGGCGTCGGTGCTCGTCACCCCGAGCCGCAGGAGCACCGACCCGTCGTGGCGCTGCTCCACGACCGCCTCGGGGCCCACCTCCTCGCACACCCGTGGCGCCTCGATGGCGTCGACCTCGAGCAGCACGTCGTCGTCGCCCCCCTCCCCCGGCCGCCACGGCTCGGCCGGTGCGGCGGTTTCGGGGTCGAACCCCTCGGGCAGCGAACCGCTGCCCGGAGCGCCGGGGACTGGGACGTCCTCGATCCGGTCGACCCGGAAGGTCCGCGACGCCTCCTTCGCCCGGTCCCACCCGACCAAGTACCACCGGCCGCCCCGGAACCACAGGCCGGCCGGGGCCACGGCGCGCCGCTCGGCGTGGTAGGTGAAGGCGACCTCGGCCCCCGACCGCACCGCGTCGAACAGCGGCACCAGGGCAGGCGGCGGCACCAGGGCGGCCACGGGCCGGGCCTCGGCCACCCCGCTCGCACCCAGCTTGAGCAGGGCGTCCCGGCCGCTAGGATCGCCCAGGTGCACGCCGGCGACGGCGAGATGGAGGGCGGCCTGCTCCTCGGGGGTGAGGCCGAGGTCGGGCAGGTAGAAGGCGTCGGGGCTGATCCGGTAGCCGAACTGCTCGTGGCCGGTGACGGCCTCGGTGACGACCGGGACCCCCTCGTCGCGCAGGAGCCGCTTGTCGCGTTCGAAGGCCTGTCGGCGCGCGTCGTGGCTCTCGGGGTAGCCGGGGACCTCCCGGGCGATCTCGTCGAGGGTGAGCGGGCGACGTGCGTGGAGCAGGACCAGGACCAGGTCGGTCAGCCGTTCGAGGCGGTCGAGGGTGGCCACCGCCGACAGCGTAGGTGGCCACCCACGGCGGCGTGAAAACCTCCCCGTGGGCGTTCGCCCCCGACTTCGCGGCCTGGGGGGCCGTGCTGGCGCTCTCGGTCGGCTACGCCGCCATTGTCCGCCGGCCGCCCTTCGCTGCCGACCGGCGGCAGGTCCGCTCCTTCGCCGGCGCCATGGCCGTGCTGCTGCTCGCCCTCACCTGGCCGGTGGCCGACCTGGCCGCGCACTGGTCGCTCACCGCGCTGGTCGTCCAGCGGCTCCTGCTCACCCTGGCCGTCCCACCGCTGCTCCTCCTGGGCCTGCCCCCGCCGGTGGTCGCAGCCGCCACCCGGCCGGCACCCCTCGACGCGCTGGCCCGCTCGGCCAGCCGGCCCCCGGTGGCCGTGGCGGTCGTCACCGTCGTCTTCGTGGGGACGCTGACCACGGCGGCCGTCGACGCGGAGTCGTCCTCGGCGATCGCCCGGGCCCTCCTCGACCTGGTGCTCCTGGCGGCCGGCGTGGTGCTGTGGCTCCCCGTGCTCGCCCCGGTACCGGGCACCCCGAAGCTGCCGGCCCTGGGCCGCGCCGGGTACCTCATCGTCCAGTCGATCGTCCCGAGTTTCCTCGCCGTGGTGTGGATCCTGGCCCGCCACCCCCTGTACCCGCCCTTCGACCACCCCGGTCGGGTGGCGGGCCTCACGCCCCTGGCCGACCAGGAGGTGGCTGGCTTCCTGGCCAAGCTGGGCACCATCGCCGTGCTCTGGACGGTGGCCTTCGTGGCCGTCAGCCGGGCCCAGCCCACACGGCCCCCCGACGACGGGGAGCAGCCGCTCACCTGGGTCGACGTGGAGCGCCATCTTCAGAGGGCCGAGCGCCGACAGCGGCGAGGGCCCCCGCCGCCGGGTTAGTGGACGAGCTTGATGTAGTCGAACATGGGGAGGTAGAGGCTCACGATGATGGTGCCGACCACCGCCCCCATGGTCACGACGAGCAGCGGTTCGAGGATCGAGGTCAGGTTGTCGACCGTCTGGTTGACCTCGCCCATGTAGAAGTCCGCCGAGCGCTGGAGCATCTCGTCGAGGGCACCGGTCTGCTCGCCCACCTCGACCATCTGGATGATGAGCGGGGTGAAGATCTCGTGGAGCTTCATGGGGTCGGCGAACGACCGCCCCTCGCGCACCGCCGCCTTGATGTCGACCACCGCCTCGGCCATGACCTGGTTCCCCGAGGCCGACGCGACGATGTCGAGCGCCTCCATGACCGGGACCCCCGACTGCAGCAGGGACGACAGGGTGGAGGCGAACCGGGCCAGGACCGCCTTGTGGGTGAGGGCGCCGAAGATCGGTGGCTTCATCTTGAAGGCGTCCCATTTGAGGCGGCCCTTCTCGGTGTTGATCCACCATCGCAGCGTGATGATGCCGCCGATGATGACGGCGATCACGACGCCGCAGCGCCAGCTGATCAGGGTGTTCGAGATCGTGATCAGGATCCGCGTCGGCAGGGGCAGCTGGCCGCCGAGCGTGACGAACAGCTTCTTGAAGATGGGGACGATCACCACCATCATGATCAAGAAGATGATGGCGATGACCGAGACCACCACGATCGGGTAGACCATCGCCCCGCGGACCTTGCGGTTCAGCTCGACCTGGGCCTCGAGCTGGTTGGCGGTGTTCTTGAGCACGACGTCGATGGAGCCCCCGACCTCGCCGGCCTGGACCATCGAGACGTAGAGGTTGGAGAAGACCTTGGGGTGCTTGGCCAGGGCCTGAGACAGCGACGACCCGGCTTCGATGTCCTCGCGCACGGCCTTCAGCTTCTGGCCCAGGTACTTGTTCTCGACCTGGGTGGAAAGGACGGCCAACGAGCGGCTGATCGACAGCCCCGAGTCCACCATGGTGGCGAACTGCCGGGTGAACACGGCGACGTCCTTGGGCTTGATGCGGTCGCTGAAGCCGGGGATGACGATCTCGCCGCGGATGCCGGCCCCCTGGTTGGCGGTGACCGACACCGGCAGGTAGCCCATGTCGCGCAGGCGCCCCACCACCGCCGGCAGGCTGTCGCCGTCGAGCTGGCCCTGGATCAGGTTGCCCGTCTGGTCGCGGACCTTGTAGTCGAAGGTGGTCGCCATCTCAGCGGGCGCCCACGTCGATCACGTCGACGGGGGCCGTGTTCCCCTCGCTGCGCACCGTCCCACGCCTTCCCCTGGTCATCACTCTGCCCGTGCAGGTGGTTCCGGAAGTCATCTTCGCTGCGGCAGCGGTCCAGGGCCACGCCCTGGGTGATCACCTTCCGCCGCACCAGTGAGGCCAGGCTCTGGTCCATGGTCTGCATGCCGAACTGGGCGCCGGTCTGCATCAGCGAGTAGATCTGGTGGGTCTTGGCCGCCCGGATCAGGTTCTGGATGGCCGGGGTGCACACGAGCACCTCCGCCGCGACGCACCGCCCTCCGCCGTCGGCCGTGGGCACCAGCTGCTGGGTCACCACGCCCTGGAGGGACGAGCCGAGCTGGATCCGGATCTGGTCCTGCTGGTTCGGCGGGAAGACGTCGATGATCCGGTCGATGGTTGACGGGGCGTCCTGGGTGTGGAGGGTGGCGAACACCAGGTGGCCGGTCTCGGCGGCGGTGAGCGCCGTCGAGATCGTCTCGAGGTCCCGGAGCTCGCCCACCAGGATGACGTCGGGGTCCTGCCGGAGAACCCGGCGGAGGGCCTCGGCGAACGAGGAGGTGTCCGCACCAACCTCGCGCTGGCTGATCACCGAGCGCTTGTGGGCGTGGACGAACTCGATCGGGTCCTCCACGGTCACGATGTGCAGCGGCTTGGTCTGGTTGATGATGTCGACCAGCGACGCCAGAGAGGTCGACTTTCCCGAACCGGTGGGTCCGGTCACCAGCACCAGGCCCCGTCGGAGCTCGGCGAAGGCCCGGACGGTGTCGGGGAGCCCCAGGGTGTGGAACTCGGGGATCTCGTGCGGGATCGGTCGCAGGGCCACGGCGATCGAACCGCGCTCGAAGCACACGTTCACTCGGAACCTGCCCACGCCGGCGATGGTGTGCGAGGTGTCGAGCTCATGGTCGGCCTCGAACCGCTCGCGCTGGATCTGAGGGAGGATGCCGAAGATCAGGTCGCGCAGCGTGTTGTTGTCGAGCGGCGGGACCTCCTCCATCGCCCGCAATGCACCGTGCAGCCGAAGCGTCGGCGGCATGCTGGTCGACAGGTGGAGGTCCGAGGCCCCGACGCCCACCGCGTAGCGCAGGAGCTCGTCCACGTGCAGGGGCATCTCGTCCGACTCGTGCATCGTGATGCCGACCGAGCCGTTGGAGCCGTTGGAGCCGTTCGACCCGTGGGAGCCGTTGGAGCCGTGAAGGGCTCCCGAGCCGTTGGTTGTCGTGCCATTGGCCGTGGGCGGCGGCGGGGCATCGTTGACCGCGTGCCGCCGGTGACGACGGGGCGGGCGGCTCGAAGCTGTCCTGCGGCCCGGGTCTCTCCTCGAGCGGTGCGGCGTGGCTGCCGTTGGGCGTGCTCAGCCTGCGCTGGATGAAGAGCGGATCGCCCAGCACCGGGACGATCTCGTAGCCGATGAGCTCGCTCAAGGCACGCACGTCGGTGGGGTCGGGGGGCTCGGAGAAGGCCACCACGACCTGCTGCCCGACGAGCTGCAGAGGCAGCGCTTGGAAGTCCCGCCCATGGGGTGCCGGGATGAGCTCGATCAGGGAGGCTGTCGGCTCGTTGGTGTCGAGGTCGACCTTCGGCAGGCGGGAGAGCTGGGCCAGGATCGAGACCACGACCGGGGCCGGCACCAGCTGGCGGCTGATGATCATCGGGCCCACCTGCGACCCGGTCTGCGTCGCCTCGCTCAGCAGCGGGACGAGATCCTCCTCGCCGGCGTACCCGGCGGTCACGAGCGCCCGGACCAGCTGGCGCGACCACTCCGACCTGGCGGCTGCCGAGAGCGGGCTCATCGGGCGACATCCCGCACGCGAGCGGCGGTGTGGGGTCCTAGAGCCGTGGCGCGACCAGAGGCGCCCGTACCCGGGCCGACGTCGCATCCCCGACGCTCTGCGGGGCCGACAAGCTCCCAAGAGCTCTGGTTCTGCATGTGGCGCATTCCCCCTGCTCGTGGTGAGCAGCCCGACAACGCCGACCGTGTAGCAAGCCCATCTCGCTTGTTGTCCGATTCGGCGGTCCGGCTGACTCGTTGAGTCCCGTGACTTTGCGTCCCCCCCTCGCGGAGGGTTTGCCCTTGTCGTCGATGCCAACCTTTGGCTACCGATCGACTGTCACGATACCAGCGCGCCGCGGCGGTTGCAACGGTCTCTTTTGCCAAGTGACACGTGCGGTTCTCCCAGTTCGCGAGTGAGAACCCGGCCTCTGGTAGTCGGCTGCCCCTCGATGAAGTGACGCCGGGAAGGGCCGGAGTTCGGGTTCCCGAACGCCCGCTTGACCGACGGCAACTCGCATATGGGCCCCATGGCCGTTCCCGCGTCCGCCGGGACCGGGGGCCGGTAGCAGAGGCTCAGAACAGCCCGATGTGGTTGTGGCCGAAGGGCAGCGGGGGCCGCGCCACGATCAGCGTCGCCAGCAGGCGGTTGCCGGGGGAGCCGAGCTCGACGACGGCGAGGGTGCCATGGAGGCGGCCGATGGGCTTGTCCACTCGTGAAGCCGTGAAGAAGCCGGAGAACGCCACCAGGCAGACCTTCGCCGGTCGCGGCCCCGGGGCGGCACGAGCCGCGTCGTAGAGACGGGTCTCGAAGCGGCGGAGCGTGCCGACGCTCACCAGGCTCACCCCCTTGAGGGTCCCTGCCCCGTGGACCGCAGACACGGCCTTCGGCAGGGCCTCGTAGCAGCTGCTGCTGCCCGTCCCCAGCTCGCTGCGACCCGCAGTGCAACCCCCCACCAGCGTGCCGCCCAGCGCGAGTGCGGCCACCACCGCCCCTGCCGCCACCGTGCGCCGCAGTCGACCGTGTGCTCCAGTGCCCTTCATGTCCCCACCTCCACGCTGCCCCGGCCGGTGACGGACCTCTCGGAGCCGATCTCGATGTTCTCCCTCCCGCCTCGCTCACCGCCCGCTGCTGCGGATGGGTCGTCGGACTCCTCGGCTGCCAGGGACAACTCGGTGGCCGCGGCCTCCTCCACCGCCGGGTCCGCCGGCGCGGCCATCGCGTAGCGTGGCCAGCGCCCCCGACGCACTCCCATCGCCCCCCAGGCCCACGCCGACCAACCGACGACGAGGACGCCCCAGAAGCTGATGAGGCGGTACACCAGCACCGCGTCGACCGTGCTGGCGTGCGCCCCCCCGAAGTAGGCCAGAGCGATGGTGATGCTGCCCTCCACCGCGCCAAGCCCTCCGGGGGTGATCGGCAGGTTGGCCGCCAGCTGCCCGGCTCCGTAGGCGAGGAGAAGCCCCTTCCACGGGATGCCCGCCCCCACCATGAGGAACGAGAGGGCGAAGCACGAGCAGTCGAACAGCCAATTGGCCATCCCCCACCCGATGACTGCCACGATCTGCCGGCGGTGGAGGCGGACCACCGTCACCCGCCTGACGACCCGCTCGATGTGTTCCTGGAGGTCGCCGCTCGGACGCCCGAGTACCCGCCTGGGAGACGCGAAACGCCCAGTGCACCACGATGGCCAGTGGCCGCTCGTAGACGAAGAGGATGCCCGCGGCGAGCCCCACCGCCAGCACCCCCGCCACCACCGGGACCAGGTCCAGACTGGCGCCCAGCCCGGTGGCGAGCACCAGTCCGAGGGCCGCAACCAGGGCCAGCGTGAGCCCGGCCGCCACCGCGCTGCCCACCATGGCCCAGGCCGCCAGCGGGTCGTCGGCACCCAACCGCCGGTACCACCGGAAGCCGTAGACCGCGGCAATGGCCCCACCGCCGGGGAGGGAGTTGGTGATGGCCTGCGAGGCAAAGGTGATCCCAATCAGGGGACCGGGCGGCGCCATCAGACCGCCTGCTCCCAGCAGGCGGAATTGGACACCGGCGAAGGCCACCAGCGAAGCCCCTTCGACCAGGACCGCCGGCACCAGCCAGATCCAGCGGAGGTGGGCGAGCACCTGGCCGAAACCCGACAGCTCGCTCCCGTGGCTGCTGAGCGCCTCCACGGCCAGCACCAGGAGGCCGACGCCGATGAACCACCGCAGTATCGGCCACCACCGCCGCAACAGTTTCAACGCGCGGCGCCGGGTCCCCGGGGGCGGTGCTGGAGCAAGAGCCACGGCGCTGTTGCTCGTCCCGTGTCCCCCGCCGCCGGGTTAGTGGACGAGCTTGATGTAGTCGAACATGGGGAGGTAGAGGCTCACGATGATGGTGCCGACCACCGCCCCCATGGTCACGACGAGCAGCGGTTCGAGGATCGAGGTCAGGTTGTCGACCGTCTGGTTGACCTCGCCCATGTAGAAGTCCGCCGAGCGCTGGAGCATCTCGTCGAGGGCACCGGTCTGCTCGCCCACCTCGACCATCTGGACGATGAGCGGGGTGAAGATCTCGTGGAGCTTCATGGGGTCGGCGAACGACCGCCCCTCGCGCACCGCCGCCTTGATGTCGACCACCGACTCGGCCATGACCTGGTTCCCCGAGGCCGACGCGACGATGTCGAGCGCCTCCATGACCGGGACCCCCGACTGCAGCAGGGACGACAGGGTGGAGGCGAACCGGGCCAGGACCGCCTTGTGGGTGAGGGCGCCGAAGATCGGTGGCTTCATCTTGAAGGCGTCCCATTTGAGGCGGCCCTTCTCGGTGTTGATCCACCATCGCAGCGTGATGATGCCGCCGATGATGACGGCGATCACGACGCCGCAGCGCCAGCTGATCAGGGTGTTCGAGATCGTGATCAGGATCCGCGTCGGCAGGGGCAGCTGGCCGCCGAGCGTGACGAACAGCTTCTTGAAGATGGGGACGATCACCACCATCATGATCAAGAAGATGATGGCGATGACCGAGACCACCACGATCGGGTAGACCATCGCCCCGCGGACCTTGCGGTTCAGCTCGACCTGGGCCTCGAGCTGGTTGGCGGTGTTCTTGAGCACGACGTCGATGGAGCCACCGACCTCGCCGGCCTGGACCATCGAGACGTAGAGGTTGGAGAAGACCTTGGGGTGCTTGGCCATGGCCTGGGACAGCGACGACCCGGCTTCGATGTCCTCGCGCACGGTCTTCAGCTTCTGGCCCAGGTACTTGTTCTCGACCTGGGTGGAAAGGACGGCCAAAGAGCGGCTGATCGACAGTCCCGAGTCCACCATGGTGGCGAACTGCCGGGTGAACACGGCGACGTCCTTGGGCTTGATGCGGTCGCTGAAGCCGGGGATGACGATCTCGCCGCGGAGCCTGCCGCCCTGGTGCGGTGACCGACACCGGCAGGTAGCCCATGTCGCGCAGGCGTCCCACCACCGCCGGCAGGCTGTCGCCGTCGAGCTGGCCCTGGATCAGGTTGCCCGTCTGGTCGCGGACCTTGTAGTCGAAGGTGGTCGCCATCTCAGCGGGAATGACGTCCAGTGCACGCGGCGCGGTCCGGATTCCGTAGCTCGGCCACGCAGGCGGCCGCTGGGCCGGTCAAATGACCACCCGGAGCACTTCTTGGAGCGTCGTCTGCCCGCCGACCACCTTCAGAAGGCCGTCCATGCGGAGCGTCCGCATCCCTTGGCCGCACGCCTCGCGCTCGATGTTGGCCATCGGCTGCTGCTCGATGATCATGCGATCGATCTCCTCGGTCATGATGAGCACCTCGGCCAGGACCATCCGGCCGTGGTACCCGGTGTGGCTGCACGACCGGCACCCGACCGCTCGGTAAAGCGTGGTGGTGTCGACACCTGTGAGATCCGACTCCTTGTAGCCGGCGGCAACGAAGTCCTTTTCCGAGGCGACGTAAGGCTCTTTGCACTGCTTGCATAGCACGCGTGCCAGGCGCTGGGTGAGGATACCGGTGATCGAAGAGGTCACGAGGAACGGCTCGATCCCCATCTCGGTGAGGCGCAACGGCGTGGCGGCGGCCGTATTGGTGTGGAGGGTGGTGAGCACCAGGTGGCCGGAGAGTGCCGCCTCCATGGCGATGGTGGCCGTCGGCGTGTCGCGGACCTCGCCGATCAGGACGATGTCGGGATCGGACCGCAGGATCGACCGGAGTGCCCTGGCGAAGTCCAGCCCGGCCTTCTGGTTGATCTGCACCTGGGTGATCCCGTCGATCTGGTACTCGACGGGGTCCTCCACCGTCACCACCGACTTCTCCTTGGTCATGACCTCCTGGAGGGTTCCGTAGACGGTGGTGGTCTTCCCTGCCCCGGTGGGCCCGGTGACGAGGATCACGCCGTAGGGGTGCCGGTAGGCCTGGGCGTAGCGGTCCAGCGTGTCGGGGAAGAAACCGAGCTCGGGAAGGCCGCGGATGCTCGCCGACTTGTCCAAGAGCCGCATCACGCACGTCTCGCCGAACATCGACGGCAGGGTGGCCAGCCTGAGGTCGATCTGGCGATCGCCGACCGTGAGCGATACCCGTCCCTCCTGGGGTATCCGGTGCTCGGCGATGTCCATCTCACCGAGGACTTTCAACCGGCTCACCACGGCCGGGTGGATGGACGCCGACGCCGACGTGGCGTCCTGCATCACGCCGTCGATGCGGAAGCGGATCCGCAGACGTCTGGGCGTCGGCTCGATATGGATGTCCGATGCTCGCTCGTTCAGCGCCTGGAGGATGAGGAGATTGACGTAGCGGACAATCGGAGCGTCCTCCACGACCGATTGCAGGCTCTCCAGCTCGAACCCGGCGCCCGCACCAGCCATGTCATCGGCGGCGTCCTCGGCGAGCCCGCTCATGTCGACGTCGCCCTCGTAGGCCAGTCGGATCTGGGTGGCGATCTGCGATCGGGTGGCCACTACCGGGGTGAAGTTGCGACCCATGATCGTGCGCAAGTCGTCCATGGCGTAGACGTCCGAGGGGTTCGCCATTGCGACGAGCGGCACCCCGTCTTCGATCCGCACCGGCAGCACCATGTGGTGGCGGGCCACCGACTCGGGGAGCAACGAAGCGGCCCGTTGGTCGAGTGGGAACGTGCTCAGGTCGACGAAGTCCAGGCCCACCTCACTGGCCATGCCCCTGACCAGGTCGTCCTCGGTGGCCAGTCCCCTGTTGAACAAGTACCGCGCCAGGGACTCACCGCTCTGCTGGTACGCACCGAGAGCTTCCGTCATGTCCTCGACGGTGACCCGGTGCGACTCGACAAGGACGCGGGCCAGGGCGGGTGCGTCGGGCGGAAGCCCGCTCAGGTCCACGTCCGGTGGGACGACCAGCAGTCCGTAGCCATCGGGGGCCGGTGGAGCGGTGGCCGGGTTCGGGGGCTGTGTGTCGATGGCTGCGCTCCCCACGACCACCGAGTCGAGCGCCAGCGGTGTGCCGGACGACGCGGCGACATCGGCCTGGCGGTCGAGGATGCCAACCTCACCATGGTCCGACCCGTTGGCCGCGGCGTTGCTCTCGGCCGATTGCCCTCCCGAAACGGGCCATACCGCCGGGGCCGACGGAGATCCCGGTGCCGCCGTCGTCGGCGAGGGGGCGCTACGCGAGTAGAGCTGTGCGATGGCCCGTTCAACCTGTTCGGGATGGGCCACCACCGCCACGAATTCCCTGCCCAGGCTTTGCCGGAGGGCCTCCATGACGGTCGGATTCCCTGGATCCGACACGGCGACCACCGGAGTGCCGAGTCGCCGGCCAATGGGTACCGCATGCAGCTGTCGGGCCACGTCCTCGGGCACGAGGTTGGCCACGCCAGGGGCGAGCGCCGCCTGGCTGAGATCGACAAAACGCAGGCCATGCTCCGCGGCCAGGCGCCGTGCGCTGTCCTCCGGCGCCATGGTCATGTGCCTTCCCCTGTGTCGGCTCCGATGCTGGAGAAGTTCCTGCCTCGTCCGAATGCCCGACGGCCCTGGCCTGCCCATCTTCACCCTTTCGGGAATCCCGCGCGCTGGATCACCGCTCCCGCCGATGGCAAGCAGAGACTACCCCTTCGATCGCTGAAATGGAACACCATGTTCACACCATCGGCCCCTCCATGGGCGCCCGGCGATACAGTCCGGCCATGGAGCCGACCACCGCGGCCCGGGTGCTCGTCGTGGCGATCAGCGGGCTCTTCGGCCTGTTGGTGGGCTCATTTCTGAACGTCGTGATCTACCGGGTCCCACGGGGGATGTCGGTCGTACGGCCGCCGTCCCACTGCCCGAACTGTGACACCGAGCTCAAGTCGGCTGACAACGTGCCGCTCGTCTCGTGGCTCGTCCTGCGGGGGAAGTGCCGGTACTGCCGGACGCCGATCTCCGTCCGCTACCCGATAGTGGAGCTGCTCACGGGCCTGTCCTTCGCCGCGGTTGCCTGGGCCCTCGGGTCTCTCGATCCCCTTCCATCGCTACTGATCGTGGTGGCGGCTTCCCTGGCGGCGGTGGCCATCGACCTCGACGGTCTGCCCATTCCGTGGTCGGTGGACCTCGCCGCCGGGATCGGGGCCGGATCGCTCATCGTGGTGGCTGCCGCCGTCGCCGAGCCCACGAGGATCGGGTGGGCCGCGCTGGGTGGAGGTGCAAGCGCGGTCGTTGCGCTCCTGGCTGACCGCACCGATCGCGGCGCCCGGCGAGCATGCATCATCGCCACGCTCGGCTGGTCGTCCTCGTGGCTCTGGGCCCCCGGGGGACTCGTCCTGGCTGGTTGGGCGCTGCTGGTCGCCTCAGCAGTCGCCATCGGACAGCGGACTTCGCTCACTCGAGCAAACGAAGCTCGTGTCGCCGGTGTACCGGCCGGCACTCCCGCGCAAGCCGACACGTCCGGCCGCGTGCCCTCTGCGAAGTTCTCCCTGGTGGCGATGGCTATCTGCGGGTTCGGCCTCGTGCTTGTATCGAGCGCGCTGAGCTCGCCCTTCTGAGCTGGACGAGCCCCTACTGGAAACGGCTGCCGGTGGAGATCAGGCCGCGTCGCTCCAGCGTGACCCGCAAATCGTGCGGGTTCGACGACACTTGCATCGCCTCTTCCAGCGTAATCCTCCCCTGCGACAGCAAGTTGGCGAGGCTCTGGTCGAAGGTCTGCATCCCGTAGTACTCGCCCTCGGCGACGATCTGAGCGATCTCGCCGGTCTTCTCGGGGTCCTCGATGCACTGGCGGATCCGCCCGTTCGCCACCATGAGCTCCACGGCGGGAAGGCGTCCCCGACCGTCGGCCCGTCGTACGAGGCGCTGAGCGACGGTTCCCTTGATCGATCCAGCCAGCGCCATGCGGACCTGGGTCTGCTGGTAAGGAGGGAAGAAATCGATCACGCGGTTGATCGTCTCGGTGACGTCGATGGTGTGGAGGGTGCTGAGCACCAGGTGACCAGTTTCGGCCGCGGACAGGGCAGCCTCTGCAGTTTCGGTGTCCCGCATCTCCCCGACGAGGATCACATCGGGGTCCTGCCGGAGCACCACGCGCATGGCGCTGGCGAAGGAATCGGTGTCGAAGCCGACTTCGCGTTGCTCCACCGAGGCGACCTGGTCGTGGTGGAGGAACTCGATGGGATCCTCGATGGTGACAATGTGACATGGGCGCGTCCGGTTGATGTGGTCGATCATCGTGGCCAGGGTCGTCGTCTTTCCCGAGCCGGTAGGCCCCGTCACCAGGATGAGCCCGCGTTGTTCGGCCGCGAGGTCGTAGATCGCCGTGGGCAGTCCCAGCTCCTCGGCCGAGGCCGCGCTGGTCTGCACCCGACGCAACACCATGGCCACGGTGCTGCGCTGGTAGAAGGCATTCACTCGGAACCGCCCCAACGAGGGAACCGAGTAGGCGAAGTCAACCTCGTGATGCTTCTCGAAGATTTCGCTCATGCGGGCGGGCAGGATCGTCTCCACCAGGAGCTCCATCTCCTCGGCGGAGAACGCCTCCTCGTCCTGCAGTAGCCGAAGGTCGCCGTCGATGCGCATCCGCGGCTGTGCGCCCGCCTTGATGAGCAGGTCGGATCCGTCGACTCGTGCCATCAGGGCTAGCAAGCGATCGAGATCTCTCTGTTCCACGCCGCGAGAGCTTATGCTCTCAACCGGCGTTCACCGAGCATGGGATCCACCAACTTGGTTCGGTGAGAGAAGCCAAGATGAGGGTTGGAGGAGCACTGCGTGTCCGACGTTTGGTTGTCGGAGGGGAGCACACTCAGCGAGCAAGTGAGCGCACACGGCGAGGCGATCGTCGGGACTGAGCTTCCGTCAAACGCACACCTCAGGTTCTCAGGTGTCCGTGTGATTCGATCCCACGAGGAGGGTGCCACCCCGGGCATCCCATCGGGTGTCGACCTCGAGCTCGACATCGACGACGAGGAAGGCATCATCCTCCGAGCCAGCACAGCGGCTGTCTGGTCCGCTCAGTGGTCTGAGCTGGTCCGATGCTCCACGCCCGAGCGCGTGTCCCTCAACGGTGGCGGCCGAGGGGTGCTCCTGATCGCCGAGACCCTCCAGCACTCCTCGCTCCTCGTTGTTCTGCCGGCCGAACGACCACGGAGTGCGGAATCTGCAATCCGCGCCAGCGCCTCGAAGCACGGCGTGCGAGGCCGCCGGTCGTCGCCGCCTGCTCCGGTCGTGGCAGGAGTCGTCGCAATCGTGGCGGCGGCGGTTTCCGCAGTCCTCCTGGCTGCGGGCCACGCGATCCATCTCTAGGACGCCTGGGGCGTGGAGTTCAGCCTGGCGCTACGGAGCGCAGGTCGTCGACCGAAAACTCGCCGGTCGCCTCACCGCCACACTGCGAGCAGTGCTCCACATGCCGCCACGAGCGAAGGAGCCTGGTCCCGTCGGCGTTGAGCAGGACCACGAAGGACTCGGTGAAAGGATCCAGCTCGATCCCGAAATAGGGCCGCCACGCGGTGGAGGCCTGGTGGGCGTCGAGATCCAAGCCCTTGAGGATTCGCCGGAACCTCATGCTCTCGGTATCGAATACCCAGGTGCTGTGACAGGACTCGAGGACGAGGAGATGCTCCGAGTCACTCTGCACACCTGCATCATGCCCGAACATGTTGAGGAATCAATTTCGGAATCATTTCGGTTCTGTGAAACTCCGGAACCGCCTGTTCACGGGGTCCAACTTGCGCACTCACTGGGGTCCACTGTCGTGCTTTCGTCCAATGAGGATCTCGCGCTTGCTCCCCAGGGCAGCCAGGGCTCGGGTCAGAACCGCCCGGGTGTCTGCGGGGTCGATGACCGCGTCGACGAAGCCGCGTTCGGATGCCGGCCATGGGGTCAGGTACTCCTCGCTGTAGGCGGCCTCAAGCCGTCGCCGATCGTCGATGTCGGCCTTGCGATGCAGGATCTGCACGGCTCCGGGCGCTCCCATGACCGCCACCTCGGCTCCTGGCCACGCCACGCAGAGATCGTTGCCCAGGCCTCTTGAGTCCATCACGATGTACGCCCCGCCGAACGCTTTGCGCAGGATCACGCAGAGTCGAGGCACCGTGGCCTCGGCGTATGCGAAGGCCAGCTCGGCGCCGTGCCTGATCATGCCCCGCCACTCGAGGTCCTTGCCGGGTAGGAATCCCGGAGTGTCGACCAGCGTCAGGATGGGCAGGTTGAACCCGTCGCAGAGGCGTACGAACCGAGCCCCCTTCTGGGATGCCTGAATGTCGAGCGTTCCGGCGAGCGAGCGCGGCTGGTTGGCGACCACCCCAACCGAGCGTCCCCCCAGCCGCAGGAATCCCGTGACCAGCTGCGGCGCCCACCGCCCCCAGAGCTCACAGAGCACTCCGTCGTCGGCTACCCCTCGAACCACGTCGCGGACGTCGTATGAGGCGTTCCCGCGATCGGGTACCACCTCGCGCAATTCGGGAACAGGACGGTCGAGGGGGTCGAGGGTGGGATCGAGCTCCGCCTCCTCGTCGGCGTGGCGTGGCAGGTAGCTCAGCAGCTCGGCAACCGCGTCGTCGGTGTCGTCCGACTCCAGAGCGCACAGGCCGCTCAACCCCGAGTGGACGCCCACCCCTCCCAGGCGACTCCAGATCGACGCGTACGCCGGTGAAGGCGGCCACCATGGCAGGGCCCGATACGAAGGCGACGGCCGCCGGAGTCATGACAACCAGGTCGGCCATGCCGAGCAGGAGGGCCGGGCCCGATACGACCGGACCGGTCGCCACCGCGATCACCGGGACCACCCCCGAGCAGGCGGCGATGGCCGCCGCCGATCCGCCCCAGCCGTGCAGGGCGTCGATGCCCTCGGACACGTCGGCTCCGCTCGAGGCCAGCTCCAGGACGAGGGGGATCCGGAGTTGCATTGCCGTACGGGCAGCTACCGTCAAGCTCTCACCGTCACGTCTGGCCAGCGCGCCGCGGCGCCGGTCCGAGGCGGTGCGGGCGAACACCGCATCCCTGCCGTCGAAATTTCCGAAGGTCCAGCTCGACCGTACCGTCGACCCCGGCACGTACCGCGGTCACGTCGCCTTGGCGCTGCTCCATCCCCGCTGATCCTATGAGCGGAATTCCGCAAATGCGACCGCAAAGTTGACCATTTGTAGTGATACAGTTGTGGCTACGTCGTTTAAGACCTGACGGCATCCCGGGGTTGATGGGCATCCTTGGGAGTCGGCAGGTCGTGGCAGGACCATGACGTATCCCTGCCTCGGCCTGGCCGGATGACGGGGGAAGGTACGTGGCACAGAGGATTGTCGGGCTGGACATCGGTACCAGCGCAATTCGGGCCGTAGAACTGAGCGTCGAAGACGGGTCTCGACCCGTACTGCTCGCCTACGGTCAGGTCGGGCTGCAGCCCGGCGCCATCGTTGATGGCGAGGTGCAGGACCGGTCACAGGTGGTCCACGCCCTGCAGCGCCTCTGGCAAGAGGGCGGGTTTAAGGAGCGCCGCGTCCGGCTCGGGGTGGCGGGGTTGCGCGCCATCACCCGGGAAGTCGACATGCCACCGGTTCCCCCCGACGAGCTCAACGAAGCCGTCCTCTTCCAGTCGGACGACGTCGTCCCGTTCCCGCTCGACCAGACGGCGCTGTCGGCCAAGGTGATCGCGACCTTCACCGACCCCGACGGCGCCCCCACCATCAGGGTGCTGGTCGCGGCGGCACACCGCGAACTCATCGACGGGATTGTCAAGGCAGTCACCGAAGCCGGCCTTGGAGCCCACGGGCATCGACCTTGACACCGCCGCCCTGGCCAGGGCGCTCCATGACCCGAGCTTCACTGGGCCGACCAGAGGCCATCGTGTCGGTTGGTGCGGGACTAACGATGGTCGTCGTCCACCAGGATGCGCAACTGCAGTTTGTCCGCACCATCGACCTTGGAGGTGCGACCATCACGGCGGCGATCGCCAGCGCCCTCGACCTGCCGATGACCGACTCCGAAGAGATCAAGCGTCAGCTCGGGAACGCAGAGCACACACGATTCACGAGCCGTGTCGGCCACCGACGAGGTCGTGACGGAGCTCGTCGATGAGATTCAGAGTTCCATCCGCTTCTTCTCGTCCCTACCAGGAAGAACCTCTCCTGAACGGATACTGGTGACCGGCGCCGGTGCGCAAGTCGCGGGCTTCATGGACGCTCTCCGAATTGGCTTCAGCGTTCCGGTGATCCCGGCCGCGCCGCTGTCTCTCATCGACACCAGCCATCTGCCGATCTCCGAGGAGCAGGCGAAGGCGATCAACCAGACCTTGGCAGTACCGGTCGGGCTCGCGCTGCCCGACCCCAAGAGATGAGCAGTTCAATCTCCTGCCTCCCGAAGTGGTCGAAGAGCGGGAGCGCCGACACATCGTACGAGTGCTCAGCGTCTGCGGCCTGGCCCTGCTGCTCCTGTTGGTTGCCGGCACCGGGTGGCGACTTCTTAGATGTCCGGTCGAACAAGAACAAGGTGTCAGCTCTGCAGACCCAGGTCATCTTCATCAACAAGGTTGAGATCCCCAAATATGACAAGGTGGTGGCACTCGCCAAGCAGGTGCAGGCACTGCAGGCAGAGTTCAAGCCGCTGGTTGCCAGCGAAGTCGATTGGCTCGTCGTCTTGAACCAATTCGGACAGTACCTTCCGTCGGACGCAGTCCTTTCGGACATCCAAATGACCGTCTCTTCACAACCGAAACTCACCACAATAAGTCCTAGCCCGAAGTGCTCTCCCGACGGCCGTCAGCAGTCGTCACAATCCTTCGTCAACAACATCTTCTACATCGTCGACGACCGCTGTCATCTGCACCTGGGACCGCCAGTCAGTCGCAGTGCCGAACCTGACATCACTACCCGCATTCGGCAGCTCGATGAGTAACTCACCCGTCTTGACGCTTGGTCCACTTTCGGGGACCCTGACTACCCAATCTTCGGTGGTTTTCACCATCACGTTCGACATAAATCACAACGCCAGTTCAAGGCGTATCAGCCATTTTAGCCAACCGATCCCATGATTGACTTCACCGTGCTCAAATCGACCCTTATGCGTCCTCGGATCTTCCTATCCCTTTTCGCCGCGCTGCTCATCGTCGTCATCTGGGCCTTTGCATTCTTCCTGCCCGAAGGGGCCAAGATCTCCACACTCAAGACTCAGGAAACTACGTTGGAGAAAAAGTACAACACGGGCGACTCGACCGTCGCCCGCTTAAAGCACACATATCAGCACTCCGCCCAGCTACAAAAGATGCAGGCATCGCTTAACTCGGCCGTCCCTTCGGAAGCAGACGCATACAACTATGTCCACGCTCTTTCTGCAGCAGCTACGGCGGCAGGCGTCCACCTCACATCCATTTCGATCTCCTCAGCCGACTGCGCCTGTCAAGGATCGTCATGCGAGCGGCACATCAGTGGATTGCACGATGCCCAGTCACCGTAAATGCCAAGGGTACCTATGACCAAATTCTGTCACTCATATCCAGGATCTACAAACTTCCACGCCTCACCGACATCGAGAGGTCAACATAAGCGGCGGAGGCGCGAGCACTAATCGGTCGACGCAATTTGACGGTGACCCTCAATCTTCGAAGCATTTTATTCCAGAGTCCGAAGCCCAACTCATAGAAGAGGGAAGTTGCACGTCCGTCATGGAGGTACTCGACGCCCACCGGCACCTGAAGATCGCTCATCTTCATTCATCGAGGCACGAACCGGACGCGGTCGCGCTGCGGCGGCCATCTGCGGACTGGTGGTCGTGGGCACGTTGATGGCCGGCTGCAATGGTGCCGGGCAGACCTCCAGTCCCACCTCCCACGGAAGCGTCGTCGAGTCCCGGGTGACCAAATCGTCTACCGGATCCAAAGGGTCGATTACCACGTCGACTGCGACGACGACGAACACGACTGTCCCCGCATGCGGCGCTCAGCGCGATCCTTTCGATCCAACGAATTCGCCACCCCCTCCCGGGTCCCCGGCAAGCTGCTGACCTCCTGCCCCAAATCCGAGAGTTTGACAGCTCCAGGCGATGGAGAACGTGGGACGCTACTTGGATTCTGAAACTGACCGGTGTCATGACGGAGTTCGATAATCCGGATCATGTGATGATTCGGCCCTCCGCAAAGTGAACCGACGCTTTCGACCCGAGGGATCCTGAGGATGGAGATTGCGGTCACGCAGATGGGCTGATGGAGTCCCCGGAAATGGGGCGGCGTCGAGCAGTGTGCTGATCGGCCCGGCTGGTGACCTGGATTCAGAGCCGCTCGGTCCGCTACGGCACCTGGACCCAGTTGGTGAACGAGTTCACCGTACGTCCGTCAAGCCGTGTTTCACTGCCATCGTCTCCCGTGTTGGCCGCATCCCTCTTCCGGTGCTTGACGAACGCGACTAGGTCCATCTCGACACCGGATGGGCCGAATTGCCGCACTGCTGAGCCCACCCACTGTAAGGCGGCGTTAGCAATCGCCAAATTGAAGCCAGCGGAATCGCACCCATAGCCGACCCGAAGAACAGGAGGTCGTCGTGTCCCTCGTGCTCTCGTGCTCTCGTGCTCTCGTGCAGTGGGTCGCCGATAGCCTCAACGAACACCTCATACACCCCGCCCAAGCCCCCAGGCGGACGGGAGGTGGGTTGGACGAGACCTACACTGCGTTACAAGGCCAACGGCGACCAGATCACATCTTTGACGACCAGCTCGTAGCCCAGGATCCGCCGATCTCGTACTCACAAAAGAAGCGCCAGACACCACTGGAGGAGCTGAGAACACGGGCAGATCGTTCTCGTCGAAACCGTCATCGGACACGTGTCGTTGCACGTCCCGCGCAGCTTCTCGCCATTGGTGAATCATGGATCTGGGAGTCGGTCCAGCCCGTCGCCGGCTCGACCAATCATGAAAATTGGACGGCCACCCGCCCGCCTGAACGAGCGGTCGACGCGAGGCTGTCGGCATCGCCTCCCTGAGCTGGATTAGCAGCTGGTTTATGGCCTGAGAGGCCATTTCGGCACACTACGACCCCGCTCCGAGCCGATCTAAGCCCGCCAGATCACCTATCTTTCGGCGCATGTCGAAGGCTGAGTTGGGGCCAATGCGGGCGCTCGCCGTGGGGCCACTTGAGCCCGACGTTCTGAGGTTGGGCCTAGCAGCCACGAGTGTTCGACGCAGCCTGGGCCTCCAGGCCTTGGCGTAATGCACACCGGAAACCGTTGTACTGGGACCACGGGACGGCCCACGTGCCGACGGGAGCAGCCGACAGTTTCCGTGGGAGGAAGGCAGGCGAAAAAGAGTAAGGGTACAGCAAAGGGGCCCCGCCTACGCGGGGCCCCTTTGCGTACTCAGATAGAGTGTCTGTTAGTTCACAGGTGTCTTGATTGTGCCGAAGTTCGCCTTCATGTTCCTCCTGTGTACGTATTTGCCCGGCATGCATGTCCCTGGGGTTGTAGCGGCTGTGATGGCATTCGTTGTGGCGGTGAATGACTGCCCCAGGACTGTGGACCCCGGTGCGGTATGGGGTGGAGGTCTCGTTGAGCGCCCCCACCCAGCAGAATCCATCACCGTCAACTGCCGTGAACACGACGACGTTCTTGTTGACCTCGTCCACGCCGATGACGTTCTTGCCCCTTGCAGGAGAATGTTGCGCTCCCATGAAGGTGATGGACGCCTGTGTCGTACCCAAGGCAGTTTCCAGCTTCGTAGTTGTCACTGTGGCTGTGTTCGGGGCTGTCTTCGTCGGGAACGACGCGTCATTGTTCGTGTAATTCGCCGTCGCCGACGTCATGGCGTTGGTCAGGTTCTGCTGCGCCGACGTCTTCTTTGCCCCTCCGGTCACGCTGAGGAACGTCGGGATGGCGATGGCCAGCAGGATACCCATGATCAAGAGCACAACCATGAGCTCGATAAGGGTGAAACCACCTTCAGTCTCACTCTCGTCGCCCTCGCCCGTGCGGCCAAACATCTCCCGCACGGCCCGCAGGCGAGCCAGCATTTTGCTTTCCAGCATTTGTCTTCCCCCTCTCGGGCTCAGTGGCCCTCGATTGGTCTATGAATCGCGGGCCCCATCGGCCCGCGGCACGAGTGTAGGGCAATGTCAACACAAAGACAACAACTTTTTTTATTTGTTGCCAGAGAGGAACCGCAGATCACGCTCTCCGTGCGTACGAGATCTCCTGTCCCAAGCGGACGGAACTCTGACTAATTATCGATTTTTGCCCAATTCTCCGGTACGCTGGCACCCGAGGCCGCTCTCGGGAAGGGGAGTGGTCAACCCGTCGAATGGGCCGGAGGCATTCCCCGCACCCGGCGTAGCCGGCGGGAAACCGGCCTGGGAGGGAAGTACATGACCACGCAGCATGCAAGCACTGGCTACGGCGCCGATGACACTGCCGATCTCGTTCGCTCAGTGGCCTTGTCGTCGGCGAAATTATGGGAGGAGGTCCTCGAGCGCCTCGTGCGTGTCGAGCAGATGCAGGACGAGCTTGCCCGGACCGTGTCCCAGTTGCGCGCGGAGCTGCCGAGCGGGCCCCAGGCCGCGGCCGTCGGTCCGGGGACCCCGGCGCTCGCCCCTCCACCACCTCCCCCAGGGTTTGCCGTCCCTTCCGACGCCGCCTTCCCCGGCGACGCAGGAGCCGGTGCCGCGCCCCCCCCGCCGCCACCGGGTATGACGGCCATGGTGGTGGGAGCGTCGGCCGGATTGATGAATGGAGCACCCGAACCGCTCTCCTACCTGCCACCCGAAGTGCCCGGCGTATGGGCGGTTGACACTGCACCAGAGGTGGACCTGGCGCCGCCACCTCCACCCCCCCCGGGATTCGCGTCTCCTACGCTTGCCGAGAGCGACGCCTTCGGTTCACCGATTCCGCCGCCGCCGCCTCCGGGGTTCTCAACGACTCCGGGTGCAGAGACGCTCGTTCCGCCGCCTCCACCCGGGTTCGCGTCGGGCGGACCAACTTTTGAAGAGACCTTCGCCATGCCGGTGGCGCCTCCTCCGCCGCCCTCCTACTCGCCCAGTGACGCTGCGCCCGCGAGCCTGAACGGCGCGCACGCCGCGCCCCCTCCGCCGCCACCGGTGTTCTCACCTGAGACCGTGGACGACGGGTTCGTCTTCGGCGCGCACGCCGCGCCCCCTCTCCCGCCACCGGTGTTCCCCGGGACCGGGTTTGCCGACGAGGGCGCGCTCACGGTGCCGCCCGTGCCGGCACCCCCGTCGCTGTCCACCAAGGGCATGGAATTCGACGAGCAGTGGCAGGCGCAACCGCCCCCCCTGCCGGACCCCTCGGTCCCGGAGTGGCCCGGAGACAACCTCGTCTGGCCGCCCGCCGCACCGCCACCGGGCTTTGCGCCCGGTGAGCCCCTCAACGGCAGCGTCGTCCCGGGCTCGCCCGTTCCCCCGGTGCTGTCCTCGGCGTCCTTCGTCGCCGAGCGCGACGCGGCCGCCCCGGTCCCGGCGGCTCCCGCCGGCTTCGACCCCGCCGACCTCACCGGTGACTTTGCCATCGGGGCCCCGACGGCAGCGACGACCAACGGGTTCTCGCCGCAGGAGCTGCTCGGCGAGCAGGGCCTCGGGACTCCCCCGCCTCCGGCGCCACCCGTGTTCTCGCCCACGGAGCTTGGGGGGGCCTTCCAGCCCGAGGACCCGCCACCACCGCCTCCGTCCGGCTCCGCCAGCCCGATGGCCACCGACGTGTTCGACGTCGGGTTCGACACGCCCGCCGATGCGCCGCCGCCACCCCCGGGGTTTGATGCAGCGGGCGCAACAGGTGACGCACCGCCTCCTCTTCTGCCGTCGGCCCAGTCCGCGTTCCTGCCGAACGACTTCGTCGGCAACGACGCATTGGGGGGTGCGCCGGCTCCCATGGCCAAGGGCACTCCGACCAAGACCACGTCGGGGGATGGGCCTCCGCCGCTGATCACTCCCGACTTCTTCGCCCGGGCCGGCCGCCGCAAGCGCTGACCCAGGGCGGGGATGCCTGGGCGCCTACCCCGACCGGGGTGCCGCCGGGGCGGTCAGATGCCGTCGAGGTCGGCCCGCCGCCAGGGTCCCGAGCGGCCGCCGGACTTCTCCCAGAGGGCGACCTGCTCGATGGTCATGGTGCGGTCGGCGGACTTGCACATGTCGTAGACGGTGAGGGCGGCCACGCTGCAGGCCGCCATGGCCTCCATCTCGACGCCGGTGCGGTCGACCGTCTCGACCTGGGCCTCGACTTCCACGTAGTCGTCGCCGATCGAGAAATTGATGGCCACCGAGCCCACCAGCACCGGATGGCACATGGGGATGAGGTCGGCCGTGCGTTTGGCCGCCTGGATGCCGGCGATCCGCGCCGCGGCCATCACGTCGCCCTTGGTGATGGCGTTGTTGGCCACCTTGGTGGTGGTGTCGGGCAGCATGGTGACCCGGCAACGGGCCAGCGCCCGGCGGTGGGTCGGCTCCCGGGGCGAGACGTCGACCATCCGGGCGCTGCCGAGGGGGTCGAGATGGGTCAGGCTCCGATCGGACACGGGGAGATTCTAGGACCCAGCGAATCGGTCATGGGCGGGATGCCGGCGGCGGTTGCTAGACTTGGCACTCAAAGGCGGAGAGTGCCAACGGGGGCGCCCGGCCACCGGACCCGACGAGGAGCGACCATGCCCACCTACGAGTACGCCTGCACCCAGTGCGGGCAGCACCTCGAGGTGGTGCAGTCGTTCTCGGACGACCCCATCACCACCTGCGCAGTCTGCGGCGGTCCGCTGCGCAAGGTCTTCGGCACGATCGGCATCGTGCTGAAGGGCAGTGGCTTCTACAAGACCGACAGTCGCTCGTCTTCGTCCAAGTCCGGCGGCGAGGCGGGCGGCGCGAAGAAGGCCGCTGACGGCGAGGGATCCCCGTCGACGCCGGCCAAGGAGTCGAGCGGGTCGACGGGCAGCTCGTCGGGCGACAGCTCGTCGGAGCGGCAGCCCGTCGGGTGGCAGCTCGGCGGGGGCCGGCGCGAAGAACGGGTCGGCTGCGGCCAAGGCCTCCACCACCTGACCCGCGTCAGCTGCCGCTGAGCTGCATGTCGCCCACGGCCAGCGTCTGGCCGGCGGCGATCCCGGGGAGCCACTCGATGTCCGCCCCCGACGTGGAGGAGCGAGAGCAGCATCCGCTGCAGGGTCGAGGCGACGGTCACCTCGCGCACCGGTTCGGCCAGCCGGCCCTCGCGGACCATGAGCCCCTCGGCGCCCACCGAGAAGTCGCCGCTGACCGGGTTGACGCCCGAGTGCACGCCGGTCACCGACTGCACGTAGAGGCCCTCGCCCACCGCGGCCAGGATCTCTTCGAGTCCGAGGGTGCCGGGCTGGAGGACCACGGCCCGGCAGCCCGCACCCGGCGTCCCGGCGAAGCCGCCCCGCACGGCCGAGCCGGTGGAGGCGGTCCCCGCCCGACGGGCGGCCACGGTGTCGTAGAGGAAGCCCCGCAGCACGCCTTGCTCCACCAGCACGTTGCGCCGGCAGGCGAGCCCCTCCCCGTCGTAGGCGGCGGCGCCGAAGGCGCGGGGGTCGGTCGGGTCGTCGACGAGGGTGACCGAGGGTGCGGCCACCGTCTCGCCCACCCGGCCGGCGAAGAAGGACCGGCCCTTCACCACCGCCTCGCCGGAGAGGGCCGAGGAGACCACGGACAGCACCGTTGAGGCCACCCGGGGGTCGAAGACGACGGTGCAACGCCCCGACCGGGCCTTGCCGGCCCCCAGCATGCGCACCGACCGCTCGACCGCCTCGGCCGCCGCCTTGTCGGGGTCGAGGTCCGCCGCGGCCCGGCC
Source organism: uncultured Actinomycetota bacterium (assembly GCA_963770505.1). Lineage (GTDB taxonomy): Bacteria > Actinomycetota > Acidimicrobiia > Acidimicrobiales > RAAP-2 > CAVYPR01. The sequence goes on along the minus strand of CAVYPR010000003.1, from coordinate 322,875 downwards.
GACGGTGAAGCCGCTGCCGGTCTGGGTGTCCGACCCCTCGCCGGCGATGGCCGACACCGAGAGGAAGGCCGAGGTCCGCCGGGTGGCCGCCCGGATCCCGGTGGTCGAGGCCAGCGCCACCTCGACGCTGCCGTCGCCGTAGTCGGCCGAGTCGACCTGGCGGACCCGCGGGTCGGCCCCGCGCACCTGGCGCTCGAGGTCGAGCGCCATCTCCACCTTGGCGTCGGTGGGGGTCGCGGCGAACCCCTCGTGCCACAGGTCCAGCTCGGCCGCCGCCACGCCGTCGGGGGTGGCCAGGACCACGTGGGGGTCGGGCGTGGCGTAGGTGGCGTTGTCCCGGGCGTCGGCCAGCGCCGCCTCCACCAGCGGGGGCTCGAGCGAGCCGGCCCAGGCGAAGCCGAGGCGGTTGCCGTCGGCCCCGGCCAGCAGCACCCGGATGCCCACCCCGGCCGAGGTGGCCGAGGACAGCGACTCGACCTGCGCCGTCGTAGGCGCGGACCTCGGTGTCGTGGCCCCGGGCCACGTACACCTCGACCTCCTCGCCCGCCCTGGCCCGGCCGACGACGGACTCGGCCAGCTCGAGCAGTTCGCTCACGCCGCGGTGCCCCCGATGGTCACGCCGGTGATGCGCAGGGTGGCCTGGCCGCAGCCGACCGGCACGCTCTGCCCGTCCTTGCCGCAGGTGCCCGGGGTCATGGCGAAGTCGGTGGCCACGGCGTCGATCCGGCGCAGCACCTCGGGCCCGTTGCCGATGAGGTTGGCGTCGCGCAGCGGCTCGGTGATCCTGCCGTCCTCGATGAGGTAGGCCTCGGTGGTGCCGAAGACGAAGTCCCCGGTGGCCGTGTTGACCTGGCCGCCGCCGAGCTTGGCCACGTAGACCCCGCTGGGCGTCTGGGCCACGATCTCGTCGGGGTCCTCCTCGCCGGCCAGCAGGAAGGTGTTGGTCATCCGCACCATGGGCAGGTGCTGGTAGCTCTGGCGCCGGCCGTTGCCCGACGAGGCCCGGCCTCTCCTTGCGGGCCCGCAGCCAGTCCCAGAGGTAGTCGGTGAGCACGCCGTTCTCGATCAGCACGTTGCGGGCGGCCGGGCGGCCCTCGTCGTCGACGGCGAAGTTGCCCCACTCCCCGGCCACCGTCCCGTCGTCGACCAGGGTGACCAGCGGGCTCGCCACCTGCTGGCCGACCTGGCCCACGTAGACCGAGGCGTCCTTCACGATGTGGTCGGCCTCCAGGCCGTGGCCGCAGGCCTCGTGGAAGAGGATCCCCCCGCTCCCCCCGGCCAGCACCACCGGCACCTCGCCCGACGGCGCCGGGCGGGCCGAGAGCTTCGACAGGGCCCGGTTGGCCGCGGTGCGGGCCAGCTCCTCCACGTCGGCCTCCTCGAACACCTCGAAGCCGACGGTCCGGGCCACGCTCTCGTAGCCGGTCTGCATGCCGGTGTCCCCGGTGGCCACGCACACCACGTTGAAGCGGGTGCGCACCTGGTCGTCCTCGGCCAGCAGGCCGTCGGAGCGGGCCACCAGGATGCGGCGGCGGGAGTCGCCGTAGCCGGCCTGGACCTGGGAGACGGCGTCGGCGGTCGAGCGGGCCGCCTCGTCCGCCCGGGCCAGGAGCTCGAGCTTGGCCGCCTTGGCCACCCCCGAGGGCAGGATCTCGGCCCGCGGGGTGGCCGGCCGGCGCGCTTCGAGGGAGACGGTGCGCGCCCCGCCACCGCCCTCCCGGGCCACGGCGGAGGCCGCCTCGGCCGCCGCCAGGAGGCCCGCCTCGGAGAGGTCGGCGGTGTGGGCGAAGCCGGTCGTCTCCCCCACCACCACCCGGATGCCCGCGCCCCGCTCGCGACCCGAGGAGAGCTCCTCGATGCGGCCGTCGTCCAGGACGGCCCCGGTGGACTGGCGGTCCTCGGCGAACACCTCGGCCATCTCCCCGCCCCGGGCCAGGGCCGCGGCCAGCACGCGCTCGAGGACCGGGGGGGCCACGAGCGGCCCCTCGACGGCGGCCGCCCGCTCCCGGCCGCCGGAACGGTCAGCGGGCCGGGGGGCGTCGTGCACGGGCGGTATCGTACCCGTCGTGCCCCGCGTCCGGTCCGAGGCTTCCGAGCAGGTAGACCCGGGGCTGGCCCCGGGGCTCTCGGCCACCGTGCCCATGACGGTGGGGAGCCAGGACACGGCGATCGCCCTTCGTTCGGGCGCGGTCCCCGTGCTCGGGACGCCGCGGCTGGTGGCGCTCTGCGAGGAGGCCAGCTGCCGGGCGCTCGACGGCCATCTGGGACCAGGCCGCACGACGGTGGCCTCGCGGATCCAGTTCGACCACCTGGCCCCGGTGGCCGTGGGCTCGGACGTCTCGGCCGAGGCCAGCCTGGAGCGGGTGGAGGGGCGCCGGCTGGTCTTCACCGTCTCGGTGCGGCTCAGCTCCGAGGGTCAGGCGGGACTGGTCGGCGCCGGCCGGCTGACCCGCGTGCTGGTGACAACGGCCAAGTTCATCGCCAAGGCCGGCCCGCCCTCCGGCGGCTGACCGCCGTCCCGGTCCCGGCGCGCCGTGACGAGACCCGGCGCCCGCACCGCGGACCATGCGCCGATGGCCGCGCCGGGACCGGTGCGGGCGTCGTTCATCACCCTCGGGCTGTTCTGGGGGACGTGGGCCGTGGCCATCGCCGACGTCCAGCAGACGTTCCACATCTCCGACGGCACCCTCGGCCTGCTGCTGGCCGTGGCCGTCGGGCTGGCCGCGGTGACCGGCGCCGTGCTCGGGCACCGCGCCGAGCGCTGGGGCACCGGGCCGATGCTGGCGGGGTCCCTCGTCGCCTGGTCCGTGCTGCTGGTGGCCACCGGCCTGGCCCGCCCGTGGCCGGTCTTCGCCGCGTGCTTCTGCGCGGCCGAGGTGGCGGGCGGCTGCGTGGACACGGCCATGAACGCCGCCGCCTCCCGCCGTCTGGCCGGCCGCCCGGGCGCCCTCGTGCGCTTCCACGCCCTGTTCAACAGCGGGGCGCTCCTCGGTGCGGCCACGGCGGGCCTGGTCATCGGTCTGGGGGCCTCGTGGCGGTGGATGTGGCCGATCCTCGCCGTCGTCGTGGTCGGGGTCGGGATCTGGACGCACCGGAGCCAGGGCCGGGGGCCCCACGGCCCGCCGGCGCCACCGGACCCCGGGGCGGCCGGTGTCCCCCGACGGGGGCCGTTCGCCCAGCTGCGCGTCGACGGCCTGCTCGTCTTCCTCGTCGTGTTCGCCCTGGCCGAGATCACCGAGGGGGGCGTGGACACCTGGGGCGTCCTCTACCTGCGCACCCACCTGGCGGCCGGGGTCCTGCTGGGGGCCGGGGCCTACGTGGTGGGACAGTCGGTGGCCGCCACCACCCGGGGGGCGGGCGGTCCGCTGCTCGGCCGCCTCTCCGCCCGGGTGGCGCTGGTGGTCGGCGGCCTGGCCGCGGCCGGGGGGATCCTGCTCGAGTCGGTCTCGCCGGCCGCCGTGGCCGCCGCCTGCGGGCTGGCCATCGGGGCGGCGGGCGCCTCCCTCTTCTGGCCGCTCGTCATGAGCCACGTGACCACCCAGGCCAGCCGGGCCACCGCCGCCGTCGGGGCCTTCACGGCGGCCGGCTACGTGGGGTGGGTGGCGGGCGCCCCGCTCGTGGGCTGGGTCTCGGACACCTGGGGACTGGCCCGGGGGCTGCAGCTCCTGGCCCTCTTCGCCGTGGTGGTCGCGGCGGCCGCCGCGGTGCACGGCCGCGGCCGTGGGTCGGGCCGGCGGGAAGGGTAGATTGAGCCCGGGCACCCCGCCCGCCGCCTCGCCCGACCATGATCCTCCCCCGCATCGAAACCCCCGACGACCTGCGAGCCCTCGACGCGGCCGAGCTGTCCGAGCTGGCGGCCGAGATCCGGGCCTTCATCGTCGAGTCGGTGACCACCACCGGCGGCCACCTCGGCTCCAACCTGGGCGTGGTCGAGCTCACCATCGCCCTGCACCGGGTGTTCGAGTCCCCCAAGGACCCGATCCTGTGGGACACCGGCCACCAGGCCTACGTGCACAAGCTGCTCACCGGCCGCCGCTACGGCTTCCGCAACCTGCGCCAGAAGGGCGGCATGTCCGGCTACCCCAACCGGGCCGAGTCCGAGCACGACTGGATCGAGAACTCCCACGCCTCGACCGTCCTCTCCTACGCCCACGGGCTGGCCACGGCCCTGGAGCTCACGGGCGGCGCCTCGGGCTACGACCACGAACGGCGGGTGGTGGCGGTCATCGGCGACGGGGCCCTCACCGGCGGCATGGCCTACGAGGCGCTCAACAATCTCGGCCACTCGGGCCGCCGGGTGGTCGTGGTGCTCAACGACAACGGCCGCTCCTACGCCCCGACGGTCTCCCAGCTGAGCCGGAGCCTCACCACCCTGCGGCTCAACCCGACCTACGTGCAGACCCGCGAGCGGCTGCGGACGCTCCTGCGCGAGATCCCCGGCGTGGGCGAGCTCGCCTACTCCGGCGTCCACGGGCTCACCAGCGCGCTGCGCGAGGTGGTCTCCCCCCACACCTTCTTCGAGGCCCTGGGCGTCCGCTACGCCGGCCCCATCGACGGCCACGACATCTTCACCATGGAGCAGGCCTTCGCCCACGCCGCCGAGTGGCCGGGACCGATCGTGGTGCACGTGCTGACCCAGAAGGGCCGCGGCTACGCCCCGGCCGAGGAGGACGAGGTCCAGCGGCTCCACGACGTGAAGGGCGCCCGGCTCGGCTCCGCGGCCATGCCCGAGGACGGAGCCAACGGCGACGGCCCTGAGGCCGCGGCCGACATCCGCCCCACCACCTACACCGACGCCTTCACCCGCGCCCTGGTGCGGGTGGGCGGGCCCCGGCCCGAGGTGGTGGCGCTCACCGCGGCCATGCCCGGGCCGACCGGCCTCCTCCCGTTCCAGGCCCGCTACCCCGACCGCTGCTTCGACGTGGGCATCGCCGAGCAGCACGAGGTCACCGCGGCCGCCGGCATGGCCATGGGCGGGCTCCGCCCGGTGGTGGCCGTCTACTCCACCTTCTTCTGCCGGGCCTTCGACCAGGCCAACCTCGACGTGGGGCTCCACCGCCTGCCGGTGGTCTTCGCCCTCGACCGCGCCGGCATCACCGGCGACAACGGGCCGAGCCACCACGGCCTCTTGGACCTGCCGCTGATGCTGTCGATCCCGGGCATGACCGTGTTCGCCCCCGCCACGCCCGAGGAGGTGGAGGTGATGCTCGAGACCGCCCTCGACCTGCCCGGCCCGGCGTCGATCCGGTTCTCCAAGGCCGTGCCGTCCGACCTCGTCGCCGGCGAGGTGGGGTCGGGCCTCGAGGCCCGCCGTCTGCGCCGCGGCGACGGCACGGTCTGCCTGCTCGGGGTGGGGAAGCTCACCTCGGCCTGCGCCCGGGCCGCCGACCTCCTGGCCGCCGACGGCATCTCGGCCACGGTGTGGGACGTCCGGGTGGTCAGCCCGCCCGACCCGGCCATGCTGGCCGACGCCCTCGCCCACTCGCTGGTCGTGACGGCCGAGGACGGGGTGCGCCAGGGCGGGGCCGGCATGTTCCTGGCCGACGCCCTCGGTCGGCTGGCCGACGAGGACGACGCCCCGCTCCCGGCGCGGCGCGTGCTCGGCGTGGGGCGGACCTACGTGGCCCAGGGCGAGGTGGACGAGATCCTGGCCGAGCTCGGGCTCGACGCCCCGGGGATCGCGGCCTCCGTGCGCGCCGCCCTGTCGGCCGAGCGCCCCGGGGCGGCCGCCCGGCCGGCGGCCGAACCCGGCTGAGCCCTCCTCAACCCTTGTTGGCCCCCGAGGCCCGCACGAAGTCGTTGACGGCGTAGTAGGCGTCGATCGACTCGCCGGCGTCCCCCCAGAAGCCGTCGAGGACGTCGTAGGCCATGCGGCCCTCGGAGATGTAGTGGTTGTTCACGTCGGTGATCTCGAGCTCGCCGCGGCCGGAGGGCTCGAGGGTCTTGATCACCTCGAACACCCCGGCGTCGTAGCAGTAGATGCCCGTCACCCCGTAGTTGGACGGGGGATCCTCGGGCTTCTCGATCACCGACACCAGGCGCCCCGCCTCGTCGAGCTCGGGGACCCCGAGGTGGCGCAGGTGCTGGCGCTCCTCGACGTAGGTGAGCAGGATGCGCCCCCCGTGGGGGTCGGCCTCGAACGCCTCGACCATGGGCCGGATCGACCGCTCCACGACGTTGTCGGCCAGCATGACCAGCACCGGCTCGCCGTCGCAGAACCGCTCGGCCAGCCCCAGGGCCTCGGCGATCCCCCCCGCCCGCTCCTGGTAGCCGTAGCTGAGTCGGTCGATCCCGAACTCGTGGCCGTTGCCCAGCAGGCGCAGGAACTCGCCGGCGTGGGTGCCCCCGGTGACCAGCATGAGCTCGGTGATCCCCGAGTTCACCACCGCCTCGATGGCCCACTGGATCATGGGGCGGTCGTAGATGGGGAGGAGGTGCTTGTTGGTGATCTTGGTGAGCGGGAACAGGCGCGAGCCGGTCCCCCCGGCGAGCAGGACCCCCTTCATCGCACCACCATAGGACGCGCGCCCAGCGCCGGGGCGCTCACGAACCGCCGTCGAAGGTGAGCACCCCGCGGGCCACCCGTCCGGCGTGCATCTCGTCGACCACGTCGCCGAACCGCTCCAGCGGCCGGGTCAGGCTGACCAGCTCGTCGAGGAGCAGGCGCCCGGACTGGTAGAGGTCGATCATGAGCGGCACGTCGTGGTGGGGGCGGGCCGAGCCGTAGCGGTTGCCGAGCAGCCCGCGGTCCACGTAGGCCAGGTTGTTCACGTCCACCGACACCTCGGTGCCCCGGGGCGGGATGCCGATGGCCACGGCGTTGCCACCCCAGTCGAGGGCGTCGAGCGCGCTGCGCAGCACGGCCGGGTGGCCCACGCAGTCGAAGGCCCACGTGGCCCCGCCCAGGGGGGACAGGGCGCCCGAGGCGCGCTCGCGGTCGGGCGGGAGCAGCGCCCGCACGGCGGCCGCCGCGTCGCCGTCCCCGGCGTCGACGAAGTCGGTGGCCCCGAACTGCCGGGCCAGCGGCTCCTTGGCCGCCACCGTGTCGACGGCCACGATCCGGGTGGCCCCGGCGATGCGCAGCCCCTGGATCACGTTGAGCCCCACCCCGCCCACCCCGAAGACGGCCGCCGTCTCGCCCGGCCGCACCCGGGCCCGGTTGAGCACGGCGCCCACGCCGGTGAGCACCCCGCAGCCGATGAGGCAGGCCGAGGTGAGCGGGACGTCGGAGGGGATGCGGACGGCCTGGACCTCCTTCACCACGGTGACCTCGGTGAAGACCGAGGCGGCGGCGAAGTTGTGGGTGGGGCGGCCCTTGTAGGTGAAGGGCGTGTCGATGTTGCCCAGCGACCGGCGGCACCACGTCGGATGCCCCGTGCCGCAGGCCCGGCAGGTGCCGCAGCTGGCCAGGGTGGCGATGACCACGTGGTCGCCGGCCTTGACCGAGCGCACCTCGGACCCCACCGCCTCGACCACCCCGGCCCCCTCGTGGCCGAGGACGACCGGCGGGGGGAAGGGGATGGTCCCGTCGATGACCGAGAGGTCCGAGTGGCAGACCCCGGCCGCCCCGATCCGCACCCGGACCTCCCCGGGCCCCGGGTCGCGCACCTCCAGCGCGTCGGTCACCTCCACCCCGTCTTCGGTGTACACGATGCCTCGCACGCTCAGCCGCTCCTCTCCTGGGTCACGATCACTCCTTCACCCCGTGCGAACCGCTGGCGCAGCTCGCCCTTCAGCACCTTGCCCGAGGCGTTCATCGGCAGGGCGTCGACCACCACGGCGTGGCGGGGCGCCTTGTAGTTGGCCATCTTGTCCCGTCCCCACTCCAGCACGCGCCGGGCCAGCTCCCGGCCGCCGTCGGCCGGCACCCCGTCGGCCTCGGGCGGGACCACGAAGACGCAGCCCACCTCGCCCAGCCGCTCGTCGGGGACGCCGACCACGGCCAGGGGGCCCGCCCCGGGGCAGCCCCGCAGGACGGCCTCCACCTCGGCCGGGTAGGCGTTGAACCCCCCGACCACGTACATGTCCTTCAGCCGGTCGGTGACCTTGACGTTGCCGGCGGGGTCCATGACCCCGATGTCGCCGGTGTGCAGCCAGCCGTCGGCGTCGATGGCCGCCCGGGTGGCCTCGGGGTCCTGCCAGTAGCCGCCGGTGACCGTGTACCCCCGCACGACGATCTCGCCCGCGTCCCCACAGGGGAGCTCGGCGCCGTCGTCGCCCACGATCCGCACCTCGAGCCCGGGGATGGCCCGGCCCGAGGTGCCGGCCACCACCTCGGGGGGGTCGCTCCGCCGGCACATGGTGACCGTGCCGCACGACTCGGTGAGGCCGTAGGCGGTGAGGACCGTGTCGAAGCCGAGCTCGTCGCGCATGGCCACCACCAGCTCGACCGGCACCACGGCGGCCCCGGTGACCCCGAGCCGCAGGGAGGAGAGGTCGAAGGAGGCCCGGTCGGGGTGGGAGAGGATCGACTGGTAGAGGGTGGGGGGCCCGGGGAGGACGCTGATGCGCTCCTCGGCGATCCGCCGGCAGACCGCCTGGACGTCGAAGACCGGCTCGGGGACGACCGTGGCCCCGGCCATGAGGGAGGCCAGCAGCCCGGCCTTGTAGCCGAAGGTGTGGAAGAAGGGGTTCACCACCAGGTAGCGGTCGCCCTGACGCAGGCCCACGATCGAGGCCCAGGTCCCGAAGGTTCGCAGCGACTGGCCGTGGGTGGCCACCACCCCCTTGGGGCGGCCCGTGGTGCCCGAGGTGAAGATGAGGTCGCTCACGTCCTGCGGCCCCACGGCGGACGTCCGCGCCGCCGCCTCGGTAGGGTCGACGGACCCGGCCCGGGCGCAGAACTCCCCCCACCCGACTGCGGCCCCGGCGCCGCCGTCCCCGCCCGTCAGCAGGACGGTCTCGGCCAGATCGCCCGGGTCCTCGCCGGCGAGCATGTCCGGGTAGTCGACGCCGAGGAAGCCGCGCACGGTGAAGAGCAGGCGCGCCCCCGAGGCCCGCAGGATGTAGGCGGCCTCCCCCCCCTTGAACCGGGTGTTGAGGGGCACCAGCACCGCCCCGGCCCCGAGGGCCCCGAGGGCGGCCACCGCCCACTCCCCGGAGTTGGGCGCCCAGAGCGCCACCCGGTCACCGGCCCCGATGCCCGAGGCCATGAGGGCCCCGGTGACCCCCGCCGCCTCCGTCGCCAGTCCGGCGAAGGTCCGGCGGACGTCGCCGTCGACGAGCGCCTCGGCGTCGCCGAGCCGCTCGGCCACCTCGGCCACGAGGGCCGGCACCGAGCCCCAGCGCAGGTCGGCCCGCGGGTCCTCTGTGCTCACCGGCCCACCTTGGGCTCGGGCGGGAGGCCGAGCACCCGCTCGCCCACGATGTTGCGCTGGATCTCGTTGGAGCCGCCGTAGATGGTCTCCGAGCGCGAGAAGAGGAAGGAGCGCTGGAGGTCGCCGAGCTCGTAGGGGAACCCGTCGGCCACCGTGGCCGCCGGCCCCAGCACGTCCATGGCCAGCTCGCCCAGCCGCCGGTGCCAGCTGGCCCAGTAGAGCTTGGCGATGGAGGCCTCGGGCGGGGCCGTGGGCCCCTCCACCCCCGAGAGGCTGCGCAGCGTGTTGTAGCGCATGATCTCGAGCTCGGCGTGGGCGGCGGCCAGCCGCTGGCGCACCACCGGGTCGCCGGCGACCCCCCGCGCCCGGGCCGCCTCGACCACGCGGTCGAGCTCCCGGCGGAAGGTGAGCTGGTGGCCGAGGAGGCCGACGCCGCGCTCGAAGGAGAGGGTGGCCAGGGCCACCCGCCAGCCGTCGCCCGGCTCGCCGACCACGTTGTCGGCCGCGGTGCGGGCGCCGTCGAAGAAGACCTCGTTGAACTCCGAGGTGGCGGTGAGCTGGCGGATGGGGCGGATCTCGACGCCCGGCTGGTCCATCGGCACCAGCAGGTAGGAGAGGCCGTGGTGGCGGACCGACCCGGGCTCGGTGCGGCAGACGACGAAGCACCAGTCGGCCTGGTGGGCGAGGGAGGTCCAGACCTTCTGGCCGGTCACCACCCACTCCCCGCCGTCGCGCTCGCCCCTGGTCGACACGTTGGCCAGGTCGCTCCCGGCGTCGGGTTCGGAGTAGCCCTGGCACCACAGCTCGGTCCCGCCGCGGATCGGCGGCAGGAACCGCGCCTTCTGCTCGTCGGTCCCGTACTGCATGAGGGTGGGGCCCAACAGCCCCTCCCCCATGACGCCCACCCGGCCCGGGGCGCGGGCCCGGGCGTACTCCTCGTTGAAGACCACCTGTTGGGCGACCGAGGCCCCCCGCCCGCCGTGCTCCACCGGCCAGCCCACGCAGGTCCAGCCGCCCTCGGCCAGCTCCCGCTCCCAGCGCAGCCGGACCTCGAAGCCGAAGCCCTCGTCGCCCGAGCCGCCCCTCCCGCCCAGCTCGGCGTAGTCGCCCACCAGGTGGTCGGCCAGCCACCCCTGGATCTCCTTGCGGAAGGCCTCGTCCTCGGGGCGGTCACGGAGGTCCATCGGGCCGTAGGTTACCCAAGGGTGCCCGCGGACCTGACGGGCCGTCAGCTCGGCGCGGGGAATGGCCGGCCGCCGTTCACGGTTGGCCTTGACGTGACCACCTTGCGACGATGGTTGGGCATCGGCGGCCCGAAGACGGACGCCGCGCACGGAGGGGACGGTGAGCCGATGGAGGCACGAGAGATCGAACTGAGCGACGAGGAGTGGCGGCGGCGGCTCTCGCCCGAGCAGTACGAGGTGCTCCGCCGCCAGGGCACCGAGCCCGCCTGGTCGGGCGAGCTCCTGCACGTGGACGACGACGGCGTCTTCCACTGCGCCGGCTGCGGGGCCGAACTGTTCTCGACCGACGCCAAGTTCGACTCGGGATCGGGCTGGCCCAGCTTCGACCGGGCCATGGGCCAGGGCACGATCGAAGAGAAGACCGACCGCAGTCTGTTGATGACCCGCACCGAGATCACCTGCGCCCGTTGCGGCGGCCACCTCGGCCACGTCTTCCCCGACGGCCCCACCGACACCGGGCAGCGCTACTGCGTGAACTCGCTGGCCCTGGAGTTCGAGCCCCGGCCGGCCGAGGCCGGGGCGGGCGACGCCTGACCGGCCCGGGCGTCGCCGGGGGCGCGTCGGTGTGCGCGGTGGGAGGTCGGCGATCGCGAGCGCCCCAAGAGCTCCGGCTGGCGCGGCCGCACCCGACCGGTCACCGACGTTGGCCCGGCCGGCGGCCGGACGTCACGACCGCCTCGGTGGCAGTCGGACCGTCGGCGTCGAGAGGCCGGGGTGGGCCGTGGCGATGATGGCCGGCCATATCCGGGGGGAGAGCCAGCGGTAGAAGGCCTCGGCCACGGTGGGGGTCGTGTCGCTGAACAGGGGGAACCCGGCCAGGTAGGCCGGCGTGTGCACGCCGTCCGTGGCTCGGACCTGGACCCCGTCCAGGTACTCGGCGAACGTGCCGTGCGGTGACAGCAGCTGGCCGTAGTCGAGCACGCTGACCCTCCCGGGGAAGGCGGCCGCGGTGCGCAGGAGGAGCCCGTTGTACAGGTCGCGCCGACGGGGGACGCTGGCCGGGTTGGGTGGACCGAGGTCCGTGGCGCCGGTGTTCTCGTACTCGCCGTGCGCCTCCATGGCCGGTTCGGTGAGCAGGTCGAGATGGGCGCCGTGGGCGGTGGCCACCGCCACCAGCGTGCGCAGCTGGTGCAGCTCGTAGCGGCGGAAGGACGGCTGGAGGATGTTGGTCCACCGGCCGTCGATGAGGAGGTCCTGGGTCTCCCACTGGCCGGCCAGGAAGAGCACCACGTCGCCCCGTCCCACCCCCGACACCATGGCGGCGTCACGGGCCGGCCACAGCTGGTCCGCCGGTTGGTTCTCGTGGCAGCCCGAGAACATCTCCTCCTCCGGCTTGCCCACCTGGTTGGAGGAGCTTGTGGCGACAGCCAGGCCGCAGCCGGCGATGGCCCCGCGGACGACGGTGGTCCCGGCGGGCGCGGTTGCGGTCAGGGCCACCTCCAGGACCCCCGCCGTGCTGTCGCCCAGCACGGCGACCTTCTTGGGTGGCGCGGCGTCGCCGGCCGCCGGCCGTGCCGAGAAGTGGCGCACCGAGGTGGTGGCGGTCGCCGGGACCACCGTGGCCGCCCAGATCACCGCCACCGTGGTCGCCATGACCGCCGCGGCGGGCAGCGCGGAGCGCAGCGAGCGCCAGAAGGTGCCGGACAGGATCGGGCGCTCCACGACCAGGTAGCTGACCGTGGCCACGGCGACGGTGAGCGCGAACTGCACGGCCATCAGGGGGTAGCCCGTGACCCCCACCCGGGCGGGGGTCACGAAGACGTCGATGGGGAAGTGCCACAGGTACACGCCGTAGGAGATCACGCCGAGCAGGACCAGCGGCCGGACCGCGAGCACCCGGGCCAGCACGCCGTCCGCCCGGCAGGCGGCGACGGCGATCACGGCGGCGGCGGCCAGGGCGCACAGGGCGAACCCGCCCTCGAAGGTGAGCGGTGACGACCCGTTGAGGGTGGTCACCACCACGGCCAGGCCCACCGAGCCGACCACGCCCAGGGCGCTGAGGGCCCGCCGGGCGCCGGCCGACGTGAGCCGGGGAACGGGGCCGTCGACCCCCTGGCGGTGGGCCAGCAGTCCCAGGCCGCAGGCCAGGGCCGCCCCCACCAGGACGCACTGGGCGTGGGTGTCGGTGCCGAAGTACAGCCGGGTCGTGCTCGCCCCCGTCCGGTACAGGACGGCCATCTCGGCGATCGAGGCCGCGGCGCCGACCGCGGCCAGCGCCAGGACGGCCCAGACCGCCCGCCGGTAGGTGCGGCAGACCTTGAGCACCCCCAGCACCACGACCGGCCACACCAGGTAGAACTGCTCCTCGATCGCCAGCGACCAGGTGTGGGTGAGAGGCGAGACGGCGCCGGTGGCCACGAAGTAGTTGCTGTCGGTGTGGATCTGCCACCAGTTCGAGAAGTAGAAGAGCGCCGAGACGGCGTCCATGCGGTAGCCGGGGTACGTGCCGGGGGGCACCAGGAACCGGACGCACAACGACACGGCGACGAGCACCAGCACCAGGCATGGCAGCAGGCGTCGGGCCCGCCGGGCCCAGAACGCGCCCAGTCGGACCGCCGCCGACCGCCGCCACTCGGCGAGCAGCAGGCCGGTGATCAGGAACCCCGACAACACGTAGAAGACGTCCACGCCGAAGAACCCGCCGGGGAGCCATCCCACGCCGAAGTGGAAGGCCAGGACGAAGAGGACGGCCACGCCGCGCAGGCCGTCCAAGCCGGCGATGTGGGACACCCGGCCCGGTGCGGCCCCCTGCGAGTGCATCGGCATACCGACCGGCAACGTACCGCGACGACCGCTCGTGGTGGGGCCCAGATGTCAGACGCCATCCTCGACGACCCGTCGCGGATCGTCGGCGGTGGGGACCGCAGGGCGAGCGAGTGCGGAGCCTGACGCCAGCCACTCGGCGCCGCCCGAAACCGGTCGGCCGCCAACCGGCGGTGGGCCCTTTGCCTGCGTCGCGGCGGGACCCAGAGACCCTGCCCGCGGCCGCGGCTCGACCGGAGCGCCGTCCAGGCGGCTCGTGTGGCGAGCCACGCACGTCAACTGCCGCCAGCGTGGGCCTGGCCTTGACGCCGGAGAAGATTCGGAGCAGACTACTCTGGTTAGAGTATTCGTACAGGAGTCGCCGATGGCCGCCCGCAACCGCTCGAACCCCCTGGCCCTCGCCGTGCTGCTGTGCCTGTACGAGCGTCCGATGCACCCCTACGAGGTCGCGGGCACGCTCCGGCAGCGCAACAAGCACGAGAGCGTCCGACTCAACTACGGCTCCTTGTACGCCGTGGTGACGTCACTCGAGCGCCGGGGGCTCATCGCTCCGCTGGAGACGGCGCGCGAGGGCCGCCTCCCCGAGCGCACCGTCTACCACCTCACCGACACCGGCCGGGTGGAGGCCCACGACTGGCTCACCGACCTTCTCGCCACGCCGGTCAAGGAGTATCCGGCGTTCGAGGCGGCCCTCTCGTTCCTCCCGGCGCTCCCGCCCGATGCCGTGGTCGGGCTCCTGAAGGAGCGCGCCCTGCGCTTGGAGACCGAGATCGCACAAGCCCGGGCCGGCCAGGAGGTCGCCCACAAGATGGGGCTTCCCCAGATCTTCTCGGTTGAGGGCGAGTACCGGATCGCCCTGCTCGAGGCCGAGCTCGACTTCGCCCGTCGGCTCGCCGCGGACATCGAGTCGGGGGTCCTCGGCGGCGTCGACTGGTGGCGGAGCGTCCACCAGGCCGCCGGCGAGCCCATCGCCCTTCCTCCGTTCACCGAACCGACCTGACCGACACCCACCAGCGAATCGAGGGAACCGATGACCGACCCGTCCCCTGCCATCATCACGGACCGGCTCTCCAAGACCTTCCCGTCCCGCCGCGGGCCGATCGAAGCCGTACGCGGGGTGAGCCTGCAGGTGCAGAGCGGTGAGATCTTCGGGCTCCTCGGCCCGAACGGGGCCGGCAAGACCACCACGATGCGGATGCTCACGACGCTCCTTCCCGTCGACGCGGGAAGCGCCACGGTGGCCGGGTTCGACGTCTTGCGTCAGCCCCAGCGGGTGCGGCAGCGCATCGGCTACGTCAGCCAGCTGGGCGGTGCCGACGAGCTGGCCACCGGCACGGAGAACCTGCTGCTCCAGGGGCGCCTCTACGGCGCGGGCCTCGCCGAGCTCCGACCCCGGATCGACCAGTTGGCCGAGATTCTCGACCTTGCCGGCTTCATCGACCGCCGCGTCAAGACCTACTCGGGCGGCCAGCGGCGGCGACTCGACGTCGCCCTCGGCATCGTCCACCAGCCGACGGTGCTCTTCCTCGACGAGCCGACGACCGGGCTCGACCCGCAGAACCGGGCGAACCTGTGGGAGCACCTGCGGGCCCTGAGGGACCAGGGAACGACCATCGTGCTGACCACCCACTACCTCGAAGAGGCGGACATGCTCTGCGATCGGCTGGTGATCGTCGACCACGGGCAGATCGTCATCGAGGGCACTCCCCGGGACCTCAAACAGCGGGTGGCCGGCGACGCCGTCGTGATCACCCTCAAAGACGAGGCGGACAGCGCCCACCGCGGCATGACCCTCCTCGAAAAGGAGCCCTACGTGCGGGAGATCTCCGCCTCGGGCGACCAGCTCCGGCTCTACGTCGAGGACGGCAGCGCCGCGCTGCCGAAACTGCTGCGGCTCCTTGATCAGGGCAGCGTCGGGGTTCGCTCGATGAACCTGTCCGAGCCCACGCTCGACGACGTCTTCCTGCGCCAGACCGGACGGTCGCTGCGCGACACGGCGATCGACGAGGCGCCGTCGGGCGGATCGGAGGTGGCGGCGTGAAGGTCGTACGCGACACGGCGCTCCTGTTCCATCGCTACACCATCCAGATGCTGCGCAACCCGGTGTGGCTGTTCGTCGGGTTCTCGACCCCGCTCTTGTACCTGGTCCTCTTCACGCCCCTGCTCAAGCACTTCTCCGGACCGCAGGTGACGTCGTCCAGCGTCATCGACCTCTTCCTGCCCGGCATCCTGGCCCTGCTGGCCTTCGCCAGCGGGGCGGCCGGAGGGTTCGGGACGATCTTCGAGCTGCAGTCCGGCGTGATCGAGCGGTTCCGGGTGACGCCGGCGAGCCGCTTCGCCATCTTGATGGGCCCGCTGTTCTCGGGGATGCTCATGATGTTCGTCTTCGACGCCGTGGTGGTGGCGGCGGCGGCCGGCTTCGGGTTCTCGCTGAACTGGGGCGGGCTCTGCGTGCTGGTCGTCCTCCTCGGCCTGCTCATGGTCACCATGTCGGCCTTCTCCGTGGCCACCGCCCTCGTGACCAAGGACATCAGCAGCTTCGCCGCCATCATCAACGGCCTGAACCTCCCGGTGCTGCTCCTGGCCGGCGTGCTGCTGCCCATCTCCCTCGGGCCCACCTGGATGCAGGTCCTGGCGCACTTCAATCCGCTCTACTACGCCGTCGAGGGCGCCCGGGCCCTCGCCGCAGGGGCCTACAGCAACCCGGCGGTCTGGCAGGCGTTCGCCGTCCTCGTCCCACTGTGCATCGTGGTGGTCACGTGGGCCACCGGCGTCTTCCGACGCGCCGTGGCGTGATCGAACGGCTCGCCCGCCACTGCCGGTGGCACCACCTGCGGCCCGGCTCCGTCCCGCTCTGGGGAGTGGCGCGTTCGCCTAGAACCAGGCCAACGCCTGCCTGGTGATGTCCCTCACCTCGGCCGGCGTCGGCGTGCGGGCGGCACCCGACACCCACGCGGCCTTCTCGTCGAGCCGGCACACCGTGAGCTCGGTCACGTCTCGGGACGGCCCCCTCCGGATGACGGTGACCGTCCCCGTGAGCTGGTGGCTGTCGTGCAGCTCCTCGGCCACCTGGGCGTACTCGTCGCCTTCTTGGAGGGTCTCGACCTCGGACGAGAGCTGGACGTAGTCCGTGGTCCTCGACTCCTCGTTCGAGGGTGCGTACCGCTCGCGCACGTACTTGGCGCCGCGGGGGTCCTCTTTGTAGCGGGCATTGGTCAGTTCGCCGGCGACCACCCAGGAGACGAAGTCGAAGGGGTGGTCGTGGATGGGCGGCGTGCCGACGCACCGATCAGGGGCCCAGACGTGAAGGGCGTACTCCCGGTGCTCGTCGAGGCGAAGGGCCAGGAGCCCGATGTCCTGGTACCTCCAGGGGAAGTCGAGCGCGTGCTCCAAGATGTTGCGCACGAGCACCTTGTCCACGAAGTCCATCCCCGACCGACTCCGTGCCGTCTCAGGCCGTCCGGCCGTCGAGGAATCTCACCGCTGTAACTACAGCATTGGGATTCCCCCGCGTCAACCGGTGCCGCCCGCGGGTGCTCACGCCGCTTCCTGGACCAGGTCCTCCAGGTAGTCGAGGGCGACCTGGAGTCCCCCCTCCATGCCCGAGGCGATCGCCGCGTCGCGATGGTCCCTGCTCGGGTACCGGGCGAGGATCGTCATGGTGGTGACGCCGTCGGTCTCTTCGAACGTCGTCGTGCTCGTCGCCTCGGCCTCGGGCACCAGTTCGAACACCTCGGTCCTCACCAGGCGGTGGGGGCGGTCGATCTCGCGGTACTCACCGCTGAAAGCCACCTCGAAGCCCCCGTTGGCCGTCATGGCCCACCGCCAGCGCCCCCCGATCCGCAGGTCGATCCGGGCGTCGGTGACCTCCCCCCGGTCCCCGCCCCACCAGCGTCTCACCAGCTCCGGGGTGGTCCACGCGTCGAAGACGAGGCTCGCCGGGGCGTCGAACTGCCTGGTGATCAAGATCTCGTCGTCCGACGGGAGGCTGACGACGGCCGACCCGTGCCGCTTGCCCATGGTCCCGCTCATGGCCGTTGCTCCTTTCCCTGCAGCTCGGCGAGCACATCGTCGAGCCGGTCCAGCCGGCTGTTCCAGGTGCCCTCGAAGCCGGCGACCCAGTCGTAGAGGGGCTGCAGCGCCGGACCGTTGAGTCGGTACCAGCGGTGCCGGCCCTCGGATCGGGCCGACACCAGCCCCACCGTCCGGAGCACCGCCAGGTGCTTGGACACCTGGGGCTGTTGCAGACCCAGCCGGACCACGAGGTCGCCGACGGTGGCCTCCTCGGGGCCCAGGGCTTCGAGCAGATCCCGGCGGCTGCCCTCGGCGACGGCGCTGAACACGTCGGTCGTCGTCGCCGTCCGGGCCATCCGCCAATCATATGCCGATATCGACATATGTCAACCCCGGGCCGCTCTCGATGAGACCGTCCCCGATGGGCCCGCTCGCCCGCGGCCGCCGGCGTGCGTCCGACGCGCCGCTCGGCGCGCCGCTCAGCGGGCCAGTCCCCCCTCGACGAGCTCGAAGACCGTGGCCATGCGCGCCGCCTCCACCTCCTGGCCCAGCCTGGCCAGCACCGCCTCGGCCAGGGCCAGGGCCCCGCAGATCTCGAAGACCTCGTCGGTGCGGTAATGGACCCAGGAGCCGAGGCGCACCTGCTCGGGGGCCACCCTCAGACCCCGGCCGGGTCGACCGCCTCGGCGTCCCGGCCGTCGGCCGCCGGCACCCGCCGCTCGGCGCGGTGGACGTCGGCGGTGGCGAAGCGCAGGCTCGGCCCCACCTCCTCGGCCACGATCTCCACCTTGCTGCGGCGCTCGCCCTCGTCGGTCTCCCACGACCGCTGCTCCAGCCGGCCCGTGACCATCACCCGCATCCCCTTGGCCAGGGTGAGGGCGGCGTTCTCGGCCAGCTCCCGCCAGCAGACGACGTCGAAGAACGAGGTGCTCTCCTCCCACTCCCTGGTCTCGCGGTTCTCCCACCGCCGGTTGACGGCGAGGGCCAGGAGGGTGGAGGCGTGGCCCTCCCGGGTGTAACGGATCTCTGGCTCGCGGGTCAGGTTCCCCGTCACCGTGGTCGTGTTGGACATCGCTGGCTCCTCGCTCTGGTCGGGCCGACCGGTCGGCCGGCCGGTCCAGCGTGGCGGGGCCGCCTCGCCCGGCACCTCGCCGGAGACCTTGCCCGGACGCCTACTCGGTGGTGATGGCGGCGAGCACGTCGACCCGGGCCGCGCTGCGTGCCGGGAGGACGGCGGCGGCGACCCCGGCCAGCGCGGCCAGCACCACGAAGGCCGCCAGCTCGGTCACCGGCACCGAGAAGGCGGAGATGCCGTCGGAGCGCAGGGCACGGACCACCACCCAGGCGAAGGCCAGACCGAGGGCGATGCCCAGGATGGTGCCGAGGAGCGAGACCACCACCGCCTCGAACCGCACGGCCGCCCGCAGCTGGCTCCGTGAGAGGCCGAGGGCGCGCAGGAGGCCGATCTCCCGTCGCCGCTCGACCACCGAGAGGGCCAGGGTGTTCACGATGCCGAAGAGGGCGATCACCACGGCCAGGCCCAGCAGGGCCAGCACCAGGCCGACCAGCTGCTCGAACTGCTGGTTGGCCCGCGAGACGAAGGAGCCCTTGGACTCCACCCGCGCGTCGGGGAAGCCGGCCGCGGCCCGGCGCGCCACCGCCACGGCGGCCGTCGACGGCACCCCGGGGGCGGCCCGGGCCAGCACCACGGTGACCGGAGGCGACCCCTGGGGGAAGAGGAGGTCGAGGCCGCCGGGCGAGAAGAGGATGTCCCCGGTGATCCCGGTGGGGTCGTGGATGATGGCGGCCACCTCGAAGGTGCGGCCGGCCACCTCGGTCGACCCCAGTCGGATCGGCGAGCCCACCTCGAGGTGCCATGTCTCGGCGATGCCGGTGGTCACCGCCACGCGCTCTCCCCCGACGTTGGCCAGGTTCCCGGCGGTGGCCGGGATCGAGACGTCGCGGGCGTAGGGCGCGATCACCGCACCGGTGGCCCCGGCCTGGCCGGGTCCGCCGAGCCGCGCCGGCCGGCCCGGGTCGATGACCACACCGTGGCTGGTGAGGGGGGTCACGTCGGTCAGCTGCGGCCGCTCGGCGAGCTGGGCGCCCAGGGCGGGTGGAAGGCCCTGGCCGGCGGAGGGGGTCACCACCACGTCGGCGTGGAGGCCGCGCTGCAGCGTGGCGTCGGTGGAGGCCTGCACCGAGCGGGCGAAGATGGCGATGGTGGTCACCATGGTGAGCCCGATCATGAGGGCGGCGGCGGTGGACGCCGTCCGGCGCGGGTGGCGCATGGCGTTGCGCCGCCCGAGCTGGCCGGGCACGCCGCGCAGCGCGGCGAAGGGCCAGCCGAGCACCGAGGACAGCGGCCGGGCCACCAGCGGCACCAGCCCGGCCAGCCCGAGGAAGCCGAGCACCAGGCCCACGGCGGCGACCTCGGCCCGGCCGGCCGCGCTGGCGGAGCGGCCCCCTCCCGAATGGAGGGCCGCCACCACCACGGCCACCCCGGCCGCCACGAGCACGGCCCCGGTGGCCAGGCGGTAGGGGGCGGGGCGGCCGGCGTCGACCGGCAGGTCGTCGCGCATGGCCGCCACCGGCGAGGTGCGCGACCCGCGCAGCGCCGGCAGGAGGGCGGCGCCCACGGTGGCCAGCGTCCCCACCACCAGCGACACCACCACCGTGCGCGCCTCGAGCACCGGCGGGGTCGCCGGGAAGTCGATGCCGACGGACGACAGCAGCCGGCGGATGCCCAGGGCCAGGACCACCCCCACCCCGAGGCCGACGGCCGAGGCCGCCACCCCCACCGCCGCCGACTCGCCCATGACCGCGGCCACCAGCTGGAGGCGGGTCGCCCCCAGGCACCGCAGGAGGGCCAGCTCCCTGGCCCGCTGGGCCAGCAGGATGGAGAAGGTGTTGAAGATCAAGAAGATGGCCACGAACAGCGCCACCCCGGCGAAGACCAGCAGCACGTCGCCGAAGACGGCGAACCCCTTGTCGATGCTCGAGGTGGCCGAGGCGATCGCCTGGCGCTGGGTCTGGACCCGGAAGCCCGGCCCGAGGGCCGCCGCCACCCGGCCCGCCAGGACCTCGGGCGTCACCCCCGGACCCGCCGACGCCACCACCTCGTCCACCCGGCCCGGCGTGCCCAGCACCGCCTGGGTCTCGCCCAGGGTGAGGCCGACGATCGTGGCCCCGGCCAGGGTGTCGGCGTCGCCGTAGCCGACGAGGCCGACCAGGCGGAAGGTGCGGACCGCCCCCGGACCGATCACCTCGACCCGCTGGCCGAGGCCGAGGTGGGCCCGGGCGGCGGTGGCCACGTCGAGCACCGCCTGGCCGGGGCCGGTCGGGAACGAGCCGCGGCGCAGCGTCAACGGCCGGAGCGAGGGGACGGTCCCCACCGAGAAGGCGAGCCCCGGGGCCCCCGGGGCGGCCACCGACCGGCGGCCCGGTCCGTAGACGGCGACCTGGCCCACGGAGTGGCCGTCGGCCGACGCCACCCCCGCGACGCCCGCCACCCGGGCCACCGTGGCCTGGGGGATCGTGACCCCGCCCACGGCCGTCCCCTGGCCGCCGGTGGTGGCGGCGCGCCCCTGGACGATGACGGCCACGTCGGTCTGCGACTGGTCGATGACACCGGTGATGGCCGTGCGCAGGGTGTCGGTGAGGACGTAGGTCCCGGCGATGAACCCCACCCCGAGCATGACCGCCACCGCGGTGGCGGCCAGCCGCACCCGGTGGGCCACCAGCCCCCGCAGCGTCAGCTTGAGCACTGTCGACGCACCACCGTCGGCTCAGCCCGGGACCGGGGAGGGCGCCGGGCTCACCCCCACAGCGTCTGCATCCGCTCGTGCACGGCGCCGGGGGTGGGGTCGGCCAGGTCGTCGGCGACCCGGCCGTCGACCAGGAACACCACCCGCTGGGCGCGGGCGGCCACGCCGGGGTCGTGGGTCACCATCACCACCGTCTGGCCGTAGCGGTCGACCGCATCGGCCACCAAAGAGAGGATCTCGTGCCCGGTGCGCGAGTCGAGGTTGCCGGTGGGCTCGTCGGCGAAGATGACCTCGGGCCGGCTGACCAGGGCCCGCGCCACCGCCACCCGCTGCTGCTCGCCCCCCGACAGCTGGGCCGGGCGGTGGTCGAGGCGGGGCCCGATGCCCAGCACCGAGACCAGCTCGTCCAGCCAGGCGGTGTCGACCTCCCGCCCGGCGATCTCGAGCGGCAGCACGACGTTCTCGCGGGCCGAGAGCGTGGGCACCAGGTTGAAGGCCTGGAAGACGAAGCCCACCCGGTCCCGCCGCAGCCGGGTGAGCTGGCGGTCGCTGCACGCCGTGAGGTCGGCGTCGCCCAGGAGGATCCGGCCGCTGGTGGGGCGGTCGAGGCCGGCCAGGCAGTGCAACAGGGTGGACTTGCCTGAGCCCGACGGCCCGGTGATGGCGGTGAACCCTCCGGCCGCGAAGGAGACCGAGACGTCGTCGAGCGCCCGGACGGCGGCGGGCCCGTCGCCGTGGCGCTTGGTCACCCGCTCGGCCCGTGACGCCGCCCGCCCGCCGGTGTCCGGACGGGACGCAGCGTCCTCCCCCCCGCCGAGCACGCCGGTCGGGGCACCACCTGTCGAGGCCGCCGCCGTCACACGTCGAGGAAGCGGCGGATGGCGATGGCCGAGCCGAGGGTGCCGATGCACACCCCGACGATCACCACCACGGCGTCGGTGGCGAACACCTCCCAGCCCGACATGCGCATCACCGACAGCAGCGAGCCGGGGTTCACCTTGGGGTTGCCGAGGTCGTTCAGCACCTCGTGCAGGCCGAAGACCACGGCGGAGGCCAGCACCGAGCCGATCAGGCCTTGGATCATCCCCTCGGACATGAAGGGGACCCGGATGAACCAGTTGGTGGCGCCGACCAGCTTCATGACCGACACCTCGCGGCGCCGGGCGAAGATGGCCATGCGGATGGTGTTCAAGATGAGCACGGCGGCCGAGACCAGCAGCACCACGGCCACGATGATGAAGACCCACTGGAGGTAGGTGATGACCTTCTGCTCGGTGCGGATCTGCGCCAGCGGCGCCGTCACCTTCTGCACGCCGGGTTGGTCCTTGAACTTGGCGATGACCGCGTTGGCGTCCTCGGGATGGACCGGGGTGCACCGGAAGGAGGTCGGGGTCTGGGCCACCGTGGTGCCGCCCTCCTTCCACACTGTGCCCAGCAGCGCCGACGCCTCGTCCCAGTCCTGTTGGTGGGTGCGGTAGGTGCAGGGCTGGTCGACGTAGGAGAGCGTGGCCAGCTGGGCCCCCACCGCCTTGATCTCCGAGGTGGGGGCGGTCGGGACCATCCAGACGGTGACCTGGGTGCCGCGTTGCCACTCCACCTCGGCCTTGGCCGCCCCCTGCTTGAGCAGCAGGGCCGCGCCCACCAGGGAGAGCGAGACGGCCACGGTCATGACGGCGGCCACGGTCATCAGGCGGTTGCGCCAGAGGTTGGAGGCGGTCTCGCGTACGACGTACTCGGTCGAGGCCGGCATCAGGACGCGCCGCCGGCGGCGGTCGTGGCGGTTGTCGGGTCGTCCTCGGGGGCCCCGCCGCCCACGGTGTCGATGCCGTAGACGCCCCGGGCCTGGTCGCGCACGAGCGTGCCGTGGTCGAGCTCGACCACCCGCCGTCGCATCCAGTTGACCAGCACCTCGTCGTGGGTGGCCACCATGACCGTGGTGCCGGTCCGGTTGATCCGGTCCAGCAGCTGCATGATCCCCTGGCTGGTGGCCGGGTCGAGGTTGCCGGTGGGCTCGTCGGCCAGGAGGATCAGCGGCCGGTTGACGAAGGCCCGGGCCACCGCCACCCGCTGCTGCTCGCCGCCGGAGAGCTCGCCCGGCAGGTTGTCGCGCTTCTTGGACAGGCCGACCAGCTCGAGCACCTGGGGGACCTGGGAGGCCACCACGTGCTTGGGGCGGCCGATCACCTCGAGGGCGAAGGCCACGTTCTCGAAGACCGACTTGTTGGGGAGGAGGCGGAAGTCCTGGAAGACGCAGCCGATGTTGCGCCGCAGGTAGGGCACCCGCCACTTGGGCAGGTGGACGACGTCACGGCCGGCCTCGAGGATCCGGCCCGAGTCGGGGAGCTCCTCGCGCAGCAGCAGGCGGATGAAGGTGGTCTTGCCCGAGCCCGAGGCCCCGACGATGAAGACGAACTCGCCCTTGTCGACGTTGAGCGAGACGTCGCGCAGGGCGACGGTGCTGTTCTTGTACGTCTTGGTGACGTTCTCGAAGCGGATCATACGAGGGAGGCGTTGCGCGTCGGCACGCCTTCTCGGCCGCCGACGGCCCCCCAATGTTACCGGCCCACGGGCCCCGGAGGGCACCACCGGGCCGACGGTCCCCCTCAGCTGGGATTGGTGGCCCCGCCTCGCTGGCGGCGGAGCTCGGCCTCCATGAAGGCGTCGAGGTCCCCGTCGAGCACGGCGTCGACGTTGCCCGTCTCGACGCCGGTGCGCAGATCCTTCACCAGCTGGTAGGGGGCGAGGACGTAGGAGCGGATCTGGTTGCCCCAGGCGTTGTCGGTCCGCTCGCCGCCCAGCGAGTCGAGCTCGGCCCGGCGCTCCGCACGGGCCCGCTCGGCCAGCTTGGCCGCCAGGATCTGGAGGGCCTTGGCCTTGTTCTGGTGCTGGCTGCGCTCGTTCTGCACGGCCACCACCACGCCGGTGGGGAGGTGGGTGAGGCGCACCGCCGAGTCGGTCTTGTTCACGTGCTGGCCCCCCGCCCCCGACGAGCGGTAGGTGTCGATGCGCAGGTCCTTCTCGTCGATGTCCACCTCGTCGGAGACGTCCTCCAAGAAGGGCACCACGTCGAGCGAGGCGAAGCTGGTCTGGCGCCGGTGCTGGGAGTCGAAGGGCGACATGCGCACGAGCCGGTGCACGCCGCGCTCGGTCGAGAGCAGGCCGTAGGCGTGGCGGCCGGTGACGATGAAGGTGGCCGAGAGCAGCCCGGCCTCCTGGCCCGCCGTGGCCTCGTCGAGCTCGACGGCGTAGCCGCGCCGCTCGGCCCACCGCTGGTACATGCGCAGGAGCATCTCGGCCCAGTCCTGCGCGTCGGTCCCGCCGGCCCCGGCGTGGACCTCGCAGATGGCGTCGCGGTCGTCGTACTCCCCCGAGAAGAGGGACTCGAGCTCGAGCTGGCCCACGCGGGCGGTGAGGGAGGTCACCGTCTCGGCCAGCTCCTTGGCCAGGCCCTCGTCGGGGGCACCGCCGGCCGCCGCCTCCTCCACCAGCTCGAGCAGGACCCTGGCCTCGGAGAGGTCGGACTCGAGCCCGTCGAAGCGCTGCACGTCGTCGGTGACCCGTCCCAGCTCGGTGGTGACCGCCCGGGCCCGGTCGGCGTCGTCCCACAGGTCGGGACGGCCGGCCTCGACCTCCAGCTCGGCGCGCCGCGCCCGGCGCTCGCCCATCCGCAGGTACTGCTCGGCCTCCCCCAGCCGGGCGGCCAGGTCGTCGAGATCGGCGGCGAAGTCCCGGGGCTCGCTGGGGCCCGCCGCCTCAGGCGGCGCCATGGCAGAGCTTGAACTTCTTGCCGCTCCCGCACCAGCACGGGTCGTTGCGCCCGACCTTCTCCTGGGGGGCCTTGACCACCGGCACCAGCGTGTCGTCGTCGACCGGCGGGCGCCCCCGCCCGTTGCCCCGCCCGTTGCCCCGCCCCTGGGCGGCCGGGGCCGCCGCGGCCCCCGCCCCCCGGCCCGGACCGGCGGCGGCGGGCGCCGGCGCCGGCGCGGTGGCCAACGCCCCCCGCTCGGTGCCGGCCACCCCGACCCCCTGGTCGGCCAGGAGCTGACCGGCCATGGCCAGGGTGCCGGCCACCGGGTCGTCGGCGGCCTCGTACACGGCCTGGGCCAGATCGGGCTCGGGGGCCGGCTCGCTGATGGCCTCCACGTGCAGCACGTAGCGCAGGTAGTCGTCGTCGATGGCGTCCATCAGGTCGCCGAACATGGCGAAGCCGTCCCGCTGCCAGGCCACCAGCGGGTCCTGCTGCCCCATGGCCCGCAGGTTGATGCCCTCGCGCAGGTAGTCCATCTCGGCCAGGTGGTCGCGCCAGCGCTGGTCGATGACCTGGAGCATGACCTCGCGCTCGATCTGGCGCGCCTGGTCGATCCCCCCGGGCAGCGAGGCGGAGTGCTCCTCGTAGAAGTCGAGCGCCTCGGCCAGCAGACTCTCGGTCACCTGGCCCAGGTTGGTCCCCTCGGCCAGGTCGTCGGGGGTGAACTGGGTCGGGTAGTACTGCGCGACCTCCTTCACCATGCGCTCGAGGTCCCACTCCTCGGAGAAGTCGCTCGGGCAGCACGCCTGGACGATGGCGTCCATGGTCGAGCTCAGCAGCTCGATGGTGTGCTCGTGGAGGTCCTCGCCGTCGATGACCTGCAGGCGCCGGGCGTAGATCACCTTGCGCTGCTCGTTCATCACCTCGTCGTACTTGAGGACCTCCTTGCGGATCTCCGAGTTGCGCCCCTCCACCGTGTTCTGCGCCCGCTCGATGGCCTTGGTCACCATCTTGGCCTCGATGGGGACGTCCTCGGGGAGGGCCCGGCCCATCACCCAGCTCATGGCGCCGGTGGCGAAGAGCATCATGAGCTCGTCTTCCAAGCTCAGGTAGAACCGGCTCTCGCCGGGGTCGCCCTGGCGGCCCGACCGGCCCCGGAGCTGGTTGTCGATGCGGCGGCTCTCGTGGCGCTCGCTGCCCAGCACGTAGAGGCCGCCGAGCTGGCGCACCCGCTCGCCCTCCTCGGCGCAGGTCGCCTCGTAGCCGGCGGTGAGCCGCTTGAGCTCGGCCTGGCCCTCGTCGGTCTCGAGGTCGACGCCCTGGGCCACGGCGTCGTGGCGGGCCAGCATCTCGGCGTTGCCCCCCAGGATGATGTCGACCCCACGGCCGGCCATGTTGGTGGCCACGGTGATGCCGCCGAGCCGGCCGGCCTGGGCCACCACCTCCGCCTCCCGGAAGTGCTGCTTGGCGTTGAGGACCTGGTGGGGGATGCCACGCTTCTCCAGCAGGCGGGCCAGCAGCTCGGACTTGGCCACCGAGGCCGTGCCGACCAGCACCGGCTGTCCGGTCTCCTGGCGCTCGACCAGGTCGTCGACGACCGCGTTGAACTTGGCCTCCTCGGTCTTGAAAATGAGGTCGGGCTCGTCTTGGCGGACGAGCGGCTTGTTGGTGGGGATGGGCACCACCGGCAGGCTGTAGGTGCTGGCGAACTCACCGGCCTCGGTCTCGGCCGTGCCGGTCATGCCCGAGAGCTTCTCGTAGAGGCGGAAGTAGTTCTGGAGGGTGACCGTGGCCCAGGTGTGGTTCTCCTCTTTGATCCGCACCCGCTCCTTGGCCTCCACCGCCTGGTGCAGGCCGTCGGACCAGCGCCTGCCCTCCAGGGTGCGGCCGGTGAACTCGTCGACGATCTTCACCTCGCCGTCGGCGACCAGGTACTCCTTGTCCCGGTGGTAGAGCTCCTTGGCCTCGAGGGCCTTGGTCAGCTGGTGCACGAAGTTGGTGGCCACGGCGTCGTAGAGGTTCTCCACCCCCACCGCCTTCTCGACCTTCTCGATGCCGGACTCGAGGGGGACCACGTGGCGCTTCTCCTCGTCGACCTCGTAGTCGACGTCGCGCTCGAGCATGCGGGCGATCCCGGCGAACTGGTAGTAGAGCTTGGCCGCCTCGTCGGCCGGCCCCGAGATGATGAGCGGGGTCCGGGCCTCGTCGATCAGGATCGAGTCGACCTCGTCGATGATGGCGAAGTTGTGGCCCCGCTGGGCCATGGTCTCGCGCGAGCGGGCCATGTTGTCGCGCAGGTAGTCGAACCCGAACTCGGTGTTGGTGCCGTAGGTGATGTCGGCGGCGTAGGCGGCCCGCTTGGCCTCGGGGTCGGTGACGTCGGGCCCGACACGGCCGACGGTCAGCCCCATCCAGCGGTGGAGCCGTCCCATCCACTCGGCGTCGCGGGTGGCCAGGTAGTCGTTGACGGTCACCACGTGGACCCCCTGGCCGGCCAGGGCGTTCAGGTACACGGGCAGGGTCGAGACCAGGGTCTTGCCCTCGCCGGTCTTCATCTCGGCGATCCACCCGAAGTGCAGGGCCATGCCCCCCATCAGCTGGACGTCGAAGTGTCGCTGCCCCAGCACACGCCAGGCCGCCTCGCGCACGACGGCGAACGCCTCGACCAGCAGGTCGTCGAGGTCCTCGCCCTGCTCGAGCCGGTCTTTGAACTCGACCGTCTTGTGACGGAGGTCGTCGTCGGAGAGGGCCTCCAGCTCCGGCTCGAGCTCGTTGATCATGGGGACGATCTCGGCCAGACGGCGGACCTTCTTGCCCTCGCCAGCCCGCAGGACCCGGGTGAACACGCTCATAACGCGCCGAGCCTACCGTCCACTCGCCGCGGGCGAGGCCCGGGGCCCTGGGACGGTCCGAGGTGGGCTGCGTGCGGCTGACCTGGTCTTTGACCCCACACTCGCCTGCCGCGGGGCTGGCGGCCCGGCACCGGCGGCCCGTGGGCCCATCGGCGCCCTTGTGGGCACGCGTCCCCCCGTCGCCGCCCCGTCCCGCAGATCGGGAACGGGCCGGGCAGGGCTTACTCCTAAGTCGCACCATGCTCGGCAACCATGAGTTGCCTTACGTGGGTCGTTTCGCCTGCGACTGGCCTCGACTTGCAACCACAGACCCGCACGCAGCCCGGCCTGAGCATAGCGATGACGACCTCGCCCGCAGGCGCCCGCGCGCTCCCGGGCAATTTGACGTGAGTCAATAGGCCCGCAGGACGGTGGGGCCGGCCTACAGGTCGCGCTCGTAGACGAACATGACCTCGTCGGCCTCCCCGGCGACGCGGTTGGTGAAGCCCACCGACTCGTAGAGGCGGCGTGCGGCCACGTCCCCCTCGTCGACCCCGATGTCCATGGTGTCGGCGCCGCGGCGGCGCGCCTCGTCGAGGGCGGCGCAGAGCAGCGCTCGCCCGACCCCGTGCCCGCGGCGCTCGGGGACGACGTAGAGCTCGGCCAGGTAGCACTCGAGGCCCGGGGACCAGATGGCCCGGCGGAACCGCAGGACGGCGAGGCCGTCGGGTTCCTCCCCGGCCACCAGGACCGCGGTGTCACCTCCGGCCACCAGGTCCGCCACCCTCTCGGCCAGCACGGCCGGGCCCGGGGTCGGCTCTGTGAACTCGCGGTTGAAGCGGTCGAGCAGCCGGCCGACGGCCGCCGTCTCGGTGTCTCCCGCACGGCGCACGCGATGGGGGTCCGACGCCACGACGGCACCCTACGCCGAGCTCGGCGGTGCGGCCCGCCGGTCGGTCAGTGCCGGAAGGCCTCGTCGGCCATGGCCATGACCAGCCGCACCCCCAGGACGAGGGCGGCGAGGGGCAGGGCCAGCCGCCGCCACCCCTGGGTCGTCCGGTTGGCGAAATGCAGGGCGGAGCGGTGGTGGGCCAACAGCATGCGGTAGGGGTGGCGGCGCCTGGACACCCCCCCGACGTGGGTGACCACCGCCGCCGGCTCGACGCCCACGCCCCACCCGGCCCGGTGGGCGCGCCAGCACAGGTCCATCTCCTCGGCGAACATGAAGTACGACTCGTCGAAGCCGCCCAGCTCCTCGAAGGCGCGGCGTCGCACCAGCAAGCACGCGCCCGACACCCAGTCGGCCGGGGCCCGCCGGTCGTCGCCGGCGTCGGCGTCGCGGTAGCGGCGGCTGAAGCGGTTGTCCGGCTTGAACAGCGCCAGCAGGGCGTGGCCGGCGGCGTCGGTCATGGAGGGGAACCGCCGCACCGACGGGTAGACGCTGCCGTCGGCATCGACGATGCGCGGCCCCACCACGGCCCAGGAGGGCTCGGCGTCGAGCGCGGCACACAGACGCGGCACCGCCCCGGGGTGGACGACCAGGTCGGGGTTGCAGACCAGCACGTAGGCGCTTGTCCCCGAGGCGGCCACGCCCCGGTTGGCCCCGGCGCCGTAGCCGAGGTTGCGGCCGGTGGCCACCACCGGCGCCTCGAGGCCGGCCTCCTCCAGGGCGGTCCGGGCGCCGTCGGGCCCGCCGTTCTCCACCACCACGACCCGCTCCAGCCCGTCGCCGCGCAGCGAGGCCACGCAGTCGGCCAGCACCGGGCCGGCGTCGTAGTCGACCACCACGGCGGCGATGCCGCCGGCCCCGTCGGCCACCGGTGGGGCCCCCACCTCAGAACTTCCTCGTGAACCGGTACTTGACCAGAGCCTTGAGCGCCCCGAAGCCGTCGCGCCAGGTGATCTTCTTCCCCTCGTCGACCTCGCGCCCGGCGTAGGAGATGGGCACCTCGTAGATGCGGTAGCCGCGGCGGAGCACCTTGGCCGTGATCTCGGGCTCGAAGTCGAAGCGGTTGGAGACCACGGTGATGCCCTCGAGGACCCTGCGGTCGAACAGCTTGTAGCAGGTCTCCATGTCCGAGAGGGTGGAGGAGTAGAGCACGTTGGTCACCAGCGAGAGGAAGCGGTTGCCCACCCAGTGCAGGGGCAGCATGTTCTTGCGCTCGCCGGTGAAGCGGCTGCCGTAGACGACGACGGCCTTGTGCTTGAGTACGGGCTCGAGGAGCCGTGGCCAGTCGTCGGGGTCGTACTCGAGGTCGGCGTCCTGGATGACCACGAGGTCGCCACGGGCATGGGCGAGCCCGGTGCGGATGGCCGCCCCCTTGCCCGAGTTCCTCTCGTGGCTCACCACCCGCACCGTCGAGTCCTCGATCGCCGCCAGCACCTTGTCGGTGCCGTCGTTTGACCCGTCGTCCACCACCACCACGTCGACCGTGAGCGGGACGTCGGCGGCCCGCACCCGCCGCACGATCTCGGCCACCGTGGCCCGCTCGTTGTAGACGGGGACGATCACCGTCAACGTGCGGTAGTCGACCGGGGCGAGCGACCGGTCAGCCACCGTCGCCGCCTGCGCGCGCGGTGGCAGCCGACGCGGCCCGCCCTTGTGCGGCGAAGTGCTCCACCGTGCGGGCCAACCCCTCGCCCAGCGGGATGCTCGGCTCCCAGCCGAGCCTGGTGCGGGCGAGCGTGATGTCCGGGCACCGCCGGACAGGGTCGTCGGCGGGCAGGGGCCCGAAGGCGATCGGGGCCCGCGAGCCGGTGGCCTCGAGGACCCGCTGCGCCAGGTCGAGCACGGTTCGTTCGTCGGGGTTGCCGATGTTCATCGGCCCGGTCTCGGTCGAGTCCAGCAGGGCCAGCAGGCCGGCGACCTCGTCGTCGACGTAGCACAGGCTCCGGGTCTGGCTCCCGTCCCCGTAGACGGTGAGGGGCTCTGTGGCCAGCGCCTGCACCACGAAGTTGGACACCACGCGGCCGTCCCCGGGGTCCAGCCGGGGGCCGTAGGTGTTGAAGATGCGGGCCACCGCCACGTCGACCCCACGGGCGCGGTGGGCGGCCATGGTGAGGGCCTCGGCGAACCGCTTGGCCTCGTCGTAGACGCTGCGCGGGCCGACGGGGTCGACGTTGCCCCGGTAGGACTCCACCTGGGGGTGGACGGCGGGGTCGCCGTAGATCTCGCTGGTCGAGGCCAGCAGGAAGCGGGCGCGGTGGCGGCCGGCCAGGTCGAGCAGGCGCCGGGTCCCCTCGCTCCCGGCGGCCAGGGTCTCCATGGGTCGCGCCAGGTAGGCGGGGGGCGAGGCCGGGCTGGCCAGGTGCAGGACCGCGTCCAGCGGCCCGTCCACCTCGAACGGGCCGCTCACGTCGACCTCGGCCAGGGTGAAGCGCGGGCCGGCCAGGTGGGCCACGTTCTGTCGGCGGCCGGTCGACAGGTCGTCGAGGCAGACCACCTCGTCCCCCCGGGCGACCAGCCGGTCGCAGAGGTGCGAGCCGAGGAAGCCGGCGCCGCCGGCCACCACCACCCGGCTCACGGGCGGCCGACGCCGGTGTAGGTGAAGCCCAGCCGGCGCAGGGCGGCGGGGTCGAGCAGGTTGCGCCCGTCGACGACCGAGGGCACCGCCATGAGGTCGTGCACCTTGGCGAAGTCGAGCCACTTGAACTCGTCCCACTCGGTGAGCACCGCCACCACGGCCGCCCCCCGGACCGCCTCGTAGGGGTCGGGGCAGAGCTCGATGCCCCCGAGGTCCGCGGCGGGGCGGCCGCCGGGGCCCACCGTCGGGTCGTAGGCCCGCACGGCCACGCCCGCCTCGAGCAGCCGGCGAGCCACGGTCACCGCCGGCGAGTTGCGGCGGTCGTCGGTCCCGGCCTTGAAGGAGAGCCCCCAGACGGCGGCCGGGGCGCCGCCGGTCCCGGCCACGGCCTCGGCCACCTTGGCCCCCACCCGGGCCAGCTGCTCGTCGTTGGCGGCGATGACCTCGCGCAGGAGGGCGAAGTCGTAGCCGGCCGCCTCGGCGATGTGCAGGAGGGCGCTCGTGTCCTTGGGCAGGCAGGACCCGCCCCAACCCGGGCCCGGCCGCAGGAACTCGAAGCCGATCCGCTTGTCGTAGCCGAGGCCCAGCATCAGGTCGCGGGCGTCGGCCCCGACCAGCTCGCACAGCCCGGCCAGGGCGTTGACGAAGCTGAGCTTGGTGGCCAGAAAGGCGTTGGAGGCGTACTTGATGGTCTCGGCCGTCACCGTGTCGGTGACGATGAGCGGGGCCCCGGTGGCGGCGAAGAGCTCCCCCACCCGCACCGCGGCCCTGCCGTCCTCGGCCCCGACCACCACCCGGTCGGGGTGGAGGCTGTCGTGGACGGCCGACCCCTCGCGCAGGAACTCGGGGTTGGAGACCACGGTGATGTCGGCCCTCCCGGTGACCCGCTCGACCAGGGTGGCCGTGCCCACCGGCACCGTCGACTTGTTGACCACCACGGCGCCGGGCACGAGCTCGGGGGCGATCTCCTCGGCCGCCTGCTCCACCGCCCGCAGGTCGGCGGACCCGTCCTCCGCCTGCGGGGTGGAGACGCACAGGAAGACGAAGGCGGCGCCCCGGACGGCCTCGGCGGCCGAGGCCACGAACCGCAGCGACCCCGCCTCGACCCCCTGGCGCACCAGTGTGGCCAGCCCCTTCTCCACGATCGGCAGGTCGCCCCGCTCGAGGGTCTCGAAGCGCTCGGGGTCGCGCTCGGCGCACACCACCCGGTGGCCGAAGTGGGCCAGGGCGGCCGCCGTGGGCAGCCCCACGTAGCCCGCGCCGATCACGGCCACGGTTCGCCGGCCGCCGGGCGGCACGGTGCGTCCCGGCCGGGCGGTGCTCACCCGACCCCCGCCGGCTCGCGCAGGGCCCCCACCAGTCGTCCGAGGCCGTCGTGCCAGTCGGGCAGGAGCGGCAGGTCCGAGAGCCGCAGGGCGGCGTTGTCGAGCACCGAGTTGGCCGGGCGCGGGGCCGGCCGGGGCGGGTCGAGGTCGGCCGTGGTGCAGGCCAGCACCCGCTCGGGGTCGTGGCCCGCCGCGGCCAGCACGGCTCTCACGAAGCCGAACCAGGTGGTCTCGCCCTGGTTGGTCACGTGGAACGTGCCCGGGCGCCGGTCGGCGGCCAGGGTGGCGACCGCCGCCGCCAGGTCGGCCGTGAAGGTGGGCGAGCCTCGCTGGTCGTCGACGAAGCGCAGCGTCCCCTCACCCTCGGCCAGGCGCAGGGCGGTCTTGACCATGTTGGCCCCGGAGTACCCGCACACCCACGAGGTCCGGACCACGGTGGACCCCGGCGGGCACTCGCGCTCGCCGGCCAGCTTGCTGCGGCCGTAGACCGAGAGCGGGTTGGGCTCGTCCCACTCCACGTAGGGGCGGGGGGACGACCCGTCGAAGACGTAGTCGGTCGAGAGGTAGACCAGGTGGGCACCGGCGCGCTGGGCCGCCTCGGCCACGTGGCGGGTGCCCACGGCGTTCACGGCGAAGGCCCGGTCGGGGTCGCCTTCGCAGGCGTCGACGGCGGTCCAGGCGGCGGCGTGGACCACCACGTCGGGTGCGAACGCCTCGACGGCGGACAGGACCTCGGCCCGGCGGTCGACCGGGAGCTGGGAGTGGTCGGCCCCCAGCACGTCGGCCGTCGGCGACCCCGGGCCCTCGGGTCCGAAGAGCGCCCGGCGTCGGCCCCCGGGGGCCACGGCCCCGCCCAGCACCGCCACCAGATCGCGTCCGAGCTGCCCCCCGGCCCCGGTCACCAGGATCCTGGTGCGGCGCACGGTGCGCCTCAGCCGGCCTTGGCCCAGGCGGCCTCGGCCACCGGGGCCCGGTCGACCAGTGGCTCCCACCACGAGCGGTGGTCCGCGTACCACCGCACCGTCTCGGCCAGCCCCTCGGCGAACCCGATCTGCGGCCGCCAGCCGAGCAGGTGCTCGATCTTGGACGAGTCGAGCAGGTAGCGGCGGTCGTGGCCCGGGCGGTCCGGCACGATCTCCTTCAGCGAGGCGGGCTTGTCCAGCACGCCCAGGACCAGGTCGGCGATCTCGGCGATGCTGGCCTCCACCCCGCTGCCCACGTGGTAGGTCTCACCCACCTCGCCGCGGTCGAGCACCGCCTCGACCGCCCGGCAGTGGTCCAGCACGTGCAGCCACTCCCGCCGGTTCTCGGTCGAGGCGTAGAG
Source organism: uncultured Actinomycetota bacterium (assembly GCA_963770505.1). GTDB lineage: Bacteria > Actinomycetota > Acidimicrobiia > Acidimicrobiales > RAAP-2 > CAVYPR01. The sequence goes on along the minus strand of CAVYPR010000003.1, from coordinate 289,018 downwards.
GGGCAGCGGTCGGTCGTCGACGGCCCGGGTGGTGAACAGGGGGATGACCTTCTCGGGGAACTGGAAGGGCCCGTAGTTGTTGCAGCAGTTGGTGATGGTCACCGGGAGGCCGTAGGTCTCGTAGTAGGCGCGCACGGCGTGGTCGGCCCCGGCCTTGGAGGCGTTGTAGGGGGTGCGGGGGCGGTAGGGGCTCTCCTCGCTGAACCGCTCGTCGCTGTCGAGGGCCAGGTCGCCGTAGACCTCGCAGGTCGAGATGTGGTGGAACCGACCGACCCCGTGCCGGCGGGACGCCTCGAGCATGGTCTGGGTGCCGAGCACGTTGGTGCGGAAGAAGAGGGCGGGGTCGAGCACCGCCAGGGAGTTGTGGGACTCGGCGGCGAAGTGGACGACGGTGTCGATCGACTCGGCCTCGATGGTGCCGCTCGCCGCGGCCAGGTCGCAGATGTCGCCCTGGACGAAGGTGATCAGGTCCTCCACGTCGGCCAGGTTGGGGCGGTTCCCGGCGTAGGTGAGCACGTCGTAGGCCACGACGTGGTCGTCGGGGTGCTGCTCCACCCAGTAGCGGACGAAGTTGGACCCGATGAAGCCGGCGCCACCGGTCACGAGCAGTCGCATATCGAAGAGACCTTACCTGCCGGCCCCGCCCCCCTCCGGCCCCTGGTCGGGGCGTACGTGCACCACGTCGCCGGCGGCCACGGTCACCCGGCCGGCGGCCGTCTCCACGACGAGGTGGCCCTCGGGGGTGAGGTCGACGGCCGTCCCCACGAGCGGCGGCGCCCCGGCCCGCTCCACCCGGACCGGGCTGTCCAGGGTGGCCGACCGCCGGCGCAGCTCGTCGGCGGTCCGCGCCCGGCCCGCCGGGTCGTCGAGGTCCCCCCGCCGGGCGGCGAGGGCGTCGAGGAGGGCGCCGAGCAGGGCGTCACGGTCGACCGGGCGGCCCGCGGCCTCGCTGAGCGCGGCGCCGTCGGCCTCCGGCGGCCCCGGCCAGTCGACGTTGCAGCCCACGCCCACGACCACGGCCACCGAGCCCGGCGGCCCGCCGGGGGCGGCGGGGTCGGACTCGGCCAGGACCCCGGCGACCTTCCTCCCCAGGACCAGCAGGTCGTTGGGCCACTTGAGGGCGGGGGCGACCCCGGCCACCTGCGAGCAGGCGTCGGCCACGGCCAGGGACACGACCGCCGCGCACAGGTGCAGCCGGTCGGGTTCGAGCACCGGGCGCAGCAGCACCGAGACCAGCAGGCCGGTCCCCGGCGGCGCCTCCCACCGCCGGCCCAGCCGGCCCCGGCCGGCCGTCTGGTGGTCGGCCACGACCACCACTCCCTCGGGAGCGCCCCGGCGGGCCTCCTCCAGCAGGTAGGAATTGGTCGACCCGATGGCGTCGAACCGGCGCACGTCGAAGTGGGCCTCCGGCGACATGGCAGGAACCATACGGGTCGTGACAGTGTTGACGGGACCAGTCGGGCCGCCCTGGCGGCCCGTCGCCGGGGAAGGGGAAGGCGCAGCGTGCTGAAGAAGGTCCTCATCGCCAACCGGGGAGAGATCGCCGTGCGCGTCGCCCGCACCTGCCGGGAGATGGGCGTGGCCACCGTGGCCGTCTACTCGGACCTGGACCGCGAGGCGCTCCATGTGCGCCTGGCCGACGAGGCCTACGCCCTCGGCGGGGAGACGGCCGCCGAGAGCTATCTCAACACCGAGGCCATCTTGGCGGCCATCGAGCGCAGCGGTGCCGACGCCGTCCACCCCGGCTACGGCTTCTTCTCGGAGAACCCCGACTTCGCCCGGGCCATCACCTCGGAGGGGGTGACCTTCATCGGTCCCCCGCCCGAGGCCATGGAGGTCATGGGGGACAAGATCAGCTCGCGCCTGGCCGCCGACGCCGCCGGCGTGGCGGGGGTGCCCGGGCGCTCCGAGCCGTTGGCCTCGCCCGACGAGGTGGTGGCCTTCGGTCAAGAGCACGGCTGGCCGGTGGCCATCAAGGCCGCCTACGGCGGCGGCGGGCGGGGCATGAAGGTGGTCCGCTCCGCCGAGGAGGCGGCCGAGGCGGTGGAGTCGGCCCAACGCGAGGCCAAGGCCTACTTCGGCCGGCCCGAGGTCTACGTCGAGCGCTACCTGGTCTGGCCGCGCCACATCGAGATGCAGGTGATCGCCGACACCCACGGACGCGCCCTGTGGCTCGGCGAGCGGGACTGCTCGTGCCAGCGGCGCCACCAGAAGCTGATCGAGGAGAGCCCGGCCCCCGACTTCCCCGACGAGGTGCGCCAGGCCATGGGGGCGGCCGCCGTGAAGGTGACCCAGGCCTGCGGCTACGTGAACGCCGGCACCGTGGAGTTCCTCTACGAAGAGGGCGAGTTCTACTTCTTGGAGATGAACACCCGCCTGCAGGTCGAGCACCCGGTGACCGAGCTCGTCACCGGCCTGGACCTGGTGGCCTGGCAGCTGCGGGTGGCCTCGGGCGAGCCCCTCCCCTTCGCCCAGGACGAGATCGTCCGGCGCGGGCACGCCATCGAGGTCCGCATCAACGCCGAGGACCCGACGGGCGGGCGGTTCTCCCCCTCCCCGGGCACCATCACCCGGTTCGACGCCCCGGCCGGCCCGGGCGTCCGCCTGGACGCCGGCTACGAGGCGGGCGACACCGTCAGCCAGCACTACGACAACCTGCTGGCCAAGCTGGTGGTGTGGGCCGAGGACCGCGAGCTGGCCCGCCGGCGGATGCTGCGGGCCCTGGGCGAGACCAGGATCGAGGGCGTGGCCACCACGATCCCGGCCGACGTGGCCATCCTGTCGCACCCCGACTTCGCCGAGGCCCGCCACTCGACCAAGTGGGTGGAGGACACCCTCGACCTGTCGGGGCTCGAAGCGGGCGACACCGGCGGGGACGGGGCCGAGGACGGTGACGAGCGGGTGCTGCGCGAGGTGACGGCCGAGGTGGACGGCCGCCGCTACCGCCTCAAGCTCTGGGTGCCCGAGGCCGTCGGCGCCCCCGCCGCGGCCACCGGCCGTGCGGGTGCCACGAGACGCCGGGCGTCCCAGGCCGCCGCCGTCGGGGCCAACTCGGGCTCGGTGACCGTGCCCATGCAGGGGACGATCGTCAAGGTGCTCGTGGCCGAGGGCGACACGGTGGAGGTGGGGCAGACGATCTGCATCCTCGAGGCCATGAAGATGGAGAACGCCGTCAACGCCGAGAAGGCCGGGGTGGTGCGGGAGGTCCGGGTGTCCGCCGGGGACTCGGTGGGCGGCGGCGACGTCGTCGCCGTCATCGAGTAGCGCCGGCCGCCCGGTGGCCACCTCCAAGCCCGCCGGCGGTGCCAAGGCCGCCGCCGAGGCGTCGGTGCGCGGGCGGCTCGACGACCTCGTCGCCCTCTCCCACGAGGTCCACCGCCACCCCGAGACCTGCTTCGAGGAGCGGTGGTCCGCGGCGGCCGTGGCCGGCGCCCTGGCCGACGGCGGGATGGACGTCACCGAGGGGGTCTGCGACCTGCCGACCTCCTTCTCCGCCCGGGCCGGGTCCGGCCCGCTGGTGGTGGCCGTCTGCGCCGAGTACGACGCCCTGCCCGGGGTGGGCCACGCCTGTGGCCACAACATCATCGCCGCCGCCGCCGTGGGCGCCGGCCTGGCCCTGGCCGAAGTGGCCGACGACGTCGGCCTGACCGTGCTGGTGCTCGGGACCCCGGCCGAGGAGGGCGGGGGCGGCAAGATCCGCATGCTCGAGAGGGGCGGGTTCGACGGGGTGCACGCGGCGATGATGGTGCACCCCTGGCCCGACGAGCGGCTGGAGGCGACCTGCCTGGCCGTCTCCCACTTCGACGTCCGCTTCGCCGGGCGCGAGGCCCACGCCTCGGCCGCGCCGTGGGAGGGGATCAACGCCCTGGACGCCATGACCGTGTCCCAGGTGGCCATCGGCCTCCTCCGCCAGCACCTGCGCCCCGGCGACCAGGTGCACGGCGTGGTGACCGAGGGTGGCCGGGCGGCCAACGTGGTGCCGGGGTCGGCGGCGGGGCGCTTCATGTGCCGGTCCCGCACCGCCCGCGGCCTGGCCGAGCTCGAGCCCAGGGTGCAGGCGTGCTTCGAGGCCGGGGCCTTGGCCACCGGGTGCGCCGTCTCCTACGAGGAGCTCTGCCCCCCCTACTCCCACATGGAGTCCGACGGGGGCCTGCTGGGCGCCTACCGGGCCAACGCCGAGGCCCTGGGACGGCGGTTCACCCTCGACGACCGGGGCGAACCGCCGCCGACGCTCTCCACCGACATGGCCAACGTCTCGCTGGCCGTCCCCTCGATCCACCCGCTCATGGCGATCGAGGCCGGCGGGGCGGTCAACCACCAACCGGCCTTCGCCGCCGCCTGCGTCACCCCCTCGGCCGACGCCGCCGTGCGCGACGGGGCCCTGGCCATGGCCTGGACGGCCATCGACGCCGCCACCACCGAGGGGCTGCGCCACCGCCTCTTGGCCCCGGCGTCGTGAGCCCGACGGAAGGCGGGCCGGGTCCCGACGACGACGGGGTGCTCGAGCACGCCGTCCTCGACGTCGCACCCGGCCGGGAGGCGGCGTTCGAGCTCGCCTTCGCCGAGGCCCGTCAGTACATCGCCTCGGCCCCGGGGTTCCGCTGGCTGCGCCTCGACCGCTGCCTGGAGCGGCCCAACCGCTACCTGCTGCTGGTGGGCTGGGCAACGCTGGAGGACCACACGACAGGCTTTAGGGGATCTCCCCCCTACAACGAGTGGCGCCGGCTCCTCCACCACTTCTACGAGCCGTTCCCCACCGTCGAGCACTTCAGCGAGGCGGCGCGGGCCTGACGGCCGGCGCCCCGGCCGTCACCGTGGCGCGTAGACGCCGAACTCGCCGCGCAGCACGTCGGAGACCTCGCCCAGGGTGGCCATCCGGCCCAGGGCCGCCTTCATCGGGACCAGCAGGTTCTGCGAGCCGCGCGCCGCGGCCCGGACGTCGTCGAGTGCGGCGTCGACCGCGGCCTGGTCCCGCTCGGCGCGCACCGAGGCCGACCCGGGCGACCTGGGAGCGCTGGAGCTCGACGTCGATCGGGAAGACCTCGGTCGGCTCCTGGTGTCTCCTCGACGAAACGGTTGACCCCGACCACCACCTTCTCGCCGTCGTCCACCGCCTTGGCGTAGGCGTAGGCGGCGCCCTCGATCTCGCCCTGCATGAACCCGGCCTCGATGGCCGCCACCGCGCCGCCGAGCTCGTCGATGCGTTCGAGGTAGGCCTGGGCCGCCCGCTCGACCTCGTCGGTGAGCGACTCGACGAAGTACGAGCCGGCCAGGGGGTCGACGGTGTCGGCGATCCCCGACTCGTAGCCGACGACCTGCTGGGTGCGCAGGGCCAGCTTGGCCGCCCGGGTGGTGGGCAGCCCGAGCGCCTCGTCGAAGCCGTTGGTGTGCAGGCTCTGGGTGCCCCCCAACGCGGCGGCCAGGGCCTGGACGGTGACCCGGACGATGTTGTTCTCGGGCTGCTGGGCGGTGAGGGTGGAGCCGCCGGTCTGGGTGTGGAAGCGCAGCACCTTGGAGCGGTCGTCGGTCGCCTTGAACCGCTCGGTCATGATGCGGGCCCACATGCGCCGGGCGGCGCGGTACTTGGCCACCTCCTCGAAGAGGTTGTTGTGGGCGTTGAAGAAGAAGGAGAGCCGGGGTGCGAACTCGTCGACCCCCAGGCCGGCGGCGAGGGCCGCCTCGACGTAGGCGATCCCGTCGGCCAGGGTGAAGGCCACCTCCTGCACCGCCGTGGAGCCGGCCTCGCGGATGTGGTAGCCGGAGATGGAGATGGTGTTCCAGTTGGGCAGGTGCTCGCGGCAGTAGGCGAAGGTGTCGACGATCAGGCGCATCGAGGGTCGAGGCGGGTAGATGTAGGTGCCCCGGGCCACGTACTCCTTCAAGATGTCGTTCTGGATGGTGCCGCCCACCTTCTCGCCCGGGACCCCCTGCTCCTCGGCCACCAGTTGGTAGAGGAGGAGGAGGATGGCCGCCGTGGCGTTGATGGTCATCGAGGTGGTGACCTTGTCGAGCGGGAGGTCGGCCAGCAGGAGCCGCATGTCGGCCAGGGAGTCGATGGCCACCCCCACCTTGCCCACCTCGCCCTCGGCCCGGGGATGGTCCGAGTCGAAGCCCATCTGGGTGGGGAGGTCGAAGGCGCACGACAGGCCGGTCTGGCCGGCGCCCAGGAGGAACTTGAACCGCTCGTTGGTCGACTCGGCCGTGCCGAACCCGGCGTACTGGCGCATGGTCCACAGCCGCTGGCGGTACATGCCGGGGTGCACGCCCCGGGTGTAGGGGTACTTCCCCGGCTCGCCCAGCCGGGTCGCCGGGTCCCAGCCCTCGAGGTCGGCGGCGGTGTAGACGGTCCGGATCTCGATCCCCGAGTCCGTCGTGCGCGTGTCGGGGGAAGGTCGTTCGGAGGCCATGACCAGAAGCCTACGGCACCGGTTCGCGCCAAAGGCCCGGGTTCCCTCGGGCCTTGTCAGGCCTCCTCAGTGGCGGTGCGGCATGCAGAGCTCGTCGTACTCGGCGATGACGATCTCGCCGGCGTCGGGACCGCAGGCCGGGCAGGCCGGGTCGCGGCGCACCTTGAACGTGCGGAACGACTCGTCGAGCGCGTCGTAGGCGAGCAGGCGGCCCACCAGCGGGTCGCCCAGTCCGAGCAGCATCTTGATCGCCTCGACCGCCTGGATGGACCCGATGATGCCGGGCAGGACGCCGAGCACGCCGGCCTCGGCGCACGACGGGGCCTGCTCGGCCGGGGGCGGCACGGGGATGAGGCAGCGGTAGCAGGGTCCGTTGTAGGGGTCGAAGACCGTGGCCTGCCCCTCGAACTGGAAGATCGACCCGTGCACCACGGGGATCCGCTTGACCAAGGAGGCGTCGTTGACCAGGTAGCGGGTCGGGAAGTTGTCGGTGCCGTCGACGATCAGGTCGTAGCCGTCGATGATCTCGAGCACGTTGTCGGCCCCGAGCCGCACGTCGTAGGTGGCGACGTCGACGTCGGGGTTGAGCAGGGTCAGCGTCTTCTTGGCCGAGTCGACCTTGCGCTCCCCGATGCGGTCCATGTTGTGCAGGATCTGGCGCTGCAGGTTCGACTCGTCGACGACGTCCATGTCGATGATCCCGAGCGTGCCCACCCCCGCCGCCGCCAGGTAGAGCGCGGCCGGGGAGCCGAGGCCGCCCGCCCCGAGCAGCAGGACCTTGGAGTCGAGCAGCTTCTGCTGGCCCTTCTCGCCCACGTCGGCCATGAGCAGGTGGCGCTGGTAGCGGTTGCGCTGATCGGGGGTGAGCGTGCGCGGCGCCTCCCAGGGCCGGCCGTCGTCCTTCCAGCGGTTGAAGCCGCCGGCCATCGAGGCCACCTGGCTGTAGCCGAGCTCGCCCAGCGTCCGGGCCGCGAAGACCGACCGGATGCCCGAGGCGCAGTAGACGACGACCGGTTCCCCCTTGTCGGGCAGCCGCGACTCGACCGAGAACTCGAGCTGGCCTCGGGGGATGTGCACGGCGCCGGCGATGGCGCCCTGCTGGTACTCCTCGGGCTCGCGGACGTCGAGGAACTGGGCCCCGCCCAGGCGGGACTCGGCCTCGGCCGTGTCGACCTCGTCGACGACCTGCTTGGCCTGGTTGAGCAGCTCTCTGGGGGTGGGCATGGATGACCTCCGACCTTGCGGGATCGGCGCGCCGCGCCGGGACGGGTCCGTTGCTCATTGAAACCCTACCAGGCGGGTCAACATTCCCCCGGACGCCTCGGGCCCCCGGGCCTGCAGGTCAAGGGGGTAGAACAGGGCCGTGGAGCTGACCGAGGCCGTCCGGCGCCGGCACATGGTGCGCAGCTTCTCGGGCCGGCCGGTCGACGGAGACCTCGTGACCCGCCTGGTGGCCGACGCCCTGGCGGCGCCCACGGCCGGCCACACCCGGGGCACGGCCTGGCTGGTCCTGGCCGGGCCGGAGGAGACCGCCCTGTACTGGGACCACACCACGACGGCGGAGTGGCGGCGGGGGTCGAGGCGCTGGCCGGGGCTGTCACGCGCCCCGGTGGTGGCCCTGTCGCTCACCTCGCCCGGGGCCTACCTCGACCGCTACGGCGAGCCCGACAAGGCCGCCGCCGGGCTGGGCCCGGCCGGCGGGGGGGGCGGCGGCCCGGCCGCCTGGCCGGTGCCCTACTGGTTCGGCGACGCCGGGTTCTCGGTCATGACCCTCCTGTTGGCGGCCACCGACGCCGGCCTCGGCGCCTGCTTCCACGGGAACTTCCGGGGCGAGGCCCCGCTGCTCGGGGCCCTGGGCGTCCCCGGGGACTGGCGGCTCTTCGGGGCGGTGCTACTGGGCCACCCCGACGGGGCGGACCACCGCTCGGCGTCGCTGGATCGGCCCGGGCCGACGGCGGCCGAGCGGATCCACATCGGCCGGTGGTGACGACGGCGCAGGCCCCGGCGTCCGTTTGAGCCGTTCGGCTCGTCGGAATACCATACGCGCCGTCAGAAACGAACGATCGTCCGGCGATCGGGAACGGGGGCGGACGTGGTGGACTGGGCGGGACAGCGAGTGCTGGTGACCGGGGCCTCGGCGGGCATCGGGGCCGGGCTGGCCGAGGAGTTCGCCCGCCGCGGGGCGGTCGTCGGCATCTGTGCGCGGCGCGAGGAACGCCTCGACGAGGTGCTCGGGCGGTGCCGGGAGCACTCCCCCGACTCGCGGATGTGGGTCGCCGACCTGTCCGACCCGGCCGCCGTCGACCGGCTGGCCGCGTCGGCCCTCGAGGAGCTGGGCAGAGTCGACGTGCTGGTGAACAACGCCGGGATCCCCAAGCGCCGCCACGTGACCAGGCTCGACCCGGCCACGGTCGAGGCGGTGATGAACATCAACTACCTCAGCCCGGTCCGCCTCACGCTCGCCCTGTTGCCCTCCATGCTCGAGCGGGGCAGCGGCCGCATCGTCAACCTCTCGTCGGTGGCCGCCACCCTGAGCTCGCCCGGCGAGTCCGCCTACGACGCCTCCAAGGCCGCCATGACCGCCTTCTCCGAGGCCATGGCCATCGACCTGTGGAACACCGGCGTGAAGATCCTCGTCGTCTACCCCGGCCTCGTCGACACCGAGCTGTTCACCCTCCCCGACAACGACCCGGTGGTCGACCCCACCATGGTCCCGATCCCGGTGGCCGAGCTGGTCGAGGGCGTCTTCGAGGCGCTCGACCAGGGGGTCATCCAGGTCTACGTGCCCGGGTGGTTCGCCGACCTCGCCTCGGGCAAGGCGGCCAACGTCGAGGGGTTCATCTCCGGGGCCGCCGAGTTCGTGGCCCAGCAGTCCAAGGCCTAGCCGTGGGCCGCCGGCAGCCCAGGGCGCTCGAGACGCGCCGGCGGATCATGGACGCGGCCCTCGAGCTCTTCGCCGAGCGCGGCTACGGCGCGGTGGCCATCGAGGACATCGCCGAGGCGGCCGGCCTCACCAAGGGGGCGGTCTACTACTGGTTCGCCGACAAGGACGACCTCGGCCGGGACCTGCAGCACGAGCTCTACGAGCGGCTGACCGACCAGGCCCTCGGGGCCCTCGACCCCGAGGGGGACATCGTCACCAACATGCGCCGGGCCTTCCGCGTCTACCTCGACGCGCTCGGCTCGCTCGGCCAGGCCCGCTTCTTCCTGCGCGACGCCTGGACCATCCCCGCCCTCGACGAGGGAGGCCGCCGCGACCAGCAGGACGCCGTGGCCATGGTGCGGGGCATGCTGGCCGCGGCCGTCGAGCGGGGCGAGGTGGCGGACCTCGACCCCGACGCCCTGGCCAACGTGCTCCTCGGCGCCTGGGCCGAGGCCACCATCCACGTGCTCACCACCGGGCAGCGCGCCCGGACCGTGGCCGTGGTGGACCACTTCTTGGAATCCCTGCGAGACAACCAGCCAACCGCGGTCCGGGCATCGTCCCTCAGCCGCTCGTCGAAGGAGTAACCATGCCCCCGACCAAACTCGGCCGCCGCGATCTGGCCCACCTCATCCACCCGGTCACCTCCCCCAGGGACCTCGCGCCGAACGGGCCGCGGATGGTCACCGCCGCCGACGGCTACTGGATCACCGACGACCAGGGCCGGCGGCTGATCGACGGCTTCGCCGGGCTGTGGTGCGTGGCCGTGGGCCACGGTCGCCGGGAGATCATCGAGGCCGTCTCGGCTCAGATGGCCACGCTCGACTACGCCACCGTCTTCCACGGAGGGTCGCACCCCAAGGCCATCGAGCTGGCCGAGCGGCTGTCGACGATGTTCCCCCCCGAGTACGGCCTCAACCACGTGATGTTCTCGTCGGGCGGCTCGGAGGCCAACGAGACCAACTTCAAGCTGGTCCGCATGTACTGGGCCCTCAAGGGCGAGGACCGGCGCAAGACCGTCGTCGCCCGCAACCACGGCTACCACGGCCTCACCATCGCCACCATGTCGGCTACCGGCATCATGCCCATGCACTGGAACTTCGGTCCCGAGGCCCCGGGCTTCGCCCAGATCCCCGCCCCCTACTGCTTCCGGTGCGAGCTGGGCAAGACCTTCCCCGAGTGCGGCCTGGCCTGCGCCGACTCGCTGACCGAGTACATCGAGGCCCAGGGACCCGAGACCATCGGGGCCTTCATCGCCGAGCCGGTCATCGGGGCCGGCGGCATCATCCCACCGCCGCCGGGCTACTTCGAGAAGATCCGCGAGATCTGCGACCGCTTCGGCATCCTGTTCATCGCCGACGAGGTGGTCTGCGGGTTCGGGCGGACCGGGAAGATGTTCGGCATGGAGCACTACGGCGTGCGCCCCGACATCGTCACCCTGGCCAAGGGGATCACCAGCGGGTACATTCCGCTGGGCGCCTCGGTCGTCTCCGACGAGATCTGGCAGACCATCGCCGAACGGCTGCCGGACCGCATGCCGTTCAGCCACGGCTTCACCTACTCGGGCCACCCGGTGGCCTGTGCCGCCGCCCTGGCCAACCTCGACATCATCGAGCGCGAGGGGCTGGTCGACAACGCGGCGGAGGTGGGCTCCTACATGCTCGAGCGGCTCGGCGAGCTCCGCCGGTTCGACTCGGTCGGCGACGTGCGGGGCCTGGGCCTCATGGCCGGGATCGAGTTCGTCACCGACAAGGAGACCAACCGCGGCTTCTCCGATCCCCACAAGGCCTGCGAGCGCGTCGAGCACGAGACCTGGGACCGCGGCCTCTACAGCCGGGCCATGGGGATCGAGTTCACCGGGCTGGCGCCCCCGCTCACCATCGACCGCGAGGCGGTGGACAAGATGATCGAGATCCTGGCCGACGCGATCGAGGCGATGGAGGGCGACATCCTCGCCGCCGAGCGGGCCCGTCCCTCCCGGCCCACCGTCACCGTCGGCTCGCCGGCCGAGTTCTTCGAGAAGGTCCTCCCCGGTCGGGTCGACCCGGCGGGCGCCGTCGGGATAGAGCTCGCCGTGGGCTTCGCCCTCGAGGGGGAGAAGGGCGGGACCTGGCTGCTCGAGGTCTCCGACGGCCAGGTCACGGTGGCCCCGGCCGAGAGCCTCGGACCCGAGGTGGCGGCCACGGTCAAGGCGACCGCCGCCGACTTCGTCAAGATCGTGAACGGCGAGCTGTCGGGGGCCGACGCCTTCATGTCCCAGCAGCTGGCCGTCGACGGCGACCTGGGGGCGGCCGCCCAGCTGATGTCGCTCGGGATCATCTAGAGCCGCACCTTGTGGCACCCGGTTCGCCGGGTGACAGCCCGCCTCGAAAAGGCGCGGGGGTGCACCCCCGACCTCGGGCCCACGAGGCCGGCGCGGGCCGGGAACGCACACGTTCTCGGGGCGTTCGGCGACCACCGCGCAAGCGGGCACGCGACCTCCGTGGACCTGGGCGCCGGGGCGGGGCCGGTCCCCCGGCAGGGGGCGCGGCGAGCGGGAAATCTCGGGCAGGGGTGGGGGCGGCCGGCCGTCGGGAGACGAACCGGTGAGAGAACGCCCGGCCGGACTTGAACCGGCGACCTCCGGCTTACAAGGCCGGTGCTCTAACCGTTCTGAGCTACGGGCGCGCGACCGATCGGCAACTGAAGGTCGATGATCGACCCGCAGACTACCGCCTCGGGGAACCCCAGCAAAGTCCCCGGCAACGTTTCGGGCCCATCATTCGGCCATGCCGCTCCTCACCCCGGTCGACCGTCCATCCCCCCTCCCTGCGGTCGCAGGACCGTCCCGCCGTCCCCCGAGCGTCGTGCGCGTGCTCGCCTGGGACGACTCGGTGGCGGGGAACTCGGGCGTCGACCCGAGGTCGGCCTACGTCGAGCGCTACTGGCTCCCGCTCCTCGGGGCGCAGGCCACGTGGCTCGTCCGGCGGCTCGCCGACCGCCTGGAGGCGGAGCCCGGCGGTTTCGACCTCGGGGTGGACGAGGCAGTCCGGACCCTCGGGCTCTGGGGGCCCGGAGGGGCTCGGTCGTCGTTCCGGCGCGCCGTCATTCGCCTCGTGCGCCACGGCTTCGCCCGTCACCACCGGCCCGAGGCGATCGCCGTCGCCCGCTGGGCGCCCACCGTCGGCGCCCGCGAGGCCGGCCGGCTGCCCCCCGACCTGCAAACCGAGCTCCGGCGGTGGGAGGCGGCGCGCGGCGCTCCCGCCTTCGACGAGGTCCGCCGTCGCGCCCGGCGGTCGGCCCTCGACCTCCTTGACGAGGAGTGCGACCTCGCCTCCCTGGAGCGGCGGCTGCAGCGCTGGGGCGTCCACCCGGCACTGGCCGGCGATGCCGCCGCCTGGGCGTGGGGGCGCAGGGCCGCGGCGAGCGGGGCCGTGAGCAACGAGCTCTGATCGCCCGTCGCCGCCTGCTCGCCGCCCCGCTGCTCGTGGGCGTCGACCGCCCGGTGGGGCTTGCCCCTCGGTGGCCCGGTGCCATCCGGTGGTCCGGGTCGGTCAGCCGTAGGAGGTGAGGAGGGCGAGGAGGGTCCTGACGCCGAAGGCGGTGCCCCCCTTGGAGAGGTAGCCCGACGCCTCGGCGGACCGTCCCGTCCCGGCGATGTCGAGGTGGGCCCACGGCAGGCCGCCGGTGAACCGCTCGAGCAACAGGGCGGCGGCGATGGAGCCGGCCTGCCCGGCGCGGCCGGTGTTCTTCATGTCGGCCACCTCGGAGTCGATGTGCTCGGCGTAGTCCTCGGGAAGGGGCATCGGCCAGAGCCGCTCGCCCGCCTCGGCCCCGGCCCGCCGCACCCGCTCGACCAGCTCCTCGTCGCTGCCGAACAGCGGGGCGATGCCCGTCCCCAGGGCCACGGTGGCCGCCCCGGTCAGGGTGGCCAGGTCCACGACGGCGTCGGGCGCCGGGTCGATCTCGGCGGCCAGCGACAGCGCGTCGGCCAGCACCAGCCGGCCCTCGGCGTCGGTGTTCAGCACCTCGACGGTCGACCCGTTGCGCATGGTGAGCACGTCGCCGGGCTTGAGGGCGCGGGCCCCGGGCATGTTCTCGGCGATCGGGGCGATCGCCGTCACCCGGACCCGCACCGCGAGGTCGGCGCAGGCCGAAAGGGCGGCCATCACGATCGCCGCCCCGCTCATGTCGGTCTTCATGGTGGACATCCCCTCGGCGGTCTTGAGTGAGAGGCCCCCCGAGTCGAAGGTGATGCCCTTGCCCACCAGGACCACGTGGGGGACCCGCCCGTCCATCGTCACCGGGTCCGGCGGCTCGTAGGCGGCACGCACCAGGCGCGGCGGCTCGAGCGAGCCGCGGCTCACGCCGAGCAGGCCACCGAGCCGCTCGGCGACGATGCGGGGTTCGTCCCAGACCTCGACCGTCGTCCTGTCCCTGCCCGAGAGCATCGCCTCGAACCGTTCGGCCAGGAGGGCCGGGGTGAGGTCGCCGGCCGGGGTGTTGATCAGGTCGCGGGCCGCGCCCACCGCGGCGGCGGCCCGCACCCCGCGGGCCACCCCGGCCCCGAGGTCGCCGCCGGCCCCGGCGGGGCCCACCACGAGGAGGGCGTCGACCGACGGCGGGCGGGGGACGCTCTTGTAGTCGTCGAAGCGGTACGCGGCGAGCGAGGCCCCCTCGGCCACCGCCCCCCCGAGCGCCCGAAGGTCGCCCCCGGGGGCGCCCGCGGGCACGACGAGGGCGGCCGTCCCCGGTCCCCCGGCCGCCCGCACCAGGGCGGCGGCCGCCCGGCGCCACCGTTCGGGATCGAGACCCTCGGGCCTTCCCAGGCCGACGACCACCACGTCGGGGCCGTCCCCGGCCGGCCGAAGGGCCAGCGACTGGCCGACCTTGGCCGCGAACCCCTGCCGGCGGAGGGTGGAGGGGCTCGGCGGGTCGCCGAGGCCGGCGGTGGCGGGGTCGGTCCCGGCGAGCAGCTCGGGCCCGTCGGGGCCGGCCACTGCGGCCAGCCCCACCGCCACCAGGTCGGACCCCGCCACGTCGGTGCCGACCGCCCGCACGTCGAGGGCCATCAGCCCTCGCCGGCCGGGGCCCGTCGGCCGTCGGGGCGGGCCCTCACGTGGGCGTCCCCCTCCTGCCAGCGGGCCATGGCCCACAGGAGGTCCGAGAGGCGGTTGAGGTAAGGGGCGACCTGCGAGCGGTCCTCCCCGGGGGCGGCGGGGGCGACCAGGCCCGACGCCACCAGCAGCCGCTCGGCCCGCCGGACGGCCGTGCGGGCCACGTCCAGGGCGGCGGACCGCCGGTTCTGCCCGGGCACCACGAACTCGCGCGGCATGTCGAAGCGGCCGGTGAGATCGTCGATCCGCTCCTCGAGGGCGCGCACCATCTCCCCCGTGACCATCGACGTCCCGGGGACCAGCCGGCGGCGGTGGTCGTCGGCGGTCGCCACCTCGGCCATCAGGACGTAGAGGTCGCGCTCGAGCCCCACCAGGAGCGCGTCGAGCTCGGATCCGGGGTCGGCCTCGGCGCGGGCCAGGCCGAGGAGCGCCTGGGCCTCGTCGACCGCCCCGTTCACCTCGATGCGGGGCGCGTCCTTGGGGACCCGCCCCCCGTAGAGGAGGCCGGTGGTGCCGTCGTCCCCCTTGCGCGTGTAGATGCGCACCGCCGCGGATGCTATCGGCACCCACGGGTAGCCTTGTTGGCCCATGCCCGCAGCGCCGATCCCCTCCGGCCGGCTCGACCCGGACGCCTCGGACTACCTGACGGCCCTGCGCCGGCGGGTGGTCGTCTTCGACGGCGCCACCGGCACCAACCTGCAGCTCCAGGAGCTCGGCCCCGACGACTTCGGCGGGGCCGAGCTGGAGGGCTGCAACGAGGTGCTGGTGCTGACCCGGCCCGACGCCGTCGAGCGGCTGCACCGCTCCTTCCTCGACGTGGGCGTGGACGTCATCGAGACCGACACCTTCGGGGCCTTCTCGGTGGTGCTGGCCGAGTACGGCCTGGCCGACCGGGCCTTCGAGCTCAACCTGGCCGCCGCCCGCCTGGCCCGGCGGCTGGCCGACGAGTACGGCGCGCCCGACCGACCCCGCTGGGTGGCCGGCAGCGTGGGCCCGGGGACGAAGTTCCCCACGCTCGGCCAGATCCCCTACGCCGAGCTCAGCGCCGCCTACGAGGAGCAGGCGCGGGGCCTCTCGGAGGGCGGGGTCGACCTGGTCCTCGTCGAGACCGTCTTCGACCTGCTATCGGCCAAGGCCGCCGTCAACGGGGCCAAGCGGGCCATGGCCACCGTCGGCCGGCGGGTGCCCCTCCAGGTCCAGGTGACCATCGAGCTGACCGGCCGGATGCTGCCGGGCACCGAGATCGCCGCCGCCCTGAGCGCGCTCGAGGCCATGGGGATCGACGTGATCGGTCTCAACTGCGCCACCGGGCCGGCCGAGATGGGCGAGCCGCTGCGCCACCTCTCGGCGCACAGCCGCGTCCCGGTCTCGTGCGTGCCCAACGCCGGCCTGCCCTCGGTGGTGGACGGCCGCATGCACTACGACCTCACCCCCGACCAGTTGGCCGACCACCTCCACCGGTTCGTGACCGAGCTCGGGGTGACGGCCGTGGGCGGCTGCTGCGGGACCACCCCCGCCCACCTGGCGGCGGTGGTCGAGCGGTGCGCCGGCGCCGTGCCCGCCACCCGCCACCCGGTCTTCGAGCCCTCGGCGGCCTCGATCTACACCGCCGTCCCCTTCCGCCAGGACACCTCGTTCCTGGTGGTGGGCGAGCGCACCAACGCCAACGGCTCCAAGCGGTTCCGCGAGGCCATGCTGGCCGGCGACTGGGACACCTGCGTGTCCATGGCCCGCCAGCAGGTGGCCGAGGGGGCCCACCTCATCGACGTGTGCGTCGACTACACCGGCGCCGACGGCGTGGCCGACATGACCGAGGTGGCCAGCCGCTTCGCCACCCAGTCGTCGGTCCCGCTCATGATCGACTCCACCGAGGGGCCGGTGGTCCGGGCCGCCCTCGAGTGGATCGGCGGCCGGCCGGTGCTCAACTCGGTCAACCTCGAGGAGGGCGACGGCGAGGGGACGCGCCTGGACACCTTCCTGCGCCTGGCCCGCGAGTTCGGGGCGGCCGTCGTCTGCACCTGCATCGACGAGGAGGGCCAGGCCCGCACGGCCGAGTGGAAGGCGCGGGCCGCCCGGGCCATCTACGACGTCGCCCTCGACCGCTACGGCCTCGAGCCCGCCGACCTCATCTTCGACCCGCTGGCCCTGCCCCTCTCCACCGGGATGGAGGAGAGCCGCCGCGACGGCATCGAGACCATTGAGGGGATCCGGCGCATCAAGGCCGAGCTGCCCGGTGTCTCCACCCTGCTCGGACTGTCCAACGTCTCCTTCGGCCTCAACCCGGCGGCCCGCCAGGTCCTCAACTCGGTGTTCCTGCACGAGTGCGTCGAGGCCGGGCTGGACGGCGCCATCGTCCACGCCTCGAAGATCCTGCCCCTCTCGCGGATCGACGAGCGAGGCGCGCCGAGGTCTGCCTCGACCTCGTCTACGACCGGCGCCACGACGGCTACGACCCCCTGGCCGAGCTGCTCGGCCTGTTCGAGGGCGCCGCCGCCCCGAGCGCGGGCGCCGAGCCCCACCTCGACTGGCCGGTCGAGCGGCGCCTCGAACAGCGGATCGTCGACGGCGACCGCAACGGGCTGGAGGGCGACCTCGACGAGGCCCTGGCGGCCGGCCATCCGGCCCTGGCCATCGTGAACGACATCCTGCTGCCGGGGATGAAGACGGTGGGCGACCTGTTCGCCTCCGGCGAGATGCAGCTGCCCTTCGTGCTCCAGTCGGCCGAGACCATGAAGTCGGCCGTCGCCCACCTCGAGCCCCACATGGAGAAGGCCGACCAGGGTGGCAAGGGGACCGTGGTGCTGGCCACGGTCAAGGGCGACGTCCACGACATCGGCAAGAACCTGGTCGACATCATCCTCACCAACAACGGCTACGAGGTGGTCAACCTCGGCATCAAGGTGGGCGTCGCCGAGATGATCGCCGCCGCCGAGGAGCACCGGGCCGACGCCCTGGGCATGAGCGGGCTCCTGGTCAAGTCCACCCTCGTCATGCGGGAGAACCTCGAGGAGCTGAACAGCCGCGGGCTGTCGGAGATGCCCGTCCTGCTGGGCGGGGCCGCCCTCACCCGCACCTACGTCGAGCGTGACCTCCGCCAGGTCTACGAGGGCCGCCTCTTCTACGGCCGCGACGCCTTCGAGGGGCTGCGCACGATGGACCGGCTGCTCGAGCTCAAGCGCGGCGCCCCCGACGACCCGGAGTTCGGCCGGGAGATCTCCGAGCGCCGGGTGCCCAAGCGCAGCCGGCTGGACCCCGACGTCTCCCCCGTCGAGGGCCAGCCCGCCCGCGCCCCGGGGGTGGCCGCCGACAACGAGCTCTTCGTCCCGCCCTTCTACGGCACCCGGGTGGCCAAGGGGATCCCCCTCGACGACATCGCCGCCTACGTGAACCAGACGGCGCTCTTCCGCAACCAGTGGGGCTACCGCCCCGAGGCGGGAGAGGACGATGCCGCCTTCAAGGCCCGGGTCAGCGCCGTCCTGCGGGACCAGCTGGCCTCGGCCAAGGAGCAGGACCTGCTCGTCCCCCAGGTGGCCTGGGGTCACTTCGCCGCCAACGCCGAAGGCAACGACCTCGTGGTCTACAAGGACGAGAGCCGCAGCGCCGAGTGGATGCGGTTCACCTTCCCCCGCCAGCGCAAGGAGCCGTGGCTGTGCATCGCCGACTTCTTCCGGCCGGCGGACTCGGGCGAGGGTGACGTCGCCTCTTTCATGCTGGTCACCATGGGGAGCCGGGTCTCTGAAGAGACGTCGCGGCTGTTCGCCGAGAACGAGTACCGGCGGTACCTGTTCCTGCACGGCCTGGGCGTCGAGATGGCCGAGGCCCTGGCCGAGTACTGGCACCGCCGCATCCGAGAGGAGCTGGGTTTCGCCGACCAGGACGGCCCGACCCTGACCGGCCTCTTCCGCCAGCAGTACCGGGGCGGCCGCTACAGCTGGGGCTACCCCGCCTGTCCCGACCTCGAGGACAACGCCAAGGTGGTGGAGCTGCTGGGGGCCGACCGGATCGGGGTGGAGGTGAGCGAGGGGTTCCAGCTCCACCCCGAGCAGACCACCGACGCCATCGTCTGCCACCACCCCCAGGCGAAGTACTTCGTGGCCTGAGGCCGCCCGCCCCGAGGTCCGCGCCCATCGTTGACCTCGGACGGGCCGGGTACTACCTTGCCGATCATGGGAACTCTGCCGGCTGTGGTACCCGTGGTGGCGATCAGCAAGGGGCTGCTGATCGGCGAAGTGGTGGTGGTCGTCATCCTGGCGGCGCTGCTGATCGCCATCCTCGTGCTCAACCGGCGGCGCAAGAGCAGCCAGAAGGCGGCCCCGGCGCCCTCCCCGCAGAGCTACTACGCCGACCTCCAGGACTCGCCGCCGGTGGAGCCGCCTCAACAGGCCCCGGTGCAGGCCCCGGTGCAGGCCCCGGCGCAGACCTCTTGGGCCGACCCGCTGTCCGTGGCCGCACCGGCCTCCGCGGCCCCCGCGGCCCAGGCTGCCGCCACCGCGTGGGAGCCGCCGCCACCGCCGCCACCCGTGGCCGGCACTCCGCCGCCCGGCACGCCGGCTGGGTGGCTGCCCGAGCCCAGCGGGACGCCCGACACCCTCCGCTACTGGGACGGCAACGGCTGGACCCAGCACGTCGCCAAGCGGTCCTGATAGCCGGGGGGACCGCCCCGTTCAGCCGGCGGCCCTCGACCCGGCCAGGGTGACCGGGACCGCACCGGCGGCAACCGCCGCCGAGCGGGCGTGGTAGCTGGAGCGGGTGAGCGGCGACGCCTCCACGTGGGCCAGACCCAGTTCCCTGCCGGCCCGCCCTAGCCGCTCCAGCTCGGCGGGCTCCCACCAGCGGGACACCGGGAGGTGGGCGGCGCTCGGCCGCAGGTACTGCCCGATGGTGGCGATCGACACCCCCACGGACCGCAGGTCGGCCAGGGTCGAGACGACCTCGTCCTCGCGCTCGCCCAGCCCGACCATGAGGCCCGATTTCACGGTGAGGCCGGCGTCGGCCGCACGGGCCAGCACCGACAGGCTGCGGGCGTACCCGGCCGAGGGCCGCACGGCCCGCTGCAGGCGGGCCACCGTCTCGATGTTGTGGTTGAGGACGTCGGGACGGGCGTCGAAAACGCGTGCGAGCGCCGAGCCGTCGCCCCTGCAGTCCGAGATCAGCAGCTCGACAGTGGTGCCGGGTCGGCGGTCCCGGATGGCCTCGACCGTGGCAGCCAGGGCCCCGGCGCCGCCGTCGGGTAGGTCGTCGCGGGCCACGCAGGTGACCACGGCGTGGGCGAGCCGCATCCGCTCCACCGCCTCGGCCACCCGTTCCGGCTCGCCGGGGTCGAGGGGGAGCGGCCGCGACGTGTCCACCAGACAAAAGCCGCAGGCGCGAGTGCAGCGCGAGCCGTTGACCATGAAAGTGGCCGTGCCATCCGCCCAGCACTCGAAGATGTTGGGGCAGCCCGCCTCCTCACACACCGTCACCAGGCCGAGGTCGTGGACGGTCCGCCCGAGGCCGAGGAAGTCGGCCCCCATGCGGGCCGGGACCCGCAGCCAGGGCGGCTTGCGGGCGTCGATGGCCAGCCCGCCCCCCGGGTCTACCCCGGCCTGGCGCAGGCGGCGCAGCGGGGGTCGCTCGCCGGAAGGGCCGGCCGCGTCGGCCGGCCCGGCGACGACGGCCTGGCGGTCGTGGCCGGGGCCGCCCCACGCCACGAGCGCACCGGAGATGAGCGCCTCGCTGAGCTGATCCATGGAGATGGCTAGCCCCTCGGCGGCGAGCGACGTCACCGGCAGGTCGAGGCCGCAGGGCACGATGTGCCCGAACATCGACACGTCGCAGTCGACGTTTACGGCGATCCCGTGCAGCGTCCGGCGTCGTCGCCCGGTGCGTAGCGTGCGCACCCCCACCGCCGCTACCTTGCGGAGCCGGCCGTCGACGGTCCCCAGCCAGACGCCCGGATGTGCGGGGTGGCGCCCGAGGCCGCCCTGGGCCGGCCCGACCCCCAGGCCGCACAGCGCATCGATGACCAGCTGCTCGAGGAGGTGGACGTGGGCCGGCCCCGCGCCGGGGCTGTCGTCCACGTCCACCACCGGGTAGAGGACGAGCTGGCCCGGGCCGTGGTAGGTCACGTCGCCGCCGCGGTCGGTCCGCACCAGCTCGGCGCCGACCGACGACGGTGTCGACAGCACGTGGGCCGGGTCGGCCCGCACGCCCAAGGTGTAGACGGGGGGGTGCTCGAGGACGAGCAGGTAGTCGTCGTCCGACCGCTCGGCCAGCGCTCCGCTGGACCGCCCATGCCTCGAGGTAGGGAACCCGTCCCAGCCGGCGGACCCGTAGCACTGCGTGCCCGCCTAGAGCTCGGCGGACCAGTCGCGCGTGCCGAGCACCTCGGACAGGCGGCGGAGGAACGATGAGACATAGGCGCCGTCCACCGCGCGGTGATCCCAGCTCACCCCGAGGATCCCGATCGAGTGGATGGCGATCGCCTCGGAGCCGTCGGGCAGGGTGACGACCACCGGCCGGCGGGAGACGCCGTCGGTGGCCAGGATCGCCACCTGTGGCTGGTTGATGATCGGCACCGTGAAGTGGGTTCCGAACGGCCCGTCGTTGGTGATCGAGAAGGTCCCGCCGGTGACGTCGTCGGCCGTGAGCTGACGGGAACGGGCCCGTTCGGCGATCTCCCGGATGCGTCGCGCCACCCCCCGGAGCGTGATCTCCTCGGTGCGGTGCACGACCGGCACGATCAGCCCCTCGTGGTCGAGGTTCACGGCGATGCCCAGGTTCACCCGCTGGTGCACTACCAGGGCGTCGTCGGTCACCGAGGCGTTCAAGTTGGGGAAGTCCCGCAGTGCGTCGACCGTCGCCCGCGCCACGAAGGGGAGGTAGGTGAGGGAGAACCCCTCCTCGGCACGGAACCGCTCGCCGACGGCGCGGCGAACCCGCTCGACGTTCTCAAAGTCGACCTCGTAGGCGATGAAGGCGTGGGGCGAAGTCGCCTTGGAACGGACCATGTGCTCGGCCGTCCTGCGCCGGATATTGGAGAACGGGACCACTTGGTCACCGGCCGCCGGCCGGATCGTGGAGTACCCGGCCCCCTGGCCCGATGGCGCGGCGGGAACGGGGACGGGGGGAGGCGGCGGAGCCGGGGCGGCCTGGAGAGGCGCGCTCTCTGCCGCCGCTGGCGGAGGTACGGCGGCGGGCGCGACGGGGACAGGGGGAGGCGGCTCGGCCGGGGCAGCCTGGGGAGGCGCGCCGTTCGCCCCCGGTGGCGGAGGTGCGACGGGCTCGGGCGCGAACTCGGGCGCGGGGGGCGGGGCAGCGGGGGGCGCCGGCGGCGCGGTCGGGGCGGCGGGCGTCGGGGTGTGCCGGGCGTCGATCACCGCCAGGACGTCCTCTCTGGTGATCCTCCCCCCGATCCCGGTGCCGACCACATCTGCCGGATTGAGGCCGTTCTCGACCATCAGCCTGCGCACCACCGGTGAGAGCACCCGTGTCCCGGCGGCCGTCCCGCCGGTGGCGATCGGCACGACGAGCGGCTCGGCCGTGAACCCCGCCGGAGGAGGCGGAACCGGCGCGGCGGCGGTCGGCGCGGGCGGCGGAGGGGCCTGCGGTGGCGATGGCGCGGCCTGCTGGGGCGGCGCGGCCGGTGGTGGCGGCGGTGGCGCGGCTTCTTGGGGCGGCGCGGGCGGTGGTGGTGGCGCGGCCTGCTGGGGCGGCTCGGGGGGCGGGGCGGGAACTGGGGCGGGAGCTGGGGCGGGAGCTGGGGCGGGAGCCGGGGCGGGAGCCGGGGCAGCGGCCTGCGGCTCGGCTTGCGGCGGAGCGGGCGGAGGGATCTGTCCACCCACACCATCGGTGATCACGGCCAGCCTGGCGCCGACCTCGACGGTTTCGCCCTCCCCCACCAGGATCTCGCTGAGGGTGCCGGAGGCCGGCGCCGGCACCTCGGAGTCCACCTTGTCGGTCGAGACCTCGAAGAGCGGCTCGTCCCGGTTCACCTGCTCGCCAACCGCCTTCATCCAGCGGGTGATGGTTCCCTCGGTCACCGTCTCACCCAGCTGCGGCATCGTGACGTCAGCCAACGTGGAGCCCCCTTCCGGTCAGGGCCAGCACTGCCTCACCGAAGGCCTCGGAGAGCGACGGGTGGGGTTGGAGGTACTGCGCCACCTCTGCGGGCGTCGCCTCCCAGTTGACCGCCAGGTACCCCGCACCCAGGAGCTCGGTCACCCACGGGCCGGCCATGTGGACGCCCACGATCCGTCCGGCGGTCCCGTCGGGAAGGCGCTCGGCCACCACCTTGACCAGTCCCTCGGTGTCCCCGATGATCCTGGCCCGGCTGTTGCCGCCGAAGGGGTCCTTCACCGCGACGACCTCCATGCCGGCCGCCCGCGCCTGGGCTTCGGTCATCCCCGCGAACGCCACCTCGGGGTGGCAGTAGATGGCCCACGGCACACGGTCGTAGTCGACCGGCACCACCGGCTCGCCGAGGATGGCCTTCACGACGGCGATGGCTTCGGCGAAGCCGACGTGCGCGAGCTGAGGAGAGCCGGCGACCACGTCGCCGACGGCCCACACGTACTGCTCGTGGGTCTGCTGGAACTCGTTGGCCACCACGAACCCCCGCTCGTCGAGGAGCACCTCCGTCCCACCCGAGAGCAGTCCCTCGGTGCGCGGCCGCCGGCCGACCGACACCACGACCGCGGAGACGGAGACCTCGCGCCCGTCGCCCAGCAGCACGGACGTTCCGGTCCCGTCCTCCCGGGGGGTGTGGCCCTTCACCTCCACTCCGGTGAGGATCTCGATGCCTCGCTTCTTGAACGAGCGGGCGACCACCGCGGCCACCTCGGCGTCGCATCCGGGCAGGATGGCGTCGAGCGCCTCGAGCACGGTCACCCTCGACCCGAGGTCCGAGAGGAGCGAGGCGAACTCGCAGCCGATGGCACCGCCCCCGACCACGGCCACCGTGGGGGGCACTCGATCGAGGTCGAGGAACTCGTCGGAGGTGAGCACCAGGCGGCCGTCGATCTCCAACCCCGGCAGCGAGCGGGGCACCGAGCCGGCGGCCAGCACGACGTGGCGCCCGACCAGCTCTGCCCCGGCGTCGTCGCCGTCGACCACCCGCACCCGCCGGCCGGGAAGAAGCGTCCCCGTGCCCGACACCACCGTGATCCGCCTTCCCTTGAGCAGCCCGCTGAGGCCCCTGAACAGCTGGTCGACCACCGCCTGCTTGCGGGCCTGGCTGACGGCGAAGTCGACGGTCGGGGCCCCGGGGCCCGCCTCGATGCCGAACTCCGCGGCGGCGCCCACCGTGCGATAGACGGCGGCGGTCTCGAGGAACTCCTTGGCCGGGACGCACCCGCGGTGCAGGCACGTCCCGCCGACCTTGTCGCGCTCGACCACGGCGATGCGCAGCCCGGCGGCGGCGCCGTAGAGGGCGGTGGCGTAGCCCCCGGGGCCGCCGCCGATGACGACGACGTCGTACTGCGGCTCAACCGTCGTGGTCACCTTGCCTCCTCGAACGTCCGCGCGTCAGCCGGCTCGGCCCGGCAGGCGCTCCGGGGAGCGGCGAGGAGTTGGCGAGATCTCGGACGGGGCGCACGGCGTGGCCAGCCTACTGGGGCTACTGGCGCAATTCGCGGTTCGCGCCCCTACTTCTTCAGCCCCTCCACCGCCCTGCGCACCCGGTTCGAGAGCCGCTCGACCCGCACTCGGGTGAGGGCCGGCACGGCGGCCGCGCCCCGCACCGGGTCGAAGGCGTCGGACGCCGCGGTGAGCGCCGCGTCCTGCGCATCGGTCAGCTCGAGGTCGGCCGCCGCCGCGTTGGCCTCGGCCTGCTCGACCGAGGAGGCGCCGGGGATCACCACCACGTTGGGTCGCCGGATGAGCCACGCCAGGGCCACCTGCGAGCAGGTGGCCCCGTGCGCGTCGGCCACCTGGCGGAGCACGTCGAGGACCGGCGCCAGCTTGCGGACGTTCTCGGGGAGGAAGGCCGGGGTCCCCGAGCGGTAGCCGGCGGGGAGGTGGTCGGGGTCGTAGCGGCCCGAGAGCAGGCCCTGGCTGAGGGGGCTGTAGGCGATGACCAGGCGGTCGTTGGCCTGGGCCCAGGGAAGGAGCTCGGCCTCGGGGCCTCGGTCGATCAGGCTGTACTTCACCTGGTTGGACAGGACCGGCGCGCCCAGGCCTCGGTCGGCCTGCTGCCAGTGGGCCAGCGAGAAGTTGCTCACCCCGACGTGGCGGACGAGCCCCTCGCGCTGGAGCTTGGCCAGCGCCGACATGGTCGCCTTCACCGGCACCAGCGGGTTGTGCCAGTGCACCTGGTAGAGGTCGATGGCGTCCATGCCGAGCCGGCGCAGGCTGGCCCGCGCCCGGTGGTCCACCACCGGGTCGACCGGCAGCAGCGGGAAGAGCTTGGTGGCCACGAAGGCGTCGGCCCGCCGATCGCCCAGGGCCTTCCCGAGGATCCGCTCGGACCGCCCGAAGGCGTAGACCTCGGCGGTGTCGAAGAGCGTCACCCCCAGGTCGAGGGAGCGGGTGACGATCCGCGGCGCTACGTCCTCGGCGTAGGCCGTGCCGTAGCCCCACTCGCCGGACCCGAACTGCCAGGTGCCCAGGCCCAGGGCCGACAGCCGGACGCCGCTGGCCTCGACGTACTTCAAGGCGGGGTCACTTGGGCGGCATCCGGATCCCGCCGTCGAGCCGGATGACCTCGCCGTTGAGGTAGTTGTTGCGGGCGATCTCCACCACCAGGCGACCGTACTGCGTCGGGTTGCCCAACCGCTTGGGGAACAGGACGGACTGGCCCAGCGCATCGCGCTGCTCGTCGGGGAGCATCGACAGGAGCGGGGTGTCGAACAGCCCCGGGGCGATGGCCACCACCCGGATGCCGACCACCGACAGGTCGCGGGCGGCCGGCAGCGTCATCCCGACCACCGCGCCCTTCGACGCCGAGTAGGCCAGCTGGCCGATCTGCCCGTCGAAGGCGGCCACCGAGGCGGTGTTCACGATGACCCCCCGCTCGCCCTCGTCGACGGGCTCGGTCTGGGCGATCGCCGAGGCGGCCTTGGTCATGACGTTGAAGGTGCCGATCACGTTGAGCCGCTGGATGAACTCGAACGGCTGGAGGTCGTGGGGGGACCCGTCCCGGTTGATCACCCGTCCCACCCAGCCGGTGCCGGCGCAGTTGACGGCGACGCGCAGCGGCCCCGCCCCGGCCGCCAGGTCCACCGCCCGCTGGCAGTCGTCGGGCACGGTGACGTCGCCGCCCAGGTGGGTGCCCCCGATCTCGGCGGCGACCGCCTTGGCCCCCTCCTCGTTGCGGTCGAAGACCGTGACCCGGACGCCCTCGGCCCCCAGGGCCCGCGCCGTGGCCGCCCCGAGCCCCGAGGCCCCTCCGGTGACGATGGCAGAGATCCCGTTCAGCTCCATGCCCCGATCGTACGGTCGAAGCCCGCCACCGGACAAAAGGGCTCAGGGCCCCGAGGCGCCGACCCCGTTCGCCGCGGCCGCGGTCGCCAGCTCGTCGACCAGGTCGTTCCACCGGTCGCCCGAGTGGCCCTTCACCCAGGAGAACCCGACGGGCACGCTCCGCCTCGAGGGCCAGGGCGAGCAGGGGCTCCCACAGGTCGCGGTTGGCCACCGGCTTGCCCTGCGAGTTCGTCCACCCCCGCCGCAACCAGCCCTCCCACCACCGGTCCCGGAAGCAGTTGACGACGTAGGTCGAGTCGCTGACCACCGCCAGGCCGGCCGGCCCGGCGTCCGGCAACAGCGCCCGCAGCGCCTCGAGGACGGCCGTGATCTCCATGCGCTGGTTGGTGGTCCGCCGGTCGGCCCCGCTGGCGAACGGCCCCCCGGGGACCGCCCACGCCCAGCCGCCGGGTCCGGGGTTCCCCAGACACGACCCGTCGGTGTAGACGGTCAGCGGCTCAGGGGCGTGGGAGGGGTCGGGCATCGCACCGACATGTGTACTACGGGGCCCTGGGCCGGCCGGGCACCGTGCGGCTCGGGCCACGGCCGGCCGGCCCGGGCGCCGCCGCGGCGCGGGACCGTGGCGGGCCCGGGGCGGCCCCTCCCGCCGGGCCGCGGATGGACGTCGGCGGCCACCGCCACCGCTAGCGTGGGCACGTGCTCTTCGACGGGATCTCCCACCAGGTCCCCGACATCGACCCGACCGAGACCGCCGAGTGGCTCGACTCGTTCGACGCGGTGGTCGAGACCCACGGTCGGAGCCGGGCCCGGTTCCTCCTCATGAAGCTGCTCGAGCGGGCCCGCACCATGCAGGTCGACTTCCCGGCGACCGTCTCCACCCCGTACGTGAACACCATCCCGGCCGACGAGGAGCCGTGGTTCCCCGGCGACGAGCACATCGAGCGCCGGATCCGGGCCTTCATCCGCTGGAACGCCGCGGTGATGGTGGTCCGGGCCAACATGCGCACCGACGGCATCGGCGGCCACCTCTCCACCTACGCCAGCTCGGCCGCCCTCTACGAGGTCGGCTTCAACCACTTCTTCCGGGGCAAGGACGACGGCGGCGCCGGCGACCAGGTCTTCTTCCAGGGTCACGCCTCGCCAGGCATCTACGCCCGGGCCTTCGTCGAGGGACGGCTCACCGAGGCCCAGCTCGACAACTTCCGCCACGAGGTGGGCGGGGCCGGCCTGCCCAGCTACCCCCACCCGCGCTCGATGCCCGACTTCTGGGAGTTCCCCACGGTGTCGATGGGCCTCGGCCCGATCGAGCGCCATCTACCAGGCCCACATCAACCGCTACCTGCACCACCGCCAGCTGGTCGACACCAGCGGCAGCCGGGTGTGGTGCTTCGTCGGCGACGGCGAGATGGACGAGCCCGAGTCGATCGGGGCCCTCGGGGTGGCCGGCCGCGAGCACCTCGACAACCTGATCTTCGTGGTCAACTGCAACCTGCAGCGCCTCGACGGGCCGGTCCGGGGCAACGGCAAGATCATCCAGGAGCTCGAGGCCCTCTTCCGCGGGGCGGGCTGGAACGTGATCAAGGTCATCTGGGGATCGCGCTGGGACGAGCTGCTCGCCCGCGACGTCGACGGCGTCCTGCTCGACAAGATGAACACCACGGTCGACGGCGAGTTCCAGAAGTACGCCACCGAGTCGGGGGCCTACATCCGCGAGCACTTCTTCGGCCCCGACCCGCGGCTGCGCAAGCTGGTCGAGCACCTGAGCGACGACGAGCTGCGGACGCTCCCCCGGGGCGGCCACGACTACCGCAAGCTCTACGCCGCCTACAAGCTGGCCACCGAGCAGCGGGGCGCGCCGACGGTGATCCTGGCCAAGACGATCAAGGGCTGGACGCTCGGCCCCGAGATCGAGGCCCGCAACGCCACCCACCAGATCAAGAAGATGACCAAGGCCCAGCTGCGGGCGCTGCGCGACCGGCTGTACCTGGCCGACGAGATCCCCGACGAGGCCCTCGAGGCCGACGCCCCGCCCTACTACCGGCCCCCCGAGGGCTCCGAGGCCCACGAGTACCTGATGGCCCGGCGCCAGCGTCCTGGCGGGCTCGCTCCCCCGCCGGGTGGTGCGGCCGGCGCCGGTGACCCTCCCGGACCCCAAGGTCTTCGCCGACCTCACGTCGGGCTCGGGCAACCAGTCGGTCTCGACCACCATGGCCTTCGCCCGCCTGCTGCGGAACCTGGTCCGCGACCCCGACTTCGGCCCGCTGGTCGCGCCGATCGTCACCGACGAGGCGCGCACCTTCGGCCTCGAGCCGATCATCGCCGAGGCCAAGATCTACGCCCCCGAGGGCCAGCGCTACGTGCCGGTCGACGCCGACCTGCCGCTCCGCTACGCCGAGAGCACCTCGGGCCAGCTCCTCCAAGAGGGGATCACCGAGGCCGGGGGGATCGCCGCCTTCACCGCCCTGGCCACCTCCTACGCCACCTGGGGCCACCCGATGCTGCCGGTCTTCCTCTTCTACTCGATGTTCGGCTTCCAGCGGGTGGGCGACCTGCTCTGGGCCCTCGGCGACATGCGGGGCCGGGGCATCCTGGCCGGCTGCACCGCCGGCCGGACCACGCTGCTCGGCGAGGGGCTCCAGCACGACGACGGACAGTCGCCCCTGCTGGCCTCCACCAACCCGGCCGCCGCCATCTACGACCCCGCCTTCGCCTACGAGCTGGCCGTGGTGGTGGAGGACGCCATCGGCCGGATGCTCGGTCCCGACCCCGAGGACCGGTTCTGGTACCTCACGCTCTACAACGAGAACTACCCCATGCCGCCACTGCCCGAGGGGCCCGAGGGCGAGCTGGTGCGCAAGGGCATCGTCGAGGGCCTCTACCGCTTCGCCGGTCCGGCCGGGCGGGCCGGCGACCGCCGGGTCAGCCTCTGCTTCTCGGGACCGATGTGGCAGGCGGCCATGGAGGCGCGCCGCCTCCTGGCCGAGGACTGGGGGGTCGTCGGCCGACGCCTGGTCCGCCACCTCGTGGAGCGAGCTCCGGCGCGAGGCGCTGGCGGCCGAGCGGTGGAACCGGCTCCACCCCGGTGCGACGCCGCGCACCCCGCGGGTCACCGAGCTCCTGGGCCGCGGGGCGGACCCGGTGGTCGCCGTCACCGACTACATGCGCGCCGTGCCCGACCAGGTGGCCCGCTGGGTGGCCCGGCCGTTCACCTCGCTCGGCACCGACGGCTTCGGGCGCTCCGACGCCCGGGCGGCCCTCCGCCGGCACTTCGAGGTGGACGCGGCCCACGTGGTGGTGGCCGCCCTGGCCTCGCTGGTCGCCCTCGGCCGGGGCCAGCCCTCCGAGGTGTCGGCGGCCATCGCCGCCTACGGCGTCGACCCCGAGGCCGCCGCGCCCTTCTCCGCCTGAGGGACCCGCTCAGGGCCGGCCACCAGGGCCACCAGGGCCGCCCGGTCGACCTTGCCCGAGGCCAAGGTGGGCAGCGCCGGGAGGCGGACCAGCCGTTCGGGCGTCTTGTAGCGGGCCAACCCCCGCGCCGAGAACCAGCGCCGGCAGGCGTCGAGGTCGAACGAGGCGGGGGCCACCACCACCGCCGCCACCCGCTCGCCCATGAGGGGGTCGGGGTAGGCGACGGCGACGGCCTGGTCCACGTCGGGATGGGCCTCGAGGACCCCCGCCACCTCCACGGCCGAGACGTTCTCCCCGCCCCGGATGATCACGTCGTCCAGCCGGCCCACCACGCACAGCCAGCCGTCGCCGTCCACGGTGGCCAGGTCCCCGGTCCGGAACCACCCGCCCCGGGCCACGCGGCCGGCGTTGTCCTGTTCGTCGGCGTAACCGACGAACAGCTCGGGGCCGCGGACCCACAGCTCCCCGGGCGACCCGGCCGGCCGGGGGCGGCCGTCGGCAGGGTCGACCACCCGCAGCTCCGCCCCGCCCACCGACCGCCCGTCGGTGCCCGACGCCCGCTCGGCGGGGTCCGACGGGAAGGTGGTCGTCACCATGGGCGCCTCGCTCGAGCCGTAGGTGCGCTTCACCCGGCAGCCGAGCAGGCACGAGGCCCCCTCCACGAAGGCCGGGGTCACCGGCGCCCCGCCCACCGAGACCAGCCGGAGCGCCGAGACGCGCCCGGGGTCGAAGTTGGGTGCCCCCGTCAGCCCCACGACGAAGGTCGGGGGACCGGTCATGACGGTGACCCCCTCGCCGAGGAGCAGCTCCACGGCCCGTTCGGGGTCCCAGCGGGCCATGAGAACAGAGACCGTGCCGAGGGCCGCCGGGAGGAGCACCCCGTTGAGCAGCCCCGACACGTGGGACAGGGGGGCCGGGGTGAGGACCACGTCGCCGGGGACCAGGCCGTGGGCCCGCGCCATCGTCACCGCCTTCCAGGCCAGGCCGCGCTGGGTGTGCAGGACCGCCTTGGGCCGGCCGGTGGACCCCGAGGTGAAGATGACCGCGGCCAGGTCGGCTGGGCGGGCGGCCGAGCCGTCCGGGCCGACCGGCGGGCCGTCGGGGAGCGCGCCGAAGCCGTCCGTGCCGGGGGGGACCTCGACCGCCCCGTCGAGCGCGGCGGCCGGCGAGCCCTCGCCCCCCAGCACCAGCCGCGGGCGGGCGGCGGCCACCGACGCCTCCACCTCGGCGGGGCCGGCGACGCGGTTGAGCGGCACGGCCACCGCCCCCAGCCGCCAGCAGGCGCGGCAGCAGGCAGACCGCGGCCGCCCCGTTGGGGAGCTGGAAGGCCACCCCGTCGCCGCGCCGGACTCCGGCCCGCCGCAGCCGCCCGGCCAGCCCGTCAACCGCCGACGCCAGCTCGGCCCCACCCACCCGCCGGTCGCCGTCGACCACCCGGTGGGTCCCCGCCGCCACCGGCGCGCTCAGCAGCGCGTCAAGCGAGCCGCGGTCCCACGGGCCCTGTGGCCGCAGGTACTCGGCTCGCCTGGTGTGCTGGAGGGTGGCCCGCAGCCGACGGCCGCCTGGGCCGGGCGGACGGGCCGAGGTCAGTGCGGCTCCCAGGCGTCGGGGTCGGTGGTGAGGCGCACGACGGCGTCGGGCAGCTTTCCCGTGACCACGTCGTCCAGGTTCACCTGCTCGAGCACCTCGCGCAGCGACGCCCGCACCGCCACCCACACCTGCTGGAGGTGCTCGGCGGCGCCGCCGTAGGAGGTGGCCTCGGGCCGGAACCCGCGGACCTCGGCCAGCGGGCCGTCGAGGGCCCGGATCACCTCGGCCAGGTAGATCTCCGCCGGCGGGCGGGCCAGGCGGTAGCCGCCGTCGGCCCCTCGCTGGCTGGCCACCAGGCCGGCCCGGCGGAGGTCGGCCAGGATGGCCCCCAAAAAGCGCGGCGGCAGGCCCTGGTCGGCGGCGAGCGAGTCGGCCGTGCAGGGCGCCCCGGCCGCGGCCAAAGAGAGGAGGGCCCGCAGCCCGTAGTCGACCTTGGCCGGGATGTGCACGGGTTGATTCTGCCCCGAACAGGCTCGGTCGCGGAGGACGGGCCTGCGGGCTACCCCGCGGCCCCGAGTTCGGCCAGGCGGGCGGCGAGATCCTGGAGCACGCGGTCTTGGGCCAGGAGGTGCTCTTGGAGCTTGACCGACTCGTGGAGGACGGCGTCGGCGTCGTTGTAGGTGGCGTCGGCCCGCTTGTCCGCCGCCGCCGCCAGCACGTTCTGCCCGACGATGATCACCGAGAGCAGCACCAGCTGCAAGAAGGTCTGGGAGATCCACGAGACCAGGACGACCACGCTGTGGGCGCTGATGGCCGACGGCAGGCTGACGGCGGCCAGGGCGGCGAAGGCGTAGGCGCACCACATGGTCCCCACCCCCTTGGTCACCTGGACCGCCAGCCAGGCGTTGAACCGCTCCGTGGGGCTGTCCGCCGGGAGCTGCTCGGCGACGTGCACCGGCGCTGTGGTGCCCTCGAGCTTGGCCCGGGTCCTTCGGTGCGGGACATAGTCGTAGATGGTGTGATCGCTCATCGAGGGGCTCCCGTGGTCGTGGCCGGTGCGACCGGCGTCGCTGACATCTTGTCCGTGGCGGGACCGTCGCACCGCCGTGGCGCAGCGTGCGGAGCCGTACACTCTGGCCATGGCTCGCCCCGCGCTGCACCTCACGGGCGACCCCGAGGCCGACGCCCTGCTCTCCCGCGACCCGTTGGCCCTCGTGATCGGGATGGTCCTGGACCAGCAGGTCCCCCTGGAGTGGGCCTTCCGCAGCCCGGCCGAGCTGGCCCGGCGGCTCGGCGGCCGCCTGGACGCCTCGTCGATCGCCGCCATGGACCCCGGCGAGCTGTCGGAGGCCTTCTCCGCCAAGCCGGCCCTCCACCGCTACCCCGGGTCGATGGCCACCCGGGTCCAGGCCATGTGCCGGACGCTGGCCGAGGAGTACCGGGGCGACGCCGCCGCGCTGTGGAAGGGCGCGTCCGACGGCACCGAGCTGCGGCGCCGCCTGGAGGCCCTCCCCGGCTTCGGCCCCCAGAAGGCCCGCATCTTCGTCGCCCTCCTGGGCAAGCAGCTCGGCGTCGACCCCCCCGGGTGGCGGGAGGCCTCCGCCCCCTACGGCGAGCCGGGCAGCTGCTTCTCGGTGGCCGACATCGTCGACGCCGCCAGCCTGGAGCGGGTCCGCGCCCACAAGCAGCAGGTGAAGGCCGCGGCCAAGGCGTCGGGTGCGAAGAAGGCCGGGGGCGCCAAGGCCGCGGGCGGCCCCGCCAAGAAGGTGGCCGCCCGACCGCCCGCCGCCCGCCGTTGAGCCGGTCGCTGGACGGCCGGCGCCTCTACCTCTGCACGCCCGACCGGCCCGACCTCGAGCGGTTCGTGGCGGCCTGCGTGCGAGGCGGGGTGGACGTGGTGCAGCTGCGGGAGAAGGGCCTCGAGGCCCGGCCCCTCCTCGCCCGCGCCCGCGCCCTGGGGTCGGTCTGCGCTGACCTCGGCGTCCCGTTCATCGTGAACGACCGGCCCGACCTCGCCCTCGAGGCGGGGGCCGACGGCGTGCACGTCGGCCAGGACGACGCCCCGCCGGCGCTGGCCCGGCGCATCCTGGGCCCCGGGGCCATCGTCGGGCTCTCCACCCACTCGGTCGACGACCTCGAGCGGGCCGGGTCCGAGCCGGTGGACTACGTGTCGGCCGGACCCGTGGTGGCCACGCCGACCAAGCCCGGGCGCGAGCCCACCGGCGAGGCCTACGCGGCCCTGGCCGCGGCGCGCTCGACCGTGCCGGTCTTCGTCACCGGGGGGGTCACGCCCGACTCGGTGGGGCCGCTGGCCGCGGCCGGCCTCCGCCACTTCGTGGTGGTCCGCTGGCTCACCGGGGCCGCCGACCCCGAGTCGGCGGCGAGGGCCCTGCGGCGCGCCATCGACGCCGCCCTGGCCGCGTCCGGCCCGGACCGCTAGGCGGCGGCCCTCAGCGCTGCCGTTCCATCCACCCGGCCAGGGTCGCCACCACCCGGGGGTCGGCCCGCAGCCAGTGGCCGGCGCCGGGGACGATCTGCAGCTCCGCCGGGCCTTCGGTGGCCGCGTCGGCCAGGGCCCGGGCCGCCGCCGCCGGCACCTCGTCGTCCCCGGTCCCGTGCATCACCAGGAGGGGCCGCCCGGCCAGGGAGGCCACCGCCTCGAGGGGCCGGAGCGACACCAGCTCGGCCGCCCACCCGGCCACGTCGGCAGGGAAGCCCTCGGTGGCGATGGCCCCGCTGCGGCGGCACCGCTCCACCGCCGCCGCCGGCTCGGCGACCCACGAGGCCAGGTCGGCCGGCGCGCCCAGCGACGCCACCCCGGCCACCCGGCCGTCCGCCGCGGCCAGCCGCAGGGCCAGCGCCCCGCCGAGATCGAACCCGGCCAGCCACACCCGCCCGGACCCGCCGACCTGCTGGTCGACCAGGAAGGCGAGGTCGGCCAGCCAGCCGCCGGCGGAGAAGTCCCCCTCCGAGCCGCCGGCACCCCGCAGCATGCCGACCACCACCGAGAAACCGGTGTCGTGGGCCAGGCGGTCGGCCAGCGACGGCAGGGTCCGGCCGGTGTCGGCGGCGGTGCCGCGTCCGCGGGGCAACTCGTGGCAGAGCACCAGCAGCGGCCCGGTGGCCGAGCCCGGCGGCGCCGCGGTGGCGTAGGTGCGCAGCACCCCCGCCGGGCCGTCGACCAGCTGCCAGGGCCCGGTCACCGAGGTCCCGACCCGACCGACCGTCGCCGGTCAGATGCCGATGCGCTGGGCCAGCAGCTCGCGGTGGTAGGCGGGGTCGCCGAAGAGCAGCTCGGAGGACTTGGCCCGCTTGAAGTACAGGTGGGCGTCGTGCTCCCAGGTGAAGCCGATCCCCCCGTGGATCTGGATGTTCTCGGCCGCGGCATGGAAGTACGCCTCCGAGCAGTAGGACTTGGCCAGGCTGGCCACCACCGGGAGCTCGTCGGAGTCCTCGGCCGCCGCCCACCCGGCGTAGTAGGCGGCCGACTTGGCCGACTCGACCTCGAGCAGCATGTCGGCGCACTTGTGCTTGATGGCCTGGAAGCTCCCGATGGGCCGGCCGAACTGGATGCGGGTCTTGGCGTACTCGACCGAGCTGTCCAGGCAGTGCTGGGCGCCGCCCACCTGCTCGGCGGCCAGGGCCACCGCGGCCAGGTCCAGGGTCTTGGACAGCCCCTCCTCGGCCCCGCCCTCGGTCCCGATGAGCCAGGCCGGGGTGTCGGAGAACTCGAGCCGGGCCTGCTTGCGGGTCTGGTCCATGGTGGGCAGCGGCGTGCGGGTCAGGCCGTCGGCGTCGCCCTTGACGCCGAAGAGGCTGATCCCCTTCTCGGTGCGGCCCACGGCCAGCACCAGGTCGGCGGTGTGGCCGTCGATGACGAAGCTCTTGTGGCCGTTGAGGGCCCAGCCCTCGCCCGACCGGGTCGCCGCCAGCTCGACCCCCCCGAAGTCCCAGCGTCCGTTGTCCTCGGTGATGGCCAGGGTGCCGATGGTCTCGCCCGAGGCGATGTTGGGGAGGAGGTACTTCTTCGCCCCGTCGTCGCCCGAGGTGAGCAGGGCGTTGGCGGCCAGGGCCACGGTGGAGAAGTACGGGGCGCACAGCAGCACCGACCCCATCTCCTCGAGCACCACGATCAGCTCGACGTAGGAGAAGCCCGCGCCCCCGAACTCCTCGGGGATGGTGAGCGACATGAGCCCGAGCTGCTCGGCCATCTGCTGCCAGACGGCCGGGTCGTACCCCTCGGTGGTCTCCATCAGCCGCCGGACCTCGGCCTCGGGGGACTTCTCGGCCAGGAAGCGGCGGACGGCCCGGCGCAGTTCGTCCTGCTCCTCGCTGAAGGCGAAGTTCATGGGGGTGCCCTTCTCGGTCGGTGCCGGCCAGTGGGCGCCGGCGGCCTCGCCGCCGGCCCGTCGGCGGCGCTCCTCCCCGGGTGTCTACCAGACCGGCCCGGGGCCCGACCAGCGCGGGACGGGCCCCCGCCTGCGTGTGCGATCCTGGTGCCATGGCCGAGTCGTCGAGGATCTGGGAGGACGCCACCTGCGAGGTCCACCGCATGGTGGTGGGGCCGATGGACAACAACGTCTACATCGTCCGCTGCCGGCGCACCGGGGACGCCGTGCTGGTGGACGCGGCCAACGAGCACGAGTCGCTGCTCGAGGTCTGCCGCCGGCTGTCGGTGCGCAGCGTGGTCGAGACCCACGGCCACTGGGACCACATCCAGGCCGTCCCGGCCGTGCGCGAGGCGGGCATCGCCGTGGCGGTGACGGCGCAGGACGCCGGGATGCTCCCCTCCTACGACCTCCTCCTGGAGGACGACGCGGTGCTCGAGGTGGGCCGGCTCCGGATCCGCACCATCGCCACCCCGGGCCACACCCCGGGGTCCATGTGCTTCTTCGTGGAGGGCACCCCCCTGCTCCTCTCGGGCGACACCCTCTTCCCCGGCGGCCCGGGCAACACCTCCTTCGAGGGCGGGGACTTCCCCACCATCATCCGGTCGGTCGAGCACCGGCTCTTCTCCCGCTTCGGAGCCGACACCCTGGTGCTGCCGGGCCACGGGGCCACCACCACGATCGGCACCGAGTCCCCCCACCTCCAGGAGTGGATCGACCGGGGTTGGTGAGCCGGCGGGGTCAGCCCCCCCCGGACCGTCACCGTGGGGCGTCGGGCACCTCGGCCGCCGCCGTGGCGGTGGCCATGGCCGGGAAGGCCCGGCGGAAGGCCCGCAGCGGGTAGGCGGTGAGCCGGCAGGCGGTGCGGGCCCGGGCCGAGGCGCTGCGGGGGAGGTTGAACATGGGACCGAGCTCCCCGAAGTAGTTGCCCGGGCCGATGGTGGCCACGAACTCCTCGGTGCCGTCGGCCCGTGTGCGGTAGATCTCGATCTCGCCCCCCTCGACGACGTAGACCAGCTCGCCGCGGTCGCCCATCTCGAAGAGGACCTGGCCGGCGTCGAGCTTCACCTCCTCGGGATCGCGGTCGGCCCCGCTGAAGTGGGGAACGAGCTCGATGACGCGATCGGCGATCTGGGTGATGCGGTCGTCGTGGGTGGAGACCAGGACGAGCCTCCCGGCGGTGGCGAGCTTGCGGATCAGCACCAGCACCCCCTCCACCTGGAGGTGGTCGAGGTGGGCGGTCGGCTCGTCGGCCACCACCAGCGGAGGGTCGTGGACCAGCGCCCGGGCGATGGCCACCCGCTGCTGCTGGCCACCCGACATCTTCCCGGGCCGGTGGCCGGCCCGCTCGGTCAGCCCCACCTCGGCCAACAGCTCGTCGGCGCGGGCGCCCGCCCGCTGGCGTGAGACCTTGGCCAGGCGCAGGGGCGCCATCACGTTGTCCCGGGCGGTGAGGGAGGCGATGAGGTTGAACGCCTGGAACACCACCCCGACCGTCGAGCGCCGGTAGGCGCCCAGCTCGGGGCCGCTGAGCGTGGTCACCTCGGTGTCCCGGAAGCGGATCGACCCCGACGTCGCCGTGAGCAACCCCGCCAGGCACGACAGGAGCGTCGTCTTGCCGCACCCGCTCGGGCCGAGGAAGACCACCAGCTCCCCGTCGTCGGCGTCGAAGGAGAGGCCGTCCAGCGGGCGCACCTTGTAGCCGCCGGAGTCGAACTCGACCGTGAGGTCGCGGACCTCGAGCTCGCTCACGACGCCCCCGCGAAGGCCGCCGACGGATCGACCGAGGCGGCGCGCCGGAGGGCGGCCAGGCTGGCCAGCAGCCCGACGAGCAGGGCCGACAGCGGCAGGACCACGTAGGCGCTGCTGGGGACGTACACGGGCTGGGGGAAGACACCGGTCATGAACGTGGACAGCACGCCGCCGATTACCGCCGCCATCAGCGAGACCAAAACGGCCTGGCCGGCCAGCCCGGCGAAGAGCACGCCCGTGGTCGCGCCCACCGCCTTCAGGACGGCGAAGTCGCGGGTGCGCTCGAGGGCCGTCACGTAGACGAGGGCGGCCACGATGATGGCGGCGATGATCCACATGAAGTAGCGGGTGCTGTTGATGGAGGCCACGCCGGCCTTCATCTGGGCGAGGGTGGCCGAGGAGATCTCTTGGTTCGTCTTGAGGACGTACCCCCCCGGCACCCTGGTCGGGTCCCCGGTGACCAGGACCGCGCCGATGACCGGGTGGCCCCCGTAGACGGCCCGCTGGACGTCGTGGAGTGTGACGTAGGCGTTGGCCACCCCGCCGAACAGCGACCGCTCCGACGTGATCCCCACCACGTGGAAGGACTGGTCGGCCACGATGAAGGTCTGGCCGAGGCCGATGCCCAGCCCGCTGTCGACCACGGCCTGTCCGGACCCGGTGATCTCGTGGCCCGATGTGATCGACCCCGGGCCCCCGAGCGCCGATCCGGCTTGGTAGCCGATGAGGTTGGTGGTCTTTGTCGTCTTGCCGTCGAAGAGGACCGGCTGGGTGACGGCCAGCATCGGCGCTGCCTGCCGCACCCCGGGCTCGTGGGCCACCACCCCGACCGTCGAGGCCGGAATGGCCGGGAGGCTGCCGATGCGCCCGGCGGCGCCCTGGCCCAGCACCCAGTAGTCGGCGCCCATGCCGTCGACCGTCTTTGTGATCTCCACGCTGAAGCCGGCGGCCATGCCGGCCAGGAGGAGCGACATGGCGAACAGGAGGCCCGCCCCGATCACGGCGATGGAGAACTGCCTCGCCCGGAACCTCAGGTCCTGCCAGGTGATCCTGAACATGCCCACCCCCTGTTGTTCGCAGGGAGGCTACATCGCCCGGCACGCCTGCGCCGGGAAACCCGGCGCCACGCGCCGGGCCGCTCGGCACGTCGCGTTACACCGCCGTCAGCGGGTGCCGGGGCTTGTCGACCAGCTGGATGCCGTCGGGCATCCCCTCCACGCTGACCGAGCCGTCGACCACCTCGACGTCGACCCGCGAGCCGGCCAGCGGTATCCCTTCCACGCGCAGCCGGCCGATCTCCGGCGGGACCATCGGGGCCAGCCACGTCTTGCCGTAGGGGACCCAGGGGTCGAGCCGCAGCAGGGTGCGCAGGCACAGGAGGGGCGACGCCGCCGACCACGCCTGCGGGGAGCAGGACGTGGGGTAGCCCACCGGCACCCCCAGGTCGGCCCGGTCGAGGCCGCTGAAGAGCTCGGGGAGCCGCCCGCCCTGGGCGGTGGCGGCGTCGATCAGGGACATGACCAGCCGCTGGGCCGCCTCCTCGAAGCCGTAGCGGGCCAGGCCGGCGGCGACGATCGCCGTGTCGTGCGGCCAGACCGAGCCGCAGTGGTAGCTGACCGGGTTGTAGCCCCCCATCGAGCTGGCCAGGGTGCGGACCCCCCAGCCGGTGAACAGGTCGGGGCCGACCAGGTGGCGGGCGACCGCCCGGGCCTTCTCCTCCTCGACGATCCCCGTCCACAGGCAGTGGCCCATGTTCGAGGTGAGCGAGTCGATCGGCCGCTTGTCGGCGTCGAGCCCGACGGCGAACCACTCCCGGTCCTCCAGCCAGAAGTCCCGGTTGAAGGCGGCCTTTAAGTCGGTGGCCTTGCGGCGGTAGCGGTCGTAGGTGGGGCCGTCGCCGGCCTCGGCGGCGAAGTGGGCGCGGGCCAGGTAGGCGCCGTAGACGTAGGCCTGCACCTCACAGAGGGCGATGGGGGCCTCGGCCACCCGGCCGTCGGCGTAGCGGATCCCGTCCCAGCTGTCCTTCCAGCCCTGGTTGGCCAGTCCCCGGTCCGTGGCCCGCTTGTACTCGACGTACCCGTCACCGTCGGCGTCGCCGAACTCGTCGATCCACGCCAGGGCGCGCTCGGCGTTGGGCAGCAGCTCGTCGACCAGCTGGGGGGCCAGGCCCCAGCGGCGCAGCTCGCCCAGGAGCATGACGAAGAGCGGGGTGGCGTCGGCCGTGCCGTAGTAGATGCTCCCCCCGCCGAGCGACAGCGAGGCCGCCTCGCCGAAGCGCATCTCGTGGAGGATGCGCCCGGGCTGCTCCTCGTGGGCGGGGTCGATCTCGGCCCCCTGGAAGCGGGCGAGGGTCTGCAGCACCCCGAGGGCCAGGCCGGGGTCGACCAGGAGGGCCGACCAGGCGGTGAGGAGCGAGTCGCGCCCGAACACGGTCATGAACCACGGGGCCCCGGCGGCCACCACCATGCGCTCGGGGAACTCGGGGTCGAAGATCCGCAGCGCCCCGAGGTCCTCGGCGCTGCGGGTGATCACGTCGGCGAGCCCGCGGTGGTCGGTCTCGACGTGGGGGACCCGCTGCCGCCACTCGGCCAGGCGTTCGGAGGGCTTGGCCCGCTCCACCGGCTCCCCGCAGCGGTAGCGGGGGAGGATGCGGGAGGACTCGATGATGGGCACGACCTCCAAGCACGCCGACCAGCTGCCCCTCGACGGCACCACCACGTCGGCCGACACGTGGTCCTCGGTGATGCGGAACCCCGACACCCGGGCCCCGTCGCCGTCGCCCGTGTCCCCCTGGGAGGAGAAGCGCAGCTGGACCCCGCGGCTGGTAGAGCCGCGGCGGTAGGAGATGGTGAGGGTGCCGTCCTCCACCACCCGGGTGATCTCCCCGTCGGGGTCGGTCCCGGCCCTGCCCTCCTTCACGGCGAACAGGTCGGCGAAGTCGGCGTCGATGAACCCCTCGACCGTGCAGACGCTGGGCTCGGGGCCGTAGTTGCGCAGTTCGAGGTCCTCGCGCATCCCCTGGCCCACGTAGCGGGTCCGGCGCACCAGCAGGGTGGAGTCGGACCGGTTGGCCGCGGGGTGCCCCCGGGAGACGAAGGTGGCGCAGAAGGGGTCGGGGTCGACCGCGGCCAGCCCCTCGAGCCGGCGCCCGTCGATGCGCAGCTCGAGCCGGGAGAGGACCCTGGTGTCGCGCACGAACAGCCCGTGGGCGCCGCCGGGCACAATGTCCCCCGCCTGGTCGCTGATGGCGAAGGTGGACTCGTCGACCAGGGTCACCGACCCTCCGGCGCCCAGGCTGGCCACCCTCCCGGCGTAGGTCCAGGGGTTCGTCACCGGCTGGCAGCGTATCGGCCGCCTGGGGGCCCGGGAATTTCCCCTACCCCGGTCGTCGAAATGTGACCAAAGAGGTAGACTTTTGCCCGTGGCCGCTCTCCCCACCCCTCTGCTCGAGGTCGACTCCCTGCACGTGGCGGTGGAGGGCACCGAGATCCTGCGCGGGGTCGACCTGGTGGTGGGGGTCGGCGAGGTCCACGCCCTGATGGGGCCGAACGGCGCCGGCAAGTCCACCTTGGCCGCCACCCTGCTCGGCCACCCCGCCTACCGCGTGACCGACGGCGCCATCCGCTTCCTGGGCGAGGACGTGACCCACTGGGCCACCGACGCCCGGGCCAAGGCCGGCCTGTTCCTGGCCTTCCAGTACCCCGAGTCGATCGAGGGCGTCTCGGTGATCCAGTTCCTCCGCCAGGCCATGTCGTCGAGGAGGGGCGAGGACCTGTCGGTGCTCGAGGTCCGCTTCGCCATGACCGAGTGGATGGAGCGGCTGGGCATGGACCCGGCCTTCGCCGAGCGCCACCTCAACCAGGGGTTCTCCGGCGGCGAGAAGAAGCGCAACGAGATCCTGCAGATGGCCCTGCTCGAACC
This sequence comes from uncultured Actinomycetota bacterium, assembly GCA_963770505.1. Taxonomy (GTDB): domain Bacteria; phylum Actinomycetota; class Acidimicrobiia; order Acidimicrobiales; family RAAP-2; genus CAVYPR01. Next base: position 248,193 of record CAVYPR010000003.1, on the reverse strand, counting down.
CCGCCTGGCCGTCCTCGACGAGACCGACTCGGGCCTGGACATCGACGCCCTGCGGGTGGTGGGCCGCGGGGTGCGCACCGTGCGCGAGGCCCGGCCCGAGCTCGGCGTGCTGGTGGTCACGCACTACCAGCGCATCCTCGAGGACCTCGTGCCCGACCGGGTCCACCTCATGGTCGACGGCCGGGTGGTCGAGGAAGGCGGGCCCGAGCTGGCCCGCCGGATCGAGGTTGCCGGCTACGACGAGTGGAGGGCCTGAGGTGACCGGGGCCGCCGCGCCGGCGCCGGGCCTGGGGCCGATCGACGTGGAAGTGCTCCGCAAGGACTTCCCCCTCCTCTCCCGCACGGTGCACGACCGCCCGATCGTCTACCTCGACTCGGCCGCCACCGCCCTCCAGCCCCGCCAGGTGCTGGCGGCCATGGACCACTACTACGAGACCACCCACGCCAACGTCCACCGCGGCGTCTACGCCACCGCCGAGGAGGCGACCCGCCTCTACGAGCAGGCCCGGGTCGACATCGGTCGCTTCATCGGCGCGCCCGACCCCGCCCGGGAGATCGTCTTCACCAAGAACGCCACCGAGTCGCTCAACCTGGTGGCCCACTCGTGGGGACGGCCCCGCCTGGCCGCCGGCGACGCCGTGCTGCTCACCGAGATGGAGCACCACGCCAACATCGTCCCGTGGCTCATGCTGGCCGACGAGCGGGGCGTCGAGCTCCGGTACCTGCCCGTCGACGACGACGGCCGGCTCGACCTGAGCGGCCTCGACCGGGCCCTGGACGGGGTGAAGCTGGTCGGGGTCTCGGCCATGTCCAACGTGCTCGGCACCATCAACCCGCTGCCCGAGATCGCCCGGGCGGCGCACGCCGTCGGCGCCCTGGTCGTGGCCGACGGGGCCCAGCTGGTGCCCCACCAGCCGGTCGACGTGGTGGCGAGCGGCGCCGACTTCCTGGCCTTCTCGGCCCACAAGATGTTCGGGCCCACCGGCATCGGGGTGCTGTGGGCGCGGGCCGAGCTCCTCGAGGAGATGCCCCCCTTCATCGGCGGGGGCGGCATGATCCTCGACGTCCGCACCGACCGCTTCCTGGCCGCCGACCCGCCCCAGCGCTTCGAGGCCGGGACGCCGCCCATCGCCGAGGCGGTCGGCCTGTCCGCCGCCGTCGCCTACCTCGAGGTCCTCGGGATGGAACGGCTCCGCCAGCACGAGCGGAACCTCACGGCCTACGCCCTCGGGGCCCTGGCCGACCGGCTCGGGGACCGCTGCCGGGTCTTCGGGCCACCGGCCGGCGACGACCGGGGCGGGGTGCTCTCCCTGGCCGTGCGCGACGTCCACCCGCACGACCTGGCCCAGGTGCTCGACCAGTTCGGGGTGTGCGTCCGGCCGGGCCACCACTGCGCCAAGCCGCTCATGCGCCGCCTGGGCGTGCCGGCCACGGCGCGGGCCTCCATCGGCCCCTACAACGACGAGCACGACATCGACGTCCTGATCGAGGGCCTGATCGAAGCCGGTAGGTTGTTCGGGTGATCCTGCACGAGTCCCCCCAGCTCAGGGGGTGGGAGGCCTGATGCCCGATCTCGAGGAGCTCTACCGCGAGATCATCCTCGACCACTACCGCTCCCCCCGCAACCGCGGCGAGCTCCCGTCGCCGCCGGCCCGCCGGGTGGAGGGGTTCAACCCGCTCTGCGGAGACGAGGTCGTGGTGACCTTCGAGGTCGACGGCGACAAGTTGGTCGACATCAAGGTGGGCGGGACGGGCTGCTCGATCAGCCAGTCCTCGGCGTCGCTCATGTCCGGCGCGGTGAAGGGCCAGTCCCTCGAGGACGTCCACCGGCTGATCCGCACGTTCAAGTCGATGATGTCGATCCACGAGGCGTCGCTCGGCGGGGACGGCGAGGGCGACGACGAGGCCGCAGAAGCGGTCGACCTCGAGAAGCTGGGCGAGCTCGCCGCCCTCCAGGGGGTCGTGAAGTTCCCGGTCCGCATCAAGTGCGCCACCCTCAGCTGGAACGCCCTCGCCCAGGGCCTCGAGGAGGCGGCGGCCGGCTGACCCCGGTCGGCCCGGGACCACCCGGGCCGAGGCCCGGTGCCGGTGGCGCCGGCCCGCTCAACCCGGCTTGCAGGGGACCGGGTCGAACGAGGGGGCCGGGGGCTCGGTCGTCGTGGTGGTCGACGGGGCGGCGGTCGAGCTCGTGGCGGCGCCTGTCGCAGAAGCCCCGGCTGTCGACGTGGGCGTCGGTGTCCCCGCGCCCGCCGCCGCTCCGCCCGAGGTGAGATCGGGGGGCGGGGACGGGACCAGCGCTGTGTTCGGCGGGGGCGAGGAGGGCGTGGTCAGCTCGCTGCCGAACACCGAGACGAGCAGCTGCTGGGCCTCGGGCTGCTGGACGAACAGGATGTCGCCCCACGGTGTCACGTAGCCGGTGGAGAACGTCGGCAACGTCAGGGTCTTGATGGCTGTGGGGTTGATCGAGTGGAAGTCCTCGGCCAGGCCGAGCAGGTCGCCCAGGGACAGGTGTGTGTCGATGACGATCCCCTGGGGGAGCGATCCCAAGAAGGCGTTGATGGTCAGCGGGTTGTACTTGGACTTGGCCGCGTCGACCAGCGCCCTCAAGAAGGCGTCCTGGCGCTTGATGCGGCCGAAGTCACCCGTCGGGTCTGTCTGCCACTCTGTTGTGGCGTAGTACTGGTAGTGGCGGCTGCGGGCCACCGCCAGCGCCTGTGTGCCGGCCAGCAGCTGGCACCCCGGGGTGGTGATGTCCAGACCCGAGAGTGCGTCGCGAGCCGGGTACTTGAAGTCCAGGTAGACCCCACCGAGGGCATTGACCGCTCCCTTGAAGCCGGCGAAGTCGACCTGGAGCACGTGGTTGATGGGGATCCCGAAGTTGTCCTGGATGGTCTGGACCAGCAGTGTCGGCCCCTTGTTGTAGGAGGAGTTGATGCGGTTGAACTTCCCGAATGTTGTGACGTTCTTGCCCACCATCGACACGAGCGTGTCGCGGGGGATCGAGAGGATGGTGATCTGCCGGGTGGAGGGCACGATGTGCCAGACCATGATCACGTCGCTGCGCTGACCGCCCACCAGTGTCGCTGTCCCGTACTTCTGTGTGCCCGCCTGGTTGCCGACCCGTGAGTCCGAGCCGATGACCAGCACGTTGAAAGGCTGGCCTGTGACCTGCTGATGCTCGGAGGCGATGGTCACCTTGCGGATCTGGTCGTAGCGGTAGCGGGCGTAGCCGTAGGCGCCAGCCACCAGGATGAGGGCCAGCACCAACAGGGCGATCACCGGCACGAGGATCTTGCGGCGGGTGCTCCAGTGCCGCCTCCCGCCCTTCTTCCCCCCGGCGGCGGCGGCCTCGTCGACCCGCTGGCCGAGCGCCCGCAACCCCTCCTCGTTGGCGACGGGGCCCTGGTCGGTCCCCTCCACCTGCGCCCCCAGGGCGCGCAGCTTCTCCTCGCTGTCGACGTCGCCGCGGTCGGACCCCTCCAGCTGCGAGCCGAGGGCGCGCAGCCCCTCTTCGTTCGACGAATGCCGGCCTCGGCGACGGGGCGGGGGTTCGGCCGCGCCGTCCGGCGGACGACCGCTGACCATGGCTCAACGGTAGTCTCTGCGGCGCGAAAACCGAGGCCAGGGGGGCGCCTGCGTCAGGTTCCCGTCAGGTGGCGATTAGGCGAGCCCGTACCCGGCGTAGCCGGTGCGCTCGAGCTCCTGGGCCAGCTCAGGGCCGCCCGAGGCCACGAGCCGGCCGCCGATCAGCACGTGGACGGCGTCCGCCCGGAGCTCGACCAGGAGCCGGCGGAAGTGGGTCACGGCGAGCACGCCCAGCCCCCACTCGGCGGTGGCCCACTCGAGCCGCCTGGCCACCGCCCCCAGGGCGTCGACGTCGAGGCCTGAGTCGATCTCGTCGAGGATGCAGAACGGAGGGCGGAGCACGCCGAGCTGCACCATCTCGTTGCGCTTGCGCTCGCCTCCGGAGAGGTCCACGTTGAGGGGCCGCTCGAGGAACTTGGCGTCGAAGCCGATGGCCTCGGCCTCCGCCCCCAGGCGAGCCGCCACGGTGCCGTCGGCCGGGTGCTCGCCCCGGTCGGCGAGCGCCTCGGCCATCACCTGGTCCAGCCGGACCCCGGGGACCTCGATCGGTTGCTGGAGGGCGAGGAACAGCCCGGCCCGGGCCCGCTCCCACGACGGCCGGCCGACGAGCTCCTCGCCGTCGAGGAGGATGCTGCCACCGGTGACCTCGGTGCCGGGCCTCCCCATCAGGGCGTGGGCCAGGGTGCTCTTGCCCGAGCCGTTGGGGCCCATCACGACGTGCACCTCACCGGAGGCCACCGTGAGGTCCACCCCGTGGACGACCTCACGCCCCCCGGCGCTGGCGTGCAGGTCGCGGACCTCGAGGACGTGGGTGCTCACGGCAGCACCACCGTGACCTCGTCGCCGACCAGCTCCACCGCGTAGACGGGGACGGGCTTGGTGGCCGGCAACGTGCAGGCCTCGCCGGTGCGCAGGTCGAAGGTGCTGCCGTGCCGGGGGCATTCGAGCTCGCACTCGTTCTCCCACACCTCACCCTCCGACAGGGAGTAGTCCTCGTGGCTGCAGCGGTCGCCGAGGGCGTAGAACTCGTCGCCGATGCGCACGAGGGCGAGGCGGTAGCCGTCGCCGTCGAACCGGCGGACCTGCCCGGAAGCCAGGTCGTCCCGGCGGCAGAGGGTCACCCGCTCACCCACCGCCGGCCTCCAGCGCCTGGACGAGCCTCGAGGTGACATGGCGCCGAAGGCGGCCGGCGGCGGCGGGCACCGGGGACCGGTCGATCACGTCCTCGAAGAACCCGAGCACGATCAGGCGCTCCGCCCGCTCGGGCGACACGCCGCGGGACTCGAGGTAGTAGCGCTGGTCCTCGTCGATCGGCCCGACCGTCGAGGCGTGGCTGCAGCGCACGTCGTTCTCCTCGATGTCGAGGTTGGGCACCGAGTCGGCGTGGGCGCGGACGTCGAGGACCAGGTTGTGGTTGGTCTGGAAGGCCTCGGTGCGCACGGCACCGCGCTCGACCCTGATCAACCCGCTGTAGACCGAGCGCGAGGAGCCGGCGACGGCCCCCTTGCAGAGGAGGTCGCTCGTGGTGCGGGGCGCCCGGTGCTCCTGCATGGTCCGCACGTCGTGCACCTGCTCCCCGGTGCCCAGGTAGGCCGAGCGCAGCTCGCAGCGGGCGCCGGTGCCGTCCGCCGAGGCATCGGTCCGGGCGCGGTCGTAGGCGCCGCCCAGGCCGGCCGTGAACACCGAGAGCACCGCGTCACGTCCGGCCGTGCCGGACAGACGCCCGATGTGCCAGGCCGCCAGGCCGAGCTCCTGGAGCGAGACGTAGGAGAGGTGGCCGCCGTCGCCGACCGACAGCTCGGTCACCGGCACCACGAGCGTCTCCGTCCCGTCGGGGGCGCCGGCCAGCACCTCGACCACTGACGCCCGGCCGCCGTCGCCCACCCGTACCACCGTGCGGGGGAACCAGGCCGGCGACGGACCGCCCTCGACCGGGCCCGCGCACCAGTGGACCACCACGATCGGCTCCTCCACGACGACACCTGCCGGCACGTCGACCACGACGGCATCGGGCATGAACGAGTCGTTGAGGCGGACCAGCGCGTCGCCACCGGAGAGGACCGTGCCCAGCAGTCGGCCGCCATCGGCCACCTCGCGCAGGCCGGCCACCGTCACCTGCCCGGGGAGTGCCGGGCGGGAGACCGAGACGAGCCTCCCGCCGTTGACCCCAACCAGCGCGGCGTGAGGCGACACGTCGGCGCCCACCTCGGCGACCAGGGCGGCGGGAGGTGGGCCGTCGCCGTTGGCCGGCGCGTAGGCCCCGAGATCGAGCCGGTCGATCGGCGAGTACCGCCAGACCTCCTCCTTCTCCGAGGGGAGCGGCATCGACTCGAACTCCCCGAAGGCCTCCGACCGCCGGCGGCGGAGCCACTCTGGGCCGGGCAGACCGGCGCAGGCATCGGCAGTGAAGTGCAGGGCTCGACCTTTCCTCATCCGGGCACGGTCCGACGGCGTCGGTTGCCGACCCGGGACAGACGACAGGGGCCGTAACGGCCCCCGCCCAGTGTAGTGCTCCGTTTCCTGGAACCGCCGGTGGACGGCCGGTCCGGAACCACCGGTGGTCGTCGGGACGCCTACCGCGTCGCGGGCCCCGGGCCCACCTTCGGCGGTCGACGTCGGCCCCGGCCGAGAGACCTCGGTGTGCCCGTACGGAGCGCTCGGCGGCCCACCCGACCGACGGATCGGTGGGTGGTCATCACGGGCGCAAGCCCGCCGGGCGCGCCCGGAGGGCCCTCGCCTCGGCCCGGAACAGCCGGCGACGCAGATCAGCGCGACTTGAGAAGGGTCACCGGTGCCCGGAGCTGCTCCTCGGGCCCGGCCAACCGCCGCCCGGCACGGATGAGCACCACGCCGATCCAGCGGGACAGGGGCCGGCTGCGTCGGCGCCGTGCTCTACGCGGCCCGGCCCGTCCGCTTGCGGCCAGGCCCTCCATCTCGTGCCGCCGGTCCTCGACCATCTGCGAGGTCAGAGAGGGGTTCACGACCGCTCCCCCAGACGTCCGCTCAGGTCCATGCCCGCAGTCTACGACGAGAACCTTGATTATGCAACGAAGAAACGATATAGTTATGTACCTATGCAGATAGCGGACAGCAGCCCTTCGGGCAGTTCGAACGTCACCGTGCTCGGACCGTCGCTGGCCCTCGAGCTCTCCTGGGCCACCCATGCGGCGTGGTCTCCACAGCTCCGCACCCAGCACCCGGTGCTGGCGTCCCTGGCCGAGGACCATCCCGAGCTGGTCCGCGACGTCGTCGGCTTCTGGGGGGACGGCACGCAGTGCTTCACCGAGTTCCAGGTCCTCGCCGATGTCGGGGGGGCGCTGTCGGAGACCGACGTGGACCGACTCTTCGACACCCTGGCCGCCAGCCGGCGCCTGGTGCCCGAGGTCCTGCCCCTCTTGTCCGAGACGCCGGTCGAGCGGGCCACCATCATCCGCCGTCTCCATGAGCTGCGCGACGACGACCGGCGGTGGTCGTCCTACTCCGACCTCCTGCGCGCGCTGTACGCACCGCTCGACCACTGGTGGCGCCACGAGGGGATCCCCGCCGTCGGGCAGGCCGTCGAGTCGGCCCGCCGCGAGCTCTCGCGGGGCGCCGACTGGACCCGCATGGTGGGGGTCCACTGCGCCGTGCTCCAAGAGCGGATCCCCGAGATCATCGAGCGACGAGAGCCGGTGGCGCTGTCCGTCTGCGCGCTGTTCGGCAAGGGCCTCTACCTCGACCTCCCCGACTGCCAGCTGATCGGCCTGGGTGCAGGCCTCGGCGAGCTGGGGGCACGAGCGCGCACCAGCAACCTGGCCCGGCGCATCAAGGTCATCGCCGACCCCACCCGCCTGGCCATCCTCGACCACCTGCGCACGGGCCCCCGTTCGGTGAGCGACATCGCCGTGGACTTCGCCCTGGCCCAGCCCACGGTCAGCGCCCACGTCAAGCAGCTCCGACAGGCCGGGCTGGTGACCGCCACCCGCACCGGGTCCCGTCTGGAGTTGTCGGTGAACACCGAGGCGCTCGCCACCCTGACCGGCGAGCTCAACGCCATGGCCACGACGCCGGGCGCCATCCTGGGGCCCAGGACGCCGGAGCCCGCCGGCCAGGTGTGAGCCGGCGGGCTCCGGCGTCCGATGTCCCGGCGGTAGCCTGCCGTCACATGGGCGGATCCTTTGCTTCTGAGGTGCTCGAGCTCGAGCCGCACGGGAGCGTGGCCGTCCTCTGGCTCAACCGGCCCGAGGCCCGCAACGCCATGGGCCCGGCGTTCTGGTCCGACCTGCCCCGCGCCCTGGACCGCCTCGGAGGCGACGACGCGGTGCGGGCCGTCGTGGTGGCCGCCCGCGGGCCGCACTTCTCGGTGGGGCTCGACCTCAAGGCGATGGGCTCGCTCCTCGCCGGCGGCGGCCTCGGGGGCGGGACCGCCGGCCGGCCACCGTCGACCGCCCAGCGCGCCAGGGCCACCCGGGCGGAGATCCTCCGCATGCAAGGCGCCATCACCTCGGTGGCCCGGTGCCCCAAGCCGGTCGTGGCCGCGGTCCACGGCTTCTGCATCGGCGGTGGCGTCGACCTGGTCTCGGCCTGCGACATCCGGCTGGCCTCGGCCGACGCCGTCTTTTCGGTGCGAGAGGCCAAGGTGGCCATCGTGGCCGACTTGGGCAGCCTCCAGCGCCTCCCCGCCATCGTGGGGGCCGGCCACGTGGCGGAGCTGGCCTTCACCGGCAAGGACATCGACGCGGCGCGGGCGCTGCGCATCGGACTGGTGAACGACGTCCACCCCGACGCCGGGACCTGCCTGGAGGCCGCCGTGGCCCTGGCCGCCGAGATCGCCGCCAATTCGCCCCTGGCCGTCCAGGGGACCAAGGCCGTGCTGGCCGCCGGCGAGGGCCGAACCGTGGCCGAAGGGCTCGACTACGTGGCCACCTGGAACTCGGCCATGCTCGCCTCCGACGACCTCACCGAGGCCATGGCCGCCTTCGTGGAGAAGCGGCCCCCCACATTCACCGGCCGTTGAGCCGCCCCCGCCGGCTCCCTCAGCGTCGGCGGCGCCACCACCGCCCGGATCGCCGGCCCTCCCGTTTCTGGTCCTCGGCCAGGACCTCGGCCAGGGCATCGGGGGCCACGGCGTTCACGATCTCCTCGGCGTTCCCCAGCACCTCGACCATCTGCTGGGAAGGGACGTCGGGCTCGTCCTCGATCGGGGGCTCGACCAGGCTGCCGTGCACCCAGCCGGCGTCGGCCAGCCGACGCTCGTAGCGAGGGCAGTCGTCGGGGCACCGCCACGGCGCCTCGGGAGCGAGGTCGAGCACGCAGAACCGGGCCACCTCGCCTGAGGCATAGGTCCGGCTCTGGAAGTGCTTGCACTCCTCACGCATGGGCACCGCTCCATCGTGCCATGGCGGCCGACCGGACAGTCAACCGCCCCGGCGCCTCCCGTCAGCCGACGGACCCCTCCATCTGCAGCTCGATCAGCCGACTCCACTCGACCGCGTACTCCATGGGCAGGGTGCGGGTGATCGGCTCGATGAACCCGTTCACGATCATGCCCATGGCCTGGCTCTCGGAAAGCCCCCTGCTCATGAGGTAGAAGAGCTGGTCGTCGCCGACCTTCGACACCGTGGCCTCGTGGCCGATCCGGGCGTCGCGCTCGCCCACCTCCATGTAGGGCTTGGTCTCCGAGACCGACTCGTCGTCGAGCAGCAGCGCGTCGCAGCGGACGAAGGACTTGGCCCCGGTGGCCCCCTCGTCGACGTGGACCAGGCCCCGGTAGGTGGTCATCCCGCCGTCCTTGGAGATCGACTTCGAGACGATCGTCGAGGTGGTCTCGGGGGCGGCGTGGACCATCTTGGCCCCCGCGTCCTGATGCTGGCCGGGACCGGCGTAGGCCACCGAGAGCACCTCCCCCGAGGCCTTGGGGCCCATCAGGTAGACGGAGGGGTACTTCATGGTGAGGCGCGACCCGATGTTGCCGTCGATCCACTCGACGTGGGCCTCGGCCTCGGCCCGCGCCCGCTTGGTCACGAGGTTGTAGACGTTGTTCGACCAGTTCTGGATCGTGGTGTACGTGATCCGGCTTCCCGGCAGGGCGACGAGCTCGACCACGGCCGAGTGCAGCGAGTCGGTGGAGTAGACCGGCGCCGAGCACCCCTCGATGTAGTGCACCTGGGAGCCCTCGTCGGCGATGATGAGCGTCCGCTCGAACTGGCCCATGTTCTCGGCGTTGATCCGGAAGTACGCCTGCAGCGGCATCTCCACCTTCACCCCGGGGGGGACGTAGATGAAGGACCCCCCGGACCACACCGCCGAGTTGAGCGCGGCGAACTTGTTGTCGTTGGGCGGGATGATCGTGCCGAACCACTTGCGCACGAGCTCGGGGTACTCGCGCACGGCGGTGTCCATGTCGCTGAAGAGCACTCCCTGGGCCGCCAGGTCCTCGCGGTTGCGGTGGAAGACGACCTCGGAGTTGTGGACGACGAACCCCTCGGCCACGAAGTTGTGGTGGCCGGCCACCTCGATGTCGTAGACGGTCTCGACGCCGGCTCGCTCGATCTTGTCGATGCGGACGAAGCCGAGCATCTCGCTCGTGTGGGCGCGGAAGTCGGTCCCCTTGGCGGTCCGGTAGCCGTGGGAGTACTTCCTGGCGTTCATCCGCTCGGTCCGCCTCGGCGACCGGGCGGGGACCCGGTCGAACTTCCCCGAAAGCCGCAGGTGGTAGGCGCGGCATGATGCGGTCGCGGTCGAAGGGGTGCCGGTTCTGGACCGGGATCACCCTGCTGCTGGTGATCCCCGAGAGGGCCAGCAGCTCCTTCACGTCGCCCAGGAGCCCCGGGTTGGCGCTGCAGAACACGGCGTCCTCGCTGGTCGGGTGGTCCCGCACGTAGCCGTCCGAGTCGAGCAGCCCGGCCACCAGGGCCAGCCGCTGCGAGCGTGGGAGCCCGAACGCCCAGTCCGGCACCCGCTTGGTGTGCGACGTGCCGCCCAGGCCGTTGAGCTCGAGGTAGCGGGCGAGCGACGCCGTGCCCCTGGCCCTCAGCCGAAAGCCGTCCGAGCTGAGGGAGAAGTCCAGGCCGAACAGCTCCTTGGCCACCCGCCGGATCTCCTCCACCAGCACCTCGTCGGTGCGGTCGACGGCGACGGCCATGGTCGTGTCGCCGTCGGAGTGCTTCAGGTAGCCGTCACCCAGGAACACCCCGAAGAACCAGCAGAGGTCGTCGCTGGTCACGGCGGGGAGCGTCGTCGACGAGCGGCGCGCCCGCCGACGGGCCGACTCCTCAGGGAGGAGCATGGCCACCGGTTGCCCGAAGTCGGGGACGTCGGTGGCGATGGCCACCAGGTCACCCTCGGCCAGGTCCGCGGCCGGCACCCACCGCACGGCGTAGCGAGCCCGGCCGGCACCGGGCCGACGCTCGTCGCGCAGAGCGAGGAAGGGGTGGTTGCCCGAGGCGCCGATCACCCGTCCGCGTGCGGTGATCTCGAGGACCTCCTTCTCCCCCGATGGTCCGCCGGCCACCACCGGCGCCACCTCGAGCTGCCGGGTGCGCTCGTCGAGGGCGAAGACCTCGTCGCCGGGGCCCAGCTCCTTGACGGCCCGCATCCCCTTGGTCGTCCAAACCCGCGTCGAGCCGCGCAGGCATTCGTACTGTGCCGTGACGCCGGAGAGGTACTTGCGCTCGGCCTCGGGGATCCCCAACTTCTCATAGGTGTTCTTGATCGCGTCGGGGAGGTCGTTCCAGTCGTCCACCTGCCCGCCGGTGGGCTTCACGTAGTAGTAGATGTCGTCGAAGTCCAGGTTGGGCATGTTCACCGCGAACCACGCGGCCATGGGCTTGCGCTCGAACCGGGTCAGGGCCTTCAGCCGGAACTCGCGCATCCAGTCGGGCTCGTTCTTCATGGCCGACATCTCGCGGACGATCTCCTCGTTCAGCCCCTTCTTGGGCTTGAAGACGTAGTCCTCCTCGTCGCTCCATCCGAGCTGGTAGCGACCGAGATCGAGATCGGTGGACGTCATCGTTGCTCCTTGCCGTGGTCGGGCCCGATGTCATCGAGCCGGCGCCGGCGCTGCTGGGGCGGCCGGGACCGGCCGCCACGGGACCCGCCTCTGGGGCGGGATTTCCCCTATCTGGATAGTAACAAGTCGTCGGGCCTCCCGGAACGGACTGTGCCAGGCTGGGCCAATGGCCGGCCCGGACACCGACGGGGTGCGTCCGGATGGGGCCGGGGCGGATAGCGGCGGGCTGCCGGCGCCTCCCTCCCCCGAGCGGCGACCGACCGTCCTGCGGGCCCACGGGGACGAGCGGATCGACGACTGGTACTGGCTGGCCGACCGCGACGACCCGGCCCTCCTCCCCCACCTCGAGGCCGAGAACGCCTACACGGAGGCTGCCCTGGCCCACCTGGCCCCGTTTCGCCAGGCCCTCTACGAGGAGATGGTGGCGCGGATCGCCGAGACCGACCTGACGGTCCCGGTGCGCCACGGCCCGTGGTGGTACTACTCGCGCACCGAGGAGAAGAAGAACTACGCCATCCACTGCCGGCGGCCGGCCGCCGGCGGCGAAGACCCGCCGCTCGAGACCGACCCGGCCCCCGACGAGCAGGTCCTCTTGGACGAGAACCTCCTCGCCGAGGGGCTCGAGTACTTCGAGGTCGGCAATCTGGCGGTGAGCCCCGACCACCGCTGGCTCGCCTACGCCACCGACACGACCGGGGGCGAGGTCTTCGCCCTCTCCTTCCGCTCGCTCGACGCCGCGGCGCCGGGGGCGGCCGACGAGGTCGTGCCCGACACCTACTACGGCCTGGCCTGGGCCAACGACAACGCCACCGTCTTCTACACCCGGGTCGACGAGGCCATGCGCCCTTACCAGCTCTGGCGCCACCGGCTGGGCACCGACCCCGGCGACGACGTGCTGGTCATAGAAGAGGCCGACGGACGGTTCACGGTCTCGGTGGGCTGGACCAAGGACCGGGCCTTCGTGGTGGCGACGCTCCAGTCCAACACCACCAGCGAGGCGTGGGTCATCCCGGCCGACGACCCCGAGGCGCCGGCCCGGGTGGTCGAGCCGCGGCGCCAGGGGGTGGAGTACGCCGTCGAGCACCTGGCCGGGGCGGGCCCCGAGCGCGGCTGGCTCCTGCTCGTGACCAACGACGAGGCGCTCGACTTCCGGTTGGTGGCCGTCCCGGCCGAGGCGCCGACCCGGGCACGGTGGCGGACGGTCCTCGACCACCGCCCAGGGACCCGCCTCGACGACGTGGACGTCTTCGACGGGTGGCTGGTGGTGTCCGAGCGGCTCGACGCCGAGCTGCGCCTGCCGCGTCGTGCCGGTCGGGGGCGACGGCGACGACCCCTTCGGGACCGACCCGCTCGGGGGCAGCTGGCTGGTGGGGTCCGACGAGCACCCCGCGGTCACCTGGGAGGGCCCGAACCCCGAGCACCGCTCGTCCAGCCTGCGCTTCGAGCAGTCCTCGCTGGTCTCGCCCCGCGCCGTCTACGACGCCGACCTGGCCACCGGGCACCCCACCCTGCGCAAGCGCCAGCCCGTGCTCGGCGGCTACGACCCGTCCCGCTACCGCACCTACCGGCTGTGGGCCGACGCCGCCGACGGCAGCCGGGTGCCCATCTCGGTGGTCCACCGGGCCGACCTGCTGGCCGACCCGGGGGCGGCCCCGGGGACGGCGCCCCCGGCCCCGGCCCCCTGCCTCCTCTACGGGTACGGCGCCTACGAGCAGTGCGTCGAGCCGGCCTTCTCGTCCTTGCGCCTCTCGCTGCTCGACCGGGGCTTCGTCTTCGCCATCGCCCACGTGCGCGGCGGAGGCGAGCTCGGCCGGCAGTGGTACGAGGACGGGAAGCTGTCGGCCAAGCCGCACACCTTCACCGACTTCATCGACTGCGCCCGCCACCTCGTGACACGGGGTTTCACCACCCCCGACCTGCTCGCCGCCCGGGGCGGGTCGGCCGGGGGCATGCTGATGGGCGCGGTCGTCAACCTCGCGCCCGAGCTGTTCGGGGCCGTGGTGGCCGAGGTCCCCTTCGTGGACTGCCTGACCACCATGCTCGACGACACCCTCCCGCTCACCGTGGGCGAGTGGGAGGAGTGGGGCAACCCCGTCACCGACCCCGCCGCCTACGCCACCATGAAGTCCTACTCCCCCTACGACAACGTCGCCTCGCGCCACCCCGACGGCACCCCTGTCCGCCACCCCACGGTCCTGGCCACCGCCGGCCTCCACGACCCCCGGGTCGGTTACTGGGAGCCGGCCAAGTGGGTGGCCCGCCTGCGCGAGGCCGAGCCGGGGAACCGGGTCCTCCTCAAGACCGAGCTGGTGGCGGGCCACGCCGGCCCGTCCGGCCGCTACGAAGCCTGGCGGGACGAGGCCCTGGTCGTGGCCTTCGTCCTCGACGCCCTCGGGCTGGCCGGGGGCTGAGCGGGCCTCCGTCAGGCGGCGGGCTGCAGCGTCATGGTGAAGGGGGTGCCGTAGCCGGCGGGCAGGATGACCGGCTCGTGGTCGAGGGTGACCGCGAGGACCGACGGGGCGCCGATGGTCACCGTCGCCTCCCCGGTCACCGAGAGCGACTTGCTCTGTCCCGGGTGCATCGTCTCGGAGAAGATCGAGGTGCCGCTCGAACTGCTCACTGTCACCCAGCAGTCCGAGGACTTGGTGGACAGTGTGACCGAGTAGGTGGCGGCCGGCGGGTGGTAGGTGGCCGTGAGCGACGTGGCCGCCACCGGCACGAAACGGGCCGGGACGGTGGTGGTCGTGGTGGTGGTGGTCGTGGTCGTCTGCCTGGTCGGGGTCCGGTCTCGCCGGGACGTGACGGTGGTGGGGCTGGACGACGGGACCGCGGTGCCCGAGGAGGGCTTGTGGTGCTGGCTCCGGGCGCCGACGACGACCACGGCGGCCAGCGCGGCCACGACGATGACGGCCACCACCAGGGGGGCGGCGATGCGGCGTGGCCGGTGGTTCATCGTCGACATGGCGCGGTCGCGCCGACGCCTGTCGCGCGACGGCGACTCTGGGGCGCGCAGGCCGGTGTCCTCGAACACCGGGGGGGAGGCCTGCCCCGCGGTCTCCCGGTCCCCCGGCGGTGCGTCCGGTTGGCCGAGGACCCGCACCGAACGGGTGGTCGAGCGGGTCCGGATGTCCGAGAGGGTGTGCAGCGTGTGGCGGTAGTCCTCGACCGAGTGGGCCTCGTCCCCGCCGCGCCGTCGCACGGCGCGCAGGGCCAGGGCCACCAGCACCACGGCCACCACCACCGCCACGACGATCCCGATCATTTGCCCAATTCAACCCGACGGCAGGCCGCAGCGTCCCTCGGGGCGCGGGCCACCGGTGCGGCCACCATCAGATCTCGAAGGAGGCAGGCACCGAGAAGCCGGCCGGCGGCTGTCTGGGGGGAGGCCGTCGGGCGAGCGCCGCCTCCGTGGCCGGGGCCAGGCGCTCGGCCTTGGCCCGCTCCAGTGCGGGTGCCCGCTCGGCGAATTCGGGCATCACCTCGGCCGCGAACAGCTCCAGCGACTCGCAGATGTGCTCGTGGCGGTTACGGCCCGCCTGGCTCACGAAGATCAGCTGGTCCACCCCGGCCGCCTCGTAGCGCCGCACCAGCTCGCGGACCTGCTCGGGGGTGCCGATGGCGCCGCGCAGGGCCCCGAGCCCCTCGGCCAGGAGCTGGGCGCCCAGGGGCTGTCCCACCTGGCCGGCGATGTCGCGGTCGAACCCCAGGGAGGACCGGTTCTTCTCGAACTCCTCCCAGATGACCGTGCCCCCGGGGTGGTGGTCGCCGATGGCGTAGTAGTGGGCGAGCGAGTACCCGAAGAAGTGTGCGCCGTCGAGCCCGCGCTCGACGGCCTCGGCCTCGTCGCGGTGGCACATGAGCGGGAGCACGCAGGCCAGCGCCGGGTTGACCGAGAACCCGGCCGGCACGCACTCGACCGAGGCGATGGTGGCGTAGTAGTCGGCGACCCAGTGCTCGGCCTCCTCGGGCTCGACGAAGGAGAAGGACAGGGCCCCGACGCCCTTGGTGGCCGCCAGGTGGATCGTCTCCCGGCGGCTGCAGGCCACCCACAGCGGCGGGTGCGGCCGCTGGAACGGCTTGGGCACCACGTTCCGGGGGGACATGGTCACCCACTCGCCGTCGTAGCCGGCGAACGGCTCCTCCACCAGCATGCGGGTGACGGCATCGAGCGCCTCGGCCCACTGCGCTCGCTTGGTGGCCCGCTCCACGCCGAAACCGACCAGCTCCATCTCCGAGCTGGCCTCGCCCGTCCCGAACTCCACCCTCCCGTCGGAGACCAGGTCCAAGGTGGCGATCCGCTCGGCCACCCGGGCGGGGTGGTTGAAGCCCGCCGGCAGCTGGACGACGCCGTGGCCCAGTCGGATGCGCGACGTCCGCTGGCTCGCCGCGGCCAGGAAGACCTCGGGGGCAGAGGAGTGCGAGTACTCCTCCAAGAAGTGGTGCTCGACCTCCCAGACGTAGTCGAACCCGAGGCGGTCCGCCAGCTCCACCTGGTCCAACGCGTCCTTGAGGAGGCGGTGCTCGTCGCCGGCCGCCCAGGGCCGCGGGAGCTGGTGTTCGTAGAAGACGCCGAATCGCACCCCACTCGCCCATCTGAAGAGAAATTGTGAATCCGCTGAGAAGAGGGGTTAGTCTAGGGAACGGCGGACGAGTGGGTGGGTGGAAGATCCGTTGGCGGACGTGCAGCTCGGGAGTCAGAGGGTCGCTGAGGTCGCCGAGGCCAACGGCGTCGATCATGTCGAGCCGGGGGCGTGCGTCGGCAGGCCCGGCGTGTTCGTCGCCGGTGACCACAAGGTCGACGGCCGCAGGGCCCGGGGGGTCCGGACCAAGGACGCCATCGTGAGCGCCCTCATCGAACTCATCGACGGCGGGGACATCGCGCCCACCGCCCAGCGGATCGCCAACCGGGCGGGGGTGTCGGTGCGCTCGGTCTACCAGCACTTCGCCGACGTGGACGGCCTCTACGCCGACGCATCGGCCCGCACGCTGGCCTGGGTGCAGACCACGTGGGCCGAGATCGACCCCGACTGGCCGCTCGAGCGCCGGATCGACGAGTACTCCGCCAATCGGGCGACCACGCTCGAGGCCCTCTCCCCCTTCAGCCGCGCCTCGCGCCTGATCGAGCTGACCTCTGAGGCCATGCGCGAGAACCGGGCGACGATGCGCAGGTGGGAGCGCAAGCGGATCGCCGACGTCTTCTCGCCCGAGCTGCGACGGATCGACGTCAACGGGCGGGCGGGCCGCCTCTCGGCGCTCGACACCATGAGCAGCACAGAGGCGTGGGAGCACCTGCGGGGCTCGGGTCACAGCGTGCGCTCGGCCCGCCAGGTCCTGCGCAGCGGCATGGCGGCCCTCCTGGGCCACACCGCCGCCCTACGAACGCACTAGGTCCGAAGTCCCCACCGGGGGCGCAGGGCGGGCGGGATCTGGGCCCGGGTGGGGTTCTGCCGGTCGCGTCCGGAGAGCACGGGCTCGGCCAGCCCCCAGTCGGCGGCGACCTCGGGGTCGTCCCAGGCCAGCCCGAGCTCGTCGGAGGGGTTGTAGTAGCTGTCGACCAGGTACCACAACAGGACGTCGGTGAGGGAGGCGAAGCCGTGGGCCACCCCTGGGGGCACGAACAGCCCCCGGTCCTCGTCACCGCTCAGGTCGAGGACCTCGGTGGCCCCGTTGGTGTCCGAGCCTTCCCGCAGGTCGTGGAGGACGACGCGGGCGCGTCCTCTGAGCACGTACCAGTAGTCGGCCTGGTGGAGGTGGTAGTGGAGCCCGACCACGGCCCCGGCCTCCTTCTCCGAACGGTTGGCCTGGACCATCTCGCGGCCCAGCGGCAACCACTGGCGACGGTAGGTCTCGACGAACCGGCCGCGCTCGTCGCCGTGGACGTCGGGCACGACCGTGAGAACGTCGGCGATCTTGTCGGAAACGATGAACTGGGGCACGGCGCACGAGGGTAGCCCCTCGGCACGAGACGTCGCGGCGGCCGTCCCCCTAGACGGCGAAGCGGCCGAAGCCGCCGCGGTAGAAGAGGAGCGGCGCGCCGTCCCTCACCCCGAGGTCGAGCACCTTGCCCACCACCAGCTCGTGGTCGCCGGCCTCGTAGATGGCCTCCAGCCTGCACTCGACCCAGGCCAGCGTCCCCTCGAGCACCGGCGTCCCGGCCGTCCCGGGGTGCCAGCCGACTCCGGCGAACTTGTCGCCCCCCGACACGGCGAACGTCCGGCAGAGCGCCTCTTGGTGCTCGGCGAGGATGTTCACGCAGAAGGCGCCGGCCGCCGAGATCCGGGGCCAGCTGGTCGAGGACTTGGCCGGCGCCAGGGCCACGAGTGGGGGTTCGAGCGAGAGCGAGGTGAAGGCCTGGCAGGTGAAGCCGACCGGCAGGCCGTCCTCGGTCGCCGTCACCACCGTCACCCCGGAGGCGAAGTGGCCCAGCGCCTCGCGGAACCTCGCCTGGTCGATGTCGGTCGCCGCCGACGCGCCGAGGTCCCCGTCGTCGCCCATGGCGCCTTCCCGCTCCGAGCGCCGCTCAGCTGCGGCCGAGCTCGACGGTGAGCCCCTCGGTGGCCACCGAGATGTCCTCCAGGCGGCGGGCGTCGTGGAGCCGCCTGGCCTGTCCGAGCAGCTGCTCGACCTGGTGGTCGTCGTGGGACGGGTCGTGGTGGGAGAGGAGGAGGCGCTTGGCCCCGGCCTCGGCGGCCACCCGAACGGCGTAGGCCACCGTGGAATGGCCCCAGTCGGGCTTCTCCACGAACTCCTCGTCGCTGTACTGGGCGTCGTGCACCACCACGTCGGCCCCGCTGCAGAGCTCGAGGACGCCCTCGGGCACGCCCCGGCGGTCGAGCGGCGCCTGGTGGTCGGGGAGGTAGGCCAGCGACCGCCCGTCAGCCTCGACCCGGAAGCCCAGCGTCTCGCCCCGGTGGGGCACCCATCGGGCCCGCACCTTGACCGAACCCACGGCGAAGTCGTCGTCCCCGATCTCCTTGAAGTGCACTTCGCCGCGGAAGTCCGTCAGGTGCACCGGGAAGAACGGGGGCTGCACGGCGGCGAGGAGCGAGTCCTGCAGACGGTCGACCTCCTGGCGGGGGCCGTAGACGGTGAGCACAGCCCCGGGATCGTGCAGGGGGGCGAAGAAGGGCAGCCCCAGGATGTGGTCGTAGTGGATGTGGGTGAGGAGCGCGGTGGCCTCGAGCGGGGTGCCCTCGGCCCGGAGCGCCGGCCCCATGGCGTCCCCGAGCGCCCGCAACCCGGTGCCCAGGTCCAAGATGAGGGGGGGCTCCCCCTCCACGGTCACCAGCGCGCACGACGTATTGCCCCCGATCCTGCGGTAGCCGTCGCCGGCGCACGGGCACGAGCCGCGGACCCCGTAGAACGTCACGTCCATCTCCCTACCGTACTTCCGAGCGGGCCAACTACGGTGGGCCGCCATGACCGTGCGGACCGTGGAGGCCAACGGCCTGGAGTTCGCCTACCTCGAGGACGGCCCTCCCGACGGGCCGCTCGCCCTCTGCCTGCACGGCTTCCCCGACTCGGCCCACACCTGGCGCCACCTGCTGGGCGCCCTGGGCGGGGCCGGCTTCCACGCGGTGGCCCCCTTCATGCGGGGCTACGCCCCGACGGCCCTGCCCGTCGATGGGCGCTACCAGACCGGGGCCCTGGTGCGCGACGCCAACTCCCTCCACCCGGCCCTGGGCGGCACCGGCGAGGCGGTCCTCATCGGCCACGACTGGGGGGCCCTCGCCGCCTACGGGGCCGTCGCCCACCGCCCCGACCTCTGGCGCCGGGCGGTCACCCTGGCCGTGCCCCCGCCGCTCGCCCTGGCCGCGACGTTCCTCACCTACCACCAGCTGCGCCGGAGCTGGTACACCTTCTTCTTCCAGTCGCCGATGGCCGAGGCGGCCGTGGCGCTCGACGACCACGCCTTCATCGACCACCTGTGGGCGGACTGGTCTCCGGGGTACGACGCCACCTGGGACCTCGCCCGGGTGAAGGAGTGCATCGGCACCCCCGAGCGGTTGGCGGCGGCCATCGGCTACTACCGCGCCCTCTACGACCCCGACGGGGCCGACCCCGCCCTGGCCGCCGAGCAGGCAGCCACCCTGGCACCGGTGCCGCGCCCCACCCTCTACCTCCACGGCCTGGGCGACGGCTGCTTCGGCGCAGACGCCCTCGGAGCGCCCCTCGAGCACCTGGGCGAGGGGTCAGAGATGGTGACCGTCCCCGACGCCGGCCACTTCCTCCACCTCGAGCGGCCCGACGTCGTGCACACGCACATCCTGGGGTTCGTGGCCCGCTGAGGGCGTCATCAGCAGAGCCGCAGCCGGCCGCGCTCCCAGCGGGCGAACCCCTCGGCCACCAGGCCGTCGCTGACCCTCCGGGCCCTCGCCGCGTCGTCGCCCCAGCCCGCCGCCGACGCCAGGTCCCCCTCGGCGAGCGGCCCACGCCGGAGCGCGTCGACCAGGCGGCCCCGGCCCTGGCGGTCCGAGCCGTCGAAGGGCGACTGGCTCCGGCCCACGCCGGCCGAACCGACCGACGGGTCCGGCCCGGCCCAGCCGGACCTGGCCCAGGCGCAGCTGCGGGCCAGCGGGCAGCCGGCGCAGTCGCGGGCGCCGGGCCGTGCAGTGCAGGGCCCCGAGGTCGAAGAGCGCCTGGTTGAAGGGCCACGAGCGGCCCGACGGGACGAGGTCGTCGGCCACGGCCTGGGCCTCGTCCGCCCGCAGCGGGCGGCCGGCCACCGCCCGGGCCAGCAGACCGCGCCACGTTGGTGTCGACGACGCCGGTGTCGGCCTCGAAGGCGAAGCACCAGGACGGCCCGCGCCGTGTAGGGCCCGACCCCGGGAAGGGCCCGCAGCGCGTCCAGGTCGGCCGGCACCTCCCCGCCGTGGCGCGCGACCAGCACCTCGGCCGACCGGTGGAGGTTGAGGGCCCGGCGGTTGTAGCCGAGGCCCTCCCAGGCCCGCACCACGGCCGGGGCCCCGGCCGCGGCGCACGCGGCGGGCGACGGGAAGGCGGCCACGAACCGGACGTAGGGGTCGACCACCCGGGCCGCCTGGGTCTGCTGGAGCATGACCTCGCTCACCAGGACGTCCCACGGGTCGGCGGGTGGCCCGCCAGGGAAGGTCGCGGCGGTTGGCCTCGCCCCAGCGTGAGGATCTTCCGGCGCAGCGCCGCCCGTCGGGCGGGATCAGCCCCAGACGTCGTCGCCGTAGGGGCGTCGTCGGGCCGGGGCCGCCGCACGCTTCCAGACCATGACCTTGCGGCGGAAGGAGCAGACCTCCTCGCCGCGCTGGTTGAACGCCTTGGTCTCGACCGTGACGATCCCCCGGTCGTCCTTGGACTTCGACTCGACCTTGTCGACGACCCTGGTCTCGGCGTAGATGGTGTCACCGTGGAAGGTCGGGTTGCGGTGGACCAGTGACTCGACCTCGAGGTTGGCGATGCACGAGCCGCTCACGTCGGGGACGCTCATGCCGAGCGCCAGCGAGTAGACGAGGTTGCCGACCACCACGTTCTTCTTGTGCACGGTCTCGTGCTCGGCGAACCACTCGTTGGTGTGCAGCGGATGGTGGTTCATGGTGATCATGCAGAACAGGTGGTCGTCGGCCTCGGTGATCGTCTTGCCCGGCCAGTGGCGGTAGACGTCGCCGGGGACGAAGTCCTCGTAGTACCGGCCGAAGGGGCGTTCGTGGACGGTCATGGACCGTGGTGTACTCGGCGCGGGCGGCCTGCGTCCAGCGGGCGGGAGGTCACGGCACCTCACGCGGCGGCCGGGCCCGGGTGGTGAAGCAGAGCGAGGCCCCGGGCAGCGACTCGCCGTCGATCACCAGCCGCCACACGTAGCGGGTGGCCGGGGCGAGGGGGATCGGGCCCAGGTTGACGGCCAGGGCGACGTCGATGGGCGAGCCCTCGGGGACGCCGTTCGGGTGGGCCACCGTGAACTCGCCGCGCACCTCGACCGGCTGGGAGCCCTCGTGGGTCTCGACCATCACCGGGCGGCCGTCGGCGTCCTCCAAGAAGAGCTCCCAGTGGTGGGCCACCTCGGCCTCGTGCCAGTCGACCTCGATCTTCAAGGCGATGGCCGACGGCACCGGGTCGGGCCCGGTCATCGACCAGCCGCCGCCCAGCATGTAGAGCTTCCCGTCGGCGACCTGGGCGGCGTCGCACAGCATCATGGTCACGTTCACGCGGTGAGGCTACCAACGGTTCTCAGGGGCTCACGGGCGGAGGTCGTGAGAGACTGCCCCGGTGACCACGCTCAAGGGTCTGCGCGACGACGTCTACCGCCGGCCGCTGGCCACCGCCCTCGAGCGGCTGGGCGTCGGCCCGGGTTGGCGGTGCGTCGACGTGGGCGCCGGCGGGGGCGACGTCTCGGTGGCCCTGGCCGAGGTGGTCGGCCGCGACGGGCGGATCTACGCCGTCGACAGCGACCCCGGCGCCCGGGACGAGGTGGCCGAGGCGGCCGCCGCGCACAGCCAGGTGCTGGCCATCACCCAGGCCGGCGAGGACCTGGTCCTCCCCGAGCCGGTCGACCTCGCCTTCTGCCGCTTCCTCCTGCTCCACGTGGTCGACCCCGCTGCCGTGCTGGTGCGCATGGCCGCCGCCGTGCGGCCGGGCGGCTGGGTGGTGGCCCAGGAGCCGATCACCTCGGCCGGACGGATCGGCGGCGTCGCCGCTGTCGATGCCCGAGGCCCGCCACCCCGACGTCGGGCGCCCTCCTGCCGGCGCTCGTCGCGCGAGGCCGGTCTCGACTGGTCGACGCCTGGGCCGAGGCGCCGGCGGGCGCCGGGCCCGGACCGGTGGCCGACTACCTGGCCTCGCTCACCGACGTCGACCCCGGCGACGAGCCCGTCGTGCTACCGCCGCTTGGTCACCGTGTCGGGGAGGAAAAACCCGCCCGGCTAGGGTCCCGCCATGGCCCGCACGAGCCCGGCCGACCTCGAGGCGGCCGCCGCCTGCGTGGACCTGGCCGACGCGGTCGTGGCCCGGGCCACCGCGGCCCTGGCCGGCGGCCGGCGGCATCGACGACAACCAGGTGGTCGCCTACGACCTGGCCCACGCCGCGGCCGGGGCCGCCACCGCCCGCGCCGTCCTCGACTACGGCGCCCACGGCGACCTCGAGGCCGCCATGGCCTGCGCCTTCGTCGCCGACGTGCTGGCCGACCTCGGCGCCAAGCTGGTCGGGCCGGGAGGCCGACTGGGGGGCCGGACCCGGGGCCCTGGCCCCGGCCGCCGGCTTCCTGGCCGCTTACCGGCGCCCCGGCGCCCTGGCCGACCTCGGCGTGCGAGGCCGGTCCGCGCCACCTCGACGACGACTTCGAGCTGGTCCGCGAGACCTTCCACCGGTTCGCCGAGGAGAAGGTCCGCCCCCACGCCGAGCACGTCCACCGCACCAACGGCGACATCCCCGAGGAGATCATCGCCGGGCTGGCCGAGCTCGGCGGGTTCGGCCTCTCGGTCCCCGAGGAGTACGGCGGCTTCGCCACGGGGGGCGAGAGCGACTACCTGGGCATGGTGGTGGCCACCGAGGAGCTGAGCTGGGGCTCCCTCGGCATCGGGGGCTCGCTCATCACCCGCCCCGAGATCCTCACCCGCGCCCTGGTCCACGGCGGGACCGAGGAGCAGAAGCGGACCTGGCTGCCCAGGCTGGCCACGGCCGAGGTGCTGGCCGCGGTGGCCGTGACCGAGCCGGACTACGGCTCCGACGTGGCCAACATCGTCACCGCGGCCACGCCGACCGACGGGGGCTGGCTGGTGAACGGGGTGAAGACCTGGTGCACCTTCGCCGCCCGGGCCGACGTGCTCATGCTCCTGGCCCGCACCGACCCCGACCGGAGCCTGGCCCACCGCGGGCTCTCCATGTTCGTGGTGGACAAGCCCCGGGGCGACGGGCGCGGCTTCGTGCACCAGCGACGGCCGGAGCGCCGGAGGCTCGAGGGCCGGCCCATCGACACCCTCGGCTACCGCGGCATGCACTCCTACGAGGTCGCCTTCGAGGACTGGTTCGTGCCCGACGCCAACCTGGTGGGCGGGGCCAGCGGTCTGGGCCGGGGCTTCTACCTCCAGATGCAGGGGTTCGAGAACGGCCGGCTGCAGACGGCGGCCCGGGCGGTGGGGGTCATGCAGGCCGCCTACGAGGCCGCCTACGACTACGCGGCCAACCGCCGGGTCTTCGGGTCGCCCATCGTCGACTACCAGCTGACCCGGGCCAAGCTGGCCCGCATGGCGGTGGTCATCCAGGCCACCCGCCAGTTCTCCTACGACGTGGCCCGCCGCATGGCCAGGGGCGAGGGCGCCCTCGAGGCCTCCATGGTGAAGGCCTACGTCTGCCGGGCCGCCGAGTGGGTGACCCGCGAGGCCATGCAGATCCACGGCGGGCATGGGCTACGCCGAGGAGTTCCCGGTGAGCCGCTACTTCGTCGACGCCCGGGTGCTGTCGATCTTCGAGGGGGCCGACGAGACGCTGGCCCTCAAGGTCATCGCCCGGCGGCTGCTCGAGCAGGCGGGCTGACGGGCCGCCCTATCCCGCCGAGCGGCTGAGCCCGGCCCGCTCGCCGCGGCTGACGAACTTGATGGCCATCTTGCGGCTGGCCTCGTCGATCATCTCGTCGCCGAACATCACCGCGCCCTTGCGTTCCTCCTCGGTGGCCTGCTGGTAGGCGTCGAGGATGTCCCAAGCCCGGTCGAACTGCTCCTGGGTCGGCGAGTAGACCTCGTTCAGGACGGCCGCCTGGTCGGGGGTGAGCGCCCACTTGCCGTCGTAGCCGAGGACCCGTGGTCCGCTGGGCGAAGTCGCGCAGCCCGTCGAGGTCGCGCACGTAGAGGTAGGGCCCGTCGATGACCTGCAGGCCGTTGGCCCGCCCGGCCATGAGGATCTTGGAGAAGACGTAGTGGAAGTGGTCGCCGGGGTACTCGGGGACCTGGACCCCGCCGGTGAGCACCGGCATCTCCATGGAGGCGGCGAAGTCGGCCGGGCCGAAGATGATGGTCTCGAGCCGGGGCGAGGCGGCGCAGATCTCCTCCACGTTGATGAGGCCCCGGGTGGTCTCGATCTGGGCCTCGATCCCGACGTGGCCGACCGGCAGCCCGCAGTTCTTCTCCACCTGGGTGAGCAGGAGGTCGAGGGCGACCACCTCGGCCGCCGACTGGACCTTGGGCAGCATCACCTCGTCGAGGCGCTCCCCGGCGTTGCCCACCACCTCGATGACGTCGCCGTAGGTCCACTCGCTGTCCCAGGCGTTCACCCGCACGCAGAGCACGCGGTCGTCCCAGGCGAGGTTCTTGATGGCGTCGACCACCTTGGCCCGCGCCGCCACCTTCTCGAGCGGGGCGACCGAGTCCTCGAGGTCGAGGAAGGTCATGTCGGCGGCCACCGTCGGCGCCTTGGCCAGGAACTTCTCGGTGGCCCCGGGGGTGGACAGGCAGGACCGGCGGGGGAGGTCGCGGGAGCGTGCGGACATGGGTGGATCGTAACAAAGGCCGTCGAAGCCCCGTCCGCCGGTGAGGTGCCGGACGCCATGCGCCCTGGGCCGCTCGGGCGGGCCGGTCCGCTAGGTGAGGTGGCGACGGAAGAAGGCGATGGCCGAGTCCCAGAGCAAGGCCGACTCCTCGGCGTTGTGGACCTCGGGTCGCTCGTCGTTGAAGAAGGCATGGTCGGTCCCGGGGTGGACGATGATCACTGCCTCCTTACCCATCGACCGGAGTTGCTCGCCGAGCGCCTCGGCCGCGGCCGGGGTGAAGAAGTCGTCGTTCTCGGCGTAGTGACCCTCAAGGGCCGCGGTCATTGCCGAGTAGTCGGGCTGGGCGTCGGGCCAGGGGATCACGCCGTAGCAGGGGACGACCGCCCGCACGGCGTCGGGTCGCTGGGCGGCCAGGACCAGTGCCAGTCCTCCGCCCATGCAGAAGCCGATGACCCCCACCCCCTCGCCGGTCGACCGGCGCCGCACCTCGTCGACCGCCCCGCTCATGTCGCGCGCCGCGCCGTCGAGCTGCATGGCCATCATCGCCTTGGCCGCCTCGTCGGGCTCGGTGACGGTCTTGCCCCGGTAGAGGTCCGGGGCGAGGGCCACGAACCCCTCGGCGGCGAACCGCTCGCAGACCGACTTGATGTGGTCGACCAGGCCCCACCACTCCTGGATCACCACCACCCCGGGACCGGACCCGCCCTCGGGGGTGGCCAGGTAGCCCTGGCCGGTCGTGCCGTTGCTCGGGAATTCGATGATCTCACCCATGGGCGAGACGGTATCGGACGCCGCCGCGGCCGGCACCCTGATACACCAGGCCCCCATGGGCGCCGGATTTCGGCCCGTCGGGCGTGAAAATAGTCACAAATGCCAGCACCGGTAGCAAACGGCAAAAAGCTCTCTGAACTGGCACTTCATACCCTCGGTGTGACCAGTAAACGCGGCCCTGCACGTTCGGATGCTTGCAGAGCGCGGTCCGGGCCGGTAAAGATGTCCGGCATTGTGACTGACGTAGAGCGGCTCTCATGCCACTCCACGCCGCGGTCCACCCGGGGTGCTCGGCTACTCCGGCGGGTGACGTTGCCCGTAGTGACCGTCGTCATAGTGTCGTCTGGCGCTGTGATTCCTTTGGCGCGCCCAGCGGGCGCCGCCGGCACACTCACAAGCGCCAAGGCCCAGGCCACGAAGCTCGAGCAGGAGATCTCCTCCACCGGCCAGCAGATCGACGCTCTCGACCAGAAGTTCGAGGCGGCCCAGGCCAACAAGGCCACGCTCGACCAACAGATCACCGCCACCCAGGCCAAGATCGGCCAGACCCGCAAGAACGTGAGCTCCGACCGAACCCAGCTCAGCCAGGCGGCCGTCAACGCCTACATGGAGACCGGGTCCTCGGCCGCCACCGATCCGATCTTCTCGAGCAGCCAGACAGCCACGACCGACGCACGCGAGTACGACAACGTGTCCGAAGGCAACCTCACCACCGCCGTCGACAACCTCGACACCGCCCAGAACGTGCTCTCGGCCCAGGAGGCCTCCCTCCACCAGCAGGACGCACAGGCGGCCCAGGCCGAAGCGTCGGCACAGTCGGCCGTCCAGTCGGCCCAGTCCCTCGAGGCCCAGCAGACACAGGCGCTCAGCCAGGTGAAGGGGCAGATCGCCACATTGATCGCCCAGCAGCAGAAGGCCGCGGCGGCAGCCGCCGAGGCGGCGGCCCAAGCCAAGCTGGCGGCGGCCCAGGCGGCCGCCCAGGCTCAGGCCCAAGCCCAGGCCCAGGCCCAGGCCCGAGCGGCTGCCGCTCCGGCGACGGCCCAGGCCCCGGCGGCCCAGCAGGTGGCCGACCCTCCGCCTCCCTCGGCGGGGGGTGCCGGAGCGGCCGCAGTGGCCGCGGCCGAGTCGCAGATTGGCGTCCCCTACGTCTGGGGTGCCGAGTCGCCGGGCCACGGGTTCGACTGCTCGGGACTCACCGCCTGGGCCTGGGGACAGGCCGGGGTGCCACTGCCCCACTACTCGGGGGCCCAGATGTCCGACAGCACCCCGGTGCCGATCTCGGACCTCCAACCCGGTGACCTCCTCTTCTACGGCCCCGGGGGCAGCGAGCACGTGGCCATGTACGTGGGAGGGGGAACCATGATCGAGGCGCCCTACACCGGGGCGTCCGTCTGGCTCACCGGCCTTCGGGTCTCCACAGGCAGCTTCGCCGGGGCCGGCCGGCCCTAAAGCGCCGGCCCGGGAGCCGGCCGCAGCGGGCCGGGGCCATACTGGAGCGACGCCATGAAGCCCGTCCCCGTCGCCTTCCACGTCGGACCGCTCGAGGTCCACACCTACGGCATCGGCCTGGCCCTCACCTTCTGGTTCGCCTACTCCTACTTCCGGCGCCGCCTCCGCCACCACGGCTACCCGACCGACTGGCTGGTGGGGGTCTTCATCTGGGTGATCGTCGCCGCGGTGGTCGGCGCACGGGCCATGAGCGTCCTGTCCAACCTCGGCTACTACGGCCAGCACCCCGGCGAGATCGTGGCGGTCTGGCACGGGGGTCTGTCCTCCTTCGGAGGCCTCATCCTGGCCGTGCCCACCGCCCTGGTCCTCACCCGGCGGCGCTGCCCCGAGCTCCCCATGGCCCGGGGCCTCGACCTGGTGGCCCCGGTGCTCGCCGCGGCCTGGGCCATGGGCCGCCTGCTGGGACCCCAGCTCATGGTGGCCGGCGGCGGCCACCCCACCACCCAGTGGTTCGGCATGTACTACGCCACACAGGCCGGCAAGCGCCTGCCGGTCCCCATCTTCCAGGCGGTGGAGGACTTCACCATCTTCGTCGTGCTGATCCTCCTCGAGCGTCGGCTCGACCGCTGGCCCGACGGTTCGGCCCGCGTGGGCTACCCGGCTGGCGCCGTCGTCGGAACCGGCATGGTGCTGTGGGGGATCGAGCGCGCCGCCGACCAGCGCTTGTGGCTCGCCTATCCCAACAACCTCGGCTCGGCCCTGGTGCAGGTGGCCGGCGTGGCGCTCGCCGTCGGCGGCGTCGCCGTGCTGGCGGTCACCCGCCGCCACTGGCGGGCCTGGCAGGCGGCGGGGGCCCCGGGCGGGCGGCCCGAGACGACCGCGCCGCTCCACGACGCCTCGGCCGCCGACACCGACACAGCCGGAGGCACCAGCGGTCCCCCGAGCGAGATGGAGCCGGCCCGCGCGCCGGGCACCGGAGCTGGCGGCGAGGAGCTGCCCGGCGCCGATCCCTGAGCCGGCCGCGCCCGGGGGGGCCGGCGACCTCCTCAGGTGTTGGGCTTGTCCCCCGAGGACGCCGCGGCCCGGTACTCCTCGAGCTTGGCCAGCAGGCCCATCGGCTCCTGGCCCACGGTCGAGTCGAGGCGAGCGGCGATCTCCTCGGGGGTCCAGCGGCCCGCCGAGTACACGGCCCGGACCTCGACCGGCTGGTTCCAGACGGCGATCTTGCTCCCCACCACGGTGTACACCTGCCCGGTGACGTGCCGGGACCGGTCGCTCAGCAGGTAGACGACCATCGGCGCCACGTCCTCGGGCTCGCCCATCTCGGCCAGCTCCATCGGGACGTTGGCCGACATGCGGGTGCGGGCCACCGGGGCCACCGCGTTGGCGGTGATCCCGTAGCGGTGGAGGCCGGCCGCGGCCGAGCGGACCAGCGAGACGACGCCGCCCTTGGCCGCGGCATAGTTGGCCTGGGCCACGCTCCCGGCGAAGGCACCTGAGGTGAACCCGACGAGCGACCCTCCACCCTCCTGCTTGCGCATGACCGCGGCCGCGGCCCGAAAGACGGTGAAGTGGCCCTTCAGGTGGGTGGCCACGACCGAGTCCCACTCTTCCTCGCTCATGTTGAACAGCATCCGCTCGCGCAGGATGCCGGCCACGCACACGACCCCGTCGATCCGCCCGAACCGGTCCACGGCGGTGGACACGAGCCGCTCGCCGGCGTCCATGGTCGAGATGTCGTCGGCCACGGCCGCGGCCCGCCCGCCGGCCGCCTCGATCTCGGCCACCACCCGGTCGGCCACCTCGCTGGAGGGGTCCTCACCGGCCAGGCCCACGCCGTAGTCGGCGACCACGACGCTGGCCCCCTCGGCGGCCGAAGCCAGGGCCACGGCCCGGCCGATGCCGCCCCCACCGCCGGTGACGGCCACCACCCTTGTGGCCAGGAAACCAGCCATCTCGAACCTCCTGTGCGCGGCGGCCCGCCGCCCGGTCACGGCGGCCCCCGGGGCCGCGCCCAATTGACGAAAGTTAGAACCGGTTCTAGCTTGGACCGGGCGCCGGCGCCATTCGACGGCCCCGCCCGGCCGACGGCGTCCCCCGGGCGACCGCAGGAGGAGCATGCGCATGGGAGATCTCGGATTCTGGGCCCTGGCCCACGACGACCCCGACCACCTGGCCCTGGTGGCCCCCGACGGCACCGAGCTGACCGCGGGCGAGCTCCTCGGCCGTGCCAACCAGCTCGTGCACGCCCTGCGGGGCTTCGGGCTGGTCCCGGGCGACCGGGTGGCCACGGTCCTGCCGAACTGCCCGGAGGCCATCGAGATCTACCTGGCCTGCCTGCAGGCCGGGTGGTACCTGGTGCCGATCAACCACCACCTGGTGGCCTCCGAGATCGCCTACATCCTGAGGGACTCGGGGACCCGGGTCTTCGTCGGGCACGAGCGGTTCTCCGACGCCTGCGTCGACGCCGCCGACGAGGCCGAGATCCCCGGCACGGCCTGCCTGGCCGTGGGCGA
Source organism: uncultured Actinomycetota bacterium (assembly GCA_963770505.1). Lineage (GTDB taxonomy): Bacteria > Actinomycetota > Acidimicrobiia > Acidimicrobiales > RAAP-2 > CAVYPR01. Next base: position 218,434 of record CAVYPR010000003.1, on the reverse strand, counting down.
GATCCTGGGCTTCAACTCCTACGACCGCCTGCGCGCCGCCCAGCCCACCACCGACCCCGCGGAGCGCACCATCGGCGACGTCATGAACTACACCTCGGGCACCACCGGCAACCCCAAGGGCGTCTACCGCCCGCTGTCGGGGGCCACCCCCGAGCAGGCCGCGCTCGGCCTCTCGGGCATCCTGCTCCTGTTCGGCATCAACCCCCAGGACGACAACGTCCACATCGTGGGCTCCCCCCTCTACCACACCGCCGTGCTGCGCTTCGGCGGCGGCTCGGTCCACTTCGGCCACACCGTGGTGCTGATGGACAAGTGGCTTCCCGAGGAGATGCTCGCCCTCATCGAGCGCCACCGGGTGACCACCTCGCACATGGTCCCCACGCAGTTCCACCGGCTGCTGGCCCTCCCCGACGACGTCCGGAACCGCTACGACCTGTCCTCCCTTCGGCACATGATCCATGCCGCCGCACCCTGCCCGGTCGACGTGAAGCGCCGCATGATCGAGTGGTGGGGGCCGGTGATCGACGAGTACTACGCCGCCAGCGAGGGGGGAGGGACCGTGGTCAGCACGGCCGAGTGGCTGGAGAAGCCGGGCACCGTCGGCCGGCCCTGGCCGATCTCGGAGATCGCCATCTTCGACGACGCCGGGAACCGCGTCACCGAGCCCGGGGTGATCGGCACCGTCTACATGGCCATGCAGGCCGGGGACTTCGAGTACCACGGCGACAAGGAGAAGACGGCGGCCAACCGGATCGGCAAGTTCTTCACCGTCGGCGACGTGGGCTACCTCGACGAGGACGGTTACCTCTTCCTGCGCGACCGCAAGATCGACATGATCATCTCGGGGGGCGCCAACATCTACCCGGCCGAGATCGAGGGCGTGCTGCTCATGCACCCCAAGGTCGTCGACGTCGCCGTCTTCGGCGTGCCCAACGAGGACTGGGGGGAGGAGGTGAAGGCGGTGGTCGAGCCGGTCGAAGGGGCGGTGCCCGGCCCGGAGCTGGCCGAGGACATCATCGCCTTCTGCTCGGGCAAGCTGGCCGGCTTCAAGACTCCCAAGTCGGTCGAGTTCATCGTCGAGATGCCGAGGGACCCCAACGGCAAGCTCTACAAGCGCAAGCTGCGCGACCCCTTCTGGGAAGGGGTGCAGCGGGCCCTGTAGCCGCTCAGCGCGGCGGGGGGCCGTCCACCCCGGCGATCTCCCCGCCCTTGTCGACGAACTCGCGCAGCTGGGCGTCGACCACCTCGCCCTGGGCGTCCTTGGCGTTGGCCGTGAAGATGTCTCGCATCTGGTGGCCTCGGACCTCGATGAAGATCCCCTCGGCCTCGGCCGTGAGCTCGCCGTCGTGGTAGACGCCGCCCCAGGCGAAGATCTTGCGCCCCTCGACCCGGGTGAGCCGGGCCACCAGGTCGAGCGGGGTGAGCAGGGGCGTCGGTCGGCGGTAGCGGATGGTGAGGGTGCCGGTCATCCCCGGTCGGCCGGAGATGATGGTGACCGAGCCGAGCAGCTCGTCGAAGAGCTCGGCGATCACCCCTCCGTGCACGCAGGTGGGTGGGCCCTCGTAGGGGTAGCCGAAGAAGGCCAGCCCGCGCAGCTCGGGGCTCCCGTCCTCGCCACGGGCCGCCCAGACGTCGATCGGGGGGGCCACCGGGTTGGCGTAGCCGAGGACCGGGCTGGTGGGGAAGAAGTCCTGCGGGTGGCCCAGGTGGTCGGGCATGCCCCGTGGCGCCTTGCCCGGGGCTGCCGCCCGCTCGAGGTCCTCGGCCACGCGGGACAACGCCTCGGCCGCCCCGCGGACCGCCTCTTCGTCGAGGGGCCGCCCCACCACGAGGTCCGACACGCGGCGCACCGCCGCGGCCAACCGGTTCCTCGGCGAATCCGCCGCGGCCAACGACGGACCGTGCTCGGCGGTGGCTGCTGCCGGGAGCGGCGGCCGCTCGGCCGTGCTCACATCGTCGCGCCCCCGCTCACCGGCGCTGGAAGTCCGGCGGGCGCTTCTCGGCGAACGCCTTCGGCCCTTCCTTGGCGTCCTCGGTGGCGAAGACGGGCCAGCCGATCTCGAGCTCGCGAGCGAGCCCCTCGGTCTCCGACATCCCCTCGGTCTCGATCACCGACCGCTTGATGGCCTCGACGGCCAGGGGGCCGTTGGCGCAGATCACCTCGGCGATCCCGAGCGCAGCCTCCAGGGCCGTGCCGTCGGGGACCACCCGGCCGATCAGCCCCATCGACAGCGCCTCTTGGGCGGTGACCTCCCGGGCGGTCAGCAGCAGGTCCATCGCCATGGTGAACGGGATCTGTCGGCGCAGGCGGACGGTCGAGCCCCCGAGCGGGAACAGCCCCCGGCGGGCCTCGAAGACCCCGAACTTCGCCCCCTCCCCGGCCACCCGGATGTCGGTGGCCTGGAGGATCTCGGTGCCCCCGGCCACCGCCCACCCCTCCACCGCGGCGATGAGGGGCTTCTTCAACTGGTAGTGGCGGAGCAGCGCCTTCCAGTGCAGATCCGGGTCCTCGGCCATGCGGTGCTGGTACTTCTCGGCGTCGGGACCGCCCATGGCCTTCAGGTCCATGCCGGTGCAGAAGGAACCCTCCGAACCGGTGAGCACGGCGCAGCGGATCTCGTCGTTCGAGTCGATCTCCACCCAGGCGTCGGCCATGCCCACCAGCATGGGCAGGCTCAGGGCGTTCTTGGCCTCGGGTCGGTTCATGGTGACGACGGCCGTGCGGCCGCGCCGTTCGAAGAGCAGGTGCTCGGTGGACTCCACGGCCGGACCCTACAGCCGCTCGATGACGGTGCCGGTGGCCAGGGCCCCGCCGCAGCACATCGACACCAGGCCGATCGTGGCGTCACGGCGCTCGAGTTCGTGGAGGATGGTGGTGATCAGCCGGCTGCCGGTGGCCCCCACCGGGTGGCCCACGGCGATGGCCCCGCCGTTCACGTTGACCTTGTCCCAGTCGACGTCGTGGCTGCGGCCCCAGGCCAGCACCACCGAGGCGAAGGCCTCATTCACCTCGAAGAGGTCGATGTCGCCGACGGCCATCCCCGCCTTCTCGAGCACGCGGCTGGTGGCGGCGATCGGCCCGTCGAGGTGGTAGTAGGGGTCCGACCCGACCAGCACCTGGGCCACGATGCGGGCGCGGGGGCGGAGCCCCTCGGCCCGGGCGCGGTCCTCGGACATCCACAGCACGGCGGCCGCCCCGTCGGAGATCTGCGAGGAGTTCCCGGCGGTGTGCATCCCGTCGGGCAGCACCGGCTTCAGCTTGGCCAGCCCCTCGGCCGTGGTGTCGCGCGGCCCCTGATCGGCGGTGACCACCATGGTCCCTCCGTCGTGCTCCCCTCGGGGCCCCTCCTGGCCGACGATCGGCGCCTCGACCGGCACGATCTCCCGGGCGAACCGGTCCTCGGCCACCGCCACCGCCGCCTTCTCCTGGGAGACCAGGCCCAGCCAGTCGACGTCGGCTCGGGTGATCCCGTGCTTGGCGGCGATCCGCTCGGCCGCCGTGAACTGGTCGGGCATGTCGTAGGGGAGGTCCTCGGGAATGGCCCGTCCGACGCCCGGGGCCGCGGCGTTGGCCCCGAGGGGGATACGGCTCATGGTCTCCACCCCGCAGCCGATGCCGGCGTCGATGGCCCCGGCGGCGATCAGGTTGGCCACGAAGTGGTTGGCCTGCTGGGAGGAGCCGCACTGGCAGTCCACCGTCGTGGCGGCCACCTCGTAGGGCAGGCCGTTCAGAAGCCAGGCCGTGCGGGTCACGTTGAACCCCTGCTCCCCCGCCTGGGTGACGCAGCCGCCGACCACCTGCTCGACCGTCGACGGGGTCGATGCCCGACCGCTTCACCACCTCGACCTGGGCGGCGCCCAGGAGGTCGGCCGCACGCAGGCCCGAAAGCCACCCGTTGCGCTTGCCGATGGGCGTGCGCACCGCCTCAACGATCACCGGTTGGGCCATCAGCCACCCTTTCGCCGGCGGCGGCCCACTGGGCCGGCCGCGTAGTTAGAACGCGTTCTAGAGACTACCACCGGGTCCCGGATGAGAACCGGGCCCGTAGACGCCAGCGGGCAACGTGGCCGGCGGGTGTCGCTGGACCCTTGCCCGCCCGTTCGAACGTTCGGCGGAGCCGCCGCCCGACCTCACCGCTCCATGGAGGTTCCGATCCGGGGCGGAGCATTCCCCGCTCCGCTCCGGGGTCCTCCCTCCGAGCGGCCCGAACGGGGGGTGCCCCGGTCATCTCCGGCGCCGGCGCACGCACACGTCCTTGCGGTCACGGGTGCCCAAGGTCACGCTCACTCGTGCCGGGGCAGCTCGCCCACCGGCGGCCGGGCCGCTAGTGGGCGAGCTGCTGGGCACTCCCGACTAATGGAAGGTGAACAGGTCGGCGCTGGTGGCCGGCGTCGTCCCGGCCGCCGTCGTCACCGAGATCCTCACCGGACCGGCGACGTGCGCCGGGGAGGTCGCCACGATCTGGGTGGACGACCGAACGGTGAATGTCCTGGCTGTCGTTGTGCCGAACTTGACGCTGTGCACTGTCGAGAAGCCGGTCCCTGTGATGGTCACCTTGGTCCCACCGGACACCGGACCGCTTGTCCGGGAGAGGGAGGAGATCGTCGGGCCGGCAACGTAGGTGAACAGGTCCGCCGGCACGGCGGCGCTCTTCCCTCCGGGGGTTGTCACCTGGAGGTTCACCGTCGCTCCCGCAGTGCCGGCCGGGCTCTTCACGGTGAGCTGGGTGGCCTTGGCATTGACCGAGATTGTCGTCGTCACCTTGGTTGTGCCGAAGTAGACCGCCGTGGCCCCTGTGAACCCGCTGCCGGTCAACGTCACCACCGTGCCGCCGGCCGCGATGCCGGTTGCTGGGGAGATGCTGGACACCGCCGGCGTGGGGTAGGAGTACCTGTAGAGGTCGGCAGGGGTGGCCGCCGTCGTCCCGCCGGGCGTCGTCACCGAGATCTGGACTGTGCCGGCTGCGTGCGCAGGGGCGGTGGCCAGAAGCTGGGTGGACGTCCTTACCGTGAAGGAGGTGGCTGTCGTTGTGCCGAACTTGACGGCGCTCGCACCGGTGAACCCGGTCCCTGTGATGGTCACCTTGTTACCTCCTGACAGCGGGCCTGTCCGAGAGAGGGAGGTGATGGTGGGAACCGGGTCGTAGGTGTAGGGCAGGGTGCCCGAGGTCCCGGCCGGCGTGGTCACCGACACTGTGACGGTGCCTGCCGCGTGGGCCGGGGCCTTCACGGTGAGCGAGGTCGGACCCGACACGTGGACTGTCGTCCCGTGGTTCCCCGAGCCGAATGTGACCGACGTGACCCCTGTGAAGAACCCGGTGCCGGTCAGGGTCACCGTTGTCCCACCCGCCAGCTTGCCGGCCGACGGTGTCACCTTGGTGAGCGTCGGGCCGCTCAGGTAGGTGAAGCTACCGTCGACGGTCGACGGACCGCCCGCGGCGGTGACGACGACGCTGTCCGTGCCCGCCGACTTGGACGGTGCCGTGGCGGTCAGCTTTGTCGGGCCTGTGTCCCTTGTCACGGCGGCGGGGGTCCCTCCGAAGGTGACCGACGTCACTGTTGTGAAGTCGGTCCCGCTGATGGTCACCCTCGTCGTCGTTGTCGCGCGACCCGCACCCGGAGCGACCGAGTGACCGTCGGTGCGGGGAGGGAGACCGCGAGCGGAAGGGTCTTCTCTGCATACGACGGGGCGGTCACGATCTTCACGGCCGGCACGAAGGTGAGCGGGACCGGCAGGTACGGTGTCGGTGTCGATGTGTGGTGGTTGAGGGCCTCTGTCCCCACGCAGGGCTGCGTGCCCCCGACGCCCGGGTCGTACACGAACTGTGTCACGTCGTGGCTGCCCTCACCGCCGCAGAAGTTGCCGGTGTAGCCCCCGCCGGCGTTGGTCCCGCCGTTGGCGTCGGTCACGTCGATGTAGTCGGACCCGGTGCCGTGGAGGGGATCCGAGCCCACCGTCACGTTCGTGGTTGTGTAGCTCAGCCCGACCGCGAGGCCGCCCTGGGGGTACCCTCCGCCGTTCGAGCCGTTGGGGCCGGGTCCGGTGCTGAACGAGATCCCGTAGATGACGCTCGACGCGAGCGTGATGTTCTGTGTCACCATGTTGAAGGTGATTGTGAACACCGAGGGCGTGGGTGTTCCGGCCGGGATCGAGAACTTCTGCGTCTTGGAGGTGATCAGGCTGCCCACGGCGTTTGTCGCTCCCACGCCGTAGACGTTGAACGTGATTGTCTCTGTGTACGCCTGAGTGCTGAAGTTGGCCATCGCCACGGTCACTGTGCCCAGCGCCTTGGCTGTTGTTGTGCTCAGCGTGATCTGGTTGCCCAGTTGGGCGATCCCGTGCGCCTCATAGTCCTGGGCGAATGTCACCCCGCCCGCCGGGATGCTGTTGTACGCCACCGAATCGCTGCCGTGACTCGTGACCGTGAGGTGCACCGTCTTCGTGCCTCGCGCCGTCGGTGTGCCGGTGATCGCCCCTGTTCTGGCGATGTGCAACCCGGCGGGAAGTGTCGTCGCCGTCCACGTGTACGGCGTCTGCCCCCCTGTCGCACTCAGGGCCGCGCTATAGGAGTGACCCACGACGCCTGATGGAAGGCTCGGGGGGTGCTGGCCACGGTGCCAGTTCGCAGGCTCGGTGTCGTGCCAGCCCATGGACCGTCCGGCCACCCAAGATTCAGGCCAGCAGAGAAGCTCCCGCTGCTTCCGAACGCCCTTGAAGAAACGACCTCTCATTGTTCCGCCCTCCACCTTCTTTGGATGCTGATGCACTTCACCGAATGTGCTGCAGCACGCCGGCACGACTTACGCCCAGTTGACGTCAATCTTCAGGTACGGCACCCATGGCCAACCGGAGAGCGGCTGTTCGCGACCGACGCCAACACGAACTCCCAACAGACAAAAACGTCCGCACGCCTACCCCCTCTTTTGCAGTCCCCACGACGTCGGGAACCCCCCACCGGTCGGTCGATCCCCCCTTTGGACCCACTTTGGCAGCATCTACGTGCTGCCAAGGAGCTGGTCCTCCTCCGGGATCTCACCAACCTTCAATTGCTTTGCATGGTATTAACAGGGATAACGGATGAGGTCAAGCGGCTCACTGAATTGCCCTCGGAGAAGCCGAGAATCAAGTCTCGGTCATCAAGCGACGCCACGGGCTCGAGGGCTTGGGCAGATGTCCGAATCGCTCTGTCGTCTCTGCAACTCGATCCGGGTTATGCAGGCACGGACCGGGGATGGGGTGACGACCTCGGTGCCACGGTCCTCATGACGGCCTTAGGGCGATGGTGGCCGAGTCCCAGGCAAAGGAGTTGTTGGCAGCCGTCACTGTCAGAGTGAAGGTGTTCGTCGCCGCGGTCGCGGACTGAACGTTTGTGCTGGCACTCCCAGCGCTATCGGACTCATAGGCGTACTCGCTGCCACCCGCCGAAGCTGTGTTTGTAGAGCGGCCCGTGTAGTAGTTCTTGATCGGATCGCTGCCGGTGGAGTGGTAGGTGCCTGTGGCAAAGAACTGCTGACCACCGCTGGCGAACAGGACGACGATCTCGTCATACGCCACCGTCGTCGTCACCGACGGTGCGGTCGCCTTGGTCCACGCCGACGCGGTGGTGTCATGTGTCGTTGCTGCCACGTCAACCGGCGTCGTCGTTGTCACGCCGCTGAACTGCATGATCCCGCCCGAGGCTGTCGCTGCTGTCCCCGTCCAGGACCACGACCACGAAGAAGCGGTGGTGCCGCATTTGTCCCCGGAGAGCACGACGCAGTAGTACGTCTCCAGGAACAGGGTCCCGTTCGAGTTGATCGACGCAGAGGCCACGTTGGTCCAGCCCGACGGGGGGGTCACCGTGGCGCTGGCAACTCGACCCGTGACCTGGGCGACCAGTACGTCACCGACGGTGACGTCGCTCGGCGCATAGAGCGTAAGGCTCGTGCCACCTTTCTCAGCTGAGGTCGTGCAGCCGTTCGCGGCGATGTGTGTATTCGTCGTGAGGTGCTCCGAGCAGGAGGTGTTGGTTATCTGGCCGGCGTGAGTGGTCGTGAAGTTGAGCACCGACGAGCTGTACACAGTTTCGCCGCCGCCGACCGCCTCGACCCGGAAGAAGTACTCCGTGTTGGGCGTCAGGCCGGTCAGGGCGTAGCTCACGGGGGTGGCCGAGCCCCCGGTCACCGGCGACTGGGTGGCCGTCACCGAGGTGGCGCCGCTGCATGTCGAGAAGGTCGACGTCTTGTAGCAGAAGGTGACCGTGGTCGAGGGGTTGTTCTCGTTGTTGACTGTGCCGTTGAGGGTGGCACGCGTGGCCGTGACGTTGGTGGCCGCGTCCGTGGTGGCGGTCGGGGCCAGCAAGGTCGTGAATGTGAGAACCGAGCCGTAGACGGTGTAGGCGTTGCCGGTGCTGACCGCCTTGACCTGGAAGTAGTACTTGGTGTTGGGCGCCAGGCCGGTCAGGGCGTAGCTCACCGGGGTGGCCGAAGCCCCGGTCACCGGCGACTGGGTGGCCGTCACCGAGGTGGCCCCGCTGCATGTCGTGAAGGCCGACGTCTTGTAGCAGAAGGTGACCGTGGACGAGGTGTTGTTCTCGTTGTTCACTGTGCCGTTGAGGGTGGCACCCGTGGCCGTGAGGCTGGTGGCTGCGTTGGTGGTGGCGGTCGGGGCCTGGTGTGTGGTCGTGAATGTCTTCACCGTGCCGTAGACGGTGTAGGTGTTCCCGGTGGTGGCCGCCTCGACACGGAAGTAGTACTTGGTGTTGGGTGCCAGGCCGATCAGCGCGTAGCTCACCGGGGTGGCTGATGCCCCGGTCACCGGCGACGGGGTGGCCGTCACCGAGGTGGCACCGGTGCATGTCGCCGAGATCGTCGTGGTCGCCTTGTAGCAGAAGGTGACCGTGGACGAGGTGTTGTTCTCGTTGTTGACTGTGCCGTTGAGGGTGGCACTCGTGGTCGAGACGCTGGTGGCCGGGTTCGTGACGGCGGTCGAGGACTCGTGTGTGGTCGTGAATGTCCTCACCGAGCCGTAGACGGTGTAGGTGTTCCCGGTGGTGGCCGCCTTGACCTGGAAGTAGTACTTGGTGTTGGGTGCCAGGCCGGTCAGGGCGTAGCTCACCGGGGTGGCCGTGGAGCCCGTCACCGGCGACTGGGTGGCCGTCACCGAGGTGGCCCCTGTGCATGTCGATGAGAAGGTCGTCGTCTTGTAGCAGAAGGTGACCGTCGACGAGGTGTTGTTCTCGTTGTTCACTGTGCCGTTGAGGGTGGCCCCCGTGGCCGTGACGCTGGTCGCCGCGTTCGTGACGGCGGTCGGGGTCTCGTGTGTGGTGGTGAATTGAGCACCGAGCCGTAGACGGTGGCGCCGCCGCCGACCGCCTTGACCCGGAAGTAGTACTTGGTGTTGGGCGAAAGGCCGGTCAGGGCGTAGCTCACGGGGGTGGCCGAGCCGCCGGTCACCGGCGACTGGGTGGCCGTCACCGAGGTGGCGCCGGTGCATGTCGACGAGATGGTCGTCGTCGCCTTATAGCAGAAGGTGACCGTGGTCGAGGGGTTGTTCTCGTTGTTGACTGTGCCGTTGAGGGTGGCACCCGTGGCCGTGACGCTGGTCGCCGCGTCGGTGGTGGCGGTCGGGGCCGTTCAAGGTCGTGAATGTGAGCACCGAGCCGTAGGTGGTGTAGGCGTTGCCGGTGCTGACCGCCTTGACCTGGAAGTAGTACTTGGTGTTGGGCGCCAGGCCGGTCAGGGCGTAGCTCACGGGGGTGTGTCGAGGCACCGGTCACCGGCGACGGGGTGGCCGTCACCGAGGTGGCCCCGGTGCATGTCGTGAAGGTCGACGTCTTGTAGCAGAAGCTGACCGTGGTCGAGGTGTTGTTCTCGTTGTTGACTGTGCCGTTGAGGGTGGCACCCGTGGCCGTGAGGCTGGTCGCCGCGTGGTGGTGGCGGCCGGGGCCTCGTGTGTGGTCGTGAATTTGTGCACCGTCGGCCGTAGACGGTGGCACCGGTGCTGTTGGCCGCCTCGACCCGGAAGTAGTACTTGGTGTTGGGCGCCAGGCCGGTCAGGGCGTAGCTCACGGGGGTGGCCGAGCCCCGGTCACGGCGACTGGGTGGCCGTCACCGGGTGGCCCGGTGCATGTCGACGAGAGGCTGGTCGTCTTGTAGCAGAAGGTGACCGTGGTCGAGGTGTTGTTCTCGTTGTTGACTGTGCCGTTGAGGGTGGCACTCGTGGCCGTGACGCTGGTGGCCGCGTCGGTGGTGGCGGTCGGGGCCGGGTGGTCGTGAATGTCCTCACCGCGCCGTAGGTGGTGAAGGTGTTGCCGGTGCTGACCGCCTTGACCTGGAAGTAGTACTTGGTGTTGGGCGTCAGGCCGGTCAGGGCGTAGCTCACGGGGGTTGTCGAGGCACCGGTCACCGGCGACGGGGTGGCCGTCACCGCGGTGGCCCCGGTGCATGTCGAGAAGGTCGACGTCCTTGTAGCAGAAGCTGACCGCGCGTCGAGGTGTTGTTCTCGTTGTTGACTGTGCCGTTGAGGGTGGCCGCCGTGGCCGTGATGCTGGTGGCCGCGTGTGGTTGTGGCGGTCGGGGCCTCGTGTGTGGTCGTGACTTGAGCACCGAGCCGTAGACGGTGGCGCGCCGGTGCTGTTGGCGGCGACCTGGAACTCGTACTTGGTGTTGGGCGTCAGGCCGGTCAGGGCGTCGCTCACCGGAGTGGCCGAGGCACCGCTCACCGGCGACTGGGTGGCCGTCACCGAGGTGGCGTCGGTGCATGTCGATGAGCTAGTCGTCGTGCCTTGTACAGAAGGTGACCGTGCTCGACCTGTTGCCCTCGTTGTTGACCGTGCCGTTGAGGGTGGCTCCCGTGGCCGTGACGCTGGTCGCCGCGTCGGTGGTGGCGGCCGGGGCCGGTGGTCGTGAAGTTGCGCACCGTGCCGTAGGTGGTGAAGGTGTTGCCGGTGCTGACCGCCCTGACCCGGAAGTAGTACTTGGTGTTGGGCGCCAGGCCGGTCAGGGCGTAGCTCACGGGGGTTGCCGAGGCACCGGTCACCGGCGACGGGGTGGCCGTCACCGCGGTGGCCCCGGTGCATGTCGAGAAGGTCGACGTCCTGTAGCAGAAGCTGACCGCCGTCGAGGTGTTGTTCTCGTTGTTGACTGTGCCCTTGAGGGTGGCCCCCGTGGCCGTGATGCTGGTGGCCGCTGTGGTTGTGGCGGTCGGGGCCTCGTGTGTGGTCGTGACTTCGCCACTGCGCCGTAGCTGGTGAAGCGTGCTGCCGGTGCTGACCGCCTCACCTGGTGCTGTCTTGGTGGCAGTGAGCCTTGAACTCGTAGGTGGTGTTGGGCGTCAGGCCGGTCACGTTGTCCGAGGTGGCGTCGGTGTGGCGATGGCCACCCCTGTCTTGTACAGCGTGTACTTGCTCACCGTTCCGTCTCGGGGCGGTCCACGCCATCGTGATCGTGGTGGCGGTCTTGGCCGTCCCGTCGCAGGGCGGTCGGCGCGGCCGGGGCCGTGGTGGTCTAAGTCGCCACCGTGCTGTAGGTGGTGAAGGTTGTGCCGGTGCTGACCGCCCTGACCTTGAAGTAGTACTTGGTGTTGGACGTCAGGCCGGTCAGGGCGTAGCTCACGGGGGTTGTCGAGGCACCGGTCACCGGCGACGGGGTGGCCGTCACCACGGTGGCCCCGGTGCATGTCGAGAAGGTCGACGTCCTGTAGCAGAAGCTGACCGCCGTCGAGGTGTTGTTCTCGTTGTTGACTGTGCCCTTGAGGGTGGCCGTCGTGGCCGTGATGCTGGTGGCCGGTGTGGTTGTGGCGGTCGGGGCCTCGTGTGTGGTCGTGAGTGTCCTGGGTGCCCGATGTCGAGGCGTTGTAGGTGTAATTCGCTGTCGACGAGTTCCCGCCGGCGTAGTGGGCGTGGAGGACGTAGGCGGTGCCCGACGCCGGCAGCAGGCTGCCTGTGGTCTGCACGCAGCTGTAGGTGGCCAGGTGTGTGCCCGAGGCGGTGAGCGTCGAGGTCGTGCACAGCGTTGTGCCGCCCGAGGTCTTCACCGTGACGGTGCCGGTCGGGTTGCCGTCGCTGGTCACCCCGGTCACCGTGCCGGTGAAGGTCTGGCCCTCAGAGCCGTAGGTCTTGGGCGAGGAGATGGTGGCGAGGCTGATCGAGCTTGTCTTGGCGGCCTTGGTGATCGTGAGGTTCTGGGTGCCCGATGTCGAGGCGTTGTAGGTGTAGTTCGCTGTCGACGAGTTCCCGCCGGCGTAGTGGGCGTGGAGGACGTAGGCGGTGCCCGACGCCGGCAGCAGGCTGCCTGTGGTCTGCACGCAGCTGTAGGTGGCCAGGTGTGTGCCCGAGGCGGTGAGCGTCGAGGTCGTGCACAGCGTTGTGCCGCCCGAGGTCTTCACCGTGACGGTGCCGGTCGGGTTGCCGTCGCTGGTCACTCCGGTCACCGTGCCGGTGAAGGTCTGGCCCTCAGAGCCGAAGGTCTTGGGCGAGGAGATGGTGGCGAGGCTGATCGAGCTTGTCTTGGCGGCCTTGGTGATTGTCAGGTTCTGGGTGCCCGATGTCGAGGCGTTGTAGGTGTAGTTGGCTGTTCGACGAGTTCCCGCCGGCGTAGTGGGCGTGGAGCGACGTAGGCGGTGCCCGACGCCGGCAGCAGGCTGCCTGTGGTCTGCACGCAGCTGTAGGTGGCCAGGTGTGTGCCCGAGGCGGTGAGCGTCGAGGTCGTGCACAGCGTTGTGCCGCCCGAGGTCTTCACCGTGACGGTGCCGGTCGGGTTGCCGTCGCTGGTCACTCCGGTCACCGTGCCGGTGAAGGTCTGGCCCTCAGAGCCGAAGGTCTTGGGCGAGGAGATGGTGGCGAGGCTGATCGAGCTTGTCTTGGCGGCCTTGGTGATCGTCAGGTTCTGGGTGCCCGATGTCGAGGCGTTGTAGGTGTAGTTCGCTGTCGACGAGTTCCCGCCGGCGTAGTGGGCGTGGAGGACGTAGGCGGTGCCCGACGCCGGCAGCAGGCTGCCTGTGGTCTGCACGCAGCTGTAGGTGGCCAGGTGTGTGCCCGAGGCGGTGAGCGTCGAGGTCGTGCACAGCGTTGTGCCGCCCGAGGTCTTCACCGTGACGGTGCCGGTCGGGTTGCCGTCGCTGGTCACTCCGGTCACCGTGCCGGTGAAGGTCTGGCCCTCAGAGCCGAAGGTCTTGGGCGAGGAGATGGTGGCGAGGCTGATCGAGCTTGTCTTGGCGGCCTCGTAGTTGATCGTGAGTGTTCTGGGTCCCCGATGTCTTTGTGCCGTAGGTGTAATTGGTGTTCGACGAGTTCCCACCGGCGTAGTGGGCGTGGACCTTGTAGGCGGTGGCCGACGCCGCCAGCTTGGAGGCTGTCGTCTGGGCGCAGGTGAAGTTGGCGGCATGGCCCGAGCCGGCTGTCAGGGTGCCCGTGCACAGGGTGACTGTGGCTGTAGTCAGCACCGTGACCGCCCCCGTCGCCGGGTAGCCGTCAGGTGTCACCCCGGTCACCGTGCCGGTGAAGGTCTGGGTCTCCGAGCCGTAGGTCTTGGGCGAGCTGATGGTGTTGAGGGTGACCGAGGCGGTGGTCACGGACGCCTTGTTCACCGTGAGTGTCTGGGTCGCCGATGTCTTTGCGCTGTAGGTGTAGTTGGGGTTCGACGAGTTCCCACCGGCGTAGTGGGCGTGGACCTTGTAGGCGGTGGCCGACGCCGCCAGCTTGGAGGCTGTCGTCTGGGCGCAGGTGAAGTTGGCGGCATGGCCCGAGCCGGCTGTCAGGGTGCCCGTGCACAGGGTGACTGTGGCTGTGGTCAGCACCGTGACCGCCCCCGTCGCCGGGTAGCCGTCAGGTGTCACCCCGGTCACCGTGCCGGTGAAGGTCTGGGCCTCCGAGCCGTAGGTCTTGGGCGAGCTGATGGTGTTGATGGTGACCGAGGCGGTGGTCACGGACGCCTTGTTCACCGTGAGTGTCTGGGTCGCCGATGTCTTTGCGCTGTAGGTGTAGTCGGGGTTCGACGAGTTCCCACCGGCGTAGTGGGCGTGGACCTTGTAGGCGGTGGCCGACGCCGCCAGCTTGGAGGCTGTCGTCTGGGCGCAGGTGAAGTTGGCGGCATGGCCCGAGCCGGCTGTCAGGGTGCCCGTGCACAGGGTGACTGTGGCTGTGGTCAGCACCGTGACCGCCCCCGTCGCCGGGTAGCCGTCAGGTGTCACCCCGGTCACCGTGCCGGTGAAGGTCTGGGCCTCCGAGCCGTAGGTCTTGGGCGAGCTGATGGTGTTGAGGGTGACCGAGCTTGTCTTGACGGCCGTGGTGATTGTCAGCGTCACCGTGTTGGTCGAGGTCGAGCCGTAGTAGTTACTTGTACCCGCGTACGTGGCGTGGATGACATACGTTCCCAGCGTCAAGGTGGCCGAGGTCTTGCAGTGGGTGGCAACTGTGAGGGCAACCGAGCACAGGGTGGCTGTGCTCGAGGTCTTGAAGGTGAGGGTGCCGCTGCCCGTCGCCGGCAGTCCCGCCTCGGACAGTGTGGCCTGGGCGCCGTAGCTGATGGTCTTGGAGAACCCGTTTGTGACCTTGACTGTGAAGCTCGTGTTGGCCTTTGTGATCTTGAGAGTCAAGGAGCTCGATGTGACGTAGGCGCCCTTTGCGTCGGTGACCCGGAAGACCAGCCCTGAGGTTGTCCCGGCCATGGTCGGCGTGCCGGTAATCGTGCCTGCGGAGGTTGTGAGGATCAGTCCCGGCGGCAGGGTGCCCGAATGGAGGGACCAGGTGTAGGTGCCTGTCCCGCCGGTGGCTGCCAGCGTCTTGGAGTACGCCACGCCCACGGTGCCTGTCGGCAGGCTACTCGTGGTGATCCCGAGGGTCTTGAACGACGTGGTGGCGGCGCTCGAGCGCCAGTTGGTCCCCGAGGTGGCGACGACGGAATAGGTGTATGTGGTGGCGGCGCTGAGGCCGCTGGCGCTGCAGGTGGGGCCGCTCACTGTGTGGCACACGACCACTGTGCCGGGGCTGCGCGTCACCTTGTACTTGGCCCCTGCGACCTGTGTGCCGGGGTCCGTCCAGCCGATGGTCACCGAGGTGGCCGACGCCTCGGTGGCCGTCGCAGCGGTCGGGGCAGAGAGCGTGGACGCCGTGGCGAGGGAGTAGTTGCCCACGCCGTAGGCGACGGTGACGAGCCAGTAGGCGAGGGCCACGCCGGCCGCGGCCAGGAGGAAGCCCCCGGCAATCAGCACGGCGCGGCTCGCCAACCGCCCTGAGCGGTGGATCCTGCGCCGGTGCATGGCCGCCTTCATCGCTTTTCCGCCGTGATCAGGACGGGGATGTGGAACGAGGCCCCCTGGCAGCCGTTGGCCGACGATGTGCTCATCGAGGCGCCGTTGGGGATGTGGACGACGACGCTTGTGCCCGATGCGACCGAGATGCTGAGGCCGCTCTGGGTGGGCACCGTCACCCCCGAGTTGCTGGGGGTGCACCCTGTGCCCCCGACGACGGTCACTGTGCCGTGCTGGGTGACCGAGACCAGTGTGACCGGGCTGGCGTTGGGGTTGGAGATCGTGAGGGTGAGGTCAGCACTCGCCCCTGGGTGCAATTTCGAGGTGGGCGTTCCCGTCGCCGCCAGGACGGTGACCGTCTGGACGGTCCCGACCGACGCCGTCGCCGACCCCGACCCCGTCGAGGTGAACCAGGCGTAGGCGGAGCCGGCCGAGAGGCCCACCACGAGCGCCGCCACGGCGCCGAACACGAACGGCGCACGCCGCCACCGCCGACCCACCGTCCCGAGGGCGCGGGACAGGGCGCGCCTCACGGCGCCTCCGGCCACGTGCTCAGGGGATGGGTTGGTGGTGGTCATGTCACGTTTTCCTAGTATGTGTACAGGTCGTATTTGGTGGCCGGCGTCGTCCCGATAGCCGTCGTCACCGAGATCCTGACCTGGCCGGCGGCGTGCGCCGGCGAGGTGGCGATGATCTGGGTGGTCGACTTGACCGTGAAGGACGTGGCTGTCGTTGTGCCGAACTTGACGTTGTGCACTGTCGTGAACCCGGCCCCTGTGATGGTCACCTTGGTGCCACCGGTCACCGGGCCGCTTGTCCGAGAGAGGGACGTGATGGTCGGGCCGTAGGTGAACAGGTCCGCCGAGAGAACGGCGCTCTCGCCTCCGGGGGTGACCACCCGCACGTTGACCGAGGTTCCCGAGACCCCAGTCGGGCTCTTCACGGTGAGCTGGGTGGCCCTGGCGTTGACCGAGATTGTCGTCGTCACCTTGGTTGTGCCGAAGTAGACCCCGGTGGCCCCTGTGAACCCGCTGCCGCTCACCGTCACCACCGTGCCACCGGTCACCGGGCCGCTGGCCGGCGCGATGGCGGTCACGGCCGGCACCGGGTACACGTACTTGTAGAGGTCAGCGCTGGTGGACGCCGTCGTCCCTCCGGGCGTCGTCACCGAGACCCTGACTGTGCCGGCTGCGTGCGGAGGCGCGTAGGCGATGATCTGGGCGGACGACCTGACCGTGAATGACTGGGCTGTCAGTGTGGCGAACTTGACGATCGTCGCTCCCGTGAACCCGGTCCCTGTGATGGTCACCGTGTTGTAACCGGACAGCGGGCCTGTCCGGGACAGGGAGGTGATCGTCGGGACCGGGTCGTAGCTGTAGGGCTTGGCACCCGAGGTGCCGGCCGGCGTGGTGACGGTCACTGTCACCGTGCCGGCCGCATGCGCCGGGCTCTTGACGGTGAGGGATGTTGTCCCGGTCACGTGCACTGTGGTGCCGTGGTCCCCCGCACCGAATGTGACCGAGGTTGTGCCAATGCGGAAGTGGGTGCCCGTCAGGGTGATCACTGTCCCACCGACGAGCTTGCCGGCCGACGGTGTCACCTTGGTGAGCGTCGGGCGGGCTGTCAGGACCACCTGCGTCACCGGGGATGAGGTGCTCGTGGCGAACTTTGTCGTCCCTGTGTACTTCGCCTCGATGTAGTTCGTGCCGACCGGCAGCGACGAGGTCTTGTATGTGGCCTTGCCGGTGGCCGTTGTGATGGCCCCGGTGCCGAGTTCCCTTGTGATCAAGGTGCATCCTGCTGTCTTGCATGCATAGAAGGAGACCGTTCCGCCGACCGGTGTCGGGTTCACGTTGGCGTCGGCCGCCGTCACCGTGGCCGTCAAGGTGACCTGGCTTGCCGAGTTGGACGGGTTCGGTGCCGATGTGAGGGTGGTGGTCGTCGAGTCGGTGTAGGTGGCCGTCCCCGTGTAGGTGAAGTGGAAGGTCCCGTACTTGCAGTTGTCTTGGTTCCCACTTGTCGTCAGCGCGATGGGCTGGTTGATGGTGTGGGTGCCCCTTGCCGTGACTGTGAACGGGACATAGGTCGAGAGGGTGGGCGGCGTGATCATTGTCGTGGTGCAGGCCGGAAGGTGCGGTGTGGTCGAAGACGGTGTGAATGCGGCCACCACCATCGAGAGCGCGGTCACCTTGAGGGCGACCGCCAGGGGGTTGTGCACGGTGACCGCCAGGCAGCGTGTGACCCCTGGGGAAAGGTCGGCTGTCGGTCCTGTTGTCGGACCGGTGCACGACGAGGGTGAGATGTAGCTGGCCTTCAGCGTGCTCGTGATGGTGAAGCCGTTGGCTGCGGTGAGCTCGAACTTGGGTGAGGAGGGAGCTGAGACGTGCCCCGAGACGGCGAAGGCGAGGGTGGCGGCGACGAGCGCGACCAGTAGAGAGGTCGCCACCTTCCTCACCTTCTCGAACCGCTTCACCTTCATCTGCTCCTCAGTCCCACGGGGTGTGGGTGGTGAGACCACCGGCCAACCTCAGGGAATTCCTGGGATTCGCCGATTCCCTCACCGCTGCGTTCACGCACTGGCTGGGCCGGTCAGCCGGGCCACGGAGCCGACAACTCCGTGACCCGGCCTTCCGACCTCTGACGCCGTGGCACCTGTCAGCGACCGGTGCCCTCAGACGCTCAGAGACTGCCTTCAGGCGCCGATCAGCCCGCGTTCACGTGCAGGTGGACGGTCGCGCCTGACTCGCACGCTGTCTGGGCTGCTGTCGGCAATGTGTTCAACGTGACGGTCGGCGTCTTCGCTGTTGTGGTGAAGGACGTGGACCCGTGTGACACCTTCCCGAGCGCTGTCGCGGCGGCCGCAGAAGTGAACGAGCCTGCCGGGCATGTGGCCGAGGCCGGGGTGATGCCGGTGATGGTCACGTTGGCCAATGTGATCGCCGAGGCGTTCGGGTTTGTCACTGTGACCGCGACGTGGGTCACCGTCCCGGCAGTCACCGCAGAGAGCGAGACGTGGCCGGTGAGCGTCACGCTCGAGGGACCGGTGACCGTGGCCGTAGCTGTGCCCGACCCGGACGAGGTGAAGTACGCCGCAGCGATACCACCGGCCCCGAGGGCAATCCCGGCGGCGAGGCCGATGGCTGCCGCCTTCCTGGTGAACTTGAACTTTCGCACCTTCGTTTCTCCTTTTGTTTGTTAGAGGTAATGCTGATTTGGTTTTGGTACTGCGATTGGTACTGCCAATGAGTAAGCGGGTTAGGGATTGGTCATCCAACAACCTCCCCATGCCCGCTTGGCCGGTGAGACGGACCCCGGCCCCGGTATTCCGACAAAGCGGTGACGTTGGATACGCCTCCGCTCTCCGTCTCACCGGCAACATCTGCCGGTTCCCGGACCCCCCGTTCCTCGGACTCATTCACCCACGGGTGTGGGGGAAGGAGCCAGAAGATGGCCAGGCCCAAGAGCGTGCCCACCACGAACTGCTTGTGGAGGGCGAAGAAGATGTCGAACGTGCGGTGGGGTGTGAGCAGGTGGAGGAGGACGCCACCCAGGACCAACGTGACCACCGCCGCACTCATGACGTACAGCAAGGTGATGAGGGCAAAGAGGGTGCCCATGAGGGCCTTGCGGAGGGGCTTTTGCCTGGCAGGCGAGGTGTCCGAAGGTGCCTCGGCCGCGGCCACGGCAACTTCAGGCACCTCCCGGCTGCTGAGCACGGTGAGCGACTGCGGCGTCATCTGGTGTCCTCTGAGTGTCTTTCACGCCGCTGAGATGGGGCGCGGTGGTGCGTCGTCGAGGGCAAGACCACCCCGGGTGCCCACTCCCCCAGCGCGCTGTCCCGTCGAGGTCGGGCGATGCACACCCTGCCGGGGGCATTGACGATCTTCGATGCGTGGCAGGCGTGGGCCACGGAAGGGGAAGCGGAGGAGGCCCCGATTCCCAGGTGGTGTTCGTCGACTGCCCACAGCCCCCCCCTCGAGCGAGGGACGGTTCTGAACAGGGAGGACGCGGGAAAGAAGGCCGATCCGGCGTCCTTGCGGCATGACCTCTCGAGCTCTGTGCCCTCGACGGTGACCGTGGTGCCACAGGCGTCGGGTACCGAAGTTGGCTTGCACGAGGCGAGAACCGGTGACGCAGTTGCCGACGCCGACGACGCCCAGCACCGTGCGCCTGACGGTCGCCGACTTGAGGACGATCGCCAAGAGAACAGCCGCACGCTGCCCCTCTTGCCGTCTTCAGTCATCGATCATTCCTCATCTGTTCTGCAGAGCATCACTGCCCACATTCGCTTAAGAGAGCTCTGTATGGCGTCGTTAGTACAGCTGTGCCGATGTATCACGCTCCGACCAAGAAATTGCGTTCACACGGCCGTGCGGACGGCCGCGATCCCACAGCATTCTGTGCCTATTCCGCCATCTTCTCCCTCAATCTCCATGGGCAAATCCGCCTTGCTCCATGGACCGCTGATGCGAGTATCCACTACCCGGTCCCGAGTGGCAAGGGGAGATAGCACCTATTGTTCGACCATTGATTTTGAGGTATAGGAGCGAAGTGCACAGGCCTCCGCTGTGGCGGCCTCGGTGGTGGCTACTGCTTGGGAACGGCCGATCCCATGTCACGGGTGCGGACTCGCGCTCGCCCTACCGCTCCAGCGTCCATCGACCGGTTGCCGACCCTCTCCTGGTCGATCTACCCAATGCCGCCCGTCAAGATCGAGCGTGGAGTGACCACTGGTAGGTCATTGGCCACGCCTCTCTCCACGACGAACGGCCGTGAATTCACCGCGAGCGGCACGTCGACATCCTGAGCGGTTGCCAGAATGACCGCAGAGAGTGCGGCCGCCGAGGTCACGGTCGACGGGGGGAGGCAGCGCCACGATCGGTCACCACGGCGGAGCCGCTCCCGGCGCCTTGCACCGAACCGATCCTCGGGCACCTGGTACCTCGTCGGCGTGCCTCCCGAGCCGGGGTGGGGTTGCGAACACTCGTCGGGAACCGGCCCGTGGCCTCACTGCCCTCGACGCGTCTCCCTCCCCGACCCAAGGCCGCCGAGCCCGGCCGGCGGCCCGGCCGACATGTGGCCAGTCGGCCATCCGGCTGGCGGGGATTGTTGGCCTCTAGGACGGGCCGCACTCCCGGAGTCCCGCCCAGCGCCCGTCCGGTCCCTCGGCCGGACCGACGGCACAATTCGAGCTCCTGCCATGTCCTGTCGTGAGCCCACCCGACCACCGCCGACCAAGGTCGTCCGACGGGGAGAAGTCGTCGACGAGCGACGGCGGTCGGCGGGGTGCTGCCTATCCAAGCAGGTGCTTGGAGACGACCACCCGCTGGACCTGGTTGGTGCCCTCGTAGATCTGGGTGGTCCCCGCCCACGGTCCCGGTCGTCCTTGTAGGTGCGCTGACCTGCGCAGAGTCTGTCGTCCGTCCGCTCCCGTCCGCCCGAATCCGGCCAGTTGTAGGGATGGAGTAGGGATGCTTGGCACGTGAATTTAAGCGTGCGCGCGAAATACGCGCGATGGAAGGGTCCCGCCGGTCACTGCGGTCAATCGAAGCAGTGCGGTCCATTCCTCGCCTCCGGCGGTATCATGCCGACATGGCCCGGCACGCTTCGGAGATGGACGGCGATCCCGCCGTCGTTGAGACGAACGCCGACGAGGACTGCTCGCCGGAGGCCTTCCGCGCCCTCATCGACGAGCTGCTCGAAGCGCCAGAACCGAGACTGGAAAGCATCAGCGCCGCCGAGGCTCTCCGAGGCTTGCGCGTCGATTCCGACGCGTGAGCGCAGTTGTAATCGACGCGTCCGCCGGGGCGGAGATGGTCGTCGGGTCTAGGCGCGGCCAGGCTCTGGCCCGCCTGCTCCCTGGTGGAGTCGAGGGATGGGTTCCCGAGCACTTCTACGCCGAGGTGCTCGCTGTGGTCCGCCGCAGGCTCGTCATCGACAAGACCATCACTGATTCCCTGGCCACCGTCGCTGTCGGGCGCCTCTGCACCTGGCCTCTCCACCGGGCGTCGATCGCGCCGCTGGTTGACGCCGCATGGGCGTACCGCCACAACATGTCGGCAGCTGATGCCCTCTACGTGGCCCTGGCCGAACATCTCGGCGCCGACTTCCTCACCGATGATCACAGGCTTGCCGACAGCCCGACTTTCCCCGGCGCGGTCAGCATTCTCCGGCTCCCGGCCAGAGTGTGATTATCGCATTCGCCGCCTCGAGCAGTCGGGGCATGCTTGCTCTAGGTGCACTTCGGCTCGAAGGCTGTTCGTAACCTGCGCTGAACCGGCAGCGGTTGGGGGCAACCCCGGGGAGCCCGGCTAGGCGACAGGGTCGTAGTAGGCGGCTACCACGCCCAAGTGCCACTTTGGCTGGCGTTCCCAATTAATGCTGCTGGCTGTTCGACATGGTCAAGGTGTTTTCGACACAGGTGAAGACTCTTCTTGATCGACACCAGCGGACCAAACGCGTTCGTAGCGCCCTTAGCGTCCGCGGCGCACTAGAGTCGCCTTCTAGTGAAGCAGTCCTCTCAACATCGCAGTACCACCTAGAAGCCTACTCTTACGGTGCAATTTGGAATGCTCTTGTTCTGCTAACAACGCGTAGTAGCACCTTTCGATTTTCCGCAGCGTTTCTTGTGCCAGCAGCAAGATAGATGGCAATCCGCGTACCTGAAGAAAGGGGCGCTATAGTCACCCTCACGAAGCAATCGTAGTAGTGCAGATTGAGTTTGCTAAACAGAGCGCTCACCCTCTTCGAGCGATAACCGAGAGGACTAGTAGCAACGATTGAGGGATGAGCCTCACTCTTCGAAAACACAGGTCGATGGTTTCCATTACTTGCGCTCCGAGCCTTGCAAGTTGTTGCTGCAACCACTGAAGTGCGCTGAGGCACGTTGTTAGCTCCAGAACTGGCAAAGTCGCACGCCAGAAAACTAACTGCGAAGAGCGCTACAGACAGCGTCCCCACGCTTACTAGCTTGAATGCGATGCGTTTCATGCCACAAACGTATTGCTGGTGGTGCTCCCGCATGCAGTCGTTTTGGTCGCTTCAGTCGCCGTCACTGTGCGAATTGATGACCAAGATCCGACTGCAAGTCCATATGCAGGAGGTGTGGCTGTCTTAAGTGACAATGCTGCTGGCAGTGGATCCACACGGGCTGTGACCCTGACCTGAAAACCGTGGCCGACCCAATCGCGTCTGCCCGAATCCCCACTGGTAGCGACTGAATCTTGGGTCGGAAACTTTACTCGCATTCCTTCTTCAAACACTAGGGTGTCCTGTTGGCAGTCATTGCGGGGTTCTGCACACACGTTAAACGTGGTATCAGGAAATTCTAGGAAATCAATGACATAAACGTATAGTGGATCTCCACCTGTCACAGTAAACGTCAATCGTGTTGTATTGAGGGCGCCCGTCGTATGGGTGAATGTCCAATGACTGCCGACACCGCAGCCCGTTGTGCATCCTGGTCGCGGGACTGTCCTGAAGAAGGTACGACTTGAGGAATAATTCGTACATGTACCTAGGCACAACAAGCCCAATGTGTGGCCAGGGAAGTCACCAGACGGGTCGGATACATTGACCGGATCATTTCCGGCGTAAGAATACGGCTGCTCGGTTGTTTGAACTGTCGGGTCCACACTCAGGAAGCTCCCCGTGGCCGGGTCGTAGTAGCGGCCCACTGAGACCTCGGTGCAGACGCTGGTCACGGCTCATTCTCCGATGCCCGGTGCACCGTAGAATTATGCCACCGGAGCCTCGGTCGGGCATCCATTACGTGTCGCCCCGAGTCGGTGTCACCAGTCCGGCGTTAGGTGGCAGATGCCCTGAGT
The DNA here is from genome assembly GCA_963770505.1 of uncultured Actinomycetota bacterium. Classification (GTDB taxonomy): domain Bacteria; phylum Actinomycetota; class Acidimicrobiia; order Acidimicrobiales; family RAAP-2; genus CAVYPR01. Next base: position 195,379 of record CAVYPR010000003.1, on the reverse strand, counting down.
CGGAAGCCCGACGGTATGGGACAGGGCCTGGCACCTGGGCGCATTCAGCTGCTTCGCTCGATGAGAGTTCTCAGCTCGGCGGCAGCCGCAGTGATCGAACCGCCGAAGTTCAGCAGGGCGGCAGCCTGAAGCATGAAACCCGCCAAGTAGGCATAGGCAGTGGCGGCTTCCATTGGTCCATCGAAGGCGCTGGCGATGAGTTCGGCCGCATCAGGATCGCCCTGGGCGACCCCTTCCACAACCCTGAGAGCGCGCTGGGCTTGACTCCGTCGATCCGTCACGCAACCAGTATTGCCCCGAGGTGGATGCCCACATGTTGCGACACGAATGTGAGCGTGGGGACTGCGAGTTCCCTGCACTCACTGCTGACGTGAATGCCAGCGCCCCCCTCCGCGGTGTCACTACCCTTTGTGACTATCGCGGTGATGGGGACGGGAGTCGGTGCCTGATGGGCGACAAGAGTGCGATCGAGTGGACTCAGGCAACCTGGAACCCGACGACGGGCTGCGACCGCACCTCGCCGGGCTGTGACCACTGCTACGCCTTGGCTCTTGCCAAACGGTTGAAGGCAATGGGAGTAGCCCAAGTACCAGCACGACGGCGATCCGAGGACTTCGGGTCCCGGATTTGGCGTCACCCTGCACCCCGAGGCTCTGGCGCTCCCATATCGATGGGCTCGCCCCAGGCTCGTCTTCGTGAACTCGATGAGCGACCTCTTTCATGACACAGTCCCGCTCGATTTCATCCGCCAGGTGTTTCGCAGTGATGGCCGAGACGCCCCAGCACACCTACCAGGTCCTCACCAAACGCGCTCAAGCCGGCTCGCCCGTGTCGCCGAGGATCTGCCGTGGCCGGCGAACGTCTGGATGGGCGTGAGCGTCGAGAGCGACCGCTACTCCTTCCGGGCGAACCACCTACGAGAGCTGTGCCGGCGGCGGTGCGCTTCGTCTCGATGCGAGCCAATGATCGGACCCGTCGCAAAGCTCGACCTCGCCGACATCCACTGGGTCATCGCGGGTGGCGAGGTCCGGCCCGGGAGCGCGTCCGATGCGACATGGAGTGGGTGGTCGGACATGCACGAGCAGTGCCGGTCGAACGGGTCGCCTTCTTCTTCAAGCAGTGGGGCGGTCGTACGCCGAAGGCCGGCGGGCGCCTCCTCGGCGGACGAACGTGGGACGAGATGCCGGTGGTCGACCGTTGCGAGGCTTCGTGACCGACTGGGGTGGTTACTGGACGAGAGTGAAGCTCGAGGTGCTCCGCAAGTACCTTGAGGCCTTCAACAGGGCATCCACTCGGGCCGGCGACACCGTGTACCTGGATCTGTTCGCAGGAGAGGTGACCCACAACCACGAAGACACAGACGGTCCATTTCCCGGGTCGTCCACGATCGCCATGGCGACTCTCCCGCCGTTCACCCGCTTGGTCTTTTGGGAGCTGGAGCGCAAGGCCGAAAAGCTCCGGACCGATCTGGCAGCAATGTTCCCAGGTGACTCGCGCTATGAGGTAGTTGGCGGCGATTGCAATCGCCTTCTCCAGACAGGTCTGGGTCACGTGGAGAATCTCCAGTGGGCCCCGACGTTCGCTTTTCTCGATCCGAAGGGTCTCGACGCAGCCTGGTCCACGCTTGAGCAACTCGCGAGGTGGCGCGTGGAGCGCAGAACGAAAGGTCGAGCTCTGGATCCTCATGCCCGAGCCCACGCTCGCCCGCGTACTCGGGCTCCAAGGCGTCCAGGGAAGGAGTTCCGCCACTCTCTTGACCAACTTGTTTGGATCGGACGAGTGGATCGCGATCCACCAGCGCCGACGTCGCGGCATCTACTCGCCCAACCAGGCGCGTGCCGAGTTCGTGAACCTCTACCGATGGCGGCTCGAGAACGTCCTGGGCTACCGGAGAACGCATCCTCTCCAGCTCGGCAACGTGAACAATCAGCCCATCTACACGATGGTCTTCGCCACCGACGATGCGACCGGAGACAAGATCATGAGCGACGTCTACGACCGCGCCACGCTGCACGAGATCCCAGCGATGCGGGGCCAGGCCGTGGAGGCTCGGCGGCAACGGCGGGAGAACGATCGAGGCGTCGCGCGGCTGTTCGATCTCGACTCGGAGCCTGCACCGGCCGACCAGTACGAGTACGTCGAGACTTTGGACCCACCTTCGGCGCTCGACGACAATGTCGACCTGGGGGACGAACCGGAGGCTGAACCTGAGGAGTAGCGAGCCCGGCCAACGACCGCACAACTCCGTTCCAGAGGGACCAGAGTAGGTCCGCAGAACCGGCGTTCTGAGCTACCGTGCGGCGCATGGATGACTGGACGATATGAGATACGTACGACCAAGGTGCACCTGTGACGTCACGTTGGCCAAACACCTCACGAAGCTTCCAGGTGGAGAACCAGCCTGACGCCAATACTCCAACCTCACTCGGGAGGAGCATGGACGAGAGCTCTCCTCGGGGTAGGGACCTTCGGTGGCTGCCGAGACTGTGACTTGAGCCATCCACTGGTGGTTAGAACCAACGCCGACGTTGTCGCCGCTGTTTGATCGACTGCGTTCCTACAGCCGCGCACACTGCTGTTGATGCGCACGATAACCCCAGGATGCGGATCGTGTTGTGAGATCGTAGTAGTAGAGGTCAACCATCCATCGTGGTGTGAAAATTTTGCAGCCCACAGAGCAGGCAGCGGAGAGAGCCAGTATGCCAACGGTTCGTTGCCGACGTCGCTGTTGTTTTGGTAAACGTTGACCATGAGGTCCCGCCATCCGTAGTCGTCCAGAGGCGGACATTGACAGAACATCCCAAGGTGTATCCCGAACTAACGGCGACAAGCGTGCACTCAAGCAAATCGAGCACTGACTTTGGATGATCAAGTAGCCCTTCGGTACCTGCACTCGCTTCCACGAGCGCCCTCCGTCATCGTTTCTGCGGCGACGTTCTCCGTACCTGCCAAGGCGTCCGTGGCAAAGCATGCTCCTGGTGAGAAGCACTCAAGGGTGGAGGTAGACGAGTTGAACCCCTGATCGTTCAGGCTTCAGCGGTACTCCCAGCTTGTACCGCCATTGTCGGAACCGAACACCACACGCGGTCAAGTGAGCGACGATGGCGAGGCACGACTCCGCGGCACAGGACACCCGATCGACGGTGAACCGTCCGATGGCTTGCTCAGCCCACGTTCTCCACATCCTTGCTGTGATACATCGTCACTCGCTGTTGGTTGACCGACTCTCCAAGCACCGAGCACTGCTGTGTGCTCGCACAGGTAAGTGTTTCCATCGAACTGGCCGCTGGAATCGTGGCAATCCGCTGTTGGGGTACAGCTGGTGTGATGTTGCCAACTACGCCGAACTGCTCAAGGCCCAATGTCCCACCAGCTTGTCCGCCGTAAAAGCAGCGCAAGGTCGGACGCATCGGCTTCTGACAGCGTGGACGGAGTCTGCCTCGCTGCCGCACAAACCTGCCAGAATGTTGGATCGGGTGAATGGGTGGCCGCTCCTCACAACTCAGAGTCGCGCCAACAGCGAGAACGACCACGACGGCCAGGAACATGTCCCGAAATCTCGGCTTCAACCACCATCCGAGCAGGTAGCCGAAGCCCGCCAGCGGCACGAGGACGAGAGCGAGGTAGGTAATCAGGAGTTCGACATCGCGCACGGTGACACACGAGTTGTCCCAGTTGAGTAGGTGGTGATGACCTGAATCCCTAAGCTTACAAGATAGACGACGACGCCGGTGCCCACCACAATCAGGAGCAATCGTCGCCACCCCTGTAGAACGCCGCGCCACCTCAGTAATACAAGAGCAGCTTCGGATGAGGCCACGACGATGACGGCGACAGCGCTCCACCAGGCGATGGCGTGCCGCATATCAAAGACAACGGAGAAGTACCTGAGGCCAAATCCCTTGCTCCGCGATGCCTTGCGATGTTCTGCACGACTCCGATGGCAATGATGCACTCGGCCAGTACAACGACAACGCACGTCGTGAACGCGACCCAGACCGCAAGATGCCACCACAGGAGCCTGTTGGGTTCAGACTGCTGCGGAGGCACGTCCTGCACCTCTACTTGGGACAAGGTCCGTTCTCGCTATGTCGCGCCCGTTGACGTCTGCGGTAGCCGGGGGTTGTACTCCAATTCAACGTCGCCAGGTGTGGACCCAATCCGACCTGAGTCGCGGTCCCGGTAGAAGGTGGGAGCTATAGCCACATCGTCCAGCCTACGCGCCGTCGCTCGAGGTTCCGATGACCATTTCTGGCAGACTGAAACGCTAGAACTATACCAACAGCGAGGATTGAGAGGACGAAGGACGGTCCACCACCACGGTGACGGAAAAAGTCAGCGTTGAAGTGAGCGACCGAGCCAGGTCTGACTCCACGAATCCGGCTGACGTCCTTTCGGACTGTCCTTAAGATCGATCCGTCGGCCTGGCCCGGTCACTCACCGACACCCGCCGGAGGGACGGAGTGACCTCATAGGAGCCTGCCGAATGGCCCATCGCTGTCCTGTCCGTCGTCCCGCAAGGTGCGGTGTCACCCCAACTACCGGCTATGGGAAGGGATGACATGAGCAATCTTGCACGACGCGTCACCGGAGGTGTCGACACGCACCTCGACGTCCACGTGGCAGCGGCCCTCGACGAGCACGGGCGCCTCCTCGGCACCGAGAGCTTCGAGACCACGCCGTCGGCTATCGCGGCTCTCCTTGGCTGGCTCGCAGGGCTTCGGGCCCGTCGCCCTCGTCGGCGTCGAGGGCACCGGCTGCTACGGCGCGGGGCTCACCCGGCACCTGCACGGCCAGCGGATCGCCGTCGTCGAGGTCGACCGCCCCAACCGCCAGCGCCGCCGGCGCAAGGGCAAGTCCGACCCCGAAGACGCCATCTCGGCGGCGCACGCCGCGCACTCTGGCGACGCGCGCGGGCTCGCCAAGACCCGCGACGGCGACGTCGAGTCCATGCGGGTGCTGCGGGTTGCGCGGATCTCGGCGCGCAACGCGACGGACCCAGGCGCTCAACCAGATGCGCAGCCTGATCTCGACGGCACCCGACGACCTGCGCGACGAGCTGCGGCCCTCAACGTCTACCGCCTGCTCGAGCGCACCTCTTCCTATCCGCCCCGGCACCAAGCGCGACGTCGTCTCGCTCACCAAGTTCTCGCTGCGGACGCTGGCTCGTCGGGCGATCGACCTGAGGTCGAGATCGACGAGATCGACGCGATCCTCAAGCCGCTCGTGAAGCAGACCGCTCCCGAGCTCGTCGCCCAGCGGGGTCGGCACCGACGTCGCCTCGGCGCTCCTCGTCGCGGCCGGCGACAACCCCGAGCGCCTCGCAACGAGGCGGCGTTCGCGCACCTCTGCGGGACCTCGCCGATCGACGCCTCGAGCGGCAAGCAGCAGCGTCACCGGCTCAACCGGAGCGGCGACCGTCAGGCGAACTCCGCCCTCTGGCACGTCGTGTTCACCCGCATGGTGAGCGACCCGAGGACCATCGAGTACTTCGCTCGCAGGATGAAGGAGGGCAAGACCAAGAAGGAAGCGATGCGGTGCCTCAAGCGCTACGTCGCACGGGAGCTCTTCCCGCTCCTCCCACGCCAGATCGGGCCTTGACAGCCCATAGGAGCATCGTTGGGGGCTCTCCCTCTTTTTTTTTCAAGTGCATGCCTCCGAAGTGCCGTTACACGGGTGATCCGTCAGCGCTTCGGCTGTCGATCATGGAACCATGGACACGTGGCTCTCGTCCAGTGTCCAGCGGGCGAGAAGTGGGGCGCTGTGTTTGCGTTCTCAGCCCCGATCTCGATGGGCGTCGGACCGAGAGCGCGGGCGATTTGGTCCGCTCCGAGGGGCTTGTCCGTCGTGAGCCCGTCGATGAGCTCTTGGTAGAACGTGCTCCTCTCGAAGTCGGCCTGTTCGGTCGCGTTGTCCTTCTGGCGGCGCAAGATCGGGAGGAACTCGGGTCCGGTCTCGAAGAACCCGCAGCCCTCGCAGATCGTCTGGTAGGCGCAGTCGAGCTGGGCCGGCCGGGTGCAGTGGCCGTTGCCGAGCAGGCGCTGGTGCCCTTGGGCGAGCAGCCGAGCCTCGGCGATCGAGAGCGGCTGCGCTCGGCGACCGCCTCGACCGACCTGGGTGGCCCGGAAGTACTGCTCGGCGACCGTGTCGTTCGAGATGCGCGCATAGACGAGCGTCATGCGCGGCGAACGGTGGCCCAGCAGCGCGGCGATGCCTCGAGGCTCATGCCCCGGTTGATCAGCTGGGTGGCGAGCGTGTGGCGCAGCTGGTGGGGATGGACGTGGCCGATGCCGGCGCGCTTGGCGACCGCTGCCACGTAGCGGTGGATGGTGCGACGGTCGAAGGGCTGCCGTCGTCGCGCACCACCAAGATGCCCCGAGGGGCTCGGACCACGCTCGGCCTCGGTAGTCGCTCGATCAGTTCGACGAGGACCGGGTGCAGCGGGACCGTGCGGTCGTTGTGGAGCTTGCCGACGGGGATGCGCAGCCAGATAGGTGCCGCTCGAGACGGAACACGGCGTCGTCGTCGAATGCCGCCGAGCTCGCCGGCCCGCATGCCCGGTGCGGGCCAGGAGCTCGACGATGAGGCGTCGGCGCCGGTTGGGGTCCTTGGCCAGGGCGGCCATGAACTTGGCGGCGGTCGGGTCGTCCAAAAAGCGCGGCAGCGGCTCGTCGGCCTTGGGGAAGTCGCCGGCGAAGATCGGGACCCTCGCGGGGCGTCGGCGTAGTCCCACTCGATGATGCGCTCGAAGAAGGTGCGCACCAGCCCGAGCTTGTGGCGGATGGTGCCGGCACCGAGGCGCTTGCCGCGTCCTTGCCCGGACGCGCCGCCAAGGCCGAGCTTGTAGGACTCGATGTGGTGACCGGTCGACGTCGGCCACGCAGCGTGCACGTCGGGTCGGCCTCGATGAGGTGGCCGGCGAAGACCCGCAGGGCCAGGTCGGCCGCCTCGACGGTGCCCGGCCGCGACGACACGCTATCTGGGCCAGGTATTTCGCCATCGTCGAGGCCAGCTCGGGCGCCCTGGCGGCGATCTCGTGGCCACGTGGAACGGCGTAGTCGGGCGGTCAGGCTCACCGGTGACGGGTCGCTCGCAGGGCACGGCACGTTCGGAGACGGTGCGCCGCTCATCCAGGGCCTCCTCCGCCGAGCTCGGCCTCGAGCACCTCGGCGGCCGCGCGGTACTCGGCGGCCAGCCAGTCGGCCCCGAGGTGGAAGTAGACCTGGGTCGAGGCGATCGAGCGGTGGCCCGCCTGGGCCTGGAGCGCCTCGAGCGACATGCCCGCCTCGCGCAGCGGGTGAGACAGGTGTGGCGCAGCTCGTGGCAGGTGCCGTGGGCGAGCCCGGCCCGCTTGCCGCGCCGCACGAGATGATCTCGTCGAGGCCCTCGGACGACAGCGGCCTGGCCCCGGCGCGGGCCCTTCAAGACGACGAAGAGCCGATCGGTCGGCGCTCGAGGGGTCGCTCGCTCTCCATGTAGGCGGCCACGGTCGCGAAGAACGTGGGCGACATCGGCACCAGGCGCTGGTGGCCACCCTTGCCCTCGGCGACGAAGACCCGGCACTCGCCGAGGCGGAGGTCTTCGAGGCGGAGCCCGAGCACCTCGTTGCGCCGCAAGCCCGCCGAGCAGCATCGCCTCGACGATGGCCCGGTCCCGGTCGGTGCGCAGGGCCGCCAGCAGCGCGGCGGCCTCTTCGGGGTCCAAGATCCGCGGCAGGCGCCGCACCCCGCTGACCAATGGCGCCCGCGCAGCTCGCGTGCGGTTGCGCCGGGTCGGCAGGCCCCGGGGCACCGGGTTGGTCACGAACCGGTGTCGCCCGGGTGAGCAGTAGCCATAGAAGGCCGGAGACGGCCGCCAGGCGACGCATGACCGTCGCCGGTGACAGCCCCGAGCCGCGCGTCGGGGAAGTCTGCACCACGTTCTCGGCGCCCGGCCGCGGGCGCTGCTGGGCGGTCACGAAGTCGCATCACGTCGGCCGGGGTGACCTCGACGGGGTCCTTGGCGACGATGCTGAAGAAGACCTTCAGGTCGTGCGCGTAGGCCCGCACGGTGTTGGGGCGGGCCCGGCCCGAAGCGAACTCCAAGAACGCATCGACCAGCTCGTGACCGACTCGGTACTCGCGCACACCCTCTGCGGGCACACGACTCTGAAACGACGGACACCACACCACCGCAGACCTCCTTGTCGGACTTCCGCCCGAAGAAGGCTCCCCGGACGCTCAGTCCAGGTGGCGGATCACCCATGTAAGTGCCGTTCGGGGCGCATCTCGTAAACCCACAACGGCCCCGTGGCCATCTCCACACTGTGCCCGAGGGACTCCGATGTGACCCGAACTACAGCCGCGTGCGCGTGCGCGCCCATGCTGATCCGCCGGCCCGCAGCCCTTGCGCCGCTCATGGAGCAGCGCCGGAGTCTGGTGTTTCTGCCGTGGGTACGTTCCTAGGTACGTAGCGGGCTCATGGTGTTCACGTGAGCACCAACCAGGCCACCCGGGCCAAGGGCCCCGAGCGCGGGCCGACGGGCCCAGACGCGGCGCCGGAGCGGTAGGGAGGGACCTGCACCGTGGGCGCTGGCACGCCGCGAAGGACGCGCTCGCTGGACGGGCCACGCCGCCACCGGGTGACATTCCTCGCGAGCGAAGCCGAGCTGGCGGAGCTGACCCTCAGGGCGGAGCGGGCTGGGATCAGCGTGGCCCGGTACGTGGCCGCCGCAGCCCTTGAGCGCGCCGAGACCGTATCGGAGCGGCGCGTATGGGCGACCGAAATCTCGCGGGCCGAACGGGTCATGCGCCGCGTGGAGAAGCTGCTCGTAGAGGTGGGCGCCAACCCCGGAGCTCGGCCCTCCGAGATCACCGAGGCCGTTGCGGCGGTGCGCGATGCCGCATTGGTGGTGGCGGCGATGGGCGAGGCGGCGGTCGGGAGATGATCTCGAAGATCACCCGCGGGACCGACCTGCCCGCGCTCGTTAAGTACCTGTTCGGGCCGGGGAGGCACAACGAGCACGAGATGCCCCGCCTCGTCGCCTCGGCGTCGGCGCTCGGGGACTTCCCCCTCGGGGTGACGCTCAGCCGGGACCAGGTGCTGGCCCTCGGGCGCGATATGGACGCCAAACGGATCCAGCACGGCATCCCCGCCGTCGGGGCACCGCACCTCCAGAGGGTGGGCCATGGCGCCCGTCCCGGGACGGGAGAGCTGACGGGGACCGAACCGGGCTCCGGGCGCGGCCACGGCCACCTCTGGCAGATGTCGCTGTCGCTCCCCGTCAGCGACCGTGAGCTCACCGACGAGCAGTGGGGGGCGATCGCACGCGTGGCGATGGACCGCCTGGGTTTGACGGAGGCGTCGGGCAAAGAGCCGGTGCGGTGGATCGCCGTGCGCCACGGGACGTCGCGCTCGGGCAACGAGCACATCCACATCGCGGCGACCATCGTCCGCGACGACGGCACCAAGGCCTCCTTGTCCTTCGAGAAACGCAAGATGTCGACCTTCGCCGCCGAAATGGAGCAGAAGTACGGGCTGGTAGTGGTCGACGGCAGGGCGACGAGGGGGGCGCCGGGGCTTTCTCAGGCCGAGATCGAGCGGGCAGCTCGCGAGGGGCGGGGGGAGGCCGACCGCACGACGCTGGCAAGGGTCGTCCGGGAGGCCCGGGCGGCGTCGAAGGACGAGGGGGAGTTCGTTCGCCGGCTGTCGGCGGCCGGCGTGCGGGTCCGGCCGCGCTACGGGGCGGGCGAGGGCACCGAGACGGTGACGGGGTACTCGGTGTCCCTGCGGCAGAAGGTGGGCGAGCCCTTGTGGTTCGGGGGCAACCGGCTCGGCCCCGACCTGTCGCTGCCCAAGCTGCGCGAGTTCTGGGAGTCCTCGCCCGAGGAGATGCGAGCGGCCTTGGAGGCCTGGCGGCAACCCGCGCGCCTCGGCCGGGTGGGCAACGCCATCGCCTCGGATGAGTGGCGGCGGGCGTCGAAGGTCCTCGACGCGGCCTACGACAAGCTCCACGCCCTCCCGGTGAGCTCGCCCAAGTGGGCGGGGGTCGCCAGTGAGCTGTCCGGCCTCTACGCGGCGTGGTCACGCAGGCTCGAGGGGGACCGACCGGGCCCGCTGGCCCGGGCCGCCGACCTCCTGGCCGAAGCCGGCCAGGTGGCCCCCGGAGAGGCCCCGGTGCGGGCCGGCCGGCTCGGGTACCGGGGGGCGACCATGGTCGTCGCCCAGGGCCACATCGGGCCCGCCGAACGGGGGACCGGGTGGGCCATGCTGCTCGTCGCCCTCCACCGGCACCTCGCCATGGTGGCCAAGGTCGAAGAGGCCCGCGGGAGGCTCCGACTGGCCACCAGGCTCAACGAGACGGCGCGCCGGCTGCAGGATGCACAGGGCACCGCCGGCGGACGCCGGGCGGAGGACCAGGACCTCCTCCCCGCACGCCGGTCGGATCAGCTTCGGACCCCGAGAACGGGACCGGGGACCGGGCGCGACCAGCGCACCCCCGGCCGCTGAGGCGACAGCCGCCCGAACCCCGCCGCCCGGCAGCGGCTCGGCCGCCCGGAACCCGTCGGTGCCCTCGAGGTACGTCCGGGCCGTGCGGCGCTGGCCGGGGCGCCTGACGCCGCCCAGCGGAACCGGGGCACCCCGTCTGCGTCGTCGCCACCCCCGCTGAGCTGCGGTTGGTACGCGCCAAGGGACGTCGACGCCAGCCAGGTGGGCACCTGAGACGTACCGGCCGCGCGTCACGGACAACCAGCGCCCGGGCGCCGCCAAGATCCCTCCTCGACCTGCACGCCGGGGGGAAGTGTCCGCCCGGGCCGCCGAGAAGGCCATGAAGGCCCAGATGGCGCCAAGGCTCCCCGAAGGGCGTCAGCACAGCCTGCGTGCGGACGGCGGTCACACAGGGGCCGATGTGGGGGACCTGGGCCGCCACTTCGGGCGCGGTCACCCCCCAGCCAGCGCAGCGACGGCGGGCCCCGGCCCCGGCGGTGAGAGCGGCCCCCGGCCCGCTCGGTGTCGTGACGGCAGGCACGACCAAGATGCTTTCCGCCCGCGGAAAGCACATCTTGCGCCCGAGGAACTGTGGATAACTCTCGACAGCGGTGTTATCAAACGTCCAACTGGAACGAGCCGAGATGCCGCCCATGCGGCCGAAGGTGCCGCGCCTCGACGCGAGCCACGAGCCCGAAAGGCGCAAGCGCATCGCCGTCGACCTCGTGATAATCGACGCGGCCGCGCTGGGCCGATTCCCCCCGGGTCGGGTGACGCCGGTACCAGCCGATCGTCCGAGCACCACCCCCACCCCGATTTGTGTCATCGAACAGACCGATTCTCGGCAACCTCAGGGTGAGAAACTCGGCATTGCGACTGCCAGGGACGCTGCTGGGTACGTTCCTGGGTACACAGGGGCGGCACTGTTGGCGCATGACCATTTCCACGACCACGCCTCAACAGTCGTTCCAGACCCCCCCGTCCCTCGGGCTCACCGACAGCGATCGGTTGGTCCTCACCGTCGCCGAAGCCGGTGCACTCCTCGGCATCTCCCGAACCTTCGCCTACGAGCTGGTGGCCAGAGGGGAACTCCCTGTGATCCGGCTGGGCCGGCGCCGACTCGTCCCGAAGCGTGCCCTGCTCGAGCTCGTGGGTATCGACCCGACCGCGATTGCCGGAGCCGCCCCGAACACTCCGCCCGGAGGTGGCACCGTCCAGCCCGCCCTCCACCCCGTCGTCCACCAGGGGTCCGCCCGTTGACCCCGGCAGGAGCCCTCCGTCGGCCATGTCGTCTTGCAGCGATCAGGTGTTCGTCGAAGCGACGCATGATCTTCGCATTCATCTCTGCGGTGACCGCACCGCCGCAACAAGGCCCGCACTCCCCGGCTTTTCCGAGGGCACCGCACACGCGATGGGCTTCGTGTGCACTCGGTGACATTGCGGGCGTCAGACACCGAGGCGGTGTGTCGGCGGACTCGACGCTCTACGGCGTGCCGTCGAGGGCGAAGATCATCGGCCTCCGATCGCCCTGGACTCGATCGTGGCCCCACCGTCCAGCACGTCACCCAGCATGTCGGCGACCGGTCTGTCGGTTGACTCAACAGCGTGGGCGTAGACCCGAAGCGTCATTGCGGGGTTGGCGTGGCCCAGGCGGTTGGCCACCGTGCGGATGTCGTGACCGTGGGCGATGGCGGTGGTGGCTGACCAGTGTCGGAGATCGTGAAGCCGCCAACGCTGGTCCACGCCAGCGGTGTCCCGCGCTCGACGCCACCACGCTCCCATCCGCTCAGGATTCACCGGTCGATCACCGACAACGAGCATCCAGGGCCCGTACCGGGCGTATTGCCGCCTCATCTGGTCGAGCCGTTGGGCGGTTGCGGGGTCGAGGCTGACGGTCCGGTGGTTGGCCGTCTTCGTGGGATCGTCCCGGAGGGTCGGTGGGGTTCGAGATCCCGCTCGTCCGTGGCGAATGATGGCCAAGCTCGAATCGATGGTGAGTCGATCGCCTCGCAGATCGTCCCACCGCAGGGCGGCCAGCTCGGAGCGTCGAGCGCCCGTCATCGCGGCAAGCCGGAGGGCCACTCCGGCAGCCGGTTCCACCTTGCCGCCCTCGACGAGCGCCTCCGCTGCGGCGAGGACCCGGCGAACCTCGTCGGTCGACAGCGCCCCACGGGGGGCCTGCTTGCGCCGCCCGAGGCGGGCGATTGCCACCACGTTCGTCGTCACCCAACCCCAACGGACCGCCTGGGTGACCGCCGCCCTGAGAACCAGGTGCTGGTTCCTGATGGAGCCCTCACCGACGGCGCCCCGTGCCAGTCGGGCGTGCCAGCGGTCGACGTCGACCGCCGTAAGGCGCACCAGCGAAATGTTGGCGATGGGATCGGCTTTCACCAGGCGGACGCGGCTCCGCTGGTTCTGCGCGGTCGACGGGGCCCAGGACGAGCCATTCTGGTCAAGCCACAGGTCCAGGAGCTGGCAAACGGTGACCTTGGCATGGGCCGTCGCCGACGTGAGCGTCATCCCCGCGGCCACTTTTTGAGCGTCCCGGCGGCCGCCCCGGACGGTCTTGCTGAGCTGGATGGGCCGGCCCCGTTCGTCCCGGCCGAGAAAAGCCCGCACCTCCCACACACCCGGCTTGCGCTCACGGATCGTCGCCACGACGGCCACGATAGCCGAGTAGGGATAAAGTAGGGATGACCACCTTCACCGACCGGGCGCGGTTGGCTCGACCGGAGCCATAATGCCTAGCTGAGCAGGTGCTTGGAGACCACCACCCGCTGGACCTGGTTGGTGCCCTCGTAGATCTGGGTGATCTTGGCGTCGCGCATGAACCGCTCCACCGGGAACTCCTTGGTGTAGCCGTTGCCGCCCAGGAGCTGCACGGCGTCGGTGGCCACGGCCATGGCCGTGTCCGAGGCGAAGCACTTGGCCATGGCCCCCATGACGTTCAGCTCGCCGTGGGGGTCGTCGTCGACCAGTCCGCAGGCGCGGTAGACGAGGGTGCGGGCGGCCTCGGTGCGGATGGCCATGTCGGCCAGCATGAAACGCAGGCCCTGCAGGTCGGCGATGGGGCCGCCGAAGGCCTTGCGCTCCTTCATGTAGGCCGCGGCGTGGTCGATGGACCCCTGGGCGATGCCCACCGCCTGGGCCCCGATGGTCGGTCGGCTCCGGTCGAGGGTGTGCATGGCGATGTGGAAGCCCTCGGCCCTCCTCGCCGATCAGGTTCGAGGCCGGCACCCGGACCTCGTCGAGGACGATCTCGCCGGTGGGGCTGCCCCGCAAGCCCATCTTGTCCTCGAGCTTGGCCACCTTGACCCCCCACTCCGCCTCCACCAGGAAGCACGAGACGCCTCGGTGACCGGCGTCGGGGTCGGTCTTGGCGAAGACGGTGTAGGTGTCCGAGATCCCGGCGTTGGTGATCCAGTGCTTGGAGCCGGTCAGCACGTAGGAGTCGCCGTCCTTCACCGCCCGGCAGCGCATGGCGGCCACGTCGCTCCCGGCGTCGGCCTCAGAAAGGCAGTAGCTGGCCTGGGCCTCCCCCGAGGCGACCCTCGGGATGTACCGGCGCTTCAGCTCCTCAGAGCCCCAGTTCATGATGGGGATCATCCCCAGCTTGGAGATGAGGAGCGTCACCGAGGTCGAGGCGCAGACCCGGGCCAGCTCCTCGACGGCGATGGCCTGGGTCACGTGGTCGGCGCCGGCCCCGCCGAACTCGGGTGGCAGGCCCAGGGCGGGCAGCTCCATCTGGCGGCAGGCCTCGAACGACTTCCAGGGGTAGGAGGCGGTGCGGTCGGCCTCGGCGGCGTTGGGGGCCACCCGCTCTTCGCAGAGCCGTCGCAGGGTCTCGCGGAACTGGCGCTGTGTGTCGGTGAGGCCGAAGGCGGGGGCGTCCATCGCCCCATTCTCGCAGAACGTCGACGGCCCTCCCGACGCCGCTACACCGACGAGAGGTGCTCGAGGAGCAGGCGGCCGAGCTCCTGGGGGGCCTCCTCGGGCACCCAGTGGCTCACCCCCTCGAGGACGTCGAAACGGTAGCGGCCGGCCACCCATTCGGCCGTGGCCTCGGCGGCCGGGCGGCCCAGCGCCCGGTCGCCGGTCGACCACACGTAGCGAGTGGGAACGACGACCGGCGGGAGCCCGGCCACGTCGGCCTCGGACATGGCCCGGTACCAGTTGAGGGCGGCGGTCAGCGCCCCGGGCCGCGTGAGCGGGGCCACGTACTCGTCGGCCAGCTCGGGGGCGAGGCCGGTCGTGGCCAGCAGGTCGCGCAGCCCCGATCCGTCGCCGTCGGGTCCGAGCAGGAGCCGTTCGGGCTCGTCGGGGCGCTGGAAGAGGGCCATGAACCCCGAGGGGTCGCCGGAGGAGTTGTCGCCGCCGGCCGGGGTCGACCGCAGGGCCTCGGGGTGGGGGGTCGACACCACGGTCAGGGTCCGCACCCGGTCGGAGTGTCGGGCCGCCACCACCCAGGCCACCATGCCGCCCCAGTCGTGGCCGACCAGGTCGAAGGTGGGCATCTGCATGGTGTCGGCGATGGCCAGCACGTCGGCCACCAGCCGGGGGAGGGCGTAGTCGGCCACCGCCGGCGGGCGGGCGCCGACGGCGTAGCCGCGCTGGTCGGGCGCCACGGCGCGGTACCCGGCCGAGCCCAGGAGGGCCAGCTGGGGTCGCCAGCACCATGAGGACTGTGGGAAGCCGTGGAGGAGCAGCACCGGCCTTCCGAGGTGCGGTCCGGCGGCCCGGGCGCTGAAGGTGAGGTCGTTGGCGTCGATCTCGAGCCGCTCGATGTCGGCGCCCATCAACCGACCGGGGTGGCGGCCCTCTGCCCTCGTTCGCCAGCGAGCAGCTCCCGCCAGCCGCCGGCCCCCGCCCACCCCTCGAGGTCGTCGGGGGTCAGCCGCAGCGCCGCCTCGGGCACGCAGTCCACCAGGACCCGCTGCACGGTGTAGTCGTGCGCGGCTCCCCGGAAGGCCTGCCGGCGGGCGTCCGCCAGCTCGGAGGGCGCCGGGGCCAGGAAGCCCCAGAGCGAGAGCGTCACCGTCAGGTCGTGCACGCAGGGGGCCCGGCCGAAGAGGGCGGCCCGCCTGGAGGCGACCATCGCCGAGCCCATGAGGACGTCTTCTTCGGACTCCCCCTCGGCGAGGACCAGGCGGTCGGCGAACCGGTGGGCCAGCTGGAGCGCGAACCCCTGGTCGGGACCGGGGCTCCCCATGCCCGGGCCGGCCGGCCGTGACGGGATCCGCAGCTCGGCGGGCCGCGCCGCCGACCACGGCCCGGGCACCTTGAGCTGGCGGGCCGGGCGCACCTGGTCGGCTTCGGAGATGGGGACGAAGCTCGGTTGGGTCATGTGCGGCGAGACTACTCGCCCCCGATCCCGCCGCCCGTACCCCGCAAAAGAAAGTCCTTTCCCAGGTCACCGGGCCGCTGTAACGTTTCGGACATCAAACCTTGGGAAGGGGAATCCATGGCGTCAGTTCGGCCGCTCTTCCGGCCTCGGGGGCCACACAAACGTTTGTACGCCTTCGTCGGGCACAGACGTGGCGCACTGCTGGCGGCAACCACCGTCGCGGCGATCGGAGCCCTTGTGGCCCAGGCCGCCGTGCCCGGCACGGCCGCCGCCACAACAGCCCAGACGCCCTCGGCTCCCACCGGTGTCGTGGCCGTGGCCCATGCCGCCTCGGCCAAGGTCAGCTGGAAGGCGGCCGCCACAAACGGGTCGCCGATCACCTCCTACACCGTCACCAGCTCGCCGACAGCCAAGACGTGCACCGCCACAGGCACCCTCTCGTGCACGGTGACCGGCCTGGCCAACGGCGACACGTACAGCTTCCGGGTGCGGGCGGCGAACGGCGCCGGCACAGGGCCGACATCGACACCCTCCAACACGGTGGAGCCGCAGAGCGTGCCCGGGGCACCGACGGGTCTGAAGGTCACGCCGGCCAACGCCGTCGTCAAGGTCAGCTGGTCGGCCCCGCCGGCCAACGGTACAGCGATCACCAGGTACAACGTCATCAGCACACCCACAGGCAAGACGTGCACGGCGACCACGAATCTCTCCTGCACAGTGCTCGCCCTCACCAACGGCACCTCGTACACCTTCAGGGTTTCCGCCACCAACGGGCGGGGCGCCGGACCCACATCGACACCCTCGGTCGCCGTGGTCCCCGCCTCGCCCCCCACCACAGCCCCGGTCCTCATCTCGACGACCGCCGAGAGCGGGGCCATCGCCCTCACCTGGAAGCCGGTGAGCCCCACCAAGGACGGAGGGGCCGCGATCACCGGCTACGTCGCCCGTGCCGAGATCGGGACCACAGTCAAGTCGTCGAAGTCGGTGGGCAGCACAGCCACGTCGGCGACAGTGACCGGCCTGACGAACGGCACCGCGTACCGGGTGACGGTCTCTGCCACCAACAGCGCCGGCACAGGCCCGCCCGCCACCTCTGGGGAGATCACCCCGGTCGGCATCCCCGGTCAGCCGGTCGACGTGCTGGCCCAGGCGGCCGACCAGTCGGTCGAGGTCATCTGGACACCGGCCACAGCGAGCGGCACAAAGGTCACCGGCTACACAGTGACGAGCTCGCCCACAGACAAGAGCTGCCACTCGACCGGGTCGACATGCTATGTAAGCGGACTCACCAACGGCGTCGCCTACAGCTTCACGGTCCACGCCACCAACGGCAAGGGCACCGGACCGACATCGACACCCACGGTCATGGTGACCCCGGGACTGGTTCCCGATGCCCCTCCGGCGCCGACTGCGGCCGCGGGGAACCAGCAAGCCCAGGTCACCTGGACGGCGGCGACAGGCAACGGAGCCAGCGTCACCGCCTACACGGTGATCAGCAACCCCACATCGAAGACCTGCTCCACCACAGGAGCACTCACCTGTGTCGTCCCCGGCCTCGACAACGGCAAGGCGTACACGTTCAGGGTCCGCGCCACCAACGACGTCGGGCTCGGTCCGTCGTCTGCAGCCTCGGCCCCGGTGATCCCGTCCACGGTCCCCGGTGCCCCCACCGACGTCACGGCGTCATTCGGTAACGAGTCAGTCACCGTCGGCTGGAAGGACCCGTCGACAAACGGCACAAAGATCGTCAGCTACACCGCGACCAGCACACCGACAAACCGAAGCTGCACGGTGACCGGCGCCACCGCCACCAGCTGCACCGTCAAGAATCTCGTGAACGGGGACGCCTACTCGTTCCGGGTGCGGGCGAAGAACGGTGACGGGACAGGCCCCACATCGACATCCTCGAGCAGTGTGGTGCCGGCCACCGCACCGACCGTGGCCCCGTCGGTGCTCGGACTGGTGTCGATCACAACAACGCTGACCGTCCGCGTGCAGCGCCTACCGGTGGCCGACGACGGGGGGAACGCGGTCACCGCCTACGTGGTGAAGGCCACCGGGACCCTGCTCACAAAGACAAAGAAGAGCTACTCCCGCTCGCTCACATTCCTCACAAAGACAACAAAGGTCGGGGGCACATCACGCGCACTGTCGATCACAGGGCTCCCCTACGGCGTCTCGCTGAAGGTGACCGTGACCGCCCGCAACACAGTGGGACCCAGCCCGACGGCGACAGCAGGGTCCATCGTGCTCAAGTCCGTCCCCGCCGCCCCGCTCACCGTGAACGCCACAGCCGCCTTCGAATCGGCGGAGGTCACATGGTACGACCCGGCGGATCTCATCCCCCCGGGCACAGCGCAGGTCGTCAACGACGCCGACAACGGCACAACCATCACCAGCTACACCGTGACCAGCACCCCCACAGGGCTCACCTGCACGACCTCGTCGAACGACTGCTACGTCCAAGGGCTCCGCAACGGCGTCAGCTACACCTTCACCGTCAAGGCGCACAACGGCCAGGGGACAGGCCCCCCGTCGAAGACATCGAACGCCGTCGTGCCGACAACACTGCCCGACGCGCCGGGTTCGATCACCGCCACACCCCACAACGGGGCGGTCACGACCACATGGTCGGCCTCTTCCACATCCCACGGCTCTGCCATCACCCGCTACGTGGTGACAGCCACGTCGTCGCTGGAGACCTGCTCGACGCCGGGGACACTCTCCTGCACCGTCACCGGGCTCGCCAACGGGTCCTCCTACGCCTTCAGGGTCCGCGCCGTCACCGCCAAGGGCGACGGCCCCCGTTCGTCCAGCTCCAACGTCGTGGTCCCCTACACCGTGCCGAGCGCCCCGACCATCACAACGGTGACGGCGGGAAACCAGTCGGTCACGGTGAAGTGGTCGGCCGCTGCGACAAACGGCAGGCCCATCTCGTCCTACACGGTCACCAGCACGCCGACAGGTGAGCACTGCACCGCCAGCGGCGGCACCGCAAAGACGTTCAGCTGCACGGTGAACACCCTGGCCAACGGGGTCACCTACACATTCAGGGTCCATGGCACCAATGCGGCGGGGACAGGCCCGACATCCAAACCCCTCTCCGCCGTCCCGTACTCCGCGCCCACGGCCGCCCCGACGATCGTCGCCACCTCGACCTCCGGCGGTTCGATCACCGTGACATGGTCAACGTTGCCCGTGGCCGACGACGGAGGCCAGGCGGTGACGAGGTACGCCGTCAAGGCCGTGCTCGGGGGTTCGGTGAAGAAAACCGACACAGCGACGCCGGCGTCCACCACCGCCACGATCTCGGGGCTCACCAACGGCACAAGTTACGAGATCGAGTTGGCGGCGGCCAACTCAGCGGGCCCCGGGCCGACAGCCACCAGGGGCGGACTCACGCCCTCGACCGTGCCCGGACCACCGCTCAACCCGGTGGCCGAGGCCGGCAACGGCGACGCCCTGGTGATCTGGACAGCGGCCGTGAACAACGGCACACCGGTGAGCGGCTACACGGTCACGAGCACACCGGGCACATTCACCTGCACGTCGGTCACGCTGACATGCTACGTAGCCGGTCTCACCGACGGGACCTCCTACAAGTTCGCCGTCCGGGCCACCAACGGGCGCGGCACCGGGCCGACAGGCACACTCACCGCGGCCGTGAAGCCGGCGACGCTACCCTCCGCCCCCACCGCCGCCACCGCCGCCGCCCACCCGGGCGCGGCCACAGTCTCGTGGACCGCGCCGTCGACAGACGGCGGATCAGCGGTGAAGAGCTACACGGTGACGAGCAAACCGACGGGCAAGACCTGCACCACCAGCACCCTTGGCTGCCAGGTGACCGGGCTGGCCAACGGGACCACCTACACCTTCCGGGTGAGGGCCACCAACACAACGGGCGCCGGTCCGGCGTCCGCACCGTCCAACCCGGCCACGCCCTCACTGTTCCCGACGGCGCCGACCAAGGTGTCCGCCACCGCCTCGGCCGGTAAGGCCAAGGTCACCTGGGCCGCCGCCACACCCAACGGCACACCGGTCATCAAGTACACAGTCGTCAGCACACCGGGTGCGATCACCTGCACCACCACCAAGGTGACGACACTGTCCTGCACAGTGAGCGGCCTCACCGACGGGACGGCCTACGTCTTCCGGGTGAAGGCCTCGAACAAGCAGGGTGCGGGACCGCTGTCGACACCGTCGAACGCCGTGATCCCCTACGCCCCGCCGCTCGTCGGACCGGTCATCACGGGCGAGTCGTCCACAAACCGTTCGGTGTCGGTCACATGGGACGACGTCCCTGTGGCCACAGACGGCGGAGAGGCCATCACGGGCTACGTGGTGGACGCCGACATCGGGGGCACGGAGAAGGCCACTGCCACCGTCGCCCCGACAGCCACCACGGCCAAACTGTCCAACCTGGTGAACGGGACAACCTACACGGTGACGGTGGCCGCCCAGAACCCCAAGGGCACCGGTCCGGCCACCACCGCGGCCGCCACCCTCGTGCCCTCCACCGTCCCCGGCGCCCCGACCGATGTGGACGCCACGCCGGGCAACGGGTCGGCCGCCGTCGTCTGGACCGCCCCCGGCAACGGGGGCTCGCCGATCACCGGCTACACCGTGACCAGTACCCCCGGCGACAAGGTGTGTCAGACCACCGGGGCCACCACATGCGTGGTGACCGGGCTGACAAACGGCGTCACATACAGCTTCGTGGTGGTGGCGACGAACGTCCGCGGCAACGGCCCCACATCGACAACCTCCAACACCGTCAAGCCCGAGGACCTGCCCGGCGCCCCCACCCACGTGGCGGCCACCGCCCTCAACAAGGCGGCCTCGGTCATCTGGACAGCTCCGGCGACAGTCGGAGGGTCGGCGCTTACCGGCTTCCTCGTCACCAGCACGCCGACAACAAAGACGTGCACAACGTCGGGAGCCACGTCATGCACCGTCTCGGGCCTCAAGAACGGCGTCATCTACTCCTTCCGGGTGCGGGCACAGAACACCTTCGGCTATGGCCCCTCGTCCGCCGCGTCGAACGCCGTGACCCCGTTCGCCTCCCCCGGGGCCCCGCTCAACGTGGTGGCCACGGCCGAGAGTGCCTCGGCCAAGGTGGCCTGGACACCCCCGGCCGTCATCGTCACAGCCATCACCGGTTACATCGTCACGAGCGACCCGGGCGGCCAGACCTGCACGACTACCGGGGCACTGAGCTGCACGGTGAGCGGCCTCACCGACGGCGACACCTACACCTTCAGCGTTCGGGCGGAGACCTCCTTCGGGACCGGGCCGGCATCGGAGTCCTCCAACCCGGTCGTCCCGACCGCCCCGAGCGGAAAGCCGGGTCAGCCCGGCAAGCCCACGGCCGTTGCCGGCAACGCCAAGGCCCGGGTCAGCTGGACCGCACCGAGCACAGATGGGAGCCCGATCACCCGGTACATCGTGACCTCCTCGCCGTCCGGCAAGACCTGCACCACCACAGGCGCGCTGGCCTGCACAGTCACCGGCCTCACCAACGGGACGTCCTATACCTTCACCGTGAAGGCCCGTAACGCCAACGGCACAGGACCCACATCGGTGGCATCCTCCCCCGTGACCCCGGAGGGCACAGCGACCAAGACGACAACGCCGACGACAACCAAGACAACCAAGACAACCGGCCACACAACGCCCGTCACCTCCGGCTATGACCTGGTCGGCCAGGACGGCGGTGTGTTCGTCTTCTCCCCGCCGGGCACCAAGGGCGGCTTCTACGGCTCCCTGCCGGGTCTCAAGGTGAGCGTGCACAACATCGTGGGCATGGTCCCGACCGCCAACGACCAGGGATACTTCCTGGTGGGGTCCGACGGGGGCGTGTTCGCCTTCGGCAACGCGCCCTTCCTGGGCTCCTTGCCCGGGCTCCACGTCACCCCACGCGAGCCCATCACCGGCATCGTGCCCACCGGCACAGACCAGGGCTACTTCCTGGTCGGTCAGGACGGCGGCGTCTTCGCCTTCGGCAACGCGCCCTTCCTCGGCTCGCTCCCCTCGCGGGGGATCAACGTCGACAACATCATCGGCATCGCCGCCACCCCTTCGGGCAACGGCTACTGGCTGGTGTCGGCGACAGGGACCGTCTACGCCTTCGGGGCGGCACAGCAGTTCGCCTCGGCCACCCACACGTCGTCACCGGTCTCGGCCATCGCCGGGACCCCCAGCGGCGGCGGCTACTGGGTCGTGACCCAGAGCGGCCAGGTGCTGGCCTTCGGCGACGCACAGAGCTTCAAGACACTGCCGGACCTCAAGGTCAAGCCGGCCCTGCCCGTCATCGGCATCGTCCACACCGCCGACACAGCCGGCTACTGGCTCATCGGCGCCGACGGTGGGATCTTCGCCTTCGGGGACGCCGGCTTCGTCGGGTCGCTGCCCGGCGTGGGCGTCCACGTGACCGACATCGTGGGGGCGGTGCCGACCAAGAGCTGACCGGTGCGGGGGGTCAGTCCGGCGTGTCGGCGTGGAGCAGGGCGAACACGATCGAGTCGTAGAGGGCCTGCCAGCTGGCCTCGATGATGTTCTCCGAGACCCCGATGGTGGTCCAGGTCGCTCGCCCCGTCGGTGGTGTCCACCAGCACCCGGGTCACCGCCCCGGTCCCCCGGCCAGTGTCGAGGACCCGCACCCGGTAGTCGGTGAGGTGCACGCCGGCCAGGGCCGGGAAGTGGGCCCCGATGGCCTGGCGCAGCGCCCCGTCGAGGGCGTTGACCGGCCCGTTGCCCTCGGCCGTGGCCACGGTCCGGGTCGGGCCGACGTGGACCTTCACCGTGGCCTCGGTGGTGGGGGCCACCGCCCCCTCCGACGGGCCGCCGTCGACCAGCCCGGCCGAGCGCGACCCGTGGTCGGTGATCACCCGGTAGGACTCGACCTCGAAGAAGCGCGCCTCCCAGCCGCCGGCCCGTCGCAGCAGCAGCTCGAGCGAGCCGTCGGCCACCTCGAAGTGGTAGCCCTCGTGCTCGAGGCGCTTCAGCTCGTCGAGCACCCGGCCCAACACCTCGCCGTCGAGCTCGAGGCCGAGCTCGGCCGCCTTCATGGCCAGGGTGGAGCGGCCGGCCATCTCCGACACCACCACCCGGGTGCCGTTGCCGACCAGGTCGGGGGGCATGTGCTCGTAGAGGTCGCGCCGCCGGGCCACGGCGCTGGCGTGGAGGCCGCCCTTGTGGGCGAAGACCGAGGCCCCGACGTAGGGCTGCTGGGGGTTGGGGGCGATGTTGACCAGCTCGGCGATGTGATGGGCCACCGGGGTCAGGCGCTCGAGTCGGTCGGGGGGGATCGTCCGGACGTTGAGCTTCAGGCTGAGATTGGGGATGGCCGCCGACAGGTCGGCGTTCCCGGCCCGCTCGCCGTAGCCGTTGATGCACCCCTGGACCTGGGTGACGCCGGCCTGGACGGCCACCAGCGAGTTGGCCACGGCGCAGCCCGCGTCGTTGTGGCAGTGGATGCCCAGTTGGGCGCCGGTGCGGTCCCGCACGCCGGCCACCGCCGTCGCCGATGTCGTCGGGCAGCGTGCCGCCGTTGGTGTCGCACAGGACGAGCGCCTCGGCCCCGGCCTCCTCGGCCGCGGTCGAGCACCCGCAGGGCGAAGTCGGGGTTGTTGCGGTAGCCGTCGAAGAAGTGCTCGGCGTCGAGGAAGACGCGCTTGCCGTGGTGCGCGCAGGTGGGCCACCGAGTCGGCCACCATGGCCACCGCCTCGTCGAGGGAGGTCCGCAGGGCGTCGGTGACGTGGCGGTCCCAGCTCTTGGCCACGAGGCACACCACCGTCGGTGCCCGCCGAGACCAGCTTCCCCAGCACGGCGTCGTCCTGGGCCCGCACCCCCGCCCGACGGGTGGACCCGAAGGCCACCAGGGTCGAGGTGCCGAGGTGCAGCTCGGTCGGTGCCCGGGCGAAGAACTCGTCGTCCTTGGGGTTGGCCCCGGGCCAGCCGCCCTCGATGTAGGTGACGCCGAGGTGGTCGAGCTGCTCGGCCACCCGCAGCTTGTCGTCGACGGTGAGCGACAGCCCCTCCTGCTGGCTCCCGTCGCGCAGCGTCGTGTCGAAGACGTCGACGGCCTCGGGCAGCTCGGGCAATGCGTAGTCGTGCGCCCCGGCGCCGTGCCCGTGACCGCCGTGGCCGTCCGGGGAGTGGCGGTGGTCACTCGACATGGTCGAGCCAGTCCTTGTAGCGGTCGACCTCGCCCCGCACGGTGGCGAAGTAGGTCTCCTGGATCTCCTTGGTGATGGGGCCCGGCCGGCCCTCGCCCACCGCCCGGTCGTCGACCGAGCGGATGGGCACCACCTCGGCCGCGGTGCCGGTGAGGAACGCCTCGTCGGCCGTGTAGAGGTCGGTCCGGATGAGCGGCTCGTGGGTGACCTCGAGACCCATGTCGGCCGACGATGGTCTCCACGGTGTGCTGGGTGATCCCGTCGAGGGCCCCCGAGTCCGAGGTGGGCGGCGTGAGCAGCCGGCCGTCGCGCACCACGAAGAGGTTCTCCCCCGTGCACTCGCTCACGTGGCCGTCGGGGGCGAGCAGGATGGCCTCGTCGTACCCGGCCTTGATCGCCTCCACCTTGGCCAGCGAGGAGTTCACGTACATACCGGTGCCCTTGGCCGCCGTGGGCACGGCGTTGGGGTCGTGGCGGCGCCAGGAGCTGATCTTGACCGTCACCCCGTTGGCCACCCCGTCGTCGCCCAGGTAGGTGCCCCACGGCCAGGCGGCGATGGCCACGTTGACCGGGCACGGGAGCGGGTTGAGCCCCATCTCGCCGTAGCCGAGGAAGACGATGGGCCGCAGGTAGCAGCCGTCGGAGAGATCGTTGACCCGCACGACGTCCCGGCAGGCCGCCACCAGCTCGTCCTCGCTGAAGGGGACGTCGATGAGGAGGATCTTGGCCGAGTTCACCAGCCGGCGGACGTGGTCGCGCAGCCGGAAGATGGCGGGCCCCTGGGTGGTCGGGTAGGCCCGGATGCCCTCGAACACGCCGGACCCGTAGTGCATGGTGTGGGTGAGCACGTGGACCTGGGCGTCCGCCCAGTCGACGAGCTCGCCGTCCATCCAGATCTTCTCGGTCGGGGTGATGGGCACTGTTCAGAGCCTTTCTGCGATGGCGTCGCCCACGGCGACGGTAGAGGGCTGGTTGTCGGCGGGCGGGGGGCCGTCGCGGTACTGGTCGTCGATGTAGCCGGCCATGGCTTTCTTCACCCGGGCCGCGGCGTCGTCCTCGCCCAGGAAGTCGAGCATGAGGGCGGCCGAGTGGACGGCGGCCAGCGGGTTGGCGATGCCCTTGCCGGCGATGTCGTGCGCCGCCCCGTGGACCGGCTCGAAGAGGGAGGGGCCGGTGCGGGCCGGGTTGAGGTTGGCCGAGGCGGCGAAGCCGATGCCGCCGGAGACCGCCCCGGCCAGGTCGGTCAGGATGTCGCCGAAGAGGTTGTCGGTGACGATCACGTCGTAGCGTTTCGGCTGCTCGACCAGGTAGATGCAGGCGGCGTCGACGTGGTTGTAGTCGCGGGTCACCTCGCCGAAGTCCGCCGCCACCTCGTCGACCGTCCGCTGCCACAGGTCGCCGGCGAAGGTGAGCACGTTGGTCTTGTGGACGAGCGTGAGCTTGCGGGCGGGACGGCTCCGGGCCAGCTCGAAGGCGAAGCGCACGCACCGCTCGGCCCCCATCCGGGTGTTCACCGAGCCCTGGGTGGCCACCTCGTGGGGGGTCCCCCGGCGCAGGAAGCCGCCCTCCCCGGCGTAGGTGCCCTCGGTGTTCTCGCGGACCACGACGAAGTCGGCCCCCTCGGCGATCGACCCGGGCACCCCGGTGAACGGCCGCAGGTTGACGTAGAGGTCGAGCTCGAAGCGGAGCCGCAGCAGGAGCCCCCGCTCGAGCGTCCCCGGCGGCACCGAGGTGTCCCCGACCGGCGGCCCGACCGCGCCCAGCAGGATGGCGTCGAACCCGCGCAGCTCGTCGAGCACGGCGTCGGGGAGCACGTCCCCGGTGCGCAGGTAGCGCTCCGCACCCAGGTCGAATTCGGTGGTGTCGAGGGCGGCGCCGGCCGCGGCGGCCACCTTCAGCGCCTCGCGCAGCACCTCGGGCCCGATCCCGTCGCCGCCGATGACGGCCACGCGGTGCCCAGCCGGGCCTCCCCTGTCCTCTGCGTGCATCGCTCCTGCGCCCTCCGGGCCCTCTCCGCTGTGGGCCGTACGTGTCCGGGAAATGAAAAACCGCCCACGGAGTGGACGGTCGAACAGGCGCGCACCGGTCGGTGCGCGCCTAGCTGATAATGACTACGGGATTGAAGAAGACACTCATCCGGCGCCCAGTCTCCCCCACGCCGCCGCCCGGCGTCAACCACCTCGTGGGCGTGCCGCCGCCCACGCGCCAGCCGGTAGCCTCGTGGCCGTGACCGACACCACCGGCAGACGGGCCGAGCCGACCCGGCTCACCCAGGAGACCTACGACCGCCTCCAGGCCGAGCTGGAGGACCTCACCACCCGCGGCCGGGTGGAGATCGCCCAGGCCATCGAGGCCGCCCGGGCCCTGGGGGACCTGTCGGAGAACGGCGACTACCACGCCGCCAAGGACGCCCAGGGGAAGATGGAGTCGCGCATCCGCCAGCTCCAGGCCCTCCTCAAGACGGCCGAGGTCGTGCCCGAATCGGGCGGCGAGGCCTCGACCGTCGACCACGGCGTGGTGGTCACCCTGCGCTACGAGGGCGACGACGAGGACGACGCCCAGGAGTTCTTCGTCGGCTCCATCGAGGAGCGCCGGGGCGACATGCCGGTGGTCTCGCCCAGCGCCCCGCTGGGCCAGGCCCTCATCGGCCGCTCGGCCGGGGAGACCGTCGAGTACGAGGCCCCCGGCGGGACGCTCCGGGTGGAGATCGTGCGGGTGGGCGGGTGAGCGGCCCGCGCACCCTGGCCGACAAGGTGTGGGACGCCCACGTGGTGCACCGCGCCGAGGGCGAGCCCGACCTCCTCTTCATCGACCTGCACCTGGTCCACGAGGTCACCTCGCCCCAGGCCTTCGACGGGCTGCGGATGGCCGGGCGCACCGTGCGGCGCCCCGACCTCACGGTGGCCACCGCCGACCACAACGTGCCCACCACCGACATCGACCAGCCGGTCGCCGACCCGGTCTCGGCCCGCCAGCTCGAGGTGCTCTCGGCCAACTGCGCCGAGTTCGGCATCACCTGCTACCCCATGGGCGACGCCAACCAGGGCATCGTGCACGTCATCGGGCCCGAGCAGGGGCTCACCCAGCCCGGCATGACCATCGTCTGCGGCGACAGCCACACCTCCACCCACGGGGCGTTCGGGGCCCTGGCCTTCGGGATCGGCACCAGCGAGGTCGAGCACGTCCTGGCCACCCAGACCCTCCCCCAGCAGCGGCCGGCCACCATGGCCGTCACCGTCGAGGGGGACCTCCCGGCCGGGGTGACGGCCAAGGACCTGGTGCTGGCGGTGATCGGCCGCATCGGCACCGGCGGGGGTATGGGCCACGTCATCGAGTACCGCGGCCGGGCCGTGCGCTCGCTCTCCATGGAGGGCCGGATGACGGTCTGCAACATGAGCATCGAGGGGGGCGCCCGGGCCGGGATGGTCGCCCCCGACGAGACCACCTTCGCCTACCTCGAGGGGCGCCCCCACGCCCCGACCGGCGCGGCGTGGGACGAGGCTCTCGCCTACTGGGCCACCCTCCCCACCGACGAAGGCGCCGCCTTCGACAACGAGGTGGTCCTCGAGGCGGCCGGCCTGGTGCCCCACGTCACCTGGGGCACCAACCCGGCCCAGGTGGCGCCGATCGCCGGCGGGGTGCCCGACCCCGACTCCTTCGCCGACCCGGGCGACCGGGAGGCCGCGGCCCGGGCGCTGGCCTACATGGGGCTCGACGGCCGGCACCCCCCTGCGGGAGGTGGCCGTCGACACGGTCTTCTTGGGCTCGTGCACCAACTCGCGCATCGAGGACCTCCGGGCCGCCGCCGCCGTCCTCGAGGGACGCCACGTCCACCCCGGGCTGCGGGCCCTGGTCGTGCCCGGCTCGCACCGGGTGAAGGCCCAGGCCGAGGCGGAGGGGCTCGACAAGGTGTTCGAGGCCGCCGGCTTCGAGTGGCGCCAGCCGGGCTGCTCGATGTGCCTGGCCATGAACCCCGACAAGCTGTCGCCGGGCGAGCGCTGCGCCTCCACCTCGAACCGCAACTTCGAGGGCCGCCAGGGCCGGGGCGGCCGCACCCACCTCGTCTCCCCCGCCGTGGCCGCCGCCACCGCCGTGGCCGGGCGGTTCGCCGCGCCCGAGGACCTCGACTCGTGAGGCCGGTCACCGTCATCACCGGCCGGGCGGTCCCGCTCGACCGCTCCGACGTCGACACCGACCAGATCATCCCCTCCGACTGGCTGAAGCGCGTGGAGCGCACCGGCTTCGGGGCCGGCCTCTTCGCCGAGTGGCGCGACGACCGCGCCTTCGTGCTCAACCAGCCCGAGTACGCCGGGGCCACCATCCTGGTGGCCGGCCACAACTTCGGCACCGGGTCCTCGCGTGAGCACGCGGTGTGGGCCCTGCTCGACTACGGCTTCGAGGCGGTGGTGTCCTCCCGTTTCGCCGACATCTTCCGCAACAACTGCACGAAGCAGGGCCTGGTCCCGGTCGAGGTCTCCCCCGAGGTCGACCGCGCCCTGCTGGAGGCGGTGACCGCCGACCCCTCGCTCGAGCTCACCATCGACGTCGCCAGGGGCACGGTCGAGGCCCCGGCCGCCGGCATCGAGGCGACCTTCCCGCTCGACGAGTTCACCCGGGAGCGGCTGGTGAACGGCTGGGACGACATCGGGCTCTCGCTCCGCCACGAGTCCGAGATCGACGCCTACGAGGCCCACCGGCCGGGGTGGCTCCCGCGGTCGGCCGCCGCCCCGGCGTAGCGCCGGGCGGCGCTCAGCCCACCGCCACCGGCACCAGCTCGAAGGCCCCGACGTCGACCAGGCCCTGGTCGGTGAGCCGCAGGTCGGGGATGACCGAGAGGCCGAGGAACGAGAGCTGCATGAACGGGGCGGCCACGGTCACCCCCAGGCCCCGGGCCGCGGCCACCAGCGCCTCGAGCCCCCGGGCCACCTCGGCCGCCGGCCGGTCGCTCATCAGGCCGCCGATCTCGAGGGCCATCTCGGCCACCACCCGCCCGTCGGCGTCGACCACGACCTGCCCCCCGCCGAGCTCGGCCAGCCGCCCCACCGCCGCGGCCATGGCCGCCGGGCCGCCCCGGCCGGCGTCGCCCACCACCATCACGTTGTGGGCGTCGTGGCCCACGGTGGAGGCGAAGGCCCCGCGCTCGAGGCCGAACCCGTGCACCCAGCCCAGCCCGATCCGTCCCGTCCGCCGGTGGCGCTCGACCACGGCCAGCCGGGCCACCTCGGCCCCGGGGTCGGAGGGGTCGGTGACCAACGAACGCGTCGTGAGCGAGCCCGACTCGATGCCGATGGTGCGGGCCCGGTGCCCCGGGGGCGCCGACAGGTCCAGGTCGCCGGGCGCGGGCGGCGACTCGAGGTGGACGGAGCGGCGCATCCAGGCCGGGGCCGGCACCTTCCCCACCGCGCCGGGCACCGCCCGCCCATCGGCGGCCACCAGCCGGCCCCGCTGGAAGACCCGGGACGGCCGGAAGCCGGCCAGCTCGTCGAAGCAGACCAGGTCGGCCTGGTAGCCGGGGGCCAGCGAGCCCAGCTCGCTGAAGCCGTGGTACTCGGCCGGATTGGCCGTGGCCATCACCAGGGCGTCGATCTCGCCCACCCCGGCCGCCACGGCCAGGGCCACGCAGTCGTTCAGGTGGCCCGAGGCCAGCAGGGTGTCGGGCTCGCGGTCGTCGGTGCACAGCGCCACGTGGTCGGTGCCGTGGAGGAGGACGCTGGGCACCAGGGCGGCCAGGTTCTGGCTGGCCGACCCCTGGCGGATGAACACCCACATCCCCTTGCGGCGCTTCTCCTCGGCCTCGGCCAGCGTCGTGCACTCGTGGTCGGACTCCACCCCGGCGGCCAGGTAGGCGTCGAGGGCCCGGCCCGACAGTCCCGGGGCGTGGCCGTCCACCCGGCGTCGCCCGGCGGTGGCGATGCGGGCCAGCATCTCGGGGTCCCCGGCCACCACCCCGGGGAAGTTCATCACCTCGGCCACCCCGATGGCCCCGTGCTCGTCCATGAGCGCCCGCACGTCGGCGGCGACCAGCTCGGCCCCCGGGCTCTCGAAGGGAGAGGCCGGCACGCAGCTCGAGGCGCACACCCCGAAGGTGAAGGGCAGGCCCGCCGCCGCCTCCACCAGCGCGGCGACGCCGGGGATGCCGAACACGTTGGCGATCTCGTGGGGGTCGGCGGCCACTGCGGTGGTGCCGAGCGGCAGCACCGTCCGGACGAACTCGTCCACCCAGAGCTTGGTCGACTCGAGGTGCATGTGCGCGTCGATGAGCCCGGGGGTGACGGCGGCCCCGGCCACGTCGACCACCTCGAGCGCCTCCCTCGGACCCCAGCCGGCCACCACCCCGTCGGCCACGGCCAGGTCGGTCTCGACCCACTCGCGCGTGGACGGGGACAGCACCCGGCCGCCGGTGACGAGGAGGTCTGCCGGCACGTCGCCCCGGGCGACGGCGAGCACTCGGGGGCTGGCGGGGCGTCGGGCCATGCGCCCCAACCTATCGGCCGGCGTCCGTGGCGGCCGTGGCGGCCGTGGCAGGATCGCGGCATGCGAGGACCGGCCGGCCCCGCCACCCGGCCCATGGAGGACGCCGACGTGGCCCCGGCGGTCGAGGTGTGGTGCTCGGCCATGGCCGACATGGGCACCCGCCACCGACCCCCGGCCCGGGCGGCGGCCACGGGGCCCGCCGGGGTCGACCGGGGCCGCGTCGGGCGGCGCCTGGCCCACCTGCTGGCCACCGACCCCGCCGGGTCCTGGGTGGCCGAACGAGAGGGGGCCGTCGTGGGCCTGGCCCAGGCGTTCGTGCGCGGCCGGCACTGGGTCCTCTCGGTCCTGGGCGTCGACCCCGTCTGCCAGTCGACCGGGGTGGGGCGGGCCCTCCTCGGCCGGGCCCTCGGTTACGGGGCCGGCGGTCCGGGCACCGTCCAGGCCTCGGTCGACCCCCGGGCGGTCCGCCTCTACGCCACCGCCGGGTTCGAGCCCCACCCCACGCTGATGGCCACGGGCCCGGTGGCCCGCCGGCCGGCCGGGCCGGCCTCGGTCCGGGCCGCCGGGGAGGAGGGACTCGCCGTGGCCTCCGCCATCGACCGGGCGGTGCGGGGCGCCCCCCGCCAGGCCGACCTCGCCCACCTGGTGGCCGACGGGGCCGCCCTGCTGCTCGACGGCGACCGCGCCTACGCGCTGGCCCAGGCCGACCGGGTGGTCACGCTGGCCGGCCGGGACGAGGCCTCGGCCGCCGCCGTGCTCACTGCGGCGCTGGCCCGGGCCCGACCCGACGGCCCCTTCGAGGTCGGCTGGCTGACCGGCGGCCAGCAGTGGGCGCTGGGCCCGTTGCTCGAGGCCGGCCTCCCCCTCTTCCCGTCCGGCCCGGTGATGATCCGGGGGATGGAGCGGCCCTTCGCCCCGTACCTGCCGAGCGGCGGGTTCGGCTAGCTGCCGGGGGGCAGCCAGCGGTAGGTGGTCCAGCCCTCGACCGGGCGGGCGCCGAGCGACTCGTAGAAGTCGACGGCCCGGCGGTTCCAGTCGAGCACCGCCCACTCGACGCGACCGTCGACCAGCGTCCGCAGGTGCTCGACGAGGGCGCGCCCGTGGCCGCGGCCCCGCCAGGCCTCGCGCACGAAGAGGTCCTCCAGCCAGATCCCCCGCCGGCCCAGGAACGTGGAGAAGGTCGGGAACCACAGGGCCATCCCGGCCACCGCCCCGCCCTCGGTGACCAGGCTCACCCGGGCCACGGGATCTGCGTCGAAGAGCTCCCGGCGCAGGTCGTCGACGGTGCAGGCCACCTCGTCCTCCATCCGCTCGAACCGGGCCAGCTCGCGGATGAGCGACAGCACCTCTTGGGCGTCGTCGGCCGCGGCCGAGCGGATCACCGAGCGGCGGGAGCCCGGTTGGCCGCGCCGACCACGGCGGCCAGCGAGGCGTCGAGGATCGACGAGTCCATCCCCACCCCCCACCAGGTGGACCCGTCGGGCCCCTCGGCCTCCACGTAGGCGACGGCCGAGGCCCCGCTCCCCGAGGTGAGGGCGTGCTCGCTGTAGTCCTTCACCTCGAAGGTGATCCCCAGCACCTCGCGCAGCCCGGCCACCAGGGCGTCGATCGGCCCGTTGCCCTGGCCGTTGACCGTGGTGTGCTTGCCGTCGACCAGCAGCTGGGCCGTGACCGTGGTGTGGCCGCCACCGGTCGTCACCTCGCTCCCGAGCAGCCGCAGGCCGGCGTCGGAGGGGAGGTAGGTGTCGCTGAACACCTCCCACATCTCGTCGGGCTGGATCACCGTCCCGGACCTCTCGGTCACCGCCTGGACGCGCTTGGAGAACTCCACCTGCAGGCGGCGGGGCAGGTCGAGCCCGTGCTCGGTGTCCATGAGGTAGGCCACGCCGCCCTTGCCCGACTGGCTGTTCACCTGGATGATGGCCTGGTAGGTGCGCCCGACGTGCTTGGGGTCGATGGGCAGGTAGGGCACCTCCCAGTGCTCGTAGTCGGTGCCGATGGCCTCCATCCCCTTCTTGATGGCGTCCTGGTGGGAGCCGGAGAAGGCGGTGTAGACGAGGTCGCCCACGTAGGGGTGGCGCGGGTGCACCGGCATCCGGGTGGCGTACTCGGCCACGTGGCGGACCTTCTCGATGTCGCTGAAGTCGAGCGTGGGGTCGACACCCTGGGAGAAGAGGTTCATGGCCAGGGTGACCACGTCGACGTTGCCGGTGCGCTCGCCGTTGCCGAACAGCGTCCCCTCCACCCGGTCGACGCCGGCCAGCACGGCCAGCTCGGCGGCGGCCACCGCCGTGCCGCGGTCGTTGTGCGGGTGGACGCTGAGCACGATCGAGTCGCGGTTCGAGATGGTCCGGCCGAACCACTCCAGGACGTCGGCGTAGACGTTGGGCATGTACATCTCGACGGTGTTGGGCAGGTTGAGGATGAGCGGCCGCTCCGGGGTCGGCTCGATCACCTCCATCACCGCCTCGCAGATGGCCACGGCGAAGTCGGGCTCGGTCCCCATGAAGCTCTCCGGGGAGTACTCGTAGCGGATCTCGGTGCCCGGGACGGTCGACTCGAACTTGCGGCACAGGCGGGCCGCGTTGACGGCGATGTCGGTGATCCCCGACCGGTCCAGGCCGAAGACGACGCGGCGCTGGAGCTCGGAGGTGGAGTTGTAGAAGTGCACCACCGCCCGCGGCGCCCCCTGGAGCGACTCGAAGGTCCGCTCGATGAGCTCCTCGCGGCACTGGACCAGCACCTGGATCTCGACGTCGTCGGGGATCAGCCCCTCCTCGATGATGAGGCGCTGGAAGTCGTAGTCGGTCTGGGAGGCCGAGGGGAAGCCCACCTCGATCTCCTTGAACCCCACCTCGACCAGGGTGCGGAAGAGGGCCAGCTTGCGGTCGGGGTCCATCGGGTCGACCAGGGCCTGGTTGCCGTCGCGCAGGTCCACGCTGGCCCAGCGGGGCGCCTCGGTGAGCTGGCGGTCGGGCCAGGTCCGGTCGTCGAGGACCAGGGGCCGCGAGGGGCGGTAGAGGTGAAAGGGCATGGGGGACGGGTCGCACGGCAGGGCCAGTCGGCCCCCGTCCGTCCGGTGGTGGTCGGCGTTGCTCACGTCCGTCTCTCCTTTCCTTCTCACTCTGTCCTGTGTTCGGTCCGATACGCGGGCTCCCGGTCGCACCGGCTGCGGTCCCAACAAAAAACCT
Source organism: uncultured Actinomycetota bacterium (assembly GCA_963770505.1). Taxonomy (GTDB): domain Bacteria; phylum Actinomycetota; class Acidimicrobiia; order Acidimicrobiales; family RAAP-2; genus CAVYPR01. The sequence goes on along the minus strand of CAVYPR010000003.1, from coordinate 161,725 downwards.
CCTGGCCTTTCGGCGCAGGAGGCGGCGGGCGAACGCGTTGTGGCGTTCGCCGTCAGGTAAGCAGCAGGTCCGTGGTCGGGGCACCTCGCATGACCCTCCATGGTGCCAGGGGCGACCCCGGTCGTCAAGGGCTACCGTGAGCGGGTGCGGCGGAGGAGCGCGTGGGTGTGGGTGGTGGTCCTGGCCGGGTGCGCCCTGGCGGCCCGGGCGCTGCTGGCGCGGCCGCCTCGTCCTCCCAGCCTCGACGCCTGGCCACCGGTGCCCCGCCGGCCGGACACCGGCCCCCCGGGCGGGGGGGCCGCCCGCCCTTAGAGGCTGACCCGGTGGAGGTCGACGATGCCCGCGTCGGCCCGGAGCCGGGCGATCGCCTCGTCGGGGGCGGGCTCGCTGAGGGCCAGCACCATGAGGGCGGTGCCGGCCCCGGGCTGGCGGCTGGGGCCCACGGCCATGGACGAGATCGAGATCCCGGCGTCGCCCAGTACCATCCCGACCACCCCGATCATGCCCGGCCGGTCGTCGTTGCGGACCACCAGCATGTGGGGCGAGGGCGGCACCTCGACGGTGTGGTCGTCGACCATGACCAGGCGGGGCTCGGCCCGGACCCCGGCCCCGGTGAGGGTGGCCGCCACCGCGTGGCCCGACGAGCGCAGGGTGACCAAGCTCTTGTAGTTGGGCGACGTGGCGGTGGAGGTCTCGCGGATCTCGAGCCCGCGCTCGGCGGCCAGCTGCGGGGCGTTCACGTAGGAGACCGGCTCCTCGGTGGTCGAGGCGAACAACCCCTTCAGCACCGAGAGGGTGAGGATGCCGGTGCCCGCGGCGGCCAGGGCACCCTGGTACTCGATGTCCAGGCGGTCGGGCAGGCCGTCGTGGAGGCTGGCGAAGAACGCGGCCCAGCTGCTCGGCCAGGGCCATGAAGGGCCGCACGACCTCGGACACCTCGGTGGCGGCCACGTTCACCGCGTAGGGGACGAACTCCCCGGCCAGGGCCAGCTCGACCTGCTCGGCGATGGTGATGCCGGCCTTGTCCTGGGCCTCCTCGGTCGAGGCGCCGAGGTGCGGGGTGACCACCACCGACTCGAGCTCGAAGAGGGGCGAGGCTCCCGGCGGCTCGGTGGCGAAGACGTCGAGCGCCGGCCCCGGCCACCACCCCGTCGCGGATCGCCTCGGCCAGCGCCTCCTCGTCGATGATGCCCCCGCGTGCCGTGTTGACGATGCGGATACCCGGCTTGGCCTTGGCCAGGAGGTCGCGGCCGACGAGGTTGGCCGTCTCGGGCGTCTTGGGGGTGTGGATCGAGATGAAGTCGGACTCGGCGAAGAGCTCCTCCAGCGACCGCAGCTCGACCCCCATGGCCTTGGCCCGCTCGGCCGAGATGTAGGGGTCGAAGGCGAGCAGGCGCATGCCGAAGGCCAGGGCGCGCTGGGCCACCAGCGAGCCGGCCCGGCCCAGGCCGACCACGCCCAGGACCTTGCCGTGCAGCTCGACGCCCTCCCACTTCGAGCGCTCCCACCGTCCGGCCACCAGGGCGGCGTGGGCCTGGGGGATGTTCCGGGCCTGGGCCAGAAGGAGGCCCATGGCCTGCTCGGCCACCGAGAGGATGTTGGAGGTGGGGGCGTTCACCACCATCACGCCGCGGGCCGTGGCCGCCGGCACGTCGACGTTGTCCAGCCCCACACCGGCCCGGCCCACCACCTGGAGGTCGGCCCCGGCGGACAGGACGTCGGCGGTCACCTTGGTGGCCGAGCGGATGATGAGGGCGTGGGCCCCGGCCACCGCCCCGAGCAGCTCGTCGGGGGTGAGCCCCTCGCGCACCTCGACCTCGTGGCCGGCCGCGGCCAGCCGGTCCAGCCCGCGCTGGGCGATCTTCTCGGTTACCAGTACCCGTGCCAAGCGACGCGCCTCCTCTACTCGTGCGACCCGCGGTCCCGGTCTACCCGGCGGAGCCGAAGAGCGCGGCCAGCCGGCTGACCCCCTCGACGAGGTCGTCGTCGCCCAGGGCGTAGGACATGCGGAAGTAGCCGGGCGCCCCGAAGGCCTCGCCGGGCACCACCGCCACCTTGGCCTCGGTGATGCACACCTCGGCCAGCTCGGCGCTCGACTGCGGCCGGCTGCCGGCCACGGTGCGGCCGAGCAGGCCGGTGACGTCGGGGAAGGCGTAGAAGGCGCCCTCGGGCTCGAGGCAGGTCACCCCGTCGATCTCGTTGAGCATCCGGTGCATGACCCGGCGGCGGCGGTCGAAGGCCTGGCGCATCTCGGCCGCCGCGCCGAGGTCGCCCGAGACCGCCGCCAGGGCGGCGCGCTGGGAGACGTTGGCCACGTTGGAGGTCTCGTGGGACTGGATGTTGGTGGCCGCCACCACGGCGTCGCTCGGGCCGAGCATCCAGCCCACCCGCCAGCCGGTCATGGCGTAGGTCTTGGCCACCCCGTTGACCACGATGCAGCGGTCGGCCAGCTCGGGCACCAGCACCGGCATCGAGTAGTGCTCGGCGCCCCCGTAGACGAGGTGCTCGTAGATCTCGTCGGTCACCACCCAGATGCCCGCGTCGAGGCGGCCCAGCGCCCGATGGCCTCGATCTCGGCCCGCGGGTAGACGGCGCCGGTCGGGTTGGAGGGCGAGACGAACAGGAGCACCTTGGTCCGTCCCGTGGCGGCCGCCTCCAGCTGGTCCACGGTCACCCGGAAGCCGCTGGACTCGCCGGCGGCCACCGGGACCGGGGTCCCCCCGGCCAGGGCGATGGACTCGGGGTAGGTGGTCCAGTAGGGGGCGGGGACGAGCACCTCGTCGCCCGGGTCGCAGAGCACGGCGAAGGCGTTGGCCACCGCCTGCTTCCCGCCGTTGGTGACCAGCACCTGGGAGGCCGTGACCTCGTAGCCCGAGTCCCGCTTGGTCTTGGTGGCGATCGCCTCGCGCAGCTCGGGCAGCCCGGCGGTCGGGGTGTAGCGGTGGTTGGCCGGCTGGCGACAGGCGGCCACCGCCGCCTCGACGATGTGGGCCGGCGTGGGGAAGTCCGGCTCGCCGGCGCCGAACCCGACGACCTTCTCCCCCGCGGCCTGGAGCGCCTTGGCCTTGGCGTCGACGGCGAGGGTGGCCGACGGCGAGACGGCGGCGGCCCGGGCGGAGATGCGGCCCTGCGTGGTGGCGTCTTTCGTGCCGGGGGACATGGGTGCCATGATTCCATACGTGCACGCCACCCCCGACAACGCCGCGGCGGCCGGCGGGACCCCCCGCATCCGCATCCCCTCAGCGCTCCTGCCCAACGACGGGCGGTTCGGCTCGGGACCGTCCAAGGTCCGCCCCGAGCAGGTCGCCGGCCTGGTCGAGGCGGCCACCACCTACCTCGGGACCAGCCACCGGCAGCGTCCGGTCAAGTCGGTGGTGGGCCGGGTCCGGCGCGGCCTGGCCGAGCTGTTCTCCCTCCCCGACGGCTACGAGGTGCTGCTGGGCAACGGGGGAACCACCTGCTTCTGGGACGCCGCCACCTTCGGCCTGATCGAGGAGCAGAGCCAGCACCTCTCCTTCGGCGAGTTCTCCTCCAAGTTCGCCGCCGCCGCCTCGGCCGCTCCCCACCTGAAGGACCCCCAGGTGCTCGCCTCCGAGCCCGGCACCCACCCCTTGCCGGTGGCCGACGGGACGGTCGACCTCTACGCCCTCACCCACAACGAGACCTCGACCGGGGTGGCCATGGAGATCCGCCGGCCCGACGGCGCGGCCGCCCCGGCCGACGGGGGCGGGCTGGTGGCGGTCGACGCCACCTCGGCCGCCGGGGGCCTGCGGGTCGACCCGGCGCAGTTCGACGTCTACTACCTGGCCCCCCAGAAGTGCTTCGCCGCCGACGGCGGGCTGTGGCTGGCCCTGTGCTCGCCGGCCGCCGTCGAGCGCATCGAGCGGATCTCGGCCTCGGGGCGGTGGGTCCCGGCCTTCTTGGACCTGAAGATCGCCCTCGACAACTCCCGCCTGGACCAGACCTACAACACCCCGGCCCTGGCCACCCTGTACCTCCTGGCCGAGCAGGTCGACTGGATGCTGGCCGGCGGGGGGCTCGAGTGGACGGCGGGCCGCTGCGACCGCTCGGCCGAGATCCTCTACACCTGGGCGGAGCAGTCCGGCTACGCCCGGCCCTTCGTGGAGAAGCCGGCCGACCGCAGCCACGTGGTGGGCACGATCGACTTCGTCGACGCCGTCGACGCCGCCGAGGTGGCGGCCATCCTGCGGGCCAACGGGATCGTCGACACCGAGCCCTACCGCAAGCTCGGCCGCAACCAGCTGCGGATCGCCATGTTCCCCGCCATCGACCCCGAGGACGTGGCCGCCCTGTGCGCCTGCGTCACCCACGTGGTGGGGGCGCTCTGAGCTGAGCGGGGCGGGACCGGTCGCCGCTTGCGGCCGGTCCTCCTGATGCCAAGGGGCGCGCCAGCTCGGCGCGGCCCAGGCGCGACCGCCCGGCAATGCTGCGCCGCTTTGCCTCCTCGCAGAGCCCCTCGGGGGTTGGCGGCGAGAACCCGCCGTCCGCCTGCGGCGTGCGACCCCCTGCTCTCCGAGGGCTGGAGCAGGCGCAAGAAGGAGAACCCGTCGAATCCGTGCTCTCCGGTAGCGACGTCTGCCCCGATCTGTCGGCGAAGGCTCCGCGGGCCGTTTCGATGAGGGACCCGCGCGGGAGGCGGCGCAGGCGGCCGGCGCGTTGTGCGCCCGTTCCGAGATCGGGTTATGCGCCCCGTGGCGGGGGGTATGCCAGCGGAGGAGGGGACGGCCGCACGGCTGATCGAATGCGACGGAGGTGAGCGATGCCCCAGGAAGCCTGGAGCGCCAAGCGAGAGCGCCAGTATGACCACATCAAGCAGGGCCTGAAAGGGCGCGGTGAGTCCGAGCGGACCGCCGAGGAGATCGCCGCCCGTACCGTCAACAAGGAGCGGGCGCGCTCGGGCGAGGCCAAGCGGTCGAGCCGGACCTCGACCGACGACATCTCCTCGGGCCGGCGCGGCGGCCTGCGCTCGCACTCGGGGGCGTCAGGTCGCACGAAGGACCAGCTCTACCAGGACGCGCGACGCAAGGGCGTCAAGGGACGCTCCCGCATGACCAAAGCCCAGCTGCAACGGGCCGTCGGTGGTTGACGTCACCGTCCGGCCAACCATGAGCTCCCGTCGTCAACGTGCAGGTGCCGGGCGGTAGGTGTCGGCGAAGGCGCACCCGCACCGTGAGAAGGCGCCTTCGGCGCCTTGGAGCCGGGGGAACGAGCTCCGGGGCCAACCGCCTCGCTCTTCGATCGGCCTCGCGGCGCTTTCTGCGGGTCGAGGGGTGGGCCCCCCGGCCCGGGTCGGGGGGGTCGGCGGTCAGCCTCCCGAGGCGTCCTGCACCCTGGTCCGGCCGGCCGAGATGAACGGCATCATCGCCCGGAGCTCGGCCCCCACCTTCTCGATCTGGTGGGCCCGGCCCTGCTCCTGGAGCTTCTTGAAGTTCGGTCGGCCGTTGCGGTTCTCGGCGATCCACTCCTCGGCGAAGGAGCCGTCGCGGATCTCGCCGAGGATCCGGCGCATCTCGGCCCGCACCTGGTCGTCGACGACCCTCGGGCCCCGCGTCAGGTCGCCGTACTCGGCGGTGTCGGAGATCGAGTAGCGCATGCCGGCGATCCCCTGCTCGTACATGAGGTCGACGATGAGCTTCAGCTCGTGCAGGCACTCGAAGTAGGCCGACTCGGGCTGGTAGCCGGCCTCCACCAGCGTCTCGAACCCCGCCGTCACCAGCGAGGTCAGGCCGCCGCAGAGCACCACCTGCTCGCCGAACAGGTCGGTCTCGGTCTCCTCGGCGAAGGTGGTGTCGAGCACCCCGGCCCGGGTGGCCCCGATGCCGTGGGCGTAGGAGAGGGCGAGGGCCCGGGCCTTGCCGGTGGCGTCCTGGTGCACGGCGATCAGCGAGGGCACGCCCCCGCCCTCGGTGTAGGTGCGCCGGACCAGGTGGCCCGGGCTCTTGGGCGCCACCATGGCCACGTCGACGCCGTCGGGGGGGACGATCTGGCCGAAGCGGATGTTGAAGCCGTGGGCGAACATGAGGGCGTCGCCGGGGCGCAGGTGCGGGGCGATCTCGGCGTCGTAGACGGCCTTCTGCTCGGTGTCGGGGAGCAGGATCATGATGACGTCGGCCTCCTCGGCGGCCTGGGCGATGGAGGTGACCCGCAGCCCCGCCTCCTCGGCCTTCTTCTTGCTCGAGGAGCCGGGCCGCAGCCCCACCCGCACGTCCACCCCCGACTCGGTGAGGTTGAGGGCGTGGGCGTGGCCCTGGGAGCCGTAGCCCAGGACGGCCACCTTCCGCCCCTGGATCAGGGTGGGGTCGGCGTCGGACTCGTAGTACAGCGTGGCCATGGTCGGTGCTCTTTCCCTTTCTCAGCCGGCCGCGCCGGCGATGGTCCTCAACTCCCCGGCGGCTCGCCGGTCGCCGGCGGGCCGGCGGTCCAGCTTAGGCAGGGCGACGCGCCCCGTCCGCTGGAGCTCGACGACCCGGTAGCCCTCCAGCAGGCCCTCGAAGTCGTCGATCTTCTCCGGCCGGCCGGCCAGGGTCACCGTGATGGCGCCGGACCCCACGTCGACCACCTCGCCGCCGAAGACGCCCACCAGCTGGATCACCTGGGAGCGCTCGGCCGGCTGGGCCTCGACGGTGGCGATGAGCAGCTCCCGCTGGACGGCGTCGGCCGGGGCCAGCTGCGAGATGGCCACCACGTTGACCAGCTTGTCCAGCTGGTGGACGACCTGCTCGAGGGGGGCGGACTCGGCGTCGACCACGATGGTGATGCGGCTGAACCGCTCGTCCTCGTCGGTGGGGGCCACGGCCAGCGAGTAGATGTTGAAGCCGCGGCGGCTGAACAGGCCGGCCACCCGGGAAAGGACCCCGGCCTTGTTCTCCACCAGCACCGACAGGACGTGGTGGCGGGGGGCGGCCCTCACCGGTCCCTCCCCGCCTGCTCGGGGTGGACCACGATGGCGTCGTTGGACGCCCCGGCCGGCACCATCGGGAACACCTTCTCGAAGGCGTCGGTGCGGAAGTCGACCACCACCGGGCGGTCGTCGATGCCGTTGGCCTTCTCGATCGCCGGCCCCACCTCGTCGGGGCTCTCGGCCCGGATGCCCACGCAGCCCATGGCCTCGGCCCACTTCACGTAGTCGGGCAGGTCGGGCGAGAGGTAGACCTCCGAGTAGCGCTCGCCGTAGAACATCTCCTGCCACTGGCGCACCATGCCGAGGTAGGCGTTGTTCAAGATGGCGATCTTGACCGGGATCCGCTCGGCGGTGGCCGTGGCCAGCTCCTGGGCGGTCATCTGGAAGCACCCGTCGCCGTCGATCGCCCACACCGTGCGGTCGGGGCGGCCCACCTTGGCCCCGATGGCCGCGGGCACGGCGAAGCCCATGGTCCCGGCCCCGCCGGAGTTGACCCAGGTGTAGGGGTGGTCGAACCGCCAGTACTGCGAGGCCCACATCTGGTGCTGGCCCACCCCCGAAGCCACCACGGTGTCGGCCGGGGAGAGGTCGCGCAGGGCCTCGACCACCATCTGGGGCTTGATCGGCCCGCCGTCGGCCGCCGGCTCGTAGTGGAGGGGGAACTCCTCCTGCCAGTGGCGGAGCTGGTCCCACCAGGGGGCGAGCTCCGGGCGCCGCTGCGCGGCCGAGCCGGGCACCGGCCCGCCCTCGGCCAGCCCGAGGCCTTCGAGGGCCGAGAGGAGCTCGTCGATCACCAGCGCGGCAGTCGCCGGCCACGGCCACGTCGGGGCGGCGCACCTTGCCCAGCTCGGCCGGGTCGATGTCGACGTGGACGATCTTGGCGCCCGGGGCGAAGGCGTCGATCTTGCCGGTCACCCGGTCGTCGAAGCGCGCCCCCAGGGACACCAGCAGGTCGGCCCGCTGCATGGCCGTGACGGCGGTGAAGTTGCCGTGCATGCCCGGCATCCCCAGGCACTGGGGGTGCGAGTCGGGGAAGGCCCCGCGGGCCATGAGGGTGGTGACCACCGGCATGCCGGTGCGCTCGGCCAGCGCCAGGAGGACCTCGCTGGCCCGGGCCTTGAGGACCCCGCCCCCCACGTAGAGGACCGGCCGCTCGGCCGCCAGCAGCAGCTCGGCGGCCCGGCGGACCTCGGCCGGGTCGCCCTCGGTGACCGGGTGGTAGCCGGGCAGGTCGAGGTCGTCCACCGAGGACGGCCAGTACCACTCCATGGAGGCGTTGGCCACGTCCTTGGGCACGTCGATGAGGACCGGTCCGGGCCGCCCGGTGGTGGCCACGTGGAAGGCCGCCGCCACCACCCGGGGGATGTCGGCCGCCTCCTTCACCAGCCAGTTGTGCTTGGTGATGCCCATGGTCACCCCGGTGATGTCGCACTCCTGGAAGGCGTCGGTGCCGATCGAGCCGGTGGCCACCTGACCCGAGACCACCACCAGCGGCGTCGAGTCCATGTAGGCGTTGGAGAGCGGGGTGACGATGTTGGTGGCGCCGGGCCCGCTGGTCACCATGGCCACCCCCGGACGGCCGGTGACCATGGCGTAGCCCTCGGCCATGTGGCCCGCCCCCTGCTCGTGGCGGACCAGGATGTGGCGGATCGAGGAGTCGAGAATGGGGTCGTAGACGGGCAGGATGGCTCCGCCGGGCAGGCCGAACATGACCTCGACCCGCTGCATCTCGAGGCTCTTGATGAGGGCCTGAGCCCCGGTCAGGGTGGTCGGGTTCGCATCCATGTGGCCGGTCTCCTCTCCTGTCGTGGTCTTGGTCTTGGTTTTGGTTTTGGTCGTGGTCTCGTGTGCCGCAGCGGCCGGTCCGGGGCGTGCGGGTCGGTCGCGCACCCTGGCCGGGAATTGAAACGACCTCCCGCAAGGGAGGTCGGAGCACGCGACGGATGTGGTCGCGTGCTAGGTGATAACTACCAGCGTGGTCGGGTGCGGAGCGCTCACGGCCACCATTGTGGCACGGCCCGGCGCCGCGGACAACCGCTTCTTCTACGGCTCGGTCACCGCCCCGCGGTCGGCCCCGGTCACCAGGCGGGCGTACTTGGCCAGCACGCCGCTCGTGTAGCGGGGCTCGAACGGCTTGAGCGCTTGGCGCCGGCGCTCGAGCTCGGCCTCGTCCACCAGCAGGTCGACCCGGTGCCCGGTCACGTCGATGGCGATCCGGTCGCCGTCGGCCACCAGGGCGATGGGGCCGCCGTCGACGGCCTCGGGCGCCACGTGGCCGATGCAGAAACCGTGGGTGCCGCCGGAGAACCGCCCGTCGGTGACCAGGGCGCAGTCCCCTCCCCGGCCGGCGCCCTTCATGGCCCCGGTCACCGCCAGCATCTCGCGCATGCCGGGCCCGCCCTTGGGGCCCTCGTAGCGGATGACCACCACGGTCCCCGGCTCGATCGACCCGGCCAGGATGGCCTCCATGGCCCGCGGCTCGCCGTCGAAGACCCGGGCGGTGCCGGTGAAGCTGAGCGAGTCGATGCCGGCCACCTTGACCACCGACCCCCGCGGGGCGAGCGAGCCGGTGAGCACGGCCAGCCCGCCGTCTCGGTTGATGGGGTCGCCGAGCGGGTGGATCACGGCGCCGTCGGGCGCCGGCGGGTCCAGGGCGGCCAGGTTCTCGGCCACCGTCCGCCCGGTCACCGTGAGGCAGTCCCCGTGGAGGAGGCCGGCCTCGAGCAGCTCGCGCATGACCACCGGGACCCCGCCGACGGCGTCGACGTCGACCATGTGGAAGCGGCCGTGGGGCTTGGTGTCGGCCAGGTGCGGCACGCGCGCCGCCACCTTGTTGAAGTCGTCCAGCTCCAGCGCGACCCTCGCCTCGTGGGCGATGGCCAGGAGGTGCAGCACGGCGTTGGTCGACCCGCCCAGGGCCATGACCACGGCGATGGCGTTCTCGAAGGCCGGCTTGGTCATGATCTGGCGGGGCCGGACCCCGGCCGCCAGCAGGTCGATCACGGCGCGCCCCGAGGCGTAGGCGAAGTCGTCGCGCCGACGGTCCACGGCGGCCGGCGAGGCGCTGCCGGGCAGCGACATGCCGATGGCCTCGGCCACCGAGGCCATGGTGTTGGCGGTGAACATGCCGGCGCAGGACCCCTCGGTGGGGCAGGCGTTGTGCTCGATCAGGGAGAGCTCCTCGTCGGTGAGGGCTTCGACGGCGTGGGCCCCCACCGCCTCGAAGACGCTCACGATGTCGAGGGCCCGGTCCCGCAGCCGACCGGGGAGGATGGAGCCCCCGTAGAGGAAGACCGACGGCAGGTTCACCCGGGCGGCGGCCATGAGCATGCCGGGGAGCGACTTGTCGCAGCCGGCGAAGGTCACCAGGGCGTCGAAACGCTCGGCGTGCATCACCGTCTCGATCGAGTCGCAGATCACCTCGCGGCTCACCAGCGAGGCCCGCATCCCCTCGTGGCCCATGGAGATCCCGTCGGAGACGGCGATGGTGACGAACTCGAAGGGGAAGCCCCCGGCGGCGCGCACGCCCTCCTTGGCCCGCTTGGCCAGCCGGTCGAGGGGGAGGTTGCAGGGGGTGACCTCGTTCCAGCTCGAGGCCACCGCCACCTGCGGCTTGTCCCAGTCGTCGTCGGTCATCCCGACGGCCCGGAGCATGGCCCGGGCCGGCGCCCGGGCCGGCCCCTCGGTCACCTCGTAGCTGCGGGGCTTCATGCCCGGACGCTCTGCCGCCTCGCTGGGCGACGGCGCGCCCGCGGCGCCTTCTGTTCGGTCGCTCATGGGCGCAGCGTAGACGGCGCGGCCGGCGATCCCCCGAGGGCCACCGCCGGCGCGGGCTGCGTCGGGACCACGGGGACCTGGTCGTCGGCCCCGCAGCCCGCTCCCGCACGATGCGGTCCCTCCGACGTGCCGTCCACCGCCCGGCGGCGGGTGGGCTCGCCGGTCACCGGCCGGCGGCGAGTGGGCCAGAGCGGCCGGCCGTGGGCCGAGGCGATCCCTTGAGGGGGAAATACCCCTCGCCTATCATCGCCTCGGTGGGGCGAGGTTCGGCGAGTCGCGGTCGGCCACTCTGACCGGCCGCGTTGATGCAGCGTCCCTGCTGATCGAACACGCATCCCCCGAGCCGTCAGCGACCTTCTTGAGAACAGGAGTCCGCAGTCATGCCTTCGCCCAACGGGCACCCGACCCTTCGTGAGCCGACATGACCGAGCGTCTGTCCGTGGCCGATGCCTTCAATCCGTTCGGTGGGCCCTTCGTCGACGATCCAGCGTCGGTCTTCACGCGCGCCCACCGTGAGGAGCCGATCTTCTTCAGCCCCGTTCTCGGCAGCTGGATCATCACGCGCCACGACGACGTGGTGGCCGTGCTGCGTGATCCGCAGCGGTACTCGTCCCACGAGATCCTCTCGATCGCGCCGTTGCTGAGCCCCGAGGTGGCCGAGCGGTTCGGCGACCTCATCCCGATGGAGGGGACGCTCATCGGCCTCGACCCCCCCGCCCACACGAAGCTGCGGCGGGTCATGCAGGACGCCTTCGGCGCGCCGCGGATACGGGCGCTGGAGCCGCAGGTGGAAGCGCTGGCCGACCAGCTGCTGGCCGGCATGGTCGACGGTGCGGGGGACGGTCGCAAGGCCGACCTGCTGGTCGACTTCGCGTTCCCGCTCCCCTTGACGGTCGTCCTGCGGCTCATCGGCATACCCGACGAGGAGCTGGCGCGGACGACCGAGGCGTGCCGGGACTGGAACGACCTCTCGGTGGCCCTGCTGAACGGCGTGCCCCTGGACGAGCAGCTCCGCATGGCCGACAACATCGTGGACTTTCATCGCTACGTGCTGCAGCTGATCTCCGACCGCGAACGCCGGCCGTCCGACGACCTCATCAGCGCGTTGGTGGCCGTTCGCCACGAGGAACACCTGACCGACCGCGAGATCCTCTCGCTCATCCCGGGGCTGGTCTTCGCCGGGCACGAGACCACCGCCAACCTCCTGGGCAACGGGATCGCCCACCTGCTGGGAACGCCCGGTCTGTGGCGCCACCTCTGCCAGGGCGACAGCACAGTGGCGGACCTGGTCGAAGAGGCGCTGCGCTTCGACGGGCCGGTCATCGGCCTGCCTCGGATCGTGGCGGAGGAGTGCGAGCTCAACGGCGTCCAGTTCCACCCCGGGGACCGCCTCTACGTCTGCTTCTGGGCGGCCAACCGGGACGAGGGACGGTTCGCCGACGCGGGCGAGTTCAACCCCGCCCGCCAGGGCCAGCCGCACGTGGGGTTCGGTCGGGGGATCCACTTCTGCATCGGGGCCCCCCTGGCCCGCCTCGAGGCGGCAATCGCCCTCCGCACCCTCTCCGCGCGGCTGCCAAGCCTGCGGCTGGCCACAGACGAGGCCGCCCCGACGTACGTGCCGCACTTCTTCCTGCACGGCCTCGACCACCTCTGGGTGCAGTGGTAGGGGTGGCGGCGGCCGACACCGTCCGCCCCGGCCGCAGGAGCCGCTGAACCCACCTCCTCGAGGCGCGCCGGCGACGCGCTCGGAGTCCTGAGGGGTCCGGTGATCGCCCGTTGCCCGGGAACCGTCGCGGCCGGGCGGTGGCGCGCCCCAAGGCGGGAGGCGGCGCCAGGCGGTGGGGTAGCGTGCCGCCATGCGTGTGGCGCTCGGCCCCGACTCGGCCCTCGAGCGTGCGGGACTGGCCCTGCGCAAGGTCCCCAAGCCGGCCGCGTACACCTTCGGCGGCATGGCGGTGGCCAGGATCCTCGGCGTCGCCCAGCGGCTCGGGATCTTCGCCGCCCTGGCCGGCGAGGCGCTCGACGCCGACGCTCTCGCCGCCAGGCTCGGGCTGGCGTCGTCGCCGACCCGCATGGCGTTGGACGTGCTCGTGGGTGAGCGGGTGTTGGCCCGCCAGGGCGACAGGTACGTCCTGGGGCCCGACGGCCGACCGTGGCTCGATCCGTCCTCACCGACCTACATCGGCACCTACATCGAGCACACGGTGGACTACTGGACGTGGTGGGGGGAGATCGAAGGGGTCCTGCGCGGCGGCGACCCCATCGCCATTCACAGTCTCTCCCCCGGCGACCCGGGCTGGGAGAGGTACATCCGGGGCCAGTACGAACTGGCGCGGCTCTCCGCCACCGCGGTGGCCAAGGCGATCCCCCTGCGCGGGAACCACTCGTCGGTGCTCGACCTCGGCGGCGGCCACGGCCTGTTCGCCGCGGCGGTGTGCCGGCGCCACCAGGGCATGCGGGCGACGGTCATCGACCTGCCCGGTTCGGTGGCCGTGGGCCGCACCATCGCCGCAGAGGCCGGGTACACCGACGTGGTCGCCTTCTCCGAGGGGGACATGTTCGCCGCCGACCTGGGGGATGCCCACGACGCCGTCCTGTGCTGCTCGATCCTCCATCACTTCGGAGATGACCAGATCCGCTCGTTGCTGACCCGGGTACGCGGCGCGCTGCGCCCCGGCGGCGTCCTGGCCGTGCTGGACCTGTTCCACGACGAGGGCCAGCCGACGTCGTCGGCGGCGATCTTCGAGCTCTTCTTCAACCTGACCTCGGGGATGGACACGCTGACCGAGGAGGCCCTGTCCACGGCGCTGGTCGGGTCGGGGTTCTCCAAACCTCACCGGCGCACCCTGCGGGCCATCCCCGACCTCCGTCTCTACACCGCAGAGGCGACCTGAGCGCTCCGGCCGATGAAGATGGGCCGGCCCGTCCCGACGCCACGGCGCGGCGGCACCGGTCCGTTCGGCGGGGGGGCCGTCAGCGAGCGGCTTCTGGGACTGTCGCCGAGGTCAGCTGCGCCTCGACCTCCGTCGTCCAGTCGTCGGGTTCGGTCCCCACCGAGGGGACCAGGCGGTCCAGCCAGCGGGGCATCCACCAGTTGACCGGTCCCAGGATCTCCATCACCGAGGGGACGAGGACCATGCGCACCAAGGTGGCGTCCACCAGGACGGCCACGGCCATGCCCAGGCCGAACACCTTGAGGACGTGGAGCGGGTCGTTCACCACGAAGGAGCCGAAGACGCAGACCATGATGGCCGCCGCCGCCGTGATGACCCGGGCGGTGATGGCCAGGCCGTCGGCCACCGACTCCGAGTTGTCGCCGGTCCGCCGCCACTCCTCGCGGATCCGCGACAGCAAGAAGACCTCGTAGTCCATCGAGAGGCCGAAGAGGATGGTGAACATCGTGATGGGGATCCACGGGTCGATCGGCCCGGTGTGCCCGATGCCCACCACTCCCCCCAACCAGCCCCACTCGAAGACCGCCACCAGCACGCCGTAGGCGGCGCCCACCGACAGCAGGTTCATGATCGCCGCCTTGATCGGCACGGCCACCGACCGGAAGACCGCCATGAGCAGGACCACGGCCAGGACGATCACCGCGGCGATGACCCAGAAGATCCTCCCCGACAGGTAGGCGGCGGCGTCGATGTCCGCCGCCGTCTCCCCGCCCACCTCGGCCACCACCCCGGTGCCGGCCACGGCCGAGGGGATGACCTCGGCCCGCATGGTGCGCACCAGGGCCTGGGTCTGGGCTGTCTGGGGCGCCCACTCGGGCACGACGGTGATCACCGCCCCGGTCTGGTCGCGGTCGAAGGCGGGCGGCGAGACCTGGGCCATCCCCGGGGTGGCCCGCAGGTCGCGCTCGAGGCGGTCCACCACGGGCACGTCCTTCGGGCCGTCCATGGCCACCGCCACCAGCAGGGGGCCGTTGAACCCCGGCCCGAACCCCTTGGCCAACAGGTCGTAGGCCTGGCGCACGGTCAGGTTGGTCGGGGCGTTCCCGGCGTCGGTGAAGGCCAGGCGCATGGAGAACATGGGGAGGGCCAGGGCCACCAGCACCACCACCGAGGCCAGCCCGGTCAGCCACGCCTTGCGCTGGACGGTCCGGCTCCAGCGGTACCAGAAACCCTCGCTCGGCCGGGGGGCGGCCTCGTGCGACAGCCCCGGCACCGACAGCCGGTCGATGGCCCGGCCGGCGTAGCCCAGGAGGGCCGGCAGGAGCGTGAGGGTGGCCACCATCACCAGCAGCACGGCCACGATCGACGCCGTGGCCACCCCCACCATGTAGGCCTGGCCGATGACATAGAGGCCGAGCAGCGAGATGACCACGGTGGTGCCGGCCAGGAGCACGGCCCGCCCGGCCGTGGCCAGGGAGGTGACCACGGCGTGGCGCGGCTCCCTCCCCTCGCTGAGGCCCTGGCGGTAGCGGGTGACCACGAACAGGGCGTAGTCGATGCCCACCCCGAGGCCGATCATGACGGCCATCTCGGGGGAGAAGGTGGGCACCACGAGGAAGTGGGTCAGCAGTTCGACCACCGACACCCCGACGATGAGGCCGAACAGGGCGGTCACGATGGGCAGCCCCATGGCCACCACCGAGCCGAAGGCCAGCAGCATGATCAGCATGGCCGCGGCGATGCCGATGCCCTCGCTCGGCCCGGGCGCCGCCGCCACCACCGCGGAGATCGGTGTGCCGCCGAGCTGGACCCCGAAGCCGGGTCGCCGGGCGTGCTCGGCGGTGGTGATCACCGCCTGCACCGTCTGCTTGGACAGCTGGTAGCTGGTGGCGTCGAACTGGACGGTGGCGTAGGCGATGTGGCCGTCGGAGGCCACCTGACGGGCTCCGGCCGCGCCCAGCGGGGGCTGCACCCCCACCACGTGGGGGAGCATCTCGAGATCGGCGGTGAGCCGGGCGATGGCCGCCTGGTTGGCCGGGGCCGTCACCGGCGCGGTGGTGTCGAAGACGACCTGCGCCGTGTCGCCGGCCATCGACGGGAACCGCGCCTTCAAGATGTCCTGGGCCTGCTGGGAGGGCGTGTCGCCGGCGGTGAACTTGTTCTCGAAGCGCGTGCCGGCCGCGTGACTCACCCCGATGGCCACCACCAGGACCAGTCCCCAGGTGAGGAGCACCAGCCGGCGGTTGTCGTAGGACCAGCCGGCCAGCCGCCCGAGGAGGCTCCCCTCGAGACCGCCGGTGTCCGCCCCGCTCACCCCCGGAGACGGCCGAGCTCGGCGGCCACCGCCCGCCCGTTGGCCTTGCCGCCGGTCGCCTTCATGACCTGGCCGGTGAAGAAGCCGGTCAGCTTCTCGTCCCCCGCGCAGAACCGCTCCCACTCGCCGGGGTGGTCGTCCACCACCTGGCGGACGACGTCGGCCAGCGAGTCCTCGGAGAGGGCCTCGAACCCCTTGTCGCGGGCGATGGACTCGGGGTCGCCGCCACCGGCGGCCAACAGGTCGGCCAGGACCTCGCGCACCTGGGCCACCGAGAGCCTCCCCGAGGACTCCATGGCGAGCAGGGCGGCGAAGGACCCGGCGTCGAGCCGGCGGCCCGCCGCCACATCGGCGGCGACGTCGTTGGCGGCGCGGGCGAGGGCCAGCGCGGCCGGCGCCCCCAGCTCGGCGGCCCCGGCCACCAGGTCGTCGAGACCCTGGTCGACCACGGCCAGCACCTGGTCGGCCTGGGCGGGGGTCGAACCGTCGGCCAGCAGGGCCAGCAGTCGGGCCCGCCGCTCGGCCGGCAGCGGCCCCAGGGAGGAGGCCACCCGGTCGCGCCACTCGGCCCCGGGCTCGAGGGGCACGAGGTCGGGCTCGGGGAAGTAGCGGTAGTCGTACGCCTCCTCCTTGGAGCGCATGGTCACGGTCCGGCCCGCCTGCTCGTCCCAGTGGCGGGTCTCCTGGTCGACCACCCCGCCGCCCTCGATGACGTCCACCTGGCGGGCGGCCTCGTGCTCGATGGCCCGGGCCAGCGAGCGCAGCGAGTTGAGGTTCTTGATCTCGCAGCGGGTGCCGAACGCCGCGCTGCCGGCCGGCCGCACCGAGACGTTGGCATCGACCCGCAGCGACCCCTCCTCCATGCGGCCGTCGGAGGCCCCGGTGGCCACGAGCACGGCCCGCAGCTCGGCGGCGTAGGCGCGGGCCTGGCCGGCCGAGCGCATGTCCGGCTCGCTCACGATCTCCACCAGTGGCACGCCCGAGCGGTTGTAGTCGACGAGGGAGTGGGCGGCGGAGTGGATGCGGCCCCCCTCGCCCACGTGGGTGGTCTTGCCGGTGTCCTCCTCGAGGTGGGCCCGGGTGATGCCCACGCGGCTGCCGTCGGGCAGGTCGAGCCAGCCCCCCAGGTTGATCGGCGCGTCGTACTGGCTGATCTGGTAGTCCTTGGGCATGTCGGGGTAGAAGTAGTTCTTCCGGTGGAACCCCGAGGGCCGGACCTCGCAGTGGAGCGCGGCGCCGATCCGCATGGCCAGCTCGACGGCCTGCTCGTTCAGGACCGGGAGCGACCCGGGCAGCCCCAGGCAGACCGGGCAGATGTTGGTGTTGGGGTCGTCGCCGAAGGCGTTGGGGCAGCCGCAGAAGAGCTTGGTGGCCGTCAGCAGCTCGCAGTGGATCTCGAGACCCACCACCGTCTCCCAGCCCGCGCTCACGGCGCCGCCGCCTCCACCGCCGAGGCCACCCGGAAGAGCAGCTCCTCGGCGAGGGCCGGGGCCAGCACCTGGACCCCGACCGGCAGGCCGTCGTCGCCGGTCCCGAAGGGCACGCTCATCGCCGGGTGGCCGGCCAGGTTCGACAGACGGTGAACAGGTCCGAGGCGTACATGGCCATCGGGTCGTCGACCCGCTCGCCGAGGGCGAAGGCCGTGGTGGGGGTGGTCGCCCCGAGGAGGACGTCGACCCGCTCGTAGGCCCGGGAGAAGGCCTCGATCACCACGGTGCGCACCCGCTGGGCCTGTGCGTAGTAGGCGTCGTAGTAGCCGGCCGAGAGCGCGTAGGTGCCCAGCATGATCCGCCGCTTCACCTCGTCGCCGAACCCCGCGGTGCGCGTGGCGGTGTTCATGGCCGCCACGTCGGCGGCAGCCACCCGCAGCCCGTAGCGGACGCCGTCGTAGCGGGCCAGGTTGGAGGAGGCCTCCGCCGGGGCGATGAGGTAGTAGGCGGACAGGCCGTAGCGGAGCTCGGGCACGGCCACCTCCTCCACCGAGGCACCGGCGGCGGACAGGGCCTCGGCCGCTTGGCGCACCCGCCGGGTCACGTCGGCGGTGGCCCCGTCCACCAGGTCGGTGCAGAGCCCCACCCGCAGCCCCTCGACCCCGGCGCCGAGACGGCCGGACCCCGCCGGGACGTCGCGCAGCGAGGTGCTGTCGGCCGGGTCGTGGCCGGCGATCACCTCGTAGAGGAGGGCGGCGTCGGCGACCGAGGCGGCGAAGGGGCCGATCTGGTCGAGCGAGCTGGCGAAGGCCACCAGGCCGTAGCGGGAGACGGCGCCGTAGGTGGGCTTCATCCCGACCACGCCGCAGAGGGCCGCCGGCTGGCGGATCGAGCCGCCGGTGTCCGAGCCCAGAGCCAGCGGCGCCATCCCGGCGGCCACCGCCGCCGCCGAGCCTCCCGAGGAGCCGCCGGGCACCCGGCTCGGGTCGTGCCGGGTTGCGGGTCGGGCCGGACGCAGGAGTTCTCGGTCGACGAGCCCATGGCGAACTCGTCCATGTTGGTCTTGCCCACGACCACGGCCCCCGCCTCCCGCAGCGCGGGACACCACCGTGGCGTCGTAGGGGGGGCGCCAGCCCTCGAGGATCCTCGAGGAGCAGGTGGTGGGCACGCCCCGCATGCACAGGTTGTCCTTGAGGGCGACCGGCACCCCGGCCAGCGGGCCCGGGTCGCGCCCGGCGGCCACGGCCTCGTCGACGGCGTCGGCCTGGCGGCGGGCCTCCTCGGCCATCACGTGGACGAAGGCGTGGAGCTCGCCGTCGGCCGCCTCCACCGCGGCCAGCGCCTCCTCGGCCACCGAGCGGGCCGACCGCTCTCCCGAGCGCACGGCGGCGGCCAGGGTGGCGGCGGGCGGGCTCACGGGGCCTCCCCCACGATGCGGGGCACCCTGAAGCGGTCGTCCTCCACCTCGGGGGCGGCGGCCAGCACCTCCTCGCGGTCGAGCGCCGGGCCTGGGCTCGTCGGGCCGGAGCACGTTGCACGACCGGCAGCGGGTGGGCCGTCGGCGCCACCCCGCGAGAAGTCGAGGGCGGCCACGTCGGCGGCGTGGGCCAGCACCTGGGCCAGCTGGCCGGTGTAGCGGTCGAGCTCCTCGTCGGTGAGCGCGAGGCGGGCCAGGCGGGCCACGTGGGCCACGTCGTCTCGCCCGAGTGCCCCCGGTCGGCCGCCGCTCACGGCGTCGCGCCGGCGGTGACCGCGGTCACGAAGGCGACGGTCCGCTCCTCGATCTCGTCGCGGTCGTAGTCGAGGGTGGCCACGTGGAAGCTGCGCTCGAGCCACACCCGCTCGCAGGGGCCCCCGACCGAGGCCTCCACCAGGTCGCCGTTGGTCGAGGGCACCACATGGTCCTGGCGGCTCGAGAACAGGAGCACCGGGCAGCGGATCTCGGGGAGGGAGAGGGCCACCTCCTCGGCCCCCTCGAAGAGGGAGAGCACGGCGGCCAGCGGCGTGCCGTCGTAGGTGATCTCGACCACGCCGGGGCGGGCGATGTCCGACCCGATGCCCGGGGCGATGGCGGCGCCCGAGTCGAGCAGCTGGCGCACGGCGTCCCGGAAGCCGTCGTCGGGCGGCTCGACCAGGGGGTTCACCAGCACGATGCCGCAGATCTCGGGGTGGCGCTCGGCCAGCCAGCAGGTGAGGGTGCCGCCCATCGACAGCCCGACCACCGCCACCCGGTGCAGCGGGCGGCCAGGTGGCGTAGGCCTCCTCGGCGGCGGCCGACCAGTCGGCCCAGCGCAGCGCCACGAGGTCGGCGACCGCGGTGCCGTGGCCGGGCAAGAGCGGCAGCTCAACGGTGAGCCCGGCGTCGGCCAGCCGCTCGGCCACCCCCCGCAGGGTGGAGGGGTTCCCGGTGAAGCCGTGGAGCACCAGGGCCCCGTCGGGGCCCCCGGTCGCCGAGAATGGCTCGGCCCCCGCCATCACCGGAGCGGTCACGACAGGGCATGCTACCGGCGGGGCGGTGCGACTAACGTACCCACGCCGAACGCCCGGGGCAGGGTGCACAGCCGTCCGGCCCCCGGAGCCGACAAGGAGCCAGCGATGTCCTACCTGTTCCTGAGCGACGAGTGGATCGAGCAGGCCCACGTCATCCGGGCCGAGTACCGCGACCGGATCCCCCCGATCCCCCACACCGTGCGGATGAACCTGGTGGTCACCGACATGCCCTTCGGCGAGGGGTCGCTCGACGCCTACCTCGACACCTCCACCGGCGAGATCGAGATCGACAAGGGCCACCTCGACGAGTCCGACCTCATGGTCACCGTCGACTACGCCACGGCCAAGGCCATCCTCGTCGAGGGCAACGCCCAGGCGGGCATGCAGGCCTTCATGGCCGGCAAGGTCCGGGTCGAGGGCGACATGACCAAACTCATGGTCATGCAGGCCGCCCCCCAGGACGGCTCGGCCCAGGAGCTGGCCGCCCGCCTGCGCGAGATCACCGAGTAACGGCGCCGCCCGCAGCCGGGCGCGGCCGCACCGGGTCGACGGCGGTCACGCCCCGAGCTTGGACATCTCCGCCTGGAGCTCGGCCACGCTCCAGCGGGACGACTTCTCCAGGGTGTCGGTCATGGACCAGTTCTCGAAGGTGCGGATGGTGCCACCCTGGATGAAGAAGACCCGGCCGGTGGCCGGGCACCCCTCGGTGGCCAGGTAGGCCACCAGCGGGGAGATGTTGGCCGGGTCCCAGGTGTCGAACTGGGCGGCGTCACCCGGGGCCTTCACGATGTCGGCCAGGCCGGGGGTGGACTCGGTCATCCGGGTGCGGGCGGCCGGGGCGATGGCGTTCACCCGGATGCCGTAGCGGCCGAGCTCCTGGGCGGCGATGACCGAGAAGGCGGCGATGCCCGCCTTGGCCGCCCCGTAGTTGGTCTGCCCGGGGTTCCCGAGCAGCCCGGAGGTCGACGAGGTGTTGACGATCGACGCCCGCACCTCCTTGCCGGCCTTGCTCTGCTCCCGCCAGTGGGCGGCGGCGTGCCGGGTGGGGACGAAGTGGCCCTTCAGGTGGACGTGGATCACGGCGTCCCACTCGTCCTCGGTCATGTTGACCAGCACCCGGTCCCGCAGGATCCCGGCGTTGTTCACCAGGACGTGGAGGTCGCCGAAGGCCTCGACGGCCGTGGCCACCAGCTGGCGGCCGCCCTCCCAGCTGGTGACGTCGTGGTCGCTGACCACGGCCTTGCCGCCCAGCCCCTCGATCTCGGCCACCACCTGCTCGGCCGGGGTGCGGTCGTCACCCGAGCCGTCGACGGCGCCCCCCAGGTCGTTGACCACCACGCTGGCCCCCTCGGCGGCGAAGAGGAGCGCGTGCTCGCGACCTATGCCTCGCCCGGCGCCCGTGATGACCGCCACCCGCCCGTCCAGTGCTCCCATGGCCGCCCGCTCCATTCCGCTCTCGCCCCACCATCGGCGCCATAAGGGTAGCGGGGGCCGGGCCGGCGGCCGGAGGGCTCAGCGGGCCCCCAACCTGCGGTGCCACCAGTGCGGATCGCGGGCGTGGGCGTGGAAGTGGTCGGGGATCTGGCGCATGACCCGGTCGAGCGACCAGCCGCCCTCCCCGAACCGCCCGTCGGCCACCCGGGTGAGCTCGGCCACCATGTGCGCCAGGTCGTCGTCGGGTGGCTCGGGGCCGTGGTGCTTCCAGACCACCATCGGCACCCCGCAGATCTCGCAGTCGGCCACCCAGCAGACGTCGTCCTCGGCGTGCCACGGGGTGATCCGGGCCGCCTCGCAGAGCTCGCAGCCCGGCACCACCGGCGGGCGGGCGGTCACTGGGTGTACAGGGTGACCGCGCTCCCCTTCTTGGCCGTCTGGCCGGCCAAGGGGACCGAGGTGAAGACCTGGCCGCCGACCGGGCCGTAGACCTGGCCGACGGTGAGGCCGGCCTGGGTCAGGGCGGCCGTCGCCTCGGCCACGGTGTCGCCGGAGAGGGTGGGCACTGTCACCGTCGGCGGGCCGGTGGACACCATGACCTTGACGGCGCTGCCCACTGTCGCCGCGGCGCCGGCCGCCGGTGTGGTGCCCACGACCTGGCCGGTGGGGACCGTTGTCGAGCTCTGCGGGACCTGGGTCGCCTGCAGCCCGAGGGCCACCAGCGCGCTCTGGGCCTGTGTGTAGGTGGTGCCGGCGGCGAAGGTGGGGACCGGGACCGGGGGCTTCCCCTTGGAGACGGCGACGGCGATGGTCGACCCGTAGGGGGCCGTGGGGGCGTTGAGCCGGCCGTCGTAGGACCAGTTGATGACCTGGCCGGTCGGGACCGAGGCGTTGTAGGCCACCAGGGCGGGGCACTTGGCCACGAAGTGGTCGGCGGCCAGGAGCTTGGTGGCCCCGGCGCAGTCGAGGCCGAGGCCGGCGAGCGGCGGGACCCGGACGATCGGCGGTCCCGCCGACGCCACCACCGCCACCGTCGTCCCCTGCTTGGCCACCACGCCGTGGCCGGGCCGCTGGCCCACCACCGCGCCGGCCGCCACCGTGGTGGAGCGGACCGTGCCCGAGACGGCCAGCGAGAAGTGGTCGGCCGCCACCGCCCGGCGCGCCTGGGCCACGGAGAGGCCGGTGAGCGAGGGCACCGGGTGGCTCGGGGTGAAGAGCTTGGCCCGCGAGGCCGCCACGATCCCGCCCGCCACCAGGGCGACCACCACCACCAGGGCGACCACCACCCACGGCCAGCGCGACCGCCGCCGGCGCACCGTCGGCGGCGCCGAGCGGCCCCGCTCGGGGGGACCGTCGAGGGCGTCGATGTCGAAGACCTCCCCGGCGCCCGCGGCGCCGGCGGCCGGGGTCTGG
Organism: uncultured Actinomycetota bacterium; assembly: GCA_963770505.1. Lineage (GTDB taxonomy): Bacteria > Actinomycetota > Acidimicrobiia > Acidimicrobiales > RAAP-2 > CAVYPR01. The sequence continues at coordinate 139,051 of CAVYPR010000003.1, read as the reverse complement.
ACCGTGAGGTCGTTGGGCACGGCCGCCCTGGGCTCGGCCACCGAGGTCCCCAGCAACGGGAGCGTCTCGGGGGCCGGCAGGGCCGCGGCCACCGCCTCGAGGCGCGCCGCCAGCAGGGCCGCGTCGATCCGGTCGGCCCGCACCGGCGCGGCCGCCCGGGCCAGCACGTCGTCGAGCGGGCCGAGGGCCGGGTGGTGGGGCAGGGGGGACCCGACCCGGGCCGCCAGGGTCGCCATCGTGGTGTCGGCCACGAAGGGGACCTCCCCGGTGAGCGCCTCGTAGAGCACGAGGGACAGCGAGTAGACGTCCGAGCGGCCGTCGACGCTCTCGCCCTGGGCCTGCTCGGGCGAGGCGTAGCGGGCCGTGCCGATCATGGCGCCGTCCGGCTCGGTCCAGGCCGCCTCGGCCAGGGCCCGGGCCACCCCGAAGTCGGCGATGCGCACCCGCCCCTCCTCGTCCAAGAGGAGGTTGGCCGGCTTCACGTCCCGGTGGACGAGCCCCCGGGCGTGGGCGTAGGCGAGCCCCTCGGCCGCCTCGGACCCCAGGCGCGCCGCCTGGGCGTGGGTGAGCCGGTACCCGCCGTCGAGCACGTCGCGCAGGCTGCCGCCCTGGAGGTACTCGAGCACGAGGAACGGCCCGTCGCCATCCTCGCCCCAGTCGAAGACGCGCAGGACGTGGGGGTGGTTGAGGGAGGCCACCGACCGGGCCTCGGCCTCGAAGCGCTTGAGGAACGACTCGTCCTTGGCCAGCCCGGGCTGGAGCACCTTGACGGCGACGCGACGGCGCAGGGTCACGTCCTCGGCGAGGAACACGTGCGCCGACGCACCGGCACCGAGCGGGGCGACCAGCCGGTACCGGCCGCCGAGGACGCGCCCGATGGAATCGGAGATCACAGGCATGGCAGCCTTCTCAGGCTAGCGAGCCGCACCCACGGAACGGTGGACGGCTCAACCGGGCACCTCGCCGGTCTCGAGCAGCTCCTCGAAGCGCGCGCCGTCGACCGTCGGCACCCCCAGCGCCTCGGCCCGGGACGTCTTGGCCGCCCCGGGGGCGTCCCCCACCACCACGGCGAAGGTCTTCTTGGAGACCGAGCCCGGGGACTTGCCGCCGCGGGCGACGATCGCCTCCTCGGCCTCCTCGCGGGTGAACCCGGGCACGGTGCCGGTCACCACCACCGAGCGGCCGGCCAGGGTCTGGGCCACCCCGCCGTCCTCCGCCGGCGCCGCACCGCCGCCGGGGGTGAGGAGCCCGCCGGAGGCCCCCGGTTCCTCGGTCGTCACCCCGGCCTCGACGAGGCGGTCCAGCACCCGGCGGTTGGCCGGGTTGGCCAGGAAGCCGGCCACGCTGTCGGCGATCACCGGGCCGATGCCCTCGACCGCGGCCAGGGCCTCGCTCGGCGCCTCCAGCAGGTCCCGCAGCGTGCCGGCGGCCCGGGCCAGGGCCCGGGCCCCGGTGGGGCCGAGGTGGCGGACGCCCAACCCCACGAGGAGGCGGTTGAGCGGCCGGGCCTTGGAGGCCTCGATCGCCCCGACGAGGTTGCTAGCCGACAGCTCGGCCATCCGCTCGAGGGGGACCAGGTCGGCGACGGTCAGCCCGTAGAGGTCGGCCGGGTCGTCCACCAGCCGCTCCCCCACCAGCTGGATGACGCGCTCTTCGCCCAGCCCCTCGATGTCCATGGCCCCGCGCGAGGCGAAGTGCACGACCCGCTGGACCCGCTGGGCCGGGCAGTCGATGTTGGTGCAGTAGGTGTCGCTCTCCCCCTCCAGGCGCACCAGCGGGCTCCCGCACGACGGGCACCGGGTGGGGAACTTCCAGCGTGGGGGCCGTCGCTTGGGCCGGCCCCCGGTGGCCGTCGCGGGGACGGGCCCGACCACCTCGGGGATGACGTCGCCCGCCTTGCGCACCACCACCAGGTCGCCGGGACGCACGTCCTTGGCCTTCACCTGGTCCTCGTTGTGGAGGGTGGCCAGGGACACGGTGGAGCCCCCGACGAAGACCGGCTCGAGGACGGCGAACGGGGTGGCCCGCCCGGTGCGGCCGATCGACACCTCGATCGTGCGCAGCTTGGTGGAGCGCTCCTCGGGCGGGAACTTGAAGGCGATGGCCCACCGGGGGGCACGCGAGGTGGCCCCCAGCCGGCGGTGCAGCTCGAGATCGTCGATCTTCACCACCACCCCGTCGATCTCGTAGGGCAGGCCGTGGCGCAGCTCGGCCAGCTCGGTGCAGCGAGCGAAGGCCGCGCCCACGCCCCGCACCCGGCCGGCGTCGGGGCTGACCGGGAGGCCGGCCCGGGCCAGGAGGGCCAGCGCCTCGCTCTGGCGACCCGGCGGCCACGCCGCCGACCGGCGCGAACGCCCGGCGCCCCCCGCCTCGGGCTCGGTCCCGTCGACCTCGCCGATCTGGTAGGCCCAGAAGGCGAGCGGCCGGGTGGCGGTGACGGCGGGATCCTTCTGGCGGAGCGAGCCGGCGGCGGAGTTGCGGGGGTTCACGAACGGCTTGGTCCCCTCGGCCCGGGCCCGCTCGTTGAACGCGGCGAACTCGGCCGTGGGCATGTAGATCTCCCCGCGCACCTCGAGGTGGTGGGGGTAGGGGCCGGCCGCCGGCTTCAGGGCGTGGGGGACGTCGCCCACCGTGGCCACGTTGGCCGTCACGTCCTCCCCGGTGACCCCGTCGCCCCGGGTGGCGGCCTGGGTGAACCGCCCGTCGATGTAGGTGAGGGACATGGCCACGCCGTCGACCTTGGGCTCGCAGGTGAAGTCGAGGGTGTCGAGGTCGGCGTCGGGCAGCAGCCGGCGGAGCCGGTCGGCCCACGCCTCGAGCTCGGACTCGTCGAAGGCGTTGTCCAGGCTCATCATGGGCAGGCGGTGGCGGACCTCGGCGAAGAGCCCGGTGGCCGGCGCGGCCCCGACCACTTTGGTGGGCGAGTCGGGGGTGGCCAGCTCGGGGTGTTCGGCCTCGAGCCGGCGGAGCTCGACGACGAGGGCGTCGTAGTCGGCGTCGGTGATCTCGGGTGCGTCGAGGCCGTAGTAGCGCTCGTTGTGGTACTCGATCAGGGTGCGCAGCTCGGCGGCCCGCGCCGCCAGGGCCTCCTCGGCCGCCGGACCGTCGGCCGCGGGGCCCGGCGCGCCGGTACCCTTGCCGCTCACCGCCTCACCCGGCGATCCCGGCGCCGACGACCGAGTCGGGGTGGTGGGCGTCGTAGAGGGCGACGGTCTGGCCGTCCGCCACCGGGCACTGGGGGTCGTCGAACCGCACGGCCGAGCCCCCCCGACCGTGCTCGAAGGTGCAGGGGACCGCACGTGCGTGCGCGCTCACCTGGGCCTCGGCCCGGCTGCCGTGGGCCAGGCGGCCGGCCACCCAGGTGAGCGAGGCCGGGTCGAGCCCGACCCGGGTGACGACGGCCTGCGCCGCGCCCCCCACCACGACCCGGCGCCGCGGCAGGTCCACGGCCACGACGTAGCGGCGCTGACCGTCGGCCCCGTGGCCCATCCCCCGGCGCTGGCCGACGGTCACCAGCTCCACCTCCTCGACCCGGCCCACCGTCTCGCCGGTCCTCTGGTCGACCACCTCGGCCGGGTGGAGGTCGAGCCGCCGACCGAGGAAGCCGGCGCGCCCTTCGGCCCCGTGGATGAAGCAGACGTCCTGGCTGTCCGGCTTGTCCGCCGTGCGCAACCCGCGCCGGGCCGCCTCCTGGCGGACCTGGGCCTTGGTCAGGTGGCCGACCGGCAACGCCACCTTGGCCAGGGCGGCCTGGCCCAGCATCGACAGCACGTAGGACTGGTCCTTCTTGGGGTCGGCCCCCCGCAGGAGCCGGTAACGGCCGGTGCCCTCGGGCGCGGCCACCCGTGCGTGGTGGCCGGTGGCCAGGGCGTCGAAGCCCAGCCGGGTCGCCCGCTCCAGCAGCCGGTCGAACTTGATGTGCCGGTTGCACTCGATGCAGGGGTTGGGCGTGCGGCCGGCGGCGTGGGACGCCACGTAGGGCCCGACCACCGACGCCTCGAACTCCCCGGTCATGTTGAAGACGTGGTGGGCCAGGCCGAGCTGCTGGGCCACCCGGCGGGCGTCGTCGACGTCGGCCACCGAGCAGCAGCCCGAGTCCGAGGGGCCTCCCCACAGCTTGAGCGTGGCCCCGACCACCTCGTGGCCCCGGTCGGCCAGGAGCGCGGCGGCCACCGAGGAGTCCACCCCGCCGGACATGGCGACCAGCACGCGCATGACCGGATTCTGTCAGGTCGCGGTAACCCTCAACGGCCCGGACCCGCCGTCGCGCAGGCGCGCCACGGCCCGCGGCACCACCGACAGGGCCCGGTCGACGTCGGCGTCGGTGGTGGTGCGGCCGAGGGTCAACCGCAGGGCGCCGCGCGCTTCGGAGGGCCCGACCCCCATGGCCGCCAGCACGTGGCTGGGCTCGAGCGCGCCGCTGGCGCACGCCGAGCCGGCCGAGGCGCAGACGCCCTCGTCGTCGAGGAGGACGAGGAGCTCCTCTCGTTCGACGCCGTCGATGCACAGGTGGCAGTGCCCCGGCAGGACACCGCAGCGCGCCGCGCCCTCCCGCGCGCCCGGGACGGCGGCCAAGAGACCGTCGGCCAGGCGGTCACGGAGCGCCCGGACCCGCGGGCCCTCGGTCTTGCGCTCCGACGCCGCCGCGCCCAGGGCGGTGGCCAGGCCGACCGCCCCGGCCACGTCGTGGGTGCCGCTCCGGCGGTCCTGCTCCTGCCCGCCGCCGTGGATGATCGGCCCCACCCGGGTGCCACCACGGACCACCAGGGCACCGGCCCCCTTGGGTCCCCCGAGCTTGTGGGCGCTCACCGAGACGAGGTCGCAGCCGGCCGCCAGCTCGGCCACGTCCAGCCAGGCCGCCGCCTGCACGGCGTCGGTGTGCACCACCGCGTGGGGGAGAGGCGGCGCACCGCCTCGACGACGGTGCCGACCGGCTGGACCGTGCCCACCTCGTTGTTGGCCAGCATCACCGAGACCACCGCCGTGTCCGCCGTGAGCAGCTCCTCGAGGCCCACCACCTCGATCGCCCCCGAACCGTCGACCGGGGCCAGCTCCACCCGCACCGCCCCGCCGAGCGATCGGCGCGCCGCGGCCCGGGCCGGAGCGAGGACGGCGGCGTGCTCGACGGCCGAGCACACCACCGCGGCCGTGGTCCGGTCGTCGTCCGCCGCCGCCAGCGGGCCGAGCACGGCCAGGTTGTCGGCCTCGGTCCCCCCCGAGGTGAAGACGACCTCGGAGGGGTGCGCGCCGAGCACCGTCGCCACCTGCTCGCGCGCCTCCTCCAGCGCCGCCCGGGCGTCGCGGGCGGCACGGTGCGCTCCCGACGGATTGGCGAAGCGCACCCCGAAGAACGGGGCCATGGCCTCGAGGACCTCGGGCCGCAGCGGGGTGGTGGAGGCGTGGTCGAGGTAGGTGAGTGGGGGGCCGGCCGGTGCCGCGTCGCTCACGCCACCCACACCGCCTTGGCGTTGCAGAACTCCTTCATCCCGAGATCCGAGAGCTCGCGTCCGTAGCCGGACCGCTTGATGCCGCCGAAGGGCATCTCGGGGGTGGAAGCCACCATGGCGTTCACGAACACCTGACCGGCCTCCACCTCGCCGATGCAGCGCCGCTGGACCTGCGGGTCACCCGCCCAGACGCTGGCCCCCAGCCCGTAGGCCGTGCGGTTGGCCAGGGCGATGGCCTGGTCGAGGTCCTCGGCCCGCTCGACGATGGCGACGGGACCGAAGACCTCCTCCTCGTAGGCGCGCATGCCGGGCGTGACGCCGCAGAGGACGGTCGGGGGGTAGAACCATCCCGGTCCGGGGGGGATCTCGCCGCCGCACGCCACCAGGGCGCCCTTCTGCCGGGCGTCGTCCACCTGGGAGGCCACCTCGGCCCGCTGGTCCTCGGACACGAGGGGACCCACGTCGGTGGCGGGGTCGAAGGGGTCGCCCACGGTGAGCCCGGCCATCTCGGCGACGAACCGCTCGGTGAACTCCTCGTAGACGGGGGCCTCGACCACGAAGCGCTTGGCGGCGATGCAGGACTGCCCGTTGTTCTGGCAGCGGGCCCGGGCGGCCGTCGGCGCGGCCTGGCCCAGGTCGGCCGAGGCCAGCACCACGAACGGGTCGGAGCCGCCCAGCTCGAGCACGCACTTCTTCAGGACCGCGCCGGCGGCGGCGGCCACGGCCTGCCCCGCCCGCTCGCTGCCGGTGAGGGTGACGGCCACCACCCGCTCGTCGGCGATGACCGAGGCCACCTCGCCCGCGCCGATCATGAGGGTGGTGAAGGCCCCCTTGGGGAAGCCGGCCCGCCGGAAGAGGTCCTCGAGGAACAGCGCCGACTGGGGCACGTTCGAGGCGTGCTTGAGCAGGCCGACGTTGCCGGCCATGAGGGCCGGGGCGGCGAAGCGGACCACCTGCCAGAGGGGGAAGTTCCAGGGCATCACGGCCAGCACCGGCCCGAGCGGCTCGTAGCGCACAAGGCTGCGCGAGGCCGACGTCTCGATCACCTGGTCGGCCAGCAGTTCGGCGCCGTGCTCGGCGTACCAGCGCATGGCCAGGGCGCACTTGGCCACCTCGCCGTGGGCCGACCCGAAGGTCTTGCCCATCTCGGTGGTGAGCACCCGCGCCACCTCGGGCAGCTCCCCTTCGAGCAGCTCGGCGGCCGTCGTCAGCAGCCGGGCCCGGTCCGACATCGAGGTCCGCCGGTAGTCGGCGAAGGTGGCGGCCGCCCGGGCCAGCCGTGCCTCCACCTCGGCCGGCGAGTGGTCGTCGAAGCGCTGCTCGAGCTTCCCGGTGGTCGGGTTGACGGTGGCGAAGGGCATCGCCCAAGTCTTACCAGGACCCCGTGGCGCCGGCCGCGGCCGGCGGTGCCAGGCTGTCGGGGTGGCCGCGGCCCCTGCCCCGCATCCCGACCCGGCGACCGTCGCCGCCTCGGCGCTCGTCGCCAGGGCGCGCCGGGTGGTGGTGCTGACCGGGGCCGGCATCTCGACGGACTCGGGCATCCCGGACTTCCGCGGCCCGAACGGGCTGTGGACCAAGGACCCCGGGGCCGAGCGCCTCTCCACCCTCGACGCCTACGTGACCGACCCCGACGTGCGGCGTCGCTCGTGGCGGAGCCGCCTCGACTCGCCGACCTGGACGGCTCGACCCAACCCCGGCCACCTGGCCTTGGTCGAGCTCGAGCGCCAGGGACGGCTCGACACGCTGGTGACCCAGAACATCGACGGCCTCCACCAGGCCGCCGGCAACGACCCCGGCCTCGTCGTGGAGATCCACGGGACGATGCGCGAGGTGGTCTGCCTGCGCTGCGGGGCCCGCAACCAGGCCGACGAGGCGCTCGGACGGGTGCGAGCCGGCGAGGAGGACCCCCGCTGTCTCACCGGAGCGCCCGAGGGTGGTCGCTGCGGGGGCATCCTCAAGTCGGCCACCATCAGCTTCGGCCAGAGCTTGGTGGCCGCCGACCTCGAGCGGGCCGAGGAGGCGGCGGTCCGCGGCGACCTGCTGTTGGCGGTGGGCACGAGCCTCGGCGTCTACCCGGCGGCCGGGCTGGTGCCGGCGGCGGCGTCGTCCGGTGCCGCCGTGGTCATCGTGAACGGCGAGCCCACCCCCTACGACGAGCTGGCCGACGTCGTGGTCCGCCAGCCGATCAGCGAAGCCCTGCCGGCCATCGTGGCCGGCGTCCGCTGAACGGCGGGCACCCCGGGGTTACGACGAGCTTTCCCGGCGGGCCTTGCGCCGTGGCTTGAGGGCGAACCACCAGATGCTGGCCATGGTGCCCAGAATCCCCACGGTCGCCGCCACCGGCTTGACCACCTTGCGCGCCCGCCCGTTCGCCATGGCGTGACACTACCGTGCCCGGGGCACGGGGGGACGGGCCTCTGCACGTCGTCCGGGCGCGGCCCCGCCCACGTGCCCGGCGGACCGGGGCGTGGGCGGGGAGGGGGAACTCCTCGTGGGAGACGGCCCTACTGCAGGGCGGCCTCGACCTCGAGCTCGAGCCTCACCTTGTTGCCCACCACGACGTTGCCGCTCTGGAGCACCCCGTTGAAGGAGACCCCGAAGTCCCGGCGGTCGATGTCGGTGGAGGCGGACAGCCCCAGCACCTCGGCGCCGGGCTGCAGGCCCGGGCCGGCGCCGTGGAACTCGACGTCGAAGACGACCGGGCGGGTCACCCCCCGGACGGTGAGGTCGGCGGCCAGCTTCCACTCGCTGTCCGAGGTCCTCGTGAGCCCGGTGCTCTTGAGCGTCAGGGTGGGGTTGTTGGGGACGTCGAGGAAGTCGTTGGTCCGCAGGTGGTCGTCGCGCATCTCCACGCCGGTGTCGATGCTGGCCGCTTGCACCACCGCCTCGACGCTCGACTCCTCGATCGGCTCGGCGATCACGATGGTCCCGTCGAACTCGGTGAACCGCCCGCGGACCTTGGTCCCGATCAGGTGGCGGGCCACGAAGCCGACCTCGGTGTGGGCCTTGTCGATGGCGTAGGTGCCGGGGGTGGGGAGGGTGACTCCCTGGGTGGTGGTGACGGTCATGGCTTGCTCCTCTGTCTCTGGGTGTCTGTCGGTGGGGATCTGGGCGCACCGTGATGTGCCTTCCTTGATTATATCTGTCTATACAGATACTTGCAACACAGATTCTGTAATGTCATACGAAAGCCGCCCCCGCTGGTATGCTGTGCCCGTGACGACCGACGCCGAAGCCGCCCTGCGCGAACTGGTCGACGACGAGCGGCTCACCCTGATGGGGCTGCTCATCGAGGCCCACGCCCGCCTCACCCGGACGCTCGGGGCCGAGCTCGAGGCCTCCTGTGGCCTCCCTCTCACCTGGTACGACGTGCTGATCCGGCTGGGCCGGTCCCCCGAGGGCCACCTGACCATGAGCCAGCTGGCCGCCGAGGTCTCGCTCACCTCGGGGGGGATCACCCGCCTGGTGGACCGGATCGCCGAGGCCGGCTACGTCGAGCGCTCCAGCTGCCCCACCGACCGGCGGGCCATCCACGTCCGGCTCACCCCACCGGGGTGCGAGGTGCTCCGCCGGGCGACGGCCGAGCACCTCGCCGGCCTCGAGCGCCACCTGGTGGCCCCGCTCGACCCCACCGACCGAGAAGCCCTCGAGATCGCGCTGCGCAAGCTCCGCGGCGACGGGCCGGTCTGCGGGGCGGGGTAGGGCCGCCGACCCGCCGGTCGGGGGCCCGGGGCCCTCAGACCCGCACCACCCAGGCCCGGGCCCCTTCGACCCCGTCGAGCTCGAGCGCCGTCCCCTCCCCGGTCCCCGGGCCCAGGACGACCTCGGTGGCCAGGACCTCGCGGGCGATCGACTCGACCAGCGGCTCCACCTCGTCCGCCCCGACCAGGTGGAGAACGATGCGGTCGGACACCTCGAAGCCGCTCGCCTTGCGCAGGTCCTGGACGTGGCGGACCACCTCGCGGGCGAGCCCGCGCCGGCGCAGGTCGTCGTCGAGGCGCAGGTCGAGGGCGACGACCTCGCCCCCCTCCCTCGAGACCGCGAACCCGGCCTGCCCCCGCACCCGCAGCTCCACCTCGCCCGGGGAGAGCGCCACCCGGCCCGCCGACAGGTCGACGGCGATCGATCCCCCCGCCTCGAGCGAGGCGGCGGCCACCGCCGCGTCCACCTTGTCCAGGGCGGCCCGCACCTCCTTCACCGCCTCGCCCAGGCGGGGCCCGAGCACCTTGAAGTTGGGCACCAGCTCGAACTGGAGGACCTCCCCCAGCTCCTCGGTCACCACCACCTCGTCCACGTTGAGCTCGTCCTCCACCACGCCGCCGAGGAGGGGCGGGGCACCGGGTGGGAGGAAGACCAGGGCCCGGGCCAGGGGCTGGCGCACGCGGACGCCGGCCTCGCCCCGGGCGGCCCGGCCGAGCGAGGAGAGCCGGCGGGCCAGCGCCATCTGGGCCTCGAGGTCGGGGTCGACGGCCGCCCCCCACCGCGCCGCCGCCTCGGCGCGCCGGTCCGCCGGGGCCTCTCCTCTCGACCGCTCGGGCCAGTCGGCCAGGTGGACCGAGTCGTCCTCGGCGGCGCCGGTGAGCTCCCGCCACATGCGGTCGGCCAAGAAGGGGCAGAAGGGGGCGAGCACGACCGACACCGTCACCAGAGCCTGGTGCAGGGTGGCCTGGGCGGACAGCGAGTCGGCCGGGGGCGCGTCGGGGTCGGTCCGCCAGAACCGCCGCCGGCTCCGCCGCACGTACCAATTGGAGAGGTCGTCCACCAGCTCGGCCAGGGCCGTGGCCGCCTCCAGGGGCTCGTAGGCGTCGAGGGCCTCGGTCACCCTGGCCACCGTCGAGCCCACCCGCGACAGCGCCCAGCGGTCGAGGGCCGGCCGATCGGCGGCGTCGGGCACCGCGGGGTCGTCGGGGTCGAAGCCGTTCAACGAGGCGTAGGTGGTGAAGAAGCTGAGGGTGTTCCACAAGGTGAGCGGCGTCTCGCGCAACGAGGCGTCGATCACCGCCAGGCTCACCCGGGTGGGCGTCCAGGGCGAGCCCTGGCTGAACATCCACCACCGCAGCGGGTCGGCCCCCCGGGTGCCGAGGATCTCCCAGGGGTCGATCACGTTCCCCACGGACTTGGACATCTTGCGGCCTTCGGCGTCGACGATGTGCCCCAGGCACATGACGTGGCGGTAGGGGGCGCGCCCGAAGACCAGGGTGTTCACCGCCAGCAGCGAGTAGAACCACCCACGGGTCTGGTCGATGGCCTCGGTGATGAAGTCGGCCGGGAAGGCGAACGCCTCCTCGGAGCCGGGGGCCCAGGGGTAGCCGACCTGGGCCGCCGGCATCGAGCCCGAGTCGAACCAGGCGTCGATCACCGCCTCGACCCGGCGGGCGGCGGGCACGGTCAACGCCGAGGCCACGTCCCCGGTGGCCGCCCCGGCCGCGCTGGAGGCCGCGGCCACCATGGCGCACTCGGGGCACGGGAACTCCACCTCGTCGATGGCCGGACGGTGCGGGTCGACGTCGCGCACGTCTCGCCCGGCCAGCTCGGAGAGCTCGGCCAGCGAGCCGACGCAGAAGACGTGGCCGTCGTCGCACCGCCACACGGGAAGGGGCGTGCCCCAGTAGCGGTCGCGCGAGAGCGCCCAGTCGACGTTGTTCTCCAGCCACTCCCCGAACCGCCCGTCGCGGATGTAGGAGGGGTGCCAGTCGACGGCCCGGTTGGCCGACAACAGGTCGGCCTTGCGGGTCGAGGTGGCCACGTACCAGCTGGGCTTGCCCCAGTAGACCAGGGGCGTCCCGCACCGCCAGCAGTGGGGGTAGGAGTGGACGTGGGGCTGGCGCCGCAGCAGCAGCCCGTCGGCCTCCAGCCGGTCGTTGATGTCGTGGTTGGCCTGGCGCACCTCCCGCCCGGACAGCCACCCGGCCTCCTCGGTGAACCGGCCGTCGGGGCCGACGGGGTTGAGGGTGGGCAGGCCGTGCTCGCGGCCGACCTGGCGGTCGATCTCGCCGAAGGCCGGGGCCAGGTGGACGAGGCCGGTGCCCTCCTCGGTGGTGACGTAGTCGGCGGTCACCACCCGCCACCCGTCCGCCCCGTGGGGGACGGCCACCGCGTCGAGGGGGCGGCGGTAGCGGGCGCCGAAGAGGAGGCGCCCCGGGACGCGGTGGGTGATGCGGGCCCCCTCCCCGAACACCGACTCGACCAGCGGCTCGGCCACCAGCTTGCCGTCCACCACGGCGTAGACGAGGTCGGGGTGGACGGCGACCCCGCTGTTGGAGGGGAGCGTCCAGGGGGTGGTGGTCCACACCACGAGGTGGGTGGCGTCACCCACCACCCCGGGGTCGGGGTCCTCCAGGGGCAGCAGGACGTAGGCCGACTCGTCCTCCTCGTCGGCGTAGACGCCGGGCTGGCCGAGCTCGTGGCTGGACAGCGCGGTCCCGCACCTCGGGCAGTAGGGGACGACCTTCAGGTCCTCGTAGAGCAGGCCCTGGTCGAAGAGGTGCTTGAGGTGCCACCAGACGGACTGGACGTAGTCGGGGTCGAAGGTCCAGTAGGCGGCGGAGAGGTCCACCCAGTAGCCGATCCGCTCGGTGAGCTGCTGCCAGTCCTCCACGTAGTCGAGGACCGAGGCCCGGCAGAGCCGGGTGAACTCGGCGATGCCCACCTCGTCCTCGATCTGGCGCTTGCCGGTGATGCCCAGCCGGTGCTCGACCTCCACCTCCACCGGGAGGCCGTGGGTGTCCCAGCCGGCCCGGCGGGCGACCAGGAAGCCGCGCATGGTGCGGTAGCGGCAGAAGAGGTCCTTGTAGACCCGGGCCCACACGTGGTGCAGGCCGGGCCGGCCGTTGGCCGTGGGCGGACCCTCGTAGAAGACCCAGGGCTCGGACCCCTCCCGGCGGCCGACCGAGCGCTCGAAGACCAGGTGCCGGCGCCAGCGGGACAGCTCCTCCTCCTCCAGCGTGACGAAGTCGGCGTCGGGCGGGACGGGGCGGAACAAGGGCTCTCCAGGTCGGGACGGGCCGGCGGGCGGTGCGCCAAAGACTAGAGGCTGGCCGGACGGGCCCGGCCCGGGTACGCGGCGCCCGGGGCGGCCATCGGGTCGGCGCCGTGCGCCGCCGCCACCCTGGCGTAGAGCGCCTCGTCGGCCTGGAGGAGGGAGTCGAGCACGGCGTCGGCGATGGCGAACGCCGGCCGGTCGCGCTCGGCCGGCTCGGGCACCGCCACGCAGGCCATGCGGGCCGCCTTGGCCGCCAGCACGCCGGCCGGGGCGTCCTCCCACACCAGGCAGCGGTCCGGGGCCACCCCCAGGCGGCCGGCGGTGGTGAGGAAGACCCCGGGGTGGGGCTTGCCGTAGGGCTCGTCCTCGGCCGAGTGGACCAGCGCGAACTCGCCCGACAGGCCGAAGTGGTCGAGCACGAAAGTGATCAGCCGGTACTGCGACGACGAGGCCACGGCCAGCGGGAGGCCGTGGCCCCGGCACAGCTCGAGGGCCCCCGACACGCCCGGCTGCAGTCGCCCCCGGGCGGCGACCAGCTCCATGACCCGGTCCACCACGGCGACCGCCACGGCGTCGGGGTCGGGTCCCGCCCAGGGGTAGCGCTCGAACCAGTACCGCGTCACCTCGCCCACGAACATGCCCTTGGTCTGGCGGCAGGACGAGGCAAGGAGCGGCACGCCGAGGCCCCCCAGGATCTCCATCTCGGCCTGGTGCCAAAGCGGCTCGGAGTCGACGAGGAGGCCGTCCATGTCGAAGACGGCGGCACCGAAGACGGCGTCGTTCACCGCGGGCCTCCCGGGGGCGGCGAGGCCGGCTCAGCCGGGCAGCTGGGCCTCGATGGCCCCGACCAGCGCGGGGTCCTCCGGCTCGACCTGGGGACGGAACCGGGCCACCACCTCGCCCGCCGGCGACACCAGGAACTTCTCGAAGTTCCAGGTCACGTCACCGGCCTGCCCGTCGTCGTCGGGCACCTCCGTGAGCTCGGCGTAGATGGGGTGCCGCCGCTCCCCGTTCACGTCGATCTTCTCGAACAGGGGGAAGGTCACCCCGTAGGTCGTCGAGCAGAACTCGGCGATCTCCTCGGCCGACCCCGGCTCCTGCCCCAGGAACTGGTTGCAGGGGAAGCCGAGCACGCTGAACCCCCGGCCCTCGTAGCGCTCCTGGAGCCGCTCGAGGCCCTCGTACTGCGGGGTCAGCCCGCACTTGGAGGCCACGTTGACCAGGAGCAGCGCCTTGCCGCGCTGGGGGGCCAACGAGGTGGGCTCGCCGGAGAGGGTGTCGATGGGGATGTCGTAGAGGTCCATGGCGCCACGTTAGCGACGCCCGTACGCGGGCCGCCCGGCCGGGCCCGGATCCGCTGAGTACCGTCTGACTGCGGTCCGGCGCGCGACCGGGCGGCACCGCGAGAGGGGGCGGCCGTGCACGCCGTGGTCATCGACGGGGGCGAGCTCTCCTACGAGGAACGGCCGGACCCGGTGCCGGGGGACACCGAGCTGCTGGTGGCGGTCGAGGCCGCCGGCCTCAACGCGGCCGACCTCCTGCAGCGCCGCGGCCACTACCCGGCCCCCGCCGGCTCGCCGGCCGACATCCCCGGGCTCGAGCTGGCCGGGGTGGTGGCCGGGGTGGGTCGCCGGGTGACCCGCTTCGCCTCGGGGGACCGGGTGATGGCGGTGGTGGGCGGAGGGGCCCAGGCCACCCTGGCCGTGGTGGACGAGACGCACGCGCTCGCCGTGCCCGACACGGTGGGCTGGGCCGAGGCCGGCGGGTTCCCCGAGGCCTTCTCCACCGCCCACGACGCGCTGTTCACCCAGTGCGGCCTCGCCCTGGGCGAGCGGGTGCTGGTCACCGGCGCGGCCGGCGGCGTGGGCACGGCCGCCGTCCAGCTAGCGGCGGCCGCCGGCGCCGGCGTGGTGGCCTCGGTGCGCGACCCGTCGCTCCGCCCCGCACTGGCCACCCTGGGGGCGGCCGAGGTGGTCGACCCCGAGGAGGCGGCCGGGGCCGGGCCCTACGACGTGGTCCTCGAGCTGGTGGGCGCGGCCAGCCTGCCCGGGGCCTTGCGGGCCCTGGCCCGCGGTGGTCGGGTGGCGGTGGTCGGCGTGGGCAGCGGCGCCCGGATCGAGCTCGACCTGCTCGGCCTCATGGCCGCCCGAGGGAGGATCGGCGGCTCGACGCTGCGGGCCCGTGACCGCCGGGAGAAGGCCGACGTGGCCGCCGCCGTGGCCGCGCACGCGCTGCCCCTCCTCGCCCGGGGCACGGTCCGGGTCCCGGTGTGCGAGACGTTTCCCCTGGCGGAGGTGGGACGCGCCCACGACCGCTTCGCCGGCGGATCCAAGCTCGGCAAGGTCGTCCTCCTCACCCGGTGACGCCGGGGTCTCCTAGACCTCGAGCAGCTCGAGGGCGTCGAACTCCCAGAAGGCGCGCAGCGCCACCAACTTCCCCTTCCCGTCGGTGCGGTAGGTGGAGACGTTGTGCACCACGGCCACGTGCTTCCCCCCGGCCAGCGTCGTGCGGATGGTCAGCACGTCGGCCACCTCGTCGCCGCAGAGATAGGAGCTGTGGACCTCGAAGGCGACGTGCTCGCTGGGGGCGACCACCGTGTCGTAGAAGGCGGCGATGGCCTCGCGGCCCCGGTGGCCCTGGCCCGCCGGGTCGAAGGGCGAGGGCCCGACGGGGTCCGCCACCAGCGCGTCGTCGGTGAACAGGGCGAGCCACCCCTCCCGGTCCTTGGCCTCCACCGCCGCCCTCGAGCGCCGTCCGAGTTCCCGAGCGTCCGGTGCCTCTTTCGCCATCGCCGTCCCCTGCCCTTTCGACCCGGCGCCCTCAGCGCGTCTTTTGAATCACCGTCTCCGCGAACCAGCGGAGCTTGTCGATCTTGTCCGAGAGCGGCTCGATGTCCGGCCCCACCTCGTAGGGCCAGCGGAATCCCACGATGACGTCGGTCACCCCCTGCTCCTCGAGGCGCCTCACCCCTTCGACGCTGAACCCGTCCATGGAGATCACGTGGACCTCGAAGGGTCGCCCGGAGGTCCCCTCCTCCTCGCGCAGCTCGGCGAGGCGCCGCAGCAGGCCGGGCAGGTCCTCGGGGTCGCCGCCCCCGTGGACCCATCCGTCGCCGTCGCGGGCCGCCCGGCGCAGGGCCGCCTCGCCGTGGCCGCCGACGAGGAGGGGGATGGGCTCGGTGGGGACCGGGGTGATCTTGATGGGCGGCACGTCGAACGTCGCCCCGTGATGCTCGAAGTAGCCGCCGGCCGACAGCCCGCGCACGATGGCCACCGCCTCGTCCATCCTCTTGCCCCTCCCCTCCCAGGGCACGCCGAGAATCTCGTAGTCCTCGCGCCACGGGCTGGTCCCCACCCCGAGGACCAGCCGGTTGTCGGTGAGCACGGCGGTGGACGTGGCCTGCTTGGCCACCAGCACCGGGTGGCGGATGGGCAGCTTGACCACGAAGGTCACGAAGCGGATCCGCTCGGTCACCGCGCCCATGGCCGGGATGAGGGAGAACGGCTCGAGGAACGGCTTGTCGTCGAGGAACTCCCGGGTCCCGTCGGGGTTGAACGGGTAGACGCTGTCGGAGGTCTTCGGGTAGCAGATGCTGTCGGGGACGACCATCGAGTCGTAGCCGGCGTCCTCGGCCGCCCGGGCCAGGGGCAGGTAGAAGGCGGGGTCGGTCATCGACTCGGCGTAGGAGAAGCGCACGGGACCTCCGTGATGGGATGGGCGGCGGGGTCGGCCCCCAGCAGGCCGCTCTACCATTCGGCCTGTGGTCCCCCATCCTGCCAGCCCGTCACCGGGCGCGCCCCACCCCTCCGACCACGTCGACCTCGACCTGGTCGAGGAAGAGGCGCGCCGGCTCATCGGCGAGATGCCCTACGCCTACTACGCCGGCGGGGCCGAGGGTGAGCGGCTCCTCTCCGACAACGTCGCCGCCTGGTCGCGTTGGCGGCTCCATCCCCGGGTCTTGGTCGACGTCTCGGCGGTGTCTGCGGCCACCACCGTCCTGGGCGCGCCGGTGGCTAACCCCATTCTCGTGGCCCCCACGGCCATCCACGGGCTGGCCCACCCCGAGGCCGAGGTGGCCACGGCCCGGGGCGCGGCCGCGGCCGGGTCGTGCCTGGTGCTCTCGTCCCTTGCCACCCGCTCGCTCGAGGACGTGGCCTCCGCCGCTCCCGGGGCGCCGCGGTGGATGCAGGTCTACGTGCTGCGCGACCGGGGCCGCACGGCCGAGATGGTGGCCCGGACGGCCGCCGCCGGTTACTCGGCCCTAGTGCTCACGGTCGACGCACCGGTCTCGGGTCTCCGCCTGCGCGAGGTGCGCGGCGGGGTGCACCTCCCCGAGGACCTCGCACTTCCCAACCTGGCCGCCTCCAGCACCGAGCGGGCCCGGGAGGGTGGCTTCATGGCCGTGGTGACCGGGGAGTTCGACCCGGCCCTCACCTTCGACGACGTGGGGTGGTTGGCCGGACTGGCCGGCCTCCCGGTGGTGGTGAAGGGGGTGCTGCGGGCCGACGACGCCGCCCGGTGCGTGGAGGCCGGGGCGGCGGCGGTCGTCGTCTCCAACCACGGGGGCCGCCAGCTCGACGACGCACCGGCCACCGCCGACGTGCTGGGAGCGGTGGTCGAGGCCGTCGGCGGGCGTGCCGAGGTCTACGTCGACGGCGGCGTCCGCCGCGCCGCCGACGCCGCCAAGGCGCTCGCCATGGGAGCCCGCGGGGTGCTGATCGGCCGTCCGGTGCTGTGGTCGTTGGCCACCGGGGGAGCCGAGGGGGTGGCTGGACTGCTCGGGTGGTTCGAGCGCGAGCTCCGTCGGGTCATGGCGCTGTGCGGGGCGCCGTCGGTGCCCGCCCTCGACCGCTCCCTCGTGCTGCCGGCCGGGCGGCCCGGCCCCTGGGAGGCGCCGTGACCACGGTGGCGCGCCTGCTGGCCGAGCGGGCCGACGACGACCACCCCGGCGTGCTGGCCGAGACAGGCTCGTGGAGCTGGCGGGAGGCGGTGGCCGCCGGGGCGCGGCGGGGGGTGCTGGCGGGCCGGCTCCGGCTTCCCGGTCCCTTCCACCTGGGCGTCCTGCTGCCCAACGTCCCCGAGTACCTCTTCTGGCTGAACGGCGCCGCCCTGGCCGGGGCGACGGTGGTGGGCATCAACCCCACTCGCCGGGGCGACGCCCTGGCCGCCGACGTCCGGGCCACCGACTGCCAGCTCATCGTGACCGACGAGGAGGGCGCGAGCCTGCTGGCCGGCCTCGACCACGGCGTCGCCGGCGACCGCGTGCTCGTGGTGGGGACCCGGGACTACCGCGCCCTGCTCGAGGAGGCCGACGGCGACGGGACCGCAGGCCGCTCCCTCGTCGAGCGCGCCGGGGACGTGACCGAGGAACAGCTCTTCCTCCTGCTGTTCACCTCCGGCACCACCGGCACGCCCAAGGCGGTGCGCTGCACCCAGGGACGCCTCGCCGCCATCTCGAGGGTGGCGGCCCCCGGCTACGGCTACCGCCGCGAGAGCGTCTGCTACTGCGCCATGCCCCTCTTCCACGGCAACGCCCTCATGGCCCTGTGGGGCCCGGCCCTCTTCGTCGGGGCCACCATCGCCGTGCGGCCTCGCTTCAGCGCCTCGGCCTTCCTCGACGACGTGCGCCGCTACCGGGCCACCATGTTCAACTACGTGGGCAAGGCCATCGCCTACATCCTGGCCACCCCCGAGCGCCCCGACGACGCGGAGAACACCCTGGTGAGCGGGTTCGGCACCGAGGCCTCGTTGCGCGACCGCTCCCGCTTCTACAAGCGGTTCGGCTGCGTGCTCCTCGAGGGCTACGGCCAGAGCGAGGGCGGTGCCACCATCCACCCGGCCAAGGGCATGCCCAAGGGCGCTCTCGGCCAGGCCCCGCCCGGAGTCGACCTGGCCGTCGTCGACCCGGCCACCAGCGACGAGTGCCCGCCGGCCGTCTTCGACGCCGAGGGGAGGCTCCGCAACGCCGGCCAGGCCACGGGGGAGATCGTGAACCGCAGCGGCCAGGGGGGCTTCGAGGGCTACTACGGCGCCCCCGAGGCCGAGGCCGAGCGGACCCGTCACGGCTGGTACTGGACCGGCGACCTCGCCTACCGCGACGCCGACGGCTTCTTCTTCTTCGCCGGGCGGCGCGGCGACTGGCTCCGCGTCGACTCGGAGAACTTCGCCGCCGGCCCGGTCGAGACGGTGCTCTCGCGCCACCCCGACCTCTCGGTGGTCGCCGTCTACGCCGTGCCGGACACGACGACCGGCGTGGGCGACCAGGTGATGGCCGCCGTCGAGTTGCGGCCCGGGGCCACCTTCGACCCCGCCGGCTTCGCCCGCTGGCTGGCCGACCAGCCCGACCTCGGCACCAAGTGGGCCCCGCGCTTCGTGCGCGTCACGACCGAGCTTCCCCAGACCGCCACCGGCAAGGTGACCAAGGTCGACCTGCGCACCGAGCGCTGGGACACCGAGGACGAGGTCTGGTGGCGGCCGGGGCCCCTGGACGACGGCTACCGACCCCTCACCGACGAGGACCGGGCGCAGCTGGAGGCCGAGCTCTCCGCCCTGCAGGTCGGCGGGCCGTGAGCGGCGGCCGGCCGCCGGGTGCGGCGGCACCCTCGGGGCCGGCCGACCTCGGACCCGGCGCGACCCCGACGCCACCGTGAGGACGCGCCGGCTTCCCGTCGACCGCGCCGCGTCGACCCCGGTCCCGCGAAGGACCCGCCGCCGCGGCCGGCGGCCCCTCGCCGGGATCGTCGGCGCCGCGTGGGCGGCCGGGGCCGCGCTGGCGCTCGGGGCCATCGGGGTGCCGCCGCTGGCCGCCGGCGCGGCCGGGGGCACCCCGCCGACCACCTACTACCTGGCCATCGGGGCATCGGAGTCGCTCGGCGTCCAGCCCGTGGCCCTGCACCCCGAGGGACGACCCACCCGCCAGGGCTACGCCGACGACCTGGTGGACATCGAGCGGGCCCGCTGGCCCGGGCTCTCCCTCGTGCAGGTCGGGTGCGCCGGGGAGACGGCGGTGGCCGCGGTGGACGGCGGAGGGAAGTGCCCGTATGCGGCGGGCTCCCAGCTGGGGGCGGCCGTGGACTTTCTGCGCGCCAACCCCGGGGACACCGTGCTCGTCACCGTCGACCTCGGGTTCAATGACGTGCGCGCCTGCCTCGCCCACCGGGCGGTGGACGCCGGCTGCGTGAGCGCGGCGCTGGACGGCATCGCCGGCGTGCTGCCCGGCGCCCTGGCCGAGCTCCGCTCGGCCGGGGGACCGGCTCTCGAGATCGTCGGCCTCGAGCACAACGACCCCTTCCTCGGCGACTATCTCGACGGTCCCGCAGGCGAGGCGTTCGCCCGGGACAGCGAGGTCGTCATCTCCCAGCTGAACCACACGCTGGCCGGGATCTACAGCGCCGCCGGCGCCGCCGTGGCCGATGTGCCCCGCGCCTTCGACCTCGGCGACCAGCGGCCGGTCCCGCTCCCCGGCGCCGGCACCGTGCCGGCCGAGGTGGCCACGGTGTGCCGGCTGAGCTGGATGTGCGTCGCCGGGCCCAGCCAGCACAACGTGCACCCCAATGCCGCCGGCTACCAGGCCATCGCCGGCGCGGTGGCCACCGCGCTCTCCTCGCAGGCCCCGCCGACCGGCGGGTGAGCCCTCAGCGGGCGGCGGCCGTCGACCCGGCGAGGGAGGGCGAGCCCGTCGCCACGGGTGCCGGGGAGGGCGACCACCGCCGCGAGGAGCGCTGGGCCTCCCGGTCAGGTCCGCTCAGGGCCAGGCGCAGCGGGGTCCGCCGGCCCGCGTCCACCAGCACGGCCGTGCCCACCACCGTTCCCACGAACACGACGCCCGAGACCGCCCCCCAACCGGCGTCGGCCTGGAGCGCCGTGTGGTCGAGGCCTATGAGCAGCAACTGCAGCACGAGGACGTGGGCGAAGAACATCCCGCCCGAGATGTCCGAGCCCCAGGTGACCAGCCGGTCGCCCCGTCCGCCGGGTCGACGGGCCGCGGCCTGGGCCCAGCGCCAGCCCAGTGCGCACAGGCCGGCGATGGCTCCGATGAACCACACGGTGGCCACCGGTTGGTAGAGGTCCGAGGCGTGGCCCGGTGTCTGGCCGGTGGCCAGACCCAGGACGTAGTAGCCGACGGCGACGACCGACAGCACCCCTGAGGTCGCGGCGATGCCGCGCCAGTGGCGGGCCACGAACGTGCCGAGGGACCTGGCGTGCACCGCGGCCAGCAGGCCGGCCACGACGTAGAACTGGTACCCGAGGAGCACCCGCGATGTCAGCAGGACGTCGTCAACGTTGCGCAGGCCCCCGAGCGCGCCGACGCGCCAGGACGCGTAGTGCGACACGCCCGTCATGCCCAGTTGCAACGCGGCGCTCACCACCAGCACCGGCACGGCGACCCGCCTGGCCCGCACCACCAGCGGGACGACAAAGGGGAGGAGGACGTAGAGCTGCACCAGCACCACCACGAAGTACAGCTGGTAGTAGCCGTACCAGACGTCGTGCCACGCCAGGAAGAGGGCCTGACGTGCCGGCACCGGCGTGGTGGCCAAGGTGAAGACCACGTAGGCGGCGGTCCAGAAGGCGAACGGCACGAGGATCTGGCTGAGCCGTCGCCACCACAGCGCCCCGACCCCCCGGGGCCGGTTTAGCTGGGTGTAGCAGGCGACGAAGGCGGCCAGGAAGAAGAACGCGTTGCGGGTGAAGTGGAAGAGCATCACCAGCCCCCAGCCGATGGCGCTCGACGCCGGCACGGGCCACAGCACCGCGTGCTGGGCCACCACGCAGACGCAGGCCACCGTCCGGAAGAAATCGAACGGCCGCAGGTACCGTCCGTGCGCCCCGGCGACGTCATCGAGGGCCTGGCCGCTCTGGGGCCCGGTGTCCGGCCCCGGGTCCCTCACGGCTCGGCGGGTTCGGGGTCGAGCGGCGAGGAGACGGCGGCCGGGCGCAGGCCGGCCCCGTCCACCGGCCGGGACCGCCACCGCTCGGGGGGCCACGTCGACCACGGTTCACGGCGGCGGCCGGTGAGGGCCATCGACAGCGGCGTGCGGGCCAGGATGCCGGTGAGGGCCACGCAGGCCGAGAAGACGACGACCACGGTGAGCACGCTCACCACCGGCCAGGGCACGACATGGTCGAGGTGCTGCCAGCCCAGTCCGGCCAGGGCCAGTACGAAGATCATCTGGGCCAGGTAGACGCCGTAGGAGTCGTCCGAGCCGACGCGGACGACGGCCCGCGTGGTCGGCGACCGGCGGCTGCCGACCAGGTAGACGCCGAGCAGGTAGATGGAGGCGATCGCCGCGATGTTGAACGGGATGACGACCGGCTGCAGCGGGTCCGAGCTCGAGCCCAACCACGACACGACGTGGCGGTCGGCCAGCTCGCACCAGACCTCGGCCAGGATCGCCCCGGCCACGGTCGCCCCGAGCACCAGCCGCACGTGCCCGCAGAGCCAGCGGTGGACATCGTCGAGGTGCAGGGCGACCACCATGCCGGCCAGAAGGTAGAACTGGTAGGAGAAGACCTCCCGGGTGGCCCAGAACCCGCGCATGGCCGGCGGCAGGACGTTCCAGTGCATCAGGCTCACCAGGGTCACCTGCACCACCAGCGAGGCCAGCAGGAGGGCCCCGTGGTGGCCGCGGCTCCAGCGCACCAACACGAGCAGCAGCGGGAACAACAGATAGAACTGCATGATCACCAGCAGGTAGTAGAGCTGGTAGTAGCCGGTAGCCACCAGATAGGCCAGGTGCCCGGGACGGCCCACCCGGTGGCGCCGACGCTGTGCAGGGTGATGCCGAAGTAGACGGCCGTCCAGACGAGGTAGGGGACGGCCACCGAGACGGCACGCCGGCGGTAGAAGTGCAGGTACCCGTCCCGCTGCAGCGTGGCGTAGCTGTAGGTCAGCATGCAGGCCGAGATGAAGAGGAACGACTCCCGGGTCACGTGCAAGAGCATGAGCGACCCGGTGACGGCGAGGGTGGCCACGGGGGCGAAGAACAGCAAGGTGTGGGTGGACACCACCCCCGCCTGCTTGATGGGGCGCATGGCGTCGACGTGGTCGAGGCGTCGGCGCCCTTCGGCCGAGGGTCCGGCCTCGGCGGGCCTCTCGGCGGTGGTCGTCACCGGACGAGGAGGGTGTAGATCGCCGTCTGGGGGTCCATCCCGGTGCGCCGGATCTTCCCGGTCGACCCCACCGGCAGCCGCTCGACCACATGGAACGCCACGGGGCGCTTGGCCCGTGACAACGACGCGTCGCACCGCTGGCGCACCCGGGCCACGATCCGCTCGGCCCGCGCCCGGTCATCCTCCCCCTCGACCTGGCCGACCTCGAGGTAGGCGACGGGGACCCGCCCCAGCTCGTGGTGGTCCCAGCCCACCACCGCCGTCCCCGACACATCGGGGTCCCCCAGGATGACCTCCTCCACCTCGCGGGGGAAGACCTTCTCGCCCCCGCGGTTGATGACGTCGTCGACCCGCCCGACCAAGAAGAGGTAGCCGTCCTCGTCCAGGTACCCGACGTCACCGGTATCGAGCCACCCCTCGGCGTCGATCCGGTCGCCGTGGTCGCCGCCGGCATGCCCGCAGACGACGCTCGCCCCGCGGATCTCCACCCGTCCCGTCACCCCGGGGGAGGCGATGGCCGCCGGCCGGCCGCGGCCGCTGGTCAGGACCCGCAGCTCGGCGCCGACGGGACGGCCGACCGAGCCCGGCTTGCGCGGCCCGTCGAGGGGGTTGGCGGTGATCTGGCTGGCGGCCTCGGTCATGCCGTAGGTCTCGACGATGGGCACCCCGACCGACCGCTCGAAACGCGCTGCCACGTCCGGCGGGAGCGGCGCCGAGGCCGAGCGCACAAATCTCAGTGTCGCCGGCACCGGCTCGTCGGCGGCGAGTGATGAGAGACGGGAGATGATCGCCGGCACGGCGTTGATCCACGTCACACGGCGCTCGGTCACCAGCTGCCAGAGCCCGCGCCGGTGGAAGCGGTCGTCGAGGAGCAGCGTGGCCCCGGCCACCAGGGATGCGAGGAGGCCGACCACCTCGGCGTTGATGTGGAAGAGGGGGAGCGGGTTGAAGCCGCGGTCGATCACCGACAGGCGGTGGTGGCTGGCGATCCGGCCGGCCGCGTGGAGCAAGCGCCCCTCGTCGAGACTGATCACCTTGGGGGTGCCGGTCGTCCCCGAGGTTGAGAGCACGAGCCCACCGGGGGCCGGCGCGGCCGGGACGGGGTCCGCCGATCCAGCCCACTGCCCGCGGCCGGTCTGCGGGTCGACCACCGCGACCCCCGCCGAGCGGGCCGGGCCGACGTCCGCCGCCAGGAGTTGGAACGAGCCGGCCGGCAGCTCGAGCCACTCGCAACCGGCGCCGGCCGGGGCCGGTCGGTCGGCCAGGACCACCGCGGGGCGGACCCGCCGGCAAGCGGCGTCCAGCTCCGGGTCGGGGGCCCCAGCGTCAAAGGGCGCGACCACCCGCCCCGCGGCCATGGCCGAGAGGAAGACGATGGAGAAGTCGATCGGATCGGCGGCGACCACCCCGACCGTCCCGCCGACGTCCACGCCGAGGTCGGACAGGAGCGACGTCCACCCGACGACGGACCGCTGCAGCGCGGCGAACGAGAGCGAGCGGTCCGAACGGACGTGCTCGACGTAGGTGCGGTCCCCGCCGGTGAGGGAGCGGAGCCACACCAGGTCGGCCAGCCGGTTGCGGACGCCGGGCGTGGCGCAACCCGCCGCACGCGCTCGTGCTGATCCCGGACCACACGGTCAGTACATCATCCTTGGGTCGCGGTAGTGCTTGAACTCGACGAGGTTCCGGGACGGGTCCTCCAGCACGAAGCTCCGGTGCGCCTCGGCACGGCCGTCGAACCTCGTGGAGAGGTCGGAGAAGATCGGGATCTTGCGGAGCAGCGCCAGGTCATAGAGGGCGTCGAACTCCGCGCTCCGGCGGAAGGTCACGCCGAAGTGCCGCGGGTACAAGCTGAGCGGGCGGGTCGCCGGTTCGACGTCTTCGACAAGGTGGCAGACGACCTGGTCGCCGAAGAAGTCGAGGGTGATCCGGTCCTCGTAGCGGCGGGCCAGCTTGCAGCCGAGCTGGGTCACGTAGAAGTGCTGGGCCTCGTCGAGGTCGTCGACCGGTATGGCCAGGTGGAAGACGTCTCTCTTCGCCCTCATGCGGCGGGCTCCGTCGGCCGGGCCACGTCCTCGAAGGTCACGAGGGTGTCCGACCGCAGCCCCAGGCGGAGCGTCTCGAGACCGATGACCGCCGAGTGGGGCACGTTGCCCAGGTTCACCTCGGTGCCCACCCGCTGCACGAAGTACGACTGGAGCACGCTGGAGGGCGCCTCGAAGATGAGCCGGTCGGTCTCGACGTCGCTGCTGAGCACCTCTTCGATCAGGCCGAACCGGAGCTGGCCGTCCGGACGACAGATGCCCGAACTACCGGTCTCGCGTGCCTCGAGGGTCACGAGCGCGGCACCAGCGTCGAGGTCCTCCCCGATGCACTCGATCCACCGTCTCGGGCTGAGGCGCTCCGAGCGCATGCTGTCCTTGAAGCCGACCTCGGACACCACCGTGAACTCACCGGCAAGCTTGCGGACGTAGCCCGCCTTCTCGGTGTTCGACAGGTCGACGGTCCCGTTGGAGACCTCCACGAAGCGGCATCCGAGCTCCCTGCACAGCGTCCGGAACTCGTCGAACCGCCCCTGTAGGACGTGCTTCTCGAAAAGGGTGCCGCCCAGGTAGAAATCGACGCCGTGGCGACGCAGGAGGTTGACCTTGGCCCCCAGTTGGGGGGAGACCACGGCCGTCCCCCAGCCGAACTTGAGGAGGTCCACGTACTCGCCGGCACTCTCCAGCAACTCCGCCAGGGTGCCGAGGGGCAGTCCGCCGTCGATGACTGCGGTCAGGCCGCGGCGGCGGGGCTTGGCCCCACGGTTCGGCAGGTGCAGCGAGGTGGCGTTCATGTCGGGTCTTCGCTCGGGGACGACGAGGGGACCGCCGCGGCGGCGGTGATCGAGCCGGGTCCCTGGCCCCCCTGGGCGAACGAGCCCCCGAGCCGCCTGGCCAAGGTCTCGCCGTTGCCCACCGGTCCCCACGTCATGGCCTCGGGGGCGACTCCGTCGAGGTGGGCCAGGCAGGCGCGCACCACGCCCCCGTGCACCACCAGCACGACGTCGCCCGGCGGGAGGGTGCCCGGCAGCTGCTCGAGGAAGCCGGCCACCCGTGCGACCAACTGGCGGACCGACTCGCCGCCCGTCGGGGCGGCGTCGGGATCGACGACTCGACCGCCGTCGATCCCCGAGAGCGCACTGACGAGCCGCTCGGAGGGACCGCCCTCCAGATCCCCGAGGTTGCGTTCACGGAGTCGTGCGTCCACGACCACGTCGAGACCGAGGGAGCTCGAGATGGGACCGGCGGTCTCGAGGGCCCGGCGCAGGTCGCTCGAGTACAGGGCGGCAACCGGGCGGCCGGCGAGCCGGCGAGCCGACCGGCGGGCCTGCGCCCTCCCGCGCCGCGTCAGCCCAGGGTCGGGGGACTGCCCTTGGACCAGACCGAGGGCGTTCCAGGTGGACTCGCCGTGTCGGACGAGCCACAACCACCGTGCCGGCCTCCCAGCATCCGCACGTCCTGGCTGCACCTCCACACTCTGACCGCCCAACCTTGGTCAGAGGTCGGAGTCACATGAGGTTTCCCTGAGAATCCACAGACGATTGTGTGAACACTCCCCAAGGGGGGCCGGTACCACCTGGGGCCGGAGCGGGACGTCCCGGGTCAGTCCAGCACGGCGGCCGCCACCGCCTCCTCCAGGGCGCTGGTGTCGGACCAGCTGAGCTGGAGCTGCTTGGCCCGGCGGAAGTAGAGCTGGATGTCGAAGTCGAGGGTGAAGCCAATGCCCCCGAAAACCTGCTGGGCCATGGCCGTCACGTCGCGGAAGGTGCGGCAGGCGAAGAGCTTGGACATGGGCGCCAGGCGGTCGAGGGGCCGGCCCTCGGCGGCGGCCCACGCCGCCTCGTGCACCAGCTGCTCCCCGCCGTCGACGGTCGTCACCGCGTCGGACAGGTAGTGGGCGATGGCCTGGAAGGCCCCGAGCGGCTTGTCGAACTGTCGGCGGTCCTTGGCGTACTGGACCGTGATGTCGAGCGCCTGGCGGGCGCCGCCGATGGCCTGAGCGGCCAGGAGGACCAGCCCGGGCTGGAGCACCTCGGACCAGGTGGCCCATCCCGTCCCCGCCCCGCCGATCCGCTCGGCTTCTCCGACGTGGACCGACTCGAGCACCACGTCGTACTGGGCGTCCGAGGCGATCGAGAACTGCTGGGTGAGGGACACGCCCTCGGTCGACCGGTCCACCAGGAACAGGTCGACGTCGGTCGGCCCGTCGCCGGTGCGGGCCAGGACCACCAACCGGTCGGCGGCCTTGGCGAAGGTGACGTGGCGCTTGGTGCCGCTGAGGGTGAAGCCCCCCGACGAGGCCTCCGCCCGGAGCTGCACGCCCAGCGGCGAGAAGGCGCCGCCCGGCTCGAGCCACGCCGGGGTGAGCACGGCCTCTCCCGAGGCCACCTGCGGCAACCAGCGCTCCTTCTGCTCATCGCCGCCGGCCAGGGCCAGCGCCCCTCCGCACATGACGGCCGAGGGGAAGTGCGGGGTGGGGGCGAGCGCCCGGCCCAGCTCCTGGTAGAGGGCGACGCCCTCGAGGAGCGTCATGGACGAGCCGCCGTAGGGCTCGGGCAGCAGCAGGCCCACCAGGTCGAGCTCGCCCAGCTGGCGCCAGAGGTCGGCCGGGTAACCGATCGGGTCGTCCTCCATCTGGCGCACCACCTCGAGCGGGCAGTGGCGGGCCAACACGTCACGGGTGGTCGTCGCCAGCAGCTGCTGCTCGGGACTGAAGTCCAGGTCAAGCACGGTCAGGTCACCTCCGGTTCACGGTCGCCACCGGTCGGCCCGGCGCGTCCAGGGGTTGTCGTCCTTCTCGGTGGGCAGGGCCACCCGGGCCCGGCACGTCGTCTTCACCTCGCCGTCGACGGCGAGCTCGACGGCCACCTCCGCCCAGCCGCATCCAACTTCGTCCACCTCGGTGCCGGTCACGGTGCCGGTGAGCGCCATGGTGTCGCCCGGGAAGACAGAGCCCTTCATGGTGAAGGTCACCTTGCCCAGCCGGCCGTGGGGGCCGGTCCAGTCGGTCAGGTACCGCTCGAACCAGGCCGCCTGGTTCGGGGTGTTCAAGAAGATGTCCCGGGTGCCGTTGCGCTCGACGGCGAAGTCCTTGTCGTGGTGCATCGGCCGCCAGTCCCGGCTGGCCAGGGCCCCGAGGACCACCGTGGTGGCCGTCACGTCGTAGCGGAGCTCGGGCAGGGCCTGCCCGGCGGCGACGTCGGAGAGCACCAGACGCGGGGTCACGGCGTCGCTCCGTCGCGGCGGTAGCCGAAGCCGGTGTAGGACTCGACCCCCACCAGCTCGTCCCGCTGGTTGGTGTAGACGACCTCGATGACCCAGAAGCGCCCGGTCCCGAGCTTGGTCGTCTTCTCCTCGCTCACGCTGCGCAGCACCTGGTGGGTGCGGAGCCGGTCCCCCGGGCGCACCGGCTCGTAGAAGGTGATGGTGTTGTCGGTCATGACCGCCTCGGGCAGTCCGAGCCGGGCCTTCAGGTCGAAGTGCACCTGCAGCGGCAGCGCCGCCTGGGCGCGGCCCGGCGCCCAGTGATGCGGGCGGAACCAGACCGAGAGCATGGTGGGCGGGGCGATCGGTCCGCCGGTCACCTCCTCGGCCACCGCGTCGTCCCAGAACAGGGGGTTGCCGTTCTCGACCGAGGCGCACGTCGTGAAGACGTAGCCCCGTTCGACCGGGAACTCCCCCACCTCGGAGTACTGCTCGACCCCGATCAGCTCGGCCACCTCGGCCATCGGGTCGCTCACGCGATCGCCCCCCCGTCCCGCCAGGCGCCGATCGCCTTGGCGTCGACGCCGGCCGCCGCCAGGAGCGACTCGGTGTCGGTCGACGACGGGTCGGGCAGGTCCACCGGGCCCGGGGAACGGACCATGCCGGCCAGGAGCGGCGCCAGCTGGCGGAAGGCCCCGCGCTCGGGGTGGCGTGCCTCGACCACCGACCCCCGCCCGGCGAGCCCGGGGTCGTCGGCCACCTCCGCCACGGTGAGCACCGGCGCCACGCAGGTGTCGGCGGCCGAGAGCCGGGCCACCCAGTGGTCGCGCCCGTTGGCCGCGAAGGCGGCGGCGAAGTCCGCCCGGATCTGCGCCTGGGCGCCGTCGTCGAGCTGGTGGTCGACCCAGCGCTCCAGGCCGAGGGCCCGGCAGAGGTTGGCGAAGAAGCGGTGCTCGATGGCGGCCACGGCCAGCCAGCCCCCGTCGCCGGTGCGGTAGGTGTCGTAGCAGGCGTAGCGGCCGGAGAGGACGTCGTGACCGGGTCCCGGCTCGGACCCGGTGGCCAGGTGCTCGTCGACGGCGAGCGACATCAGCCACACCACGCCGTCGGCCACCGACACGTCGAGGTGGGCGCCCTGGCCGGTCGCCCGGCGCGCGTAGAGCGCGGCGGTCACCGCCAGGGCCGCCTGCATCCCGCCGGCGGCGGCGTCGGCCACCGTGGCTCCGGGGATCGGCGGTCCACCGTCGGCCCGGGGCCCGCTCGAGGCCAGGTAGCCCCCCACGGCCAGGTAGTCGAGGTCGTGGCCGGCCCAGCCCGAGCGCGGCCCGGACTGTCCGTAACCCGAGGTCGAGCAGTAGACGACCGCGGGGTTGACCTCGCGCACCGCCTGGTAGCCGACGCCCAGCCGGTCGGCCACGCCGGGTCGAAAGCTCTCGACCACCACGTCGGCCCCGGTGGCCAGGGCCAGGAAGGCCCGGCGGCCGGCCTCGGCCTTCAGGTCGAGCAGCGCCCGGCGGGCCCCGCGCTGGCCGCTGTAGGCGAAGAAGGGCGGGGCGATCTGCGTCCCGGCGTCGCCGGGGACCGGCCCCACCTTCACCAGGTCGGCGCCGTAGTCGGCCAGCAGGCGAGTGCACCGCGCCGCCGGCCCCACGCTGGCCAGGTCGAGCACGGTGACGCCGGCCAGCGGCCCGGGGGCCGCCGGCGCGACGGGCTCGGCTGAGGCGGTGCTGGGCACGGCGTCGGCCGGCCTAGAAGTTCTTGGGCAGCCCGAGCTTGCGCCGGGCGATGATGTTCTTCTGCACCTCGGAGGTCCCGCCGCCGATGGTGTCGATCACCGTGTAGCGGTAGGTGGACTCGGCTCGGCCCTCCATCGGCGCGTCCTGCGTCTTCACCCTGAGCTGGCTGCCCGGCCCGCCGATGTCCATGGAGGCGTCGGCCAGTCGCTTGGAGAGCTCGGTGGCGTAGAGCTTGTACTCGGAGGCCTCGGTGGTGGGCGCCGCCCCGCCCTTGGACGACTCGAACACGAATTTCAGTCCGATGACGCGGGCCACCTCGGCCTCGGTGGCCAGCTGGGCGATGCGCCGGCGGACCACGGGGTCGTCGCGCAGCGGCTTCTGGTCGCGGCTGGCCGTCTTCACGTAGTCGATGAGCAGCTCCAGGCGCTGGGCGATGGGCGAGAAGGTGAACATCGTGAACCGCTCGAGGTCGAGCGCCTCGGAGATGTACTGGAACCCCTTGTTCAGCTCCCCCACCACGTAGTCGTCGGGGACGAACACGTCGTCGAGGAAGACCTCGTTGGTCCGCTCGTCGCCCATGGTCCAGATGGCGTTCACGGTGATGCCCGGCTGGTCGATGGGCACGAGGAACAGGGTGATCCCCGCGTGCTTGGGCGCCTCGGTGTCGGTGCGGGCCCCGACCCAGTACCACTCGGCGAAGTGGGCCGAGGTGGTCCACGTCTTCTGGCCGTTGAGCACCCAGCCGCCCTCCACCTTGGTGGCCTTCAGCTGCATGGAGGCGGCATCGGAGCCGGCGTTGGGCTCGGAGTAGCCGACGGCGAACTCGACCTCGTTGCGCAGGATCTTGGGGAGGAACTCCTGCTTCATCTTCTCGCTGCCGTGGCGGATGATGGTCTTGCCGACGATGCCCACGCCCTTGCCGATCTGGGGGCCGCCCCGGCGCGCCAGCTGCTCGTTGAGCAGGTACTCGTAGACGCCCTCGCCCTCCTTGCCGCCGTACTCGGCAGGCCACGTCATGCCCAGCCACCCCTGGTCGCCCATCTCGGCCATGAAGGCGCGGCGCTTGGGGGTGTCGACGATCTGGGCCATGTTCTCCCGGGTGACGTCGAACACCTCGGGGTCGGCGTGGGCGTCGAGGAACTGCTCGACCTCCTTGACGAAGGCCGTCTGCTCCGGTGAGAACTCGAAGTTCATGGTGGTGCCTCCGCGCTGCGCCCGGCCCGGGCATCCGATCTGACGCCGCGTCAGATCAGGAGGGCATCATAGGGTGGCGGCCGCGGCCCCGTCGCCCGTCAGTCGGTCAGCGGAGCCGCCACCGCCGGCCGGACGTCGCCCCTCTCGGGGGCGACCGGGGGGCCGGGCCGGCCCTTGGGCAGCAGCAGCGTGGCCACCAGCCCCACCGCCGTCATGACCGCCACCACCCAGAAGGTGTAGCCGAAGGAATTGGACAGCTGCTGGGCCACGGCCGGCGGGGGCTTCACCGTGACCGACGAAGGGACCGAGCCCAGGATGCTCGGCAGGTGGGGCAGCCTCGAGGTCACCTGACGCTGCAGCACCACCGCCACCAGCGCGGTGCCGAACGACCCACCGACCCGCATCATGATGTTGAGGGTGGTGGTGGCCCGGGGCACGAGTGTGCGGGTCAGGTTGGCGTAGGCGGCGGCCATGAGCGGCATCATCACCCACCCCATGCCCATCCCTCGGATGAAGAGGGAGAGACAGATCCAGGTGTAGCTGGTGCCGGGGCCGAGCTGGGTGAAGAACAAGGTCCCCAGTAAGAAGACGGCCATGCCGATGGGGACGACGGTGCCGGCCCCGATCCGGTCGGTGAGCTTCCCGCCGTAGGGCATGGTGATCATCGCCCCGATGCCCTGGGGGGCGAGCAGCAGTCCGGCGACCAGCGCGCTGTCCCCCCTCACCACCTGGGAGTAGAGCGGCAGGAGGATCATGCCGGCGTAGAGCGCCCCGCCGAAGATGAAGATGGCCACGTTGGACACGGCGAAGCCGCGGTCCCTGAACAGGTGCATGTCGAGCAGCGGTCGGTCGACCCGCAGGGCGTGCAGGACGAACGCGGCCACCAGCACGACCCCGATGGCCATGCAGGCGATGACCGTGGTGCTGCCGAAACCGCTCCCCCCGCCGGCCTCCGACAGGCCGTAGACGAGGACGGCCAGCCCCGGGGAGAGCAGGGCCATGCCGACGAAGTCGAAGCGGCCGGCGTCCGTGCGGCCGCCGGGGGAGAGGAAGACGGCCGACAGGGCGATGGCCAGGATCCCGATGGGCACGTTGACGTAGAAGATCCAGCGCCAGCTGGCGTTGTCGATGATCAGCCCGCCCAGCACCGGCCCGATGATCGGCGCCAGCAGGGTGGGCACGCCGAGGATGGACATCACCCGGCCCATCCGCTGTGGTCCGGCCGCCCTGGCCATGATCGTCTGGCCGACGGGCATGATCATGCCGCCACCGACACCCTGGAGCACCCGGAAGAAGATCAGGCTCTCCGACGACCAGGCCAGTCCGCACAGGGCCGAGCCCACGGTGAACAGGACGAGCGACGTGATCCAGGTGCGCTTGGCCCCGAACCGCTCGACCGTCCACCCCGACATCGGGATGACGATGGCCAGGGCCAGGAGGTAGCCGGTGGTGACCCACTGGATCGTGGAGATCGACGTGTGGAACTCCCGGGCCAGGGTGTCGAGGGCGACGTTGACGATCGTCGTGTCGAGGATCGACATGACGGCACCGAGGATGACGACGATCGACAGCCGCCGGAGCACCGGGTCGCTGAAGACGGCGTCCCTCCGGGGGGCGGGGCGCACCTGCCCCGGGGTCTCACTCATGCCTTGCGATGCTATAGGTGGGTCCCTGCGGGCAAGCACGCCTCTCGACCCCGATCTGCACCTGACGGCCAGTCAGATCCGGCCCGCCGACGGCTACGCTTCCGTCCGTGCGTGGAGTCACCGCGGCCGCCGGCTACGTCCCCTACCGGCGGCTGGCGCGCACGGAGATCGCCTCCTTCCTCGGCTCGGGGGGCGGCCGCGGGGCGAGGTCCGTGGCCTCCCACGACGAGGACACCACGACCATGGGGGTCGAGGCGTCCCGCCTGGCCCTGCGGGCGGGACCGGCCCAGCCCCCGGGGGCCCTGTGGTTCGCCACCGCCAACCCCGCCTACCTCGACAAGACCAATGCCACCGCCGTCCACCGGGCGCTGCGGCTCGCTCCCGACGTGCCCGCCTTCGACTTCGGCGGGGCGCTGCGCTCGGGGATGGGCGCCTTCGTCGCCGCGCTGGCCGGCTCCGGGTCGGTGCTGGTGGTGGCGTCGGACCGCCGCGACGGTCTGCCCACCGGCGGTGACGAGTCGGCCGGCGGGGACGCGGCGGCCGCCGTGGTGGTGGGGGACGCCGGGGGGGGCGCGCCGCTGCTCGCCGAGCACCTGGGGGGCGCCTCGGCCACCGACGAGTTCACCGACCGCTGGCGGGCGCCGGGCGAGCCGCGGGCCAAACTGTGGGAGGAGCGGTTCGGCGAGACCCGCTACCTCGAGCTGGGGACCGACGCCTGGCAGCGCGCCCTCAAGGACGCCGGGGTCCAAGCGGGCGAGGTCTCGGCGGTGGCGGTGACCGGCATGCACGGCCGGGCCACCAGGTCCCTGGCCGGCCGGCTCGGGGAGGCCGCGCTGGCCGACGACCTGTCGGGGACCGTCGGCCAGTCCGGCGCCGCCCACCCCCTCCTCCTGCTCACCTCGATGCTCGAGGCCGAGGCGGTTGGCCAGGCGGACGGCTCCGTGGGGGCGGGGAGGGTGCTCGCCCTCGTCCACCTGGCCGACGGGGCCGACGTCGTCGTCGTCCGGACCACCGGGGCCCTCGCCGAGTGGCGTCCGAGCCGGACCGTGGCCGA
Source organism: uncultured Actinomycetota bacterium (assembly GCA_963770505.1). Lineage (GTDB taxonomy): Bacteria > Actinomycetota > Acidimicrobiia > Acidimicrobiales > RAAP-2 > CAVYPR01. The sequence continues at coordinate 105,633 of CAVYPR010000003.1, read as the reverse complement.
GCAGGTGGCGACCGGGGCCGACGTCTCCTACGGCACCTTCCTCGCCTGGCGCGGCATGCTCACCCTGGAGCCGCCACGGCGCCCCGGGCCCGAGCGCGTCTCGTCGACGGCCGCTTGGCGGAGCGAGGACTGGAAGTTCGGGTTCGTGGGCTCGAGGGACCGCACCAGCGGCGCCCTCCACCTCCCCCCGGCCCGCGTCTCGATGCAGGGCGACGCCGTCGACGACATGGAGCCGGTCCCCATGGCCGACGCCGTGGGCACGGTGGTGGCCTTCACGGTGGACCGCATGGCCTACTCCCCCAGCCCCCCCGTCGTCTTCGCCGTCGTCGACTTCGAGGGCGGCGGGCGGTTCCCGTTGGAGCTGACCGACGTCGACGCCGACCGGCTGGCGGTGGGCGACCGGCTGGAGATGACCTTCCGGCGGTTGTTTTCGGCCGACGGCATCCACGACTACTTCTGGAAGGGCCGCCCGGTCCGAACGCTGGCGGCGGGGGGAGGGGGCTGATGGCCTCGCACGGCATCTGCGACCGGGTGGCCATCGTGGGGATGGGCTGCACCCGCTTCGGCGAGCGGTGGGACAAGGGGTTCGACGACCTGGTGATCGAGGCGGCCCAGGACACCTTCGCCTCGGCCGGCGTCACCAAGCACGACGTCGACGCCTACTGGATCGGCACCGCCCAGGGCGGCATGAGCGGCATCGCCCTGGCCCGGCCCCTCCAGCTGCAGGCCAAGCCCGTGACCCGGGTGGAGAACTACTGCGCCACCGGCTCCGAGGCCCTGCGGGCTGCCGCCTACGCGGTGGCGTCCGGCGCCTACGACGTGGCCATGGCGGTCGGCGCCGAGAAGGTGAAGGACAGCGGCTTCCAGGGGCTGAACGCCCCGGCACCGCCCGGTGACGGGACCGCACGGACCCTCACCGCGGCCGCCATGTTCTCCATGGTCGCCCCGGCCTACGCGGCCAAGTACGGGGTGGCCGACGACCAGATGACCGACGTGCTGGCCGCCATCTCGGCCAAGAACCACGCCAACGGGGCCCGCAACCCGCGGGCCCAGTTCCGCCGCGAGGTGTCCAAGGAGACCATCTGCGCCTCGCCCCGGGTGGCCGGGCGGCTCGGGGTCTTCGACTGCGCCGGAGTGGCCGACGGGGCGGCGGCGGCCGTGGTGGTGCGGGCCGAGGACGCCCTGCGCTACACCGACAGACCGCTCTACATCAAGGCGCTCTCCTTCGCCGCCGGGAGCGGCTCGGGGCTGATCGACCCCGGTTACGACTACACCCACTTCCCCGAGTGCGAGGCGGCGGCGGCCGACGCCTACCTCCAGGCCGGCATCACCGACCCCCGGCGCCAACTGGCCATGGCCGAGGTGCACGACTGCTTCACCCCGACCGAGCTGGTCCTCATGGAGGATCTGGGCTTTGCCGAGCGGGGCACGGCCTGGAAGGAGGTGCTGGCCGGGACGTTCGCCCTCGACGGCGAGCTGCCGGTCAACCCCGACGGGGGGCTGAAGAGCTTCGGCCACCCGGTGGGGGCGTCGGGGTTGCGCATGATGTTCGAGTGCTGGCTGCAGCTCCGGGGCGAGGCCACCCCCGAGCGCCAGCTGCGCACCGACCGCACCCTGGCCCTCACCCACAACCTGGGCGGCTATCCGGGGGAGATGGTCTCCTTCGTCTCGGTGCTGGGCACCGAGCCCGGCTGATCAGCGCAGGCCGGAGAAGAGGTCGTCCTCGGGCACCGGCGTGCCGGTGCGGTCCCAGGCCCGCACGAACATCTCCTCGCCGAACAAAGAGGCGAAGACGTCGCGGCCAAGGTTCAAGAAGAAGATGTTCTCGGACTGGCTGGCGTGGGCGGCCAGGCTGTCGAATTTGCGGTCGGTCACGGCCGTGCAGTCGATGGTCGTGGTGATGAGCTCGTCGGGGGTGCCGAACTCGGGGTCCTCGTCGACCGGCTCGGGGAACTCCACCCCCATGGCCCGTACCGTCTCGGCGAAGCCGGCGATGGCCGAGCGCGGAATGGCCGTGTAGTACACGCGCCGGGGGATCCCGGTGGCCTCGGCGGCGGCCAGGGTGACCCGGTTGGCCTGGATGTGGTCGGGGTGGCCGTAGAAGCCGTGCTCGTCGTAGGTGACGACCACCTGCGGGCGGTAGCGGTCCATGAGCTCGGCCAACTTCGCCGCCGCCTCGTTCACCGGGGTGTTCCAGAAGGCGTGGGGCGCCTCGTTCTGGGGCCAGCCCATCATCCCCGAGTCGTGGTAGCCGAGGAGCTCGAGGTGCTCGACGCCCAGCACCCGGCAGCTCTCCTCGAGCTCCTTGCGGCGCAGCCCCACCACCTCGGCCGTGTCGTGGCCGGGCTCTCCGGGCTTGGCGCCGCCCGGCCCGTCACCCAGCTCCCCGTTGGTGCAGGTGACCAGGACCGTCCGCACCCCCTCGTCGGCGTAGCGGGCGAGGACGCCGCCGGTGGTCGACCCCTCGTCGTCGGGGTGGGCGTGCACGGCCATCAGGGTGAGGGGCTCGTCGGGCATGCGGGGACAGCGTAGGGGCCGCGACGGGCGCTCAGAGCATGGAGGCGAGCGGGGTGTGGGGCAGGCCGTGCGCCTCGGCCACCGGCTCGCAGACCACCGAGCCCTCGACCACGTTGACGCCGAGGGCCAGGGCCGGATCTTCGGCCACCGCCGTCCGCCATCCCCGCTCGGCGATCGCCAGGGTGTAGGGCAGGGTGGCGTTCACCAGGGCGTGGGTGGAGCTGTGGGGTACGGCCCCGGGCATGTTGGCCACGCAGTAGAAGATCGAGCCGTTCACCTCGTAGGTCGGGCTCGAGTGGGTGGTGGGCCGGGTCGACTCGAAGCAGCCGCCCTGGTCGACCGAGATGTCGACCAGCACCGAGCCCATCGGCATCCGGGCCACCAGGTCGTCAGAGACGAGCTTGGGCGCCCGGGCCCCGACCACCAGCACCGCCCCGATGACGAGGTCGGCGTCGACGCAGACCTCCTCGATGGCGTGGGTCGAGGACGCCACCGTCTCCAGGGCCCCGCGGAAGTGGTGGTCGACCTGGCGGAGCCGTTCGAGGTTGCGGTCGAGGATGAAGACGTTGGCGTGCATGCCCACGGCCAGCGTGGCCGCCGCCATGCCGGCCACCCCGGCCCCGAGGATCACCACCTTGGCGCACTGGACCCCAGGCACCCCGCAGATGAGCGTGCCCCGGCCCCCGGACGGGCTCATGAGGTGGTGGGCCCCCATGAACGGCGCCATCCGCCCGGCCACCTCGCTCATCGGCGTGAGCAGGGGCAGCGAGCCATCGGGCAGGCGCACCGTCTCGTAGGCGATGGCGATGTTGCCCGCGGCGAGCAGGGCGTCGGTGCACGGCCGGGAGGCGGCCAGGTGGAGGTAGGTGAAGAGGACCTGGCCCCGGCGAAGGCCGAGGCGCGCGTACTCGGCCTCGACCGGCTCCTTCACCCCGAGGACGAGGTCGGCGGTCGACCAGATCTCGTCGGGGTCGGCCACGATCATGGCTCCCGTCGCCACGAACTGCTCGTCGGCGATGGAAGAGCCCTCACCCGCGCCCTTCTCCACGCACACCGTGTGGCCGTGGGAGGTCAGCTCCCGCACCCCCGCCGGGGTGATGGCCACGCGGTACTCGTCCTCCTTTACCTCCTTGGGGACACCGACGATCACCGTGGTCCACCTCCGGTCCTGTTCATTTAGTCCTCGATGTTGCTCATCACGTGCTTGACGCGGGTGTAGTCCTCGAACCCGTAGACGGACAGGTCCTTGCCGTACCCCGAGTGCTTGAAGCCCCCGTGGGGCATCTCGGCCACCAGGGGGATGTGGGTGTTGATCCACACGCAGCCGAAGTCGAGGTCGCGGGCCATGCGCATGGCCCGGCCGTGGTCCCTCGTCCAGACGCTGGAAGCCAGGCCGTACTGCACCCCGTTGGCCCACTCGAGGGCCTCGGCCTCGCCGTCGAACTCCTGGACGGTGATCACCGGCCCGAACACCTCCTGCTGGACGATCTCGTCGTCCTGGCGAAGGCCGGCCACGACGGTCGGAGCGAAGCAGTAGCCCTGGTCGCCGACCGGCTCGCCGCCGGTGAGGACGCGGGCGTGGCCCGGCACCCGCTCGAGGAACCCGCGCACCCGGTCGAGCTGCCCGACACTGTTGAGCGGCCCGTAGTCGGCCTCCTCGAGCGAGGTCCCGCCCACCCTCTGCCCCCTGGCCTGTTCGACCAGCGCCTCCAGCAGGTCCGAGTGGACCCGCGGGCCGGCCAGGACGCGGGTGGCGGCCGTGCAGTCCTGGCCGGCGTTGAAGAAGGCGGCGCCGGCCACCCCGGTGGCGGTGGCCTCCACGTCGGCGTCGTCGAAGACGATGACCGGGGCCTTGCCGCCGAGCTCCAGGTGGACGCGCTTGAGGTCGGCGGCGGCCGTGGCGGCCACCTCCATGCCGGCCCGCACACTGCCGGTGATCGACACCATGGCCGGGGTGGGGTGCTCCACCAGCGCCCTCCCGCTGTCGCGGTCGCCGCACACCACGTTGAGCACTCCGGGCGGGACGAACTCGGCCACGATCTCGGCGAGGAGCAGGGTGGAGACCGGCGTCGTCTCGGAAGGTTTGAGCACCATCGCGTTGCCGGCGGCCAGTGCCGGCGCCCACTTCCAGACGGCCATCATCATGGGATAGTTCCACGGGGTCACCGCGCCGCACACCCCGACGGGCTCGCGTCGCACGTAGGAGGTGTGGCCGGCCATGTACTCGCCGGCCGACCTCCCTTCGAGCAGCCGTGCGGCGCCGGCGAAGAAGCGGATCTGGTCCACCATCGGAGGGACCTCTTCGGACATGGTGAGGGCGAACGGCTTGCCCGTATTCTCACACTCGACCGCCACCAGCTCCTCGGCGCGAGCCTCGATGGCGTCGGCGATGCGAATGAGGGCCAGGCTGCGCTCCGAGGGGGTCGTGCGCTTCCACCCGGCGAAGGCAGTGGCCGCGCTGCGCACCGCCCGGTCGACGTCGGCCGGCCCCGAGACCGGAGCCTCGGCGAACGGACGTCCGGTGCTCGGGTCGACGACCGGCACCGTCGACCCCTCGGCGGCCTGCACGCGCTCGCCGTCGATGAAGTTCCAGAGCTTGCGCAACGACCCAGCCTCCTCTCCGCCCACGTCAGCCTCCCAGCCCCCCGGTTGCCGCGACCAACCCGGACCGGCGCGGGCGCACCGAAGCGTCGGGAGCCGGACGTCGGCCCAGCCGTCCCGGGTACAGGATCACAGACTGTTCGGACGTTGACAAGGTTTTTAGCACCATTCTGCCGGTCTGACGCCGAATCCACTTGACCCAGGCGGCAAATGTGACAGAATCCGACAGAGGCGAAATCCGGCGCGAGCCGGCCGCCGGACCGCGGCGCCGGGCCGCGGACCCCACGGGCGCGACGGCCGCCGACACCGGCCCGGGGCCGAGAGAGGATCGACATGCCCGCCGAACGCGACATGCGCGACGACCCCATGGTCGACGACGGCGGCCAGACGGTCGCTCCGCTGCTCGACCCGGCGAACCGGGCCATCATCGAGGCTCTCCAGAAGGACGGCCGGAGACCCTACGGGGCGATCGCCGAAGAGGTCGGCCTCTCCGAGGCGGCCGTGCGGCGACGCGTGCAGCGACTGCGCGAGCACGGGGTCATCCAGATCGTGGCGGTGACCGACCCCCTCCAGCTGGGCTTCAACCGCCAGGCGATGGTCGGCATCCGGGTGGAGGGCGACGCCCGCCAGGTGGCGGCCAAGGTGGCCGCCCTCGACGAGGTGGACTACGTGGTCATGTGCGCCGGCTCCTTCGACGTGCTGGCCGAGGTGGTCTGCGAGGACGACGACCGCCTCCTGCACCTCTTGAGCGACTCCGTCCGCTCGATCCCCGGCGTGCGGTCGACCGAGACCTTCCTCTACTTGAAGCTGGCCAAGCAGATCTACACCTGGGGGACCCCATGAGCGACATGGCACCAGTCAGCGGGACCGTCGACGACAACTCACTGAGCGAGCGGGCCCAACGCCACCTGTGGATGCACTTCACCCGGCTCGGGGCCTACGGCGCCCACCACGAGGTGCCGGTGATGGTGCGCGGCGAGGGTGCCTATGTCTGGGACCAGAACGGCAAGCGCTACCTCGACGGCCTTTCGGGCCTCTTCACCAGCCAGGTCGGTCACGGCCGGACCGAGCTGGCCGAGGCGGCGTCGAAGCAGGCGGCGGAGCTGGCCTACTTCCCGCTGTGGACCTACGCCCACCCGAGGGCGATCGAGCTGGCCGAGCGCATCGCCGTCCTGGCCCCCGGGGACTGCAACCGCGTGTTCTTCACCACCGGCGGCTCCGAGGCGGTCGAGTCGGCCTGGAAGCTCGCCCGCCAGTACTTCCGGCTGGTGGGCGAGCCGGCCCGGACCAAGGTGCTCAGCCGCAACATCGCCTACCACGGCACCACCATGGGTGCGCTGTCGATCACCGGGATCCCCGCCCTCAAGACGCCCTTCGAGCCACTGGTCCCCGGCGCCGTCAAGGTGCCCAACACCAACTTCTACCGTGCCCCGATCCACGGCGACGACCCGGTGGCGTTCGGGCGCTGGGCGGCCGACGAGATCGGCCGGGCCATCGAGCGCGAGGGGCCCGAGACCGTCGCCGCGGTGTACCTGGAGCCGGTCCAGAACGCCGGCGGGTGCTTCCCGCCGCCGCCGGGGTACTTCGCACGGGTCCGCGAGATCTGTGACCGCTACGGCGTGCTGCTCGTCTCCGACGAGGTGATCTGCGCCTTCGGCCGGCTGGGCGAGTACTTCGGCGCCGTCCGCTACGGGTACCAGCCCGACATCATCACCGTGGCCAAGGGGCTCACCAGCGGCTACGCCCCGCTCGGGGCCATGATCGCCAGCGACCGGCTGGTGGAGCCGTTCCTCCACGGCGACGCTAGCTTCGCCCATGGCTTCACCTTCGCCGGACACCCGGTGAGCTGCGCGGTGGCCCTGGCCAACCTCGACGTCTTCGAGCGCGACGGGATCATCCACCACGTCCAGGCCACCCAGGACGCCTTCCGGTCGTCCCTGGAGACCCTGGGCGACCTCCCCATCGTGGGCGAGGTCCGCGGCGACGGCTTCTTCTACGGGATCGAGCTGGTGAAGGACAAGGAGACCCGGGAGAGCTTCGGCCACGAGGAGAGCGAGTTCCTGCTCCGGGGCTTCCTCTCCGGCGCCCTCTTCGAGTCGGGCCTCATCTGCCGCGCCGACGACCGCGGCGACCCCGTGGTCCAGCTCTCCCCCCGCTCATCTGCGGCCAGACCGAGATCGACTTCATGGTCGAGGTGCTCCGCCACGTGCTGTCGGAGGCGTGGCGCAGGATCTGACCGGCCACCGGGCCCGAGGCCCCGCCGGCTACGGCCACCTCTCCCTGTGGTGGGACGACCCCGGCGAGGAGGTGGTGCCGCGGCCGGCGCTCCCCGGCGACCTCGACGTCGACGTGGCGGTGGTGGGTGCGGGCTTCACCGGGCTGTGGACGGCCCACTCGCTCGCCCAGGCCGATCCCTCGCTGCGCGTGGCGGTGCTCGAGGCGGAGGTGGCCGGGTTCGGCGCGTCCGGCCGCAACGGGGGTTGGTGCTCGGCGCTGTTCGCCACCCCCCACGACCGCCTGGTGGCCGAGCACGGTGCACCCGCCGCCCACGCCATGCGCCTGGCCATGCAGGGCGCGGTCGACGAGGTCGGCCGGGTGGCGGCCAAAGAAGCGATCGACTGCCAGTACGCCAAGGGCGGCACGGTGGTGGCCGCCCGGGGCGCGGCCCAGGCGCTCCGGGCCCGCCAGGCGGTGGCGGCCGCCCGCCGCGCCGGGATCGGCGAGCAGGACCTGCGCTGGCTCGAGGGGGCCGAGGCCAATGAGCTCCTCGGGGCCGAGGGCGTGGTGGGGGCCACCTTCACGCCCCACTGCGCGGCGCTCCAGCCGGCCCGGCTGGCCCGGGGCCTGGCCAGGGCCGTCGAGCGCCGCGGCGTGGCCGTGTTCGAACGGTCCCCCGCCCTCTGCGTCGAAGGCGGCGGCCCGGGCCGGCGACCCCGGGTGCGCGCCCGCGCCGGGACGGTCACGGCCGACGTGGTGGTGCGGGCCACCGAGGGGTGGACGCCGTCGCTCCCCGGCCAGCGCCGGACGCTCGCCCCCGTCTACTCGTTGATGGTGGCCACCGCCCCGCTCGACGAGGGGTTCTGGGCGGGGGCCGGCCTCGGCCGGCGCCAGACCTTCTCCGACCACCGCCACCTCATCGTCTACGGGCAGCGCACGGCGGACGGACGGATCGCCTTCGGCGGCCGCGGCGCCCCCTACCACTACGGCTCGGCCGTGCGCCCGGCCTTCGACCGGGTGCCCCGGGTCCACCGCGCCCTGGCCCGGACGCTGACCGAGCTCTTCCCGACCCTGGCCGGAGTGGAGATCACCCACACCTGGGGCGGGGCCCTCGGCCTGCCACGGGACTGGCGCCCCTCGGTCGGCCTCGACGCCAGGACCGGCCTCGCCTGGGCCGGCGGGTACGTGGGCGACGGCGTCTCCACCGCCAACCTGGCCGGCCGCACCCTGGCCGACCTGGTGACGGGGGCCGACAGTGACCTCGTGCGACTGCCGTGGGTCGACCACCGCTCGCCCCGGTGGGAGCCCGAGCCCCTGCGCTGGCTGGGAGTGAACGCCGCCCTGCTGGCGACGAGGGCGGCCGACCGCGCCGAGCGGCGCCGGGGCAGGCCCAGCCGGCTGGCCCACCTGACGGGGCGGCTGACCGGTGGCTGAGGAACCGACGGTCCGGCCGGCGGCCGACGACCGCGACGAGATCGCTGTCCTGCTCTTCGCCTACGCCGAGCGGATCGACGCCGGTGACTTTGCCGGGCTGGCCGACCTGCTGGCCGAGGCCGAGCTCACCTTCGAGGGGTACGACACCGTCGTGCGGGGACGCCAGGCCGTCCAGTCCCTCTACGAGCGCGGGACGCGACGTCACGGCAACGGGACCCCGTTGACCAAGCACGTCACCACCAACGTGATCGTCGAGGTGGCGCCGACAGGACGCACGGCCACGGCCCGGTCGTACTTCACCGTGCTCCAGGCCGTCCCGGGGCAGCTCTCCCTCCAACCGGTGATCGCCGGCCGCTACCGCGACCGCTTCGAGCGGGCCGAAGGGCGCTGGCGGTTCTGCGGCCGTCACATGCTCGTCGACCTCGCCGGCGACCTGTCGCACCACCTGAGCATCGATCTCGGAGACTAAGAGGCGGGCGAGGGGGACGGCCCCGTGCGAAGCTGGGTCCCATGAAGCTCAAGCTCGACTACGAGTTCGACTGCCCCGCCGGCGACTTCTGGGCCCTGTACTTCGACCCCGACTACACGACCAGGCTCCACCTCGAGGCCCTCGGTTCGACCAGCGCCGAGGTCATCGAGCAGGAGGGCGACCTCGAGACCGGCCTGCGTCGCACCCTCCGCTACGGCCAGCGACCCGACGCCCCCGGACCGGTGAAGAAGCTCTTCGGCGAGGAGATCGTCACCGTCGAGGAGAGCACCTTCGACCCCGCCACCGGCACCTCGACCTTCACCGTCACCCCCAGCACGATGGCCGACAAGACGAAGATCAGCGGATCCGTCCACGTCGAAGACCACGGGAGCGGGTGCCGCCAGCGCTTCGAGCTGGAGGCCAGGGTCAAGATCTTCGGCGCGGGACCCATCGTGGAGCGCTTCATCGAGCGCCAGACCCACGACGCCCAAGACAAGGCCGTCGCCCACATGAAGCAGGTGCTGGCGGGGAGCTGACCCGCTGTGGGGCATCCGCCGGCGGGGGGTGCCTCCGGGCGGGGCCGACCGGCGCGCCTGGCCCACGGGAGCCTGCAGACCTGAAAAGATGCGTCCGTGCGGCGCCGAGACCCGATGGGAGGGTGTTGATGGAGCATCTGGCGGGCAAGGTCGCCTTCATCACCGGCGGCGGGAGCGGGATCGGCCGGGCCTCCGCACTCGGCCTGGCCGCCGAGGGCGTGCACGTGGTGGTGGCCGACATCGACCGTGACCGGGCGATGAGCGTCGCCGACGAGGCCAGTTGGCGGGGCACCGACTGCATCGGCATGGAGCTCGACGTGAACGACCAGGAGGCCTTCGAGTCGGCCCGGGACGTGATGCTGCGGCGGCTCGGCCACGTGGACATCGTGATGAACAACGTCGGCATCGTCTCGGCCGGGCTGCCCGAGCAGATCCCGATCGAGGAGTGGGAGCGGTGCATGAGCACGAACCTGCTCTCGGTGGTCCGCAGCAACGCCATCTTCATTCCCCTCCTCCTCGAGCAGGGCAGCGGGCACATCGTCAACACCGCCTCGGCCGCCGGCCTCTTCGCCTACGCCTACGAGCGCACGCCCTACTCGGTCAGCAAGGCCGCGGTGGTGGCGCTCTCCGAGGCGCTCGCCCTCTACCTCCACCCCCGCAACATCGGGGTGACCTGCCTGTGCCCGGGACCGGTGGCCACCAACATCCACCAGCACGTCACCTTCTCGGGCGCGCCGATCAGGATGCGGCCGCCGATGAAGGGGATGAACCTCATCGACGCCACGTCGGTCGGTGCCATGGTGGTCGACGCCATCCGCGAGAACACCTTCCTCGTCCTCACCCATCCCGAGCTCCACGACATGCTGGTGCGGCGGGCGAACGATCCGGAGAGCTTCCTGGCCGACGAGACCCGGGCCATCGAGGAGGCGTGAGCCACGCCTCGGGGAACCGGGGCACGCCGGCGGCGCGAGGTTCCCGCCCCCACGGGGCCGGGCGCCTGCACCGTTAGGCTGAGCGGATGGGCGCCCTCTTGGAGTTCCAAGGGCTGCGGTGCCACTTCGGACCGGTGACCGCCCTCGACGGTCTCACCTTCTCGGTGCCCTCCGGGCAGGTCGTCGGCTTCCTCGGGCCGAACGGGGCCGGCAAGACCACCGCCATGCGGACCGTCTTCGGCCTCACCGACCTCGACGCCGGCGAGGTCCGGTGGCGCGGCCATGCGGTCGGGCAGGCGGACCGCCGCCGGTTCGGCTACATGCCCGAAGAGCGCGGCCTGTACCCCGGGATGCTCGTCGGGGAGCAGCTCGAGTATCTGGGCCAGCTGCACGGTCTGAGCCGCGTCGACGCCCGCGAGTCCGCACGCACCTGGCTGGACCGCCTGGGGGTGGCGGACAAGGTCGCCGTCAAGGTCGAGACGCTGTCCCACGGCAACCAGCAGCGCATCCAGCTGGCCGCGGCCCTGGTCCACGGGGCCGAGCTCCTCCTCCTCGACGAGCCGCTGGCCGGGCTGGACCCACCGGGGATCGACGCCATCGCCGGCGTGCTGGCCGAGCAGGCCGCGGCCGGCTGCTGCGTCCTCTTCTCCAGTCACCAGCTCGATCAGGTCGAGGACCTCTGCGAGTCCGTCATCATCATCGACCACGGCCGCCTGGTGGCCGCCGGACGGGTCGACGACCTGGCCAGTAGCGGGACGCGCCGACTGGTCGTGCGCGTCGAGGAAGACCGGGACGCCATGTGGGCACGCGAGCTGCCCGGGGTCACCACGTCCGAGGTCGTCGGCGGAGAGGCCCGGCTGGTGCTGGAGCCGGGGACCGACAGCGACTCGGTGCTCCGGGCGGCCATGGCCGCCGGCCGGGTCACCGAGTTCGCCTTCGCGCGCCGCCGGCTCTCCGAGGTCTTCCGGGAGGCCCTCTCATGATCGGCTGGCTCCTGTTCGTCGTCCTCATCGCCGTCGGCGCCCTCCGTCTGTGGATGCGCCGGCGCCGGCGGGATCGCTCCGAAGGGCGTGCGTTGTCATGGCCCGGCAGTGGCGACGTCGGGCTCGTGGCGGCGCGCGAGGTGCGCCAGCGCTACCGGGCCAAGGTCTTCCGGATCGGCACCCTGGTGATCCTGGCGGTGGTGGCGGGGGCGATCGTCATCCCCAAGATCGAGAGTGGTCACCACCATCCCCAGCAGGTCGGCGTGGTGGGCCCGCTCGACAGTTCCCTGCGACAGTCCATCGACGCCTCCGCCCGGGACGTCGGCACCAGCGCCCACCTCGTCGACGAGGCCGACCTGGCGACGGCGAAGGAGAGGCTGCGCCAGGGCGACGTCTCCCTGGTCGTCGTCGACGGGCACCAGCTGGTGGTGAACGCCCCGGTGGCGGCGACCGACAGCTCGACCACAGCGCAGTTCGTCCGCGCCGTGTCAAAGGAACTCGCCGTGGCCGAAGCGCTCCAGGCGGCGCACCTCTCCCCCGCCCAGGCCTCGGTGCTGGCCCAGGCACACGCCGTCCCCGTCCGCAGCCTCCAGCCGGGACGCACCCACGGCGCGGCCCAGGGCACCTCGGTGGTCGGGTTGATCCTCATCTTCGTCATGCTCAATCAGTACAACGGGTGGATCCTGGTCGGCGTCATGGAGGAGAAGTCGAGCCGGGTCATCGAGGTCCTCATGGCCGCGGTGCGCCCGATCCGGCTGCTCACCGGAAAAGTCCTCGGCATCGGCTTCGTGGCCTTCTCCCAGGCCGCGCTCGTCGTGGCCTTCGCCCTCATCCTGGCCAAGGCCGTCGGCTCGGACCTGCTGTCGGGCACGGCGCCGCTGGTGCTGGTCAGCACCCTGGTCTGGCTGATCCTCGGCTACGCCTTCTACTGCTGGGTCTTCGCCGCCGCCGGCTCCCTGGCCGAACGCCAAGAACAGGTCCAGACCCTGGCGCTTCCGCTCAGCCTCCCGATCATCTTCGGCTACGTCATCGCGCTGACTGTCGCCGGCTCGGGCAACGCCTCCTCCTTCTTCGTGGTCCTCGCCTACCTCCCGCCGACGGCACCTTTCGCCATGCCGGTGCTCGTCGCCCTCTCCAAGGTGTCCTGGGAGGGGTTCGTCACCTCCGCCGCCATCAGCGTCGTGGCCACCGTGGGCATGGCCAGACTGGCCGCGGCGATCTACCGGCGGGCCATCCTGCACACCGGCCGGCGGGTCCAGCTGCGCCAGGTCCTCCGGCGCGCCGCCAGCTAGGCGGGCACCCTCGCTTGTAGCCTTGCCGCTCATGCCCAGTCGTCGCGACGTGCTCAAAGGGGGAGGGGCACTCGTCGCCGGCGGGCTCGGCGGCGCATGGGTGACGTCGCCGGCCGGCGCCCTCCCCGGCGGCCCGGGGCCGGCCGGGCGGGCGGGGGCGGCCGCGGAGCTGGCGTCGGAGGTCTCGGCGACGGCCTGGCGCAAGGGCGGGCCCGGCCCCCTCTACTGGAGCACCTACGGCTACAGCAACGCCAAGAACGCCCAGATCCCCGAGTCGGTGTGGCAGGCCAACATCGACTGGGTCGCCGAGGAGCTGGCGCCCCACGGCTACAAGATGGTGTGCACGGACGGCTGGATCGACGGCGACCAGGACGTCACCTCCCACGGCTACATCAAGAGCCTGAGCGACGACTGGGAGCACGACTGGGCGTGGTGGGCCGACTACCTCGACAAGCGCGGCATGCAGCTCGGCGTCTACTACAACCCGCTGTGGGCCACGAAGTCGGCGGTGACAGACCGCTCGGTCAAGGTCGTCGGGCGGCCCGACGTGGCCGTGGCTGACATCGTCAACACGGGCGACTTCTTCGACGGCGGCGGCCAGCTCCAGTGGGTCGACGCCAGCCGGGACGGGGCCGAGGAGTACGTGAGGGGCTACGTCGAGTACTTCCGAGACCTCGGGGCCGTCTTCTTGAGGATCGACTTCCTCGGGTGGTACGAGATCGGCTACGACCAGAACGAGGGCACCATCGGCACCGGCCACGGTCGGGAGAGCTACGTGCGGGCCCTGCAGTGGATGCGTGAGGGCGCGGGGACCGACATGCAGCTCAGCCTGGTGATGCCGAACCTCTTCGACCACGCGGCGGCCGAGCGACTCTACGGCGACCTGGTCCGCATCGACAACGACGCCACATTCGGCCAGTGGTACCACCTGAGCGGGGGCCGGCAGACCTGGCAGCCCATCTGGTCGCAGTGGAACAACCCGTTCCTGGGCTTCACCGGGTTCTCCGACGTCTCCGGGCACGGCCAGCTCGTCCTCGACGGCGACCCGCTGCTGCTGAGCACCTTCACCACCGACACAGAGCGCCGGACCGCCGTCAACCTGTTCACCGTGGCCGGTGCGCCGATCGCCGTCGGCGACCAGTACGACACCATCGGGGGCAACGCCGACCTCTACACCAACCCCGAGGTGCTCTCCGTGCGGCGCGCCGGGCTGGTGGGCAAGCCCCTCTCCTCGAACCCCCACGCCTACGACTACGACCAGACCAGTCGGGATCCCGAGCGCTGGATCGGCCAGCTTCCCGACGGCAGCTGGGTCGTCGGCCTGTTCAACCGCACAGACGGTCCCGGACCGTCCAAGCGGACCATCGACTTCGCCGCGGCCATGGGCCTCACCGAGCCCGCCAAGGTCCGCGACCTGTGGGCCCACCAGGACCTGGGCGCCTTCTCCACCTGGGGCGTGACACTGGCCCCCCACGCATCGGCGCTGGTCACCGTGACCCCCCAGGAAAAGGCTCGCTACCAGGCGGAGGTGGGCGCCCTCGGCGGGTCGGCGAGATTCGACAACACCTTCGGTGGCCACACCGCCATGGGGTACGTCACCGGGCTCGACACGCCGGGCAGCAGCCTGGCCATCGCCGTGGCCGTCGACAAGCCGGGGACCCACCGCTTGACGTGGCGGGTGGCCAATGCCACCGGCGGTCCGGTGAGCCTCTCGGTGTCGGCGAGGAACCCCGACACCGGATCGACCACCGGCGCGGCGACCCTCGACGTCGGATCGTCGACGAGCTGGACCGAGTGGAGGGACGTCACCGTCGACCTGGCCCTCGGCTCGGGGACGAACCTGCTCGTGGTGGCGTCGGGGGACCGCGACGGCGGGCCCGTGAACGTCGACAGCCTGTCATTGTCCTGACGGCCGGCCCCGCCGAGCGGCGGGCTGGCGCCGGCGAGGGCCCCGTGGCCCGCCGGGGCGGACCGCTACCCTGGCCGCGTGCGCCGCAGGGTCCTGGTTGCCGTCGTCCTCTCCGTCCTGGTCGAGGCCCTCGTCGTGGGGAGCCGGAGGGGCCGCCTCTTCGCCGTCGACACCGTGGTCCGCTGCCGACGCGGCCACCTCTACACGACGATGTGGGTTCCCGGCGGCTCCCTCAAGGCGCTCCGTCTCGGGTGGTGGCGCTACCAGCGGTGCCCGGTGGGCGACCACTGGGCGCTGGTGACCCCGGCCCGCGTGTCGGAGCTGTCCGGCGAGCAGCTCCGGGGGGCGGCCGCCGTCCACGACCTGCGCATCCCCTGACTCAGATCCGGACCGCCCGCCAGCAGTGGCAGCGCATGGGCAACTCGAGCTCCTGGCGGCCGGCCAGGAGGGGGTGGTTCACCACGAAGTCGGCCAGCTCGGCCCGCACCCTCGCCCGCTCGGCCTCTGTGAGGACGATGAAGCCGCTGTAGGTGCCGGCCAACCCCACCAGCTGCTCGGCCGTGAACGTCTCCCGCCAACGCACGGTGGTCCGCTCCGGCGGGGCGAAGGGCGCGTCGGCGGGGAGCTCGACCCGGTGGCGCCGGGAGCGCTCCTTCGCCTGGGTGGCCAGCGCCCTGGTGTCCATCCCGGGTCCGGCGATCAGCTCGGCCAGCCAGTCCTCCGAGCGGTCGGGCCCGCTCCACAGGAGGCCCAGCACCCCGCCGGGGCGCAGCACCCGGGCGGCCTCGCGGGCACCGCGCCCGGGCTCGACCCAGTGCCACATGGAGGACCCCACCACGGCCTCGGCCGCCCCGCCCACCAGGGGCAGCTCCTCGGCCCGGCCCACGGCCACCGGCACGCCGGCGAGGCGGGCGGCCAGCACGCTGCCCATGCGCCGGTCGGGCTCCACCGCCACCACCCGGTCCACCCGGCGCACCAGCTCCCGGGTGAGGGCCCCGGTGCCCGCCCCCACCTCCACCGCCAGTCCCCGCCGTCCGTCGAGCACCCAGGCCACGGCGTCGGGCGGCGGGCCCGGGCGGTAGCGGTCGTACTCCTCGGCGATGGACCCGAAGGACAGGGCGCGGACGTCGGCGTGCTCGTCGGCCATCTCGGCCGACGTTAGCCCTGGCCGGCCAGGAGCTCGCCCTGCACGACGGCCTCCCGCCGCACCTTGCGGCCGGCCAGGAGCAGGTAGACCAGCCCCCCCACCCCGAGGCCGAGGAAGACGCTGAAGTCGGCTCCGCCGGTGTGCGAGGAGAGCAGCCCCTCGTAGAAGGACTGGCTCAGCCCCATGAGGGCGGCGAACATGCCGACGACCTGGGCCACGACGGCCGGCCAGTGCACGCCGCCGTTGCGCCAGTACAGGCCCCCGCGCTCGCGCTGGAGGTCGCCCGGCACGTAGCGGTAGCGCCGGAGCACCCAGTCGACCAAGAAGATGGCGGTCCAGGGGGCGATCCAGACGATGACGCAGGCCACGAAGTCGCTGAGCAGCGTGTTGAACGACGAGGAGAAGATGGCGTAGGCGGTCAGGCCCCCGGCCACCACGGTGTCGACCAGGACGGCCTGCCAGCGCTTGAGGCGCAGCCCGAGGGCCTGGAGGGTCACCCCCGAGGAGTAGAGGTCGAGGCTGTTGATGGCGAACAGCTGCATGACCGCCACGACCAGGAACGGGACCAGGAACCACCCCGAGAAGACGTGGGGCAGTGTGGTGATGGGGTTGCCGCCCTCCGACGGCACGTAGGTCCCGACGGCCGCCCCCAGGAACATGAGGAGCACCGAGGGGATGAACGTGCCGGCGAACACCCAGCCGACGATGGCCCGCTTGTCGGCCTGGCGGGGGACGTAGCGCGAGTAGTCGTTGCCATTCTCGGTCCAGCCGAGGCCCGAGGTGACGATGATGAAGGCCAGGGCGGCCATCCACGACGCCCAGCCGGCCCCGTGGTGGACGCTGTGCACGTCGAGCTTGCCCAGGGTGAGGACGGCCAGGACGACGAAGAGGGCGGCGAAGGGCGCCGCCAGCCACCGCAGCGTGCGCAGGATGGTGCCGTGGCCGAAGAGCGGGAGGACCAGCTGGATGCCGGCCGCCGCCACGATGAGGAGGATCTTCCAGGTCGTGCCGGCGTGGAACCCGGCCTTGGCCGTGAGGGCGATGCCGGCCAGCACCACCAGGGCCAGGCCCTCGGCCTCGAACCCCACCTGGGTGAGCCAGTTGAACAGGGCGACCAGGCGGTTGCCGTTCTGGCCGAACGGGGCCCGGTTCACGATGAAGGTGGTCGTGCCGGCGTCGGGGCCCTGGAGCGAGGTGAGGCCCACCAGGAGGTAGGAGAGGTTCCCCACCACGATGATCACCACGGCCTGGGCGAAGCTCACCCCGAAGAAGGCCATGAGCACGGCCCCGTAGACGAAGATCTCGAAGTTGGTGAGCGCCCCGGCCCACATGCCGAAGAGGCTGCGGGGCTTGGACCACCGCTCGGACTCGGGGACGTACTCGATCCCGCGCTGCTCGATGACGAAGAGCTCGTCGGCTGTCCCGCTCGGGGCCGACCGGCTCACCGCCTCGGTCGTGGCCATGGTCGCTCCCCCTCCCTCGCCGTCCCGCTCCCAGCGGCCGCACCGACCCGGGCCGCCCACAGAGTCACCCGCCGCGCCGCGGGCCGTCAAGCACCCCGGCCCTCCCCGGGGGCGGGCTCGGCCTCCCCGGTCGCCTGCGGCGCTACGCTCCCCCGGCGGTGCGGCTGGCCAGTCGCCCGGGACCTGGGGGGCGCAGATGATCCTCGACCGCTTCCGGCTCACCGACGCGGTGGCCGTGGTGACCGGCGCCGGGCGGGGCATCGGCGCCGCCACGGCCGTCGCCCTGGCCGAGGCCGGCGCCGACGTGGTGGTGGCGGCCCGCACCGAGGAGCAGCTGCGAGAGGTGGCCGGCCGGGTGGCGTCGGCGGGGCGTCGGGCCGTGGTGGTGGCGGCCGACCTCAACGACCTCGAGGCGGTGGCCGCCCTGGCGGCCACGGCCCGCGACGAGCTCGGCCGCCTCGACGTGGTGGTGAACAACCTCGGGGGGGCGATGCCGAGACCGCTGCTCGACACCTCGGCCGGCTACCTGGAGCGGGCCTTCCACTTCAACGTGTCCACGGCCCACGCCCTGGTGCGGGCGGCCACGCCGGTCATGCTCGAGGGCGGGGGCGGCGCCGTGGTCAACATCTCGTCGACCATGGGCCGGGCCACGGGCCGGGGCTACCTCGCCTACGGCACGGCCAAGGCGGCGCTGGCCCACTACACCCGGCTGGCCGCCCGGGACCTGGCCCCGCGCATCCGCGTGAACGCCGTGGCCGTCGGCTCGACCGCCACCTCGGCCCTGGAGCTCGTCCTCGACAGCGACGAGCTGCGGACGGCCATGGAGGAGGCGACGCCCATGAAGCGCATCGCCGACCCGTCGGAGATCGCCGCGGCCGTGCTCTTCCTGGCCTCGCCGGCCGCCTCCTACGTGACCGGCAAGGTGCTGGAGGCCGACGGGGGACTCGAGGTCCCCAACCTCGACATGGGGCTGCCCGACCTGTGACCGCCGTGGGCGGGCTCGGTCGGGCCGAGCAGAGGAGGACGCCGTGACCCACCGGGTGGTGGCCTGGAGCACCGGGAACGTCGGCCGGCACGCGCTGGCCGGGATCGACGCCCATCCCGACCTCGAGCTGGTGGGGCTGTTCGTCTCGAACCCCGACAAGGTGGGGAGGGACGCCGGCGAGCTGGCCGGCCTGGGGCGCACGCTGGGGGTGGCCGCCACCGGCGACGCCGCCGCGCTCTTGGCCCTGCGGCCCGACTGCATCGTCCACTCGGCCATGGCCGACAACCGGCTGACCGAGGCCCTGGCCGACCTGGCCGGGTTCCTGCGCGCCGGCGTCAACGTGGTCTCCAGCGGGCCGGTCTTCCTGCAGTACCCGGCCGAGGGCGACCCGATGGCCGAGCCGGTGCTGCGGGCGGCGGCGGAGGGCGGTGCCTCCATCTTCGTGAACGGGGTCGACCCGGGGTTCGCCAACGACACGCTCCCCCTGGTGCTGACCGGGGTGTGCGAGCGGATCGACGAGGTGCGCTGTATGGAGGTGCTCAACTACGCCACCTACAACCAGCCGATGGTGCTCTTCGACATCATGGGCTTCGCCGGCCCCATGGACGAGCTGCCCATGCTCCTCCAGCCGGGGGTCCTCACCCTGGCCTGGGGCAGCGTGGTCCGCCAGCTGGCGGCGGGGCTCGGGATCGAGCTCGACGGGATCGAGGAGTGGCACGAGCGCGTCGCGGCCCCGCGGGACCTCCAGGTCGACGCCGGGCCGGTGCCCGCCGGCACCGTGGCCGGGCTGCACTTCGAGGTGCGCGGGCTGCGCGGCGGCCGCCCGGTCGTCGTCCTCGAGCACGTCACCCGCCTCGACGACGACCTGGCCCCGCAGTGGCCGCAGCCCACGGGGCAGGGCTGCTACCGCGTGGTGGTCTCGGGCGAGCCGAACTTCACCCTCGACCTCCACGGACTGGCCTCCGACGGGGACCACAACACCGCCAACCTGAAGGCCACCGCCATGCGGCTCGTGACCGCCGTCCCCGCCGTGGTGGCCGCCCAGCCGGGGCTGGTCACCGCCCTCGACCTGCCGCTCATCACCGGGCGCGGCCTGGTCCGCTGAACCGCCGTCGGGCCGGCTAGCGCGCTCGGTGCAGCCGCACGGCGGCGTCGGCCGCCGCCTCGAGCGGCGTCAGGTCGCCGGTGTCGAGGTGGACCCGCAGCGCCGCCTCGGCCAGCTTGATGGCGTGCTCGTCGCCGCTGTCGACCACCGCCGCGGCGAGCTGGGCGGCGTCGGGCGGCGCCTCCTCGGGTTGGTGCTCGCCGGGCCGGGCGCGCACGGTGGCGTAGGCGGTGTGCAGGGCGGCCACCGCCTGCCAGCCGTAGGCGAAGGCCACCGGCCGGTCGCCGGGGTGGAGCACCGGGAGCAGCAGGTCGAGGGCCATGGGTGCGGTCACGGCGTGGACCAGGGCGACCTCGTGGCCGCCTCCGGCGTTGGCCACGTAGGCTGCCGCGCCCTGCGCGGCCAGGGCGGCCAGGGTGGCGTGGAGGTCGCGCGGGGCCGCCAGCGAGGCCACCCCCTGCTCGAACGGCGCGGCCACCATGTCGAGGTGCACGACCCGTTCGGTGATGAAGCGCTCCTCGGGGGCCTCCTCGGGCAGCGTCGGCAGCCGGGCGACCGCCGCGCCCACCCCGTCCCGGCCCACCAGGATCGGGGGTCCGGGGAGCTCTCGGTAGGTGGCCGCCCAGTAGGCCAACCCCTCGGCCATCTCGTGGCGGCGGAGCGGTCCCGCCTCGGCGCCGCCCGGGGCGGCGGCCCCCTCGGGTGTCAGCAGCGAGCGCAGGGCGTGGGCCGTGCGGATGAGGCCGTGCGTGGCCGCGCCGACGGTGCCCGGGGCCAGTCGGGGCACCCACTCGGCCACCACCGACGCCGCCGGCCGCTCGTCCAGCTCCTGGTCGAAAAGGGCCAGCCAGTCGGCCCAGCGGTCGGGCCGGCCGAGCGCCCCCTCGAGCTCGTCGGCCCCCGGGACCCGCCCGGGGCCCGGTGCGGGCTCGAGGCGGCGGCGGTAGGCGGCGACGAACCGGGCGACGTCGTGGCCGCGGCCGAGCCGCACCAGGGCCTCGGCGGCCATGGGGCCGTGGTTGGAGAAGCCGGCGCCGTACTCGGGGGCGAAGCCCGCCAGCGCCGTCAACGCCTCGTCGAGCACGCCGTCGTCCACCGGCGCAAGTATGGCGGCCCGCGGCCCCGGTGGCGACCGTCAGCGGTCGCGGCCGCCGGCCCCCAGCCGCTCGGCGGCGTCGGCGGCCAGCCACCGCCGGTCCACCTTGCCCAGGGCGGTGAGCGGGAACTCGTCGACGAACACGACGTGGTCGGGCCGCTTGAAGTCGGCCAGCCGTGCGCCGACCCAGCCGGCCAGCTCGGCCGCCCCGACCTCCCCGTCGGCCACGACGTAGGCGACCCCGATCTCGCCCAGCACCGGGTCGGGGGCGGCCACCACCGCCACCTGGGCCACCCGCGGGTGCTCGGCCAGCTCGCGCTCGACCTCCACCGGGTACACGTTGTAGGCGCCCCGGAGGTAGGAGTCGCCCATCCGGCCCATGAAGCGCAGGTTGCCGTCGGTCCCCAGCGTGCCCAGGTCGCCGACCGTGAGCCATCCCTCGGCGTCGAGCACCTCGGCGGTGGCCTCGGGGTCGCGCCAGTAGCCCCGCATCACCGCGCCCGAGCGGACCTGGACCCTCCCGACCTCCCCGGGCGCGACGGCCCGGCCCTCGCCGTCGGCGACGCGCAGCTCCACCGAGGGCTCGGGCCGCCCCAGGGTCTCGGTGACGACGTCGTCGGGGTCGTCGGGCCGGGTGCCGCAGATGATGGCCGCCTCGGTCGAGGCGTAGCGGTTGACGACGGGGACCCCGAGGGCCTGGCGCATCCGACGGAGCAGGTCGGGGGGGACGCGGCTGGCGCCCGAGGCGGCCAGCCGCAGGCTCGAGAGGTCGGTCGAGCCCAGCGAGGGGTCGCGCAGCACGAGCTCCCACTGCGTGGGGACCCCCTGGGCCACGGTGACGCCCTCGGTTCCGAGGAGGCGCAGCGCCTCGGCCGCCGTCCAGCGGGCCGGGGTGATGACGGTGGTGATCACGCGGCCGATCTCGTCGAAGGCCCTGGTCATGGTGCCCACGTGGGCGAAGGGCAGCGGAGAGAGCCGGCGGTCGAAGGGCGCCGAGAGGACGCCCGAGGCCTCGGCCACCGCGGCCAGGTTGGCCTGGTCGAAGAGGACGCCCTTGGGCCTCCCGGTGGTGCCGCCGGTCCAGCAGATGGCCACCGGCGAGCCCGGGCCGAGGGCGGCCAGCGGCGGCGGCGGCGAGGCGGTCCATCCCTCGAGCTCCCCCCACCCGACCACCCCGCCGGCCGAGGGGGGAAGGCCGGCGGCGGCGGTGTCCTCCACCACCGTCACCCTCGGGGTCGACCGCTCGAGGATGTAGGTGGTCTCGGTGGGCCCCAGCCGCAGGTTCACCCCGCTGGTGACGGCGCCGAGGCGCATGGCGGCCTGGTAGCAGACCATGTAGCGGATCGAGGACGCCAGGAGCAGGCAGACCACGTCGCCGGCCACCACCCCGCGCTCGGCCAGGGCCGCGGCCACGCCGTCGGCGGCGGCGTCCCACTGGGCGAAGGTGATGCGCTCGCCCGAGGCCTCGACGAAGGCCTCGGCGTCGGGGTGGCGGCGCGCCGTTTGGCCAAGCAGCGTGACCGCGTCCTGCGGCGGGGCGGCGTGGTCGGGCGCGGCAGGGGCGGGACGGGTCACCACGGTCCGAGGCTACCCAGCTGGCCCGCCCCCCAGTAGGGTCGCCGCCGATGCTGATCGGCGCCAACCTCGTGCTGGGCGACGACACCCTGGCCATGGCCACGGTCGCCCCGATGGTCGAGGGCCACGGGCTCGACGCCCTCTTCATCGGCGAGCACACCCACATCCCCGTCGCCACCGTGCACCCGGGGCACCCCACGGGCGTGCCCGAGTTCTACAAGCGGTTCCTCGACCCGTTCGTGCAGCTGGCCGTGGCGGCGGCGGTGACCGAGCGGGTCCGCATCGGGACCGGGGTGGTGCTGGTGGCCGAGCGCAACCCGCTGGAGCTGGCCAAGTCGGTGGCCAGCCTCGACGTCGTGTCGGGCGGGCGGGTCGAGGTCGGCGTCGGCTACGGCTGGAACCCGCTGGAGATGGCCAACAACGGGGTCGACCCCTCGCTGCGGCGCCAGGTGTTCCGCGAGAAGCTGGCGGCCGTCCGCAGGCTGTGGACCGAGGAGACGGTGGAGTGCCACGGCCGATGGGTGGACTTCACCGAGAGCTGGTCGTTCCCCAAGCCGGTGCAGGACCCCCACCCGCCGGTCCTCCTCGGCGCGGCGGCGACCGACGCCACCTTCGACGACGTCGTGGCCCTGGCCGACGGGTGGTACCCGCTGGGCTCCGACGACCTGCCCGGCCAGGTGGCCCGCCTGGCGGCGCGCGCCGGCGGGGCGCCGCCCCCGGTGACGGCGGTGGAGATGGAGGGCCAGCGTCCCGGCACCCCGTGGTACGCCGAGGACGCGGCGCAAGCGGGCGTCCTGGGCGAGCGGGCCCGCCGCTACGCGGCCTGCGGCGTGCACCGGCTCTCGGTCGGGGTCCCGGCCGACGACGCCGGCCGGCTGGCCCGGAGCCTGGAGTTCCTGGCGCGCCTGGCCGAGCGCGTCGCCTGAGCGCCCTCAGGCCCGCTGGCTCGAGACGCTCACCACCTCGCCGGTCATGTAGCTCGAGTACTCGCTGGCCAGAAAGACGATGACGTTGGCCACCTCCCACGGCTCCGCCGCCCGGCCGAAGGCCTCGCGGGCGGTGAGCTCGGCCAGCAGCTCGTCGGTGGTGACCTTGGCCAGGAAGGGGTGCATGGCCAGGCTGGGGGCCACGGCGTTGACCCGGACCCCGTGGGGTGCCGCCTCCACCGCCAGGCAGCGGGTGAGGGCCATGACCCCCGCCTTGGCCGCGGCGTAGTGGCCCTGGCCGGCCTGGGCGCGCCAGCCGAGCACCGAGGCGTTGTTCACGATCACCCCGCGGCCCCGGGGGTAGAGGTGGCGCACGGCGGCGCGGTTGCAGCGGAAGGTGCCGGTGAGCGTCACGTCGAGCACCTTGGCCCACTGCTCGTCGGTCATCTCGGCCACCTCGGCCGTGCCCCCCAGCCCGGCGTTGCACACGACCACGTCGAGGCCGCCATGGCGCTCGACCGCGGCGGCGAAGAGCGCCTGGACCTGGCGTTCGTCGGTCACGTCGCAGGGCACGGCCAACGGGGCCGGTCCCGGGCCGGACAGCTGTTCGGCCGCCTCGGCCAGCCGCCGCTCGTGGGCGTCGCTCAGCACCACCGTGGCCCCCTCCTCCATGGCGCGCTGGGCGGTGGCGAAGCCGATGCCGGTGCCGGCGGCCGCCGTGACCAGCACGGTCCGGCCGGCCAGCAGGCCGTGGCCGGCCGGGGCGGGGGGCGGGGAGGCGGGCACGGGAACCAGACCATATCCGTCGACGGCCACGTTCGGGCCCTTGCTACCGTGTCGACGGGACGGCGCGACCCGCCCGTCCCGCTGCCCGCCAAGGGCGTGGAGGTGAGCGCCCGCGTGACCGAACCCACCCGCCGGCCCCGGGCGCCCCACCCGGCGCTGCACACCGCGGTCTGCGACCTCTTCGGCGTCGACTACCCGGTCGTCCAGACCGGCATGGGCTTCGTGGCCGTCCCCGAGCTGACGGCGGCCACCTCGAACGCCGGGGGCCTGGGCATCCTCACCAGCGGCACCCTGCAATTCGCCGAGCTGGCGGAGGCGGTCACCCGCACCAAGGAGCTGACCGACCGGCCCTTCGGGGTCAACATGCGCGGCGACGCCCCCGACGCGCTCGAGCGGGCCGACCTCCTGATCCGCGAGGAGGTCCCGGTGGCCTCGTTCGCCCTGGCCCCCAAGCGCGAGGTCATCGACAGGCTCAAGGGCGCGGGCGTGGTGGTGGTCCCCTCGGTGGGCGCCCGGCGCCACGCCGAGAAGGTGGCGGCCTGGGGCGTCGACGCCGTGCTGGTGCAGGGGGGCGAGGGCGGGGGCCACACCGGCCCGGTGCCCACCACCATCCTCCTCCCCCAGGTGGTCGACGCCGTGGACATCCCCGTGGTGGCGGCGGGCGGCTTCTACGACGGCCGGGGGCTGGTGGCCGCCCTCGCCTACGGCGCCGCCGGCGTGGCCATGGGCACGCGGTTCCTGCTCACCTCCGACAGCCCGGTCCCCGACCCGATCAAGCAGGTGTACCTGGACAAGACGGTCACCGACACCCTGGTGACCACGGCCATCGACGGCGTCCCCCAGCGGGTGCTGCGCACCGAGCTGGCCGAGGCCCTCGACTCCCAGCACGGCCTGGGCCGGCTACGCCGCTCGCTGCGCCTCTCCCTCGCCTTCCAGCGCAGCACCGGCACCCCCTGGCGCGACATCGTGAAGGAGGGGCTCAGCATGCGGCGGTCCCAGGACCTCTCATGGGGCCAGGTGCTGATGGCCGCCAACACCCCGATGCTGCTCAGCGCGGGGCTGGTCGGCGGCGACGTCGACCGGGGCACCCTGGCCTCGGGGCAGGTGACCGGCCTCCTCGACGACCTGCCCAGTTGCCAGGAGCTGATCCACCGCATCATCGACGAGGCCGACCGGGTGCTCCGCCGGCTCGAGCGCGGCGCCGACCGTCTGGCCGCCTCCGACACCCGCTGAGCCGGCGGCCGCCGGTGGGCGCGGGACACGCCGGGGCCTCGGATACGATCGCCGCCGACCTCGGCGAGGAGCACCCATGACCACGGCACCACCCCTCGACGGCATCCTGGTGATCGAGGCCTCGGCCCTCGGGCCGGCGGCCATCACCATGCCCCTGGTCGACCTGGGCGCCCGGGTGGTGAAGGTCGAGCCGCCGTCGGGCGACTACATCCGCGAGATGACCTGGCCCATCGTCGAGGGCGTCTCCCTCATGCACCTGCACATCAACCGGGGGAAGGAGAGCCTGGTCCTGGACCTGCGCACCGAGGCCGGGGTGTCGGTCTTCCGGGAGCTGGCCGCCAAGGCCGACGTGGTCGTCGAGGCGATGCGGCCCGGGGGCCTGGCCCGACGGGGTCTGGGCTACGAGGACCTGCGGGCGGTCAACCCGCGCGTCGTCTTCTGCACCATCTCGGGGTACGGCATGACCGGCCCCTACAAGGACTTCCCGGCCCACGGCATCGCCTTCGACACCTGGGCCGGCATCGTGAACGTCGCCCACGACGAGGAGGGCTACCCGTACCTGGCCGAGCACGCCTCCATCGGCATCCACGCCGGGCCGCTCTTCGGGGCCCTCGGCATCCTCGCCGCGGTGATCCGCGCCCGGCAGACCGGCGAGGGGTCGCACCTCGAGATCGCCCAGTCCGACGCGGCGGCGGCCATGGACTGGTACCGCTCGGAGACCTGGCTCGCCTACCGCCGGCCCGAGAACGAGGTGACCGGCAACAAGGCCGACGGCTACGAGCGCCGGGCGCCGGGCACGGCCGGCATGAAGGAGGGCGTCCGCTACCAGGTCTACGAGGCCTCCGACGGCCGCCACGTCCTCTTCATGGCGTCCGAGCAGGCGTTCTGGAAGAACTTCTGCGGGGCGGTGGGCCGGCCGGACCTCTTCGAGCGCTGGCCGGGGTCGACCTTCGCCGACCACGCCCGGGGCAACCGCGAGCTCCAGGCCGAGCTGAAGGCCATCTTCGCCACCAAGACGGCGGAGGAGTGGCTCGAGCTCGGCGGGCGGGCGAACACCCCCATCGCCCCGGTCAACACGCCGCAGACCGTGGTGGACGACCCCCAGTTCCGGGCGCGCTTCACCCTCTACCCCAAAGAGGAGCTGGGCGCCGACGAGCTCCCGGGCCCGCTCAAATTCGTGGGCGAGACGCTCCCCCGCCCGACCCGCGCCCCGAGCGTCGGCCAGCACTCGGCCACCGTGCTGCACGAGGTGCTCGGTTGGGAGGAGCACCGAGTCGCCGAGGCCCGCGAGGCGGGGGCCTTCGGCTGAGGCGGTGTGGTGCGGCCCAGAGGTAGGCCGGCACAAGGTCACGGCCTTGCGGGGGGGTGCAGGAGCCGCGACCTGGTGCCGGCAGCCCGAGATTACCGTGGACGACCTGCGACGGGACACGGCAGAAGGTCACACGCCGGGGTAGCGTCGCCCGGGCCGCGCCGGGCGCGGGGCGAGAGGAGCGACCGATGAAGGTGAACCGCATCCTGCACGCGTCGGTCAACGTGGCCGGCTCGCTGTCGGACACCGACCGCTTCTACGCCGAGCTCCTGGGCATGGTGCGGGCCGAGCGGCCGGAGATCCCCGGCGTCGGCGGCCGCTGGTTCACCGCCGGCGACGGCCAGGTCCACCTCGTCGACGCCCCCATGGCCGGGGAGGGCATCGACCCCACCGGCCCCCACTTCTGCCTGGGGGTGGACGACCTCGAGGCCGCGGTGGCCGAGCTCGAGGCGCGGGGCATCGCCTACGAGCGGGCCGTCCAGCCGGGCGACGTGGTGCAGATCTGGATCGTCGACCCCGCCGGCAACACGGTCGAGCTCCAGCAGGACCGGGGCTGACCGCCGGGGCCGGTTCGTCAGGCGGCGGCGGCGCTGGCTATCGTCTGGGCGGCGGACGAGACGACGAGACGACGGGGCGCCGGGCGCGGCGCCCGACGGGCGAACCAAGAACGGCACGCCGACCGCCCGAGGGCCCGCCGAGGATGGGGGAACGAGCGCATGGAACGGGTCCGACTGGGAGTCCTGGGGGCGGGCAACATCGCCGAGCTGAACGTGGCCGGCTACCTGACCCACCCCGACTGCGACGTGCTGGCGGTGTGCGACCTCGACGCCGACGTGGCCAAGGAGGCGGCCGAGCGGTGGGGGGCGCCGAGGGTCTACACCGACCCCGAGCACCTCTTCGCCGATCCCGACATCGACGCCCTGGAGGTGCTGACGCCGACCCACACCCACCACCGGCTGGTGCTCGACGCGCTCTCGGCGGGCAAGCACATCTCGGTGCAAAAGCCGGTGGCCAACTCCGTCGACGAGGCGGTCGAGATGGAGCGCGCCGCCGCCGACGCCGGGCTGACCCTGCGCATCAGCGAGTGCTTCGTCCACTACCCGCCGCTGGAGCTGGCCAAGGAGCTGATCTCCGAGGGGGCCATCGGCCGGCCCACCGCCCTGCGCATCAAGACCGTGGTGGGACAGACCGACTCGGCCTTCCAGGCCAACCTGCGGCCCGAGGGCTACGGCTGGCGGCTGGACACGCGCAGCCCCGGTGGCCACCTCTTCGACGACATGGTCCACAAGTACGCCATGGCGCTGTGGCTCGTCGACCAGGACATCGTCTCGGTCCAGTCGGTGGTGCGCCGCCGGGACCTGTTCTTCGAGCCCTGCGAGGCGATCTTCGAGTACGAGGACCCCGGACTGCTGGGCACCATGGAGGTCGCCTACGCGCCCCAGATGTACCTGCGGTCGCGCTACTACGGGGCCGACGAGTTCTTCGAGGTCCAGGGGGACGAGGGGTTCGTCTGGGTCACCCGGGCCACCGGCGAGATGCTGGACCTCCCCCCCGTCGTCCTCTACCGCGGCAAGGACCACGAGTGCACCACCACCGAGTTCACCGACATCGACGCCGACTGGAAGAGCGGCTTCGTCCGCTCGTCGGCCCACTTCGTCGACTCGCTGCTGGCCGGCACCCCGGCCGACATGTCGCCGGCGTCGGCCATCAAGGTCCTCCAGCTCTGCTTCGCCGTCTACGCTGCCTCGGACTCGCGCCACCCGGTCGACCCGGCCTCCATCACCGGGTCGGTCTCCCCCGTGGGCTGGGCCGACTGGTAGGGGGCGCCGCCGCTCACAGGCCGGCGAAGAACCCGATGAGGGCGTCGGCCACCTGGTCGGCGTGGGTGAGGAACCCGAGGTGGCCGGCCCCGGCCACCTCCACGTAGCGGGCCCCGGGGATCGTCTCGGCCGCCACCCGGGCCTTCTTCGGAGGGGAGTCCACGTCGTGCTCGAAGGCCACGACCAGGCAGGGCACGCTGAACGAGGGCCAGGCCCTGGTGCGGGCGGGGTCGGTCGACCAGGCCAGGCACGCCTCGTACTGCCCCAGCCGTCCGGGGTTGGGCCACGGCGGCAGGTCGGCGATGAGGGCCAGCCAGGCCGAGACCACCCCGTCGTCCTGGACGTCGGCGATGGGCAGGTAGCGGATGGTCTCGGTGGCGTAGTAGAGGCGGGGCAGGTCGGGGTAGTCGCGCGACAGGTCGCGCTCGACCGTGGTGATCGCCTTCTCCCAGGCCGTCGGGGCGTTGGCCGAGCCCATCAGGGCGGCGCCCAGCACCCGGTCGGGGTGGTGCTCGACCAGGGTCTCGACGATCCACCCCCCCATCGAGTGGCCGGCCAGGCGCACCGGGCCGCCCAGGCCCAGGTGGTCGAGGAGGCCGAGGGCGTCACCGGCCATCTGTTCGACCGAGTAGGGGCCCTTGGGCGACGACGAGGGCTCCACGCCCCGGTTGTCGAAGGTGATCACCTTGTAGCCGGCGGCCACCAGCCGCGGCCCGAGGCGGGTCTGCCACGCCGCGGCCGGCTGTCCGCACCCGGCCACCAGCACCAGCGGCTCGCCGTCCCCGGCCACCTCGTAGGCGATGGTCGCCCCGTCCAGCTCGACTGCCTGCACCTCACCCTCCTCTCGACGGCCGCCTCCGGCGGCAGGTCCGCGTCCGGTGCCCGGGCTCACCCCGACAGGATCGAGGCGAGCCGCGCCGGGTCGATGTTGCGCCCGGTCACCACCACGACCGACGGGCCGCCACTCGGCCGCCGCCCGGCCGGCGCGCCAGGCCGCCACGGCGGCGGCGCCCGCCCCCTCGGCCACCAGCCCCACCTCGGTGGCGAGGAACCGCACCGCGGCCACCAGCTCGGCCTCGGAGACCGTCACCATCTCGACGTGGTGGCGCAGGGCGATCTCCACGGTCACCGACCCCTCCTCGATGCTGCCGGCCAGGCCGTCGGCGATGGTCTGGCCCGTGGCGACGGGCACCGCCCGGCCGGCGCCCAGCGCCGCGGTCATGGCCGCCGAGACCTCGGGCTCGACGCCCACGATGGCCAGCTCGGAGGCTCCGGTGGCCAGGGCCACCCCCGAGAGGAGCCCCCCTCCCCCCACCGGCACCACCAGGGTCCGCGCCCCGGGGACCTGGCCGGCCAGCTCGGTGGCCAGGCTGGCCTGGCCGGCGATGACGTCGGGGTCGTTGTAGGGGGAGATGAAATGGCCGCCGGTGCGCCGGGCCAGCTCGAGGGCGTGGGCCTCGGCCTCGTCGTAGCTGCGGCCCCGGCGCACCAGGGTGACGCCGTAGCCCTCGAGGGCGCGCACCTTGACCGGCGAGGCGTTCTCGGCCACCACGACGGTGGCCCCGACGCCCAGCCGGCCGGCGGCGTAGGCCACGCCCAGGCCGTGGTTGCCGGCCGAGGCGGCCACCAGCTCGACCCCCGGGTCGCGCCCCACCGCCGCGGCCACCGCGGCCAGGGCGCCGCGCACCTTGAACGACCCGGTCGGCTGGAGCGTCTCGAGCTTGAGCACGGTCCCCTCGCCCAGGGCCGGGCACGCCACCACCGGCGTGGGGGCGAGGTAGCGGCCCACCACCTCGGCCGCGGCCTTGAGGGCGGCCTCGTCGGGGGCGGGGACCTGGCGCACGGGCCCAGTCTCCCCGACCCTGCGGCCCGGTGCGTCCGGGGGCTTCGCCGACAGGCCGGTCGGCGGGGTCAGGCGGGCGCCGGGGTGTGGCCGAGCCAGTGGTCCAAGAAGGGGTAGGCCGCGTCCCCGTGCCAGCGGTGGTCGCCGTGGAAGACGTCGTGGTGGAGCCGGTCGGCCGCGCCGTACCGGGCATAGACGGCGCGGAGCTGGACCATCGAGGCGCTGGCCGCGCCCAGGGGGAACAGCATGTCCTGGGTGCCGGTCTCCACCAGCAGCGGCCGGGGGGCGATCATGGCCCCCAGGTCGACGTGCTCGAGGCGGCCGAGCATCCCCGGCAGGACCTGGGAGCCGCACATGTTCCACGGCACGCGGTGCGACTCGGCCCACGAGGAGAAGAAGCCGCTCACCACCGCGGCCGACACCCGGGGGTCGGTGGCGGCCAAGAAGAGGGTCATGGTCCCGCCGTAGGAGAGGCCGACCGCCCCCATGCGGGCCGGGTCGACCAGCGGGTGGTCGCCCAGCACGTCGAGGCAGCGCCCGAGGTCCCAGAGGTTCTGGGTGAGCGGGCGCCAGCCGGCCATCACCGCGTGCACCAGGTTGGTGTCGCAGCCGTAGTGGTCGGGCGGGTTCCAGTCCGCCCGCTCGCCGAAGCAGCGAAGGTCGGGGGCGAGCACCACGTAGCCCCGCCGCACCAGCTGCAGCCCGTAGTCGGCGTTGGGCATCTCGGTGTGCTCGAGCCCGACCACCTGGGACTTCCCCGGGCCGTGCCCGTGGATGGCCAGGACGGCCGGGCCGGGGAGCTGGCGGTGGTCGGGCACCAGCAGGTAGGCGGGGACCGACATCGTGCTCTCGGTGTCGAAGACGACCTTCTCGCGGCGGTAGCCGTCGCACTGGACCGACTCGAGGGTCTCGACGTCGGGCGGCACCCGCACCGGCAACGGCCCCAGCAGCTCGGTCAGCCGCCGCCAGCGGCGGTCCCGCCAGGCCTCGAAGCCGGCGGGGTCGGCCAGGTTGAGCGGGTCCTCGTGGCCCGTGGCCATCAGCCAGGTCATCCACTGGAACCACGGCGAGTAGTTGCGCTTGCGCCGCCCGGTGGTCGGCGGGGCCGGCGTCGCGGCCTGCTCCCCGGCGGTGTCGGTCGTGGCCGTGTCCCCTGTCACCTGCGCTCCATTCCCCGGCGCCCCACGGCCCGGCTCCACGGCGCCCGGTTCCCGGGGCCGCCCTGCGGCCCCCAACTTAGGAGGTCGCAGGGGGAGGGACACCGGCGCGAGCTGGTTGAGCCCGGACCGGCACTGGGGCACACTGGTGCCATGGTGACCTCCTCGCAGCTCGACGTCCGCCCGCTCTCCCCGCTGATCGGGGCCGAGATCGCCGGGGTCGACCTCTCCCGGCCGCTGGGCGAGGAGGCGACGGCCGCCGTGCGGGCCACCCTCAACCGCTACCACGTGGTCTTCTTCCGGGACCAGGAGCTCACCCCCGAGCAGCAGGCCGACTTCGCCCGGCAGTTCGGGGTGGTCACCGAGGGCCACCCGGTGATCAAGCACATCGAAGGCCACCCCGAGGTGCTGGCCATCGACAGCCAGAAGGACCGGGCCAACTGGTGGCACACCGACGTGACCTTCCTCGACACCCCTCCCTTCGGGTCGATCCTCTACATGCTCGAGGTCCCCGACGTCGGCGGCGACACGATGTGGGCCAGCCTGCAGGACGCCTACGACGGGCTGGCCGAGCCGGTGCGCAAGATGTGCGACGAGCTGCTGGCCATCCACCACGACCCGTGGTTCGCCGCCGACGTGGAGGCCATGGGCGGCTACGAGTGGGACGGCGAGTTCCGCCAGACGCTGCGCCCCGCCCTCCACCCGGTGGTGCG
Organism: uncultured Actinomycetota bacterium; assembly: GCA_963770505.1. Classification (GTDB taxonomy): domain Bacteria; phylum Actinomycetota; class Acidimicrobiia; order Acidimicrobiales; family RAAP-2; genus CAVYPR01. The sequence continues at coordinate 73,585 of CAVYPR010000003.1, read as the reverse complement.
CACCCACCCCGAGAACGGCCGCAAGGGGCTCTTCGTCAACGGCCACTTCACCCAGACCCTGCTCGGCCTGTCCAAGATCGAGTCCAACGCCATCTTGGAGATGCTCTACCACCACTGCGAGAAGCCCGAGTACACCGTCCGGTTCCGCTGGCGGCCCGGCTCGCTCGCCTTCTGGGACAACCGCGCCACCCTCCACTACGCCCTGGACGACTACGGCGACGCCCCCCGGCTCGGCCACCGGGTGACGCTGCGGGGCGACCGGCCCTACGGCCCGGCCATGCCCCGACCCTGAGCCCCACCGCACGGGGAGCTGCCCGCCCTCGCCGCAGGTGACGGCCTGCCCCGCGCCGCCCTCGCGGCGCCAACGTCACCCAAACGGCGCCTGGGTCACGTGGCTGCGGCCCGGCGTGTCTCGTAGCCGCCGTCGACGTCCGCGAACCTGCGTGGACCGACGGCAACCGGCGCGCCGCCGTCGAGGTCGGCGGCGGCCTTCGAGAGATACGACCGGCGGGCCCCCAAGGCCACCGGAAGCAGCCAGAGCGCAGGCACCACCGCGGCGCAGCGCTCGGCCAGCCCCAGGTCGGCGCCGCCCATCTCGAGCATGAACCACGTGATGAGACCCAAGGTGACGGCGGAGACGGCGACGTTCGGACCGAGTCGCAGCACGCGTGCTCGATGCTGTCGATGCGCGGCCAGTACCGGCCACACACACATGGTGGCGCAGGCGGCGATCACGGCGACGGCGTGCGCCCGTGAGTAGCCGTGGAGCGGCGTCGGAAAGGCCGCGATGGAAAGGGTCGCCACGCCTCCACCGGCGAGCAGCAGGCGCCCGGTGCGCCGCGCCGGCCGCAGCCCCAGTGCGGTTACCAGATAGCAGGCCCCGAGCGACACCAGCACGGCCGACATCACCCATGGGTCGGCTGCGCCTCGGGCCGCCAGGGCGCTGATGGTGTCGCGCAGGGGGTCGTAGGAGACCGGCTGGAGCGTCGCCGCCACAAAGAAGCCGACGACGAGCAGCGCCGGCGCGGCGCCGGCGGCGGCCACCGTCCACCGGGGGACCCCGATGCCCCGCGAGGGCGCGGTGCCCCGGCGGCGCGGCGGTACGCCACGGCCGAGCCGACCGGTCGGCCGATGGTCCCTGCGGTCCGGCGAGCTCACATCCTGGTCCTGCACCCTCGCGTCCTCCCCGGCGCGGCCATGTCCTTGGGGGGAAGACCTCCCGCCCTCGAGCCGACTCTCGGTCGATCGCATGGTCGCGCCGGTTCCTGCGGCGGTCAAGGGCGCACCCCCGGGGCGGTCGTGCTCGCCGGCGGCCGGTGGGGCGCGGGCCAGGGGCGAGACGAGACGTCGAGCGGCGTGGGGCTCGCCGCGGCTTCCCGTGCGCCGGGCCCGCCCCCACCTCCCCGACGACCGCGCTCAGCGGAGGCCGAGCACCTCTCCCCAGTGGGTGCCCTCGGTCAGACCCGGCGGGCAGGCGAACACGGCGCTCGAGGTGTGGAGCAGGTAGCCACCGGTGAGGGCGTCGGACGCCAGGTTCTGCTGGATCGGCACGAACCCCCGGGCCGGGTCGCGCTGGAAGCAGATGAAGTAGAGGCCGGCGTCGAGCTCGCCGGTCAGCGGGTCGACCCCGTCGGCGAAGTTGAAGCTGCGCCGCAGGATCTGCGCCCCGTGGTTCCGCGCCGCCGCGGCCAGCCGGACGTGGGCCGTCGCCGGGATGATCGGCAGCCCGCCCGGCCCGTTGGCCTCGAGGTCCAGCTGGTCGAACTGGTTGCGCCCGCCGAGCGGGGCGCCCGACACCTTCTGCCGGCCGACGGCGGCCTCCTGGTCCTCGAGGGAGGTGCGCGCCCAGGCCTCGAGGTAGATGCGGATGCGGCGGGCCACGAGGTAGGTGCCGGCGGCCATCCACGGCTGGTCGCCCCCCTCCTCCACCCACACGGTTTGTTCGAGCGCCCCGGGATCGAGCACCTGGCGGTTGGCCGTCCCGTCGTGGAAGCCCAGCAGGTTGCGCGGCGTCTGCGGCCCGCCGTCCACCGTGCCCGGCGAGCGCATCCCGAACCCCAGCTGGGTGTAGCGCAACGTGGCCGTCCCCAGGGCCAGGCGGGTCAGGTTGTGCACGGCGTGGAAGGCCACCTGGGGGTCGTCGGCGCAGGCCTGGACGCACAGGTCCCCGCCGCTCAGGGACGGGTCGAGCGCGTCGAGGGGGAAGGCCGGGAGGTCGGCCAGGGCGGCCGGGCGCAGGTGGCCCAACCCCAGTCGGTGGTCGAAGAGGCCCGGACCGAACCCCACGGTCACCGTGAGGTTGGCCGGTCCGAGCCCGAGCGCCTCGCCGGTGTCGGGCGGCGCGGCCTCGGGCCGGTCGTCGCCGGCCAGCGGCTCCCCGGCCGCCAGGCGCGCCGCCGCCCGGGTCCAGTCCGAGAGGAGCGACCCCAGCGCCCGGGGCGAGTCGGTGGCCAGGTCGTAGGCGGCGAAGACCAGGTGCTCCTGGGAGGGGGTGGCGATGCCGGCCTGGTGGGGGCCGTAGAAGGGGACGCTGGCCGCCGGCCCGGGGGCGGGGGCGACCGCGCCCGCCACGCCGGGGTCCGCCGCGCCGGCCGCGGCCAGCCCCGCCACCGCGGCCCCCGAGCCGGCCAGGAGCTGTCGGCGGCTGAAGGCTCCCCGCCGCCGTCCCCCGGCCGGGCCCGCCCCGCCGTTCACGCGTTGTACCCGTAGATCTGGCGGGGGCCGTAGCCGTCGAGTGTGGGGCCGAGGGCGCTCAGGGCCGCCGCCGTGGCGTCGTCGTCCTGGGCCACCTGCTCGAGGCGGGCGGGCGGGACGGCGGCGTCGGCCACGGTGCCCGGGGTGCCCAGCGCGCCGACGGCCCCCGCCAGCGCGTCGAACCGGCGGGCGACCACCGCGCCCTGCGCCGGGTCGAGCAGCTGCACCAGCGGGCCGAGGTCCTCGTAGGCGGCGCGGGCGGCGCACACCGTGGCCGCGATGTCGACCGCGTCGAGGTGCGAGTACGGCTCGGCCCGCCCCGGGACGGCCACCTCGTTCACCCAGCCGAGCTCGTCGACGGCGACCGACTCGATCTCCTGCGGGCTCGCCTGGAGGCGGGAGAAGGCCGCCTCCACGAGGGGGGCCGACGCCACCAGCTGGGAGACGGCGGCGGCGGCGTCCCCCCCGTCCCACAGGTCCTCCTCGACGAGGTGCAGGCCGGTGAGCCGCTGGCCCGACGGGACGTCGCCGGACAGGCCGTCCACCTCCCAGCCGGCCGACGGGCCGGTGCCGGCCAGGAACCGCAGGGCGTCGTAGCGGCCCTGGGCGGCGAGCTCGTCGCTCCGGGCCGCGGCCAGGTCCCCCGAGGCCACCGACCAGGCCAGGGCCCGCAGGTCGGCCCCGTAGCCGAGCGCCGCTGTGCCGACGGTGGCGCCGAAGGCCAGGGTGGCGCCCACCCCCGCCTCCCGGGCGGCCAGCGCCCGCGGGCTGTTGGTGGTTGTGCTGCCCGAGAGGTGGCGACCGCCCGAGAGTGCGGCGGCCGGGACCGCGGGGACGGCGGCGGCGAGGACGGCGGCGAGGCCGAGCACCACGGGCACGAGGCGCCGGTGGGCCGGGCGCCGGGTCACGTCGGGCGGGCCCCCGGCCGGTCCCCGCCGCGCCACGGCGGGTTCACGACGAGCGCGACGGGCACCACGGGTCGGCGGGCACTCCGCTGCACGGGTCGGGCATGGTGGCCAGCGTGGGCAGCTTGTGCAGCGTCACGTTCGTCTGGATCTTCGGATAGCTGGAGCCGGCCGGGCACTTGCCGAAGCCGGTGTCGCACAGCACCTGTGTGAGCAGCGCCCCGCCGGTGTTGCTCCCGGTCGAGGTCTTCCCGCATGTGGCGACGGGCTGGGCTGTCTGGAGGTTGGCCGGGGTGCTGCCGTCGGGGAAGGTGTTGCCCCCGAAGCAGTTCTGGGGCTGATTGCCCTCGAGGTCGATCTGGCCGAAGTCGCCGTTGGTGGGGTTCTTGAAGAAGCCGTCGTGGGTGTAGGTGTTGTCGACCAGGGCGTCGCTCTCGGGGTCGAAGACGCAGCCCAGGTCGAAGCCCTTTGTCTCGGTGCCGGTCACCTTTGTGCAGACCTGCCCTGTCGACGGCGTGCCGCTTGTCGGGTAGGGCACGAAGAGGTTGCCCCAGGCGCCGTTTGTGGCGAAGGTGTTGTCCATCACGGTGTCGTTGTGGCCGCCCGAGACCGTCAATCCCGTCCCGACCGGTCCGGCGGCCGCCGACCCGGCGGCCGGCACGTCACCTGTGTTGTTGTTCTCCGAGACGTTGTGGAAGAAGACCCAGCACGAGTGGGTATGGGTGATCTTGGAGGTCCCGCCGTTGGGACAGAGCCCTGTCTGGGGGGCCGGCGGGTCGCCGGAGACGGCGGAGTTGGTGTCGGCCCCGTCCTGGTTGTGGTCGAACTTCGAGTTCTCGATGATGATCTGGCCGCCGGAGTTCGTCCCCGAGTAGCCCAGGGCGCTGTACTCGAACCACGAATTGTCGATGGTGGCTGTGCATGTGCGCTTGCAGGCCCCGATGTAGGACCCCGAGTCGTTCATGTTCGAGGCGTAGTCGTGGTTCCACACGCCCCCGCTGGCGTTGGAGGAGAAGATCCCGTAGGCCGCGGCGGTGCTCTCCCCGTCGAAGAAGGTGGAGGTGGCCGTCAGGTATGTGCCCCAGTAGCCGTGGAGCCCGATGGGGCCGGTGGTCGGCACGCCGTTCCACCAGACCTCGTTCCCCGACGACCCGTGGCCCGAGAGGAAGTTGCAGACGGTGAGGTTCTGCACCCACACGTCGTTCGCCTTGTAGACGACGATGCCGTTGCGCCCGGCGCTGTTGGCCCCGAAGTCCTGGTCCTTCTTTGTCGAGGCGCACGACGGCGAACCGGCCTTGGTGCCGTCGACCACCACGGTGTTGCGGTCCATGCCCCGGATGTGCAGATCGGAGGTGGTGACGACCACCCCGCCGTAGTCCCCCTCCGAGGCCTGGGCCTTGCTCGGGCCCTTGGCGTCGTCGTCCTCGTGGTAGTCGCCGGGGGCGACCAGGATCCAGTCACCGGGCTTGGCCGCGTCGACCGCCGCCTGGATCGTCGAGTACTGCCCGGCGTGCCCGTGGTAGGTGCCGACCAGAAGGACCCGGGAGCCCGACGCCCCGGCCGCCGTGGCGGCGACCCCGCCGACCCCGCCGACCACCGTGATGGCGGTGGTGGCGAGGGTGGCGGCGGCCAGGGCCCGTCGAAGCCCCCCCGCGGGCCGCCGGCCGCCGCCTCCCCTCCGTGGCGAGTTGGCCCCGATGTTGTGCACCACACACCCCTTCCTCGCCACGTGGCGGGAGCGAGTCCGTTCGCACCCGCCAGCGCCGGCAAAGTATTCACCATTCCGACAGTCGAGTGACGTCGGGTCGACATATTTTCTTAACCGATTGGCAACGGCTCCCAGCTCTGCTTCACCACCCAGCAGGTGCCCTGCGGGTGTCCTGTCGAAAGGAGGTCACAGGCCGAGGAGGTCGGTGTGTTGTTGTGGAGCTCCACCACCTGGTACTGCGTGGGCCCGTAGAACTTGTTCGGCCCATAGGAGAGGACCGGGGAGACCCCGCCGGGGAAGTTCTTGATCTTCGACATGGCCTCGACGAAGGTGCGCCGGTTGAGGTCCGACCCGGCGTTGCGGGCCGCGGTGGCGAACAGGCGGATGGCCGTGCACCAGCCCTGGACCGGGCCCTGCTCCTCGATGTAGGCGTTCTTCTGGTTGACGATGTGCTCCTTCACGTTCTGCCCCGCCGAGTTCGGGACCTCGAGTGTGTACATCTGGACCTTGCCCACGGGCTGCGGGTACGCCTTGTGCCAGGCGTCGTAGCAGGTACGCAGGCCGGAGTCGTAACCGCCCTGGCTCTCGGGCCTCGGGTCGTCGACCCCGCCCAAGGTCTCGGTGGTCACGCCCTGCTGCCCGTTGAGGACGGCCTCGTCCACTGTCGGGATGAGGCCGAGGGACGACTCGATCCCCTCTTCGTAGTCCGACAGCAGCAGCCTCGGGTAGTAGCTCTGCTGCTGCATGGCGTTCACCAGCGGGAAGAAGGAGTTGAAGGGGATCAGGGGGAAGATCGAGTCCGCGCCGTCGGCCTTCAGCTTCTGGACCACCAGCGGGGCGGCGGCATTGGTGGCGGCCGTCTCTGTGGGCTGTGAGGGGAGGGTCTCGACGACCGGTGTCACCCCGGCCCGCTGGAGGTCCGGCAGGAGGTACTTGTGCAGGGCGTCCTGGTCGCTGGCCCGGTCACCCACGACCACCCCGACCTTGTGCGTGCCCCCGAGCAGCCCGGCGCTCAGCCCCCAGTTGACGGTGGCCTGCAGGACCACTGTGTCGGCCGCGCCCGTCCACCACAGGTAGGGCGACCCCTTGGTGGTCCATGTGCTCACCGTGCTCCAGGCGCTGATCAGCGGGGTGTGACCCTCCTGGGTGACGCACAGCTGGTTTGTCCCGATCCAGGTGCCCATGCCGTCGACCACCGCGAAGGCGGCCGGGGTGCCCTCGGTCCAGTCCTTGCACAAAGAGCGCATCTGGGCTGTGTTGGCCGGTGTGAATGTGGGGATGATGGCGTTGATCTTCTTCCCGTTGATGCCGCCCTGGTCGTTCACCTGGCTCACGAAGAACTTGATCGCCTTCTTCTGTTCGCCGTACTCGAATGTGTTCTGGAACCCGTACTTGCCGGCCAGCGAGTTGAGCGAGACGACCGGGAAGACCACGTTGATGGTGTTGCCCACGATGCCCCGGGTGGACGTGCTGGCCGAGGAGAGGGAGTTCTGGCCGCCGTTTGTGGAGGCCCCGGCCGCCTGACCGCCGCCGGTGGCCGGAGGCGACCCGGCCAGGTAGACGACCAGCCCCGCCGCCACCGCGCCCACCAGCAGGACCGTGCGCAGCTTGGTGGCGAGCGAGCGTTTCTTGAAGCGCCTGCCCGCCCTCACCACGAGGTGCGCCGGATAGCCCACCGCAGCTCGCAGCTTCCCCATTCGGTCAGCCCCCTCCGTCACCGGATTCCCCCCCGTTCCCGCCGTCGTCCTCCGCACCTTCGCCCTCCCCATCCTTCGCTCCGCCGTCGTGACCGGTGGGACCGGTGACGGCCAGTGCCTCGGCACTCGCCCCGAGGTAGGCGGCGAGGGCCCGCGGGTCCCGGCTCACCTCGTCGGGGGTCCCGGACGAGACGACCTTGCCCGCCTCCAGCACCACAACCTTCGAGCAGAGGTCGAAGACGAGCCCCACGTCGTGCTCGACGAGGACGATCGTACAGTCCGCCACCTCGCGGAGTCTGCGCAGGAGGGGCGCGAAGGCCTCGGCCTCTCGCTGGGCGATGCCCGCGGTCGGCTCGTCGAGGAGCAGCAGGCGCGGAGAGGCGAGCACGATCGAGGCCAGGTCGACCACGCGCCTGGTCCCGGTGGACAGCTCGGCGGCCCGGTGGTTGCGGAATCTCCCCAGCGAGAAGGCCTCGATCACCCGGTTGACATCCTGGTGCTTTCGGCGCTCGGCGCGCCGAGCCCACGGGGCCTGAAGGGTGGAGGAGACCACGCTAACTGGCTGGCGAGCGTCTTCGGAGACCATCAGGATGTCCTCCACCGTCAACTCGGGGAAGAGCCGGCAGTCCTGGAAGGATCGGACCACCCCGACGGCGATGCGCTCCTCGGGCAGATAGTCGGTCACCTCCTCGCCGTTGACCCGCACCGACCCCGCATGGAGGTGGGTGTTGCCCGAGATGGCGTCGAGGGTCGTGGTCTTCCCCGACCCGTTGGGGCCGATGAGCCCCACCACCGAGCCGGGCTCTGCGGTCAGGCTCACGTGGTCCACGGCGTGGACCCCTCCGAAGTTGACGACCAGACCCTCCAATTCGAGCAGGGCGGGCCCGGGTCCCGTGCTCTGGGGTGCCGCGCTCACACCGCCTCCCCGGCCGTGGGTGCGGGCTCGGCGGAGACGGCCATCGCCGCCAGGTTCCCGTCGATGCCCCCCTCGCCGGCGCCGGGCACCTGGGGACCCGAACGGGCCGAGGGGCGGTCGAGCAGCCAGCGCACACCGTCGGTGGTCACGTCGCCCAGGCGGTGCATGACCTCGGCCAGCCCACCGGGCAGGTAGAGCAGGAAGACGAGCAGGCCGAAGCCGCTGGTGAGGAATTGGATGGTCGAGGTGGTGCCGAAGATGGCCGGCAGTCCCACGAGGTACACGGCACCGAGCACGGCGCCGGGGATCGAACCAAGCCCTCCGATCACCACCATGGAGACGACCAGGATGGACACGCCGGGGTTGAAGGTGGTTGTGCTGAACCGCTGACTGGCAAAGGCCAGGCACACGCCGGCATAGCCGGCCATGAATCCCGAGAGCGCGAAGGCCAGGAGCTTGGTCCGCACCACCGGGATGCCGAACGCCGCGGCCGTGTGCTCGTTGTCGCGCACGGCCACCAATCGCCGGGAGATGCCTCGGTCCCGCCAGACCCGTACCATCAGCAGCGAGACGAGGAGGATCCCGATCGAGAACCAGGCGAAGGCTTTTGTGGAGTCGAGGCTGAGCCCGAAGAAGGTCGGGCGCGCCACCAACGTCGAGGCGGGGTTCGGCAGGCCGGTGCAGACCCGCTTGTCGATGAGCGGAACGTTCCAACAGGTGGTGGCCAAGACCGACACCTGCATCCACAACGCGAACCCGAGGGTGGAGACGGCCAGGTAGAGACCCCGGACCCGCAGCGCCGGGAGGCCCACGGCCACCGCCACGACCGCGGTCACCGCCCCGGCGAAGGGGAGCAACAGGACGAGCGGGATGCTCCCCCCCAGGTGCGCCGCCATCACCGCCCCCACCGCCACCAGCCCGAACTGGCCGAGGGAGACCTGCCCGGCCCACCCCGTGAGCACGGTGAGGGAGAGCGCCACGACGGCGTAGATGCAGATCTGGGAGAGCAGGTAGGTCTTCCCCACGCTCAGCACCAGCGGCAGGAGGAGCACCACCACCGCGGTGGTCACGACCCCGGCGGTCCCCACCCGGGCACGCAGGGCGTTGCCGGCCCGCCACATGCCGCTCGAGCCGTGCAGCCACGTGGATCGCTCCTCGGTGCGCGAGCCCTTGCGCAGGGCGGCCACCCGCACCAGCAGCACGCCAAGGAGGAGGGCGAACATGATGGTCTGCACGGCCGCGGTCGAGGAGATGTTCCAGGCCAGCACCTCGTAGATGACCCCCACGGCGATGCCCGAGATGAAGGCGACGGTCAGGTTGACCATGGCGCCCACCAGGGCCGCGGTGAGGGCGAACAGGAGGAGGTCGGGGCTGAGGGGCTGGGTGAGGACGCTGGTCTGGCCCGGCGAGGCCAGGATGGCGGTGAAGGCTGAGAGCACGCCGGCCAGGGTCCAGGCCATGGTGGAGGTGCGGCGCACCCAGACCCCCGAGAGGCGGGCCGAGTCCGCGTTCTCCGACATCGCCCGGATGGCCAGCCCCCACGGGGACCACCGGACGAAGGCGGCCAGGGCCAGGGCCACCACCGGGGCCACGATGAGGGTGAGCACCTCGCCCGGCGAGAAGACGAAGCCGCCCATCGTGAAGGACAGGTGGAACGGCACCGGGAACGGCTTGGAGAGGTTGTGGGGGAGGATGAACGGCAGGGCGGTGAAGACGAACAGGACCTGGGACAGGCCGATGGTGGCCACCATGACCAGCACCCTCGGACGGTTGAACAGCCGCCGCAGCAAGAGCTCGCTCAGCGCGCCCATGGCCGCAGCCAGGCCGACGGCCAGCACCAGCGAGAACCAGTAGTTGAAGTGGAAGCCGCTGGTGCACTTGACCAGGAAGACGGCGGCCACCACGCCGAGCTGTCCCTGGGCGAAGTTGAGGACGCGGTTGGTCTTGTAGACGAGGACCAGGCCGAGTGCCAGCAGGCCGTAATTGAGCCCGACGACCACACCCTGGACCAGCACGAACCCCGGGATAGACATCTCGGCTCAGCTCAGTCCGGTGCCGGCCTCGGCCAGGAACACCGGACGCAGGAGGTCGGACCGCCCCAGCAGCTCGGCGGTCGGGCCGTCGAAGCGGACCTCGCCGCGCTCGAGGAAGAACGCCCGGCCGGCCAGGTGCATGGCCCGGTTCACGCTCTGCTCCACCAAGATGACCGTCGTCCCCTCGGCGTTGACCCCCCGCACGATGCCCATCAGTCGGTCGACGGTCTTGGGGGCGAGCCCGAGGGCCAGCTCGTCGACCATGAGCAGGCGCGGCCTGGTCATCATCACCCGGGCCAGCGCCAGCATCTGCTGCTCGCCGCCGGAGAGGGTGCCGGCCTGCTGGTCGATGCGCGAGGCCAGCTCGGGGAAGACGTCGAGCGCCTCGTCAATGGCCCGGGCCGCCCGGGCCTTGTCGCGCCGGAAGGTGTGCTCGCCGATGCGCAGGTTGTCCCGCACGGTGAGACCGGGGAAGGTCATCTTCCCTCCCACCAGCAGAGACACCCCGAGGTCGATGATCTGCTCGGGCTCGAGGTAGGTGCAGTTGGCGCCGAAGATGCGGATGACCCCGCGGTGGGGGTGCTCGAGCCCCGACACCGCACGCAGGAGCGTCGACTTGCCCGCCCCGTTCGTCCCCAGGAGGGCCACCATCTCGCCCTCGGCCACCTCGAGGTTCACGTCGAAGAGGACCTGGTTGGTGCCGTAGAAGAAGTCGAGGTTGTGGACCTGGAGGGCCGGGATGGCCCCGCCGGAGGCCCGCCGCTTGCCCTCGGCGTAGCGCTCGAGGACGTCCTCGATGACCAGGGTGATGTCGCCGCGCACATACTTCGACCCCACGATGAGGAAGATCCCGCCCAGTACGCAGACCGGCCCGATCAGGGTGAGAGCCACCACGATGCCGTGCAGCCCGCCCACGGCGTCGGAGACCGCCCCCAGCAGGACGCTGCCGGTGAACCCGCCGAAGACCAGGGAGAAGACGCCGAACATGGCGAAGCAGATCGTGCGCATCTCGGGCGGCGCGGTGGCGGCCAGGGTCAGAAAGATGCAGATGGCGAGCGGGGCGACCGCCGCGTTGGCCAGCGTCTGCAGGGCCACGCAGGCTCCCAGGGAGGGCACGTAGAGCGAGGTCACGTACAAGATGCCGTAGACGCTGATGCAGATGCCCGAGATCACCAGCGGCCGCTGGGGTGCCTTGCGGAAGTAACGGTCACCCACCACGTATGCCACCGGGAGCCCCAGGAAGGCGGCCAGGCCGATGATGGCGTAGACCTCGCTGCGCCCGGCCACGTCGAGGTGGAACTTGTCGGAGAAGAAGAGGCTGCCGAAGAGCGGGGCCCCGGTCCCGGCGAAGCCCAGGATGGCCACGGCGATGAGCTCGTAGTAGAGGGAGCGGATCCGCAGCAGGCGGGTGACCGCCGGCCCCAGGAGCACTCGGGGCGCCTTTTCCTGCTGGGATTGGACGTCCATGCCCGAGGACTTGAGGATGTGGCTGGCCTCGTTGGCCCCCTTGTCGGGCTCGCGAATGGTGAGGAGGGCGAAGCTGAGGGGGATGCCGGCGAGAGCCAGTAGCAGGCCGTAGCGCCAGTTGTGGGCGACGGTGACGATGAAGCCGAAGAAGAGGATCCCGACCGTGGCCGAGAGCGGTGTGGCCAGGTTGTGCCAGCTGAAGATGCGCCCTCGGCTCTCGGTCGGGTAGGCGTCGGACAGATACGAGTTGTGGACGGTGTTGTTCACCCCCGAGCCCACCGACGCCGCCAGGTACAAGAAGGCGAAGGCCCACACGTTGGGCGAGATCGCCATCAGCGAGGCGAAGATGGCGAAGACGAACAGTGCCCCGGCGGCCACCAGCTTGCGGCTGCCCCGGTCGGCCAGGAGGGCCAGGGGCACCGCCCACAGCAACTGGGCCACCTGGGCCACGAAGGCGATCGCCGCCAGCGCGGTGTTGTGGATGTGGAACGACGCCTCGAGGTTCTTGCCGATGATGGCGATGCCGTTGCCGAAGGTGCCGGGCACCATGGCCGCCGCCGTGAGGAGGACCAGGGGGGCGTAGCCGTACTTCTGCAGGATGCCGATGAGCGGCGGCGCCTTGCCCTCGCCGGTGCCCGGCATCATGGCCACGTCGGCCACCGCCGCTTGGTCGCGGTGGGTCGACAGCGCCTCCTGCAGAAGCTCGTCGGGGACCGTGAAGTCGAACAGCACCTGGTCCGCCATCGGCCAGACTGTACCGTCGGCGCCGGGGGGGCACCTGAACGCCCGTTTGAGCCTGTTCGGGCCTCAGTCGGCCTCGGCCACGGCCAGTGGTCCCTGCGGCAGCACGCAGCAGCGGGAGCCCTCGCCGGCGGCCGCCAGCGACTCGGCCAGCGCCTCGGACAGGTCGTCCACCGGGTCCAAGAGCGCCCCGCGGACCTCGGCGCCGGACAGCCCGTCGGTGTGCAGACGGACCCGCGCCCGCCGCAGGACCCGCCCCATGACCTGGGCCTGCCAGCGATCCGCCTCCGAGCGTCCGGCCGCCGAGGCCAGGTCGCCCGGCGTGGCCGCGCCGGCCAGCAGGCGGGCGAAGGCGCCGTCGGCCGGTACGCCGTCGCCGCAGGCCGCGGCCAGCAGGACCGTCCCGCCGTCGGCCACCACCCGCTCGGCGGCGGCCATGCCCTTGACCGCCTGGTAGAGGTTGCGGTCGAGCGGGTGGCCGCCCCCGGTGGCGACCACCACGTCGAAGCGGCCCCCCACCCGGCGCACCGCCGTCCGCTCGACCGCCCCGCAGGCCGCACGGTGGCCGTCGGGCAGGGGGCCGGCGAAGACCGCGGTGAGCTCGTGGCGGCTGTTGAGGGTCACGTCCACGCTGAGCGTGGGCGGACACAGGGCGGTGGCGGCGCGCACGAAGTCGTGCACCGGGTTGCCCTCGGTGCGCAGCCAGGTCGCGGCCGGGTCGGCGATGCGCGACGGGCTGTGCGCCTCGAGGATGGTGTCGGCGGCCGCCAGCCCCGGGCAGACCCCCTTGGGCCCGCCGCTGAACCCGGCGAAGAAGTGGGGCTCGACGAAGCCGGTGCAGATGCGCACGTCGGCCTCGACGTAGCGGGCGTCGAGGGCGACGTCGACCCCGTCGACCCGCCCCACCACCACGTGCGACGGGTCGTCGGCCCGGTGCTGGTGGATGCGGTAGCGGCCGGCGATCTCTCTCCCCACCAGCTCGGCCATCTCCTCGTCGGTGGCCGCCCGGTGGGTCCCCGTGGCGCACAGCAGCACCACGCGCTCGGGGCCCGCCCCGAGCCGCTCGAGGTCGGCCAGCAGCGGGGGCAGGACGGTGCGGTTGGGCATCGGGCGGGTGATGTCGGGGAACACCACCGCCACCCGGTCGCCGGCTCCCACCAGCCCGGCCAGCGGCGGGCCCGAGACCGGCGCGGCCAGGGCTTGGGAGACCGCCCGGCCCTGGTCGAAGAGGCCAGGGCGGTCGGTCGGTTCGACGACCACCGCGTCGTCGGGGACCTCGACGTCGAGGTGGCGGCGGCCGTAGGGGAGGCGGACGCGCATCAGCGCCGGCCCCTCACGAGGCGCCGAGCCCGAGGTCGAGGAGCGCCCCGGCCACGCGGTCGGCCACCGGGCGCAGCGCCCGGTAGAGGTCGACGCCGGCGGGGTCGGGCTCGATCTCGGCCACGACCGGGTCGAGCTGGTCGAGGGAGAGCGCGCGGCCGATCGCCGAGGCCCCCAGCAGCGCGGCCCCGGCCGAGGCCGCCTCGCCCGAGCGCCGGCGGGTGGCGGGCAGGGCGGTGACCGAGGTGAGGACGTCCACCCAGAGCGGGACGCCGGTCCCCGCACCCCCCAGGGTGAGGCCCACCGCCGGCGGGCCGCCCGGCCGCCCCGAGGTCACGGCCACCAGGCAGCGCTCCACCTCCCAGGCCACCGACTCGAGGACGGCGCGGGCCAGGTCGCCGGCGTCGTGGGCCGAGGCCAGCCCGACGAAGCCGGCCCGGGCGTCGTCGCGCCACCAGGGGGCCCGGGCGCCGTCGAGCCAGGGGACGGCCACCACGCCCCGGGCCCCGGGCGGGCTGTCCGCGGCCAGCCGGGCCAGGTCGTCGGAGTCCCGGCCGCAGACCCGCCCCAGCCAGGCCAGGAAGGAGCCGGCCGCCGAGAGGCCGCCCTCGAGCATCCACCCGCCGTCGGCGGCGCGCGAGACCACGGCCCCGGCCGGCGGCGGGTCGGGGCGGTCCGTGCCCGTGGGCACCGACACGTTGGCGGTGGTGCCCCAGCTGACCATCGGGCGCTCGAGCGAGGCGCCGGCCCCGAGGACCTCGCACTGGCGGTCCCCGGCCCCGATCACCACCGGGATCCCCGGCGGCAGCCCCAGCTCGGCGGCGGGCACCGCCCGCAGGGCCCCGGCCACGTGGTCCGAGGGCACCACGGGGGGCAGCTTGCCGGCGGCCGCGCCGGCCAGCTCGGGGACCACCTCGCCACCGGTGTCGTAGAGGCCGGTGCGCGAGGCCAGCGTGGCGTCGGTGAGCACCTCCCCGGTCAGCCGCCAGACGACCAGGTCCCGCGGCGACAGCAGCCAGTCGCTGGCGGCCAGGCGGCCCGGCTGATGGGCGGCGATCCAGGCGATCTTGGCGGCGACGGCCCCCCCGTCGAGCGGGACGCCGGTGCGACGCCGGACGGCCTCGTCCCCCCCGAGGCTCTCGGCCAGGGCCGGCGCCTCGGCCACGGCCCGCCGGTCCGACCACACCAGGCCCTTGCCCAGCGGCTCCGCCGCGGCCGTCAGCGGCACGAAGGTCTGGCGGGCGGCCGAGCAGCTCACGACCTCCACCGACCCGAAGGCGGCCGGGGCGGCGGCGCGGGCGTCGGCGCAGGCCACGACCACGGCCGTCCACCACCCGAAGGGGTCCTGCTCGGCCCACCCCACCTCGGGCCGGGCGGTCGCCAGTTGCGCCCGGGCCAGGGTCACCAGCCCGTCCTCCGTCCACAGCGCCACCTTGGTGACGCTGGTCCCGAAGTCGACGGTGAGGATCAAGGGCCCGGCGGCCCGCCCGTGCCGTGGACCACGTCGGCCACCGCCCGCGCCGCGCCGGCCGGGTCCGGGTCCTGGTAGACGGCGCGGCCCACGGCCATGCCGGCGCCGCCGCCGGCCATGACGTCGGCCACCTCGTCCAGGAGGAGGTCCCTGCCCCCCTCGCGGCGCGGCCCCCCCAAGAAGAGGACCGGCACCCCCACGCTCGCCACCACCCGGGCCACCGCCTCGACCCGCGCCCCGCCGGCCGCTGCGTCGGGGACCGGGACCTTGAGCACCGGCGCGCCCATGTCGTGGGCGACCACGGCGGCGAAGACCACCGAGTCGGTGTCGCGGGCCATGGACCCGTCCCGCCAGACCACCGACTCCACCAGTGCCTCCAGCCCGGCCGACCTCGCCTCTTCGAGCACCTGGCCGAGGAGCTCGAGGGCCCCGGAGGTGACCGGGTCCTCGAGATCGATGCGGGTCATGTGCTTCACCCCGGTCCAGCCGTCCTCGGCCGCCCGCCAGACGCTGGCCACGAGCCGGTCGTCGAGCTCGAAGGCCGAGGTGGCCAGGCCGGTGCGGTTGAGCGAGAGGTAGGTGCGGTGGCCCGGGCCGAGCGAACCGGAGGCCGAGAGGTCACCCATGGGCTGGGCCGTGGCCAGCAGGCCGTCGCAGTGGGGAAGGGCCGCGGCCAGCGCCCGGCGGTAGTCCTCGTACCGCTCGATGGTGACCACCCCGCGTGCCCGGTGGTCGGCGGCCAGGATCAGCGACGGCACCGGGAGCCGGTCGCCGGCGGGCCGGCCGCCGGCGTCGGCCGCGGTCATCCCGCCCCGGCCAGGCCGAGCACGACCTTGGTCACCGCCGAGAAGTCCTCCCGCCCGTAGCCGGCGGTGCTGGCCGCGGTCAGCGCCTGGCGCGCCGTGGCCGTCGTCGTGAGCGGCACGCCCTCTCTGGCCCCGTAGGCCAGGGCCAGGTCCAGGTCCTTGGCCATGAGGTCGGTCATGAACCCGGGCTTCCAGCCGTTGGAGGCCGGGCTCTCGGGGACCACCCCGGCCACCGGCATGCGGGTCCGCACGGCCACGCAGTCGCCGGTGGCGTGGGTCACCACCTCGAACAGCTTGTGGGGGTCGACGCCCGACTTGACGGCCAGCGCGGTGGCCTCGGCCGTGGCCACCATCTGGGCGGCGTAGATCATGTTGTTGCAGAGCTTCACCACCTGGCCCATGCCCGGCCCGCCCACGTGCACCACCAGTGTGGCGAAGGGATCGATGGCCCCCCGGACGTCCGCCAGGGTGTCGGCGTCGCCGCCCACCATGAGGGTGAGCGTGCCCTTCTCCGCCCCGGCGGTCCCCCCCGACAGCGGGGCCTCGAGGTAGCGGGCCCCGGTGGCCGCCACCCGGCGGTGCTGCTCCCGCTCGACCTCGGGGTCGATGGTCGAGCAGTCGACGACCGTCTTGCCCGGACCGAGGGCGCCCAGCATGGCGTCGACCACCGCCACCACCTCGGGCGAGTTGGGCACGCAGAGGAAGATCACCTCGGCGGCGGCGGCCACCTCGGCGGGCGAGGCGCCCTCGACCGCCCCGAGCGCCACCGCCGCCTCGATGGGGCCTCGGCTCCGGGAGGTCACGGTCACCTGGTGGCCGGCCTCGAGCAGGTGCCGGGTCATGGGCAGTCCCATGGCGCCGAGTCCGATGAAGCCCAGCTGCATGCGGTGTCCCTCCTAGGATCGTGCGAACTGCGGCAGCCACCGCGAGGTGCCGGCCAGCAGCTCCTCCACCATGGTGTCGGTCTGGTGGATGTCGCCCCGGCCGGCCAGCGGGTCGAGGGCGAAGGCGGCGGCGGCCAGCCCCCGGTCACCGGTGAGCGCCGCCTCCACCGTCATCTCCTGCACGGCCACGTGGCGCCGCAGGACCTCGGTCGGTGCCGCCGGCGCGTGGGCCCGGTCGCGCCCGGTGATCCCGTCCCCGTCGACGGTGCAGATCGACTCGACCACGGCGTCGGCCGGTAGGTCGGGGCACTGACCGGCGTTGGGGATGTTGAGGGGCAGCTCCCGGCGGGTGCCGGTGAGCAGCGAGTCGATGACCGGGGCCGGCAGCTCGCCGGACTGCCAGGTCTGGAGGTCCTTGGTCCCCGCCAGCCAGGCGTCCACATCGGCGATGTAGCCGGTCTGGTGCTCCTGGCGCAGGGCGATCGGGGTGAGCTCGATGTTGAAGGCCGCCCCCCAGCCCGACTCCTCGGTGAGCACCGACGGCAGGAACTCGGCGACGTGGCGGTCGCCGGCGGCCGGGAGGGCCCCCCAGCGTTCGAGCAGGGTGAGCTTCAGCAGATGGCGCTGGGCGAAGTCCAGCCGCGAGAACTCCTCGGCCTCGGGGCGACCGGGGTGGGGGGCCAGGGCCCCGAGGCCCCCGGCCTCGTCGACCATCGCCGCCAGGATCTCGAAGCCGTCGGTCCCGTCCACGTCGAGGGCCGTGACCACCGGGAAGTGGTTCACCCCCACCACCGTGGGCCGGATCGCCTCGACCGGCTTGCCCAGGGCGATGGCCAGGTCCAGGCACCAGTTGCCCACCTCGTGGCAGAGACCCACGGTCTTCACCCGTGACGCTCGGCAGATGGAGCGGGTGAGGCTGGTCATGGGGTTGGTGATGTTGAGGAGCCAGGCATCGGGGCAGAGCTCCTCCATGTCCCGGGCCACACCCACCAGCACCGGCACGTTGCGCAGGGCCCGGTTGATCCCCCCGGGGCCGACGCTGTCGCCCACGGACTGGCGGATGCCGTGGCGGGCGGGGACGTCGATGTCGACGGCCATGGAGTCGAAGCCGCCGGTGGAGATGGTGACGATCACGAAGTCCGCACCCTCGAGGGATCGCCGCTGGTCGGTGGTGGTCGACACCGTGGCCCCCGCCCCGAGCGCCTCGTTCACCTTGTTGGCCAGCGCCTCCATCTTGGGCAGCGGCTCGGGGTCGATGTCCTCGAGCACGAGGTGCATGCCCTTGAGCGACGGCGTGCCCAGGAGATCGGCCAGCAGCTCGGGGGTCCACTGGTAGCTGCCCCCGCCGACGATGGTGACCTGCATGTCGTCCTCTCCCGGTCCCGCCGGCCGTGCCCGCGCGTCGGTGTCACTGTAGTCAGCGCGCCGGGGAGCCCCCGAAGGCCCGGACCCGGGCCGTGCGCGGCCGGGCGGGCGTCCGGTCAGGGGACGACGCTGAGCCCCCCGTCGATGTTGAGGGCGCTGCCCGTGACGTACGAGGCCCGCTCGGAGAGGAGGAAGGTCACGGCGTCGGCGAACTCCTCGGCCCTCCCCACGCGCCCGAGCGGGATGGCCGACCCCTCGGCCAGCCGGCGGTAGAGGTCGTCCTCCCCCACCCCCTGGGCCTCGGCCATCCGCCGCCACTGGCCCGAGGCCACCAGCCCGATCAGCACGGCGTTGACCCGGATGCCGTCGGGCCCGAGCTCGCGCGAGAGCGCCTTGGTGAGCGCCAGCCCGGCGGCCCTCGTCACCGAGCTCGGCGCGGAGCCGGCGGCCGGGGCCTTGGCCCCGATGGCCAGGACGTTGACGATCGACCCGCCGGCCTCCCGCAGGTGCGGCAGGACCAGCCGGGTGAGCCGCACCGCGGCGAGCAGCTTGAGGTCCAGGTCGTCCTCCCACTCGGCGTCGGTGGAGTCGGCCACCGGCTTGGCCGCCGAGCGGCCGGCGTTGTTGACCAGACCGTCGACCCTCCCCCAGCGCTCGACGGCGGCCCCGACGAAGGCCGACAGGTCGCCGGCCACGGTGACGTCGGCCACCACCGCCTCGACCTCGGCGCCGCTCCCCCGCAACGCCGACGCGGTCGCCTCCAGTCGTTCGGCGTCCCGGCCGCAGAGCGCCACCCGGGCACCCTCGGTGGCCAGCCGCTGGCAGAGGGCCCGCCCGAGCCCGTCGGACCCCCCGGTGACCAGCACCACCTTCCGCTCGAGGCCCAGGTCCATCTCAGCCCTCCCCCGCCCGCTCCAGGGCGAACACGCGAATCGTGCGGTCGGTCCGCTCGGCGTAGGCGCGGTAGGGGCGCGCCGCCTGGCAGAACCGCTCCCACCCCCGCTCGGCCTCGGGGCCGGTGAGGAGGCGGGCCCGCACGCCGATCCGCTCACCGCCGATGGTGACGACGGCGTCGGGGTGGGCCAGCAGGTTGGCGCTCCAGGCCGGGTGGGACGACCGGCCGAAGTTGGAGGCGGCCACGAGGATCCGCGCCCCGTCGTGGAGGTAGAGGAGCGGGGTGGTGCGCGGCCGGCCCGACCGGGCCCCGGTCGCCGTCAGGAGCAGCAGCGGGGAGCCGAACGGCCCGAGCGCGGTGTACCGGCCGCCGGAGCGCTCGAGCACCCACCGGTCGAGCGGAACGAGCGATCGCAGCAGCGCCGAGCCGCCGCGGGTGGCGGCGAGCCACCGTCCGGCCCGGGCCGCGGGGCTGGCGGCCCGCCCCCAGGCGGCGTCGGGGAACGGGGCCGTGCTCAGCGTTCCTGCTCGGTCGGCCGGACCAGCACCTCGTTGACCGAGACCCGCCGGGGCCGCGTGACGGCGTGGACCACGACCTCGGCGATGTCCTCGGCCAGCATCGTCTCGGTCCCTGCGAACGTGCGGGCCATCTCCTCGAGGACCTCCCGTCGGTTCTGGAAGACCAGCTCGGTGGCGGTGGCTCCCGGCTCGACGATGGTCACCCGGACGTGGCGGGCCGTCACCTCCTGGCGTAGCGACTCGCTGAACGCCCCGACGGCGAACTTGGTGGCGCTGTACACCCCGTTGTTGAGGCGGGCCACCCGGCCGGCCACCGAGCTCACATTGACGACGTCGGCCACCCGGCGGGGCTCGGACTCGGCCGCCGCCAGGAGGTGCGGGAGCGCGGCGTGGGTGCAGTAGAGGAGGCCGAGGAGGTTCAGCTCGACCATCCGCCGCCATTCCTCGGTGGGGGCACCCTCGATCGGCCCGAGCAGCATGACGCCGGCGTTGTTGACCAGCGTGTCCAGGCGGCCGAGTTCGGACACCGTGCGCTCGACCAGCTGGACGACCTGGTCCTCGTCGGTCACGTCGCAGCGCTGGACCAGGACCGCCGGCGACCCGGCGGCGCGCGCCACGTCGGCGAGGGCCTCCAGGCGGTCCACCCGGCGCGCCGCCACCGCCAGGGACGCTCCCTCGGCGGCCAGTGCGCGCGCCGTGGCCTCGCCGATGCCGCTCGACGCGCCGGTGACCAGCGCCACCGTCCCCTCGAGCCTCCCCGCCATGTGGCCTCCCAACCCGTCGGGTCGCCGATCTCAGCCAACAGCCTGCCACCGCCGGGCGACGGCGTGTCGCGCCCGGGGTACCGAGCGCGCGAGGGTTCAGGCCTCGGTGGGGAGCGGGTGGTGCTCGACCCCGGGGAGGTCGACGTAGACGCGCTCGGGGACCATGGTGGGGGTGTCGCGGTTGAGCACCTCGCCGCGGAAGAAGGCCGGCCTGGCTCGGCTGAAGGTGACCATGAGGACCACCCCGATCAGGATGGTGATCATCTCGATCACGAAGACGCCGCCCATGTGCCAGTGCGGCCAGAAAGGCACCGTCCAGCTCGTTGTGGAATGTGTGGGGTTCCAGTAGTACCAGAGGTTGTAGCCGAGCGCGCCGAAGAGCATGAGGCCGCCGGCGAGCGGCAGGATCCCTCGGAGCCAGAGGTTGCGGGCGCTGTCCCGCAGCGTTGCGCGGTAGTACCAGGTGCAGGCGAAGCCCGTGAGGCCGTAGTAGAAGGCGATCATCACCCCGAGCGCTGAGACCGAGTCGGCGATCACCGCTCCCGCTGAGATGTAGTTCATGGCGACGTACAGGACGATCGACACGCCTCCCATGGTCACAGTGGAGACCGACGGGGTGAGATGCCGGCCGTGGATCTTGGCGAAGGACTTGGGGATCGCCTTGTACACGGCCATCGACAGCGTCGTGCGGGCGGTCGGCAGGATGGTGGTCTGGGTGGATGCGGCCGCCGAGGTGAGCACCATCAAGACGAGCAGGCGGCTGAGGACTGCGCCGATCCCCGTCGAACCGAAGATGGCGTTGCCCAGCACGGAGAGCACGTCGCCGATGTTGGCGGGATTCCCGAGACCGATGCCCGTCTTGCCGACGCCGGCGAACATCTGAGTGGACAGCACGACGAGGAAGTAGATGGCGAGCAGCAGACCGGTCGAGATCAGAGCGGCCCGCCCGGGCGTCTTGTCCGGTTCTCGGGTCTCCTCGTTGATTGACACCGCGGTGTCCCAGCCCCAGTAGATGAAGACCATCAACAGGACCCCGTTGATGAAGGCCGACGGGGACCGCACGTCGAAGGGATTGAGCCAGGTCCAGGAGAAGGCCAGGTGCCCTGCCGGCGCCGTGCCGCCACCGACCTTGGACAGCGCCACCACCGAGAGGAGGACCAGCATGGTCACCTCGATGCCCAACAGCGCCTTCTGGAAGTTGGCCGACACCTCGATGCCGACGTAGCAGATGTAGGTCATGCCCACGATCCACAAGATCCCGACCAGGAGCACCCAGCCGCTGCTGGCGTCGCCTCCGATGCTCTTGGCCCCAAAGAGCAGGAAGACGTACTGCCCGGCGATCTGGGCCAGGCTCGCCATCACGAGCACGTCGGCCGCCACGATGCCCCATCCGCCCCACCAGCCGGTGCGGGGGCCGAAGGCCCGGGTCGCCCAGGTGAAGGTGGTGCCGCAGTCGGGATCGGCCTTGTTGAGCTCGTTGTAGGCCTGGGCCACGAAGAGCATCGGGATGAAGGCCAGGACGGTCACGATGGGGGCCTGCAGGCCGATGGCCACCACCACGAAACCGAGGGTGGCGGCCAGGCTGTAGGCGGGGGCGGTGGAGGCGACGCCGATCACCGTGCTGGAGATCAGCCCCAGCGCGCCCGACTTCAGCCCCTTGGCGGACCCCTCCGGGGCCGACGCGGGAACCTCCGCGGTTCGCAGGCCGTCGCTTTCTGCCTGGGCCATGGACCCCTCTTCGCTCTTCGACGCCGCAGAGAACCTACCCCCGGAAGGGGCGCCGGTGCAGGAATTCCTGACGAAGTCCGCTGAAACCCGAGGTGCAGCCGTCCGAATTGGCCATCAGGGACGCTCATTTCGCAGGAATTCGTCGCCGGGGCCGGTCAGGGGAGCAGCAGGCGGGCCAGCCGGCGGGCGGTGACCGCCAGGCCCACGACGCCCATCACCGACAGGTAGGCGACGTGGCCGACCATGGCCCAGTCGAAGTGGCCGAAGTCGAGGCCGCGCAGGAGGGCGACCCCCTGGTAGAGGGGGGTGCAGGACACGACGAGCTGGAGCCAGCCCGGGTAGACCGAGAGCGGGAAGAAGGTGCCCGAGAACAAGAAGAGCGGGATGATGGCCAACGACACCATGTCGAAGTCCTGCCAGCTCCGCATGTAGGTGGTGCCGGCCATACCGGCGGCCGAGAAGGCGAAGCTGATGAGCAGCGCGCCCGGGAAACACAGGACGACCCACGGGGTGGCCGTGTAGCCCAGGCCGGCCATGACGCAGAGGAAGGCCCCCGAGTACAGGCCGCCGCGCAGGAGCGACCAGGTCAGCTCGCCCAGGGCCACGTCTCCCACCCCGAGCGGGGTGGAGAGGATGGCGTCGTAGGTCTTGGCGATCTTGAGCTTGAAGAAGACGTTGAAGGTGGAGTCGAAGAGCGCCCCGTTCATGGCCGAGGACGCCAGGAGGCCGGGGGCCACGAAGGCCGTGTAGGCGACCAGCTGCCCGTCGACCGGGACGGCGCCCACCAGGCCGTTCAATCCGACGCCGATGGAGAGCAGGTAGAAGAAGGGCTCGAAGAACCCCGAGACCAAGAAGATCCAGCCGCGGCGGTAGACGGCGACGTTGCGCTCCACCACGCGCCGGGCCCTCCGGCTCCCGAGCAGCGCCGACGGCGTGAGACGCAGGGGGAAGGAGGCCGACGGCGGGGGCGACGGCGGGACCGAGACCTGGGGCCCACCCTCCTCGTTCAGCCCGTGCCGGACCTCGGGCTCCTCGGGTCTCATACGACCAGTCGCCGGCGGAAGGTCCGCTCGGCCACCAGATAGCCGGCGCCCGAGAGGACCACCAGGTAGAGGGCGCTCCCGAGCGACGGCCAGAGGTCGGCGGTGCCCAGCACGAGCCCCCGGCAGAGCGAGACGCCGTGGTAGAGGGGGGTGGCGTAGGCCACGGGCTGCAGCCACCCCGGCAGCCGTGTGACCGGGAAGAAGGTGCCCGAGAAGAGGAAGAGCGGGATGAGGGCGAAGCGGTAGATGGCGATGAAGGCCACGTCGCGCTCCTGGGTGGCCGAGTAGGCGGCGATGGGGGCGGCGAAGGCCAACCCGGTGGCCACCGCCGCCGGCAGGGCCAGGACGGCCAGCGGCGAGTGCACCACGCCGAAGGCGGCCACCACGGCCAGGTAGATGGCCGACACCATGGCCAGCCGCACGGCGATCCACCCCAGGTGGCCCCGCAGGACGTCGACCACCCGCAGCGGGGTGGCCAGCATGGCGAAGTAGGTGCGCATCCATTTGATCGCACCCATCACCGGGTACATGGCCTCGTTGGCGCCGATCTGCATGGCGGTGGCGGCCAGCAGGCCCGGTGCCACGAAGTCGAGGTACGTGACACCGGACACCTGGTGCGTGTGCTTGTCGATGAGCGACCCCAACCCGACCCCCATGGCGGCGAGGTAGAGGACGGGGTAGAGAAAGCTGGTGGTGATCGACGACCGCCAGGTCCGCTTGTACTGGTAGGCCCAGTAGCTCATGCCCCGCAGCCACAGAGGCGTGGGCCGCCGCCACGGGTGGGCAACGCCGCCGGGGACGTCCGAGCGCGTGCCGGCTCCCTCCTCCAACCCCCCGGCGGTCGCGGTCATCGGTTCCCGGGTCAGTCCACCAGGGTGCGGCCGGTCAGGCGGAGGAACACGTCCTCGAGCGTGGAACGACGCACCAGCGCGCTCTCGGGAGTGAGGCCGAGGGCGTGCACCCCGGCCAGGGTCTCGTCCCCGTCGGCGGTGTAGAGCAGGACGCGGTCGGGCAGCACCTCGGACCGGTCGGCCACCTCGGTCAGCTGCTGCGCGGCGGACTCTTGCTTGCCCGGGGCGAACCGCAGCTCGACGACCTCCTTGGTCGAGTAGCGGTCGATGAGCTGACGGGGCGTCCCCTCGGCGGCGAACCTGCCCCGGTCCATCACGGCCAGTCGGTCGCAGAGTTGCTCGGCCTCGTCCATGTAGTGGGTCGTGATGACGAGCGTCACCCCGTCCTGCTTCAAGCGGTACAGGCGGTCCCACAGCAGGTGGCGCGCCTGGGGGTCGAGGCCGGTGGTCGGCTCGTCCAAGATGAGCAGGTCCGGCTCGGATACGAGCGAGCGGGCGATGGTGAGCCGGCGCTTCATGCCCCCCGACAGGGGGTCCACCCGGTCGTTGGCCCGGTCGGTGAGTTGGGCAAAGTCGAGCAGCCGCATGGCCCGCTCGCGGATGACTTTGCGCGGGAGGTCGAAGTACCGCCCGTAGATGAGGAGGTTGTCGAGGACCGTCATCTCGAGGTCGAGCGAGTCCTCCTGGGGCACCAGGCCGATACGGGCCCTGATGGCCGGTCCCTGGGTGGCAGGATCCATGCCCAGGACCCGCAGGGTCCCCCCGCTGGCCGGCGACATGCACGAGATCATCCGCATGGTGGAGGTCTTGCCGGCCCCGTTGGGGCCGAGAAAGCCGAACGACTCCCCCTTGCCGATCTGAAAGTCGACGGCGTCGACGGCCACGAAGTCGCCGAACCGCTTCACGAGTCCCCGGGCGTAGACGAGGGTCCGCGGATCGAGGTCGGTCGTCTCCGGCGTGCCCGGCGAGGGGTCGGTTCGTGCGGTCACCGCCGGCTCACCCTACCGGTGGTGGCGCCTGCCCGGGGCGGTCACCGGAGTGCAGAGACCACGAACTCTTCGCGTGCCCGAAACCGGCAGGAAACATGGCGGTGTCAGGGTTCGGGTGTGGGCGACCTGTTCGACGGTTACCTCATGTCCGACACGGGTCCGCTGGGGCGCGCCGTGGACGAGGTGTTCGAGACCGGCGGGGAGCCCCGCCGCCACTACCGGGACGTGGTGTCGGTCGTCGCCCAGATGAGCCCCGAGGACGTCTCCTCGCGCGCCGGTCGGCTGGCGCGGGCCTTCATGGACCAGGGCGTGACCTTCGACCTCGACGGCGAGGAGCGGCCGTTCCCGCTCGACGTGATGCCACGGGTCTTCACCGCCAGCGAGTGGGACCACATCGCCGAGGGCGTGGCCCAGAGGGTCCGTGCCCTCGAGGCGTTCCTCGACGACGTCTACAACGGCGGTCGCATCCTCTACGACGGCGTCGTCCCCCACCGCGTCGTCACCAGCTCCCCGGGGTTCCTGCGAGCCGTCCACGGGGTCAATCCCACCAACGGGGTCCGCATCCACGTGGCCGGGATCGACGTGGTGCGCGACGAGGACGGCGAGTTCCGCGTCCTCGAGGACAACCTGCGCTGCCCGTCGGGCGTGAGCTACGTCCTGGCCAACCGGGCGGCCATGGCCCGGGTGCTGCCGGAGGTCTTCTGGGGCCAGCCCATCGGGATGGTGTCTGACTACCCTGCCCGGCTGGTGCGGGCACTGCGGCAGGCCGCGCCGAGTGGCGTCGCCGATCCCACCGTGGTCGTCCTCACGCCCGGCGTCTACAACTCCGCCTTCTACGAGCACGCCCTCCTGGCCCGGCTCATGGGCGTCCATCTCGTCGAGGGGCGCGACCTCGTGTGCCACGGCACCGACGTCTTCCTGCGCACCACCGAGGGCGAGGTGCCGGTCCACGTCGTGTACCGCCGGGTCGACGACGACTTCATCGACCCGCTCCAGTTCCGCCCGGACTCACTGGTGGGGTGCCCGGGGCTGCTGAACGCCGCCCGGGCCGGACGGGTCACCGTGGCCAACGCCGTGGGCAACGGCATCGCCGACGACAAGCTCGTCTACGCCTACGTGCCGGAGATGATCCGCTACTACCTCCACGAAGACCCCGTTCTCCAGAACGTGGAGACCTTCCACCTCGTGGACGACCGCCAGCGCGACGTCGCCCTCCGGCGGCGGTCCGAGCTGGTCTTCAAGCGCGTCGACGGCTCCGGGGGCAAGGGGCTGGTCATCGGGCCCCACGCCACCGGCCCCGAGCTGGACGAACTGGCGGCCGAGGTCGAGCGCTCGCCTCGGGACTGGGTGGCCCAGCGCATGGTGGCGCTCTCCACCGCCCCCAGCTGGGTCGGCGGGTCCATGGCCCCGCGCCACGTCGACCTGCGACCCTTCGCCGTCAACGACGGGGAGCGGATCTGGGTCCTTCCGGGGGGGCTCACCCGGGTCGCCCTCCAGGAGGGCGGCCTCGTCGTCAACTCCAGCCAGGGCGGTGGCTCGAAGGACACCTGGGTGGTGGGCCAACCCGGTCCGGCGGCACGGTGGACGGCGCCGACCTCCCGTCTCGCCTCACCGGCGCGGCCCGAGCCCCCTCGCCCGATCGAGGTCGGACCGCCCATGGACGACGGGCCGCCGGTCGACGCCGAGCAGGCCCAGCAGCAATGAGCAACGCCCTCCTCAGCCGAGTTGCCGAGTCGATCTTCTGGGTCGGGCGCTACGTCGAACGGGCCGAGGGGACCGCCCGCATCCTCGACGTCGTCGTCTACCAGGCGCTCGAGCAGAGCGGGGCCGAGGCCGACGCAGCGGCCGAGCGCCTGCTGGCGGTCATGGGGCAGCCGCCCGACGGCGACGAGGCCATCCTCTGGCAGGTCACCGAGCGGCTGGCCCGCGACCCCGAGAGCCGCTCGTCGATCGCCGGCGCCCTCAACGCCGCCCGGGAGAACACCCGGGCCGTGCGCCACGTGATCCCCGTCGAGCTGTGGGAGAAGATCAACGCCACGTGGTCCGACCTCCCCCACCAGTGGGAGCTGGCCCGCCGGGTCGGTCCGGCCTCCTACCTGGCCTTCGTCAAGACCCAGACGGCCGCCATCACCGGGCTGGCCGACACCACCATGAGCAGGGACCAGACGTGGCTCTTCTTCACCCTCGGCCGGTGCCTGGAACGGACCGACGTGGTCGCCCGCCAGCTGGCCTCCCTCTCGTTCCACGACATCCCCGACAGCGGGCTGGTGATGCTTCTCCGGGCCTGCGGGGGCTACGAGCCCTACCTGCGGTTGGCCCAGGGGGTGGTGGACCCCGAGCGTGTGCTCGACTTCCTGCTCCGGGACCGCCTCTTTCCCCGTTCCGCCTTCGCCTCGCTGACCGTGGCCGAGGAGTGCCTCGCCCAGATCAGCCCGGACCGCGCCGACGAATGGGACGAGGCCCGGGGGCTCATCGGCCTGGCCCGTGCCGAACTCGAGTACTCGCCGCCCTCGTCCCTGTCCACCGGGCTTTCGAGGCGGCTCGACGGGCTGCAGCGGACCATCTCCCAGGTCTCCGACGCGGTGACCCGTCGCTACTTCGCCCACGATCTGCCCACCCAGTGGCGCCGGGGGGCGGGATCGTGACGGCGACGGAGGGGTGGCGGCTGCAGATCGAGCACACAACGACCTTCCGCTACCCCAGTCCGGCCCGCGCCTCGTACAACGAGGTCCGCCAGATCCCCGTGACCGCCGCACGCCAGACCACGCTCGAGGCCAGAATCCTCACCACCCCCGGCGCCCCCCAGTACTCCTACTCGGACTACTGGGGCACCCAGGTGGTGGCCTTCAACGTCGACCGGCCCCACCTCGAACTGAGCGTGCTCGGCATCTCGCTCGTCGAGACGCAGCCGGCGGTCGACCCTCCGGCCGCCACCTGGGAAGAGCTGGACGCCGTCACCGACCGACATGCCGAGCTCCTCGCCCCGAGCCACTACACCCGACCCGACGAGCAGCTGGCGACGACGGCCCGGGAGCTGCGAAGGGCATCGCCGGTCGCCACCGTCGAGGCCGTGGCGCAATGGGTCAACGCCTCCCTCGAGTACGTGCGGGGGGTGACCCACGTGCACACGTCGGCCGCGGAGGCCTTCAAGGAGGGTCGCGGCGTCTGCCAGGACTTCGCGCACCTGGCCCTGGCCGTGCTCCGGGCCGGTGGGGTCCCCGCCCGCTACGTGTCGGGGTACCTCTACCCCGACGAGGAGGCGGCGGTCGGGGCCGCGGCGACGGCCGAGAGCCACGCCTGGATCGAGGCCTGGGCCGGCGATTGGTGGGGACTCGACCCCACCAACGGGATCGGCATCGGTCGCCGTCACGTGGTGGTGGCCAGGGGCCGCGACTACGCCGACGTGCCGCCCGTCCGGGGCATCTATGCCGGTGGGGCCGAGCACCACACGTCAGTGTCCGTCCGCATCACCCGGGCCCGCTGATGGAGCGGCTCGCCGTCCGCATCTGGCTGCCCGACGAGCCGGGCATGCTGGCCGCGGTCGCCACCCGCATCGCCTCGCTGCGGGGGAACGTGGTCGGCCTCGAGGTGCTGGAGCGATCGGGGGGCATCGCCGTGGACGAGCTCCAGGTGGAGCTGCCCGAGCCTGGGTTGGCCGAGAAGCTGTGCCGCCAGCTCTGCACGATCTCGGGCGCCGGCATCGAGGAGGTGCGCCCGATCCCGCCCGAGGCCGAAGAGCGCGGGCTGCAGGTGATCGCCGCCGCGGTGTCGATCCTCGAGACGGCCAATGCCTCGGCATCGCTTGCCGCTCTGGTGGGCCTGACCAACGATCTCTTCGAGGTTGAGTGGTCGGCCCTCGTGGACCTGGCGTCGGCGACCTTGGTGCAGTGCGTCGGCGAGGTCCCCCCGCCCGAGTGGCTGCTCTCCTTCGTCTCGGCGTCGCGCACCACGGTCCCGGCGGCCGACACCACCGGGAGCGGGGTGATGGCCGGGGAACTCACCGAGGCCGGCCTCGTGCTCTGCATCGGGCGCACCGTCGCCTTCCGGCGCCGGGAGCAGCGCGAGCTCGACATGCTGGTGCGGGTGACGGACCGGATGTGCCGTCCCCTGCGCGGCGACCGGATCCCCACCGGCTGGGGCTCACAGCCGCGCTTCATGGGGTCCTGAGGCCGGGCGCCGGCCACCGGCCACGGACGTCCTGGCGCCGCGGCTGGCCACGTGCCGATTGCCGGGGACGAGCCACTCCTGGTGGACTAGGGCGATGGGCGGTCCCTCGCACCTCGAACAGGCCGGGCCGAACCAGCGCCCGGCCGCAGGCTCCGCACCCCCGGGTGCCGCACCCGCCGAGGCCGGGTTGCGCATCAGCGACGCCGCCGCCCGGGCGGGGGTCTCGGCGAGGACCCTGCGCTACTACGAGGAGCTGGGCCTGCTCACCCCCTCCGGCTACACCGCCGGCGGGGAGCGCCGCTACCGCCAAGAGGACCTCGTCCGGCTCGACCGGATCCTCGAGCTGCGCGAGGTGCTGGGCATGAACCTCGAGGAGATCAAGGAGTTCCTCGACTCCGAGACCCGGCTGGAGGAGGTGCGCGAGGCCTACCGCGCCCGCAAGGAGCTCGAGACCACGACGGCCCGGGCCCAGCAGCGAGCCCTGCTCGAGGAGGCGCTGGCCCTCAACGAGGCGCTGGCCGAGCAGGTGGGGGCCAAGCTGTCCCGGATGGACGACTTCCGCAACCGGCTGTTGGCCAGCGCCCGGCGCTGCCGCGAGCTGCTCGAGGAGCTTTGAGGGCGGGGCCAGGAAGGCGAATCGTTCGATAGCCTAAGTAAATGGCACGGCCCGCACCCGACACCGCCGGCCGGCCGGCGGTCCACCACGTCGGCCGCACCGCGGCGTGGATCGCCAAGCAGGTCGAGCTCGGCCTGGAGGAGGTCGGCCTCTCGCTGCCCCAGTACCGGGTCCTCTGCCTGCTCGACGCCGGCCCGGAGATCTCGTCCGCCTTGGCCGACCGGCTGGCCGTGCGCCCCCCCAGCGTGACCGCGGTGGTCGACGGGCTGGTCGGCCGGGACCTGGTCGAGCGGCGCCACGGCGAGGACGACCGCCGGCGGGTGTCCCACCTGCTGACCCCCTCGGGACGGCACCTCCTGGCGGCGGCCGACGAGGCGGTCGAAGGGCGACTGGTCGGCATCTCGCGCTGCCTCCCCGATGAGGGGACGGCCAGGCGGGCCGTCGACGACCTGGCCCTGTGGCAGGACGCCCTGCTTGCCCACCGCGACCGGGCGGGAGCAGGACGCCGGTGAGGAGGCGCCACGTCGGCGACGAGCCGCAGTCCTCCCCCTTCGTGCCCGTGGGGGTGGCCAGCCGCTACCGCGCACCCCGGGCCACCATCGACCCCGACCGCTCGAAGACCTGGCTGCGGCGGGCGATGCCCATCATGAAGGCCCACAAGGGGATCTTCATCACCTCGCTCGTGCTCTCCTTCGTCGGGCTCATCCTCCAGGTGCAGATCCCCGACCTCCTCAACAAGGCGATCACAAACTCCATCGTCAAGCATGTGGTCCCCCTGGAGCACTACGTGTGGTGGGTCGTGGCCCTGGGCCTGGCCGGCGCCATCTCCGGGTACGTGTCGCGCCTCTTCCTCTTCGAGACGGCCTACGCCATCGAGTTCGACCTTCGCAACATCCTCTACGAGCACTTCACCAAGATGTCGTTCCCCTTCTACGACCGTGTGCAGACGGGGCAGCTGATCTCCCGGGCGAACTCGGACATCCGCTCGGTCCAGATGTACATGACCTTCGCGCCGATGATCCTCGTGCAGTGCTCCATCGCCGTGGTGGCCTTCGCCTACATGCTCTCGATCGACGTCGCCCTGGCCTTCGTGGCCATGGCCACCATGCCGCTGGTGTACCTCACCGGCGTGCAGATGCGGAAGTCGATGTTCCCCATCTCGTGGCTGATCCAGGCCCGCCTGGCCGACGTGGCCACCATCGTCGACGAGAACGTGAACGGGGTGCGGGTGGTGAAGTCGTTCGCCGCCGAGGACACCGAGCTGCGCGCCCTGGCCAAGTCGGCCGACCGGGTCCAGTGGGGCTACGTGAAGGACGCCGACCTGCGCGCCCGCTGGTCGCCGGCCATGCAGAACCTCCCCCAGCTGGGCCTGGCCCTGGTCCTGCTCTTCGGCGGGTACATGGTCATCAACGGCAAGCTGGGCATCGGCGCCATCCTCGCCTTCAACGCCTACCTGCTCATGCTCCAGGCGCCGTTCACCATGCTCGGGATGATTGTGATGATGGGGCAGCGGGCCGCCGCCTCGGCCGACCGCATCTACGAGCTCCTCGACGAGCGGTCCACAATTTCCGACCGCCCCGGCGCCGTGGACCTGGTCGACTGCCGTGGCGACGTGGCCTTCGAGTCGGTCGACTTCGGCTACGGCGCCGACGGGCCGCTCGTCCTTTCGGGCCTCGACCTCCATCTTCGGCCCGGCGAGACGGTTGCCCTGGTGGGCCGGACCGGGTCCGGCAAGTCGACCGTCTCCCGGCTGCTCGCCCGTTTCTACGACGTGCGGGCCGGGTCGGTCCGGGTCGACGGCCACGACGTCCGCGACCTCACGCTCGAGAGCCTGCGATCGCACATCGGCATCGTGCTCGATGAGCCGTTCCTGTTCTCCGAGTCCATCCGGGACAACATCGCCTACGGCGACCCGACGGCCGACTTCGCCGACGTCGAGGCGGCAGCGGTGGCGGCCGGGGCCGACGATTTCATCCGCGAGCTGCCCGACGGCTACGACACGGTCGTCGGTGAACGCGGCTACACCCTTTCGGGCGGCCAGCGCCAGCGCATCGCCATCGCCCGCACCCTGCTGGTCAACCCGCCGATCCTCGTCCTCGACGACGCCACCAGCGCCATCGACGTCCAGGTGGAGTTGGCCATCCACTCCTCCCTACGAGGCCTCATGAAGGGGCGCACGACCCTGATCATCGCCCACCGGCTCTCCACCATCGGCCTCGCCGACCGCGTCGTGCTGCTCGACGGCGGACGGGTGGTGGCCGACGGCACCCACGCCGAGCTCCTCGCCACCACCCCCCTCTACGCCGAGGTGCTGGCCCAGGTGGAGGCCGAGGCGGCGGGGGAGGCCGACCCCGGCCGGCTGGGCGCGGGGACCGGACCGGCGGCGGACGGGGAGAGCGCCTGATGGCCTGGGGCGGCGGCGGCTTCGGGCCCCCGATGGGGGGCGGCGGGCGTCCCGGTGCGCCGGTGGGCAGCCTGCCCTTCGCCGGCATCCCCTCCGAGCTGCAGGCCGGCGTCGACCAGCTCCTGGCTGAGGAGCCCGACCACGGCGAGCCGACCGTCCGCTTCTCCCAGCTCCGGAGCGCCGACGAGCGCCGCCGCCTCACGCTGTGGCGGCTGCTAACCGAGCATCCCAGCATGCTCGCCGGGGCAGCAGTGCTGGTGGTCGTCATCGCCCTGGTCACCCAGGTCGGGCCCAAGCTGACCGAGTACGCCATCACACACGGCATGGCCCCCGGCCACCACGACATGGCGGTGGTGGCCCTCATGGCCGCTCTCTACGCGGTGTCCGTGGGCATCACCGCACTGAGCCAGCGGTGGCAGGTGAAGATCACCGGCCGCCTGGCGGCGGCCGTCATGAACGACTTGCGGGTGAAGGTCTTCGCCCACATCCAGCGGCTCTCGCTCGACTACTTCACCGACGAGAAGGCCGGCGTCATCATGACCCGGATGACGAGCGACATCGAGAACCTCCAACAGCTCCTCCAGGACGGCCTGTCGCAGTTCGCCATCCAGGGGCTGACCATGGTGGTCATCACCGTCATCCTCTTCACCACCAACGCCCGGCTGGCCTTCATCACGGTGGTGATGGTCGTGCCCGTCCTCGTCGGCATGTCCTTGTGGTTCCGCTCTGCCTCCGAGCGCGGCTACGACCGGGTGCGCGACGGCATCGCCAATGTGATGACCGACCTGTCGGAGAGCCTGCACGGGATCCGCATCGTCACCGCCTTCAACCGCCAACGGCACAACGTGCTGAACCACCGCAACATCGTGGGCGAGTACCGCGACGCCAACGACTACACCGCACACATCAACGCCGTCTACGGGCCGGGCACCCAACTGGTCGGCGTGCTGGGCCAGGTGGTGCTGCTGGCCATCGGCGGCAACATGGTGCTCCACCACACGCTGACCATCGGCGCCCTGGTGGCCTTCTTCTTGTACCTGAACCGGTTCTTCGCGCCGATCCAGCTCCTCGTCCAGCAGTACAACTCCTTCCAGCAGGGCCAGGCCTCGATCGTCAAGCTCCGGACGTTGCTCGAGACCGAGCCGAGCGTGCTCGAGGCGCCGGACGCCGCCGAGCTCCCGGCCATCGACGGGGAGATCGTCTTCGAGCGCCTGACCTTCGGCTACGACCCCGACACCCCGGTCCTCGTCGACGTGGACCTGCGCATCGCGCCCGGTGAGACGGTGGCCTTCGTCGGGCCCACCGGCGCGGGCAAGTCCACGCTGGCCAAGCTGATCGCCCGCTTCTACGACCCCACCCGGGGCCGAGTGCTGATCGACGGCCGCGACCTGCGCGGCGTGACCCTGCGGTCGCTTCGTCGCCAGCTCGGCGTGGTCCCCCAGGAGCCCTTCCTCTTCGCCGGCACCATCCGCGACAACATCGCCTTCGCCCGGCCCGAGGCGCCCGACGACCAGGTGTGGGAGGCGGTGCGCCGCGTGGGCCTGGTCGAGCTGGTGGAGCGCCTGCCGCAGGGCATCGACACGGTGGTCCACGAGCGCGGCCAGTCGTTGTCGTCCGGTGAGCGCCAGCTGATCGCCCTGGCCAGGGCCTTCCTGGCCCACCCGCGGGTCCTGGTGCTGGACGAGGCGACGTCCAACCTCGACCTCCAGTCCGAGACCAGGATCGAAGGAGCGCTCGACGCCCTCCTCGAGGACCGCACGGCGGTGCTGATCGCCCACCGCCTGTCCACCGCCATGCGCGCCGACCGCATCGTGGTCATCGACGCCGGACGTGTGGCCGAGGTGGGAACCCACCGGGACCTGGTCGAGCAGGGCGGTCGCTACGCGGAGATGTTCGCCACCTGGGAGCGACAGGCCGACCACGACCACACGGGGCCGGCGGCCGCGGCCGAATCGGGCGCGGCGTCCTCCCGGTGATGCACGCCGACGGGGCACAGGCCGCCGGGGCGGGCGGCCCGACGACGCGTCCGGCGGGGCCCGACTCCTACCTGCGTCAGATGGGCCTGTCGTTCCGGACCGACGGCTCCACCGCCACCGGCACCCTCGCGTGCTCACCGGGACTGTGGCCCGCCGGTCGGCGGCCCCGCCTGGGGGCGCTGGCCGCGCTGGCGGACTGCGTCGCGGGCTACCGGGCCGTGCGGGACTTCGACGGGGCGTGGCTCGGGACCTCCGAGCTGGCCGTCCACGGGCCGTTCCGCGACGCCCGCGACGACGTGGTGGCCGCCGCCGAGCTCCTGCGCCGACGCAGGTCGGGGGCCGTCTACGAGGTCACCTTCGGTTCGGGCCCGGACGGTCCGCCACTGGCGGAGGCGACCGTCACGCTGGCCCTGTTGAGCCGGCAGGGCGAACGCAAGGTCCCCCGCAACGGCGGCGGCGCCCGGCGGGAGGCGCCGGAGCCGCTTCAGTCCCTCGGCGACCTGCTCGAGCTCGAGGAGACCGGGGCGGGCGACGGCGGGACGCAACTGCGCGTCACCGACGGCGTCCGCAACTCGTGGGGAGTGGTGGCCGGCGGGATCGTGACCCTCGTGAGCGAGGTGGAGGCCGAGCGCACGGCCGGCCTGGCCGAGGGACGACCGTGCCGGGTGGAGGGACTGGGCATGCACTTCCTCGCCCCCGGCCGGATCGGGCCGATCGTGGCCCGGGCGACCCTGCTGACCGGTTCGCCGAGCGACGGGTCGGCCCACCTCCGCGTGCGGATCCATGACTCGGGTGCCGACGACCGCCTGATCGCCACGGCCAGCGCCACGGCCCGCCCGAGCGGCCCCCGGGAGCCGGTCACCGCCCCGGAGGGCCGGGCGCGCTGAGGCAAGCGCGCGACACCCGCCGCTCGACGGGTAGAAGTGACGAAGGGTCGGTCGAGCGACATGGGCCGCCCCAGACAACCAAGACCGAACAGCAGCAGCGAGCGACCGGGAGGACGACCGTGACCGATGCCTACAACGACTGGAACCGCAAGGTCATCGAGGAGTTCCGCTCCAACGGTGGGCGGGTCGGGGGCCAGTTCGAAGGAGCGCCGATCCTCCTGCTCACCACGACCGGTGCCCGCAGCGGGCAGGCCCACACCTCTCCGATGATGTACCTGGCAGAGGGTGACCGCACCTTCGTGTTCGCCTCCAAGGCCGGCGCCCCGACCAATCCCGACTGGTACCACAACCTGAAGGCCAACCCCTCGGTGACCGTGGAGATCGGGAGCCAGACGCTGTCGGCCAGGGCCGAGGAGGTGGTCGGCCCCGAGCGGGACCGCATCTACGCCCAGCAGTCCCGGCTCTACCCCGGTTTCGCCGAGTACCAGGAGAAGACGACCCGCACCATCCCGGTGGTCGAGCTCGTGCGCACCACCTGAGCTCGGCCCCGGCTCGCAGGGCCCGTGCCTGGGCGGCCGCCTGTGGATAACTTCCTGAAAAACGCCGTCACGAGGGGTTTCTCGCCGACTCTCCCGGCCATTCGTGCCTGAACCCGGCAAGGGGGCGCTCGGCCGCGGCAGGCCGGCCGCCTATCCTGCCACCTGTACAACCCGCTTTACCCTCGGTGCGGATGCCGGGGTGACCGGGCGAGCCGGGCCAAAGGCCCCTCGCACGGGAGGAGCGGGGAGACCGGCGGCCCGATACGTCGCCGTACCCGTACGCACCTGCTGGTGGCTCGCGCCGCCGAACCCCAGCCGGTCCGCACCACGAAAGGGGTCATGACCACGACGTAGCACTGGGCGCTACAACCACCGGCCGCACACCCTACGGCGCAAAGCCAGGACGGAGACCGCCTCTCCGCACTCCGTCCGGGGCGTGAATGCGATGGCCGGAGCCCGCCGACACCAAGCAGAGGAAGGCGCAGATCCTGCGCCCGACGAAGGGAGGTGCCATGCGGATCCGCATTGCACTCATAGCGGCGATGACCGTCGCGTTCGTTATGTCCATCATGATGTCTTTCAGTACCTACGCGGGCGTGGCCGATGCCACGACCGCACCACACGGGACCGGCTCACATCGGTCCACTGCACGCCTGACCGCGGTCGACCGGTCCGCGGCGCCGGGCATCTCGGCGCCCACGGCCTCCGGGCAGTCGTCGAACCGTTCCGGGGCGACGTTCCCGTCGGCCGTGCTCTCGGCGCAGCTGGAGAAGCACACAGCGTTCGCCGCGGCTGTGCTCCCGTCCTTCACCCCGCCACCTCCGCCGCCGCCGCCGACCGACGCCAACAGCACGGACACCGCGGACTGGCAGTGCATCAGGGACAGAGAATCGGGCGACGAGTACAACAACCCCGCCGAGCCATCGGGCGCCTACGGCATACTGCTCGTGACGTGGCAGTCGAACGGGTACAGCGGTTGGCCCTACGAGGCGCCGGCCGCGACCCAGGACGCCCTGGCCCTCAAGCTCTACCACGAGTTCGGTTGGGCCCCCTGGAGCAGCCGCTACTCCTGCGGCATCTGAGCGGCGGGCGGCGGCTCACTGGGGCTGCACGGCGGGCGCGCTGAGCAGCTCGCCGTGCTGCCCCTCGGGGGCCGCGCCGGCGACCAGCGGCGAGCTGGCCAGGCCGAAGCCGCCTGCGCACAAGACGAGCAGGGCCAACGCCTCGGCCAGCGCGAAACCATGGCCGGTGCGCAGGTGCTCGTGGAAGATCGTCGCCCCGATGGCGATGCTGACCAGCGGGTTCACCGTCACCATGGTCGCCCTGGATGCGGCGATGGGGCCGGCGTGCAGGGCGTTCTGCAGCAAGAAGAAGCCCAACAGACCGGTCACGCCGATGGCCCACGGTTCCCAGTGTGTGAGGACGTGGCGCCAGCCTTCGGTGATGATGGTGGTCGTCGCCTTGGTCAGAGCTGCGTTGTAGGCGAACAGCACGGCGGCGGCGGCACCGAACGCCGTGGCTCGCCACCAGCGGGGTCCCCAGCGGGTCGTGACCACCAGCACGGCCGCGGCCACGCCGACCACGCAGCTCACCGCCACCCATCCAGCGGTCCCCGGGATGCCACGACCGACGGCGGGCGAGGCCAGGATCAAGAACCCGCCCAGCCCCACGACGACGGCCGACGCCGACGTCCACTCGCGCCAGCCGACGTGGCGGTGGAAGAAGACGGCGAGGATGGCCACCACGAAGAGCAGATCGAGGGTGAGCACCGGCTGGACCACGCTCAACTGGCCGAAGCGCAGTGCCGTCGCCTGGAGGACGAACTGACCCAGGAGGAGACCGAAGCCGAGCAGCCAGACCCCGCGGCGCAACGCGTGGGTGAGGAGCCGCAGACGCATGGCGCTGTCGGCTGGCGCAGATTCCAGTCCGAGGCGCTGGCTGATGCCAGCCAGGGCGCTCACCAGCGCCGCGGCCACGGCGAAGACGTAGACCATCGCCCACGTTCTAGCGGCATTCACCAACGTGTGCCCATGGGCGGGCGGAGCAGGCGGACGCGGCCTGAAATTGCCCCGCGGAGCCGATCAGTGGCCGAACTGGGAGCGCGCGGATTGCCGTCACACACCGGCGCCGAAGTGGTCGTCGAGGAGGAGATCGCCGAGAAGGTCGGCACGCTGTTCGACGGCCACTACGCCGTGATCATCCTCGACAGCGACTTCACCACCTTCGCCGAGGTGGAGGGGGCGTGCATCGAGCTCTTCGGGTTCACGCCGGAGGAAGCCGCAGCCCTGGCCATGAAGGTGCACACCACCGGTGAGGCGTTGGCCGCCGTGCTGGCCGAGGCCGAGGCACGCAGGGCGGTGCGGTCCCTGCGGACCCGAAATGTCCGCGCTCGCATGGAGCGCCTCTGACCCCGCTGCCCGCTGCCGGCCCTCTCCTCACCGCCTTCGAGGGGGGCGCCCGGCCCGGCCGGTGCTAGGCCGCCACGACGTAGAGGTGGCTCGAGAGGTCCGGGCCGAAGGCGACGGTCGATGCGGCCAGCTCCAGCAGGAGGGTGCCGTCGGGTCCGCGGGAGGTCACCACGGCGGTGGCGCCCGGGGTGAAGCCGTGCTCGTCGAGGTAGGCGAGCGCACTCATGTCCAGCTCGACCTGCTCGCTGATGCGCTCGAGGCGGACGGTCGAACCGGGCGCGGCGTCGGCCAGCGGCATCTGCTCGGAGGACGAGGAGGACGGAGCCGACCCCGGGATGGGGTTCCCGTGCGGGCAGGTGGTGGGGTCACCCAGGAGGACGACGAGGCGCTCTTCGACGTCGTCGGAGATGACGTGCTCCCACCGCCCGGCCTCCTTGTGCACCTTGTGCCACTCGAGCCCGATGACGTCGACCAGGAGCCGCTCGGCCAACCGGTGCTTGCGGACGACCTTGTTGGCCAGGGCCTCGCCCTTCGGCGTCAGCTCGACGACCCGGCCGGCCCGCCGGGCGTAGCCCTCGTTCACCAGGCGGTCGAGCATCTCGGAGACCGAGGGGGCCGAGTGGCCGAGCCGCTCGGCGATGCGGGCCTGGATGACGGGCACCCCCTCCTCCTGGAGCGAGTGCACCGTCTCGAGGTACTCCTCCACCGGTGGGTGGTACCCGCTCTCCATGGACCGATCCTACCGCCCGGGACCCGGGACGGCCCCGGGCCTGTTCGTGCCCGAGGGTAGCGTCCGTTGCTCATGGGACGAGGACGGGACAGGCTGCAGGCGGCCCCCGGGCAGACCGTCGACGACGTCGTCTCCTCCGGCCTCCGCCTTCTCTTCTGCGGGATCAATCCGGGGCTGCGGTCGGCGGCCGAAGGGGCGCACTTCGCCCGGCCCGGCAACCGCTTCTGGAAGGCGCTCCACGGCGCGGGTCTCACCGACCGCCTCCTCCGACCCGAAGAACAGCGGCAGCTCTTGTTCTACGGCATCGGGATCACCAACCTGGTGGAGCGGGCCACGGCCGGCGCCAGCGAGCTCTCCGCCGAAGAGCTCCGACGGGGGGCGCGGCGACTCGAAGCCAAGGTCGGCCGGCTGCGGCCCGCAGTGGTGGCCTTCTTAGGCATGGGCGCCTACCGCACCGCCTTCTCCAGTCCCCGCGCCGCGGTCGGTCGCCAGGACGACCGGCTGGCGGGCTCGCTGGTGTGGGTGCTCCCCAACCCGAGCGGCTTGCAGGCCCGCTACCAGCTGCCCGAACTCGTGACCCTCTTCGGCGAGCTGCGGCTCGCCGCCGGAGGCGACGACGATTAGGAGCCCGAGCCGACCGCCGGCGTCGAGCCTCCGGCGGCGATCTCCGCCTTCATGGCCGCCAGCTCGCTGTCCACCTCGGCGTCCTGGCCCGCCTTGTCGAGCTCCTGCTGGATGTCGTCGGTGCTGCCGCCGACATCCTCGAGCACGCCGGACTGGAGAAGCTCGTCCACGGCTCCGGCGTGGGCCTGCATGTTGGCGATCTTGTCCTGGGCCCGCTGGAGCGTCTCCCCGGAGTCGCCGAAGGTCTTCGAGATCCCGGCCACGTTCTCGTCGACGGAGCTCACCGCCTTGGCCGCGCTGTACTGCGCCTTGAGCACCTCCTTCTGGGTGCGGAACTGGTTGACCCTCTGCTGGAGCGCGGCCAGGGTCTTCTCGAGCTTCTCCTCCTGCTCGGTGAGCTGCTGGTGCTGGGGCTCCATGGAGTCGATCTGCGCCTGGGCCGCCGCCTTGCGGGAAAGGGCCTCTTTGGCCAGGTCGTCCTTGCCCTGGGTGAGCGCAGCCTTGGCCTGGTCCTGGAGGTGGTCGACCGAGTGCTGGAGCTGCTGCTCTTGGAGCTCGAGCTGCTTGCGCGAGGCGGCAATGTCCACCAGGGCCCGGCGGACCTGGGTGATCTGGTCGAGCATCTGCTCGTAGGAGAGGTCGAGCATCTCGTCGGGCTTCTCGGCGGAGTCGAGGGCCTTATTCGCCTTCGCCTGGACAATCTGGTGGGCCCGCTGGAAGAGGGTGGCCATGTCGATCTGCTCCTTGTCGTCGTCCGGGTCGGTCTTGGCGCCGAGGCTCCGCCGTCAGCGGCCGTGCCGTGCGCGGCACGGCCGACCTGGCGGACCGTCAATCGGTTAGAGGCTACCGCCGGCGGCTGGGTGCGGCCCATCGACACGACCGACCACGAGACCGGCGAAGCGCTCGGCCACCTGACGACCCCACGCCTCAAGACCCGCGGCGAGCGCGTCGGGGGCGGCCCCTTCGATCGCCGCCGGGTCCGAGCCGGCCTCCGCGGCCTCCCGGCCGAAGGCGGCGACGAAGGCGGCTACCGCGGCGAGATCGACTTCGACATGGAACTGGAGGCCCCACCCACACGTCCCGACCCGGAAAGCCTGGTTCGCGTAGCGGTCGTTGGCGGCGAGGCGAACTCCGCCGGGGGGCAGGGAGAAGGTGTCGCCGTGCCAGTGCAGCACCGTGACCCGGCGCGGGGCGCCGGCCAGGAGTAGGTCGGAGGACGAATCGACCGTGAGCTCGACGGGGGACCAACCGATCTCGGGTCCGGCCTCCCCCACGAAGACGCGGCCGCCCGTGGCGGCGGCGAGCAGCTGGGCACCCAGGCAGATGCCGATCGTCGGCACCCCGAGACGCACCGCGTCGGCCAAGAGGGCCAACTCGTCGCGCCGACTGGGAAAACCGTCGTCAGAGGCGGCGGAGGCCGGTCCACCCATCACCACCAGGCCGTCGAGGCCCGAGGCGGACCGAGGAACCGGCATGCCGGCAAAGACCTCGCGCACGTCGAGCCGGACGCCCCTGGCCGCCAGTGCGGAGGCCACGGCGTACGCCCGCTCGACGGGGGCGTGCTGCACGATCAGGCAGGTGGGCACCGGGCGGCGTGCCGAACGATCAGTCCCGGACAGAGCGCGTGGGACCGGTGGGCCGTTTCGACGGGGGGAGCGCGGCGGCCCCTTCGCGTCGTGCCGATCGATCGCCGCCTTCCATCAGCATGTGATCCTCCCACAGCGTCGGAGCTCCGTCTCAGCCCGAGTTCGACCCCCGCGACCACGTGGACTCGGCGGCACCCACGTCGGTCACCAGGTTGCCGAGTGCCAAATTCACGTCGAAGGGGTGGTAGCCCCAATCGGGTCCGTTGACCTCCGAGACGACCGGACGGTGGTCGGTGTCCCCCTCAGCCTTCTTCACCTCGAGCCAGGTCGCGCCGTCGCCGTGCTCGCAGTTGGCCGTGTACAGGTCCGGGTACTCCACCCATGGCGTTGAGACCCCCGAGGTCGGGGGGAAGTAGGAATCGAGGGGGGCGAGGCCCCCACCCACGGCGGCCGGGTTCACGCAGGCAACCTGCAGACCCTTGCGGGCGGTCTGTCCGGACTGCAACGAGACGCCCCGGCCGGGACGGCCGAAGAACGAGCCCGACGGCGGGGTGCCGGGAAAGCTGGAGTAGGCGATGACGCAGCCGGCCTCCCCGTTGCTGTCACACACCGGGATGTGCGAGAAGCTGCCACCCGCCTCCGATCCGGTCCTCACCTCGACGTTGCCCCCGAGAATGACCGCCAGAACCGTGCGATTGCGCAGCGTCGGATTGTCGTCGACGAGGCGCTTGAGGAGCAGGATGAGCATGGCCGCACCCTGGGAGTGGCCGATGAAGACGATCGGCCGACCATCGTTGTCGTGCGCCAAATAGTCCTCGAAGGCCGACTGCAGGCTGTCGTAGGCGGTGTCGGTGGCCGAAGATGGAAGATCGAGGTCCGGGTGTGCCGCGAGGCCCGCCAGCGTGACCTGACGGTACATGGGAGCCCAGACCCTGCAGACGGTGGAGAAGCGCGAGGCTTCGTAGACAGCTGCGGCGATCTCGGGCTTCTGCACCTTCAGGTTGGCGTTGGTCGTCTTCTGCTTGCTGACGGTGGGGTAGACGTAGAAGCAGTCGAACGGCGACGAGTTGTCGTCCTGGGTTGACACCTCCTTGGCCGCCCCCGAGGCCTGGACGACGGTCGTTGTGAGGCTGGAGGCGCACGGGTCGTCGGCGGTCCCCGGCTGGCATAGCCAGACCGTCGGTGTGGCGCTGGTGGCGCTGCCCTGGGCACCGGCCGTGGCCGACGCGGCCACGGCGGGTCCCGCCGAGGCCAGGAGGCTGCCGACCACCAGCAGGGCCACAGCCCGCCACCGCGCCGTCCGCACGCCGTTGCGGGGACCTCCGACGTCCTCGGCCATCGACACCCTCCCGTTTGTGCAACCTTGTTGCCTATCTGCAGTATGGTGCACCCGTGGACGATGCGTCAACGCGTCCCTACGAGTTCAGCGACCTGCTGGGTTTGACCCGACTGTCCTGGCTCCGCGAGATGTCGACGCAGCTCCGTTCGCTCGGTTTCGACCGCTTCACCCGTGGGGACTCGGCGGTGATGCGGCTCGTGGCCCGTGGCCCCACGCCGCTCGGACGCATCGGGCCTGCCCTCGGTATCAGCCGCCAGGCGGGTCGCAAGCTCATCGACCGTCTCGAGCGAGAGGGCTTCGTCCGAACCGAGCGCGACCGGGTCGACGCCCGGGTGGTCAACATCGTGCTCACCTCCGACGGGGATCGCTACGCCCGAGCCCTCAACCAGGTGGCCGATGGGCTCAACCGCAACCTGGCGTCGCGGGTGGACCGCTCGGACCTCGTGGCGGCCGACGCCGTGCTGCGCGCCTTCATCACCGATCCGGTCCTTGCCGAGCGCGTCGACTCGCTGGTGCCGCGGCCACGTTGACGTGACGCCAGCCGCTGGAGGTGGGCCCGCGAAGCTCGCAGGGTAGGGTGCAGTGGTCAGGAGCACGGCGGACCCGCCGTTCCGGCACCGGAGACCGCCGAGCTGGTCAAACGATCGCTGGAGGGAGTCGCAGATGACCGTAACGATCGAGGCGGGGAGGGTCATCGACGCCGACACCCATCTCACCGAGGCCCACGACCTGTGGACGAGCCGGGCGCCGGCGACGATGAAGGACCGGGTGCCTCACGTCGAGGATGTCGAAGGCGTCGCCACCTGGGTGGTGGGCGGTGAGGTTCTCGGGCGCGCCGGCGGCGGCGGCGTCATCGGACGGGACGGCTCGAAGATCAACGCGCAGACCGGCCTGTTCGAATGGACGATCGACGACGTGCACCGGGGGGCCTACGACCCCGTGGCGCGTCTGGCGATGATGGACGAGGTGGGGATCTGGGCCGAGGTCCTGTTCCCCAACGTCATCGGGCTGGGCGGCCAGGGTCTCTCCGAGGCCGTGCCCGACGAGTCGTTCAGGCTCGCTCTCCTGCGGACCTACAACGACGCGACGGCTGAGATCCAGGCGGCATCGGGCGACCGGCTCCTCCCGATGGGCGTGCTTCCCTCGTGGGACGTCACCGCCTGCGTGCAGGAGGCCGAGCGCGTGGCGGCCCTCGGCCATCGCGGCGTGAACATCACGTCCGACCCCCAGGACCAGGGATCCCCGGACCTGGCCAACCGCGCCTGGGATCCGCTGTGGGAGGCGTGTAGCGCTCTCGATCTGCCCATCCACTTCCACATCGGGGCCAGCCTCACCACGATGACCTTCTTCGGCACATACCCGTGGGCCTCCCAGCAGCAGGACACGGCGCTGGCCATCGGGGGGACGCTGCTGTTCATCGGCAACGCCCGGGTCGTGGTCAACATCATCACTTCGGGGCTGCTCGAGCGACACCCGACGCTCAAGGTCGTGTCCGTCGAGAGCGGGTGCGGCTGGATACCCTTCATCCTCGAGGCACTCGAGTTCGAGATGCACGAGAACGCCCCGAAGGAGCTGGCCAAACTGCCGCTTCGCCCGGTGGAGTACTTCCGGCGGCAGATGTACGCGACGACCTGGTTCGAGCGCATCAACCTCCCTCGGGTCATCGAAGCCGTCGGCGAGGACAACATCATGTTCGAGACCGACTTCCCCCACCCCACCTGCCTGTTCCCCGACCCCCTGCAAACGGCGAGGGAGAACATGCGCGATCTCAGCCCAGAGGTGCAGCGAAAGATCCTCTGCGACAACGCGGCAAGGCTCTACCGCCTCTAGCCCCCCCGACGACCGGCGACCCTCAGTGGGTGGGCACGGAGGCTGCGAACTCGAGGAGCTGAGGCGCCAGGAGTGGCCAGCGCTGGAAGAGCCCCTCGCCGCGCTCACGAGCCGCGGCCGATCGCTCCACCCACTCGCGGTCACCCCACGGGGGTTCGGCCAGGCGGCCCTGGGGCAGCAGGGCCGCCACCCTCTCTGAGGTGGCCCGGGTGTGGTGCGGGTCGCTGGCCCCGCTGCGAAAGACGAGGGCCGGCACATCGACGGTTGCGAGCTCGGCGTCGGGCAGGCCGGGAAGCGTGGCCGCCGGGTCCGGGCAGTAGACCAGCATCCAACGCTCCATCGTCTCGATGAACTCCCCAGGATCCTGGGAGAGGAAGAGCTCTCGGTTGCGCGGGTTTCGCTCGAGCACCTCACGCCACTCGGGGAGCTCCACCACCGCCTCCATACCCCCGCTCCAGGCGGCCCTGATGGGCTCACCGGCGTACACCACGCCGAGCAGCATCTGGCCGTAGACGCCGCCGCTGATCCAAAGAAGGCCGAGCGCCGCGGCGACGTC
Organism: uncultured Actinomycetota bacterium; assembly: GCA_963770505.1. Lineage (GTDB taxonomy): Bacteria > Actinomycetota > Acidimicrobiia > Acidimicrobiales > RAAP-2 > CAVYPR01. The sequence goes on along the minus strand of CAVYPR010000003.1, from coordinate 29,128 downwards.
GGGGTGGTGGGCCGCAGTGAGCAGTGAAACCCGGGCGCCTCCCGAACCTCCGACGATGACCGTCGGCCCCAGTTCCAGGTGGCGGAGGAGGTTGGCCAGGGCATCGGCCTGCATCTGGGACTCAGAGGCACCGGTGAAATGCACGTCGGAGGCCCCGGTGTTCGGGCGGTCCCAGATGACCACCCGCTGGCCGTGGCGGGCAAGCTCCTCGGCCAGCTGGCGCACTCCCGGGGTGTCTTTGCTGTACCGCCCACCTGGGGTGATGACCCACGGGCGACCCTCGCCGATCACGTCGTAGGCGATATGTATCCCTCCTATGTCGACGGTCGTCATGGGCTCCCTCCCCACCGTGCGCACCTCGCCCGACATGGCGCCAGAGACAGCGGCGCGCTCAGAGCCAAGGGGTCCTTCCCGATGGCGAGGTTGTTGCTCACGTGGGCGCGACCATCTGGCTCACGTCGACTGTCGCGCCGCCTCGACGGTGGCCGCCATGAGCCGGTAGCTGCGAGTGTCCCCCGCCATCCCCGCCGACATGCGGTTCATGACGTAGCCCATGCCCAGCTCGAGGTCGGGTTCTCCCCAACCCGCCGAGCCCCCCATCCCGAAGTGGCCGAAGGCTCTCGGTCCGCCGTGTCCGGGGGCGGCAACGATGCCCCGGTTCACCATGAAGCCGAGTCCCCACTGGATGTCGAGACCGAGCAGGACCTGGTCCGGACCCTGCGTGCGTTGCTCCAGCGCCCGGTCGAGCTGCTCGGGTGAGAGAACCCGGAACGGCGTACCCTGCGGGGTCTCCACGTCGCTCACGCACGCTGCGTACAGGCGGGCCAGTCCCCGGGCGTCGGTGATGCCGTTGGCTGCCGGCACCTCGGCCGCCCAGAGGGCGGGGTCGTTCCAGATGCCCTGGTCGGCGAAGGCCCCACCGGGGGCGATGATCGCCTTGAAGAGCGGACCGCCCGGAGCCATGTAGGTCTTCGCCAGCTCAGCCATCTCGGTGAGGCCCGGGCCGGGGGCAGAACCGCTCGCGCCGCCCAAGGACCCGAACTCCTTCGAGGCCATCGACTCCACGATCGAGATCAGCCGGGCGGGGCGCGCCATCTGCGACGGCGGGAGGCCGATGAAGAAGTCAGCGCCCAGCGGGCCGGCAATCTCGTCACGGAGGTAGGACCCCAGGCTCTTGCCAGTGACCCTCCGCACCACCTCGCCCACCAGCCAACCGAAGGTGATGGCGTGGTAGCCGTGGGCCGAGCCAGGAGGCCAGGACGGGGTCTGTTGCTCGAGCGCGCCGATGACCGGATCCCAGGCGAGGGCTTCCCCAATCGTCATCGATCCGTCGACCCACGCCAAGCCGGCGCGGTGGGCGAGGAGGTCGGCCACCGTCACGCCCTCCTTGCCGGCCTGGGCGAATTCGGGCCAGTAGGTGGCCACCGGTGCGTCGACGTCGATCCGGCCCTCCTGGGCCAGGCGGTTGGCGCACATGGCGGTCACACCCTTGGTGGACGAGTAGACGAGGACCATCGTGTCCTCTTCCCAGGGGCGCCCCTTCGTCGCATCGGCGGTGCCTCCCCAGAGGTCGACCACCTGGTGCCCGTGGTGGTAGGCCGCGTAGGCCGCACCGACCTCACCATGCTCGAAGTTCTTCTGAAACGCCGTGCGGACCGGCTCAAATCCCGGCGCCACCCAGCCGTCGATCGCCGCACCGCCCGTGGTCGTCATGGTGCTCTCCCGCTGAGGTATCCGGACCTCATGAGTCTGAGCCGCCCTACGCGGCGTGCGCAAGATCGCAGGGAGGCGGGTCGGCTCACCCAAGTAAGGGGTGCCACGCACAGGCGGTACCGCGGCGGAAGAGGGCCGAGTCGGCCGCCTCCTCCTCGGGCGTCACGCGTGCCGACAGCCAGGCCCATCGGGGGGCGCCGAAATCCGTACTGTGGCCCGGCCCATCCTCGGTCATGTGCCCGCTGATAGCGGGAGATCTGCTCCCTCCGGCGGCTCCCGACCGCCACCTGTACGAAAAACGTCGTCTGGCCAGGCTTACCGGCCGTTGTCCGCCCTTTCAAACTCCTTGCATTGCAGGTTCCGGCCCGGTAGCCTCTCGCTGGATCGGTGTGCAGGTGATCGCACCGACGAAATGGCAAACCGTCCGCGAGGACGGGGCGCAAAATCACGGGACTCCCCGAGTCAGCCGGATTACCGAATCGGTTGCCAGGATCTACTTGAGGCCTTCGATCGGCGTTTCCGGCAACTCGCATGAGTCGGCATGAAGGAAGGCGCCGGATGGGTAGCTACACGCTGTTGGTCGAAGAACTGGAGGCGCTTGCGTCGACACCTTCTGCCCATGCCCGCGTGCGGCAATGCGCCGTCCCCGCCGTGGAGATGCAGGTCGGCCGAGCGTTTGATGGGACATCGTCGAATCGAGCCGCCGCGGTCACAATGTCCGGCACGACAACTAGCGTGCCGGTACTGGGAACACATCGCAGAGAGAGGGAGCCACGTGAGGGTGGCCTCTGAAGCCGGACCGGGCCCCAAGCGACCCGCCGCCAACGGGCGAAGTGGCGCGGACGTGGTGCCGCCCAAACCCCAGTTCATGCGTCGGCAAAGGTGGATAACCACCTTGGAAGCCGCTTGCTGGGCCCTCCTCGCTGCGCTCTTCTACTACCTGCTGCATACCCAATTGCAGGCAACTGTGGCCCTCAGCCTCGTCCTGGCCATCGCCGGAGCCGCAATTGTCGTCTCGGCCATCGTCATCGCCCTTCGGAGCACCGGAGATAGACGGGAGGACGAGCCTGACCGCGGGAAGAGCGAACCGAATCTCCGCGCGCTCGAACAGGTGACCGACCCTGCACTGGGCTTCCTGCCCATCGACGAGTTGCTAGAGACGCTGCTCGACCGAATGCTTGAATCCGTGCGCGGAGACGTAATATCCCTCCTCCTGATTGCTGCTGATCGCAAGAGCATGTATGTGCGGGCCACTCGTGGCGATGCCGACCTCGTGCCACGGGACACAGCCCTCTCCATCGGAACGGGCGTCCTAGGTGACGTCGCACAATGGACCCGGCCGGTCGTTGTCGAAGATGTGCAGAGTGCGGATCCCGGATCTGAAGGGTCGGCCAGGGGGCTCGCCTCCCTCGTTGCCGCACCTCTTCTCGTGCGTGGAACCGCCATCGGCGTCATCGAGCTCGGGACGAAGGTGCAGCGATGCTTCGACCCCAGCGACGTCCGCCTCCTGCAGGTGCTGGCCGACCGTTGCGGGACTGCCATCGAGCACACGCGGCTCAGCGACTCGGAACGCCGAAACCGGCTCGGAGCTGACCATGCCCGCCTCCACCTCGACATACTGTCCCGCGCCGGTACCGTCCTCGGACAAGCGCTCGAGTCCTACGATGCCGCTCTCGAGGAACTGGGCAACGTCATCGTCCCGGATTTTGCCGACTGGTTTGCCGTCGACGTGGTCGACACATGGGGCGACATCTGTCGGGTGACCACGGCGGCCATCGGGCACTCCTTCGGCACCGCTCCCGAACACAATCCCGACGACGGCAGCTTGGTGCGGTTGGCCCTTAGCGAACGGCGACCGCAGGTTGTGATGAACACGGTTCGCATTGGGTCAGCCGACATCGGGGCAAGAGTGCATCCCATTACCCGACTGGGCAGCGGGCCGACGGATATCGATTCCATGCTGGTTGTGCCCGTCAGGGTGCGCGATGACGTGGCCGGCGCGCTCAGCTTTGTCACCGGACCAGGACGTCGTGGCTACAGACCTTCTGATCTCCGAACCGCCGTCGAACTCGCCGATCGGGTTGCTGTGGCCATCGATCGCGTCGTTGCGTGGCGGGAGGCCCAGCTGGCCGGGGACGCCGCTCTGGGGCATGCGGAGCGCCTGCAGCAGTTAGTGGAGGCCGGGTTGGTGGTGAACGCGCAACTGGCCGAGGAGGAAGTGCTCGAACTCCTGGCCGAGCACGCTCACCGGGTTCTTGCCGCCGAGTTGGTGGTCATTACCTCCGCAGCCGACAGTGAGTGCACCACCGAGAGGTTCTGGCCCCCTCACGCGCTCTACGCAGGTTCGAGACGCGAAAGCGTCGTCGTGACCTTGGCGGAGATGGCGGCCAAGACGGTCATTCGATCCGGACTCCCCTCGCGCTCTTCAATGGACGGGGATTGCGCCAAGGGGGACATCGAGTTCAGCCGGGTGGCTGCCTACGTCGGTTCGACGTTCCCGACCACAAATTCCTGGCTGGCCGTCCCGATCACCGGCTCGGAGGGCGAGTGCACGAGAGTCGTGGTGGTCCTCGGAGAAAAAGGCAGGCCGTTCAGCGACGACGACGAGTCAGTCCTCACGCTTCTCGCCCAGATGGCGTCAGTGGCACTGCAGAACGCACAGCTCTACGCCGACGTCCGGAGCAACGAGCGGCGCCTCCAGGCTGTGGTGGAATCGTCCCCCCTCGCCATTGCCGAGCTCGCTCTCTCTGGTGACGCGCGTTGGTGGAACCGGGCCGCGGGTCAGCTCTTCGGCTGGGGAGACAGCTCTGGATCTCGCCGCGTGACGGTGCGCGACGAATCCGAGCTCGTGCTCGCCGAGCTGTGGGAGAGGACCCGCGGAGGGATGGCCACGAGCGGCATGGCCATCTCGGCGTCTGGACCGGACGGGGAACAGCTCGAACTCTCGGTCTCGACGTCACCCCTGAGCGAGCACGGGCAGGTCACCGGAATGCTGCTCGTGGCCGATGACGTCACGGAATGGCGACGGATCCTGGACCAGTTCCACCAGGCCGAGAGGCTCGGGGCCATGACCCGGATGGCAGGAGCCGTCGCGCACGACTTCAACAATCTTCTGACGGTGATCCTGGGATGCAGCGAGGTTCTCATGCACCGGGTCGACGGCGACGAGTCCCTGGCCCAAGAGGTGTCAGCGATCCAGCGCGCCGGAACCCGGGCTGCGGCTCTCACCAGCCAGCTGGTTGGCATCGGTCAGCAACGCCCCGTACAGCCCGAAGTGGTGGATGCCGAGGATGTCATCAACTCCATGGAGGCGATGATTTCAGGGGTACTCGGCGAGAGCGTGACCCTGGACCTCGTACGAGGCTCCGGTCCGGCGATGATCCTCATCGACCGCAGCGAGCTCGAGCGCTCGATTCTGAACCTCGCCATCAATGCCCGCGACGCCATGCCCGACGGCGGACGGTTCACCGTGCAGATCAGCCACACTGCGCCAACCTCTAAGGACGACCCCGCGTCGGTCCAGATCCTGTTCGCCGACACCGGCACCGGAATTGAGCCCGATGTCCTTGCCCACTGCTTTGAGCCCTTCTTCACCACGAAGGGTCGTGCCCAGGGGACGGGCCTTGGCTTGGCGACGGTGCATGCGACGGTAACCAAAGCCGGTGGTGAGATCCGCGTCGAGAGCACGCCCGGAGTGGGAACCAGGTTCACGATGGTCCTTCCCGCTCACGATGGCACCGACACCCACGCACCGACCAACCAGCGCGCGCAGTTGCGCACGGCATCCGCAGTACCTGGGGGAAAGGTCGTCCTCTTTGTGGACGACGAGCCTGAGGTGCTCCGCTTAGCGGTGAGCGAGCTTGAGCGCAGGGGCTACTCGGTCATCGGCGCCGCCAACAGCTCACAGGCTCTGAGCGCCGTGAACGCACGCCATGGCGAGATCGATCTGCTCGTCACCGATGTCGTCATGCCGGGAATGAGCGGCATTGAATTAGCCGATGCTGTCACCAGGCGTTACGCCAACATCCCCGTGCTTTTCGTCTCAGGGCATCTTGATGAGCAGGTGGCCGACCACCATCCGCTCCCAGACGGAGCACAGTTGCTGCCCAAGCCCTTTACCCCCGACGAGCTTTCGGTCAGGGTGCTGCGAGCACTGAGTTCGAAGTACGCCTTGCGCGAGGGTCGGCCGAAGAAGGGAACGCCGGCCAAGGATCGGAAAGCAACGATCCAGCGTCGACAGGTGTCTTGAACGAGCTCCCCCTAGCGAAGTTCAAGAGCTACACGAGGCGCTGAGGCTCGTCGACTGTCCACGAACGAACGACCAGACGGGGAATTGCCTCATCTACGGTCAGCCGTCGACAAGATGCCGCGGAATGTCGCTGAAGCTTTGGGCGCGCCTCAGGGTTCGAAGCTGTAGCCGACACCCCGTACGGTTCGAATCCAATTCCCACTGCCGCCGCTGACTTCGAGCTTCCCTCTAACGCGACGAATGTGCTCCGTGACGGTGTTTTCGTCCTGCCACGCTGATGAGGATCCCCACACCTGGTCCAGGAGTTGCTCGCGGCTGAAGACCTGACGCGGGGATGAGGCTAGAAACGCCAACAAATTGAACTCCTTGAGCGTCATCTCAACGTGGTCGTCGCCCATGCGCACTTCCCGCGACGTCGCGTCGATCGTCAGGTCGCCAAACTTCAAGATCGCTCCCGGACCTTTGGTACGTGCGTACCGGCGCAAGACCGAGACCACCCGAGCCGCAAGTTCGGGGCCCGAGAACGGCTTTGCGATGTAGTCGTCGGCACCGAGTCGCAATCCAAGCACTCGGTCCATCTCGTCCCCGCGACCGGTAAGCAGGATAACCGGTACATCGCTCGAGCGTCTGACGGCAGTGAGCAAGTCGAACCCGTTTTCCTCAGACAGCATGACGTCGAGAAGAATGAGGTCAGGACGCACTCCGTTGTTCAGCGCGGCCATGAGTTCCTCACCCGTCGCGGCGTCGCTGACCACATATCCTTCGGTCTCCAGCAGCCTGGTCAGCATGCGCCTGATCTCGACATCGTCATCGACGACGAGTAATCGATTCCGTCCCCCGGCAGCTTTCTGATTGTCGGTCATCGCCATTGTTCTTGGACCGTTCGGAACCCCAGGTCACCAGCGTCGGATACGCCTCCGATTATCTTACCGTAGGCATGATCGAAGGAGCTGATTTCAGAAACCAGCAGCTGATTACCCCTGGCTGTGACGAGGGCCTGGGCGGAGTGCGGCATTGCCACGTGCAGCGGCCCACCACGCCGCAGTGATGCCCTGCGCACCGCACACCCAGCAGGTTTGGAATCTGCGTTGTCTGCGACGCTGGCGCTTGGTGGTTGATCGCGTACGCGTAGGTCCCCGGGTTTGCCTTTCAAACGGAGTATGCCGGTTTCGACCGGATGGTGCGGGACGCCGATCGACGTTGGAACAGAGGTCGTTCACCGCACGCCGCTCAGCACTTAACCAGTTTCCGTCGGTGCGCTGAACGCCAACGAGAATATCTCCGCGCGGTCTGCCCGGCGCCGGCTCAACGCTCGGCTAGGCGTACCCGCCATGGCTAAGGGCGGTGTGGCGCTCCTGTTGGTCGCGACCGCTGACATTGGGTCAGTGGTGAAGTCCGCGATGACCATCAAGGAAGACGCGGTCATTCCTCTGGCGGAATCTGCTGACGCCCGGAACCAGGCATCAGATTCGTCCTGGGTCGCAAGGTCCCAAAGGAGTTCTACGGGCAGAATCCCGTTTGATCTTCGCGAGGCATCCTAGGGGGGCGGTGTTGCGAGCAGCCAAATGAAACAAATGCAGATTGCCCACGGTCTTCCCGCACTGCGGAACCTACGACTACAACGAAGCTCAACTAACTCCGCTCAGGACGCAGAGCGTCTTGGTGGGGGCGGCGAAGTGCGATGAAGCAGTCCACTGCACGTTTTGGCCCGGGGCAACCTTGACCGTCGTCTGTGCATACCCGACCACGGTCGCGTGCGAATCCGTGAAGTAGACAGTCACCAAGTATGTCGTACTCGAGTGCCCTGGGTTGACGGCCGTTCCACCTGCCTCCCAGCCCCCAGGGATCGCTTGGCACTTCTGCATGCTCACGTTATGTCGTTGACTGGGGTCATTTGGGACGGTCTTCGGCAATGAGGGGGTCGATGCGGATGACGACTTCGACTGCTGGGTCGTGGTCGTAGCTGCATTCGGTGATGAACCACAACCGGCAAAGAACAGAGCACCTATGCAAGCTGCGATGGCGGCGCCAATGACCCTCGTTGCATTCGAACTCATTCGGACGCGCACCTAACTGTTTCGTGACCCCCCTGATTCCCGCTGGCGCTGGTTCAGGACGACCGTCGCCGTCGCCGAATGTCCACGAGGATCAGGCCCATGCCCACGGCGATCAGGACTATAGCACCGGCCAACTCCTGCATTAGGGGAGCCCCGGTGAACGCCAAGGCCTCTGGTGCCGCTGACACGGGTGCCGCTGACACGGGTGCCGCTGACACCGGTGCCGCTGACACGGGTGCGCTCGTCACCGGAGGTGTTGTCGATGCAGCCGCCGTGACGACAGTCTTGACCGAGGCCGTCGAGGGCGGCGAGGTCACCTTTGTTGTCTTTGTCGGGTTGTTCGGTGTGGCCGAGTTCCCCGAGGCGGTGGCCGAGTTGTTGATCACCCCGTTGGCCAGGTCCCCAGAGGTGACCTTGTAGGTCACCTCGAAGGTGGCGTGCTGACCGATGCCCAGGTTGGCCGTGGTTGTCGACGAGGTGCAGGTGCCCGTGGTTGTGGCCGGGATGCACTTGATGGGTGTCGACAGCTTGTCGCTCGAAGGCGAGGTGAACTTGTCTGTCACCGAGACGTTGGTCAGCGAGGTCCCGCCGGTGTTGGTGGCCACGAACTTGTAGGTGATGGTCTGGCCCACCTTGGTCACCGTGGTCGGTGTGGCGGTCTTGACGATCGTGATGGCCGGCACCGCGTTGGTGGTGCAGTTGGTGTTTGTCGCCTTGCAGGTGCTGGGCGGTGTTGTGCCGGTGGGCACCAGGTAGTTGTTGAGGACGTGGTTCCCGGTGGTGTCCTTTGTCACCGCGTCCACGGTCACCTTGTAGGTCACCGTGTCGACCGTCTTGGCCGGGACTGTGCCGGTGACGGTGAAGGTCCCCTTGGTCGTTGTGATCGAGCTCACGGTGAGACCCGAGCCTGTGGCGAGCGCCGGCGGGGTGGTCACCGTGGCGTCGTCGAGCACGTCGGCCAGGTTGTCGGTGTAGTTGACCGGGGCCGCAGCCGTGCCCTTTGTGTTGGCGAAGGTGAGGGTGTAGGTGAGCACCTCACCGGGGGTCACGTTGGTGCCCGAGGCCGGCGAGACGATCTTGGAGGTCACCAGGTTGGCCGTGGCCACCGAGGCCGTCGAGGGCGGCGAGGTCACCTTTGTTGTCTTTGTCGGGTTGTTCGGTGTGGCCGAGTTCCCCGAGGCGGTGGCCGAGTTGTTGATCACCCCGTTGGCCAGGTCCCCAGAGGTGACCTTGTAGGTCACCTCGAAGGTGGCGTGCTGACCGATGCCCAGGTTGGCCGTGGTTGTCGACGAGGTGCAGGTGCCCGTGGTTGTGGCCGGGATGCACTTGATGGGTGTCGACAGCTTGTCGCTCGAAGGCGAGGTGAACTTGTCTGTCACCGAGACGTTGGTCAGCGAGGTCCCGCCGGTGTTGGTGGCCACGAACTTGTAGGTGATGGTCTGGCCCACCTTGGTCACCGTGGTCGGTGTGGCGGTCTTGACGATCGTGATGGCCGGCACCGCGTTGGTGGTGCAGTTGGTGTTTGTCGCCTTGCAGGTGCTGGGCGGTGTTGTGCCGGTGGGCACCAGGTAGTTGTTGAGGACGTGGTTCCCGGTGGTGTCCTTTGTCACCGCGTCCACGGTCACCTTGTAGGTCACCGTGTCGACCGTCTTGGCCGGGACTGTGCCGGTGACGGTGAAGGTCCCCTTGGTCGTTGTGATCGAGCTCACGGTGAGACCCGAGCCTGTGGCGAGCGCCGGCGGGGTGGTCACCGTGGCGTCGTCGAGCACGTCGGCCAGGTTGTCGGTGTAGTTGACCGGGGCCGCAGCCGTGCCCTTTGTGTTGGCGAAGGTGAGGGTGTAGGTGAGCACCTCACCGGGGGTCACGTTGGTGCCCGAGGCCGGCGAGACGATCTTGGAGGTCACCAGGTTGGCCGTGGCCACCGAGGCCGTCGAGGGCGGCGAGGTCACCTTTGTTGTCTTTGTCGGGTTGTTCGGTGTGGCCGAGTTCCCCGAGGCGGTGGCCGAGTTGTTGATCACCCCGTTGGCCAGGTCCCCAGAGGTGACCTTGTAGGTCACCTCGAAGGTGGCGTGCTGACCGATGCCCAGGTTGGCCGTGGTTGTCGACGAGGTGCAGGTGCCCGTGGTTGTGGCCGGGATGCACTTGATGGGTGTCGACAGCTTGTCGCTCGAAGGCGAGGTGAACTTGTCTGTCACCGAGACGTTGGTCAGCGAGGTCCCGCCGGTGTTGGTGGCCACGAACTTGTAGGTGATGGTCTGGCCCACCTTGGTCACCGTGGTCGGTGTGGCGGTCTTGACGATCGTGATGGCCGGCACCGCGTTGGTGGTGCAGTTGGTGTTTGTCGCCTTGCAGGTGCTGGGCGGTGTTGTGCCGGTGGGCACCAGGTAGTTGTTGAGGACGTGGTTCCCGGTGGTGTCCTTTGTCACCGCGTCCACGGTCACCTTGTAGGTCACCGTGTCGACCGTCTTGGCCGGGACTGTGCCGGTGATCGGTGAAGTCCCCTTTGTGCCGCTGATCGAGCTCACGGTGAGACCCGAGCCTGTGGCGAGCGCCGGCGGGGTGGTCACCGTGGCGTCGTCGAGCACGTCGGCCAGGTTGTCGGTGTAGTTGACCGGGGCCGCAGCCGTGCCCTTTGTGTTGGCGAAGGTGAGGGTGTAGGTGAGCACCTCACCGGGGGTCACGTTGGTGCCCGAGGCCGGCGAGACGATCTTGGAGGTCACCAGGTTGGCCGTGGCCACCGAGGCCGTCGAGGGCGGCGAGGTCACCTTTGTTGTCTTTGTCGGGTTGTTCGGTGTGGCCGAGTTCCCCGAGGCGGTGGCCGAGTTGTTGATCACCCCGTTGGCCAGGTCCCCAGAGGTGACCTTGTAGGTCACCTCGAAGGTGGCGTGCTGACCGATGCCCAGGTTGGCCGTGGTTGTCGACGAGGTGCAGGTGCCCGTGGTTGTGGCCGGGATGCACTTGATGGGTGTCGACAGCTTGTCGCTCGAAGGCGAGGTGAACTTGTCTGTCACCGAGACGTTGGTCAGCGAGGTCCCGCCGGTGTTGGTGGCCACGAACTTGTAGGTGATGGTCTGGCCCACCTTGGTCACCGTGGTCGGTGTGGCGGTCTTGACGATCGTGATGGCCGGCACCGCGTTGGTGGTGCAGTTGGTGTTTGTCGCCTTGCAGGTGCTGGGCGGTGTTGTGCCGGTGGGCACCAGGTAGTTGTTGAGGACGTGGTTCCCGGTGGTGTCCTTTGTCACCGCGTCCACGGTCACCTTGTAGGTCACCGTGTCGACCGTCTTGGCCGGGACTGTGCCGGTGACGGTGAAGGTCCCCTTGGTCGTTGTGATCGAGCTCACGGTGAGACCCGAGCCTGTGGCGAGCGCCGGCGGGGTGGTCACCGTGGCGTCGTCGAGCACGTCGGCCAGGTTGTCGGTGTAGTTGACCGGGGCCGCAGCCGTGCCCTTTGTGTTGGCGAAGGTGAGGGTGTAGGTGAGCACCTCACCGGGGGTCACGTTGGTGCCCGAGGCCGGCGAGACGATCTTGGAGGTCACCAGGTTGGCCGTGGCCACCGAGGCCGTCGAGGGCGGCGAGGTCACCTTTGTTGTCTTTGTCGGGTTGTTCGGTGTGGCCGAGTTCCCCGAGGCGGTGGCCGAGTTGTTGATCACCCCGTTGGCCAGGTCCCCAGAGGTGACCTTGTAGGTCACCTCGAAGGTGGCGTGCTGACCGATGCCCAGGTTGGCCGTGGTTGTCGACGAGGTGCAGGTGCCCGTGGTTGTGGCCGGGATGCACTTGATGGGTGTCGACAGCTTGTCGCTCGAAGGCGAGGTGAACTTGTCTGTCACCGAGACGTTGGTCAGCGAGGTCCCGCCGGTGTTGGTGGCCACGAACTTGTAGGTGATGGTCTGGCCCACCTTGGTCACCGTGGTCGGTGTGGCGGTCTTGACGATCGTGATGGCCGGCACCGCGTTGGTGGTGCAGTTGGTGTTTGTCGCCTTGCAGGTGCTGGGCGGTGTTGTGCCGGTGGGCACCAGGTAGTTGTTGAGGACGTGGTTCCCGGTGGTGTCCTTTGTCACCGCGTCCACGGTCACCTTGTAGGTCACCGTGTCGACCGTCTTGGCCGGGACTGTGCCGGTGACGGTGAAGGTCCCCTTGGTCGTTGTGATCGAGCTCACGGTGAGACCCGAGCCTGTGGCGAGCGCCGGCGGGGTGGTCACCGTGGCGTCGTCGAGCACGTCGGCCAGGTTGTCGGTGTAGTTGACCGGGGCCGCAGCCGTGCCCTTTGTGTTGGCGAAGGTGAGGGTGTAGGTGAGCACCTCACCGGGGGTCACGTTGGTGCCCGAGGCCGGCGAGACGATCTTGGAGGTCACCAGGTTGGCCGTGGCCACCGAGGCCGTCGAGGGCGGCGAGGTCACCTTTGTTGTCTTTGTCGGGTTGTTCGGTGTGGCCGAGTTCCCCGAGGCGGTGGCCGAGTTGTTGATCACCCCGTTGGCCAGGTCCCCAGAGGTGACCTTGTAGGTCACCTCGAAGGTGGCGTGCTGACCGATGCCCAGGTTGGCCGTGGTTGTCGACGAGGTGCAGGTGCCCGTGGTTGTGGCCGGGATGCACTTGATGGGTGTCGACAGCTTGTCGCTCGAAGGCGAGGTGAACTTGTCTGTCACCGAGACGTTGGTCAGCGAGGTCCCGCCGGTGTTGGTGGCCACGAACTTGTAGGTGATGGTCTGGCCCACCTTGGTCACCGTGGTCGGTGTGGCGGTCTTGACGATCGTGATGGCCGGCACCGCGTTGGTGGTGCAGTTGGTGTTTGTCGCCTTGCAGGTGCTGGGCGGTGTTGTGCCGGTGGGCACCAGGTAGTTGTTGAGGACGTGGTTCCCGGTGGTGTCCTTTGTCACCGCGTCCACGGTCACCTTGTAGGTCACCGTGTCGACCGTCTTGGCCGGGACTGTGCCGGTGACGGTGAAGGTCCCCTTGGTCGTTGTGATCGAGCTCACGGTGAGACCCGAGCCTGTGGCGAGCGCCGGCGGGGTGGTCACCGTGGCGTCGTCGAGCACGTCGGCCAGGTTGTCGGTGTAGTTGACCGGGGCCGCAGCCGTGCCCTTTGTGTTGGCGAAGGTGAGGGTGTAGGTGAGCACCTCACCGGGGGTCACGTTGGTGCCCGAGGCCGGCGAGACGATCTTGGAGGTCACCAGGTTGGCCGTGGCCACCGAGGCCGTCGAGGGCGGCGAGGTCACCTTTGTTGTCTTTGTCGGGTTGTTCGGTGTGGCCGAGTTCCCCGAGGCGGTGGCCGAGTTGTTGATCACCCCGTTGGCCAGGTCCCCAGAGGTGACCTTGTAGGTCACCTCGAAGGTGGCGTGCTGACCGATGCCCAGGTTGGCCGTGGTTGTCGACGAGGTGCAGGTGCCCGTGGTTGTGGCCGGGATGCACTTGATGGGTGTCGACAGCTTGTCGCTCGAAGGCGAGGTGAACTTGTCTGTCACCGAGACGTTGGTCAGCGAGGTCCCGCCGGTGTTGGTGGCCACGAACTTGTAGGTGATGGTCTGGCCCACCTTGGTCACCGTGGTCGGTGTGGCGGTCTTGACGATCGTGATGGCCGGCACCGCGTTGGTGGTGCAGTTGGTGTTTGTCGCCTTGCAGGTGCTGGGCGGTGTTGTGCCGGTGGGCACCAGGTAGTTGTTGAGGACGTGGTTCCCGGATATCCTTTGTCACCGCGTCCACGGTCACCTTGTAGGTCACCGTGTCGACCGTCTTGGCCGGGACTGTGCCGGTGACGGTGAAGGTCCCCTTGGTCGTTGTGATCGAGCTCACGGTGAGACCCGAGCCTGTGGCGAGCGCCGGCGGGGTGGTCACCGTGGCGTCGTCGAGCACGTCGGCCAGGTTGTCGGTGTAGTTGACCGGGGCCGCAGCCGTGCCCTTTGTGTTGGCGAAGGTGAGGGTGTAGGTGAGCACCTCACCGGGGGTCACGTTGGTGCCCGAGGCCGGCGAGACGATCTTGGAGGTCACCAGGTTGGCCGTGGCCACCGAGGCCGTCGAGGGCGGCGAGGTCACCTTTGTTGTCTTTGTCGGGTTGTTCGGTGTGGCCGAGTTCCCCGAGGCGGTGGCCGAGTTGTTGATCACCCCGTTGGCCAGGTCCCCAGAGGTGACCTTGTAGGTCACCTCGAAGGTGGCGTGCTGACCGATGCCCAGGTTGGCCGTGGTTGTCGACGAGGTGCAGGTGCCCGTGGTTGTGGCCGGGATGCACTTGATGGGTGTCGACAGCTTGTCGCTCGAAGGCGAGGTGAACTTGTCTGTCACCGAGACGTTGGTCAGCGAGGTCCCGCCGGTGTTGGTGGCCACGAACTTGTAGGTGATGGTCTGGCCCACCTTGGTCACCGTGGTCGGTGTGGCGGTCTTGACGATCGTGATGGCCGGCACCGCGTTGGTGGTGCAGTTGGTGTTTGTCGCCTTGCAGGTGCTGGGCGGTGTTGTGCCGGTGGGCACCAGGTAGTTGTTGAGGACGTGGTTCCCGGTGGTGTCCTTTGTCACCGCGTCCACGGTCACCTTGTAGGTCACCGTGTCGACCGTCTTGGCCGGGACTGTGCCGGTGACGGTGAAGGTCCCCTTGTGTCGTTGTGATCGAGCTCACGGTGAGACCCGAGCCTGTGGCGAGCGCCGGCGGGGTGGTCACCGTGGCGTCGTCGAGCACGTCGGCCAGGTTGTCGGTGTAGTTGACCGGGGCCGCAGCCGTGCCCTTTGTGTTGGCGAAGGTGAGGGTGTAGGTGAGCACCTCACCGGGGGTCACGTTGGTGCCCGAGGCCGGCGAGACGATCTTGGAGGTCACCAGGTTGGCCGTGGCCACCGAGGCCGTCGAGGGCGGCGAGGTCACCTTTGTTGTCTTTGTCGGGTTGTTCGGTGTGGCCGAGTTCCCCGAGGCGGTGGCCGAGTTGTTGATCACCCCGTTGGCCAGGTCCCCAGAGGTGACCTTGTAGGTCACCTCGAAGGTGGCGTGCTGACCGATGCCCAGGTTGGCCGTGGTTGTCGACGAGGTGCAGGTGCCCGTGGTTGTGGCCGGGATGCACTTGATGGGTGTCGACAGCTTGTCGCTCGAAGGCGAGGTGAACTTGTCTGTCACCGAGACGTTGGTCAGCGAGGTCCCGCCGGTGTTGGTGGCCACGAACTTGTAGGTGATGGTCTGGCCCACCTTGGTCACCGTGGTCGGTGTGGCGGTCTTGACGATCGTGATGGCCGGCACCGCGTTGGTGGTGCAGTTGGTGTTTGTCGCCTTGCAGGTGCTGGGCGGTGTTGTGCCGGTGGGCACCAGGTAGTTGTTGAGGACGTGGTTCCCGGTGGTGTCCTTTGTCACCGCGTCCACGGTCACCTTGTAGGTCACCGTGTCGACCGTCTTGGCCGGGACTGTGCCGGTGACGGTGAAGGTCCCCTTGGTCGTTGTGATCGAGCTCACGGTGAGACCCGAGCCTGTGGCGAGCGCCGGCGGGGTGGTCACCGTGGCGTCGTCGAGCACGTCGGCCAGGTTGTCGGTGTAGTTGACCGGGGCCGCAGCCGTGCCCTTTGTGTTGGCGAAGGTGAGGGTGTAGGTGAGCACCTCACCGGGGGTCACGTTGGTGCCCGAGGCCGGCGAGACGATCTTGGAGGTCACCAGGTTGGCGGTCTTGACACAGGCCGTCGAGGGCGGCGAGGTCACCTTTGTTGTCTTTGTCGGGTTGTTCGGTGTGGCCGAGTTCCCCGAGGCGGTGGCCGAGTTGTTGATCACCCCGTTGGCCAGGTCCCCAGAGGTGACCTTGTAGGTCACCTCGAAGGTGGCGTGCTGACCGATGCCCAGGTTGGCCGTGGTTGTCGACGAGGTGCAGGTGCCCGTGGTTGTGGCCGGGATGCACTTGATGGGTGTCGACAGCTTGTCGCTCGAAGGCGAGGTGAACTTGTCTGTCACCGAGACGTTGGTCAGCGAGGTCCCGCCGGTGTTGGTGGCCACGAACTTGTAGGTGATGGTCTGGCCCACCTTGGTCACCGTGGTCGGTGTGGCGGTCTTGACGATCGTGATGGCCGGCACCGCGTTGGTGGTGCAGTTGGTGTTTGTCGCCTTGCAGGTGCTGGGCGGCGTTGTGCCGGTGGGCACCAGGTAGTTGTTGAGGACGTGGTTCCCGGTGGTGTCCTTTGTCACCGCGTCCACGGTCACCTTGTAGGTCACCGTGTCGACCGTCTTGGCCGGGACTGTGCCGGTGATCGTGAACTTTGTGCCGCTGATCGAGCTCACGGTGAGACCCGAGCCTGTGGCGAGCGCCGGCGGGGTGGTCACCGTGGCGTCGTCGAGCACGTCGGCCAGGTTGTCGGTGTAGTTGACCGGGGCCGCAGCCGTGCCCTTTGTGTTGGCGAAGGTGAGGGTGTAGGTGAGCACCTCACCGGGGGTCACGTTGGTGCCCGAGGCCGGCGAGACGATCTTGGAGGTCACCAGGTTGGCGGTCTTGACACAGGCCGTCGAGGGCGGCGAGGTCACCTTTGTTGTCTTTGTCGGGTTGTTCGGTGTGGCCGAGTTCCCCGAGGCGGTGGCCGAGTTGTTGATCACCCCGTTGGCCAGGTCCCCAGAGGTGACCTTGTAGGTCACCTCGAAGGTGGCGTGCTGACCGATGCCCAGGTTGGCCGTGGTTGTCGACGAGGTGCAGGTGCCCGTGGTTGTGGCCGGGATGCACTTGATGGGTGTCGACAGGGAGTCCTTTGTCGTCGGCGAGGTGAACTTGTCTGTCACCGAGACCTTGGTCAGCGAGGTCCCGCCGGTGTTGGTGGCCACGAACTTGTAGGTGATGGTCTGGCCCACCTTGCTCACCGTGGTCGGTGTGGCGGTCTTGACGATCGTGATGGCCGGCACCGCGTTGGTGGTGCAGTTGGTGTTTGTCGCCTTGCAGGTGCTGGGCGGCGTTGTGCCGGTGGGCACCAGGTAGTTGTTGAGGACGTGGTTCCCGGAATCCTTTGTCACCGCGTCCACGGTCACCTTGTAGGTCACCGTGTCGACCGTCTTGGCCGGGACTGTGCCGGTGATCGTGAACTTTGTGCCGCTGATCGAGCTCACGGTGAGACCCGAGCCTGTGGCGAGCGCCGGCGGGGTGGTCACCGTGGCGTCGTCGAGCACGTCGGCCAGGTTGTCGGTGTAGTTGACCGGGGCCGCAGCCGTGCCCTTTGTGTTGGCGAAGGTGAGGGTGTAGGTGAGCACCTCACCGGGGGTCACGTTGGTGCCCGAGGCCGGCGAGACGATCTTGGAGGTCACCAGGTTGGCGGTCTTGACACAGGCCGTCGAGGGCGGCGAGGTCACCTTTGTTGTCTTTGTCGGGTTGTTCGGTGTGGCCGAGTTCCCCGAGGCGGTGGCCGAGTTGTTGATCACCCCGTTGGCCAGGTCCCCAGAGGTGACCTTGTAGGTCACCTCGAAGGTGGCGTGCTGACCGATGCCCAGGTTGGCCGTGGTTGTCGACGAGGTGCAGGTGCCCGTGGTTGTGGCCGGGATGCACTTGATGGGTGTCGACAGGGAGTCCTTTGTCGTCGGCGAGGTGAACTTGTCTGTCACCGAGACCTTGGTCAGCGAGGTCCCGCCGGTGTTGGTGGCCACGAACTTGTAGGTGATGGTCTGGCCCACCTTGCTCACCGTGGTCGGTGTGGCGGTCTTGACGATCGTGATGGCCGGCACCGCGTTGGTGGTGCAGTTGGTGTTTGTCGCCTTGCAGGTGCTGGGCGGCGTTGTGCCGGTGGGCACCAGGTAGTTGTTGAGGACGTGGTTCCCGGAATCCTTTGTCACCGCGTCCACGGTCACCTTGTAGGTCACCGTGTCGACCGTCTTGGCCGGGACTGTGCCGGTGATCGTGAACTTTGTGCCGCTGATCGAGCTCACGGTGAGACCCGAGCCTGTGGCGAGCGCCGGCGGGGTGGTCACCGTGGCGTCGTCGAGCACGTCGGCCAGGTTGTCGGTGTAGTTGACCGGGGCCGCAGCCGTGCCCTTTGTGTTGGCGAAGGTGAGGGTGTAGGTGAGCACCTCACCGGGGGTCACGTTGGTGCCCGAGGCCGGCGAGACGATCTTGGAGGTCACCAGCTTGGGCACGCCCTTTACCGTGAAGCACTCGTTATCACTCTGGGGTGAGACTCCGGCGTAGTTGCCGGCCCCTGCGTAGGAGGCGTTGTAGCAGTAGGAGCCGATCGCCGTGGGCTTTTGAGCCTTTGTAGAGGGAAGTGTGTAGCTGGCGCTGTGAGCCGTGGCTGTGGTCTTCGTGGGCGAAGTCAGGGTGTCCACCGTCGATCCACCCGTGCAGGGTCCGGAGGTCTCCGTGCAGAAGGTGAAGGTGACAGCTCCCGTGGGCACCCCGCCAGTCGCATTACCGGCAACCGTGGCCGAGTCGTTCCAACTATTGCCAAGGGTCGGTGTAGAGGGCGACTTGAGAGTGGTGGTGAAGGCTGTCGGTGTGATGGGGGTGACGGTGAAGCACTCGTTGTCGGTCTGGGAGGAGACGGCGTTGTAATTGGTGCCTCCCGCATAGGAGGCGTTGTAGCAGTAGGACCCGACGGCCGTGGGCTTTTGCGCCTTTGTGGAGGGCAGCGTGTAGGTGGCGGAGTTGGCCGTCGCTGTGGTCGACGTGGGCGACGTCAGCGTGTCCACCGTCGATCCACCCGTGCAGGGTCCGGAGGTCTCGGTGCAGAAGGTGAAGGTGACGCTGCCGTTCGGCACGCCGTTCGCCGAAGTCCCAGCCACGGTTGCCGCATCGTTCCAGCTATTGCCAAGCTTCGTGCTGCTGGGAGCCTTGACGCTGGTGGTGAACCCGGGGGTCACCGGTGAGACCTTGCTGACGGTTGCCGACGCAGGCGGGGAGGTCACCGTCTTTCCCGACAGTGTGCCGGTAGCCGTGGCGGTGTCGGTGATCGATCCCGCGGTCATGTCATGTGTGGTCACCTTGTAGGTGGCGGTGAAGGTGGCGGACTGACTGGCAAGCAGGGTCGTTGTCGTCTTGCTCGTGCACGTACCCGTTGGCGAAGTCAAGCTCTTGCATGTCGGACCCGTGGCCAAATGCTCGCTGCTTGTGCTCTGCAGGTCGGTGACCTTCACCTTGGTGAGGGTTGCCTTCGTCTGGTTGGTGACGACGAATGTGTAGGTGATCGTCTGGTTGGCCGCGCTGTAGGTAGTCGGAGATGCAACCTTGGTGATCGTCAGTGCGGGAGCGTTCTTGAAAATGCAGGTCACCTCAGGCCCGGTTGTGGAGTCCGCCATCACGCTTGGGAACGTGAAGGTGGTACTCGTGCCTGTTCCGCTGGCAACCACCGTTGTCTTGTTCGCCGCGTCCTTGCAGGAATAGGAACTCGCGTAGTTTGTGAGATCGGCTCCATCGGCCGCGGACTCGGAAACCGTGTAGCTCAATCCGGACATTCCGATGACCGGGCCGGCAATCTGGCTTTGCAGGCCATCCGCGGTCCCAGACGTGGTCCCGGTCACGGCCGACGGCAGATCTCCCCCGCTGATCGAGAGTTCGAACTGGTCTCCCGACCCGACGCGGCCGACGATTGTCTTCTCGGCTCGAAGCTCTCCGGTGTAGGCGCAGCTGGCCAGATCGACGAGCTGTGAGGAGGTGCCGGAATACGTAGCTGCTTTGCCGATCGATCCGTTCTCGGGGTTGATGGGAACGAGGGCACCCGAGTTCGAGGTGGAGTAGTTGCCCCACAGATGACCTGTGGTGGTGGAAGCCAGCCCGTCGTACACCCCACCGTTGGGGGCAGTGGTGTTCGTGACAAGCTTGTGTGTCAGTACCGGAACCGGTGTGGTCTTCGTCGTCGGCACGTTCGCCCTTGTGACAACCACTACATAGGCCGGGGCTGTGCCGCCTGAGCTGTTTGCACCCTCCACGGCGTAGAGGTCACCTTGCTTATCGAAGGTGAGGTCCCCATTTCCGAGTGTCGGCGATTGCAGGGTGATGGTGCCGACCTCACCGATTGCCGTGTCGGTCGAGGTGTTGAAGGCGAAGATCCCTTCGTACCCTCCGCCAGATCCCGTTAGCGTCTCTTGGTAGTAGTAGATCCCGTTGGCCGGATCGACAGCCCCACCGATCACATAGCCGCCGGCGAGGGCTGGCACGGTTGCGGATCCCGAACCACTCGTCGTCTCCCAGTAGACGGTGACATGAACTGTCTTACCGCTGCCGGTGGGATCTTCAGAGACTGCGTACGCGCCAGCCCCGCCTGTCGCGATGCCGAGGCCGTTGATGTCCGACTCGCCTCCGGACCCCAAGGTTACGCCCGTACTCGTCAACGTCGTCTTTGTTCCGCTCACTGCCATCGAGTAGATGCCGCCGTTGAACTCGAGCCCATAGATGACCGACGTGCCCGACACGGTGCACGCCAACGGCGAACTGAGGGTGGCCGCACTCACCGTCGACGAGGTCACGTTGACGACGAGGAAGGACATGACGCTGGACATCATGAGAAAGACTGCGAGGAGCGCGAATCCGACGCGGCGTACTCGCCCCGAGTCGGACTTGAGGGAATCGCGTCGGTAGGTCGCCTTCGACATTTCGGTCCTCGCTCTTCTTTGTGCGTTCAGCACGTCGGCCCTTAATGGAGGAAGGAGGACTTTTCGGTCCACAGAGCCGCCCATCGGTTTCACGTGGCTTCCCCTCCACGTTGTGCTGCACAACCATCCTGCTAAGGCGTTGTCAATCAACCATCACCGGAACATCAAGAAACGATCAACACCTTCACGTCGGATCCGACAGTGGGCCTGTTTCGACGTGATCCGTGGAGGAACCCACCGGACCAGGAGGTGGAGGTCAGAGACGGAGTTCTTGAGCGCCGGTGGCCGCGACGCTCTGCTCAGGACCTCGAAAGGCAGGCAGCGCCCAGCGAGTTTCTCTGCACCCCCAGATGCACAGGACGCTCGCCACTTCGGGCAGCAGTGTCCGAGGGCAGTGTGGGTCGTCCGGGACACTGCAGGCTCCTTCTCAAGCTCGTCGATGGTCTTGCGACGCTCTTCGAACTCGTCGGACTGGATACTCCCGAGCTCCCGACGCGACTGGCGCCGACCAGCCGTTGGCGCCTTCACCTACGCGCGGTTTGCAGGGACAGTCCCGGTTCGTCCGACCGCGAGCTCACTTCTTCGACGGCAAGGGGACGGTCGCGCAATCGCGGCTGCCTTGGCCATCGGTCGGCATGGCCGGCCATGCGTCGCCACGCCGGCAGGGCGACGGTGCTCGTTGCCAGACCGTCGATGCCGAGAGTGAAATGCATAGGAGTCGACGCAGGCTGACGGGGTCCCGCTTCCCGGTCCAGCAGGACCGCTCACGGGGTCCGGCAACTGGTTCAATCCTCACGTCCCAACAGAGACAGGGCCTGGGGATAGCTGGATCGGAAGGCTGATGCACTTGCCCGCCGCTGGTCATCTCCTTCCATCACAACTGTTGTTGGTCGGGCTCGTCGTTCGACTCGGATGGCGTAGGCCGACCGGCGGCAGGCCCACACCGAAGCGACGAGAGTCGGGCGCGCCACAACGACAACACCGACGACCCATAGGTGCGGACCATGGGCGGTGCCGGTAGCGACCACGGCGAAGGTGAGATCGGTCGTCGCCGCTCCGGTTCGTGCCGACCGCCCCGTGGCGCGATTTAGGACGGCGCTCACCACTACCGCCCTCCAGTAGGACCCAGACGTCGCCCCGTCGGAGCGGAGTGCTTCCGTCCGACGTGGGTGGACTGCCCCGGTGCCAGCGCGGCGAACACGGTGGGTCGCGGTGCTCGGCGGTGTTCCGAGGCAGAAGGGAAGCGGCCTCCCCACTACATCGCCGGGCTCGACCAGCAGCCTTCGGGATCCAGCGCTTTCCCGGACTCGGATGGCCACTCGGCCGACAGGACGGGCGCCACGTCGTCTGAGGAGACGTGTCGCTTCACTTCTGGGGCAGCCCCAACGGGGGTCGAACCCGTGTCTCCTCCTTGAGAGTTCCGCCAGGCACGTCCACTGATTCGGACTGAATCGCGGTCTTCCTGGTCAAGGCGCTGCGAGTGTTCGCTGAGTCCACCTGGCGAATTAAATTCCACTGAAAAGATGGACAAAAGGATGGACAAACATGGTCCTCAGGGGCCGGATCCTCGGCCTGCAATTCTCAATCCTCGAACAACGTCCGATAGAACGCGTCGACGGCAATGACCGAGTCGGCGGCCGTGACCGCACCATCGAGCTCTGGGTAGTCGAGCGCCATCTGGCTTTGGTACGCAATCGCACCCTGAGCGTCAGGGTCGGCAAAGTTGGTGAGAAGGTCATCGAGCGCCGTGCGTACCTCGCCTACAAGTTCAGCCCCGAACTTGGCGCGGACGGTGGCGGCTGCGGCTTCGGGTCCCCCTGCGTCGTTATGGATCAGCACGTATGCCGTGTCGTACCAATCCTTTGGCAATCGGCGGGACCGTGCGGCCGAGATCTTCGCCAGCAAGTAGCCGGCCAGTCCGGTGACGTTGATTTCGGCCGTCTGCTCTATGCCCTGATGACGGTCGGTAAGCCTCCGAACCTCAACATCCCGAGCGGCAAACTGGGTACCCCGCAAGTTGACCGCCCCCAAGCGGTCGGCGCCATCGAATCGAATCAGCGCCTCGGCGGGCTGATCGGCCAGATCGGCCAGCAACTCGAACTTCACGACGGTCCTCGGCGAGCCTCCCACGACCGTCCAGCGCCACCCCCGGCCTGTCTCCGGTTCAAATTCCGCATTGCGGAGCGCTTGTTCGAGGCGGGCACCGTTGACCGCTCCGGCAGCGATCTCAAGGTTGACTTGGACGTCCACATCGGTGGTCCCAGCATGCGCGTAGTCGCTGCCCGAGCACAGCAACGCCGGAACCAGTCCGCCCAGTACGACGAACTCCGGTCGGGAGCCGTAGTGGTGGACGACCCGAATCAACGCCCGCTCGGCAGCGGCCCGCGCAGTGCGGGTCCGAGGCGACTCGTCAGTCGACATCATTCACCTCCGCCAAGTGTTCGGCTGCCTCTTCGCCGCGCACTCCCAGCGGCCGCAGGTCGGCATAGACGCGCGGCCACGGGGCCACGACCACGTCTTGCACTCGCTCGACAAGCCGGGAGACGGCAAGGGTGGGGAACGGGCGCAACACCAGGCGACCCCCTTCCAGCGGGCGCAGCTTCGCCTTTCGAGCAACATCCTCCAGTCCCACGGCGGTCTCGGCACCGACGTAGACCTCCGTCGTCGTCACCGAGGTCTGGTACGGCCCGAGCAGGGCGGCGGCGGCGGCCCCCGTCGCCGCCCATTGGGTGTTCGTCCGATCCCACACCGCACCGGTCTGTCGCAATCCCTCGATGGGGTCGCGCCAGGTGACTCCAACTCGGAGATTGGTCGCAGGCCGGAGGGATTCGGCGGCCGTAGCGTAAGCCGCGAGGAGCGCGTGTCGATCCCGCACGGTGCGCCCCGACCTAGGCCCACGGCCCGTGGTGGACTCGACTAGCTCCAGTTCTCCCAGGACCTGGAGTGCGTGGGTGCAGCTTCCGGCCGAGAGTCCCGTCGCCTCCTGCGTTGCCTTCACCGTTGGCCTCAGCCCGCAGAGAAGCGCTTCCGCGACGGCCAGGACTGCGGGGGTCCAATGGGTGGTCCGGGCTTTCGGCGCTTCGGGCTGACCGGTCCGGGACACCACAAGCGTTCCGGCGGCAATCTCCGCGGCCCCGGTTTCGTCAGCCCAACCGACATGGGTCTGCTCCAGGAGCTTCCGGGCACCCGGCGAGATTCGCCGGGCCATGACGACATCCGGGCGACCGGCATCGCCGGCTAGAAGCGGCCTCACGTCCGTGGTCCAACCCTCACCTCCCCACGCCACCCGGAGCCGCATTCCGTTCACTCGGGCCTCCAGCACCGGGCCATCCCGGCGAACGGTGACTTTGGCCGTTGGCGGCAGGATGCTGCGGAGCACCTCTTCCTGGCGGCGACGAATGTCGGAGGACGGAGATAGACGAGCCATGGATATACCTCAGTTGATTACTATACCTCACTATTTACTGAGGTACTAGGTACCACTAAGGTATACCTCCTTGGCGCCGAGGCACTCGCCCACCGAGGCTCATGAGCCGTCTGACCATCTTCAAGCAACAGTCGGTCAGAAAATGCCGGATTTTCTCTGCTGGGTACGTTCCTGGGGACGTTCCTGGGGACATCGAGAGCGCACTGTTACTCCATGACCATCGCCACGACCACCCATTCGAACCCGTCCCGGACCATCCCGACGCCCCCGCTCGCTGTAAGCGAACGGCTGGTGTTCACCGTGGCCGAAGCCGGCGAGCTGCTCGGCATATCCCGTGCCTTCGCCTACGAGCTGGTAGCCAGAGGAGAGCTCCCGGTCATCCGACTGGGACGGCGCCGACTCATCCCAAAGCGTGCCCTGCTCGAGCTCGTGGGCATGGACACCGCCGCCAACTCCGGATCGGACCCGGTCACTCGCCTCGTAGATGGCTCTGGGTCGGACGTCCCCTCCATCGCCCACCCGGCGTCGCTGCGTACCATCCGCTGACCCCGACGAAAATCATCGGTCGGCCAGGTCCTCTTACGGCAATCGGAAGCTGGCAGAGTGACGACGGAGCCCAGCTTTCGTCCACCCGGTGACCCCGGCGCCGCCGCAGGGCCCGGGAAGCCGGGCGTCCCCCGACGGCACCGTTCACTCGACGGGCCTCGCATCCACCGGGTGACATTCCGGGCGTCCGATGCAGAGGTAGAAGAGCTTGCGCGCCGATCCACGGCCGCCGGCATCAGTGTGGCCCGGTACGTGGCTGGCGCCGCACTCGAGCAGCGCGAGACCGCCTCGGAGCGCCGGCTGTGGGCGGCCGAGGTGGGCCGGGCCGAGAGGATCATGTGGACGGCGGTAGAAGGGATCGAGGCGCTGCTCGCAACCGGGGATGCCGGCGGGCTGGCGCCCGAGGATGCGGCTCAGGTCCTGGCGGCGCTGCGACAGGCCGCGGAGTCCGTCGTGGCGATGGGGCAAGCGGCGAGCCAGCCGTGATCGTGAAGATCACCCGAGGGACGGACCTGCCCCGGCTGGTCCGTTACCTGTTCGGGCCGGGGCGGGCAAACGAGCACCGGGACCAGCACGCTGTTGCCCTGGCGCGCTCGCTTCGTGCGACGCCGGTGGGCGAGGAGCTTGACACGGCCCAGGTGGCGGCCCTGGGCCAGCGAATGGACGCCATGCGGGTCAAGTTCAAGGTGCCGGCACAGGGCGCGCTCCGGCGGGCGAAGGTCAACCAGGTCACCGGCGACGGCCCGGGCCAGCTCTCCGGCATTGTCGAGGAGCACGGGCGCGGCCCGGGCCACGTCTGGCACATGTCGCTCTCGATTCCCGTCGGTGACCGGCAGTTGAGCGATGCGGAGTGGGGGGCGATCACCCAGGGGGCGATGGACCGTATGGGCTTCACCGAGGCGGGCGGGAAGGCCCCGGTCCGCTGGGTGGCAGTACGTCACGGGGTGTCGGTGAACGGTCACGACCACGTCCACATCGCGGCGACCATCGTCCGAGACGACGGCACCAAGGCGACAGTGTTCCGGGACTACCAGAAGGTGTCGGCCTACGCCGCCGAGGTAGAGCGCCAGTACGGGCTCGTGGTCGTGGGCGGCCGGGCGACCCGAGGCGTTCCCGGGCTCACCCGTGCCGAGATCGAGCGAGCAAGGCGTGACGGGCGACCCGAGGCCGTGCGCACGACCCTGGCGCGCCTCGTCCGAGCAGCCCGCACCGCCTCGGCCAACGAGGGTGAGTTCGTCCGCCGCCTCCGGTTGTCCGGCGTCGTCGTCCGGCCCCGGTGGGGGGCGGGCGTGCCCGCAGAGGGGACCGAAGCGGTCGTCGGGTACTCGGTCGGTCTGGGTCAGAAGGGCGAGACGGTGTGGTTCGGCGGAGGCCGGCTCGGCTCTGACCTGTCTCTCCCCCAGCTCCGCCAGTTCTGGGAGGCGACGCCGGCCGAGACCGCCGCTGCAGCCGAGGTGTGGCGATCACCTGGGCACTGGGGACGAGAGATCAACCGCGTGCCATCCGAGGAGTGGCGCCGATTTTCCCGGATCCTCGACAAGTCCTACGACGCCCTTTTGCACCTGCCCGCCGACTCCTCGCAGTGGCCGGTCGTCGCCCGGGAACTCTCCGGGCTCTACGCCGCGTGGTCCCGGCGCTTGGAGGGCCGCCGCCCGGGCCCGCTCGCCCGAGCAGCCGACCTCCTTGCCCAGGCAGGCCAGGTGGCCCCGACGGACACCCCGCCGCCGCGCTCGGCGGTCCGCGGATACCGGGGCGCGGCGATGGTCGTGAGCCAGGCGCACCTCGGGCCGGATGACCGTGGGACGGGTTGGGCCATGCTGTTGGTGGCCCTCACCCGCCACCTCCACCTCGTGGCACAGATCGAAGGGGCCCGTGGCCAACAGCGGCTCTCCGCACAGCTGGCAGCGGCGGCCACGAAGCTCGATCGGACAGACCGGCTTAGCGGACGCCAGACGGGCCGAGGCGGGCCCTTCCCGGATCATGTTCGCCCACTGGCGCTGAGGCTGTCGCGAGCGCCAACAGGGCGGGAGAAGGGCGTAGACAGCGGACGCTGACGCTCGCCCGGGGCCCTTCGGCCACATAGCTCACTCCCGCGCCGAAAAGAGGCCTCCTACCAGGGCTTGGGACGTTCCTGGGGACGTTGCAGGGACGTCGCTTTCGTTGCAAGCGCAGTCCGGTGAAACGGGGTGTGTACTGGGCTGAATAGGGGTAACTCCGCCCCCGGTCGTCCCCGGCCAGCGCAGCGACGGCAGCCTCCGCGAGCTGCCGCCCCGTCGTAGGCCCCCCGGCCACGACCAAGGTTGTTTCGGCTGGCCGAAACACTATCTTGCTGCCCGGGGGACATTCCTGCTGGACCCGTCGCGACGACCTTGCCGCGCATCGATCGACCCATCCGAGGATCGTGGCCTGGGTCGACGGGGACCGTGTGCGTCGTAGCCTTGAGGCGTGAGCACGGGCACCCGGAATCGGGTGGCGGGTCAGGTCGCCGAAGCGGCTGAGGCTGCCCTTGGTGAACGCAAGGCCGTCACGGCCATCGACGTGATGGTGGGGATCGGCTGGCTGGCAAGGCCGGCCGTGGATCGGTGGCGGCAGGGCCGGATCGAGTGCCTCGAGGGTGCGATCTCGGCCGACCCAGGTCAGCTCGCGGCCGCTCTGGGCGCTCTCGAGCGCTGGGCTGGGGCCAGGGGACTGCAACCGATCGAAGCGGCTTACGTGGCCCGGACCAGGGACCGCCGACCGCTGCGGTTCTCAGAAAGCGGTGATCCGGACACCGAGCGTGTCTGGCGGACGCTCTGGGCCTCCCCCGAGCTCTCCGAAGCCCAACGGCGGCGCCTGACCGAGCAGGAGAGCCGGCCTCCAGACCTCTTGGTCGTCGCAGCTTTGAAGGACTGGGAGTGCACCGAGTGCGGCGGCACCGGGGACCTGCTCTTCATGGAAGGCGACGGGCCCCTTTGCCTGGACTGTGCCGACCTGGGCGAGTTGGTGTTCCTCCCCTCGGGGAACACCGCCCTCAGCCGTCGGGCCAAGAAGGAGAGCGAGTTGGCCGCCGTCGTGGTCCGCTTCAGCCGGTCGAGGAGGCGCTACGAGCGCCAGGGGCTCCTGGTCCAAGAAGGGGCGCTCACCCGGGCCGAAGCAGCCTGCCTGGCCGACGAGGACACGCGCCAAGTGCGCAGGGAGCGCGAGGCCGAGCGCCGGCCGGCTGGCGACGAGGCGTTGCAACGCGAGTTCGCTGCTGAGATCCTCCGGTTGTTCCCGTCGTGCCCGCCCGACCGGGCAGCCGAGATCGCCGGCCACGCCGGGACCCGGGACTCGGGCCGGGTGGGGCGCAGCGCCGCCGGCCGCGCCCTCGAACCCGAAGCCGTGACGCTGGCCGTGGTGGCCTCGGTCCGCCACCGCGACACCGGCTACGACAGGCTTTTGATGGCGGGTGTGCACCGGGACGAGGCACGCGCTCGGGTCCGGCCCGGCGTCGAATCGGTTCTTGAGACCTGGCGGTCCCCGACCACCCCCACGTGACGGGAAAGGTCACCCGCCGGTAACGAAGGCGACCACCACATATGCGGCATGGCGGTCGAAACCCTGTCGCCGGTGGTCGTAGATGGTGGTCGTCCGGGGATCAGCGTGCCGGGCGGCCAGCTGGACGTCACGCAACGGCACCCCTGCGTCGAGCGCGGCCATGATGAAGGCGGCCCGCAGCATGTGGGGGTGCACCAACCCGAGCCCGGCGCGCTTGGCGATGGAGCGCACCCAGCGGTGTGCCGTGCGGCGGTCGAGGCGCACCCCGTCGTGACGTCGCAGGATCGGACCCTCGGCCCGCTCCCCAACGGCCAGGTCCACGGTTCGGGCGGTTCTCGGCACGAGGGGGATGACCGCCGGCTTGTTGCCCTTCCCCATGATCCGAAGGGTCCGATGACCGCGTTCAAGACCGAGGTCCTCGACGTTCGTCCCGCAGGCCTCGCTCACCCGCAGGCCGTTCAGCCCCAGCAGCACCGCGAGGGCGGCGTGGTCGTGGTCGTAGGACTCGGCGGCGAAGAGGAACCGGCCCAGCTCGGAGCGGTCGAGGCCGCGCCCATCGGATCGGTGGACCTGCGGGCGCCGCACGTACTGCGCCGGGTTCGAGCCGATCCGGCCGTCGATATGCGCGAAGCGGTAGAAGCCGCAGACGGTCGAGAGCCGACGGTCGATGGTGGCTGGGGCCAGCTCCCGGGTCTCGAGGGCGCTGCGGAAGAGCTCGATGTGCGGGCGGGTCGCTTCGAGGATCTCGAGTCCGACGTCGGCCGCCCACTGGAAGAAGGACCGCAGGTCGTGTCGGTACGCCTCAAGCGTCCGGCCGCTGTAGCGGGCCAAGAATGCCGCAGCGGCCAGCTCGGCTTCATTGAACTGGTGATGGAGACCCGGCAGTTCGATCGCCTGCGCCGGGGCGTCAATGGTGGTCATGGCAGTACCTCCCTGGTCGTTGGGAGATCTAGCCAACTTCATCAATCGGCCGGCTTCCCGCCCGCGGACTCAGCAACGGCAACGAGGACAACGTTTGACGGCCGGCACCTGGTGCGGCCATCAGCACAAGGCCTGTGATCCGACTCCGATCGAGCCGACCGTCCACGCGAACGGGGTACCCGCCCCCTACC
>CAVYPR010000002.1:0-143026 GCA_963770505.1 uncultured Actinomycetota bacterium | reverse complement strand
ACCCCCCGTGCCGACAGCAGGTCGGCCAGCTCGCGCACCACGTGCTGGGCCTGGGCCACGGCCAGGCCGTAGCCGGGGATGATCACCACCTTGCGGGCGTAGGCCAGGAGCACGCCGACGTCGTCGACGGTGCCGGTGTGCACCGACTGCCCGCCGGCCCGCTCCGTGGCACCGCTGGCCGTGACCACCGAGCCGAAGGCGCTGAACAAGATGTTGGGCAGCGAGCGTCCCATGGCCTTGCTCATGAGGCGGGTGAGGATGATGCCCGAGGCCCCGACGAGGGTCCCCGCCACGATCAGCAGGTTCGAGTCCAAGGTGAAGCCCGAGGCGGCCACGGCCAGCCCGGTGAAGGCGTTGAGCAGCGAGATGAGCACGGGAACGTCGGCCCCGCCGATGGGCAGCACGAAGATCACGCCGAGGACGACGGACAGGCCGAGCAGCACCCAGAGCAGGGCCGTCGACGCCGTCACCAGGACGGCCACGGCCAGGCCCAGGACGACCAGCCCCACCGCGGCGTTGATCACCTGCTGGGCCGGGTAGGTGATGGGCCGCCCGGTCATGAGCTCCTGGAGCTTGGCGAAGGCCACGGCCGACCCGGCGAAGGAGACCGTGCCCACCAGCACGCCGAAGAGCACCTCGAGCACCTTGTAGGTGGCCAGGGTCTTGGTGTCGGTCCCGATGAACTCGGTGATCGAGACCAGGGCCGCCGCCCCGCCGCCGACGCCGTTGAAGATGGCCACCATCTGCGGCATCGCCGTCATCTTCACCAGGCGGGCCGCCGGGCACCGCCACCGCCACGCCGACCACCATGGCCACCACGATGAGCGCCAGGTGGGTCAGGTTCGGCTGGGCGAAGGTCGCCCCGATGGCCAGCAGCATCCCGGCCGCGCCCACCAGGTTCCCCGCCCGCGCCCGCTTCGGCGACGACAGCCCCTTCAGGGCGAGGATGAAGCCGATGACAGCCACCAGGTAGCAGAGGTCGATGACCGTCCCCCGGCTCACGCGGCGGGCCCGCCCTGCTGCTGGTCCTTCTCCTCGCCCGCCGGCGGGCGCTCGCGCCCGGGCGAGCGTCCCTTGAACATCTCGAGCATGCGGTCGGTCACGACGAACCCGCCGACGACGTTCAGCGTGGCCAGGATCACCGCGATGAAGCCGAGCACCTCCTCGGCCCCGGTGTGGGCGTGGCCGAGCACCAGGATCGCCCCGACCAGGATCACGCCGTGGATGGCGTTGGAGCCCGACATGAGCGGGGTGTGCAGGATGCTCGGAACCTTGGAGACGACCTCGATGCCCACGAAGGCGGCGAGGACGAACACGGTCAGGTACTCGACGACCCCGGTGGTCATGACGGTGGCCCCTCCCCGGTGCCGGCGGCCCCGAGCAGCTCGGCCGTGGGGGCGTGCACCGGCGTCCCCTGGCGCAGCACGCAGGTGCCGGTCACGATCTCGTCCTCCCAGTCCGGCGAGACGGCCCCGTCGCGGACCATGAGGGCCAGCAGGTTCATCACGTTGCGGGCGAACAGGAAGCTGGCGTGGGTCGGCATGGAGGCTGCCGGGTTGGCCATGCCGACCACGGTGACCCCGCCGCGCACCACCTCGGCGCCGACCTCGGTCACCTCGCAGTTCCCACCCGAGTCGGCCGCCAGGTCGATCAGCACCGACCCCTCGCCCATGCCGTCGACCATGGCCGAGGTGACCAGCACCGGGGCCCGTCGCCCGGGGACGGCGGCGGTGGTGATCACCACGTCGGCCGCCGCCACCTCGGCCGCCAGGGCGGCCCGCTGGCGGTCCAGCTCCTCGGGCGAGAGCTCGCGGGCGTAGCCGCCGGCCCCCTCGGCCGTCACCCCGAGGTCGACGAAGGTCGCCCCCAGGCTCTCTGCCTCCTCCTTGGCCGCCGTCCGCACGTCGTAGGCGCGGACGACCGCGCCCAGCCGACGAGCGGTGGCGATGGCCTGGAGGCCGGCCACGCCGACCCCCATGACCAGGACCTTGGCCGGGGGGACGGTGCCCGCCGCGGTCATGAGCATGGGGAAGAACCGCCCGAGGTGGGTGGCGGCCGCCAGGCCGGCGCGGTAGCCCGAGACGGTGGCCTGGGAGGAGAGCGCGTCCATGCTCTGGGCCCGGCTGATGCGGGGCAGCAGGTCGAAGCTGAACACGCTGGCCTTCCTGGCGGCCAGCACGCCGAGCGCGTCGACCGACGCCGCGGGCTGCAGGAAGCTCACCACCACGGCCCCCTCGTCGACCAGCGCCGCCTCCTGGGCGCTCAAGGGCTGGACCCGGGCCACGGCCGAGGCCCCGCGGTAGCAGGCGGCGGCGTCGGGGGCGACCGAGGCGCCGGCCCCGGCGTAGGCGTCGTCGGGGAAGGCGGCCTCGTGTCCGGCGCCGGACTGCACCGCGACCTCCCAGCCCGCGGCGACGAGCCGCTTGGCCACGTCGGGAACGACCGCGACGCGCCGCTCGCCCGGCCGCGTCTCGGTGGGAACCGCCAGTTTCACGCTGGCTTTCTACCAGGTGACGAGCCGTCCCCGAATCCCACCGCCGGGCGCCGGACCCTCAGCCGGACGGCTCCCCGGGCACGTGGTCGCCCGGTTCCTCGGGATCCAGGCCCAGCTCTTCGAGCGAGAGAGGGCCCTCTTCCTCGCGGGCGTGGGCCCCGCGGGGCTCGGGTTCCTCCTCCTGGTCGAGCACCAGGTCGACCAGGTCGACGCCCTCGCGCCGGCCCCGCCGCCCGGCCACCCGCCCCTTGGGCGCCGGGGGCAGGCCGCCGACCGGGGGGCTCTCGGCGTGCGCCCCGCGGAACGGCCAGTCGTCTCCCTCCGTCCACCCCGGTCCCTCCAGGGGGAACCGGAGGTTCTCCACGTTGGCCAGCTGGGACGCGTTCTCGGCGTCCAGCGGGGGGGCGAAGAAGTAGCCCTGCGCGGCGTCGCACTCGAACTCCCGGACGATGGCGGCGTGCCGCGCGCTTTCGACCCCCTCGGCCACCGTCGCCATGCCGCAGCTGTGGGCGAGGTGGACCACGGCCTGGACCACCATGCGGTTGATGCCCTCGTTGTTCTCCAGCCCGTTGACGAAGGACTGGTCGATCTTGATCGTGTTGACGGCCAGGCGGCGCAGGATCTCGATCGAGTTCCAGCTGGTGCCCACGTCGTCGACCGCCAGCTGGACGCCAAGGGAGGCGATGGCCCGCAGCTCGTCGACCGCCGCCTCCTCGGACATCGAGTGCTCGGTCACCTCGATGGTGAGGCGGTCGGGGGGCAGGCCCGACTCCCCCAGGGCGGAGGCCACGGCCGGCGAGGCCACGCCGCGCCGCAGCTGCACCAGCGAGCAGTTGACGGCCAGCTGCACGCTGAACGGCCACGACATGGCCTGGCGGCACCCCTCGGACAGCACCCACTCGCCCAGGGCCACGATGTCGCCGTTGGCCTCGGCCCAGGGGATGAGGAGCTGCGGCCGGATGATCCCCTCGGTGGGGTGGGACCAGCGCAGCAACCCCTCGAACCCGAGGAGCTGGCCCGATCCGAGGTCCACGATCGGCTGGAACCCGAGGCTGGGCTGGCCGGCCAGCACCGTCGGTCGTCCGGCACCGCCCGACGGGCGCGGACCGCTCTCCCCTACCGCTGCCACGTCGTACCCCCAACTGCGTCCATCGGGCCGTCCAGTTCCCCCCAGCGCCTGGCTAGATCATGCCCGATGGCCGCCCGCCGGGGCGACTGCCCGCCCGGCGGGTCACTCCCCCCGGGCGGCCCGCAGGAACGCCGGCCACTCCCCGCCACCGTGGGCGACGAGGGTGGCCCCGCTCACGTAGCCGGCCAGGGGCGAGGCCAGGAAGAGGCAGATGCCGGCCACGTCGGCGGGGGTGCCCATCCGCCCGAGGGGAACGGTGGCCGCCACCCGGGCCAGCCCCTCGGGCCCGCCGTAGTGGTCGGGGTCTCCGGTGTCGACCATGCCGGCGCTGACGCAGTTCACCCGGACCTTGGGCGCCCACTCCACGGCCAGGGTCTGGGTCAGGCTGACCAACCCGGCCTTGGCCGCGCCGTAGGCGGCGGTGCCCGGCGAGGGGCGCAAACCCGACACGCTGCCGATGTTGAGGATCGAGCCTCCGTCGCCCCGTTGCAGGACGGCGTTGGCGGCCTGGGCGCAGTAGAAGGGAGCCAGCAGGTTGAGCGACACCACCGAGGCGAAGAAGCGCGGGGAGGCCTCAGCCGCCGGCGAGTACGGCGAGCCGCCGGCGTTGTTGACGAGCACGTCGAGCCGCCCCATGCGCTCGGCCGCCCGGTCGACGAGGGCCTGGGCCTGGTCGGGCTCTCGCACGTCCGCCTCGATGAAGGCGGCGACCCGGTCGGCCCCGTCGGGGCCCTCTGCCCGCGGCGGCCCCGCCGCCGGCGGGTTCCGCCCGCAGATGACCACCTTGGCCCCGGCCGCCAGGAACGCCTGGGCCACGGCGCGCCCCACGCCTCGGCCGCCACCGGTGACGATCACGGCGCGCCCGGAGAAGTCGAGCGCCGTGCGCGCCTCGACCGCCCCGGTCGCCTCGTGAGGTGTGCCGCCGTCCACCGCGGCCAACCCTATCGGCGGGGTCGGTCCGTCCGGGGGCCCTTGGCCCCCCCTCGGACCGGTCGCCTACTGTTCCTGCGTGCCCATCGAGACCCTGCGCCAGCACCCCGGTGTCGCCGAGGTCGTTCTCGACCACCCCCCGGTGAACGCCCTCGACGTGGCCGCCTGGTTCGAGCTGGCCGACGCGCTGGTGGCCGCCGGGCGGTCGGAGGAGACGGGCGTGGTGGTGCTCCGGGCCGAGGGGCGCGGCTTCTGCGCCGGCGTGGACATCAAGGAGATCCAGGCGAAGGGGGACACCGCGCTGGTGGGGGTCAACCGGGGGTGCGCCGCCGCCTTCGCCGCCGTCTACGACTGCGAGGTCCCGGTCATCGCCGCCGTCGGCGGGTTCTGCCTGGGCGGGGGGATCGGCCTGGTGGGCAACGCCGACATCGTGGTGGCCGCCGACGACGCCACCTTCGGACTGCCCGAGGTCGACCGGGGGGCCCTCGGGGCGGCCACCCATCTGGCCCGGCTGGTGCCGCAGCACAAGATGCGCGAGATGGTCTACACGGCCGCGCCGGTCACCGCCGCCGAGCTGGCCGCCTACGGCTCGGTGGCCCGGGTGGTCCCCCGTGCTGACCTGCGCGACGCCGCCCTCGAACTGGCCCACGCCATCGCCGCCAAGCACCCGTCGATCATCCGCCGGGCCAAGGAGTCGCTCAACGGCATCGACCCGGTCGACGTGAAGCGCAGCTACCGCTTCGAACAGGGGTTCACCTACGAGCTGCACGTGCGGGGCGTGGCCGACGAGCAGCGGGCCGCCTTCGTCGAGAAGCGGGCCCCGGTGGTGGGCTCGGAGGGAGAAAGGGACGGCGGGTCCGCCCGCTGAGGATCCCGGGGCGATGGCCGACAAGCGGACGACGGTCGAGGAGATGGTGACCGAGCTGCGCAGCGGGATGACCGTCGGCTTCGGGGGCTGGGGCTCGCGGCGCAAGCCCATGGCCGTGGTGCGGGCCATCTGCCGTTCCGACATCGAGGACCTGACCGTCGTCTCCTACGGCGGCCCCGACGTGGGGCTCCTCTGCGCCACCGGCAAGGTCCGCCGGGTGGTCTGCGGTTTCGTCACCCTCGACTCGATCGCCCTGGACCCTCACTGGCGGGCAGCCCGCCAGGGCGGCCGGGTGGCCCTCACCGAGCTCGACGAGGGGATGTTCTTCGCCGGGCTCCAGGCGGCGGCCTGGCGGGTGCCGTTCCTCCCCACCCGGGCCGGCCTCGGCTCCGACGTGCTGGTGGTCAACCCCGAGCTGCGCACCGTGCGCTCCCCCTACGAGGAGGGGCCCTTCGCCGACCCGGCCGACGCCGGGGCGGAGTTCGTGGCCGCCCCGGCGCTGCGGCTCGACGCGGCCTTCGTCCACGCCAACCGGGCCGACACCGCCGGCAACGCCCAGTTCCTCGGGCCCGACCGGTTCTTCGACGAGCTGTTCCTCGGCGCCGCCGCCCGGCGGTTCGTGACGGCCGAGCGGGTGGTGGGCGGCGGAGCGCTGTCCGGCGAGGGCCCGCTGGCCGCGGTCACCGTCCACCGCATGCTGACCGACGGCGTGGCCGAGACGCCGGGCGGCGCCCACTTCACCTCGTGCCCGCCCGACTACGGGCGCGACGAGGCGTTCCAGCGCGAGTACGCCTCGGCCACCGAGCCCGAGTCCTGGGCCGCCTTCTCCGCCCGCTACCTCGAGGTGGACGAGGAGGGCTACCGCGCCGCCGTGGAGGCCCGGTGAGCGCGGGGGAGGCCACCCGGGCCGAGGTGTGCGCGGTGGCCTGCGCCGAGCTGTGGCGCGATGCCGGCGAGGTGCTGGTGAGCCCCTTCGGGACGGTGCCCACCCTCGGGGCCCGGCTGGCCCGCCTCACCTTCAGCCCCGACATCGTCCTCACCGACGGCGAGGCCGCCCTCATGGTGGGCGCGCCCCCGTTGCTGACCGACCCCGCGACACTGGTGCGCGAGGCGGCCATGCCGTACCGCACCGTCTTCGACGTGGTGTGGTCGGGTCGGCGCCACGTGATGATGATGGCCAGCCAGATCGACCGCACCGGCAACCAGAACCTCTCAGCCATCGGCGACTGGGCGCGGCCCAAGGCACAGCTGGTCGGGGTGCGCGGCGCCCCCGGCAACTCGGTCAACCACCCGACCAGCTACTGGGTCCCCGACCACTCGCCGCGGTCGTTCGTCGAGCAGGTCGACGTGGTCAGCGGCGTCGGCTACCGGCGGGCGGCGGCGGCCGGCCCCGGGGCCACCCGCTACCACGACGTGCGGGCCGTTGTCTCGAACCTCGGCGTCTTCGACTTCGAGACCCCCGACCGGGTCATGCGCATCCGCTCGCTGCACCCCGGCGTGAGCGCGGACGACGTCGCCGCGGCGACCGGGTTCGAGCTGGTGGTGGGCGACGACGTGCCGAGCAGCCGTCTCCCCACCGACGAGGAGCTGGACCTGCTGCGCCGGGTGCTCGACCCCGGGGCCACCCGCGACCCGCGAGGTGAAGGGCTGAGGCCCGGCCCGGCGCGCACCCCGGGCGCCCGGCCCCCCTACCGGCAGAGCACCACCGACGAGCCGTGGCCGAAGAGGCCCTGGTTGGCCGTGACCGCCACCCTGGCCCCCTCCACCTGCCGCCCCGAGGCCTCGCCCCGCAGCTGCCAGACCGACTCGCACACCTGGGCGATGGCCTGGGCCGGGATGGCCTCGCCGAAGCACGACAGGCCGCCGCTGGGGTTGACCGGTACCCGGCCCCCCAGGGCCGTGGCCCCCTCGCGCAGGAGCTTCTCGGCCTCGCCGGGCCCGCAGAGGCCGATGTCCTCGTACCAGTCGAGCTCGAGGGCCGAGGAGAGGTCGTAGACCTCGGCCAGGTCGACGTCGTCGGGGCCGATCCCGGCCTCCTCGTAGGCCGCGGCGGTGATGGACGGCCGGAACCCCGAACCGTCGGACGCCACGGCCGCGGCGGAGTCGGTGGCGAAATTGGGCATCTCGATCACCGTGTTGGGGAAGCGCGGCGTGACCGTGGAGACGGCGGCCACGCTGACCGCCGGCTCCCCGCCGCGGTGGCGCCGGGCGTAGGCCATGGAGGAGAGGACCAGCGCCGCCCCGCCGTCGGAGGTGGCGCAGATCTCGAGCAGCCGGAGCGGGTCGGCCACCACCGGCGAGGCCAGGACCTCGTCGACGGTGACCTCCTTGCGGTACCGGGCGTTGGGGTTGGCCAGGCCGTGGCGGGCGTTCTTCACCTTCACCTGGGCGAAGTCCTCCTGCGTGGCCCCGTAGGTGTCCATCCGCCGGCGGGCGTAGAGGGCGAAGTAGGCCGGGTTGGTCGCCCCGAGCAGGTGGAAGCGCAGCCAGTCGGGGTCGTCGCGGCGCTCCCCGCCCACCGGGGCGAAGAACCCCTTGGGCGTGGTGTCGGCGCCGACCACCAGGGCCACGTCGCACAGGCCGGCCAGGATCTGGGCCCGGGCGCTGGCGATGGCCGCCGCCCCCGAGGCGCAGGCCGCGTAGGAGGAGGAGACCCGGGCCCCGGTCCACCCCAGCGCCTGGGCGAAGGTGGCCCCGGCCACGAACCCCGGGTAGCCGTTGCGGATGGTGTCGGCCCCGGCCACGAACCCGACGTCCTCCCAGGCGAGCCCGGCGTCGGCCAGCGCCTGGCGTGCCGCGGCCAGCCCGTACTCGACGAAGCTCCGGCCCCACTTGCCCCACGGGTGCATCCCCGCCCCGAGCACCGCCACCCGGCGGTCCGCCGGGCTCACCGGTCGTCGCCCCGGCCGAGCGGCTGCCACTTCCACACCAGGTACTCGTGGTCGTCGTCCTCGTAGAGGGTGTCGAGCACCAGCTCCACCTCGTCGCCCACCGCCAGGTCGTCCACGCTCACCCCGGCCACCAGCTGGCCCATCACCACCATGCGCTCGGCCTCCAGCTCCACCGCGGCCAGCGCGAACGCCTCGTACGGCTCGGCCGCCACGTAGGGGGCGGGCGGCTGGTAGCGGGCGTCGGTGTAGGACCACACCCTGCCGCGGCGCGACAGCTCCACCGTCTCGAACTCGGTGGACTCACAACGCGGGTTGCGGCAGAAGTGGGTCTCGGCCGGGAAGGCGTAGGTGCCGCAGGCGGCGCAGCGCGACCCGAGCAGCGCCGGGGCGTCGCGGTCGAGGGTGAACCACCCCTCCACGGCGGGGAGCGCGGCCTTGGCCACCGGCCTCAGCCCAACCGCTCGATGACGACGGCGTTGGCCTGGCCCCCGCCCTCGCACATCGTCTGCAGGCCGTAGCGGCCGCCGCTGCGCTCCAGCTCGTTCAGGAGGGTGGCCAGCAGGCGGGCCCCGGAGCAGCCGGTGGGGTGCCCGATGGCGATGGCCCCGCCGTTGGGGTTGACCCGGTGCATGTCGGGGTGCAGCTCGCGCTCCCAGGCCAGCACGACCGAGGCGAAGGCCTCGTTGATCTCGACCACGTCGATGTCGTCGAGGGCGAGGCCGGTCCGCTCCAGGATCCGCCGGGTGGCCGGGATCGGCGCCGTGAGCATGATCTCGGGGTCGTTGGCGGCCACGGCGAAGGCGTGGAACCGCGCCCGGGGCCGCAGCCCGAGCTGGGCGGCGCGGCGGTCGCTCATGACCAGCACGGCCGCCGCCCCGTCGGAGATCTGCGACGAGGTGCCGGCGGTGACCGTCCCGTCGGGGCGGAAGGCGCCCGGCAGCGACCCCAGCCGCTCGAGCGAGGTGTCCCGCCGCACGCCCTCGTCGGCGTCGAGGACCCCTTCGGGCAGGGGCGCGGTCCCCTTGGGCTCGACCCAGTCGGCGTAACGGGTCTCGAGGGGGATCGTCTCGTTCTTGAACCGGCCCTGGTCCGAGGCGGCCGCGGCCCGGCGGTGGGACTCGAGGGCGAAGGCGTCCATGTCGGCCCGGCTCACCTTCCAGCGCCGGGCGATCTCCTCGGCGCACTCCCCCTGGTGGATGAGGTCGTAGCGCTGGAGGTACATCGGCCCGTAGGCCTCGCCCGGCCCGGGGTCGGTGGTCGACCCGATGGGCACCCGGCTCATCGACTCGACGCCGCCGGCCACCACCACGTCCATGGCCCCGGCCAGCACGGCCTGGGCGGCGAAGTGCACCGCCTGCTGGGCCGACCCGCACTGGCGGTCGACCGTGGTGCCGGGCACCGTGTCGCCGAAGCCGGCCGCCAGCGCGGCGTTGCGGGCGATGTTCATGGCCTGCTCCCCGACGGTCATCGTGCAACCCATGATCACGTCCTCGATGAGCGCCGGATCGAGGTCGTTGCGCTCGACCAGGGCCAGCAGCGGCTGGGCGGCGAGGTCCACCGGATGCCAACCCGAGAGCCGCCCGTTGCGACGGCCGACCGGGGTGCGGACCGCGTCCACGATGACCGCGTCGGGCATCCGTCCATTGTTGCCGAGCATGTGATGGTGTGTCAGATTCTCGCAGGATGGACCTCACCCACACCCCCCACCAGGAGGCGTTCCGGGCCGAGGCCCGGTCCTGGCTGGCCGATCACGCGCCGGCACCGGGCAGCCTGGCCTCGCTGGACACCGCCGAGGGGTTCGAGCAGCACCGGGTGTGGGAGGGGAGGCTGGCCGCCGACCGGTGGTCGGTGGTGAGCTGGCCCCCCGAGTACGGCGGGCGCGGCGTCGGCATCTTCGAGTGGCTGATCTTCGAGGAGGAGTACCACCGGGCCCGCGCCCCGCGCCGGGTGGGACAGAACGGCATCTTCCTCCTCGGGCCGACCCTGCTCGACCACGGCACGCCCGAACAAAAGGCGCGCTTCCTGCCGCCGATGGCCTCGGGCGAGGAGATCTGGTGCCAGGGCTGGTCCGAGCCCGACGCCGGGAGCGACCTTGCCGCGCTGCGCAGCCGGGCCGAACGGGCGCCGTCCGGCGACGGCTGGCTCCTGCGCGGGCAGAAGACCTGGTGCTCGCGTGGCGCCTTCGCCGACTGGTGCTTCGGCCTCTTCCGCAGCGACCCGGACGCCGAGCGCCACCGCGGCCTCACCTACTTCCTGTTCCCGATGGACGCACCTGGGGTCACCGTGCGGCCGATCCCCCAGCTCGACGGGGAGCCCGGGTTCGCCGAGATCTTCCTCGACGGCGTCTTCGTGCCCGACGCCCACGTGCTCGGGGCGCCCGGCGACGGCTGGAAGGTGGCGATGTCGACGGCCGGGAGCGAGCGGGGGCTCAGCCTGCGCAGCCCGGCCCGCTACACCGAGGCCGCGGCACGCCTCGTCGCCCTCTACGACGAGCGCGGCCGGCCGGGGGGGCCGGTGGCCGACGAGGTCGCCGGCGCCCTCGTCGACGCCGAGGCGTACGAACTGGCCACCTACTGGACCGCCTCGCGGGTGGCCGACGGCCACACTGTCGGCCCCGAGGCCAGCTGCAACAAGCTGTTCTGGTCCGAGACCGACCTGCGCATCCACCGCGCCGCCCTCCAGCTGCTCGGCCCCGAGGCCGAGCTGCTGGTGGGATCCGAGGAGGGGCCGGCGGCCGCCCACCCCGGCGAGTGGCTCGACGGCTACCTCTTCGCCCTGGCCGGGCCGATCTACGCCGGCACCAACGAGATCCAGCGCACCGTGGTGGCCGAACGGCTGCTCGGCCTCCCGAGGGCCTAGGTCGGCTCCGGGTGCGCTTCGCCTTCACCGAGCAGCAGCTCGAGCTCCGGTCGGCCGTCCGCTCGGTGCTCGAGCGCCAGTGCACGGCCGGGGACCTCCGCGCCCTGGCCGATCTCCGGCGCACCGGGGCCCACGCCCACGGCGACCCGGGGCGGGCGGACGCCCGGTGGGCGGTCCTGTGCGAGCTCGGCGCGCCCGGACTCTGTGTGCCGGCCGAGCACGGCGGGCTCGGGCTGCGCGAGGTCGACTTCGTGGGCGTGGCCGAGGAGGCCGGGTGGGCGGCGCTGCCCGAGCCGCTCGTGGAGTCGGCGGGGCTGGCTGCCCCGCTCCTCGCCGACGCGGCCGAACGGTCGCCGAAAGGCGCGCAGGTCGCGGTGCTCGCCGCCGACGCGCTGCCCGCGCTGGCCCGCGGGGAGCTGGTGGCGACCGTGGGCGGCCTCGAGCCGACCCCGTCGGGCCCGCGGCCCACGGACGCGCCCGAGGGCGGGCACGGCGCGGTGGTGACCCCCAGGGTGGCGGGCGCCTCGCGGGCCGGGCTGTTCCTCCTAGCCCACCGGGGCCCGGGCCCGGCCTGGGAGCTCCACGCCGTGGCCGCCGACGCCACGTGGGTGACGACCACGCCCTCGGTTGACGCCACGCGTGACCTGGGCAGCGTGGAGTGGACCCCGGGGCCCGAGTCCCTGCTGGCCGAGGGGCCCCAGGCCACGGCCCTCGTGGGCGACCTGGTCGACCGGGCGGCGGTGGCCACGGCCGCCCAGCTGCTCGGCCTGGCCGACCGGCTCATCGCCATGGCCGTGGCCTACGCCTCGGCGCGGCACCAGTTCGGCCGGCCGGTCGGCAGCTACCAGGCGGTGCAGCACCCCTTGGCCGACGCCCGGGTCCGCCTCGAATTCGCCCGGCCCGCCGTCTACCGCGCCGCCGACTCGCTGGCCCGTGCGCTCCCCGACCGCTCCGCCCACGCCTCGATGGCCAAGGCCCTGGCCTCCGACGCTGCCGACCTGGCCGCCGGCGTCGCCCTCCAGGTCCACGGGGCCATCGGCTACACCTGGGAGTGCGACCTCCACCTCTACATGAAGCGCGCCTGGGTGCTGTCGGCCGCGTGGGGCGACGCCGCCGCCCACCGGGCGCTCGTCCTCACCGCCGCCCTGGGCCGCGCCCGGGGCTGAGCCCCTCGGGGTCCCGGGGCGCCCCGGCCCCCATGTCCGATTCCCGCCAGACACGAGGGCCGCGGGGTGTCACCATGGGTCCGGTGCTGGAGGACTTCGACCGCTGCTACCGGGCCGTGCAGAGCCGGGACGCCCGCTTCGACGGCTGGTTCATCACCGCCGTCACCTCGACCGGGATCTACTGCCGCCCCAGCTGCCCGGCGATGACGCCGAAGCCGGCCAACGTCCGCTTCTACCCGAGCGCCGCCGCGGCCCAGCAGGCCGGGTTCCGGGCCTGCATGCGCTGCCGGCCCGACGCCAGCCCCGGCTCGCCGGAGTGGAACGCGCGGGCCGACGCGGTGGCCCGGGCCATGCGGCTCATCGCCGACGGCACGGTCGACCGCCAGGGCGTGGCCGGCCTGGCGGCCCGACTCGGCTACAGCGAGCGCCAGCTCCACCGGCTGCTGGTGGCCGAGGTGGGGACGGGGGCGCTGGCCCTGGCCCGCGCCCAGCGGGCGCAGACCGCCCGGCTGCTGGTCGAGACGACGGACCTGCCGGTCGCCCACGTGGCCTTCGCCGCCGGCTTCAGCAGCGTCCGCCAGTGCAACGACACGTTCCGCCAGGTCTTCGCCCTCACCCCGACCGAGCTGCGCCGGCGGGTTCGCCGCCACCGCCACGGGGGCCCGGGCGGCGACGGCGTGGGCGGCACCACGGTCGGGCTGCGGCTGGCCCACCGCCGGCCGCTGGCCGCCGGCGAGCTCCTCGACTTCCTGGCCGCCCGTGCCGTGCCCGGGATCGAGGGGTCCGAGGCCGGCACCTACCACCGCAGCCTCCGCCTCCCCCACGGCGAGGGCGTCGTGGCCATCTCGCTCGGCGGCGACGGCGAGGTGCGGGCCACCCTGCGCCTCGGCGACCTGCGCGACCTCACCGCCGCGGTCAACCGCTGCCGCCGGCTCCTCGACCTCGACGCCGACCCGGCGGCCGTCGACGCCGCGCTCGGCGGCGACCCGCTGCTCGCCCCGCTGGTGCGCGCCGTGCCGGGCCGCCGGGTGCCCGGCACGGTCGACGGCTGGGAGTTGGCCGTCCGGGCCGTGATCGGCCAGCAGGTCTCGGTGGCCGGGGCCCGCACGGTGGCCGGTCGGCTGGTGGCCTCGGCCGGCACCCCGCTCGCCGGCCCGTCGGGTCCGGTGACCCACCTCTTCCCCTCCCCGGCGGAGCTGCTGGCCGCCGACGACCGGTCGATGGCCATGCCCGAGGCGCGGCGCCGTGCGCTGCGGGCGCTGGCCGCGGCGGTGGACGACGGCTCGCTCTCGGTCGACCCGGGGTCGGACCCCGCCGAGGTGTCCCGCCGGCTGGGGGCCCTGCCCGGCATCGGTCCGTGGACCGTCGCCTACGTCGCCCTGCGGGCCCTCGCCGATCCCGACGCCTTCCTCCCGACCGACCTCGGCGTCCGGCGGGCCCTGGCCTCCCGCGGGGCCGACGACGGTCCGGCCCAGGTGCTGGCCCTCTCCGAGCGGTGGCGACCGTGGCGGGCCTATGCCACGGCCCACCTCTGGGCGGGTCCTG
Organism: uncultured Actinomycetota bacterium; assembly: GCA_963770505.1. Classification (GTDB taxonomy): domain Bacteria; phylum Actinomycetota; class Acidimicrobiia; order Acidimicrobiales; family RAAP-2; genus CAVYPR01. The sequence goes on along the minus strand of CAVYPR010000002.1, from coordinate 129,144 downwards.
CGGGGACCGCCGACACCGCCCAAGGCGCGTCGGCCGCACACGACGACGACACGAAGAGAAAGGACGCAGCATGAAGGTCGACATAGAGGCTCCCCCGACGACCGCTCGAGGTACCCGGCCCGGCCCGGGCCGGCGGCTGGTGGTCGACAGCCCGATCGGGCCCCTGGCGCTCGACGGGGACGACCGCTCGCTCACCCACCTGTTCCTCCCCGACACCGGCCCGGCCCGGTCCGAGAGCTCGCCCGGCGGCGCCCCCGACCCCCTGCGTCGGGCCGCGGCCCAGCTGGAGGAGTACTTCGCCGGGAACCGAACCTCCTTCGAGCTGCCCTTCGAGCTGTGCGGGACCCCGTTCCAGGTCGAGGTCTGGCGGGCCCTGGCCGGCATCGACTACGGGACGACCATCACCTACGGCGAGCTGGCCGGCCGGGTGGGCCGGCCGACCGCCTACCGGGCCGTCGGGCAGGCCAACGGGGCCAACCCGCTGCCCATCTTCTTCCCCTGCCACCGAGTCGTCGCCTCGGGGGGGCTCGGCGGCTACGGCGGCGGCCTCGACGTGAAGCGCCGGCTGCTCGCCCTCGAGGGGTGGTCCGCCGACGGCGGCCCCCCGGCCACGGGCACCGCCTAGCGGTCTGCCGCGGAGAGGGCTCGGCGGTCAGCCCGGAGCCGACAGGCGCCCGGAACCGTCCGGCCCGCCGCGGTCGTCGTGGCCAGCCACCTTCCTCGTTCACCTCCGGCGCCCGTGGACGGGACCTTCCCGAGGGGCCACCCGGGCGCCGGGCACCCAGGGATGCGGGCGCCCTCCGCCCTCCTCACCCCTCCTGGCCCAGCGGTGCTCGGGGATCGCGTCCCGTGAAGGCGGCGAGGCGCTCCCAGTCGTCGGCGCCCGGGGGTGGCGGCACCTCCGCTGCGAACGGAGATCCCGGTTCCACCATGTCGCGGTACTCGGGTTTGATCACCGCCCGCGCCCCCTCGAGCGCCGTTGCGGCGACCGAGGGGTTCAACTTCTCGATCTGTCCGGTGGCACGGGCCAGGTCCCAGGCGTGGGCGGCCAGCTCGGCCAGGTACATGTCGACCACGGTGGCCCCGGTGTACTCCTCACCCCACGGCATGGTGACCGTCGATGACAACCGGGAGTCGTCGTCCCAGGCCTGCGCCGCGTACCCGGCCGCGTGGCGTAGCTGGCCGGGCGCGTCGGACAGCTCCACGTGGGGGGAATCGTCTCCGGGTGGAGGGGTCCGGCCCCGGCCGAGAGCGGCCGCCCGCTGGCCTGCTTCGACGAGGTGGTCGACCAAGCCAACCACGTCGTACCTGCGGCACGGCGTCGGGCGCCTGAGGTCCCCGGCAGCTATCCCCGACACGATCACCGCGGCGTTCTCGTAGGCGTCCAAGAGCGTGGCTCGTCGGTCATGGTCGGTCATGCGGTTGCCCCTTGCCGCGACACGGTGCCCACGGCGCCAGTCTTCCCTGGCGGATCGGCCAGCGGGACATCCCGGCCGCTGGCCATGGTGTGGTCATCGCCCCGACGGCCATTCCGGCGGGCGGGGGCAGACCCACCAAGTCCTTGCTGTGACCGGCCACTGGGACCGCCGCGGACGGGCGTGGCACACTCGGGCGGTGGAGACCACCGAGACCGTCCGCAGCTCCTTCGACCTGAGCGGCCGGGTCGCCGTGGTGACCGGCGCCGGCAGCGGCATCGGCCGCACCACCGCCCAGGTGCTGGCCGGGTCGGGCGCCGTCGTCTACTGCGCCGACGTGCGGGAGGGGGAGGCGCTCGAGACGGCGGCCGAGATCATCGTGTCCGGCGGCGTGGCCGTCGGGCGCAGCGTCGACGTCTCCGAGCCCGAGGAGGTGACGGCACTGGTCGCCGGGGCAGTGGCCGACCACGGGCGGATCGACGTCATGTGCAACATCGCCGGCATCATGCTCGACGGGTCCATCCTCGAGCTCTCCGGTGACGACCTCGACCGCATCATGGCGGTGAACCTCAAGGGTGTCCTGCACGGCTGCCAGGCGGCCGGCCGGGTCATGGTGGAGCAACGCGCGGGCAGCATCGTCAACATGTCGTCGGCGGCCGCCCTGGCCCCTCCCAGCCCGCACATCGGTGCCTACGCCATCACCAAGGCGGCGGTGCTGCAGCTCACCCGGACCATGGCCGTCGAGGTGGGCCGCAAGGGGGTGCGGGTGAACGCCGTGGCCCCCGGCTTCGTCCCCACCGACATGACGGCGCGCTACTACCGACGCCCCGACGGGACGATCGACGAGGAGCTGCGCGAGCAGGTGCTGGCCCCGATGCGCAAGTTCGCCCCGCTCGGTCGGGTGGGGTCGCCGGCCGACATCGCCTACTGCATCCTCTACCTCGCCTCCGACGCCAGCAGCTTCCTCACCGGTCAGTGCCTCAGCCCCAACGGCGGGTTGGTCATCTAAGGAGCCCCCGTCGGCCGCCGACCGAGGTGGTCGCCACCGGCCCGTCGGAGGGTCCACCACCTCACGGAGGCCGAAGACGGCGCCGGCACCACCCGTCCGTCGGCCGCCGCCTCCCCGTCCCCCGGTGCGCCCGCCTCGAGGACCCTGCCGACCCTTCTGACGGTCCGTCAGGCCCGCGCTACGCTCGCCCCATGGCCGAACTGCCCATGATCGTTTCCGTCGACGACCACGTGGTCGAGCCGCCGAACGTCTGGAGCGACCGGCTGCCCTCCAAGTACGCCGAGGTGGGCCCGCGGATCGTACGGGCGCCGATGGGGGAGATCACCTTCCTCGGGGGCAAGCTCACGGTGAAACCGGGCAGCGAGGGCCGGCCGGCCGACTGGTGGCACTACGAGGACCTCAAGCGCCCGCTCCTGCGGGTGGACTCGGCCGTCGGCGTGCCCCGCGACGAGGTCACGATGAAGGGCATCACCTACGAGGAGATGCGGCCCGGCTCCTACGAGGTGAAGCCGCGGCTCGAGGACATGGACCTCAACCACATCGAGGCCGCGCTCTGCTTCCCCACCTTCCCGCGCTTCTGCGGGCAGACCTTCTCCGAGGCCAAGGACAAGGAGCTCGGCCTCCTCTGCGTGCAGGCCTACAACGACTGGATGGTGGACGAGTGGTGCGGGCCCTCCGACGGGCGCCTGGTCCCCCTCACCCTCATCCCGCTCTGGGACGCCGGGCTGGCGGCCGACGAGGTGCGGCGCAACGCGGCGCGCGGGGTGCGGGCGGTCTGCTTCAGCGAGATCCCGCCGTTCCTGGGGCTGCCCAGCGTGCACGACCCCGACGGCTACTGGGACCCGTTCTTCGCCGCCTGCGCCGAGACCGGCACGGTCGTCAACATGCACATCGGGTCGTCGTCGAAGATGCCGTCGACCTCCAAGGACGCCCCGCCGGCGGTCGGCTCCACCCTCACCCACACCAACGCCACCTTCTCCATGGTCGACTTCTTGTTCTCCGGGGTGCTGGTGCGCTTCGCCGACCTCAAGATCGCCTACTCGGAGGGGCAGATCGGCTGGATCCCCTACATCCTCGAGCGCGCCGACCGCGTCTGGGAGGACAACCGGGCGTGGGGCGGCGTCGCCGACAAGGTGCCGAACCCGCCGTCGACCTACTTCAAGGACCACATCTACGGCTGCTTCTTCGACGACGCCCACGGCCTGCGGTCGGTGGACGAGATCGGGGAGGACAACATCACCTACGAGTCGGACTACCCGCACTCGGACTCCACCTGGCCCCGGACCAAGGAGATCGCCGAGGAGCAGATGGCGGACCTCACCGACGACCAGCGGCGCAAGATCGTCCGCGGCAACGCCATCGGCCTCTACGGTCTCGACCTGGTCGCCTGAGGGCCGGCCACCCCTCGCGGCGCGGGCCCTGACGCGGTGGACCTCCGCTACACGGCGGACGAGGAGCGGTTCCGCCACGAGCTGCGGCGGTGGCTGGAGGAGACCGTCCCGACCCTCCCGGCCAAGCCCCCGGCCGACGACTGGCCGGCGCGCCGGCGCTACGACACCCACTGGCAGGGGCTCCTCTTCGAGGCCGGCTGGGCCGGCATCGGCTGGCCGGACGAGGGAGGGGGCCGGGGGGCCAGCCCGGTGGAGCAGCTCGTCTACGCCGAGGAGCTGGCCCGGGCCCACGCCCCCTACGTCGGGGTGAACTTCGTCGGGCTGCTCCACGCCGGGCCGACGATCGCCGTCGAGGGCACGCCCGGCCAGCGGGCCCGCTACCTGCCGGGGATCCTGCGGGGCGAGGAGATCTGGTGCCAGGGGTTCAGCGAGCCCGACGCCGGGAGCGACCTGGCGTCCCTGCGCACCAAGGCGGTGCGCGACGGCGACCACTACGTGGTGAACGGCTCGAAGACCTGGACCAGCCACGCCGAGGTGGCCGACTTCTGCGAGCTGCTGGTGCGCACCGGGCCCGAGGAGTCGCGCCACCGGGGCATCACCTGGCTGGCGCTGTCCATGGACACCCCGGGCATCGACGTCCGCCCCATGCGCACCATCGCCGGGACCACCGAGTTCGCCGAGCTGTTCTTCGACGACGTGGCGGTGCCGGTCGCCAACCGCCTCGGGGACGAGGACGACGGGTGGCGGGTGGCCATGGTCACCCTGGGCTTCGAGCGCGGGACCGCCTTCGTCGGCGAGCTCCTCCAGTCGATGGAGCTGTTGCGGTCGCTGCGCGACGTGGCCCGCACCGCCGGCGACGCCTCGGTGACGGCCCGCATCGGCCACCTGGGGGCGGAGCTCGACGCCCTCTGGGCGCTCACCCGGCGCAACGTCTCGCGGGCCGCCCGCGACGGTGTCCCGGGCATCGGCGGGAGCGTCTTCAAGCTGGCCTTCTCCGAGCTGCGCCAGCGGCTGGCCGACCTCGGCACCGACCTGGCCGGGTCGGCCTCCCTCGCCTGGGACGAGCTCGACGGGGGGTCCTGGTCGGCCGGCGCCGGGGGGCCGGGCAACGCCGAGCTGGTCGACACCTGGGTGAACAGCTTCTCGCGGACCATCGCCGCGGGCACCTCGCAGATCCAGCGCAACATCGTGGCCGAGCGGATCCTCGGCCTCCCCAAGGGGTAGGCGGGTGGACTTCGAGCTCTCCGCCGACCAGGTCGCCCTGGCCGAGCTGGTCCGGGTCATCGTGGCCGGCCGGTTCCCGCTCGACCGGGTGCGCCGGGCCGAGGGGGGCCGCCAGGTGGTCGACCCCGACGACTGGGCGTCGCTGGCCGAGGCCGGGGTCTTCTCCCTCACCCTCCCCGAGGCCGCGGGCGGGGCCGGGCTGGGCCTGGCCGACGCCGCGGTGGTCTTCGAGGAGCTCGGCCGGGGCCTGGTCCCCGGCCCGCTCGTCCCCTCGCACCTGGCCGCCCGGTTGGCGGCCGACGGGGTGGGGCCCTTCGCCGGGGCGGCCGACGGCTCGCTGGTGGTGGGCGCGGTCCTGGCCCCGGCCGAGGGCCAGCCCTGGCTGGTCGAGCACCTCGACTCCCTCGGCGCCCTGGTGGTGCGGGGCCCGGGCGGCCGGCTGGCGGCCCTCGGCCACGGGGAGGTGGCGGACCTGGTGGCCCGGGCGCGGGCGGTGGAGCGCTCCCTCGACCCCCTCACCCCGCTTTCGGTGCTGACCGGGCCGCCGGGGGCCGGCGTCGTCCTCGACGACCCGGCGACCGTGGCCGAGTGGGACCTCTGGGCGCGGGTCCTGACCGGCGCCCTGTGCGTGGGCGTCGCCGCGGCCGCCTGCCACATGGCCGTCGACCACGCCCTGCACCGTCACCAGTTCGGCCGGCCGGTCGGGTCGTTCCAGGCGGTCAAGCACCTCTGCGCCGACATGCTGGTGCGCTCGGAGACCGCCCGGGCCGCGGTCCAGGCGGCCGCCGTCACCGTCGACCAGCCGGGCGTGGGCGACGCCGAGCGGGCGGCCGCCGGCGGTGCCCTCCTCGCCGCCGAGGCGGCCGTGGCCAACGCCCGCTCGTGCGTCCAGGTGTTCGGGGGCATGGGGTTCACCTGGGAGGTGCCGGTCCACCTCTACCTGGAGCGGGCCCGCTTCCTGGCCGCCTCGCTCGGGCCCGCAGCCGCGCTGGCCGCCACGGTGGCCGGCCGGTACTGACCACCACGGAGGAGCCATGGAGCCGCCGAAGGACGTCGTGTCGATCGTGGGCGGGAGCGGTCCCGTCTACGGCATGCAGCTGCCGGTCCAGTCCCAGTCGACCATGTACACGGCCGACTGGGAGACCCGGGCCGGGCCGGACGAGATCGCCCGGGTGGCCCGCGCCGCCGACGAGGCGGGCTTCTTCTACGTGGGGGTCTGCGACCACACCGCCATCCCCGAGCGGCTGGCCGGCGCCATGTCCACCGTCTGGTACGACACGACGGCGACGCTCGGGTGGCTGGCCGGGGTGACCACCGGGGTGCGGCTGCTCTCCCATGTCCTGGTGCTGGCCCAGCGCCACCCCCTGCGCGCCGCCAAGGAGCTCTCCACCCTCGACCGGCTGTCGGGCGGGCGGCTCATCGTGGGCGTGGGGGCCGGCCACGTGCCCGAGGAGTACGAGCTGTTGACGGGGGGGTTCGACCGGCGCGGGGCCGACACCGACGAGGCCGTGTGCGCCCTGGCCCTGGCGCTGACCGAGGAGTTCCCGGTCCTCCCGGGGCCCCGCTGGCCGGCGTCGCAGATGGGCGTGGCCCCCCGTCCGGTCCAAGAGCCCCGCCCGCCGATCTGGATCGGGGGCTCGAGCCGGCCGGCCATCCGCCGCGCCGCCGCCCTGGGCGACGGCTGGCTCCCCCAGGGCACCCGCCGCCGGGACCTGCCGGGCCAGATCGCCCTCCTGCGTGAGCTGCGCCAGGAGCTGCGCCACGGCGCCCCCCTCGACATCGGCACCATCGCCGAGCCCATCTACCTGACCGGCGGGGGCGCCGGGGGCGACGCAAGGTGGGACCTGCCGCCCTTCGTGCTGCGGGGCGGCCCGGCCGAGGTGGCCGGCTCGCTGCGCGAGCTGGTGGCCATGGGGGTGAACCACCTCCAGGTCCGCTTGATGGCCCGCTCGGTCGAGGAGGCCTGCGACCAGACGGCGGCCTTCGGCGCGCTGGTCGGCCCGCTGCTGGGGGGTTGAGGGTCCGGCCCCAGGTGGGTGCGGGTAGGGTCGGTCGGAGTGTTCCTGGCCGTCGCGCTCGACGTCGTGGTGGTGGCCTGGCTGCTCTGGCGCCAGCTCAAGGTGCGGCGCGTCTGGCCCCGCCTCACCCTCCGGCTGTCCGCCATCCTGTGCGTCATCGGCCTCGTCGAGCTGCTCTCCTTCGCCGGCTCGCACCACGTCTCGGGTGAGGCGGTCGGCGTCCTCACCTTCAGCTTCGTCGTGGGGGCCGTGGCCCTCGGGGCGCTCCGCGCCCTCACGGTCAAGATCTGGCGGGCCGGACCGGTGGTGCTCCGCCAGGGGACCTGGCTGACCATGGCGCTGTGGGCGGTCTCCTTGGCCCTGCACTTCTCGGCCACCGCGTGGATCGACTCGATCCACGGCCAGGGCGGCGTGGTCTCGGCCAGCCTGCTCCTGTGGCTGGGCATCACCTACGGCGTGCAGAACGCCGTGGTCCACCGCCGCGCCGAGGGGCTGCTCGAGGCGGCCGGCCCCATCGACGCGCGCTCGGAGGTGGCCGGCGTGCGGTTCTGGGCCGGCCGGTGGCCGGGTCCGGGGGGCCCCGGCGGCTGGGGCGGGTCCGGGGGCCCGGGGGCGGGCGGGGGACCGGCGGCGCACCCCGGGGCCATCGATGCCAGCTCGGAGGTGGTCGACGACCAGCCGGCGGGCGCTGGCGGTCCCGGCGATCCGAAGCCCGGGGGAGAGCTCCCCCCTCCCGGCCGGAGCGGCTGACCCCGCTCCGGCGCACGGCGGCCCGGTCCCGCCCGGCCCGGCCGTCTGGCGGCCGGCGGGGCGGCCGATCACAATGGGCCGCCGCGGACCGACGACAGCAAGGGAGCGCCGCATGAGTCACGACGAGCACCGGCTCCTCATCGGCGGGGAGTGGGTGGACGCCTCCGGCGGCACCTACGAGGTCCTCAACCCGGCCACCGAGGAGGTGGTGGGCCGGGCGCCCGACGCCACCGCGGACGACGCGCGGGCCGCCGCCGCGGCGGCCCGCCGGGCACTGCCGGCGTGGGCGGCCACCCCGGTGGCCGACCGCTGCGCCCTGCTGGCCCGGGCGGCCGAGGCCATCCGCTCGCGCGCCAAGGAGCTCCTGCCGCTGGTGATCGCCGAGACCGGGGCCACCGCGGCGGTGGGCTCGCGGATGCAGGTGCCCCAGGCGGCCGTCCGCTTCGCCCACTACGCCCAGGACCCCACCCGGGTCCTGCAGACCCCCCTGCTCCCCCAGGCGGTGGGGGCCACGCCGCTCGCCCCCGGCGGGATCATCGGGGGGATGGTCAACCGTCAGCCGGTCGGGGTGGTGGCCTGCGTCACCTCGTTCAACTTCCCCCTCGTCAACATGGCCGGCAAGGTGGCGCCGGCCCTCGCCGCCGGCAACACCGTGGTCATGAAGCCCGCCCCCCAGGACCCGCTGGCCATCGTGGAGCTGGCCCGGATCTTCGAGGAGGTCGGCTTCCCCCCCGGCGTGGTCAACCTCGTCAACGCGGCGGGACCCGAGCCGGCGGCCGCACTGGTCGACTCCCCCGACGTCGACATGGTGAGCTTCACCGGCTCCACCGGGGTCGGCACGCGCATCATGGAGGCCTCGGGGAAGACCATGAAGCGCCTCCTGCTCGAGCTGGGCGGGAAGGGCGCCTGCGTGGTGCTCGACGACGCCGACGTGCGCGCCGCCATCGGCTGCATCTCGTCCACCTGGACCTTCCACTCGGGCCAGATCTGCACGGCCCCGACCCGGGCCGTCGTCCACCGCAGCCTCTTCGACCAGGTCCGCGACGGCCTGGCCGCCATGGCCGGCATGCTCAAGGTGGGCGACCCCACCGAGAAGGACACGGTCATCGGCCCGGTGATCTCCGACGTCCAGCGGGAGCGCATCGAGGCGTTGGTGGCCACCGCCCCCGACGAAGGGGCCGAGATCGTGGTGGGCGGCGAGCGGCCCTCGCTCGAGCGGGGCTACTACGTGGCCCCCACCCTGATCGTCGGCGACAACAAGATGACCGTGGCCCGCCAGGAGATCTTCGGTCCGGTCATCACCATGATCCCCTTCGACGACGAGGAGGAGGGCGTGGCCATCGCCAACGACAGCGATTACGGCCTCTACGACTACGTCTTCTCCGGCGACGGGTCCCGGGCCTTCTCGGTGGCCCGGCGGCTGCAGGCCGGCCACGTCGGCGTGAACACCGCCCAGCGCAACCACGACGCCCCCTTCGGCGGGTTCAAGATGAGCGGGGTCGGGCGCGACGGCGGCGACTACGGCCTGCTCGCCTACAGCGAGCCGCAGAGCATCATCTGGACCACCTGACCGGCGGCGCGCCCGGGTACAGTCCGGCGCAGTGGCCGTCCCCGAACGCTTCGCCGAGATCGCCGCCCGGGTCCGCAACTGGGGGCGCTGGGGGGAGGACGACGAGCTGGGCACGCTCAACCTCGTCGACGACGAGGCCCGGCGGCGGGCGGCGGCCTGCGTGCGCAGCGGTCGGGCCTACCCCCTCGGCCTGGCGCTGTCTGAGTCCGAGGGGATCCAGGTGGGCGTCGTCCCGGGCCGCGACAACCCCCGCCACACCGTGTTCGCCGTCAACCGGCCGCTCAGCGACGACCCGGACTGGATCCGCACAAGCGACGACGCGCTCTCCCTCGCCCTGCAGTGCGCCACCCACTGGGACGCCCTGGCCCACGTGAGCTACGGCGGCCGCATGTACAACGGCCACCCGGCCGACGCCGTGACGGCCGAGGGGGCGGGCCGCCTCGGCATCCACCTGGTGCGGACCCTGGTCAGCCGGGGCGTGCTCCTCGACGTGGCCCGGGCCAAAGGGCTCGACGTCCTCGAGCCCGGCTATCCGATCAACCCCGGGGACCTCGACGCCGCGGCCGAGCTGGCCCGGGTGGACGTCGCCTCCGGCGACGTGGTGCTCGTCCGCACCGGGCAGATGGTCCACCTGGGCCTCCCCCGACGTCGACCCGCCGGCGGCGTGGCCCCCCGGCGCGACCTGTGGGCCTACCTCTTCCCCTCCCCCGGCCTGACCATGGCCACGGCCGAGTGGTTCGGGGCCCGCGACGTGGCCGCCGTGGCCACCGACACCCTCCCCCTCGAGGTCGTTCCCTGCGAGGACGAGGGGATCTACCTCCCCGTCCACCTGCTCCACCTGGTGGAGATGGGGATGACCCAGGGGCAGAACTGGGTCCTCGACGACCTGGCCGACGCGTGCGCCGAGGAGGGCCGCTACGAGTTCCTGCTCGACGCCACGCCCCTCCCGGTCACCGGGGGCCTCGGGGCGCCCCTCAACCCCGTCGCCGTGCTGTAGCGGTCGGCGGTCCGGGCGGTCGGCTCCCCGGCGGTCACGGGCCCACGATGGAGGGGAGGTCGCTGGGCGCGGCGCCCCCACCCTGCGGCCGGGGGGCCCCGGGCCCCGGCCGGCCCGGCGCCGCGCTCCGCCGCCACGTGACCTCCATCAGGGCGCCCCCCAGCGCCGAGTCGCCCACCCGCCAGCGGCCCCCGGTCGAGCGCACCACCGAGTCGGCGATGGCCAGGCCCAGGCCGGCCCCGCCGGGGACGTCGGTGGCCCGACGGAAGCGGTCGAAGAGCCGCTCGCCGCGCCGCCGGGGGGATCCCCGGCCCGCTGTCCTCCACCTGCAGCACGGCCCGGTTGCCGCCGGCGCCCACCGAGACCCGGACCACCCCGCCGTCGGGCGCGTAGCGGCAGGCGTTGTCGAGGAGGGTGCCGGCCAGCCGGTCGACCCACTCGGGGGCGGCGTCGACCCACGCCGCCCCGCCGAGGCGCGACACCCCCAGGTCGATCCCGCGCCCCGAGGCCACGGCGGCGAACCGCTCCGCGCACCCCTCGACGACCGCCACCAGGTCGGCCGGGGCCCCGGCCGGAGGCGGCGGGGCCGAGTCGCTCCGGGCCAGCCAGAGCAGGTCCTCGACGATCTGCTTGAGGCGCCGGCTCTCCCGGGCCACGTGGTCGAGGGCCTGGCGGTCGGTGTCGGCGTCGGGCGGGCCGGAGCGGGCCAGCTCGATCTCGGCCTCGATCACCGTGAGCGGGGTGCGCAGCTCGTGGGAGGCGTCGGCGGTGAACTCGAGCAGCCGGCGGCGCGCCAGCTCGACCGGGGCCACGGCCTGCAGGCCGATCACCAGCGCCCCCACGAACACCGCCACCAGGAGGACCGGGCCGATCACCAGCTCGCCGGTGCGCAGCACGCCCTCGATGTGGGAGGGCCCGGCCAGGTTCTGGCCGGCCAGCAGCCAGCCCCCGTCGAGCGGCGTGGCCACGAGGCGGTAGGTGACGGCGCCGCCCCGGGTGCTCACCGGCCCGGCGGTGGCGGCGCGCCCGCCGGCGGGCAGCGGCGGGCCGTCGGGGGTGAGACGGACCGGCGGGCCGTCGGGGGCCAGCCACCACATGAAGACGGAGGCCCCGTCGATGCCCTGGTCGTCGGGGACGGGCTGCACGACCAGCGGCGTCGCCGACCGCCCCACGTCGACGAGGCGGTCCGTCAGGCTCTGGTCCACCTCCCACAGCACCCGCCGGGCCAAGAAGGCGTCGAGGCCGGCGGCCACCGCCACGAAGACGAGGCCGATGACGACGGTGACCACCGCCGCCACCCGGGCCGCCCGCATGACCTGGCGCCGCGGGACCCGCAGGAGCTCCGGTGGCCAGTTCACTGCGCCACCACCTTGTACCCGACCCCCCGCACCGTCTCGATCCGGGCGGAGCCTCCGGCCAGCTTGGCCCGCAGCCGGGCCAGGTGGACGTCGATGGTGTTGGAGCCCACGGCGCCGGCCTCGTCGTCCCAGACCTGCAGGGCGATGGTGCGCCGGTCCACCACCGAGGGGAACCGCCGCATCAGCAGTTCCAAGATGGCGCCCTCGCGGCGGGTGAGGGCCAGCACCTCTGCGCCGCGGCGGACCTGGCGGGCCGCCGGGTCGAACACGAGGTCGCCCACCTCGAGCCGCGGCTCCAAGGAGACGGCGGGCCGGCGCTGCAGGGCGCGCAGGCGGGCCAGCAGCTCGGCGAACTCGAACGGCTTCACCAGGTAGTCGTCGGCCCCGGCGTCGAGCCCCTCGACCCGGTCGGCGGTGGTGTCGCGGGCCGTCAGCATCAGCACCGGGACCCGTGAGCCGCGGCGCCGGACCTCGCGCACCACCTCGAGGCCCGAGAGGCCGGGCATCCGCCAGTCGACCACCGCCACCTCGTAGTCGTAGCCGCGCAGGAACCGCAGGGCCCGCTCCCCGTCGGCCACGGCGTCGACCACGTAGCCGTTTCGGCGAAGGCCGCGCTCGAGCACCGACCGGAGCCCGGGGTCGTCCTCGGCCACCAGCACCCGCACGACTACAGGTCTAGTGGCCGGCGGCGGGCGGGCGCGGGCCGGGGGCTCAGGTGGGGTGGCGGCCGGCGCGTTGGGCCACCACCGCACCGCCCAGCGTCGGGCCGGTCCGTGGCCCCGCCGCCCGGGAGACCCGCAGCGGGCGGCGGCCGACGACGCCCGGTGGTCCGGGTCGCCCGGTGACCGACCAGTGCAGGAGGCGGGCCTGGCTGTCGACCAGCGAGGCCGTCCGGATGCCCCAGAATTCGAAGCCGTAGCGATGGGCGGCCACGCTGGCGTACATGGCGACCAGCGAGCCGGCCACGGCCATAGGGTCCGAGCCGGCCGGCGAGCCGGTGACGGCCCCCGCCGGGCCCGGCCCGGGCGGCGCGTGGGCGGTGATGGCCTGGGCCAGGGCCACGGTGACGGCGTTGAGGGCCCGCACCCGGACCCCCCGCAGGGCGGCGTCCCCCTCCTCGGTGGCCAGGTCGACCACCCGGAAGACGGCCCGGTTGGCCTCCCAGTAGTCGAGGAACCCCTCGGTGACACAGAGCGCCGTCTCCCAGCTCGAGGGCTCGCTCCAGTCACCGGCCACCAGGGCGGCCAGCTCGGCCGCCTCGGCCACCATCTCCTCGGCCAGCACCTCGATCGCCTGCTCGACGTTCTCGAAGTACTGGTAGAAGGTGGCCGGCGAGGTCCCGGCGCGCCGGGCGATGTCGATCACCTTGACCGACCGCCACGGGGTGCTCGACAGGAGCTCCACCGTCGACTCGAGCAGCCGCTGGCGGGTGGCCCGGCCCCGCTGGCCGGGGACCCTCCCGTCGGTGGCCGCCAGCGGGCCCTCCCCGGCGCCGGCCGGCGCCGGCCGCGTCCGGCGCCCGCGCTGGGGTGGGGGCGATGCGGCCATGGGCAGAGCGTAGTTTCGCCGGGGTCGGCCGGACCGGGCCCCCCGGGGCGGTCGGGCGGTCGGCGCCCAGCCGTTCTGGAACCGGTTCTAGCGGTTATCCTCGCCAAATGGAGGTCGCGCTCCGGCCGATGACCAGGGCCCAGCTGGCCCGGCGCCAGCGGGTCATCGACGCCGCCATGGAGCTGGGCCTCGAGGGCGGCTACGAGGCCGTGCAGATGCGGGACGTGGCGGCCCGGGCCGACGTGGCCATGGGCACCGTCTACCGCTACTTCACCTCCAAGGACCACCTCCTGGCCGCCACCCTGGTCCACTGGGTCGAGCAGCTCGACGCCCGGATGGCCCAGCAGCCGGCGCGGGGGGCCAGAGCGCGGAGCGGGTGCTCGACGTGCTCGACCGGGGCCTGCGCGCCATGGGCCGCCAGCCCCGGCTGGTGAGCGCGGTCTTCACCTCGCTCTCCTCTCCCGACCCCGGGGCCGTGGCCTGCCAGCAGCAGATCACCGCCCTCATGGAGGGGGTCATCACCCGGGCCATCGGCGAGCCGCACCCGCCCGACCTGGCCGAGCGGGCCCGGATCATCGGCCACGTCTGGTACTCGGCCCTGGCCGGCTGGGTCAGCGGATGGTCGCCCATGAGCCGCGTCCACGACGAGCTGGCCGTGGCCGTCGGCCTCCTCCTCCCGCCGAACCTCTAGGAGGTATTGCCCGGCGGGTCCGGGCCGTGGTCGAATGCCTGGCGGGGGGCCGAGCGGCACGGCCAAGACGGACGACGCCCGGGAGCCACCGAGGAGACGGAGGAGTCATGCGCGCAGCCATCTGCACGACCAGCGGGAACGAGACGGTCGAGATCGTCGACGACCTGGTCATCGGCGACCCGGGACCCGGGGAGGTGCGCGTGCGGATCCACGCCGCCGGCCTCTGCCACTCGGACCTCTCGGGCATGCAGGGGGGCTTCCCCCAGATCGCCCCGTTCGTCCCCGGCCACGAGGGGGCCGGCGAGGTGGTCGCCGTGGGCGACGGGGTCTCGACCACCAAGGTGGGCGACCACGTCATCGTGGCCTGGACCCCGCCCTGCGGGAAGTGCAAGGCCTGCCGGCGGGGACAGCCCAACCTCTGCGTCGACATCTTCTTCACCATCGCCGCCACCACCCACTTCAAGCGCGGCGCCGAGGACATCTACGGCTTCGCCGGCACCGGCACCTGGGCCGAGGAGCTGATCCTCCCCGAGCAGGGGGTGGTGGTGATCCCCGACGACGTGCCCTACGAGATCGGGGCCCTCATCGGCTGCGGCGTGACCACCGGGGTGGGCGCCGCGGTCAACACCGCCCAGGTCCAGGTGGGCTCCTCGGTCGTGGTCTTCGGCTGCGGCGGGGTCGGCATCTCGGCCATCCAGGGCGCCCGGATCTGCGGGGCCGCCGAGATCGTGGCCGTCGACATGGTGCCCGAGAAGCTCGACGACGCCAAGCGGTTCGGCGCCACCCACGCCGTCCACCCCGACGACCTGGGCGAGGCGCGCGGCGAGGTCACCGGCGGGGAGGGGTTCGACTACGCCATCGAGTGCATCGGCGCCGCCGTCACCTTCCGGGCGGCGTGGGACGCCACCCGGCGGGGGGGGACGACGGTCATCGTGGGCGCCGGCACGGCCGAGTCCACGCTCGTGCTGAACGGGTTCGAGCTGTTCTTCACACAGAAGCGCCTCCTCGGCAGCTACTACGGCGGTGCCGACGTCCGCACCGAGTTCCACCGGCTCATCCGGCTGTGGAGGAACGGCCGGCTCGACCTCGACGGGATGGTCACCAAGCGCTTCGGGCTCGAAGGCGTCAACGACGGCTTGCAGGCCCTCAAGCGCGGCGAGGTCATCCGCCAGGTCATCGACCTGTAGCCCTCCGGCGGGACCGCGGCGGGGGTAGGGTGCCGCGGTGACCGCCGCCCACCCACCGGCCGGCGGGGCGATCGAGGTCCGCGGTCTCACCAAGAGGTTCGGCTCGGTGGTCGCCGTCCAGGACGTCTCGTTCACGGTCGTCCCCGGGCGGGTGACGGGCTTCCTCGGGCCCAACGGGGCCGGCAAGACCACCACCCTGCGCATGCTGCTCGGGCTGGTGAACGCGACCTCGGGTGCGGCCACCATCGACGGCGTCGCCTACCGCGACCTGCCCGCGCCCACCCGCCGGGTCGGCGCCGTGCTCGAGGCCACGAGCTTCCACCCCGCCCGCCGCGCCCGCAACCACCTGAAGATGATCGCCTTGGCCGCGGGCATCGAGTTCTCCCGCATCGACGAGGTGCTCGACCTCGTCGGCCTGGCCGGCGACGCCCGCCGCAGGGTGGGCGGCTTCTCGACGGGGATGCGGCAGCGGCTCGAGCTGGCCGGGGCGCTCCTGGGCGACCCCGGCGTCCTCATCCTCGACGAGCCGTCCAACGGCCTCGACCCCCAGGGGATCGCCTGGCTGCGCGAGTTCCTCCGGCACCTGGCCCGCGAGGGGAGGACCGTGCTGGTCTCCTCCCACCTCCTGGCCGAGATGGCCCAGACGGTCGACGACGTGGTGATCCTCTCCCAGGGCGTGCTGCGGGCCCAGGGCCCGCTCTCCTCGCTCGTCGCCCAGAGCAGGTCCTCGATGCGGGTGCGCACCCCCGAGCCGGACCGCCTGCTGGCCCTGGTCCACCAGATGGGGTTGTCCCCGCGCCGGCTGGCGGCCGACGTGGTGGTGGTCGACGGGGCCACGCCCGAGCAGCTCGGCCCGGTGCTGGCCTCCAACCGGCTCGTCGTCTACGAGCTCGTCCAGGAGAGCCAGGACCTCGAGGCCCTCTTCCTCTCGCTCACCACCCCTTACGGCGCCCAGCCCGGCTCGCCCGGCCCGTGGGCACCGCCGCCCACCGGCGGTCCGTGGGCACCGCCGCCCACCGGCGGCCAGGGGGCACCGCCCGCCGGGGCACCGCCGGGAAATCCAGCGACCGTGCCGCCCCCGCCGCCGCCTCCGGGATGGCCACCGACCCCGGTCTGGCCGCCCCCGGCCGGGCCTCAGGGCGGGGGTGGCCCCTCGTGATCCGCACCCTGCGGGCCGAGCTGTTCAAGATGCGGACGACGCCGGGGCTGTGGATCCTCTTCGGCGTCACCGTGCTGCTGACGGGCCTCTTCGGGATCATCCCCACGTTCTTCGTCACCTCGACCCCCGGCCACACCGTCTTCACCGCCCCCACCTCCGTGCACCACCTGCGCGAGCTCGTCGGGGCCGGCTACAGCCCGGGCGTGCTCCTCGCCCCGGTGCTCGGCGTGCTGTGCATCACCACCGAGTACCGCCAGAGGCTCCTGACCGCGACCCTGCTGGTCACCCCGCGCCGCGAGGAGGTGCTGGTGGCCAAGGTCTTCGCCTCGGCGATCTGGGGCCTGGTGCTCGGGCTGATCAGCCTGGCCGTGGTGGCGGCGCTCGGCATCCCGCTCTTCGTGGCCGAGGGTGGCATCGTGTCCACACTCCTGCGCCAGGTCGGCCCGGTGGTGCCGGGGCTGCTCGGTGCCTACGCCCTGCTGGCCGTCTTCGGCATGGGCATCGGGACCCTCTTGCGCAACCAGGTGGGGGCGGTCATCTTCGCCCTCGCCCTCACCATCGTGCTCGAGCCGCTCATCGTGCTCCTCGTGCACCTCATCTTCCACGCCGACCTCAACTGGTTCCCCTCGCGCTCGACCGCCGCGCTGGCCGGGGGCCTCAACGGCTCGCGGGGCAACGGCGGCGAGGGACCGCTGCTCAGCTGGTGGGCGGGGGGGCTGGCCCTGCTGGCCTGGGGGGTGGGCATGGCGGTGATCGGCTACTTCACCACCTTCCGGCGCGACGTGACCTGAGGCCCCTAGAACTCGAAGCGAAGCTCGTCGAAGGTCCGGCAGTCGACCGACGTCGTCGCCTGGCCCCGGTCGTCACGCCACACGGTCGCCTCCACCTCGAACCCGTCGGCCATCGCCCGGGTGGCGGACAGCCCGTGGACCACCACCCGCAGCCGCCCGGGCGCGGGGTAGGCGCCGTCGCGCCCCCAGCGCAGCACCGGCCCCGAGGGGCCGGCGGCCAGGTTGAACCGGTCGACCCGGCCGGGGCCGTGGCCGTCGCCGGCGTCGTCGTAGGAGCCGCCGGCCGCCACTCCCCCGGCCGAGGCGAAGCAGTGGACGGCGGGCCGCCGGGGGCCGTGGCCGGGGGCCAACCGCCCGTCGTCGGGGGGCCCGTCGGCGGCCCACCCGTCGTCGAGGGGCAGCACGGTGCCCGCCCGCACCAGCACCAGCGGCTGGCCGGGCGGCGTGTCGAGCTCGACCGTCTGTGTCCCGACCAGCCGCTCCACCGTGTCGAGCCCGGCCCCGTCCCCCCCTCCATGGGGGGCAACGCCCGCCAGCGGAACCACTCGCCGGCCGGGAGCGGCACCGGGCGCGCCCCGCAGCCCTCCCGGGTGGCCGGCGCCACGAGGAGGGCGTCGCCCAGGAGGTAGGCGTCGTCGGACGACCACAGCCGGTCGTCGGCCCCGGCGGGGGCCGGGCCCCGCCCGTCGGGCCAGGACAGCGGGCGCACGAAGGGGTGGCCGGTGCGGCTGGCCTCGTGGGCCAGGGTGTAGAGGTAGGGGAGGAGGCGGTAGCGGAAGCGGACCAGCCGGCCCACGGCGGTGCGGTAGGGCTCGGGCCACCGCCAGGGCTCGCGGGGCGGGGCCCCGGTCACCGAGTGGGTGCGGCAGAAGGGCATGAGGACCGCCAGCTCCAGCCAGCGCAGGAAGAGCTCGGGGCCGGGGGCCCCGTTGAACCCGCCGGTGTCGGACCCGGTGTAGGCGATGCCCGAGAGCCCCAGGCCGATCGTGGTGGCGACCTGCTGGCGGAGCCCCTCCCAGGTCGCCTCGACGTCGGCCGTCCAGCACCAGGCCCAGCGCTGCAGCCCGGCCCAACCCGAGCGCGACAGCAGCCACGGGCGCCGGTCCGGGCGCCCGGCGGCCTGCGCCTCGAAGCCGGCCCGGTCCATCAGGAGTCCGTAGACGTTGTGGCACTGGCGGTGGTCGCCCCCGCGGCCCTCGGCGACGTGCCGGGTGCCGGGGGGCAACGTCCGGTCGCCCCACAGGGCGATGGACGTGGGCTCGTTCATGTCGTGCCAGACCCCCGACACCCCGGCGTCGAGCAGCCCCTTGTAGAGGCCGGCCCACCACTCGCGGGTGGCCGGGTCGGTGAAGTCGGGGAAGGCGGCTCGTCCCGGCCAGACCACCCCCAGCAGGGGGCGGCCGTCGGCGTCTTTGAGGAACCGCCCGTCGTCTCGACCCTGGCGGAAGACCTCGAAGGACTCGTCGGCCTTGACGGCGGGGTCCACGATCGTCACCACCCGGGTGCCGCGGGCCTCGAGGTCCCCGCAGAGCCCTTCGAGGTCGCCGAACCGGACCGGGTCAGCGGTGAAGACCCGGTAGCCGTCCATGTGGTCGATGTCGAGGTGGACGGCGCTGAGCGGCAGCCCCTCCCGGGCGAAGCCGTCGGCCACGTCGCGGACCTCGCCCTGGCTGCGGTAGCCCCAGCGGCACTGGTGGAAGCCGAGCGACCAGCGGGGCGGGAGCGTCGGGCGGCCGGTCAGCCAGCTGTAGCGCTCGAGGAGCCGCGGCAGCGTCCCGGCGGCCACGTAGTGGCGGTCGGTGCCGCCGCGGAAGGTGAGCTCGACCCGGGCCTGGGCGGCGACCGGGGCGGCGCCGTCGACGCGGACCGTCGCCTCGTGGGGGTTCTCGAAGAAGGCCAGCACGTCACCGTCGGGGTGGAGGCCGAGGAGCACCGGCACGCACAGGTAGAGGGGGTCGTCCCCGGGGCCCCAGGCCCCGCCGGGGTCCCGGTTCCACAGCCGGTGGGTGGTCCCGCGCAGTGTGACCGGCGACGCCTGCTCGCCCAGGCCGGCCACCCGCTCGCCGGGGCGCAGCTCGAAGCGCGCCGTGCGCGCCGCCCCGCGCCGCAGCGGCGGCAGCTCCCGGCGCAGCAGCCTGTCGTCGCGGCCCCGGAACGACACCCACCCCTCGCCGGTGACCTCGACGCTGAGCTCGGGGGTGGCGGCGCGGACCGGCGTGGCCGGAGGGGTCCCCGCCGTCACCTCGACCACCGAGCTGGGACGGTGGTCGGCGGTCGGCTGGGCCAGGGCCCAGGGGATCGGGGGCTCCCCCGGCCCCCAGGTGAGGCGGACGATGTCGTCGGCGAGGAACCGCACCTCGAGGTCGGCCTCGGCGAACCGGCAGCACACCCCGAGCGGGCCGGACTCGTCGCCGGGGGCCGTGAGCGGCTCGGCGGAGAGCAGGGGGCCCGGTCCCCGGGCCACCGCCGCCCCCCCTCGGCCCGCCGGTCGCGCCGGCGGCGCGAGGCCATGCGGGCGCTGCTGGTGACGATGGCCCCGGTGGTGGAGGGGCCGAGCTCCCCCACGCCACGAAGCAGCAGCCTGGTCCTCATGGCCAGCCTCGCGGCCGCCTCGCCTGCCCCGGGCACAGGGGGGCGAGGCTACCCGGGGAGGTTCAGGCCTGCTCCAGGAGGCCGCGGACGAAGGCGGCCTGGCCCACGTGCTCGAGGTCGTCGTCGATCACGCTCACCAGGCGCACGCCGAGGGTGACGGGGGGGTCCCACGAGGGGTCGACCACCCGGTCCAGGTCGGCGTCGGTCAACCCCTCGACGAACCGCAGGGTGGCCCGGTGCACGGCCTCGTAGTAGTCGATGAGGAGTCCCCCGGAGGCCACCTTCACGGCGGCCACGTCCTTCGGGCCGTGGCCGTAGCCGGTGGCCCCGGGTTCGAAGGGCAGCCCGAACCGCTGCTCGAAGCCCCCGGCCGTCCAGACCTGCTCGGTGCCGGCGGCGTCGGACACGTGGTGGTCCTGCACCCTCGCCAGGTGCCAGACGAGCCAGGCGATGGAGTTGGCGTGGCCGTTGAGGCGAGCGGTCAGCTGCTCGGGCGTCAGCCCCTGGACCACCGGGTGGACGCCGTCGCGCACGCGCTGGAAGGCGTCGACCAGCAGGTCGTTGGTGTGCATCGCTCCCTCCGATCGCCGGGCCCGGCTCCCGGGCCCCTCTTCGAGCTGGACCTTACCCAGCCGCCCGCCACGGCCGGGCGCTCGCGCTGAGCTAGCGTTTGCGAACGATGGTCGCGTCAGCCGCAGCGAGGCCGGAACGGACCGGCCACGAGACCCCCGAGAGAGGGGCCGGGCGCGGGCCGCTCGGCACCCGGACGGTCGGCGCCGTGCGGCGGCGCTACCGGCGCAACGTGCTGCGGACGCCGGAGATCCGGATGGCCGCCGGCACCCTGCGGGTGGGCGGGCGGCGGTTCCGTTTCGCCGTCTCGGACAACGAGGAAGCCCACGGCCCCGAGGGGCCCGGCAGCGAGCCGATTTGGGCGGTCAACATCCACGGCTACTTCGCCGGCGGCGGCATGTACTGGCGGGAGAGCGCCCGGCTGGCCCACGCCATGGGGTGGCGGGTGGTCAACCCCAGCCTCCCGGGCTTCGGGGGCAGCGACCCCCTCGGTTGGAACCAGGTGTCGATGGAGATCCTGGCCGAGCACATCGACCTCCTGCTCGACCACGTGGGGGCCGGCCCGGCCGTCGTCCTGGGCCACTCGATGGGCGGGGCGGTGGCGGTGCAGTACGCCCACGATCACCCCCGCCGGACGCTGGGCGTCATCTACCGCGACGGGGTCGCCACCCCGGCCTGGAAGGAGCGCCACGGGGTGCTGCCCTCGGTCCTGGCGGCCTTCGTCCCGGACCTGGCGCCCTTCGTCGACATGATGGCCGCCATCCTGGCCGACACCCCGGACCTGTTCATCGGGCGGATGTCGTCGACCATGCGCTCGGTCATTCCCGACGTCCGTCGCAACGTGCGCTCGATCGGCCGCACCATGCCCATCGGCGGGATGCTCATGGCCACCGACCTGCGGCCCGAGGTACGCCGGCTGGCCGCCCAGGCCATGCCGATCCTGGCCGAGTGGGGCTGCTTCGACCGGGTGTCCACCGCCGCCGCCGCCGCCGAGTTCGCCGACTGCGCCCGCACCACGGTCCAGTGGGTGCCCGGCGGCCACTCGTGGATGCTGGCCCGGCCGCAGGGACAGGCCGACGTCCTCACCCACATCCCCTCGGGCCGGCGGTTCGTCCAGGAGGTCGAGGACCGCTGGCGTCGCCTGGTCGGCCACGACCGGGCGCTGCGCGCCCTTCCCTGAGAGGACCCGGGCCGCCGACGCCGCTCGGCCCCGGCCCTCCTCGACCGCCGGCCCTCCTCGACCCCAGGCCTTCTCGACCGCCGGCTCGGGTCAGCCGTCCGCGTACAGCTGGCCGTCGCTCCCCTTGGTCACGGGGATCCGGGCCAGCCCGTGGGGGGCCGGCCCCACCTCCACCGCCCCGGTTGTCGGGTCGAACTGCGAGCCGTGGCAGGGGCAGACGATGAGGCGGGCGGCCGAGGAGTAGCCGACCGTGCACCCGGCGTGGGGGCAGACCGCGTCGAAGGCCACGAACCTCCCCTGCTCGGGTTGGAGCACCAGGGCCGGGTCTCCGCTGGCCGGGTCGGTGAACCGGGCCGCCCCTCCGACCGGGACGTCGGCCGCCGGGCCGACGGCGGTGCCGGCCGGCTCCGTGACGGCGCGGGGTGGTGGTGGTGGTGGTCGATGGCGCGGTGGCCGAGGGTGTGGTGGTCGAGGGCGCCCTCTGCGTGGTGGTGGTGGAACGCGACGGCGGCCCGAGGGTGGCCGTGCCGGCGCCCGTCGGCGGCTTCGCCCCGCCCACGAGCCGGCCCACGGCCGCGGCCAGCCCAGCGGTGAAGAGCGCGGCCACCGCCGTCACGCCGACCGCCGCCGCCCCGAGGACGACCGTGCGGCGACGCACCTCGGTGGCCGCCCTGCGCTCGGCCCTCCCGGGACGCTCCTCGAGGAACGGGCAGCCCGTCGGGGAGCACGCCTCGCCCGAGCGGGCCCGGCACCGGCCGTCGTGGTAGTTGCCGCACAGCCCCTGTACCACCGAGAACCGGACCGGTACCCGGGTCGGTGTCCCGAGGCCGACCTCCTCGTGGGCCCGCGAGGCCAGCACGGCGTCGAGCGAGAGCACTCCGCCCGCCCCGGCGGCCACCAGCGGCGTCCAGGCGAAGAGGAAGACGATGTCGGCGCCGGTGTAGTAGGGGGAGGCGTGCAGGCTCACCGTGAGGAAGAGGAGGAGGGAGAGCGCCATCCCGCCCAGGGCCGCCAGCCGGGTCCACAGCCCGAGGAGGGCCCCCGTGCCCACCGCCACCTCGCCCAGAGCGATCAGCACGCCGACCGGCGTGGCCACGTGGAGGAGGCGGCCCAACAGCGCGTGCAGCGGGCTGATGCGCTCGGAGGCGATGAGCTGGGCCTGGATGCCCGACGGGTTCTGGGGGTTGAAGAAGTTGGGGTTGGCCAGCTTCTGCAGGCCGGCGAAGAGGAAGGTCACCCCGAGGAAGGCGCGCAGCGGCAGGATGGCCCAGCCCGCCATGGACGGGGCCCCAGGGGGCGGCGACAGGAACGCCCGGCGCGCCCGGGAGGGCTCGGGCCGCGGCGGGAGGGGGGTGTCCGGCGACCGTTGCACGCCACGATTGTGCGCGGCGGACGCTGACGTTCTCCTGAAGGAAGGCTAAGGATCGTGTGACGCCTGCCGGCCCGGCGGGCGTCAGGCGGATTCGAGGACCGATCGGTCGCCGTCTCGCAGGCCGGCGATGAGCCGGCGGTAGGTGGAGGCCGAGTCCTTGCCGTCGGCGTCCGTCTCCAGCCAGCGCACGCCGTCGTAGCCGCGGTCACGGTCGATGCCGAAGATCCCCAGGCGCGGCTCGTAGGAGCCCCACTCGTAGTTGTCGACCAGCGACCAGTGCAGGTAGGCGGTCACCGGGACCCCCTCGTCCAGGGCGTCGACCACCGCCCCCAGGTGCTGGCGCAGGTAGCGGGGGCGGTCCATGTTGTCCAGGCGCGGGTAGGCGCGGCCGTTGTGGACCCTCGTGACCATGCCGTTCTCCACCACCCACACCGGGACCTGGGGGGAGAAGGAGTGCGAGTCCCGGCACCAGGCGGTCAGCCCGGCCGGGTTGGACGGGACGTCCCACATCGCCTGGGAGGGGTCCCAGCTGCGCCGGCCCCCCGAGGTGCGGTGGCCCGGCATCCGTATGGCGTGGCTGGCCACCGGGTCGTACCAGTCGAAGCCCACGGCGTCGAGGGCGCGGTCGCCCGGGCCGTCGTAGACGACGTCGACGACCCGGCGGGGCGACGGGCTCCGCAGTCGGGGACGGGCCGCCCCCAAGAGGCCCGGGACCGACCGTGTGGTGCCGTACGGCGAGACGGCGGCGAACAGCCGTCGCAGGGCCAGCTCGCCGGCGGTCTTGGGCGGGAAGGCCGCGTCGTGCAGGGCCCGTCGCTCGTCCACCCAGTCGTCGAGGTCGTCCCGGGCGACGCCCATGCTGCGGGCGCACAGCAGGTCGGTGAGGAGGCGGTCGTAGTCGTAGAGGGAGGAGGCGCTGGTGTTGGTGGTCACCTCGGCCTCGGGTTGGACGGCGTGGACGGCCCGGTAGGCCAGCACGTGGGCGGTGAGGAGGTTGTCGGCGACGGCCCAGGCGTCGGCCGCCGCCCCGCGGCGTCCCGGGGGGCAGGCGCCGGCCACCCACCCCATGAGGGCCACGATGTTCGGCTCGTTCAGCGTCACCCAGTGGCGGCAGTACTTGGCCAGGCGGGGCACCACCCGGGCCACGTAGTCGCCGAAGCGGTCCGGGGAGCCCGGGGTCAGCCAGAACTCCTCGCCCAGCCACCACGGGTGGGTGAAGTGGTGCAGGGTCACCATGGGGGCCATGCCGCGCTCGACGCACATGGCCAGGATCTCCTCGTAGTGCTCGAGCGCGGCCTCGTCGAACTCGCCCTCGGTGGGCTCGAGGCGCGCCCACTCCACCGACAGGCGGAAGCTGTTGCAGCCGAGCCACGCCGCACGGTCGAGCGCCTGCTCGGGGCGGCGCCAGAAGTCGCAGGCGATGCCCGAGGGTTCGATCCGCCCGCCCCGCTCCCACCTGATCCAGTTGTTGGCCGGTTCGTCGGGGCCGTTGAACCCGCCCTCGATCTGGAACCCCGACGTGGCCACCCCGAACAAGAAGCCGGGGGGAACCAGCCCCCCTCCTGATTCCGTCGTCACGCCGACAGCATGGCACGGCCCGGCATTGCGGTCCGCCCCGGCACCACGGGCCATCGAACGCACTAGCGTCGCAGCCGCCGTCGCCCGCCCCGTGCCCAACCGAGGGCGGTGGGCGACGGCCGGCGCCGAGGCCGATGACGAAACCCGGGAGGAGAGCGACATGGCAGACGAGGTCCTGCGCGAGCGGCGGGGGAAGGTGGAGGTCCTCACCATCAACCGCCCCGAGGCCCGCAACGCCATCAACGGGGCGGTCAGCTCGGCCCTCTCCGCGGCGCTCGACGAGCTGGCCGAGGACCACGGTGTCGCCGCCGTGGTGCTCACCGGCAGCGGCGACAAGGCGTTCTCGGCCGGCATGGACCTGAAGGCCTTCTCGGCCGGGGAGGGCGGGTCGATCATGGGCGCCCCCGGCGGGTTCGCCGGCATCACCAGGAGGGTCTTCCCCAAGCCGATCATCGCCGCCCTCAACGGGTCGGCCCTGGCCGGCGGCTGCGAGATCATGCTCTCCTGCGACCTGGTGGTGGCGGCCGACCACGCCAGCATCGGGATCCCCGAAGCCAAGCGGGGGTTGATCGCCGGGGCCGGCGCCCTGATCCGCCTCCCCAAGCGGCTGCCGGTCGGCGTCGCCCTGGAGCTGGCCCTGACCGGCGACCCCATCGACGCCCGACGGGCCCTCGAGCTCGGGCTGGTCAACCGGGTGGTGCCCGGCGAGCGGGTGCTCGAGGAGGCCCTGGAGCTGGCCGAGCGCATCGCCGCCAACGCCCCCCTGGCCATCCGCTACTCCAAGGAGCTCATCGCCAAAGCCGCCGATGTGCCCGAGGAGGAGGGGTGGAAGCTCAACGACGCCGCCGTGGCCATCGTCTTCACCTCGGCCGACGCCATGGAGGGACCCGTGGCCTTCGCCGAGAAACGCGCCCCCAACTGGCAAGGGAAGTAGGGCGCATGTCGGCCGCCCTGTCGGGGTTGGCCCCGGCGGCCACAACCGTCCGCCTGGGCCTGCACGTCCTGGCGGCGTCGGTCTGGGTGGGAGGACAGTTCGTCATGGCCGGGCTGGTGCCGGCCGCCCGACGACTCGAGGCGGGGGCGCCCCAGGCCCTGGCCCGGGCGTTCGCCCGCCTCAGCTGGCCGGCCTTCGCGGTCGTGGTGGTGACGGGCTTCTGGAACGTGTCCACCTTTCACCTGGCCGGCCAGACCACGGCCTGGAAGGTGGTGCTCGGCGTCAAGATCGCCGTGGTGGCCCTGGCCGGCCTGGCCGCCTTCCTCCACGGGCGGGCCACCACCAAGGCCGGACTGGCCGCGTGGGGGTCGGTGGCCGGCCTGTGCTCGGTGGCCGCCCTGTTCATGGGGATCCTGCTGGCCGGACCCTGAACGCCCCGGCATCCGGCCGGGGGCGCCGCGCCGGAGAGAGGGGTGGCCCGGGTAACGGCCGCAGAGGACTGGGTCTAACCTTTGAGGGGTGGCGGTCGTGACCGGCCACCAGGCAAGGAGACAGTGATGCTGGCAGAGATCTTCGGTGTGGACGGGATCATCGTCCTGGTGGTCGTGCTGATCGTCCTCTTCGGGGGCGCGGCCATCCCCAAGTTCGCCCGCAATCTCGGCTCGGCCAAGACCGAGTTCGAAAAGGGCCTCAAGGAGTCCCAGACCACCGAGGCGGACAAGGGCGACGCGTCGGTCAAGGCCTCCGACGAGAAGGGCCCCTCCCCCAGCTAGCCCCGGAGCCCGTGGGCCGCCCGGCCCGCGCCGGCCGACGATGGGGGTGCGCAGATGGCCGACGACGTGCTCGACCTGGCCGACCGGCTCTGGCGCGGCGAGGTCGAGACCGCCCGCTTCCACCCGGTCGGCCACATGGGGGAGCTGGTCGAGATCTGCGACGGGGTGGCCTTCCTCCCTTCCTTCGCCAACGTCTCGGCCTTCGACACCGAGGACGGCCTCGTCCTGGTGGACACGGGCAGCTCGCCGGTGGCCGCCATCGTCCACGAGGAGGTGCGGCGGTGGTCGGCCGGTCGGCTCCACACCGCCGTCTTCTCCCACGGCCACATCGACCACGTCTTCGGGGTGGGCCCCTGGGAGCAGGAGGCGGCCGAACGGTCCTGGCCCGCGCCGACGGTCGTGGCCCACGAGGCGCTGCCCCGGCGGTTCGACCGCTACGTCCTCACCGCCGGGTACAACCAGACGGTCAACCGCCGCCAGTTCGGCTTCGACGACCTGGTGTGGCCGACCGAGTACCGCTACCCCGACGTCACCTACGCCGAGACCTTCGACCTCGAGGTGGGCGGAACCCCTTTCGCGCTCCGCCACGAGAAGGGGGAGACCGACGACCACACCGTGACCTGGCAGGCCGACCGCCGGGTCCTGTGCTGCGGCGACCTGTTCATCTGGGCCTCCCCCAACGCCGGCAACCCCCAGAAGGTCCAGCGCTACCCCAAGGAGTGGGCCGAGGCGCTCCGCCGCATGGTCGACCTCGGCCCCGAGTACCTGCTCCCGGGCCACGGGTTCCCCGTGGTCGGTGCCGAGCGCGTGCGGACCGCCCTCACCGACACCGCCGACCTGCTGGACTCGCTGGTCGACCAGACCCTCGACCTCATGAACGCCGGGGCCCGGCTCGACGAGGCGCTGCACACCGTGCGCCCGCCCGAGCGCCTGGCGGCCCGGCCGTACCTGCGTCCGGTCTACGACGAGCCCGAGTTCATCGTCCGCAACGTCTGGCGCCTCTACGGCGGGTGGTGGGACGGCAACCCCTCCACCCTGCAGCCCGCGCCGGAGCGGGCGCTGGCCACTGAGCTGGCGGAGCTGTCCGGGGGGGCCGGTGCGCTCGCCGAGCGCGCCCTGCGGCTGGCCGAGGGGACGGGACCGCCGGATGACGACGCGTCCCTGCGGCTCGCCGGCCACCTGGCCGAGCTGGCCTGGCTGGCTGCCCCCGACGACGCCGGTGTCCAAGCCGTCCGGCACCGGGTCTACTCGCTGCGGGCCGACCGGGCGACGTCCACGATGGCCCACGGGATCTTCCGCTGGGCCGCCCGCGAGTCCCCGGGCGACGCGCCCGGCGCGGGCTGACCGGCCGGCCGGGACCATCCCGCCGGCAGACCCCGCGCCGGCCCGACGGGCGCGGACGGGCCGGACGGCCCGGCGCGAGTTCCCGAGCAGGAACTTCGAATTACCCCGGCCACTTCGATAGTGTCACCGCCGTGGATCAGCCGATGACCGGCCCTGCGCCGGCGCGCCGTCGACGGGGACCGCTCGGGCCCCGGGCACGACGGTGGGCGGCGGTCGGCGCCGTGGCGATGTCGGCCCTGGTCCTCTCGGGCTGCCAGGTCCCCTCGTTCGGCGCCTTCAAGGGGTCGACCACCCAGGGCCAGGCCGCCTTCAAGCTGTGGCAGGGCTTCTTCATCGCCGGG
Organism: uncultured Actinomycetota bacterium; assembly: GCA_963770505.1. GTDB lineage: Bacteria > Actinomycetota > Acidimicrobiia > Acidimicrobiales > RAAP-2 > CAVYPR01. The sequence goes on along the minus strand of CAVYPR010000002.1, from coordinate 101,352 downwards.
GCCGTCATCTTCCTCCTCGTCTTCGTGCTGATCCTGTGGGCGGTCCTCCGCTACCGGCACAAGTCCGACGCCATCCCGGCCCAGTTCCAGTACCACACGGTCTTCGAGATCTTCTACACGATCGTTCCGGTGGTGATCGTGCTGGTCCTGTTCGTCTTCACCTTCATCACCGAGAACGAGGTGGACGCCGTCACGTCCAGCGGCGACCCGGTGACCGTCAACGTCACCGCCTTCCAGTGGGGGTGGGAGTTCCAGTACCCCAAGTACGACGTGAAGGTCCTCGGGATCGAGACCCAGAACCCCGAGATGGTGGTGCCGGCCCACGACACGGTCCACATCTTCCTCCGCTCGGCCGACGTCATCCACGGCTTCTACGTGCCCGAGTTCAACTTCAGCCGCTACGCCCTGCCCGGCGTGACCAACCAGTTCGACCTCAACATCACCCACACCGGCACCTTCCGGGGCCAGTGCACCCAGTTCTGCGGCCTCTATCACTCCCTCATGCTCTTCCGGGTGAAGGCGGTCACGAGCTCGCAGTTCACGTCCTGGGTGCAGCAGGAGCAGCGGACACCGAGCTCCTCGGGGTCCATCGCCAAGGCCAAGCGACAGATCCTCCAGGGGAAGGCTTCCTGATGACCGATGTGATCGTTCCGCCGGTGGCGGGGGCGGGCCACCCCCCGGTCGTCTACGAGGCCGAGGCGGCCCACGGCCACGAGGAGCACGGCCCGAGCGGCCTGCTCAAGTGGTTCACCAGCACCGACCACAAGGTGATCGGCCTCAGCTACATGATCACCTCGATCGTGATCTTCTACATCGCCGGCCTGCTGGCCCTGGGGATGCGGGTGCAGCTGGCCTCGCCCACCAGCTCGTTCGTCACCTTCGCAGCAGTTCAACGAGCTGTTCACCATGCACGGCAGCCTGATGCTGTACCTGTTCGCCGGGCCGTTCGCCTTCGGGGGCCTGGCCAACTACATCGTGCCGCTGCAGGTGGGCGCCCCGGACATGGCCTTCCCTCGGCTGAACGCCCTCTCCTACTGGCTGTACCTGGGCGGGTCGATCACCATGCTGATGGGCTTCTTCGTGGCCGGCGGCGCCGCCAACTTCGGCTGGGTGGCCTACGCCCCCCTCTCCAACGTCACCAACTCCCCGGGCGCAGGCGCCGACGCCTGGCTCATGGCGCTGGCCCTGACCGGCTTCTCGGCCATCTTCACCGGCGTCAACCTGGTGGCCACCATCTTCTACCTGCGCGCCCCGGGCATGACCATGTTCCGAATGCCCATCTTCACCTGGAACATGCTGGTCACCGGCATCCTGATCCTCATCGCCTTCCCGGTCCTCACCGCGGCGGTCGTCATGCTGGTGGTCGACCGGCACTTCGGGACCCACATCTACACAGTGGTGGGCTGTACCACCACGGCGACCGCGGGCCATCCCGCGGTGCCCGCGCCGAACGCCTGCGGGTCGCCGGTGCTGTGGCAGAACCTCTTCTGGTTCTTCGGCCACCCCGAGGTGTACATCCTGGCCCTGCCCTACTTCGGCATCGCCACCGAGGTCTTCCCCGTCTTCTCGCGCAAGCCCGTCTTCGGCTACAAGGGGATGGTCTTCGCCACCATGGCCATCGCCGCCTTGTCCACCGGGGTCTGGGCGCACCACATGTTCACCACCGGCGTGGTCCTGCTGCCCTTCTTCTCCCTGCTCAGCCTGCTGATCGCCGTGCCCACCGGCATCAAGTTCTTCAACTGGATCGGCACCATGTGGCGGGGCCAGCTTCGGTTCACCACCCCGATGCTCTTCTGCATCGGGTTCCTCTTCGCCTTCTTGATGGGCGGGGTCACGGGCGTGATGCTGGCCTCACCCCCCATCGACTTCTTCACCCACGACACCTACTTCGTGGTGGCCCACTTCCACCAGGTGCTGTTCGGCACGACGGTGTTCGCCGGCTTTGCCGGCCTCTACTACTGGTATCCGAAGATGTTCGGCCGGATGCTCGACGAGCGCCTGGGCAAGTGGCACTTCTGGATCCTCTTCGTCGGGTTCTGGGTCACCTTCACGCCCCAGTACATCGTGGGTCTGAGGGGCATGCCCCGCCGCGTGGCCACCTATCCGACCGACCTCGGATGGCAGTCGTGGAACATCGCCTCGACCATCGGGGCCTTCATCATCGCCGCCTCCTTCGCCATCCTGCTGGTGAACCTCTGGATCTCATGGCGCCGACCGGTGCCGGCCGGGAACAACCCGTGGGACGCCCACACCCTCGAGTGGTTCACCACCTCGCCCCCGCCCCACCACAACTACACCCACCTGCCGCCGATCCGGTCCGAGCGGCCCACCTGGGACTACAACCATCCTGACCACCCGGTACTGGCCCACGGACCCGGCCACAACGGATCCAGCAACGGACACGGTCGGACGAACGGGGCGGTGGCGGCTCCGGCGGAGGCGCCGGGCTCATGAAGATCGAGGGGCTCTTCCTGATCGGCGTCGGGGTCTTCTTCGGCGCCATCGGCCTGATCTACTGGTTCATCGGCTACGAGGACGGCGGCGGGATGATGCTGCTCGGCTCGTGCCTCCTCGGCCTGGTCCCCGGCTCCTTCTACTACTACTGGCACCGCCGCTTCCTCGGCTACCGCTACCTCTACTGGGGGAAGCTCGAACGCACCGTGGGCGAGCGTCCCGAGGACCGCTCCGACGCCACCATCGCCGAGGGCGCCGGCATCATCAGCTCCTTCCCGGGGTCGAGCATCTGGCCGCTCTGCCTGGGATTGGGCGCCTTCCTCTTTGTCATGACGTTCATCTTCGGGGTGTGGTTCGTGCCCCCGGCCGTCAGCCTGATCGTCATCGCCCTTGTCGGGGTCACCGCCGAGAGCCGGCGTGGGGGAAACGTCTAAGAGGCGGCTGGTGCCCGAGCTTCTCGGGCCCGCACTTCACCACCGCCCGCACCCCCAATCTGCCCCGTCCAGCGACGGACCTTGTGGCCACAGCCCGCAGTGGGCGAGCGGCACGTGACGGCCGGATCTCAGTATGTGTACAGATCGTTGCCCGTGGTCGGCGTCGTCCCGGCAGCCGTCGTCACCGAGATCCTCACCTGGCCGGCTGCGTGCGCCGGGGAGGTGGCCACGATCTGCGCGGCCGATCTGACCGTGAATGTCCTGGCTGTTGAGGTCCCGAACTTGACACTGCGCACTGTCGAGAACCCGGTCCCTGTGATGGTCACCTTGGTGCCGCCGGCCACCGGGCCGCTTGTCCGGGAGAGCGAGGTGATGGTCGGGCCATAGGTGAAGAGGTCTGACGTCGAGGCGGGGCTCTCGCCTGCGGGGGTCACCACCCGCACGTTGACCGAGGCTCCCGAGGTGCCGGCCGGGCTCTTCACGGTGAGCTGGGTCCCTGCGGCGTTGACCGAGAGTGTCCTCCCCGTGCCTGTGCCGAAGGAGACCACCGTGGCCCCGATGAGCCCGCTGCCGCTCACCGTCACCGTCGTGCCGCCGGCCGCTGGGCCGCCTGACGGCGAGATGCCCGACACCGCCGGGGGCGCGACCGTGAACGTGTAGTGGTCGGCACCGGTTGTCGGCGTCGTCCCGCCCGGCGTCGTCACCGAGATCTTCACGGTGCCGGCTGCGTGGGCCGGGGAGGTGGCCACAAGCTGGGTGGCCGATCTCAGCGTGAACGACTGGGCTGTCGTTGTGCCGAACTTGACGCTGCCCACTGTCGAGAACCCGGTCCCTGTGACGGTCACCAGGGTGCCACCGGCCGCCGGGCCGCTTGTCCGGGAGAGGGAGGTGACGGTCGGGGGTGTCGTGACCGTCTCCACCTCTCCCTCCAGGCCACATGTGCTGGACGAGGGGCCGCGTGCCGGGCCACTCGAGTATGTCGCCTGCCAGTAGTAGGTGCCGGCCTTGGAGAGGGTCACCGGGGCAGACGGGGGCACCACCCCTGTGGCGACATTGACCGTGCTGGTGGCTGTGGCCACCGCTGTCGTGCAGGTGTCGTTGGAGTAGACCCGGTAGGTCACCGTGTGCTGCGCGGCCGAGGATGTCCCATGGGGGGTGGCGGCGTCGGTCACCGGGGTCCCGATGGGCACCGAGATGAAGGGGCCGGACTGGCCGCCGCCCGAGAGCGAGGTGGTGGGCACTGTCGCCGGGGTGATGGTGTCCACGGTGATCGATGTGTAGAGCGACGTTGTCGTCGATGTCGCGGAGAGATCGCCGTACGCAGCGGCCGCGGGCTTGCCGAGCACGGCCACGTCGACGGTGCAGGCGTAGAGGAGTCCCGCCGCCTTCACCCCGGCGGCCACGCACGTCGCGCGCGCTGTCTTGGCCAGCTTCGGTGTCACACTGCCGGGGGTCAGGATGTTATGGGCTGCACCGCCCGGACCGGCGGGACCGCAGGCAGAGAGCAGGGACTCACTCGGTGTCACCCGCCAGCTGTTGGCGTAGAGGCCGTACAGCTCACTGAAGGCGAACGGTGCTGTGAGCACAGTCCCTGTGCGCGCCTCGATCGCTTCGGGATTGGACAACGCGTTGGCCAGCAGACCCCTCACCGGTTCGGGCCAGCTGCCAAGCCCCACTGTCTCGTTGATCCAACTCTGGACGCCGTTGGTGTAGATCCCCACTCGCAGCGAATCCCCGTTGGCGTCTCGGATGACGTACGTCCCCGCTTCGTTGGAGACGCTGGCCCCGCCCGGCAGTGTTATCCGACCGCCCCCCGGCAGTGTGACGGGGCCGCCGTTCACCTCCAGCCGCGGTGGCCCGGTACAGACGGCGACGTCCGATGTATCGACCCGGGCCGCAACTGCCTGGTTGGTGTCGGCATTGGGCCACGTTGGGGCCCCGGACACCTGCCGGGCCTGCACGTTGAAGTTGCGAGGAGTGGTTGTCGAAGGAGCGGCCGGGGTCGTCGGAGCTGTTGTCGACCGGGCCGTCGACATCGCCGGAACGACCGCGCCGCGCAGGCCTGTCGCCGGACCGGTTGTGGTCGGAGTGACTGTCGCGAGTTCGAAATCGCCGGCCGCTTGGAATGTGTACAGCCTTGTCACATTGTCGAACGTCGTGAGATGGGTGTCGCCAATGCCCTTTGCGGTGGCACAAGACCCGTGGCCGGGGGCGACGCTGTTGCTCTGGCGAGTCAGCATCGTCGGGGATGTCTGTGTCGTGCTGAATGCCGGCGTCGCCGCCAAGTTGAGGTTGTTTCTCTCCCCGGTGAGGCTGTCCGCTTGCTCGCACATCGGAGCTGTCTTCGTGCCGTCGTGTAAGACCATCTTGGCCTTGAGTGTCGTGTTCGAGCTGAAATAGGCCTCGTTGCCGTCGTCGTCACCGAAGATGTCGAACTCAGCGACGTGCCAATTATTCGCCAGGCCGAGCCCGCCTGTGGTCACACTGTCCCTTTGTCCTGCAGCCTTAATGGTGGCGGCTGTTGTCGGTGTTGTCATCTTGACTGTGTCGTTGCCGCCGGGAGTGTCAAAGGCCATGAATTTGAGGTTGTTGAGGGCTGAGACCGGCGGGATGGACGCCAAACTCGTGCGCATGGATGTCTTGTAGCAATCGATTGTGGGATGGTATGTGGCAAACGTCTTCCATCCCGCTGGACACGTGGTGTTGTAGAACAACACCCAATCCTGCATCGAGATACCGTCAAAGTACGTTGTGTACACGTACTGCTCCCAACCGAGACATGTGGGATTGGGACTGGTCTTGCAGGCTGTCGACTTGAAGGGTTTGCTGTTGATCTGGAGCGTGTAGGCATTTGTATTTGTGATGCCGGTTGTCAAGACGAGTGAGTGCTCGGTAGCCCCAGAGCTGATATTCAACGAGCCTGTCACTCGGGAAATCTGTCCTTCGGTTTGCGCCAGGTAGTCTCCTGTCGTCCCATTTGAAATATCTGTGCCGATGGTTTCTGGGCCGACTTGTCGGTAACCGGCAGGAGGAATAGCGGGGGCGCCCTGCGTCGTTGTGCACGCCACTCCCTTCCACGCGGTCGCCGGATAGGTAATGGAGAAGCAGCCTGCCGACGGCAAGGGGAGCTGGGCAACTGTCTGTTTCCACTGTGCGATCCCCTGCGTGGCGGTTGCCGCCCCCGCAAAGGTCAACCCTTGCAGCGTGAGCAGGCCGGCAACGGCCATCGCGCCAAGGGCACCAGCGCCGGGAAGTGGCACGAGCCGGCGCGACGTGCTCGCGACGACCGATCCACGTGACCGCCTCCGAGCTGGGTTTTGCCGCCGTGGGCAGCGGTGAGGGATGAGGTGCATGTCGGCCCCCTTGGCGGCTCGGCCCTCTGTCTCGACGTCACGACCACCCGTCGATCGCCATTCCCATCGCTGCAACCGATCGCTGCGGCCGCTCATTGCGATCGTGAAGGAGTCCCCATCGAATGTCAAGCGACCGGAGCAGGGCATCTGTGCATGCCGCGTGAGCGGAGGTCGGGGGCGGTTTTCTGCACACGGCTGGATGGCCGTGAGGCCGGAGGACCAGGTACCCCTCCTCGTGGTCCGAGGTGGAGGTACCCGGTCCGGGCACCTCGACGTTCCAGCCGCCGGCACCACACGGGCGACGGGCGGTTGACCACCTGCACGCGGCTCACCGGTGAGCGGCGCGTCGGCCCGGTGCCGCCCCGACCCGGTGCCCGGCGTGCGAACCCTCGACGTACCCATCACCTCGCCCCTCTCCCCCGCTGGGAGGGACCCCTCTCGTGGACGGGAGCGATGCCGCGCCTGCAGGCCCGGCAAGGCCACTGGGTGCCGCCGACCCCGGGTCGTGGTCAGTTGCTGGCCACCGTGACCGCCAGGAGCTCGCCGGCCGCACCTCACTACGAGGTGGACCTCCGGGCCACCGGGCTCGGCTGGCGGGCCTGAGGCGCCACCGGGGCTCGAGGCACGGTGTCAGCTGAGCAGGCGCCGATCCTTGTTGTTACGGTGGCCAGCAGCGCCAAGCCACCCCGAAGGAGGTACGAACATGCTGATCGCAAGTACCTGGAAGTCCCGTCCCCTCACTGCCGCCCAGGCGAACCGGATGATGGAGGTCTGGGCGAAGATCGAAGCGAGGACGGCCGAGAACCCCAGCATTGAGCGGATCGGCTGGTACATAGCCGCCGACGGATCGAGCGGCGTCTCCTTGGACAAGGTGAACGACCCCGACGCCGCGGCTGCCTACCATCTCGAGGTCTCACTCGCACTGAACGAGTTCATCGAGATCGAGTCAAATATCGTGCTTGACCTGGACGCGGCCATGCCGGCCATCTTGAAGGGCATGGAGCACATCAACAGCTGAGCACCGTCGTCGGGATGACGATGGGCGACGGGCGCCGGTCCACGGCCAGAGCGACCCGCACCGGAGGGCGGCGGCCAGCCCCCTCGTGATGCCGGGTGGTGGCCGGAGAAGGCAGCCCGAGCAACGACAGGGCCGCACCAACGGCCACCGGGTTTCAAGCTGGCGAGTGGGAGTTGGGGCGGTTGGGCGACGTTGCCCACCGCAGCCCTTCCGACGTGTACTCGTGCTCACGGCCGGCACCGAGGACATCGAGGTGCGCCGAGGCGCCCACGGAGGTGTCGATCGGGTGATCAGGATCCGCCGGCGGGGGCCGGCGCTGATGGGGGCGGTCTTCGCCGTGAGCGGGGTGGCCCACTTCGTGCGCCCCCGGTTCTTCGAGGCGATCATGCCTCGGGCGATCCCCGCCGGGCTCCATCGGTCCCTGATCACGCTGAGTGGTCTGGCGGAGTTGACCTGCGCGGTGGGGCTGGTGCGCAGGGCCTCCTGGGCCCGGCCGGCCAGCGTGGCCGTCCTGGCCGGGGTCTTCCCGGCCAACGTGCAGATGGCGCTCGATTCGGGCACGGGGCGCAACCCCGGGCTGGCCGACAGCCGGGTCCTGGCCTGGGGGCGCCTGCCGCTCCAGTTCCTCATGATGTGGGCCGCCTTCGGCGCCCGGCGCGAGGACTCGGGCGCACGCTGACCATCTGGCGACGCCACCACGGTCAAAACGGCGGGTTGGTGCGCCGCAAGGCCTCCCCCGGAACGTAGCCGGGTCGATGGCACGACCCGCTACCGTGGCCCCGTGGGCGGTCGCCGAGTGCCCGGAGGGGTCGTGCACGACCTTCCAGGAGACCTGCAACGGGCACTCCTGGCGAACCCCACGGCACTCGACGCCTGGAACGACATCACGCCACTGGCCCGCAACGAGTTCATCTGTTGGGTCGAGGACGCCAAGCGGGAGATGACCAGGGAACGCCGCATCCGCCGGACCCAGGAGGAGCTGGAGGATGGCCTGCGTCGGCCCTGCTGCTGGCCGGGGTGCACGCACCGCGAGCGCAACGGCAGGTAGCGGCCGACGGCGCTCGCCGCCTGCGATGACGGGGCCGTCACCCCAAGGCGACGGTGCCGCCCGATGTGCCGGCGCGTCGACCTGTCGGCGCGAGGGTCAGCGGTCGACCCGACGGACGCCGGTCCCCCCGTCGGTGGCGGTGCCGGCACCGGCACCCACCGGCTCGGGCTCGGTCTCGATGAGCACCGGGACCGGCCGGGCCGCCAGCTCGGAGTGCTCGTCGCCGGGCCGCGGGGCCGAGGGCACGGCCACGTACTCGCCCTCGGGGGTGCGGGTCACCACCATGGCCCGCTTGCGCTTGCCGATGCCCGCCACGCCCTGCATCTCCAGGCAGATCCGCCAGGTCACGAAGGCCGCCACCACCGGCACGACGAAGACGGCGATCCGGAAGAACCACAGCACCTGGTTGAGCGACACGTGGAAGAAGTTGGCGAGCACGTCGGTGGAGCTGGCGGCGAAGACGGTGAACAGCAGTGCCACCATGGCCGCCCCCACCGCCGTGCGCTTGGGCCGGTCACGGGGACGGTCGAGCAGGTTGTGCATGACGTTGTCCTTGGTGTACACGCGCTCGATGAGGGGCCAGACGAGGCAGATGTTGAAGACGAGGCCCGGGAAGATGACGGCCGGCAGGAACACCTCCCAGGGGATGGTGTGCCCCCATCCCGTCCACTCCCAGGCGGGCATGATGCGCAGGGCGCCGTCGAGCCACCCCATGTACCAGTCGGGTTGGACGGCGTAGGAGATCTTCGAGGGGTCCTGGTAGGGGCCGAACTGCCAGATGGGGTTGACCTGGGCCAGCCCCCCCAGCGCGGCCAGGGCCCCGGTCACCATGAGCAGGAAGCCGGTCGTCTTGGCCATGAAGGTCGGGAACATGGGCGAGCCGACCACGTTGTGCTCGGTCTTGCCCTTGCCGGGGAACTGGGTGTGCTTCTGGCGCACCAGGAACCCGAGGTGGGCCCCGAGCAACCCCAGGATGACCAGCGGGATGACGAGGACGTGGATGATGAAAAGGCGTTCGATGATGATGTGGCCGGGGAAGCTGCCCCCCCAGAGCCACACGGCCAGGTAATTCCCGACGAAGGGGATCGAGAGCAGGATCGAGTAGCCGATGCGCAGGCCGGTCCCCGAGACCAGGTCGTCGGGGAGCGAGTAGCCGATGAAGCCGTTCAGGATGGCCAGGATCAGCAGGGTCACCCCGATGACCCAGTTCGTCTCGCGGGGCTTGCGGAAGGCGCCGGTGAAGAAGATGCGGGCCATGTGGATCACGATCGACCCGATGAAGACGTCGGCCGCCCAGTGGTGCATCTGGCGCATGAGCAGCCCGGCGCGCACGGCGAAGGACAGGTTGACCGAGCTCAGGTAGGCCTCCGACATCCGCACCCCGTCGAGCGGCGTGTAGGTGCCGTGGTAGACGACGGTGGCCTGGGAGGGGACGTAGTACAGGCTCAGGAAGACCCCGGTGGCCAGGAGCACCACGAAGGAGTACAGGGCGATCTCGCCCAGCATGAAGGACCAGTGGTCCGGGAAGATCTTGTCGAGGAAGGTCCGGCCGCCCTTGGCGACGCCGAACCGCTCGTCGATCTCGTCGATCGCCTGCTGGACCCGTCCGTAGGGGTTGGCCCGCTTGGCCTCGCGCAGGGTATTCGGCCGCTCAGCGTCGGTCGTGCTCATGCCGCCCCGTTCTGTCGAGGTGTGCTTGTGCGGGCCCAGTAGCCCGGCCCGACCGCCTGGTTGTAGCCGGACTGGGAGCGCAGGTAGCCGAGTGTGTCGATGTAGAGGGGGAGCTGGGGCAGCGGGCGCGGGGCCGGCCCGAACTGGGGCACGGCGCCGTCGCGCACGTTGAACATCGACTGGTGGCAGGGGCACACCAGCAGCTCGAGCTCCTGCTCGTAGAGGCCGACCGGGCAGCCCAGGTGGGTGCACATCTTGGAGTAGGCGACGTAGCCCTCGGGCCCCCAGGTCTCCCGGCCCGGCATGGTGACCAGGTTGGTCGTCTGCACCCGGATGAGCACGGTCTGGTCGATGGCCTGCCCGTTGTCCGTGCTCTGCAGGCCGAAGGGGTAGACGGTGAGGATGCCGCCCGGCTGCATCTGGTCCCGGTGGACCGGGCGGCCGTTGATGTCGACCAGCCTGGTGCCCTTGCGCCAGTCGGTCTCCTCCAAGAGGTTGGTCGGCGCCGGTCCCAGCGAGCGCAGCAGGGGGAACATGGCCACGATCCCGAAGATGCCCAGCCCCGCGGCCAGCAGGCCCCCGAGGACCCCCCGGCGCTTCACCACCACCTGGGTCCGCTCGGTGAGGGCGGCGGCCATGGCCTTGCGCTCGTCGGGGCTGGAGGCCAGCGTGTGGCGCTCCTCGACGAAGGGGCCCTGGGGCATGAGGTACTTCCCCCAGGCGGTCAGGCCGAAGCCCAACCCGAGGAGGCCCACCGCCATGGTCACCCCGAGCACCCACGACGAGGCGTTGACCACGTAGGCGGCGCCGAAGGCGACGACCCCGCCGATCCCCACCACCAAGATGAGCGCGATCAGCCCCTGGGCGCGCGCCGGGTGGCGGGCGGCCGGCTGGAGGTGCGGGTCGTCGAAGCGGGCCACCGGCATGGCCACCGGCGTGCGGGTGCCGTCGGCCCCGTCACCCTCGACCGCTCCGCCGTCGACGGCCACGCCCGGGTCGTGCTCGCTCACCGCCGTCCTCCCCGTCGCTTCCCCGCCCGGCTCATGAGCGGTCCCCGATCCAGAAACAGATCAGCATGAGGCCGCCCACCCCGAACAGCAGGGCCACGAACCCCTCGGTCACCGGGCCGATTCCGCCCAGCCCGAATCCGCCGCTGTTCGTCGGGTGCTGGAGCTTCTCGGACACGTACGCCACGATGTCGGCCACCTGGCTGTCGGAGAGGTTGCCGGTGAACCGGGGCATGTTGCCCGGTCCGCTGCGGATGGCCTCGGCGATCTGGGTGGTCGTGGCGTAGTGCAGCGAGGGTGCGTTGGTGCCGTAGGCGAGCTCGTCACCAGCCCCGGTGATGGTGTGGCAGGCGGCGCAGTTGAGGGCGAACAGGCTGGCCCCCGTGGCCAGGTTGGCTGTCCTGGTGTTCACGGCCGGGATGAACGGCGGGGCGGGCGAGAGCGATGTGATCCACGCGGCGATCTCGGCGGCCTGGCGCTTGCTCAGCTTCGGCGGCTTGGTCTGGGCCTGGACGCTCAGGGGCGTGGCGGCCGGCATGCGGCCGGTGGTGACCCAGAAGTCGACCGTCCCCGACCCCACCCCGATCAGCGACGGGGCCGCCGGACCGCCCTGGGCGTCGCTCATGTGGCAGCTGGAGCAGACCTGCTCGAACAGCTCCTCTCCGGCCTGCTCGAAGGACTTGGGGGGGAGGCGTAGACGATCGAGGAGTTGCCGTAGGCGACGATGCGCCCGTTCACGCAGATGTGGTGGCTCGAGGTCTTGGGGGAGCCCGAGTTGGGCGGGCTTGTGTAACTGATCCGCTCGAGCTCCTTCCTGCAGGCCGAGGCGGTGGAGCGCGGTGCGGTCCGTGTGGCGCCCACCGGGCTCACCAACGAGCCGCCGTGGCTGGCCCCCGCTGTGGTGGAGGGGGGCTGGCCCGTCGACGCCGAGGCCACCGGGGCCACCTGGGTGGTGGTGGTCGTGGCGCCCGTTGTGTAGAGGGTCGGAACCGGTGTGGAGGTGTGTGTCCCTGTCTGGGCACCCGCGTTCGTCAGGCCGACGAACCCGCCGAAGCCCACCGTGACCAGGATGGCCGTGGGAAGCAGGTAGCGGTTCTTCAGGAGTCGGCGGAGCACGGTCCAGTCACTACTTGAGCAGGAAGAGGCAGCTGTACAGGCCCACCCAGACGATGTCGACGAAGTGCCAGTAGTAGCTCACGCCCTGGAAGACGGAGAGCTCTCCGGGGTCGCCGGCCGGTCCCTTCATCCGGCCCAGCAGGAAGATCATGGCCACGAGGCCGAGGGCCACGTGGAGGCCGTGGAGGCCGGTCATGATGAAGAACAGCGAGCCGTAGGCGTTGGTGCCCGGACGGGTGGCCTGGGTCACCCACTCGTAGCCCTGGTTGTAGAGGAAGAGCACGCCCAGGATGAGCGTGCACACGATCCAGATCCGGGCCGCCCGCCGGTTGTAGCGCTCCTCGGCGAAGACCGCCTTCTGCATGGTGAAGCTCGACGACACCAAGATGGCGGTAAAGATGCCGGCCCGCAGGACGTCGAGGTGGGTGCCGACCGGGGGCCAGGGGTGGTCGTTGGCCCGGATGCTGAAGAAGGCGGCGAAGAGGCCGCTGAAGAACATGAGCTCCGAGCCCAGCCAGATCATGACCCCGATGGCCAGCATCGGTGGGCGGTCGTGGACGACGCGGGGCGGCTTGGCCGGCGGGTCCACCGAGATGGCCTGGCTCACGGCGTATTTCCTAGTCGACGGGGCCCCCGCCACGCCAACATCCTGGTTGGGGCCTCGACCTCCTGACGGCCCGGTCACCTCGGTTCGCGCGGGCCTCGCGCCGTGGACCGCGGTGGACCCCGCGGGGTCGCCGGCGGCGGTCGCTCAGGCCAGCGCCAGACCGGTCGGCAGCGGTCCCGACGACACCACCGCCAGGCGGCGCGTGGGCCGGGTGAGGGCCACGTAGAGGGTCCGCAGCCCCCGGGTGGTGGCCAGGGGCGGGCCCTCGCGCCCGACGGTCTCGCCGGCGGCGATGAGCGCCGGCTCGACCACCACCACCGAGTCGAACTCGAGGCCGTTGCACTCAGAAGCGGGGAGGAGCACCAGTGCGGCGGCCAGCCCCTCCCCCGCCGGATCCCGGGGGTCGACCGCCTCCAGCCCGTGCTCGGCCAGGGCCCGACCGACCTCGCCCATGAGGTGGGCGGGGACCAGGACGGCGGCCCGCCCGGGAGCCACCGCCTCCGCCTCCGAGCGCGCCGCCCGGGCCACCTCGGCGGCCAGCGCCGCCGGGGCCACGGTCGAGAGCACCGGCTCCTCGCCCGAGCGGCGTACCGGTCGGGGCGGGGCCACGTCGGGGGCGGCCACGGCCAGCACCCGGGCCGCCACCTCGACCACCTCGGCCGGGGTCCGGTAGCTCACGGTCAGCTCGACCAGCTTGGGTGCCCGGTTGGGCGTGAGGTGGGCGGCCACGTCGTCCCAGCTCTGGGGGGCCCACGGCCCGGTGGACTGGGCGATGTCGCCCACCGCGGTCATCGAGCCCGAGAGCGACCGCCGGGCCAGCATGCGCAGCTGGAGCGGCGAGAGGTCCTGCACCTCGTCGACGACGATGTGGCCGAAGGCGCGCACCCCGTCCTCCTCGGCGCCGGCGGCGACCGGGGTCGGGTTGGGGTCGAGCCCCGACGGCCAGTACCCGACCTCCTGGCGGGCCCGCTCGGTGCGCTCGCGGGCCGCGGCCCGCGAGCGCACCCCCCGGGTGCGGCGCGGTCCGAGGATGGTGCGGGCCTCGTCGACCAGGGCGGCGTCGGCGGCCGTCCACCCCACCTCGTCGAGGGAGGCGCTGCGGGGCCGCTGCAGCATGGCCTGCTCGGCCGCGGTCAGGATCCCCTTGCCGGCCGCCGCCAGGAGCGGCCGGGCGCCCAGCAGGTCGTGCAGGAGCTCGTGGGGGGCGAGCCGGGGCCACATCCGGTCGAGCGCCTCGGCCAGCTCCGGGGTCTGGCGGACCTGGCGGCCGAACTCCTCGAGGTCGAGGGCCCCGACGTCGGCGGCGGCCGCCTCCCCGTCGGCCTCCACGAACAGGTCGAGCTGCAGGTCCCCCTCGGACAACCCCGGCGGGCCGTCCGCCGGGCGCCCCGAACCCCCCGCCCTGCGCACCCGCTCGTACTGGTCGGCCAGCCGGCGGACGACCTGCTGCTCCACGAAGCGGCGGCGGGCGTTGTGGGTCCCCGCCCGACGGCGGGCCTGGGAGACGATCTCGGCCGACGCCCCGGCGGTGAGCCGCAGCGTCGTGGCCCCGAAGGGCACCGCCACGTCGCGGCGCAGCGGCGCGTTGGCGGGTGCGCACGGCCTGGGCGATCACCCGGGCCATGCGGGCCTCACCCTTCAGCCGCGCCACCTCGGGCGGGTCGCTGGCCCGCACCCGCACCTCGGGGACGAGCCCCGACACGGTCGAGAGCGTCACCCCCGTCTCGCCCAGGGACGGCAGCACCTGCTCGATGTAGCGCAGGAAGAGCGGGTTGGGCCCCACCACCAGCACCCCCTGGCGCTCGAGGGGGAAGCGGTGGGTGTAGAGGAGGTAGGCGGCACGGTGCAGGGCCACCGCCGTCTTGCCGGTGCCCGGCCCGCCCTGGACCAGGAGCGACCCCGGCCAGGGGGGACCGGATGATCTCGTCCTGCTCGCGCTGGATGGTGGCCACGATGTCGGCCATGTGGCCGGTCCGCGCCTGCCCGAGCGCGGCCAGCAGCGCCCCAGGGCCGCCCAGGGCCAGGCCCCCGTCGGAGCAGCGGCTCGGTGGCGCCGGCGTCGGGATGGCCCCGGTCCGGCGGCGCCGGGCTGGGCGAAGTACTCGTCCTCGACGCCGACCACCGTGCGGCCCCGGACGGCCAGGTGCCGGCGGCGGGCCAGCCCCTGGGGGTCGAGGCCGGTGGCCCGGTAGAAGGGCTCGGCGACCGGGGCCCGCCAGTCGACCACCAGCGGCTCGTGGTGCTCCCCCGACACCGCCAGCCGGCCGATGTGGAACGACTCGAGCCCCCCGTCCCCCTCGGCCCGCCGGTCGATCCGGCCGAAGCACAGCGCCTGGTCGCCGATGTCGAGCTGGGCCAGGCGGGCCAGGCTGGTCCGGACCACGATGTCGCGCTCGGTGCGGGACTGGAAGGTGCCGCCCCGCCCGAGGTCCAGCACCGACTCGAGCATCCGGTTCGCCTCGCGGCGCATGGCCTCGAGGCCGCGGTAGGCGTCGTCGAGGATCTCGCTGTTCTTCGGCGATGTCTCGGTCTGCGGCCACGTCAGTCCCTTCCTCCGACGGCGTGACGGCCGAACGTCCGATTCTAGGGCCCGCCCGGGCGGTGGCGGCCGGAGCCCTCCGGTGGATGGCCGCCGGCCCGGGGCCTGCGATGATCTGAGGGGCCCGGACCCCGTCGGAACCCGTGCCCACTGGAGGCGGCCATGCTCATCTCGACCATGAACGACGTCCCCGGCCACCGAGTCACCCGCGTGCCTTGAGCAGCGCGCCGCCCGTCGCCCCACCGTCCCCGGCGCCCTTCCTCCAGGCCTGCCGGCGCCGCCCGGTCGCCCGCACCCCGGTCTGGTTCATGCGCCAGGCCGGTCGTTCCCTGCCCGAGTACCGGGCGGCTCGCGGCGACGGCGACATCCTCGGCGCCATCGCCGACCCCGAACTGGCGGCCGAGGTCACCCTGCAGCCGGTCCGCCGCTACGGGGTCGACGCGGCCATCCTCTTCTCCGACATCGTGGTGCCGGTGCACGCCGTGGGGTTCGGGGTCGACGTGGTGCCCGGACGGGGCCCGGTCGTCGACCGAGCCGTTCCGCTCGGCCGCGGACCTGGGGCGCCTCCGACCGCTCGAGCCGGCGGAGCGACGTCGGCCTATGTGGTCGAGGCGGTGCGGCTCGTCGCCCGTGAGCTCGGCTCGTCGGGGGTGCCGCTCATCGGCTTCGCCGGCGCGCCCGTTCACCGTGGCCAGCTACCTGGTGGAGGGGGGGCCGTCGCGCACCTTCGCCAAGGTGAAGGCGCTCATGCACGCGGACCCGACGACCTGGGGGGCGCTCATGGACCGCCTGGCCGACCTGGCGCTCGCCTTCCTGCGCGCCCAGGTGGAGGCGGGGGCCGACGCCGTGCAGCTCTTCGACAGCTGGGCCGGCTGCCTCTCGCCGAGCCAGTACGAGCGGTTCGCCCTCCCCGCCACCCGGCGCGGTGCTCGAGGGGCTGGCGGGCCTCGACGTGCCGTCGATCCTCTTCGGCGTCGGCACCGGCGAGCTGCTCGGCCTCATGGCCGGGGCCGGGGCCGACGTGGTGGGGATCGACTGGCGGGTCCCCCTCGACGAGGCCCGCCGGCGCGTGGGGCCGGGACGTGCCGTCCAGGGCAACCTCGACCCCGCCGTCTGCCTCGCCCCGTGGGCGGTGGTGGAGGCCGAGACCCGCGACGTGCTCGAGCGGGCCGGTGACCGCCCCGGCCACGTCTTCAACCTGGGCCACGGCGTCCTGCCCGAGACCGACCCCGGCATCCTGGCCGCCGTGGTCGAGCTGGTCCACGCCGAGGGTCGTGCCGGGGTGGTCCGTGGGTGAGGCTGGGCGGGTCGGGGTGCTGGTCATGGCCCACGGGACGCCCGCCACGCCCGAGGGGATCGAGGCCTTCTACACCCGCATCCGCCGGGGCCACCCGCCCTCGGCCGAGCAGCTGGCCGACCTGCGGCACCGCTACGAGGCCATCGGGGGCGTCTCGCCGCTGGCCGCCCGCACCGCCGCGCAGGTGGCCGGCCTGGCCGCACGGTTGGAGGCCGAGCGTCCCGGCCGTTACCTCGTCGTCTTCGGCGCCAAGCACACCGACCCCTCCATCGAGGAGGCGGCGGCCGGTGTGGCCGCCTCGGGTGCGGCGAGCGTGGTGGGGCTGGTCCTCACCCCGCACCGGTCCTCGATGGGCTCGGGCGAGTACCTGGCCCGGGCCGCCCGGGCCCTGGCGGCCTCGACGGCGGCGCCGACCTTCACCCCGGTCGAGCAGTGGTAGGAGGCGCCGGGGTTCGCCGACCTCCTGGCCGGGCGGCTGCGCGACGCTCTCTCGGACCTGCCGGGCGGCGCACGGCGACCGGCCGTCCTGTTCACCGCCCACTCGCTCCCCGAGCGGGTGGTGTCCGAGGGCGACCCCTACCCCGACCAGGTGAGCGCCTCGGCCGCGGCGGTGGCGGCGGCCGCCGGCCTCGACGGCCGCGCCGTCCCCTGGCAGGTGGCGTGGCAGAGCGCCGGGCGCACCCCCGACCCGTGGCTCGGGCCCGACGTGCTCTCGGTGATCGCCGGCCTCGCCGGGCGCGGGGCCGACGCTGCGGTGCTCTGCCCGGTCGGTTTCGTCTCCGACCACCTCGAGGTCCTCTACGACCTCGACGTCGAGGCCCGGGCGGCGGCCGAGAAGGCGGGCCTCGCCTACGCCCGCACGGCCTCGCTCAACGACGACCCGGCCTTCCTCGCGGTCCTGGCCGGCGTGGTGACGGCGGCGGCCGGCCATGGCTGACGCCCCGGTGCCGGCCGGCCCGGGCCGGCCGACTGTCGCCGTGGTGGGCGGCGGGATCGCCGGCCTGGCGGCCGCCTGGGAGCTGAGCGGCGGTGGCGGTGGGCCCGACGCCTCCACCCCCCGTGTGGTGGTGATCGAGGCGGGCGACCGGCTCGGGGGCAAGCTCAGGTCCGAGCCGTTCGGCCCGGGGAGCGTGGACGTCGGCCCCGACGGGTTCCTCGGGCGCCGCCCCGAGGCGGCGGACCTCTGCCGGGAGATCGGCCTCGGCGACGACCTGGTGCCCATCGGCGCCTCGGGGGCGACGGTGTGGGTCGGCGGACGCCGTCGCACCCTCCCGGCGTCCCTGGCCGTGGGCGTGCCGACCCGGTTCCTGCCCGACGGCGCGCTCCCGGGTGCTGGGGTCGTGGGGTTCGGCGCGCCTCGCCCTCGACGTGCTCCTGCCCCGCCGCGACCTGCGCGGCCCGTTGGGCGATCGGGCGGTCGGTCCGCTGGTCGCCCGCAAGCTGGGCCGTCGGGTCGTGGAACGGCTGGTGGACCCGCTCATCGGCGGGATCTACGCCGGCGGGGTCGACGACATGAGCGCCGCCGCCGTCTACCCCCTCCTCCTGGCCGTGGCCCAACGCCGCGGCGGCTTCATGCGGTCGCTCCGGCGGGCGACCGCCGTCGCCCAGTCCACCGGCGCGGCGGCCGGGGCCCCCGAGGGGGTGGCCGGGTCGGCTGGGGCCGCGCCGCCGGCCTTCTGGTCCCTGCGCGGCGGACTGGGCGCCCTCGGCGAACGGATGCGGTGGGCCTTGGCCGCCCGGGGCGTGACGGTCACGACGGGCTGCCGGGTCGACGGGCTCGAGCGGGAGCCGGGCACGGCGGCGTGGGTGCTGCGCACCGCCGCGGGCCCGGTGCGCGCCGACCGGGTGGTCCTGGCCCTGCCGGCCGGACCGGCCGCGGACCTCCTGGCGCCGCACGACGCCGAGACGGCGGCCCTGCTGCGAGGCATCGACTACGCAACGGTCGCCACCGTCACCTTCGCCTACCCCGAGGGCGCCGTCCCCGACTCGCTGGTGGGGACCGGGCTGCTCGTGCCGCGCGCCGCGACCCTCCCCCGGCCCCTCGGGAGCGGGCCGTTCCTGGTGACGGCGTGCACGTACCTCACAACCAAGTGGCCCCACCTGTCTGGTCCGGGGGAGGTCCTCCTGCGGGCCTCGGTGGGCCGGTTCGGCGACGACCGGCCGGTCGGGATCGCCGAGGACGAGCTGGTGGCCCGCGTGGCGGGCGAGCTCGGCGTCCTGCTCGGGGTGGAGGGCGAGGCCACGGCGTCCATGGTCACGCGCTGGCCCGACGCTCTCCCCCAGTACCGGGTGCACCACCTGCTGCGGGTGACCGGGATCGAGGCGGCGGTCCGCCGTCTGGGGGGCCTGGCCGTGGCCGGCGCCGCCTACCGCGGCGTGGGCATCCCGGCCTGTGTGGCCAGCGGGAGGGCGGCGGCCCGCGAGGTGCTGTCGGGGTCGGGGGACGGCGGGCGCGCCCGTTGATCCTCCCGCCGCGGGGCCGGGGGCGGGGGGGCGGGGGGTCCGGCGGCCGCCGCGGCCGGGTGGCCCTTCCCTCCCTCGCCGCCGGGGTGGCGCTGGCCCTCTCCCTCCCGCCCTGGGGGTGGTGGCCGCTCGCCTTCTGCGGGGCCGCCCTCCTCTACTGGCGGCTGGCCGGTCTGCGGGCGCGCACGCGGCTGTGGGCGGGGTGGGTGGCCGGGCTGGGCTGCTACGTCCCGGGGTTGGCCTGGGCCCGCGAGTTCAACTGGTACGGCGCGGCGCTCCTCATGGCGGTCGAGTCCCTGTCGATGGGCGCCGCCGCCGTGCTCGTCCCCCCCGGGCGGGGTCGTTGGGCGGCCTTCCCGGCGGCCTTCACCCTGGCTGAGGCGGTGCGCACGGCGTGGCCCTTCGGCGGCCTGCCCATCGGCGGCGTCTTCCTCGGCCAGGCCGGCGGCCCCCTGCTGGGCACGGCCCGGCTGGGCGGCCCCCTGCTGCTGGGGGGGGTGGTCTGGCTGGGTGGCGCCGGGCTCGGCGAGCTGGCCATGGCCCTGTCGTCCCGGGCCCGGGCCGGGCCCCGGGCGGCGACGGGGGCCGCCTTGCTGGCGGCGGTGGTGGCCCTCGGCCTGGCCGGGGGGCTCGCCCCCGGCGGGGGGCCGGCCGTCGGCCACCTGCGGGTGGCCGCGGTGCAGGGCGGGGGGCGGCGGGGGGTCACCGCCCAGGTGGGCGACCCGTCGGACGCGTTCGCCGCCCAGCTGGCCGCCACCACCCACTTCGGCGGCCGAGGGCCGGGTCCCCGGCTGGTGCTCTGGCCCGAGGACGTGGTGGCCCTCACACGGCCGCTCGCCGGGAGCCCCCAGGCCCGGGACCTCTCGGCGATGGCCCGGCGGCTGCGGGCGACCATCGTGGCCGGGGTGACCGAGCCGGCGTCGCCCACCACCTTCTACAACGAGGTGGTGGCGTGGGGCCCGGCCGGCCGGGTGGTGGGAAGGTTCGAGAAGGTCCACCGCGTGCCCTTCGGCGAGTACGTGCCCTGGCGCGGCCTCTTCGCCCACTTCGCCAGCCTGTCCGGGGTGCCCAGGACAGCGGTACCGGGCCACGGATCCGGGCTGCTGCGGACCCCCGCCGGGCCGCTGGGCGTGCTCGTCTCCTACGAGGTCTTCTACGCCGGGCGCGGGCGGTCCTCGGTGCGCGACGGCGCCGAGCTCCTCGTGGTCCCCACCAACGCCTCGTCCTACAGCGCCAGCCAGGTGCCGACCCAGGAGCTGGCGGCCGCCCGGGTGCAGGCCGTCGCCGAGGGCCGGGACCTGGTGCAGGCCGCCCCGACCGGGCTCTCGGCCGTCGTCGACGCCGGGGGGACCGTGGTCGAGCGCTCGGTGCTCGGGCGCCGCCAGGTGCTCGAGGCGACCGTCGCCCTGCGGACCGGCACCACCCTCTACGAGAGGTTCGGCGACCTCCCGGTGCTCGTGCTGTCGGCCGTGGCCCTCGTCCTCGCCTGGGTCGCCGCCACCCGGCGGCGGGAGGCCGATCCCTGGGAAGGGTTCGGGTAGGGTCCGCGGCGCATGGCCGCACAACCCACCACCGGCGCCGAGGCCCTCGACCGCCTGCTCGAGGGCAATGCCCGGTTCGTGGCCGGGAACTCCCGCCACGAGGGCCTCGACGGCGACCGTCGGGTGGAGCTGGCCGGGGGCCAGGCGCCCTTCGCCGTCATCGTCTCGTGCTCGGACTCGCGGGTGCCGGCCGAGATCGTCTTCGACCAGGGGCTGGGCGACGTCTTCTTGGTCCGGGTGGCCGGCAACACCGCCGCCCACCCGATCCTGCGCGGCTCGATCGAGTACGGCGTAGGGATCCTGGGCGCCGTCCTGCTCATGGTCATGGGCCACAGCGGGTGCGGGGCGGTCACGGCCGCCCTCGACCAGGTCGACCGGGACGGGACCGTGCCCGGCGACATCCAGTCGGTCGTCGACGCCGTCCTCCCGGCCGCCCGCTCGGTGGGCGACGGGCCCTTCGACCTTCGTCTCGAGCGCGCCGTCAGAGAGAACGTGCGCCGCCAGGTGTCCCATCTTGCGGCCTCCGAGCCGGTGCTGGCCCCGGCCGCCGCCTCCGGCCGACTGCTGGTGGTGGGGGCCGTGTGCGACATCGCCACCGGCCGGGTGGAGCTGGTGACAGGCGCCGCCGAGGGCCGGGCCGGGGGGGACTGAGGCCACCGACCGGTGCCCTGCCGGCGCGCCGGGTGGTCAGGCGGGGGGCGGCCCGACGTTGCGGTTGGGGACCACCACAACGAAGCCGCCGGCGTCGAAGGTCCGGTAGGCCACGTGGTGGCGGTCGAGCCACGCCACGAGTGTCTCCTCGCCCGCCACCGGCTCGAGGTCGGTGGCCGACCCGAGCTGTGCCGCGACCGAGGGAAGGGCCGACGGACGGACGTAGACCCACCCCGCCGTCTTGGCCGCCCGCACGGCGCGCGAGGCGGCCGGGTCCCGGTCGGGAGCGGTGCTCGAGGCGGCGATCCGCCCGTCGGAGGTGAACTGCAGGTCGTAGGCGAGCCAGTACCCGGCGTAGACGTCGGCGACGTGCCGGGCCTCGAGCGCCCTCGATAGCGCGTGGACGTCGGCGTCGGGGTCCGCCCCCCACACCGTCAGACGGCCCGGCGAGGAGAGCGCGCCGAAGCCGTCGTTGAAGGCCACCAGCGTGCTGGCCGAGGCGAGGACGAGCACCCCGACCGTGGCCCACACCGCCAGCCGGCGACCGGCGGCCGTCCAGACGCCGCCAACCAGCACGAGCGCCAGCACCGGGGTGAGCGAGATGGCGTAGCGGCCGTCGTTCCAGAACCAGGCCGAGGGGAAGGCGGCGTAGAGGAAGGGGAACGAGGCGCACACCGCCACGAGCGGCCACGACGCCCGGACCCTGGCAACGAGGACCACCAGCGCGGCCACGAGACCGGCGAGCAGGACGACGTAGGTGACCACCCCGAAGCCGGTCGAGCCCTCCCAGGCGCCGGCGCCCTCCACCCGCAGCCCGAGGATCATCGGCAGGACGTGGGTGAAGAAGGTCGAGAGGCGGTCGCCGTAGCCGTTGCCCGGCTGCGCGTTGCCGCCCGAGGCGCGCAGGGTGGCGAAGCCGTCGGCGAAGCTGGCCACGATCCACGGGAGGGCCCCGGCCACCATCGCCGCCGCGGCCAGGCCGACGCGGCCGGCCAACGACGGTCCCACCCGGTGTCGCAGGTCGACGCCGAGCACCACGGCCCCGGGGGCGGCGAAGTACACGATCTCCGGCGAGGCCCACCACCCCACGCCGACCAGGGCCCCCAGGCACGCCCAGTCCGCCAGCGAGCCGGTGCCGCCGGCGCGGGCCTGGTCGGCCAGCCGCCCGACCTCGAGCAGCACCAGCATCCCGATGACGAGGAGCACCTCGTGGAAGCCGTACTCCTTGGTGGAGTTCCACAGCGACGACTCGCACCACACCCACGAGAGCACTGCGGCGGCGCACCCCGCGGGGTCACCGAAGATCCGGCGCCCGACGCGCCAGGTCACGACGGCGGCCGCGGCGCAGAGCACCACCGGCGTGAGGTTCAACACGAGCGGCGACTGGCCGAAGAGGGCGAAGGCCGGGGCCACCACATAGGGCTCGACGCCGCCGTAGGACTGTCCCCAGAAGAAGGCCGAGAAGTGGCCGTGGAGGATGTTGCGGGCCATGAGGCCGACCACGGCCTCGTCGGAGTTGACCGGCGCGTGGGCGACGATCCAGACCCGCAGGTAGGCGCCGAGCAGCCCGGCCAGGACCAGCACTGCGGCGAGCACGGCGACCCCCGCGGTGACGACGGCGTCGGACCGGGCGCCTCTGGCGCCGGTTCCGCCCGCTGGCCGTGCGGCGTGCGCCGACTGGTCCCCGTGCCCCTCCACCCCCAACGTCCCCTGTGCCGACCGGGCGCCCCGGGCGTCTAGGAGGATCCCGAGAGCATCGAGGTCACCTGGGCGAGGTCGAAGTAGTCGCGCCAGGCGAAGATGCGGCCGTCACGCAGCTCGAAGGTGCCCATGACCGGCAGGGGGGCCACCAGGTCGCCGAGGGTGAAGGTGTCGATCCGCTCGGTCAGCACCACGCCGCGGCGCGAGGCGATGTGGGTGGTCTCGATGACCAGCTTGTCGAACATGGCGAAGAACCCCTCGATGGCCGAGATGGTGGCCTCCAGCCCGACCGCCGGCTCCATGGGGATGTTGTGGTAGACGACGTCGTCGGTGAAGAAGGCGCGCAGGGCCTGCGCGTCGTGCTGGGAGAAGGCCTCGCACAGGGCGAGCACGACCTGCTCGGCGCCCTCGTCGGATCCCATCACGCACCTCCAGTCGCCGCCGGCCTCGTGCGGCTCACGCTAACCGAGCGCCGCCTCCGGCGAGGGCTTCAGTCGTAGTAGCCGGAGTGGATGTACACGCAGGGGATCCCCTCGGCCACGAACATGGCGTGGTTCGAGGGGTCGTCCTCGAGGGCCAGACGGAGGTCGAGCCCGTGGCGGCGCAGGTCCTGGACGACCCCCTGCTTGAATGTCGTCACCTGCGAGTAGTCCCCCCGGTCGCGCATCACCAGCAGGTCCCACCGCAGCCCGTAGCGGTCGAGCCAGGCCAGCGTCTGGGGACGCACCCGCAGGGGCCGTCCGGTGAGGAGCACGACGGTGAGGGCGGGATCGAGGAGCTCGATGAGGCGGGCCACCTCCTCGATGATCGGGTCGTCCCCGCAGGCCTCGAAGAAGGCGGTCCAGTCGCGGCGCCCCCGTTCGATGTAGTGCTGCCGCCCGGCGGCGTCGGAGAGCACGCCGTCGATGTCGAACACCACGGCCCGCCCCGGGACCACGGGACCGGCCCGCCACTTCCAGTTGGTCGGCACCCCGCCCACCGGCCGCTCCCTCACGCTCGTGCGGTCTCCTTCGACGCCGACGGCGACGAGCCTACCGGTGCCCGGCCCGGGGCCGAGGAGGCCGGGGCCACGGCGCCGCACCGCAGACGCCGCCCGGGGCCGGCGTGGCACCATGGGAGGGCATGACCGACGCCGCCGAGACCGCCGCCTGCCCCGGCGTCGGCCCGCTCCCGGCCGCCGACGGCGCGCTGCGCGTGGAGGTCGGGCTGGGCCAGCGGGTGATGGTGGTCGGGGACCTGCTGCTTCCGGCCGAGGCCACCTCGTCGTCCCTGGCCCTGGCGGCCGACGTTTCGATCTCCCTCGATCACTGGGACGGCCCGGGGACGGTCGTCGTCTGCGGCAACCTCTTCGCCCCCCCGTGCGGCCCCCCGGCCGGCACCACCCCGGGGGAGCGGGTGACCGGGGCCCTGGCCGCCCATGAGCGCTTGACCGGGGCCATCCGCCGGTTCACCGAGGGACACGACCGGCGGCTGGTCGTCCTGCCGGGGTGGCGGGACCCCGAGGTGGCCGAGGACCCCGACGTGGTGACCGAGCTCTACGGCCTGGGGGCCGAGGTCGCCCCGGCGGTCGACCTCCGCCTGGCCACCGCGGCCGGGGAGCGCCGGGTGCTGGTGCGGCCGGGACGCCCGGTGAACGGGGCGGTCGGCGTGGCCGACGCCGCGGCGGCGGCCGGCCTGCCATGGCTGGCCGGGATCGACCGTCTGGAGCAGCCCGACGACACCGCGCGCTTCGTGACCTCGCGCACCCTCTACCGACGGCTGGGACGGTTCATCTGGGTGCCGCCGCTGCTCGCCGTCGTGGTGGCCGTGCTCATCCGGATGGCCTTCGTGTACCACGGCGTCTACCACCTCGTGCACCGGGCGTCGGGCCCCCGGCGGGTGCTGGTGCGCGCCTACAGCGCCTCGTGGACCAGCCGGTTCCTCTTCACCCTGGCGGTGGTGGTGGCCTTGGAGCTGGCCGTGGCGGCGCTGGTGGCCGTGGTCTCCCGGCGGGTGTGGAGGGCCCACGGCGGCGGGGACCTGCCCGCCCCCTGGGCCCCCCGACCGTGGTCCGAGCAGTGGGCCGACGCCGACGAGTCACCGGCCTCGAGCGAGCTCGAGGTGTGCGGGACCCCGGCCCTCGACGAGGCCCGGTCGCTGGTGGCCGACGGGGTGACCGGCTTGGTGACCGGCGGCGGGCTCCGGGCCGAGCTGACCCACCTGGGGACCGGCTTCTTCGCCTGCCCCGGGGGCACGACCGAGCTGGTGCGCGAGCACCCCGGGAGGCTGGGCCTGCCGCCCGTCTTCCTCCACCACCGGCAGGCCGGCTGGATCGAGCTCGAGACCGGCGCCGACCTGCACGTCCGCCTGCTCCTGGCCGACGCCGACCTGCCCAGCTCGACGGCGCTCGAGCGGCTCGCCACGGGCTACCACGTCGTGAAGGGCTACAAGGCGGCCGCCGACCTCCACCCGGCCCAGGTGGCGGCCTGGCCCCTCGGCGCGTCCTGGCCCGCCGAGCCGGCGGTGGCGGCGCGCCGGGTGCGGGTGCGCCGGGTCCGGCGGGTGGCGGCCGCCGCCATCTTCCTGGCCGGGCTGTTCGACCTCCTGGTGGCGGTGAGCCGTCCGGCGGCCACCCACCTCCACCTCATCCACCAGTACCTCCCGCTGGGCGTCGCCCAGGCGGCGGGCGCCCTGGTGGCCCTGGCCGGCATCGGCCTCATGATGCTGGCCCGCGGCGTCCTGCGGGGCCAGCGGCGCGCCTGGCTGGTGGCCACCGTGCTGCTCGCCGCCAGCCTGGTCCTGCACCTGCTGCACGGGGCGTCGGTGGGCGGCCTGGTGGTGAGCGGCGTGGTCCTGGCCCTGCTCATCGCCGAGCGCGACCTCTTCGGGGCGGCGTCGGACCACGTCTCGGCCCGCTCGGCGGCCACCACCGTGGTGGTTGGCGTGGTGGCCGCGGTGGCGGCGGCCACGGCGGCGATCGAGGTGAGCGGCCACGTCCGCCACCACCCCCTCCCGTCCTTCCCCCTCGTGCTGGCCGCGGCGGCCGAGCGCCTGGTGGGCCTGCACACGGTGGTCCTCCCCGACGAGGTCGACGACTGGGTCTCCCCGGGCCTGCTGGCCGTGGGCATCGGGCTGGCCCTGGTCGCCCTCTATCTGCTCACCCGGCCGGTGGTCGACCGGCGCCTGTCGGCCGGGCGTGCCGGGACCGCAGACGCCGCGGCCGGGACAGCCGGCCTGCGCGCCGTGTCGGCCCGGCGGGCGGCGGAGCACCGGGCCCGCGACATCGTGCGGCGTCACGGGACCGGGACGCTCGACTACTTCGCGCTCCGCGACGACAAGCAGTGGTTCTTCCACCGCGACACCCTGGTCGCCTACGCCGTCTACGGCGGCGTCTGCCTCATCTCCCCCGATCCGATCGGCCCGCGCAGCGAACGTCTGCAGGCCTTCGACGCCTTCCGCCGCTACTGCGACCGCCGCGGGTGGAGCCTGTCGGTCATGGCCGCCGCCGAGGAGTGGCTCCCCCTCTACCGCGAGCACGGCATGCACCACATGTACATCGGGGACGAGGCGGTGGTCGACATCCGCCGCTTCTCCCTCCAGGGAGGGCAGATGAAGGGGCTGCGCCAGGCCGTCAACCGGGTCGAGCGCTACGGCTACACCGTCGCCTTCCTCGACCCGGCGCGGGTGGACGCCGAGGTGGGCCGCCCGCTGGTCGACCTCATGACCCGCAACCGGCGGGGCGACGAGGAGCGGGGCTTCTCCATGATGCTGGGCAGGATGTTCGATCCCCGAGACACCGGCCTCCTCCTCACCGTCGTCCACGACCCCGGGGGCGACCCGGTGGCCATGTGCCAGTTCGTGCCGTCCGCCGCCATCAGCGGGTACTCCCTCGACCTCATGCGCCGGGACCCCGGCGAGCACCCCAACGGCCTGCTCGACTTCGCCCTCTGCTCGACCATCGACCACCTCCGGCAGCGGGGCCAGCACGGCCTCAGCCTCAACTTCGCCGCCATGCGCTCGACGCTCGAAGGGGACAGCGGCGACGGCCTCACCCAGCGGGTCGAGCGATGGGCCCTCAAGCGGATGTCGGGCGTGCTGCAGATCGAGTCGCTGTGGAAGTTCAACGCCAAGTACGAGCCCGACTGGCTCCCCCGCTACATCGTCTTCGACTCCCCCGAGCAGGTCGCCCCGGCCGTGGTCACCATCCTGCGGGCCGAGTCGCTCTCCGAGGTGCCGGTCATCGGCCGCTTCCTCACCCAGTCGGCCGCCCGCCGCCAGGCGCCGGCGCTCCCGGGGTCGGACCCGCCGGGCTGAGCGGTCGGCTCAGGCCATGGTCCTGACGCCCTGTCCCTTCTGCGAGCCGCCCGGCGCGCGCCGAGGAATGTCGGCGGCGCCGGGCAGCCGAAGGAGGACCACCCGGACGGCAGCCGGGTCGTGGGCGACACCCTCGACGCGGTAGCCGTGCTCGGCGGCCAGCAGTCCGTAGAAGGGGACCATCGGGGCCGGCACCTCTTTGCGGACGGCGACGGGCTGCACCACCCGCAGCTGGTCCTCCACGTCGCCGAAGTCCAGCCACGGGCCGATCCCCCGGTCACGCGCCGCCTGGACCGCCGGCTCGGTCGCCGGCTGCTCGGTTGCCGACGCCATCGCCGTCAGAGCCCCTGGGCCACGGGCTCGGGTCGCATCCACGCCGCCAGCGCGTGCGCCACCCGGCGCCCGGCCGACGGCGCGGGCGCCTCGGGGCCCGCCGATCGTCTCGACCGCCCGAGCGCCGGGTAGATGACGACCTCCTCGACGATCTCATGGCGGGCCAGGGCGGCCACGAACTCCCAGAACAGGGCGTCATGCTGGGTCGGCTCGACCTCCTTGAAGCGGACCAGCAGCTGCTCGAAGCCGCAGTGGTCCTGCTCCACCAACACGAGCACGTCCGTCTCCGACGTCGTGGTCATGGTGCCTCCCGTCACTGGCTCCGGCGTCCCTCGTGCAGGTCATTACCCGCCGGCCACCCGACCCAACCGCGCGCCGGACGGACCGGTCCCGGCCCGCCGAACGGCCTGCTCAGGAGCGGCCGAGGGAGGCGACCAGCACCGCCACGTCGTCCAGCCGGTCGCGGCCGGGCACCAGGGAGCCGAGCACGTGGTCGCAGATCGCTCCGGGGCCCTGGGGTCCGGTGCACACCGCCTCGACGAGGTCGGCGAGCCGGCGATCGAGATCGGCCGTCGGGCCCTCCACCAACCCGTCGGTGTAGAGGACCACGTCGGCATCGGACACCGAGATGGTCACCTGCCCGACCGGCCTCCCCGAGACGACGCCGATGGGGGGGACGGGGGTGACGTCGACGAGCTCCGCGCCGCCGAACCTGCGGACCACCGGGGGGAAGTGGCCGGCGCTGGCCACGCTCATGGTGCCCGTCGACAGGTCGATGTCGGTGATGAGGAGCGTGGCCATCCGGTCGAGGTTCGAGCGCAGCGAGAAGCGATTGAGCCGGTCCAGTGCCTCCGACGGCGAGATCCCCTCGGCCAGGAGGAGGCAGAGGCCGTGGCGGAGGTTCGCCATCACCGTGGCCGCGTGCAGGTCGTGGCCCTCGACGTCCCCGATGACCAGGCAAAGGCGGTCGCCGTCGGCCACCACGTCGTACCAGTCTCCGCCGACCTCGGCGTAGGTGGTCGCCGGCAGGTAGCGGGCGGCCAGCTCCACCCCTTCGACCACCGGCAGGGAGCCGGGCAGGAGGCTGCGCTGCAGCGTGTGGGAGACGGTGGCCTCGTGCTGGTGGCGGCGCGCCTGGTCGAGCACCGAGGACACCTGGACGGCAAGCTGCTCGGCCCAGTCGAGGTCCTCGCTGTCGAAGCGCCGACCCGACCCGGCCGACACCAGCGTCACCGTGCCGAGCACCCGCCCGTTGGCCATCAGGGGGACAGCCATGTAGGACTCGAAGCCCAGCGTCCTCACGATCTGGTAGTGGCGGTCGTCCCGGCACGTGGTCCGCAGGAAGCTGTCGGTCATCACGCCCGACCAGCGGGACCGGCCCTGGGCGACCACGTCGACGGTCGGATGGCGGCCGTTGGGGTCCGGCGGGTACCGCTCCCGCAGCTCGCGGACCAAGTCGGCCTTGGTGGGATCGCGGTGGTGGCAGGCCATGCGAGCGAAGCTCCCGGCGTCGTCGACCACGTCGATGATGCACAGGTCGCCGAGCACCGGCACGGCGACGGCGGCCAGCCGCTCCAGGGTCGTCGTGTAGTCGGCGGCCTCGGCCACCACCCGGGTGGCCCCGAGCACGAACTCCTGGCGCATCCGGGCCGTGGTCAGCTCCCTGACCAGCTGCTCCCGCTCGGCGGCCACCTCCATCGCGCCCAGCAGCTCGCCGACCGGTCGGCTCACCGCCCGGACCAGGTCGACCAGTCCGGGGTCGCCGGGGGCCCGCTCGGCGGTGAACAGCTCGACGACGCCCACCACGGCGCCGCCGTAGCGGACGGGGAAGACGGTCGCCGTGGTCAGCCCGGAGCGGGCCGCCGGTCCCGGGGCGAACCGGCTGTCGGCGCCGAGGTCGGGCACCCAGATCGGCTCACCGGTGCGCAGCACGTGGTGGGGTAGCGAGACCTCGGCGAACACCTCGGGGGACCGGGCCGACCGGAACCGGTCCTCGGGATCGCGTGTCGGGTTCGACCAGATGGCTCGGCACACCAGGCGGCCGGCCGTGTCGAGCGCCCACAGGGTCGCCAGGTCACAGCGCAGCTGCCGACCGAGGGCCTCGA
Organism: uncultured Actinomycetota bacterium; assembly: GCA_963770505.1. Taxonomy (GTDB): domain Bacteria; phylum Actinomycetota; class Acidimicrobiia; order Acidimicrobiales; family RAAP-2; genus CAVYPR01. Next base: position 71,721 of record CAVYPR010000002.1, on the reverse strand, counting down.
GGAGCTGGTCGTCGACCGACACGTCGGGGTCGAGGCGGTTGAGGGTGTCGAACAGGGTCGCCGTCAACGCGCTCCAGCGCGAGAGGTGCGGTGCGGTGCGACGGCGCATGACCGCGGTGAACAGCTCGCCCTGGTCGGTGTGGACCACGCCCAGCATCATCTCGGTGGGGATCTCCGAACCGTCGTAGCGACGGGCGAACGTCCGGAAGGGCCGACCCACCATGGCGCCGAGCGTCTCGGGGAAGCTCGACGCCTCCGCGGGGAGGTACTTGCGCAGCCTCGCCGGCACCACCTCGCTGACCGGCGTGCCGACGATGGTGCCGCGCGGCCAGCCCAGGAGTGTCTCGGCGGGCGCGGTGGCGTAGACCACCCGGCCGCGGTCGTCGATGGCCACGACCGCCTCGCCCAGGCCCTCCAGCCACCGCTCGACCGCATCGGGCACGCGGCACACCGTGCCGGGAGACACTGCCGGGCGCTGCGCCCCGTTGTTCGTGGTTCGTCGCATGTCGTCGCTGCGAACCGCCCAGACGGTCTGGCGGCTCCACGTCCCCCTGCCTGGCCCTCCGCCTCCCGGCATCGGTGGTCGGGCGGGGCGGGCGTCGGCTGTTCGGCGCGTCTGGCACTACCCCTATACCCACCGACGCCGTGAAGCAAACGGCGGATCTACCAGGCATACTGCCTCTAGACCGGCAACCGGCCGCGCCCGGTGACCGCGTGTCGAAGGGAGCACGGAGATGGACGAACCGATCAGCGAGGGCACGCCGCCCGTCGTTCACCTGAGCGGCGAGATCGACCTTGCCCAGGCGCCGCAGGTCCAAGAGCGACTCGACCGGCTGGCCGACGACGGGGCCACGACCATCGTCGTCGACCTGCGCGAGGCGACCTTCCTCGACTCGGTAGCCCTCGGGGTCCTGGTCGGGTCGCTCAAGCGGTGCCGGGCCGCCGGCGGCACCCTCCACCTCGTGGTGACCGAGCCCCGGATCGTCAAGGTCCTGCGCATCACCGGCCTGCTCGACGAGTTCAGCGTCCACGACAGCCTGTCCTCGGCCACCGGCGCCCTCGAGGGGGACGCCAGGTGACCGCCGCCACCGGCACCGACACGGCCGACGTCGAGCTCGCCTTCCCGGCCACCGAGGCGCTCGTGACGCTCGCCCGGTTCGCCGCGGCCACCGTGGCGGCACATGCCGGCTTCGACATCGACGAGGTCGAGGACCTGCGCCTGGCCGTCGACGAGCTGTGCGCGGCGGTGGGTGCCTTCGGGGACGGGTCCTCGATCCGGGTCACCTTCAGCCGCCGGGGTGACACGGTCATGGTCCGGTGCGTGAGCGAGCCGTCCCCCGACGGTTCACCCGACACCGGCACCGTCGGCGACGACTGGCGGCCGAGCGACCTCTCCGAGCAGCTCATCGGCGCCCTGGTGGACCGGTACGGGTTCGAGCGCCATCTCGACCGGCCCTGCGGATGGCTCGAGAAGAAGCGGGGACAGGCGACGCGATGACCGACGGGGCGGGTGAGCGCGACGGGCACCTCGAGCGCTTCGTCGAACTCTCCCGGACCAAGGACCGCGACCTGCGCGACGCGTTGGTGGCCGACCACCTCGACCTGGCCGGCCACGTGGCCCGGCGGTTCGTCAACCGCGGCGAGCCCTACGACGACCTCTTCCAGGTGGCGTCGCTCGCCCTGGTCAAGGCGGTCGACCGGTTCGACCCCGAGATGGGGGTCAAATTCTCCACCTTCGCCGCCAAGTACATCGTCGGGGAGCTCAAGCGGCACTTCCGCGACCGGGGGTGGGCCATCCGGGCCCCGCGGCGCGTCCAGGAGCTCTACCTGGAGCTCGGCCACCACATCGAGGAGCTCTCCCAGCGGCTCGGCCGGGCCCCGACGGTCGCCGAGCTGGCGGCCGCCGTCGGGCGTTCCGAGGAGGACGTCCTCGAGGCCACCGAGGCGGGCCGCAACTACCGCACGTCGTCCCTCGACGCGCCGGCGGCCGGTGGCCAGACACTGGCCTCGGTCCTGAGCGAGGTGGACCGCAACCTCTCCCAGATCGAGGAGCGCTCGCTGCTGGCCAAGGCCCTCGAGCACCTGAGCCCGCGGGACCGGGTCATCGTGCACATGCGCTTCGTGGACGGGATGACCCAGTCGGAGATCGCCGGACGGGTCGGCCTGAGCCAGATGCAGATCAGCCGGATCCTGACCGCCAACATCAAGCTGCTGCGGACCATCGTCAGCGAGGACAACCACCTCCTCGACGCTTGAGCGACCGACGACTCAGGCGGCGCGCTCGACGCCCTCGCGGCGCGCCAAGCCCCGGTCCCCGTGCCGGTGCGCGTACCAGGTGAGGACCGGTGAGGCGACCGGCGCCCGCTCGTACCACCGCGGGTCGCCGGGGTGCAGCTGCAGCGGTGAGTGGGCGGTGGACCCCTCGTCGGCGAACAGGTCCAACCGCCCGTCGGCCGGGGCCCGCTCGATCACCGGAATGGCCCCGAAGAGCTCGAGGAGCGCCCGGTCCTCCCGCTCGAGCGCGTCGAGGGCGCTCGACCGCCGCTGACGGCGCCTCACCCGCCGACCGCCGCCTCGTGCCGGGCGGGGGTGCGCCCACCGGGACCCTGGGGCAACCGGCGGCCACCACGGTGCCACGACGACGCGTCGTGGGTCGAGGTCGCACCGGCCCGCCCGGTGTCGAGGGTCCCGGCGGTCTGCTCGGCCCCGGGGTTCCCCCGCTCGTCCCGGCCGCCCTCGATGTGCCCGCCCCGGCGTGCTCGCCTCCTGCTCCGTGCTCGCGGCGGCATGGCATCCCCTCGGTCCAGGATCCGGTCCCCCCTCAGCGGGCCACCCGGTGCCGGCCGCGGGAGTACGACGTGGTGGCCCCGTCGAGCACGGGGAAGACGGCCGCGGCCACCGTCAGCACGGCTCCGCAGACGGTGATCGCCACGCCGTTGGCGGCCGAGAACCCCCACATGTTGGAGAAGGCTGTCGGGGCCAGGGCCACCACCAGTCCGAAGGCCACGAAGACCACACCGAAGAGCCAGGCGGCCGTGCGGGCGGCCGCGGGGCCGGCGCAGTTGCAGGCGAGCATCACCCCGGCGGCCAGGGTGACGGTGGCCGACATCGACGTGAAGCCGAGTCCCGCCACCTTGACCCGGGTGAACGGCACCGCTGTGTAGTGCAGGCCCGTCCGGGCCAGAGCCACCCCGCCGATGACGATCAGGACCAGGCCCACGGCCAGGACCACGAACTGGGTCGGGCTCCACGCCCGGCGCCGGACGACCCGGCGTTCCTCGTAGCCGCCGTCGTCCGGGCTGCCGTCGTCGAAGACGTGGTGGATCTCTCGTACCTCACTCATCTCGATGACCTCCTTCGTGTGGACCTGGTAGCTGCCGTGCGGGGCGGCCCGGGCGGGTCCCGGCGCCGCGGACGTCACGTCCCGTGCCCGGCCCCGACCTTCTCGTTGACCATGTCGGCGACCCGCTCGGCGGTGGACACCGCCCGCTCGGCGATCTTGGACGGCTCGACCTTCCCGGCCACACCGGCGACCGCGTCCTCGACCCGCCCGGACCCCGAGGCCCCCGTGGCCTTCATGCGCCCGGCGGCGGCCGGCGCGTGGCGCTGCGCCCTGCGGGCCGCCCGCCCGATCGACTGCCATCCGGACTCACCCAGGTCGACGACGATCCCGGCGGCCACGCCCGTCAGCCCTCCGATGACGAGGCCCTTCCAGAGGTTCCGCATGCGCCACTCCCTTCTCGGCCCGTCGGCCGAGCGCGCGCCTGGCCGTAGACATCCGATGCCCCGGGCCCCGCGGCGCGAAACCCGCGTCGCCAGAGGCCCGGCCGGCGCCGTCACCACCGGTAGAAGCGGTGGCTGCCGGCCCGTTCGCCGCGACCGAGCCCCACCCCCACCAGCCATGCGATGAGGAGCACGGCGGCCAGGATCCACAGTGCGTGGAGGGCGAAGCCCAGGCCGGCGAAGAGGATCACGATGAGCAGGGCGAGCAGGATGATCATGGGTTGCGCCTCCCGAAGCGTCTCGTGACAGGACCCCTGGTGGGAGCCAGGGGTCCTGCGTGGGGGGGATTCCGTGCTGTTGCGGTTAACCGCACAGAGCCTCTACCCGGACCGGCGGGGACCAAACCCCGAATTTCTCAGAACCGCCGAACGTCGGTGCCCCCGGCCGCCGGCGGCGGGGAGGTCAATGGACGGGCTCCCCGGCCAGTTGGGCCCAGACGACCTTGCCGTCGGCGTCGGCGTCGACACCCCAGGACGTGGCCAGGGCGGCCACGATGCCCAACCCGCGGCCGAAGCGGTCCGTCAGGCCCGGCGCGCCGACGGTCGGCATCGACAGACTGGCATCGCGCACCGAGATCCGGACGAGGTCGACGTGGCTGCGGACGTCCACGATGAACGTCGAGCGGGCGTGCAGGACGGCGTTGTTGGCGAGCTCGGTGACCACCAGCGCCACGTCGTCGAGCACCTCGTCGTTGGCCAGGCTCCAGCGTCCGAGCACCGAGCGGGCCCACCGTCGGGCAGTTCCCGGCGCCGTCCAGTTGGCGCAGAATTTCGGCCACGGCCCGAACCTCGTCGAAGGTGCCGTCGTCCCCCGGGGCCGGTGCGGAGGCCGCCTCGCCGTGCAGGTCGTACACGCGCTGGAGGACCGCCGACCCGAGGGCGCCGTCGGCCAGCTGCGACGGGTAGGCGCAGAAGCGGGTGACCGAATGCTCCTCGCCGATCTCGGCCCACAGGCGTTCGAGCTCCATGGCGGCCGGGATCTCCCCGGCGTCCCACAACCGGGTGACGACGTCGCAGTAGACGATCACCGGGCGCCCCGTGCCCGCCGCCCCGACGACCAGGTCGCCGACCACCCCACGGAAGGCGGGCGGGTCCAGCTCCCCGTGGAGGGTGCACGCGGCGAGCACGGCGTCGGCGTCCACCGGGAGGAGGCGGCCCCGGCGGACCGCCTCTCCCACGTCGGTGCCCCGCCGGGCCAGCTCGGCCTCCAGGGCGCGCCGGTGGTCGCCGGAGGCGATCACCACGGCCACCTGGCTGCGTTCGATGGCCGAGCTCAGGTGGGCCGCAGCCGACTGCAGCAGGTACGTCTGGTCGTCGTAGAACTTGGCGACATGCTCGGTCATGTGCGCCCCCCTGACCGTGCGGACAGAGTTCCCCCGCGCCTACGGCGGCCGGCTTCCGCCACCGGGTTCTCCGACCGCTCCGCTGCATCCACCGCAGTGCAACATTCTCGTTGGTACTCCGACGTCTCCATCGCGCTTGTCGTCCAGCATCTGTTTTCCCTTCCACGACCGCACCGAAACCGACGATTGGCGTCCGGCGGTGGCGGGTACATGCCAGGCATGTCTCCCCGCGCCCACCAACCGACCCGGTCGGCCGCCGACAACGGGGGCGGACCAGGGTGGTCCGGGGACGACGGCCGGGCCGGCCGGGGGGCCGGGGGGGTCTGGTGCCCTTCCCGGCCGGTCTCCGGCCGGCCCGCCGCGTGAGCGGTCGGGCCGCCGGAAGGCCGGCGAGCCCCGGTCGCTCGCAACGGGCGCGGCGTCGCCGGAGGCGGGAAGGGATCCATGCAGCAGCCCGAGACCACGAGCCGTCCCGACGACGCTGACCTCTCCGCCGCCGCGTGGCACTCGCCGCTCCCCGGCGAGCTGTGCCTGCGCATCGACACCGTCGGCGCCGGGCCCGGCGCGACCGTGGTGGTGTGGGTCGACGGGGAGATCGACCTGGCCAGCGTCCCGGCGCTGCACGACGTGTTCGAGCTCGCCTTCGAGCAGGGCTCGCACCTCGTGGTCGACCTGAGCGGGGTCCGGTTCATCAACGGTGCCGGTGTGGCGGCGCTGGCGGCGGCGGCCGAGGTCGCCCGCAGCGGCGGCGGCAGTTTCGCCCTCCGCCGACCGAGCCCCATCAGTCGCAGGGTGCTGCGCATCCTCGGCGTGGAGGCGGCCCTCTGTGGGGAGGCCGGCTGAGCGGGGTGCCGCGGGCGGCGGCGTTGGACCGGCGCCCGGCCCCGGGGTCCACCTAGGGCACGAACAGGAGCGTCGCCTGGTGGGCCAGGTCGATGAGGGGGGCCGGGAAGATCCCAAACACCACGGTCACCGCCACGCACAGGCCGATCGCCACCGCGGTCAGCGCCGGCACCGGGACCCGCTCGCCGTCGGCGACCACCTCCGCCGCCTCGGCGTCGACGACGGCCTCCGGCGCGGCGCCGGCGGACACCGGGCGCGCCGCCACGGCGCCGTCCACCTCACCGTCGGCGGCGGAGTCGAGGAGCAGGGAGGCGTTCAGCTGGTCGACGGTCGCCACCGACGCCTCGGCCCCGGCCCACACCGGGACGGTCTGGTGGACGAGGGGGGGCGGGCCCACCGGGAGGGTGTGGGGCCCGAAGGACCCCGCCAGGTCGGCCGGGCCCACGCCGCCGGCGGGGAGCGGCAGGGGGTCCTCGGCGTCGCCCTCCACCCCGGGCAGGGCGCCGGCCGGGGCCGGCGGGGTGTACATGAGGACGGCCAGGCGCAGGTAGAAGAAGGCGGCCACGGCGGCCGACACCATGGCCACGGCGGCCAGGGGGACCGAGTTGGCGTCCACCGAGGCCAGCACCACCTGCAGCTTGGCCCACAGCCCGGTGGTGAACGGCGCCCCGGCCTGGGCCAGGAGGAGCACGGCCAGACAGAGGGCGAGCAGGGGCTGGCGCCGGGCCAGGCCCCGGTAGGTGGAGATGTCGTGGGAGGTGTCGCCCGAGCGCCCCAGCACGGTGACGATGGCGAAGGTCCCGATCACCATGAAGGTGTAGGCGAACAGGTAGTAGAGCGAGGCGCTCACCCCCTGGGCGGTGGCGGCCTGCAGGCCCAGCAGGATGAAGCCGGCGTGGTTGATCGACGAGTAGGCCAGCATCCGCTTCACGTCCCGCTGCACCACGGCCAGGGCGGCGCCGAGGAGCAGGGTGACCAGGGCCAGGGCGTAGATCACCGGCTGCCAGTCGGCCCGCAGCACCCCGAAGGAGGAGACGAAGACCCGCAGCAGGGCGGCGAACGCCCCCACCTTGGCCACGGCCGCCATGAACCCGGTCACCGGGCTGGGCGCCCCCTGGTAGACGTCGGGGGTCCACATGTGGAAGGGGACGGCGGCGATCTTGAAGGCGAAGCCGACCAGCAGGAGGGCGAGCCCGGCCAGCAGCAGGCCGTCGGAGGTGACCACCGAGTGCGAGAGGAAGTCGGCGATCTGCACCAGGTTGGTCGACCCGGTGGCCCCGTAGACGAGAGCGATCCCGTAGACGAAGACGGCCGAGGAGAAGCCCCCCAGGATGAAGTACTTGAGGGCGGCCTCGCCCGAGGCGGCCCGCCGGTGGTTGAAGGCGGTGAGCACGTAGAGGGCGATGGAGAGGATCTCCAGGCCCAAGAAGACGACGATGAGGTCGTTGGCCGCCCCCATCAGCATGGCCCCCGTGGCCGAGCTGAGGGCCAGGACGTGGAACTCGGGGCCCACCACGCCCTCCCGGCGCAGGTACCCGTCGCCCACCAGGGCGCTCAGTGCCATGGCGCAGGGGACGAGGATCGCCACCAGCACGCTGAAGCCGTCGACGGCCACGGCGCCGTCGACCGCGGTGAACGGTCCGTGTGAGGTGACGTCGGCCCACTGCCAGAGGGCGAAGCCCAGAGCGGTGAGGGAGATGACGACGGTGCCGGCCGTGGCCACCGTCACCCGCAGCGGCCGTCGCACCAGCGAGGAGACGGCCAGGAGGAGCACGGCCCCGCCGAACATGACGATCTCGGGCATGATCGCCAGGTAGCGGATGTGCGGCGTGTGGATGACGGCGGTGGCCAGCATGGCGGTCGTCACCCCTTCCCCGCCGAGGCGCGCGCCCCGGCCACCCCGGTGCGGGCCACCGCCGGCTGGCGGGTGTGGGTCGAGCTCTCCACCCGGGCCACCAGCCGGTTGACCGAGGGCGTGATCCGGTCGAGCACCGGGCCCGGGTAGACCCCCAGCACCACGATGAGGATGATCAGCGGGGCGATCACCAGCCGCTCGGCCATCGAGAGGTCCCGGGTGGTGGCGTGCTCCACCCGCACCTTGCCGTGGAAGACCTGCTGGTAGGCCCACAGCAGGTAGAGGGCGGCCACCACCACCCCGAGGGTGGCCACCACGGCCCACCACCGGTGGGTGAGGAAGGCCCCGGAGAGCACCAGGAACTCGCTGACGAACCCGTTCAGGCCGGGGAGGCCGATGGAGGCCAGCATGGCCACGGTGAAGGCGGCCGCCATGACCGGGGCCGGCGCCTGCAGCCCGCGCAGCTCGGTGGCGTCCCAGGTGTGCCGGCGCTCGTAGATCCAGCCGATGAGCAGGAACAGGGCCGCCGTCACCAGCCCGTGGTTCACCATCAGCAGCACGCTGCCGGTGAGGCCCTGGGTGGTGAAGGCGAAGGTCCCCAGGGCGATGAAGCCGATCTGGGCCAACGACGAGTAGGCCACCAGCCGTTTCATGTCCCGCTGGGCGCAGGCCACCACGGCCCCGTAGAGGATGGCGATCACGGCCAGGGTGAGCAGCACGGGGGCCAGGTCGAGCGAGGCCTGGGGGAAGAGGTTGAGGTCGAAGCGGATGATGCCGTAGGTGCCCAGCTTGGCCAGGACCCCCGCCAGGATCATCGAGCCGCCGGTCGGGGCCTCGCGGTAGGCGTCGGGGGACCAGGTGTGGAACGGGAACAGCGGCGCCTTCACGGCGAAGGCGGCGGTGAAGGCCAGGAAGAGCAGGACCTCGGTGGTGCCCGAGAAGTGCGTGTGCTCGAGGGTCGGGAGGGAGAAGGTGAGGACCCCGGTCTGGTGCTGGTGGATGAAGGCCACGGCCACGATGCCGACCAGCAGGAAGGCCGAGCCGAGGAAGGTGTAGACGAAGAACTTGATGGCGGCGTAGGCGCGCCGCGCGTAGCCCCAGCCGCTGATGATGAAGTACGACGGCACCAGGGTCAGCTCGAAGAAGAAGAAGAACAGGATCAGGTCGAGCGAGACGAAGCTGCCGATGCAGGCCGCCTCGAGCAGCAGCATCCAGGCGATGAAGCTACGGGGGTCCTGCCGGGTGCGGGCCCCGGCCAGGACGATCGGGAAGAGCACGGCGGCCAGCAGCACCAAGAAGAGCGAGATCCCGTCCAGGCCCAGGAACCACCGGACCCCCAGTCCGGGGGCCCACTGGTGGTCGGTGACGAACTGGTAGCCGGCGTCGTGGGTGTGGAAGAGCACGCCCACGGCGATGGCCAGCCCCAGGGTGCCGAGGGCCACGGCCAGCCCGACCGCCTCGAGGGCCTTGCGGGCGGCGCCGGCCATGAGGGCCACCGCCAGGGCCCCGGCCGCCGGGAGCAGGACCAGGACGGTCAGGTAGGGGAAGCCCGAGGTCACGACCACCACACCCGGCTGATCATGAAGGCGATGATGGCGGCCAGCCCGAGGGCGATGCCCAGGGCGTAGTTGCGGACGTAGCCGGTCTGGAGCCGGCGGAACCCGCTGCCGGTCACCTTCACGAGGGAGGCCACGCCGTTGACCGCACCGTCGATCACCCGGCCGTCGACCACCACCGCGCTGAAGCGGGCCAGGGCCTGCCCCGGCCGGCCGATGACGGTGTCGTAGAACTCGTCCCAGTAGGCCACCCGCTGGAGGAAGATGGGCTCGAGGGCCGGGCGGTCGGTGCGTCGCCGCCACAGCACCCAGGCCACGCTGAGGCCGATCACGGCCACCACGGCGTCGGTGATCCCAAGCACCCACTGGAGGGTGTCGCCCTGGTGGGGGGAGTAGATGCTGGTGGCGAAGACCGGCGTGAGCCAGCCCACGAACGAGTCGTGTCGGGCCCACGGGAGGTCGAACAGGCCGGCCGCCGCGGCGAAGAAGGCCAGCACCACCAGGGGGATGCGCATCACCCAGGGCGACTCGTGCGGGGTGTGGTGGGCCGGCCGGCCGTCGGGGGCCGAGGACTGCCAGCGGGCCTGGCCGGTGAAGGTGAGGTAGAAGAGCCGGCTGATGTAGTAGGCGGTGCCCAGCGCGGTCAGGAGGGCGAAGACCCACAGCACCGGGCTCTTGGCGAAGACGTTGTCCAGGACGTCGCCCTTGGACCAGAAGCCCGAAAGCGGCGGGACCCCGGCGATGGCCAGCCACCCCACGATGAAGGTCCCGAAGGTCCACGGCAGCCACCGACGCAGGGCGCCCATGCGTTTGAGGTCCTGCTCGTCCTCGAGCCCGTGGATCACCGAACCCGACCCCAAGAAGAGCAGTCCCTTGTAGAAGGCGTGGCAGACCATGAGGAAGATGGCGGCGATGTAGGCGCCGCAGCCCACCGCCAGGATCATGTAGCCGATCTGGGAGACGGTGGAGAAGGCCAGGACCTTCTTGATGTCCTGCTGGGTGCAGGCGATGGCGGCGGCCACGAAGGCGGTGAGCCCGCCGATGACGGCGATGACCCAGGTGGCGTCGGGGGAAAGCTCGAGCAACTGGTTCACCCGGCACAGGAGGTAGACGCCGGCGGTGACCATGGTGGCCGCGTGGATGAGAGCGGAGACCGGGGTCGGGCCCTCCATGGCGTCGGGGAGCCAGTTGAACAGCGGGATCTGGGCCGACTTGCCGGTGGCGGCCAGGAAGAGCAGCAGCACGGCCGCGGTGGCCGCGCCGCCGGCCAGCAGGTCCTTGTTGTGGAAGACCGTCAGGTAGTCGAGCGTGCCCACCTTCGAGAAGATGAGGAACATGGCGACGAGGAAGCCGACGTCGCCGACCCGGTTGTAGATGAAGGCCTTCTTGCCGGCCGAGGCCGCGCTCTCGCGCTGGAACCAGAAGGCCACCAGGAAGTAGGAGCAGACGCCCACGCCCTCCCAGCCCACGAAGGTCACCAGCAGGTTGCTGGCCAGCACCAGGACCAGCATGGAGAAGACGAAGAGGTTCATGTAGATGAAGAACTTGGAGAAGTCCCGGTCCTTCTTCATGTAGCCGACCGAGTACAGGTGGATGAGCATGCTCACCCCGGTCACGAACATGCACATGGTGATCGACAGCTGGTCGAGCAGGATGGCCACCTTCACCTGGAGTCCGCCGACGCCGATCCAGGTGTAGAAGGAGTGGTTGGCGGCCGGTGGGCCGCAGCTGAAGGCGCAGATGACCTCGCGGTGGGCCGAGGGAAGGTGGGCCAGGCCGGCCAGGGAGACGCAGGCGGCGACGAAGGCCCCGCCCACGGCAACCGTGCCCACCCAACCGGCCCACGGGTCGCCCAGACGGCGCCCGACGGTGACCAGCACCGCGAACCCGGCCAGCGGCAGCAACGGCATCAGGAAGACAGCGTGGAGCACGGTCGGTTCAGCCCTTCAGGGAGTGGAGGTCGTCGGCGGTGGTGTTCGCCCGCCTGCGGAAGATGGCCACCACGATGCCCAGGCCCACGACGACTTCGGCCGCCGCCACCACCAGCACGAAGAAGACGGCGGCCTGGCCACCGATGTCGTGCAGGACCCGCGAGAAGGTGACGAAGGTGAGGTTGGCGGCGTTCAGCATCAGCTCGATGCACATGAACATGACCAGCACGTTGCGCCGGACCAGGAGGCCGATGGCCCCGATGGAGAAGAGCACGGCGGCGAGCCCCAGGTACCAGTCGCCCGAGATGCTCATCGGGTCCCCTCCCCGTGCTCGGCCGCACCGCCGGCGGGCTCCAGCGGGGCGGTCCCCGCCCCAACGCCGTCCGCCCCGACGCCGTCCGCGCCGTCGGCATCCGCATCGGCGGTCCCGCCGACCTCTGTGCCGCCGGGCTCCTCGTCGTCTTCGGGCTCGTCGAGCACGCCCCCCGACGGCCGGCGGGCCAGCACCACCGCCCCGACGACAGCGATCACCAGGAGGGCGGCCGTGGCCTCGAAGGCGAACAGGTAGGTGGTGAACACCGACTTGCCCAGCAGGTAGACGTTGGTGTGGCCGCCGCCGGTGGTCGACCCCGTCGCCGAGCGGGCGCCGGTGACCCAGTGGGCGTTGACGAACAGGGCGATGATCCCGCCCAGGGCGATGGCCACGAGCAGGAAGGCCAGCGGGCGCTGGCCCCGGAGCGGCTCGGCCTCGATGTTCTCCAGGCGGTCGACGCCGAGGAACATGATCACGAAGAGGAAGAGGACGACGATGGCGCCGGCGTAGACGATCACCTGGACGGCGGCGAGGAAGTCGGCATGCTGCTCGACGAAGAGCACGGCGATCCCGAAGAGGGTGAGCACCAGCGAGAGGGCGGCGTGGACCGAGTTGCGCGAGGTGACCACTCCGATCGCCCCGACCAGCACGAAGCCGGCGGCGACGATGAAGGTGATGAGGTCGGGGATCGTCGCCCCGGTGGCGGCCGTCAGCGCCGGACCCATCAGCCCTCCCCCTGGCCGGGGTGGCGGCTCGTCTTGCGGGCGGCCCGCGCGGCGCGGACCTCGCGGAGCTTCTGGCGGGCGCCCTCCAGGTTGCGGCGGTGGCGCTGGGCCGAGCGCTGGGCCCGCCACAGGCGGCCCCGCATGCCCCGGTGCTCGAGCGGGATGTCCTGGTCGAGCAGGTGGGCCTCGAGCACCTGGCGCAGGGCCAGGGTGCCGGTGGCCTGCGTCGTCGCGCCGGCCGGACTGGCCGCCCTCGGGGACCCGGACCCCGTAGCCGAGCTCGCCCGACCACTGGACCTCGCCCTCGTAGGCGGCGCTGCCCGAGGGCGACGTGGCCCGCATCCAGCCCGAGGTGAACAGGTCGTCGCCTTCGCGCCAGTCCTCCCACGGCAGGTGCTTGGGCCGGCCGTCGTCGCCCACCAGGAGCTCGTCCTTGGTGTAGATGGCGTCGGCCCGGTTGGTGAAGGAGAACTCGAAGAGCTTCGACTCGGTGATGGCCTCGGTCGGGCACGCCTCGACGCAGAGGTCGCAGTGGATGCAGCGGAGGTAGTTGATCTCGTAGACGTAGCCGTAGCGCTCACCGGGCGAGACCGGGTGATCGGGCGGGTTGTCCAGGCCGCGGACGTAGATGCAGTCCGCCGGGCAGACGCCGGCGCAGAGCTCGCAGCCGATGCACTTCTCCATGCCGTCCTCGTAGCGGTTGAGGACGTGCCGGCCGTGCTGGCGGGGCTGCTTGGGCTTCTTCTCGATCGGGTACTCGCGGGTGACCCGCGGGCGGGTCAGGTGCTGGAAGGTGAGCTTGAACCCCCCGAGGAACTTGAGCTCGCGCTTGAGGTCGTCGACCAGGCTCACCGTGGCGCCCCCTCACCGGGAGCCGCCCCGTCCGGGCCGTCGGCCGGCGGCGGGGGCACCTCGCCCGCCGCGCCCCCCGGGAGCGGCACCAGCCGCCGGCCCACCGTGGGCAGCACGGCCTGCTCGGCGGCCACCCGGCCGCGGCCGATGGCGAAGGCCCGCACCAAGAGGCCCGAGAGGGCGACGGCGGCGACGGCGATGCCCGCTCCCCACCAGCCGTCGGTGATGAAGCCGGCCACGATCATGAGCCATCCGAGGGAGAGGGGGATCAAGTACTTCCAGCCCAAGGTCATCAGCTGGTCGTAGCGCAAGCGCGGCAGGGCCGCCCGGAGCCAGACGTAGGTGAAGAGGAAGACCATCTCCTTGGCCAGGAACCAGACGATGGGGAACCAGATGCTGAAGGTCGGGATGTGCGGCACCGGCCCGTCGGGCCCGCCGAAGAAGAGGGTGACGACGATGGCCGACATGGTGATCACGTTCATGAACTCGGCCAGGAAGAACAGGGCGAAGCGGATCGACGAGTACTCGGTGTGGAACCCGCCGACCAGCTCGGACTCGGCCTCGGTGAGGTCGAAGGGCGGGCGGGTGAGCTCGGCCGTGATGGCGATGAAGAACAGGAAGAAGGGCACGAAGCCCAGACGGATGACGTTCCAGTCCCAGAAGTTGGTCGACTGGGACTCGACGATCGCCCGGGTGGACAGCGAGCCGGTGACGAGCACCACCATGACGATGGTGAGGCCCATGGCCGCCTCGTAGGAGATCATCTGGGCCGAGGCCCGGACCGACCCCAGCAGCGGGTACTTGGACCCCGAGGACCAGCCGGCCAGCATCACCCCGTAGACGGCGATGGCCGACATGGCCAGCACCAGGAGGATGCCGATCGGCGGGTCGGCCACCTGCAGCTCGACGGTGTGGCCGGCGATGTGGATGACCCCCCCGATCGGCACCACACTGAAGATGAGCAGGGCCGGTATGAGCGACAGGTACGGCGCCAGCTTGAAGACGAAGTTGTCCGCCTTGTCCGGGAGGAGGTCCTCCTTGAAGAACAGCTTGATGCCGTCGGCCAGCGTCTGGAGCATCCCCCACGGCCCGGCCCGGTTGGGGCCGATCCGGCTCTGCATGTCGGAGATGACCTTGCGCTCGAACCAGATCATGAGCATGACCGAGACCATGAGCACGCCGAAGGCCACCAACACGACGATGGCGTCGACCACCCAGACGAACCAGCCCACGCCGTTGGCGTAGAGGGGGTCACCGTGGGTGGTGACCACCGCGCCCAGAAGACCGCTCATCCGACCGACTCCAGACGGACCTCGTTCACCGCGGCCCCCGCGTCGATCAGGGCGGCGGCGGCGTTGGTGGTGGCCTCGGCCGGGTCGTCGGATGTGGCCGGCAGGTTGAACCCCACGGCGACCACCCCCCGGGGCACCCCGGCGTCGGCCTCGGCCGGCAGCACGAGCGCGCCGCGGGCCGAGCGCACCCGCACCGGGTCGCCGGTCCCCACGCCCAGCCGGTCGAGGTCGTAGGGGTTGGCCCGGACCACCGCCCAGCCCACCAGCGGGGCCAGCGACGGCGAGGCGCTGACGGCGCGCCCGGCGTCGTAGAGGTGACGCGTCGAGACCAGACGCAGCGAGTAGCTGTCGACCGACGGGACGTGCGGCGAGGCCGCCACCGGGGCCGTCGTGAGGAGCGGGGGCCGGGCGGGGCCGCCGGAGGCGGTCCCGGGACGGGGTTCTTCGACCGCCGGGGCCTCGGCCTGCCCCACCCGGGGCGGCGCCCCCTGGCGCTCCACCGACTCCACGCCGGGCAGGGCCATCGGGTCGATCGGCTCGGGGGCCCGCGCCGAGGCGCGCCCGGCCGGGTCGGACGGGACCAGCACGCCGTCGCGTCCCGTCTCGCCGTCGAGCACGGCCGCGGTGACGCCGGCGTAGGCCGGGGCCAGGCGCTCGATCTCCTCCCACACCTCGGCGAGGCTCCCCAGCCCGAGGTCGGCCCCGAGCTCCTCGGCCAGGGCGGCGGCGATCATCCAGTCGGGCCAGGCCTGGCCCGGGGGGACGAGCTTCTGCCCGAGCCGGCTCACCCGCCCCTCGACGTTGGTGGTGGTGCCCGGCCGTTCGTGGGCCACCGCGGCGGGGAGGACCACATGGGCGTGCTCGGTGGTGGCCGAGGGATGGCCGGCCACGGCCACCACGAAGTCGGCGGATCCGAGGGCCCGGTGGGCGAGGTCGCGGTCGCAGAAGTCGTCGGCCACGTCCGCCCCCAGGGCGATGAGGGCCCGGGTGCGCCCCCGTCGTCGCCCGCGGCCTCGCCGGCCAGCGAGGCCAGCGCCTCGGCCGCGCCCCGTCCGGGCGCCGCCGGCACCGATCCCCAGGCGGACGCGAACCAACCGGCCCCCGCCGACAGCGAGGTCCGCCCGGGCAGGAGCCCGGGGGCCAGCCCCATGTCGAGGGCGCCCACCACGTTGCCCCGGCGCAGGGCCGGCAGGAAGCGGGCGCCGGGCAGCGCGTCGGCCAGTGCCGCCGCCGCCTCGGCCACCACCCCCTCGTGCTCGGCCAGCGAGGGCCGCCCGAGCACCACCACGACGCCGTCGCCCGAGCCGCCGACGAGGGCCTTGGCCCGGCGCAGGTCCTCGGGGTCGAAGGCGGGGCCTTCGGGGTGCGACGGCGGGCCGGCGGCGGCGTCGCCGCCGGCGATCGCCCGGGCCAGGTGCGGGGCGTCGCCGGGACGGGTGGTGAGGGAGACCGCGGCGTAGGGGGTGAGCGAGGTCGGGTGCGGGGCCAGCTCCACCAGGGCCGTGCCGCCGTCGAGGGCCGCCCGCCGCAGGCGGAGGAAGAGGACGGGCAGCTCCTCGCGCACGTCCCCGGTCAGCAGCACGACCACCCGGGCCGCGCCGGCCTCGTCGACGGTGGCCCGGGGCAGGGAGAGCACCAGGTCGGCCGGCAGGCCGTCACCGAGCTGCGCGTCCACCGAGTCGGTGCCGAGGACCGCCTTGGCCAGCTTGGCCCAGGCGTAGGCGCCCTCGTTGGTCGAGCGCGCCCCGCCGATGAGGGCCACCGCCTCGGGGCCCCCGTCACGCCGGGCCGCCTCGAGCCCGTCGGCCGCCGCCCGCAGGGCCTCGGCCCAGCTCACCGGCACCAGCTCACCCTCCTTGCGGACCAGGGGCTCGGTGAGCCGTCCGGGCGCCAGGCGGCCGGTCTCGGCCACCTCGCCCGCGAACCGCCCCTCCAGCGCCGACGCGGTGGCGGCCCGGGCACCGGCCGGGGCGGCGGAGCGGCCGGCGGGCTCCTCGTCGCCGTTGACCGCTTCGAAGACGAACCGGCCCTTGTCGCAGAGCCATCCCTGGTTGACCGGGTCGCTGTCGATGCCGAGCAGCCGGGTCAACCGGTTGGCCGACGACTGGACCGCCACCCGGCACCCGAGCGCGCAGGTGGTGCACGTCGACTCCACCTGGTCGAGGTCCCAGGGGCGGGCGGTGAAACGGTAGGGGGTGGCGGTGAGCGCGCCGACCGGGCAGATCTGCACGGTGTTCCCGCTGAAGTAGGAGGAGAACGGGTCGCCGGGGAAGGTGGCCACCTCGACCCGCTCCCCCCGTCCGGCGAAGTCGATCTGGGCCTCGCCGGCCACCTCCTCGGCGAAGCGGGTGCAGCGGGCGCACTGGATGCAGCGCTCGCGGTCCAACAGCACGAGGTCGGAGATGGCGACGGGCTTGGCGAAGTGCCGCTTCTCCTCGACGAACCGGCTCTCGCCGGGGCCGTAGGCGAGGGTCTGGTCCTGCAGCGGGCACTCGCCGCCCTTGTCGCAGACCGGGCAGTCCAGCGGGTGGTTGACGAGGAGGAACTCGAGCACCCCGTCCTGCGCCTTCTTCACCTTGTCCGAGTCGGTGACGACCTCCATGCCCTCGGTGGCGGCGATGAAGCAGGCCGGCTGGAGGGTCGCCCCCCGCGGCCCGCTCACCTCGACCAGGCACATGCGGCACATGCCCACCGGCTTCATGCGCGGGTGGTAGCAGAACCGTGGGATGTAGGTCCCGGCCCGCTCGGCCGCGCTGATGAGCAGCTCGCCCGGGGTGGGCCGGGGTGGGCCGTCCGTCGAGCGTGAAGGTGACCTCGGTCCCCTCGGCCGCGGGGTTCTCAGCCACCGTGCCCTCCCCGCTGGGGCAGCGGCCTTCCTTCACGTGCACGAGGAACTCGTCCCGGAACATGGCGACGGCCGAGATGATCGAGGAGGGGATGGA
The DNA here is from genome assembly GCA_963770505.1 of uncultured Actinomycetota bacterium. Lineage (GTDB taxonomy): Bacteria > Actinomycetota > Acidimicrobiia > Acidimicrobiales > RAAP-2 > CAVYPR01. The sequence continues at coordinate 54,287 of CAVYPR010000002.1, read as the reverse complement.
CGGGCCCAGCACGCAGATCGTCGTCTGCTGCGGCGGCCATTGCAGCCCCGGGGAGATGTTGTCGCTCACGTCGAGGAGCAGGTCGAGGTCCTCCTCGCGCCCGCCCCCGTGCTCGATGCGGTACAGCACCCGCTCCAGCCAGCCGGATCCCTCCCGGCAGGGGGTGCACTGGCCGCACGACTCCCTCGAGAAGAACTTGGTGATCCGCCAGGCCGCCCGGACCATGCAGGTCGACGAGTCCATGACCGTGATGGCCCCCGAGCCCAGCATCGAGCCGGCCTCGGCCACCTCGTCCTGACCGAGGGGGAGGTCGAGCTTGTCGGGGCCGAACCACGGGGCCGAGACCCCCCCGGGGATGATCGCCTTGACCTCGCGGTCGCCGGGGACGCCGCCGCCCAACACCGGCGCGTAGACCAGGTCCCGGAAGGTGGTCTTCACCATCTCCACCTCGTAGGTCCCCGGGTTTCGCACGTGGCCCGAGAGGGCGAAGAGCCGCGTGCCGGCCGAGCGCCCACCGCCCAGGGCGGCGAAGGCCGCCCCGCCGTTGGTCACGATCCACGGCAGGTTGGACATCGTCTCGACGTTGTTCACGACCGTCGGCTGACCGTAGAGGCCGACCGAGGCCGGGAAGTACGGCGGCTTGATGCGGGGGAAGCCGCGCTTGCCCTCGAGCGACTCGAGCAGGGCCGTCTCCTCGCCGCAGATGTAGGCGCCGGCGCCCGGGTGGACCACGACGTCGAGGGAGAAGCCCGAGCCGAAGATGTCGGCGCCCACCGCCCCGTGGGCGTAGGCCTCGTTGAGGGCGGCCTGCACCCGCTCGAGGCCGAGGGCGAACTCGCCCCGGAGGTAGACGAAGGCCTGGGAGACCTGCAGCGCGTAGGCGGCGATCACCACGCCCTCGAGCAGCTGGTGGGGGTCGCGCTCGACCAGGAGGTGGTCCTTGAACGTGGCCGGCTCGCTCTCGTCCCCGTTCACCACGAGGTAGGTCACCGGGTCCTGGCGCAGCATCGACCACTTGCGGCCCGCCGGGAAGCCGGCCCCGCCGCGGCCCAGCAGGCTGGCCGCGTCGACCTCGGCGGCCACCGCCTCGGGGGTCATGGTGAGGGCCTTTCTCAGCCCCTCGTAGCCGCCGGTGGCCAGGTAGCGCTCGAGGGTGTGCGAGTCGTCGTGGCCCAGGCGCGACGTCAGGATGCGGGGGGCGTCGGTGACCGTCACGACGTGGCCCCCGACCCGGCGGGCCGCGCCGCCCTGGCCGCCGAACGCTCGGCGGCCACCCGCTCGCGCCCGGCCTCGAGCCCGACCGAGCGGCGCACCCGCACCAGCGTCCCGTGCCCGGGCACCTCGGCGGCCAGCCGGCCGGCCCGCAGGTCCTCGACCAGGCGGTCGAAGGCCTCGGGGGTCTGGGCCGAGGTGTAGCGGTGGTTCACCTGGACGCACGGCGGCCTGTCGCAGCCGGCCAGGCACTCGGCCTCCTCGAGGGTGAAGGCGCCGTCGGCCGTGGTCCCCCCGACGGCCACCCCGAGGCGCTCCTGGGCGTGGTCGAGCAGCTCCAGGGCCCCGCCGAGCAGACAGGCGATGTTGGTGCAGAGCGACACCACGTAGGTCCCCACCGGCTCGGTGTGCAGCATGTCGTAGAAGGTGGCGGTCCCGCGCACCTCGGCGGCGGTGACCCCGACCAGGTCGGCGATCTCCTCCATGGCCTCGGGCCGGAGCCACCCGTCCTGCTCCTGGGCCAGGTGGCAGAGGGGGATCAGCGCCGAGCGGGGCTCGGGGTAGAGGGCGATCGTCTCGACGGCGCGGGCCCGGATCTCGGGCGCCAGGTGGCTCACCGGTCCACCTCGCCCATCACCGGGTCGACCGAGGAGACCACGGCGACGGCGTCGGCGATGATGCCCCCGCGCAGCAGCACCGGGACGGTCTGCAGGTTGACGAAGCTGGGCCCGCGGATGTGCATGCGGTAGGGCTTGGAGGTGCCGTCGGACACCAGGTAGCAGCCGAGCTCGCCCCTCGGCGACTCGATGGCCACGTAGACCTCCCCCTCGGGGACCCGGAACCCCTCGGTGAAGACCTTGAAGTGGTGGATGAGCGCCTCCATCGACTCGTCGATGCGCGCCCGCGGCGGCGGCGTCACCTTGCGGTCCTGCACCCGGTAGTCGCCGGGGGGCATGCGCTCGAGGACCTGGCGGACGATCCGGATCGACTCGCGGATCTCGTTCAGGCGGATGGAGTACCGGTCGAAGTTGTCGCCGTAGGTGCCCACGACCACGTCGAAGGCCACCTGGTCGTAAGCGAGGTAGGGCATGGCCCGCCGCAGGTCCCACGGCACACCGGTCGAGCGCAGGATCGGGCCGGTGGCCGACAGGGCCAACGCCTCTTCGGCCGTGAGGTTGCCCACGCCTTCGGTGCGCTCGCGGAAGATCGGCTGGCCGGTCAGCAGCTCGTCGTACTCGTAGGTGCGCTCGAGGACGGTCTCGCAGATCACCGAGACGTCGTCCTCCCAGCCGTCGGGCAGGTCGGCCGCCACCCCGCCCGGCCGGATGTAGTTGTGGTTCATCCGCAGGCCGGTGGTCTTCTCGAAGAACGAGAGCACCATCTCGCGCTCTCGGAAGCCGTAGATCATCATGGAGGTCGACCCGAGGTCCATCCCGTTGGTGGCCATCCACATGAGGTGGGACGAGACCCGCTGCAGCTCGGACATGAGCATCCGGATCCACACGGCGCGCGGCGGGAGCTCCACCCCCAACAGGGCCTCGGTGGCCAGGGAGAAGACCAGCTCGTTGTTGAGCGGGGAGAGGTAGTCCATCCGGGTGACGTTGGTCGCCCCCTGGACGTAGGTGAGCTCCTCGCCGGTCTTCTCCATCCCGGTGTGGAGGTAGCCGATGACCGGCTTGGTCCGCAGCACCGTCTCGCCGTCGAGCTCGAGCATGAGGCGGAGCACCCCGTGGGTGGAGGGGTGCTGGGGGCCCATGTTGATGATCATCGTCTCGTCGTCGCGCCGCTCGATGTCGATGTCCGACGGGTCGAGCACCCCGCCCTCGGGCAGGCGGAGCACGGCGCCCACCTCGCGGCGGAGCTCGCCCGAGCTGGTCGTCGTGCGGGGGGCCAGCTCCTGGGCGCCCTCGGACGTCTCGGCCACGCGGGCCGCGGTGCGGACGCCGCCCACGAACATGTCGTCGGTCATCGGCCGCTCGCCCCCCGGCGGCGGCCGGTGCTGGTGGTGGCCTCGCTCATCGGGGACCCGGCGCCCCTTTGAACTGCACCGGCACCCTGCCCACGCCGTAGTCCTTGCGCAGGGGGTGCCCCTCCCAGTCCTCGGGCATGAGGATCCGGGTGAGGTCGGGGTGGCCGGAGAAGACGATGCCCACCAGGTCGAAGGTCTCCCGCTCCATGGCGTCGGCCCCGGGGTAGAGGTCGACCAGCGAGTCCACCACGGGGTCGGACTCGGGGACCTGGACCCGCACCCGCACCCGGCGCTTGGCCGAGAGGGAAAGCAGGCTCACCACCACCTCGAACCGCTCGGCGGCCACCCCCTCGGGCAGCTCGCGCCCGGGGTGGGTGAGGTAGTCGACGCCGCAGACGTCGACGCACATCTCGAAACCGCCGTCGCGGTAGGCGGCGACCAGGTCGTGGTAGCGCCGGCGCGGGGGGAAGGCCACCTCGTCGGCGTGGCGCCCGGGCGCACGCGGGACCTCGGGGAGGGCGACGGTCATCGGGGCGTGGCCACCCGCACGGTGTCGTCGTCGGCCACCTCGGGAACGAACCCCGTGGTGCGCTCGGCGGCGACCTCGCGGGCCGGCCGCCGGGTGATCTCGCCGGTCCGGATCTTCTCGTGGAGGGTCAGGATGGCGTGCAGCAGCGTCTCGGGAGAGGGGGGGCACCCCGGTGCGTAGACGTCGACGGGGACGATCTGGTCGACCCCCTGGACGATGGCGTAGTTGTTGAACATCCCCCCGGTGGAGGCGCACACGCCCATCGAGATGACCCACTTGGGCTCCATCATCTGGTCGTAGACCTGTCGGAGCACCGGGGCCATCTTCTGGGAGACCCTGCCGGCCACGATCATGAGGTCGGCCTGGCGGGGGGAGGCCCGGAACACCTCCATGCCGAGGCGGCTGATGTCGTAGTCGGCGGCGCCCACCGACATCATCTCGATGGCGCAGCAGGCCAGGCCGAAGGTGGCCGGCCACACGCTGTTGCGCCGGGCCCACTTCACCAGGTCCTCGACCCGGCCCGTCAGGAAGTTGTGCTGGAGGTCCTCGAGGCCCACAACCGGCCCCTAGGCGGCCCGGTCCGGGGACGCCGGGCCCGCGGTGATGCGGGTGATCGTCGACTCCGAGGTGCGGGCCGGCATCCCCCGCTCCAACCGGCGCACCGGCCCCCAGCTGAGTGCGCCGTTGCTGACCAGGTACAAGAAGGCCACGAAGACCACCACCGCGAAGACCAGCACCTCCACCAGCCCGAAGACCCCGAGCTGGTGGAAGTCGACCGCCCAGGGGTAGAGGAAGACGATCTCGATGTCGAAGATGATGAAGATCATCGCCACCAGGTAGAAGCGGACCGGGAAGCGGGCGGGCGCCTCGATCCCCGGGACGATGCCGCACTCGTAGGGTGCGATCTTCGACGCGGTCGGTCGCTTGCGCGGCGCCAGCAGGGAGGAGGCGACGAAGGAGACGGCGGCGAACACGGCGCCGAGGGCGGCGAGCAGGAAGATGGGGATGTACTGGTCCACTGCGTCGCGGTTCTACCACGGCGCCCTTTCACCTGGCACATCGAGGACCCCTGGCGCGAGGAGCACCGGCGCGACGTGCACCGGCGGGCCCCGACCCCCGGGCGCGCCCTACGATCTGGACGTGGCCGACCCCCCGCACCCCGAGCCGGCGAGCGCGCCCAACGCCGGGACCGCCCCCTCGGCGGCGGCACCGGGCACCGGGCACCCGGCGGCGGTCGGCATCGACGACGGCGTGGTCCACGACGTGCTGGTGGTCGGCGGGGGCCCCGGCGGGTCCGCCTGCGCCTACTGGCTGGCCGACGCCGGCTGGGACGTGGTGGTGGCCGAGAAGAAGCACTTCCCCCGGGAGAAGACCTGCGGGGACGGGCTGACGCCGAGGGCCGTCCGCCAGCTGGCCGACATGGGGCTCGAGGGGGCGCTGGCCGGGGCCCACCGGTTCACCGGGCTGCGGGCCCACGGGTTCGGGCAGACGGTGGAGATGCCCTGGCCCGCCCACCCCGCCTTTCCCCCCTACGGCTACACCGTCACCCGCCACGACCTCGACGGGCTGGTGGCCGAGCGGGCGGCCAAGGCCGGGGCGGCGGTCCTCCAGGGCACCGAGGCCGTCCGACCGCTGCTCGAGGACGGCGGTGGCGACGACGGCCTGCCCGTCTGCCTGGGCGCGGAGGTGCGCGACACCGACAGCGGGCGGGTGGGCGAGCTCCGGGCCCGCTGCGTGGTCGTGGCCGACGGGTCCAACTCGCGCTTCGGCCGGGCCCTCGGGACCAGCCGGGAACGCAGCCAGCCCATGGGCATGGCCCTGCGCGGCTACTACCGCTCCCCGGGCCACGACGACACCTTCATCGAGTCGCACCTCGACATCCGCGACGCCGAGGGCGAGGTGGTCCCCGGCTACGGGTGGATCTTCCCCATGGGCGACGGCCGGGTGAACGTGGGCGTGGGGCTGCTCTCCACCGACCGCGGTGGAAGGGCGTCAACACCTCTCGGCTGATGGACGCCTTCGTCAAGTGGGCCCCGGAGCGCTGGGAGCTCTCGCCCGAGACCTGCTGCGGCCCGCCCACCGGGGGGAAGCTGCCCATGGGCCTGGCCGTCGGCCCCCACGCCGGCCCCAACGTGGTGGTGGTGGGCGACGCCGGGGGCTCGATCAACCCGTTCAACGGCGAGGGCATCGCCTACGGCTACGAGACCGGCAGGCTGGCCGCGGCGTTCGTCGGCGAGTCGCTGTCGGGCGGCGGGCCGGCGGCCCTCCTCGCCTACGAGCAGCACCTGGCCGACGCCTACGGCCCCTACTACGAGGTGGCCCGGGCCTTCGTGCGGGTGATCAGCCACCCCGAGGTCATGCGGCTCTGCGTCGGCGGGGGCCTGCGCTCCGAGCTGCTCATGGGCGAGCTGCTGCGGATCATGGCCAACCTCATGCGCCCCGACCTCCCCGGCCCGGCCGAGGTCGCCTACCGCGCCATGGTGGCCGCGGCCCGCCTGGTGCCCGGGCTCGACGACCCGACGCCCGCGGCCTGACCGCCGCGGCACCGGGGGCGCCGGCTCACCCTCCCTCCCAGCCGGCGGCCACCTCGGCCGCCGCCTCGCCCGCCACCTCGACGACCCGGTCGAGCTCCGCGCTCGCCGTGGGACATCCCGGGGAAGAGGACCTCGTAGGCCCCGGGGGCGAGCGCCACCCCGCGGCGCAGGAGGGCGTGGAAGAGCCGGGGGTAGGCCCCGTTGCCGGCCAGGGCGGCGGCCCCGTCGTAGTCGCTCGGCGGGGCGGCCGTCGCGCCGGGCACGCCCACGTAGAGGCCGACCAGCGGGCCCACGGCCCGCGCCGAGGCGGGCAGCCCGCCCGCCGACACCGCCCGGGCCAGGGCCCCGGCGAAGACCGCGGCCCGGTTGGAGAGGTCCTCGTAGTCGGCCTCGGTCACGTGGGAGAGCACCGCCAGGCCGGCCGCCGTGGCCAGCGGGTTCCCCGAGAGGGTCCCGGCCTGGTACACCGGCCCGCTCGGGGCCAGCGCCGACGAGCACCTCGGCCCGCCCGCCGAAGGCCCCCACCGGCAGGCCGCCCGCCGATCACCTTGCCGAAGCACCACAGGTCGGGCGTGACGCCGTAGCGGGCGGCGGCCCCGCCGGGGCCGAGGCGGAACCCCGTGATCACCTCGTCGAAGACGAGCAGCGCCCCCACGGCGTCGCAGGCGGCGCGCAGCCCCTCCAAGAACCCCTCGGCCGGGGCCACCAGGTTCATGTTGGCCGCCACCGGCTCGACGATCACGCAGGCCACCGACCGGTCGAGCTCGGGGACCACGTTGTAGGGCGCCACCACGGTGTCGGCCACCGCCCCGGCCGGCACGCCGGCCGAGCCGGGCAACCCGAGCGTCGCCACCCCGCTGCCCCCGCCGGCCAGGAGGCCGTCGGCGTGGCCGTGGTAGCAGCCGGCGAACTTCACCACCCGGTCCCGCCCGGTGGCCCCCCGGGCGAGGCGCACGGCGCTCATGGCCGCCTCGGTGCCCGAGGAGACCAGGCGGACCTGCTCGCACCCGGGCACCCGCTCGCAGATCGCCTCGGCCAGGAGCACCTCGCCGGGGGTGGGCATGCCGAAGGTGGTGCCCGAGCCGGCGGCCCGGCGCACCGCCTCGGTCACCGCCCGGTGGGCGTGGCCGAGCAGGACCGCCCCGTAGGACTGGACGAGGTCGAGGTAGCGGCGTGCCCTCGACGTCGAAGACGAAGGGCCCCTCGCCCCGCACGCACGGTGAAGGGGACCCCGCCGACCGAGGCGAACGACCGGACCGGGGAGTCGACCCCGCCGGGGATCGACCGCGCGGCGCCCGGGCGAACCACTCGGCGTTGGTGGCCCCGGCGGCGGCCCCGCCGAGGTCGGCCTCAGCCACCCAGCGCCTCGGCCACCTCGGCGGCGAAGTAGGTGAGGACGAAGTCGGCCCCGGCCCGCTTGACCGCCGTCAGCTGCTCGAGGGCCACCGCGGGGCCGTCGACCCAGCCCCGCTCGGCGGCGGCCTGCACCATCGAGTACTCGCCGCTCACGTGGTAGGCGGCCACCGGCACGTCGACGGTGCGACGGACCTCGGCGATCACGTCGAGGCTGGTGATGGCCGGCTTCACCATCACCATGTCGGCCCCCTCGGCCACGTCGAGGGCCACCTCGGCCAGCGCCTCCCGGCGGTTGGCCGGGTCCTGCTGGTAGGCCCGGCGGTCGCCGCCGGCGGCGATGGTGACGTCGACCGCCTCGCGGAACGGCCCGTAGAGGGCCGAGGCGTACTTGGCCGCGTAGGCGAGGACGGCGACCTCGGCGTGACCGTCGTCGTCGAGGGCCCGGCGGATCGCCGCCACCTGCCCGTCCATCATCCCGCTGGGCGCCACCACGTGGGCGCCGGCCGCGGCCTGGGCCACGCGCCACCTCGGCCGTAGAGCTCGAGGGTGGCGTCGTTGTCCACCGTGCCGTCGGCCGTCAGCACGCCGCAGTGGCCGTGGTCGGTGTACTCGTCGAGGCACAGGTCGGCCATGAGCACCAGCTCGTCGCCGAGGGCGGACCGCAGCTCGCCCAGCGCCCGCTGGACGATCCCGTCGGGGTCGCAGGCCCCCGAGCCGGTGGCGTCCTTGGCCTCGGGCACCCCGAACAGGACCAGGCCCGGCACGCCGAGCGAGGCCAGCCGCTTGGCCTCGGCCACCAACGAGGCCACGGTGTGCTGGACCTGGCCGGGCAGGGAGCCGATGGGGACCGGCTCGTCGATCCCCTCGCGCACGAAGAGCGGCGCCACCAGGTCGTCCGAGCCGAGGCGGGTCTCGGCCACCAGCCGGCGCAGGGCCGGAGTACGTCGCAGCCGGCGCAGCCGCCGTTCGGGGAAGCCCACCCCGCCAGCCTACGAGCTGGCCCGCCCGGCGGCCCCCAGGTGGGCGGCCACCGCCAGCGCCAGCGCCTCGGCCGAGGCGTCGCGCGCCTCGACCGCCACGGCCAGGCCGGCCCGCCGGGCCGCCTCGGCCGTGGTCGGACCGATGCAGGCCACCACCTCGGGCACCCGCAGCGGCCGGCCCGCGTCGTCGCTGAGCGAGAGGTAGGCGTCGACCGTCGACGGCGAGGTGAAGGTGACCACCCTCGCACCGGCCGCCGCGTCGGCCACGGCCGCCGGCGGCGGGGGCGCCGGCACGGTGCGGTAGGCGACCACCTCGTCGACCGCCCAGCCCCGGGCGGCCAACCCCTCGGGCAGGGCGCGCCGGGCCCCGGCCGCCCGGGGGAAGAGCACCCGGCCGCCGGCCGGCGCGTCGTCGAAGCGGGCCGCCAGTGCCTCGGCCCCGGCGGACCCGTCGGCCGTCTCCGCCACGAGATCGGCCGCCAGGTTGTAGGCGGCCAGGGCGTCGGCGGTGGCACCGCCCACCGCGGCCAGGCGCGCCGGGCCGAAGCCCCGGCTGTCGCGCAGCAACGGCACGAACCGGTGGACGGCGTTGGCCGAGGTGAAGGCCACCCAGTCGTAGGCGGCGACCGCCTGGGCCGCCCGCCGCAGGGCGGCACCCCCGTCGTCGGGGTCGGCGATCTCGACCACCGGGACCTCGACCACCCTGGCCCCCGCGGCCTGGAGGGCGGCGGTGAGCGGTGCCGCTCGGCCACGCGCCCGGGTGACCACGACGGTCGTCCCGGCCAGGGGGCGGTCCGGGGCCCAGGTGAGGTCGAGACCGGCCACCGGCCCTACCACCACCACCGCCGGGGCCCCGAGGGCCACGTCCGCCAGGCCGGCCAGCGTGGTGCGTGCCGTCCGCTGCCGGGGGGTGGTCCCCCACTCGACCACGGCCACCGGGGTGTCCGCCGGTCGGCCGCCGGCCACCAGCCGGCGGGCGATCTCCGAACGGTTGGCCATGCCCATCAGCACGACCAGGGTGCCGTCGATCCGGGCCAGCGCCTCCCAGTCCACCCCGCCGCCGCCGGACCCGCCCACCTGGCCGGTCACCACGGTCACCGAGGTCGACAGCCCGCGGTGGGTCACCGGGACGCCGGCGTAGGCCGGCACCGCGATGGCCGAGGACACGCCGGGCACCACCTCCCAGGCCACGCCGGCCCGCGTCAGGGCCTCGGCCTCCTCGCCGCCGCGCCCGAAGAGGAAGGGGTCGCCCCCCTTCAGGCGCACCACCGTGCGGCCCTGCCCCCCGTGCAGGGCCAGCAGGGCGTCGATCTCCTCCTGACGCCCGGTCCCGGCGGACGCCCCGCCGCCGGCCCGTCCCGCGTCGACCAGCAGCGCCCCGGGCGGGGCCAGGGCCAGCAACGCGGCGTCCACCAACCGGTCGTAGACGACCACGTCGGCCCGGGCCAACAGGTCCGCCCCCCGCCGGGTGAGGAGGCCCGGGTCGCCGGGTCCCGCGCCCACCAGGTAGACGGTCACGAGGGCGGCCGGGCGGCCGGGCGGTCCGCCTCCCACCCCTCGACGGAGCGGCCCCCGCACGCCACCAGCAGGTGGTCGGCCATCTCCCTCCCCAGGGCCTCTGGGTCGGTGCCGGCGCGCTCGGCCCGGAGCACCACCCGACCGTCCCCGCTGGCCACCATGGCCGTGAGCCGCAGCCGGTCGCCGTCGCGTTCGGCCAGGGCCGCCACCGGCACCGCGCAGCTCCCGCCGGCGGCGGCGAGGAACGACCGCTCGGCGGCGAGGGCCCGGTGGCTCGCGGGGTCGTCGAGGGCGGCCAGGAGGGCGGCGGTGGACTCGTCGTCGGCCCGGCACTCGAGGGCCAGGGCCCCCTGCCCCACCTGGGGCAGCATCAGCGAGGGGGTCAGCACCTCGGTGAGCCGCTCCAACCAGCCCAGCCGCTCCAGGGCGGCCACGGCCACCACCACGGCGTGGACCGACCCGTCCTCGGCGCGCTCCATCCGGGTCCCCATGTTCCCCCGCAGCTCGACGAAGGTGAGGTCCGGGCGGGCGTTGGCCAGCTGGGCGCGCCGGCGGGCCGACCCCGTGGCCACGACGGCGCCGGGCGCGAGGTCGACCAGGGCCGAGCCGACCAGGGCGTCGCGCGGGTCGGCCCGGATCGGCACGGCCGCCAGCACCAGGCCGGGAGGGGACTGCGAGGGGAGGTCCTTGGCCGAGTGCACCGCCAGGTCGGCCCGGCCGTCGGCCACCGCCGCCTGCACCTCCTTGGCGAACACCCCCTGGCCGCCGATCCGATCGAGGGCCACGTCCGCGCGCCGGTCGCCGGTCGTGCGCACCACCACGTTCTCGACCGTGATGCCCGGGTGGGCCCCGGCCAGCCCGTCGGCCACCAGCTCGGCCTGCCTCAGGGCGAGCGGCGACCCGCGGGTGGCCAGGCGAAGGCGGGCCACCGCCCCTAGAGGTCGAACAGCAGGCGGAGTGCCTCCACCAGCCGCTCGCCCCGGGGGGTGCCGGCGGTCTCCTTCAGCAGCACCGTCGGCTCGTGGACCAGCTTGGCCAGCACGGCCCGGGTCACGGCGTCCACCTGCGCCCAGTCGTCGTCGGAGAGGGAGGCGAACTGCCCCTTGCGCCGCTCGAGCTCCGCCGCGCGCACCTCCTCCAACCGGGTGCGCAGGGCGGCCACCACCGGGGCCGCGCCCCGGGCGCGGGTGGCGGCCCGGTAGCGGTCCACCTCCTCCCCCACGATCTCCGACGCCGCCTCGGCCTCCACCCGCCGCTCGGCCATGGCCTGGGCCACGGCCGAGCTCAGGTGGCCCATGTCCAGCAGGGTGACGCCCGGCAGCTCCCCGGCCGCCGGCTCGACGTTGCGGGGCATCCCCAGGTCCACGACCAGCAGCGGCCGGTCGCGCCGCCCGACCGAGGACAGGTCGTCCGCCGTCACCACGTGCGCCTCGGCCTCCACCGCCGCCACCACGACGTCGGCCCCGGCCAGGGCGGTCGGCAGTTGGGCCATGGCCACGGTGCGGACCGTGACCCCCGGGGGCACGGCCCGGGCCAGGCCGGCGGCCCGGGCCGCCGTGCGGTTGGCCACCAGCACCTCGGCCGGACGCCGGGCCGGGGACAGCGACACCAGCGCCCCCAGCACCCCCGAACCCATCTCCCCCGCCCCCACCACCACCACGGTCGCACCGGCCAGCCCGCCTGGGTGGCGGGACTCGGCCAGCTCCACCGCGGCGTGCGAGAACGAGGTCGTCCCGCGGGCGATGGCGGTCTCCGAGCGCACGCGCTTGCCGGTCCGCAGGGCGTGGCGGAAGAGCTCGGAGAGGACGGGACCGGCCACCCGCTCGTCCTGGGCCCGCTCCCATGACCTGCGCACCTGTCCCAGCACCTCGCCCTCGCCGAGCACCGCCGACTCCAGCCCCGAGGCCACCGAGAACAGGTGGACCGCCACCGTCGTCGTCGAACCGCACGCTGGCGTGCTCCTCCAGCACGGCGACCTCGACGCCCGCCTTCTCGGCCAGGATCTCGTGGATCTCGTGGACGGCGTCGTGGAACCGGTCGACCACCGCGTACACCTCGGTGCGCAAGCAGGTGGAGAGGACCACGGACTCAGAGAGGTTGGCCCGGTCGCGCAGCGTGCCGAGCACCTTGCCCAGCTCGGCGTCGCCCACGGTGACCCGTTCGAGCAGGTCCAGCGGGGTGCGCTCGTGCTCCAGCCCTACCACCACCACGGACAAGGGGTCGGTCGCCTCCCCGGGCCGTGCCGGTCACCGGCGGCACCACGGGTGCCGGGTGACGGGACGGGCCCCGTGCGCCTGGGGCGGGCCCGATGCCCACCCGCTCGGTTCCAGCATGCCGGGCGGGACGCGGCGACGCCAGTCGCCCGAGCCCCGGACCGGCCTCAGCTGAACTCGGCGCCGAGGTCCATGGAGAGCCCGACCGAGTGCAGGGCGGGGCCGTCGGTCTCGGTGGGCAGCTCTCGCCGCGACTGGTAGAAGGTCAGCACCTGGAGCTCGATGGAAAGGTCCACGTAGCGCAGGAGGACGTCGTCGGGGACCGCCAGGATGCGGGGGGCGAAGTTGAGGATCGCCGTGACCCCCATGGCCACCAGCGAGTCGGCCACCTCCTGGGCCGCCGAGGCCGGGGTGGCCACCACCCCGATGACCGGCCGGTCCGGGCCCGCCAGGGCCGGCAGCTCACCGGCGTGGCGCACCGTGACCGGGCCCACCCTCTTGCCGACCACGGCGGGGTCCACGTCGAAGAGGGCCGTCACCCGGAACCCCCGCGACGAGAACCCCTCGGAGTTGACCAGGGCCCGTCCCAGGTTGCCGATGCCCACCACCACCACCGGCCAGTCCCGGCCCATGCCGAGCGCCCGGTCGATCTGGGACAGGAGGAAGGAGACGTCGTACCCGGTCCCCCGGGTGCCGAACGAGCCCAGGAGGGAGAGGTCCTTGCGGACCTTGGCCGCGTTGACCCGGGCCAGGGCGGCCAGCTGGGCCGAGGAGACGGTCGCCGTCCCGCCGCGCTCCAACTCGGCCAGGATCCGCTGATAGATCGGGAGGCGCACCACCGTCGCCTCGGAGATCTTGCGGGAGTGGGGATCACCGCGCTCGTCGGCCACCGCCGACGATCGTATCGACGGGGGCCGCCCGCTCACCAGACGGCCTCCACCGGCGTGCCCGCCGACAGGCCCAGCCCGGCCGCCGCCGACCCCTCGCGGACCACCAGCGCCAGGCGCCCGTTGGCGTCCACGAGCACCCCTGCCTCGCCCGCGTCGAGGTCGGCGAAGGCCCGCACCCGCGGCAGCGGCCGGGGGGGCGACCCGGCCAGGTGGAGCGTCACCTCGCCGACTGTCTGGGGGAGCAGTTCGCCGCCGGCCGAGAGCTGGGCGTTGCCGAACCGGTCCACCCAGGTCACCACGGAGCGCAGTCGTCGGCGGCCGCCGGCCTCCTCCACCAGCTCGGGAGCCGGCTGCTCGAGGCGGACGAGCGAGCCGGGGTCGACGGCGTGCCCGAGGGCACCGGCCGTCTCGCCCCGGCAGAGGGCGGCGGCGGCCGGGGCCAGGACGTCCCGGCCGTCGAAGGTGGCGGCGGTCCGGCCCGAGGGCGCCGCCAGCTCGGTCACCGACACCGCCCCGCCGGCCGCCTGGACGGACGGCCAGACGAGCCCGTTGTCGGGTCCCAGGAACCAGCGCGGGCCGGGCCCGGCTCCCACCTCGACCACCACCGAGCGCCGCGGCCCGCCCACCCCCGGGTCGACCACCGCCAGGACCACGCCGGGGCCGAGGTGGGGCAGGGCGCGGGCGAGCGCGGCGGCGCCGGCGGCCACCGAGAAGGGCGCCACGTCGTGGCAGAGGTCGATCACCGCGGCGCCCGGGGCCAGCCGGCGCAGGACGGCGTGGACCACGCCGACGAACTCGTCGGACCGGCCGTAGTCGGACAGGAAGAAGACGGTGTCGGCGCCCGCTCGGGGCGGCCCGGCTGCCGTCGGGGTCAACCCGCCCTGGTGTGGCGCTCGTCCAGGTAGCGGTCGAGCTCCCCCTCGCGCACCCGGAACGACCGGCCGATCCGCACGGCCGGCAGCTGCCCGGCGTTGATGAGCCGGTAGACGGTCATGGTGGACACCCGCAGGATGGCTGCGACCTCGCCCACGGTCATGAATCGGGTGCTGGTGTTGTCGAGTTGCTGAGTCATCTCCGCTGACCCCCTCCGCGCCAGACGAGACTACGCCCTGGCACGGGGCGGGGAAAGTGGGGGCGGTAGCCCCGGCGACCGCCGATCAGCGGCCGAGGTTGCGGGAGCGCTCGCTGGCCGCCACCACGGCCTCGATGAACGCCGAGCGCACGCCGCGCTGCTCGAGGGTGCGCACCCCGGCCGCGGTGGCCCCACCCGGCGAGGTCACGGCCGCCCGCAGCGACTCGGGCGTCTCGCCCGTCTGGACCAGCAGCCGGGACGTGCCGAGCAGCGTCTCGGCCACCAGGGTCCGGCTCACGTCGCGGGCCAACCCCACCGTCACCCCCGCCTCGATCATGGCCTCGGCCACCAAGAGGAGGTAGGCCGGCCCGCACGCCGACACCCCCGTCACGGCGTCGAGATACCGCTCGGGGAGGCGCACCACCACGCCCACCGCGGCCAGCACCGACTCGGCCCAGTCGAGGTCGTCCGCGGTCGCCCGCCCGCCTCCCGCCATCACCGTCACCCCGGCTCCCACCAGGGCCGGGGTGTTGGGCATGGCCCGCACCACCACCGCGTCGTTGGGGAGGCAGGCCTCCAGGCGGTGGATGGCCATCCCGGCCACGATGGAGAGCACCCGGGTCACGCCGGCCGCGCCCAGCACCCGGCAGGCCGGCTCGGAGACCTCGGGCTTGACGGCCAGCAGGGCCCCGCTGTCGGCGTCGAACAGGCCGGCGTCGACGTGGTCCGGGGTCACCGCCTCGAAGAGCACGAGGCCGGGGTACTCCTCGGCCAGCGCCTCCCGGCGGTGGGGGTCCGGTTCGGCCACGGCCAGCTCAGGGGGGGAGGCCCACCCCGAGGTGAGCAGGCCACCCACCAGCGCCGTGCCCATCTTGCCGCCCCCGACGACCAGCAGCTTGATGCCCATCGGGAAAGGGTACCCGGCGGTCAGCGCCGCCTGCGGCGGTAGAGGGAGGGGTGGGCCAGGGTCATGGCCGTCGGGAAGTGGTCGTCGACATAGAGGATGGAGGAGCCGGCGATCCGGTCGAGCTCGTCGTCGTCCACCAGGCGGGCCGGCACCCGGCCGACCAGGTACACGGCGTCCTCGGGACCCAGGCAGAAGGCCATGTCGAAGAGGTCGGCGTTGCGACGCATGAGGTAGGCGAGGACCTCGGCCACGTGCTCGGTGGGGGCCGGCATGAACTGGGCCTCGTGGTGGAGGGTGCGCTGGTGCAGCGTCAGCCACACCGTGATGAAGTCTTTCTCCTCCCCTTTGAACCGCAGGTACCACCGGTGCGAGGCGGTGCGGTCCCCCACCAGCTGCCGCTCGGCGGCCACCAGCCCGAAGGTCCCGTCGGCGGAGAGCTCGCGTGCCGTCCAGGCGTCGATGCGGGCCGCCACCGCGGCCATCACCTCGTCGTCGGGCAGGTCGACCAGCGGCACCGGCGGCGCCCCGGTCAGGAGCACTCGACGAGCCGGCCCTCCAGCAGCTCGTCGTGGACCGTCCGCAACGTGGCCGCCGCCTGGCGCCACGTGTAGCGGCGGGCCCGCAGCACCGAGGCCGTGGACAGCCGCTCGGCCAAGAGGGGCTCGGAGACGATCGCCCGCACGCAGTCGGCGTAGGCGCCCGGGACGGGGTCCTCCACCAAGAAGCCGGTCCGCCCGTGGTCGATGAGGGTGGTGAGCCCGCCCACCGCCGAGGCCACCACCGGGGTGCCGCAGGCCGCCGCCTCCAGGGCCACCAGGCCGAAGGACTCCGAGCGGCTGGGCACCAGGCAGGCGTCGGCGGCGCGGTACCAGGTGGAGAGCAGCTCGTGGGGCTGGGGCGGCACCAGCGTCACCCGGTCGCTCACCCCGAGCTCTTTCGCCCCGGTGACGAGGTCGTGGTAGGCCTCGTCGCCGTGGGGACCGCTGGGGCCGCCCACCACGACCAGGCGGTAGTCGGCGCCGGGGTCCCGGGCCAGCTCGGCCAGGGTGCGCACCGCCAGGTCCGCGCACTTGAGGGGCTGGATGCGCCCGACGAAGAGCAGGAGGGTGCCGTCGGCCGGCAGCCCGAGGGCCCGGCGGGCCTGCGGGCGGTGCCCCGGTCCGAAGAAGGCGTGGTCGACCCCCGGGGCCACCACGGCGATGCGCGAGCGGTCGGCGCCGTAGAGGTCGGCGATCTGCTCCGCCTCCACCGTGCACGAGGCCAGCACGGCGTCCGAGCAGCGCACGATGGCCGCCTCGGCCTCGGCGCGGCGGTGGGCGGTGTCGGCCTCCACCTCCTCGGGCCCGGCCTCGGCCTTCACCCGGTCGAGGGTGTGGAAGGTCGAGACGAGGGGCAGGTCGAGCTCGTGCTTGATGGCGTGGCCGGCCAGCCCCGACAGCCAGTAGTTGGCGTGGACGGCCTCGAACGGGGGCGCCTCGTCCCCGGCGCTCCCTCCGTGGGCCAGCCCGAGGGGCCCGGTCATGCGGGCCAGCACCCCGTCGGTGAACTCGTCGACCACCTCGGGCAGCCGCTCCTTGGCCAGGTGGCCGAGCGGCCCCGCCGGCACGTGGTGGATGCGCAGGCCGGGCTCGACGGCCACCGTGGGCGGGAGGTCGTCCGACCAGGCCCGGGTGAAGACGTCGCAGGCGGCACCGCTGCGGGCCAGCGCGGTGGCCAGCTCGCGCACGTAGACGTTCATGCCGCCACCGTCGCCGGTGCCCGGCTGGGCCAGGGGCGAGGTGTGCAACGAGAGGACGGCCAGCCGTCGCATGTCGCCGGAATCCTACCGGTGCGGGTCTTCGCCCCCCCCGGCCCAGGCCTCGACCGGCGCCGGGCCGCCTCCGGTCGCCTCGGGGGCGTCGGGCGGGCCCTCCGCCGCGGCCCCGGACGCGCCCTCGAACTCGCGCCGGAAGGAGAGGTAGATGCGGACCAGCGCCTGCTTCTGCTCCTCGCTCAGGTGCGGGTCGGACAGGATCTGGCGGGCCAGGTCCGGGGAGCCGTCGGGCGGGTCGAGGATGCCGGCCTGGACGTAGAGGGTCTCGGCCGAGATCCGCAGCGCCTTGGCGATCTGCTGGAGGATCTCGGCCGAGGGCCGGCGCAGGCCGCGCTCGATCTGGCTCAGGTAGGGGTTGGAGATCCCCGCCAGCTCGGACAGGCGGCGCAGCGACAGCCTGGCGGTGTTTCGCTGCTCGCGGATGAACGCACCCAGCTCGTTCCAGCGCTCCGCGGGGTCGTTGCCCATCGGACGAGCGTATCCGCCGGCCCCGGGTCCCCGGCCCGGGCGGGTCCCTAGCCGACGGTCGCCGTCAGGTGCCGCTCACAGGTGAGGGTGAGCGGTGTGGCCGCCAGCCGGCCGTCGTCGATCGCCGCCCCGCACAGATCGCACCGCCCGTAGGTGCCGGCGTCGAGCCGCTCGAGCGCCCCGTCCACCCCGTCGAGCACCCGCTCGGCCTCGGCCAGCGCGGCACCGTAGTCACGCTCCATCGGCTCCACGCCGTCACGTTACCTGCCACCTCGACCCGTAGGCTGAGTCGATGGCGGACAGATCGGCGACGGCACCGGCAACGGCATCGGCATCGGCGACCGATGAAGCCGTCGGCGGTCGTGGCCCGCTGGCCGCGCTGGTCGGGGCGGGCCTGGAGGTCCCGTGCCTCGACGGGACGCCCCGCCCCTACCGCGACCTGGACTGCGCCGCCTCGACGCCGGCCATGGCCGTCGTGGCCGAGGAGGTCGACGCCTTCATCCCCTGGTACTCGAGCGTGCACCGCGGCGCCGGCTACAAGTCGCGCACGTCCACCGCCGCCTACGAGGATGCCCGCCAACGGGTGCTCGGGTTCTGCGGGCGGACGGGCGGCGACGACGTGGCCATCCTCTGCCGCAACACCACCGAGGCCCTCAACCACCTTGCCTACCGCCTCGGGTTCTCCCCCGGCGACGTGGTGGTGACCACGGTGGTCGAGCACCACGCCAACCTGCTGCCCTGGGCCCGGGTGGCCCAGCGGCGCTACGTCGAGTGCGACGGGGAGGGGACCTTCGCCGTCGACGACGTGGTCGCCGGCCTCGACGCCGCGCCACGGCCGAAGCTGCTGGCGGTCACCGGTGGCTCCAACGTCACCGGCTGGCTCCCCCCGATCGACGAGATCTGCGAGGCGGCCCACGCCAGGGGCGTGCCGGTGGTCGTCGACGCGGCCCAGCTCGCGCCCCACCGACCGCTCCCGACCTCGGCGGAGTTCGTGGCCTTCAGCGGCCACAAGCTCTACGCGCCGTACGGTGCGGGCGCTCTGGTCGGGCCGCGCGCCGCCTTCGCCGAGGGCGACCCCTTCCTGGCCGGCGGCGGAGCGGTCGACCTGGTCGACATCGACGAGGTGATCTGGTCGGAGCCGCCCGAGCGCGAGGAGGCCGGCTCCCCCAACGTGGTCGGGGCGGTGGCGTTCGGCGCGGCCATGGGTGAGCTCCAGCGGATCGGCTGGGAGACCGTCGAGGCGCACGAGGCGGCGCTGGCCCGGCGGCTGAAGGAGGGGCTGGCGGCCATCGACGGCGTACGGCTGCTCGGGCCGGGCGCGGGCACGCCCACCCTGGCGGTGGCCACCTTCACCGTCGAGGGGCTCCACCACGCGCTGGTCGCCGCCCGCCTCAGCGCCGAGTGGGGGATCGGGGTCCGGCACGGCTGCTTCTGCGCCCACCCCTACCTCCTGCGTCTGCTGGGCCTCGGTCACGAGGACGTGGCCGCCGCCCGGCGCCAGGTGCTGGCCGGGGACCGCCGACACATCCCCGGGGCCGTGCGCGCCGAGCTGCGGCCTGGGCACCACCGCCGACGACGTCGAAGTGCTGCTCGGCGCGCTGGCCGAGCTGGCCGGGGGCGCCCCCCCGCCGGTCCCCTACACCCAGGACCCCGCCTCCGGAGACTTCTTCCCCGAGACGGACCTCCCCGGCTGGTCGGCGTCCGACCGGGCCGCCGGCTCGGCCTGCGCCCTGGGCTGAGGCGGCGCGCCGCCGGGCCCACTCAACCGGCGGTGGCGTAGATCGCCCTGGCCCGGAACCGCAGCGGGCGCTCGGCGAGCTCCTCGAGGTAGTGGGCGGTCCACCCGGCCACCCGGGCCACGGCGAAGACGGTGTGGCCGGCGTCGGCCGGCAGGTCGAGGGCCCACACCAGGGCCGCCAGCCCCAGGTCGACGTTGGGCAGGGGGATCTCGTGGGCCGCGGCCAGCTCGACGACCGCACGCAGGAGGCGCCGGCGGTCCGCTGTGGCCAGGTCGTCGAACCGCTCCAGAAGCACGCCCGCCCTGGGGTCGCCCTGCCGGTAGACGGTGTGGCCGAAGCCGGGGAGCATCCCCTGCCAGCGCAGGATCTCGTTCAGGGCGCGGTCGGGTCCGAGCCGCTCGGCGTCGACCAGCAGCGAGTGGGCCAGCTGGCTGGCGCCGCCGTGGAGCGGGCCGCCCAGGGTCCCCAGGCCGGCAGAGACGGCGTCGTAGAGGTCGGCCCGCGTCGAGGCGGCGACCCGCACGGCGACCGTGGAGGTGGCCAGCTCGTGGTCGGCCAGCAGCACCAGCGCGGCGTCGAGGGCGTCGGCCGTGCCCGGCGGGGCCGCGGTCGAGAGCCCGGCGGCGAGGCGCCCCGCCACCGACGGCCCGCCCCGCTCCGGGCCGCCGTCACTGCGGCCCACCGCCCACACCATCGAACCGATCAGCCGACGGGCGGCGCGCCTCACGGCCTCGGGGCGCAGATCGGCCCGGAGCGGGTCCCGGGCGCCGGCCAGCACCACCGCCCAGCGGAGGCGGTCGGCCGTGGACAGGTCCGGCACGGGCCCGAGCGGCGCCGGGCCCCAGTCCGCGTCGGCCGGGCTCCCGCCGGACGCCCAGAGCACCTCGGCCACCTGCTCGAAGGTGGACGTCCCGGCCAGGCCGACGGCCGGGAGGCCGCGGTAGGCGGGCCCGTCCTCACGGAGCTGGGTGATGGCGGTGGTGACCGTGGCCAGCCGTGACTCGACGCGCCGCCCTCCCCTGGATCGGCGGGCCATCCGCTCGATGTCGTCCACGTCGAAGAGGGAGCGACGGCCGTCGGCCGAGCGGTGCGAGGCGAGCAGCCCCCGGCTGACGTAGGCGTAGAGCGTGTCCCTCTTCACCCCGAGGCGGCGCGCCGCCTCCTCGGTCTCGAGCATCGGCGCCACGCCTGCACCGTAGGCGATCAACATTGACTTGATCAATATTTACAACTCGTCCCCGGGGGCGCAGCATGGACGTGCGCCCACGACGAGAGGAGGACGGGACCATGACCACCAGGGTGGAGGACGTGATGTCGTCGCCGGCGGTGACCTGCGACGCGGGGACGAGCCTGGCCGGGGCGGCCCGACGGATGGAGGAGGCCGGGACCGGCTCGGTCGTGGTCACCGAGGGGGCGAAGGTGGCGGGGATCCTGACCGAGCGCGACCTGCTGCGGGCGGCGTCGGCCTCGGCCGATCCCGGCGGCGAGCCGGTGCGGCTCTGGATGACCACCGGCCCCGACGTGCTCTCGCCCGACGAGGAGGCCAGCGCGGCATGGGAGAGCCTCACCCACCGCCGCTACCGCCACCTGCCCGTGGTCGACCACGGCGAGCTCGTGGGGGTGGTGTCGATCCGCGACCTGCTCGGCTCGGCCCTGCTGCGGCCGGCGGGCGAGCACGGCGCCGACGTCCCGCGGGGCCTCGAGGGCGTGGTGGTCGCCGAGACCTCCGTCGGGGACGTCCGCGGCGAGGAGGGCTTCTACCACTACCGCCAGTACCCGGCGGTGGAGCTGGCGGCGCGGCGCTCCTTCGAAGACGTCTGGCACCTGCTGGTCGAAGGGGAGCTCCCCGACCGGTCGGCCGGCGAGCGGTTCGCCCGCGCCGTCGCGCAACTGCGAGAGGTCCCCGAGGGGCTCGCCTCCATGCTCCCGAACCTGGCCACCCGCGGCGCGCCCCTCGACGTCCTGCGCACCGCGGTCTCGGTGATCGGGTCCGAACTGGAGTGGGAGCCCACCCTCGACATCGACCGGGCCGCGCTTCGCCTGCAGGCACTTCGCCTCGGCGCCGTCGTGCCGACCGTGCTCGCCGCCGCCCACCGCCTCCGTCGGGGAGAGAAGCCGGTCCCGCCCCGCCCCGACCTCGGCCACGCCGCCAACTACCTGTGGATGCTGCGGGGCGCCGAGCCCGACCCGGCCGAGGCGAGGGCGGTCGAGCAGTACCTCATCTTGGTGCTCGACCACGGTTTCAACGCCTCCACCTTCACCGCCAGGGTGATCACGTCGACCGGGGCCGACCTGGCGGCGGCGGTGTGCGGCGCCGTGGGCGCCCTCTCGGGTCCCCTGCACGGGGGTGCCCCGAGCCGGGCGCTCGACATGCTCGACGCCATCGGCGACGAGCCGGTGGGGCGGCAGGAACGGGCTGAGGCATGGATCCGCGCCGCGGTCGAACGGGGTGACCGCGTCATGGGCTTCGGGCACCGGGTCTACAAGACCGACGACCCGCGCTCGCGCTTCCTGCACGAGGTGGCTCGTTCGCTCGGCGGCCCGATGTTCTCGTTCGCCGACGAGGTGGAGGCGACCGCGGTCCGGGTGCTCGCCGAGCTCAAGCCCGGCCGACGGCTCTACACCAACGTGGAGTTCTACGCGGGCGTCGTGCTCGACCGGTGCGGCATCCCCCGCGAGATGTTCACGCCCACCTTCGCCGCCGCCCGCACCGTCGGCTGGACCACCCACGTCATGGAGCAGGCGGCCGAGAACCGGCTCATTCGGCCGGCGGCGCGCTACGTGGGTCCGCCACCGCCCGTGACCGTGCCCGAGCCGTAGGCGCAAGGCGCGCGCCACCGCCCGGCTCCGGCCCACCCCGTGCGATCGGTTCGGGGCTTTTTCTTGTAGCGTTTTCCCGATCCGGGCCGCTAGCTCATCGGGAAGAGCAGGGGACTTTTAATCCCAAGGTGCCGGGATCGAGACCCGGGCGGCCCACCACACACAGGCCCACCACAGGCCCACCACACACAGGGCCGCAAGGTCGGAGAACCGCCTTGCGCACGATGGCGGTCACCTGCCTCGAACCCGGAGCGGTTCGTAGGGTCCTCTCCCCGCTCTCGGTCGGGGCAGTCCGGGTACCCCGTCCGCTCCGGCATCTGGCGTCAGGAGTGTCCTTCGTACGTCTGCTCCCGGTTGGCGTCGTTGTACATCTCCGAGACGATCAGCCACGATCCGTCCCCTTGGCGTTGAAGGACTCGAAGCGAGTGGTTGTCCCTCACCTCAATTTCGCCACCACCAACGAGCTTTTGTCCTTCGACCTGCAAATGCGCAGACACCAGGACGACATCTGGGGTGAGCACCCGGATAGTGGTCTCGGGCGGAGCCTTCAGGGTTCCCGCGTTGAAGTTGCCATCCGAGAAGAGGCCGCGGAGATACTCCACGATGGCGTCTCCACCCCGTTGCACGGTTCCGAAAGCATTCACCCAATCGGCATCCGACGTGTAGATGCCGACGAGCTTCTCAGCGTCACGCTCCTTGAACCCGGCCATGAGCGAGAGCAGGGTCGCGCCGATTGCGTCTTGGTCAGCCTGGGGGAGAGAGGAGAAGTCGTTGGATGCAACTGCGGCGCTCACGTTGTCTCCTCCCGATCAGGTGCTGACGGATCGCCAATTTTGCCACAGCACGCCGAATTCGAAGAGTGGGCCGGGGGGGCCGCCGAGTCCGCGACCGGACTTGAAGGAATGTCTCCAATGGTGACTCCGCTCGGAGTGAGGCAAGAGGGACCACCGGTTCCGCCAGTCGATGAGCACGGCCGAGAGCAAGAAGCTGACCTCCGGGGCGAGCTGGGTCAGGCGGTGCTTGGTCTCGCGGGCCGTGTGGCCGCCGAGCTGCCGACCGGCACCTGCCGGCTCGACCGCGTCCGGGCCGGCCCAGAACCGCCCTCAAGCACCAACGTGGCCGGGCCCTTGGGGCCCGGCCACGAGAGTGATCCACCAATTTCGTCGGTGATCTGTGCGATTTTGGTGCTGACCCCCCGGGGGGAAGGGGGTGGGGGGTCAGCACCTCACGAACCCGACCCAAAGTGCCGACACCCGCATAGGTACGACCCTCCAGCGGTTCCGTGACCCTCACCCCCGGCATGCCCGGCGACCACACCTACGATGGGCTAGGGGTGAGAGGCTTGTGTGCTGCCGTCTGCGACGGCGCTGCGAACTCTGAGGTTGAGCAATCCCCCCTTTTCAGCATGTGGCCGACCGCCTTACCCATCGGTATATCACGTGAGAGGGTGCGGCCGAAAGAGGGAATCCCTAATTTTAGTTACGCGCTGTGATATACGGCACACCAGGCATGCCATTTGGCGTTGGGGCGCGGCTGGCGACCCCTTCATGTCGGGTTCGACGGCTCCCGAGCCCGCCCGTACCGACGGGCTCTGCGACCAGGGTCTCTCGGAACCTCAGCATCGATCACCAAGGGTGACGAATGCCGCAGGCCCCACACGGGCGCCGCCCCGCAGACTGCTGCCACGTCGCCGCCGGCACGACCCGTGGGCCTCCGCCGGAGCACTGCACCGAGAAGTTCTCGCAGCTTCGGTGAAGACATCACGCGCGCGCGGCGGAGCGGCGGCGGGACGCACCGCCGGCCGGCGCGGGCCCCACCCGCGTCGCCGCTCGACGCGCCTGGCGCGCCGGGACGCCGGTCGATCGCCCTGGCGGCCAACACCACAGCGCGCCCCGAGCGTGTGTGATTGAATGCCGCCAACTCGAAGCGAGCGTCAGCGCGACGAGAAAGCGAGGTCCACCATGGCCGCGGAAAGCGTGGAAGCACGTCCGAACCCGACGGGGCCGTTGGCCCTCTACGAGCAGGGGATCCTGCGTCGCATCGCCGACTTCAACGATCCCCGCCAGGAGTGGCGTCGGCTGTTCTCCGAGCTCCTTGGGACCTTCCTGCTCGTCATGGCGGCCGCCGGCGGCGGGATGATGGGCGAGGCCTTCCCCGGGGCGATCAGCCATTCGGCGGCGGTCGTCGCACCGGCCCTGACGGTCCTGGCGGTCATCCTGTTCATGGGCAAGATCTCGGGCGCACACCTCAACCCCGCCGTCAGCATCGCCTTCGCACTGCGCCGAGACTTCCAGTGGCGGCGGGTACCCGGCTACATCGTGGCCCAGCTCGCCGGGGCGACGATCGCCGCCCTGATCCTCCACGCCGTGATCAACGTCTCGGCGAAGTACGGCTCCAACTTCCCGGCCCACGGCTACTCGGACATGGCCGCCTTCTGGATGGAGCTCCTGCTCACCTTCGGCCTCGTCAGCGTCATCCTGGGCACGGCCTCGGGTGCCCAGAACGTCGGGATCATCGGGGCGTTCGGCGTCGGCTCCTACATCGCCCTGGCCGGCCTCTGGGGGAGCCCGATCTCAGGGGCCTCGATGAACCCGGCGCGCACCTTCGGCCCGGATCTGGCCAGCCTGACCTTCACCGGGTACTGGGTGTACGTCGCCGGGCCGATCGCCGGTGCGGTGGTGGCGGTCGCCGTCGCCTATGTCCTGCGCGGGCCCGGCGGGGGGTCGTCGGGATCGGGAGCCGCACAGGGCGACCTCTTCACCGAGGCCTACGAGCCCGGGAAGTCCTGAAACCCCGCAAGGGAAGCCACGCGAGGCGGCATCCCGACGGGCGGCTCGAAGCCGAATGACCGTGGGACGGGTCCCGAAGCGGCGCCCGGGCACACCACACCTTGAAACGTCAAGCCCACCGGCCCCGAAGCGCCAATGGGAACCGGTCAGGGGGCGCCGTCCAGGCCGGCGGACCGTCGGAGATCCCTCAGCCCCCCAGGAGCCGGCGGACCGAGCCGAGGGCTTGCTGGTCGACGGTCCACCAGGTCCACTTCCCCCGCCGCTCGCCCCGCAGGAGCCCGGCGTGGGCGAGCACGCTCGTGTGGTGGGAGATCGTGGGCTGGGACCGCCCGAGGGGGCCTTCCAGGTTGCAGCTGCACACCTCGCCCTGCGCCGCCACCAGCGAGAGCAGTTGGAGGCGCACCGGGTCGGACAGGGCGGCGAGGACCGAGGCGGCCGCCTCGGCGTCGGCGGCCGAGAGCGGGGCCACGGTGATCGGCGCACAGCACGGAACCTCGGACGGTTCGGCGGAGGTCTTGGGTGCGGGCATCGGTGCCTCCCATTGACAGACGTCGATACGATGGGCACACTGTCCACATCGACAACCGTCAATCTACAGGAGCCCCCGTGTCCCGTGTCCAGCTGGCCCTGAACGTCTCGGACCTCGACGCCGCCGTCGGCTTCTACACGGCGCTCTTCGGCGTGGTCCCGACCAAGGTGCGTCCGGGCTACGCGAACTTCGCCGTCTCCGACCCCCCGCTGAAGCTGGTCCTCATCGAGACGGGCGAGGACCGGGGCACCGGCCTCCGCGGCGCCCTCAACCATGTGGGCGTCGAGGTCGGCTCGACCGAGGAGGTCTTCCGGGCCAGCGCCCGGCTCGGTGGCGAGGGCCTGCCCACCACCGAAGAGCACGGGACGACGTGCTGCTACGCCCTCCAGGACAAGGTCTGGGTCGAGGACCCCGACCGCACCCCTTGGGAGGTCTACACCGTGCTCGCCGACGCACCCGCCGGGTCGGGGTCGTGCGGGGACGCCGCCGGCGTGTGCTGCCAGCTCCAGGCCACGGCCGCCCCGTCGGCCTCGTGCTGCGCGGTGAGACCCGCATGACCACGGCACCGCTGTGGCGACGGCTCGTGGCCGAGTTCGGCGGCAGCGCGTTCCTCTGCGCCGTGGTCGTGGGATCGGGGGTCGCCGCCCAGCAGCTTTCGCCGGGCCAGAGCGGCCTCCAGCTGCTGGAGAACGCCGTGGCGACCGGGGCCGGGCTCTACACCATCATCTTGATGTTCGGCCCGGTCTCCGGTGGCCACTTCAACCCCGTCGTCTCCTTCGTCGACGCGGCCTTCGGCGGCCTGCGCTGGAGCGACGCCGCCGCCTACCTTCCGGTCCAGGTGGCCGGCTGCACGGCCGGGGCGGTCGTGGCCAACCTCATGTTCGGTCGGGCAGCCGTGGAGCTGTCGACCAAGCACCGGGCCTCGCCCGCCCACTTCCTCTCCGAGGTGGTGGCCACCTTGGGACTGATCCTCGTGATCTTCGCCCTGGCCCGGTCGGGGCGGGCCCGCAGCGCGCCGGCGGCCGTCGGGGCCTACATCGGCGCCGCCTACTTCTTCACCAGCTCGACCAGCTTCGCCAACCCGGCCATCGCCGTGGGCCGGATGTTCTCCGACACCTTCGCCGGCATCGCGCCTTCGTCGGTGCCGAGCTTCGTCGTGGCCGAGGTTCTCGGCGGCCTCCTCGCCGTCGCCCTCGTGCGGGTCCTGTACCCCACGATCACGGCCGCCGAGGCGGCCGACGTCGTCGTCCCGCGCGTCGACCCGGTGTCCCACCTCGACGCAGAGCAGAGCCCGGCATGACCGCCGACCGTCCCGAGGTGCTCTTCTTGTGCGTCCACAATGCCGGGCGCTCCCAGATCGCCGCGGCCTTCTTGGCCCGCGAGGCCCGTGGTCGGGTGGTCGTCCGTTCCGCCGGCTCGGCGCCGGGCGAGACCCTCAACCCCGCCGTCGTCGAGGCCATGGCGGAGGTCGGCATCGACATCGGCAACGAGCGCCCAAAACGCTTGACCGACGAAATGGCCCGGAGGGCCGACGTGATCGTGACCATGGGCTGCGGCGACGCCTGCCCGGTGTACCCCTCCAAGCGCTACGTCGACTGGGAGCTGCGCGACCCCGCCGGCCTGCCGCTGGAAGACGTCCGCCCGCTACGAGATGAGATCGAGCGGCGGGTGCACGACCTCGTCTCCGACCTCCTCGGGTCGACGCCGCACGCCTGAGGGATCAGCGCTCCCGCCGGCGGCCGTGCTCCCGACCTGGAGGCACCTCCCGGTGTCCTCCCGACCCGTGGACGCCGCGCCGATCGGGGTGGTCGGTCAGTCGGCCGGGAACCGACCGAACAGGCGGGCGAAGGCGTCGCGCTCGCGGGCTGTGGCGGCGCGCACCTCCTCGCGCTCGCCGGCTCGCATGAGGGACTTGATCCTGCGGGTCGCCGACCGGTCGTGGGCGGCGATCGTCTGCGCCGCCGCCATCGACGTCCCCAGCAGCTCCTCGGCGGGGCAGACGGCGGTGGCCAGCCCGGCGGACACGGCCTCGTCGGCCGTGAGCCATTCCGCCCCGAGGAGCATCCGTGCGGCGCGCTGCCAGCCCATCCGCCGTGGCAGCAGGTAGCTGCTCGCCGCTTCCGGGGGCACCCCCATGTCGGCGAAGGGCGCCTTGAGCCGGGCGGACTCGGCGATGAAGACGAGATCGAAGTAGGGCAGCATCGTGGCGCCCACGCCCACGCCGGGTCCGTTCACCGCCGCGACGAGCGGGACGTCCACGTCGGCCAATGCCGCGACGAGGCCGGGGAACGCCTCGCCGGCGCGCGCCGGACCGTGGCCGGCGGCGATGTCGGCCAGCTCGCCGAGATCGGTGCCCGAACTGAAAGCGCTGCCGGCCCCGGTGACGACCACCACCCGCACCTCCTCGTCCCGGTCCGCCGCCCGCAGCGCCCCGGAGAGCACCTCGTAGAGACCGACGGTGAAGGCGTTGCGCTGCGCGGGACGGTTGAGGGTGAGCAGCCGCACCGCTCCCTCGTCTGCGACGATGACGCCGTCGGCGCCCGCCTCGGCCTCGCTCACGGTGACGTCCTTTCCGCGCGGGCCACGTCGTCGGCCCCCGCCCTGGCCCCCCGGGACCGACGACATTGTGGCGTGCCCGACCGGCCAGGCCGAATTCCGGCTCCGCCGTGCCCTCGACGCCAGTCCGGGGCGACCCGGGCCGGCGGGTACCCTTCAGTCCCGATGAGCCCGAGCATCCACCCGGCGGTGGCCGGCCGCGAAGAGGAGTCCGCGGCGTTGGGCGGGGCCGTCCGCCGGCTCATCGCACTCGCCGTGGCCAACGACGCGCCCGCAGAGGTGCTCCGTGAGGTGGCCGCCGCGCTCGGTGCGTGTGCCGACCGCCTCGAGCCCTTCGTGCCGGAGGTACCCGTCACGCGCCTGCTGCCCTCGGACGAGCGTGACGAGGTGGCCGCCGACCTCGCCTCCGACGCCACCACCCTCGAGCGGGCCATGCCCTACGACATGGTCATCGGGGCCTGCAACCCGGTCGCGCCCCCGGTCCGCCTCCTCTTCGAGCCGCCGAAGGCGATCGGGCTGGTCACCTTCGGCGCGCCGTACGAGGGCGCTCCGGGCTGCGTGCACGGGGCCGCGCTGTCCGCCGCCTTCGACATCGTGCTCACCGCGGCGAACGTGGTGGCCGACGCCACCGGCCCGACCGTCCGGTTGAACCTCCGATTCAGGCGCCCGACGCTTCTGGGTGTCGAGGCCCGTTTCGAGGCGTGGGTGACGGCGCGCGACGAACGAAGGGTGCACTCCCTCGGCCGTCTCGTCCAACAGGGCGAGGTCACCATCGAGGCCGAAGGGGAGTTCGCCGTCTTCGACCACGCCAGGGTGGAGCAGATGGCCGCCTCGCGCGCGACACGGGGCGGAGCTGCCGACGCCGGCCGCGGGCCCGCACCCGATTGCACCTGCTCGCAGTGACGTCCGGCCTCTCCCGTCGTGCCTGACCGAACAGGTTGACCGACGTGGACGCCGACGTGGAGGTGGTCGTGGTGGGGGCGGGGCTTGCCGGCCTCGCCGCGGCCCACGACCTCGAGACGGCGGGCGTGCGGACCCAGGTCGTCGAGGCCCGCGACCGGGTCGGGGGACGGACCCTCAACCATGAGCTGCGCGCCGGGCAGCCGGTCGAGGTCGGCGGACAGTGGGTCGGACCCACCCAGGACCGCATCCTCGCCATGGCGGAGCGCCTCGGCGTCGAGACCTACGCCACCTATGACAAGGGGTGGCATCAGCTCTCCTACCAGGGGAACGTCCGCCGCTTCCGGTCCACCCTGCCTCCGCGCCTCCCCCCGCTTGTCCTGGCCGACTTCCTCCAGGCGCTGGTGCGGCTCGGCCGCATGGCCCGCCAGGTGCCTCTCGACGCACCGTGGGCGGCGCGGCGCGCCGATCAGTGGGACACCACGACCCTCGGGGACTGGCTGCACGACGCCACCAGGACGGACGGCGCGCGCTCGCTCCTCCGCCTGACCGTCACCTCGGTGCTGGCCGCCGAGCCGAGCGAGGTCTCGCTCCTGCACGCCCTCTTCTACATCCGCTCGGGCCGGTTCGGCCGCCTCCTGTCCTCCGCCCAGCGGTGGCGTCTCGTCGGGGGCTCCCAGGAGGTGGCGGTGCGCCAGGCCCGGGCGCTCCGCCGCGAGGTGCGGCTCAACGCGGCGGTCACGTCGATCGCCTGTGAGGACGACGGGGTCGTGGTCTTCGGGCAAGGCTGGGAGCTGCGCGCCGAGCGGGCCATCGTCACCGCCCCTCCGGCCGTCGCGGCTCGGATCGCCGTCCGGCCGGACCTGCCCGACGACAGGGTGCAGCTCTCGAAGGGCACCGAGATGGGCTCGGTCATCAAGTTCCTCGCCGTCTACGACACGCCCTTCTGGCGCAACGACGGCCTGAGCGGCCAGGCCAGCGCGGACACCGGCCTGGTCCGCATCGTCTTCGACAACACCCCGGCCCCGGGTGGACCCGGCGTGCTGGTCGCCTTCGCCGAGGCCGACGACGCCCGGGCCATGCGTGAGCTCACCCCCGAGCGCCGACGGGGAGAGACGCTCGACCGCCTGACCGAGTTCTTCGGGGACCGGGCCTCGGACCCGGTCGAGTTCGTCGAAATGGACTGGTCGAAGGAGGAGTGGAGCGGCGGCTGCTACGGCGCGCTCTTCCCGCCCGGGGCGTGGACGGCGGCCGGCTCGGCGCTGCGGCGCCCGGTCGGCCGCATCCACTGGGCCGGCTCGGAGTCCTCGACGGTCTGGGCCGGCTACATGGACGGGGCGGTCCGCTCCGGCGAGCGGGCCGCGGGCGAGGTCCTGGCCGCCCGGCGGCCGCCCGCCTGATCGCGCCCGCCGGGCGACACCGGCCCACCGCCCTCCAGACCACCATCGGGCGGATTGCCCAAGAAAAAGCCGCCGCGCCCTAGCGCCGGGGCCGATTACCTACTAAAGTCATCGAAATACAGAACATTTGTCCTGGTCCGTTCCACGGCCAGGTACACGAGCCAGAAGGAGGTGGACGGTGAGCATCGCCAGCGCATTCTTGGGAGCCGAGCAGACAACCAGCGGGACCGCCGTCCGGCTCCCCGACCTCTCGACCCGGCGCCGGGCCACCGGTGGGCGCCCGGCCGGCCTCGGGCGCCGCCCTCGGCACAACCCGGCGCCGGCCAGGCTGCTCGAGCAGGCCCAGCAGATCGCCGCCGACCGCGGCTCGTGGGAACGGTTCGTCGCCGATGCACCGACCGATCGGGCCTATCACCTCCTCGAGCGCGACGCGTCGACCGAGGCCTGGCTGATCATCTGGCCTCCCGGTGGCCTGCTCGAGCTGCACGACCACGGCGAATCCCAGGGCGCCTTCTGGGTGGCCGAGGGAATCCTGGAGGAACGGTACGCCCCGCGCCCGAACACGACCATGCTGTTCGGGACCCGCTACCACGCCACCTCGTCGGGAATCTGCTTCGACGGCGGTTACCTCCACGACGTCCGCAACGCCGGCGGGTTGACCGCCGTCAGCGTGCACGTCTACTCACCCCCGCTGGTGTCGATGACCTACTACCGACGCGACGGAAAGGCACTGGTGCCCGACCGGGTGGAGCACCGGGGCGAAGGGGGGTGGGAGCCGTGAGCGTCACCCTCCCCCACGGGCCGCGAGAGGTGGTTGGGCCGGTCGTCGACCGCGTGCTGGCCGAGGCCCGTCGCGGATTCCGCCGGGTCAACCCCCAGGGTGCGGCGGCCATCGCCGACGCCGGCGGCCTCCTGATCGACATCCGGCCGGTCGCCCAGCGGGAGCGGTTCGGCGAGATCCCCGGGGCGCTCGTGATCGAGCGTAACGTCCTCGAGTGGCGCCTCGACCCCACCAGCCCGGACCGCCACCCGGCGGTGACCGACGCCGACCGCCCCGTGGTGGTCATCTGCCAGGAGGGCTACGCCTCCAGCCTGGCCGCGGCCAGCCTCCAGTCCCTCGGCCTCCACTGGGCCACCGACATGGAGGGCGGGTTCGAGGCCTGGGCGGCCGACGGCCTGCCGATCACGACCACCTGACTCCCTTCCCGCCGGGCCACGCCACCGGTCAACGCCCGCTGGCGTGGCCCGGCCGATAGAAGGCGCGAGCTCGTTCGCTCCGAGGTGCAGTGCGGCCCACGGCCGCGTCGCGTACGCCGCGCCGTCATGCAAGAGCCGGGTGCGACCGACGGCGCACGGCGCGCCGCGGTTTTCGCCGCCGCCGTCGCCTTGAGAAATGGCAGGTGAAGGGCGAGAAACCAGGTTGGGTTGCCGGTGAGGCCGTAGCGTAGACTGGCCCTTCGGAGAGGTGCGAGAGCGGCCGAATCGGACTCACTGCTAATGGCCTAAAAGGCGTTTGACCAGGACTTTTGTCGTTGATCTAGTTCCACTTCCAGGCACGAAAGTTCACCCGCGTTGACTCGCGATCACGAATTTATAGGCACGGTATAGGCACGCCCCGATCGGAGTCACTTGCCGGTCGAATCGGACTCATTTTCCGGCCGAATCGGACTCGCTCACCGTGAGCTGGAGGGCGCCAAGTCACACCGCGACTCGCGTTTTCCCTCTGGTGGCATCGCTCGCGCGTAGCAACCATCTCCGCCGGATCGTGGGCTCCGTAACGGTGCCGAGCCGGCGATCTGGGATAGGCGAGTTCCCGGCGGATTCAAGGGGTCCACGCAATTCCTCAGTGAGCCAACGAGGGTTGGAAAAGCTCACTGAGGAGGACCCGGATGCCGAGGAAACGAACGCCGAAGACCGAACAGGAGATTCGACGTCTGCGAGCCGAGGGGTATTCGTTCCGTGAAATCGGACGCATCATCGAGTGCTCGGACTCCCACGCACACAGGGTCTGCATGCTGCGTGACGAGCTCCCTCCTGACAATCGCGGGTGGGTGCCGGCACCCGGACGCCTGTCGATGCGCGAGCGCGAGGAGATCCGGGCGGGGCTCGAACGTCGAGAGACCCTGACGGCGATCGCCAAGGCGCTGCATCGCTCGGTGTCCTCGGTGTCGCGTGAGGTGGCAGCCAATGGGGGTCGGACGAAGTATGAGGCCTGGCGGGCCCACGAGCGTGCCTATGAACAGGCCAGACGGCCCAAACCCACGAGACTGAGCCACAAACCACTGGTGGCCAAAGTGATCGAGGGCCTCGAGAAATGGTGGTCCCCCGAGGAGATCGTGAACTGCTTGCGCAAGGAGTTCCCACACGATCCGATGATGCGGGTGAGCCACGAGACCATATACAAGACCCTCTACGTCCAAGGACGGGGCGAGCTCCGTCGTGAACTGCACCGATGCCTTCGATCAGGTCGAGCGAAGCGCAAGCCGCAGGGCCGAATGCGACCGACGCGGAACGATCCCGAACATGGTCATGATCTCGGACCGTCCGTCCGAGATCGAGGACCGCGCCGTCCCTGGCCACTGGGAAGGCGATCTCATCATCGGCAAAGACAACGCATCGGCCGTTGGCACCCTGGTGGAACGATCCACCCGCTTTGTCATCCTGCTTCACCTCCCCGACGGACGGGGAGCGGACATGGTCAGCGCCGCGATGCGCAAGGCCGTCAGGGGCCTCCCGCTCATGCTGCGCCGCTCAATCACCTGGGATCAGGGCAGCGAACTGTCGAGGCACCAACGCTTCACCGTCGACACCGGCATCCAGGTGTACTTCTGTGACCCGCACAGCCCGTGGCAGCGTGGATCCAACGAGAACACCAATGGACTGCTCCGTCAGTACATGCCGAAGGGGACCGACCTCTCCACCCACAGCGCCGCAGATCTCAAGCGCTACGCCGCCAGCCTCAACGATCGTCCCCGCAAGACGCTTGGATATATGAACCCATCAGAGAAGCTCGCCGAGTTTCTTGCACTCACCGCTTGAATCCGCCCCCCAAATTGTCCGCGCGTTCTGGGGCACGGTCGAAGGTCCGGCGGCCGGGGACACTGAGCTACTCCTGACGGTCAAGCGCTGCAGCAGCTTCCGCTGCGAGAGCGCGAGCCTGCTGCCACTCCTTTAGGTCCAGTCCAGTGTCCTGCCACAGTTCGCGATTGTCACTTGCAAGCATGCGTTCAAAATGATCGTGCAAGTTGGTAAGCGCCGTCTCCTCCGAGGTGCTGAGCATCTTCTCGTCCTTGAGTCGACTAAAGAAGAGCGGAACCATGTCGAAATAGTGTTGTGCAATCTCGTCGACGGGGAAGCGCCCACGACACCACCGCAGTTGTTCGTCACTAGTTGAGGCCACAACTTGTAGTTGCGTGTGGATGGAATCCCGTAGTTCCTGGGGTGGCACGGCAGGACTTCCACGCCACGTGTAAGAGAATCGTTCTTCCGAAGCCATTGCTTGTGCTTCCTACTCGTGAGTTCCCTGCGGCTTAGGTTAGGCGGCAGATCGGCTCTGTTTGGTGTGCCCGAGGTGCAACCGCGAAACGCGCCCATGACCCGGCGTTCGGGGCGACCTGTCTCCGATGAAACCACGGGGGTTATGTGAGTCAGGGGGTTTCGATTCGGTCAGGCATGACCCGGCACGCGGGTCAACTCAATGTGATGACTGGCCTGGCCGTGGAAGACCGTATGCAATTAGGTCAACGGAACGCGCCTCGCAAATACCTCAAGCGAGTCAAGATCCCGCGCCAGGTCCAACTTCGCCGGAAGTGCGATCGTTGCGGCCATCGGTTCATCATGTACGAAGAAGGAGGCACGGGTCATGCCTTCGTTCACCAATTCGATCAACTCTTGTGTGATAACCACGTGCTTCAGTTTCAGCGTCTTCACGTCTCGCTGCATCCGTTCGACGACACCTTGGAATAGGCGCTCTTCCACCGCGCGCTCCCACGAGGTTCGGAGGTCTTTGTAGAAGCTCTCAACTCGCTGCCACGCCTCATCGTGCGACGCTGGCGCTGGCGGTGAGTCCCACTGGGCAACTCTCTGCTTGAGGACCCCGATGCGCTGTTTTAGCTTGAGGGTTCTGAATGGCGGCTGCTGATCCACCCGACCGACATCTTGGCCGAGGCGCCACATTCCACGCACCTCCAAGGGAATACCGGCTCCGGAGGCGTTCTCCTCAAGTTCGGCCAGGAAAGGAAGGTCATGCGTGAATACGATCACCTGGCGGTCTTCCGCCTCCCTGGCGAGTCGGCTTGCGATGAGACCTCGTCGTTCGTCATCAAGCGATGACACCGGGTCATCGACAACGATGCCTGCGTCCGGTGGCATCATCGTCAGTTCGGCAAGGGAAAACGCCAGCGCGACAGCTCTGCGTTCTCCCTCCGAGACAACGTCGGATAGCGAAGTCGGCTCGGCGCTTAGCAGGCGCAAACCAACACTCGTCGTAGCGGCAGCAGCTGTTAACCGCACCGACACGGGCAGATGGGAGCAACTGAGAACTCCAAGCTCAACATCAAGGGCTTTCCGCAGGGCTTCTCCGATGAGAGCCTCAGATAGCCGGCGCTGCTCCATGCTCACCTTGTTGGTGGCCAACGCGCTGTGGAGCTGTCCGAGTCTGCCGACGTTGTTCAGCCGATCACGCCACGCTTCGAACTCTTCGATCCTGGTCTCGAGCACTAGCCGAGCCTCTAGGTCCCGCAATGCTCGTCGCATCTCTGCCAACTTCTCGGT
Organism: uncultured Actinomycetota bacterium; assembly: GCA_963770505.1. Classification (GTDB taxonomy): domain Bacteria; phylum Actinomycetota; class Acidimicrobiia; order Acidimicrobiales; family RAAP-2; genus CAVYPR01. The sequence continues at coordinate 19,320 of CAVYPR010000002.1, read as the reverse complement.
GTCGTTGGCTCCCTCAAGCTGTTTGCAATGAGCGAGGCGGTCGGATCCCCAAGTTCGGAGGAGCTTGACCTGCTTCTCTGGCGAACGCGCCAGCGCGGTGCAGCTTTCGGTGGCGGCGCAAACGGTCCGCATGTGCTGCTCCGCCAAGCCGAGATAAGTCTCGATGCCCTCGCCGAGATCCGGCTCCACCTCGTTGAGTCGTACTAGCAACGGAGTCCGGCACGTGTCGACGTGCGTTGGCGACCACTCCGCCAAGGCCAAATTCAGGAGTTCGGTAGCCGACCGGGCGGTCGCGCTCACCTCGCTCAAGATGTGTGCTTCGAAATGGGCCATGCGAGCGGCGGCTTCCGCATCGAGGACCTGAAGACACAGCGGGCAATGCGCGCCCGGCGGGGGCGGGAACTCGACACCGGTCGATTCATTGAATGACTTTGCCGCCTCCCAAAGGATCTTCCATGGATCGGATCCGATGTTTGGTACTGATGCCTGGGCAAACTCCTGTGCTGCCAGACGTACCGCCTCTTTCGCCGCAGCGTCAGCGCGTGCCGCTGCACTCAGGTGGAGAGCGGCCGGCCCCGCACAGCGCGTCGAGAGTGATTCAAGAGCCGAGGCGAGAGCTTCAGCCTCGGTGGCGTCCGCCTTTGCTGCGGCTGCGTCGGTTCGAGCGGTGGACGCATCTGCGGCGGCGACAGCGGCACGCAACCTGTCCACGGAGTCGCGCTCATCTTCTGAGACTCGACAGACCTCGGTGAGATCGGGGTCGCTCGACGATCCGCGTAGCGACCGCAAGGTGCGCCCCGTGTCCGAGTCCTCGTGGATGCCTTCGAAGTTGGGCGTGAGCGCCTGAAGTGCGCTCTGCTCTTGAGCAACGCGCGCTCGCAAGTCGTGTTGGAGCGATGCCATTCGAGTCAGGACTCGAAGAGGGGCCGGCACGTATTCGATCTCGTTGTCGTCATTGACGTACAGTTCGGCGCAGGCGGCATCGAAGACGTTCACCCCTGGGAGACGGATAACGTCGCCAACCAGTGGAGTGCGGCGTTGCTGGACTGCGCCTTCCAGGCTGAACTGCACGTTGGCGCTTGGAGGAGGCTCACCCTCCTGATAGACGTTTCCACGTACCTTTGACGTTCGGTCGATCGTCTGGCACACCGCCTTGAGACCTCTGACGTAGCTCGTCTTGCCAGCAGCATTGGCTCCATAAACCACGGTGATGCCGTTGGTCAAAAACTGGATCTCGCCATCTTCAACAACAAGGCCCACACCCTTGAGCTTGCCGAACGACACGAGTTTCGCTACAGGTCCGATCTCGGTGTTCGGCAGATCGCCAATGGCTAAGGGAACCGGATCTTGTACGTCTACGGGGGGCTCGCAGCCAAAGGCGTTCTTGAGGACTGCAAGTAGCTCATCGACCTCGGTGGCGGATTGGGAAACTGCTCGTGCGGCGCGACGGGCGATATCTTGTTGCCAAACGGGAAGGGTAGAGATCCAGGCGTGGACCCCCTCAACGATGGTCGCAGCCATCCAGCCAACTCAAGTGGCCTCGTCGCATTCGGAGAAGTGTACGCCCCCCGGTATCGCAACGGACCACGGACGGATGAGATGGACGGCACGGCAGTGGTATGCGGTTGTCCCTGTGGGGTGCTGATGGCCACAGTCGCCGCGGTCACCTCTGACTGGCATGCGATTCCAAGAGGTGCCGGGCGCGCGGCGTTCGCGGCCCTGCGGTGTCGCCTCACATTTGGGAAGAGTGCTCGTTCCAAACTCCAGAGCATGCTGCATGCGGGTGAGCAACCCTTGGCCATCGTCCGTATACGACGAAAGTCGGAGCAGACCTGCCCGCAGAACCGGCGGTCGGAGGCAACCCCCAGGGGCGCGGCGGGCGCGTTATCGGGACACGTTGTTCACGGGTAGGTCGCGCTCACAACGCACGTGATGCCACTGGACAGCGACTAAACATTCAGTCCAGTGAGCACCGCAGAGTCGGCATGGTCCGGGCCAGGGTGGACCGTAACTCTGACCGACATAGAGCTAAGGGTCGTCCAGCCCGAAAGAACGATCGCCGTCGCGGCCACAAGCGCTGCCTGTCTGTCTGTCCGGCGCAGATGGTTCCGTTGCAATCTTCACGATGGAGCCCGGGTTCTTCTCTGCCTCCGTGGAATCTCGAGAGCGGACTCGACGAGGCTCAAGCGAGCCCTCATCGTCTTTTCCCTTACTCCAGCGATCAAGGCCGCCGTCTCCTGGTACGAGAGCGTCGCTCAGGTATTCCTGCGGGCGAAGACAGAGCGGCGGTGGGTGACACGCGAGACCGTGGAGACTCTGCTGGCCAGCCGCCCAGCACAAGGCTTGGTTGACCAAGTCCGCGCAGTGGCTGTCGAAAGCAGCCTGACCGCAGGGCAGCGCGCGGCTCTCGATCTCCTAGAAATTGACCTGGAGCGGGCCGTAGCCACCGCCAACGAGGCCTTCATGACCTCCGAGTTCCTCTCCCGCCGGCAATTCTTCGACACGATTGAGAAAACTCCTCTGACCGACGAACAAGCGAAGGCTGTGATCTGCTTCGACAACCGCGTCCAAGTTCTTGCCGCCGCCGGCTCCGGTAAGACCTCGTTGATGGTCGCTCGCGCCGCTTACGCCGTTACTAGAGGACTGGTAGATTCCGAACGCATCCTGCTCCTTGCGTTCAACCGGGCGGCTGCCGACGAACTCCAGGAGCGGGTCGAAGCTCGCTTTGCTGCCGCGGGCATCGATCCGACCGGCGTCCGGGCGTCCACCTTCCACTCCTTTGGGCTTGACGTCATTGGCCGGGCCACCGGTGTCAAGCCTCGCCTCGCTTCCTGGCTTGAGAGCGGGGACGGTCTGGGCGTGATCGAGCGAATTGTCGACAACCTGCGTGACCGCGACTCGCAATTCCGCTATCGGTGGGATCTCTACCGAATTCTCTTCGCTCGGGCTGCCATCGACATTGAAGAATGTGAGCCCGACGGATGGGACGCCCACAGGAAAGAGAGTGGCTACCGGACCTTCGGTGGCCACATTGTCCGCAGCCACGGAGAGCGGCTAATTGCCGACTTCCTCTACCTCAACGGGGTCACATACGACTATGAGCGGCCCTACGTCCACGACGTCGCCGACGCCACCCACAGCCAATACCGGCCGGACTTCTATTACCCCGCAATCGACGTCTGGCACGAGCATTGGGCTCTCAACGGCGACGGCGAGCCGCCGGCATCGTTCCGGGGATACGCGCAGTCCATGGCGTGGAAGCGGCGTATCCACGCCCAGAACAACACGGACCTCATCGAAAGCACGTTTGCCGGAATTCTCTGGGGTGACGGCCTCAACGAGCTTGGAAAGGAGCTTACGAAACGGGGCTTGACGCTCGACTGGAATCCCGAGCGCAGTCCGAAGGACCAGTGGGCCAAACCCATGAAACACGAGGACCTGTGCCGCCTCGTGCGCACCTTCATGAGTCACGTCAAGTCGAACTCGTGGACGGCGGAAGCAGTTCAGAGACGCCTCGAGGGGGATCTCAAACACCTGGCCGGGTTCAAGACCCGCCTCTTCCTCGACCTGTACTGGTCCATAGCCGCCGAGTGGGAACACCGCCTCGCCGAGGAGCAGGCGGTGGACTTCGAGGACATGCTCGTCCAGGCGGCAGACCACCTCGAGTCAGGCCGGGTTGACTTCGGCTACGAGCTGGTCCTGGTCGACGAGTTTCAGGACGCAAGCCGCGCCAGGGCACGGCTAGTGCGAGGATTGCTCGCCAAACCCGCGCGGTATCTCCTCGCCGTCGGCGACGATTGGCAGTCGATCAACCGCTTCGCCGGTGCCGACCTTTCCGTGATGACCGGGTTCAGCGAATGGTTCGGTGAAGGTCCCCAGATGAGTTTGACCACCACGTTCCGCTGCCCCCAGACCATCTGTGACGTCGCAAGTCGCTTTGTGTCGAAGAATCCCATGCAATTCAAGAAGCCGATGCGTTCCGCGCACACCGAACACGGTGCGCTAGTCAACGTGGTGCGCTCGGGCAACGCCAGTACGGCGCTCGCCGACTACCTCGCGATACTCTCCAACAGCATTGCCAATGGCACTGTGCCGGTCGGAGCTTCGGGGACTGTCACGGTCAACGTACTTGGGCGGTACCACTTCGAGTCCAACGTCATGCCCCGTGCCATACCGAGCAATCTCGAAGTGAGGTTTCGAACTGTGCACGCTTCCAAGGGCCTCGAAGCTGACTACATCGTGCTCCCCGGCATGGTCGCCGGCACGTACGGCTTCCCCAGCGCCATTACGGATGACCCGGTGCTGCACCTGGCCATGCCGGCGCCCGACACCTACGAGCATGCCGAGGAGCGGCGCCTGTTCTACGTGGCGCTCACCCGCGCACGGCGCGCCGTGACCCTCATCACCGATCCTCATCGGATGTCACCTTTCGTCGTAGAGCTCATCGACGAGGGCCAGGTAACTGTGGACGGCAATGTCGGTAGAAATGGCATTGGCGAGACGACGAGTCTTGAGAGTGGCGGAGTTGCTCCTGTCCAAGTCTGCCCAGAATGCAAGAAGGGCGCCCTCCTCCCACGCAAGGGACTGTACGGCCAGTTCCTCGGTTGCTCGTCCTTCCCTCGTTGCACCTACACGCGGTCGCTCAATAAGCGGTGAAGCGTCGGCTGGAGTTCCGCAGTTGATCGCAACGCTCGTGACGACTCGTCATACGAGTTTGGCTTCATTTCCTGAGGAAGTGACCCACGCCGCCTGTCTTCAGACGTCCTCGGCGTTGGCACCGAGCCGGCGGTAGGGGCGAGCCTCTGGTACAGCAGGCGGCCGCCGTTAGGGGGCAGGGCGTACTGACAGCACTCCCTTTGCAGAGCTGGCGCGTAGCCTGTCGGAGTGGACTTCTCGTCCCAGGAGTGCTTCGCCGCAATGATGCGCGATCGGGTGGGTCCGGCGGTTAGGGAGCTGGGGTTCACGGGGAGGACCCGCGACTTCCGTTACCAGGAGGGTCCGATGCGGGCCGGGGTGGTCCTGCAGAAGTCGCGATGGAACACCAAGGACGAAGTGGAGTTCACGTTCAACATCGGGGCTCGCAACGAATCGACCGGAGCCACGTTCGGCATAGGTCGGCTTGGACATCTGCTTCCCGAGATGGAAGGCACCTGGTGGCGGGTAACCACCGAGGCATCGGCGTCTGTCACTGCCGCCGCGGTGGTTCGTGCAATGCGGGACTACGCGTTGCCCGCGATCCAGGCACTGTTCGCGGACCCCAGTTTCGCTGGCAAGGTGGATGTGAATTGGTCACGGAGGTTTCCCACGCCTCCTAGGCGGCCGACAAATGACGCCTTTGCGTTCAAGGAGAACCCGCTAGTTCCGGACGGTCGTGCTTGGTCGGATTCGCAGGTGCTGGAAAACCTCTTCGATGACAAGGTAGTTGCGAGAATCCTTGCCTTGCAGATGATCCGGGAGCGGCAGAGCCTTCGAGAAGCTCGGACTTTGGCCTGTGTGACGAGTTGCCTTGAGCACGACGTCCATCCGGGCGTGCGCCGGGACGCCGCTCGAACCCTGGGGATCATGCCCGGCGACGGGGTCGTCGAGGCGCTCCAGGAGGCAGCCAACGAGGACGAGGGGTTGGAGGTCCGCTGGGGCGCCCGATTCGCGCTTGCCTTGCGGGGCACTGCCAACTGAGGCCAATCAGCGGAAGGGCTGGCTGCTAGCGCATAGGTGCCGCGGCGGGACGGTGCCCACCACCCGGCGTTCGGTGACAGGTGTGCCGAGGATGCTGAATGGGATTAGGGGCACTCCGCCCGATTGCAGTCTGAGGGCCGGAGTCGCAAGTCGATGCACTACGGAGGCACAGGTCTAGCGTTGTCGGAGTGAACCTGGTGTTCGTGGTCGTCGCTCTCATCGTGATAATCGGAGCATTCGTTGCATGGTCCTACGCCTTGTTTCGGTCCGACCGGCACCGAGCGGCAAATCGGGGCCAGTGGATGCCGCCATCTGTCGGGGCGCCGGAAGGAGTGGTGCCAGTGGCCGTTGCAGTCTCGGCTGGCTCGGAGGTTCCTGTAGCAACGCGCGCCATTGAGAACCTCGGAGGGTCAGGGATTCGCGTTCTTCATGGCAAGTATGTCGTTGGCTGGCTCGGAGATCCGGTGCCCTTCGGTCGAATCCCCTTGCAGTCGGCTCGACAGGGATACGAACTCTGCGTTCTGTGTGATGGTCGAGAGAATGGGGTTGCTGAGCTTCGCTGCTGTGCTCGACCACGGTCGGCGATGGCACTCGTCGGTGGTGGCGCGAGCGACGACCTTGCACGTCAGCTCGCATCCGAGGTTGTCCGTCTCGCCGCTGGCGCGTAGGGGATGGTTGTGCGCGGGACACCTTCCGGGTCGGTGTCCCCCGCCCGGCGTTCGGTGTCACCCTTGGACCCGAATGGGCCGCATGTTAGGGGTCAGGTGTCCGTAGTGGCCCGGTCACTCCAGGGCCGACCAGCCACTTCTGTGTGCTAGCTGTTTCGAGGCTACCGCCGTGGCGGGTTTGTCAGGTGGGTTCGTGGATGCCGTTCGCCGCGAAGAAGCCCTTCCAGGCGGCTACGCACTGGTCGGCTAACTCCAGAGCGTCCACCGTTGGGCTTGTGGGCTTCGGCCAATCCAGGTCGATGGTGACCCGCCATCCCGGCGGCAGTTCGCTGATAGTCCGGATGCGAGCGACTAGTAGGCCGTCATCCCTCCCGTAGTGCTTGTGGGCATTGCAGATGTTCGAGCATTGGCGCAGAGCCACGTCAGAGTCGTGAAAGGCAACGACGGCTTTGCGAAACTCTCGCCTTTGTTTGCCGGTGAGGCCGGGGAGCGGCGCAGGGTCTCGCTTCATCCAATCCTCGAGGTGATCGCACTCCACGAAGAAGCTCATCGCCAATCCCTCGATGTCCAGGGTGCCTCGTGGTCGGTCCGTTCCGTCATACACGGCTCGGAGTCGTTCAAGTTGGTGCAGGACGAAGATCCACTTCTCGGCCCATGGGCGAACATCGGCCTTCCGCAAGGAGATGGTGACCGAGTCGACGAACCCCATGTGATCATGAGCAACAGGCATCGCTGCCAACGTAGCGGGAGATTCACCCCTTCCGATCTGGTTGGCTTCGCCTGTGGTTCCAGGTGCTCTTGTCGCTCACTCCTCCCCACCTTGGGTTACGCCGGGTAGATCAGTAGCTCTCGAAGCATCTCGGCCAGATGAGCGAAAGGCAGCAGGTGCCCTTCTCCCTCCCACATCATGAGTTTGGCATCGGGCAAGTTCGCGTCTAACCAACGTGCGTGCTCCGGCGTGGCCATGCGATCCTCGCTGCCGTACCACAACAGCACGGGACACTGAACTGTGGTCGGATCGACGTCCCAAGCGCCGATCCAAGCCACGTTGTCCCAGGCGCATCCCCACACGCCTGACTTCAGCGCTTCCCGCATGTCGGCGAGTAGGGCTTGCGCGTGACTCGGATCCTTCCACTGGGTCCGATCCCACTCGCACAGGAGCGGTTCGAATGCCTCGTATAGAGCCTCGGGGCTTGCCAGAGCGCCGGTCATATCGAAGCCCTCGGCAAATCCGGCTGCAGCGCCCTCGGGGTTGTCGGGCAGCAGCCGCTCGGCTGCCTTGTCGCCTTCCGACAGCCCCTGTAGGGCTCCTGGAACCAACTGGAACGGGCCCCCGCCGGCAATGACTCCGACCGCCTGTACTCGGTCCGGGGCCGACGCCGCAGTCGCTAGGGCAAACGGGCCGCCACCGGACCAACCGGTGGTCCGGAATCGCTCGAGACCCATCTCGTTGGCCAGCTCAAGAGTCATTGTTGCCACGGACCCCAACGAGAACGGCGCTTGGGTCGACGACCCGTACCCCGGTCGGTCGAAGGCAAGCATGCGCACTCCCGCCGCGGAGACCACGTCGTCTGCCCACGCCATCTCCAAGCGTGAGCCAGGCGTCCCGTGGAAATGGATGACCGGCTCTCCGTCAGCAACGCCTGCTTCGCGCACCCGAAGCGTGACACCGGCGACACGCACATTCCGCTCCTCGCCAGCCACATGGCGAACCTAGCTGGAAATGCCTCTCGCTGCGCCGTTGTGAACGGCTGCTGGGACGAACCTGAGTCCAGCATTGCAGAAACCGAAGCGTGGTCCAGCGACTGCGCCCCGCTCCCGAAGCTATTGAGAACCAGCTGCCAGGCGATGGACCCTTAAGGACATTGTCGTTGGTATGGGACATTCCCAGACGTGCCGTAGTACAGGCGTCTCTGCTAGAGAGGGACTCTGCTAACCGCCTGATTTCGGATCGAGTTCCCACGTCGCCACAATTGCGGGCGGACCGTGTTCGCGACGGACGACACGTCCGAACCGTTCGCGCAAGTGGTTCTCGACAAGAATCGCGCTGCGTTCATCCAAAGTGAACGTGTGAACGTCCAGCGGCTCTGGAACCCGGTTGCTTGGATCGTTGTTGCCCGGGAAGTGATACATAAGCCACGGGCCACTTGCGTCTACGAAATACTCCACCCACGTCGCATCATCTAGATTCCGTCGCCGCCCAGTCAATTCGCTGTCTGACATAGCGCCCTCCCAACATGCCGTCCTTGGGCTCCGAGGGTGCAAGAGACCGCCTGTCCCTCTGCACCAAGATGCGATCAGACTTTGCCTGGCGGATATCCTCGGGGGCCAGACGGTAAACCTAACTCAGCTCCAAATGATTTGGGCCCTCTCTGCCGCGGATCGCACTTCAGAGCCATCCACGACGGTCCTGTATTCACCGTGAGCAGGAGGAGGAAGCGCAACAAAGATCTCCAAGGGTCCGTCGGGCGGCAACGGAAAGACCCAGGCGCCAAATCTCCAACCACCGCTTCCACCTCCTCCCCCTGCAAATCCGACAAAGGGTTCGGTGGGAACTCCGTCGTGATCCTTGGTCAACTCGTTTCTGGCGCGAGCCGGTCCGCGCCCACCCACCCGGCCGTCAGCAAAGCGAACCCCAATCCGCACCAAGCCCGTGGGTGGACGATGCATCAGAGCTCGGATCTCTTGGCTATGCCGGGGATTCATGAGGATCTGGACATTGACGCGGAATCCATTCGGGTAGACGTCCAGCGAGGGGATGGCGACAACAGCCGCTTCCTCCTTGGTAAGCACCGCATTGACGGCCAAGGTCGTAGGCAAGGTGCCTTCCGAAGGTCGATCCCACGCCGGTGGCGCCCACTGACGTTCAGAAGGTTCTGGCGAAGGGAGAAGCGGTTCAAAAAAGCTCACCGAAAACCAGGGTACGCGAAAGAGTGGGTCATGCTGACAGGGCGGCAGAGCCGGCGTTCTGGGCTACCCACGGGATGGGCGTGGAAGCGGCGGTAGGGGGCACCGCAGGGCCCGCGTGACTGCGCAATCTCGGCACGCCAGAGTCAGTGCCATCATCCAAAGTCAGTGGCATCATGTGGTCGAGCGCGGAATCGCCGCGCACGACGTCGTCAGAAGGTGGGCCGTGATGTTGGCAAGGATCACGAGGCGAAGCATCGCGGTTGTGGTCGCCGTTGGAGCCGTCGTCCCGTTCTTGGCTCTGGACAGTGCGTGTAGCGCAACTCTCACAAGTCAATCGGCGAGTTACTGGTTGGCGGCAGCTGACGGAGGTGTCTTCGCGTTTGGCACGGCACCGTTTTCCGGTTCGATGGGTGGGCAGGCACTTGGCGCGCCAATCGTTGGCATGGCAGCGGGTCCCGGCGACGAGGGTTACTGGCTGGTTGGTGCCGACGGCGGTGTGTTTGCCTTCGGCGATGCTCATTTTTACGGGTCGCTGCCGGCAGATGGCGTACACGTAACCGACATCGTCGGCATGGCCGCAACCCCCACAGGTGGCGGGTACTGGATGGTCGGCTCAGACGGTGGCGTCTTTTCCTTCGGCAACGCCGTTTACGATGGGTCACTCCCAGGCGACAAGGTGACCCCTGTCCAACCAATCGTGGGCATGGCCGTGGACGCATCAGGTGGTGGCTACTACCTGGCTGGGTCAGACGGGGGCGTCTTCGCATTCGGCAACGCGCGGTTTTACGAGCCCCTCTGCTCTGGGCCAGGCACTCCCCTCGTCGCTATGACCGCGAACAGTGATGGGACGGGGTATGCCGGGACCTTGTCCAACGGGCTGGTCTGCTCATTCACATGGTCGCCACCGCAGCCCAATGGCTTCTTGGCTGAGCCGCCAAAGATTCCCCTGGATGGCCCGGTGGTGGCGTCAAACTCGATCCTGCTGGCGACCGACAAGGGTGAGGTCTTCGCCGGCACACATACGTACCCGGGCCTTACAGACGACGATCTCAACGCTCCCGTGGTCGCGATGGTTTCGCCCGAGGCATAGCAGCCCGAGTCGTGCCCAAAGCCGGCGGTAGGGGTCAAGAGGGTACGAGTCGTCCGAGTGATCTTCGGGGACAGTGCGCGTTAGCGTCTGCATCGTGGGGAATGGCCGATGAAGCGCAAATGCGTGACGGGCGCTGCGTTGCTTGTGATCTTTGGAATTTTGACCCCGGTTTTCGTCTCAACGCTTGAGGCCGGAGCGTCTCGTTCCCCTCGATCTGCGACTGCGCCGTTTTCCAGCCTGCTGCAGCCTTCGGACCTTCCATCTGGATGGGCGGTAACACTTCCGCCTGCCATCGGCGACACAAAGGACTTTCTAACATTCAAGCGCGTCTCCTCCTGTGAGAATTGGAGCGAGGGCCTTCCATCAATCGGAAGCGGTGTTTATGCCTCCTTCACGGATACATCCGACAGACGGGGCATCGATGAGACGGTGTTGACATTCAGGTCAACCGAGATGGCGAAACTTTTCATCTCGATCTTCTCTGACGGCCGAGCAGCTACCTGCGATGCCCACATCTGGGCAACATCGTTAGCGCCCCACGGGTCGCACACCACCATCAGTGACGCGACCGGCCGCCGCTCAAGGTTCCCAAAGTACGACGATGGCTCCACGGCACTAACTCTGAATCTCTCTTTGACAAACGACGGTAGGAGCGACCGATTTGTCGTGGAGGAAGTAGTCCTTCGTAAGGGCAACCGAGTCGCCTTCCTTACCATCCGGGGTCCGTCGGGCATGCCGAGGCTTGCGCAGCGCGTTGCCAATGACGCAAGTCAGCGCTTCACATGAAGACGCCCCCCTGGTTTGTGGCGTACCCCCTAACTCGCAAGCCAACAGCTGATCTGCCCTAGCCACAAGTGCCGTTCGTCGTCAGTTAGCGCCCGGCAAGCGCACCCCTGGCGATAACCGCCGCCGACCCGGCGTTCTGTGGCAGCCTCGACGCATCTCGCGCCCGGTGATAGGGGGCATGACCCAGACACGACGCCCGAATTTCTGGAGCTGCAATAATCCGAAGAAGTTGCAACCCTTTGACCGAGTTGCGCATCTACATACTGTGAGGTCAGCCGCGGTTCCTGCTACAAGCTCGCCCAAAGCCGGATTCGAGGACTTCTATCGCTCGCAGTGGGCCGAAATGGTTCGGTTGGCATGGCTGCTATGCGGGAGCAAAGAGGACGGCGAAGATGTCGTCCATGATGCGTTCCTGCGCATTGAGCGGCGCTTCCCCGAAATAGATCACCCACCTGCGTATCTCCGCAAGGCGGTCATCAACGGGGTCCTCGCTCTGCGTCGTCGACGAGAGGTCGAGCGTCGGCACCCTGCGGCACCGAGCGAACTGCACCTTGATCCCGAACTCGACGAGGTCTGGCTCGTAATCCGCGCCCTCCCGGAAAGGGAACGCCATGCCCTCGTCCTTCGCTTCTACCTCGACCTCAGCGTCGATGACGTAGCTGTACACATGGGGTGCCCTGTAGGCACTGCCAAGTCCTTGATCCACCGCGGAGTCAAGCACGTGCGAAGGAAGTTGGAGCCATGAGCGACGCGACCACCGAACGACGAATCATTGACGCACTCGAAGAAGTGGCCTCAACTGTGCCCCCTGAGCCGCCGATGTCCTGGGACTCGGCAAGGTCCCGCCGACCAGAGTGGGAGATCCTGCCGAGTGAAGAAGCACCAATAGACGAAGGGGCGAAACTCGCCAACCATCGGCTTAGACGACGGGGTATCGCAATCGGGGCAGCCCTCGTGGGCCTGGCAGCCGTCGCGCTTCTCCTGGCCTTGCTACCAACGCAGACTGACTCACCCCGACCTGCCCGCCATCTGGCTGTCGCTCGGGACCTACACGTAGCCGGCAAGTTCGGAACAGCCGAACTCATGACCGTGCAGACAAGTGGCCCGGTGCCGACCAAGAGCAGCGCCTCGGCAACAGCGGTGGCCGACGCAGAGCAAGGGTTCACGGTGTCACTTCTGCGGCAGCTGGCTCCTTCAGGCACCTCATCGACAAATCTCGTGATCTCTCCGTCAAGCGCGGCGCTGGTCCTCGCAATGCTGGAATTGGGGGCAAAGGGACAAACCGAACAACAAATTGCCCGGGTCCTCGGAACGTCAGCCTTGGGGCCAAGGACACAGGCATCCGATTGGCAGGCTCTGGACGGCGAGCTCACGGCCACAGCGGCGAAAAATGGGATCGCCGTGGATTCAGCGAACAGCCTCTGGCAGCAGAAGGGAACCCAGCTCGGCCAGACGTTCATGTCGGATCTCCAGAGGTTCTTCTCGTCCGGGGTATGGCAGGTCGACTTCCGGCGCAACCAAAGTTCGGCGACCAAAGACATCAACGAATGGGTAACACAAGAGACTCAAGGGCATATTCCGGTGCTGTTCGGCCCCACGACACTTGATTCCACAACTGCGCTGGTGCTCGCCAATGCCGTCTACTTCAAGGCGCACTGGCAGCAGCCGTTCCCACAGAAGACGACGACAGAGACATTTACTGTCCCTTCGGGTGCCACGGTCCACGTGCCCTTCATGCAGACCGCTTCGTCAACACCTCTCAAGGTGCTCGCATCCACAACGCCCTCCGAGACCACTGTCCAGTTGCCCTACCAAGGGGGGCAACTCTCAGCGCTTGCAATCATGCCGAAGTCAAGTTCCCTCAGCCACTTCGTTCAGCAACTGACCCCAATCACCCTCGCCGATGTGATCTCAGGCCTACACATGAACACTGTGGATCTTGCAATGCCGACCTTGACACTTACCGATGGCAACGATCTTGGTAGTGCGCTGGAGCAGCTGGGAATGTCGGATGCCTTCAGCACACAGGCTGATTTCTCGGCAATCAGCCCGCAGGCCCTCAAAGTCCAAAGCGTGCAGCAGAAGGCCACCCTTCAGGTCACACCGTCGGGCACTCAGGCCTCCGCGGCCACCGGAGTGGCCCTCGAACCCTTTTCGCTGGAGGTCTCAGACCTCACGATCAGATTGGATCATCCATTCCTGTTCCTCGTACGGGACGATGTGTCCGGTGCCATACTTTTCGCCGCAGAAGTGAACAAACCTTGATCGCCGATCTGAATCGGAGGGTTTGCGACCAAGTCGACGCCTCCTCTGCTGACCGCCGAATCCCCTCGTGCGTCACGGAGAGAATGGGGCGCCTCGTGTGATGAGGCATCTTGGCCGAGCTCTTGCGCGGCACCGTGCTCCAATCCTCGTTGCGCTCGTCCTTTGTACCGTGACTTGGCCGTTTGGGTCCTCCATTGCCTTTGCGGCCCCGGCATCCCTAACAACAGCGGCGGGCGAAGCATTCGCCCAGCAGGTACTCGACCATGCTTTCCTTCCCGCTGGGGCCCATCCGACGACAAAGGGCAGTACAACCATCAACCACTTCTTTCCGTTGGACATTGGTCTCCCGGTCGGCACCCCGGCAAGCGCATCAGCCCTCTTTGCAACGTCGCTGTCGCCCGCTGCTGCGGCGGCGGCGATCGAACTCCACTACCCGCACCGAGCATTGGTCACAACTAACGGTCCTCCCCCGCCCGGGATCACCGCCATCGCGCTACTACCGTCCGTGTCAGGCCCAAACCAAGAGGGTGCGGAGGTCATCTACTCGATCGCCGCGGACGGCACCGGCTCGGAGCTGCGCATCAAGGCCACAGTGATCTGGGCACCAGACCGCCCGCGCACAGAAAGCGTGTCATCAACGGGACCGGTCACCGTCACCGGCTATACAAGCGGCAGTCTCGATGGGGGGGCGACGGATCCCGTGACCGTTGATGTCCGAGGCAAAGAAGCATCCCAGCTTCGACACGCCTTCAACGAACTTTACCGAGCTGCGGCACCACCAGACTGCATGGAGGACATTTCCTCTTTCCGAATCGCCTTTCCGTCGACGCCGAAGTCGAAGAGCTCGGTCACAGCGGTCACATTTCCCTGCGGCGGGAGGACGCTCGTCGTCAGGACTGCGTCGCAATCGCTCGCCCCATTGCGCGGGAACTGCACGCTACTTACTGAGGTCGCCAAGGTCCTGCCATCTGGCAAGGGAGTGCTCACGAGAAAATCCGCAAGGACATGTCGCACACATCGCGTGCTGGGATGACGGATCACGCACTGACTGGACGTGAGCCGGCATCATTGCATCCGCGAGGGTGTATCCGATCCGGCGGTCGGGGGCACCTTGGGCGACCCACACTGCCGGAGTGTTATGGGGCAGTGTCCACAGAAGCTGGCGCCGGGGGTGGACCGTCTCCTCTGCCACAGCACGACATGGCGCATTCTGCCGAAGGACCTGGGAGCAGCATGTTAGGGCTTCACAATTAGTCCCCACGCAAGAGCAAAGAAGACAATTTCAAGGGCCAGCCCCGACGCCGGGAGGCTCAACAAGCGGCTCCGGCGAGTGGTGACGATGAGGACCAGCGTTGCCAGACCGGCCAGCACCCCAAGCCAAAGAGCGACGGTCTGGCCCTGCTTCGTGGCCCCGGCGTTGTAGGCGTCGTGGGTCCCTCGCTCCAAACGGACATATGCAAGATCGGTGCCCAGGGTCAAGTGCTGCGCGTCATTCTTCACGGTCACGTGAATCGATGGTGTCGGGTGGGCCATCGGGTCATTTGGAGACCAGGTCCCGCTGCAAGTCCAATCGATTAGCAGGCCGCCACGACTGCAGTTGGTGATTCGCACGTTTCCCGCTCCCAAGTCTCCGATTGATGGGAGATGCGAGATTCCACTCCACCCCGAAGGCAGGCTGGGGAGGACCAGGAGTAGTCCCAACGCGGCGATTACGAATGCCAGGACTCGAAGGGCCGCCTTGTTGTGCTCCTGAACGGACGTGGCGCTTACCGGGTGGTCAGAGATTGCCTCGCTGTTAGAGAGCCCCCCGGCGTCATCACGGTCCATCCATCACCTCCGGCGGAGCCCATCGTGTGGATGCACGTGCATTATCCAAAGGCCGCGAGCCGACCTCGGCGATGGCTGCGAACGAATCCGGCTGGGCTCATCTGCCGATGGCAAGGGCGAGGAGGGTATCGACCGCAGTTTCGAACGGACGGCTACTCCGAAGTACCTGGGAGAGTAGGAGTCCCCCTTGGAGCGTGGCGAGCAGAGTAGTGGCGAGGTCGTCCGGGTCGATGTCAGACGGGAGTTTCCCGTCGGCATGAAGGGATCTGAGTCCATCGCCGATGGCGGCTGCCCACTGATCGAACCCTGCAGCGATGAGTGCTCGGGCCTCGGGGTCACTCTCGGCGAGTTGACCAACGAGCGAGCCAAGTTGGCAGCCCCCCTTTGCTTTGGTGCGCTTCGCTGCGGTGATCACCATGTTCCGCCAGGCTTCGACTCCGTTCGCGCTGCCGAGCGCCTGCCGCTGGCGATTGACGATGGCGTCGGCTTGATAGTCGATGACCGCCTGCACGAGGTCGTTCTTGTCGGGGAAGTAGTGGTACATCTGAGAGCCGCTGACTTCCGCCGCCACCTTGACGTCTTCCAAGGTGGTGCCCGCCACCCCTCGCTCATGGATCAGGGCGGCGGCCTCCTCCACTATTCGTGCCCGGGTACGTGCTCCCTTGGGGGTGAGCTTCGCCCGGTCACTCGTCTCGTCGACCATGCACCGATGTTATCAGGATTTTGAGTTTGACAACCCAGTATCGGCCTGTCAAAGTGAGTTGCACCACCCATTTTAGAGCGAGAGGACGACCCATCGCATGACTGACCTAAAGGGCAAGACGGCTCTGGTAACGGGCTCGACGAGCGGGATCGGCAAGGCTACGGCCATCGCCTTGGCCGCCCGCGGCGCTCACGTACTGGTAGTAGGACGAGATGAACAACGAGCCAAAGAAGTGGGCGATGAGATCGAATGCAGCGGAGGCAGCGCAACCTTCCGGCTCACCACGTTGGGCGACCTCGAATCGGCCCGGGACCTGGTCGAGTGGGCCACTGAGGCAGGCGACGGTCACGTCGACATCCTCATCAACAACGCCGGCGTCGCTTTGCTCGGACCAAGCAACGCAGCCACCGAAGCAGAGTTCGACGAGACCTTTGCACTGAACGTCAAGGTCCCGTTCTTCCTCGTCGCGTCACTGGCTCCAGCCATGGCCGAACGCGGATGGGGTTCGATCGTCAACATCTCCACGATGGTCGCAAGCTTTGGACAGGCCGGCATGGCGCTGTATGGCGCGAGCCGGGCGGCTCTCGAACTGTTGACGAAGACCTGGGCCGCCGAATACGGCCCGAGTGGTGTTCGGGTCAACGCCGTTTCTCCCGGCCCGACGCGCACCCGCATGATGGAAGCAGTCCCCGCCGAGATGGTGAATCAGCTCGCAGCACAAGCGCCAGCAAATCGCGTAGCTGAGCCCGAGGAACTTGCTGCGGCGATCGTCTTCCTGGCCAGTGATGATGCCAGCTTCGTCCACGGCGTCACTCTTGCGGTCGACGGGGGCCGAGTAGCGACGTAATGGCTGTCGGCGCTGACGCTGAAGAGTGAAGACCAAGAACACAGATCGCAACTAACAACTGAGGAGTATCCACATGAGCGCATACCTAGTTGTCGAATTCACGGTCAAGGACCCGGATCTTTATCGTGAGAAATACGGCCCCAACGCTGGGCAGACGGCCAAAGAGTACGGAGGCGAGGTTCTCGCCAACGCTAACTGGGAGATCCTGCACGGGGATGCCTCGCTCACTACTGGGGCACTCATGAGGTTTCCTGACCGTGAAACGGCCCTCAGGTGGTACAGCTCGCCTGAGTATCAGCAGCTGGTCGATGTCCGAAGTGTCGCGATGGATGCCCGTTTCTGCTTGCTCGACGGCCTCCCTAGCTGATCGAGGTGGCTCCCAGTAGCAATCCGGGAGCACCGGCGGACGCAACCCGGCAAGGACTGTCCAGCCTGACTGGACCCAGAAGATGAGAGGCAATACCAATGAGCACACTCCCAGGAAAGACGGTGCTCATCACGGGCGCCAACGCCGGGATCGGCAAGGACGTGGCCCGGCAACTGGCATTGCGTCCCGAGATGGCGCGGATCTACTTGGCTTGCCGGAACCTAGATCGGGCGACGGCGGCAAAGGCCGAACTCGAAGCCGTGACCGGCCGGCGCATCTTCGACATCATCCTCATGGACCTCGCCGATCTAGATTCAGTCTCCGCTGGCCTGGCGGCCATCAACGGAACCCTCGACGCGCTGGTCATGAACGCCGGTGTAATCGGCGACAAGAAGTTGATGAACCTGACCGCTGACGGGGTCACCACCCTGTTCGCAACGAACGTTCTTGGTCACGCCGTTCTACTCGAAGGTCTCCTAACCGAGAACCGGCTTGGTGAGGTTGCGGTCTTCGTCGGAAGTGAAGCAGCCAGAGGAATTCCGAAGATGAGGATGAAACGGCCGTCCTTCGCCTCAACCTCTGCCGATGAACTCGCCACCGTCATCGACGGCAGCTACTTCGACGGCAAAAAATTTGAACCCAGTCTCGCCTTCAGTCAGGTCAAGTACATAGGGGCCCTGTGGATGGCCTACCTGGCCCGCCAATACCCCGACCGCCGACTTATTACCGTGAGCCCTGGGAATACCACCGGCACCCAAGCCCCCGACGGCCTCAAGCTACCGCTACGTATAGCGGCCAAATACGTCATGCCCCACCTGGGGATCGCCCACAACCTTGACGTGGGCTCAAAGCGACTGGTCGACGGAGTCACCAACTCGACCCTGTCGAGTGGCGTGTTCTACGCCAGCGCGGCCAACACGATTACCGGTCCCTTGGTCAACCAAGCGGACATCTTCTCCGATCTGGCCAGCCCGTCGTTTCAGGACCACGCCAACGAGGCCATCCACCGCTTCATCTCCTAATGACGTTTGCGCGATAAGGCGCGGACTGTTTTTCACAAACGCCCAGCTTGACCGGACATGCCCGGAGCTAACTGCGGGGCCACGAAGTCCAACGCCCTATTCAGCCCATGTCACGAGTTCCAAGGACAGATGCGTTGACAGATTCCCCGTCTTCGAGACGCAGCACGGCCACCCCGAAAAACGTCTGGCCAAGATGTTGTGTTCTCGGACGGCGATCGACTCGGCCATCGATCAGTCCGATCGAGCCTGGGGCGTCCCAGTCACGTGGCTCAGCAGCCCCGGCCCTGGAGGTGCTACCGGGGTGTCCACATCCCAGAGTCAGAGACACTCTCGGCTGTGGGCCACCAGGACATTCTGGGACAGCCCCGCAGGTCTCGCCCCGCCTCGCCCAGCGGGAAATCAGCCGTGCACTTTCAGTTTGAACTGCGCCACCTTCTGGCAGGTCTGGACATGCACGGCGTTTCCCCACCGCAGGTGGAACCAAGCCTTGGCCAATCGTTCGGCGGGCGCAGAGCAAGCCGTGACCCCCACTGTTACTTGGTTGTGCACGACGCCTTGTCCCTCGCTAACCATGGTGATCCCCGCTTTGGTGATGGCGGTTCGCCGTGCTGTCACCTGCGCCGCAAGATCATGCAGGCAGACTGCGGATCGCGACGCCAAGCCGAAAGAGACAGTGATGGTCGCAGGATAAGCCGCTCGTACCTCTGCCTCCAGCGCAGGATCATGGACAGTCTCCAGAAACCTGAACTGTGTTTTTCCTGTACGAGCCGGTGTCCTAGGGACGAAGATGCCTGCGAAGACGGTGGGGTACTGGGAAGACACAGCCTGCTCGACTGCGTCCAAGATTTGCGCACCTGACGGCCACGAGGGCGTAGAGCTAACCGGAGGGAGGCTCGGCGCAGCGGTGCAACTCGCGGGCAACGGTACGAGCGGCTGAACCTTGGAACTCTTCGGAGCTGCCGTCGCCGTGAGGCTCGTTACGCCCACGATCAGCGAAAGCCAACCCAGGGCGGCAAGCAGGATTCTGATGGAACGATTGACGCTCCATCTGCGACCTACCACGGAGCAATTCTACGCCTCCAATTGAGCACCCCTCCTTCGGGGGAGCATCTCCTACCACGCAGCCCATATCCAAGTGGGGCGCGTCCCCGAGGTGCCG
>CAVYPR010000001.1:0-1423129 GCA_963770505.1 uncultured Actinomycetota bacterium | reverse complement strand
TGTGCGCGATCTCTGAAACCCGCGTTCTGTAATCACTGAAACCCGCGATCGGCGATCAACGAAACTCGCGATCGGCGATCAGCGAACGTCGCGTTGAGCTGACCTCCTGGTTCCTCCGGGCCGGGCATCCACCCGGTCCGTCAAGGGCCCCTCCAGGGTCTTGGGCATCCACAGCACAAGCCCACTGGAGGGACCACCGAAATGATGACCCAGGAGGAGTTCATGGACGTCATGGCGATGAAACGCCAGGGCCTCAGCATCACCGAGATCGCTGCCGAGACCGGGCTATCACCCGGCCACGATCAGCAGCTGGCTGAAGAACGGGGGGCCGCCCCACGGCGCCGGGCGAGTGGCCCCGCCGGTCATCGACGAGCACTGGGCCGGCACGGATCGCCGAGCTGCTCCGGCCCGCCCCGCGCCTGTTGGCCACCAGCGTGTTCGAGCTGCTCGTGGCCGAGGGCTATGAGGGCTCGTATCCGAGCGTGGCCCGGCACCTCAACTCGCTCAGGGGGCCGAGGTTCGCAGCCGCGCCCGGCGGCCTCGACGCGGATCGTGACGGCACCGGGCGAGGAGTGCCAGTTCGACTGGTCCGACGTGTCGGGGCTCACGAGCGAGTGGGGCCTGGGCGAGGTGCAGTGCTTCTCGGCCATCTTGTCGTGGTCGAGGGTCCGGATCTGGTGGTTCAGCCGTTCGGTCGACCGCGAGCACACCTTGGAGGGGTTGGTCCGGTTCTTCGAGCATGTAGACGGGGTGCCCAAGGTGCTGCGCACCGACCGGATGGGGGCGCTCGGGCGCTCCCAGGGACGACGGTTCACCCTCCATCCACCCGCCCTCGCCTTCGCCCAGTTCCACGGCACCGAGATCCGGGTCTGCCAGGCCCGAGACGCCAAGCGAAAAGGCAAGGTGGAGCGCCCCTTCCGGGACCTGAAGGAGCGCTTCTTGGAGGAGTGCTCGGCCACCGGGGCGCCCAAGAGCCTGGCCGAGCTCAACGAGCGGGCGGCGGTGTTCTTGGCCGAGCGCATCCACTCCCGGCGCCACCGCGGGACCGGTGACGTCCCCGCCGACCGCCTGGTGGTCGAGTCGGTCATGCTCGCCCCCCTGCCCCGCCGGCGCTTCGACACGGCCTACGTCGAGGCCCGCCGGGTCCATGTGGCCATCCCCCAGATCGAGTGGCAGGGCGTTCGCTACTCGGTCCCGCCCGCGGTGCCTCGGCCAGCGGGTCGAGGTGCGCTGCGAGGTGGATGCCGACACCATCGAGGTCCGTTGGGCCGGTGAGGTGGTGGCCCGCCACACCCTGGCCGATCCGGCCGCAACCGGCGAGGTCTGGGACGCCGGGCACTTCCAGGCCGCCCAGGCAGCCGCCCTGGGGCGCAGCCGGGGCCGCCACCTGGCGCTCGTCCTGCCCGACGAGGCACCACCCGCAGCCCCGGTGCGCCTGGAGGTGCAAGGCGACGTCGACGTCGAGGTGCCCGACCTCGCCCGCTATGAGACCGGTGGCCGGCCGTGACCGTCTCGCTCTATGAGCAGCTGAAGGACGACCTGGGTTACCTGAGCTCGCGCGCTCGGCCGAGTGCTTCGCCGTCCTGGCCGAAGAGGCCAAGGACCAGGAGTGGAGCCACGTCGAGTTCCTGGCCAGGGTCATCGCCGAGCAGGCCTCGGCCACCACCAACCGCAAGTCTGGCGGCCCGCCTGCGCTTCGCCCGGTTCCCCTTCCGGCGCTCCTTGTCGGACTTCGACTTCGAGTTCCAGCCGACCGTCGACCGCAAGCTGGTCGAGGACCTGGCCACGCTGCGCTTCATCGAGGAGAACCGACCGGTCTTGTTCTTGGGCCAGCCTGGCTGCGGCAAGACCCACCTGGCCGTCGCCCTCGCCACCACGGCCGTTGAAGCCGGGTTACCGGGGTTACTTCACCACGGCCGACGACATGGTCAACACCCTGGTCAAGGCCCGCCGGGAGGGGACCTTCGCTCCCAAGCTCAAGACCTACACCGCCCCGAGCGTGCTGGTCATCGACGACGTCGGGCTCCTGCCGATCGAGCGCGGCGGGGCCGGGGTGTTCTTCCACGTGGTCAACACCCGCTATGAGCGAGGACACCCGACCCTGGTCACCACCAACCGGGGGCTCCCCGAGTGGGGGGAGATCTTCGGCGACCCGGTCGTGGCCGCCGCCATCTTGGACCGGCTCATGCACAACGCCGTCGTCTTCAACATCAAGGGCCCGTCGTGGCGGATGCGCGAGCACCACGCACTCGAGCAGGCCAGCACCGACCCCGAACAGGACTCAGGAAGGAGGCGCCGCTAACCTTTCCTCTCGAGGAACCACCGTCAGCCCAACGCGACTTTCACTGATCGCCGGGCGCGGGTTTCGCTGATCACAGATCGCGAGGCTCGGTGAGAGCGCACACGAGGACGGTGAACAGCGACGCGCATGCGCTCACCGACGCGAGAATCGGCCACGCCTTCGCTCCGGTCTGATTGCGGATCCGAAGGTGGCCAACGCCGACTGCGGCATAGATCAGGAGAAACCCTGCACTCCCCATGGAGGCGACGGCACTCAACGGGAAGAGTAGGACGAATACGAGTACCACACCAGACGTTATGAACAGGCCCTCGACGTCACGGCCCCAGAGTTTTCGACTGAAAGCCGGCGGGAGGTCTCCGTTCTTGGAGATCTGGTACGCCACATTCGTGGAGCCATAGAGGGTCGCATTAACTGCAGACGCGGTTGAAAGTAGCGCGGCAATGGCGACCAGGCGAAACCCAGCTTCTCCGAGGGACGGCTTGGCCGCCACCGCTAGGGCAGAGTCACCGAGCCCATTTAGTACGTCGAGAGGAACATTCGTCACCACTCCCATGGCCACGAGTATGTAAATGACAATGACCAATGCCACGCTTCCGTAGATGGCAAGTGGTAATTCTCGCTTTGGCCTCACCATGTTGGCCGCCGCGTTCGTGATCAACCCGAAGCCCTCGTAGCCGACGAACAAGACTGCGGCCCCCGTGACGATCGCAAGCGGACCAGGCCAGGTACCTGGAGACAGCCGAGCTAGTCCGTCTCCGGGAAGGGCAAGAAACGCCGCCACGATGAAGACGACGAGGATGGCGACCTTTATGAACACGATCACCGACTCTGCCCTCCCCATGGTCCGGCTGCCTAGAAATTGATCACCATGAAGACAAGCACCACGCCGACTGCCCACACCTTGGAAGGGAGGTGAATGAAGGTTTCGGCGTAGGAAGCAAATCCGGTGGCGTACAGAGCAATCGTGATGACGAAGCTGAAATACTGAAACAGGCTGAGCGATCCCGAAAGCACGCCTTCTCCGTAGCCACGAACGAGAAAGGTGACCGAACCCCCAACCGTCGGAAAGGCCTTGCCCAAAGCGACATAGCTGTAAGCGGCCAGTCCAGCAGCAACCCCTCCGATGGCGAAGGACAGCGGCAAGGCGGTGCCGGAGATCTTTCCGACCACCCCGAGAATGGAGAAGATCCCGGCCCCGATCATCCCGCCGATCCCGATGCTCAGGGCAGCGGGCAGCCCGATGCTTGACTTCACATCTTGGTCAGCCATGGGCTTCGGTCCTGTGCGGCTTGGCAAACCAATTATCCATTCAGATCAAGGCCTCAATGCACTGACCATGCGGCGAAGAGTACGGCAGTCGCCACGAGCACTACCAAACCAACCAGGCTAAGGCCGGTGGTCAGCTGATGGATTCCGATTGACCAGAAGTAGGACGAGACGAACCGGGCTGGACGCCCTCTCCGCGGCCCCGACCCGCCTACCGGCCCCGGAGTACGCCACAGCTCGGCGACTTGGGGAGTGGGAGGGGCGCCCACCACGCGGCGGTAGGGGATGATTGCGTGCCCGTACCCATGTGCCGGTCGCGGTCGGTTAGCGGTCAGCAAGCGCACCCCGACCGATAACCGCCGCCGACCCGGCGTTCGGGGCGCCCCGCCTTCCAGGACCTACCCTGCACGTTCCGGGGCACCGTGCGCGACACTTTGCGAGGCACGGACACAAGTCGGGCAAGCAGGGAGGTCAAGGTGGGCCTGGTAACACCACCGGGGTTGGTTACACGACCAACTGAGCAGGTCACAGTCCCAGAGTCGGTACTTGCTGCTGTTCTGCAAGCAACGAAGCAGGGCAAGTCACGCTTCACATTCGGCAAGGCGTCTCGGCGCCGGATCGCGGGCATGGTGCTTCTCGGTGAGAAACCCATCATTGTGTTGCGCATCAGGAGAATGGCGACGGCAGTCACTGGGGACCTCCAGCTGAAGCAGTTCTTCTGGCTCATTACGGATCGACGTGTCGTTGTCTTCCACCAAACCCCTGCGGCGAGACTCAGATTTCAGTCGATGGCGATTGACCTCGTCGGCGCCCATGGCATCGAGCAGACCAAGAGCGGCATCCAATTTCTTCTGGCTGACGAGACCACCGTCACGATGACAACCTCGTCCCGTAGAAGGCGTCATGCCACCTACGAGGCTCTGCAGGGCGTCTTAGCCGACATCGCTGGTTAGCCTTGTTGCAGGGTGTCCCGATACTCCTTAGCCGACCCCGAGGCGGGGTGTCCTCAAAGTGCCGGTCGCGGCGCAGCAACGGTTGCGAACACCGGCGAGGGCGGGTCATCAGGCCTAGCTCAGATCCGAAGTGCCCGAGATTTAGATCAACCTCCTGGCTGTCCCGCAATGGAGTATGGCGGCAGACAAGTGCTTGATGGGAAGCAGTACCCGAGTTGGGTTACGTCGTTTCCGAGCTTGTTACCAAGTATGAGCGTCGCGTGCTCCAAGGTTGGCAGCTGAGTCAAGAATGTGGCGCCACTACCGGAGGATTCAGCGGAATTGCAAGCGGACACGATGCCGTCGAATGCAGTCAGTAGAGCTTGCCAATCGGTCTGGAGTTCCTGGATCGGAGCAGCCGGCACCGCTTCCGCGGATTGCCAGGCCTGGGAAGCGCTGGTACACATCGTTGGGAGGATGAGGTTCGCTGATCCGGGATCTGATTGAACGTCTTTGTCCGCGTCAGCGCTCCCGTTGAGGGTTCCAAGCGCCGCAGTTAGACCCGTAAAGGGACCCTTGGCGGCGGCGAGCCAAGATTCCATTTCCGCCGGAACAGGGCTCGTCGTCGTCGTGGTCGGTGCGGTCGTCGTGGTCGGTGCGGTCGTCGTCGTGGTCGTCTGAGCTGGTAGTGAGCTAGTCGTAACCGCCGCTTTCTGAGTGCCTTCGCGTACACAAGCGCAGGCAAGCACAGAGAGGACTGCGCACAGCGCAACGGGAACGGCCACGGCCCGCTTGGTCAGCTTCATCCTATTCCGAGGCGAATCCTTCACGGCGTGAACATCCTGCTCGGCTTGGGTACCATCCCACGGTAGTCGGAGCGCTCAGTTTGGTTGTGGGCCTTGCCCCGTAGTCCATGAGTACAAAGCGTTCCCAGGTTGAACTTACAGGCGTCGCCGGTGTGGGCACATTTATCGGCGTCTTGGCCGTGCTGATCGCCGTCTTCCACCTGACCGGGTGTGTGCCGAAGGTGGCAGCAAATCCACGCTGTCTTAGTGTGAAGCTGGGAAGCTCTCAGGTACGGGTCTGCTCGGACCCCGTCCGAGGGGACGGCTCTGCAGTGACGGTCTGCGGCGTGAGCGCCCAAGCGACCACAGCAGGTCCAACATGGAAGCAATAGCAGCAGCGTTGAATCGTTGCGAACTACCTAGCGGAGGGTTTTTGTTGCGCCCGCTGGTGGTCGTCGTGGGTGAAGGCCAAGAAGCTGCCGCTCGTGTGCGGGCTGGTGCCAAGCCATCGGACGCGGGCACAGCCGAGACCCTCGTCGTCCACTAGCTCGTAGGCGAGAGTGTCGGGCATTACCGCGCAGTTGGTGGCCTCGGATACCAGCACACGTCGTGTCTCGTCGTCGGGATCGACCGCGGCGAGCAAAATGGAGCGCGCAGCTCCGGCAATCCCGATGGAACCACCGTCGCGATATAGAGGTGTGCCGCCGCGGGACAGCGCCCACGACCCGGCGGTAGGTGGCACCAGGGGCAATGAGAGGGTCGAGCGGTAGGGGGCAGGCAAATCGAAGTAGTCCGATCTAACCGACCGACGTAGTGGCCGCCCATGCCGATGATGTTGGACACATAGATGGCTGGGCGGAGGTTAGAACCTGAAGCGAGTCAGCCCGCCCGGCTCGGTGCCCAGTGCCACAGTCACTGAATGCAGCTTGATGCGATAAACGTTCCACGGCGGTGGTCCCTGCGACGGCGCGTTGAACGGGGCCGTGATACCGGCGCCGGTCTTATCCAATTCGGCGGGCCACCCCTGATCCGACCAGGCCTTGGCAAGGCGCGCCAGCGTGGTCGGATCGGCCTCTCGCGCTGCCTCACCCTCGGCGACGACGTCTGCATCTCGGATCGACACCGCGATCGAGCAGCGCGGGTCGCGGGCGACGTTGCGAGCTTTCCGGGTACCCGATCCCGTCTGGAACCAGAAGATTCCGTCCAGCCAGAGCGCACCGACCGCAGTCACGTGCGGACTCCCGTCCTCGTTCACCGTCGAGAGCCACGTCGTACGAGCGTTGTGGGCGTCTGGAGCCGGCGGCGATCCGGCATCGAGCTTCTCGACGACGTTCGCCCAGTTCACCGGGGGCAAACCGTCCGTCGCACCCAAGTTGATGATGTCCATTGCGTCTCCATTCTGATTGTCCGGCGACTTGTTCTCAATCGGGTCGTCTAAGAGACGTCTACCAGTGTTGACCCGGAAGTGCTGCCGCGGGGCGAATTCAACGACCCGGCGGCTGCAGCCGTTCGGTCTGTGACCCACCCCCGACGCACTGGGGCACCTGCGTCCGATATGCCGGAGGACGCTCCTATCACTTGTCAAGCCCCTTCTGGGGTGGCTGGGAGTGAGAACAGCGGGCAGAACAATGACGAGCCACTCGAAGAGGGCATGCTCTTATGAGGCCACACGTTCAGAGATCGGTAGGGTCCGGGCCGCGGGTCGGCAGGTCCTTCCGAAGGTCAACCCTGTCGGGTGACAGTTATGGGGTGAGCCAAACCCGCGGCCGCGGAATCAGCCACGCGGGAGGCGGCGGTAGACCTCTCGGGCGACGTAGCGCTTGAGAATTCGGATTACCTCGAGCTTGGAGCGACCCTCTTTCACGCGGCGCTCGAAGTAGACACGGGTCTCGGGGTCATGGGCGATCCGCACCAGGACGATCCGCCACAGTGCGCTATTCGCGTGGCGATCCCCGCCGCGGTCAAGACGGTGGCGCCCGGACTTGCCTGATGACGCGGGGATCGGTGCCACACCGCACAAATGCGCCCAGGCGGCCTCTGAGCGAAGGCGTTCGGGGTTGTCGCCGGCGGTGACCAAGAGTGCGGCCGCCGTGTCGTGACCAACACCGAAGAGCGCGAGGAGCTCGGGGGCTGCGGCGTTGACGAGCGCCTCGAGCCGCCTGTCGAGTTCGGCCAGCTCCTCGTCCAAAGACAGCACCCGGTGGGCGAGTGAGGAGAGCGAGGCCTTGGTGGCGGCAGTGACCGGATCCCCCGACTGCGAAGGTCGCAGGGAAGCTGCCGTGTCCACCAGCGCCTGGATCCTTAGGCCCCTAAGCCGTTGATTGAGCTGGTCAGGGGCGGTGATCACCAGGTGGCGTATCTGGACGATCGCCTTCGTGCGGGCCTGGCGAGCAGAGCGCTTGGCGACAACGAGGACTCGGATGGCTTCGACTGCACCGGTGCGCTCCTTGGGGACATTCCTCGCTCGGCCGCCGAGAGCCGCCCGAGCCGCCTCGACGGCGTCGAGGGGATCGGACTTGCCAGATCGACGCCGCTCGGCCCGGTTGGGTCGGTCCACCTCGATCACTTGGACACCTTGGCGCCGGAGGAATCTGGCCAGCCCGGCGCCATAGGCGCCGGTGCCCTCAACGCCGACCTTGCCTACCTCCCCGAAGCTCTCAAGCCACGAGAACAACTCCTTGTAGCCGTCCGGGCTCACCTCAAAGGGCTTCGTCCCGAGCAGAGCACCGAGCGGGTCCAGGGCAGCTGCAACGTGGACGTCGAGGTGGGTGTCGACACCACCGGTCACCCCACGGGCAGCTTCTACGATGGTCATGGCCATCCCTTCCTTCCTGTAAGTGGTGAGGGGTGGCACGGCCGTCCCGTATCGGAGCGACGGGGGGTTCCGGCCTGCTCGAACAGGCTGGGCCCATCACCCTTCCTTCGGAACGGGACGTGCCCGTTTCTGTGCACTGCTGAGCCGCTCGACCGACGACGCCAGCAGGCGTCACACACATCAAGTCAGGTCTAGGGACCCAGTGCTCCCGAACCTATTGAGAACCAGCCGCAAGGCGGTGGACCCTCAGGGACATTGTCATTGATTATGGGGCAGTCCTCACAATGTCTCGCTTCTCGGCTTTAGCCGAGGGAAAAGATGCCAGCAGATTTGCCTCAGGAACTTGACGAGCAGTTCAGGGGTGAACTCTGCATCGGGTCCGTCGAGTTCTGCGGGCAACGGCACCCCCATCTTCTTGGCGGCGTCAATGAGTCCGGGGCCGATGGCCGATGAAGCGAAGCGTGGCCAGGTCCTCGACCAGCTTGCGATCGACGGTCGGCTGGAACTCGAAGTCGAAGTCCAACAAGGAACGCCGGAAGGGGAACCGGGCGAAGCGCAGGCGGGCCGCTAACTTCCGGTTGGTGGTGGCCGAGGCCTGCTCGGCAATGACCCTGGCCAGGAAGTCGACGTGGC
Organism: uncultured Actinomycetota bacterium; assembly: GCA_963770505.1. Taxonomy (GTDB): domain Bacteria; phylum Actinomycetota; class Acidimicrobiia; order Acidimicrobiales; family RAAP-2; genus CAVYPR01. Next base: position 1,414,396 of record CAVYPR010000001.1, on the reverse strand, counting down.
TCCACTCCTGGTCCTTGGCCTCTTCGGCCAGCACGGCAAAGCACTCGGCCGAGCGCGAGAGCCCCAGGTAACCCAGGTCGTCTTTCAGCTGCTCATAGAGCGAGACGGTCACGGCCGGCCACCGGTCTCATAGCGGGCGAGGTCGGGCACCTCGACGTCGACGTCACCTTGCACCTCCAGGCGCACCGGGGCTGCGGGTGGTGCCTCGTCGGGCAGGATGAGCGCCAGGTGGCGGCCCCGGCTGCGCCCCAGGGCGGCTTCCTGGGCAGCCTGGAAGTGCCCGGTCCCGGCGATATGGGACAGGCCCTTAGCTGTTCGTGTAGGAAGCCTTCAGACCTCCATCCAGTTCTCCGTCACGTACCCGCTACACGGCCCTTTCTCACCGAAGGCTTCGTTCATGAGTGGCTCGAAGTCGGGGTCGGCCAGCAGGCCGTCGGAGACCTTGCCGAAATCGGCCTGGTTCTCTGCTTCGTAGCTCGAGACCATCCGGATCGGAGTGGAACTCATGAGCAACATGTTGCGCACATTCTTGCCGCCGTGACGGACGATGACTTCGTTGAACTTCTTGGTGATGGCGAGTGCGTCGGACATTCGCCCCGGCTTGAGGGTGGTCACGGTAGAGGATCCAACAGTCATGCTTTGTGCCTCCCGTCCGTCGAGCGGTCGCCCGACTTTTACCAAGCTATCCATTAGAAGGGGGCTGCGCTCAAGGCCGGCGGTAGGTGATACCTATGCCAACTCTGGCTGTCGGGTGTTATGGGTCGCGTGGTTACGAGCGGCCTGACTCCAGAGGGCCAGATCCATGGGGACACCTCAGCATCAGGTGTCCCACAGATGCTGAGACATGCCGTCCCAGTTACGCTGAGACTCAGACCATCGCCTCCACCCGTAAGTGTCCGAACTCGTCAGACTCCGCAGAGCCGTGACGATACGGGCCACGCGCCCCACCCCTGCATAGCCTGAAGGTTCTCGGCGATCTGGAGCTGCACAGCAGCGCTGTAGTCGCTCGGCAGGCCGGGCGGACCACCAGCCCCCTTCCACGAAGCAATGGAGAATTGGAAGAGGCCGAAGTAGCCATTCCCGGTGTCCGTATTCGGGTCGCCGCCGCTCTCGTGTACGGCAATGCAACCCCACGGCGACGGGAGACTGAAGGGGCCACTCGTTGCCGCGGGTGGCGTCGCCCAGGCGCCGCCAAGCGACCCGAAGAATCCGGTGTCGCCGTAGCTGAAGACGCCGCCGTCGGCTGCGACCTCCCAGTATCCGTGACCGTCGGCAGAGCCGGCTATTCCGGTCACCGGGCCGAGGCCCGGTGTACCTCTGTGCGACCCGTAGAAGCTGGCGTCACCAAAGGCGAAGACCCCACCGTCGGCGGCGACCTCCCAGTACCCGTGACCGTCGGGCGTCGCCGCCAACTCGACGATCGGCGCATTCAAGTGCTGGCTACCGATCGACCCGTAGAAGCTGGCGTCACCAAAGGCGAAGACCCCACCGTCGGCGGCGACCTCCCAGTACCCGTGACCGTCGGGCGTTGTCGCCAAGCTCGACGATCGGCGCATTCAAGTGCTGGCCACCGATCGACCCGTAGAAGCTGGCGTCACCAAAGGCGAAGACCCCACCGTCGGCGGCGACCTCCCAGTACCCGTGACCGTCGGGCGTTGGCGCCAGGCCGACCACCGCGGCGTTCAGGTGCTGGCCTCCGATCGACCCGTAGAAGCTGGCGTCACCAAAGGCGAAGACCCCACCGTCGGCGGCGACCTCCCAGTACCCGTGACCGTCGGGCGTTGGCGCCAGGCCGACCACCGCGGCGTTCAGGTGCTGGCCCCCGATCGACCCGTAGAAGCTGGCGTCACCAAAGGCGAAGACCCCACCGTCGGCGGCGACCTCCCAGTACCCGTGACCGTCGGGCGTCGCCGCCAACTCGACGATCGGCGCATTCAGGACGACGTCGGCTGAAGCGGCCGCGGTGGCGCCGGAGAGGGTCATGGCCCCGCCGACGCAGAGCAGCAGGATGGCAGCGGAACGTGCCAGCCAATTCTGCGATGTCATGTATGCCTCCTGACACCCGCAGCGCGCTGATCTCCCCATCAGGCCATCTGTAAGCCATTGGGTGTCGGGCGCGACCGTGGGATGACGTCCGTGAGGTCTCTATGGCACGTTTATGTAGACGAGTTGTTCCTCGGTGCCAACGAGACCGGGGCGGGGCTGTGACATCCGTTGATGCGAGTCCCCTCACACCTTCCGGGTGACCACCCAACTCTCCCCGTCGTCTTATCGTTGTTCGTCACTTCCGGCGACGGAAGGCGCTGACAATAGCAACACCGCGTGGAGGTGTCCGATCAGAACTAGATGATTCATCGCTGCCTATTGCCGAACTGGTAAGCCAAGACAGGCCAAACAACGTGCGCTGAACTGGAACTTCTCATGCGTTACGACGTGAGCGCGTGCGAAAGTAAGAATTCAATGAGACTCGGCGGATCGTCGACACGACGTGTCGCGTCACCCGATGAGTGCCGTGTTTGAGACGAGGTCGGCATCGGGTTGCGACCGAACTGCAGCCGACTCTTTGATCTCGGAATTTGTCACTGCCTTGTCATCCGATCCCTGCGCGACCACCCCTCTTTGCACACCACAGACCGGATCGGAGCGAGGCGCAAAACACACCCTGACTTGCTCATACCCTCGGAACCGCTGCAGACCCACGCCATCGAGGCGCCTGGCAGTCAAGAGGTTCGTGGGTTCGAGCCCCATCGCCTCCACACCATCGCCTCCACGGGTTGTCGGAATGACACCGTGTTCCTTGGTCAGACGTTGTATCTCACTGGCTTTTCCCAGCCGGGGAAAATGCCGATGTTCGAACCACTGCCTGTCGGCTCCATCTGGGCAAGTGACGGCGCTCGCTCCAGTAAGCAGTTGTCCACGCATGTAGCCGCAAGGTGTCCCACCTAGCCGCCGGCTAGGGACATGTTTGCACGACTGTCCCGTTGTGCTTAGGGGACATGCGCCACTCAGCGGCTTCCCGTCACGTTCACATTGCGGTATTGGTCAGTTTGATTCGTCGAGCACTTCGGCAAGCCACGGAACTGCTCCCCGAGCGGCCGCCAGGGCATCCCGCTCCGAAGGGAATTCCTGAACTGAAAAGTACGCGACTGGGGTCCACGTCCCCATGTCTTCCGGATCACGCCGAAACTCCTCGAACCCATAGGTGCCGTCCGGACGGATGAATATGTCGACGCATCGGTCCACTGCTCGGGTAGAGGGACTAGCGAGGACCCGCCAGCTCTTGTCGAAGCGTGACGACACTGTCAAATCGTAAGTTCGCCCGCGGCCACTCAGCAAGCGTCCTCTCATCGACTACCGAAGTTGCTCGCGCTGTGCAAGCACCGCTCGGATCGGGCCGATGCCGTATCGCGTCTGATCCGGCGGTAGGTGGCAGCATTTACGGCGACGACGGTCTGCCCCCCATTAGGGGACTGGTTCGCTGGTCGGTGATGGTGGAGCACCGGGAGCTAGTCAAGTTCGGAATCTGGTACGACGAGTTGTGAAGTTGTAGAGGGCGCCAGCCAAGACCTATTCTCTTGGCGGCTACGTGAGAGGGACATTTGAATGGCCGAGAGCGTGTATAAGGTCATCGAACTCGTCGGCACTAGTGATGAATCGTGGGAGAAAGCTGCAAGCGCCGCCGTGGCCCAAGCCGCTGGCTCATTGCGCGACCTCCGCATAGCAGAAGTGGTGGAGCTCGATCTCCAGATAGAAGATGGACAGGTCAAGACCTACCGGGCCAAGGTCAAGGTATCCTTCAAGCTTCGGAGTCGATGAGTTCGGTGGTCATGGTGGGGACTAACGCCATCAGCAGCAGGCGGAGAAGTGCGCGGTGCGTCGAATCGGGCAAGGCGCCAAGTCGAAGTGTCCCGAGGGTGCCTGGCACCCGGCGTTAGGGGCGACCCGCGAGGGATTCGATCTCGAGACGTTTGGGGTCAGATCTGTTGGGAGTTGAATCACTCGACGCCGCGCAACCTTCCTCTATGTCGGTGGAGCGAAGAATTCGAGGGCGATGTTGTCGGGATCGCGAAATGCCAAACCCAACCCGTAGTCCGCTTCGACGATTCCGCCGTGCGCGATGCCAAGCTCATCCAGGCGGCCACGCCACTGCTCCAATTCGGCCCGATTACGACATCGGAAAGCCAAATGGTCGAGGCCCAATCTGCGCTCGTTGAACTGGAGGCTGTCGGCCGGATCGGGGAACTGGTGAAGGCCGACGACGGTTTCGTTGTTCACCGTCCAGACCACACGGCGAAACGGTTGGACTGCTTCATCCACGAAAGGGTCAGTACCGAAAAGCTCCCGATACCAAGGGACGCTGCGCTCGAGATCACTCACGGTAAGAGCGACATTGGCGATAGTCGGGAAATGGTGCATTCGGGTTCCTCCTTGTCTGGGGCGACGGTTCGGCAGGTGCCCGTCAATGATCCAGTGGACGAAGTCGCCGTGGCACTGCCAAACCAGACCAGATTGCCGAACGCGACGATGCCCAGCTTTCCCCCGTGCTCATGAACACAACTGGCCAATTGAGAGTTTCAGGCATCTAGAAGTCCATACTCGCACGGTGCAGGGTCAAGACACCCGCCAGAATCCATTGGTCTGGGGCAGCACGGACTGTGACCCGGTCCCGGCGGTCGGGGCACCGCAGGTTCACGAGGGTGCAGCATCTTATGGGGCATCGGATCCAGTGGGGCGGTCCGTGGGCTCAACATTGCAGAGCTGATTGGTCACCGCGCACCAGGCCATACATGACGCTGTCCCTCCATTGCCCCGCTCGGAAGTGCACTCCACGCATGACGCCTTCCCGCACGAAGCCAACCTTCTCGAGAGCCCGTTGTTCGGCAAGATTGTCCACCTCGGTGCCGGCCTGCAATCGGTGGGTGGTGGTGGTGTTGAACAGATAGTCGACCAGCTGCCGTTGGGCTTCGGTACCAATGCCCCGTCCTCGATAGTCAGGGAGCAACGCAATTCCGATCTCGTAGTTCCCAAATGGGGAACTCGGACGCCACGTCACCCATCCTGCACAAGTCTCATCCTCGAGGATGACGGCCAGAAAGGACGACGCCTCGCCGATCAAGCCATCTTCGCGCCAGCGTCGTTCGATCTCCTTGACATTCCTCATGCGAAATCCAAACCACTGGAACTCTCCAGGAGCTGTTGGATCCCAAAGCAGCCGCATCAGGAACGGCAAGTGCGCTTCTTCGACCGGTCGCAAGGCGCAAAGTTCGCCCACACGCTAAGTCTGGCACTTCGTCGAGTCGTTCATTGAAGACAGACGATCCCAGCATTGTTAGGCAGGAATCCACACAGTGACCCGCTCCCGGCGATAGGGGCGGGGTTACGACAAGACCTACGCTGCGCGTTCTGGGGCACCCAAAGGGATGGCCCAGTCATGGAACCCTGCGCCGAACCAGGCCGCCCCGGATGAACCGGTCGGACCGGACGTCTACTTTGACGCGTCGAATGCGGCATCGTTGAGTCTGGCCTTGGTATGTCGCTTGATCATTGTTCGAAAAGCACTTTCGTCATCGATTGACTTGAAGGATCGCTTCGGCACGAAGGTGTAGGCGCTACCAGCCGACTTCAGAAAATGGAATTTGGAAGTCTCAAAGGATTCGGAATACATGGGCCACTTTGCGCCGACGTTGCTGAGGATCGTGGTGGTGTAAACCCCTTCGTCCGAGAACAACCGTGAGATCGGAGCGCGCCAAGTAGCGTTCCTTTTCCAAGCTAGCCAAGGCGCAACGAAGAGCCGCAGCGCAACCAGCAGCAGATCGATAGCACCGACGATAATCGCGAACACTGCCCAGAAGGTCTTGTCACTATCTGCGGAATGGATAGTCAGATTGAGTCGTCGGCCTGACCGAAGAGCTCGCGGGTATCACGATCCGGAGTTGGTTCCATCAGGGCTCAATCTTCTCACTGCCGACTGAGTCAGGACCATCGCACCTCGGGTTCTCGGATTAACGCTCGCAAGCAACATCCCAAGGCAGAGATGTTTGCCGTTGGCATCCCAACCCGTCCGACTTTTCAGCGAGTGTGAACGAGCGACCAAGGTGCCGCCGCGGGATACATTGAGGACCGGCGGTCGGGGATACGGACGTGGGCTCGCTGGGCGGTTTGTTGGGCTACTTGAGAAGGCGCCGAGTAGAGGTCATAGCTCGGGGGTCGGCGCGCTTCCGGCGACCACCCACTCCGGCTTTCGAAGCCGATCCATGAGAAACGGAGGAACGATCCCAATCACGAGTAACCCTCCCAAGACGAAGAGGGCGTAGAGCAGCCAGTTCGAATGGCCGAACTGCGACGGTGCGATGAAGCCAATAATCAACGCAACCGCCGATGACACGCCGCCGACGAGGCACAGGAGGCTGAGACAAGGTGCACGGTACCCGCGGGCACGATCAGGCTGCCTCCGGCGCAACCTGACCGCGGCGATGAACATCAGCACGTACATGACGAGATAGATCTGCGTGGCCATTACGGCGAAGATCCAATAGTCACGCGAGACGTCCGGTATGAAGGCATACAGCAGGGCGATGACGGTGATCACGATGGCCTGTCCCGTCAGAATCCGTATCTCTATTCCCCTAGCGTTCACCTTCTGAAGGAAGGGGGGAGGAATCCCTGCTCGCGCCCAATCCTGAGCAGACCTTCGGAAGGCCCGTCGAGCCAGGCCATCATTCCCGCGAGTGCTCCGATCGCGAGAGCGATGGCGACGATTGGCAGCGCGAAGTTGATCCCGAAGTGCGTAAACAGACTGTTGAAGGCCTGCATGACACCGGCCGTGAAGCTGATTGTGTCCGCGGGGATTACCCAAGCGATCGCCAGCGTTGGGAGGATGAAAATGGCGAGAACCAGTGCCATGGCGAGGAAGATGGACTTTGGAAATTCACGGCCGGGGTTGCGGAGCTCGTCAACATGCACGGCGTTCACTTCAATACCGGCATAGGTGAAGAAGCTGTTGACTACCAGGACGACGCTGGCGATACCCGTCCACGCCGGCAGAAGGTGGTGCGTGTCTATTGGGGCGGCCGAATGGTTTCCCTGCAACAAGTAGGCGATACCGAGGCCGACCAGAAGGGCTCCCGGGATGAGGGTCCCGATGAGGGTCCCACTCGAGGAGAGTTTTGCCACGAGTCCCACGCCTCGCGAGGAGATGAGCACGCCACCCCAGAACAGAACGACGATGACGACGGCAGTGTAGATTCCGTTGGCAGCCAGGTTCGGATCGATGACGTAGGCGAGCGTCCCGGCGACGTAGGCGAGCAGAGCTGGGTAGAAGAAGATCGTCTGGGCGAACTCGCACCAGACGGCCAGGAGACCCATCGGGGCCGACATTCCTTCTCGCACCCAGTTGTAGACGCCACCCTGCCAGCCGGAGGCCAACTCCGCTGCGACTAGGGACACCGGCACCAAGAACACGAATGCGGGAAGGATGTACAAGAACACCGAGGCGAGACCGAAGACCGACGTGGCCGGTGCGGAACCGAGAGAGCCGACAGATCCCACGGTCATCATCGCCAACACCGTCCAAGAGATGTAGCGGCGCGGGGGAGCTTTGGCCGTTCCGAGAGCCACGCGGGTTGTCCCCTGGTCGGGAGCGGCTCCCTCGGCAACCGTAAGTCGCGGCCGACGACGTCTTCGTACCCACATCGACTACAGACCCACCACCTCTCTTGAACGGGGTTAGGACCGACCCGGTTGCCCAATGCTTAAGTCTCCACCAAACTCAGGTCGAATGCGTGCCCTCCTCCCGGCGGTAGGGGGCGCGTGCCTCCGAGACACCAACCGCGAATAGGGGCTACCGGCGTACCCGATGTCGAGTCGCCGGAGCATTCAGACCGTAAGGACGTGCCTGGCGACTCTGAATTAGCTTCTCGCGACGTGCGTGCTTTCTCACCTCGCCTGGGGGCAGTCATTTCGGCGATCGGGTTCATCGTCGCGGTCACCGCACCCTTCTCTACCTACGCCTCCGCTTCAGGCTCGTCGGGACCGTCAGGCGCGAGCCCAGATGCCGCACGGGCATTGCACCAAGCCGTCAGCCGGACGATGGCCGCGCATTCATGGGTCGTTCACCAGACCTCACATCACGGTGGCAAGCACCCATACGTTGCACAAAGCACGGTCGACTACGCGGGTCCCAGTCTGTTTGAAACGGACCAGTCCATCGGAAGCTCGGGCCCATTCGTCACGATAGTCATCGGGAACCGTGTGTACCGGACTGCTGATGCAGTGTTCCCGGATCAGGCTACGGCGCGGCAGAAGCGGCTGGCGACACGGGTGCTCTCTGGCAAGTACACCGAGGACTATCCGGTCAGACGGACAATGCTCAGCGGTCTACGGCAGGGACGAAGCCCAAGGACATACCCAGGGTTGGAGTTCATCCAGACCAAGAGCAAACACTTGGAGGTAACCGAGTCCGGCCGGTCGTTCACCTTCAGCGCTCCAGCCGTCCACCTGCACGGGACCGCCACGGTTGTCGGCGGGTTTGTCGTCCGCGAACAGCTGGACCTTCCGGCCGCGGTGAGTGTCTATGTCTTCGGGCGGTTCAATCAGCCAATCAGGATCGGGCCTCCACCGCCCAGTGCGATCGTCACTCGGAATCCAAAGACGGGCTGCATTTCAGCGGTCACGTTTGTCTGCGTCATGTAGAGGAGACACGCGCACTCCAGCGTCCCTAACTCCTACTGTTCCAAGGGCATAAGCGCGGGTCCAAGTCGGTTAGCGCCAAGCAAACGCACCCGGCCGATAACTGTTGCCGACCCGGCGTTCGGGGCGACCCCTGCCTGCTGAGCAATCGCGTGTTATTGGGCACGCACTGTCCGAGGGACCGGGTCAACTTTATTCTGAGATGGCACACTTGTTGAGTGGCTCACCGTAAGCCAGATCCAAAGCTCCTGGCTGTGCTGGTTGTCGTGCATGTCATCGTGGCGGCATTCACTTGGAGAGACATTCGTCACCGCGATCCAAGTCAAATACGCGGCCCGAAGTGGGTGTGGCGATTGGCCAGCTCCGTGCAAATGGGTAACGCGCTCGTCTACTGGCTTTTCGCACGCAAATCGGCGGACCTTCAAGCCTCCCTCTAGCCCACCTACCAGCCCGGGGACACCCACAGCATCGATCTGAGGTTGCTCAATGGTCCAGTTCGACGGCGACCAAGTACTCAGTGACGCAACCAATTCCGGATCGGCGGCACGCGCGTTCCGACGAGAACAGCGCAGAGCACGACAAGAATGCATGCGACCGCGACGATCCACATTGCTTGGACCCCAGCTGCCCATGCAGGAAGCACGATGGCAAGAACGATTGCCCCGACGATGATGCGGTAGGCGTTCATGTGCCACGTGAACCAGCGATGCTGCATGCCCACGAGCCTACCGCCGGGCTGCGACTCGACGCCCTATCTTCACCATGTTTTCGGCACGGTGGATCCTGCGACCCGCACCCGGCGGTCTGGGACACCCCGCCGCCGAGCCGAGCGAGGACGGTATGGGACAACCGAACCTTCACGTATTCGCTGCGAGAATGGTCGGGTGGACGGTGCCCTTCCCTCCCGCCGAGTAGCCGTCGGTTACCTTCCGAGCGAACAGCAGATCACTGCAATGTTTCGGCTGGTCTATCGACGTCAGGCCCAATTTCTTGCCTGCATCGGTGTAGGTATCACGGCAATCCTCGGAGGAATTGCTGCCCTAGCCCTCGACGCTGCTTTGGGCAACGCGCTCATTTTGATCGGCGTGGCCGATGTGTTGCTTGTGCTGATTGCTTTCGAGATGGCTGCGCGACGGTCTGCTAACAGATTTGTGGAGAAGCAGAAGAGGCGAGGGTGGACCCCAGTCCGATTTGAGTTCTCAACAGGCGGCTTCGAAAGTCAGAGTCCAAGGGAGGACTTCGTACCGTGGTCAAGTTACGCGTGGATGCAGGAGCGTCGAAACTTCTTCGTGCTATGGAACCGGCAGAGACGGGGGCCATTCATGATTCCTAAATCGGCGTTCAGGTTCCCAGAAGACCAAACGGCCTTCGAAGACCTGGCGAGACGCCATGTCGCGACGCGGAAAAGATCTTTAGGATGGTGGCCCTTCTGATTCGCGTTGGCAGCGACGACTGCTGAGACGCAGAGTTGCTGACCATGACGGTCGCAGAGAGTCGGATCGCGCACCCACCCGGCGGTCTGGGGCAGCACGGGCTGTGAGCCGATCACGGCGTTATGGGGCAGGGGCGGGTTTCGCAGGCCGTTGGCGTCTCAACACCTCGACATCCATTCCGGCAAGATCGACGAGGCGACTGTCGAAGTAGCCGACGCGTTCCCACCATTCCCCCGATGCTCCGGGCGTGAGGTAGCTGATTTCGGGCGTGTCAGTTGGGTAGATGTGCTCCGTATCACGGGTACGGCCAGCATCCGCCAGCGGTCTATTCCAGACCGCAAAGTCAGCCCGCGAGATGAACCGCCCGCTCCGAAGACAGCCTATGAGCTGTTCCAGCGCCGCCTCTAGGTTTGCGACGAGGGCGGGAGACCAGCCCAGGTCCCGTTGTTCGCGAGGAAGCGGCTGGCCTAGGTAGATCTGAAGATCACTGGCAAGCAGGAGTAGCTTCTCCGCCATCAGAAAGTCAGCGATCGCACCCTCACCTTCGAGCGTACGAGGCATCCAACCGCCCTGCCGAGGGTCCCATAGTTCCGCTCGGATCCAGCCCCGGTAGTACTCGGGGCGCACTTGGCCGCCGTTCTCTAGATCCGTGGCAATAGCCTCGTAAGAGTCCAACATCGCTTTAACCCAACCCCCCTGGCCCTTCCCACGTTTCTTGAGAAGCTGAATCGACTCGTCAACAGCAGATCGGACGCGATCGAAGCGGGGACCTGCGGTGATCTTTTCCTCGCGCTCATCGCCACTTGCGGGCATGTACCCACGGTATCCCTCAATAGGACCTCTCCAACGTGTGGGCACGTAGCCATTGGTCCGGGATGGTCATACGTGTCCACGACCCGGCGGTAGGAGACGGTCGTCAGCGGTGAGAGGGCCGAGGATTAGGGGGCACGGTGTCCCGACAAGACGCAATCACGCAAATGGGTTACACCTGCCAAGACCACTCCGTGGCTTTCCGAGCCGAGCAGCTACGTGGCCTTCGAGTTCGAACCACAACTCACGCTTGAGCTCATTCACGCGTCGTTTCATTTCGGCTCGTGAATAGTGCCCCAGAGGTACTTCCCCCTTTACTTCGATTCCAGTGGGTCGATGGCTCATGGTCACGAATTGATAGTCGGGATTGAGACCTCGAGAAGTCCGAGCGACCTTGCCGCGTCTTCCCTTGAAGCTACGGACGTGCGTCGGCGACCGGACGTCGACATCCGACATCTCCATCGTCCACGCCGTTCGATCCCTGGTCATGCAGATACGGTAATCCGTGTCCGTGTGCCGCAACTTGCGAGTCGGGCTTTTCCGGTCGCCATTTGTAACCGCTCAGCAAGCGCATGGGCCGATATGCGCACCGACCCGGCGGTAGGTGGCATAGATCAGTCGGACTAGAACTGCACGGTATGGGATACCTCCGAGCTGAAACGGGAAATCACGGAGACGGGTTGCGGGGCAAGAGTTGACCCATGCTCGTCCCCTCCCGAGATGCCACCGATTCCTTCATGGCCCGCATGGGCTGGACGATGGACATTAGTTTCGACGTTGACTTGGGCGAGCTGGTCGAAGGGCACCACGTGATTGCTCGTGGCATTGACCTGGGGCACACGGTTCCCGTGACCAGGTTCATGGAACGGAGAGACCAATTCCTCAATGAAGCCGCGAATCCCACGATCGAGTCGAACTCGGATGGGATTTCAGGGATGGGCCTCGGACTTCGTCGACTCTCTCCCGAAGACACGCAAGTTGTGGGAACCTGCCAGTCGGAGCCTGAACTCCACTACGAGTTTGTGCCGGGTCTGCAGGAGTACGAGGACGAGAACGAGAACAAGGGTCCCTTTTTCTGGTATTGGATGCTGCGAGTCACTGACGACCTTGGCAGTGAGTACAGAGACGACAACGGCGGGGCGATCGCACGATCGGCTGGTGGGCCAGCGACGCACGGAACCAGGGATCTGGGCCACATCCCGGAGAACGCCTCATGGTTGTTCATTGACTTTGAACCCGTGGCGGGCTGGACTCCTGGGAGCACTTACGTTCGGCGGCTGACCATTGACTTGGTCGCCCGACGCCTCATCATTTGACCCTGCGCACCCAACGTCCTGCTCGCAAGCGATGCCCAACACCCGGCGGTAGGTGACGCTCAGGCGATGCTCTGGTCCTCGCGTTAGGGGGCGGGCCTATCCTTGCCACTCGTGCCGACAAGGATCAATGCGCCCGACGAGCCGGGTCGATGGCCGATGGCGGTTGACTTGTACGTTTGGCCGGAGCGAAACAGTCGCGATCCCGAGGGGTACCTGGTTTGGCGGGGGACGGTGAATTTCCCATACTCAGGCGCACTCCTTGAAGCAGCTGACCTGCCCACGTTGGTGAGCAACTGGGAGCAGCAGGCGGCAAGAGTGCTCCCGCTCGAACGCCTCGACCTGCACATCTTTCTGGTGCCGCATGGGCTTCATCCGAAAGAGGTAATGGAAATCCGCCTTCTGAACGCCCGGAGCTGGGATCGCACGGGACTTGGTAACCCGCAAACTGAGTGACATCCTCCCGGCGGTCTGGGTCACCCCTCGAACCTGCCAGGTCTGAGATTTGGGGACACGGGGGTCAGCCAAAGGTCATTCGCTCATAGCCGTGCTCAATCAGCGTCACCTTCTCTGACACCTCAAAGCCCGCACTGCTGAGGGCGGCAAACAGCGACCGTCGCGTCCACAGTGGAAACGTCGCAAGAACCCGACGGATCCCGTCGGATACCACGATTGAACAGCTCATCCATGGAGGCAGAAGGCGGGCTCGGTACGCCTCTACTCTGCTCACCGAGTGCCGGACCACTTCGACGCCCGAGACCTTGCGAGTTGCAGGGCCAGGTCGGAGTTCGAGGCGGCCCGGCGCGACAAACAGTCGTCCGCCACCCTGAACGTTGTGAAGTACAGCCCCCACTCCAAATGTCCGCGGAAGGGCAGCGCCCGAGGAACCCACAACGCCAGTATGACGGAGCAGCACTGAGCAGGTGATGTGGCCGTTCCGGCGGTCGGGGACATCTTTGGACGAGGCGTCCACATGATCTTCGGGGACACTCCACGAAGGGGGAGGGCAGAAGGTGTCCCGCCATCCGCCTCGGCTGTCAGGGCGTTGCCATCGTCAAGCGTCACGCGAAAAGAGCGGAGATCGACCCGGATTTGGCGGCCGGACATTCCCTTCGGGCAGGGCTTGCAACCGCCGCTGCCGAGGCTGGCGTGCTCGAAAGGGTTATCGCAAACGCGACGGGCCACAAAGGCACTGCAATGCTGCGGCGCTACATCCGTGATGGGTCCCTCTTCCGGGAGAATGCGGTCGCGTCGGTGGGTCTGTAGCCATCGCCCTCATCTGCTACGAGCGCCGTCGACTGGTCCGATCAGTTCGTCATAGCGTCAACCAGGCCGGCGGCGGATGGCACTGGCGTACCAGAAGGGGCGGCGGCGGTAATCCCGGATAACCTGCCCGCGCTATGTCGCTTAGCTCCTGAAACAACACCTCAAGCGGAGGAAGCTGTCGCCCCCCACGACCAGCTGTCGTTGTAAGTTCCGAACCCACCATTGCCGCCAAACAGCAAGATACTCCCCGTCGCTGTGTCGTAGGCCATCGAAGCTTCCCAACGTACTGAGGGATGAGTGGCCGGAGAAACCTTGATCCAGTTTGTGCCCTTCCAGGTCCACGTGTCAGAGAGGAATCCCTCTGTCCTGCTATAGCCCCCGAAGAGGACCATCTCCCCTGTCACCTGGTCGTAAGCCATCGACGAGAGGTAACGAGCAGAGGGACTCGTCGTTGTTGCCTGCTTGGTCCAGTTGCTGCCGTTCCACGTCCAGGTGTCGCCAAGAATGAGCGAGCCGCTCTGATTCCCAACACCACCGAAGAGCACCACTCTGCCTATTGCAGGGTCGTACGCCATTGAGGCATCCACACGAACCGGACAAGATGTACCTGGAGACTGTTCGACCCAGTTTGACCCGTTCCAGATCCAGGTATCGCCGAACTCGACGTTTGTCCTCGACGCCCCTCCGAACAGTACGAGGTTCCCCGTTGCGGCATCGTAGGTCATTGAGGCCCCTTTTCGGGGGGACGGACTTGTCTCGGGCCACTGCTCGGTCCAGTTGCTACCGTTCCACGTCCAGGTGTCGTTCAGCACCCCGTGTGTCGTGCGTGTGCCCCCGAAGAGCACCATGTTCCCCGTTGCTTCGTCATAGGCCATGACGGCTCCGCTACGGGGTGGCGGACTTGTAGCGGGTGACAGCTCCTTCCAGGTGGATCCGTTCCACACCCAGGTGGCGCCGGTCCCACTTATCGACACTGTGCTGTAGCCCCCGAAGAGCACCATGTCTCCGGTGGCTGGATCGTAAGCCATCGACGCCAAACGCAGTGCGGGGGGAGACATGGCGGGTGAGAGCTTGGTCCAGGATGGCTGGGTGGATGTGTTGGCGCTCGCTGTGACGAAAGTGAACCCCGAAGTCGAAGTCCCCGTGCCGTCGGGGGTGGTGACTGAGACGGTCACTGTGCCGACGGCGTGGGCCTTGGTGACGGCGGTGATGGTTGTGGGACCTGTTACCGTGAATCTGGCCGCTGTTGTTGTGCCGAACTTGACGGCTATGGCCCCGTCAGCTGTCTTTACTGTGCTGAAGTTGGGCACCCAACCGGTCCTTGTCAATGCCCATCTCCCAGCCTTACATGTGCCGAAGAGTGTGGTGATTGTCTTTGTGAAGTTGAAGTTTCGACCGGGTGTGATCATGTTGATGGTCGAATCGGTCTCGTTGAGTGCACTCACCCAGCAGTATCCGTAAGCATCGATGGTGGTAAGGACGACCAACTGAGGGTTGACTGCGTCCACGCTGATGGCGTTCCTGCTTCTTGTGGGGGTCGATGTGCCTGTCGTGAAGGCAACGGTCTGCTGTGTCGTGCCCAAATCGGTGACCATCTCGGCGGTTGTCGGGAACCGGGCGTTGTTGCTCACGTAGATCGCCTCCGCCGAAGTGATGGCGTCGCTCAAGTTCTGTTGCGCCTTCACGCTTGGTGATGTGAACCCGATGCCGTTGATGGTGACCGTCGTCCCGCCGCTGGTGGTCCCGGACGTCGGCGTGACCGACGTGATCGAGGTCACTGGAAAATACTCGAACATCAAGGACTTGAAGGCTGTGGTCGTGCCTCCCGGCGTGGTCACTCTGAGCGGCACTGTCCCCGCTGCATGGGCCTCGGTGACCGCCGTTATTTGTGTTGGGCCTGTAACCGTAAAGCTCGAAGCCGGTGTTGTTGTGCCAAATCGAACCGAAGTGGCTCCAGACAGGCCCGTGCCGGTGATGGTGACCGTAGTTCCGCCCGTAACGGGGCCTCTTGTCGGTCTGAAGTCCGTGATGGTCGGGGCTGGCAGGAAGAACCTGTAATTGCCCGTTGAGGTGGCGGTCCCTCCAGCCGTGGTGACCTTCACCTTGACTGTGGCGGCCACATGGGGATTGGTGACGGCTTTGATGGTCGTTGGGCTTGTGACGGTAAAACTCTTGGCTGCTGTTGTCCCCAACTTCACGGCCGTGGCGCCGTAGAGGTTGGTGCCGGTGATGGTGACCGTCGTTGTGCCCGAGGTGGTCCCTGTGTTGGGGGTGAACGAGGTGATGCTTGGAACCGGGGCTACAAACTTGTAGTTGCCTGTTGAGGTGGCGGTCCCTCCAGCCGTGGTGACCTTCACCTTGACTGTGGCGGCCACGTGGGGCTTGGTGACGGCCTTGACGGTCGTGGGCGATGTGACGGTAAAGCTCTTGGCTGCTGTTGTGCCCGACTTCACGACCGTGGCGCCGTAGAGGTTGGTGCCGGTGATGGTGACCGTGGTTGTGCCCGAGGTGGTCCCTGTAGTGGGGGTGAACGAGGTGATGCTTGGAACCGGGGCTACAAACTTGTAGTTGCCTGTTGAGGTGGCGGTCCCTCCAGCCGTGGTGACCTTCACCTTGACTGTGGCGGCCACGTGGGGCTTGGTGACGGCCTTGACGGTCGTGGGCGATGTGACGGTAAAGCTCTTGGCTGCTGTTGTGCCCGACTTCACGGCCGTGGCGCCGTAGAGGTTGGTGCCGGTGATGGTGACCGTGGTTGTGCCCGAGGTGGTCCCTGTAGTGGGGGTGAACGAGGTGATGGTGGGCGCGTGGGCCACGAACTTGTAATTACCCGCCGAAGTGGCGGTGCCACTGGGGGTGGTGACCTTCACCTTCAATGTCCCGGCCACATGGAGATTGGTGACGGCCTTGACGGTCGTGGGTGATGTCACAGTGAAGCTCTTGGCTGCTGTTGTGCCGAACTTGACAGCGGTGGCGCCGTAGAGGTTGGTGCCGGTGATGGTGACCGTGGTTGTGCCCGAGGTCGTCCCTGTAGTGGGGGTGAACGAGGTGATGGTGGGCGCGGGGGCCACGAACTTGTAGTTACCCGCCGAGGTGGCGGTGCCACTGGAGGTGGTGACTGTGATTTTGACTGTAGCGACCACATGGGCAGGCGTCACTGCCTTGATGGTGGTGGAGCTTGTGACGGTGTAGCTCTTCGCGGCCACTGTCCCGAATGTGACGGCGGTTGCCGAGAAGCCGGTGCCGCTAAATCCGGTGCCGGTGATCGTGACCGTCGTTGTGCCCGAGGTGGTCCCTGTGTTGGGGGTGAACGTCGTGATCGTGGGAGCGGGGGCCTTGAACTTGTAGTCGGTCGACGCCGTGGCGGTCCCCCCGGCCGTCGTCACCTTGAGGGTGACTGTGCCTGGTGCGTGGGTCTTGGTGACGGCCTTGATGGTCGTGGGCGATGTCACGGTGACGCTCTTAGTTGTTGTTGTGCCGAACTTCACGACCGTGGCGCCGTAGAGGTTGGTTCCGGTGATCGTCACCGTCGTTGTGCCCGAGGTCGTCCCTGTGGCCGGGGTGAACGAGGTGATGGTGGGGGTGGAGGCTTTGAACTTGTAGTCGGTCGACGCCGTGCTAGTCCCGCCGGCCGTCCTCACCTTGAGGCTCACTGTCCCCGCCACGTGGGGTTTGGTAACGGCCTTGATGGTCGTGGGTGATGTCACGATGACGCTCTTGGCTGTTGTTGTGCCGAACTTCACGACCGTGGCGCCGTAGAGGTTGGTGCCGGTGATCGTCATCGTCGTTGTGCCCGAGGTCGTCCCTGTGGCGGGGGTGAACGTCGTGATCGTGGGAGCGGGGGCGACGAACTTGTAGTCACCCGCCGAGCTGGCTGTGCCACTGGGGGTGGTGACGGTGATTTTGGCTGTGGCGGCCACCTGG
This sequence comes from uncultured Actinomycetota bacterium, assembly GCA_963770505.1. GTDB lineage: Bacteria > Actinomycetota > Acidimicrobiia > Acidimicrobiales > RAAP-2 > CAVYPR01. The sequence continues at coordinate 1,396,965 of CAVYPR010000001.1, read as the reverse complement.
GGTCCGGTAATGGCCTTGATGGTCGTGGGCGATGTCACAGTGAAGCTCTTGGCTGTTGTTGTGCCGAACTTGACCGCGGTGGCAGCGAAACCGGTGCCGCTGAAGTTGGTGCCCGTGATGGTCACCGTGGTCCCGCCGCTGGTGGTGCCTGTGGCCGGCGTGAAGGAGGTGACGGTCGGAGCCGGGGCCACGAACCTGTACTCCGAGCCTGCGGTGGCCGTGCCCCCGGCCGTGGTCACCTTCACCATGACTGTGCCGGGTGCGTGGGCCGGGGTCTTCACCCTGACCTTTGTGGGGTAGATCACGCGCACTGTGTTGGCCGGTGTTGTACCGAACTTGACCGTTGCCCCTGTCAGATGTGTACCGATGATGACGACTGTGGTGTCGCCCGCGGTAGTCCCCGACGTAGGTGTCACCAAGGTGATCGTCGGAGCCGGGGCCACGAACCTGTACTCCGAGCCTGCGGTGGCCGTGCCCCCGGCCGTGGTCACCTTCACCGTGACTGTGCCAGGCGCATGTGCCTTGGTGACGGCCTTGATCTGGGTCGCGCTTGTAACGGTGTAGCTGGTCGCTGTTGTTGTGCCGAACTTGACCGCGGTGGCAGCGAAACCGGTGCCGCTGAAGTTGGTGCCCGTGATGGTCACCGTGGTCCCGCCGCTGGTGGTGCCTGTGGCCGGCGTGAAGGAGGTGACGGTCGGAGCCGGGGCCACGAACCTGTACTCCGAGCCTGCGGTGGCCGTGCCCCCGGCCGTGGTCACCTTCACCGTGACTGTGCCAGGCGCATGTGCCTTGGTGACGGCCTTGATCTGGGTCGCGCTTGTAACGGTGTAGCTGGTCGCTGTTGTTGTGCCGAACTTGACCGCGGTGGCAGCGAAACCGGTGCCGCTGAAGTTGGTGCCCGTGATGGTCACCGTGGTCCCGCCGCTGGTGGTGCCTGTGGCCGGCGTGAAGGAGGTGACGGTCGGAGCCGGGGCCACGAACCTGTACTCCGAGCCTGCGGTGGCCGTGCCCCCGGCCGTGGTCACCTTCACCGTGACTGTGCCGGGTGCGTGGGCCGGGGTCACTGCCTTGATGGTTGTTGGGTTTGTCACCGTGAAGCTGAAGGCCGGTGTCGATCCGAAGTCGAGCGCGGTGGCTCCTGTCAAGTGAGAGCCGGAGATGGTGAGCGTGGTATTGCCAAGGATCGTTCCATTGGTCGGCGTGATGCTGGTGATCGCCGGCGGTGTCGCAAACGTGAAGTGCGAAGTTGAGGCGAACGTTCCCTCCGGCGTGGTGACCTTGATGATGACTGTGCCCGCTTCATGTTTGTTGGTCACCGCAGTGATGGTGCCCGGGCCTGTGACCGTGAAACTAGTGGCTGTTGTTGTGCCGAACTTGACCGCGGTGGTTCCTGTGAAGTGGGAGCCCTTGATGATGACCGTGGTGCCGCCTAGCGACGTTCCACTCGTTGGTGAGAAGCTCGTTATGCAACCGCTGAGCAGTATTGCGAGCGCGGGGAGAACTACAGCGACCAAGAAAAGCCAAAGCCCCCGCTTTGACCCCCTCTCAGCGTGCGCTCCTCCACTTGGATGCCGTAACTGATGCATGTGAGGTTTCGTATCCCCAATGGGGCGTTCCTCTAGCATTGTCACGATCGACACGTCGGTGAACGACGTCTCACGTGGTAGACCTCGTCGCGGCGGCCGCGTGTGCGACGTAAATGCACCACTTGATTGCCCCTTCCCTCGCTGGCCCCACCTGTGCAAATGGGCTAATCGCCCAGCGCACTGCCAACTTCCCGCCTCCAAGTATTCACTATCACTCGACACTGTTGCAAGGGTTAGAGCGGATTCCTTACGCCTACGAGCACCCGATGTGCCGAATGACTCCGACCAACAAGTGTGAAATCAGGTCCAAGATCGTCTGGCTCGGGTGGAAACGGCTACCGACCGCCTCATCGCCCTGGGCCCCTTTCCGTCAACCGCCGATGCCAGGTCACTCCTCCACGGGTATGCGCAGGCCGGTACACCGCAGGGAGGGTTGATTGGTCGGTCGGGGGGAGGCGGTCCTTGGCTCCGTCCCGGCGGTATGGGATGCTGCTCTGCTACTCAGTGTGCCGTGTTATCGGGGCGGTTTCGGTCTGATCCTAAGGCGTCAGAAGAGTTCACAAGTCACGTCGGCGTGGGTCGATTTCCCGGCCTCTACGCGGTGACGACCGCCGCCACAGACCCACTTGCCACTTTCGAATTTCGAATTTCGACCAGTGATTTCATATGTCCCAGTCGGGATATGCACGACGAAGTGGCCGGAGATGCCGACGTGAGCGGTGTACGTGCCTGTCGGCCCGGCGAGCCTGACTGTTCCTGTGACCGGGTGGAAACGGACCGAAACGCTCCCAGCTTCCCCAAGGTTGCCTCGTACGGTTCCCGTTGCTGGCGACGAACCACAGGCAGAGAACGTCAGGGGAAGCACGCAGGCCAGGAGTGAGGCGGCCACCCAAGCCGACCGAGGAAGTCGCCGAGAATCCGGCGCGGACATGTCAGCAAGGCTAATTGGATCAACTCTCCAAGGTTGGATGCCCACCACGAATGTCCCCCGGCCGGCGGTAGGTGCGACCTCAAACGGCATAACCCAGTCGGCGGTAGGGGGCGATCAGCCTTTGACCCGGTCCCGGCGACTTGGAGCAGGTCCCAGGCATAATCATGGGGTATGAGCAGTCGGAAGGTTGATCTCCACGACAAGACCGGCGTTCTGTTGACGCTACGAGCCGCGGTGCCCTCGATTGTGATGCTGCGTAGCCCGCAAGTCTCTTTCGACGGCCTCTTCCCGGTCAGTGCAGGATGGGGCACGGAGTTCTTTCCACTTGGAGCGGGGATGCACGAAGTGAGCTGTCACGTTCAGATCCTCGGGGGGCTCAGAACGCATCAAGCACACTTTCAATTCGACATTCCAAAAAGCACTGTTGTTCAGTTGCGCTGGACCGCCCCGCTGTTGGCCAGCGGCAAGGGCTGGTGGAAGAATCTCGGTTTGGCCGACTAGGACTTGCGGACCGAGAGCCTGGCCCGAAAGTGTCGCTGCGAGGCAGTGCCCATCACCCGGCGGTAGGGGTCAATCTCGCAACAGCACGCCGCTGGCGGTATGGGGCAGCCCTATCCTTGCTACCAGTGCCGACAAACATGGATGTGCCCGAGGGTCGTGGCGTGATCTCTCCGCTGGTTGAGGCACAACTGGCGTCTCGATTCCCGGGGCCTGAGCAAGACGAGGCTCGCAGCCTGCTGCCTAGACGTCTTAGCGAGGGTACCGATGCATACTGCGAAGCGGTGCAACTCGCCCTTATTGCCCTCTCGGAGGGGAGCCTCATCCGCTTGAGCTATTTCGCAAATCGAGCGCAGGCTCATCCTGGTGATGTTGTCTTCCTTGCGGGCTTTCCGTTCAAGTCCATACCAGCGGGACTGAGGAAGATGTATCTTACGGGCGGGCCTCTTGCAAAGCTTGAGGCGGGTCCGTATCCGCTCGGTACACCTGAGCTAGATCGCGACCTGTGGTTGCGGAGCAACTATGGATCTCAGTGGATTTGCGTCGTGTGTCGCAAGCTGGTGTCAGAAACAGCCTGGAACAATCCCCACGTTGAGTTATCCCGACCACGGAAAATGAAAGCCGTTACTGCACACACTGCCTGCATGAGTGAGGGCGCAGCTATCGCGGACCAGCAAGGTTACGGCTGGCGTGTGACTGGCAGTACCGGCGTGGGTCCGACCAGTTAGCTGGAGTTGGCTCACGATCTGGATAGCCCCTCTCTCTGACGGAGCGCCCACCACCCGGCGGTCGGGGCTACCCTCAGGACGCGCCTGGATGCGGCGGTAGGGGGCAGCCGTAAATGGGTGCAGCCGTGGCAGGATTGCTTCGTGACTCCGGTCGATCGTCGGCTCCTCCGAGAGAGCATTCAGTCGCTCGTCAAACTCGGGGGCGAGTTCGAATACTCAATTGGCTACGAAATGATGGAGCTGAAGCAAGAAGAGGCTGTCGATCTCCTGGCAGGTATGGTCGAGCCCCTCGGCTACAGGGCCTCGTTGGTAACCGAGGGGCGGGCAGTCGACCTATTCGATGAGGGGCTGGTAACGATGCTCGATGTGGAGTATGGAGACAAGCGAGTGCTGGTTTGTCGATGCGTGCCATTTGACTAGATACCAGGTTCACGGACCCGGCGGTAGGTGGCACCCTCCGCCAAGAATTGCAATCGGCGATAGGGGGCACTCACCGCTACCCAGGTCGCGTGACAGGTGACCAACTTGCACCCGGTCTGGGCCACTTGGACCATGACCTGCACACGTTGATCGGGGACAACCATCCGTGGTCCACCTCGGGGGTGAGTGGGCTGTACAGGGGACCGATGAAGACCTCGGCACAGCGTTGATTGACCGCGGGGCCGATCTCGCCTAGACAATGCCCTAGTAGGTGTATTGCACCTACAGACGGCGGGGAAGTCCAATGGGACTATCGGCGGGAAGGCGGCTTCGGGCCGTCCTGGGGGCGGCGCTGGTCGCGGGGACCATGAGCGGGGTGCTGTTCGCCGCGCCGGGCATCGCCGGGGCAACAGGGACAACGTCGGTGGTTACGACGTGGAGCGGTCTGGTGTCAGCGTGCCAGACGACGCAGACCGTGGTCCTCTCAGCAGCAGCAGCAACAACAACAACGATCAGCGCCCCGACAGGCCAAAACCTCGTCGTACCGACTGGCAAGACTTGCACCCTGGATCTCCACAACACCAACCTCAATATCAGCCACCCGGCAAATAACGATGCAGCCATCCAGGTCGAGGGAGCCCTGACCATCGAGACAACTGCCACGGGCACAGCTGTGCTCGTTGCCACCGCCAGCGGCACAGGGCCCGCGGGGATCGGCGGCGACTACGGCGGTTCCGGGGGGACGGTCACGATCACCGGCGGGACCGTGCGTGCCACCGGCGGCTACTCGGCCCCGGGGATCGGCGCCGGCGCATTCGGTTCCGGTGGGACCGTCACGATCACCGGCGGGACAGTGACCGCCACCAGCCCCGGCGGCTACTACTACGCCGGGATCGGTGGTGGTATTACAGATACAGGAGGGACGGTCACGATCAGCGGCGGGACAGTGACCGCCACCGGCGGCTTCGGCGGCGCCGGGATCGGTGGCGCCTTCGTCAGGGGTTGCCGGGCTGGCGGTCGGTGCGGTTGGACAGTCGCGATCACCGGCGGCACCGTGCACGCCACCGGTGGCACATACGCCGGGGGGATCGGCAGCAGTTTTGGGAACTATCCTGGAGGGACGGTCACGATCGACAACGGCGCCACCGTGACCGCCACCGCTGGGCCCGGAGGGTCCGCGGTCGGCACGCAGTTTGGGTTGACACTTTATTGGTCGCTGACAAACGCCGGGACACTCACCCTGAAGGGCAACGAGACGATCCGCTCTGGGGCTCATGCCGTCAACACACCAAGCGGCGTGATTCACCTCGATACCTCGCTGAACCGCAGCAGCACACCCGTCGGCACGCTCGTCAACCAAGGGACCATGCTGCTCGGCACAGGCGGGTCGGTCACAGGCGTCACGGTGACCAAGCACAACTACGCGGTCACCTACACAGTGACCGGGACGCCGGTCGCCCAGCCATCTCCTCAGACCCTGTACGCGGCGAGTTTCGACACAGCACAGGTGACGCTGCCCCCCTCGCCCCATGGGTGGTTCGACACGCACGGGCACCCGGTGACGAACAGCACCGACCTCACCGCCCTCTTCGGTGAGGCGACAACAGGCCCGACCTCGGTCACCTTGTACCCCACCAAGGGGACCATCGCCGTCACCACAGTGGGTGGTTCTCAAACCTACGGGTCCTCGTCGCCCGCGTTCACCGGTACGTACACCAAGCCGGGAGGGGCGACGATCACCGGCACGATCACCTGCACAACGGTGACCACAGGCACAAAGGCCATCAACTCGTCCCTGGCCGTGGGCTCCTACACCATCAAGGCAGCAACCTGCTCGGGGCTGAGGACCACAACAGGGGGCTGGACCTTCACCTACACCGCCAAGACCGCAGGGTTCAGCGTCACCCCGGCGCAACCCGTCCCCGCCATCACCTCGCTGTCTCGGACAAGCGGCCCGACCACGGGTGGGAACCAGGTGATCGTCACCGGGACCGGGTTCTCGACAGTGAAGAGCGTCAAGTTCGCCACATCGACGGCCACCTTCACGGTCAAGTCGGCCACCCAGCTGGTGACCACCTCCCCGGTGCACGCAGCCGGCACGGTCAGGATCTCGGTGACCACGCCCGGCGGGACGAGCCCGGCCACCAGCAACGACCTGTACACCTACGTCGTCCCGCCACCGGTGGTGGCGGGTATCCAGCCACCTAGCGGTCCGAACATCGGCGGCACGTCGGTGACGGTCACCGGCAGCGGGTTCACCGGGGCCACGACAGTGTTCTTCGGTGCGGCCAAGGGGAAGACAATCTCGGTCAACGCGGCAGGGACCCAGCTCACGGTGAAGAGCCCGGCCGGCACCTCGGGGACCTCGGTCAACGTGCAGGTGAAGACCCCCGTGGGTGAGAGCCCGGCGGTCTCGGCGGACCTGTTCACCTACGGCCCGACCATCACCTCGCTGTCTCGGACAAGCGGCCCGGTGACCGGAGGAACCAAGGTGACCATCACAGGGACCGGGTTCACGACAGTGCAACACGTGAAGTTCGGGACCTCGACAGCCACGTTCACGGTCAAGTCGTCCACCCAGATCGTGGCCACCTCACCACCTCACACGGCAGGCCAGGTCCAGGTCTCGGTGACGACGGCTGTAGGGACGACGCCTGCTACCGCCTACGACCTGTACACATACTGAGAGCCAGCTCACCGACAGCTCGCCCATAACGCGCGCTGCCGAGGGCTTCCTACGTGCCCCATAGGTGCCGTTTGTGGGCAGGCAATTCCCACGAGCAGAGTAGCGCTGAACTGATCGGATTCCGCTGGTACTTGAAGAGTCGGTATGCCAGTGTGTCGCGTTTGGTTCTGAGCATCACCGAGACGCCCGGACGCTGTCGCCTCCATCATTTGCGCTACGTGACTTGCCGGGAATATGCATGCCATGCAGCGCTGATCGACTTCACCGGACACCGCCTCGGGGACACTGGACGTTCAACAGTTGACAGCCCGCGGAGGCGACATCGCGTCGTGCCGCCCTACTCAGAACTCATGCCAGGACAAGCTGGCCGTAGGTGGCACAGAGCCCAAACCCTGCAATGAGGAGGAGGGCAGCGATGACGGGCACGACCACCGGCCACCGCCACCAGCGGGCGTTGGTCGCTGCCACCGGCATGTACCACTCGGGCAGCGGACCCGGAAGCTGGGAGAGATAGAGGCCAAGCGGCACGGCGTCGGGGTCGAGCGGACGGTCGGGATCGGCAGCCAGGGCCAGAGCGGTGAGCTCCTCGTCGGTGATGCCGGCGCCGTTTGCGGCCGGATCGGGTCCCGAGAGAACCCGACCACACGCCAGTGTGTGCGTCAGTGACTCCATCTCTGCGAGGCCCCCTTCGTCAAGGTAATTCCGAGAGTAGCGCCGATCCTCGCGGCAGAGACCGCGACGGTGAGCCACCCTTCCCCTCAGGCCCGTAGAGTCTGCGCCGATGCGCGGCGAACGGGCGGCTTGGCGGCCGGCCACGCCGGCCGTCGACTCCCGGGGGCGACGGCAGGTGGGCCACCCGAGCCCACTGTGTCCGTGGGTCGGCGGGCGCTGCGCCGGCGGGCCAGCCCGGCTGGGTGGGCGCCGGTACGGCGGCGGGGCGTCGCCGGTCAGGCGACCTCGTAGGCGACCATCTCGACGAACTGTGGCGGGGACATCTCGACGCCGAGTTCCTGGACGATCGGCATGAGCTTGGAGCCGAGCGCCTCGAAGGCCTTTTCGCTCTCCCACACGTCGAAGATGGCGAGCCCGTCACCCGAATGAAAGCAGGTGTGGAGCATGAGCCCCTCGATGGCACCGCCGACCGCGCTGCGCAGCCTCTCGTCGACGGCCTTGTACTGCTCGACGGTCATTGACGCGCTCTCGATGTACACACCGATCATCGTTCCTCCTTTGGTCCGTGACTGCTGTGAGTGTTGCACCTCTCAATTCTCGCGTCCACGCCACCTCCGACCATGATGGTGAGGCGGCAGCCGAGGATCCACGCCGGGTAAGCAACGGTCGTGTGAGACGCCACGCCGATGGAGCGGGTCCGGCCGGAGCCGGGTATCCGAACGTCCTCGTCGACGCGCGTGCCGGCCCACCTCTCACCCCTGTGGCGCTCTCTCCGACCTGGTCGCGCCAACCCCAGGTGGCCCGAGCGCGTGCCGATGGCTGGTGCTACCTTGCGATGCATCGCAACCAGAGCAGAGGGGAGCCCCAAATGGTGTACGTCTGGAGCGCGAGCTGGCGACCGAACATCACGCGAGAGGAGAGCGATGGGGCACTGATGCGGCGCGCCCAGTGGAAGTACCCCGACGGGATGAAGGTCCTGGGCGAGTACTGGCTGGCATCTTCGCCGGCGGTGGTCCTCATCTTCGAGGCGGACAGCTACCTCCCGATCATGGAACTGGGCATGACCTGGGGCGATGTCTTCGAGATCAACTGTGCGCCGGCGGTCACGTCAGATGATGGGCTCAAATTCGGCCCCGAGATCATGGCTCGGCGCCCGGCCTGAGCACTCGTTGGGCTGACGCGCCGGCGCGGACAGCCAGACGACATCTCCGGCGCAGGATCTGTTCGAGCGCTCCTCCAGCGAGGGGCTGGGCGGACCCGAAAGCTTGCTGCGCGTCACCTCTTCCCCGTCAGTATTGGGCGAGCCGGTGTGCGGGGACGCGGCACCTCCGATGCCCGACGGCCCTCATCACGCCGCCGTTCACGGACCCGGCCGGTCCGGTGGTGCCGTCCGCACGACCCCCACCTCGGCCAGCCGGCTGATCTCCTCGCCGGTGAGTCCCAGGGCTGCGGAGAGCACCGCCGAGGTGTCCTGGCCCAGCAGGGGGGCTGGGACCGGCTCCGGTGCGGAGGAGCGCGAGAGGGACACGGTGGGGCCCACGACACCGCCGTGGCCGAGCCTCGGGTGGTCGACCTCGTGGACCAGCCCCCGGGCGGCGACCTGGGGATGGCCGAGGGCCTCGCCCACCGTCAGGATGGGTGCGTGGGGAAGGTCGACGGCGGCGAAGGCCTCCTCCCACTCGGCGGTGGTGCGGGTTCGCAAGGTGGCCGAGAGCTCGGCGTCGACGTCGGCGCGCCGGGCCAGGCGCTGGTCGTTCGTGGCCAGAGCGGGGTCCTCGGCCAGGTCGGGGCGGCCGACGGTGCGGCAGAGCACGGGCCAGTACGACTCGTAGAGGGTCGCCAGCACGATCGAGCCGTCGGCGGTGGGGTAGGCGCCGTAGGGGACGACGCTCGGGTGACCGGTACCCACCCGGCCCACCTCCTCGCCGGTCATGAACCATCGCCCGGCCAAGTAGGTGAGCATGCCGATCATCGAGTCGAGCATGGAGGTGTCGACGTACTGGCCCAGGCCGCTCCGCTCCCGCTCGACCAGGGCTGCCAGGATGCCCACCACTCCCATGAGGCCGGCCGTGAGATCGGCCACGGGCAGCCCGGCGCGCACCGGCAGGCCGCCGGGTTCCCCGGTGAGGCTCATGAGGCCGGACAGGGCCTGGACCGAGACGTCGAAGGCGGTGCGCGCCGCCCAAGGCCCGGTCTGCCCAAAGGCCGAGATGGAGCAGTAGACGAGGCGGGAGTTGGTGGTGCGAAGCTGCTCGTAGGAGAGGCCGAGCCGATCGGCGACCCCCGGTCGGAAGTTCTCGACCACCACGTCGGCCTCGGCGGCGAGGGCGAGGGCCAGCTCCTTGCCCCGGGGGTGCTTCAGGTCGATGGCCACGCTCTGCTTGTTGCGATTGATCGAGGCGAAGTAGTGGCTCTCGCCCTCGACGGTCGGCTTGATCTGCCGGGTCTCGTCGCCGTGCTCGGGGTGCTCGACCTTCCAGATCTCTGCGCCCAGGTCGGCCAGGAGGAGCGTGGCGTAGGGCCCGGCCAGCACCCTGGTGAGGTCGAGGACCCGGACGCCGTCAAGGGGGCCAGTCTGCACGGTGGGCTCTCCTTCTCGGGCGGGGTCGGTCCGGGGACCGGGATCGCCGACACTACCAACGGGTGATCCGGTGGCTACCAGCCCGTTGTCAGGTCACGGCACGCAGACGTCGGGGAGGGGCCAGCGGAAGAGCCTGGCGGCGTTCTCATGGGTGAGCTTGCGCAGGTCCTCGACCGGCAGGTGGCCCCATGCCGCCTCGATCACGTCCTGGGTGTCGGGCCAGGTGGAGTCGCCGTGGGGGTAGTCCACCTCCACCATCACGTGGTCGACCCCGATGGCGTGGCGGGTCTCGATCGTCGAGGGGTCGTCGATGGTGCAGAACCAGAAGTTGCGGCGGAGCACGTCGGCCGGCCGAAGTCCCTTTCCACCCGAACCGGCCGTCGCGTAGTCACGCCCGTAGCCGGAGCGGTCGACGACGTTCTCCAGGCGGTCGAGCAGCATGGCCACCCAGCCGATGCCGCCCTCGCTCATGGCGATCTGCACCTCGGGGAAGCGGACGGGCAACCCCGACCAGACCCATTCGGCGCACGAGGTCAGCGCCATCTGGCCGAAGAGGGTGGCGCCCAGCTGGAGCAGCGGGCCGTCCTCGGGCATGTCGGGCATGCCCGAGGAGCCCACGTGGAGCGAGATCACCGTGTCGGTCTCGGCGCAGGCGGCCACGATCGGGTCCCAGTAGCCCGAGAAGATGCTGGGCAGGCCGATGCGGTGCGGCCGCTCGGGGAGGGTCACCGAGCGAAAGCCGCGTTCGGCGTTGCGCCGGATCTCAGCCGCACCCATTTCGGGGTCGGTCAAGTAGGTGATGCCGCAGGGGATGATCCGCTCGGGGTACGGCCCCCACCACGCCTCGTGCACCCAGTCGTTGAAGGCCCGGGTCACGGCCAGCCCCAGCTCGGGGTCGGAGGCCTGGGAGTAGACCCGCCCCGAGAACCCGGTGATCTGGGAGGGGAAGTTGAGCGAGGCCCAGACCCCGTTGATGTCCATGTCGGAGATGCGGGCGTCGATGTCGAAGCAGCCGCGACGCATATCCTCGAATCGCGTCGGCTCGAGTGTCACCTTCTCGCGCCGCCGCCCGGCCACCGCGTTCATGCCCACCTGGGTGTAGCGCTGGCCGTCGAACTCCCACAGCTGGTGTCCCTGCCGGGTCTCCACCACCCGCGGCGCCCGGTCGGCCAGGTGAGCCGGAAGCCGGCCCTCGAACATGTCGGGCGGCTCGACCAGGTGGTCGTCGACCGAGATCACCGTGTAGCGCACCTGACGGGGCTCGGGGTCGGGCAGAAGGGTGTCGGAGCGCGTGGCGATGTCCATGGGCGGCGCCCCTACTCGGGGACGATCTTCACGTGGCCGTACTGGTATTCCTCGGTGCGGCGGATGACCTGGGCCGCCGTGAGCTCGTTGGCGGCCGAGGTGATCCTCGGCATGCCGAGCGTGGTGGTTGAGCGGCTGGTGGCCAGGTAGGCCTTGATGCGCTCGGCCAGCGATCCGAGCCGCTCGGCGTCCTCGGGGAGTTCGCACGCATTGGCCGAGGCCTCGAGGACCTCGGCGGACTCCACCAATAGGTCCATGGCGGTGTCGTAGTTCTCGACCATCACGTCACCTCCTGCGCCGACCCCCCACCTTACTGACCGCTTCGAAGGTGCACCCAGGGGACCGGTGGGCCACAATGGCGCCGTGTCCGACACCGAGTCCCAGCCCCCGTCCATGCAGGTGGCGGGGGAGCGGGAGATGCTCGAAGGCTGGTTGGAGTTCCACCGGGCGACGCTCCTGGCCAAGTGCGAGGGGCTCGACCCCGCCCAGTTGGCCGCCCGCTCGGTGCCACCATCGACGCTCTCGCTCCTCGGCCTCGTCCGCCACATGAGCGAGGTCGAGCAGCATTGGTTCCCGCGCATGCTCCTGGGCGAGCACGTCCGACCCCACTACTCGTCGCGGGAGGACCCCGACGGGGACTTCAACGGTGCGGCGCCCGAGAACGCGGCGCAGTCCTTCGCCGACTTTGCCGCGGACTGCGACCGCTCCCGGGAGATCGCCGCAGGCAGCGACCTCGACCGGGTCGCCGAGCGCGAGCTTATGGGGGGGCCGGTCACGCTGCGGTGGATCATGGTGCACATGATTGAGGAATACGCACGGCACAACGGCCACGCCGACCTGCTCCGCGAGTGCATCGACGGGGCGGTCGGCTAGTCCGCGGAGATCGCCACCCGCGGCGTCACGCCCACCAGTCGCTCGGGGAGGGGCAACGCCGTGCGCTCGGCCCACTCGATGTCACGCAGCCGTTCGAGGCGCGGCTCGGCCCAGCCGGCCGCCACGGCCAGCTCGCAGAGGCGGGCGGGCGGGGTGCCCGAGCCGAGTGGGAGCGAGTCCCGCAGCGCCGACGGGTAGTCGGCGTGGTGGTGAGGGGGCTCGCGGCGGAGCCGGGCCAGCACTTTGCGGGCCGACCCCCGCGCCCGCTCGAACGGGTCCACGTCGCCCCACAGGCTCTCGAAGAGGACGAGCCGGCCGTGCGGGGCGGCGGCCCGCCAGGCCCCGAGCGCGCCGGCGGGGTCGGGGAGCGTCCAGAGGAGGTGGCGCTCGATGACGGCGTCGAAGCCGTGGGGCGGCGACCCGGCCGGACCCACGACGACCCGCACCTCGAGGTCCTCGGCCCGGGCGGCCCGGCGCAGACGCTCGAGCATCTGCTCGGACAGGTCGAGGGCCGTGACCCGGTGGCCGAGGCGGGCCGCCATGAGGGAGAGGAAGCCGGTCCCGGCCCCGCAGTCGAGCACGTCGGCGGGGGCGGGTGGAAGGAGCCTGGCCAGGGCGGACGTCCATGCCGCCCGGACGAGCGGGCTCGTGGGGTGGTGCTGGTACGAGTCGTCGTAGGTGGCGGCGTCGTCGTCCCAGTACCGGCGGATCTCCTGCTCGGTCCCCACGCTTAGCCGCTCTCGGCCCCGGCCGTGACCCGCTGGTCGTCGGCCCAACGCAGGAGGACCGCCACGTCGGCCAGGCTGCGCAGGAGGTCGTTCAGGTGCGTGCAGGTGCCGGTGCCGCGCAGGTCTCGGCGGACGAGCGCCCGCAGGTCGGCCAGGGGCGCCCCGACCATCGAGGTGGCCGAGGGCGCGGCCGAGGGGCACTCGGTGGCCGGCAGGACCCGGGGGTCGGCCGCCACCGACGTGAGGTGCCCGTTCCGCCGGTCCACCGTGGCGGCCACCGCGTACTCGTGGAGGACCGAGAGGGATGCGTCGGGCTCGACGTAGGTGTCACGGAACATGGCGTCGACGGTGGCCAGCTCCCCGCCGGCCGACGGGGTCACGTCGGTGCGGCGCCGGCGCCGCACCGTCCCGATGACCGGAGCGGCGAGGTCGTGCCAGGCGAGGGGATCCCGCGGATCGGTGAGGGGGAGGGAGGGAGGGCCGATGACGAGCGGAACCCGGCCCGTCGTGCGCGAGATCCGGACCATCTGGCCCTGGTTCGCCCAGCCGGCGCAGATGTCGGACATGTGGTCGACGTAGGCGGCGCTCGGGCCCTCGGGGGCGATGGCCCGCTGGCGGGCGTAGCCCGAGATGAGCGAGGTGGCCACGACGTCGTCGAGGAGCATGAACAGCAGGTTGGCCGGATCCTCGTCCAGGCCGGGCAGCATCGAGAGCGCCTTGCGCAAGCTCCCCCGCAGGGCGAGGTCCTCCAGCGGGGCGAGGTCGATCAGGGGGGGCGTAGCCTCCACCGTGCGCACGACCATGTCCGGGCCGGTCTCCACCCGCACCTCCTGCAGGCGGACGGCCACCGTGGAGCCTTCGGCCCCGGAGAGCAGATCCCGGCCGCTGGCCTCGAGTACCAGGGCGCCCTCTTCGGTCCAGGTCCCGTCGACCGAGGTGGTCCGGCGCACGCCCGGCCGGCGCGGCGGGGTTCCCGAGACCGGCCAACGGGGTCCGGGGACGACGGTGGGCGGCCGGGAGCCCCGGCTGGCCTCGTCTGCTCTGGTGGTGGGTCCGTCCATCTCGATCGACGTGATCATAAGCACCCCGGCCGGCTTCCCCGGCCGGGCGGTGCGCCAGAGGCCCTCCCGGGCGTGGCACGATCAAGGTGTGCGAGTCCATCGGAACTTCGGCTTCGTGGACCTCTCCGGGTTCACGGCACTCACCGAGAGCCAGGGTGACGAGCGCGCCGTCAGCGTGCTCTCCTCGTTCCGCGCCCTCGTGCGGGACATCTGCTCGCGCCGCGGGGTCCGGGTGGCCAAGTGGCTGGGCGACGGGGCCATGCTGGTGAGCGTCGAGGGGAGGCCCCTGCTGGCGGCGACCCTCGAGATGCAGCGGGCCACGTCCGAGGCGCTCCTGGCCGCGCCGCTGCGCTGCGGGGTCTCGGCGGGTCAGGTCATCTTGCACGAGGGGGACGACTACATCGGCCACGCCGTCAATCTGGCGGCCCGGTTGTGCGAGCTGGCTCCGGGGAAGGTGGTGTTCGCCACCGAGTCGATCCTGGGGGACCTGCCCAAGTGGGGCACCGTGCTCAGCACCGAGGAGAGCGCGGTCCGCGGCCTCGAGCACCCGCTCTTGGTGTCGCGAATCGGGCTGCGCCCCCTGACGGGCGACGTCGCCCCCGACCCGGTCTGCGGCATCCCCCTCACGGCGGCGGTGGCCGAGGAGGCGGCCCTCGACGGGCTGGGGCGCGAGCTGTGGTTCTGCTCGGACAGCTGCCGTGACACTTGGGAGCGCCGCCCCCGGCCGAAGCTCGACACGGGGGGCAGTCCCCGCATCCCGCTCATCGGCAGCTGAGCCGCCCTCGATCCGCCGCGCTCGGCGCCAGCCTCAGGTCGGTAGGGGATCGGGCGGTCACGCCGGCCGAGGGCATCTGACCGGCGTCGCTGACCCCCGCCGCGCCTTTCGGTTGGCCGTCGGACCCCGACCTGGGCCCGGGTGGGCTAGGCGGGAGGGCGCCGCAGGTTGAACCGCGCCCCGGCCGGGTCGGTCACACAGGCCAGGACGCCGTAGGGGGTGTCGTTCGGCCCCATCTGCAGCGAGCCCCCAAGTCCCTCGACCGTGGCGACCGAGGCTGCCACGTCGTCCACTGCCCAGTAGATGGACCAGTAGGGGGTGGCCCCCTGCAGCATGGACCGTCCGTCGGCCATCCCGGCCAGCTCCCCCTCGCCCTCGGGGTTGCGCATCGTCGAGTACCGGAATTCGTCGGTGTCGCTGACCACGTCGGTCTCCCAGCCGAAGACCGAGCGGTAGAAGGCGACGGCAGCGGGGTGGTCGGTGGCATACAGCTCGAACCAGCTTGGTGACCCCGGCACATCGATCACGGTGAACCCCGGGAAGGTCCCGGGCTGCCAGGCACCGATTTGGGCCCCTGTGCGGTCGAGCATGACGGCCTGAACGCCCAGGTCGGCCACCGGACCGGCCGGTGCCACCACCTGGCCGCCTCCGGCCTCGACCTTCTTCAGGGTGGCCTCGATGTCGGGGGTCTCGAAGTAGACCTTCCAGGTGTCGGTGGCCTTCATATCGCCCATGTCGCCCATGCCCCCAGCCACCGGGACGCCGTCGCGAGTGAACATGAAGTAGCCGCCGAACTCGGGGTTCGGCTCCTGAGCCTCCCAACCGAACAGCTCGGTGTAGAAGCGGCGGCTGCCCTCGACGTCCGAGGTCCACAGGTCGGCCCAGCAGGGGGCTCCAGAGGGGGCGTGGTCACGGGTGGTCATGGTGGTTCCTCTCGTCCGATTCGACCTCCCACGGTATCGGACTCCTGCAGACGACGGCTCGGCCACCACGGCCACCCCCGACGGCTCGAGGGGCTCCGGGTAGTGTTCGGACATGTCCACCCTCGCCGACGTGGCTCGGGTGGCGCTGGCCCTTCCCGAGGTCACCGAGGAGGACCGGCGCGGGAGCCGCACCTGGTTCGTGGCCGGCAAGGCGTTCGCCTGGGAGCGCCCCTTCACCAAGGCGGACCTGCGCCGCTTTGGCGCCGAGTCGCCGCCGGACGGTGACATCGTGGCGGTGCGCGTCGCCGACCTGGAGGAGAAAGAGGCGGTGTTGGCCTCCGAGCCGCGCGGCTTTTTCACGATTCCGCACTTCGATGGCTTCTCGGCCGTCCTCCTGCACCTTCGCACCATCCCGGCCCGCGCCCTACGCGAGGCGGTCACCGACGCCTGGGCGGCCTGTGCGCCCCCGCGTCTCGCCGACCCCGGACCCGCACGGACCCGCCCGGGCGCCGCCTCGGATGATTCGAGCCGACCACGGATGCCATCGAGCAACAGGCGTCCCCGGGGCGCCGGCCGTGCTTGAGATGAAGGGCAGTGGGTCAGGTTCCCGTCCCTGCACAGACCGGCGTATCGGGATCGCCTTCCGTTGCTTCGTCGTGTTGGTCGTTCTACCCGTGACGATGGCCGCTGTTGCGGGGACGGCGTTCACGTCTCAGGTCGCCACGGCGGCGACCCTTACGCCGCTGCCGGTGTCAGCGGTAGCCCTTGTCCCGACCCCTGACGGTGGCGGGTATTGGACCGCTCGCAGTAACGGCGCGGTCGTGACGGACGGGGACGCGCACTTCTTCGGCGACGAATCGGCCGCCTCCCTCAGCGAGCCGATCGTCGGCATGGCGGCCACGCCCGACGGCAAGGGTTACTGGCTCGTCGCCTCTGACGGCGGCATCTTCACGTTCGGCGACGCGCCGTTCTTGGGGTCGATGGGTGGAGAGCGCCTGGACCAGCCGATCGTCGGCATGGCGGCCACGCCCGATGGCAAGGGTTACTGGCTCGTCGCCTCTGACGGCGGCATCTTCACCTTCGGCGACGCGCCGTTCTTGGGGTCGATGGGTGGAGAGCGCCTGGACCAGCCGATCGTCGGCATGGCGGCCACGCCCGACGGTGAGGGTTACTGGCTCGTCGCCTCTGACGGCGGCATCTTCACGTTCGGCGACGCGCCGTTCTTGGGGTCGATGGGTGGAGAGCGCCTGGCCCAGCCGATCGTCGGCATGGCGGCCACACCCGACGGCAAGGGTTACTGGTTGGTGGCATCTGACGGCGGCATCTTCACCTTCGGCGACGCGCCGTTCTTGGGGTCGATGGGTGGACAGTCCATGAACGGCTCGGTGGTCGCCATGGCCGCCACAATGGCCGGGCGGGGCTACTTCGAGCTCGGCGCCGATGGCGGCATCTTCACCTTCGGCGACGCGCCGTTCTACGGGGCGCAGCCCCTCAGCCTGGTGGAGCAGCTGGCTACGACGAACGGGGCGAAGCAGGTGATCGTCGTCGACGCGCCGAGCTTCTCCAGCACCACTGCCACGCTCACCACCTGGCAGAACGACGGCACCGGATGGCAACAGGCCCTTCCGGCGATGCCGGCTGTCAACGGCTGGTCAGGTTGGGAGTACGGCTCGGACCGCCGCCAGGGCGACGGCAGCACCCCGATTGGGATCTACGCGATCGGGGCCACCATGTACGGCAACGATGCCAATCCCGGTGTCTCGTATCCCTATCACCAGCTGGTCTGCGGCGATTGGTGGGATGAGACCGGCTACGGGAGCATTCCCAACTACAACACCTTTCAGCACGTTCCCTGTGGGACGACACCACCGTACGCCGACGGCAGCGAGGCGTTGTGGACGGAGACGACGGCCTACCCCTATTTCGCCGTGATCAACTTCAACACGCCGCCTTTGGGGCCGCTGGGGGCTGGCATCTTCCTCCACGCAAATGTCGGGGTACCTACCGCCGGTTGCGTCAGCCTGCCGCTGCCCGACCTCGTGGCGGTGCTGCAATGGCTACAGCCGTCGATGGACCCGGTGGTCGTCATGGGCCCGGACAGCGTGGTCAGGAACTATTGAGTGTGCCGTTTCTGGTGTGCCCCAGTGCCACGCCAGCGCTACTGAGGCGGCGGGGGGGAGGGCCACAGCTGTCGTCGTCTGGATTTGGGGGACGTTCCGTGCCAGGCGAGCCGCTCCGGTCGCCGACCCGCCGGCCAAAGACCCTATCGAATGGGTCGCCTGAAGGGCTTGACAGCAGTTGAGAACCCATGTAGCTGGCATGTCGAGGTCCACCATGGGATGTGGGATCTGTTCCTTGTCGAACCGCGGTGCCTGGCAGGCGTCAGCCCGCTCGCCTTGAGGCAAGGAACCGTTCGAGAGGGGTAGAGAGCAAGAGAAGCAGAAGTGCCCACAGCCCTATGGACTTCACGGACACAGCAAGGACGAGCGCAGCTGCCATGAGGACGGTGGTCACGACCGCGGCATCAGTACTTAAGCGGCCCGGGCGCGCTTCGTCTTGAAGCTCGGGCCAGTGCACGACAGCCACCTGTTGGATCAAGGCAGCGATGGCCGCGACCAGCATCGTTCCGATGTAGATCGCGTGCGTACCTTGACCCCCATTCCTCGCCGAGCTGAGGAGTTCGGTGGGAAAGGGGAGGAAGACAATGCTGAGGAGCCAGAGGAACACGCCACCGACTAAAAGCGAGTTGTACGATTTCACGCTCTCATGCATTTGGTGCTGCGCCCACCAAAATCTCCCGATCACCGCGAAACTCAAGACGAATGCGAAGAGCTTGGTCTTGTTGTCGTTGAGGAAGTCGCCGACTCCAGTGGTGCCGATCGAACTTGCCGAGTCGACCAGCGGGAGCACCAGCAACGTAATGGCAATCGCCACCACCGCATCGCTGAAATTCACCAATCGCCGAAACCCTGCTTCACTCCGCATGGTTCATTGTGCCAGGTTCGATGAGTCGTGCCCACAATCGGTGTGGCTTGATCGGCGCATGTTGGCGCGGACGTGCAGGTGCGGGAACGAACTGACACTCGTCAACTCGACACTGAGCCCGCGCGCTTTGGTTGACTCAATCACGGTGGTGTCGGCGGTATCGCGCTCCCGGCGGCAGGGGGAGGTTGCTTTGCAGCCTGCACCCGATGTTCGGACTCAGCCCGGTAAGCCCGCCATCAGGAGAGTCGCTTGACGTGGCGGACGATGGACGTCTCGCAGTTGGGAAGGCACCGGAGGCCATCTTGCAAGAGCGTGGGTCCAACATCCTCCAGGAGTCCAGCCCTTGGCTCGGTTAGGTGCCAGCGCAGTGCGCCTCAGGCCGGTCACCGCCTAGGGCACCCGTATGTGCCGTGACACATTCCCGGCGAACGGGAGCACCTTCGATCAGTGTGGCGAATGGGGGACACCCGCCAAGCGACCGCAGAGCAGGCACGACAGAAATGTCCTAGCTTGGCCGGACCGCCTCTGCGAGAGCGGTCGGGCCATTCGAAGAGAGGTTTCCGTCATGAGTGTCACTGTCATCGCCCACTTCCCGGTTGCCGACATCGAGAAGGCCATAGCCGGCCTGAAGGCCAACGCAGCCCTCCTCGAGGAGATCACCGAGGACACCAAGGGCGGTGGGATCATCCACCACACGTTCGTGGCGGGCGACTCCGAACTCGTGGTCATTGACGAGTGGGAAACGGCTGAACAGTTCCAGAGCTTCTTTGAGGGCAACGCCAAGGTCGCGAAGATCACGGAACTTGTTGGCGTCACCGGCCCTCCCGCCGTGGCGATCTACAACGAAGTTGAGGCGCCCGGCCGGATCTAGCCAGCATGTCCGTCGAGGGGGGCGACTTGGTTCTCGTGCGTGGGGGAGGGTTGTCGGCGGACCGGCTCGGGAGGCTCCACGAGATTTTGGTCGGACACGTCGGGCGGGGAGCTACCCCGGGATTGGTGTGGGTGGTCAGTCGGCGGGGTGAGACGCACGTGGGCGCGGTCGGCACCACCGCCGTCGACGGGGACCGGGCCGTCGGGAACGACACGATCTTCCGCATCTCGTCGATGACCAAGCCTGTGACCGCGGTGGCGGCGCTCATGCTGGTCGAGGAGTGCGTGCTCGGGCTCGACGAACCGGTCGAGCGCTTCCTGCCCGAACTGGCCAACCGTCGCGTGGTCCGTCGCATCGACGGACCGGTCGACCAGACCGTTCCCGCCGAGCGGTCGATCACCCTCCGGGATCTTCTCACCTTCACGATGGGGTTCGGCGGCTACTTCGGCGCCAGCCCGCTGAACGACCTGGCCGCGCCGCTCGAATTGAGCGTGGGACCGCCGCAACCGGCTCTGCCCCCCGAGCCGGACGAGTGGATGCGCCGGTTCTCGACCCTTCCGCTCATGTGCCAGCCCGGCGAGCGCTGGCTGTACCACACCGGAGCCGACGTGCTGGGCGTGCTCGTGGCCCGGGCCTCGGGCTCGGACCTGCCGACCATCCTGCGCCATCGGGTCTTCGAGCCGCTCGGCATGGCAGACACCGGGTTCTTCGTGCCCGCCGCCGACCTCGACCGCTTCGCCACCAGCTACGCCAGCGACCCCGCGACCGGCGAGCTCTCCCTCTTCGACCCCCCCGACGGCCAGTGGAGTGCCCCGCCGGCCTTCCCCTCGGGCGGGGCGGGGCTGGTGTCGACGGCCGGGGACTTCCTGTCCTTCGCCCAGATGCTGGCGGCCGGGGGGGCGCCGCTCCTCTCCCGGCCCACCGTCGAGACGATGACCGCCGACCACCTCACGCCGGCCCAGAAGGCGGTGTCAGGGTTCTTCCCCGGAGACTTCGACGGCCGGGGCTGGGGGTTCTGCGTAGGGGTGGTGACCCGAGGAGACCACCCGGCGGCCCCCGTCGGCCAGTACGGGTGGGACGGCGGGCTCGGGACCGTCTGGCGCAACGACCCGGAAGAAGGCCTGGTGGCCGTCCTCCTCACCAACGCCGCCTTCACCTCGCCCCGGCTCCCGCCGATCGGCCAGGACTTCCTCACGGCCACCTACGCCGCCCTGGCCGACTGAGCCGTCGCCCGCCTACCAGCCGCCGAAGGAGGGCGGTCGCCGTTCCACGAAGCTGGCGATCCCCTCCTGGGCGTCCTCGGTCCGGTTGACCAGCTCCTGGGCCAGCGCCTCGTCGGCGAAGGAGGTGGCCCGGTCGACGTCGAGGGCCCGGTTGGTCAGCCACTTGGCCACGCCGATGGCCTTGGTGGGCCCAGCGGCCAGGCGGTCGGCCAGCCGGCGCGCCGTCTCCTCGAGCTCGCCCTGGGGCACCACCCGATTGACCAGCCCCAGTTGCAGCGCCTCGGCGGCCGGCACGTCGTCACCGAAGAAGAAGAGCTCCTTGGCCCGTTGGATCCCCACCAGCCGGGTGAGCAGCCACGCCCCGCCGGCGTCGGGGGCGATGCCGCGGCGCACGAAGACCTCGATGAAGCGGGCCCCCTCGGCCGTCACCACCAGGTCGCAGGCGAGGGCGAGGTGCATCCCGCCCCCGGCGGCCGTGCCGTTGACCGCGGCCACCACCGGCTTCTCGCAGTCGAGGACCGAGGCCACCAGGCGCTGCCATCCCTGGCGAATGAGACGGGCCACGTCCCCCACCGCCTGCTCGGGGGCTCCCTCGGGCCGAGCCGGGCCGGGCCGGTTGCCGCGCAGGTCGGCGCCCGAGCAGAAGGCCCTGTCGCCGGCGCCGGTGATGACCACGGCCCGCACCGCCAGGTCGGCCGACGCCTCGTCCAGCCAATCGGCGATCTGGTCGCGCATGGCCGCCGTCATGGCGTTGCCGGCGTCCGGCCGGTTGAGGACGATCCAGGCCACGGCGCCCTCCATCCGGCGCAGCACGTCCTCGCCGGCGCCGTTGGCGGTGCTCATGGGCGGGCCTCGCTCACGGACGGGAGGTTAGGCCAACCGCAGCGGGGCGGCGGCGACCGCCGGGTTGCGGCACGGCCGGGACGGTCCTGGCAGACTGGCCGGGTGCGGCCGGTCGGCGTCCACCACGTGGCCATCAACGTCGCCGACGTCGCCGAGTCGGTCGACTTCTACACCGGGGTGCTCGGCCTCACCCTGCGGGGCGACCGCCCCGATCTCGGCCTGGCCGGGGCGTGGCTCGACGCCGGGGGTCAGCAGGTCCACCTCCTCGAGGCTCCGGTGCCCCGCAACCTCGGCCAGCACTTCGCCCTGTGGGTCGACGATCTCGACGAGGTGGTGGCCGAGCTGCGGGCGGGCGGCGTCGAGGTGAGCGACCCGGGGGGCATCGGGGCCGGCCGGCAGGCCTTCCTCCTCGACCCCTCGGGCAACGCGCTGGAGTTGCACCAGCGTTCCTGAGCCGCGTCCGGGCGGGCCGTCGACCCGCGCCTGGGGGTTAGCGGTTCTGCCAGACCGGGGGGCGCTTCTCCGCGAAGGCCCGCGGCCCTTCCTTGGCATCCTCGCTCGAGAACACCTCGCCGGAGATCTCCGATTCGATCTTGTAGGCCTCGCGCATTGTGGTGGCCAGCCCTCGCAGCACCGACTCCTTGGTCTTGCGCACGGCGAAGGGACCGTTGGCCGTGATGCGCTGCGCGTAGTGGTAGGCGCGCTCGAGCAGCTTGTCGGGGGTGGTCACCTCGTTGAGCACGCCCATCTCGAGGGCCCGGTCCGCGGTGATCTGGTCCGCGCACAGGAGGAACTCCATGGCCGCGGGGAAGGCGATCTGCCGGGGCAGGCGCACCGTCGTCCCGCCCCCGGCGAAGAGGCCGCGCTTGGGCTCCATGACGGCGAAGGTGGCGTTCTCCGAGGCCACCCGGATGTCGCACCCTCCGAGCATCTCCATGCCGCCGGCCACGCAGGTCCCGTTGACCGCGGCGATGATCGGCTTGTAGAGCTTCACCCCCCGGAGCACCGCCTTCACCCCGTCGTCGAGGCGGTAGCCGCCCTCGAGCTTGGCGTCGCCGTCCTCGGCCAGCTTCTTCTGGAGGGCGGTGACCTGGGGGATGTAGGTCTTCAAGTCCGCCCCGACGCAGAAGTCCTTGCCGACCCCGGTGATGACGGCCACCCAGAGGTCGTCGTCCTCCCCGAAGCGGTCCCAGGCCGTGCGCAGCTCGAAGAAGTGCTCCATGTCCATGGAGTTGCGGTGCTCGGGCCGGTCGATGGTGATGCGGACGACGTGATCGTCGCCCGGCTCGAAGTGGACGGGCATGCCCGGTTCAGCCTGTCTTGGAGGACATGTCGAGCTTGGTGGCCACCGTCTGGAGGTCGACGATCTTGGGCTTGTCGTCGCGGGGGCCCTTCACCCTCGAGACCGGCCGGGTGTCCACGTCGGCCGCCTCGGCCCGCAGCGCCCCCACCGTGCAGCGTTCGCGGGGACGGACGCTGAACGGGTCGTATTGGAACAGGCGCATGGCGTTGGCGTGGGTGATCTTGTCGATCTCGTCGTCGTCCACCTCGGCCAGGTACTTCATGGCCGCCTCGGGCGACTGCGGCCAGGTGGAGTCCGAGTGCGGGTAGTCGCACTCCCAGGTGATGTTGTCGATGTTCAGGTACCGCCGGTTGTCGATGCCGAAGGCGTCGTCGATGAAGCAGGTGATGATCCGGTCCTTGAACAGCTGGCTGGGCAGCATGTCCCCGAAGTCCTGCCCGGTCCAGGCGTGGTGGTGCTGGTAGACGTAGTCGATGCGCTCGAGGGCGTAGGGGATCCAGCCGATGCCGCCCTCGGACAGGGCGAACTTGAGGTCCTTGTACTTGCGCAGCACCGGCGACCACAGGAGGTCGGCGGCCGCCTGGACCATGTTCATCGGCTGGAGGCTGATCATGACGTCGATCGGCGCCTCCATCGAGGTCATCACCAGCTGGGACGAGGACCCCAGGTGCATGCAGACCACCGTCCCCAGGTCGCTGCAGGCGGTCCAGAACGGGTCCCAGTGGGCGTTGTGCAGCGAGGGCCACCCGAGCTTCTCGGGGTTCTCCGAGAAGGTCACGGCGTGGCAGCCCATGGCCGCCACCCGGCGGACCTCGGCGGCGGCCAGCTCAGGGTCCCAGATGGCCGGGATGGAGAGGGGGATGAAGCGGCCGGGCTCCGCCCCGCACCAGCCCTCGATGTGCCAGTCGTTGTAGGCCCGGACCATGGCCAGGGCCTCGTCCTTGTCCTCCCGGCGGGCGAACAGCTGGCCGCAGAACTGGGGGAAGGACGGGAAGCACATCGACCCCAGCACCCCGTTGGCGCTCATGTCCCGGACCCGCTCGTGGACGTCGAAGCAGCCGCGGCGCATCTCGTCGAGGGAGCTGGGCTCGATGCCGTACTCCTCGGGCGGCCGGCCCACCACGGCGTTCAGGCCGACGTTGGGGATCTCGCTGCCGTCGTAGTGCCAGAAGTCGGTGCCGTCGGGGCGGCGCACCAGCTTGGGCGCCTTGTCCTGGTACTTGGCCGGCAGCCGCCCCTCGAACATGTCCGGTGGCTCGATCACGTGGTCGTCCACGCTGACCATGATCATGTCCTCGATGCGCATCGCAACCCTCCCGCTCCTCGAAGTCACGGCGGCCGTGGCCGCGCTCGGCGACGCCCGTCGCCCCACACACTACGCGCCCCAGGTGAGCGCCCTGGCCGGGGTCAGGGGCCGGTGGCGAGCTCCCGCAGCCACTGCGGGGCGCGCACCGGCCTCCCGCCCACCTCCACCACCCCGTGCAGCGTGACGGCGGTAGCCCGCGGCTGGCCGCCGCAGCTGAGCAGGTAGCCGATCTGGAAGGAGGCGCCGGCCACCGAGGCGGCCACCAGGTGGAGGTCGACCAGGTCGTCGAAGCGGAACGGCCGGCGGTAGCGGACGGCCACCTCGGCCACCGGGAACTCGATGCCCTGCCGGCGCAGGTCGTCGTAGGGGTGGCCGAGGGCCCGCAGCCACTCCACCCGGGCCTCCTCCATCCAGGGCAGGTAGGCCGCGTGGTGGACCAGGCCCATGGCGTCGGTGTCGGCGAAGCGGGCCCGCAGCCGGTGGGTGAAGGGGTACGCGGCGGGGTCGGTGGGGGGATCGAAGAGGGCGCGCACCGGCCAAGTCTCACAGTTGCGGGCGGGCACCGCGGACCGAAGGCCCCCGCGGCGTGGGACAAGATAGGGGGGTGTCGACCACCGACCACCCGGCCCCGGCCACCGACGGGGCGCGGCGCGAGCCGCCGGGCCCCGTCGACGCTGACGCCCTGACCGGCGCCGACCCGGGGCGGGCGCCGACCTCGTTCACCCAGCGGTCGTCGCTGCTCATGTCGGCCTTCAACCCGAGCCGGGAGTTCATGAGCTGGGTGTACCAGCTGAACGGGAAGCTCGACGTCGAGGCGCTGGCCCAAGCGGTCGACGACGTGGTCCGGCGCCACGACATGCTGCGGGTCCGCTTCGAGCGGGGCCCCGACGGCCCCGAGCAGGTGGTGACGCCCTTCAGCGAGCACGTGATGGAGATCGTCCACCTCGACGACCGTCCGAAGGCCATCGGGCTCATGGCCGCCGTCAAGGCCATCGAGACCACCTACCGCGACCTGTCCCCCTGGGACGACTCGCGCCTGCAGGCCACCTTGTACCTGGTCGCCCCCAAGACCAACGTGCTGGCCATCTTCGTGGCCGAGGCCCTGGTCGACGGGGACTCGGGGACGCTGGTGGCGGCCGAGATCTCCCGCGCCTACGCCGAGCACGCCGGGCGCCCGTCGCCCGAGCTCCCGGTCCCCAACACCGAGAGCTTCCTGCGCTACGTCGTCGAGCACCCGGTCAAAGAGGCTGTGGCCGAGCGGTCGATCCGCCACTGGCAGGAGCTGGCCGGGGCCTCGCGGTCGGCCGGGCGGTGGCCCAGCGCGACCGGGGAGCGCAACGAGACCCGGTTCTTCAAGATCACCGCCGAGGAGTGGCGGCGCATGGAGGAGGCCACGCCGGCCCTGGCCACCACCCCGTTCGTGGTCGTCCTGTCGTGGCTGGAGATGGCCCTGGCCGAGGTGGCCGGGGCCGAGCGGTTCATGGTGACCTCGGCCGTCTCCAACCGCCGCCTGCCGGTGGCCCGGACCATGATCGGGAGCTTCATCGGCCCGGTGCGGCTCACCGCCGAGGTGACCCCGGCCGACCGGCTGGAGGACGTCTCCCCCAAGGTGATGGCCGCCCTGCGCCAGGCGGTGGCCCACAGCACGGTCCCGGTCCCTCTGGCCGAGTCCCTCAAGGCGGAGGGGTCCTACACCCCGCCGCCCACCGAGGTCTCCTTCTTCATGTTCGCCGAGCGCGAGGGGCTCGACCTCCCCGGCGTCCGCCAGCGGCGCTTCCGGGTGCACACCGGCACCCGGGACGTCCTGCGGGTGAACTGCACCCCCGACGAGGAGGGCGGCCGGAACTTCTTCTTCATCTCGGCCTCGGCCACCCGCCAGCAGATGGACGAGCTGGTGGCCGCCTTCCGGTCGTTGCTCGACGGGGCCTCGGCGCCCGCCGCGGCCGGGGCCGTCTGAACACAGCCCGCCGGCGGCCGCGCCGCCCGCGGGGACCCCTACAGCCGGGCCAGGTTGACCCCGCCCTCGGCCGCGGTCAGGTGG
Source organism: uncultured Actinomycetota bacterium (assembly GCA_963770505.1). Taxonomy (GTDB): domain Bacteria; phylum Actinomycetota; class Acidimicrobiia; order Acidimicrobiales; family RAAP-2; genus CAVYPR01. Next base: position 1,370,626 of record CAVYPR010000001.1, on the reverse strand, counting down.
ACCGTGCGGCCGACGAGCTCCTCCTGCTCGGCCAGGGCCAGGTCGCCGGGGTCCTCCAACCGGCCGTAGCAGCGGGTCCCGTCGTCCAGGTCGCAGACGACCACCCCCCACTCCGGGGCGCCGTCGCGGCCGTGGAGCACGGTGTAGGTGGCCACGGTGGCGGTGGCGTCGTGGACCGTGTCGGTGACGGCCACCACCTCGAGGTCCGCCGCCAGCTCGGCGGCCATGGCCGGCTCATCGGGCGGGACCAGGGGACCGGGCTCGGTCGACCAGACGCCGAAGGCGTGCTTGGTCATGTGCATGCCCACTCCGCTGGCCAGGCCGTAGCCGCCGGGGTCCTCCCGCAGGCGCTGGGCCAGGGCGGCCAGGGAGTGGGTCATGTAGTTCGAGCCCGGGCCACCGTGGTAGGGGAGGGCGCCGGTCACCGTCACCGGCCGAGTGCCGTCGAGGACGCCTGTGTGGTCGATGCCCAGGGCGTCGACGGCGAACGCCACCGAGCTCGGGAAGCAGGAGTACAGGTCGAGGTGGGCCACGTCGTCGACGGTCACGCCGGCCGCCCGCAGGGCCGCCCGGGAGGCCACGCCCATGGCCGGGGACCGCCAGAGCTGCCGGCGCTCGGCCAGGTAGTTGGGGTCCTCGGCGTAGCCCCAGCCCCGCAGGTAGACCCGGCGCTCGGGGGGGACCCCCAGGCGGTCGGCCGCCTCGTCGCTGGCCAGGAGGAAGGCCGCCGCCATGTCGATGTCCATGATGGCCATCATCAGCTTGGTGTAGGGGTAGGCGACCATCCGGTTGTCCGGGCCCACCCCCGCCACCTCCTCGGGGGTGCGGGCCACGGGGAACCAGGCGTTGGCCGGGTCGGCCGCGGCCACCGCCGACATCGGCGCCATGAGGCGCCCCAACCGCTGGCGGTGGTCGTCGAGGGCCCGGCCCAGGTGGGCCCGGCGGGCGTTGTCGTAGGCGGCGAAGGAGAGGTAGGCCTGGAAGACGTTGTGGGCCACCTCGGCCGGGTGGAACGGCGCCTCGAAGGGGAAGGGGCTGCGCTCGGCCGCCCGGTGCGACCAGTCGGGCTTCCTTCCCTCCTTCTTGTCGCGGCGCTTGGTGGCCAGGGCCTCGGCCCCCACCACCAGGGCCAGGTCGAGCCGGCCGGCCAGGATCTCCGTCGCCGCCGAGGTGGCCAGCACCTGGGGGACCACCCCGCCGATGCCCGAGTAGCGGGCCGCCTTGGGGTGGGCGCCGAGCCGCTCGGCGAGACGGGCCGTCGGGTCGTCGTACTCCCAGGACTGGCAGTAGACGATGTCGAGCGTCCCCAGCTGGGCCAGGGCCCCGGGGGCCCCGGCGTCGGCCGCGGCCAGGCGGGCCACCTCCTCCCACATGGCCAGGGGCTCGGGGGCGCCCTCGGGCCCGACGTCTGTGGGGTGCCAGGTCCTGCGGCCGACCCCGATCAGGCAGGGGGAGCGGGGGTCTCGACCGGCGGGCACGCCGGGACTCAGGAGAGGCGGGCCTGGCCGGGCAGCTTGATGGCCCGGTCGGCGATGATGTTCTTCTGCACCTCGGTGGAGCCGCCGCCGATGGTGCTGTAACGCTGGAACGAGTAGAGCCGGGTCCACTTCCCCCGGTCGACGGTGTCGGGCCCGCCCTTGGTGAGGGCGCCGGCCGGTCCCAGCAGGTCGAGGGCCAGGTCGGCCAGCACCTGGGCCAGGTAGGCCCACTCGATCTTGGCGAACTGCACCTCGGGCCAGGGCCGCTCGCCCTTGATGATCCGGCTGAGGGCCCGCAGCGAGAGGAGCCGGGCCAGCTCGATCTCGGTCCAGGCCCGGGCCATGCGGTCGGTCATGATCGGGTCGTCCAGGGCCTCGGGGTTGACCGAGCGGGCCGCCTCGATCATGGCCCGCAGGTCGGCCCCGAGCACCGAGATCTGCCCGGCGATGCCCACCCGCTCGAAGCCCAGGGTGCCCATGGCCACCATCCACCCCTCGCCCTCGCCGCCCAGGCGGCAGTCGACCGGGATGCGGGCGTCGTTGAAGAAGACCTCGTTGAACATCTCCTCGCCGGTCATGTCGCGGATCGGCCTGATCTCGATGCCGGGGGTCTCCATGTCCACGATGAAGGCGGTGATCCCCTCGTGCTTGGCGCCGCGCTCGATGGCCGTGGGGTCGGTGCGCAGGAGGAACAGCCCCCACTTGGCGATGTGGGCCGTGGAGATCCAGATCTTCTGGCCGTTCACCACGTAGTCGTCGCCGTCGAGGATGGCCGTGGTGCGCAGGTTGGCCAGGTCGTTGCCGGCGTCGGGCTCGCTGAACCCCTGGCACCAGTGCTCGTCGGCCTCGAGGATGCTCGGCAGCCAGCGGGCCTTCTGCTCGTCGGTGCCCCAGGTGATGATCATGGGGCCGATCTGCCAGATGCCGTTGGTGTTGAAGATGCCCGGGGTGCGGTACTCGGCCATCACCTCCGAGGAGATGACCCGCTGCATGGCGGTGGCGCCCCGGCCCCCGTACTCGGCGGGCCAGTGGATGGCCGCCCAGCGGCCTTCGTTGAGCTCGCGCTGCCAGGCCGCCCGGCGCCGGTTGGTGGCCGGGGTCGACCGGCCGCCGGACTCGGTGGTGGCCTCCTCGGCCGCCTCCTTCTCCAAGAAGGGGGGAAGGTGCTCGTCGAGCCAGGCCCGCAGCTCGTCACGGAACGCCTCGTCCTCGGGGGAAAGCGAGAAATCCACGGGGGTCAAGGTAGCCGAGATTTTCCGGTACCCTGACCTTCCGCCCGGGCCGGCCGAGAGAGCCGGAGACGCGTAACCCGGAAGGGGTGACTGTGGACTTCACGTTCGACGACGAGCAGGTGGCCCTGCGCGACGTGGCCCGCCAGGCCTGCGAGCGCGAGGTCGACGGGACCCGCCTGCGGGAGATGGCCGACGACCCGCTGGGGTTCACCGACCAGCTGTGGGGCAGCCTGGTCGACCTGGGCTGGACCGGCATGCTGGTCCCCGAGGCCCAGGGCGGCTCGGGGGCGGGGCTGCTCGAGACCTGCATCGTGCTCGAGCAGATGGGCCGCATCCCCATGCCCGGCCCGTTCCTCTCCTCCTCGGTGCTGGCCACCCTGGCCGCCCGGGCCCTCGGGGCCGACGACCTGTTGTCCGGACTGGCCGACGGCAGTCGCCGCGGCACGGTGGCCCTGACCGAGATGGGCCACGGGGACCCGCTGGGCACGGTGCGCACCCGGGCCCGCCGCAAGGGCTCGGACTGGGTGGTGAGCGGCCACAAGCCGCTGGTGCTCGACGGGCAGTCGGCCGCCTGGATCGTGGTGGTGGCCCGGACCGAGGAGGGCGTCCGCTCCTTCCTGCTGGACCGCCCGGGCGAGGGGACCTCGGGTGCGGCCGGCGGTGAGGCCGCCCTCGAGCCGGTGCCCACCTTGGACCCCACCCGCAAGGCGGCCCGGCTGGTCCTCGACGAGGCCCGGGTGGTGCCGCTCGGGCCGGCCGGCGGCCAGGCGTCGCTGTGGCGTCGGGTGCTCGACGACGTGGCGGTGGCCTTGGCCTCGGAGCTCACCGGGGTGGCCGACCGGGCCCTCGAGGAGGCCACCGAGTACGCCAAGCAGCGGGTGGTCTTCGACCGGCCGGTGGCCACCTACCAGGTGGTCAAGCACCGCCTGGTCGACATGTTCCACGCGCTGGAGATGTCCCGGGTGGGCGCCCAGTACGCGGCGTGGGCCTCCGACGCCGAGGACCCCGGTCGCGAGCGGGCCGCGGCCATGGCCGCCAGCTACGCGGCCGAGACCGCGGTGCACGCCACGGGGGACAACATCCAGACCCACGGCGGGGTGGGGTTCACCTGGGCCAACGACGCCCACTTCCTCTACAAGCGGGCCAAGCAGGACGAGATCCTGCTGGGCGGGGCCGGCTTCGAGCGCCAGCGCCTGGCCCGGATGCTGGTCGAGGCCGGCTGATCCCTCGGGCGCTCAGCGGGGCCCCGAGACCCGCTCGGCCCGCTCGGCCCGCACCACGCGGATCCGGTGGGCGAGGGCCACGGCCACCAGGACGACGAGGAGCACGGCCGCCGCGTACCCCGCGTAGCTGAACTTCTTGATGACGTGCTCCCAGCTCGCCCCGAGGCCGTAGCCGATCGAGACCAGCGCCGCGCACCACAGGGCGCAGCCGAAGAAGGTGAAGAGGGCGAACTTGCCCATGGCCATCTCGCCCAGGCCGGCGGCGAAGGAGACGAACGAGCGCAGGAGCGGGATCAGCCGGCCGAAGAAGACGAAGGGCTCGCCCCGCCGGGCGAACCAGGCCTCGGCCCGGTCGAGGTCGCGGTGGGTGAGCAGGATGTAGTGGCCCGCCTTGTCCACCAGCGGCCGGCCGCCGAAGCGGCCGATGGCGTAGCCGGCCGCCGAGCCGGCCAGCTCCCCGGCCAGGGCCACCAGGATCGCCGGGGCCAGTTCGACGTGGGAGGCCCCGGGCGAAGTGAGCTGGCCGCTGGCCAAGGCCCCGGCGTAGCCCATGGCGATCTCCGAGCCGACCGGGATGCCCATCGACGACACGAAGGTGGCGATGAACAGGGCCAGGTAGCCCCAGGTGGACAGGAAGTGCTCCATCGGCCCTTTCTACCCGATGCGCGCCGGACCGACGGTGAGCGTCGGGTGGCGGCCGGCGAGCCGTAGACTCCGCCGGATGCAGCGGGTGCGCACCGAGTCGGGCTCGGTCTACGACGTCGACCTCGACGGGATGCGCATCCGGCGCGTCCACGGGCGGCACGGCCCCTCCGACAGCCAGCCCCAGGACGGCATCTGGCGGCGCATCCGCGGCCTGGTGGGCCCGACGGCCGGCGAGCCGATGATCGTCTACTGGGCCACCGAGGCGGCCGGGGCCACCGAGACCGACTTCGGCTTCCGCACCACGGTGGTCACCGACGTCTCCGAGGTCGAGCCCGACCCCTCGCCGGCCGACGGCTGACGCGCCGGGTTGTTCCACTGGGCCAAGATGGCGTCATGGCCAAGAACGTCCTCGGCGGCGACCTCGTCCCCTGCAGCACCGACCCGTTGACCGGCTTCTACCGCGACGGCTGCTGCAACACCGGCGCCGAGGACGCGGGCGTCCACACCGTCTGCACCCTCATGACCGCCGAGTTCCTCAGCTTCTCCAAGGCCAAGGGCAACGACCTGTCCACCCCCCAGCCGGCCCTGGGGTTCGCCGGCCTCGAGCCGGGGGACCAGTGGTGCCTCTGCGCGCCGCGCTGGCAGGAGGCCTTCGAGGCCGGGGCCGCCCCGGCCGTGGTCCTCGAGGCCACCCACGCCGCCACCCTGGAGTGGTGCCGGCTGGAGGACCTCAAACGCCACGCCGCCCCCCACCCTAGAGCCCGAGGGGCGAGGGGCCGTCCCCGCTCGGGGTCCGCACGCCAGCGGCGTCAACGGTCGGCGACGTCCAGGTCGACGGGGGTCCCGGTGCGGTGCGACTCGAGGGCGGCGAGGAGGGCCACCAGCACGTGGCGGGCCGCCGGCCCGTCCAAGAGCGGGGCGGCACCGCCAGTGAAGACCTCCACGGTGCGCGCCGCCATGGCGGAAAAGGCGTCGGGCGGCGTGTCGTCGAGCGCGTGGAAACCCCGGATCTCGCCCTCGCGGTAGACGACGACCGACGGCTCTTGGACCCCGTAGGCGCTGATGCGGTTGCAGCGCGCGTACCCCTTGGACCCCGTCACCTCGACCCGCTCGTCGCCCCCGTAGTGGGTCGAGTGGAAGTAGGTGTCGATGGCGAAGGTGATGTCGAGCACCACCCGCACCCCCGACACGTGCTCCCACACCAGCGTGGAGGGCGCGTCCATCGAGATCCCCGGGACGATCTCGGTGGACCCGAGCCAGGCGAAGATGCGCCGCACGGGCCCGAAGAGCCAGGTGGCCACGGCCAGCTGGTGCCACCCATGGTCGAAGACGAGCATGCCCCGGCCGTCCTGGGCCTGGTGGAACTGCCACTGGTAGCTCTCGGCCGGCACCTCCCAGCCGCCGCGTCCGGTGGCCACGATCTTCATGTGGCACCCCACCGGTTCGCCGATCTCGCCCGAGTGCACCAGGTCGCGCAGGCGCACCAGCGGGGGATAGCAGAGGTAGTCCTCGAGCACGTGGAGGCAGGCTCCCCGCGAGCGGGCCGTGCGCAGCAACCGGTCCGCGCCCTCGAGGTCCCGGGCGATGGGCTTCTGCACCTGAACGTGGCAGCCCGCGTCGAGGACCGACGACGCCACCTCGGCGTGGAGGGGCGTGGGGACCAGCACGTCGACCACGTCGGGACCGAGGGCCGTGACCCCGCCGACGTCGGTGGCGAGCACGGCGTCGGGGAACCGCTCCGCCCAACGCTCGAGCCGCTCGGTCCTGGGGTCGCAGAGGCCGACCACGGCCACGTCGGGACGGGCGGCGTAGGCCGGCAGCATCAGCTCGGCGATCTGCCCGAGTCCGACCACGGCCAGCCGGAGCGGACGCTCGAGCGGCAGTGGGCTCGGCACGGCGCCAGTCTCGCCGGTGGTCATGAGGTGGCGATGAGCCCGAGGCCGACCAGGGCCAGGGCCAGGCCGAGCAGTTGCACCCGCGACAGCCGCTCGTGGAGGTGCCACCAGGCGTGCAGGGTCGTGAAGCCGGGGGCCAGCGAGGCCACCGGAGCCACGATCGCCGTCAGGCTGGTGCGCAGCGCGGTGAGCAGGAGCGTGGTCGCCCCCACGTCGAGGAGCCCGGCCCCCAGCGCCTTCACCTTGGGGACGCCGCGCAGACCGGGCAGGCCGCCGGTGGCGGCCAGCACCGACCAGACGGCGACCATCGCCGCGGCCCGGGCGCTGAGCACGGGCCAGTACCCGCCGTGGTGGCTGGCCGCCGAGAAGAGCACCAGGGAGATGCCGAAGCCGGTGCCGGCCGCCGCGGCGAGCCACAGGGCGCGCCCGACGAGCGGGCCCTTGCGCTCGTCGCGGTCCGACGACAAGAGCGCGGCGGCCGCGATGGCCAGCGCCACCCCGACCAGCGGTGCCACTCCGAGGTGCTCGCCGCGCAGGAGCCCCCAGCTCACCGGGATCACCGCGCCGATGACCGCGGCGATCGGCGCCACCTGGCCCATCTGGCCGATGGCCAGGCCCTGGTAGAGGCAGCCGATGGCGGCGGCGTTGAGGACACCGGCGAGCGCGCCGAAGCCGACGTCGTCGAGGTACGGGTGGCCACCGAAGGCGAGCGTCACCACCAGCGCGCCGCAGAGCGCCGCCACCTGGGAGACCGACAGGACGGCCAGCGTGGCCGCCTGGCGCGAGGCCAGGCCGCCCAGGAAGTCGCCGCTCCCGAAACCGGCGGCGACGATCAGGCCGAGGAAGACGCCCAACGGTCCCCCCGGTCCCGGACCGTGCGCACCGATCCCGGGCGGTCGTCCCCGGTGCCGGGCCGCCGGCGACGGGCCGTGCCCGTCGTGGCGGGGAGCGCCCTTGGGTCGAGGTCCGGCACCGCCCGGATCGTAGAGGACCCGGCCGGCGCGTCAGGGCACGGGCCGGGACCCCGACGGCCCGGCGGTCCGGCGGGCGAGGGCCGTCCCCGGCGGCGGCGGGTCCCTAAGCTGCGGCGGTGACCGCGGGCGAGGGGTACCTCCTCGACAATCGCCAGTCCGAGGCCGGGGCGAGGCTCGCCGCCCTGGGGGCGCTCTTCGACCACTGGACCATCGACCATGCCGAGCGCCTCGGGGTCGGGCCCGGTTGGCGGGTCTGGGAGGTCGGGGCCGGAGGGCCCAGCGTCCCGGCGTGGTTCGCCGGGCGGGTCGGGCCCGGGGGGTACGTCCTGGCCACCGACATCGACACCTCCTGGCTCGACGGGGACCACCCGTTCGAGACGCAGGTCCACGACATCGGCGCCGACCCCGCCCCCCCACCGAGCTTCGACCTCGTCCACGCCCGACTGGTGCTGGTCCACGTGCACGACCGCCTGCGCGCCCTGGCCACCATGGTGGGCGCGCTGGCGCCGGGGGGCTGGCTGCTGGTGGAGGACGCCGACCCGGCCAGCCAGCCGCTGGCCTGCCTGGAGGTGCACGGCCCCCAAGAGGAGCTCGCCAACCGGCTCAAGGCCGCCTTCCGCACCCTCCTGGCCGGGCGCGGCGTCGACCTGGCCTTCGGGCGGAGGCTGCCGGGGCTCCTGCGCGGCGCCGGGCTCGTCGACGTGGCGGCCGACGCCTACTTCCCGGTGGCCGGCCGGGCGTGCGCCGAGCTGGAGCTCACCACCGTCGAGCAGGTGCGCGGGGCGCTGCGCGCCGCCGACCTGGCCACCGACGCGGAGATCGACCGGCACGTCGCCAACGTCTCGGCCGGGAGGGTCGAGGTGTCGACCTCGCCGCTCGTCTCCGCCTGGGGCCGCAAGCCGCCCCCCGGCGCGCCCTGACCCGCCGACCCTACGGCTCGAGGACCCGGGTCGCCTTGTAGCCGGCCCGGGGGATGGTGTCTCGGTCGAGCACCTCGACGGCGACGACCACACCGAGCGCCTCGCGCACGTCGGTCTCGACCCGCAGGCGGGCCGACTCCCGGTCTCCGGGGTCCTCGGTCGCCACCTCCACCCGCAGGGCGAGCGGTGCGTCGGAGCCGTCGGGGCGGACCACCTGGTACTCGAGCGACGGGGACCGCACGGCCTCGATGCCCCGCAGGACGCCTTCGAGCTCGTTCAGCTGAAAGCGCGTGCCCTGGCAGCTCAACAGGTCCTTGAACCGGCCGCCCCACAACCCGCGGATGGAGGTCTCCCCACAGGGGCACGGCCCGCGCACGATGGCGCAGGCCTCCTCGAGGTCGTAGCGGAGCAGGCCGTTGTCCCGGTCGAGGGTGGTCACCGTGAGGTTGCCCCACTCGCCGTCGGCCACCTCCCGGCCGGTGGCCGGGTCGACCGCCTGGACCACGGCCCAGTCCTCGTGGATGTGGGCCCCGGGCGACTGGCCGCACGGCCCGCCCACGTAGGCGTAGCACTCGGCCCCCGCCGTCATGAGGGGCATGCCCCCGCGCCCGAGCCCGAACCCCGGCGGCGCCTTCAGGCCGGTGAGCCCGGCGTCCTCCAGGGGGATGCCCAGCTTGGTGGCCACCTCGATGAACCGCCCGGTGGCGAAGCCCATGAAAGGGATGTCCGGGGTGACCCGGGTCCAGAACCGCACGGCCTGCTCGGCCAGCTCGTCGGTGTCGGGCGGGGGCACCCAGAGGCTGAGCAGGCCCATGTACTCGTAGGTCCCCTGGAGCATGACGCCGCCGCCGTAGAGGTAGGCGGGGTGGGCGTGGGTCACGATCATGCCGGGGCGGTAGCCCATGCGCCACCAGTTGCGCGCCCCGGACTCGTACTCGATCCAGACGTCCTTGCGGGTCCACACCGTGATGGTCGGCTGCCCGGTGGTGCCGGTGGAGGTCCCGAGGCGCACCGCGTGGCGGGGGTCGGTGAACCGGTAGGCGCCCCAGGGGGGGTCGGCCGCCTCGGAGTCGCGCAGGTCCTGCTTGACGGTGAGGGGGACCCGCCACAGGTCGTCCACCCCGGCGATGTCCTTGGGCGACTCGACGCCGGCCTGGGCCAGCTTCTCGCGGAAGAGGGGGACGGGCCGCTCGAAGACACCGGCCACCAGGGTGCGCACCCGCTCGTCCTGGAGCCGACGGCGCCGCTCGGGGTCCATGGCCTGTTTCTCGGGGTCCCAGAGGAACTGGTCGTCGGGACGGGGGACCGGGCCGAGCGTGCCGGGTCCGAAGGGCGGCGTGGAGATCAAGGTGGCGTCGGGCACGGGTGTGATCCTGGCACAGCGCCGGGTGGCGGCGGTCGGGCCCGGATCAGGCCCCAGTGCCCAGTACGGTGGTCAGCTCCTTGGCCCGCAGGCGGAAGGCCTCGAGGGGGTCCCCTTCGAGCACCCCCGACACGTAGGCGAAGAAGACGCCGACCATGACGTCCACCACGATCCGGGTCACCACGTCGGCGCCCGTGCGTTGGCACAGGGCGGGCTCGTTCACCTCCAGCCACGTCTCCAGTGACTTCCGGGTGCCCTCCCAGAGCTCGTCGCCGACCTCGGAGGCGGTCTCCTCGCCCCGCATCACCTCGCCCATCATGAGGCGGACGAACTCCTCCACCTCGAGCAGCGATTCGAACATCTGGACCAAGAGGTCGTAGAGGCCGGTCGTGCTCTGGTGGACGACCTGTCCGGCCTGCAGGTCGGCCACGAACCCCCGCTCTTCGAGCACCGCCACCAGCAGGTCGCGCTTGGAGGAGAAGTAGTGGTAGATGGTGGCGACGTTCAGCCCGGCCGCCGAGGCCAGGTCGCGCATCGACGTGCCGTCGACGCCGTGCTGGCTCATGAGCGACAGCGCCGTGTCCAAGATGTGCTGGCGTTGCGAGAAGGGCGCGGGCGCGCCAGAACTCACGTCGCTGGTCGCTGCCATCACACTATTCTCGACGGTTGCGGGCCCAATGTCGAATGATCACGTCTGAAATGCGCTGGCCAGGGGCGGAGAGCGGCGGTGGATTCCCAAGCGAACGTTTACTGAGATAAGTTGCATAGTCAAAGCAACCCGGCAGTCAGGCGGAAAGGCAACGAGATGACGACGACCGAAGCGGCCGAGCCGCTTGTCCCCTTCGATCCCTACGAGCTCCAGGATACCGTCGCCGGCGACATGCTCGACCCGTTCACCCGCATGGCCGAGCTGCTGGCCGAGAGCCCGGTGCACGTGGGGCCGGTCGACCTCGGGATGGGCGCGGAGGAGAGCTTCGGACCCGTCGAGCCGGTGACCGTCCTCGGCTTCGACGAGTGCGTGCAGGTGCTGCGGGACAACGAGACCTTCTCGTCCACGGTCTACGAGGGCGTGGTGGGCGCGGTGATGGGGCGGACCATCCTGCAGATGGACGAGCCCGAGCACCGGATGCAGCGGGCCCTGGTCTCGCCGGCCTTCCGCTCGAAGATGCTCGAGCGCTGGGAGGAGAGCCTGGTGCGGACCGTGGTCGACGAGCTGATCGACCAGTTCGCCGCCAGGGGCCACGCCGACCTCGTGAAGGAGCTCACCTTCAACTTCCCCGTCCAGGTGATCGCCCGCATCCTCGGGCTTCCCCGCAACGACTACCCGAAGTTCCAGCGGTGGGCGATCGAGATCACCAGCGCCACGGCCACATGGGACCGCGGCGTGGCCGCCTCCGAGGCGCTGCGGGACTACTTCGCCGGCGTGCTGGCCGAGCGGCGCCAGAACCCGAGCGACGACCTCATCACCGAGCTCGTGCAGGTCGAGGTGGACGGCCAGCGCCTCAGCGACGAGGAGATCTACTCGTTCCTCCGCCTGCTGCTGCCGGCCGGCGTGGAGACCACCTACCGCGCCTCGGGCAGCCTGCTCTACGCGCTGTTGACCCGTCCCGACCAGATGGCGGCGGTGCAGAAGGACCGGTCGCTGCTTACCCAGGCCATCGAGGAGGCCATCCGCTGGGAGCCGCCGGTGGCCATCATCCTGCGCCGGGCGACCCGCGACACCGAGCTGGCCGGCAAGCCCGTGGCCAAGGGGGCCGACGTCGGCCTGCTGCTGGGCGCAGCCAACCGCGATGCCCGCAAGTACGAGCGTCCGAACGACTTCGACATGTTCCGCGAGGTGCGCCAGCACGTGGGCTTCGGCTTCGGGGTCCACGTCTGCCTGGGCATGCACCTGGCCCGCATGGAGACCCGGGTGGCCGTGGAGGCGGTGCTCGACCGCCTCGACGGGCTGCGGCTCGACCCCGCCGAGGGCCAGGAGGTGTCCATCCGTGGATTCGCCTTCCGCTCGCCCATCGCCCTGCCGGTCTCCTTCACCCCCAGCTGACCGGGTCCGGCCCGTCGATGGCCGACGGCCTCGGGCCAGGCGCTACCGTCTCGCAGGTGAGCAGGACCGACCCCCAGGTTCGCCGCGGCACGGCCGCGGGCGGGGCCCGGCCCCAAGGCGAGGCGGCGTACGACCGCCCGGGCGCCCGCCCCGACGGTTCGAGCACCAGCAAGGATGCCGAAACGGGGGCGGCGGGAGGTGGGTGACGCAGTGGTGGCAGAGACCCAGAGCGAAGGGAGGGGCGTGACCCACGGCATAACGGTGAGCATCGACCGGGAGCGGTGCATGGGCTCGGGGAACTGTCTGTTCTGGGCCCCGGCCAGCTTCGACCTCGACGACGACGGTCGGGCAACGACGTTCGAGCCCGAGGCCACCGACGAAGAGCGGCTGGTGGTGGTGGCCGGCGGCTGTCCCGTCGGGGCCATCTCGCTGTGGCGTGACGGCCAGCGCCTGGACGCGGGGGCTCCCTGATGGCCGTCGGGACCACCGCCGAGCACGAGGACCTGCGCCGCACGGTGCGCCGATGGCTGGAGGGGCACTGCCCGCCGGAGGTCCCCCGGGCGACCTTCGAGGCCGACCCGGCCGAGCTGCCCAAGGCCTTCACCGAGATGGCCGGCCAGGGATGGCTCGGTCTGCACCTGGCCGAGGAGCACGGCGGTGAGGGGTTCGGCCTGGTCGAGCTGGCCGTGGTCGCCGAGGAGCTGGGCCGGGCCCTTCTGCCCGGGCCGCTCCTCCCCACCCTGGTGGCCTCGGCCGCCCTGTCGCTGGCGGACGAAGAAGGTGCCTCGACCGCCCTTGGCGGCCTGGCCGACGGCACCGAGCCGGCTGGGGTCCACTTCGGCCCCGGCGCCCTCGACGGCGTGGCCGGCGACGACGGCTCGCTGGTGGTCAGCGGCGAGCTGGCCCCGGTGGTCGGGGCCCCGGTGGCCCGATGGCTCCTGCTGCCGGTGTCCGGCCACGGCTGGTGCCTGCTCGACGCCGAGGCGGACCCGGTGGAGGTGACGGCGGCCGAGGCGCTCGACCCGACGCGCCCGCTGGGCACCGTGGTGGTCCACGGGGCCCGGGTGCCGGCCGCCCGGGTGCTGGCCGGCCTGGCCCCCGAGACGGTGGGGGACCTGGCCCTGGTGATCGGGGCCGCCGAGTCGGCCGGGGCCGCCCGCTGGTGCCTCGACACCGCCTCGGACTACGCCAAGGTCCGCGTCCAGTTCGGCCGGCCCATCGGCCAGTTCCAGGCCATCAAGCACAAGCTGGCCGACATGCTGGTGGTGGTGGAGCAGATGGAGGCGGTGGCCTGGGACGCCGCCGTGGCCTGGGACGCGCCCGACGACGGCGAGCCGGGCCCGCGGGCGCTGGCCGCGGCCATCGCCGGAGCGGTCTGCCTCGACGGCCTGGCCGACTGCGCCAAGGACTGCGTGCAGATCCTGGGCGGGATCGGCTTCACCTGGGAGCACGACGCCCATCTCTACCTGCGACGCGGCCTCTCGGACCGCCAGCTCCTGGGGGAGGGGGGGACGCCGGGCCCGGGCCCGCTGGCCCAGCGGGTGGCCGAGCTGGCCCTGGCCGGGGCGCGCCGGCCCCTCGCCGCCGACCTGCCCGAGGAGGCCGAGGCCATCCGGGCCGAGCTCGCCCCCCTGATGGCCGAGGTGGCCGCCCTCGAGGGCGAGGCACAGCGCGAGGCCATGGTCTCGGCCGGGCTGGTGGCGCCCCACTGGCCGCGGCCGTGGGGGCGGGAGTCCTCGGCGCTCGAGCAGCTGGTGATCGACGACGAACTGCACCGGGCGGGGCTCCACCGGCCCCACATCGGCGTCGGTGCCTGGGCGCTGCCCACCCTCATCTCCCACGGCTCCCCCGAGCAGCAGGAACGGTGGGTCGGGCCGACGCTCCTCGGACGGATGTGGTGGTGCCAGCTGTTCAGCGAGCCGGGGGCCGGGTCCGACCTGGCCAGCTTGGCCACCCGGGCGGACCGGGTGGACGGCGGGTGGGTGCTGAACGGCCAGAAGGTGTGGACCTCGATGGCCCAGAAGTCCGACTGGGGCATCTGCCTGGCCCGGACCGACCCGTCGGTCCCCAAGCACCAGGGCATCACCTACTTCGTGCTCGACATGCGCTCCGAGGGGGTCGAGGTGCGCCCCCTGCGCGAGCTCACCGGGGCCGCCCTGTTCAACGAGGTCTTCCTCACCGACGTCTTCGTGGGCGACGACTGCGTCATCGGCGCGCCGGGCGGGGGATGGGCCATCGCCCGCACCACCCTGGCCAACGAGCGGGTGTCGATGTCGACCGGGTCGACCTTCGGGACCGGGGTCGAGCAGGTGCTTCGTCGCCTCTCCAAGCTGGGCGAGGCCGCGCCGGCCGGGGCGGCGCTGGCGGTCGGGGCCCTCCTGGCCGAGGCCCAGGCGCTGCGGCTCATGGGACACCGGGCCACGCTGCGGTCGCTCTCGGGCACGGACCCCGGACCGGGGGCCAGCGTGCGCAAGCTGCTCGGCGCCGAGCACGAGCAGCGGGTCCAGGAGATCGGCATGGCCCTCGCCGGTCCGGCGGCGGCGGTGCTCGAGGGCAACGACCGCCGGTGGGTCGACGGCTTCCTGGCCACCCGTTGCCTCACCATCGCCGGGGGCACCAGCGAGGTCCAGCGCAACGTCATGGCCGAGCGGATCCTGGGCCAGCCCCGAGACCCCGAACCCGGGTCGTAACCGCCGATGGGGCCGGCTGCGGGCCGCGAGGTTCCTGCAGCCCGACGGTAAGGTGCCGGTGACGTTGCGCCCGACCGGGGCGACGTCCCCTCGGGAGGCACCATGACCATGACCGTGCTCGGCCAGCGTGACCGGCTGGGGGTGGGGACCGGACGGCTCTTCATCGACGGGAGCTGGTCCGAGGCCTCCGACGGCGGCACCTGGGAGCAGGGCAACCCGGCGACCAACGAGGTGGTGACCACCTTCGCCGTGGGTTCGGCGGCCGACGTCGACCGGGCCGTGCGGGCCGCCCGGCGAGCCTTCGACGAGGGTCCCTGGCCCACCATGCACGCCCGCGACCGCAAGGCGATCATGCAACGGCTGGTGTCGCTCATCGACCAGCACGGCGAGGAGCTCAACCTCCTCCAGACGCTGGAGAACGGCATGCCCGTCGCCTTCAGTTCGCTGGCGGTGGTCTCCAGCGCCATGGCCGCGGCCATCTTCGACCACCACGCCGGGTGGATCGACAAGATCTGCGGCAGCACCTACCCCTCCTACGACGCCGCGCCCACCGGCGGGGAGGTCCAGATGATGAGCTTCCGCGAGCCGGTGGGGGTGGTCGGCGCGGTGATCCCGTGGAACGCGCCGATGATGCTGTTCGCCCAGAAGGTGGCCCCGGCCCTCGCCGCCGGGTGCACCGTGGTGCTCAAGCCGTCCGAGTACGCCGTGCTGACCTCGCTGCGGCTGACCGAGCTGATCGAGGAGGCCGGCGTGCCCGCCGGGGTGTTCAACCTCGTGCCCGGGCCCGGCGACCCCACCGGCGAAGCGCTGGTCACCCACCCGGGGGTGGACAAGGTCACCTTCACCGGGAGCCGGGCGGTCGGCCAGCGGATCCTCGCCGCCAGTGCCGGAGGCATCAAGCGGGTCACCCTCGAGCTGGGGGGGAAGAGCCCGAGCATCGTCTTCGCCGACGCGGCCAGCATCCCGGGTGCGGCCATGGTGGCCATGGGCATGGTGTCGATGGGCGTCTCGGGCCAGGGCTGCGTCTGCCAGACCCGGTCGCTGGTGCAGCGCCCCGTCTACGACGAGTTCGTGGCGGCGGCGGCCGGCATGACCGAGATGGTCACCCTCGGGGACCCCTTCGACCCGGCCACCACCTCGGGGGCCATCATCAACCAACGGCAGCTCGAGCGGGTGCTCGGCTTCATCGAGCGGGCCCCGTCCGAGGGGGCGCGCCTGGTGGCCGGCGGCGACCGCCCGGGCGGGGACCTCGCCCAGGGCAACTTCGTCAACCCCACGCTCTTCGCCGACGTGGACAACTCGATGACGGTCGCCCGCGACGAGGTGTTCGGACCGGTGCTGGTGGCCATGCCGTTCGACACCGAGGAGGAGGCGGTGGCGCTGGCCAACGACACGGACTACGGCCTGGGTGCGGGGATCTACACCACCGACATGGGGCGGGCCTTCCGCGTGGCCCGGGCCGTGCGGGCCGGCACCGTGGGGATCAACGAGTACACGGTGATGCCCAACACGCCGTTCGGCGGCTACAAGTCGTCGGGCCTCGGTCGTGAAGGGGGCTGGGACTCGATCGAGGCCTTCACCGAGGTGAAGACGGTCGCCGTCGGTCTCTCGTGAGGGCCGGTCCCGCGCGCGCCGGAAGCGCCGCGCCGCGCTCGCCGGCCACCACCGCGGATGTATCACGTGTGCGGCCGCGTCCGGCCGTGGCACGCCGCTGACCTGGAGCGCGTCGGCGACAATCTCAATGGATGGTCAAATTTTTGCAGACCATTGCGGATTGACAGGTGATCGGGTACAACGTTCGGGCGGCCCCGGTGGGAACCGACTCATCGGGCGGGGACCGCGGCGAGGTTGGCGGTTGTGCGAGATTCGGAGGGGGGCACAACCGCCCAGGGAGGGGAGGAGCCCCTTCGGGCGGGCGTCGCGC
Organism: uncultured Actinomycetota bacterium; assembly: GCA_963770505.1. Classification (GTDB taxonomy): domain Bacteria; phylum Actinomycetota; class Acidimicrobiia; order Acidimicrobiales; family RAAP-2; genus CAVYPR01. The sequence goes on along the minus strand of CAVYPR010000001.1, from coordinate 1,354,238 downwards.
CGAGTCGGCGCGACGCCCCCGAAGGGCGTTCCACCTTCCCCCCCGCCGCCCGGCCACACCGTTGCCCTCGCCCCCGCGGCGCGCGTGCTGACATGTGGGGGTGAACGACGCGTCTGAGCAAGGCCCGCACGGCGGTGGCCACCCCGCCGGGCGCACCCTGCGCGACGACGACCTGCCGGTGGACACGGCGCGCCTGCGCCTGCGCCGCTACAGCCAGGACGATGCGGGCCCGCTCTTCGAGCTCTTCTCGGACCCCGCCGTCGTGCGCTACCTCTACAGCGAGCCGTGGGGGCCCGGGAACGTCGACGAGGCGCTGGCCAAGAGGCTGGGGCCGGTCGCCTTCGGGCACGAGGGGGACGAGCTGAAGCTGGCCGCCGAGCTGCGCGACACCGGACAGTTCGTGGGCGAGATGTCCCTCTTCCACCGCAGCGACCGCGACCGGCGCGGGGAGATCGGCTACGTGGTGGGCCCGCGCTTCGCCGGCCGGGGGCTGGCCAGCGAAGGTGCCGTGGCGCTGTGCGCCATGGGCTTCGAGATCGTCGGGTTCCACCGCATCGAGGCCCAGTGCGACGCCCGCAACCTCGCCTCGGCGAGGGTGATGGCGAAGATCGGCATGCGCCGGGAGGCCCACCTGCGAGAGAACGAGTTCTTGAAGGGCGAGTGGACCGACGGTCTCCTCTACGCCTTGCTGGCCGACGAGTGGAGGGGCCGGGCAGGCTCCTGACGGGGCGGCGCCGTGGCCGTCCTCCACCGGCGGTACATTGCCGGGGTGGCAGAGGCGGTGGCGGTGCACGAGGGGCTCTTCGAGGACACACCGCCGCGGCTGTTGGCCAGCCACTGCCCGGGCTGCGGACACCACCACTTCCCGCGGGCCAGCGTCTGCCCCTACTGCGCGCTCTCGGGCTCGGTGCGCGTCGAGCTGCCCGGGGACGGGCGGCTGTGGGCGTGGACGGCGGTCAACGCCGCGCCACCCGGCTACCGGGGCGACGTCCCCTACGGCTTCGGGGTGGTCGAGCTGCCCCAGGGGTTGCGCGTGCTGGGCCGGCTGACCGAGGCCGACCCGTCGCGGCTCACCGCCGGCCAGCCCATGCACCTGGTCGTGGTCCCACTGCACACCGACGACGAGGGGCGCCAGGTGGTCACCTACGCCTTCTCGCCCGAGCCCCCCGCGGAGCGCCGGTGAACGGGGTCGAAGTGGCCGGGGTGGGCATGCACCAGTTCGGGCGGTTCCCCGACGTCTCGGTCACCGACATGGGGGTGGCCGCCGTCGGCCGCGCCCTGGCCGAGGCCGGGATCGGGCGGGGCGGTTTCCAGGCCGCCTTCTGCGGCACCGCCTACGGCGGGGTGGCCTCGGGCCACAAGGTGCTCGGGGCCCTCGGGATGACCGGGCCGCCCATCATCGACGTCGAGGCGGGGTGCGCCAGCGGCGCCGCCGCCCTCATGATGGCCGCCGGGGCCATCGCCAGTGGGCAGTACGAGACGGTGCTCGTCTTCGGCCTGGAGAAGATGCCCAAGGGCATCATCCGCTCCTCGTTCTTCGCCCCGTGGCAGGAGGAGGCGGGCTTCTCGCCCGCCCCCGCCTACTTCGCCCTGCGGGCCCAGCGGCTCATGGTGGACTCGGGGGTGACCAAGGACCACCTGGCGGCGGTGGTGGTGAAGAACCGCGCCCAGGGGAGCCACAACCCCGAGGCCATGTTCCGGTCCCCGGTCGACGCCGCGTCGGTGCTCGGCTCGAGGGTCATCTGCGAGCCGCTCCACCTCTGGATGCTCTGTACGCCCAACGAGGGCGCGGCGGCCGTGGTCCTGCACGCCGCCCGGGGAGGGCGCGGCGGGGTGCGCCTGGCCTCCGCCGTCCTGCGGTCCCACCTGTCGGGCCCGGTGCTCAGCGAGTCGACGCCGATGGCCGGCACCGGCGACGACACCGTGCCCTCGGCCACCGAGCTGGCCGCCGCCGCCGCCTACGAGGAGGCCGGGGTCGGCCCGAGCGACCTCGACGTGGTGGAGTGCCAGGACACCGACGCCGCCCGCGAGCTCCTGGCCTACGAGGAGCTCGGCCTGTGCCCGGCGGGTGGCTCCGCCGCGCTGCTCGAGTCGGGTGCCACCGCCCTCGGCGGCCAGTTGCCGGTCAACCCCAGCGGCGGGCTGCTCTCCAAGGGGGAGCCGCTCGGCGCCTCGGGACTGGGCCAGGTGGTCGAGCTCGTCCGCCAGCTGCGGGGGAGTGCCGGCCCCCGGCAGGTCGAGGGGGCCCGGGTGGCCCTGTCGCACACCGTGGGACGGGGGGCCAACGCCGGAGTCACCATCCTGGTCGGCTAGCGACAACGGCCGGCGGCCAGAGTGAGATGGCGGGCACGTCGGGGTGAGCGGGGTCCGGCTCGGCCGGGGAACGGGAGGCGTCGACGATGCCCTGAAGAAGAAGTATCGATCCTGAGGCGAGGGCGGGGCCGTGCCGGCACGGAGTCGACCCGTTGACACGATCGATGTGACCGGTTAGGAAGATCTCCGGTGGACATCGTCAGGCGACACCGTGACCGGATCGTTTTCCTGGCCGCCTTCCTGGCGCCGCTCGCCCTGGCGCTGGTGCTGGTGCCGTTTCGTGGATCCTTCGCCAATACGGCGGCTGCCCTTCTCTTTGTCGGCGTCATCCTGGCCATGGCGGTTGCCGGCAATCGGCTTACCGGAGTGATCGCCAGCGTTTCCTCCGCCATCTGGTTCGACTTCTTCCTGACGAAGCCGTACGAACGTCTGGCCATGAGCAACGGTCACGACATCGAGACGACCGTCTGCATCGTTGTCGTCGGCGTGATCGTGACTGAGCTCGCGGCTCGAAACCGTCACCACTCGGAGATCGCCAACGAAGAGTCCGACTACATCGCCATGGTCCATGATCTGGCTGACGCGGCGGCGGGTTCAGAAACAACGTCGAGCGTCGTTCGTCGTGCGTCGGACTCACTCACCGAACTCCTCGAACTGCGGGCCTGCCGGTTTGAGGCAGGCACGCAAGGGCGTCGCTTGCCGCGCATGGAGTCAGACGGAAGAATCGTTCACGCGGGCCTTGCCTGGCCAGTCCACGACATCGGGATTCCTGGTCCCGAGACCGAGATCCTGGTGAAGTGGCGGGGACAGGCCATCGGCCGATTCGTTCTCGTTCCCACGAGAGGCCTGCCGGTCTCGATGGAACGACGAGTGGTGGCGACGTTGATCGCCGATCTGGTCGGTGCCGCGCTGAGCGACCGACGCCGCGCCGCTTAGACATTCCTGAGGTATCAGATGACGCCGGCCTCGCGGTGCCGGTCGAGCTCGGTGGCGCTGAGCCCCACGAGATCGCACCAGACCTCCTCGTTGTGCTGGCCCAGGCGGGGCGCCCCTGAGGGCGCGGCCGGCGGCTCGCCGTCGAGCCGGGGGTAGGGGGCCTGCTGGCGGAGCGGCCCGACCACCGGGTCCTCCACCGTCACCAGGTCGCCGCGCTCGGCCATGTGGGGGTCGGCGAAGATGTCCGCCGCGCTGTAGGCGCGCCCGACCGGCACGTCGGCGGCCACGCAGCGGCGCTCGACCTCGGCGGCCGGGAGGGAGGCGACCCAGTCGGCCACCAGGGCGTTGATCTCGTCGCCGTGGCGCGCCCGGTCGGCCAGCGAGGTGAAGCGGGGGTCCTCGAGCAGGTCCTGGCGCTCCATGGCCCGGCACAGCCGTGCGAAGTTGGCGTCCGAGCCGGCCACCACGCAGACGTAGATCCCGTCGGCGGCCAGGTAGTTGTCGAGGGGGGCGGAGACCCTCAGCCGGTTGCCCTCGCGGCCACGCACCGTGCCAAGGCGGTCGTAGGCGGCGAGGGTCCACTCGAGGATCCGCAGCACCGCGCCGTAGAGGGGGGCGTCGATCACCAGGCCGCCGCCGCCGGCCGTGTCTCGGGCGTAGAGGCCGGCCACCGCGTTGAGGGCGGCGAACACGCCGGTCAGGTAGTCCGACACGGTCACCCCGGGCCGCACCGGGGGACGGTCGGGCTCGCCGGTCAGGTGGAGCAGGCCGCCGTAGGCGATGCCGAGCCGGTCCAGGCCCGGGCGCGGCGAGTACGGCCCTGTCTGGCCGAAGACGCTGATGCGCACGTACACCAGGCGGGGGTCGAGGTCGTCGGGGCCGAGGTGCCAGCGCTCCATCGTGCCCGGGCGGAAGTTCTCGCAGACGACGTCGGCGGTGGCGGCCAGCCGACGGAAGAGCTCCTGTCCCGCACCGGTGCGCAGGTCGCAGGTGACCCCCCGCCGTCCCCGCCCCTCCACGGCCCAGGCCAGCGAGTACCCCGGGCGCTCCCCGGTGTCGACGAACGGCCCCATGGTCCGCATGAAGTCGCCCGCCCCGGGCAGCTCGACCTTGATGACGTCGGCGCCCAGCTCGCCCAGGAGGCCGGCGCAGAACGGGGCGGAGATCCGGGTGCCCACGTCGAGCACCCTGATGCCGGCCAGCGGGCCGCGGCGGTCGGCCGTCGCGTCCCCCTCGGCCACCTCAGGCGCCGCCGGGCACGTCGCCGCGGTCCCGGTCGGCCAGCACGTCGCGCATCGAGCCCTTGGTCTTGCGCACTTCGAGGGCGTCGCGGGCGGTCTTGGTGTTGTGCATCCAGTGGTGGGCCATGAAGTGGTACTTCCACGAGTCGGCCTGGCCCATGAGGTCGGCCGTGTGATTGAGCGAGTCCTTCACCACCGCGGCGGTGACCGGCGGGACGAGCGCCACGCGCTGGGCCAGTTCCATGGTGCGCTCCATCAGCTCGTCACGGCCCACCACCCGGTTGGCCAGCCCCAGCCGCCACGCCTCGTGGGCGTCGATGGTCTCGCCGGTCAAGAGGAACTCCTTGGCCTTGCGGATGCCCAGCTCCCACGGCTCGACCAGGAGCTCGACCCCGGCCCCGGTCATGCGGAGCACCGGGTTGGAGAAGGTCGCGTCGTCGGCCGCCACGATCAGGTCGCACATCGCCGCCAGCATCAGCCCGGCGGCCACGCAGCTGCCCTGGACGGCGGCGATGGTCGGCTTGGGGAAGTCACGGATCCGCAGGCAGCGGTCGACGTACATGGTCTTCTCGTGGAAGAACTTGCCCTCGGGGGTCTCGCGCAGGGCCACCCAGTGGTCGGCTTCGGTCTGGCCCACCAAGGACTTCAGGTCGTGGCCGGACGAGAAGTGCTTGCCCGCTCCGGCGAGGATGACCACCCGGACCTCCTCGTCGGCCCCGGCCCGGTCGAAGGCCCGGTCGAGCGCGTCGATGAGGGCGGTGTCCTGGGCGTTGGCCACCTCGGGCCGGTTCATGGTCACGGTGGCCACGGCGCCGTCGGTGCGGTAGAGGACGGGCTCGTCTCCCATGGGCTCCATCATGGCGTAGCGGTGCTCAGGGCGCGCTCAGGGCGCGCTCAGTGGCCCTGGACGGGCTGGCCGCCGATGGAGGTGACTCGGTACTGGTAGCTGCCGGACTGGGTCCCGACCGGGGTGTGCACGTTGAACGACTCGAGCACCGACACCAGGTACCCCCCTGTGAGGGAGACCACGTAGTCGACCGTCCCTTTCACGGCGGGGGCCAGCTGCGGCGGGTAGAGGGTCGAGGCGGGCACCTGGGCCGTGAACCTCGAGCCCTTGGCCGTGAACCCTGTCACCTTCTGCATCTGAGCGAACGGCGCCAGTGCCTTGGTCGCCTTTGTGCCCTTCACGTGGACCGTCCGCGTGGCCGGGCTGCCGGGCCCGGCCTTGAGGAGGGACTCGGTGGCCTGGTCGGGCGCCGTGTAGACCACCTTGATGTACTCCGAGGTGGACTTGTTGGCGTACAGGGCGGTGAGGCTCGGGGCCAGCACCGTCTCGCCCGCCCCGTTGTGCACCATGAGGTCAGTGGTGGGCGGGGCCATGGCCAGGCCGAGGACGACGGCGCCGACGGACAGGACGCCCAGCAGGCCGAGGATGAGCATGGGAACCACGGGTCGCCGCTTCATCCGGCCAGGGTAGCTGGGGCCGGCCACCGCGGCGCCAATCGGTGCCGGCCGGACTCGCCGGGGGTTGGCCGACGGCGCCCGCTCGCCGGTGGACGCGCCCACACAAGCCGTCGTGACAGCGCAGGTCGCACCTGGCGAGGCACTAGGTTCATGCGGTGCCCGTCTGGCTCACCGACCAGGAGTACCGCACGCTGGAGGCGGCGTGCGACGCGCTCATCCCGGCCGAAGGGGACCACCCCGGGGCCGTGGCGCTCGGGGTGGCCGACTACGTCGACGGCCTGCTCGGGGCGTTCACCTTCGACCCGCCGCGCATCTGGGCGGGAGGGCCGACCTCGGGCCGGTTCGGCGGCGCCGAGGGGTTCGCTCATTTCCACACCCTGACCCCCCTCGACGAGCTCGCCTGGCGGACCCGGATCGAGGGGTCCCAGGGCATGGCCGAGCGGGAGTTCAACGGGCCGGTGGTGGGGCTCCAGCAGCGCTACCGCGAGGGGCTGGCGGCACTGGGCGAGGAGTTCGCGGCGCTCGGCCCCGACGAGCGCGTGGCCCGCCTGCGCGACCAGCACGAGTTCGCCGACCTCCTCTACCGCCACGCCTGCGAGGGGGCCTACGGCGCCCCCGAGTACGGGGGCAACCGGGACCTCGGGGGATGGCGGGCCATCGAGTTCGACGGCGACGTGCAGCCGCGGGGGTGGACCGACGCCGAGGTCGCCGAGCCGTGAGGGGCGCGAGGTGAGCGAGGTCGACGCCGTCATCATCGGCTCGGGTCCGGGAGGCTCCACCGCGGCCGACGTCCTCACCCGGGCGGGGTGGAGCGTGGTGATCATGGAGCGCGGGCGCGACCACCTGCTCGACCCCGACGACCCCACCCGCCCGGCCGCCGACTACTCCAACGACGAGATCAAATTCCACCACCGCCACTTCTTGGGACCGGACCCCTTCTTGGAGCCGCGCACCTTCCGCCGCAAGGAGGAGGACGGCGACCACCTCCACGTCGGCGACGTCAACTCGATCCCGGCCACCGTCGGCGGCGGCGGCACGCACGCCGACGGCAAGGTGCCCAGGTTCAGGGAGGAAGACTTCACCCTGCTGTCGGCGCTCGGTCCCCAGCCCGGCGCCGAGGTGGCCGACTGGCCCCTCACCTACGGCGAGCTCGAGCCGTACTACGCCGAGGTGGAGCGGGCCATCGGGGTGGCCGGGGAGGCCGGGGCCAACCCCTTCGCCGCCTGGCGCTCGGGGCCCTATCCCATGCCGCCCGGGGCGCCCATGTACTCGGCCACCCTGTCCACGGCGGCGGCCGAGCGACTGGGATACCACCCCTACCCGGCCCCCACCGCGGCCAACAGCGTCCCCTACGACGGCCGTCCGGCCTGCAACAACTGCGGTTTCTGCGCCTTCTTCGGCTGCCCCATCCACGCCAAGGGGGACCCCGTCGCCCTGCTGCTCCGGGTGATGGCCACGGGCCGGGCCGAGCTGCGGTCCGAGACCTTCGTCACCCGCATCAAGACCGACGGCCGGCGGGCCACCGGGGTCCAGTTCATCGGCCCCGACGGCGTCGAGCGGTCGATGGGCGCCAAGCACGTGGTGGTGGCCGGCGGGGCGGTGGAGACGCCGCGCCTGCTGCTCTTGTCGGGGATCGGCAACGACCTGGTCGGCCGCTACCTGATGGTCCACTTCCAGACCATCGTGGCCGGGACCATGCCCTTCCGCCTGCACGGCCAGCGCGGGCGGGCCGTGACCCACGTCCACGACGACGCCATCGTGGGGGACGACGCCTCGAGGGCGGCGGCCAAGGAGGCCGGCCTGCCCTGGATGCGCGGCGGCCTGGTCGAGCACGGGTCGGGGAACCTCCCGATCCTCGAGGCCCAGGTCTACCCCTGGGGCGAGGGCCACGCGCAGCTCATGCGCCAGTCGCCGCTGCGGGACCGCCTGGCCGCCTTCATCATGCAGGGCGAGGACCTGCCCTACGCCACCAACCGGGTCGACCTCGACCCGACGGTGCGCGACGTGCGGGGGCTCCCGGTGGCACGGGTCACCTACCGCGGCGGCCGCCACGAGCGGGCCGCCTCCCACCACCACGGCCTGCGGCTCGAGGCCGTGCTCAAGGAGATGGGCGCGGGGTGGACCATGATCACCACCTCGCCGGGCGTCGGCTACCACGGCGGGCTGACCCCGGTGCCCGAGAGCCGCCACGTCATGGGCACCACCCGGATGGGGACGGACCCGGCCACCTCGGTGGTCGACCCCTGCGGCCGGGTCCACGGGCTGGAGAACGTGGTGGTGGCCGACTCCTCGGTGTTCGTCACCGCCGCCGGCTACGGACCCACCCTCACCCTGGTGGCCCTGGCCGCCCGGGCCGCCGCGGCCATGGCCGGCACCGAGCTTCCCCCGACGTCGCCGGCGTAGGTCGACGTGGACCACGCCCGCCGGTGCGACCTCCTCGCCGCCGAGGTGGAGCGGGCCGCCCGCGTGGTGGACGAGGTCCCCGCCGGAGCCGCGGTGCCCTCGTGCCCCGAGTGGACCGTGGGCGACCTGGCCCTCCACTTGGGGCGGGTCCACCGCTGGGCCGACGGCCTGGTCGGCGCCCTCGCCGGGGAGCCGCAGGCGGCCCTCGGGGCCTTCGCCGATCCCGGGCCGCCCACCGCCGGATGGCTCAGGTCCGGTGGCGCCTCGCTGCTCGGCACCCTCCGGGCCGCCGACCCCGACGCCCCCATGTGGGCCTGGGGGGCCGACCAGCACGTCCGGTTCTGGTCGCGGCGACAGCTGCATGAGACGCTCGTCCACCGGATCGACGCCGAGCTGGCCGGTGGGCTGCCCTCGACGGCGGCGCCCGAGGTGGCGGCCGACGGGATCGACGAGCTGCTGGTCAACCTGCCGGCAGCCGCCCGCTTCTCGCCCAAGGTGGCCAACCTCCGGGGCGACGGACGGCGGCTGGCGCTCGAAACCTCCGACGCCGAGCGGTCGTGGACGATCACCCTCGGGGCGGACGGGTTCGTGGTGGAAAGGGGGAACGCGACGGCCGAGGCCACCCTGTCGGGACCGGCCCTCGACCTCCTGCTCGTCCTCTACCGACGGCGCGCCCTCGACGGCTCGGGGGTCACCGTCACCGGCGACCGGGGACTGGCCGACTTCTGGCTGGCCAACTCGGCCCTGGAGTAACGCCCGGCGCGGCGGCCCGGCGCACGGCGGCACGCCACCCGGCTCGACTCAGATGACCGGTCGGACCGTGACGGCAGATCCGCCCCCACGTACGCACAAGAGCAACGCCGGGCCGCACGGCTGCCGTAGACTTCCGTCGTCGGTCGCCCGGAATGGCCACCGTCCGCACGCCCGGAGATCCTCGGCCGGCGAGCGGCCGCCGGGGGAGGGGAGAGATGTCGGACGGACCACAGCGCCCGGGCTGGTACTCGAACCGTGGCGACATGGACGACCTGGCCTACTTCGACGGCCACCGGTGGACGTGGCGACGGCGGCGCGACGCGTCGGGGAGCTGGCACCAAGAGGCGCTCGTGTCCAGCCAGCCGGCAACCGCGTCCGGGCTCGACACCTCCGAGGTCCCTCCTCCCGAGCAGGAAACCGGCGCGTCGGACACCGCGCCCGAACCGGCCGCAGCCGAGGGCCCGGTCGGGACCGGGTCCGGTCCGTCCACCGAGACCGCGCCGCCACCCCAGGGAGAGACGGAGCCGTCCCCTGCGCGTCCCGGCTGGTGGACGCCGTCGCCGGGCGCCGGGACGGCTGGCTTTCCCGAGCCCTCGCTCCCGCCGTTTCGCCGGGCCACGGAGCCACCGGAACCCGGCATGGTCCCGGCCCGCACGCCCCCGGGCACCGGGGTACCCCTCGGCGAGCCCCTCCCGCCGCTGCGCCCGCAGCAGGAAGAGCCGTCCGACCCCACTGCGCAGCAGAGCTCCGCCGATCTGTGGTCAGAGCAGTTTGCCGAGCCGCCGCTGCCCCCGTTCCGCCGCCAGCCGGTGGACCAGGACCGCTCGGAGGCAGTTCCCCCCTTGTTGCCCGAAGCCGGCGAAGAAGTAGCGGGACCGCCTGATCGGGCCGACGAGCCTTCCGCCGCCGCACTCTGGTCCCAGCAGCTTGCCGAGCCGCCGCTGCCCCCGTTCCGACCGGGCGGGGAGGGGGAGCCGCCCGACGCCCCGGGCGGGGGGTCCACGCCGAGCGACGAGGCGGCCCACCCGGGGCCCGAGCCGGGTCTCGAGCGGTCGGCGACGCCAAGAGACCCCGACCGCCCCGAGGCCGCGCCACCCCGGCCGCCCGACGCCGCCCCTCCGGCTGACCTGCCCCCGCCGCCGATGCCGGCGCCCCCGCCGACGTGGGTGACGGGTGCAACCCCACCGACCCCGCCACCGGCGGGCCCACCGGGGGAGACGCCCGGTGACCGGCCGCCGCCACCGTTGCCCCCGCCTCCCCCCACCTGGGGGCAGGGGGCCGCCATGGGGCAGAGTCCCCCGCCTCCCGGACCCCCGTACGGCCTGGGGAGCCAGGGGCCGCCAACCCTGCCGCCGGGGGCCACCTCGTGGTGGCCCCCCGGCGGGCAGCCCCCGCCGCCAGCGGGACGGCTCGACCTCCTTGTGCACGAACCCCAGCGCCAGGCCCGATGGAAGACCCTCCTGCGGCTGGTGCTGGCGCTCCCGAACCTCATCGTGCTGTCGATCCTCTTCTTCGTGGTGGAGATCGTCGTCGTCATCATGTGGTTCTGCGCCCTGTTCACCGCGCAGGTGCCGCGGTCGCTCTGGTCCTTCGTGCGCGGTGTCCTGCAGTGGCAGGCGCACGCGTACGCCTACCTCTACTTCCTCACCGACCGGTACCCACCGTTCTCGATGGACGACGTGCCCTACCCCGTCACCCTCACGCTGGCCGGCCCGCCGCCCCGACTGAACCGTGCCGCGGTCCTCTTCAGGCTCGTCATCGTCGTCCCGGCCAGCTTCCTGGAAGGGTTCTTCAATGCCGGCCTGGCAATCGTGGCGTTCGCCTGCTGGTGCGCCACGCTGGTCCTCGGCCGGGCCCCGAGGCCCCTCCACCTCACGCTGGCGGCCGGCCTGCGGTACCTGTTGCGCCTCTACGCCTACTTCTTCTTGCTCACGCCCGAATATCCCTGGGGGCTCCTGGGCGACGGACCGGCGGCCGCAGGGACCCTCGAGGGTGGCACGTTGGCCCTCAAAGGTGCGGCCAAGAAGCTCGCCATCGCCACGCTCGCCGTTGGCGTGATCCTGTACGTCGGCGAATGGGTTGTGGCCATCCCCACGTTCGTAGGGGTACAGAGGACGTCGACCGCTGCCGTGCAGTGGGAGGACCTGAACATTCAGGCCCGCACGGCGGCCGAGAACTACCTGGAGGCCGACGAGGGGTGTGGACGGAATCTCGACTGCGTCGACAACGCCAGCAGCATCCTGGTGAACAGCCTCGGCACACAGATCTCGGGTCTCCAATCCATCGACTTCCCCACAGCGACGTCCCGGGACGGAGCGTTGGAGCTCATCCCTCTCCTGGAGCATCAGCAGCAGATCGCGGAAACCATGAAGACGGCGCGATCGGTTGACGCCTACCTGCGCGAGGTCAAGGCGATCGCTGCGCTCACACGCACAATTCAGCCCATTGCCAACCGGATCAACGAGGCGATGGAGCGCTACTCGGTCAACCCGGTTGCATAGACGCTCATCGGTGGCAGACCGGGGTCTCTCGCAAGTAACCGATGACGTCGCAGCAACGTCGCTGGCGGCCTTCAACCGCGTGGTGTCCGTGCACGTTTGTCCTCGACGGTGCGGCTAGTAATGGAGTTGAGCCGGGGCGCCCGCGACCGGGACATGGAGGATACGGTGAACGCCGTGGACCTCCCAGAGCTACTGGTCGGGGACGCGGGCGAATGGCGAAGGTGGTTGAGCGCCCATCACGCCGATTCACTGGGTGTCTGGCTGGTTCTAGCCAAAAAGGGAACGGCCGATCCGACCACCCTCTCGTACGACGAGGCGCTTGACGAGGCAATCTGCTTCGGCTGGATCGATGGTCAATTAGGGCGTCGTGACACCGCCACGTTCCGACGACGGTTCACGCCTCGAAAAGCTCGCAGCCCGTGGTCTCAACGGAACGCGGCCATCGCTGAAAGGTTGATCGCCACCGGCCGAATGCATCGATCCGGCGAAGACGAGGTGCGGCAGGCGAAAGAGGACGGTCGATGGGAGGCCGCCTACGCCGGGCAAGCCAGCATTGAGGTGCCGGAGGATCTTCTTGCTGCCCTGAGTGCCAATCCTCGCGCGGAGGCGATGTTCGAGAAGCTCACCAGTGCGAATCGATACGCCATCCTCTACAGGCTCGGGAACGCCAAGAAACCCGAAACCCGCTCCAGGCGCATCGGCCAGTTTGTCGAGATGTTGGCCCGAGGTGAGACGATCCACCCCCAGGCTCCATGATCAACTGAGAAGAAGATTCACTGCCGACGGAATGTCCCATATCGCCGGCGATGGGACGGCTAGGCGGGTTTGCTGCCGCGGCGGATCGGCCTCGCCAATCCTGTCAGGTGAACCGCCAACGAGTCTGGCTGTATGGAGTCCCTTTGCCAAACCCGAAAGCGGTCGTGGGATCGACTCGGAATACCAGTACGCTCCCGTCTCGCATGGCGTCTCCGAGGCCGGCCCAAGTGCCATCAGGCGACTTGAAATGCGGTCCGTACTTCGATTCGAAGCAATCGGCGATGGATCGCAATTCGCCCCGGTCCTTCACAGTGATCGCCTGACCCTCGACCACGAGATCGAGTCCCTCGAGACTGTTGCGGCCCGTCGTGAGCGCGCATTGAGGGTTCTCGGCAAGGTTCTTGGCCTTGCGCTCGGTAGGTCCGGTACAGAAATGCAGCGCGCCGTTGAGCCACACTCCGAGAAGCGGGGTCACGTGCGGCCTTCCATCTGAACGCACGGTGGATAACCAATAGACCTCGGCGTCCTGCAACGTCTGCCGACCATGGGTCCACCTGGTGGCGACGGCGTTGGGACTGCTGAACTGACTTAGTTGCGCAACTGGCTCGATCTCAGGCATCTAGGCCTCTTGGTATCTGTCGAGGCGGACAGCGGACATCAAATTCGACACTGCTCTCCCAAGCGAGGGTACCCCCGGAAGGCCGGGCCAGGTCATGGTTCCCTCTGTCCCATGCCTGGTCGAGCGGCGGTCGCCGTCTGACCGCCCCCTCGCCGGGCAGAGGGCACAGGGCTAGTGCCCCAGGAACCAGGTGGTCGAGTACCTCGACCGCTTCATTCGGCACTTCCACCACCAGCACAAGATGATCGGCAGCCAGTCGGATGTCCCGATCATCCGCTATCTCAGACAGACGCCGATTCCCAGCAGTAGATGAACTCGCCTCGGAAGTCGGTCCTGTAGGTGGCGAGTCTGCGGGCCAGGAAATGCGGGTTTCCCGCACCGGCGGGTGGATAGTCGATGCCGAGCGGCCCAGCAGGCTCGAAGCCGAATCGACCGTAATACTCGGGTAGTCCGAGAAGAAGCAGGAGGGGCTCTCCGATCCCCTCGGCTCGGCGAATGATCTCGGTCATGAGGGCCGTCCCGACACCCTGACCCTGGTGGGAGGGGGCAACCGCCAACGGGGCGACCGCGGCGCACCGTCGAGGACCGAGATGACCGACCGCACCGAGGACATGGCCAACGACCACATCGCCATCCACGGCCACCAGGTCAAGTTCCGGAACGGCAGCACGAAGCGCCCAGGTCTTGACGACGATGTCGACTTCTTCCTGACCGTCGCGTCCCCCGGTCGAGAACGCCTCTCGAACGACACCAAGAATGCCCGGCGCATCGCCGGTTCGGGTGGACCTGATCGACGGACGTGCTCTCATGTGACCTCGACATGGAATGTATCCCTCAACCACGAAGGTGATCACGGGCCCCCCGCCCGCAACGATGGGTGGTGGGCACCGCCGCGCCAGGTTCACCGGAGATGGTCAGCTGCGAAGTGACGCGAAAAAGGCCACATAGGATCATCCAATGGTCGCTCCCCGCACGCATGGGACTGTCGACATAGATGGCTTGGCCGTGTTCTACGAGGTCGAGGGCGATGGCGAGACCATCGTTCTCCTCCATGGTGGGTTGGCAGACAATTCCACCTGGGCAGCACAGTTTTCGGGGTTGTCGCCGTACCGCCACGTGGTGGCGCCTGAGCGCCAGGCACAGGGGCATACCCCTGACCGGCCTGGCCCGCTGACGTATCGGGCAATGGCCGATCAAACCGTTGGCTTCCTCGCGGCCCTCGGCCTTGGGCCGGTCGATCTTCTTGGATGGAGCGATGGGGGCATGGTGGGGACGCTGATCGCGGCGGAGCACCCCGAGCTCGTCCGAACGCTGACCGTCACGGGGTCGGGCTTCTCGAGTGCCGGCTACGTCTCGGGAGCGATGGAGGACCTTGTTGCTCTTTCGCCCGAGGACGAGGACATGGAGATGTTCGCCGCCATGTATGCCCAAGCCTCCCCGGACGGGGCCGGACACTTCCCCGAGGTATGGGAGAAGATGCGCACCATGTGGTCCGAACCATTCGACTGGACGGCCCGAGTGCAGCAGATCTCCGCGCCGACGCTGGTCATCGTCGGCGATGACGACTACATACGCGTGGACCACGCGGAGGAGTTCTCCCGCAAAGTCGAGCATGGGCAGCTGGCCGTTGTGCCCGGCGCGTCTCACCTCGTCCCGATGGAGAGGCCAGATCTTTTCAACCAACTCGTGCTCGATTTCACGGCAAACCCTTTTCCCGAGACGATGATGCCGCTCAGGCGCAGGGCAAGGTAGCGATATGGCGCTGGCTCGGCTGATCTCTTCAACGCCTTGAGCACCAGTTGACTCGGTGACGCGCGGCGGGCCTGCCGTGGGCTCGTGTCCGCCTGTTTCAGACGCCTGTTTCAGGAAGCCGGTTCAACAACGGGGAGCGAGCCGGTGAGATCTATGCGACGGAGGTAGAGGTCCCGACTGTGGGGAAAGCCCACCGCGCCTGGAAGGTAGGCGTCGAAGGCGATCCAGGCTGTCCCCGAGGCGTCAGCGAAGATGGATGCTCCACCGGGTCCCTCCATGCCCGGTCCGCTGGCCATGATGGGCTGCGACGACGAATCGGTGCACGGGCCGAGGGGACCAGTGCAGGTGGCCACCCCGACGCCGTAGTCGGCGCTGTCCCAGTTGTTGCCGGAGTAGAAGAGGAAGTAGCGACCTGCGTCGGTGACGAGGTCGGGTGCCTCGACCACTCCCGCCTCCCACGCCTGGTCGGCGGTGATCAGCGCAGTCGGGGTGGCACTGGGCCCCCCGGCGAACCCAGTGCCGGTGGCATCAAGCTCCTCGGACCAGATCGTCGCCGGTTGACCCCCGGCACCGACGGACTTCCACTGCAGGTACATGGTGCCGTTGGCGTCCACGAACGGCGAAGGGTCGACGGACCCGCCCAACGCCGCCTGGCACTCGAGCGGAGCGGTGGAGGCGTCGACGAACGGCCCCTGTGGCTGCGTGGCGGTCGCCACTGAGATGCACTCCTCGCCGCCCGTCGAGCCGGCCACCACCGCGGCGTAGTAGAGGTCGAAGGACCCGCCGATCTGGATCACGCCGGGCGCCCAGGTGAAGTCCGGGATCGCCCATATCGGGAGGCTCGGAAGCGCGTCCCCGACCACGCTCCAATGGACCAGGTCCTTGGACTCGATGATCTGGATGTTCCCGGCCACCGAATTGGTGGCGTAGGCGAAGTAGGTGCCACCGACGAGGACGACATCGGGATCCGGGAAGTCGAAGGGATAGACCAAGCCTGTGCTCGTCCCATTCGTCAGGGTCGTACAGGCCGTTGACACCGCCGACAGGTCGGACGCAGCCTGGTCGTTGTTGTGGGCTGTGACGGCCTGCAGCGAGCTGCGCACGCCCTCGAGGCAGGTCTGCAGCGTTTCGACGTTGAGACCCAGGAGATACGCGTCGCCGTTGGTTCCTGTGAGCGCCTGCTTGTTGGACGCAAGTTGAGCCAGCGTCGAGGCGATGGACGCCTGCAGGGCATCGCGATGGCCGGTGGCAAGCGCCCGCGCGTGATCGCTGGCAGCGAGGGCGGATCTGGTGAGTGCCAGCTTGTGTCGGGCCCTGGCCAGAACGGTGAGCTCGTGACGGTGCCGCGCCTGGGCCTGCAGATCGGTGGCGATCGCGAAGGCCATGAGACCTGCGGCCATGACGACAGCGCAGGCGCCGAGAGCAAGCTTCCCACCACGACTACCCATTGGCGGTGAGCGCGTCGGTACAGCTGGTGGACACGGCGTCCAGGGCACTGACGGCGGTGGTCTGCTCATTGACGGACAGGGCGTTGAGCGCCTGTTCCACACCGTCGAGGCATACCTGCAAGCCCCCGATCGCCGACGTGTTGTCCCACACATGCGTGCGGGCGCTGGTAAGTGCTGACTCCAAGCCCTGCAGTTCGGTGGAGTCCCAAGTCAAGGTCTTCTCATCCACGCCGACCTGACCGCCGACCACGCGGAAGTTGCCGCGAACCTTGGTCAGATCGGCGAGCACGACGTCCAATTGGCGATGAGTGGCGTCCACAGACAGATGGACCTGGTCAAACCGAGTGTTGGCGTGGACCTCATTGAGCGCCACGAATCCCAGCGCCCACACGAAGGTGGCCACGGCCGCGCAAGCCGTCGTCACGGCTAGCCACCTGCGCCGGTGCCGATGTGATGGTCTCCCTTCGGGTCGGGGATCGAGACTGCGGTCGATCACGGCCAGGTCTGTGGCCGCGCTGCACACCATCGTGACCTGCCCCTCCACCTGCTCAGTATCGCGCGAGCAGGTCCACTTCAGAGGGTGGTTGGACTGCTATTGATCCTCGTGGCGGAGGCCGTTGCCGGCGCTGCAGGAGGGATGGCGCGTTTACCAAGCCGGACGTCCTTCTGAACGGCCGGGTGGTGGTCCTGGTCTGACCGCGAGCGCCGAGCCGGCGAGGCTCGACGGATCGAACCGCGGACGCGGACCAGCTTCTGGTTTTGCCGGCGGCCCAAGAGCCGGAGCGACCGGCCCTCGCCGCCTGGGGCGAGGGCCGGTCGTCCGACGCACTTGGGTCTATCGGACCACAGTCGTGGCCAGGTTCTGCTACAGCCCGAGGCTCGACAGAGCGTTGGCGGTCGAGCTGGCGCTACCGGTTGTCCCGGTGTTGCCCGAGCTGGTGCCGTTGGTGCCGTTGGCGTTGCCGGACTGGGCGGAGGAGGTCGTCACCGGATTGGCGCTGGCCGAACCGGTCGTTCCTCCGTTACCCGAGTTCCCCGAGGTCGGGCTCGAGTTCACCGTCGCTGGACCGGTGTTGCCGGTGTCGCCGGTGTTCCCGGAATTGCCCGAGGTCGCCGACGAGCTGTACTGGCAGGAAAGTGCGATGCACGGCGAGACGTCAATGGCCTCCCCGGTGTCCCCGGAGTTCCCGGAATTGCCCGAGTTCCCAGAGGTCGCCGAGTTGTCGTTGCTCGTCGCTGTCCCAGTGTTACCGGAGTTGGCACTCCCCGATTCAGCCGTGGTGGTGGAGGACGATGACGATGTTGCGTTACCGCTCTGACCGCCCTCGGCTGACCCGGTTGCGGTGCTGGCGCCCGAGTTCCCGGACTGGGCGACCGGCGAGCCGCTCGCACTGGAACTACCCGAGCCACCTGAACCGTCGCTCCACTGATCCGAGCCAGTTGGCTTTCCAGTCGTCGACACCGGATTGGAACTGGCTGAAGCCGGTCCGGTGTTGCCGGTGCTGCCCGACTGCGTCCAGTTGGTGCCGTTGGCTGTGCCAGATACGGCCGATGAGGTGGTCACCGGGTTGGCGCTCGCCGAGCCCGTGGTTCCCCCGTTACCGGAGTTCCCCGACGTCGGGCTCGAGTTCACCGTTGCCGGACCGGTGGCGCCGGTCGACCCGGTGTTCCCGGAGTTCCCCGACGTCGCCGATGAGCTGCCGTTGCTCCAGCTCTGGCCGCCCTGGTTGCCTTGGCCACCCTGGTTCGAGCCTTGGCCGCACTTGCAGCCCTTGCCGCCCTGGTTGCCTTGGCCACCCTGGCTCCAGCCTTGGCCACCCTGGTTCGACCCTTGGCCGCACTTGCAGCCTTGGCCGCCCTGGTTGCCCTGGCCCCAGCCCTGGCCACCTTGGTTCGAGTCCTGACCACCCTTGCAGCCCTTGCCGCCCTGGTTGCCCTGACCGCCCTGGTTGCCCTGGCCTCCCTGGTTCCAGCCCTGGCCACCTTGGTTCGGCGTGGCTGGGGCACCGCTTTGTGCCTCGCCGGTCGAACCCGAGTTTCCGGAGTTGCCAGAGTTGCCGGATTGAGCGGTGTTGCCGTCGCTCGTTGCCGATCCGGTGTTGCCGGAGTTGGCACTCCCCGAAACGGCGGTGGTGGTGGCTGTCGCCTGTGATCCGGCGTTGCCACTCTGGCCACCTTGAGCCGAGCCCTGCGCGGTGCTCGGGCCAGAGTTTCCCGAAATGGCAACAGGTTGGCTGAGGGTGGAGCTGGTCGATGACCCTTGTGGGGCACAGCTCGGCTCGCCCGCACCAGCTACGGCGCCGCCCAGAAGGACGACCCCTGCGGCCACGCTGCCGATGAGCGCGGCCTTGAATCGCAATGACTTAAACATGAGAAGTTCCTTTCCAAAGGTTGGTTACTCATGACGGCTCGAGATCTGCTCGGCCGCCCGGAACGCAGCGCGCTGACCGCCCAGGCGCGGTCAGGGGAAGGAACCCTCAGTCTGGGGGTACGTCGATGAAGTAGTGGTCAGCACTAGGTCCCAGGCGACCAAGTGCCGTGATCAGCGAACTACGAGCACCGCTCGAGCGCATGGAGAGGGGAGCAGTGCTGGCGGGGGACTGAGCCATCCCGCCAAGGCCCGACATGGCGGCGGACACGGCGCCCGCCGGCCCAGGTGCCAAGGGGAAGAGCGGCACCGAGGGCACAGGAGGTGCGGACGGGGTTACAGGCGAGCCTGGCTCGCCCCATGACGTAGTGGCGGAACCGGTGGTGATCAACGAGGCGTCCATCGTTGCCCGACCGTTGGAAACCTCGGTTCGTGCCGTTGCATGGGCCGGGTTGACTGCGGTCACCAGCTGCCCCTCCGATTCTGCGGCCACGACACTGCCCTGTGCAGGTGCCACAGCGCCGGTCAACGGGGTAACTGTCTGGTCGGCCGGAGCGATGGCCTTTCTCGCCGAAGGGACGTCTTGACCCGTCATTGGGGCTACCGCCCCGGCGACCGGCGCAACCGCCTCGGAGATGACCGGCGCAACCGCCTGGCTCACAGGCGCCACGGCCTCGGTGACCGGAGCGACTGCCTCGGAGATGACCGGCGCAACCGCCTGGCTCACCGGCGCCACGGCCTCGGTGACCGGAGCGACTGCATCAGAGATGACCGGCGCCACCGCCTGGTTCACCGGCGCCACGGCCTCGGTGACCGGAGCGACTGCATCAGAGATGACCGGCGCCACCGCCTGGCTCACCGGCGCCACCGCCTCGGTGACCGGAGCGACGGCCTCGGAGATGACCGGCGCCACGGCCTCAGTGACCGGCGCCACCGCCTGGCTCACCGGCGCCACCGCCTCGGTGACCGGAGCGACGGCCTCGGAGATGACCGGCGCCACGGCCTCAGTGACCGGCGCCACCGCCTGGCTCACCGGCGCCACGGCCTCGGTGACCGGAGCGACGGCCTCGGAGATGACCGGCGCCACGGCCTCGGTGACCGGAGCGACGGCCTCGGAGATGACCGGCGCCACGGCCTCGGAGATGACCGACGCCACGGCCTCGGTGACCGACGCCACGGCCTCGGTGACCGGCGCCACGGCCTCGGTGACCGGCGCCACGGCCTCGGTGACCGGCGCCACGGCCTGGCTCACCGGCGCCACGGCCTCGGTGACCGGAGCGACGGCCTCGGAGATGACCGGCGCCACGGCCTCAGTGACCGGCGCCACCGCCTGGCTCACCGGCGCCACGGCCTCGGTGACCGGCGTGGAGGTTGTTGGAGCAACCGCCTGGCTCACCGATGCCGCAGGGTCGGTAACCGGAGCAACCGCTTCAGATGCCGGGGCGACCGCCTCGGAGGTTGCTGGGGCAACCGCCTGGCTCGCCGGAGTATCCGCGTCGGTCGCTGGCGCCACCGTCTGGGTGATCGTGGTAGCAACGGTGGTCGATGTCTGAGTGGCTGCCGTCGTCACCGGCGCCACGGATTGCGCTACGTCCTCAGTTGCCGGGGCGACCGTCTGCACCAGTGCTGTCGTGAGGCTCGTCGATCCGCCAAGGAGGGCTGTCGATGGGGGCGCTTCCGCCCCGGCCCGGCCCGGCCCGAGCATGAGGATGAGAATGACGCCGACCGCAACAAGGAACACCAGTGAAGCGAATCGAACGAGGGAGCGCCGAAGCGAGCGGGTGCGCTCGCCGCTGGGAGCCTCGCAAGCCAACTGCGGGAGGGGAATCGACACGTCCGCCACAACCATCTCGTAGTTCCTTGTACCCGCCGCTCACGTTCCTATGAGCGAAATGAAGGAAACCTGCTGAACAGGACTTCTCGCGAGCCGGCCTCTGGTTTGGCTCTCGTGGGCGACACGTGTGGCGAACCGCTACGGGACCCGCGGTCGCTGCCTCGCCACGGGCGCCTCTGCAGGCTTGTCTCAATCATTCTGCAGATCGAGTGAAAGATGTGTACGAAATCGGGAGTCGCTGGGCGTGTCGGGCGTTCCGCTTCACCTCGTGTGCTGAGGGCCGGAACGAAGGAGATGACGTCTGCCGAGTGGCGATGTCGGGGCAACCTCCGCTGGCTCAGCCCCGATCGCGGGTGAGCAGCATGGTGCCGGCGATGGGTCCGCCGCCGTTGGCCACCGCAGCCACCTCGGGACCGTTCCCCGACCGGCCGGGGACCTGGCGGGCGCCGGCCTCGCCCCGGAGCTGGAGACAAGCCTCGTGGATGAGGCCGAACCCGTGGAGGCGGCCGCCGGACAGCTGGCCTCCCGCGGTGTTGAGGGGCAGTTTGCCGTCACGGGCGATGACCGAGCCGTCGGCTACGTACGGGCCGCTCTCTCCCCGCCCGCAGAAGCCGAGCGCCTCCAGCCAGACCATGGTCAGGATGGAAAAGCCGTCGTAGAGCTGGGCCACCTCGACATCTGCAGGGGTCAGCTCGGTCCGCTCCCACATCGACGCCGCGGCGTCCCGGGCCGCCATGGTGGTCATGTCGTCGAACTGGTCCCAGCTGGGCCGTCCCCGCAGTGCGGTGCCCACCGCGTCGACCCGGCAGGCTGGGTGGGGGGCGTCCTTGGCGTAGTCGGCCCGCGACACCACCACCGCGGTCGATCCGTCGCAGGGGGCGTCGCAGTCGAAGAGGCAGAGCGGGGTGGAGATCATGCGGGCCGCCAGGTAGTCCTCGAGCGACATGGGGTCGCGGTAGACGGCGTTGTCGTTGAGGGCGGCGTTGCGGCGGCCGTTGAGGGGGATCTGGGCCAGCTGCTCGCGGGTGAGGCCGAACTCGTGCACCCGCCTCGCTGCCACCAGGGCCAGCCAGTTGACGGCCGATACGGCCCCGAACGGCAGGTACCACTGCAAGAAGCCCGAGAAGCGCGGCACCCCGCCCCCGCCCCCGCCGCCCCCGCCGATGCCCTGGCGGCCGCCCTTGCCCTGGGCCGAGCCCTCGGTGACCGTGCGGTAGACGAGGACGTGGTTGGCGAGTCCCGCGCCCACGGCCAGGCAGGCGGCGATGACCGCACGCATCTGGCCCGGACCCTCGCCGCCACCGTCGTGCCAGTTCAGCCGGAGCCGGAGGGCGTCTTGGACCTCGGGGGTGCCGGGGCCGGCGAAGCCGGGCGTGCCCAGCCCCATCCCGGGGTAGGTGGCCAGCCCGTCGATGTCGGCGCGCTCGAGGCCGGCGTCGGCGATGGCGGCCAGGGCCGCCTCCACGCTGAGAGAGAGCTCGGAGCGGCCGAGGCGCCGACCCACCTGGGACTGGCCGATCCCGGTGATGGCGGCCCGGCGGACCAGCCGACCCTGGTCGTCGGGCCCGCTCACCGGACCGGCCCGAAGAGGGGGAGGTGGACGTCGCCGCTCTCCTCGAAGACGACGTCCACGGCCATCCCGACCGAGACCGCTGTGGGCTCCATGCCCACGAGGTTGGTGGTGAGCCGGACGTCGGGCTGCTCGACGATCGACACCCAGGCCACGATGTAGGGGTCCGAGCCGGGGATCCACTGCTGGTGGTTGACCGTGAAGGACTCGACCGTGCCCCGGCCGCTCACCACCTCGGGGGCGAGGGAGTCCGAGAGGCAGGACGGACAGCACGGAGCGGGGGGGTGGACGTAGGTCCGGCACGCCTCGCAGCGCAGGAAGCGCAGGTGGCCGTCGGCCCCGCTGGTCCAGAAGAACCGGTTGTCGTCGTCGAGGCGCGGCAGCAGGCGCAGGGGTGGTCCCGAGGCGGTCATGCCCGGACGTTAGCCCGACCGGGTGGCCTGCCTGCTAGGGCCGGGCAGGGGAGGTGCGGGCGGGGAGCCGGTAGACGGCGGCCGCGTTCTCCCCGAGCACCTTCTTGCGGACGTCAGGCGGGCAGGGGTCCACCGTCTTCTTGATGGCCTCGACCGCGCCGGGGAAGGTGGCGTCGTGGTGCGGGTAGTCCGAGCCCCAGACGACGCGCTCGGCCCCGACGAAGGGCACGAGGGCGGGCAGGGTCTTCTCGTCGACCTCGAAGCTGATCCAGCACTGCCGGGCGAAGTACTCGCTCGGACGCAGCGACATCTCGGGGCAGAAGCCGCCAAAGGTCTCGGCCTGCTCGTCGAGCCGCTCCAGCCAGAAGGGGAGCCAGCCGCCGCAGGACTCGAGGAAGACCACCTTGAGGCGCGGGTGGCGGTCGAGGACGCCGAAGGCCACCAGCTGGGCGTAGGCGAGCATCTCCTCGAACGGGTGCGAGAGCGCGTGGAGGACCAGCGGGTTGAACGGGCGGTCCGAGGCCAGGGTCGGCACGATGACCGAGCTCCCCTCGTGGACGCCGACCGCCACGTCCAGTTCCTCGGCCGCCTCCCACACCGGGCGGTAAGCGGGGTCGCAGAGCGACCGCCCCCGGCAGGGGTTGGGGCGGACGAAGGCGGCGGTGAACCCCAGCTCGGCGACCGCCCGGCGCAGCTCGGCGGCCGCCGCCGGGGGGTCCTGCATGGGCAGCATGGCCGCCCCGAACAGCCGGTCGGGCGCCGCCTGGCAGTAGCCGGCCAGCCAGTCGTTGTAGGCGCGGGCCACCGCCACGGCGGCGGCCGGGTCGTCGAGCGCCCAGAAGTAGAGGCCGACCGAGGGGTAGAGGACGGCCTGGTCGATCCCCTCGGCGTCCATGTCCACGAGGCGGGCGACGGGGTCGGACCCGCCCGGCTGAGCCTCCTCCAGGGGGCGGTAGTTCGCCGTGTCGGCGAAGTTCGACCCCGGGGTGGCCAGGGTCCCCAGCGGCACGGCCAGGATCTCGGTGTCGCCCACGACCACGTGCTCGTAGCCGTGGGCGTCGCGCTCGATGCGCGGCCGGTGGTCGTCGGGGAGCCCCGCCCACGCCGAGCGGGGCTCCACCACGTGGCCGTCGGCGTCGACCACCAGGACCGACTCGGAGCTCACGGCACCCTCCAGTCGTCGCGCTCGGGGAGAGGGTGGCGGAAGAGGCGGGCCGCGTTGCCGGCGGCCACCGCCCGCAGCTCGTCCTCGGGGAGGTCGCCCATGGTGGAGACCAGGACCGCCTGGGTGTCGGGCCAGGTCGAGTCGGCGTGGGGGTAGTCGCTCTCCACCATGATGTGGTCGATCCCGATGCGGTGCCGGATCGGCACCACCGAGCGGTCGTCGATGGTGCAGAACCAGAAGCTCCGGGCGAGCACCTCGCTCGGGAGGAGCTCCGAGCGCCAGGCGCCGCTCTCGGTCCCCGACGCCGAGTGGCTGACCACGTAGTCCACCCGGTCCATGAGCATGGGCACCCAGCCCATGCCCCCCTCGGAGAGGGCGATGGCCAGGTTGGGGAAGCGCAGCGGCACGCCCGACCACAGCCACTCGCCGGCGGCGATGAGGGCGTTGACCGGGAACAGCGTCGGGAGGAGCTCGAAGGGGGGGTCGGGGGAGGGGAGGGGCGCCCACGACGACGCCCCGGTGTGCAGACAGACCACCGTGGCCGTCTCCTCGCAGGCGGCGAAGAGGGGGTCCCAGTGGCCGCTGAAGATCGACGGCAGGCCGAGCTGCGGGGGGAACTCGGGGAAGCTGACCGCCCGGAAGCCCAGCTCGGCGTTGCGGCGGACCTCGGCCGCCGCCACCTCGACGTCGGCCAGCCACGGCAGCTGGAGGGGGATGATCCGGTCCGGGTGGGTGCCGGCCCAGACCTCGAGGTGCCAGCGGTTCCACGCCCGCGTGCAGGCGAGGCCCAGCTCGGGGTCGCCCGAGCGGGAGAACACCGCACCGCAGAACCCGGCCACCAGCGAGGGGAAGCAGAGCGAGGCCCAGATCCCGGCCGTGTCCATGTCGGCCACCCGGGCGTCGATGTCGTAGCAGCCCGGCCGCATCTCCTCGAAGCGGGCGGGGTCCATGGACCAGTCCTCCCGCCGACGCCCGGCCACCGCGTTCAGCCCGACGTTGGGGTAGAGGCGGCCCTCGTACTCCCAGGCCTGGCGGCCCCCCTCCAGCTCCACCACCCTGGGCGCGGCGCCCACCAGGTGGGAGGGCATGCGGCCCTCGAAGAGGTCGGGCGGCTCGATGAGGTGGTCGTCGACCGAGATGATGGGCACCCTGATGGCCCGGGGCTCGGGATCGGGCAGGAGGGTGGGCTCGCCCGTCCGCTGCGCCGACCCGGTCACGGGGCCCGACACTACTCCCGGCCCGCCTTCCCGACCCCCGGGGATCCCTGGCGTCGGGTCCCCCGGAGGGGGAGGATGGGGGCGGCAGGGTTCTGCGACGAGGGAGTGGAGATGCTCGATCTTCTGATCCGAGGTGGCCAGGTGCTCGACGGCACGGGCGCGCCGGGACGGCGCGCCGACGTGGGGGTCCGCGAGGGACGGGTGGCCGCCATCGGCGAGGTGGACGAGCCGGCTACCCGGGTCATCGACGCCGACGGCCTCATGGTGGCGCCGGGCTTCGTCGACCTCCACACCCACTACGACGCCCAGCTCTTCTGGGACCCCGCCGCCAGCCCCTCGCCGCTCCACGGGGTGACCACGGTGATCGGGGGCAACACAGGGTTCTCCCTGGCGCCGTCGGGCCCGGCCCACGCCGCGTACCTCACGGCCATGCTGGCCCGGGTGGAGGGGATGCCGCTCGCCGCCCTGGAGGCCGGTCTCGACTGGGACTGGGTCAGCTTCGGCGACTGGCTCGATCGCCTCGACGGCCGAGTTGGGGTGAACGCAGGCTTCCTGGTCGGCCACTCGACCCTGCGCCGGGTGGCCATGGGGGACGACGCCGTGGGCAAGCCGGCCTCGCCCGAGCAGGTGGCGACGATGGTCGAGGGCCTCGAGCGGGCGCTCGAGCAGGGCGCCCTCGGCTTCTCCACCTCGCAGGCCCACACCCACCACGACGGCGACGGCCTCCCGGTCCCCTCGCGTGCCGCCGATCGGCCGGAGCTCGAGGCCCTGGCGGCGGCCGTCCGCGGCCATGCGGGCACCACGCTCGAGCTCATCGTCTCGGGCGCCCTCAACGGGTTCACCGACGAGGAGGTCGACCTCATGACCTCGCTCTCGCTGTTGGCCGACCGGCCGGTCAACTGGAACGTGCTCGGGGTCTCGGCGGCCGATCCCGACCGCACCGCCCACCAGCTGGCCGCCTCCGACGCGGCCGCCGCCCGCGGCGCCACCGTGGTGGCCCTCACCCTGCCCCACACCATGCGCATCCGGCTCTCCTTCGAGTCCGGGGCCATCCTCGACGGCCTGCCCGGCTGGCGTGAGGTGCTGGCCCTGCCCAAGGCCGAGCGGATGGTGGCGCTGGCCGATCCCGAGGTGCGGCGGCGGATGGAGGCGGGCGCTTCGTCCGAGGAGGCCGGCATCCTGCGGCTGCTGGCCGTCTGGAAGCGCCTGGTCTTCGAGGAGACCTTCGCCCCGGGCAACGCCGGCTACGAGGGCCGCACGGTGGGCGAGGTGGCCGCGGAGCGGGGGCAGTCACCCTTCGACGCCATGCTCGACGTGGTGGTGGCCGACGAGCTGCGCACCGGGCTGCGGCCCCCCATCCCCGAGAACGAGGAGGACTGGGCGGCCCGGGCCGGCGCCTGGCTCGACCCGCGCACCGTCGTGGGGGGCTCGGACGCCGGCGCCCACCTCGACACCATGTGCGGTGCGGTGTACTCGACCTCGTTGCTGGCCGACGGGGTCCGCCGGCGGTCGCTGCTCAGCTGGGAGGAGGCCGTCCGCCAGCTCACCGACGTGCCAGCCCGCCTCTACGGCCTGCGCCACCGGGGCCGGCTGGCCGAGGGGTGGTGGGCCGACGTGGTCGTCTTCGATCCGGCCGAGGTCGGCCACGGCCCCGAGCGGACCCGCTACGACCTGCCGGCCGGTGCCCCCCGCCTCTACGCCGAGGCCACCGGGGTCGAGCACGTGCTGGTCAACGGGACCGAGATCGTCCGGCACAACGCCCTCACCGGTGAGCGGCCGGGCCGGGTGTTGCGCTCGGGACGCGACACCGACACGGTGCCGGCGTCGGGCCCGGGGCCCGACGGCCCTCAGGGTTCGGGCGCGCCCAGACCGAGCGAGTAGCCCTCGAGGAAGATCGCCGCCTCCCGCTGGCGCGGGTGGCGGTCGGCGATGGCGTGGAACGCCGTCGAGTGGTCGGGGTGGACCAGGTGGGCCAGCTCGTGGACGATCGTGGCGTCGAGCACCCACTCGGGCACGGCGCGCAGCCGGTGGGAGAGTCGGATCTCCCGGGTGACGCTGGTGCAGGACCCCCAGCGCTTCTGCTGGTTGGTCACCCAGCGGATCGACGAGGGTCGCTCGCCCCCCACGTAGCGGTCGGCCAGGGCCGCCGCCCGCGCCGCCAGGGCTGCGTCGGAGGCGGCGGCCCGGGGGCGCTGGGAGAGCACCCGGGCCACGAGCCACTCGACCAGCTCGGGGCGGTCCGCCCGGCGGACGTGCGCCGGCACCACCACGACGATGCGCCCGTCCTCCCAGTAGGCGGTGGCCGTCTTTCGCCGCCGGGTGGAGGTGCGGACCACGACCTCGGGGCGCTCGGGCCCGGGCGGAGGCCCGTCCACCGGGACCGCGGTGGCCACGCCCTGCGCCTCGGGCCCGGCCTGCGTCGTCGTCGAGGGCTGGCGGGGCCACCGGAGGGGGAGCATGGGGACGGGCTGGTCGTGCATCCCCTCCATTGTGCAGGCCGGTGTGACGGCGGGCGGGTACCCGCCCCCGCGCTCAGCGCTTCTGGTCGAGGACCTCGGGGTTCACGATATTGAGCGGACGCGCCCCGGCCAGCAGCCGGCAGAGGTCCTCGGCCACGGCGCGGGAATGGTTGGTCTCGGTGTCGTAGGTGGCCCCGCCGAT
This sequence comes from uncultured Actinomycetota bacterium, assembly GCA_963770505.1. Taxonomy (GTDB): domain Bacteria; phylum Actinomycetota; class Acidimicrobiia; order Acidimicrobiales; family RAAP-2; genus CAVYPR01. Next base: position 1,326,824 of record CAVYPR010000001.1, on the reverse strand, counting down.
GTGCGGGGTCAGGACCACGTTGTCCATCTTGGCCAGGGGGTGGGAAGGGTCGAGCCACTCGCCCTCGAAGTGGTCGAGGCCGGCCGCGGCGACCTTGCCCGACTCGAGCGCCGCCACCAGGGCGTCGGTGTCGTGCAGCTTGGCCCGCGCCGCGTTGAGGAAGACCACCCCGTCGCGCATCTTGGCGAACTCGGCGGTGCCGATCATGCCCGACGTCTCCTCGGTGACCGGCGCGTGCAGGGAGACCACGTCGGAGCGCTCGAGCAGCTCGTCGAGGCTGACGGTGGCCTCGGGGGCGTAGGGGTCGAAGGCGAGGACCTCCATGCCCAGGCCGCGCAGCCGCCAGCGCAGGGCCCGGCCGATGGCCCCCAGCCCCACCAGCCCGGCGGTGCGGCCGGCCAGCTCCCAGGCCCGGAACCTCTGGTAGGGGATGGTGCCGTCCTTGTAGATGTCCCCGGCCCGGACGTCCTTGTCGGCGGCCACCACCCCGCGGCTGGCCGCGAAGAGGAGGCCCACCGTGAGCTCGGCCACGGCGTCGGCGTTGCGAGCCGGGGCACGCAGCACCGGGACCCCGGCCTTGGTGGCCGCGGCGACGTCGACGTTGTTGGGGTCGCCCCGGCAGCTGGCCACGGCGATCAACGGCTGCTCGTAGAGGGGGTCGGCGCAGACGTCGCTCTCGACGATGACGATGTTGGCCTGCTCGGCGGCCACCCGCTCGGCGAGCTGCTCGGCGTTGTAGATGCGCAGCGACGGCTGGTCGAGCCAGGAGTCGAGCACGAGGTCGGCCAGCTGGCCGAGGAGGTCGAGTCCGGGGCCGCGTAGCGACGCCGTGACGAGGGCCTTCGGACGAGGTGAGGACATGTGCTCCATAATGGCCGCTCATGGGTTCCTTGTCAGGTTCGAGTGACCGCCCCTCGCCGGGCGGGGACGGCGGCCCCGTCACCGTCGGCGTCGACGTCGGTACGACGTCGGTCAAAGCGGTGGCGGTGGACGGCGAGGGCCACGTCGTGGCCCGGTCCCGGGTGGCCCATCGGATCGTGGTCCCCGAGGCTGAGCAGCTCGAGCACGACGCGCGCCGGGCCTGGCGCCAGGGTCCCCGTCGGGCCTTCGCCGAGGTGGTCTCGCAGCTCTCGGTGCCCGTCGCCGGGGTGGCGGTGTCGGCCATGGTGCCCTCCACGACCGCCGTCGACCGCCGCGGGGTCCCGTTCCTGCCCGGCATCCTCTACGGCGACAAGCGGACGCGGTTCGAGGCCTCCGGGGCCACAGCAGGGATGCCCGACGCCCGGGGGTTCCTCCGCTGGGCCGCCGAGACGGCCCCGTCGGCCGCCGGCTACTGGCCCTGCCAGGCCGTGGCCACCTACGCCCTGTGCGGAGTGCCGGCCATGGACTCGGTCACCTCCATCGTCTACGGCGACCTCCGCGGCCCCGAGGGATGGCGGCCCGAAGCCCTGGCCGCCCTCGGGGTGCGGCCCGACCAGATGCCGGTCGTGGTCGAGATGGGCGAGCCGGCCGGCACCAATCCCGAGACCGGCGCGGTGGTGACCGGCGGGACGATCGACGCCCTCTGTGACCAGCTGGTGTCGGTCGCCGCCGAGCCCGGCGACGTCCTGGCCATCTTCGGAGCGACCCTGGTCATCTGGATCGTCACCGACCGCTGGGTCGAGATCCCAGGGCTGGTGACCGTGCCCCACACCGTCCCCGACCGCATCCTGGTGGGCGGCCCGAGCAACGCCGGCGCCCTCTTCGCCGACTGGGCCCGGCACCTCCTGCGGGGGGTTGCTGCGCCCGGCCCCGCCCGCGGGCGCCAGCCGGCGCCGACCGACGGCCGCACCGGCGACCCCGAGCGCGTGCCGGTCTGGCTGCCCTATCTGCGGGGCGAGCGCACGCCGTTCAACGACCCGTCGCTGCGGGCCAGCCTCCACGGGCTGGACATCACCCAGGGGCCGGCCGCCGTCGAGCGAGCGGCCTTCGAGGCGAGCGGCTTCGTCATCCGCAGGATGCTCGAGCTGTCGGGGCTCGAGGGGCGGCGGGTGGTCACCAGCGGCGGCGGAACCCGCGTCCCGGCCTGGATGGCGGCCGTGGCCGACGCCACGGGGCTCCCGGTCGACACCCCGGCCGTGCCCGAGGGCGCGGCCCTGGGCGGCGCCTTCGTGGCGCGGGTGGCGGCCGGGCTCGAGCCGTCGATCGACGGCTCGCGGCGCTGGGCCCGCACCGGGGCGCGCTACGACCCGGACCCGGTGTGGGCGAAGGCGGCCGCCGACCGCTACCGGCGCTTCGAGGCGCTGGGACCGGGCAACTGAGCCCCGGCCGTCAGCCGGCGCTGGGGTCGAAGGCCACCTTGATGGCGCCGCTCTCCCCCGGCACGGCCAAAGAGCGCAGGGCCCCCCGCCAGTCGTCGAGCGTGAAGCGGTGGGTGAGCATCGCCGAGATGTCGATGCGGCCGTCGGCCACCAGATCGAGGTAGTGGGCGATGGCGTGCTTGCGCACCCCGTCGAGCTCCTCGACGCCGAAGGCGTTCGACCCGGTCACCGTCAGCTCCTTGAAGTAGACGGGGGACCACTCCCATCGCTCGGGCGTGCTGACCCCGGTGTAGACGAGGGTGCCGCGCTCGGCGAGGACCCGGACCGCCACCTCGAAGGTCTCGGGCTTGCCCACCGTGTCGTAGACGACGTCGATGTGGCCGGGGCGGGTGACCGGCAGGCCGAGGATCGGGGTGTGCAACACCCCGCCCGACCACGCCGCCAGGGCCTCGAGCACCTCGAGGCGGGGTTCGTGGGGGAGGACCAGGGCGGCACCGAACCGCTCGGCCATGGCCACCTGGGCGGGGAAGCGGGTGACCACCGCCACCTCCACGTCGGGGTACAAGGAGCGGAGGATGGCCAGGCTGGTGAGGCCCAGTGCGCCGGCCCCCCACACCACGGCCCGTCCCCCGGCCGGCGGGGGGTGGTGGACGATCGAGTGGAAGGACACGGCGAAGGGGTCGGCCAGGACCGCCGCCTCGTCGGATATCGAGTCGGGGACGGGGAAGAGCATGGAGTCGTGGGCCGACATCCGCTCCGCCCAGGCGCCGGGGGCGTCGGTGATGACCCCGATGTGCACCCCGGGTCCCAGGGCGCCCTTGGTGAAGCTCCAGCACAGCGGGAACTCCCCTCGTTCGCAGGCCGGGCAGGGCGGGTCGATGCCCCGAGGCCCGCAGGTCAGCCACGGGTTGAGCACCACCCGCTGGCCCACCTCGACGCCGCGTGCCTCGGGACCGAGCTCGACCACCTCGGTCACGACCTCGTGGCCCGGGACGTGGGGCAGGGAGGAGAAGGCCGACATCGGATTGTCCATGTCGCCCTCGCTGAAGTCCCCGAGGACGAGCTTGGCGTCCGAGCCGCAGATCCCCGACAGGATCGGCCTGGTGATCACCCAGTCCGGCCGCACGAGGCGGGCGTCGGGCACCTCGTGGAGGCCGAAGGGGATCTTGTCCAGCAGCTCGTCGACGTCGTCGGACGGCCCCGGCCGGGACGGATCCTTCACGGGCGGCTCACCGAACACCAGTGCCTTCATCGGTCGTATCCTTTCGGGGCGCCCGCTGGGGTGCCCGCCATTTGCTCGATTAGTGATGCTGCCTCACGGGTTGGCGTCGCCCATGGCCCGCATCCCGGCGAAGAAGCCGTCGATGTCGGCCGTCTTCATCTCGACCACCGCCTTCATGTCGGGCAGGTAGTGCTCGAAGCGGTCGCTGTCGATGGCGGCCACGATGCCGTCAGCCACCACCGTCGGCGGCTCGAGCGGTCCGGTATAGACGGGGTCGTCATTGCCTGGCTGGTCCCAGATCTCAGTGTCGATCGCCCCGGGGAGGACGAGCTTCACGGAGACGCCGGTGCCGACCAGGTCGCAGGCCATCGCCTCGCTCCAGCCGGCCAGGGCGAATTTGGAGCCCGAGTAGGCAGCCTCGGTGTAGATGCCGAGCCTGCCTCCCAGGCTGGACACGTTCACGAAGACCCCGCGGCGGCGCTCGAGCATCCTGGGTAGGAGAGCGAGGGTGATGGCGACCGGGGAGAAGTAGTTGACCGTCATCACGTGCTCCACCTCGTCCATGGTGAGCCGTGTCACCGGCCGGCGCATCGGGATGGCGGCGTTGTTCACCACCACGTCGAGGCGGCCACAGACGTCCCAGATCTCGAGGGCCAGCCGGGCCGCGGCGCCGGGATCCGAGAGGTCGGCGGCCCAGCGCTGTGAGGCTGGCGACGCCGGGAGGCAGTCGGCGAGGACCTCGTCAAGGCGCTCGGCGCGCCGCGCCACCAGGGCCACCGTTGTGCCCCGGGCGGCCAGGGCACGTGCGGTGGCCGCCCCGATACCCGACGACGCGCCGGTGACCATGACGACCCGTTCCGCTCCCGCGGCCCCGGTGTCCTGCGAATTTTCAGGCGTCATGGCGCCGGCACCCCCGCGTTCGACTGAACCGGCGCCGGCCCGCGCCGGGGCACCGGTCTCGGGGTGAGCGAGGGGACTTGAACCCCCGACCTCCAGGGCCACAACCTGGCGCTCTAACCTGCTGAGCTACGCCCACCGAGGTGCCCAAGTCTGGCACATCGGCCGCCTCCGGCAGACCGCACAAATTCAGCGGGACGGCAGCTTCCAGCCCTGGGCGGCGGCGATTTCCTTACAGGTCGGGCAGACCGGGTAGCGCCGAGGATCCCGTCCCGGAACCCACACCTTCCCGCAAAGAGCCTTCACCGGCGTGCCGGTGACCATTCCCTCCACCACGTTGGTGCCCACCTCCACGAACTCGCCGTCCTCGGGCTTGTAGCCCTCAAGGACGATGTGGGCCATCCGCTCGTGGTCGCCCTCGTCGATCACGGGCTCGGGACGGGTGAGGGTGACCGCAGGGCTCGAACTAGGGGAGGGGGAGGGATCAAGGACGCCATGCTCGGAGAGCGGGTGCACCGGAGCCACCTCGCCAGCCTAGGCGAGGGGGCCGTCGGCCTCTGGGGCGATGACGTCCGATCCGCCGGTGGAAGGCCCAAGGCGTCGGTTGCTGCCCCGTGGCCGAGAGGTGCAGGCGACGGACTCCTGGCCAGGGACCTGGAGTCCGTCGGGACCCTGCATCGTCCTCACAGGGCCCCCTCACCGGGATAGGTGCTGGTATCTCGCAACTGCCCGACGCCCCCCGCAGCGAGCGTGCTCGTGGTCGGCGGCCTGCTCCGCCGCCCTCGATCCGTGCCGGGATCTTGTGCGCCATCGTTCTGCGCTAACGTACAATCAGATGGTTGTAGATCAGGCATCCGCCAGTGGCGTCGACCGTATCTTTCACGCCCTTGCCGACGGCACTCGGCGCGACATTCTCGCCCTCGCAGTCGGGGGCAGATACACGGTGTCGGCGTTGGCGAAGCGCTACCCGATGAGCTTCGCCGCCGTGCAGAAGCACGTCGCCGTACTCGAAGCCGCCGGGCTCGTCACGAAGGAGAGGCGGGGGCGCGAGAGGCTCGTGCACACCGACGTCGACACCGTTCAGAGGGCCCGGATGCTCTTGGACGGCATCGAGGAGCTGTGGCGGGCGCGGGCGGACCGGATCGACGACCTCCTGGCAACCGAACAGCAAACCCCTGGAGGCAAGCGATGAGCGTGACCAGCGTCGAGAAGGACCTCGAATCCCTGACCATGACGGTCACGGCGGACCTCGATGCCAGCGTTGAACGGGCATGGCAGCTGTGGGCGGACCCCCGCCAGTTTGAGCAGTGGTGGGGGCCTCCCGGCTATCCGGTGACCGTGGTCGACCACGAGCTGCGGGCCGGCGGGCGGATCACCTTCTTCATGACCGGGGACGAGGGCGAGCGCCACGACAGCACGTGGGAGGTCATCACCGTTGACCCACCCCGCCGCCTCGAGCTACGGGATGCCGACGTTGACGACGACGGCCGCCCGAACGACGGGCACGCGATCACGGCCATGATCGTCACCGTCGACGAGCGCGACGGCGGAGGCGCGGTGATGGCGATCCGAACCCACTTCGACTCGCAGGAAGGCATGGAGGAAGTGCTCACCATCGGGTTCGAAGAGGGCATGCGCACCGTCTTCTCGCAACTCGAGGCGGTTCTCGCCGACATGCCTGCGTGATGTGCTGACACGGGGGTCGGGCGGGAACCCGCTCGCGGTTTCAGGTCGACGGCGCTTGCCCTCGGACATCAGCAGTGCGCGATGACTCGGGTGTGTTGGGATCATTTGATGCTGCCGGATGCCGATGAGTGGCGTCGTCGAAGACCCTGGGTATGGACCCAGCGACGGAACCGCACTGATGCCCAAACCGATCGAAAAAGTCTGCAAGCGATCGCAAGGGCTTCAGTGTCCCGATGCACCCGGGCGGGGCGGGTTTGATCAATGCTCTCGTGTTGCCTCGTTCGGGCCTCAGTATTTGCCGCGGGCAATTCCGACTGAATACAGCGTTGGAAGGCCACGGGCTGCACAGTCGACTCAGATCTTTGCAGACTCGATTCCGGGGAGAAGGTCGAGCAAGCCGACAGCTTCCCATGATCGATTGCGCTGCTTGGCAGTGATCGGTGCGAGGACCCGGGCCACTGCCAGTTGCTCCATCCCTTGGTTCACGGCGGGCCTCGTTCGTCCCGTAGCCGTTACTGCTATTGGGACCGAGATCACTGGGTGGGCAGGCAGGACGTCAATGATCGCCCAGGCGGCAGCATCCGACCGGGGACCAGCGGCTTCCGCAAGGCGCTCGCGCCATGACGCCTGGAGCACCTGCACTTCGCCCACGTAACGGGTGGCCAGCTTCGCCGCCATAGTGGCGGCGGCGCTGAAGCGCTCCACCCATTCGGTAACTCGGCCCTCTCTGTACCAGGTAAGCCCCTCTATGTAGCGTCCCTTCTGCCCGGCCAGAACCACGCTGATCGGTGGGACGAAGGCCGGGGCCAGCCCTCGGCGCCTCAGGATGACTTGCACGAGGGCCCTGCCCGTGCGGCCGTTGCCGTCGACAAATGGGTGGATGGTCTCGAACTGGGCGTGGCCGATGGCTGCCTGGACGAGCGGTGGCAGTGACTCGTCGTTGCAGAAATTGCACAGGTCTTCCATGAGGGCATGAACCAATTCGGGGGGCGGTGGCACGTAGTCCGCGCCGCACGGGTTGTAATCGTTGCCGCCGATCCAGTTTTGGGAGGTCCGAACCACACCAGCGACTGCCTCGTTTGGCGACCTCACCATGAGGGCGCGGTGGGTGGCCACAAGCTGGTCAAGCTGGACGACTTGAGCGGCGGTCGCTTCCTCAACGGCGAGTTGCATGGCGTCGATGTTGGCCAGCACCTCCAATGCGGTGCCGGCAGGTTGGACCCCGGTGTCAGCCTTGGCTTCGGCCCGGGCCAGGCTTCGGGCGTCGACCTGGAGCCCTTCGACCTTCGAGGAGGCGATGGACTCGGTGCGTAGGAGTAGTCGGGCGAGCGGTGCGAGCGCGCGTTCGGTGGAGCGGTTCAGCTCGGAAATGGCCGCCTCGGCGTCAGAGACCACCCCGGCCGTGTCACCGGGGAGCTGGATCGAGAGGTCGGCAAGAGGGTCGGGCACAAAGGAGTCGTAGGCACAGGCCCGGCGATAGCGGGCGGGCGCGTAGAGGTCCGGGTCGTACTCCCAGGATCGCCGCTCAAAGTGACCTCGCATCCTTGCCTCCAGGGAAGTCTTAGTAAAGGTTAATCGATATCCTTTACTAAGAAAAGGGATGACGCAACCCTGGGTATGGGCGCTGGGGCGGTGCCCGCCGCGTGTCTCGACAGCGTGATGGTCGTTCTGGGTCGTTTCCTGCTTTGTTCTCAAGAATCCCGATCACCAGGGGGAATGTCGGCGTCTTCGCCGACCAAGGAGATCTCGGACCGCTCGGAGAGTTGATCGCCCGAGCGGTGACCGACAACCTCTACAGGTTCCTCGTCCCTGCGGTAGCCGGACCCCAAAGGCTCGTGCCTCTCGTCTCGCTTGCCAGCAAGAGCCACAGCGTCTCTACCCTCCGGGCTGCGAGCGAGCGCGGTCGCCTTAGAGCGCAGAAGGGTCCGGATGGTCGGTGGTACAGCACCCGAGCTTGGGTGGATGAGTACGTGGCGAGCAAGTACAAGAGACAGACTTGAAGGCGGCACAATGTCGGTGTTCTCGAACCCGTGGGATTCTGCCTGCAAAGGAGTTCCTACCGATTTGCGTCTGGACCTCATCGACTGCGAGGCACGCTCACTCGGATATTCTTCCAATCATCGGCGCACTGGGCCGCCAACGCAGCCCGCTCGGAGGATTTGTTGGGAGGCTGTTGGGACGTACCCTCCAATCGAACCGCCGAATGGGCAGAACACCAGCTAGCCCCCGTGGCCGAGTGGATGAGGCAACGGACTTCTAATCCGTTCTACGCAGGTTCGAATCCTGCCGGGGGCGCACTGCCGGGGGCGCACTGTGATGACTCAAGACATCGGAGACTTGGCCTCAAGGGGTCGTCGACCATGTTGAGCACCTCGTAGGTCGAGCCATCGGTGAGCTCGACGTGGGTCGTCGGCCTGCCAGCACTCGTTGGGGACCTTCTCCTCGAAGAAGTGGATGGAGCTCTTCGGACGCTTCTGGGGCGTGAGGGTGACGAAGACCTCGTCTTCAACACCCGAAAGACCGTCGACACCTAAGGCGGGTGCTCGTGGCGCTGGGCCAGGTGATACCAGACGGTCTGGGCTCCGGCGTCGAAGACGGGGGGAGCGGGAGCGTACCGAGAGGCGGCGGGGGGTTGATGGATTCCTAGGCCGACGGCGGATAGCAGGGCCCCACATCACCGGGACGCCAACCTGTCACCGCCCACCGCAGTTGGAACCTGGTGTCAAGGAGCTGCAAGGGAGATGCCGACGACGCCAGCTTCAAGCACGCTCCCGCCCGTGGAGCCCGAGAATCCGGCCGCACCGAAAGTGAAAATGCCACCGTCGGAGGCCGCTTCCCAATACCCGCCACCTGTGCTGGTGGTGGCCATACCTACGATGGGCCGGTTGAGCGCCCGTCCACCCATCGAGCCATAGAACTGAGCATTGCCGAAGGCGAAGAGCCCACCGTCGGAGGCCACCTCCCAGTAGCCGCCCCCTGTCGGCGTCGCGGCCATGCCGACAATGGACTGGTTGAGCGCCTGCCCGCCCATCGAGCCGTGGAACTGAGCATTGCCGAAGGCGAAGAGCCCGCCGTCGGAGGCCACCTCCCAGTAGCCGCCGCCTGTCGGCGTCGCGGCCATGCCGACGATGGGCCGGTTGAGCGCCCGCCCGCCCATCGAGCCGTGGAACTGAGCATTGCCGAAGGCGAAGAGCCCGCCGTCGGAGGCCACCTCCCAGTAGCCGCCGCCTGTCGGCGTCGCGGCCATGCCGACGATGGGCCGATTGAGCGGCCGTCCGCCCATCGAGCCGTGGAATTGAGCATTGCCGAAGGCGAAGAGCCCACCGTCGGAGGCCACCTCCCAGTAGCCATGATCTGTGGGGGTGGCGGCCATGCCGACCACCGGTTCATTGAGCGGCCGTCCGCCCATCGAGCCGTAGAACTGAGCATTGCCGAAGGAGAAGAGCCCGCCGTCGGAGGCCACCTCCCAGTAGGACGAGCGAAGGGGCGCCGGCGGTGGGGGTGTCGGCGGGCCGGGGAGGCCCGCCGACCCGCTGAAAGCAACGACTCCGTCGGCCGTCGGCGCCAGTAACAGGCCGTCGCCGACTGAGGGCGTCGGGAAGTGGTTGGCCTCCACGCCCACTGCGACACGCTCGGCTGTTGCTCCGGATGTCGGATCGATGCCGTGGAGGGCACCCCCGCCGATCGACCACACCAAGCCGCCGGCAACGATCGGCGGCCCGGGGGTGCCGGATTGCCATCGCTCGGCCAGGCCAGGGGGTGCAGATCCAGTCTGGATGGCCTCCACCCCGTTCAGGCAGGGCACGTAGACCACTGTCCCGTCGACCGCGTCCCCCCCGTCGGCGTCGCTGCCGCACACGTTGGCCTGTATCAGCTGGCCCCCGACGCCTCCTAGATTGGATTGGTTGAGCAGGTACGCGGTATCGGACTTGCCCACCTGGAGGACCGTGCCGTCGGCGAGCAGCGCCGGCGCAGACGATCCGAGGTCCAGGTCATTGCCATTGTCGTGGCTCCAGCTCGACGGCGCGAAGTACTGCTCCAACTGGAGCGCAGGCGAGAGCTCCAACACCGAGTCGCTCCCGTTGGGCGAGCTCGAAGGCCCCGATCCGTTGCCCGTTGCCACCCAGATGTTCCCCGAGCTGTCGACTTCGGGTGCCGCGCCGCCCATCCAGACGGCTCCCTGACTACCACCGGGCTCGATCTGATAGTCGCCGACGGCGCCCCCGTTCTCGGGCGCGGCCATCACCCATCCGTGGTATGTCGAGCAGTCACCGTCGTTCCCTCCAAAGCCGAACACGACGCTCCCGTCGTCCAGGGCCAGACCGGTCCGCTGCAGGATGGCGGAGGTGTCGGCACCTGGAGGATCGACCGGCCGGTCGACGAGCACCGCCCCGGTGTAGGTGTCCAGGCCGACCAGCAGGTGGGTGGGTGCACCGTCGACGAGTTCGTCTGCCACGACGAAGATCTCGGCCCGCGCCGGGTCCACCACCGGCGTACCGGTGATCCCCACCGCCGGGCTGATGTCCCCACAGGGCAAGTCACCGGAGGGAACCGGCGGACCGAGATGGGTGGACCAGAGCACGGCTCCGCTGTCCGCTGCCAGTGAGTAGACCGTGTCGTTCTCCGTGGCGACAAAGACCCTGCCCGTCCACTCGAGCGGTTCGCCGTACACCTGGCCATCCAGCGTCGGCGATGACCACGCAGTCGCCGGAGGCGAGAACGTCACGCCCGAGGTGTCGACCCCGCTCCCGGAGGGATCGCCGTGGTACACCGTCCATGCGGGTAGGACAGCGGCGGCGGCTGGTGCGACGCCCGGTCCCGTCACAACGAGCGCCGCTACGGGGGCCGCCATAACAAAGACGCCTATGACGGCCGCGACGGCACGCCTCGCCAACACTCGAAGAGTGGCGCCACACGCGCCTCGCCCGCACATCGCCGGGTGCATCGGGATCTGTCTACACCGGCGGGGTTTCTTCGTTGCGGATGGGCGGTCCAGCCACCGTGGGCCCCTCGCTGCGCAGTGCCTCGTCCTCCATCCGACCAGGGACTACCCGCTTCACTCGTATCGAGAGCCATCGCCGCCCTCCGAAGTAGCACGACGTCACAAGGAGAGAAAGGAGGTTCGCACTGCGCACCGCATCCTTCCGCCAAGCGGGTCACAGTTCTACGCAGGTTCGAATCCTGCCGGGGACGCAGGTGTGATGTCGAGAGACAATCTGAGACACCTGTCCCGCGACGTCGTAGGCACCCGGCGACCCTCAGAGAAATGGCCGGCAGCCGATCTTGGGGTCCAAGCATCGGAGGGCCGAGCCGTCGATGCCGAGGACTTGAGCACATCGCGGTCTGAGATGAGCATGGGCATCCGCCATCCTGCATTGACAATTTCCAGGGCATGTGGTGGATCTTGAACTTGTGGAGGCGGTGACCTTTTCGCTCTCGTTCGCATCTTCCCTGCACATCAGGTAGCCGGCGGTCTCGGCACGATGCAGTGGCTCTTGTCTTTGAAAGCAGACGACAGCCCGTTTGGGCCGCGATGGGACCATCGGCCCTTCTACTGCCTGGCGGCGGGTGCCACCATGAACGTGGAGCCCTGCGATGGAGGTGGAGCATGCGCATCGAAGGCGCGGCGTCGCGGACGCCCAGCCGAGCGGACGCCGGTGACCGGGGTTGCCTGAGTCCGCTGTGGCAGATGACGCAGACCACGCCGACGTGTCTCTGGAACGATTCCGCCGCGCCCGACGAGCTGGCCTACGCAATGGAGCACGGCGCCGTCGGCGCCACCTGCAATCCCGTCATCGCCTTGTCAATCCTGAAGAAGGAGATGCCCACCTGGCGCGGCCGCATCGAAACCGTGCTGCAGGAGCAGCCCGAGTTCACCGAAGACCAGATCGCGTGGAAGCTCGTCGAGGAGCTTTCGGTCCGGGCCGCCGGGTTCCTCGAGCCCATCTTCGAGGCCCAGCGTGGACGCAACGGTCGGATATCGATCCAGACCGACCCGAGGCTATTCCGCAGCACCAGTTCGATCGTCGACCAGGCGGTGGCTTTCAGCAAGCTGGCGCCGAACGTAATCGTCAAGATCCCCGTCACCCGCGCCGGCGTCCCAGCCATCGAAGAGGCGACCTATCGAGGCGTCAGCGTCAACGCCACGGTCTGTTTCACGCTCCCCCAATGCCTAGCTGTCGGAGAGGCCGTAGAGAGGGGATTGCAGCGTCGTGAGGCGGAGAACAAGCCCATTTCGGAAATGGGACCGGTATGCACGATCATGGTCGGCCGGCTCGATGACTGGTTGAAGATTCTCCTCGAGAAGGAAGGAGCCGTCATCGATCCCGGATATCTCGAGTGGGCGGGCGTTGCCGTCTTCAAGAAGGCGTATCGAATCTTCAATGAACGCGGGTACCGTCTCCGCCTGCTGTCTGCCGCATTCCGTAACCACATGCATTGGAGCGAATTCATCGGCGGGGATGTCGTCATATCACCTCCCTACGTATGGCAGCGAAAGTTCAACGAGAGCCACGTTGAGATCGTGTCTCGGATCGACGACCCCGTGGACAAGCGGATTCTCGACCAGTTGCTCCTTCATTTTCCGGACTTTCGCCGTGCCTACTCAGAGGACGGCATTGCTGTCGACGATTTTGACTCGTTCGGAGCGACCCGCCGTACCCTGCGACAGTTCATCGCCGCGGTCGCCGACCTCGACGCGTTGGTGCGCGACGTGATGCTTCCCGATCCCGGCTGAACCTTCGAGGTTCGGTAGCCGCTGCGTGCAGCCTCTGTGAGGACCGCCGTCGCCTTCTTCCGCTCACCACCTCGAAAAGACCATCTTCTGCACGATGCAGACGACGATGCATCGCCGCCCCAGCTCTGCGACGCGCCCATGCTTCAGCGATCGGCCTGGCCGATCTCTACCGAGCAGGCGTGCCAGCAGATTGCGGAACCGACCGTACCGAGCATCGGCCGTGCCGACGACATGGCCAAGCCACCGATCGATCTCGTTCTCGTCGAGACTGGGATTCGCCGTGAGTACTTGCTCGAGGTCGATCCAGTCCCTGGGGAGCTCACAGGTCATCTTCGCCACGATCAGATGTTCCGCCGAGAGGGCGGGGATCGATCGATCGCCGAAGGTTGCGTCCTTGGCGTCGCGGCGCATGGCCTCATGGATCGGGTCGTAGGCGAAGAAGAGGGCCACCGGATTCGATCCCCAGAAGGCTCGGCCGTGCCCGTCTCGATGGATCGATGCCTTCCCGGGGAACCGGTCTATCCCGATCCGTGAGAGGCCCCACTTGACCTCCTCGAAACGGTCTGCGTCCGGGGAGACGTTCACGCCGACGTCGATGGTGGTGCGAGGCTCGCCGTAGTGGGCGAGGGTGACGGCCCCGCCGAATGCGTGGGGAATGTGAGCATCTGCAAAGGCTTCGTCGATCAGCACCACCTTGTCGGCGAGCTCGCCGCCCAGGCCGCGAGCAGCTGCATCGGCTGGCATCGGCCACCGGTGCACCCAGGCGACGGACGGCCCGTCGCAGGGCGAAGTCGTCGATCGAGCCGACGGCCCGGGAACGAGCCACCTCCAGAGTGGCCTCTTCGAGGACAACGAAGGTGGCGAGCGTCCGTGATCGGAGGCCGGCTGGGGTGACCTTCGACTCCCGGATCTCGTAGCGATGCCCTCGCGAACGCACCCAGTACGCCAAAGTGAGAGGGCTACCCACTATCGAGTGCTGCGTTGCCCGGCGCCCGCAGCTGACCACGATGAGGGGCCCGCCCAAAGTTCCTGGTCACCCGGAGTCAGATGTCCGCGAAGGAGGGGACCTAGGGCCCTTCCGGGATCCGGGTTCCCTCCGTACGATCGAGGTGAGCGAACCATCGCGGTCCATCCGGGGAGACCGGGGAAGCGAGGGGAGGCGGCGATGAAAGACCTCCACGAGGACGTAGTCGAGGAGTCCATGAGGCCCGAGTGGGTGGAGCGGGCCAAGTTGAGCTACCGCACGGTCGAGCTCCTCGGCACAACCGGCAACATCACCGAGGCCGACGTGGCCCCGATCATGACAGGCGCCATCGACATCCACTGTCACGGGTATCCCGAGGCGCTCGTGGACACTGGCTGGGACTTCGGGGAGATTTGTCGGGCCGACTACGACGCGGGCATGCGCGCCATCTGCTGCAAGAGCCACCGCATCGACACGGCGCCGATGGCCTACTTCCTCCAGCAGATGATGGACCAGTACGGCCGAGAGACCGGAAAGCGGAACCGGTTCCGGGTCTTCGGGGGCGTGGTCCTCAACTATTCGGTCGGGGGACTGAACCCGATTGCTGTGAAAACGTCGCTCAAGGTGGGCGGCCGATGCGTCTGGCTGCCGAGTCACGACGCCGCCCACCATCGTCAGGTCCTGGGGGAGGAGGGTGGCATCGAGATCCTCACGCCCGACGGCGGCCTCCGTCCCGAGCTGTTTGAGATCTTCGACCTGGTTGCCGAGTACGGCGCCATCCTCGACACCTGCCACCTGGGAACCAGGGAACGCCTGGTGGTCATCGAAGAAGCGCGGCGGGCCGGGGTGGAGCGGGTGCTCATCACGCACCCGCAATTCAGCGTGAACCGCGCATCCCCCGAGCAGCAGGCCGAGATGGGGGCGCTGGGCGCCTACGTGGGCCTCTACATGTACGGCACCGTGCCCCACTTCAACAATCCCGGTTGCGACCGGGAAGAGATGATCGAGATCATCCGCAAGGTCGGACCGGAGCGCCTGGTGCTCTCCACCGACCACGGGTCGATGCTGCTACCTCCGCCGGTCGAAGGGATGAAGCTGTACATCCGCTTGCTCCTGGCCATGGGAGTCTCACGGGCGGACATCGAGACGATGGTGAAGGACAACCCGGCGTGGCTCCTCGGCCTCGACTCGGACGTAGAGGTGCTTGATGGAGGCGGAGAGTGAGGGCCCGGTGAAACTCGGCTGCAACACCGTGGGATTCCGTCGCCTCGAGTTGGGAGACGCCCTCGAGCGGGTGGCCCGGGCGGGGTTCCCCTACGTGGAGGTCGAGAGCAACCTCTCATGGTGTCACCACGTCGACACCTGGAACGACGACCCGGACGCCTTCCGTTCCACGGTGGCCGCAGCCGGCTTCAGCGGCGTGTCCGCGCTCGGCAGCCACCGCGAGCTGATCTCCGACCCCCGGGCGGTGGCCGACCTCGAGCAGGCCATCCGGTGGGCTGCGGCGGCCTCGGTGCCGATCGTCATCACCGGGGAGGGCAGGTGCCCGTACGGCATGCATGACGCCGATGCGCTCATCGTCATCGCCGACCGGCTGCAGGAGATCCTGTCGGTAGCCGAGGAGTACCGGGTGGTGCTGGCAATCGAGCCCCACGGCACGCTCTCGCTCTCACCCGACGGCCTGGCCCGAATCATGGCGCTGGCACCTTCGCCTTGGCTGGCGGTCAATTTCGACACTGCCAACCCGCACCGGGGTGACTACGTGGGCACCACGCGTGATGGGTATGAGTGGAAACTCGACGAAAGCCGTCGTGGGAGCGAGGTCGAGCTGCTCGAAACGGTTGTCGCCTTGGTCCGCCATGTGCACGCCAAAGACGTGGTCGGGCGCCGCGCCGTCACCCTCGGCCGGGGGGAAGTCAACCTTCCGCAGTGCCTCAAGCTGTTGGCGGTCCATGACTTTGACGGCGTCCTTTCCTACGAGACCGAGGGCGAGGACCCGCCGGAAGAGACCGAGCTGATGATGGCGGAGAGCCGACGCTATCTCGAACGCACCCTGGCGGAGATCGGCGCCGCCGGCACGGAGTTGACATGAAGGAGGCCACGATGGAATGGCAACTTCCCCCCGACGGGGGGCACATGGACCGACCGACGGGCGTCTACCTCCAGAACATGACGGGAAAACAGGTGGCTGAGCGGCTGAAGGAGAACGACCTCATCATCCTGCCCATCGGTTCCACCGAGAATCATGGGCCGCACGCACCCAGTGGTGAGGACACGTTCCTCGTCACCCGGATGGCCGAGCAGGTCGCCCAGGCCACGGGTTGCACGGTGGCCCAGCCGATCTGGTACGGGTCCCACCCCTACCACCACCTCGGCATGCCGGGGACGATCGTGGTCCCCGAGGAGACCTTCGTGGCCAACCTGCGGGCCGTGATGGCGGGTTTGTGGAACTCCGGCTTCCGCAAGCAGATCCTTCTCAACGGCCACGGCCAGGACTTCGTGATCCCGGTGGCCATGCACCAGTTCGGCAAGAAGTACCAGGTCCCGATGCTGCTCATCAACGTCAACTGGTGGTTCACCATCAAGGAGCACATTCGCGACAAGGCGCACGGCGGGCCCTTCGACACCCCGTTCGTCCACGGCGACGAGTGCGAGACGTCATATTCGCTGGCCCTCTTCCCCGAGCTGGTGCACATGGAGGACGCCGTCGACACCAAGGGAGAGTCGCTGATGCCGCCGGGTCACATCGACAGCTCCGGCTCGGCCTACAACCTCCCCATCCCGTTCTGGCAGCACGTGGGGGGGTCGACGATCGAAGTGGTGGCGACGCCCGAGGGAGTGGTGGGCAGCGCCACCCTGGCGGTGGCCGAGAAGGCCAAGCCGGGCCTCACGGCAATCCTCGACTACCTGTCGCTCCTGGTCGAGGACATCATGACCAAGTACCCCGCGGGCACGCTGCCCCCGATCGACCGCCTGTCCCAACGCGCCGCCGAGGAGGTCGAGGCCGTCCTGCGCGGACCGCTGCAGCCGGGCGGTCGGCACCTCTACACCCTGGGCTACCCGCCGTGAGCAGCGTCGGGCTCCGGTGCGAGGGCACCCCGAACGAAGAAGAAAGGAAACCGTGATGACGAGCGTGACGGAAGCAACGAGAAAGCCGGTGACGGGAACCCGACCGGAGAAGGTCAAGGCCGCGGTCATGGTGGCCCCCGGGCGCATGGAGGTCCAGGAGCTGCCCTACCCGGACCACCTCGAGCCCGGCGCGGTGATCGTGAAGATGGAGATGTCGGGGATCTGCGGGACCGACAAGCACGCCTTCAGGGGCGAGGTGACGCTCTACGGCGGCACCGAGTCCGAGCAGGAGATGGTGTTCCCCTGCGTCCACGGGCACGAGAACGCCGGCGTGGTGGTGGAGATGAACGGAGAGGGTCGCGATATCGAGTACAGCGGGCAGGACCTGCGGGTGGGCGACCGCGTGACCAACTGCCCCAACGTCATCTGCGGCCGCTGCTGGTACTGCCGCACCGTCCACGCCTACCCCTACTGCGCTGACCACGAGGGCATCGGCATGACGTACCCGGCCGATAGGTTCCCCTACATCGTGGGGGGCTGGGGGGAGTACATGTACCTGCCGCCCAAGGCCTGGGTCTACCGGGTCCCCGAGCACATCCCGGTGGAGTTCGCCTGCCTGGTCGAGCTGTTCGTGGTGGCCGCCCTGCTCGACCGGGGGAAGGAGCTCGCAGCCTGTGGCGGCAAGGGCTTCCACTTCGGCGACACGGTGGCGGTGCAGGGGGCCGGACCGGTGGGGATGATGATGCTGGCCAAGGCGCGGATCCTGGGCGCCGGCAAGATCATCATGCTCGACGCCAGCGGGACCAAGCTCGATCTGGCCAAGGAGTTCGGCGCCGATTTGGTCGTCGACGTGGCCGGGATGAGCGACGGGGAGCTGGTGGATGCCATCCGGGACGAGACCGAGGGGCGCGGAGCCGACGTGGTGGTCGAGACGGTCGGCCGCCCCGAGGTGGTCCGAGTCGGTCTCGAGATGCTCCGCCGGGGAGGCACCTATCTCGAGACCGGGAACTTCGCCGACACCGGTGAGGTGCCCATCAACATCCACCGGCACATCGCCGCCAAAAACGTCCTCCTCTACGGCAACACGAACCACCCGCACGACGCCTACTACCGGGCCCTCGAGATGATGTGGCGCCACCGCGACACCTTCCCTTGGGAGAAGCTGATCACCCACCGCTTCGCCCTCGATCAGGCCCAGGAGGCGGTCGAGCGGTCGCTCAAGCCCGACGCCCTGAAGGTCGTCTTCGTCCCGTAGTCGGGACGGACCCGTGATGGGGGTCGGGACAATGGCCGGCGGACGGCTCCTCGGGGTGGCTCTCTCCCCATTGCCGACCTCCTTCGGCCCGCTACTCTTCCCCGGCCGCCTCGAAGAGGGCCTGGAGGCGGTGGCCGGGAACGGGTTCTCGGCCGTGGAGCTCAGCGTCCGCGACGCCGGCCATGTCGACGCCCAGAGGCTGTCCGCCCTGCTCGAGCAGCATGGGCTGGCGGTCTCGGCCATCGCCACCGGACAGGCCTGCGTGTGCGACGGGCTCTGCCTCGACGCCGCCGACCCCGCGGTTCGCCAGGGTGCCGCGGCCCGGCTGGCGGGCGCGGTGGAGCTGGCCGCCGATCTCGGGGCGTCGGTGATCGTGGGCGGCATCCGCGGCCGCTTCGACGTCCCGCAGGCCGAACGGGCCGACCGCCGAAGGGACGTCCTCGACGCCCTGGGCCAGAGCGCGCGACGAGCCACCCGACTGGGGGTGACGCAGGTGCTCGAGCCCATCAACCGGTACGAGACGGGGTTGGTGCACACCGCGGCGGAGGCCCTGGAGGTGCTGGAGGAGATTGACGAGCCGTCCATGGGCGTGCTCCTCGACACCTTCCACATGAACATTGAGGAGCGCAGCCTCCCCGATGCCATCCGCGCCGTCGGCGACCGCCTCGCCTACGTGCACGTGGCCGACTCCAACCGCCTGGCGCCCGGACGCGGGCACATCGACTTTCCCGGCGTGGCGCGGACCCTCGAGGAGATCGGCTACCAGGGGCCGGTCGTGGCGGAGATCCTCCCCCTACCCGACGATCGCACCGCGGCGGTTGACGCCTGGGCGTACCTATACCCGCTCTTCGGCTCGTCTTCGACGAGCCAGGGCGCCGTTGACCGTCGGAAAGGAGGTCCCGGTGGGTGATGCGTACGAGGAGGTCGTCGAAGAGTCCCTCACGCCCGAGTGGACCGAGCGGGCCCGGCTGAGCTATCGCACGGTCGAGTTACTGGGGGACAAAGGCAACATCACCGAGTCGGACATCGCGCCGCTCATGGACGGCGCGGTGGACATCCACGTTCACGGCTATCCCGACGCTCTGGTCGACACCGGCTGGGACTTCGCCGAGATCGCCCGGGGTTGCTATGACGCTGGGATGCGGGCCATCTGCTGCAAGAGCATGTACTCCGACACCGCACCGATGGCCTACTTCGTCCAGCAGATGCTGGACGACTACGGCAGGGAGCGTGGCCGCACCGAGCGTTTCCGGGTCTGCGGCGGGGTCGTTCTCAACTACTCGGCCGGGGGTATCAATCCCGTGGCCGTGCGGACCAGCCTCAAGCTGGGTGGGCGCTGCGTGTGGCTGCCCAGCCACGACGCCGCACACCACCGCCGGGTCCTCGGGGAGCCGGGTGGCATAGAGGTGCTGACTCCAGACGGTGGGCTGCGTCCGGAGCTCTACGAGATCTTCGACCTGGTGGCCGAGCACCGTGCCCTCCTCGACACCTGCCACCTCGGAACCCGGGAGCGCTTCGTGGTGATCGAGGAGGCACGGCGAGCAGGCGTCGAGCGAATCCTCGTCACCCATCCGCAGTACAGCGTGAACCGGGCGTCTCCGGAACAGCAGGCCCAGATGGCCCGCTTGGGCGCCTATCTCGGCCTGTTCATGTACGCGGCCGTCCCCCACTTCAACAACCCCCAGATCGACCGCGTGGAGGTCCTCGAGATCGTGCGCACGGTGGGGGTCGAGCGGCTGGTGATGGCCACCGATTACGGGTCCATGCTCAATGTCCCGCCGTTCGAGGGCATGAAGCTCTTCGTCCGCATCCTCCTGGCCCTCGGGGTTGGAGCAGCCGACATCCAGACGATGGTTCGCGATAACCCGACCTGGCTCCTGGGCCTTGAAGCCGAGGGCGGCACACGCCACGCCTGAGCGTGGGTGGGCACCACCGCCTGCTCTCCCGGGCCCTGCTCCGACGTCAATGATCCGACCGAAGGACCTGGTCACGGCATTTCGGTACGGCCGGTCACCCTCCTCGGCCCGATGCTCGGCGAGCCGCTCGCGTCGCGGTTGGCGAGGTCGCGTCCAGTGAGCAACGGCGTCACCTGAGCGGGTCGAATGGGGATCCGGCCAATGGGGGAAAACACGATGCGCCGGACACCCGTCCTTCACCCTCCCGCCACCGGCTGCAAGGACCGCGCGGCATGCCCGGTGACCCATCTGGAGATGGAGAATGCGTTCCAAGCCAAAATCGGTTGCACGGTGTCCGAGTACGTCCTACGGTTCCGATTTGCGGGCAGCTATGTTGACGACGCATTGCGTCTTATTCGGTGGGGTGAATGGCGTGGGCACTCTTTCGCTGAGGAAGCTTGGGCAGGCAGTACTTGCCGGAGTGGCCGTGGTCGGCATCGCCGCCGGCTCGGTCGCCGTAGCGGTCGGCCAGGCCGCGGCGGCGACAACCGGGACCGTCTCAGGGACGGTCACCAATGCCACAACCGCCCACGGCATGGCGGCATGCGTGACGTTCACCAACCTGACCACCGAGGCCAAGGTCACAGCAGCGGCGACAGCGGCCGGGAATTACAGCGAAAGCAGCCTGCCCGCCGGCACCTACCTGGTTGAGTTCTGGACCGGGCCGACCTGCACGGCCAACACCTCCCCGTACTTCCAGGCCAGGTACTACAACGGCACGGCACAAGGGACCGGGGAGATCGGTCTGGCCAAGTACGTGACCGTGACGAGCGGTGGCCACACGACAGCCGTCGGTGCCGCCTTGCCCGCAGGCGGAGCCATCTCCGGGAAGGTCACCAATGCCTCCTCGGTCGGCCTGCAGAACGTGTGCGTGACCGCCTTCAGCGGCGAGACATCCCAGCCGGCCGCCGTCACCCTGGCGACAGGGGACTACACCATCCCGGGACTCAACCCGAGCAGCGCATACGACCTGTACTTCTCGGCGGTCTCGTGCGAAGGGCACACCCAGAATTACCTCACCCAGTGGTACGACGGGAGCGCCACCCAGACAAGTGCGACCCCTGTCACAGTCAAGGTCGGGGTCACCTCCAGCGGCAAGAACGCCACCTTGGCGGCCGGGGGCGAGATCGAGGGCACCGTGAAGGCGGCCATGGGCGGGGCACTGCTGGGCACAATCTGCGTCACCGCCGTGCCCGGCTTCGGGGGCACCAACGCCGAGGCCACGACCGCCTCCAACGGGACCTACGCCCTCATGGGTCTGGCCACCGCCAAGTACCAGGTGAGGTTCTTCGCCACGGGCTGCAATGGGAAGACACAGAACTACCTGCCCCAGTACTACCCGGGCACGGCCACCTCCACAGGGGCGACGACGCTGACAGTGGTTGCCGGTAACCCGCCCCTCACCACAAAGAACGCTTCCCTGCTCACCGGGGGCTCCTTCACCGGGACCGTGAAGGCGGCGACCGGCGGAGCAACCCTGGCCACAATCTGCGTCTACGCCTACTCGTTGGGGACCGAGGAGGAAGTCGGCTCAGCCAAGACGTCGAGTGGCGGGACGTACACGGTGGTGGGCCTCAACTCGGGCAAGTACAGCGCTGAGTTCAGCCCGTGCGGCAACCCGGGGAATTACCTCTCCCAGTGGTTCAAGGACAAGTCCTCGGAGGTGACGGCAACACCGGTGACAGTCGTGGCAGGGGCCTCCGCCACGCCGTCGGTCAACGCCACACTGCAATCGGGCGGTTCTATCTCGGGCAAGGTCACGGCGTCGAGCGGAGGTGCCGCCCTGGGCACAGTCTGTGTCTACGCCGCGCCGACCACCGGCACCACCTATGGCGAGGCCACGACGGCGAGCACAGGTACCTACACCATCAGGGGCCTGGCCTCCGGTAAGTACGCGGTCGAGTTCTACCCCTGCAATCGCCCGCAGAACTACCTGAGCCAGTGGTTCCACAACAAGGCCACATCGGCAAACGCCACACCGGTCACAGTCGTGGCGGGAGGGTCGCCGGCCTCAGCCAGCGCCTCCTTGCTCACCGGCGGCGGGATCACCGGCAAGGTGACCGCCGCATCGGGCGGAGCGCCGCTGTCGACAGTCTGCGTTGAGGCAAGCCCGCTGGACACGGAATCCTACGCCTACGCGACGACGGCCAGTGACGGGACATACGCGATCGTGGGACTGGCCACCGGCTCGTACCGCGTCGTGTTCTACCCGTGTGAGGGCAACGCCCTGAACTATCTGGACCAGTGGTACAAGGACGCGACATCGGAGACAAGTGCCACCGCGGTGAGCGTCACGGCGGGGACGACACCCACCCCGGGCATCAGCGCGTCCTTGGTGGCCGGTGGGGAGATCACCGGTTCGGTCCACGCCAAGACAGGCGGTTCTCCGCTGGCCACAATCTGCGTGGACGCTGACTCCTCCACATTCGATCATTACGGCTATGCGGCGACGAGCGCCGGCGGCACATACACGATCCGGGGATTGGCGACCGGTTCCTACGAGGTCGAGTTCTCGCCCTGCTCGGACACCAAGAACTTCGTCACCCAGTGGTACAAGGACCAGACATCGCGCACAACGGCCACACTGGTGACAGTGACCGCCGGGGCGCCGCCAACGCCCAGCATCGACGCGACACTGGTCGCCGGCGGCGAGATCAAGGGAACGGTCACCGCGGCCTCGGGCGGGGTCCCGCTCAGCACAGTCTGCGTGGAGGCGGTGTATCCGGGAACCGAAAGCGACGTCGCGAGCGCGACGACGGCAAGCACAGGCACCTACCTCCTGAAGGGGTTGGCCACCGGCAGCTACGCCGTGGAGTTCTCCGGCTGCTACTTCAGTGCCGAGAACTACGCACCCCAGTGGTGGGACAACAAGACAACATTGTCGGTTGCGACACTGGTGACAGTCACCGCCGGTGGGCCACCGACGCCCAATATCAACGCGTCCATGGTGGCCGGCGGCGAAATCAAGGGCACGGTGACCGCTGCGTCGGGCGGTGCACGGCTCGGGACAATCTGCGTCTCGGCTGTCCCCACCACGGAGGGCGGGTCCGCAGGCTTCGCCGTCACCCTGAGCACAGGCACCTACACGGTGCGGGGTCTGCAGACGGGCTCCTACAACGTCGAGTTCTCCTCCTGTGATGAGGAGGAGGCCACCTACGCCCCCCAGTGGTACAAGGGCCAGACATCCGAGTCGACAGCCACGGCGGTCTCGGTGACCGCCGGTGGTCCCCCGAAGACCACAGTCACAGCGGCACTGCTCACGGCCGGAGCCATCAGCGGGAAGGTGACCGCCGCCGCCGGGGGAGCCGGAATCGGCACAATCTGCGTCGAAGCGCTGCCCATCTCGTCGGGAGGCTACGGGTACACCCAGACCTTGAGCACAGGCAAGTACACGGTCAAGGGCCTCTCCACGGGTTCCTACCGAGTGGAGTTCTACTCCTGCCTGGAGTCGCAGAACTACCTCGCCCAGTGGTACAACGGCCAGACAACGGAGTCAGACGCCACAGCGGTCACAGTGACCGCCGGGACCACACCGACGCCCAATGTCGACGCATCCCTCGTGGTCGGCGGGGAGATCACCGGGAAGGTGACCGCCGCCTCGGGTGGGGCGCCGCTCGGAGGGATCTGTGTCGACGCCGTCTCCGGGTTCACCGGGACCGAGACCACGACCGCCGGGGACGGGACGTACACGCTCAAAGGCCTGGCAACCAATACATACAAGGTCGAGTTCGCGGCATGCGGCAACACTGAGAACTACGCGTCCCAGTGGTACAACGACTCGACATCGGAGACAAACGCCACGCCCGTACCCGTGACCGCCGGGACCACACCGACGCCCAACATCGACGCCGCCCTCGCCGTCGGGGGCGAGATCTCCGGGAAGGTGACCGCGGCCGTCGGTGGCGAAGGACTCTCGACAGTCTGCGTCACCGCGCTACCGGTGTCGGGAGGCACCGACGGCTTCGCCCAGACGAGCGCCAGGGGCACATACGAAGTAAAGGGCTTGTCCACCGGCAGCTTCTACGTCGAGTTCGCCGACTGCAACTCGTCGCAGAATTACATCACGCAATGGTGGGAGAACGCGACATCCGAGGAAACCGCAACCTCCGTGGCGGTGACCGCGGGAAGCCCCCCCGTGCCCGGCATCGATGCCGCCCTCGTCGTCGGCGGACAGATCAGCGGGAAGGTGCGCGCCAAGGCCACCGGCTCCGCGCTGCGCACAGTGTGCGTCGACGCCTTGCCCATCTCGTCAGGATCCTCCGGCTATGCGACGACCAACGCCAGCGGCACGTATGTGATCAAGGGCCTGGCGACGGGGTCGTACCACGTCGAGTTCCTCCCCTGCGGTTCGAGCGCCAATTACGTCGGACAGTGGTACAACGACAAGGCGACCGAGACAGCGGCCACAACGGTCGTGGCCACCGAGGGCGCGACACCCACGCCGAACATCAACGCCACACTCATCGTCGGCGGCGAAATCAAGGGGACGGTCACTGCCAAGACAGGGGGGGCCGGGCTCCGGACAATCTGCGTCGAAGCCGAACCCGTATCGTCAGGTGGGTTCGGCTATGCGACCACCGCGGCCACTGGCACGTACACCATCAAGGGCCTGGCGACGGGCGCCTATCACGTCTCCTTCACGCTGTGCTATGGGAACCAGGGCAACTACCTCGCCCAGTGGTACAACGACAAGGCGACCGAGACAGCGGCCACAGCGGTCACAGTCACCGCCGGCGCGACACCCACGAAGAACGTCAACGCAGCCCTGGCCAGCGGCGGGAAGATCACCGGGAAGGTGACCGCCAAGACAGGCGGCGCAGCCCTCGGCGGCATCTGCGTGACGGGCGTGCCGGTCTCGAGCGGAAACTATGCCAGCGCCACCACGGCGACCAACGGGACGTACACCCTGAAGGGGTTGGGCTCCGAGACATACAAGGTCGAATTCTCGAGCTGTGGGACAAGCGGTTCATACGTGGCCCAGTGGTACAAGGACGAGACCAGCGAGACAACGGCCAACGTGGTCAAGGTGACGGCGGGCACGACCGTGCCGACAACAGTAGGTGCCGCCATGGTGGCCGGCGGCAGCTTCAGCGGGAAGGTGACAGCTGCGGCCAACGGCGCCCTGCTCCACACAATTTGTGTCGAGGCCTATCCCAAGTCGTCTGGAGGAACCTACAGGTCCGCGTCCACGGCAGCGAACGGCACCTACAAGGTCAAGGGACTGACCACGGGGAGCTACGCGGTGCACTTCGCCCCCTGCAGCTCAGGGCAGAACTACTTGCCGCAGTGGTACAGGGACAAGGCGTCCGAGACAGCGGCCACAAGCGTCACAGTCACGGCAGGTGGCGCCACGACGCCCAACATAAACGCCAGCCTGGCAACGGGTGGGGAGATCACCGGGAAGGTGACCAACCGGGCCACCGGCAACCCGCTCGGCACAGTCTGCGTCGATGCCTATCCCGTCTCTTCGGGTACAAGCGGCTACACGACGACGGCCGGAAACGGCACGTACACCATCAAGGGCCTGGCCTCGGGTCAGTACAAGGTCGAGTTCTCCGGCTGCGGTGCCGCCTCCAAGTTCACCGACCAGTGGTTCGACGGCAAGGCGACCGAGACAGCGGCCACAGCGGTGACAGTCGTGGCCGGCGGCCCGCCGAGGACAGCCGTCGACGCGTCCATGATCGCCGGGGGCGGGATCACCGGAACGGTGACCGCCAAGACAGGTGGTGCCCCGATCGGCACAATCTGCGTGGAGGCGATACCCACGACGACGGGCGCCGACGGCTTCGCCAGGACGGGCAGTGGCGGAACCTACCTCCTCGACGGGCTGGCCACCGGGACATACAAGGTGGAGTTCTCACCCTGCAACTCGTCGCAGAATTATCTCGACCAGTGGTTTAACGACAAGTCCTCGCAGGCCACAGCCACAGCGGTGACGGTGACCGTCGGCACGACACCGACGTCCGGCATCAACGCCGTCATGGCCCCCGGCGGGGAGATCACCGGGAAGGTGACAAACGCCTCGAACGCCAACCCGGTCGCCACAGTGTGCGTCTCGGCCGTCGGGAAGACAACCGGGGCCTACTACTTCGCCACGACCGGGAGCAGCGGCACATACGAGGTGAAGGGTCTTCCCACCGGCAAGTACCACGTCGAGTTTAGTGGCTGCGGCTCATCGCAGGACTTCCTCACCCAGTGGTACACACACAAGTTGTCGGAGACAGCCGCCACGACAGTGACGGTGACGGCCGGTAGCCCCCCGACCAAGACAGTGAACGGCTCGCTCACCCAAGGCGGCCTGCTCTCGGGGACCGTGTTCTCGAGCGGAACCCCACGAACAGGCGTGTGCGTTAACGTACTGAAGGGGACAACGACAGTCGCCGCGACGAGCTCGGCTCCCTACTACACAGGTAGCCTGACCTTCTACGGCAGGTGGAGGGTGACCCTCGCTCCGGGCACATACACGGTGAAGTACACCTCGGGTTGCGGGTCCTCCGAGCGCTTCGACCCGGCGACCGGCGGACCGCTGAAGGTGTCGGCCGGCACCACCACCACGACGACAGTGACACTGGTCGAGGCGGCGACACGGGCCCCGTCGACCCCGGTGATCTCGGCGGGATCTCTGACGTTCATCGTGGGGAAGACAGGCTCGGTGACCTTCTCGTCGAGCGGCACACCCGCCCCGACACTGAAGGAGACGGGTGCACTGCCCTCGGGCCTGTCGTACGCGGCGGGCTCGTCAGGAACGGGACAGGGGACCATCAAGGGTGACCCGGGTGCGACAACGCTCGGGACCCATCCGGTCAAGATCACGGCCACAAACGGCGTCGGGAGCGCGGCGACAGCCACCTTCACACTGCTCGTGGTGGCTCCCCCGACCATCGTCTCGCTCACACCGGTCTCTGGGTCGACCACAGGCGGCACAACGGTGACCATTACCGGGACCCACCTGACACGGGCAACCACGGTCAAGTTCGGCACAACAACAGCGGCCAGCTTCACCGACACAAACGCCACCACCATCAAGGCCAAAACCAAGGCCCACGTGGCCGGCAAGGTGAGGGTCTTCGTGGCCACCGCCGGCGGGATGGCCACAAAGACAGGCTTCACCTTCGTCGCCCCCGTGCCGTCCATCTCGTCGCTGACACCCGCCTCGGGCTCGACCACAGGCGGGACCGCGGTGACCATCACCGGCATGCACCTCCTGGGGGCGACCCACGTCAAGTTCGGCACAACAACAGCGGCTAGCTTCACCGTGACAAACGCCACCACCATCAAGGCGGTGACCAAGGCCCACGCAGCCGGCAAGGTGAAGGTCTTCGCCACGACGCCGGGTGGGACGGCGACAAGGACAGGCTTCACCTTCGTCGCGACAGCCCCAACGGTCACGAAGCTCACACCCGCCTCGGGCTCGACCACAGGCGGGACCTCGGTGACCATCACCGGCACGCACCTCCTGGGGGCGTCCACGGTCAAGTTCGGCACAACAACAGCGGCCAGCTATACCGTGACAAACGCCACCACCATCAAGGCGGTGACCAAGGCCCACGCGGCCGGCAAGGTGAAGGTCTTCGTGACGGCGCCGGGCGGGACGGCGACAAGGACAGGCTTCACGTTCGTCACCCCGGCGCCCGCCATTACGAGCCTCACACCAACCTCGGGCTCGACCACAGGCGGGACCTCGGTGACCCTCACCGGCACGCACCTGCTGGGCGCGTCCAAGGTCAAGTTCGGCACAACAACAGCGGCCAGCTATACCGTGACAAACGCCACCACCATCAAGGCGGTGACCAAGGCCCACGCATCGGGCAAAGTGAAGGTCTTCGTGACGACGCCGGGCGGGACGGCGACAAGGACAGGCTTCACCTTCGTCGCAACAGCCCCGACCGTCACAAGTCTGACACCCTCCTCAGGGTCGACCACAGGCGGGACCTCGGTGACCGTGACCGGCACGCATCTGCTGGGGGCCACCCACGTCAAGTTCGGCACAACAACAGCGGCCAGCTTCACCGTGACAAACGCCACCACCATCAAGGCGGTGACCAAAGCCCACGCGGCCGGCAAGGTGAAGGTCTTCGTGACCACCTCGGGTGGGACCGCCAACAGGACAGGCTTCACCTTCATCACCCCCGCGCCCGTCATCACGAGCCTCACACCAACCTCGGGCTCGACCACAGGCGGCACAACGGTGACGATCAGCGGGACGCACCTCCTGGGAGCCTCCACGGTCAAGTTCGGCACAACAACGGCGGCCAGCTACACGGTGACAAACGCCACCACCATCAAGGCCAAGACGAAGGCGCACGCGGCCGGCAAGGTGAAGGTCTTCGTGACCACGCCGGGCGGGACGACGACAAGGACAGGGTTCACCTTCGTGGTGCCGGCGCCGACGCTCACGAAGCTGACGCCGGCCTCCGGTGCTGCGGCGGGTGGCACGGCGGTCACCATCACCGGTACGCACCTGCTCAGCGCGTCGAAGGTCACGTTCGGCACAACAACAGCAGCTAGCTACACGGTGACAAACGCCACCACCATCAAGGCGGTGACCAAGGCCCACGCGGCCGGCAAGGTGAAGGTCTTCGTGACGACGCCGGGCGGGACGGCGACAACGACAGGGTTCACCTTCGTCCCCGCGCCAACGATCTCCTCGCTCACACCGTCCAAGGGCCCGGCGTCGGGTGGCACCTCGGTCACGATCATCGGGACACACTTCACAGGGGCCTCCAAGGTCACGTTCGGCACAACAACAGCGGCCAGCTACACGGTGACAAGCGCCACCATGATCAAGGCCAAGACCAAGACGCACGCCCCGGGGACAGTGCAGATCTCAGTGACCACGGTGGGAGGGACCGCCACGTCGGCGCCGAAGTTCACCTTCGTCCCGGCCCCGACGATCGTCTCCTTCACACCGTCCAAGGGCCCGGCGTCGGGTGGTACCACGGTGACGATCACCGGGACGCACCTGACAGGTACGAGCTCCGTCAAGTTCGGGACCACAACAGCCGCCAGCTTCACCAACACAGGCACATCCATGATCAAGGCCGTGACCAGGGCCCACTCGGCCACCACAGTGAAGATCACCCTGACCACGGTGGGCGGGACGACGAGCTCGTCGACAACGTTCACCTTCACGTCGCCACCGTCGTTCACGACCGACTCACCGCCCACCGTGGCCACGGTGGGGAAGGCCTACGACTACACCTTCTCGGCCTCGGGGAACCCCAAGCCCCAGTACTCGCTGAGCGGGGAGCCAGGCTGGCTCACGATCACAGCTGGTTCCGGGGCGATAACCGGGACCCCGCCGTCGGGGACGACCTCGTTCAGCTACTCCGTGAAGGCCTCGAACGGCATCACACCACCGGAGACGGTGGGTCCGTTCTCGGTGACCGTCTACACGATCCCGGCCGCCCCGACCGGGGTCACGGCGACGGCCGGGGTTTCCTCTGCCGAGGTCTCGTGGGTCGAGCCGACCACGGGTGGGAAGGCCACGGGATTCGTCGTCACCTCGAATCCCCCGACCACCCCGGTGGACGCGTCCGGCTCGGCGACGTCGGTGACAGTGACCGGCCTCACCCCTGGGGTGCGCTACACCTTCACAGTGACGGCGACCAACGCCGGGGGGAGTTCGGCACCCACGCTGTCCAACCCGGTGGTACCCACCGCCGTGGCGCCGCAGAACCCCAAGAGCGGGTCGGGGACAAATCCGACGGCATCGACGACGTCCCCCACCACACCGACACTGAAGATCACCGCCACAGCGTCGGGGAAGGGAACCCTGACCGTCGCCACCTACCCCTCGGATCCCGTCGCCGGCTTCTCGTCCGGGACGGCGTACTTCGACGTCGTGACCTCCCCCACGAGCTCGTTCAGCTCCTTCTCCTTCACCGTCTGCGGCCTCACCACGGGTCAGGGCATCGCCTGGTGGAACCCGGCGACACAAGCGTGGCAACCGGTGTCGGACGCCACCGCGGTGAACGGGGCGGGGTGCTCTACGGTGACCGTCAACGCCGGGACCACGCCGAGCTCCGGCCAGCTCTACGGGACCATCTTCGCCGCCACCAAACCGGTCACCTCGGGCTATGACCTGGTGGGCCGGGACGGAGGGGTCTTCGTGTTCCCAACCGGCAGATCGAGCGGCTTCTTTGGGTCACTTCCCGGCCTCGGCGTGAAGGTCAACAACATCGTCGGCATGGTGCCGACCTCAGACGACCAGGGCTACTTCCTGGTGGGCTCCGATGGTGGCGTCTTCGCCTTCGGGAACGCACCGTTCCTGGGGTCACTGCCCGGACTCAAGGTGCAACCAACGCAGCCCATCACCGGCATCGTGGCTGCCGACACAGACAAGGGCTACTTCTTGGTGGGGAGGGACGGCGGCGTCTTTGCCTTCGGCACAGTCCCGTTCCTGGGTTCGCTGCCGGGCAGGGGGATCTCGGTCGACAACATCATCGGGATCGCCTCCACGCCGACGGGCAACGGCTACTGGCTCGTCTCCGCCACAGGCACCGTGTACGCCTTCGGGGCCGCCAAGCAACTCGGCACAGCCAAGGGGACGCCTTCCCCGGTGTCGGCGATCGCCGGGACGCCAACAGGCGGCGGCTACTGGATCACCACCCAGAGCGGAGCCGTCTACGGCTTTGGCAACGCCACGTACCTGGGCTCCCTGCCCGGGCTCGGCATCTCCCCGGCGCTGCCCGTCATCGGGATCGTCCACACGGCCGACACAGCCGGCTACTGGCTCATCGGCTCTGATGGCGGGGTCTTCGCCTTCGGGGACGCCGGCTTCGTGGGATCGCTCCCCGGCCTCGGGGTGCACGTCAGCGACGTCGTCGGGGCGGTGCCGACGACGGGGTAGCGGCAGGTGTGACGACCAGCGGCGCGGTAGTGGATGGAACAGCGCGCCCGCGCAGCTTCGAAGTGTGGTGACGGATCGGGGCGCCGATTTCTCCGGGGTGTCGTGAGCGGGGCTCATGTCCGGGCGCCATGGCGTGCCGGGCCGCCGGCTGTCGACCGGTACCGTCCCCATGAAGGGCGCCGACCCCCCGGATGCGGCGATGCTGGGGCTCGTGGCCGGTCGCCCTCCGGACCGCCCGTGCCTCGTCGACCACACGAGCGTCGCCGGCGGCCGGGCCCCCCGTCAGCCGTGGGGGAGGGGGTCCGCGATGGCTAACGTGGCGGGGGGAGGCGCGAGCGATGAGCGTCCAGTTGAACCACACCATCGTCGGCTGTCGGGACAAGGAGGTCTCGGCGGGGTTCCTGACCGAGATCCTGGGTCTTCCCCCGCCCCGAGCGTTCGGCCCGTTCCTCGTGGTCGAGGCGGACAATGGAGTCTCGCTCGACTACCGGGAAGCGACCGGCGAGATCGCCTCGCAGCACTACGCCTTCTTGGTCGGCGAGGAGGCGTTCGATCCCATCTTCGATCGGATCCGGGCACGGTGCAAGGAGTTCTGGGCCGATCCGGGCCGGTCGCGGCCGGGTGTGATCAACCGCCGCGACGGGGGGAGAGGGGTGTACTTCCCCGACCCCGACGGCCACATGCTTGAGATCCTCACCAGGCCCTACGGCGGCGGATAGCCCCCGAGCCGGGCGGCCACCCCGCGCAGGTCGCCGTCGTGGTCGCGCCACGCCTCCGGGCGCTCGAACCCGGCGGCCTCGAGGTGCACCGCCACGGCCCGGTCCTGCTCCCCGCCCAGCTCGGTGAAGAGCCAGCCGCCCGGCCGGAGGAGCTCGCTCGCCGAGGTGACGACGTGGCGCACGAGGTCGAGCCCGTCCTCCCCGCCGTCAAGGGCGAAGCGGGGCTCGTAGCGCTGGACGTCGGAGGGAAGGAAGGCCAGCTCGGAGGACGGGACGTACGGGGCAACGGCGGTCACCACGTCGAAGGCGCGCCGGCGCAGGGGCGGTCGGGTCACGTCTCCGCAGACGGCCCGGACCCCGTTGCGGCGGGCGCAGTCCACGGCCGCCGGGTGGAGGTCGAGTCCGACGATCACGGCGTCGGGGGCCGCGGCCGCGAGGTGGACCGCGATGGCCCCGCTGCCGGTGCAGAGATCGACGGCCGCCCCTCCAGGCCCCTTGGCGGCGAGCATCTCGCCGGCGCGCCGGGCCAGCTCCGCGCTCTGGGGTCGCGGGACAAAGACGCCGCTTCCGACCGCAATGCGATGCCCGCCGAAGCTCAGGCCCCCCGTGATCCACGCCAGCGGCTCACCCTGCTCCCGGCGTTGCAGGAACTGCTCGAGGGTCCTGTCGTCGCTCGCCGCGGCCCGCAGCTCGTCGGCCTCCTCCTCGGCGGCCACGCACCCGGCGGCGCGAAGGCGCGCCGTGACGACGTGGCTTGTCAGGTGGAAGGCTCGTTGGTGTCGAAGGCACCGGCGGTTTGGCGCTCGATGCAGGTGAGGTCGAAGTAGTCGCGCCAGCGGACGACCTTGCCGTGCTCGTCCACTTCGATGAAGGCGCAGCCGGGCAATTCGAAGGGGGCAACGCCGAAGAGGGTGGCCCGGCCGATCCACTCCATCGCCCCGAAGCGCTCCCCGCCGCAGGCCGTCACGATCTCGCAGTGCCAGTCGGGGGTGGACGACTCGGTCTGCCGGTGGATCTCGTCGAACTGGCTCGCCGGGGGGTTGACCGGATCCTCGTACGTGCCACCCGGTGCGAAGATGTCTTCGAACCTCTCAGGACCCGGTTCTCTGCGAGCGTCGGTCACCCGCTCGAAGGTCCGTGCCAAGTTCTCCCAATCCATCGGCGCCTCTCCTCCACGGTCATGGGCACGAGCCGCACCGGCATAAAGCGCAGGTGCGATATGCGGCGGTGGTGAGAGACTAACCCCGCGTCGGCTGGAAGGGCCGGTCCTGATCAGTCAGTCCTGGCAACCTCCTCCGCCAGCGGCCCGTCCTCTATGTTGAGCTGCTCCAGCGCACCTCCGCGCTCCGTGCGGTCATGCGGAGAGGGAGGGTCTCCACGTAGGCTGCGCCACCGCCGAATGAACCACCTGGCACGCCGAGCTCTGGGTACCCTATGGGCACGACGACGGGTCATTCAGCACAGGTTGGCGGGGCAGCCAAGCCCCACCGGCCACGTTTCGGCACGCCCCACCGGGTTATCGCCGGGTTCATCATGGTTGTTGCTCTCGCACTGGTGCCCTGGATCGTGTTTTTGGGGTTCACTCTGCCCCCCCGCTACGACGCCGGGCATTGGCCGCTCCTGTGGATCGGCTACGACGTCGCCGAAATCGCCGTCCTTCTATTCGCCGCTTGGGCAGCCTGGTTCCGCCGTCAAATACTGGCGGCCACGGCATTGGTGGCCGCCACGCTCATGTTGTGCGACGCCTGGTTCGATGTCGTGTCCTCGTTCGGTCACCGCGACCAGTGGGTGACGCTCGCGACGGCAATCGGGGGAGAACTCCCGCTGGCCGTCTTTTTCATTTGGCTCTACCACAGCATCGTGATGCGTTCTCTCACCACGTACCACGAAGCCCTCCACGACGGGGAAAAGCCCGAGAGCATCATCGGAGCCAAGCTGCTCTTCAATCTCGACGACCGTCCGATCGTGTTTATCCCACACCGAGAATCGGACGAGGACGATTGAGTCGCCGTTGCGGCACACTGGTTCCGGTCGCCAAACGGGGTCTCTGATATCGCTGGACAGGCAACGACCTGGGAGCCGGCGCCCAACGATCTGACCTTCATTGTCCTCACCTGCGGCACAACAGCGGACTTCGTTGGGCCCGGTGATCGGCATCGTCCACACCGCCGACACAGCCGGCTCCTGGCTCATCGGGGCCGACGGTGGGATCTTCGCCTTCGGCGACGCCGGGTTCGTGGGGTCACTCCCTGGGGTGGGCGTCCACGTCGGCGACGTGGTGGGGGCGGTGCCGACCACGGGGTAGCGGTCCAGTCCGAGCCGACCAGCCGGACCCCTGCATGCCGGTGTCATCAGGTTTGCGCAATCGGTGAGTGCCGTTCGACCAGCACGCGGACAGTCATCATCTGCGATGTGGTGGTCGTGACGGTGCACCAAGTGCACGCAGGCACTAGTCGCGATCGACGGTGGCCGAGTGTTCTCGCCGGTCGCTCAAGACTTGAGGAACCGCAGCACGGCCAGGACCCGGCGGTGATCGGTCTGGGAAACCGGGAGATCGAGCTTGGTGAAGATGTTGGCGACGTGCTTCTCGACGGCACCCTCGGAGATGACGAGCGCGGTGGCGATGGCGGCGTTGGAGCGGCCCTCGGCCATGAGCGTGAGCACCTCACGCTCGCGGCCGCTCAGGTGGGACAATGAGTCGGTCTGCCGGGAGGCGCCGAGCAGTTGCGTGACGACCTCGGGATCGAGCGCGGTGCCGCCGGAGGCCACCCGCACCAGTGCCTCGACGAAGTCGCTCACGTCCGCCACCCGGTCCTTCAAGAGGTAGCCGATGCCCGCCGCGTCGTCGGCCAACAGCTCGGCCGCGTACCGGGTCTCGATGTACTGGGAGAACAGGAGGATGCCGAGCCTGGGGTGGAGGCGACGGAGCTCGAGGGCCGCCTTCAATCCCTCGTCGGTGAAGGTCGGTGGCATCCTGATGTCGATCACGGCCACGTCCGGGCAGTCGCGGTCGACCGAGGCCCGCAGCGATTCCGCTTCACTCACTGCCTCGGTGATCTCGAAGCCACGGTCGATGAGGAGCTGCACCAAGCCGTCGCGCAGGATCGCCGAGTCCTCGGCGACGGCGACACGGATGGTGTCGGTCCTCATGGTTCGAGGGGCAGGTCGACGGTGACCACCGTGGGGCCGCCCTCGGGGCTGACGATCTCCAGGTGGCCGTCGACGGCGCGCACGCGATCGACCAGGCCGGCCAACCCGCTCGAAGTCGAGCCCTGCGTGGTGAGCTGGGCTCCGCCCCTCCCGTCGTCGCGCACCACCAATCGCAGCCACCGCCCGTGCTGGGTGCAGGCGATGCTGGCCCTGGAGGCCTGGGCGTGCTGGGCGACGTTGGCGAGGAGCTCGGCCACGCAGAAGTAGGCGATGGCCTCGATGGAGGGCGTCGGACGGTCGCGCACGTCGACGGCGAGCTCGGTGGGCAGCGGACTGCGGGCGGCGAGGGTCGACAACGCCCCCTCGAGGCCGGTGTCGAGCACGGGGGGATGGATGCCCCTTGCCAGGTCGCGGAGCTCGACGATCACGTCCTTGGCGCCCTGGTGGGCCTCGCTGACCAGCCGGCGCACGGGGTCGAGGTCGATCTCACCGTCGCCGGCCAGCTTCTCCTTGGCTTGTCCGAGCCGCATGGCGATGGCCACGAGCTGTGCCTGGGTCCCGTCGTGCAGGTCGCGTTCGATGCGGCGCAGCGTGGCGGCGGAGGCATCGACCGTTTGGGCCCGCGCCTGCTCGAGCGAGCGCAGCCGCGTCGTCGTGGGGTCGGGGGAGAGGAGGAGGCGCGCGAGCGTGCGATCGACCGAGACCACGACCCGCATGGTCCAGGGAGCGACGAAGAACAGCAGGACGCCGGTGAGGAAGATGAAGAAGGCGTGGACGACCCCGTTGGGGCCGACCGAGAGGAATCCCGGATGGAACAGGTTGAAGAAGACCCCGAACTCCTTGGGCCGGCTGTTCCCCGATCCCAGGACCGGGAAGGTGAGACAGAAGAGGGCGTCGATCCACACGCTGAGCGCGAACCAGACACCGAAGATGACCAGCGGCACCTTGAGCAGGGAATAGGCGACCGCCCTCCACGCCACGCGGTCGCGCAGTGCCGACTGGAGCCAGCCGAAGAACCCCGGCCGCGCCGCGAACGGTTCGGGGTCTTCGATCGGCTCGGCCAGCAGGTCTCGGGCCAGAGCCCGCTGGAAGTGGCCGATTCCTCTGGCGCCGCGCAGCGAGGCGGCCATGATCACCGCCCCGATGAAGGTGATGAACAGGACGAGTCCCATGGCCATGGTTGCCACGATGAAGGCAATGCCGACCGCTGCCAGCAACCCGCTGATGACGAAGAAGAGGAGCTCGCGCCAGGGTCTCTTGGTGAACGGCTCGCGAAGCACGGCGTGCAAGACCCCGCGGGCCTGCTCCACCCGGTCTTCGGAGATCACGATCTCCCTTTCCCTTCCCCCGAGGCGCAGCTGCACGCGGACACCGGGAATCTCGTCCCCGACCCTCATCCGAGGTCGAGGTGGACGTCTGTTGCGGCCGGTGGGTCGGTTGTGCCGTCGCACCCCGGCGGTGGGGGAAGCCCCTCATGGTGGGCGGGCGTCGGAGCCGCCCACCGGGCCACGGCGCGCACCCGAGCGATCAGGACCTCCTGGGGGAATCCGGTTCCCGTGGTCGGGCGCCGGGCGTGCCGGTCGGGGAGCGACCGGTGGTTGTTCGACATCGGTGCGGTGCATTCGTCGGCGTCACGGTCTTCCTCGCGCATGTCGTGCTCCCGAACTGGCCCGATGGTTCCGTCGTCGACGGCTCATCTCAAGGGTACCGACCCCGGGCCGGCGGGAGAATGCCGTCACCCGGTGTCGTGACCTGGGGTTAACCCCCGTGCGAGGGCACGGCACGCGTCGAGCCGGGCGCGTTCGGGGGCGCACTTCGGGCGAGCGTTCGGGGCTCGACGGCCACCGGTGGCAACCGGGTCGCGAGCCGGCGCGACGTGGACGGACCACGGGTCGTTCGCCTTGCCGGGTGGCCGGCGCGTGGCGGGGCCGGCACGGCCCTTCGTCCTCACCCCGGCTGCCCGGTTCCGGCCACCAGCGCGCTCACGGCGCCCGACAGCACCCTGCGGAGCGACGCCACCGAGAGCCCCTGGTCGTGGCGGAGCAGCTGCAGCGACTCGAAGGACAACAGGACGTCGACGGCGGCCAGGGCGTCCGACCCGCCTTGGCCGAGCGCGGTCAGCTCGAGGGCGAGGACCTGGCCGACCTGGCCCCTCAGCAAGGCCCGGCTCCGCGTGAGCTGTTCATGGAGGGGCTGCTGGAACGGGGCCCCCAGGCGCACGACCGTGGCCGCCGAGCCGATGGCGGCGAAGAGTCGCAGGCGCTGGTCGACCAGGGCCTCCACCCGCTCTTCCAGCGGCGCGTCAAGGGCCACGTTGACGGGGAAGAGCGGACGGGCCAGCTGCACCTGACGCTCGATGGCGGCCCGGTAGAGGTCGTCCACGTCGTCGAAGTACCGGAACAACGAGCGTGGGGAGAGGCCGGCGCGCTCGGCGATCTCGGCCGAGCTCGGGCGCAGGTTCCCCTCCGCGTAGAGGCCGAGCAGCGTGTCGACCACGGCCAGCCGGTTCCGGTCGCGCCGGCGACGCCGCCCGTCGGTCCTGGGCTCAGCGTGGTCGACCGTCGCGGGTCCGGCCGACGGGGGAGTGGCCTGAGCGGTCATAGCGTGTAGGCCAGGTGGGTGGCCAGGCGACGGGCGAGCGCCGCGTCGCCGATGAGCTCGACCTCGCCCAGGGAGGACTCGGGGTCGACACGCCCCCCGGCCAGGCGGAGGAAGAGCGAGGAGGACAGCACGAGCGTGACCGTCGGTTCGGTCCCCAGCGAGGGGACGACGGTGGCCCTCCCGTCGACGACCACGCACAGCCGGCGATGGACCGGTCCGTTCAGCTCGATGCACACCGTCGACCCGTCGGGGGCACCGCCCCTCTTGCCCACGATGTAGCCGAGGGCGCCCGCCACCTCGTCGACGGCCAGCTCCGCCGCCGGGCCGTCCTCGTTGCCCGGGACGCCGACGGCGTGGCGGATGTCCTGCTCGTGCATCCAGGCGTCGAAGAGGCGGATCTCCATGAACCGGCCGTAGGTGCCGTCGCCCACCGGCGTCCACGACGGGGCGCCGAAGTCCTCCACCGACATGGCGTCCAGCGCGTCCAACCGCTCGGCGGTGACCGCGCGGAACTCCGCCAGCAGCTCGGCCGGCGACAGGGGGCGCAGGGCCACGATCCAGGCCTCGTTCAGCCGGGCGATCGGGTTGCGGACGTGCTCGGCCGTGCCGAGCTCGTCGGGCGGCTCGGGCGCCGCGGCCCCGACCAGCATGCGCTCCCCACCCACCAGGTGGGCCAGCACGTCGTGGACGTCCCAGCCGGGCAGGGCGGGCCGCGACCACGCGGCCTCGGGGAGGGAGGCGGCCAGGGAGGCGATGGTGTCCCACTCGCGGCCGAGCAACTCCACCAACCGGTCCTTGCCGGCCTGCCGGCCGCCCGCGTCCCCGCCGGAGCGCTCAGCCACCCGATCCCTCACCGACGGTCCGCCGTCCCTCGAGCTCGAGGTCGATCACCCTGCCGCGGTCGACGCTCGCCCAGTCCCGGCCGGCCAGGTAGGGGCTGAGGGCCTCGACGATGGCCCGCTGGTCGGCGGCCGACTTCGGCCGCTGGAGCTCGTAGAGGTGGGGGAACTCGGTCCAGGCCAGCACCGCCTCCCACAGCCGCAGGGCGGCGTCCCCGGTCGGCGGGTCGATGACGACCGGGCCGAAGAGGCACTGCCCGTCGGGGAAGAAGAGGGTGGGCACCCCGAACCCCCCGGCGTCGATCACCCGGCGATGCTCGGCCGCCACCTCGTCACCGGTGGTGGGGTCGGCGATGGCCTCGTCGACGATCGACGGGTCGAGGTCGAGGGCCGAGAGGATCTGGCGGGCCACCTCGGGACGGTGGGGCTTGCGCCCCTCGACGTGCAGGGCGCGTCCGGCTGCCGCGTACCAGGCGTCGAGCAGCGCCATGTCCTGGCGGCGGAGGGCGGCGCCGACCCGCAGCATCGACCAGCCGTAGGACCACTCGCGCTCCCAGGGGTGCTTCTTGCCCTCGGGCCGGTTGACCTCCTCGAGGCTGAAGAACCGCCAGTTGACCTCGGTCCCGGTCAGGGCGCGCACCTCGCGGATCCACAGAGAGGTCAGGTAGGCGAACGGGCACATGAGGTCGAAGTGGAAGTCGACGCAGGCCGGCCGACCGACCGGGCTTCCCGTGCCCATCGGCCCACCGTATTTCTTGACACAGTCTCTGACAAGTGCTCGCGTGCCGGGCGGCGACCGACGCGGCGGTCCCGGCCCACCGGACGTGGCCGCCAGACCCAGGAGGCGCACCGTGCCCACCGAACTGGTCCTCGACTCCCTGCAGCGCCGGATGGGCGCCCTGCACTCGGTCTACACCGACGCCCTCGACACGATGGGCCCCGAGCAGGTCAACCACTTCGAGCGCGAGGGCGTGTTGCCCATCGCCTTCAGCCTGTTCCACATCGCCAACATGATCGACGCCTCCTTCCTCGTGATGACCGGGACGCCGCCCATCTGGGACGACGGATGGGTGGCGCGGGTCCGCCCGGCCATCGCCGACCACGGCAAGCACCGGACGGTGGCCGAGATGGTCCACCAGCGGATCGGCGACTACGAGGCGTTCAAGGAGTACCTGCACGCCGTGTTCGACCGGACCGAGGAGTGGCTGGCCGCACTCGACCCGTCCGAGCTCACGCGGGTGGTGGTCTCGCGACCGTTCCCCGAGCAGGTCGCCTCCACCTTCAGCGCGCGGGTGGCCGGTCCCGAGGGCGTCACCCTCCTCGACGCCGCCGAGTGTTGGATCTACCAGCACGGGCTGCGCCACCTGGGCGAGATAGAGCTCGCCCGCGGGCTGGTCGGCCTGGGCGGGATGACGTCCTGAGGGGCTCCTCGGGCGGGTGCCCTCAGCCGAAGGCGGCGCTCAGGGTCTTGCCGGCGAGGCGCACCGGCTCGATGTCCTGGGCGTCGTCCATGTTGAAGATGAGGCCGTCGAGCCCGGCGTCGAGGTAGGCGGCCACCTGCTCGCAGATGGCGTCGGGGTCGCCGGCCATGGCATAGCCGGCGTAGAAGGCGGGGTCGACGCCCCTGGCCTCGGCGATCCGGCGGACCTTGCGCTCCGCCTCGTCCGTGGTGGCGGCCACGACCAGGCCGCCCAGACGGGTCTTGGTGATCTCGGCCGGGTCGCGCCCGACGTTGGCGCAGTGGCGGTCGAGCACCTCGAGCTTGTGGCGGACGGTCTCCAGGTCGCCGAAGAGGTTGCAGGCGTCGGCGTACTTGGCCACCAGCCGCAGGGTCTTGCGCTCGCCGCTCCCGCCCACCAGGATCGGGATCCCCCCGCTCTGCACCGGCCGCGGGATGTTGAGGGCCCCCTCGACGCGGTAGTAGCGGCCCGAGTAGGTCGGCTCGGTACCGTCGAACATGGCCCGGCAGATGGTGAGGGCCTCCTCGAGCCGCTCGAACCGCTCGGAGACCGCGGGGAAGTCGAAGCCGTAGCCGGCGTGCTCGTCGTCGTTCCAGGCCGCGCCGATGCCGAGGACCGCCCGTCCCGCCGAGACCACGTCGAGGGTGGTCACCTCCTTGGCCAGGAGGGCCGGGTTGCGGTAGGTGACGCCGGTCACCAGGGCGCCGAGGCGGGCCGTGCGGGTGCGGCCGGCGAGGCCGCCGAGCAGGGTGTAGGCCTCCAGCATGGGGTCGGTCCGGGGACCGACCATGGCGATCTGGTAGAAGTGGTCCATCACCCACAGCGAGTCGAACCCCGACTCCTCGGCGGCGACCGCGATCTCCACTACCTTCTCGAACAACTCGCCGTCGTCGACGCCGGCGTAGGTGAAGCTCGGGATCTGCAGTCCGAATCGGGTGACCGTCATGGTGGGGGTCCTCTCGGTGGGCGGCGGAGCGACGGTGACACGGGGCGCCCCGCCGGCGAGCGTACCGTCGCCCCGCACCGTCGCGCCCCGCCCCGCACCGTCCGGGTCGCCGGTGTAGCGTCCGGGGCTACTGGCCCGGGGGAGGAGAGCCATGGCCGCGTACCGCAGTTCGGACCGCAGGGACGAGGACCTCGTCCGGCGTGTGCTCTCCCGGCGCCACCTGCTGGAGCTGGCCCTGGCGGGCTCGGCCGGGGTGGTGTTGGCCGGGCGGGCCGGAGCCGCTACCAACGTGCGCCGGGCCGCCGCCACCGCGCCCGCCGGCTCCGACCTGGGGGCGATCGAGCACGTGGTCTTCTTGATGCAGGAGAACCGCTCCTTCGACCACTACTTCGGCACGTACCCGGGCGTGCGGGGGTTCGACGACCACCCCCGAGGGAGCAACGGCGCGTTCGCCCAGCGGGCGTCGGCGGTCCCCGGTGGGGTCCTCCTCCCGTTCCACCTCGACATCTCCTCGGGCCAGGCCAGCTGCACCCACGACCTCACCCACAGCTGGGCCCCCCAGCACCTCTGCTGGGACCACGGCACCATGGCCGACTTCGTGAAGGTGCACACCATGGACGAGTACGAGGGGCCCGGGTACGGGCCCCTGACCATGGGCTACTACCGCCGCAACGACGTCCCCTACCACTACGCGCTGGCCGACGCCTTCACCCTGTGCGACAACTACCACTGCTCGGTGATGGGACCCACCCACCCCAACCGCCTCATGGCCGTCTCTGGGACGCTCGACCCGGCAGGGCTCCACGGCGGGCCGGTGCTCATCACCAACCCCTCGCCGTCGGCCAAGTTCTCGGTCGACTGGCCGACCATGCCCGAGGTGCTCGAGGACGCCGGCGTGAGCTGGAAGGTCTACAACCCGCCCGGCCCCCTCTACGACGTGAGCATGCCGGGCGCCCTGGCCGTGACCGACTCGGTGATGGCCTACTTCAAGCAGTTCTCGAACCCCGGCTCGACCCTTTACGACAAGGCCTTCAACTACACCTTCCCCGACGACTTCACCGCCGACATCCGAAACGGCACCCTGCCCAAGGTGTCCTGGCTGATCCCCATGGTCGGCCACGACGAGCACCCCCCGGCCCCGACCAGCCTCGGGGCCGCCACCATCGACTCGGTGCTCCACGCCCTGCTCGACAACCCCGAGGTCTGGTCGAAGACCGTCCTGTTCGTCATGTACGACGAGAACGACGGCTTCTTCGACCACGTGGCGCCCCCGGTGGCGCCCCCGGGCACCCCCGGCGAGTACGTCACGGTCCGACCCCTCCCCTCGACGGCCGGGGGGATCGACGGGCCGATCGGCCTCGGCTTCCGGGTGCCCATGTTCGTGGTCTCCCCCTTCAGCCGGGGCGGACGGGTCTTCTCCTCGGTCTCCGACCACACCTCGCAGCTGCGCTTCTTGGAGGAGCGGTTCGGGGTGCGCGCCCCCAACGTCTCGCACTGGCGCCGCAAGACGGTGTCGGACCTGACCGGGGCCCTGCGCCTGGGCTCGGCCGACACCAGCCGACCGCGGCTGCCGTCGACCAGCGGCGACACCGAGCAGGCGGCGCTGGGCGCGGGGTGCTCCGGGGCCAACTTCTACGAGGTCGGCACAGACCAACCCCTGTACCCGATCCCCCGGCCCCAGGTGATGCCCCGCCAGGTGTAGGGGCCGAGGCCCTCAGAGCTCGGCGGCGGCACGGTCGGGATGGCGGAGCTCGACGCCGCGCGCCCGGTTCACGAAGTCGACGACCGTGCGCCAGTCGGGCGCGTCGAGGCCGCGCCCCGAGCCGAGCGGCGCCCGCAGGCCGGTCAGCCGGCCGACCTCGCGCCGGACGCGCATGATGGACCGCCGGGAGAGCTCGAGGGACTTCTGGGGCACGCCCCTTTCGAACGCGCCCTCCAGCCCCTCCGCCGCGAGGTAGTGGAGCGTGGCGTTGGGCCGGGCCGCCGCACCGAGTCCCAGGGCGGCCAGGGCGGCCCGGTCCGGCCAGACCACCCGGTGGTCGGGCGAGGGTGCGCTGGTCACGGCCACGAGTGCCCCGGGGTCGGCCACCTCGGCGTGGTGGTAGCAGTAGTCGGCCCGGGCCTCGGCCAGCCGGAGCCGCAGATAGGGGTTGTCCACCAGGCGGCTGAGCACGATCACCGCGGTTGTGGGCCGGCCGGCGGCCCGGATGGCCTCGACCACGCCCACCCCGGGGAAGCGGTCGAAGGGCTCGGAGCCGACGTGCGCGTCGACCAGGGCGATGTCGAACGCGGCCCAGCCCGTCCCGAGCTCGGTGGCCCGCCGGTGCTCCAGCTCGACGACCTCGAAGCCCCCGTGCTCGCCGAGGGCGGCGGCCCGCCCGTGGCGGACCCACAGGTTGTCGTCGACGATGGCCACGGTGGCCGGCACCGGGCAAGCGTACCGGGCGCGCGATGACAGGTGTTGAGTCGCGCGCTCGTGTCACGGAAAATTCTGCAGTCACGCGGCTCCCCAGACCGGCGACAAGGGGAGTGAGTGGGGGCGTGTGCGGGGAAACAAGGCCGGCAGCAACGGGGTCCCTTCTACGGAAGGGGCCCCGCTGGCCGTTCAGGGGGCTCGCGGTCGCCGGTCCCCACGGACCGCGAGGCCGGTCGGTCGTAGACTCCCGCCATGGCGAAAGTGGTGGCCGTGGCCAACCAGAAGGGTGGCGTGGCCAAGACCACCACGGTCCAGTCGCTCGGCGTGGCCCTGGCCCAGGGCGGGCGGCGCACCCTGGTGGTCGACCTCGACCCCCAGGCCTGCCTCACCTACTCCTTCGGCTTCGACCCCGACTCGCTCGACTCCTCCCTCCACGACGTCCTGGTGCGGCGGGCCAAGGTGGCCGACGTGGTCCGCCCGGTGGAGGGGGTGGACGGGCTCTCGCTCGCCCCGGCCACCATCGACCTGGCCGGCGCCGAGGTGCACCTCCTGGCCAAGACCGGGCGCGAGCACGTGCTGGCCCGGGCCCTCCAGCCCGAGCTGGCGACGTACGACGTCGTCCTCATCGACTGCCCCCCGTCCCTCGGCGTGCTCACCATCAACGGCCTGACCGCCGCCGAGCGGGTGCTGGTGCCGCTGCAGTGCGAGGCACTCAGCCACCGCGGCGTGGGCCAGCTGCTCGAGACCATCGAGGACGTCCGGCTGTTCGCCAACCCCGGGCTCGAGGTGGTGGGGGTGGTGGCCACCATGTACGACGGGCGCACCCGGCACGCCCGCCACGTGCTGGCCGAGGTCGAGACCCGCTACGGCCTGAGACTGCTGGACCCGCCGGTGCCCAAGTCGGTGCGGTTCGCCGAGTCGCCCGAGCTCGGCATGTCGATCCTGCAGTACGCGCCGGCCTCGCCCGGGGCCGACGCCTACCGCCAGCTGG
Organism: uncultured Actinomycetota bacterium; assembly: GCA_963770505.1. Taxonomy (GTDB): domain Bacteria; phylum Actinomycetota; class Acidimicrobiia; order Acidimicrobiales; family RAAP-2; genus CAVYPR01. The sequence continues at coordinate 1,282,766 of CAVYPR010000001.1, read as the reverse complement.
CCGCCGTGCTCTGGGATCTGCTGTCCGCAGGGTAGGGGCGTGACCGGCGACGACGGGCGGACGGAGGGTCCGCCGGAGCAAGGACGTTCCCGGGCCAAGAAGGCCCCCGACCCACTCGGCCGGCGCGCCCTGTTCTGGCTGCCGGTGGCCGAGGGCCACGACCCCGCAGAGCCGGTCGAGGGCGAGCGGCTGGAGGGGAGGGACCCGCTGGGCAAGCGGGCCCTGTTCTCGACGGCCCCCGGGCCCGAGGCGGCGGACGACGCCGAGCGCCCCGGGATCGGCCGGGGCCCCATCGTGGTGACGTGCGGCTCCTGCGGCGTGCAGAGCCGCATCGGCCTGCTCGACTTCCTCATCTACCAGCTGCCCCTGGGCTACTGGCTGCCGCGGGGGAGGTTCGACCACCGCATGACCTGCCCGGCGTGCCGGCGGAGGGTGTGGGCCGGGGTCAGCGTTCGCCGTCCCTGACGCCGTGAGCATCCACCACTTCATCACCACCTACGGGTACCTGGCGGTCTTCGCGCTGGTGGTGGCCGAGAGCTTCGGGGTGCCGATCCCCGGCGAGACCGCGCTGATCGCCGCCGCCACCTACGCCGGGGCCACCCACCGCCTCTCGGTCTGGGTGATCTTCGCGGTGGCCGCGGCCGCCGCCATCTTGGGGGGGACGGCCGGGTACATCGTCGGGGACAAGGGCGGCTACCACCTGCTGCGGAGGTTCGGCCCGGCGGTCCACTTCGACGAGCCCAAGATCAAGGTGGCCCGCTACCTGTTCGACCGCCACGGGGCCAAGGTGATCTTCTTCGGCCGCTTCGTCTCGGTGCTGCGCGCCTACGCCTCCTTCCTGGCCGGCACCGTGCGCATGGGGTTCCGCACCTTCGAGATCGCCAACGCCGCCGGCGCGGTGGCCTGGGCGGCGCTCTACGCCTTCGGCTTCTACCTGGCCGGCACAGCCCTCAAGTCCGTCTCCACCCCCCTGGACGTGGCCCTGGCCGCGGCGGCGGTGGTGGTCATCGTGGTCGCCGTGGTGCTCGTCCGCCGCAAGATGAGCGCCTTGATCGAGGTGGCCGAGGCCGCCTACCCCGGCCCCCTGGCCCCGTGAGCGCGGTGGCTCAGGCGCCCTCGGCCAGGTAGAAGCGGGCCGGGACCCCGGCCTCCCGGCGGACCCGTCCCCGGGCCTCGAGCAGGACGAGGTGGGCCAGGGTCTCGCCGTTGGCGGCCCGCTGCATGAAGCCCGGGATCTCGTCCCAGGGCCGCGACCACTCGAGCCCGAGGGTCAGGTCCCAGGCCGAGACGCCCGGACGGTCGGCCAGGGCCTGCTCGATGTCGTCGAGGCGGGCGGCGTGGTGGCGCTCGATCTCGGCCAGGCGGGCCTCGAGGTCGGCGAAGCGGTACTCGTGGCCCGGCAGGACCTCTTCGGGGTCGAAGGCCCGCATGCGGGCCAGCGAGTCGAGGTAGTCGCCGAGGGGGTTGGCCTCCTGCTGGCTGTGGAAGGAGATGTTCGGGGTGATGCGGGGGAGGACGTGGTCGCCGGAGAGCAGGAGCCGGTGCTGGTCGCTGTAGAGGCAGATGTGGCCGGGGGAGTGGCCGGGCGTCCAGATCGTGCGCAGGTCCCAGCCGGCCAGCTCGAGCTTCTGGTCGTCCTCCAAGAGGATGTCGGGCTCGGCCATCGAGACCAGGGAGCGGATCTCCATCGAGGCGCGGGCCAGGTCCGGCCGCTTGTCCTCGGGCACCCCCGACTCGGCCAGGAGGCCCACCATCCGCTCGACCAGGTCGTCGGTGTCGACGTAACGACCCTGCAGGAGGGCGGCGTCGGCCGGGTGGAGCCCCACCCAGGCCCCCGAGGCCTCGCGGACCCGCCCGGCCAGGCCGTAGTGGTCCGGGTGGATGTGGGTCACCACCACGGCCTGGACGTCGGACATGCTGCCGCCGGCCAGCGACAGGCCGTCGAGGAGGGCCTCCCAGGCGACGTCGGTGTTCCACCCGGCATCGACCAGGGCCACACCGTCGTCGAGCTCGAGCAGGTAGACGAGCACGTAGCGCAGCGGGTTGTCGGGGATCGGGACCGGCACCGACCACAGCCCCGGGCGGACCCGCTCGACCGGCGGCAGGACGTTGAGGTCCCAGGCCTCCTTCTGGCGGACGCCGGTCACCCGGATCATCCGAGCACGGTACACGGGGCACCCCGGTCGGACCAGCACGCGGCGCGGTCCGCCCGGCCGGGTTCGCCGGGCGATCCGAACCGTTGGTGGGCCGTCGGTAGACTGGGAACGTGACGATGGGCGGTGGGGTCTCCCTGGCGCCCCGGTCGACGATGCCGAGCGCTGCGCCAAGGTGCTGTCGTGGTCGATGACGGCGGCCGGCCCGTGAGCAGGCCCTCGCCCGACGGTGTCGACATCACGGTGGTTGTCCCCTTCTACAACCCCGGAGCGGAGCTGGCCCGGACGATCGAGGGGCTGGCGGCCGCCCTCTCCGCCGAGGGGATGACCTTTGAGATCATCGCCGTGTCCGACGGGAGCACCGACCCGGCTCCCGAGGTCGTCGCCCACCTCGACGTGCCACAGCTGCGCATCGAGGCCCTGGACACCAACCACGGGAAGGGGGCGGCACTTCGGGCCGGGATGCGCCTGGGGCGGGGGCGGTACGTGGGCTTCATCGACGGCGACGGTGACATTCCGGCGGGCGCCATGGTCGCACTGTCACGCGTCGCCTCCCAAGGCGAGCCTCACGCCGTGCTGGGCGCCAAGGGTGCCGGCGCCCGGGAGGGCACCCCGTGGTCGAGGTCGGTCGGCTCCTCGGTCTGGCGACGCTTGGTGTGGGCGTTGTTCGGGCTCTCGGTGGACTCCCAGACCGGCGTGAAGCTCTTTCGGGACGACGTCCTGCACGACGCACTGCCCAAGACCGCGCTCGACGGCTTCGCCTTCGACCTCGAGCTGCTCGTAGCCGCCCGGGGGCTCGGCTACACGGACATGCGCGAGGTGCCGGTCGCGGTCAACCGTCAGGGCTCGAGCACGGTCTCGCTGGGCACGGCCACCCGCATGCTGCTCGACCTCTTCACCATCTTCTGGAGGGCCCGAATCGTGCGGCGCACCGTGGCGACCGACCCGGTGCCCACCCGCACGATCAGCATGTCGGGATCCGAGATTGACGACGTGTAGAACGGGACGTAGGCCCGATCTGATGGGGGCTCATCACCACTTGGGGGGTCACCGTCCGAGCGGTTTGATGGCGCACCTGGGGGGGTATCGGTGGCAGGGAGAGCACATCCCACCGTGCTCTTGGCTGTGCCCCCCAGGCGGATGCTCGGGGGGCACAGCCGCGTCTGGCCGGCCGACGCCTCTTCGCTCCGGGGCTTCTACAGCGAAGGGATAGTTACCCAAATGCCTCACCCGTCGGGGCGCCCGGATTTGAACCGAGGACCTTCGCGTCCCAAACGCGATGCGCTACCTGGCTGCGCCACGCCCCGTTGCTGCAATGACGGAAACAGCGACAGCTGGGACTCTACCGCCGGGCTCCAGAGAAGATTTGAACCCCCGACCTCGTGCACCCAAAGCACGTGCGCTGCCAGGCTGCGCTACTCCCCGGTCCCGGGCTCAGAGCCCGATTTCCCAGCGTAGGGCCTGAGGACCACCCGGGGCGCACACCGGCCCCCGGCGCGGGCGCCGGGGGCCGTGGCCAACCCCCTTCGGGCTAGGACTTCTTTCCCAGGATGCGGTTCATCTTGGTGCCGCAGATCGGGCAGGTGCCCTGGGCCGCACGGCGCCCGTTGGCCAGCTCGACCTCTTGGCCGTCGAAGGTTCGCTTCTCACGGCACTTCACGCAGTACCCCTCGTACTCCGCCATGACGGCTCCTCTCAGCTCGTGGTCCCACGTCAGACGGGGCGTGGCCCCGATCTGAGATGGGATGACGCTACTGCCCACCCCCGCCGGGCAGGGGGATGGTGGCCGCGGAGGCCCCCTGGGGGGTCAGCCGGCCAGCTGCGTCGGGCTGGAGCTCCCCGCGCCGCCGGCCGCCAGGGCGTCGATCATCTGGTGGACGGCGCCGGCGGCGAGCGGTGGGCTGAAGTAGAAGCCCTGGGCCGTCGAGGCGCCCCGCTGGAGCAGCACGCGGCTCTGGTGCGAGGTCTCGACCCCTCCGACCACGCACTCGAGGCCGAGGCCCTGGGCCATGGCCACGATCGCCGAGATCAAGAGGTGGAGCTCGTCGGTGGGGCCGAGGAGCTGGAGGAAGGAGCGGTTGATCTTGACCGTATTGACAGGGAACGTGGCCAGTTGGGCCAGCGAGGAGCTGCCGGCGTCGAAGTCGTCGATGGCCAGGCGGACCCCCTCCTTTCGGAGCGCGTCGATGGTCTGGTGGAGCAGGACGTCGCCCTCGGCCAGGGCCTGCCCCCCCACATCGAGCTCGAGGCGCCCGGGCGCCACGTCGTAGCGGCGCAGGGCGGCCATCACCGTGTCCAAGAAGTCCGGCAGCTCGAGGTCCCGGCGGGAGACGTTCACCGACATGCGAATGGGGGGGAGCCCTCGGTCGTTCCACTCGCGCAGCTGGCGCACGGCCTCTTCGACCACGAGGCGGTCGATCTGGACGACCAAGCCGCTGCGCTCGGCCTGGGGCACGAAGGAGCCGGCCTCGAGCACGCCGCGGGTGGGGTGGTGCCAACGGATCAGGGCCTCGACCCCGAGGACCTGCCCGGTGTGCAGGTCGACGTAGGGCTGGTAGAGCACGAACAGCTCGTTGGCCACGAGCGCCCGGCGCAGCTCGGCGTCGAGGGTGGCGTCGAGGGGATCCTGGCGCTCGGGATAGCCCTCGAAGACGCTGAAGGTGTTGCGGCCCATGGCCTTCGAGCGGTACATGGCCTCGTCGGCGTGGCTCAGCAGCTCGTCGTAGGTCGTCCCGTGCTCGGGGAAGGAGGCGATGCCGATGCTGGCCGACGACAGGACCTCGGTCCCGCCGATGTCGTAGGGCAGGTGCAGGGACTCGAGCATCCTGAGGGCGAGGTGGTGGACGGCCGTCATGTCCGAGAGCCCCGGGAGGACGACGGCGAACTCGTCGCCGCCCAGCCGCGCCACCGTGTCCTGGCGCCGGACCACGGCCCGGAGGCGCTGGGCCACCTGGCAGAGGAGCTCGTCCCCGGTGGCGTGGCCGCAGTTGTCGTTGACCCGCTTGAACCGGTCGAGGTCGACGAAGAAGACGGTGGAGCGCTCGTCGGCCCGGCCGGCCCGCTCGATCTCCCTGCGGAGCCGGTCCTCCAGGGCGCGGCGGTTGGGCAGGCCGGTCAGCGCGTCGTGCCACGCCAGCCGGCCCACCTGCTCGAGCAGCTTGGCGTTCTGAAAGGCGGTGACCGCCTGGTCGGCCAGGGCCCGGAGGCGCTCTTGGAGCCCGCGGTCGGCCCGAGGGTCGGCCGCCCAGTCGTCGAGGAAGTCGCCCCCCACCATGCCCAGGAACTCGTCGTCGGAGAAGAGGGGGCACAGCACGCTGTAGGCGACCCCGCTGCGCTCCAGCAGGTCCGCCAGGAACGGGTCGTCGGTGCCGCGCTCCACCACGACGGTGCTCTTGGACCGCATGAGGGCCTCGACGACCGGGGTGTCGGTGGCCGAGACCACGAACGCCGGCCGGCCGTCGGGTCGGGGTTGGGCGGCGTTCACCCGGACCCCGGGGCCCATGAGGGCCTTGAGAACCAGCTGCTCGTCGACCGGGTCCCACAAGAAGACCGAGCATCGCCCGCAGTGGACCACGGCGGGCACGGTCTCGGCCAGGATCTGGCACACCTCCTCGGTCGTCCCCACCCGGGAGAGGGCCCGGGAGAAGTCGAGCAGGGCCCGCGCCGTGTCGCTCGAGGTCCGCGAGTCGGCCAGCGCGGTGACCAGGTCCAGGGCCGTCGCCGCGTACGTGGCGTAGAGGGAGAAGAGCTTGCGCTCGCGCTCCAAGAAGCCCGTGCCCGCGGGAAACACGGCGGCCAGGCGGCCGTAGTGGCGCCGGGAGGAGGCGACGTCGACGACGAGGCGCGAGGTGTCCGACTCGGCGAGCTCGGTATGGCGCAGCTCCTCGGCCAGGGCCCGCGCCTCCTCCTCGTCGAAGCCGTGGTGGTGGAGCTGGATCTCCTCGTCGGGCGAGGTGCGCACGACGAGGAGATAGCGGGTCGCCTGCACCGCACCGGCGGCCCGTCGGGTGATGCTGGCCAGCAGCTGGCGCAGGTCCTCACCCGAGATCAGCTCGGCGGCGGTGGAGTAGACCTCCTCCAAGCGCTCGGCGGCCCGCCGGAGCTCGTCCTGCAGGGACTCGATCGACGGCTCGCCCCCCTCGGCCCGGGTCGCCGTCGCCTCCCGAGGCGAGGCGGGGCCGTCGGAGGGGAAGCCCGGGCGCTCGCCCCAGACCAGCCGGTAGCGGCAGCACTTCGCCCCCCGGGCCTGGCACTGCTCCTCGACGACCGCGCCGCGTCCGAGTCCCAGGACGGCGGGGACCTCGCAGAGGAGGCCCTTGGTGAGGGCGCAGAGCGCCGGGCGCCGCGCCGCGCCGCGCCGGGTGGTCACCTCCACCACCACCCGCTCGTCGCCGCCCTCGGCCACCACCATCGGGGCGATGGGCATGAGGCCGGCACTCTCGGCCGACAGCCGACCCAGCAGGTCGGCCGGGCGCATGCGCTCTCCGTCGGCGGTCCACTCGTACTGGCGCACAATGGCCGCGCCCACGTGCCGGCTGATCTCGGGGTCGCCCAGCACCCGGCCGGCCGCGCCGAGCAGGGCCACCGTCGCCGCGTCGGTGCTCCAGGCCGTGGGGTCCTCGAGGTCGGCGACCGTGCGCTCCTCGCGGGCGGCCGACAGCACTGCGGCCACTCCCTCGTCTCCGGCACTGTCGCGCACGTAGCGCAGGGCGACGCCGGTGATCACCCCCGAGACGTCCCGCTTGGCGGGCGCTCGCTTCTTCACGTTGCTGCTCAAGCAACGACCTCCAGATGGCTCGGCGCGGGCGCTTCCGACCGATGGTACCGCCCGAGGGTTTCGCGATGGGTGAGGGTCAGGATCGGCCGCCCGCCCCGTGCCGCCGTCCGACGCGGCGCCCGGCCGGCGCCGCGTCGGACGGCCGTCGGGCCAGGTCGACACGGTCCGGCGCGGGCTTGCGGCGCGCCGTTCGGGCCGGCGCGTGGGGACCGGTAGAGTGATTGCTCCGTATGCGAGCCACGGCCGAACCAGTGGAAGGCAACACCATCCGCCTCTCGGTGGAGGTCGACGAGCCCGAAGTCGACCGGGTGCTCGACGAGACCGTGCGGACCCTCTCCCGCCAGGTGCGGATCCCGGGCTTCCGACCGGGCAAGGTGCCCCGCCAGGTGCTCGAGGCCCGCATGGGCGGGGCCGTGGCCCTCCGGGCCGAGGCGCTGCGCGAGGCGCTCCCCGACTTCTACGCGAAGGCGGTGGCCGATGCCGAGGTGGACCCGATCGCCCCGCCGGAGATCGACATCACCTCGGGCGAGGAGCACGGGCCCCTCGCCTTCGACGCACTGGTCCAGGTCCGGCCCACCGTCGCCATCATCGGCTACGCCGGGCTGCAGATCACCGTCCCCTCGCCCGCGGTGAGCGAGGGCGAGGTCGACGAGCAGGTCGACCGGCTGCGCGAGACCGATGCCGAGCTGGTCGAGGTGGGACGCCCGGCGATCGACCGTGACCACGTCACCATCGACCTCGTGGGCACCGGGGCCGACGGCTCCGAGGCCGTCAACGTGTCGGACTACCTCTACGAGGTGGGCAGCGGCCGGGTGGTGGAGGCCCTCGACGACCAGCTGCGCGGGGCCAAGGTGGGCGACGTGCTCTCGTTCAGCGCGCCGGCCGGCGACGCCGGCGAGGTGGCCTTCCGGGTGCTGGTCAAGGACGTGAAGGAGAAGAAGCTGCCGGCCCTCACCGACGAGTGGGCCGCGGAAAGCTCGGAGTTCTCCACGGTCGTCGAGCTCCGCGACGACCTGCGGGCCCGGATCGGGCGGGTGAAGGCCCTGCAGGCCCGGCTCTCCCAGCGCGAGGCCGCCCTGGACGCCCTGGTCGAGCTGGTCGACGACGACGAGGTGCCCGAGGTCCTGGTCGACGAGGAGGTCCGCCAGCGGGTCCACGACCTCAGCCACCGCCTGGCCGAGCAGAAGATCGGCATCGAGGAGTTCCTGGCGGCCAGCGGGCGCACCGGCGACGACCTGGTGGCCCAGGTCAGGGGCGAGGCCTTCCGGTCTGTCAAGGCCGATCTCGCCCTGCGGGCCCTGGCCGACGCCGAGGCCCTCGAGGTCGACGACGCCGAGATGGACGCCGAGCTCGACGCGATGGCCGAGCGCATGGGCACCGACCCGGCCGAGCTCCGGCGCCAGCTTGACCACGCCGGCAGGAGCGGCGCGGTACGCTCGGAGCAACGCAAGTCCAAGGCACTCACGTGGTTGCTGGACCATGTGGCGATGGTCGACGAGGAGGGCAACGAGGTCTCCCACGACGAGATGGTCGCCCTGACCGACGCGCTCCTCCAAGAGGACGGCGCAGAGGGTGACGGGAGTGCCGCCGGTGACGCGACGGCAGGCGGGGAAGCGGACGAGGAATCGACAGCACGAAAGACCGAGGGTGCCAAGCAATGAGCATGCGAGATGACCGATTCAGAGCCAGCGGCTATCTGGTGCCGACCGTCGTCGAGTCCTCCAACCGCGGTGAGCGCGCCTACGACCTGTACTCACGCCTGCTGAAGGAACGGATCATCTTCCTGGGCACGCCGATCGACGACACGGTGGCCAACCTGGTCTGCGCCCAGCTCCTGTTCTTGGAGTCCGAGGAGCCCGACAAGGACATCCACCTCTACATCAACTCGCCCGGCGGCGACATCACGGCGCTGTTCGCCATCTACGACACGATGAAGTTCATCAAGGCCGACGTGTCGACCTTCTGCTTCGGCCAGGCGGCCTCGGCGGCGGCGGTCCTCTTGGCCGCGGGGGCGCGGCAGAAGCGCTTCGCCCTGCCCCACGCCCGCATCCTGCTGCACCAGCCGTTCGGCGGCGTGGAGGGCCAGGCCAGCGACATCGAGCTGCAGGCCAGGGAGATCCTGCGCATGCGCGATCTGCTCACCGGGATGCTCTCCGACGACACCGGGCAACCGCACGAGAAGATCGCCAAGGACACCGACCGCGACTTCGTCATGACGGCCGAGGAGGCAGTGGCCTACGGCGTGATCGACGAGGTCATCTCCACCCGAGACGTGGCGCCGCTCGAAGCGGTCGGCGCCGCGTAGGACCAGCGGAGGGGCGAGCCGGTGGCGAAGTTCGGAGAGGGCGGGGATCTGGTCAAGTGCAGCTTCTGCGGCAAGTCCCAGAAGCAGGTGAAGAAGCTGATCGCCGGGCCGGGCGTCTACATCTGCGACGAGTGCATCGACCTGTGCAACGACATCATCGCCGAGGAGCTCACCGAGACCGCCGAGCTGAGCTTCGAGGACCTGCCCAAGCCCCGTGAGATCTTCGAGTTCCTGAACGACTACGTGGTCGGCCAGGAGTACGCCAAGAAGATCCTGTCGGTGGCCGTCTACAACCACTACAAGCGGGTGCAGGCCGGTCCGGCCGCCGACGAGGAGGGCGTCGAGCTCACCAAGTCGAACATCCTGCTGCTCGGGCCGACCGGCTGCGGCAAGACGCTGCTGGCCCAGACGCTGGCCCGGATGCTGAACGTCCCCTTCGCCATCGCCGACGCCACCGCCCTCACCGAGGCCGGGTACGTGGGCGAGGACGTGGAGAACATCCTCCTCAAGCTCATCCAGGCCGCCGACTACGACGTGAAGCGGGCGGAGACCGGGATCATCTACATCGACGAGATCGACAAGATCGCCCGCAAGAGCGAGAACCCCTCCATCACCCGCGACGTCTCGGGCGAGGGCGTGCAGCAGGCGCTGCTCAAGATCCTCGAGGGGACGACCGCCTCGGTCCCGCCCCAGGGGGGCCGCAAGCACCCCCACCAGGAGTTCATCCAGATCGACACCACCAACATCCTGTTCGTCTGCGGTGGCGCCTTCGCCGGGCTCGACAACATCATCGACAGCCGGATCGGTCGCAAGGGCATCGGCTTTCGGGCCGAGGTGCGCCAGCAGGCCGATCGGGGCGACGCCGAGGTGCTCCGGCACGTCCTGCCCGAGGACCTCATGAAGTTCGGGCTGATCCCCGAGTTCATCGGGCGCCTGCCGGTGGTCGAGCGCGGTGAGCCAGCTCTACAAGGACGCCCTCATCCGGATCCTGGTCGAGCCGAAGAACGCCCTCACCCGCCAGTACCAGCGGGTCTTCGCCCTCGACAACGTCGAGCTCGAGTTCACCGAGGACGCCCTCGACGCGGTGGCCGAGCAGGCCCTGCTGCGCGGGACCGGTGCCCGCGGGCTGCGGGCCATCCTCGAAGAGGTGCTGCTCGACGTGATGTACGACCTGCCGAGCCGGACCGACGTCGGCAAGTGCGTGGTCGACCGGGCCGTGGTGCTCGACCGGGTCAACCCGACCCTGGTGCCCGTGGGCGCCCCTCCGGCCAAGACGAGCCGGAGCCGCCGGGCCGCCTCCTGACCCAGCCGGTGGCCACCGCCGGCTTCGCAGGCGTCGGGGAGGCACTGGCCTGGCTCGACGACCACACCGACTACGAGTCGACCACCCTCAGCCGGCGCTCGCTGCCGACGCTCGAGCGCATGCGCGAGCTGGTGGCCCTCATGGACGACCCGGAGCGGGCCTACCCGTCGGTCCACCTGACCGGGACCAACGGCAAGGGCTCCACCGCGGCCATGGTCACCTCGCTGCTGTCGGCCATGGGACTGGGCGTGGGCACCTACACCAGTCCCAACCTGTCCCGGGTGAACGAGCGGCTGGCCCGGGACGGCCGGCCCATCGACGACGCCGCGCTCACCGAGCTGCTTTCGTCACTGGCCGCCCTCGAGCCGCTCTTGTCCGAGCGGCCCACCCGCTTCGAGCTGCTGACCGCCGCCGCCCTTCGCTGGTTCGCCGACGAGGCGGTCGACGTCGCGGTGGTCGAGGTCGGCCTGGGCGGGACCTGGGACTGCACCAACGTCGTCGACGGAGTGGTGTCGGTCCTCACCAACGTGAGCTTCGACCACACCGAGGTCCTCGGGCCGACGCTCGAGGGGATCGCCCGGGACAAGGCGGGGATCATCAAGGCCGCCGGCACCGTGGTCCTCGGCGAGACCGACCCCGGGCTGGTCTCGATCGTGCGCGAGGTGGCCGAGGCCGCGGGGGCGGGGGAGTTCTGGGTCCGGGGCGAGGAGTTCGACTGCACGGCCAACCTGCTGGCCGTGGGCGGGCGCCTGGTCGACCTGCGGACCCCGGGCGCCGCCTACCACGAGCTGCTGCTGCCGCTGCACGGCCCCCACCAGGGGCTCAACGCGGCGTGCGCCGTGGCCGCCGTCGAGGCCTTCTTCGGCCGGCCGCTCGACGAAGAGGTGGTGGCCGACGGGCTGGCGGCCGTCACGGTGCCCGGGCGCATGGAGGTGGTGGGGCGGCGTCCCCTGTGCCTGGTCGACGGGGCCCACAACGTGGCCGGCACCGAGGCGCTGGGCCGGGCCATCGCCGAGGGCTTCTCGCCGGCGGCCGGCGGCCCGGGGGGCGGCGCCGTGGCCGTGGTGGGGATGCTGGGCGGCCGGGACCCCTCGGCCATGCTGGCCCCGCTCCTCGCCGCCGGCGTCGGCACCGTAGTGGCCTGCGCCCCGGCGTCGCCCCGGGCGATGCCGGCGGAGGTGGTGGCCGAGGCGGCCCGTTCGCTCGGGGCGTCGGTGACGGTGGCCGACTCGGTGGCCGAGGCCGTGGAGGAGGGCCGTCGCCTGGTGACCGACGACGGCCTGCTGCTGGTGACCGGCTCGCTCTACGTGGTGGCCGACGCCCGCGCCCTCCTGCTCGAGGCGGCGGCGCGGGGCTGACCGCAGCCGGCGCCACCCTGCTAGGGTCCTGCGCTCGTGAACCGCACCTTGGTCATCGTGAAGCCCGACGGCGTCGAGCGGGGCCTCGCCGGCGAGATCCTCGGCCGCCTCGAGCGCAAGGGTCTCCGACTGGTGGCCGCCGACCTGCGGACGATCTCGGCCGAGACGGCGGGACGGCACTACGCCGAGCACGAGGGGAAGCCCTTCTACGGCGACCTGGTGGCCTTCATCACCCGGTCCCCGCTCGCTGGTGGCCGTGGTCGAGGGCCCCGACGAGCGGACCTTCGCCGTGGTGCGCACCCTGATGGGCTCGACCGACCCCAAGGAGGCGGCGCCGGGGACCATCCGCGGCGACCTGGCCATCGAGATGACCGAGAACCTGGTGCACGGCTCGGACTCGGTGGACTCGGCGGTGCGGGAGATCGGCATCTTCTTTCCTGACCTGGGCTGACGCCCGGGTGAGTTGTGTGGAACCCCCTGGTCACATAGCATGAGTCCAGGCAGTGGGAGCCCTGCGGGCGCGTGTACGGCCCGCTGACGCCCCCTCATCTTGCGAGAGGAACCGCACCTGCATGGCCGACAACCGTTTGAATCTGCTGGGCCGCGACATGGCGGTAGACCTGGGCACGGCCAACACCCTCGTCTACGTGCGAGGGCGCGGGATCGTGCTGAACGAGCCGTCGGTGGTGGCGGTCGACGTGAAGGACGGCCGCCCGCTGGCGGTGGGGGCGGAGGCCAAGCGGATGATCGGGCGCACGCCCAGCAACATCCAGGCCATCCGGCCGCTCAAGGACGGGGTCATCGCCGACTTCGAGATCTGCGAGAAGATGCTGCGCTACTTCATCCACCGGGTCCACCAGCGCCGGTTCGCCAAGCCGCGCATGGTCATCTGCGTCCCCTCGGGGATCACCGGGGTGGAGCAGCGGGCGGTGATGGAGGCGGCCGAGTACGCCGGCGCCCGCAAGGCCTACATCATCGAGGAGCCCATGGCGGCGGCCATCGGCGCCGGCCTCCCGGTGCACGAGCCGACCGGCAACATGGTCGTCGACATCGGCGGCGGGACCACCGAGGTGGCCGTGATCTCGCTGGGCGGCATCGTCACCAGCCAGTCGGTCCGCATCGGCGGTGACGAGCTCGACGAGGCCATCGTCTCCTTCGTGAAGAAGGAGTTCAGCCTGGCCCTCGGGGAGCGCACCGCGGAGGAGATCAAGATCGCCCTGGGCTCGGCCTTCCCCCTCGAAGAGGAGCTCCACGCCGAGATCCGCGGCCGCGACCTGGTGACCGGGCTGCCCAAGACGGTGGTGGTGTCGACCGAGGAGATCCGCCACGCCATCGACGAGCCGGTGTCGGCCATCATCGACGCCGTGAAGGTCACCTTGGACCGCACCCCGCCCGAGCTGGCCGCCGACATCATGGAGCAGGGGATCGTCCTCACCGGCGGGGGTGCCCTCCTCCACGGCCTGGACAACCGGCTCCAGCACGAGACCGGGATGCCCATCGTGGTCGCCCGCGACCCGCTGAACTGCGTGGCCATCGGCAGCGGCCAGTGCCTCGAGGAGTTCGAGGCCCTGAAGCGGGTGCTCATCACCTCCAGCTCACGCTGACCGGGCAAGGGAGGTCTCGGTGGCCAAGCGTCGCCGGTCCCCCCGGCGGGCGGCACGGCGGTCCAGGCGGACCCTGACCATCCTGCTGGTGCTGGTGCTGGTCTCGATCACGGTGATCAGCCTGGACGAGAGTGGCCGGACCCACGGCCTCACCTCGGGGGTCAAGTCGTTGGCCACAGACGCCTTCTCGCCGGTGCGCTCCGGGGTCGACGCCGTGCTGCGGCCGGTGGGCGACCTGTTCGCCGGCGCCGTCAACTACGGGTCGCTCCAGCAGGAGAACCAGAAGCTGCGGGCCGAGATCGGCGCGCTGCGCCAGCAGGCGGCCGAGGCCCCCTTCCAGAGCCGCCAGCAGCGCCAGCTCCAGCAGCTGCTGCACGAGGCCCAGTTGCCCACAGTGGCCTCGCTGTCGACGGTCCCCGCCCAGACCATCGCCAAGAGCCCCTCGGACTTCACAGTCACCATCACCATCGACAAGGGGCGCGACCAGGGGGTGGCGGTGACAGACCCCGTGATCGGCGGGGGCGGGTTGGTGGGCAAGGTCGTCCAGGCCAGCCACGACACCGCCACAGTCCTGCTCATCACCGCCGGCCAGTCCGAGGTGGGTGTCACATTCGGCAGCCCGCCCCAGTACGCGGTGGCCGCCGGCCAGGGGGAGGGGAAGCTGCTGTCGGGGGAGTACATCTCGCCGGACACCCCGGTGCACGTGGGCGAGGAGATGTACACCAACGGCCTGGCCGGGGCGGCCTTCCCCAAGGGGATCCCGGTGGCCCAGGTGACCTCGGCCCGCACGCTCCCGGGCGCCGCCGAGAAGAGCGTGCGCATGCGGCCCCTGGCCGACCTCTCGACACTGGCCTACGTGCTGGTGGTCCAGTGGAGCCCCTCGCCGTGACCCTGCGCACGCTCGGCCGGGTGGTGGCGGTGGTGGCGGTGACCGTGGTGGTCCAGTTCACCTTGGGCCTCGACGTGGCGGTGGCCGGGGCCCACCCCGACCTCATGCTCCTGCTGCCGATCGCCGCCGGGGTGGTGGGCGGCCCGGCCGACGGGGCGATCGTCGGGTTCATCTCGGGGATGGCCGCCGACCTGCTGCTGCCCACCCCCTTCGGCCTGTCGGCCCTGGTGGGCTGCCTGGTCGGGTACGCCGTGGGCTACGCCGCGGGCTCGACCACCCGGGACGAGTGGTGGCTCTCGGCGCTGGCCGCGCTGGCGGCGAGCGCCGCGGGCGTCATGCTGTACGCCGTGCTCGGGGCGGTGCTGGGCGAGGAACAGTTCTTCAAGGCGGACCTGCTGGCCGTGGTGGCCGTGGTGGGGGTCGTCAACGCCGTCCTGGCCGCACCGGCGGTCCGGCTCTTCGGCTGGGTTCTGGCCGAGACCCAGGTCGACGGCAGCCGGGCCCCGGCCACCGGGGCCCGGCGGTGAGGCGACACACCCTCCGCCATCCCATCCGCGGGGACCGCCACTACACGGCCCCGCCCAGCTCGCGCACCGCGGCGCGTTTCGAGGCCCTCCGCCGCCAGGCCCGCCTGCGGGGCCCGAGGATCCGTCCCCGCCGGGGGGTGAACGTGGCCGCGCTGGTGGCCTCGCCCGAGGAGACCCCGTCCCGCCCGCTCCTGCGGCTGCGCATCGTGGGGCTGGTGGTGCTGGTCCTCTTCGCCGTCCTGGTGCTTCGGCTGTGGAGCCTCCAGGTCATCCACACCAAGACATACACCCGGGCGGTGAACGCCAACCAGATCCGCTCCGTGGCCCTGCCGGCCCCCCGGGGCCTGATCGTCGACCGCAAGGCCACGGTGCTCGCCGGGAACCGGGCGGAGAACGAGATCGTGCTCTCGAGGGTGGAGGCGGCCCAGCACCCCGCGGTCATCGGCCAGGTGGCGGCGCTGGTGACACAATCCCCGGCGCAGGTCCAGGCGGCCATCACAGACGTGCAGTACAGCCCGTACGAGCCGGTGCCAATCCTGCGCACAGCCCCCACGGCCACGGTGCAGTACCTCGAGAACCACCCCGACGAGTACCCCGGGGTCTCGGTGGAGCAGGTGACCGAGCGCCAGTACCCCCAGGGCGGGTCGACGGGGGCCTACGTGCTGGGCTATGTGGGGTCGATCACCGGCACAGAGCTGAAGGCCCACGCCGGCCAGGGGTACTCCCAGGAGAGCCAGATCGGCAAGACCGGGGTCGAAGAGGAGTACGAGCAGTACCTGCGGGGGACCCCCGGCACCCAGGATCTCGAGGTGAACGCGCAGGGCAACGTGGTGGGCACGGCGTCCACGACCCGGGCCACCCAGGGCGACACCGTGGTGCTCAATCTCACACTCGGCCTTCAGCAGTACGCCCAGCAGGCGCTCACAGCCGACATGGCGGCCGACCGCCAGCGGGTCACAGCGGGGCGCACGCCCAAGGCCACAGACGGTGCGCTGGTGGTCCTCGACGCCGAGACCGGGGCGGTGCTGGCCCTGGCCTCGTCGCCCACCTACTCCCTCACAACATGGATCGGGGGGATCTCGACGGCCGACTACCAGAAGCTCTCGGCCACCTGCACGCCGCCGCTGTCGGACGCCTGCCCGCTCAACGACAACGCCATCCAGGGCGTCTACACCCCGGGCTCCACCTTCAAGCTGGCCACGGCCACGGCCGCCCTCAACTCGGGCATCATCGGCCCGACAACGTACGTGGACGACACCGGCATCTTCAACGTGCCCAACTGCACCGAGGGCTGCACCTTCCACGACGCCACAGCGGCCGACGCCGGCGAGGTCAACGTGACCTCGGCCCTGGTGCGCTCGGACGACTACTTCTTCTACGACATGGGCTACCGGTTCTGGTCGGCCTGGCTCACCACAGGGGACAAGGTGGGCCAGACCCCGATCCAGGACACGGCCAACGCCTACGGCTTCGGCGAGCTCACCGGGATCGACCTGCCCGACGAGGTCCAGGGCTCGGTGGCCACCCCGGCCCAGACCAAGCACGAGCACGAGCAGTACCCCAAGACATATCCCAACGGCACATGGAGCGTCGGCACAAACATCGAGATGGCCTTCGGCCAGGGCGCCACCGTGGTCACCCCGATCGAGGAGGCGCAGGCCTACGCCACCTTCGCCGACCACGGCACGCGCTACCAGCCCGAAGTGGCGGCCGAGGTGGTGGACCCCGACGGCAAGGTCCTCAAGACCTTCGCCCCCAAGGTCACCGGCCACGTGAACATCACCGACTACACATCGATCCTCGAGGGGTTCAAGGGCGTGGTGAACACACCGAAGGGCACGGCGTACGGCACCTTCAAGGCCGACGCCAAGTTCCCACTGGCCAGCTTCCCCATCGCCGGCAAGACCGGCACCGCGGACCTCACAGCCAACACAGCCAAGGAGCCCAACTCCTGGTTCGTCGGGTTCGGCCCCACCAACACCACACACCAGTACGTGGTGGCGGTGGTGGTGGGGCAGGGCGGCTACGGCGCCAACGCCGCGGCCCCCGCCGTGGCCAGCGTCTTCAACTACCTCTACGCCAACCCGGTGGCCACAGCGGTTGCCACCCCCACGGCCGCCCACCCTGCCTCCACAGCCGCCCCGACCACCATCCCGGCGGCCGGCAGCGCCCCCCCCGGGCCCTCCACCGGCGCCACCGGCGCCACCGGGGGGTGACCGGGGGCGGCCGGCCGTAGTATCGGCGTCCATGGAGTCCCTCTGGCCCCGGATCGAGCCGCTGCTCATGGGGGTGGAGAAGCCGGCCCGCTACATCGGCGGCGAGCTCGGCGCGCAGCGCCCCGAGCACGGGGAGGGCAGGGTGGCCTGGCTGCTCATCTACCCCGACACCTACGAGATCGGCCTGCCCAACCAGGGGCTGCAGATCCTCTACGAGCTGCTCAACGAGCGGGACGACGCCCTGGCCGAGCGGACGTACGCGCCCTGGGTCGACATGGAGGCGGCCATGCGGGGGGCGGGGGTGCCCCTGTTCTCGGTGGAGAACCACCTGCCGGCCGCCGCCTTCGACCTGCTGGCCTTCAACCTCTCGGCCGAGCTCGTCTACACCAACCTGCTCAACCTGGTGGACCTGGCCGGGGTGGCCGTGCGCTCGGCCGACCGCGGGACGGCCGAACCCCTGGTGGTGGCGGGCGGCCACTGCGCCTTCAACCCCGAGCCGCTGGCCGACTTCGTCGACGCCTTCGTGCTGGGCGACGGCGAGGAGGTGGCGGGCGAGATGAACGAGGCGGTCGCCCCCTGGCTGGCCCAGGACCCCCGACGGCGCGACCGACGGGCCGTCCTCGAGGCGCTCGCCCAGGTGGAGGGGGTCTACGTCCCCGCCCTCTACACCCCCCGCTACGAGGGGGGGAGGCTGGTGGCCACCGAGCCCACCGGCCCCGCCCCGGCGCAGGTGGAGAAGCGCACCGTGGCCGACCTGGCCGACTGGCCCTACCCCCGCCGCCAGCTGGTCCCGTTGACCGAGGTGGTCCACGACCGGCTGAACGTCGAGGTCTTCAGGGGCTGCACCCGGGGGTGCCGGTTCTGCCAGGCCGGCATGATCACCCGCCCCGTGCGCGAGCGGCCGGCCGACCAGGTCCGCCAGATGGTGCGCGACGGCCTGGCCTGGACCGGCTACGACGAGGTGTCGCTCACCTCGCTGTCGACGGCCGACTTCTCGGGGATCGAGCAGACCGTGACCGAGATCGTCGAGGACCCGCGCCACGGCGGTCGGGTGGCGGTGAGCCTGCCCAGCCTCCGGGTGGACGCCTTCACCGTGGGCACGGCCGCCCAGATCCAGCAGGTGCGCCGCACCGGCCTCACCTTCGCCCCCGAGGGGGGGACCTGGCGGATGCGCCAGGTGATCAACAAGCTCATCACCGAAGAGGACCTCTACGGCGCGGTGGACGCCGCCTTCAGCCAGGGTTGGCGACGGGTGAAGCTGTACTTCCTGATCGGCCTGCCCACCGAGCGCGACGAGGACGTGGTGGCCATCGCCGAGCTCGGGGCGCGCTGCGCGGAGATCGGGCGCCGCCACCAGCGCTCGGTGACCGTGGTGGCCTCGGTGGGGGGGTTCGTGCCCAAGCCCCACACGCCGTTCCAGTGGTTCGGCCAGGACACGGTGGCCGAGCTCCGCCGAAAGGTGCACCTCCTGCGCGACGCGGCCCGGACCACCCGGGGACTGACCGTGCGCTGGCACGACCCCGAGGCCTCGGTGGCCGAGGGCATCGCCAGCCGCGGCGACCGCCGGGTGGGCGCGGTCATCGAGCGGGTGTGGCGGGCCGGCGGCACCTTCCAGGAGTGGTCCGAGCGGTTCGACCTGGGGCTCTGGGAGGAGGCGCTGGCCGCCGAGGGGCTGACCCTCGACGAGGTGGTCCACCGCCAGCGCGGCCGCGACGAGGCCCTGCCCTGGGACCACATCTCCGCCGGCCTGCACCGCGACTTCCTCTACGAGCAGTGGGAGGAGGCCCTGGACGAGGCGGGGCTGGAGGACTGCCGGTGGACCCCTTGCTACGACTGCGGCGCCTGCACCGGCTTCGGCCTCGAGCACGTCGTCGCCTCGGCGGTGCCGCCGGCGGGGGGCAGCCAGGGCACCGGGCAGGACCTGGCCCGCGGCGACCGGGTCCCGGTGCAGTTCACGGCCGGGCCGACCCGGCTGGCCGAAGCGGCCACCGGCGGGGCCGGCTGACGGTGGGGAGCGAGCCGCCCCCCGGTCCCCCCGGAGGGGGGGATCGGCTCCGGTTCCGCTACGCCAAGACGGGCAGGATCCGCTTCACCAGCCACCGGGACGTGGCCCGGCTGTGGGAGCGGGCCCTGCGGCGCAGCGGGCTGGCCGTGGGCTGGTCGGGGGGGTTCTCCCCCCGACCGCTGCTCAGCTTCGGCCTGGCCCTCCCCACCGGGGCCGAGTCGCTGGGCGAGTTCCTCGATGTACGCCTCGACCAGGAAGAACGCGTCGCCGAGGCTGCCGGACCCGGGTCGGGGGCCCTGGTGGGGACCCTGGACGAGTGCATGCCCGAGGGCCTGGTGGTCCAGGCGGTGGGGGTCATCGGCGGTGCCGCCGGGTCGCTCCAGCAGGATGTAGCATCGTGTGCCTGGGATTTGGAGGTACTCGGCGTGACCGCAGCGGAGATGACGGAAAGGGTCGAGCGTCTGCTCGGCTCGTCCAGCGTCGTCATCCGGCGGGAGCGCAAGGGTCGACCCGTCGACGACGACCTCCGCCCGGCGGTTCGGACGCTCGCCACTATCGAGGCGGGGGCGGTCGGCACGGCCACTCGGGACGGCGCTTGCCGCCTCCGGGCCGAGCTGGCGACCCAGCCCCGTGGGGTCCGACCGGGAGAATTGCTGGAGGGGCTCGGGGCCGATCTCGTGCTGGCCCGAGCCTGCAGGACGCACCAATGGATCGAGCGCGACGGCGCCCGGTGGGAGCCGCTCACCACGAGCGGCCAGCCGCCGGGGTCGGTCGCGCCGCACGCCTCGGAGCGTGCATCGTGAACCTTCGAAGGAGGGACCTCCCTCATGTCCGAGTCCGACAACGGCCTGCCCACCACCGGGCCGGCCCCAACCGGCGCCTCCCCCGAGGGGGAGGCGCCCCAGGCAGCTGTCCGGGAGGGCACCGAGGCCGCTAGGCCCGCGGCGGTGGCTGCCCCGCCGTCTCGCCCGCGCATCGGCGACACCCGGCCGGCTCCGCCGTCCATCCGCCCCCAGGTGGTCTCCCAGCCGCCGGTCGCCCAGCCGCCGGTCGCCCAGCCACCGGTCACCCAACCCCCGGTCGACCAGCCCCCGGCCCGCCGGGAGCAGGGCGGGCGCCAGGGCGGCGGGCGGGCGACCGCCCAGGAGCAGGTCGCGCCCGAGCCCACCGCCGAGGGCTCGCGGCGGTCCCGGGGACGCCGGCGGTCCGGCCGGGACAAGAAGAGCCGCTCGGTCGGCCGCTACCTGGTCTGCGTGCACGTCCTGCCCCACGCCACCCAGATCGCCATGCTGGAGGGCCGCTCCCTGGTCGAGCACTACGTCTCGCGGGCGGCGGACGCCACCACCCAGATCGACGGCAACATCTACCGGGGGCGGGTCCAGAACGTCCTGCCGGGGATGGAGGCGGCCTTCGTCGACATCGGGATCCCCAAGAACGCCGTCCTGTACCGGGGCGACGTCCGCTACGACCGCGACGACGTGGAGGGCGGCGCCAGCCAGGGGTCCCAGCCCCGCATCGAGGAGGTCCTGCGCCCGGGCCAGACAATCCTCTGCCAGGTGACGAAGAACCCGATCGGGGCCAAGGGGGCCCGCCTCACCCAGGAAGTCTCCCTACCCGGGCGGTTCGCCGTCCTGGTCCCCAACTCGAGCGCCTTCGGCATCTCCAAGCGGCTGGGCGACAACGAGCGCCGGCGGCTGCGGCGGATCATCGACGACGTGAAGCCCCCGGGCCACGGGCTGATCCTGCGGACCGCCGCCGAGGGGGCCTCCGAGGACGAGTTGCGCCGGGACGTGGCCGGGCTCTTGGAGCAGTGGAAGGCCATCGAGGCCGAGTCGGCCCGCTCCAACGCCCCCGGCCTCCTCTACCGCGAGCCCGACCTGGCCGTGCGCATCCTGCGCGAGGAGCTCAACGGCGAGTACCGCGGGGTGATCATCGACGACGCCGCCCTCTACGAGCAGGTCCGCGACTACGTGGCCACGGTCAGCCCGGACCTGGCCGAGCGGGTGGAGTACTACGACCCCGCGGCCGAGGGGCAGCCGATCTTCGACCGCTACCACGTCCACGAGCAGCTCCACAAGGCCCTGGACCGCAAGGTCTGGCTCCCGTCGGGGGGGTCGCTCATCATCGAGCGCACCGAGGCCCTCACCGTCATCGACGTGAACACCGGCAAGAACGTCGGCAAGACCAACCTCGAAGAGACCGTCTTCCGCAACAACCTCGAGGCGGCCGAGGAGGTCGCCCGCCAGCTCCGGTTGCGCGACATCGGGGGGATCATCGTGATCGACTTCATCGACATGGAGATCCGCGAGAACCGCGACAAGGTGGCCCAGGCCCTGCGCAACGCCCTGGCCCGGGACAAGACCCGGACCCAGGTGTTCGACATCTCCGAGCTGGGGCTGGTGGAGATGACCCGCAAGCGGATCTCCGAGGGGCTGATCGAGTCGCTCTCCACCGTCTGCGAGGTCTGCAAGGGGCGGGGGATCGTCCTCGACGCCTCGATACTATGACCGGCTCCCCGACGCGATAGGATCTCTCCCTTATGTACGCCGTGATCAGGAGCGGAGGCAAGCAGGAGCGGGTGGCCGAGGGCCAGCGGCTCCGGGTCGAGCTGCTCGGCGAGCCCGTGGGCGCCCAGGTGACCCTGGAGCCGGTCCTCGTCGTCGACGAGGGGACCGTGCTGGCCACCCCGGCCCAGCTGGCCGGCGTGGTGGTGACGGCCCAGGTGGTCGGCGAGGAGCAGGGCCCCAAGATCAACGCCATGACCTACAAGCCCAAGTCCAACCAGCGCCGCCGGTGGGGCCACCGCCAGCGTTACGCCACGGTGGAGATCACCTCCATCGTGGCCGGCTGAGTCCGAGGAGGCACGATGTCGAAGACCAAGGGTGGCGGATCCACCCGCAACGGCCGGGACTCCAACGCCCAGCGACTGGGTGTGAAGACCTTCGACGGCACGGCCGTGACCGCCGGGTCGATCCTGGTGCGCCAGCGCGGCACCCACTTCCACCCCGGCGTCAACGTGGGGCGCGGCGGGGACGACACCCTCTTCGCCCTGGCCGACGGGGTGGTCAAGTTCGGCAAGCGCAAGGACCGCAAGCTCGTCGACGTCCTCCCGGGCTAGGGCGGGCGACACCGGGGCGCCGCCCCGGAGGGCCCGGTCCCGGCACCTCACCGGGAGGAGCCGACGGGACATGGGCCGAGCGCTCCCCGCCCGGGCTGCACCCGTGGCGGGCGGGTGGCCGGGCCGCCGGGCCGATAGGGAAGACCCAGTGGCTCGGTCCCGCCGCGCCTGACCGGAGAACGGCGGCGGCGCCCCGGCCTTGCGGCGGTGGCGCCGGCATGGGCGAATTTCCGGACTGGCCGCTCCCGCAGGCGTCCTGGCGGCGGCCACGGGCCACCTCACCACCGGGTTCGAGGGTTTAGGTCGTTCCGCAAGGTGGGAAGAGTGGGGATGACCCCTGCGTGCCTCGGTGACCGCACCAAGAGCACAGGCAACCGCAGACGCTTCTGGAGGGAGGCGACCAAGGCATGGCTCTACGGGACGAGCTGGCCACAGTCCGAGGAGAGGTGGATCTGGAGCGGGACCGGGTCCTCGTCGCCCGCAGTCAGGGCGGCGACGGCTCGGCCTTCGCCGAGCTCTACACCTGCTACCACGACCGCCTGCAGCGTTTCTGCTACCGCCGCCTGCACGACGGCGAGGAGGCGGCCGACGTGACCCAGGAGGCGTTCACCCGCGCCTGGCGCGCCCTGCCCGCCTTCGCCGGCGAGCGCCGCTTCTACCCCTGGCTGACGGTGATCGCCGGCAACCTGTGCACCGACCTCCTGCGCAAGCAGGCCCGGAGCCAGCCCACCGACGACCTCGACCGCCTGAGGCCCCGGGACCACGAGCCGGCGGCCGCCGAGAGCACCGAAGACTCGGTCATGGCCGCGATCGACGGGGAGCTCGTCGTGAGGGCGCTGGGGAAGCTGTCGGACCGGCATCGGCGCGTGCTCGCCCTGCGGGAAGGCTCCGGCCTGACCTACCAAGAGATCGCCACCCACGAGGGTCTCGAGATCAGCACGGTCGAGACCCTCTTGTGGCGGGCGCGCCGAGCGCTCAAGCGCGAGTACGCCGCGCTGTCGGGTGGCGGCGCCCTGGGTGCGCTGGTGCTGGCGGCCGGGACCGTGCGCAGGTTGGCCGGCCGCCTGGCCCGCCGCGTGGCCATGCTGCCGGTGGCCCGGGGGGGAGGGGTGGCGGGGTCCTTGGCCGTCGCGCTCACTTCCGCCGCGGTGGCCACCGTCGCCTTCCTGCCGGCCGGGGCGGGACCGCGCCCGGCGTCGCCGGCGCCATCCGCCCCGTCCGCTTCCGCGGGTGCGGGGGCCACCATCCCCACGGTCGCGTCGCCGCCACCGGCCGAGCGCGCCGGCACGACCCCGGACGCGGCGCCGCAGCCCCCGGGGGCACCTGCGGGCGGGGCCACCCCATCGGCGAGCTTGCAGCCCGGGGCGGTCGGCCCCGGCGGGTGTCTCGCCGCCAAGTGTGAGCGCCGCCAGCACGGTGGGGAGCGCCGACCCTGATCCCGTCGATCCATCGGTCGGCGCGGTGAGCGGACTCGACTCGGCGCTGGCTCCGGTGATCGGCGACGTGGCATCGGCCACGACGTGGGCGGTGACAGACCTGGCGGGGAGCGTCACCCAGCCGGTCTCGGGGGCCGTCGGTTCTGCGGTTAGCGCGGTGGGCGAGCTCGTGCCCGCTGCCCCGTCGCCGCTCGGCGCTGACGCGCCGGCCACGACAGGCGGATCGACGACCTCATCCTTGGGCCAGACCGCCGGCGGCCTCCTCTCGTCGCGGCCCTAGGTCCGTGGGGCCGCGGGACGCCGCCTGCACGCTCCCACCCCCAAGGCGGCGCCGGTTCGTCAACGGTCCTCGAGCAGCCCGAGGACGTTGCCGTCTGGGTCGGTGAACGTGGCCACCGCGCGGCCCGGCCCCACCTCACGCACGGGTTCCTTCACTGCTCCGCCGGCGGCGGTGACCTCGGCCAGCTTCCCCTCGATGTCGGTCACCTGCCAGTAGGCCACCGGACCCCCCGGCTCCCCGCCCGGCACGAGCCCGATGTGCTGGCCCGCGACGTCGTAGCCGACGTAGTAGGCGCTGTCGTGCTGGGGGGGCATGCCGAGTAGGGCGGTGTACACGGTCTTGGCCGCGTCGAGGTCGGACACGGGGTGCAGCACGGTCTTGATTCCCTGGGTGGATCCGTCGGACATGGTCGCTCCTAGATTCGTGGGTCACATCGACCCGTTCTCGTACGTCAAGCGTATGACGACACCGAACCCGAGGATGTGACGAATGACCGACGCCGACCTGCTGGCCCTGCGCTTCGAGGCGCACCGGGACCGTCTCCGGGCGGTGGCCCTGCGGATGCTGGGCTCGACCGGCGAGGCGGACGACGCCGTCCAGGAGGCCTGGCTTCGGCTCAACCGCACCGGCGCCGACGCCGTGGACAACCTGGGCGGATGGCTCACCACCGTGGTGGCCCGGGTCTGCCTGGACATGCTTCGGGCCCGGGCCAGGAGAAAGGTCTCGGCCGACGACCCGCTCGAGCCGGTCGCCGCTGCCTCCCCCGAGGACGAGGCGCTGCTCGCCGACTCGGTCGGCCTGGCGCTCCTGGTGGTCCTCGACACCCTCTCCCCGGCCGAGCGGCTGGCCTTCGTGCTCCACGACATGTTCGGGGTCCCCTTCACCGAGATCGCCCCGATCGTGGGGCGGAGTCCGGTCGCCGCCCGCCAGCTGGCCAGCCGGGCCCGGCAGCGGGTGCAGGCGGACCCCGAGGTCCCCGTCGCCTCCGCCACCACCCAGCGCGAGGTGGTGGCCGCCTTCCTGGCCGCCTCGCGCCACGGCGACTTCGAGGGGCTGCTGCGGCTCCTCGACCCCACGGTGGTGCTGCGGGCGGACCCGACCGTCGTCGGCTTCGGGGCGGCGGCCGAGGTCCGCGGACCGGCGGGGGTGGCCGAGACGTTCGCCGGCCGGGCCCAGGGGGCGCGGCTCACCCTCGTCGACGGCCTGGCCGGGGCGATGTGGTCGGTCGGCGGCCGACCGAAGGTGGTCTTCGCCTTCACGGTCAGCGCCGGCCGGGTCGTCGCCATCGAGATGCTCGGCGAGCCCGAGACGCTCGGAGCCCTTGCCCTGGCGCCACTCGACGAGCGGCGTCGGCGGCGTCAGTCCGCCGAGTGAACGGGAGCCCTCCGAAGGCGGTTTCGGCTCTAGGCGTCCGCGCTTCCTTTTTCCGCGGTTCCCTTGTCCGCGGCTCCCTTGTCCGCGGCTCCCCTGTTCGCGGTCGCCGTGTCCGCGGTCACCGAGTCCGCGGCATCGGCGGCCACCCGCTCCAGGACCCCGCGGATGAGGGCGGCCACCGGCGGCGCCGCGGCCGCGGCCGCTTCGACCAGCTCGTCGACCCGCACCGGCCCGTCGGCGGTGCCGGCGGCGCGGTTGGACACCATCGCCAGGCCGAGGATGCGGCCTCCCAGGTGGCGGGCGGCGATGGCCTCGGGCACCATCGACATGCCCACCAGGTCCGCCCCCAGCCCGGCCAGCATCCGAACCTCGGCCGGGGTCTCGAAGTGGGGGCCGGTCACCTGGGCGTAGACGCCCTCGGTGAGCGACGGGTCGACCTCTTTGGCCAGGAGGCGAAGCGCCTCGGACCAGGTGTCGGTCAGGTCGACGAAGGGGACGCCGTCGGCGTGGTCGGGCGGGACCCCGGTCAGGGGGGAGGACGCGGTCAGGTTGAGGTGGTCGCTCACCGCCACCACCTGCCCCACCTCGAGGTCGGGGCGGATCCCGCCGGCGCTGCAGGTGAGCACCACGGTGCGACAGCCGGTGGCCATGGCGGTCCGCACCACGTGGACCACCTCGGCCGGGGTGCGGCCCTCGTAGAGGTGGAGGCGGCCTCCCACCACCAGCACCCGAGACGGGCCGATCTCGACCGACCAGGCCTCGGGGCGGTGGCCGATGCCGGTGAACCGGGGCGACCAGGGCAGGGCCGTGAGGTCGATGGGACGGTCGTCCGCCCCCAGCAGCCCGGCCACCTCCAGCAGGCCGGTGCCGAGCACCACCACCGCATCGTGGTGGTCGACCCCGGCGTGTCGGCTGAGCTCCCGGGCGGCCAGACGGGCCTGCTCGAGCGGGTCGGCGCCGCGGGCGCCCGGCGTGGTCGACGGCATGGCGGCCAGGTTAGGTGCCTCACGTAGGATCTCGGGGCGCCCCGCCGTGGGCGCCGCGAGGAGGGCGGAAGAGCGATGGAGCGCACCGAGGTGGCGGTCCCGACCGGGACGGGGTCGGTCGACCACCCCCTGGCCGCGCTCACCCGCCACGAGATCACCGCGGCCGTCGCCGCCCTGCGGTCCGACGGCCGCGTCGGCGAGGAGGCGCTCATCGCCTATGTCGGGCTGGCCGAGCCCGACAAGGAGGCCGTCCGGCGGTTCCTCCCCGGTGACCCGGTCGACCGCCGGGTGAAGGTGGTCGCCCTCTGCGGACCCGAGTCAGAGGTGACCGAGGCCGTGGTCTCGGTGCCCGACGGCGCCGTGCGCCGCTGCGAGGTGGTCCGCCCGGCCCGCCCGGCCCTGGCCTTCGAGGAGTCGATGCGGGCCATCGACGTCTTGAAGGCCGATCCCCGCTGGCGGGAGGCCATGGCCCGTCGGGGGATCACCGACGTCGACCAGGTCCAGATCGACCCGTGGCCGGCGGGGTCCTTCGGCCTCGACCACGAGGAGGGCCGCAGGATCACCCGCTGCCTCTCCTACTACCGGGAGAGCCCGGGGGACAACGGCTACGCCCGTCCGGTCGAGGGCGTCATCGGGTTCGTCGACATGGGACGCGGCGAGGTGCTCGAGGTGGTCGACCACGGCGTGGTGCCCCTCCCGCCGCAGAAGGGGAGCTACTACCCCGAGGACGCGGGCGAGCGCACCGACCTCAAGCCCCTGGCCATCACCCAGCCCACAGGGCCGAGCTTCACCGTCGAGGGGAACCTCGTGCGCTGGCAGCGGTGGTCGTTCCGGGTGTCCATGGACCCACTCGAGGGTTTGGTGCTGCGCACCCTCGGCTACGAGGACCAGGGGCGGGTGCGCCCCGTCCTCTACCGGGCCGCCATCTCCGAGATGGTCGTCCCCTACGGCACGCCCGACCCCATGCACGCCTGGAAGAACGCCTTCGACGCCGGCGAGTGGGGGCTCGGGCGGATGGCCAACTCCCTTCGCCTCGGGTGCGACTGCCTGGGCGAGATCCACTACTTCGACGCCGACTACGCCGACGAGCGGGGGAAGCCCCACACGCTGCGCAACGCCATCTGCATGCACGAGGAGGACTACGGCATCCTCTGGAAGCACACCGACATGCACACCGGCCGCATCGAGGTCCGCCGCTCGAGGCGGTTGGTGGTGAGCTCGATCGCCACCGTGGGCAACTACGAGTACGGCTTCTACTGGTACCTGTACCTCGACGGCACCGTCCAGCTCGAGGTGAAGCTCACCGGCATCATGTCGACCCAGGCGCTGGCCCCGGGGGCCGAGCCCGACCACGCCTCGATGGTGGCGCCCCAGCTGGCCGCCCCGGTCCACCAGCACCTGTTCAACGTCCGCCTCGACATGGAGGTGGACGGACCCCGCAACGCCGTCTACGAGGTGGAGAGCAGGCCCGATCCGCCCGGGGCCGACAACCCCTGGGGGAACGCCTTCTCGGCGGTGGCCACCCTGCTCGAGACCGAGCTGGCCGCCCAACGGGTGGTCGACCCGGCCACCAGCCGTCACTGGCGGATCGCCAACCGCGGCGCGTCCAACGCCCTCGGGCGGCCCACCGCCTACAAGCTGGTGCCGGGCTCGGTGCCCACCCTCTTGGCCGACCCGGGCTCGAGCGTGGGCCGCCGGGCCCGCTTCGCCACCAAGAACCTCTGGGTCACCCCCTACGACCCGGCCGAGCTGCGGGCGGCCGGCGACCACCCCAACCAGCACGAGGGCACAGACGGCCTGCCCCGCTGGACGGCGGCCGACCGGCCGATCGTCGACCGCGACCTGGTGGTGTGGCACACCTTCGGGGTCACCCACATCCCCCGGCCCGAGGACTGGCCGGTGATGCCGGTGGAGTACACCGGCTTCTCGCTGCTGCCGGTGGGGTTCTTCGACGCCAACCCGGCCCTCGACGTCCCGGCCTCGGCCGAGGGGCACTGCCACGACGGCTGACGCGCCCCCTGCGGCGAGGGTCCGCTACCTGGCCGACGCCCTGGTGGTGGGCGATCGCGCCGGCACGCTCCACCGCCCCGGGGCCCTCGACGTGGCCGGGGGCGAGGTGCTCTGGGCCGGGCCGGCGGCGGCGGCGCCGCCCGCGCCCGGCGTGGTGCGGGACCTGGGCGGGCTGGTGCTGCCGGGGATGGTCAACTGCCACGCCCACACCCCCATGACCCTCGTGCGGGGGGCGGGCGACGGCCTGCCGCTCTCGCGCTGGCTGGCCGAGGCGGTCTGGCCCCTCGAGGCCGTCCTCACCGACGACGACGTGCGGTGGGCCATGCGGCTCGGGGCGGCCGAGCTGCTGGCCAACGGGGTGACCACCACCTGCGAGCAGTACCCGCGTTCGCGCGCCGTGGCCGAGGCGGCCCTCGAGTCGGGGATCCGTTGCGTGCTGGCCCCGGCCGTCTTCGGGGACGCCGGGCCCTCGTCGGGCTGGCGGCGCGCCCTGGAGGAGGCCGAGTCGGTGCACGCCGACTTCGACGGCCGCGGCGGTCGGATGTCCGTCTGGCTCGGGCCCCACGCCGCCTACACGGTGTCGGCCGAGGGGCTGGCGGCCACCGCCGCGCTGGCCGAGCGGCTCGGGGCCCCGGTGACCATCCACGTGGCCGAGACCGCGGCCGAGGAGCGCCAGGTGCGCCAGGACCACGGCTGCGGCACGGTCGAGCTCCTCGAGCGGCTGGGGTTCCTCGACCGCCGGGTCCTGGCCGCCCACTCGGTGTGGCTCTCCGACGCCGACCTCGACCGCTACGCCGCCCACCAGGTGGCCGTGGCCCACTGCCCCAAGTCCAACGCCAAGCTGGGCAGCGGGGTGGCCCGGCTCCCCGAGCTGCTGGCCCGGGGGATCGCCGTGGGGCTGGGGACCGACGGTCCGGCCTCCAACGACACCTTGGACCTGTGGGAGGAGCTGCGCATGGCGGCCCTGGTGGCCCGGGCCGGCGCGGCCGACGCCTCGCTGGTGCCCACGGCCGAGGCGCTGTGGCTGGCCACGGGGGCCGGGGCGGCGGCGCTGGGGCTGGCCACCGGCATCCTGGAGGCCGGGCGGGCCGCCGACTTCGTCCGGGTGGAGCTGGCCGACTCGCGCTTCGCCCCGGCCGGCGACGACCGCCAGCTCCTCTCCCACCTGGTGTGGGCGGCCGGCAGCCGGCTGGTCACCGACGTGTGGGTGGGCGGCCGCCAGGTGGTGGCGGCGGGCAGGTGCACGACGGTCGACGCCGACGAGGCACGCCGCCAGGTGGGCGAACGGGCGGCGCGCCTGGGCCGTGCCGCCGGGAGGTCGTCGGGGGGGAGGTAGGCGGTCCCCGTAGGATTGGCGCCATGTCCGGGTTCGTCGACGAGGCCCAGATCCACGCCAGGGCCGGGGACGGGGGGGCCGGAGCGGTCTCCTTCCGGCGCGAGGCCCACGTCGACCGGGGCGGCCCCGACGGCGGCGACGGCGGGCGCGGCGGCGACGTCTGGCTCGTCTCCACCCCGAATCAGGCCTCGCTGCTCGGCTTCCGGGACCACCCCCACCGCCGGGCCACCGACGGCGGCCACGGCTCGGGCAAGCGCCGCCACGGGGCCCGGGGGGTCGACCTCCTGGTGCCGGTGCCGGTGGGCACCGTGGTGCGCGAGCGAGACGGGGCCCTCCTGTGCGACCTGTCGGGCTCGGGGGACCGGTGGCTGGCCGCCGAGGGCGGCCGGGGGGGCCGGGGCAACGCCCGGTTCCTCTCCAACACCCGCCGGGCGCCGGCCTTCGCCGAGCAGGGCGAGCGGGGCCAGGAGCGGTGGCTCGACGTCGAGCTCAAGCTGGTGGCCGACGTGGCCCTGGTGGGGTTCCCCAACGTGGGCAAGTCCACCCTGATCTCGGCGGTCTCCGCGGCCAAGCCCAAGGTGGCCGACTACCCCTTCACCACCCTCCAGCCCCACCTGGGCGTGGTGCGGGTGGGGGGGCGGGACGGCCGCGACGAGGTGGAGTTCGTCATGGCCGACGTGCCGGGCCTGGTGGAGGGGGCGGCCGAGGGGCGCGGGCTCGGCCACCGGTTCCTCCGCCACATCGAGCGGTCGCGCTGCCTGGTCTTCCTGCTCGACCTGGCCATGGCCGACGGGACCGACCCGGCGGCCCAGCTCTCGGTGCTCCGCCGCGAGCTGGACCGCTACCAGCCGGCGCTCTTGGAGCGGCCCAGCCTGGTGGTGGGCTCGCGGGCCGACCTGGTGGCCGGGGCGTCCCCCGGCCCGCCCTGCGACCTGGTGGTCTCGGCGGCCACCGGCCTCGGGGTGGCCGGCCTCCTCGGGCGGCTGGCCACCCTGGTCACCGAGGCCCGTCTGGCCGAGGACGCCCCGTCCCCCGACGAGGTGGTGGTCCACCGCCCGGCCCCCGAGGGGGTGCGGGTGGAGCGCCTCGGCTCGGGCGAGTGGCGGATCGCCGGACGGGCCGCCGAGCGGGCGGTCTCCTTCTCGGACCTCACCGACGACGGGGCCCTGGCCGAGGCGGTCCGGCGGCTGCGGCGCCTCGGCGTCGACCGGTCGCTCGGCCGGGCCGGGGCCCGCGACGGCGACGTGGTCTTCGTGGGCGACGTCTCCTTCACCTGGTTCAAGGAGGGCACCGACGGGGCGCTCGACCGGGCCGGGTCCGACGAGCGCCCGCGCCGTCGCCGGCGCGGGGCGGGGGGTGCGTCGTGAGCGGGCGCACGGTCGTCGTCAAGGTCGGCACGTCCACGGTCACCGACCCCGCCGGGCAGACCGACGCCCGGGTGGTGGGCCGGCTCACCGAGGAGGTGGCCGCCCTGGTGGCCGGGGGCGACCGGGTGGTGGTCGTGACCTCGGGGGCCATCGCCGCCGGTTGGTCGGCCCTGGGCGCCGGCGGGCCCCGGCCCACCGACCCGGCGGTCCTCCAGGCGGTGTCGGCCGTGGGCCAGCCCCGCCTCATGCGGACCTGGCAGGACGGCCTGTCCCACCACGGCCTGCTGGCCGGGCAGGTCCTTTTGGCCCCGCTCGACTTCGGCCACCGCCAGCAGTACCTGCACGCCCGAGGGACCCTCTCCCACCTGCTCGAGCTGGGCGTGGTGCCGGTGGTCAACGAGAACGACCCGGTGGCCGACGAGGAGATCCGCTTCGGCGACAACGACCGGCTGAGCGCCCTGGTGGCCCACCTGGTCGGCGCCGACCTGCTGGTGCTCCTCACCGACACCGCCGGCCTGTTCACCGCCGACCCGCGCCTGGTCGAGGAGGCCTCCCTCATCGAGGAGGTGCTCGAGATCGACGCCCGCCTGGAGGAGGTGGCCGGGGGGCCGGGCACCCGGGCGGCCAGCGGCGGCATGGCCTCCAAGCTGGCGGCGGCCAAGATCGCCACCTGGTCGGGGGTGGAGGCGGTGATCGCCGACGGCAAGCGGCCCGGGGTGCTGAGCGCGGCGGTGGCCGGCGAGGCCGGGGTGGGGACGGTCTTCCGGCCCCGCTCGGTGCGGCTCGGCGCCCGCAAGCTCTGGATCGCCTTCGCCCTGCCCTCGGCCGGCTCGCTGGCGGTCGACGCCGGGGCCCGGGCGGCCCTGGTCGACGGGGGCCGGTCGCTGCTGGCCGCCGGGGTGGTGGCGGCCACCGGCTCCTTCGGGCCCGACGAGGCGGTGGAGGTGGTCGGCCCCGACGGGGCCGTGTTCGCCAAGGGGATCGTCCGCTGCCCGGCCTCGCGGCAGGCCGAGTGGCTGGGACGGCGCACCGAGGACCTCCCCTCGGACCTCGCCGGCGAGGTCGTCCACCGCGACGACCTGGTCGTCCTGGACCAGGACGGCCGCCGCCCGCTGCGGTCGGTGCCCGAGAGCCACGGGTAGCCTGAGCCGATGGTTTCGGTCCTCGCCGAGCAGGGAGCCGCGGTGCGCGCCGCGGCGCGCCGGGTGGCCGGTGCCTCGTCGGCCGTGCGCGACGACGCCCTGCGCATGGCGGCCGACCTCCTGGTCGACGAGGGCGAGCGGGTGCTCTCGGCCAACCGCTCGGACCTCGAGCGGGCCGCCGCCGACGGTGCCGGCGAGACGTCGGTCGACCGGCTGCGGCTCGACGGGGCGCGCCTTGCGTCGATGGCCGAGGGGCTGAGGACGGTGGCCGCGCTCAGCGACCCGGTGGGCGAGGTCCTCGACGGCTGGGTCCGGCCCAACGGCCTGCGGGTCGAGCGGGTCAGGGTGCCGCTCGGGGTGGTGGGCGTCATCTACGAGAACCGGCCCAACGTGACCAGCGACGCCGCCGGCCTGTGCCTCAAGGCGGGCAACGCCGCCTTCCTGCGCGGCTCGTCGTCCGCCGCCGCCTCCAACCAGGCGGTGGTGGCCCTCCTGCGCCGGGCCCTGGAGAAGGCCGGCCTCCCGGCCGACGCCGTGGCCCTGGTGGCCGACGGCAGCCACGAGACGGCGGTCGAGTTCATGCGGCTGCGGGGGGTCATCGACTGCCTGGTGCCCCGGGGAGGTCCGGCCCTCATCGCCTCGCTGCTCGAGCACGCCACCGTGCCCTACGTGCTCGACGGCGACGGCAACTGCCACGTCTACGTCGACGCCGCCGCCGACCTGGGCATGGCCACCGAGATCGTGGTGAACGCCAAGACCCAGCGGCCCGGCGTGTGCAACGCGGCCGAGACCCTGCTCGTCCACTCGGCGGTGGCCGCCGACTTCCTGCCCCGGGCCGCCCGGGCCCTGGCCGGGGTGGAGCTGGTCGGCGACGAGCGGGTCCGGGCCGTCCTGCCCGAGGTGGCGCCGGCCACCGAGGAGGACTTCGCCCGCGAGTTCCTGGGCTTGAAGCTCAGCGTGGCCGTGGTCGACGACCTCGACGCCGCCGTCGAGCACATCGCCCGCTTCGGCTCGGGCCACTCCGAGGCCATCGTGACCGCCGACCTCGCCGCCGCCGAGCGGTTCGTCCGCCAGGTGGACGCGGCGGCGGTGGTGGTCAACGCCTCCACCCGGTTCGTCGACGGCGGCGAGCTGGGGCTCGGGGCCGAGGTGGGCATCTCCACCCAGAAGCTCCACGCCCGCGGCCCGATGGGGCTGCGCGAGCTGACCTGCGTCAAGTGGGTCGTCCGCGGCGAGGGGCAGGTCCGCCGGTGACCGCGACGCCCGGACCCGCCGCGCTCGGCATCCCCGACCCCGGGCCGGCCCGCTTCGACTCGGTGCCCGGGGTGCGCGAGGGGCTGGCCTCGGTCGGCTACCTGGCCGACGAGGGGATCGCCGGCGTCGTCTACCTGGCCGACCGCCTGGCCAAGCCGGTGCTGGTCGAGGGGCCGGCCGGGACCGGCAAGACCCAGCTGGCCAAGTCGGTGGCCGAGCTGACCGGCAGCCGGCTGATCCGGCTCCAGTGCTACGAGGGACTCGACGAGTCCAAGGCCCTCTACGAGTGGAACTACCGCAAGCAGCTCCTGCGCATCCAGGCCGGCCAGGTGGCCGGCGACACCCTCGGCGCCGGCCCGGGCGGGCCCACCTGGAGCGAACTGGAAGAGGACATCTTCTCGGCGGACTTCCTGCTCACCCGCCCCCTGCTCGAAGCCATCTCGGCCGACGAGCCGGTGGTCCTGCTCGTCGACGAGGTGGACCGGGTCGAGCTCGAGACCGAGGCCCTGCTGCTCGAGGTGCTCTCGGAGTACCAGGTCTCCATCCCCGAGCTGGGCACGGTGCGGGCCACCCGCCTGCCCATGGTCTTCCTCACTTCGAACAACACCCGCGAGCTCTCCGAGGCCCTCAAGCGTCGCTGCCTCTACCTGCACGTCGACTACCCCGACCTCGACCGCGAGCGGGCCATCGTGCGCACCCGCGTCCCGGGGATCACCGAGGAGCTGGCCGACCAGGTGGCCCGGATCGTCCGCTCCCTGCGGACCCTCGAGCTGCGCAAGGCCCCCTCGGTCTCCGAGACCCTCGACTGGGCCCGGACCCTCGTGGTCCTGGGGCTCGAGTCGATCGACGCCGCCGGGGCCCGCGACACCCTGCACATCCTGCTCAAGTACCAGAGCGACATCGAGCGGGCGGCCAAGGAACTGCTGTCCGCCGAGGTCTGAGCCCCGAGCGGGCCCGTGCTCGAGGTCCTGTCGGGGTTCGTCACCGAGTTGCGTGAGGCCGGCCTGCCGGTCTCGTTGACCGAGCACCTCGACGCGGCCGAGGCCCTCCACCACGTCCCCCTCGAGGACCGCGAGACGCTCAAGTACGCGCTGGCCGCCACCCTGGTCAAGAACAGCTCGCACTGGCGGGTCTTCGAGACCGCCTTCGAGATCTACTTCGCCCCGCGCCTGCCCGCCGATCCCGGCGCCGTCGAGGCCGGCGCCTTGGAAGAAGAGGCCACCGACACAGAGGCCGCCGGCACCGGCCGGGGGACCGGCGGCGAGGGGCGGGGCCGCGGCGGGGGAGGGGGCGAGCGGGTGAGCGCCGAGGAGCTGGCCGAGCTCCTCTACCGCGCCCTGCTCTCGGGTGACGCCGGGCTGGCCGCGGTGGTGGCCCGCTACGCCGTCGACCGCTTCGCCGGCATGGAGCCGGGCCGCCCGGTGGGCGGCACCTACTACCTCTACCGCACCCTGCGGAACCTCGACCTCGACCGCGTGCTCGAGCGCCTGGTGGCCGAGGCCCGCCAGAGCGCGGCCGGCGGCGGTCCGACGGCGCTCGAGGAACGGCTGGTGGCCGACGAGTACCGGGCCCGCATCGAGAAGCTGCGCCGCGCCATCGAGACCGAGATCCGGCGGCGCCTGGTCATGGACCGCGGGTCCGAGGCGCTGGCCCGCTCGGTCCGAAAGCCCCTGCCCGAGGACGTCGACGTCATGCACGCCTCGCGCGAGGAGCTGACCGCCCTGCGCCTGGCCCTGCACCCCCTCTCGCGCAAGCTGGCCGTGCGCCTGGCCCGCAAGCGCCGCCACGGGCGCCGGGGCCCGCTCGACTTCCGGGCCACCGTGCGGCGCTCGCTGTCGACCGGCGGGGTGCCGGTCGAGCCCCGGTTCCGCCACCCCCGGCCGGCCAAGCCCGAGATCTTCGTGGTGGCCGACATCTCGGGGTCGGTCGCCTCCTTCGCCCGCTTCACCCTCCTGCTGGTGCACGCCATCAGCTCGCAGTTCTCCAAGGTGCGCAGCTTCGTCTTCGTCGACGGCATCGACGAGGTGACGCGCTTCTTCGAGGAGACCGACGACCCGAGCCAGGCGGTCCATCGGATCAACACCGAGGCCGACGTGATCTGGGTCGACGGCCACTCCGACTACGGCCACGCCCTGTCGGTGTTCAACCAGCGGTGGGGGGACGAGGTGTCGTCGCGCACGAGCCTCCTGGTGCTCGGCGACGGACGGAACAACTACCACGCCTCGGAGGCCTGGGTGCTCGAACAGCTGCAGCGCCAGGCCCGCCACGTCTACTGGCTCAACCCCGAGCCGCGCGACTACTGGGGCTCGGGGGACTCCATCGTCGACGAGTACGCGGCGCACTGCGACGCCGTGGTGGAGTGCCGGACGCTGCGCCAGCTCGAACGGTTCGTGGGCGAGCTGGCATGAGCGGGCCCGCGCCGTCCGAGGGCCCCGTGGACCCCGGCCCCCCGCCCGGGGTGCGCACGGTGCCCGCCAGGTCGGCCGGGGCCACCACCGTGGTGCTGGTCCGCCACGGCGAGGCGGTCTGCAACGTGGACGGGGTGGTGGGCGGGGCGACCGGCTGCACGGGGCTGACCGCCGCGGGCCTGGCCCAGGTGGGGGCGCTGGCCGACCGGCTGGCCCGCACGGGCGAGCTGTCGGGGGTGGCCGCCCTCTACGCCTCGGTGCTGCCTCGGGCGGTGGCCACGGCCGAGTTGCTGGCCCCGGCCCTCGACCGCTGGCGGGAGGGACCGCCCCTGGTGGTGCGGAGCGACTGCGACCTCTGCGAGCTGCACCCCGGGGAGGCCGACGGCCTCACGTGGCCCGAGTTCGTCGCCCGCTACGAGGAGCCGGACTGGGACGCCGACCCCTCCCGACCGCTCGCCCCGGGAGGCGAGAGCTGGCGCTCGTTCGTCGAACGGGCCTCGGCGGCGGTGGCCCGGGTGGCCGACCGCCACCGGGGGGAGACCGTGGTGGTGGCGTGCCACGCCGGGGTGATCGAGTCGACGCTCCTGCGCTTCCTGCCGATCTCGCCCTCCTGCGTGCGTCTGGGGCTGCGCACCGACCACGCGTCGCTCACCGTCTGGGAGCGCAACGACGGGGCGTGGCTGCTGCGCCGCTACAACGACGCGCCCGCACCCCGGTGAGCCGGGCGGGCGTGCCCCACGCGCCCCGGTGAGAGCGGCCCGACGGCGCCCACGGGCCCAGGCCCTCGTGCCGCCCGGGCGGGCTCGTCAGGCCGGTGCGGGGTCCTCGTGCACACCAACGCCGAGCACCGCCAGCTTGTGCGCGGAGCGCTCCACGATCGCGGGGTAGGTGTTCCGGTAGTAGGGGAGGGCGGCACACGCCTGGTGGATCGCCGCGCCCTTGCTCCTCTCGACCGTCGCATCGTCGACCCCGAGGGTGTCGAGAAACGCCTTGCGGGAAGCGTCGGTGAACAGTGGCGACCACACGACCTGAATGTCGACGGCCGGGTCGCCGGCGCACGCCGAGCCCCAGTCGACGATGCCCGAGAGCTGTCCGGCGCGCACCAGGCAGTTTCCCTCGAGGTCGCCGTGGACCCACACCGGGGGCCCGCGGTGGGCGGGCGCGGCCAACGCCCGCTCCCACGCCGCCCGCGCCGACGCCGCGTCCACCAGCCCCGCCGCGTAGTCGATGGAGGCCACGGTCTCGTCGTGGTAGGAGCGCAGGTCCCGAGCCCGGTTGGTGGCCGGCGGGGCGTCGTCGGGGGGCACGGCGTGCAGGGCCCGCACCACCCCGGCGAGGTCCCGGGCGAAGCTGACCGGATCGTGCAGACGGGCCATCGAGGCGGCCTCGCCGGGGAGCCAACGGTGGACGGCCCAGCGGTAGGGGTAGCCCTCGCCCGGCTCGCCCACGGCGACCGGCTCGGGGACGGCCACCGGGAGGTGGGGGGACAGGCGCGGCAGCACCCGGGCCTCGAGGTCGGGCTGTGTGGCCGCCCAGTGGATGCGGGGCAGGCGCAGCACCAGGTCGTCGCCGAGCCGCCAGATGGCGTTGTCGGTGCCCCAGGGCTCGACCACCGTGAGCGGGCGGTCGGCGAGGTCGGGCATCTGGGCGGCCAGCAGGCGACGGACCAGCGAGCTGTCGACGTCGACCTCGTCTGCGTGCATGCGGGCCACTCCGCCAGTCTTCACGTCCCGTCGGTCGCGGGTCGAGCGGCTGGGGACCGGCACCCGCCCGGGGCTCGGGCCGTGGCGCTGCCCACCAGATGGCGGCGCAGACCGGCCATCCATCGCGCCGGCGGCCCCGCCGC
This sequence comes from uncultured Actinomycetota bacterium, assembly GCA_963770505.1. Lineage (GTDB taxonomy): Bacteria > Actinomycetota > Acidimicrobiia > Acidimicrobiales > RAAP-2 > CAVYPR01. The sequence continues at coordinate 1,245,072 of CAVYPR010000001.1, read as the reverse complement.
CCGCTGACGAGGTCGGTTCCGCCGGCGGCGCGTCAGGGCCCCGAGCCGCCGTTAGCAGGCGTAGTCGCCGTCGTATGTCCCGTTGGAGTGGTCGCTGAACTGGGCGAGGACCAGTGGGCCGGTCGGGAGCAGCTCGCTGCTCGCCCAGTTTGTGTAGCCGGCGCAGCTGGCCGGGCCTGTTGTCGTCCAGTAGGCCATCCAGTAGGGGACGGCGGGCTGGTAGTCGCCGACGATTGTGTTCCACTTGGCCGGTGAGGCGTAGACGCCGACGTTGTTGATGCCGGCGTAGTGCAGCCCCTCGATGGCCCCTTGGACGAGCGAGGCGTTGGCTGCCGGTGTCGATGACCAGCTCCCGCTCGGTGTCTCGACGTCCAGCCACCACGGCACCGAGGTGTCGATCCCCGCTGTCTGGGCGGCGTCGAAGGAGTAGATGGCGGCGTTGAACCCGAAGTTGCAGGCGTCCGGGCTGGCCTGCAGCGAGCAGGCGGCGTCGGACGACGATGTTGTGCTGCCGTAGGCGAGGTAGGTGTAGAGGTTGAGGCCGCCCGCCGCCCACGAGGCCTCTGTCGCCAGGCAGGGGTTGACCGCCTTGAAGGGGTAGCCGTTCACCTGCACCACCCCGATGGTGTGGGGCGGCGGCGGGAGGTTGCCGCACTGGTACTTGGAGACGTCGTAGCCGTAGGCGCCGCTCGGGAATGTCGACACGCTGAAGTGGCCGGTGGCGTCGGCCTCGGTCATGCCGACCACCGGCCGGTTCAGCACCTGGGGGGCCGAGCCCCAGTATGTGGCCTTGCCGAAGGCGCTCACGGCGCCGTTGGAGTTGGTGAACCAGTACCCGTTGCCCAGCGAGTCCGAGGCCATGGCCACGATGGGTCGGCTCTGGGGCACGCCGCCCAGGGAGCCGTCGTAGGTGGCGTCGCCGAAGGCGAACACCCCGCCGTCGGCCGCGGTGAACCAGTAGCCCTGGCCGTCGGCGGTGGGCGTCATGCCCACGATCGGCTCGTTCAGGGTCTCGTTGCCGGTCGAACCGTGGAACCGGGCCGAGCCGAAGGCGAAGATCCCGCCGTCGGAGGCGACCAGCCAGTACCCGCCGCCTGTGGGCGCGGCGGCCATGCCCACGATCGGGCGGTTGAGCGGCTTGCCCCCCATGGAGCCGTAGAACTGGGCGTTGCCGAAGGCGAAGATCCCGCCGTCGGAGGCGACCAGCCAGTACCCGCCGCCTGTGGGCGTGGCGGCGACGCCCACGATCGGGCGGTTGAGGTGCTCGGCGCCAGTGGAACCGTGGAACTGGGCGTTGCCGAAGGAGAAGACGCCGCCGTCGGAGGCGACCAGCCAGTACCCCTTGCTGCCCGGGGTCCCGGCCATGCCCACCACCGGCTCGTTGAGGGTCATTGTGCCGGTCGAGCCGTAGAAGGGGGCGCCCCCGAAGGAGAAGATGCCGCCGTCGGAGGCGACCAGCCAGTAGGCCGACAACTCGGGCGGGGCGGCCGCCGGCCCCTGCGTGGGCTCCTTGAGTGTGGCGGCCGACGCTGGGGTGGTGCCGCCGACGGTGAGGGCGACGAGGGCAGAGCAGGCGACGATCACCGCCACCAGCGCAACGACGACGCACCGGCGATCTTCCGACCGACACGCGCCGCGGCGCCCACTGCGACCACGGAGCCCTGCCACGACCGGCCAAATATACATGGGGGCCCGCGCCGGGGAGGGGGAATGGCGCGGGAATTCGCGAATGTCACGCGAATTCTCGGTGGGCGACATCCACCCGCCGGGCGTCACCCGCGCAGGAGCTCGGCCACCCCGAAGGCCAGGTCAAGGGACTGGCGCGCGTTGAGCCGCGGGTCGCAGGCCGTCAGGTACCGCTGGTGCAGGTCGCCCTCGACGATCTCCTCGGCCCCTCCCAGGCACTCGGTGACGTCGTCGCCGGTCAGCTCCACGTGGACGCCGCCCGGCCAGGTGCCGAGCCGGCGGTGGACGGCGAAGAACTCGTGCAGCTCGGCCATGATGTCGTCGAAGCGCCGGGTCTTGCGGCCGCCGTCGCTCACGAAGGTGTTGCCGTGCATGGGGTCGCAGGCCCAGACCACCGGGTGGCCCGAGGCCCCGACCGCCTCGATCAGCGGCGGCAGCAGCTCGTCCACCCGGCCGGCGCCGAAACGGGTGACGAGGGTCAGCCGGCCCGGCGTCCGCTCGGGGTCCAGGCGATCGCAGAGGGCCACCACCTCTGTGGCGGTGGCGCTCGGCCCGATCTTGGCGCCCACCGGGTTGATCACTCCCGAGAGGAACTCCACGTGGGCCCCGTCGACCTGGCGGGTCCGCTCGCCCACCCACACCAGGTGGGCCGAGCAGTCGACCCAGTCGCCGGTGAGCGAGTCCTGGCGGGTGAGGGCCTCTTCGTAGTTGAGGATGAGCGCCTCGTGGCTCGTCCAGAAGTCGACCTGGTGCAGGCCGACCTCGGCCGTCAGGTCGATGCCGCAGGCCGTCATGAAGCGCAGCGCCCGGTCGATCTCGCTGGCAATCCGCTCGTAGCGGCGGCCTTGGGACGAGGAGGCCACGAACTGCTGGTTCCAGGCGTGCACCAGCGAGAGGTCGGCGAACCCGCCCTTGGTGAACGCCCGCAGGAGGTTCAAGGTGGCCGCTGACTGGTGGTAGGCGGAGAGCAGCCGGGCCGGATCGGGCCGGCGGGCGTCGGCGTCGAACGGCTCGTCGTTGACCATGTGGCCCCGGAAGGCCTCGAGCTCGAGGTCGCCGACCCGCTCGGTGGGCGAGGAGCGAGGCTTGGCGAACTGGCCGGCGATCCTCCCCACCTTGACCACCGGGACCCCGGCGGCGTAGGTGAGGGCCACCGCCATCTGCAGGATGACCTTGAGCTTGTCCCGGATGCTGTCGGCGGCGAAGTCCCCGAACGACTCGGCGCAGTCGCCGGCCTGGAGCAGGAAGGCGCGGCCCTGGGCCACCTCGGCCAGCGACGCCGTGAGCCGGCGGGCCTCGCCCGCCACCACCAGGGGGGGCAGGGTGGCCAGCCTGGCCTCGACGTGTTTCAGCGCCTCGGCGTCGGGCCAGCCGGGCTGTTGGCCGGCCGGGCGGCCGCGCCACGAGCCGGTGTGCCAGCGCGCCTCGCCGGTGGCCGGCGGCGTGCCGGCCCCCTTGGCCCCCTCGGTCTCGCTGCCCCTCGGCATGGCACAAGCGTACGGCGTGACAAGGGGTGTCGGCGCGACGGCCGGACCTAGGCTCGCCCCATGGGCCGTCCGTCGCGCATCGACCGGGTGCCGGTTGCCGCCCACTGAGCGCGACACGGCGGGGCGCGCCGAACGGGTGGGCCTGCTCGGGGGGACCTTCGACCCGCCCCACAACGGCCATCTCGACGCCGCCCTGCGCTGCCGCGACGCGCTCGGGCTCGACCGCCTCCTGCTGGTGGTGGCCAACCACCCGTGGCAGAAGGTGCCGCAGCGGGTGATCACCCCGGCCGAGGACCGCTGGGCCATGGTCGAGGCGGCCACCGACGGCCTGGCGGGGGTCGAGCCCTGCCGGCTCGAGATCGACCGGGGGGGGCCGAGTTACACCGTCGAGACGGCCGAGGCGCTCGTGGAGGGGGCCCGCGCCGCCGGCCGTGCCGCCCCCGAGCTCTACCTGGTGGTGGGCGCCGACCTGGTGGCCACCCTGCCGAGCTGGGAGCGGGTGGACGAGCTCCGGCGGCTGGTCACGCTGGTCGTGGTCTCCCGGCCGCGCAGCCCCGTGGTCGGGGACCCGGCCGGGTGGAGGGTGCGTCGCGTCGAGGGCGGCGGGGTCGACGTGTCGAGCTCCCAGGTGAGAGAACTCCTGGCCAGCGGCCGTCCGGTCGATGCCCTCGTGCCCGAGGCCGTCATCCGTTGCATCGGGCGCAGGAATCTGTACGCTGTGCGCAGATGACGTCGAGCGTCGACACCGCCGAGCTTCCCCGGGTCCGCCCGGTCGCCGTCGGTCCGCTCCCCGCCCCGTCCACCGCCCCGCTCCCCCCGGCCGCGCCCGCCTCTCCCGCCTCTCCCGTCACCGCCGTCGAGTCCGTCGAGCCCGAAGTGGTGATGGGGCGCTGCGAGCTGCGGGCCGAGCGCCGGGCCGCCCGCCGCCAGCGCCGCCGCTACGCGGCGCTGGGCGTCGGCGTGCTGGCCGGCTCGTTGGCGCTCACCGTCGCGGTGCTGGACGTGATCCGTTGAGCCGCCGGTGAGCGGACCGGCCGGTGTCGTGCGGCCGGGGTCCGGCGGGACCGACGCCGTGGGCGACACGTCGGTGCCGAGGGCGGCCTACGTGGCCGCGGCGGCGGCGGACGAGAAGCTTGGGCGCGACACGGTGGTGCTGGCCATGTGCGACCTGATCGGCGTGGTGGACGCCTTCGTCGTCACCAGCGGGCGCAACACCCGCCAGGTGCGCACCCTGGTCGACGAGATCGAACGGCGGGTGAAGGAAGGCGGGGGCCGGTCGCCGTCGAGCGTCGAGGGGCTGCGCGACGGAACGTGGGTCCTCATGGACTACGGGGACTTCGTGGTCCACGTCTTCTTGGAGGAGACGCGCGACTTCTACGACCTCGAGCACCTCTGGTCGGCCGCCCCACGGGTGGCGTGGCAGGAGGCGGCCACCGGTTAGAGGCCGGACGGCGCGCCCGGCGCGGTCGTCGTCGTGGAGGTTGTGGCCGATGTCGTCAGCGACGCGTACTTGTCGTAGGAGACGGGTCCGGCCACCTCGGCCCCTGTGGCGGTGGGGACATCGGTTGTCACGCCCTCGATCTGGAACTGGACGCCGATCTGTCGACCCACTTGCTTGGTGATCGTGAAGACCACCTGGGCCACAGCCTGCACCTCCTGTGTGCCCGAGATGAGGGCGAAGGCTGTGTTGAAGTCGACGGTGACCACGTCGGCCGACGGCTTCACCACGGCCGGTTTCACCGACTGCAGGCGCACGGCGTCGCTGATGGCCGAGCGCACGCCGGCTGTGTGCTCGTGGATTGTGGGGCCCGCCAGGAGCTCCTCGAGGACTGTGTGCAGGCTCGGCGGGGCGGGCACGGCCCGCGTGGCCGGGACCAGGAACTGGTGTGTCTGGCCGACGAAGTAGACGGTGACGGCCGCGGTGGCCACCGGTGCCGTGGTGCTGGTGGTGGTGGGCACCTCCTTTGTCAGGAGGTGGAAGGGGACCTGGCCCTTGGGGATGGCGTTGGGTGCCCCGGCCGACACCACGCCGCAGCCCGAGGCGACGACGAGGGCCGCCAGCACCCCGGTGGCGACGAGGGCGCCCGGGAGGGTGGAGGGCTGCGGTCGGCGTCTCACCAGGTGGCCTCGTCGGCGACCGGTAGCTCGATGGTGAAGCGGGCCCCGCCCCCCGTGGCCTGGTCGGCCCAGACCCGCCCCCCCTGCAGCCGGACGTGCTCGGCCACCAGGGACAGTCCGAGCCCGGTCCCGTTGCCCGCCCCGCGCTGGCCCGAGGTCTGGCCCCGGTAGAAGCGCTCGAACACCCGGGCCCGCTCAGCGGCCGGCACCCCCGGTCCGTGGTCCTCCACCGAGATCCGGACCGTGGGACGGCCCGAGGGGTCGGGGGGGCCGCGTCGCACCCGCACGTCGGTGGCCCCGCCGCCGTAGAGGGCGGCGTTCTCCAGCAGGTTGGCCATGATCCGCTCGAACCGCCGCTTGTCCACGGTGACCCAGGCCTCGGCCACCGAGGGGTCGACCTCGAGCTCGGGGGGCGGGCAGTCCCCGGGCAGTGTGCGCGAGCTGGTGGTCACGGCGCGGCGCACCAGTTCGCCCAGGACCACCTCCTCCAAGGAGACGTCGACCGCCCCGGTGTCGGTACGCGAGATCTCGAGCAGCTCGTCGACCATGCGCTGGAACCGGCGGAGGTCGGCCCCGAGGAGCACCAGTGCCCGCTGGGCCGGCTCGTCGAGCTCCTCGCGGTGGGCCTCGAGCACGGCCAGGGTGTTGGAGAGGGTGGTGAGGGGGGAGCGCAGCTCGTGGCTGACGTCGGAGGTGAACCGCTCCTCTCGCTCGATGCGCTCCTGGAGCTGGTCGACCATGGCGTTGAAGGAGCCGGTGAGGCCGACCAGGTCGGGGTCGTCGATGGCTCCCGGCAGCCGGGTGTCGAGCTGGCCGCTGGCGATGGCCATGGCCGCCGCCGACACCCCGGTCAGCGGGCGCAGGGCCCGTCCGGCGGCCGAGCGCCCCACCACCGCGCCGAGGGCGGTCGTGATGAGCCCGGCGGCGAAGAGGGCCAGGGCGAGGACCCGGAGGGTGTTGCTCAGGTCGTTCAGATCGAAGACCTCGAAGTAGGCGACGTTGATCGCCGGGACCGGGACGCCGACCACGAACTGCGGGTCGCCGTTCAGCTGGAAGGACTCGGTGGCCGCCGAGCCCGACAGCACCAGGTGGCGCAGAGGGTGGGGGAGGGCCCCCTGGCCGACCGAGATCGACCGCACGTACCACTCGCGGTCCGAGCCCAGGTAGAGGAGGGAGTTGGAGCCGGCCGTGCCCGAGTCGGCCGCGGCCAGGAGGGGCACGATGCCGGTGGTGCCGTGCAGTGTGGCCCGGATCAGCTTGGCGTTGAGGTACGCCTGGTGGATGGAGGCGTTCTGGCGCTCGTTGACCAAGAAGTGCCGGACGGTGAAGTACGAGAGGCAGCCCATCGAGACCGAGAGGACCAGCGCCCCCAGGCCGAAGAGGAGGGTCACGCGGGAGCGCAGACCGAGGCGGGCCCACAGACGGTGCCGGCTGGGGGAGGCGGCCCCGTCCTCACCGGCCCCATCCGCAGTCGCCCCGTCCACGACGGCCCCGTCCACGCCGGCCCCGTCCACGCCGGGCCCCGCCGGACCGGGGGCCGCCCCGGCTCGACCGGGCAGCGCGAACATCTCAGGGGACCAGCTTGTAGCCCATCCCGCGGACCGTGAGGATGTGCCTGGGGAGCGCCGGGTCGGGCTCGACCTTGGTGCGCAGCCGGCGGATGTGCACGTCGACGAGGCGGCCGTCGCCGAAGTAGTCGTAGCCCCACACCCGGTCGAGGAGCTGCTCGCGGCTGAGCACCTTGTTGGGGTTGGCCGCCAGCTCGCAGAGGAGCCGGAACTCGGTCCGGGTGCAGTGCACCTCGGTCCCGTCCTTGCGGCGCAGCAGCCCCTCGTCGGGGAGGAGCTCGAAGTCGCCGAACGCGAAGGTGCCGGCCCGCTCGTCCTCCATGGGCCGGGCCCGGCGCAAGAGCGCCCGGATCCGCGCCCCCAGCTCCTTGGAGACGAAGGGCTTGGTGACGTAGTCGTCGGCCCCGGCCTCGAGGCCGGCCACTACGTCGTGGGTGTCGGTGCGGGCGGTGACGATGATGATGGGCACCGCGCTCTGCCGCCGGATGGCCCGGCAGCACTCGAAACCGTCCATGCCCGGAAGCATCAGGTCGATCAGGACCACGTCGGGCGTCTGGGCGGCGAAGCGGTCGAGGGCCTCCTCGCCGCTGGCCGCCTCGTCGATCTCGTACCCCTCGTTCTCGAGGGCCAGCCGCATGGACGAGCGGATCCGCTCGTCGTCCTCGACCACCAAGATGCGACTGCTCATCGGTCTCCGTCCACTTCTTCCGCCGGTCGGACCGGCTCAGCTGCGCCAGATCTGCGTGGGCCAGATCGACCCGCCGATCATGCCATAGGCCTTGCCGCCGTCAGGGGTCGTGGGGTTGTTGAAGTTCTGGACTGTGGGCTGGGCCACGATGGCCCACGTGGCCCGGTCCGTGAACAGGTAGCAGAGGTCCTGGGCGAAGTACTCGTTGACCTTCTGGTACGCCTTGGCCCGTGTGCGGGCGTTGGCGTTGGTCCGCCCCACCTCCATGGCCGCCTGGATGCGCGGGTCGTGGTTGCGGGTCATGTTGATCGACAGGGACGGGTTGACGGTGGTGGTGCTCCAAAAGACGTAGTTGAGGTCCGGGTCGACCGCCCCGAACTGCCGCCACTCGTAGCACTGGAACGTGCCCGACAGGGCGTTGTCGATGAGCTCGTTCTGCTCGATGGTCACCCGCGACACGTTGAAGCCGACCGAGGTCCACTTGGCGGCGGCGTATGTGGCCGCCCGCTCGGACGAGTTGGCGTTGATCGAGCCAAGCTGAAAGGAGACCGGCTTGCCCGTGCGGTCCTGGACCCGCCCGAGGAGCTTCTTGGCGCCGGGCGGGTCGTAGGAGGGGTAGGAGGTCTGCGAGTAGTACGGCGTCCCGGGGACGAAGAGCCCGCTGGAGGCGGGGTTGACGCCCAGGTTGAGGATGTTGGTGTACGCCTTACGTGTGATGGCCTTGGCCGCGGCGAGCCGCACTGTCGCTGTTGTGAAGGGCGGTTTGGCCGTGTTGAGGAGGTACAGGTCCATTGTCGGCTCCCCGGGCACCGGGCCGCTGTCGTCGACGTAGGCGTACTGGTGGTTGCCGCGGTAGGCGACGATGTTCTGCGGGACGTCGGTGCACATCATGTTGATGGCCCCGGTGGAGAGCGCGTCGGCCCGCGAGGTGTAGTCGACGATCGGCTTGAAGGTGATGCTGTCGAGGTAGGGGTAGCCCTTGCGCCAGTAGCTGGAGTTGCGCACGGCGGTGAAGTGTGTGTTGGGGACCCAGGTTGTGAACTTGAAGGGCCCCGTGCCGATGGGCCTGTCGGTCCCGCCTGTCGGGGCGGAGATCATGGCGGGCGCCATGATGTAGGCGGCCTGCCCGCCGGTCCCCCCGCAGAGGTAGTAGGGGTAGGGGATCCACGGCTGCTTCAGGTTGACCTGCACCGAGAGGGTGCCGGTCACCTTGTATGTCGAGACGATGGGCTTGATGACCAGGCCGAGCAGGGTCGAGTTGTACTGCGCCTCGAAGTTGGCCAGCAGCGCGTTGGCGTCGCACGGCGTCCCGTTGTGGAAGAACACTGTCGGGCGAAGGGTGACCGTCCACGAGCTGTAGGTGGCGTTGGGGGTGATCGACTTGGCCAGGTACGGTGCCCAGCCCCCGTCGGCGGTGACGACGGCCAGGGGGTCGAAGACCGTCCGGGCGTACATGTCGCCCACGTTGTCGTAGCGGGCGGTGGTGGTGTTGAACCCCTGCTCCTCGGTTGTGGTCCCGATGATCACGGAGCCGCCCTTCTTGGGCTTGGCGGTCGACACCCCGTTGCGCCCGGACCCGTTGGTGCGCGCCGCCCCCGCCGTCCCCGGGGTCCACAGCAGGTCGGCCCCGGTCCCGGCCCCGGCCACGCCGGCCGCGGCGGCCGCCGTGCGGCCCAGAAACGACCTGCGATCCATCGACCGTGCCATACCCATTCCTCCCTGCCGTCCCCGGCCGGACCGCGGGCCGCGCCGGTGCGGTGGAATCGCCCGCACGCTACCCGCAGGTCACCGGCCGGAGGCGCCGCGCCGGGCGCCCGCCCGTCGGCCGCAGACTCGGCCGTACGCCCAGCCGCACACCACCGAGCACCCATGCCCGTCGGCGGGCTCGGGCCGGCGGTACCGTGGGGCGTGCACGACGGCCCGGGATCGGCACCGGCCGATGCGCCGGCCGAGGGCGACTGGCGGCTGGAGCCGTTCGTGGCCTCGCTGGCCGGCAAGTCACCCGAGACCGCCCGGGCCTACCGCTCCGACGTGGCCGCCTTCGCCCGCTGGGCCGAGCGGGGCGGGGCCCGCCGCCCGGCCGACGCCGACCGCATCGTGCTGCGGCGCTACCTGGCCAATCTGGCCACCCGCCGCTACGCCCGGGCCACCGTGGCCCGCAAGGCGGCTGCCCTGCGTGCCTACTTCGCCTGGTGCGCCAAGGAGGGGATCGTTCCCACCGACCCGGCGCGGCGACTGTCGGCCCCCTCCGCCGAGGGGCGGCTCCCCAAGGTCCTCTCGGCCCGCGACCTCGGCCTGCTGCTCGACGGCGACCCCTCGTCGGCGGGGACGGCCCCGACGCGGGCCGCGGACGCCGCCCTGGGCCTGCGCGACGACGCCGTGCTCGAGCTCCTCTACGCGGCCGGTCTCCGGGTCTCCGAGCTCTGCGGCCTGGACCGGGGCGGGGTCGACCTGCCCGGCCGCACCGTCACCGTGGTGGGCAAGGGGGACAAGGAGCGCCGCCTCCCGGTGCACGACCGCGCCGCCGAGGCCCTGCGGGCCTGGCTGGCCGACGGACGCCCGGTGCTCGCCGGGCCCGAGAGCCCCCCCGAGGCGGTGTTCGTGAACCGGCGTGGCCGTCGCCTCGGGCCGCGCGACGTCCGGCGCATCCTCGACCGGCGCTCGCCCGTGCCCACCCACCCCCACGCCCTGCGCCACAGCTTCGCCACCCACCTGCTCGACGGCGGGGCCGACCTGCGGGTGGTCCAGGAGCTCCTCGGCCACTCGAGCCTCCAGACGACCCAGGTGTACACCCACGTGAGCAAGGACCGCCTCCGCCAGGTCTACGGCCGGACCCACCCCAGGGCCTGACCGGCCCCCGGTCGCCGGGGGGGCGGAGAGCGGGTATCCTCTCTGTGCCCCGCCGGCCGGCGGGGTCCATGCAGGACTACCTCGCACCCGAGCGCGTTCCACGGTCGCCCCACCTGGGGTGCTGCGCACGGGGAAGGACAACCGACTGGAGGACATGTCGATGGCCGTCGTCACGATGCGGCAGTTGCTGGGAGCCGGGGTGCACTTCGGCCACCAGACCCGCCGCTGGAACCCCAAGATGCGCCGCTACATCTTGGGCGAGCGCAACGGGATCTACCTGATCGACCTGCGCAAGACCCTCGACGGGATCGACCAGGCCTACGCCCACGTGCGCGACATGGTGGCCGACGGGGGCAACATCTTGTTCGTCGGGACCAAGAAGCAGACCCAGGGACCGGTGGCCGAGTACGCCACGGCCTGCGGGATGCCGTACGTGAACCAGCGGTGGCTGGGCGGGATGCTCACCAACTTCACCACCGTCTCGGGGCGGGTGAAGCGCATGCAGGAGCTCCGGACCATGCAGGCGGCCGGCGACTTCGACGCCATGCCCAAGAAGGAGGCCCTCCGGCACGTCCGCGAGCTCGACAAGCTCAGCCGGAACCTGGGCGGCATCAGCGCCCTCGACCGGCTGCCCGACGCCATCTTCGTGATCGACACGAAGAAGGAGCACATCGCGGTCACCGAGGCCAACAAGCTGAAGCTGCCGGTGGTGGCCGTGGTCGACACCAACTGCGACCCCGACGTCATCGACTACGTCATCCCGGGCAACGACGACGCCATCCGTTCCGGGGCCCTCATGTGCCGGGTCATCGCCGACGCCGTCACCGAGGGCCGCTGGATCGCCGCCCACCGTCCGGCGCCCAAGCCGGCGGCCAACGGGTCGCCCCCGAGCGCCCCGCCCCGCCCGCCGGCGCGGCCCTCGGTCGAGCCGACCGTCCCGGCCGAGCCGGCCACCCCGGCCGACGCCGCCCCCGAGGCGCCCGCCGCCGACGCCGCGGCACCCCCGGCCCCGGCGGCCGAGCCCGCGCCGGCCGAGGCCGCTCCCGAGTCACCGGTGGAGGTGTGACCGTGGCCGACTTCACCGCCAAGGACATCCAGGCCCTGCGCCAGTCGACCGGCGTGGGCATGCTCGACGCCAAGCGGGCCCTCGAGGAGAACGGCGGCGACCAGGAGGCGGCCACCCAGTGGCTCCGCGTCCAGGGCCTCGCCGGTGCAGCCAAGCGCGACGATCGCGAGGCGTCGCAGGGCGCGGTGGCCGTCGTCCGCCAGGACGCGGTGGCCGCCATGGTGGAGCTGCGGTGCGAGACCGACTTCGTGGCCAAGTCGCCCGAGTTCGTCTCGTTGGCCGACGAGCTGGCCGCCCTGGTGGTGGCCAAGGGCGAGGGCGCGGCGGCCGAGCGCACCGAGGAGGTGGACCGGCTGCGCACCACGCTCAAGGAGAACATCTCGGTCGGCCGGGTGATCCGCGTCGAGGCCCAGCCCGACGAGGTCCTCGACACCTACCTGCACGTCCAGGCGGGCCGCGGGGTGAACGGTGTGGTCATCGTCGTGCGGGGCGGCTCCGCGGAGCTCGCCCACGACCTGGCCGTCCACATCGCCTTCGCCAAGCCCAGCTACCTGCGCCGGGAGGACGTCCCCGAGGCCGAGGTCGCCGCGGAGCGGGCCACGGTCGAAGAGATCAGCCGCAACGAGGGCAAGCCCGAGGCGGCCCTGCCCAAGATCGTCGAAGGTCGCATGAACGGCTGGTTCAAGGAGCGGTGCCTGCTCGAGCAGGCCTACGTGCGCGACGAGAAGCAGACCGTGGCCGGGCTGCTCGGCTCCGCCGAGATCGTCCGGTTCGCGCAGGTGGTGATCGGATCCTGACCCCGCGACCGTGGTCCAGGTGGGGGGCGCCGGCACGTGGGTGAGAGCCGGCGGGTGGTCCTCAAGATGTCGGGGGAGGCCCTGGCGTCCTCGGCCTCCGACGAGACCATCGACGCCGGCGTGGTCGAGCGGCTGGCCGGCGAGGTGGCCGAGGCCCGTGACGCGCTCGACCTCGAGCTGGCGGTGATGGTGGGCGGCGGCAACATCTGGCGGGGCACCACCGGTGCCGGGGCCGGCATGGACCGCGCCACCTCCGACACCATGGGCATGCTGGGCACGGTCATCAACGCGCTGGCCCTGCAGGACGCGCTCGAGCACCACGGGCAGCCGACCCGCGTGCTCACCGCCGTCCAGATGGCCGAGGTGGCCGAGCCGTACATCCGCCGTCGAGCCATCCGCCACCTGGAGAAGGGCCGGGTGGTCGTCTTCGCCGCCGGCATGGGCAACCCGTACTTCACCACCGACACCTCGGCCGCCCTGCGGGCCGCCGAGATCGAGGCCCACGTCTTGTTGAAGGGGACCCACGGGGGCGTCGACGGGGTCTACACCGCCGACCCCAAGCTCGACCCCTCGGCCACCCGCTACGAGGAGATCACCTTCATGGAGGTCGTCTCCAACGACCTGCGGGTGATGGACCTGACGGCCATCACCTTCTGCAAGGACAACGGCCTGCCCATCTTGGTGTTCGACCTGATGGCGCCGGGAAATCTCCGTCGGGCGCTCGGCGGCGAGCAGATCGGTACGCTGGTCAGGTGACCGACGACGAGCTCACGGCCATGGTGGTCGAGGACACCCAGGACAAGATGGCCAAGGCCGTCGAGCACGTCCGGGGCGAGTTCGCCAACGTCCGGACCGGCCGGGCGACGCCGGCCCTCGTCGAGCACATGGTGGTCGACTACTACGGCACCCAGACGCCCCTGCGCCAGCTGGCCGGCTTCAGCGTCCCCGACGCCATGCTCCTGGTCATCTCCCCCTACGACAAGAGCTCGCTCGGGGCCATCGAGAAGGCCATCCAGAGCTCGGACCTCGGCATCAACCCCTCCAACGACGGTACGGTCGTACGGCTGTCCTTCCCACCGCTGACCGAGGAGCGGCGCAAGGAACTGGTGAAGGTGGTGCGCCACAAGGCCGAGGAGGGCAGGGTGGCCATCCGCAACCTGCGACGGGCCAGCCGCCACGAGCTCGAGGCCCTCGAGAAGGACGGTTCCATCTCCTCGGACGAGCTCGAGCGGGTAGAGAAGGACATCGAGAAGATCACCCACCAGCAGGTGGCTGCGGTCGAGCAGCTCCTGTCCCACAAGGAGAAGGAGCTGCTCGAGGTCTGAGCGGAGTCAGATGGACGACGAGCACGACGCAGAAGAGGAGTCGACGCCACCGGTCCCCGGGCGGGTGAGGATCGTGGGCGCGGAGCCCGCCGGGACCCTGCTCGGATCCGGCGACGAAGAGGCGGATGCCCCCGGGCCCGCCGACGGCGGGACGGACGAGGACGACACCCCCGTCGAGGCCGGCGGGACCGAGCTGCCCCATTGGACCGAGGCCCCGACCGGCGAGGTGCCCGCGGTGCTCTCCCGGGGCGGGGCCGACGAGGGCGAGGGTGCCGACCCGTGGGCGTCGGTGCCCGGGCCCACCTGGCGGGAGGAGGACACCGACTGGGAGGCCCACGAGGAGACGTTCGAGCACTCGATGCTGGCCCACGACGAGGAGCGCCACGGCTCCCTGGATGAGTCGGTGGAGCCCGGTGAGCGCCAGCCCTGGACCTTCGACCTGCCGGCCGCCGGCGAGTCCCCACCGCCGGTCGCGCCCGAAGAGGTCTCGCTGACCGACGACGACACCATGATCATCCCGGCGGTGCGGCGCCCGCAGCCGACCGAGGACGTGGCCTTCCACTTCGACGAGGTGGCCGCGCCCGAAGAGGTCGAGGGGGACCGGCCGGCCGCCGAACCCGACGCGCCGGCGGCCGAGGTCGCGGCGGCTGCCGCGGCGGCCGAGGTGGCGGAGCCGGCGGCGCCGCGGCGGGGACTGGGCCGCCACGGCCTGCGCCTCGGGGCCCTGCACCACGCGGCCAAGGGGAACGGGGGCGGCGACGAGGAGGAGCCTGCCGTGGGCAACGGGGCCGACGTGGCCCCCGAGACCGCGGAGAGCGCCGAGGGGGCGGCCGCCGAAGCCGCCGTGGCCGGAGCCGCCGTGGCCAGGCCGCCGCGTGTGCCCAGCACCAGGAAGGGCCGGCACACGCCGCCCGCAGAGCGGCCGGTGCCGGTGGTCGAAGGCGTCGAACCGGCGAGCGCGCCCCGCCAGCCCCCCCCGCCGCGAGGTCCGTTCCGACCGCAACCTGCCCCTGGCGGTGGCCAGCGGGGTCGTCATCGGGGCGCTCGCCCTGCTCTGCTTCAAGCTGGGCACCGTCACCTCGATGATCGCCGTGTGCGTGGTGGGCGTGCTGGCGGCCATGGAGGTCTACGCCGCGTTCCGCCGGGCCGGCTACCACCCGGTCACCCTGCTCGGCCTGGCCGCCACCCTCTCGGTCCTGATCGCCACCTACCAGAAGGGCCAGGAGGCGCTGCCCTTGGTCATCGTGGTGCTCTTCGTCTTCACCATGCTGTGGCACCTGGCCGGGGTCGAGCGCGTGGCCGACCCGGTCCGCTCGGTGACCTCGACCCTCTTCGTCTTCTGCTGGATCGGCGTCTTCGGGTCCTACGCCGCCCTCCTCCTCAACCCGACCCTCTTCCCCCACCGTCACGGCATCGCCTTCCTGCTCGGGGCGGTGATCGCCGCCGTCGCCTACGACATCGGGGCCCTGGTCGCCGGCCGGATGTTCGGCCGCCGCCCCCTGACGGCCATCAGCCCCAACAAGACCTGGGAGGGGTTGGTGGGCGGCGCCGTGGCCGCCGTGGTGGTCTCGGTGATCGTGGTCCACCTCATCTCCCCCTGGACCTTCGGCGCGGCGTTCGTGCTCGGCGTAGTGGTGGCCGTGGTGAGCCCGATCGGCGACCTCTCCGAGTCCCTCGTCAAGCGGGGCCTCGGGCTGAAGGACATGGGCCGGATCCTGCCGGGTCACGGCGGCCTGGTGGACCGGATCGACGGGCTGTTGTTCGTGATCCCCGCCACGTTCTACCTGGTGAAGGCCTTTCATCTGGGGTGAGCCCGAGGGGTGCCGGCCGTCGTCCGGCAGAGCCCCGCGGCCCGCGAGCCGGCGCCAGGTGGCATGCTGACCTGGGGGTCCTAGGCAGGAGACGGTCGAAAACGATGGGCGCACGGACGGTGAGCCTGGTCGGGTCCACGGGCTCGATCGGGACCCAGGCAGCCGAGGTGGTGGCCGCAGAGCCCGAGCGGTTCCGGGTGGTGGCCCTGGCCGCCCAGCGCTCGACGGACGCCCTGCTCGCCCAGGCCCGCGCGCTCCGGCCCGAGCTGGTCGTGATCGGGGACCCCTCGCTGGCCGCCGAGGTGGCCGCCGGGGTCCCGCCCGGCACCGAGGTGATGGCCGGCCCCGAGGGCCTGGCCGCGGCGGCGTCGGCGGGCGAGGTGGTGGTCAACGGCGTGGTGGGCTTCGCCGGCCTGCCGGTGACCTTGGCCGCCCTCGAGGCGGGCCGGCGGCTGGCCCTGGCCAACAAGGAGTCGCTCATCGCCGCGGCCCCGGTCGTGCAGCGGGCCCGGCGGACGCCGGGGGCCGAGATCGTCCCGGTCGACTCCGAGCACTGCGCCATCCACCAGTGCCTGGCCGCGGCCGGTGCCGCCGGCGGGGACAACGCCGCGGTGGCCCGGCTGCTGGTGACCGCCTCGGGCGGGCCGTTCCGCGGTCGGAGGGCCGACGAGCTGGCCGCCGTGACCGTGGACGACGCGCTCAGCCACCCCACTTGGACGATGGGTCCCAAGATCACCGTCGACTCCTCCACCCTCATGAACAAGGGGCTCGAGGTGATCGAGGCCCACGAGCTCTTCGGGATCGACTACGACCGCATCGAGGTCGTCGTCCACCCCCAGTCGATCGTCCACTCGATGGTCGAGGCCGTCGACGGGGCCACCATCGCCCAGCTCTCGAGGCCCGACATGCGCTTGGCCATCGGCTACGCCATGGGCTGGCCCGAGCGGATCGACACCCCCTTCGGCGCCCTCGACTGGTCGGCCCCCTTCGAGCTCACCTTCGAGCCGCCCGACCGAGCCGTCTTCGCCTGCCTCGACCTCGCCTACCGGGCCGGGCGTCAGGGCGGCGCCGCCCCGGCGTGGCTGAACGCGGCCAACGAGGTCGCGGTCGCCGCCTTCCTGGCCGGCCAGCTCCCCTGGACGGGGATCGCCGAGGTGGTGGCCGACGCCCTGGACGCCTGCGAAGCCGGACCGGTCGACTCGGTGGAGCACGTGCTCGAGGCCGACCGCCGGGCCCGACGCCGGGCCGAGGCTGCGGTGGCCCGCCGGAGGGTGGCGGCGTGAGCGGGCCGTCGACCACGGTGACCCCGGTGCCGCCGGCGCCCGACGGCCCGGCCGGGCCCGACGAGCCCGAGGCCGGGCCCACCCCGTCTCCTTCGAGCGCGTGGGCGCTCGCCCGGCTGGCCATCGGGGTGGTGACGGTCGTGGCCCTCTTCCTCCTGGCCGGGTTGGGACCGCTGCTCATCGTCATCACCGCCGTGCTGGTGATGGTGATGGTCCACGAGCTGGGCCACTTCGCCACGGCCAAGTGGGGCCGGATGAAGGTCACCGAGTACTTCGTCGGCTTCGGTCCCCGGCTGTGGTCGGTCCGGCGGGGCGAGACCGACTACGGGATCAAGGCCATCCCGGCCGGGGGCTACGTGAAGATCCCCGGCATGAGCAACATGGAGGAGATCGACCCGGCGGAAGAGGACCGCACCTACCGCCAGGCGCCGTTCCACAAGCGGATCATCGTGGCCTGCGCCGGGTCGTTCATGCACTTCGTCATGGCCTTCCTCCTCGCCTACAGCGCCATCTTGTACTTCGGCACGCCGACCACCGCCCTCGGGGTGGAGGTGACCGGCTTCGCCCACTGGCCCGGCCACACCCAGACCGCGGCCCAAGAGGCCGGGCTGCGGGTGGGGGACCGGGTGACGGCGATCAACGGTCGTGCCATCAAGGAGACAGCGAAGACCACACAGTTCGACCGGGCCATCAACCGGTCGATCGGCCGGCCCCTCCATCTCACGGTCGAGCGCGACGGCCGGGTGGTGCACCTCACGGTGACGCCGCAGGCCGGCCACCGGGTCGGCACAACCGGCGAGGCGCTCGGGCCGGGCAAGCACGGGTCGATCGGGCTCATCGGGGTGCACCCGGACCCCCAGCCGATCTTCGTCTCCGCGGGGGCGTTCGGGGCGCTCGGGACCGCCGCCGTCAACATCGGCCAGTACACGTCGGCCACCGTGCGCGCCGTGCCCAAAGGGGTCGGCAGCCTCTTCTCCAGCATCGCCAATCCCAAGGTGGCCCAGCAGAGCGCCCAGAACGGCACCAGGGCCGAGTCCATCGTCGGCGCGGTGCGCACGGCCACCCAAGCCGAGCAGAGCGGGATCCTCTATCTGATCGACATCCTCATCGCCCTCAACATCGCCCTCGGCCTCCTCAACATGCTGCCCATGCTCCCCCTCGACGGGGGCCACGTGGCCATCGCCGTCTACGAGCGGGTCCGCACCCGCCGCGGCCAGCCCTACTACCAGGCCGACGTGAAGAAGCTCCTGCCGGTCGTCTACGCCTTCTCCGCCGCGCTCGTGGTGGTGGTGGTGGCGGCCCTCTACCTCGACATCGTCCACCCGGTGGCCAACCCCTTCCCCTGACCGGCCGCGCCGTCCGGCGCGCCGGGAGGGGCCCGGCACGGCAGAATGGGCGGGATGGAGCCCTCCGCCGACCTGCTCTGGCCGCGCCGGGCGACCCGCCGGATCCACGTCGGGTCGGTGGCCGTCGGCGGCGGGGCGCCGGTGTCGGTCCAGTCGATGACCACCACCAAGACGGCCGACGTGGAGGGCACCCTGGCCCAGGTCTACGAGCTGGCGGCGGCCGGGGCCGACATCGTCCGCTGCACCTGCAACGAGGCCGCGGCGGCCGAGGGGCTGGCCCAGATCGTGCCCCGCTCGCCGGTGCCCATCGTGGCCGACATCCACTTCCACCACGAGATGGCCTTCGCCGCCCTCGAGGCCGGTGTCCAGGGTCTGCGCCTCAACCCCGGCAACCTGCGCAAGGAGACCGAGATCAAGGCGATCGCCGCCGAGGCCAAGGACCGCGGGGTGCCCATCCGCATCGGGGTGAACGCCGGGTCGCTCCACCCCGACCTCTACCGCCGCCATGGCGGGGCCACCCCCGAGGCCCTGGTCGAGTCGGCCCGGATGGAGCTGGCCTACTTCGAGGAGGTCGGCTTCTCCGACGTGAAGATCTCGGTCAAGGCCTCCTCGGTGGCCCTCATGGTCGCCGCCTACCGACTGGCCGCCGAGGCCTTCGACCACCCGCTGCACCTCGGGGTGACCGAGGCCGGCCCGCCTCCGGCCGGCCTCTTGAAGGGCACGGCCGGCATCGGCACCCTGCTGGCCGAGGGGATCGGCGACACCATCCGCTACTCGCTCACCGCCGACCCGGTGGAGGAGGCCCGGGCCGGCCGTCAGCTGCTCGAGGCCCTGGGCCTGCGCGAGCGCCGGGGGCTGGATCTCATCGCCTGCCCGTCCTGCGGGCGGGCCCAGGTCGACGTGATCGCCGTGGCCAAGGCCGCCCAGGAGGCGCTCGAGGAGAAGAACCTGCCCATCCAGGTGGCGGTGATGGGCTGCGTGGTGAACGGCCCGGGGGAGGCGCGCGGGGCGGATCTGGGGATCGCCGCCGGCAAGCAGAAGGGCCACCTGTTCATCAAGGGCCAGATCGTCCGGGTGGTGCCCGAGGACGAGATGGTCGAGGCCCTGGTGGCCGAGGCCGAGAAGCTGGTGGCCGAGGGGGTCGAGGCCCGGCTGGCCGCGGCCGACGCCACCGCCGCGGCCGAGGCCGAGGCCGACCGGGCGGAACTGCTCACCGAGAAGGGTGACGACCCCAACGCCACCGCGGTGCGGATCGAGAAGATCCGCGAGCTCGGCCGCGACCGTTCCCCCGGCGACTGACCGCCCGCCGCGCCAGGGTCAAGAGACCGACGCAGCACCCGGTAACCTGCGCAGCCATGACCGCCGGCGGGGGACAGGGGATCACCGCGCCGACCGGTGCCGCCAAGGGCGGGCTCACCCCGAGGGCGGACGACTTTCCCCGGTGGTACCAGGAGGTGGTGGCCCGGGCCGAGCTGGCCGACAACGGGCCGGTGCGCGGCACCATGGTGATCCGCCCCTGGGGCTACGCCATCTGGGAGCGGCTCCAGGCCGAGCTCGACCGGCGCATCAAGGAGGCGGGGGCGGAGAACGCCTACTTCCCGCTGTTCATCCCCGAGTCGTTCCTCACCCTCGAGGCCGAGCACGTCGAGGGGTTCAGCCCCGAGCTGGCCGTGGTCACCCACGGCGGGGGCAAACAGCTGGAGGAGCCGGTGGTGGTCCGCCCCACCAGCGAGACCGTGATCAACCACTTCTTCGCCAAGTGGGTCCAGAGCCACCGCGACCTGCCGCTGCTGATCAACCAGTGGGCCAACGTGGTGCGCTGGGAGCTTCGGCCGCGCCTGTTCCTGCGTACCAGCGAGTTCCTCTGGCAGGAGGGCCACACCGTCCACGCCACCGCCGAGGAGGCCCGCCTCTACGCGCTGCGGATCCTCACCGACGTCTACCGCACGACGATGGAGGGGATCGTGTCGGTGCCGATCCTCACCGGCCACAAGACCGACCGCGAGCGGTTCGCCGGGGCCGAGCGCACGTGGACGTGCGAGGGGATGATGGGCGACGGCAAGGCGCTGCAGATGGGCACCAGCCACGAGCTGGGCCAGAACTTCTCACGGGTCTTCGGCATCCAGTTCTCCGACGCCGAGGGTGTCCAGCAGTTCGGCTGGCAGACCTCCTGGGGCGTCTCGACCCGGCTCGTCGGGGCGCTCGTCATGGCCCACGGCGACGACTTCGGCCTGCGTCTGCCCCCCGCCCTCGCCCCCTGCCAGGTGGTGGTCATCGTGGCCCGCCAGGGCGAGGGGGTCCAGCGGGCGGCCGAGGCCATCACCGCCGAGCTGGCCGCGGCCGGCTTCCGGGCGAAGCTGGACGACCGGACCGAGACCGGGTTCGGCCGCCGCTCGGTCGGCTGGGAGCTGAAGGGGGTGCCGGTCCGGGTCGAGGTCGGCCCACGCGAGCTGGCCGAGGGCGACGTGACCGTGGTCACCCGCCACCGCCGCACCAAGGAGGTGGTCCCCCTGGCCGGCCTGGCCGGGGCGGTGGCCGGCGTGCTGGCCTCGGTCGGCCCGGACCTTTTCGCCGAGGCCCTGGCGGCCCGCCAGGCCCGCACGGCCGTCGTGTCCGACGCCCGAGAGGCCGCCGAGGCCGGGGCCACCGGGTTCGCCCGGGTGCCCTGGTCGGCGCTGGGACCCGACGGCGAGGCCCACCTCGCCGCCGAGGGGATCTCGGTGCGCTGCCTCCAGGGGCCCGACGGGGGCCTGGCCGACGACACCGCCGACGAGGGGTCGCTGGTGGCGGTGGTCGGACGCGCCTACTGAGCAGCCCCGCCGCCCGGCGTCGGGCGCTCCCGGGGGGCGTTGGGCGTCCCCTCAGTGCGGCGCGGTTGCTATAATTCCCCCGCTGTCCGGTCTGAGTGTTGTACCCGATGAAGCGTGGGCCGCCGCCCACGCTTCATTTTGTGCTCGCCGGGAGCCGGGTCCGAGGTGGGCCCGAGGAAGGGGAAGCCGGTAGTTCGACGAAGGGTCGGGAGAGGAGGTGTCGGCGATGAGCGACGAGCTGCATGACGCGCTGTCACCTCTCCTGGCCGCCCACGGCCTCGACCTGGTCGACGTGGAGCTCGGCCCCGGACTGGTGCGAGTCACCGTGGACCGACCCGGCGGTGTCGACCTCGACGGCCTGGCCGCCGCCAACCGGGTCGTCTCCAGCGCCCTCGACGAGCTCGACCCCATGCCCGGCCGCTACACCCTCGAAGTCTCGAGCCCGGGCGTGGAGCGTCGGCTGCGCACCCCCGAGCAGTTCACCCGGGCGGTGGGCGAGACGGTCACGGTGCGGACCCTGCCCGCCTCGGGCGAGGTCCGCCGCGTCCAGGGCCGGCTGACCGAGGCCGACGGGGACGGGTTCTGTCTCGAGGGCCCCGAGGTGGCCGGTGGGTCGCTGCGTCTGCCCTACGACCACGTCGAGCGGGCCCGCACGGTCTTCGAGTGGGGCGCCAAGCCCGCCCCCTCGCCCAGCCGCCGTCCGGCCTCCCGCAAGGGCGGGTCGGGCGCATCTCGGGCCGCACGGGCCATCGAGCACGCGACAGAGAGGGTCACCACGCCATGAGCAAGACGAACTTCGAGTTCCTCGACGCCCTGAGCCAGATCGCCCGGGACAAGGGCATCTCGGTCGAGACGCTGCTGGACGCCCTGGCCAACGCCCTGGTGGCGGCGTACAAACGGCGTCCTGACGCGGCCGAGGAGGCCGTGGTCACCATCGACCCCGACTCGGGCGAGATCCGCGTCTACGGCCAGGAGCTCGACGAAGAGGGCAACGTCATCAACGAGTGGGACGACACCCCCGACGACTTCGGACGGATTGCCGCCCAGACGGCCAAGCAGGTCATCCTCCAGCGGATCCGCGAGGTCGAGCGGGACATGAAGTACGAGGAGTACGCCGGGCGCGAGGGCGACATCGTCACCGGCATCGTCCAGCAGACCGACAACCGCTACACCCTGCTCGACCTGGGCAAGGTGGAGGCGCTGCTGCCCCAGGCCGAGCAGGTCTCCTACGAGCGCTACGAGCACGGGGCGCGTCTCAAGGCCTACATCGTCGAGGTGCGCAAGACCACCAAGGGCCCCCAGATCGTGGTCAGCCGCACGCACCCCGGCCTGATCAAGCGGCTCTTCGAGCTCGAGGTCCCCGAGATCTCCTCGGGCGTGGTCGAGATCAAGGCGGCGGCCCGCGAGCCGGGCCACCGCACCAAGATCGCCGTGTGGTCGAACGACCCCAACGTCGACCCGGTGGGGGCCTGCGTGGGCGCCCGGGGCTCCCGGGTGCGCATGGTCACCAACGAGCTGCGCGGCGAGCGGGTGGACGTGGTGCCGTTCTCCGACGACCCGGTGGACCTGATCCAGAACGCCCTGGCCCCGGCCCGGGTGCGGGAGGTCCGCCTCGACGACGAGACCGGCACGGCGACGGTGGTCGTGAGCGACTACCAGCTTTCGCTGGCCATCGGCAAGGAAGGGCAGAACGCCCGGCTGGCGGCGCGCCTCACCGGCTGGAGGATCGACATCAAGAGCGAGACCCAGCTGGCCGAGGAGGAGGCGGGTTACTCCGGAGAGGAGTGGGCCGAGGGCGAGTGGGTGGAGAACGAAGCGGGCGAGATGGTGTGGAAGCCGGCCGAGGGCGGCGAGGCGATCTCGGCCGAGGAGTGGACCCACGCCGCCGAGGAGCAGGCCGAGGAGGCCGCCGCCGAGCCGACCGCCGCCGAGCCGGCCGCCGCCGAGCCGGTCGCCGCCGCCGAGGAGACCGCCGCTGCCCCCGCGGCCGGGGGCTCGGGGGAGCCGGCGGGGGACGTCGCGGAGCAGGGCGCATAGCGCCCCAGCGGACCTGCGTCGGCTGCCGGCGGCGGGCGTCGGCGGACGAGCTGCTCAGGATCGTCCGACTGCCCGACGGGACGCTGGCCACCGGGCGGGGGCTCCCCGGGCGCGGGGCCTGGCTCTGCGCCGGCTCACCGGGGTGCCTGGAGCGGGCCGAGCGACACGGGGCCTTCGTCCGTGCGCTGCGGGCACCGGTCGCGCCGGCAGCCGTGGCCGACCTCCGGCGCCGGTTGGCCGACGGGTCGCAGGAGGAGGGCGTTCCGCCGGCGGGTTGAGGTGAGGGCGGCGGCGCGGGCGGGGCCGACGCCCGTGATGTGCGAGAATAGGGGGTCCGGCGGCCCGTGAGGGCGCCGCAACGCGAAAGGCACCGAGGAAGAATTGCCGAAGAAGATCCGCGTCTACGAACTGGGCCGTGAGCTCGGGCTGACCAACAAGGAAGCCCTCGACCTGTGCCTCTCCCTGGGCATCGGTGTGAAGAGCCACTCCTCGTCGATCGAGGACGCCCAGGCCGACCGGGTCCGCCGCAAGGCCGATGCCGAGGGGCTGCGCCGCGCCGTGCAGCCCGAGGAGCCCGCCCCGGCCACGAAGGCCCCGGCCAAGAAGGTGCCGGCCAAGAAGGCCCCGGCCCGCCTGGTGGAGACGGCCGGCGCCTCCCCGGCCCCGGCCGACGAGCAGCCGGCGGCTCCCCCCCGGCCGCGGCTGGTGAGCAGCCGGGGCACCCCGGCCCCGGCCCGACCGGCCGCCCCTGCCGCCCCGGCGGCCAGCGCCCCGGCGGCCGCCCCCCCGCGCCTGGCCCCGCCCTCGTCCGCCCCGCCGGTGCGGGCCGCGGCCCCCGCCGCCCCGCCGATCGAGCGCCCGTCCGCCCCGCACCCGCCCGCCGAGCGGCCGGCCGCGCCCGCCGCCGCGCCCGCGGCCGACGCCAGCGCCCCGCCGAGGCCCCCCCGGCCGCCCCTCAGCCCCTCGGGCAAGCCCATGCCGCCTCCCCCCGTCCGCCCTCCGCTGGGCCCGAGCGGCCGGCCCATCCCGCCCCCGCCCGGACAAGGGGGGCGCCGCGCCGCGCCCGCTCCCGGCCGCCCGCCCCAGGGCGGCGGCTACCCGACCCGCTCGGGTGGTCGTCCCGCGCCGTCGAGTGGCGGCCCACGCTCGGGAGGGTTCTCCGGCCGTCCCGGCGGACCCGGCGGCGGCTTCCCCGGACGCTCCGGCGGGGGCGGCCCGGTCGGCGGCGGCCCCCCTGGCGGCCGCGGCGGCGTCCCCGGGCGCCGTCCCCCGCAGCGTCGGGCACGGCGCCGGCGCCGGAACCTCGAGGAGCTCGAGCCGACCCAGCTCACCGCCTACACCCCTTCCACCGCCCCGGTGCCCGAGGGCGAGATCATCGTCGAGCGCGGCTCGACGGCGCGCGATCTCGGACCCAAGCTCAACCGCTCGGCCGGCGACGTGGTCCGCTTCCTGCTGCTGCAGGGGGAGATGGTGACGGCCACCCAGTCGCTGACCGACGACATGATCGAGCTGTTCGCCGCCGAGCTGGGGGCCGAGGTCCGCCTGGTCGACCCCGGGCGAGGAGCGCGAGGCCGAGCTCCTGGCCAAGTACTTCGAGGACGAGGACGAGGAGGAGGTGGACGAGGCCGACCTGCGGCCCCGGCCGCCGGTCGTCACCGTGATGGGCCACGTCGACCACGGCAAGACGCTCCTGCTCGACCGCATCCGCTCCACCGACGTGGTGGCCGGCGAGGCCGGCGGGATCACCCAGCACATCGGCGCCTACCAGGTGACCTGGCGGGACCAGTTGATCACCTTCATCGACACCCCCGGCCACGCCGCCTTCACCGCCATGCGGGCGCGTGGGGCCGACGTCACCGACATCGTGGTGCTGGTGGTGGCGGCCGACGACGGCGTCATGCCCCAGACGGTCGAGGCCATCGACCACGCCCGGGCGGCCGACGTGCCGATCATCGTGGCCGTGAACAAGATGGACCGTCCTGACGCCAACCCCGAGCGGGTCCTCCAGCAGCTCTCCGAGCGCGGCCTGGTGCCCGAGGCCTGGGGCGGCGACACCATCACCGTGCAGGTCTCGGCCCTCCAAGGGACCGGGATCGACGACCTGCTCGAGCAGATCACCCTGGTGGCCGAGGTGGAGGAGCTGCGGGCCACCCCCGAGGGCCGGGCGCGGGGCACCGTCCTCGAGGCCAACCTGGAGGACGGGCGCGGCCCGGTGGCCACGGTGATCGTCGAGAGCGGCACCCTGCGCGTGGGCGACCCGGCGGTGGCCGGCGCCGCCTGGGGGAAGGTCAAGGCGCTCGTCGACGACCACGGCGACCACGTGAAGGAGGCGCTGCCCTCGATGCCGGTGCAGGTGCTCGGCTTCTCCGAGCCGCCGCAGGCCGGCGACGAGCTGCGGGTGGCCAAGGACCAGGCCACGGCGCGCACCCTGGGCGAGGCCCGGGCGCAGCGGTTCCGCCTCTCGGGGCACCTGCCGGTGGCCTCGGCGGCGACCGGGGCCAAGCTCGAGGACCTCTTCGAGCAGATCCAGCGGGGCGAGACGGCCACCTTGAACCTGGTCTTGAAGGCCGACGTCCAGGGCTCCCTCGAGGCGGTGAGCGAGAGCCTGCGCAAGCTCGAGCGCGAGGACGTGAAGCTCAGCTTCGTGCACCGCGGCGTGGGCGGCATCACCGAGAACGACGTGCAGCTGGCACGGGCGTCGAACGCCACCATCATCGGCTTCAACGTGCGGCCGGACCGCCGGGCCCGGGAGATGGCCGAGGCCAACGACGTCGAGGTCCGCACCTACGAGATCATCTACAAGCTGCTCGAGGACATCGAGGCGGCCCTGCTCGGCCTGCTCGCCCCCGAGTACGAAGAGGTGGTCACCGGCGAGGCCGAGGTCCGCCAGGTCTTCCGCATCCCCCGGGTGGGGGCGGTCGCCGGCTGCTACGTGCGGGAGGGCTCCATCACCCGCGGCTCGAAGGTCCGGTTCCTGCGCGACGGCGTGGTCATCTGGAAGGGGACCATCACGTCGCTGCGCCGGTTCAAGGACGACGTCCGCGAGGTGCAGTCGGGCTTCGAGTGCGGCATCGGCCTCTCCGACTACCAGGACCTGAAGGAGGGCGACATCATCGAGACCTTCGAGGAGCGAGAGATCCCGAGAACCTGAGGGCCGGGCGGCGGGGCGATGGCTAGCGGACGCCACCGCGGGGTCCGGGCCGCCGGCGGGGCGGCACCCTACCCACGCGCCCTGCGGGTGAACGAGGTGCTGCGCCAGGTGGTGGCCGAGGAGCTCGAGCGGCTGGCCGACGCCGACGAGCGGCTGCGCCTGGTCACCGTCACCTCGGTGGACACCTCGGCCGACCTCCGCCACGCCGACGGTCTACGTGGGCACGCTCTCCGATGACGCCGCCGAGGCCCTCGAGGAGCGCCGGTCACAGCTCCAGCGGGCGGTCGGGCGCCAGGTGCGCATGAAGCGCACCCCGCGCCTCTCCTTCGTCGCCGACCCGGCCGTCGAGGCCGGCGCAGCGGGTGGAGGAGGTGCTGCGCCGTCTGCACGCCGAGGGCGGCGGGCGGGAGGGCCCCGGCGCGGGGGACGGGGGGTGAGCCGGTCCTCGGCCTCCGACCGCACCGGCCTGGTGGTGGTGGACAAGGAGGCCGGGTGGACCTCCCACGACGTGGTGGCCCGGGTGCGCAGGTCTTCGGCCAGCGCCGGGTGGGCCACGCCGGCACCCTCGACCCCGACGCCACCGGCGTCCTGCTGGTGGGCATGGGCCGGGCCACCCGGCTCCTGCGGTTCCTCACCGCCTCGGAGAAGAGCTACATCGGCGAGGTGGTGCTCGGGACGGCCACCCACACCCTCGACGCCTCGGGCGAGGTGGTGGGCACCTGGGACATGTCCGGGGTCACCCTCGACCAGGCGCGGGCGGCCGCCACCGCGCTGACCGGCGAGATCGAGCAGGTCCCCCCGATGGTCTCGGCGGTGAAGGTGGACGGGCGCCGGCTCCACGCGCTGGCCCGCGAGGGCATCGAGGTCGAGCGGGCGCCCCGGCCGGTCACCGTGCAGCGGTTCGACCTGGCGGCGACCGACGAGCCCGGGGTCCTCTCGCTCGCCGTCACCTGCTCGTCGGGGACGTTCGTGCGCGTGCTCGCCGCCGACCTGGGGACCCTCCTCGGCGGCGGGGCCCACCTGCGCAACCTGCGGCGGACGGCGGTGGGCTCGTTCACCGAGGCCGAGGCGCACCTCCTGGCGGACCTCGGTCCCGGCGACCTGCTCACCCCGGCCGAGGCCCTGCGCGACCTCGAGGCCCTCGGCGTCACCGCCGAGGTGGCCCGGTTGGTCGGCCACGGCCTGCCCGTCGACCGCGTGCCGCTGGGGGCCACTGGCCCCGGCCCCTTCGCCCTCCTCGACGCAGGTGGGCGGCTGCTCGCCGTCTACGAGGCGACCGACACCGACCGCCTGCGGCCGGCGGTGGTGCTCGGCGCGTAGTGGGCGGGCGGGGCACCGGCCGCCGTCTATCCTCCCAAGCGATGCAGGTCCTCCGGCCCGACCAGTCGAGCCCGCCGGACGGGGGGACCGCCGTGACCATCGGCGCCTACGACGGCGTCCACCTCGGCCACCGGCACCTCCTCTCGGAGCTGGCGGCCCGGGCCGCCGAGCGCGGGCTGCGCGACGCCGTGGTCACCTTCGACCGCCACCCGGCCACGGTGGTGCGCCCCGAGTCGGCCCCGCCGCTGCTGACCGACCTCGACCAGAAGCTCGAGCTGCTCGAGGACTGCGGGGTCGACCTGGTGCTGGTGGTCCCCTTCGACCGGGCCCGGGCCGACGAGACGGCCGAGGACTTCGTCTCCCAGGTGCTGGTGGGGGACCTGGGGGCCCGCCTGGTGGTCGTCGGGGTCGACTTCCACTTCGGCCACGGGCGCAAGGGCAACGTGGCCCTCCTCACCGAGCTGGGGGCGGCCGACGGCTTCGAGGTCGAGGGCGTCGACCTGGCCGCCCGGGGCGACGCCGCCATCTCCTCCACCCGCATCCGGACCCTGGTGGCCGAGGGGGACGCGGCGGGGGCCGCGGCGCTCCTGGGCCGGCCCCACCAGGTGCGCGGCCCGGTGGTCCACGGCGACGGGAGGGGCCGGGCCGAGCTCGGCTTCCCCACGGCCAACGTGGCCGTGCCGGCCGGGATCGCCCTGCCCGGCATCGGGATCTACGCCGGGTGGTACACGAGGCCCGACGGGACCGCCCACCCTGCGGCAGTCTCGGTGGGGCGGCGCCCCACCTTCTACGACGCCGCCGACGACCCCCCCGCCCCCCTGGTCGAGGCCTACATCCTCGACTTCGACGCCGACCTCTACGGCGAGCAGGGCCGGGTCTCCTTCGTCGAACGGCTGCGGGGGGAGGTGCGCTTCGAGCGGGTGTCGGACCTCGTCGACCAGATGCACCGCGACGTGGCCCGGGCCCGGGCCGTGCTCGGCGGGGACCGACCGGACCCGGGGGCCTGAGCGGCGACCGATCAGGCACAGGCGCCCCCCAGCTGCTACCATTTGCGTGCTCGGGGCTCGTCCCCGTTCGCCGGGGCGACGCCCCGGCCCCGCCCGGTGTGCGGGGAGCCCGCTGGGCGCCGCCCCCGGGCACTTCCAGAGTCCCACCGGCCCCCGACCGTGAAGGTTGCCCCGTAGATGCCCGAGAAGCAGGCCATCATCACCGAGCACCGGCTGCACGACACCGACACCGGCTCGTCCGAGGTCCAGATCGCGCTGCTGACCGACCGGATCACCTCGCTCACCGAGCACCTGAAGACCCACAAGGGCGACCACCACACCCGCCGGGGGCTGATGAAGATCATCGGGCGCCGGCGGCGCCTGCTGGACTACGTACGCGACAACGACGTCGAGCGCTACCGGGCCATCATCGGCCGCCTCGGCATCCGCCGCTGACAACGTAAGAGAAAGGACCTCCGCCCGGCCGGATCGGCCGGGCGGTCGCATAGCAAGACGGGCACGCCGGACGGTCGGCTGCCAGTCGCCGGTCACCTCAGGGAGGTGGTCGACCACTGGGAACCGGCTCCGGGGTGCCCCCCAGACACCAAGGAGCACCATGGCTGACGCCATCTCAGTGTCGGCGCCGATCAGCGGCACCGACCGAACCCTGTCCTTCGAGACCGGCAAGCTGGCCCAACTGGCCGACGGCGCCGTGCTGGCCCGGATCGGGGACACCGTCCTACTGGCCACGGCCACCGCGGCCCGCTCGGTCAAGGAGGGGACGGACTTCTTCCCCCTCACCGTCGACATCGAAGAGCGCGCCTACGCCGCCGGCAAGATCCCCGGCTCGTTCTTCCGCCGGGAGGGCAAGGCGTCCGACCAGGCCATCTTGACCTGCCGGCTGATCGACCGCCCGCTGCGGCCGTCGTTCCCCAAGGGCTTCCGCAACGAGGTCCACGTCGTGGGCACCATCTTCGGGGCCGACCAGGTCAACCCCCACGACGTGCTGGCCATCAACGCGGCCTCGGCCGCCCTCATGCTCTCGGGCATCCCCTTCGAGGGGCCGATCGGCGCGGTGCGCATCGCCTACTCCACCGAGGGGACCTGGATCCCCCACCCGAGCTACCAGGAGGGCGACGAGTCCACCTTCGAGTTGGTGGTGGCCGGGCGGGCCCTGTCCGACGACGAGCAGGCCGAAGTGGCCATCATGATGGTCGAGGCCGGCGGCACCGAGCGGTCGTGGGCCTACTACGAGGACGGCGCCCCCAAGGTCACCGAGGAGGTGCTGGCCGAGGGCCTCGAGGCGGCCAAGACCTGGATCCGCGAGTCGATCAACCTCCAGCGGCGCCTGGTCGAGGCGGTGGTGGCCGAGAAGGGTGCCATCGCGCCGATCGAGTTCTCCACCTTCTCGGACTACGGCGACGACGTCTTCGCCCGGGTCGAGGCGGTCGGCACCGAGCGGGTGGCCGCGGCCAACCGCATCGCCGACAAGGCCGAGCCGCAACGAGGCCTCCGACAAGGCCACCGCCGAGATCATGGCCGAGCTCTCGGGCGAGTTCGAGGGCCGCGAGCGCGAGGTCAAGGCGGCCGTGCGCTCGCTCACCAAGAAGCTGGTGCGGGCCCGCATCGTGAGCGAGGGGGTCCGCATCGACGGCCGGGGCACGGCCGACATCCGGCCGCTCTCGGCCGAGGTCGACCTCTTCCCCACGGCCCACGGCTCGGCCCTCTTCCAGCGGGGTGAGACCCAGGTCCTCAACGTCACCACCCTGGGCATGCCCCGGATGGACCAGATGCTCGACACCATCAGCCCCGACGAGTCGAAGCGCTACATGCACCACTACAACTTCCCGCCGTTCTCCACCGGCGAGACCGGCTTCATGCGGGGCCCCAAGCGCCGGGAGATCGGCCACGGCCTCCTGGCCGAGCGAGCGCTGCTGCCGGTGGTGCCGCCCAAGGAGGAGTTCCCCTACGCCCTGCGGCTCGTCTCCGACGTGCTGGCCTCCAACGGCTCGACCTCGATGGCCTCGGTCTGCGGGTCGACCCTGTCGCTCATGGCGGCCGGCGTGCCCATCAAGGCGCCGGTGGCCGGCATCGCCATGGGCCTCGTCTACGACGGCGGCCGGTACGTCACCCTGACCGACATCCTGGGGGCCGAGGACGCCTTCGGGGACATGGACTTCAAGGTGGCCGGCACCGCCGAGGCCGTGACCGCCCTCCAGCTCGACACCAAGATCGACGGCCTCCCGGCCGACGTGCTGGCCCAGGCCCTCCTCCAGGCCAAAGATGCCCGCCTCAAGATCCTCGAGGTGATGCGCGGGGCCATCGCCGAGCCGCGCACCGAGGTGGCGGCCAGCGCCCCCAAGATCGTCTCGATGGAGATCCCCATCGACAAGATCGGCGAGGTGATCGGGCCCAAGGGCAAGGTCATCAACACCCTGCAGCAGGAGACCGGGGCCGACATCGCCGTCGACGACGACGGCATGGTGGGCACGGTCACCATCGGGGCCAAGGACTCCTCGGCGGTCGAGGAGGCACGCCGGCGGATCTCGCTCATCCTCGACCCGCCCACGGCCGACGTGGGCGCCGTCTACCAGGGCAAGGTGGTCAACGTCACCAAGTTCGGGGCCTTCGTCAACGTGCTGCCGGGCCGCGACGGCCTGCTGCACATCTCCAAGCTCTCCCCCCTGGCCGGCGGCAAGCGCGTCAACCAGGTGGAGGACGTCCTCACCCTGGGCCAGACCGTCGAGGTCCGCGTCGACGACATCGACCCGCAGGGCAAGGTGTCGCTGTCGCTGGCCAACGCGCCCGAGGGCTCCGGAGGCGACGGGGGCCGGGACCGCGGCGAGCGGCCCGAGCGCTCCGAGCGGCCCGAGCGCGGCGAGCGAGCAGGGCGCAGCCCGTCCGCCGGGCGCGACCCGGGGGCCGGCGGCCCGCCGGTGGTCTCCTTCGAGGACGCCTTCGAGGCCGAGCTGGTGGCCGACCTGGGCGACCTCGGTCCCGGCGCCGTGGCCACCGAGAACGGCGAGGGACGGGGCGGCGACCGGCGGCCCCGCAGCCGTTCGCGTCGCCGTTGAGCACCGGCCGGGTCGCTTCGGGGATCCGGACCGACACCCTGCCCTGCGGCATCCGGCTCGTCTCCGAGGAGATGGCCGACGTGCGGTCGGTGGCCGTCGGGTTCTGGGTGGGCACCGGCTCGCGTGACGAGCCCGCCGAGCGGGCCGGCGCGAGCCACTTCCTCGAGCACCTCTTGTTCAAGGGGACGCCCGAGCGGAGCGGCGTCGGCCATCGCCGAGCAGCTCGACGAGGTGGGCGGCGACTGCAACGCCTTCACCACCAAGGAGTACACGAGCTACTACGTCCGGCTCCTGGCCGAGGACCTCCCCCTCGGCCTCGACATCCTGGGCGACATCATGTGGGAGCCCGCCCTGGCCCCGGCCGACATCGACGCCGAGCGGACGGTGATCCTCGACGAGATCCTCATGCACGCCGACGAGCCGGCCGACCTGGTGGCCGAGCGGTGGACCGACGCCCTGTACCCCGGCCACCCCCTCGGCCGCGACACCCTGGGCACCGCCCAGAGCGTCGAGGCGGCCGGCCCCGCCGAGATCCGGGCGTTCTTCGAGGAGCACTACCGGCCCTCCAACATGGTGGTGTCGGTGGCCGGCGACGTCGACCACTCGGCGGTGGCCGACGCCCTCGAGGCGCGCTTCGCCGGACGGCCGGGCGGCGGGCCGCCCTCCCGCCTCTCGCCGGTGCGGCCCCCCGAGCCGCTGGTCGTGCTGCGACGGCCGACCGAGCAGGCCCACCTGGTGCTGGGCATGCGCTCGGTCTCGCGCTTCGACGAGGAGCGCTGGGCGCTGGCCGTCCTCAACCACGCCCTCGGCGGGGGACTGTCCAGCCGGCTGTTCCAAAAGGTGCGCGAGCAGCGCGGCCTGGCCTACTCCATCTGGTCCGAGCGGACCAGCTTCTGCGACACCGGATCGCTGTGCGTGGCCGCCGGCACCGCGCCGCAGCACGTCGACGAGGTGCTGCGCATCGTCACCGGCGAGCTCGAGCTGCTGGCCGAGTCGGGGGTGAGCGAGCGGGAGATGGCCGTGGCCAAGGGGAACCTCCGGGCCGACCTGCTGCTGGCGGCCGAGGACTCCGGGGCCCGCATGCACCGGCTGGGCGCGGCCCTCCTCCTCCACGGAGAGGTGCTGACGGTCGACCAGCTGCTGGCCCGCGTCGAGGCGGTGACGGCCGAGGAGGTCCACCGGGCCGCCGGCCGGTTGGCCGCCGCCCCCCGGACCCTGGCCGCGGTGGGACCCTTCGACCCCGACGCCTTCGACGCGACCGCGCTGGGCCTGGCCGGCCGCGCCGCCTGAGGTCGCGGTGGCGGCCGGCACGCTGCCGGACTCCGGTGTGCTGGTCGAGCCCGAGGGCCGCCTCGCGGCGTGGCGGCGGGGGATGGCCACGGCCGACGGCCGGGCGTTGGCGGTGCTGGTGGCCGTGCCCCTCGTCGTCTTCGTGGTGCCGGCCCTCTTCGGCCACCCGGCCATCGGCGGGGACAACGCCATCCAGAACTTCCCCCTGCGCGTCCTGGTCGGCAACCTGGTGGCCGGGGGCCACCTGCCGCTGTGGAACCCCTACATCTGGTCGGGCAGCCCCCTCCTCGGCGGGCTGAACGCCGGGGCCGCCTACCCGCTCACCCTCTGCTTCGCCGTGCTGGCCCCGGTGGCGGCCTGGGTGGTGAACCTCCTGGCCGTCTACTGGGCGGCCGGCCTCGGGGTCTACGCGCTGCTCCGGCAGTTCGGCGTGCGACCGCTGCCCGGCGTGCTGGCCGGCCTCTCCTACGCCTTCGCCGGCGCCATGTCCGGGCAGATCGTCCACCTCGGCGTGGTCCAGGGGATGGGGTGGGCCCCCTGGGTGGTGCTGGCCCTGGTGCGGCTGTCGTGGGCGGTGCTGGGCACCGGCCCGCGCACCGAGGAGGGGCCGGGCCCGTCGCGGCCGGGGGTCGCCGTGGCCGTGGGTGGTGCTGCTCGCCGCCACCTTGGGACTGGTGGTGCTGACCGGCGAGCCCCGCTCGATGGCCGAGGTGGAGGTGGTGGCCTCGGCCGTGGTCGTCTGGATGGCCGTCCACCCCCACGCCGGCTGGACCGTGGGGTGGCGGCGGCGGGCGGCCTTCGTGGGGTACTCGGCCCTGGCCGCCGTCTGGGGGGTGGCGCTCGGGGCGGTCCAGATCGTGCCGGGCTGGTCGTTCATCAACGCCTCGCAGCGGGCCAGCGAGAGCTACCAGTTCTTCGGGGCCGGGTCGCTGCGGCCGTCGTGGACGGCGCTCCTGCTGGTGCCCGACCTCTTCGGGGGCGACGGCCTCTTCCACCAGCCGGCCTACTTCAACAACTACAACCTGCCCGAGGTCACCGGCTACCTGGGCCTGTTGCCGCTGGTGGCCGCGGTGGCCCTCCTCGCCGGGTGCCTGGGCCGGCGGCGGGACCCCCGGGCCGCCGACTGGGCGCTCTTCTTGGCCCTGGGCGGGCTGGGCCTGCTGCTCACCTGGGGGGACTACACCCCGCTCGGCCACCTCTTCGTCCACATCCCGCTCTTCGGCAAGACCCGCCTGCAGAGCCGCAACCTCGGCATCGTCGACCTGGCCCTGGCCGCCCTGTTCGGCTTCTGGGCCGACGCCGCCCTCGGGGCGCGACCCCGGGCGGCCGGCCTCGAGGGCCGGAGGCGGTGGCTGGTGCTGGCCCCGGTCTTCGCCGCCGGCCTGCTGCTGCTCACGGCCATCGCCATCCCCGGCCGGCTGGAGCAGGCCTTCGAGGCCACGGCGGCCGGGGGCGCCCTCGCCCGGGGCCTCACCCCGTGGTTCCTCGGCCAGCTGGCCGTGGTGGCGGCGGTCGTCGGGCTGGTGGCCGGGTGGACCCGGCTGTCGCGCCCGGCCCGCCGCCGGCTCCTGGCGGCGGTGGTGGCGGTCGACGTGGGGCTGTTCATGCTCTCCTCGTCGGTCGGCCTCTCCAACGGCCACGCCCCGGTCGAGCCGACAACGGCGGTGGCCACCTCGGTGCTGGGGTCCTCGGGGCGGTTCGCCATCTACGACACCGGCGGGCCGACAGAGACACTCAACACCCTCGGCCAGCCCGACCTGAACGCCTTCACCAAGCTGCCGAGCGTCGTCGGCTACGGCTCGATCATCGACGAGTCCTACGGCACCGCCACCGGCACCCACACACTCGACACCCTCGACACCTGCGCCCTGGCCGAGGGGGTCTTCACCCAGCTGCGCCTGGCCGCCCTCCTCACCCGGCCAACCTTCCTCACCCAGGTCCTGCCCCCCACAGCCCCCGCGCCCAGCACCGCGCCCCCCAGCGCGGCGCCGTGCCCGGGGGCCCCGGCCCCGGGCACCGCCCACCGCCGGACCTTCTGGCTGGGCCAGCCCCTGGAGCTCTCCGGCGCGTCGCTGGTGCGCACGGCCGGCGACGCCACCGGCCCCCTTCGGCTCGGGGTGGTGGGCCCGAGGGGCGCGGTCACCTGGCCGGCCGAGACGGTGCGGCGGACGTCCGGCGGCTGGAGCGTGGCGTTCCACCGCCCGCCGACGGCCTGGGGGGTGGTGGTGGCCGGCCCGGCCCGGGCCGTGGCCGACACCTCGTCGGTGACCACGACCGCCGGGCCCCGCCTCGTCCTCGACGGGGTGCTGCAGGAGGCGCTGTCGACAACGTCCTGGGGGCTGCGGGGGGGCTGGAAGTGGTTCGTCACCTTCGACGCCCGCCGGCTCCTCCCGCACGTGTGGACCACGGGGGCCTCGGGGGCGGTGGCCCGCCAGCTCTCGGCGGGGGCCGACGGGGGAGCCGTGGTCGCCGTCTCGGCCCGGCGGCCGGTCACCGTGGTGCGCAGCGAGGCCTTCACCTCGGGCTGGTCGGTGGCGGCGGTCCCGGCCGGCGGCGGGCCGGCCCGCACCCTGGCGGTGAGCGAGGTCGGCCTGGTCCAAGGGGTGCGGGTGCCGGCCGGGCGATGGACGCTCACCTTCGACTACCACCCGCGCGGCTTCGACGTGGGCGCCGCCCTCGGCGCGGCCGGCCTGATGGCCCTGGCGGCGGCCGGCCTGGCCGCGCTGGCCTCGGTCCGCCGGCGACGGCGCGTCTCGGTGGGCCAGTAGGGTGCCGGGGATGCTGCGGGTGGCGGTGGTGGGGGCCGGTGGCCGCATGGGCCAGGAGGTCTGCGCGGCCGTGGCCGGGGCGGCCGACATGGAGCTGGTGGCCGCCGTCGACCCCCGGCTGGCCGGCACCGACCTCGGCTCGCAGCTGGCCCTCGACGCGCCGCTGGTCGTCTCGGCCGACCTCGGGGCGCTGCTCGAGGCCGGCGCCGAGGTGGTGGTCGACTTCACCCAGGCCGAGGCGGCCCGGACCACCCTCCCGTGGTGCGCCGAGCGGGGGATCCACGCCGTGGTGGGGACGACCGGGCTCACCGAGGACGACGTGGCCGGCCTGGAGCGGGTCTTCGCCGCCTCGGCGGCCAACGCCGTGGTGGCCGCCAACTTCGCCATCGGGGCGGTGCTCCTCATGCGCTGCTGCGAGCTGGTGGCCCCGTTCATGGAGTCGGTCGAGGTGATCGAGCTCCACCACGAGCACAAGCGCGACGCCCCCTCGGGCACCGCCCTGCACACCGCCGAGCTGATCGCCGGGGCCCGGCGGGCGGCCGACGCCGGGCCGCTCCCCCCCGACCCCACCACCGAGCTGGTCCTCGAGGGCGCCCGCGGGGGCGAGGGGGCGGGCGGGGTGCGGGTCCACTCGGTTCGCCTCCCCGGCCTGGTCGCCCACGAGGAGGTCATCTTCGGGGCGCTCGGCCAGTCGCTCACCCTGCGCCACGACGCCTACGACCGACGGTCGTTCATGCCCGGGGTCCTCTTGGCCGTGCGCCGGGTCCCCGAGCGGCCCGGCCTCACCGTCGGCCTGGGCGCGCTGCTCGGGGTCTGAGGTGACCGCCGCCACCTCCCCGGCGGTGCGGGAGCGGATCCTGGTGGCCACCTACGACTGCGTCGCCCGCTGGGGGCTGGCCAAGACGACCGTGGCCGATGCCGCCCGGGAGGCCGGGGTGTCGAGGGCGACGGTCTACCGCTACTTCCCCGGGGGCCGGGGCGAGCTGCTCGACGCCGTGGTGGCCTGGGAGTACGCCCGCTTCTTCGCCCGCCTCTACGACGAGGTCCGTACGGCGGGGACCTTGGAGGAGGTGATGGAGCGGGTGCTGCTCTTCGCCCGCCGGGCCATCGAGGGCCACGAGGTCCTCCAGCGGCTCTTGGAGACCGAGCCCGAGGCGCTGCTGCCCACCCTGGGGGTGAAGAGCCGGGGCACCCACGAGGCCCTGGCCGCCTTCTTCGCTCCCTACCTGGCCCGCCACCGGCTGGCCCCCGGCGTCGACGTCGAGGAGGCGGCCGACTTCTGCGGCCGGATGGTGCTCTCCTACATCGCCTCGCCCGGCCGCTGGGCGCTCGACGACCCGGCCCAGGTGGCCCGTCTGGTCCGGGCCGAGCTGCTGGCCGGCATCGTGGGCCCCGAGGACCGGGGGCCCGCGCTTACCAATAGTCCTCCATGAGCTGGTGGGACCACGCCGGCTGGACGACGGCGTGGCGCGGGTCGAACTCGGCCAGGTGGGGCTTGATGTCGAGGACCGGGGTGCCGTCGACGGCGTCGAGGCCCCGCACCGTGAGCGCGGTGCCCTCCACGCCCACCAGCTCGCAGGTGCAGACCCCGAGGCGGTTGGGCCGGTCCTTGCCCCGCTGGGCGAAGATGCCGACCGCGGGCCAGTCGGGGTTCCCCCGGGGCCGGCGGAGGCCGGTGCAGACCCGGTCGGGGTCGACGCGGTCGAAGAGGTAGACCACGTCGACGTGGCTGAAGGACCCCAGACCGGCCAGGGCCTCGGGCCCGAAGGGGGGGAGGAGGGAGATGGTGGCGACCACCGCGCCCCAGCGGTCGTCGGCCACCTCGGACCGCGGCGAGGAGACCACGCCGACCGCCCGCACGACGAAGGCCGCTGGCTCCATGGGCACAGTCTGCCCGCGGCCGGGTGTCAATCGGGGAACTCGGGCTGGGCCAGGGCGTAGACGCCGACCACCATGACGGCCAGCCCCAGCACCTCCCACAGCGGGTCGAGCCCGGCCGTGGACACCTTCTCTGTGAGGACCCCCACCCCGATGGCCACGGCCACCAGGGGCTGGACCACGGTGAGGGTGGGGAGGGTGAGCCGCAGCACGCCGGCGCTGAAGGCGGCCTGGGTGAGGACGATGCCGGCCACCCCGGTGACGGCCACGGCGTAGGGGCCGAAGGTGGCCAGGGCGTGCACGACGCCGGCGTCGATGGTGTGCCAGGTGATCGAGACCGAGGCGGCCATGGTGCCGAAGGAGACGCCGCCGGCCACGGCCAGCAGCAGCCCGGCCCGCCGGCGCTCGGCCCCCCGGGCCAGGAGCACCAGGGCCCCCACCACCACCGCGGTGGCGGCGACGAGGGCCACCAGCTCGCCCGTGGGGACGTGGCCGCGTCCGGGCCCCGGCCGGGCCACGGCCAGGAAGAGGGCGAGGCCGGCGGTCACCACCACGGCGGCCGCCGGCTCGGCCCACGGGACGCGCTGGTGGCGCACCAGGGCGGCCACCGGGAAGGCGAAGACCAGGCTGGTGACGAGCAGCGGCTCGACCAGGGTGACCGGGCCGTGGCGCAGGGCCAGCAGCTGGAGGACGAAGCCCACCACGTCGCCGACGTTGCCCAGCAGCCAGCGCGGGCTGCGCACCAGACGGACGGCCAGGCCGGCCGACAGGGCCAGCTCCTCCCCCTGGTGCTCGGCGGCCTGGTGCTGGAGGACCGAGGCCACGCCGTAGGAGGCGGCGCTCGCCAGGGCCAAGAGGACGACCGCGGTCACGCCGCAGCGTCGCACACCGGCGGGCGGCGTCCCCAACCGGCTCCGGCTACGCGGTGGCGATCACCTCGGCGTGGAGCACGGCGAAGAAGCCGTCGTCGTCGGCCGCCCAGCGGAGAAAGGCCCCGGCGATCGCCTCGAGCTCGGCCTCGTCGGCGTGGCCGCCGGCGAGGGCCTGGTCGGCGAAGGCCGAGTGGCGCACCCGCTCGGCCCACAGCCCGCCCCACCACGCCCGGCTCTGGGGGTCGGCGAAGGTCCACGTCGAGCTGGTGGCGACCGGGTGGGCGAAGCCGGCGGCCCGCACCCAGGCCAGCAGGTGGCGGCCGGCGTCGGCCTCGCCCCCGTTGGCCGCCGTCACGCGGTGGTAGAGGTCGAGCCAGCGGTCGAGCCACGGGTCGGCCGGCGCCCAGGCGAAGGCGGCGTAGTCGCTGTCGCGCACGGCCAGGACCCCGCCGGGACCCAGCACCCGGCCCATCTCGACCAGCGCCTCGACCGGCCGGCGCAGGTGCTGGAGGACCTGGTGGGCGTGGACCACGTCGAAGGCGGCGTCGCCGAAGGGGAGGGCGTAGGCGTCGCCGGCGCAGAAGGCGGCCCGGGAACCGGGGGCCCGGGGGCGCCCGGCGGCGCCGGCCAGCACCTCGGGCGAGGCGTCGAACCCCACCACCGGCCCCGGGGCCACCCGCTCGGCCAGGTCGAGCGTGACCGTCCCCGGGCCGCAGCCCACGTCGAGGAGGCGCTGGCCCGGGGCGAGGTGGGCGAGGAGGTGGGCGGCCGAGTTCTCCGCCGTGCGCCAGGTGTGGCTGCGCAGCACCGAGGCGTGGTGGCCGTGGGTGTAGGTGTCGCGCACCGTCCCATGATGCCCGGCGGGCGCCGGGCCCGCCGTTGACAATGAGACATTTTTCGCCATATTGTTTCATCCATGGCTCCGGCGGGGGTGGCCCTGCAGACGGTCGAGCGCCCGGCGCGGCGCGTCGTGCGCCACCTGGGCACCGACGACCGCTCCTCGGTGCGGGTCCGCATCGTCGACGCCGCCCTCCGCCGGATGGCGACCCACGGGGTGCGCAAGACGACCCTCGACGAGGTGGCCCGCGAGGCGGGCGTGTCGCGGGCCACCCTCTACCGCAGCTTCCCGGGGGGCAAGGAGGCGGTGCTGGCCGCCGTGGTCGAGACCGAGGCCGCCCGCTTCTTCTCGGGCCTGGCCGTGGTGATGGGGGAGGCCCACGACCTCGAGGACGTGCTGGTGGCCGGGATGGTGGAGGCCGCCCGGCGGCTGTCGGGCCACCGGGCCCTGGCCTACCTCTGCGCCCACGAGCCCGAGGTGGTCTCGCCGTGGATGGCCTTCGGCGGGATGGACCGCCTCTTGATCTCGGCCAGCGGGTTCACCGCCCCGTTCTTCGGCCGGTGGCTCGAGCCGGACCAGGCCGCCCGGGCCGCCGAGTGGGGGGTCCGCATCGTCCTGTCCTACCTGGCCGCCCCCTCGCCGGGGGCGGACCTGACCGACCCCGACCAGGCCCGCCGCCTGGTGTCCACCTTCGTGATCCCGGGCATCTGCGCCCTGAAGACGACGACGCCGCGCTGAGCGCGACACACCCGAGGAGGAGAGAATGACCACCGCGACCGCCGGCAGTGGGCCGGACGAGCCCATGCACAGCAACGTCGAGCTCATCGGGCGCGAGCGGCTCGACGACCTCGAGTCGGTCCTCTCGGTGGTGGGCCACCAGGAGGCCGACGGGCGCCACCTGGTGGCCGACCCCTGCCCGGCCGAGTTCACCTGGGACTACCAGAAGGGCCGCCGCGAGCGGCTCGACCGCCTCTACGAGAAGGCCAAGAAGGCGCAGTGGAACGCCACCACCGACCTGCCGTGGGAGACCGAGGTCGACCAGGAGAAGGTGGTGGCCATGAACGCCGAGGCCAACCAGGACATGCAGCACTGGACCAACACCGACCTCTCGGGCACCGCGCTCGAGGGCTGGGGGGAAAAGGAGTGGCTGCAGCTCGGGGTGGAGAACCAGAACTGGATGCTCTCCCAGTTCCTCCACGGCGAGCAGGGGGCGCTGTTGTGCACGGCCAAGATCGTCGAGACCGTGCCGTGGATCGACGCCAAGTACTACGCCGCCACCCAGGTGGTCGACGAGGCCCGACACGTCGAGGTCTTCTCGCGCTACCTCGACGAGAAGCTCTCGGGGCACTACCCGTTGAACGGCCACCTGGGGCTGCTGCTCGACGACATCCTGGGCGACTCGCGCTGGGACATGACCTACCTCGGCATGCAGATCATGGTGGAGGGGCTGGCCCTGGCCGCCTTCGGCTTCATCCACGCCATGACCACCGAGCCGCTCTTGAAGCAGCTGCTCCGCTACGTGATGGCCGACGAGGCCCG
Source organism: uncultured Actinomycetota bacterium (assembly GCA_963770505.1). Taxonomy (GTDB): domain Bacteria; phylum Actinomycetota; class Acidimicrobiia; order Acidimicrobiales; family RAAP-2; genus CAVYPR01. The sequence goes on along the minus strand of CAVYPR010000001.1, from coordinate 1,204,484 downwards.
CCACGTGGCCTTCGGGGTGATCAGCCTCCAGGAGCTCTACTCGCAGCTCACGCGCGGCCGAGCTGCGCGAACGCCAGGAGTTCGCCTTCGAGGCCGCCGTGCGCATGAAGGACCGCATGGTCATGCAGGAGGTGTGGGAGCGGTTCGGCGTGCCCACCAAGGACGTCATCACGATCCTCCGCCAGGCTCCCGAGCGCGACGACTTCCAGATCCTGTTGTTCTCCAAGATCGTGCCCAACCTCAAGAAGCTGGGCCTGCTCGACGCGGCCGACGGCTGGCTGCGGACCAAGTTCACCGAGATGGGGGCGATCGCCTTCGAGGACCTCCACGACTCGACCGAGGAGGCCGACGCCTTCGCCGACGGGTCGCCGGTGGACCGCCGGGTGGCCTGACCCCCGGGGCCGCCCGCGGGGCGGCTGGTAGCCTGGGTCGATGGCCCGGCGCACCCAGCCCCCCCGATTCGGCGCCGTGGTGACCGCCATGGTGACCCCCTTCGACGAGGCGGGCGACCTCGACCTCGACGCGGCGGCGGCCCTGGCCCGGTGGCTGGTCGACCACGGCAGCGACGGGCTGGTGGTGGCCGGCACCACCGGCGAGGGCCCGGTCCTCTCCGACCGGGAGAAGCTCGACCTGTGGCGGGCGGTGGCCGAGGCGGTGACCGTGCCGGTGATCGCCAACACGGGCACCAACGACACCCGCCACTCGGTGGCCCTCACCGCGGCAGGCCAAGGGGACCGGGGTCGACGCCGTCCTGGTCGTCACCCCCTACTACAACCGCCCCTCCCAGGAGGGCCTCTTCGACCACTTCCGGGCGGTGGCCGGGGCCACCGACCTGCCGGTCCTCCTCTACGACATCCCGGTGCGCTCGGGTCGGCGCATCGCCACCGACCACCATGCTGCGCCTGGCCGAGGCGGCCAAGAACGTGGTGGCGGTGAAGGACGCCACGGGGCGACCCGGCCGCGCTCGGCCCAGCTGGCCGCCCGGGCGCCGGCCTCCTTCGAGGTCTACAGCGGCGACGACGCCCTCACCCTGCCCCTGCTCTCGGTGGGGGCGGTCGGGGTGGTGAGCGTGGCCTCGCACTGGGCGGGCCGCCAGATGGCCGACATGATCGACGCCTTCACGGCCGGCGAGGTGGACCGGGCCTGCCGCATCAACGAGCCACTGCTCGAGTCCTACGACTTCGAGTCGACCGAGCAGTTCCCCAACCCGCTGCCGGCCAAGGCCGCCTGCCGGGCCCAGGGACTGCGCGGTCGGCCAGTGCCGCCCGCCCATGGGCGCCGCCCCGCCCGAGCTCGACGGGGAGGCCCGGCTGCTCCTCGCCCGCCTGGGCGCACCGGTCTCGTCAGGTGGCGGGGTTGGCTGAGGGCGGAGGGCGGCGGCGCGGGTCCAGCGGCAAGCGCGCCGGCGAGACGAAGAAGAAGGCGGCCCCGGCCACCAAGGCGGCAGCCGACTCGCGCCAGCGCAACCGCCGGCGGTCGGGCCCCGCCCGCGGCGGGCCGGCCCCGGTGCGCATCGTCTTCCTGGGGGGCCTGGGGGAGATCGGCCGCAACTGCGCCTGCGTCGAGGTGGACGGCCGGATCCTCGTGCTCGACTGCGGGATCATGTTCCCCGACCCCGACATGCCCGGGGTCGACCTCGTCCTGCCGGACTTCTCCTACCTGCACGAGAACGCCGAGCGGGTCGACGCCGTGGTGCTCACCCACGGCCACGAGGACCACACCGGCGGGCTCGCCTTCCTGCTGCGCGACCTCGAGCTCCCCATCTACGGCTCGGAGCTCTCCCTGGGCCTGGCCCGCAACCGGATCGACGAGGCCGGGCTGACCGGCCGGGCCCGCTTCGTGACGGTCGGCCGACGGCGAGCGGCGTGCGGATCGGGCCCTGCGACGTGGAGTTCATCCCGGTCACCCACTCGGTGCCCAACGCCTTCGCCATCGCCTTCCACACCCCCCAGGGGGTGATGCTGCACTCGGGCGACTTCAAGCTCGACCTCCAGCCGGTCGACGGGCGGCGGACCGACCTGGCCCGCATCGGCGCCCTGGCCTCGACCGAGGGGATCCGCCTCCTGCTGGCCGACTCGACCAACGCCGAGGAGCCCGGGTTCACGCCGTCGGAGTCCACGGTCGGGCTCACCATGCGGCGGGTCTTCATGACCCGGGCCGGGCGCCGGGTGGTGGTGGCCTGCTTCGCCAGCCACATCCACCGGGTCCAGCAGGTCGTCGACGCCGCGGTGGCCAGCGGCCGCAAGGTGGCCACCCTCGGGCGCTCGATGGGCAAGAACGTCGAGCTGGCCCGCCGGCTGGGCATCCTCACCGTGCCCGAGGGGACGCTGGTCGACATCGACGAGATCGACCTGCTGCACCGACGGGCGAGATCTGCGTGATCTCCACCGGCTCCCAGGGCGAGCCCATGTCGGCCCTCTCGCTCATGGCGACGGGCGACAACAAGCGGCTGCGCATCGAGGAGGGCGACGTGGTGGTCATCAGCGCCCACCCCATCCCGGGCAACGAGTGGTCGGTGGGCCGGGTCATCGACGAGCTCCACCGCCGCGGGGCCGAGGTGGTCCACTCGGGCACCGAGGCCGTGCACGTGAGCGGCCACGCCCGCCAGGGCGAGCTGGCCACCCTGCATCTCGGTGGCCCGGCCCCAGGCGTTCGTGCCGGTGCACGGCGAGTACCGCCACATGGTCCACCACGCCGCCCTGGCCCGGGCCATGGGGGTCCCGGCCGACCAGGTGCTGCTCTGCGAGGACGGCGACGCCGTCAGCCTCGACGCCGAGGGGCTGCGCCGCGACGGCACGGTCCCGGCCGGCTACCTCTACGTCGACGGCACGGTGGGCGACGTCGGCCACGGGGTGCTGCGCGACCGCAAGGTGCTGGCCGAGGAGGGGGTGGTCATGGTCGTGGCCACCGTCGACCTGCACCGCCGGGTCCTCTCGGGCGAGCCGCAGATCGCCACCAAGGGCTGGGTCCACGCCCCCGAGGCCGAGGAGCTCCTGGGCGAGGCCAGCCAGGTGGTGGCCCTCGCCTTGGAGCAGGCCATGGCCGACGGCGCCCACGACGTCGAGGTGCTGGGCCACCACGCCCGCAAGGCCCTGGGCCGGTTCGTGGGCGACCGCACCCGTCGCCGGCCGTTCATCATCCCGGTCGTCATGGTGGTGTAGCGGTCCCGGCCGGTTCGCCCGGCGGAGGGACGCCGGCCTGCCTCGGCCGCCGACGGGGCTCGGGCAAAGGCGCCGCGGCCGCTCTCGAGCACGCCGAGCCGCTCCCGGTTATCCTAAGGGACGCGGGCTGGGGAGATCGGCCGCAGAGCGGCCAACTCGGTCCGAGCGAGGGGGTGATCTCCATGGCGGGAGGTCGTTGGACGTACGCTCGACGCTGCATCGTCGGAGGGGCGGTGCTCGGCCTGGCCTGGTTCGGCCTAGCCCCGGCCTCGGGGGCGGCGTTCCCCAGGCACCATCATCCGCCGCGCCCGCCCCACGGGCCCTCGGCCGTCATCGACCTGCAGGCGACCACCACATACGGGCCCATCCTGGTGCTGACACACCAGGGGACAAAGTTCCCGCTCTACCTGATCACGAGCGACCATCCACCGAAGTTCGGCTGCACGACCACAGTCGAGGTCACCTTCAACGGCACGTTCCCGTGCACCGGACCCCCGACATTCTCGGCGACAGGCACAGGACCGACATCGTCAGAGTGGCCCGCGGTCACCACCACAGGACCGCCGCTCGCCGGTCCCGGCGTCCAGCGCGCCCTGCTCGGCGTCGTCTACCGGCCGGGCATCGGCCTCCAGGTGACCTACGCCGGCCACCCGCTCTACCTGTTCTCACCGCCGACAACATTCTTCGGTGAGGGGTTCTTGGAGACCGTTCTCCCGCTCCCGCCGTGGCACGGGCTGTGGGACCTGGTCTCGACCGATGGCAACCCGGCGACCGGCCCGGCCGTGCTCGAGACAGGGACGCTGCCGTCGGGAGCCAGCGTGGTCTCGGTCGAGGAGTACTCGCAACTTGGGGTTCCCGGCGGCGTGCACGTCACCGTCTACGACTTCTGCACCGGGCCGACGTGGCCCTGGCACTCGGGAAGCGGACCGTCTCCCTCGGCGACATGCCCGCCCGGTCCGAACCCATGGGGACCGCACGGGCCCTACCCGACGGGCCCGGTGTGGGGAACGGCGACACCCAACTGGATCCCCGTGCTGACCCAGGGCTCCCCGACGGGGATCGGCGGCGTGTCCGACGCCAACCTGGGGACCGTGCACACCTTTGAGGGGACACAGGTCACCTACGACGGCCGGCCGCTCTACCTCTACGCCAATGAGATGGCGAAGTTCGCCACAGGCCAGCCCGAGTTCACAGGCACCGTCGGCAATGGCGTCGGCGTTCCCGGTCCCGGCGGGACCGCCCACGTGATCAGCCTGCCGTAGCGCGGCGCTGATCGGGGCGGCCGCACGCCGCGGCGCGCGCCGCGGCGTGCCCGTAGGTACGCGGCGCGGGACGCTCAGGTGGCCGGCGGGGCCGGTGCGAGCCCCACGCAGTTGGAGAGGAAAGCGTCGAGCAGTTCCACCGAGCGGTGGACCTGCAGGTGGCCCTCGGCGTCGCGCCCGATGTCGAGTGATGGGCAGAAGACGTCGTTGGCCCCGCAGTAGAAATGGGGCGAGCCCCTGACCCCGCGCGCCCGGCCCTCGTCCCACTCGCGGCGCACCGCCGCCTCGTCGCGGCCGGCGCCTTCGAGGCCGTGGGCCCGGGCCACCTCGCCGAGGACGTCGGGGTCCGAGACGTCGCGGCCCTCCTCGAAGAGGGCGTGGCGCAGGGCCAGGCTGACCGACTCGCCGACGCCGAGCCCGCGGTCGTAGGCGGAGGCGGCGAGGGCCAGCGCCGGCAGGGTGGTGGTGGGGAAGGCGGCGGGGTCGAACCCGCCGAAGAGGTCGGGGGCCACCTGCTGGCGCAGCTCGCGCACGTGGTCGGCGACCGTGGCGGGGTCGAGGGGCCGGCCGTTCACCAGCTCGAGCGGCCAGCTGCGCACGTGCACGGCCAGGTCCTCGCGCCCGAGGCGCCGGCGCCGCTCGACCACCCACGCCAGCCCCACATGGGTGAAGGGGCACCCGACGTCGGCGTAGACCTCGAGCAGTGCCACCGACAGACCCTACGCACCCGGGCCGGCGGGGCGGGCGAGGGCCCGGGTCACAGCAGCCGGAGCTGCTCGGCCCCGGAACGCCGGGCGCCCGCGGCCGGGTGGCGGCCGACGTCGCCGGGGGAGGGGCCGCGGTGGCCGAACGAGGCGCGGAGCGCCGCGGGCCGGCCCGGCGCCTCGGCCAGCGCCGCGTCGACCAGGGCCGAGAGCCGCTCGCCCTCGGCCCGCGGCTGGTAGGCGCCGCGGCGGAACCGGTCCTCGTAGAGCGGGATCAGGTCGGGCCGGACCGAGGCCAGCCAGCCGAGGTAGTGCTCCTTCACCCCGGGTCGCAGGTGGAGGGGGACGGCGGCCACCGAGACCGCCCCGGCCGCGGCGGCGGCCGACACCACCGCCCGCACCTGCTCGTCGCCGTCGGAGAGGCCGGGGAGCACCGGGGCCACCAGGACGCCGCAGGGGATGCCCGCCTCGTTGAGCTTGCGGACGGCGGCCAGCCGCTGCTCGGGCGGGGCGGCCCGGGGCTCGGTCAGCCGCCACACCTCGGGGTCCAAGGTGCCCACCGAGAGGCAGCAGTGCACCGGCGCCCGCCGGGCGGCCGCCACCAGGTGCGCCAGGTCGCGCAGGATCAGGGTGGACTTGGTGAGGATGCTGAAGGGGTTGCGCGCCTCGCCCAGCGCCTGGACGATCCCCCGGGTCAGGTGGTACTTGCCCTCGGCGTGCTGGTAGGGGTCGGTGTCGGTGCCCATGGCGACGTGGTCGCCGGCCCACGACCGGGCGCGCAGCTCGGCCCGCACCCGCTCGACCGCGTTCACCTTGACCACGATCCGGCGCTCGAAGTCCTCGCCGGTCCCCAGGCCCAGGTAGCGGTGGGTGGGCCGGGCGAAGCAGTAGGTGCAGGCGTGGCTGCAGCCGCGGTAGGGGTTGACGGTGTAGCGGAAGGGCACTCGGCTGGACTCGGGCACCCGGTTGATCACCGAGCGCGCCTTGACGTGGAAGAACTCCATCCCGGCGTACTCGCCCGTGCCCACGTGGCGGCCGGCGGCCGACTCGTCGGGGAAGAGGGCGGCGGCGTCCTCCTCCTCGGCCGTGCTCCAGCGGAGGCGGGCGGGCGTGCGGGCGGCCACGACGGTCAGCATAGCGAACAGGTGTTCGATTGTGACCGTCCCGCCGTCCCCCGGACGCGACCCCTCCGGCACTAGCCTTGACGCACTGTGGTGACGGCACTGTGGTGACCACCAAGGGGTCGGCCTCGAGCCGCTCACCTGCCCGTACGCCCCAGCGCGGGCGCAAGGGCCCACCGCGCCACCGGGCCGCCGAGGCCGAGCCGGGCCTCCTGGCCGACCACGCCGCCGACCTGTGGGCGATCGGCCTGGTCACCGTGGGGGTCCTGCTCGCCCTCGCCCTCTACGGCGGCGCCGCCGGTTGGGTGGGCCGGGGCGTGGACAACCTCCTCGGCTCGGCCATCGGGTGGACCCGCTACCTGCTCCCACCGCTGGCCGTCGCCGCCGGCGTGCTCATCATCGCCGGCCGCCACCGGCCCGAGCCGGTGCGCACCGTGGTGGGGGCCGTCCTGGGCCTGTGCGCCCTGGCCGGACTGTGCGAGCTGGCCGGGGGCTCCCCGACGCTGGGGGCCACCACCGGGGAGCTGCGGTCGGCCGGCGGCTACCTCGGGGTCCTGGTGGGCCGCCCCCTCGCCCTCGGGCTGGGCAGCGCCGGCGCGGTGGTGGTGCTCGTGGCCGCGGTGGTGGTGGCGGTGGTGCTCTCGACCGGGGTCTCCCTGGGCACGCTCGGACGGGGGGTGGCCGCCGGCGCCACCACGGCCGGGCGCGGCGTCCGGCGGTGGTGGGTCGGGGTGACCACCCCGGTGGAGATGCCGCCCGAGCCGGACGGCGGGCCGCTCTCGCCCGTCGCCCCGGCAGCAGCATCCGCCGAACCCGAGCCCGAGCCTGCCGCCCTCTACGACGACGACGTCGACGTCGCCGAGGAGGTGGAAGAACCGGCGCCCGCCCGCCCGGCGGCCGAGCTCCCGGCCCGCCCCGGCCCCGCCCCCCAGGCCGGGGCGTGGGTGCTGCCGCCGCCCGAGCTCCTCTCGCACTCCAAGGCGCAGCGGCTCGACGAGCGCCAGCTCGACCAGGCCGGCGTCGACCTCGTCGACGCCCTGGCCGCCCACGGGGTGCAGACCCGCCTGGTCGGCCGGACCGTCGGGCCCACCGTCACCCGCTTCGAGCTCGAGCTGGGGCCGGGGGTGAAGGTGGCGAGGGTGACCAGCCTCTCGCGCGACATCGCCTACGCCATGGCCTCACCCGACGTCCGCATCCTGGCCCCCATCCCCGGCCGGTCGGCCATCGGGGTGGAGGTCCCCAACCGCCAGCGCCAGCTGGTCTCGCTCGGTGACATCCTCGACTCCGAGGAGGCGCAACGGGCCACCCACCCCCTCGAGGTGGCGCTCGGTCGCGACATCGCCGGACGGGCGGTGATGGTGAACCTGGCGGAGATGCCCCACGTCCTCATCTCGGGGGCGACCGGGGCCGGGAAGTCGTCGTGCATCAACTCGCTGGTGACCTCGGTGCTGATGCGGGCCACCCCCGACGAGGTGCGGATGATCCTGGTCGACCCCAAGCGCGTCGAGCTCGGGCAGTACAACGACCTACCGCACCTGCTCACCCAGGTGGTGGTGGACCCCAAGAAGGCGGCCAACGCCCTGGCGTGGGCGGTGAAGGAGATGGAGCGCCGCTACGACCTGCTGGCCGAGTACGGGGTACGCGACATCACCGGCTACAACGAGGCCGTCGACCGCGGCGAGCTCGAGCCGCCCCCCGGTCCCGCCGGGGCTGCCGACGCCGGGGAGACCGGTGACGAGGACGAGGTCACAGAGGGCCCCGAGCGCCTCCCCTTCGTGCTGGTGGTGGTCGACGAGCTGAACGACCTCATGATGGTGGCGGCGCGCGACGTGGAGGACTCGGTCTGCCGGATCGCCCAGATGGCCCGGGCGGTCGGCATCCACCTGGTGCTCGCCACCCAGCGCCCTTCCGTCGACGTGATCACCGGGGTGATCAAGGCCAACATCCCCAGCCGCATGGCGTTCTCGGTCTCCTCGCTGGCCGACAGCCGGGTCATCCTCGACCAGCCGGGGGCCGAGCGCCTCATCGGCAAGGGTGACATGCTCCTGCTCACCGCGTCCTCCTCGATTCCGCGCCGGCTGCAGGGCCCGTGGGTCTCCGAACACGAGGTGCGCGAGGTCGTGGCCCACTGGCGGCGCCAGGGTCGCCGGGCCGAGCCGGTGGTGGGCATCGAGGGGGTCGACGACGAGCCGGGCGGGGCGGCGGTGGGGGACGACGACGACGACGAGCTGCTGGGCCAGGCGATGGAGCTCGTCGTGCGCTCGCAGCTGGGCTCGACCTCGATGCTCCAGCGCAAGCTGCGGGTCGGGTTCGCCCGGGCCGGCCGCCTGATGGACCTGCTCGAGCGCCGGGGGGTCGTCGGCCCCTCCGAGGGCTCCAAGGCCCGGGCGGTCCTCATGACCGCCGAGGAGCTCGACGCCAGTGGAAGGTAGCGGGGCCTCGCGCCTCCAAGGGGGCCCGCCGGAGGCCGGTGCGTGGTCCCCGCCGAGGTCGGCCGCCGACCGGGGGGAGGCGCGGGGCCGGGGCCTGCACGCCTCGGGGCGCGGCTGGGTGGACGCCGAGCGCGTCGCCCGGAACCGCCGCAACCGGCGGCTCCGGCGCACGGCCGCGGTGGTGGCCGCCCTGGTGGTCCTGCTGGCCTGGGTGGGCATCGCCGGGGGCCCGGGGGCGACCCCGGTGGCGGCGGTGCGCGTCACGCTCCCGGCCGTGCACCAGGTGCCGGCGGGGGACCCCGCCATGCCGTGGCCGACGGCCGGCGAGTCGGCGGTGGCCGTCCCGGCGGTGGGCTACCGGGCCCAGTCGGGTCCCGAGCACCCCGTGCCGGTGGCCAGCATGACCAAGGTCATGACGGCCTACGTGGTCCTGCACGACCACCCGCTGGCCACAGGGGCGAACGGCCCCGACCTCACCATCAGCCCCACCGACGCCCAGGACTTCACAACAGATCTCGACACGACACAGGCCAGCGTCGAGATCCAGGCCGGCGAGGTGCTCACCGAGCGCCAGGCGCTCGACGGCATGCTCGTGCACTCGGCCAACGACCTCGCCTACACCCTGGCCTGCTGGGACGCCGGCTCGGTCCCGGCCTTCGTGGCCAAGATGAACGCCACGGCGGCCTCCCTCGGCATGCACCAGACCCGCTACGCCGACGCCAGCGGCTACACACCGCACTCGATGTCGACGGCGGCCGACCTGCTGAAGGTGACGGCGGCGGCCATGGCCTACCCGGCCTTCGCCCAGGCCGTGTCCATGCCCTCGGTGACGCTCCCGGTGTCGGGCACCGCCCTCAGCTACACCCCCCTCCTGGCCGGGGGCACAGGTTCGACCCCGGGGGTGGTGGGGGTGAAGTCCGGCTTCACCTCGGCGGCCGGCGGCGGCGACATCCTCGCCTACCAGACCACGGTGGCCGGCCGGCCGCTCGTCGCCCTGGCCGCGGTCACCTCCCAGCAGGGACCCGAGGTGCTCGACGCCGCCGGGCACATGGCGTTGGCCATCGCCAAGAGCGCGGCGGGGGCCGTCATGGCCGTGCCGGTGGTCGGCCGGGGCCAGGCCGTGGCCCGCGCCTCGGTGCCCGGGGCGACGGTGCCGGTCGTGACCAACGGGGCGGCGACCGTGTTGGCCATGCCCGGGCAGCGGATCGTCCAGACCGTGGTCGTGGCCCACCACCCCAGGGCCGGGAGCCGGGCCGGGGCCACCGTGGGCACGGCGCTGTTCACCCTGGGCGACCAGCACGAAGCCGTGGCCGTGCGCACGGCGGCCCGCCTCGGCACCCGCTGACGGGCCTCGCCTAGGCTCAGGGGATGCGCGCCCGGGCCCCTGCTTCCTCGGCCAACCTCGGGCCGGGATTCGACGCGCTGGCCCTGGCCCTCGACCGCTACGTCGAGGTGGAGGTCGAGCCCTCCTCCCGCCTCATCGTCCGCAGCGAGGGTGAGGGCGCCGGGCTCTCCGACGACGCCGGCCACCTGGCGGCCCGGGTGGCCATCGACGTGGCCGGCCACGACCGGCTGGCCATCACCGTGCGCTCCGAGATCCCCGTCGCCCGGGGCCTGGGGTCCTCGGCCGCCCTGGCCGCGGCCGCCGCCGCCGCCGCCGGGGCCCGTGACCCGCTGGCCGTGGCCGCCCTGGTCGACGGCCACCCCGAGAACGCCGCGGCCAGCGTGGTGGGGGGGCTGGTGGCCGCCTCCCACGTGCGCGGCTCGGTGCGGGTGGCCCGCCTCTCCCTCGACCCGTCGCTGGTCTTCGTGGCGATGGTGCCCGACCGGGCCCTGCCCACCGCCAAGGCCCGGCAGGTCCTGCCCGCCCAGGTGAGCCGGGAGGACGCCGCCTTCAACCTGGGGCGGATGGGGCTGCTCCTGGCCGGCCTGGCCGACCACCACATGCTGGTGAGGGAGGCGGCCGAGGACCGCCTCCACCAGGACTACCGGAGCCCGCTGTTCCCCGAGGCCCCCATGCTGCTGGCCAGCCTGGTGGGCGGCGGGGCCCTGGCCGCCTGCTGGTCGGGCGCGGGGCCGAGCCTGCTGGCCATCACCACCGAGGACCGGCTCGGCGCCGTCGAGGCCGCCGCCGGGGAGGGGCTGCGTGAGGCGGGGGTGGCGGGCCGGGTGCTGGGGCTGCGCGCCGACGTGGTGGGCCTGGTGACCGGCGAGGCGGCGGAGCTGCCGGCCCGAGGCGCCGAGGTCGACTGAGCAAGAGGGCGCGGGGCCGGGCGTACACTTCGGCGGTGGCCCGCACGTTCGCGATCCGCACCTTCGGGTGCCAGATGAACGAGCACGACTCCGAGCGCCTCGCCGGCCTGCTGGTGGCCGAGGGCATGGAGCCGGCCGACGACCTGGACGAGGCCGACGTGGTCGTGCTCAACACCTGCTGCATCCGGGAGAACGCCGACAACCGCCTCTACGGCACCCTGGGCCACCTGAAGTCGCTGCAGGCCGCCCGTCCGGGGATGCAGATCGCCGTCGGGGGCTGCCTGGCCCAGAAGGACCGCGAGCTGGTCCGGCGCCGGGCCGGCCACGTCGACGTGGTGTTCGGCACCCACAACCTGGCCCGCGCCCCCGAGCTCCTGCGCCGGGCGGCCGCCGAGGGTCCGGTGGTCGAGATCCTCGACGCCCCCGACCCGGCCGACGTCGACCACGCCCCGGCCCTCTCGGCCGTCCGCGAGCTGCCCTACGCCGCCTGGGTCACCATCCAGACCGGCTGCGACAACTCGTGCGCCTTCTGCATCGTCCCCTCGGTGCGCGGCCCCGAGGTCAGCCGGCCCACCGAGGACCTGCTCGACGAGGTCCGCTCCCTGGCGGGGCGCGGGGTGGTCGAGGTGACCCTGCTCGGCCAGAACGTCAACTCCTACGGCCGCGACCTGACCGGCCGCCGGCCGCTCTTCGCCGACCTGCTGCGGGCGGTGGGGGAGGTCGAGGGGATCCGCCGGGTCCGCTTCACCAGCCCGCACCCCAAGGACCTCCGGCCCGAGACCGTGGCCGCCATGGCCGAGATCCCGGCCGTCTGCGACCAGCTGCACCTGCCGCTGCAGTCCGGGAGCGACCGGGTGCTCTCGGCCATGCGCCGGGGCTACACGGCCGAGCGGTACCTGGACCGCCTCGACTCGGCCCGCCAGGCCGTTGGCGACCTGGCCGTCACCACCGACGTCATCGTCGGCTTCCCCGGGGAGACCGACGACGACTTCGAGCGCACGCTCGAGGTGGTGGCCGAGGCCCGCTACGACGGGGCCTACACCTTCATCTTCTCGCCGAGGCCGGGCACCCGGGCCGCCGCCATGGAGGACGACTTCGTCCCCCCCGAGGTGGTGGCCGAGCGGTTCGAGCGGCTGCTGGTCGTGGTCGAGCGCTCGGCCCTCGCCCGCCACCAGGCCCGGGTGGGGCGGGTGGAGGAGGTGCTGGTCGAGGGGCCGAGCCGCCGCGACCCCTCGGTGACCTCGGCCCGGACCGGCCAGGGCAAGATCGTCCACTTCGCCCCGGGCCCCGGACCGGCCCCGGCCCCCGGCTCCTTCGCCGAGGTGGAGGTGACCGGGGCCGCCCCCCACCACCTGACCGGGGTGCTGCGCTCGGTGACGGCCGGCCCCCGGCACCGACGGCGGATCCCGGTCGCCGCCGGTTGAGCCCCCGGCGAGGGCCGGTGGCCCTGCTTGGGACCACGGCCTCGGGGAAGTCGGCACTGGCCCTGGCGGCGGCGCGGCGGCTGGGCGACGTCGAGCTGGTGTGCGTCGACTCGATGACCGTCTACCGCGACATGGACATCGGCACGGCCAAGCCTTCCGCCGCGGCCCGGGCCGAGGTCCCCCACCACCTCTTGGACCTGGCCGACCCGGGTGAGGAGTTCACTGTCACGGCCTTCCAGGCCGCGGCGCGCTCGGCCATCGCCGACATCGCCGCCCGCGGGCGACGGGCCCTGTTGGTCGGGGGGACCGGCCTCTACCTGCGGTCGGTCGTCGACGACCTCGACATCCCGGGCCGCTGGCCCGAGGTGGCGGCCGAGCTGGCGGCCGAGGCCGACCGGCCGGGGGGCCTCGACGCGCTCTACGCCCGCCTGGCCGACCTCGACCCGCTGGCCGCCTCGCGCACGACGCCGACCAACCGCCGCCGGGTGCTGCGCGCCCTCGAGGTGACGCTCGGCTCGGGTCGGCCGTTCTCCTCGTTCGGCCCCGGGCTCACCGCCTACCCGCCGACCGCGGTGGTGCAGCTCGGCCTGGCCACCGAGCCGGCCGAGGTCGATCGCCGGATCGCCGAGCGGTTCGACCGCTGGCTGGACGAGGGACTGCTCGACGAGGTGCGGGCCCTGGCCGGGCGGGCGGGAGGGCTGTCGCGCACGGCCCGCCAGGCCCTCGGCTACCGCGAGCTCCTGGCCCACGTCGAAGAGCAGGTGCCGCTGGAGCAGTGCGTCGCAGAGGCCGTGCGGCGCACCCGCGCCTTCGCCCGCCGGCAGCGGTCGTGGTTCCGCCGCGACCCGCGGATCGCCTGGCTCGAGCCCGACGGCGACCCGCTGTCCGCCCTCTGCGCCGAGCTCGATGCGGGGCGGCCCGTGCCCGGTGGGCCACAATGACGCCATGAACGAGAACCCCACCCCCACCACCACCGCCTCGAGGGTGGCGACCGACGACGAGCTGGCCACCTGGCGCGAGGAGGGCTGGGTGCTGCTCGACGGGTTGATCGGCACCGAGGAGATCGACGCCGCCGCCGACGACCTCGAGCTCCTCTTCCCCAGCGTCGAGGAGTACTTCGCCGACCCCGAGGGCGAGCTGGAGCGGCGGCGGGGACACCCGCTCCTGCCCAAGGAGGCCTACGAGTGGCCGGCCGAAGGCCCGGGGTTCCGCCCCGCACAGCAGCAGTGGATGGGGGCCTTCCCCTTCGCCGGGTCGGGTCGGCTCAACCGCCTGTGCGTCCACCCCTCCCTGGTCGACTTCGCCGAGCGGGCGCTCGGCAGCGACGACATCCGCCTCTACCAAGCCCACGCCGCGGCCAAGTACGCCGGGCTCACCAACTACGAGCAGCCGATGCACACCGACCGCAACCACTCGTGGCTCCCGGCCGTCGGCCACGCGCCGTGGTGGAACCTGACGGGGTTCTTGTACCTGAACGACGTCACCGAGAGCGAGAACCCGACGCTGGTGGTCTCGGCGCGCGACTCGGCCGGCGTCGACGCCCCCTACCCGGTGATCCTGCCGAACATGAACAAGGCCATCTACGAGGCGGAGCGGCCGGCACCCGGGGTGCGCGGCTCGTACCTCGCCTACCGCTCCGACGTCTGGCACCGCGGCGCGGCCTTCGGGGGCGCCAAGACCGCCCGCTTCACCCTGGGGCTCTGCTTCAGGCGGGCCGACCACGAGTGGATCGGCTACGACACCCAGCAGTCCCGCTCGACCGGAGAGCCCTGGACGCAGTTCGTCGAGGGCTCGACCGTGCGCGAACTCGCCCTGTTCGGCTTTCCCGGGCCGGGCCACCCCATCTGGACCGACGAGCTCTTGGACGAGACGGCGAAGCGCTACCCCGCGCTCGACCTCTCCCCCTGGAGGGAGGCGCTGGCCGAATCCGGCCGGTGAGGCGGGCCGCGCCGGGCGTGCGGGCGGCGCGGCGGACCCTTCTCGTCGGACCGGAGGATCGGTAGGCTGGCGGGACGCGGGCGGGACGGCCGCCCATTCGATGACCGAGGTCCGAGCCCCATGACGCACCTGCCGCCGCCGGACGAGCACGAGGACGAGGAGGGCTGGTTCACCGACCCCTTCGCGCTCCACGAGGCGCGCTGGCTGTCGGCCGGCCGGCCCACCAAGCTGGTGCGCGACGGCGAGGTCGAGTCCTACGACGACCCGCCCGACGGGCCCTTCGTCGCCGAGCCCCAGCGGATCGAGGAGGCCCCGACGGCCACCGACGGCTCGGACCTCCTGCGCACCGGGGAGGGGTCCTCGCAGTACGACGAGGGCGAGGCCCTCATGGAGTCCCTCGACGCCATCGGCCAGGTGGGGGCGCCCAACACCAAGCGGCTGCTCGACGGCGAGGGCTACTGACCTCCCCGTCTCCCGGGCCGGCCCTCGGGTCGCCTGCACGGCCCGGCGCCTGCGGGCGCGAGAATGGACAGATGGCCAGGACCGCCGGGACCACGCTCGCCCTCAGCAAGCACGAGGGCGCGGGCAACGACTTCCTGGTGGCGCTCGACCCCGAGGGGAGCCTTCGCCTCACGGCGGCGCTGGCCCGGGCCGTGTGCGACCGCCACCTCGGGGTGGGGGCCGACGGCGTCATCGTGGCCGGGCCCGGGCGCACAGGGGCCGACCTGTCGATGGTGCTGCGCAACGCGGACGGCAGCGAGGCCGAGATGAGCGGGAACGGCATGCGCTGCCTGGCCCAGGCCGCGGTCGAGGCCGGGCTGGTCCAGCCCCCCGACTTCACCGTGGCCACGGTGGCCGGGGTCCGCGCCGTCTCCTACCAGCCGGGCGAGCGGCCCGGCCACGGCTGGGCCCGGGTGGAGATGGGGGCGGTGCGCCTCGGCGAGGAGCGGCCCCACGCCCTGGCCGGCCACCGGGCCCGGGAGGTCGAGGTGGGCAACCCCCACCTGGTGGTGGTGGGGGCCGAGGACCCGTCCACGATCGAGGTGGGCGAGGTCGGCCCCCGGCTCGAGGCCCACCACGAGGGGGGCATCAACGTCGAGTTCGTGTCGTGGTCAGGTGGCGACCGGCTGGTGCTGCGGGTCTGGGAGCGCGGGGTGGGCGAGACCCTGGCCTGCGGCACCGGGAGCTGCGCGGCGGCGGCCGTGGCCCGGGGCTGGGGGCTGGTGGGCGACCACGTCCTGGTCGACAACCCCGGCGGTACGCTCGAGGTGTGGCTGGGGCCGACCGCCGATGACCCGGTGCAGCTGGCCGGCCCGGTGCGCCGGGTGGCCCGGGTAGAGGTGGAGCCGGCCTCGCTCGCCGACGGGGGCAGATCGAGCGCGCCGCTCCCCGGCACCCTCATCGACCGGTCGTTCCGCGAGCGGATCGTGCTGGTGGGGGTGGTCTTCCCCGGCACCGACCCCGAGGCGGTGGAGGCCAACCTGGACGAGCTGGCCCTCTTGGTGGACACGGCCGGGGCCGACGTGGCCGCCCGCGTCGTCCAGCGCCGCGACCGGCCCGACCCCGCCACCTTCGTCGGCCGGGGCAAGGCGGCCGAGTTGGCGGCACTCTCGGTGGAGGTCGACGCCGACACCGTGGTCTTCGACGACGAGCTGTCGCCGGCCCAGCAGCGGAACCTGGAGAAGCAGCTGGGGCGGACGGCCATCGACCGCACGGCGGTGATCCTCGACATCTTCGCCCAGAACGCCCGCAGCATCGAGGGCAAGGCCCAGGTCGAGCTGGCCCTCCTGCGCTACCGCCTGCCCCGCCTGCGCGGGCGCGGGCTCTCCCTCAGCCAGCAGGCCGGCCACATCGGCACCCGCGGCCCCGGCGAGACCCAGCTCGAGGTCGACCGGCGGCGCCTGGTCCGCCGCATGCACCGCCTCGAGGACGACCTGCGCCGGGTGGAGCGGACCCGCCACCTCCAGCGCCGGTCCCGGGCGCGCGGCCGCCACCGCGAGCTGGCCCTGGTGGGCTACACCAACGCCGGCAAGTCGACCCTCCTCAACCGCCTGACCGACGCCGGGGTCCCGGCCGAGAACCGCCTCTTCGTCACCTTGGACCCGAGAACCCGCCAGTTCGCCCTCCCCGGGGGGGAGACCGTGCTGGTGACCGACACCGTGGGGTTCGTCCGCAAGCTCCCCCACGAACTGGTCGAGGCGTTCGGCTCCACCCTCGAGTCGGTCCGGCTGTCGGACCTGGTGGTCCACGTGGTCGACGGCTCGGCGGCGGACCCCGAGGGCCAGATGGACGCCGTGCGGGCGGTGCTGGCCGAGATCGGGGCGGGGGACGTCCCCGAGCTGGTGGTGGTGAACAAGGCCGACGCCTCGGCCGAGGCGGCCCGCCTGGCCAAGGTGACCGAGGGTGCGGTCTGCGTCTCGGCCCGCACCGGCGAAGGCGTCGACGACCTGCTGCGCGCCGTGGCCGACCGGCTGCGGGTGGCCGACCGGGTGGTGGAGCTGGTCATCCCCTGGGCCCGGGGCGACGTGCTGGCCGCCGTCCACCGCGAGGGCGAGGTGGTGGGCCAGAGCGCGGGCGACGAGGCGGCGCGGGTCCACGTCGTGCTGGATGAGGCCGGCCGGTCGCGCTTCAAAGAGTTCGTGGCGGCCCCGGCGTGACCACGGTGGGCGTGCGCGGCGGCTTCCAGCCGCCCCCCTACCCCTACGACCGCCTGGCCGAGCTGAAGGCGCTGGCCGAGGCGCTCCCCGGCGGGGTGGTCGACTGCTCGGTGGGGACGCCCTGCGACGCGCCCCCGCCGCGGTGGTGCGGGCGCTGGCGGTCTCGGGCACCGAGCGCGGCTACCCGGCCTCGGCCGGGGGGCCGGCTCTGCGCCGGGCGGCGGCCGACTGGTTGCGCCGCCGGTTCGAGGTGGCGATCGACCCCTCGCTCGTGGCGGCCTGCGTCGGCACCAAGGAGCTGGTGGCCTCGACCCCGCAGTACCTGCGGCTGCGCGACCCGTCGCGCGACACGGTGCTCTACCCGGCCATCTCCTACCCCACCTACGCCATGGGGGCGGCCCTGGCCGGCTGCCGGGCCGTGGCCGTCCCCCCGGCCCGTCCCGACGGCTCCGGCCTCGACCTGGGCGCGGTGTCGCCGGCCGAGGCCGGGCGGGCCCTCCTTTTGTGGGTGAACTCGCCGGCCAACCCCACCGGTGGGCTCACCGACCTGGCGGTGGCGGCCGAGTGGGGCCGCCGGCGGGAGGTCCCGGTCTTCTCCGACGAGTGCTACACCGAGTTCACCTGGGACGGCCCCCCGCGCTCGGTCCTCCAGACCGGGACCGAGGGCGTGGTCGCCGCGCACTCCCTTTCCAAGCGGTCCAACCTGGCCGGGGTCCGGGCCGGCTTCTACGCCGGCGACCCCGAGCTGGTGGGGTACCTGCGCTCGGTGCGCCAGCACGCCGGCCTCATGGTGCCCGGCCCGGTCCAGGCGGCCTCGGCGGTGGCCCTGGCCGACGACGAGCACGTGGCCGCCCAGCGGGAGCGCTACCTCGAGCGGCTGCGCTTCCTGGCCGGCGCCCTCACCGCGGCGGGGTGCCCGGTCGACCTGCCGGCCGGCGGCTTCTACCTGTGGGTCCCGGTCCCCGCCCGCTGGGCCGACGGCTGGGCGCTCGCCGCCGACCTGGCCGAGGCGGGGGGGTTGTTGGTCAGCCCCGGCGACCTCTACGGCGAGGCCGGCCGGGGCCACGTGCGCGTCGCCGTGGTCCAGCCCATGGAGCGCCTCGCCCTGGTGGCCGAGCGGCTCACCGGCTCGGGCTGGCGGTAGGGACAGACCGAAGCCTCCGGCGGCCGCCGGTAGTGTCGGGCCATGACGGCCGCACTGCAGCAGAGGATCGAGGAGCTCTGGGACCGGGCCGCTGAGCTCTCCCCGGCCGACGCCGAGGCCCGGCGGAGCGTCGAGGAGGCCATCGAGCTGCTCGACCGGGGCGAGGCCCGGGTGGCCGAGGTGGGGCCGGACGGGGAGGTCGTCGTCCACGAGTGGCTGAAGATGGCCATCCTCCTGCTCTTCCGTCTCCGGGCCATCGAGACCACCGAGGTGGGGCCGTTCGAGATCACCGACAAGCTGCCCCTCAAGCACGACTACGCCGCGGCTGGCGTCCGGGTGGTGCCCGGGGGCTCGGCCCGGTGGGGCTCGTTCCTCGGGCGCGGGGTCGTGCTCATGCCCAGCTACGTGAACATCGGAGCCCGGGTGGGGGCCGACACCATGGTCGACACCTGGGCCACGGTCGGCTCGTGCGCCCAGATCGGTGCCCGCGTCCACCTCTCGGGCGGGGTGGGGATCGGCGGGGTGCTCGAGCCGCCCAACGCCACCCCGGTCATGGTCGAGGACGACGCCATGATCGGCAGCCGCTGCATGGTCACCCAAGGGGCCCGGGTCGGGCAGGGGGCGGTGCTCGGGGAGGGGACCATCCTCAACCCGGCCATCCCGGTCATCGACGCCGAGACCGGGGTCGAGATCTCCCGCGGGGTGGTGCCGGCCTGGTCGGTGGCGGTCTCGGCCGCCCGCCGGCGCGAGTACCCCGGCGGCGAGTTCTTCCTCCCGTGCGTGCTGGTGATCAAGAGGCTCGAAGAGGGCCAGCGCCACGACAAGTCCCAGCTGAACGCGGTGCTGCGCGAGCACGGCGTCTCGGCCTGAGCGCGGTGGGCGACCTCCTGGCCCTCGCCGCCGAGCTGGTGGCCACGCCGTCGGTCAGCCGCGACGAGGCGGCCCTGGCCGACCGGGTGGCGGCCGACCTCGGCGCCTGCACGTGGCTGGAGGTGATGCGCGACGGCGACAACGTGGTGGCCCGCACCGAGCTCGGACGGTCCCAGCGGCTGGTGGTGGCCGGCCACCTCGACACGGTGCCCCCGAGCACCGACGGTGGGGCGCGCCTCGAGGGCGACGTGCTGTGGGGGGTGGGTGCCGCCGACATGAAGGGCGGCCTGGCGGTCATGCTCGACCTGGCCCGCACGGTCGAGCAGCCGGCGGTCGACGTCACCTGGTGCTTCTACGCCCGCGAGGAGCTGGCCCGACAGGAGAGCGGGCTGGCCGCCCTGTGGCGGGACCGGCCCGAGCTGCTGCGGGCCGACGCCGCGGTGGTCTGCGAGCCGACGGCCTCCTTCGTCGAGGCGGGCTGCCAGGGGACGATGCGGATGGTGGTGCGCATGGGCGGGGTGCGGGCCCACACCGCCCGACCCTTCACCGGGCGAAACGCCGTCCACCGGCTCGGCCCGGTCATCGACCGCGTGGCGGGGTGGGAGGGGCGGTCAATCACCCTGGACGGCTGCGAGTACGTCGAGCAGCTCCAGGCGGTGGCCGTCGACGGCGGGGTGGCCGGCAACGTCGTCCCCGACGCCGCCTCGCTCACCGTCAACTACCGCTTCGCCCCCGACCGCGACGCGGCGGGGGCCCGCGCCTTCCTACAGGCGCTGCTCGAGGAGCTCCTCGACGAGGGGCTGGGGGACCGCCTCGAGGTCGTCGACGAGGCCGACGGGGCACCGCCCTCCCTCGACCACCCGCTGCTGGCGGCCCTGGTGGCGGGGTCCGGCGGCTCCCCCCGGGCCAAGGTGGGGTGGACCGACGTGGCCTCCTTCTGGGCCCACGGGGTGCCGGCGGCCAACTTCGGGCCGGGCGACCCCCTCTTGGCCCACCACCCCGACGAGCGGGTGGACCGCCACGACCTCGAGCGCGCCCGCGCCGTGCTGGGCTCGCTCGTCGCCGGACCGGGCTGAGCCGGCCGCCGGCCAGGCCGCCAGGGCCAAGAGAACCACCAGGGGGGCGGTGCCCGGGTCGGTGGCCCCCGGGCTGAGCACCTCCCCGAGAGCCTGGCCGAACACCCAGTAGACGAGGGAGAGGGCGATCCCCAGCCCGAGCCAGCGCCGGGGGTGGGCCCGGTCGGCCAGCCAGCCGCCGGCCACGGCCAGCTGCAGCGCGGCCAGGCCGGCGGCGGTGGCCACCGGGGCGTGGGCGGTGACCCGGGCCGCCCCGTCGATCAGATGCACCAGGGCATGGCGCTGGTCGAGCGCCGTTTCGGCGAAGCCGGCGGATAGCACCTGGGAGCTCGGGAAGACGAAGGGGACCTCGAGCAGCGCCGTCCCGGCCCACAGGGCCACCCACGCCGCCGCCCACCACCGGCGGTCGACGGCGCGCTCGGGCGACGGCCAGGCCAAAGCGCCGAGGACCACGTAGAGGACGGCCGGGCCGGGGGCCCCGGTGAGCATGGTGGCGAACCCGGTCGGCAGCGCGCCCAGTCCCTCGCCCACCAACCAGACGAACAGTGCCCACCCGAAGGAGACCGCCAGGGCCGGCCGGACGGCCCGCCCGCTCACCAGGCAGAGGCCGATGGCCGCCTGCAGGGCCGCGGCGGCCAGGTTCCACCAGGGCCACTGGACGGCGAACGGCCGGATGGCCGTGAAGATGGCGTGGTTCTCCCACCCCGGCGCGCCCATCACCGACTGGGCCAGGGTCCCCAGGGGGTAGCTCCGAGCGAAGTTGACCGGCTCGAGTTGGAGGGCGGCGTCGAGCAGCCACAGCGCGCCGAGGGCGACGCGTAGGCGGCGCCGGGTCACCAGGCGCGGCCCGGGCCAGCCGCCGCGCCGGGTGGCCACGGTGGGCCCGCCGGCCGCAGCCCGGGCGGCGACCGCGCTCATTGCGTCGGCCCGGCCGCCGCCGGCGCGTGGTCGACCGCGCACACCGCTGCGCTCAGGTGACCACCAGCACGCCGGTCATGTACGGGTGGATCTTGCACTGGTAGGGGTAGCGGCCGGCCTTGGTCGGAGCCTTGAAGGTGGCCGAAGCGTGACCGGCCACGTCGCCGGTGTTGAACTTGTTCTGCAGCGAGGTGACGGTGTGGGTCACCGGTGTCTTGTTGAGCACCTTCACGGTCGCGCCCGGCTTCACCTTCAAGGTGGCGGGAGAGAACGAGAATGTCTTGATCACGATGGTGGGGGCCGAGCTCTTGGCGTGGTTGCTGCCGCTGGCCGACCGGCCGGCGGCTCCGGCGGGGGCGCCGACCAAGAGGGCCACGGCGAGCGCTGCGGCGATCACGGCGGTGGGGAGCCGCCGGGCGAGGTGACGGGGGGGCTGCGTCATCGTCTGCTCCGTTCTCGTCCTGGCCTCGTCCTGGCCTCGTCCTGGCCTCGTCCGGCCGCCGGCTGCTCAGGCCGCCATCGAGGTGGGGTTGAAGGCCAGCGGTGTGCCGCCGGTGGACTGGATGCCAGGGTACTTGCCGAGGACGTAGTAGAGGATGGCGGCGTGCTGCATCTCCACCGGCTGGATGGTGGCGGCCACCCCCACCGCCTTCTGCGACCCCAACCGCGACGCCTCGGCCTGGTAGGTCTGGGCGGCGGTGTTCTCGAGCAGGAGGGCCAGCTCGGCCAGGCCGGTGACGTCGGTCACCTTGGCGAACATGGCGTTCACGGTCGGGGTGAGCGTGGGCTCGGTGGCCGTGATCTTGCGCTTGCCGGCGCCGGTCAGCAGGGCGTTCCAGGCGGCGGCGTGCTGGGCGTGCTGGGACCGGGCGGTGGTGGCGAAGGTGGCCACCGCTGGGGGCACCGTGCCCAGCTTGCCGGCCTTGGCCGCGGCCAGCCCGGCCCCGTAGGCGTAGACGGCGAGGTTCTCGAGGCTGGCCGCCAGGGCGGCGACCTTGAGTGTCGGTGTCAGGCCGGCCTCGAGTGTCTTGGACGTGGCCGAGCGGGTGGCGGCCGCGGCCACCACCGGCGAGGAGGAGACCGCGGCCAGCACGCCCGCCCCGGCCAGCGCGCCCCCCACCCCGAGGAGGAACGTCCGGCGGGACGTGGGGCGCGAGGACGAGGCCGAGAGGTGCTGGCGCCACTCGGCGACGCCCGCATCGAGTGCGGGGACCCCGACGTCGTAATGGAGCTGGTCGAGGTCACGGGTCATGGCCGCCAGTTGGTGCTCGGTGACGGCATGGTCGGAGTTGCGCTGGCGTTTTCTCACTTGAGGGCTCCTTGGCTAGCGGGGGCGGCTGTGGCGGTCGGGAAGAAGGCGGCGGGGAACCCCACGTCGCCGGCGGCGGAGGGCAGCTTTGTGGCCGTGGCCGGTGTGAGGGAGACGAGCTGGGGCGCTGTGGCCTTCAAGAGCGCCTGCACCGCCCGCAGCACGGCGGCGTGCTGGGCCTCCACCCCCATGATGCTGGCGAAGAGCGCCTTGTTGGTCGACGACGTGGCCTTGATCGTGTCCTCGACATAGGTCTGGGCCGCCACGCCCTCGAGCTCGAGGGCCAGCGACACCACCCCCATGGCCCCCTGGGCCGCCGACGCGCCGGCCAAGGAGGCGACCGCCTTGTTGACGACGGGGACGAAGGCCGGGTCGGGGTGGGTCTGGGGCTTGCCGCCGAGCTGCCGCACCGCCGCGGTGAACGCCTTGGCGTGCTGTGCGTGCTGGGACTTGGTCACCTCGACGAACTTCTTCACGACCGGGTTGGCTGTCGAGCCGCCGATGTAGTCGAGGGTCTCGGCCGTGGCGTAGGTGCTCACGGCCAGGTTCTCGATCGAGGTCGCCGTCTGGAGCAATTGCACGTCGGGGGCGGACGTGGCGAACGCCGGCGAGGCCAGGAGGCCGAGCAGCAGCCCGCCGCCGACCGCGCCGAGCACGGGGGCCCCGCCCAGGCTCTGCTGCAGGCGGCGCCGGTGCTCGGCGTCGAACCGGCGGTTGGCCTCGGGGTCGTCGGGCCCGGCCTCGTGGGAACGCTCGACCAGTTCGTCGAGGCGGTCCCCGGTCGAGCGCACCGCGTCGGCCTGGAGGTCCTGGGACTCGGTGAGCAACTCTCCGAGTGCCCGGGGGTCTGCGGTCATGTGCACCTCCTCGTCTCGGCGGCCCGTGCCGCCGTGGTGTCGGTCAAAGGCCCGTGGTCCGAACCCCGCCGCGTGCAGGTGTCTACGGCGCGGCGGGCCACGCGGATGCCGGCGCGTTGTGCGCTCATGCCGCCACCGCGAGGACCGACAGCCGGTCGACGGCGGTGGCCACGAGGTCGAGCCCCTCTTGTCCGGGGAGCTGGTCGACCCTTCGGTCGATGCGGTCCACGGTCCGGTGGCCGTCGTCACCCGAGAACAGGTGCCGGACCAAGAAGGCCACCTCGCCCCGGGGCATGACCCCCGACCCGACCGGGCGCCACAGCCGGCGGAGGGAGTGGCGGGTGAGGCGCCGGGCGCCGGGGCTCTCGGCCAGCCGGCGGCGGGCCTCGCTGGCGTAGTAGTCGATGTGCCGGCCCTCCTGCTTCATGATCCGCTTGAGCAGGTCGGAGAGGACCGGGTGTCCCTCCAGCGCGGCCAGGCGCGCGTAGCCGGCCTGGGTCGTCCACTCGTTGATGGCGCCCCAGGTCATCTGCAGGGCGACGAAGGACCGGCCGGCCAGGGCCGAGCCGACCACGTGGGTGGCCATCTCGAGGGCGTCGCGCCCGCGGCGCCGGCGCCGGAGGGCAGCCACCCGGGGCGTCCCCGCCGGCTCGCCGTGGGCCTCGAGGACGGCGGCGAGGGCCTCGCCGTGCCAGAGCTCCTCGAAGACCCAGCAGGCGAGGAACGAGGTGACCTCGGGGTCGCGGTGGGCTGGGCTCATGAGCAGGTCGCGCAGGTAGCAGACGGTGTGGTGCTCGACGTCGTGCATGTAGCGCAGGCAGCGCAGGCCGGCGGGGGAGAGCGGCCGGTCAGCGAACGCCGAGAGGTCGATCCCCTCGGTGTCGAGGCGGCCGGCACGGGACAGGTAGCTGTCGATCGTGGTACGCATGGTGAGCGTCCGGACCCGGGCGGGTGCGCGGATGACCCGGGGCCGACATCCCTGGGGCCCATCGACGACGTAGACGGGGGTGATGAGGGCGACGCGTGAGTCGGGGGCCGAGCCGGGCGGTCTGGGCGACGCCCAACTGGTGGTGGCCGTCGCCCGCTACGGCGAGGACGCCCTGGCCGAGCTCTACCGCCGGCACGCCCCGGCGGTGCTGTCGTTGGCCCGGCGGGTGACCGGCGACGCCGGCACCGCCGAGGACGTGGTCCAAGAGGTGTTCCTGCGGCTGTGGAACCAGCCCGACCGCTTCGACCCCGGGCGGGGTTCGCTGCGCTCGTACCTGCTGGCCCAGGCCCACAGCCGGGCCGTCGACATCGTCCGTTCGCGGGCGGCGCGGGCACGGCGCGAGGAGCGCCAGGCACGGGCCGCGGCCAACGCCGGCTACGACCTCGAACGGGAGGTCTGGGACCTGGCCGTGGCCGACCAGGTGGCCCAGGCCCTGGCCTCGCTGCCCACCGAGGAGCGGGCCGCCATCGAGCTCGCCTACTACGACGGCCACACCTACCGCGAAGTGGCCACCATCCTCTCCCAGCCGGAGGGGACGGTGAAGAGCCGCATCCGCAACGGGATGCGTCGGATGCGAAGCTCGCTGGCCGAGAGCGGCGCGAGGGAACGATGACAGCCGACAGCGACCACCACCAGATCGAAGCGCTCCTCGGCGCCTACGTGCTCGACGCCGTCGAGCCCGACGAGGCGGCTCGCGTCGAGCGCCACCTCGAGGGCTGCCCGCGCTGTCGGGCCGAGGTGGACGCCGGGCGCGAGGTCGCCGGCCGGCTCGGGACGAGCGCCCGGGCCGCCGGCGCCGAGCCGCTGCCCCCCGGACTGTGGGACCGCATCGCCGGGGGGATCGCCACCTCGGCGCGACGGCCCCCGGGCCCGATGCCCGGCCTGGGCGCCGCGCCCCCGCCGGCGGCCGAGGTGGCGGCCATCACCGACGCCACGACGGCGCGCCGGAGAAGGTGGAGGGGTGCGGGGTGGGCGGCGGCGGCGGTGGCCGTCGCCGCGGTGATCGCCGTGGCCGTGCTCGGGGTCGACCTGGCCCACACGAACAACCAGCTCAACCACCCCGACCAGTCGGCCGCGGTGCGGGCGGCGCTGGCCGCACCGACACACCGTCTGGTCCGCCTGGACTCCTCCGAGGGTGTCCAGCTGGCCGAGTTCGTGGTGCTGGCGGACGGGCAGGGCTACATGGTGTCGTCGGACATGCCCACCCTGCCCTCCGACGAGACCTACCAGCTGTGGGCGGTCATCGCCGGCCAGCCCATCTCGGTGGGGCTCTTGGGCCACCAACCCCAGCGCGCCTCGTTCACCCTCGCCTCGACGGCCACGCCCAGCGCGCTGGCCGTCACCGTCGAGCCGGCCGGCGGTGTCGCCGTCCCCGACCGCGCCCCGGTGGCCTCGGGCCACGTGACGTGACGGCCCCGGCGCGGGCCGGACGGCCGCTGTGGCCAGGTGTTACCGTCACCGCATGACCGACGCTCCGCCCACGACGCCGCGACCGATCGAGCTCACCGCCGGGGCCGAACCGATCAAGCTCGGCTCGATGCTGCTGACCCTGGTCGAGCCGCGTCGAGGCCACGAGGTGGCCTACAACCGGTGGTACGAGCGGGACCACTTCTACTCGGGCTGCATGGTCGGCCCCTACAACTTCGCCGGTCGGCGCTACGTGGCCACGGCCGACCTGAAGGAGCTGCGCGACCCCGACCCCTCGGCCATCACCGGCGAGCCGGGGCGGGGGTCCTACGTCGCCGTCTACTGGGTCCTCGACGGCTACCACGACATCTGGAACCGCTGGGCCGTGCGCCAGGTCCGCGCCCTGCACGCCGCCGGGCGCATGTTCGAAGAGCGCGACCACGTCCACACCCTCTTGTACCGCCACACCTGGTCCTACGGCCAGAAGCCGGACGGGGTGCCGGTCGAGGTGGCCCTGGACCACCCCTACCAGGGGTTCGTGCCGGTGTGGATCGACCGGGAGCCCGACGTCACCGACGAGCAGCTGGGGCAGTGGCTGCGGGCCGAGCACCTGCCGGACCTCCTGCCCGGCACGGCCGGCGACCTGGTGGCCGCCTTCGTCCCACTCCCGCTCCTCATCGACGCGCCCGGCGACGTGCCGCGCCAGGACCCCACCGACCGCCGGACGCTGCTGCTGTGGTTCCTCCACGCCCACCCCGCGCTGGCCTGGGATCGGGTGATCGGCGAGCACCGCCGCCGGCTCGAGCACGCCGGGATGGGCACCGTGCGTGGCCGCGCTGCCCTTCATCCCGACCGTCCCGGGCACCGACACCTACACCGACCAACTCTGGCGCTGAGGAGGGCGGCCCGCCCGGGCCCCTCGGTCAGAGGCGGCGCAGGACGGTGACGACCTTGCCGTAGACGGTGACCTCGGCGGGGTCGAACTCCATGGGGGAGTAGTCGGGGTTCGCCGGGGAGAGCACCACCTTGCCGCGACGCAGGCCGAAGGTCTTGACGGTGGCCTCGCCGTCGGGGATGCCGGCGACCACCACGTCGCCCGACTCGGCTTCGGGCTGCTGGCGGACGACCACGAAGTCGCCGTCGAAGATGCCGGCGCCGACCATCGAGTCGCCCCGGACCCGGAGCATGAAGGTCGACCCGGTCCCGGTGAACCGCTCGGGCAGGGAGAGGACCTCCTCCACGTTCTCCTGGGCCAGCACCCCGGTGCCGGCGGCCACCTCGCCCACCAGCGGGACGTGGCGCACCGGGCCGGCGGCCATGGCCACCTTGGACGAGGGGTCGTAGCGCACCTGGATGGCCCGGGGCTTGGTCGGGTCCCGTTGGAGGTAGCCCTCGCGCTGGAGGACGGCGAGGTGGGTGTGGACGGTGGCCGAGGAGGCCAGGCCCACCGCTTCGCCGATCTCGCGGACCGAGGGCGGGTAGCCCCGGTCGCGCAGGCACTGGGCGATGTACTCGAGGATCTCCAGCCGCTTGCCGGTCAGCGCCTCTGCCATCGTGGCAACCCTCCCTCTCTGCCGCCCCGAGGGGCGAACACCCGTTTGCCAGGCGACGATACCCGGTTCGCTCCAAGAAGGCAAACATCTGTTCGAAATTCTTCTTGACACGAACATCCGTTCGTGCTGGAATGAGGGAATGCCGAACAGACGTTCGTCCCTCGAAATCCCTTCCCCGGCCCTGCGTCGGGCCGTCCGGGGAGTCCGCTGATGGCCATCGCCGTGGTACCCGACGTCGACGCCGCCGAGCCCCTCGGCGCTCCGGTCGAACTGCCCTGGCCGCGGCCGGAGCTGCGGCTGGTGGTCTCCAACGGTGACCAGGTCCGCCGGGAGGTCTCGGACCCCCCTCCCGGGCGCGCCCCGTCCGTCCGGGTCGCCACCGAGGTGTCGGTGCGCCGCCACCGCAGGGCCCTGCGCAGGTTCCGCCAGCGCCGGGCGGCGGCCGCCCTGGCGGCGGTGGGTGCCGTCGCCCTCCTCTCGCTGCCGCTCGCCTCCCTGGCCGGCCGGCCCCTGGCCGTTCACCCGGCCGCCGCCGCGACTGCTGGCGGGGTGCGCTATGTCGTCCAGCCGGGCGACACCCTGTGGTCGATCGCCACCCGCTTTGACCATGGTGGCGACCCCCGGGCCCTGGTCGCGCGGCTGGCGGCCCAGACCGGCACCGAGGCCGTCTACCCCGGTGAACGGCTGCGCCTGCCCTGAGCACGGCACCCAGCGGTGGCCGAGCGCGGGAGGGCTAACGTCGGCGGTGTGCGGTGCCCGTGGTGCTCGGCTGACGACGACCGGGTGGTGGACTCCCGGCTGGCCGAGGAGGGCGTGGCCATCCGTCGCCGTCGGGAGTGCCTGGGGTGCGGCCGCCGGTTCACCACCTTCGAGCGGGTGGAGGAGCAGCCGCTGTGGGTGGTGAAGCGATCGGGCCAGCGCGAGCCGTTCGACCGGGCGAAGCTCGTCGCCGGGGTGCGGGCGGCCTGCAAGAACCGGCCGGTGAGCGACGAGGCCCTCCAGGACCTGGCCCAGCTGGTGGAGGAGACCCTGCGGGTCGCCTCGAGCGAGCCCACCAGCCAGCAGGTGGGCGTGGCCGTGCTCGAGCAGCTGAAGGCGCTCGACGACGTCGCCTACCTCCGCTTCGCCAGCGTCTACAAGGGGTTCGAGGACGTGGGCGACTTCCAGCGGGAGGTCGGGCTGCTCACCAAGACCACCGAGCCCAAGCGCCGCGGTTGAGACCGGGCCCGTCGAAAGAGCTCGGAGTGACGGACCGTGGCTGAGCTGGTGACCGACGTGCCCGACGTCGTCCTCGCCGTCTACGCCCACCCCGACGACGCCGACGTGGCCGGCGCCGGGACGCTGGCGCGCTGGGCCGCCGCCGGGTGCCAGGTGCACCTGCTGGTGCTGACCGACGGGGGCAAGGGCACGGCGGACCCGAAGGTGAAGCCGGCCGCGCTGGCCCGCCGCCGGGCCGCCGAGCTCGACGAGGCGGCGGCCGTGGTGGGGCTCGCCTCGCACACCGTGCTCGGGGGGACCGACGGGGAGCTGGACGACCGCGACGGCCTCTGCGGCGAGCTGGTGGGCTGGGTGCGCCGGCTCCGGCCCTCGGTGGTGCTCGGCCACGACCCGACGGCCGTCTTCTTCGGCCAGGACTACTTCAACCACCGCGACCACCGCACGGCGGGGTGGGTCCTGCTCGACGCCCTGGCCCCGGCGGCCGCCCTGCCCCACTACTTCCCCGAGCAGGGGCCGCTCCACCAGGTCACGACCGTCTACCTCTCGGGCACGCTGGAGCCCGACGTGTGGGTGGACATCTCGGGGTCGATCGAGGCCAAGGTGGCGGCGGTGGAGTGCCACCGGAGCCAGTTCGCCGGCGAGGCCGGCTGGGTCGGCGACGTGGTGCGCCGCCGGGCAGAGGAGGAGGGGCGGCGGGCCGGCGTCCCGTTCGCCGAGGGGTTCCGCCGGCTCAGGCTCGGTGGCTGAGGGGACGGTCGGGCCCACGGGGGCCGGCGACCTGGTGCCGGCCATCCTCCACGTCGACATGGACGCCTTCTTCGCCGCGGTGGAGGTCCTCGACGACCCCTCCCTCGCCGGCCGACCGGTGATCGTCGGGGGCAGCGGGGCCCGGGGGGTGGTGGCCTCGTGCACCTACGAGGCCCGGGCCTTCGGCGTGCGGTCGGCCATGCCCTCGGTGCGGGCACGCCAGCTCTGCCCCGACGCCGTCTTCGTCGACGGCCACTACTCGCGCTACGCCGAGTTGAGCGGGCAGCTGCGCGAGATCCTCACCTCGACCACGCCGCTGGTGGAGCCGATCGGGCTCGACGAGGCCTTCCTCGACGTGACCGGGGCCCGCCGGCTGCTCGGTCCGCCCGAGGTGATCGCCCACCTGGTCCGCGACCGGGTGCGCGACGAGCTGGCGCTCGACTGCTCGGTGGGGGTGGGGCGATCGAAGCTGGTGGCCAAGCTGGCCTCGCGGGCGGCCAAGCCGGTGGCGACCCGCGCCGGGAAGCGGGCCGGGCGGGGGGTGGTGGTCGTCTGGCCGGCCGACGAGCTGGCCTTCCTCCACCCCCTGCCGGTCGAGGCGCTCTGGGGCGTGGGGCCGGCCACGGCCAAGCGGCTCCACGAGCTCGGGGCCCGCACCGTCGGCCAGCTGGCCGCCCTCCCGGCCGAGGCGGTGGTGCGCCGGCTCGGCCGCGCCCAGGGGAGCCTCCTGGCGGCGCTGGCCCGGGCGCACGACCCCGACCCGGTGGTCGCCGACCGGGCGGCCAAGTCGGTCGGCCACGAGGAGACCTTCCGCCACGACGTCTTCGACCCCGCCGTCCTGCGCGGCCACGTCTTGCGGATGTCCGAGTCGGTCACCGTCGCCCTGCGCTCGAGCGGCATGGCCGGCCCGGACGGTCACCGTCAAGGTGAAGTACGCGGACTTCTCGATGGTGTCGCGCTCGCACACCCTCCCGGTGGCCATCGACGCCGCGGCCGCCGTCTCGGCCGTGGCCGAGGCGCTCGTGGCCGTGGTCGACCCGGGTCCGGGGGTGCGACTGCTCGGGGTGAGCGTCTCGGGGCTCGAGCCGCCCGCCGCCGCCCGGCAGCTGGCCTTCGCCCTCGACCCGGTGGCCCCGAGCGACGCCGGCGAGACACACGACGCCGGCCACGGGGCCGTCCGCCTGCAGGCCGACTGGGGCGAGGTCACGGCGGCCGTCGACGCCATCCGGGCCAGGTTCGGGCGCGAGTCGGTGGGCACGGCCTCGATGGTGGGCACGGAGGGGATCGTGGTGCCGGCCCGGCGGGACGCCCCGTGGGGACCGGGGGAGGACGACCCGGCGCCCTGAGGAGCCGGCGGCGGGTCAGCCCGAGGCCGCCCACCACCGCACCCAGCGGCCGTGGGGGTGCATGTCGGCCAGCCGCTCGGCCCGCCGGCGCGAGCCGTCGAGCTCGACGAGGACCACGGCGGTGGCCGCCGCGTCGGCGTGGCCGACGGGTGCGGGGGGCACCTCGAGGCCGGGGACCTCGTAGGGCTGCTCGGCGTAGAGCCAGCTGACCGGCCGGTGGTGGGAGAGCTCGGCCACGGCGGCGTCCAGCCGGCGTTGGTCGTCCTCGGACAGGTAGGCGGCGGCCCAGGTGTGCACGAGGCACAGCCGGCTGGAGGGGGGCGCGTCGGCCGCCGAGGTGGCCAGATGGTCGACCATGTCGCCCGGGCGCACCCGCGGGCGCTCGGGGGTGGCCAGGGCCACCTCGATGGCCCGGGCCGCCCGCTGGAAACGGTCCGGGTGGTCGGGCCACTGGCAGGCGAGCAGCCAGCGCGCCCGGTCGGGGTCGTCGAGGTCGACCGGGGAGCGGTCGAGGCCCGAGCGGTGGACCACCGGCGGCATGCGACCGAGAGGGGGTTCGCCGTGGCGCACCTCGGCCTCCAAGAGGACAGGGGAGCCCTCCGCCCCGGCCCGGACGGCCGCGCCGTTGGCCCCGGGGCGCCGGTAGGCGTAGGCGTAGCGATCGAACAGGAGGTTCAGCCCGGCGGCTGAGCCCAGGTCGAGCACCGACAGCGGCTCGCCCGCCCGCCGGGCCGCCTCGGCCAGGGCCGGGACGAGGCCGGTGCACCGGCCGACCTCGTTGGTCTGGGTGGAGCGGGTCGCCAGCATCTCGGCCAGCCGGTCGGCGTGGCGTGCGCAGCAGCGGGCGAACGCCGGGTACGGGTCGCCGGTCGCCGGCTCGTACCGCCTGTGGTGCCAGCCGGCCACGGTCGGGTAGTGGGCGGCCAGCGGGTCGTCGGCCCCGGCCAGGAGGAGGTCGTGCACGGCGGCCAGGAGGATGAGCGGGCGGCGCTGGGGCGGCGGGGCCCGGCGCAGCAGGGCCAGAATCTCGGGGTCGCCGGCCACCCCCTGGGAGAGGCGCTGGTAGAGGGGGGCGCCGTCGCGCTCGCAGTAGGTGGCGAAGAGGGCGAACTGCGCGCCGAGGTCGGGGACCGACGCCTGGTCTCCCACCGCCGGGCGGTCGACCGGCCTAGAGGGCCGGGTTGCGCCGGGAGCCGGCCATCTGCGACGGGGTCGACCACGGGTCGCCGGTGATGGGCGGCGGCATGATCCCCGGCTGGGGCGCGGCGGACGCCGGCTGGTGCCGGCCGGCGGCCGCCGCCCGCTCGGGCTCGGGCGGTGGCGGGTAGGCGTCGGCGGGCTCGGGCCCCGGTTCGGCGACCGGCTCCCACGGCGCGTCGGGAGCCGCCGCCGGCGGGGGCTCGGAGACGTGGTCGTGGGGGAGATCGACCGAGAGCAGCTGGCCGTCGACCAGCTGGCCCAGCGTGCGCAGGGTGTCGATGGCCGGCAGGGACGAGGAGGAGAGGACCTCGTAGACGGTGCGGCCGGGGCCCACGAAGCTGAGGATCCGCCACTGCTCGGCCCGGATCTGGATCTCCTCGGTGGGGGTGGACTGCGACATGCGCACGACGGCCTCGAAGGGGAGCACCCGCACCAGCGCCCGCCACTCGGCCAGCTGGGCGGCGACGTCGACGATCAGCGGGGGCAGGGGGACGCGCACGTTGTCCTCGGGGGCGCCGGCCGAGGGGGTGAAGGAGAACCAGCCGGCCTCCGTGCAGGCCAGCTCGAAGAGGGTGCCGGTCGCTGTCGTCCCGGCGGCCTCGCACAGGCTCCCGCGGTCCACCCACAGGTGCCGGTCGACGCCGCGGCCGACGACCTGCAGCTCGCCGGTCGACCCCAGGCGCGAGAGCAGGTCGAGGATGTCGACCAACGGGAAGGCGCCCATGGAACCGGCCAGGGCAGCCGGCGTCGTCTGCAGCGAAGCCTCGTCCTCGCCCATGCCGAACCCTCCCTCAGGCGGCGCCGGTCGCGCCACCGCATCAGCGTAGCCCCCCACCAGGGCATTCTCTAGGGGTGATTCCCCTTAGACGCTGGCCGGCAGCAGCGGGGTGAGCGCCGAGAAGAAGAAGAACAGCACGACCAAAAAGGCCAGCCCGCCGACCAGGTAGACCGGCCAGCGGTGCGCGGTGCGCCGCGACACCTCCCAGACGCCGGCGGCCAGGACGGTGGCGGCCAGCCCCCACAGCACGGCGGGGAACCACCCTCCCTCGCCGTCGCCGGCCAGGCTCGTCGCCTGCACGGTCTGGGTCGCCGACGGTGTGTTGGGCACCGTGGTCGAGGGCACGGCCGGCCGATGGGGCTGCTGGGAGAAGAGGGTGGAGCGCACCAGGGTGGCGTGGAGCACCAGGCGCGAGGAAGCGCTGTAGCGGGGGTTGCAGGTGGTGAGGGTGAGGCGCGGGTCGGTGGTGTCGGCCAGGACCGTGGTGTCTGTCGGGGCCACCACCGTCGTGGGTCCGGCGGCGTAGACGAAGATGCCCTGGGGGGTGGTGAGCACCACCCGTTCGCCGGGTGCCACCGCGTTCAGGTCGTAGAAGGGGTGGCCGTAGGTGGTGCGGTGGCCGGCGATGGCCGCGTTGCCGGCCTGGCCCGGGAGGGGGGTCCCCGGGTAGTGGCCCGGACCGTCGCGCAGCTGGGCGGTCCCGACGCCCTCCACCACGATCTGGTCGAGGCCGATGCTCGGGATGTCGATGATCCCCACCGGTGAACCGGGGGCCGGCGCCGAGGTGGTGGGGGCCACCTGGGGCGGGCCGCTCGCCACCACCTTGTGCGCGAAGCGCGGCCCTGCGGCGAGCCGCCCGGCCTGGGCCAGCGCCCCGGGCGGGAGCTCGGTGGTGATCTCCTGGCGCAGGTGGGACTGGGTGTGGGCCTCGAGCAGCCAGGTCCCCCACACCTGGTAGGCGGTGAAGAGCAGGATGAGCACGCCCGCCGCCAAGAGGATCCGGCCGGTGACGCCGGCGATCCGGCCGATCATCTGCGAGAGCCTACAAGTGGACCCGCCGAACTTCGGGCCAGGGGTGCGGTGCCCGGTAGTGTCGCCGGACATGGGCAGATCCCGGCTCGCTCCGGCCGCCGCCGCGGCGCGCTCGGGGCTCAACAAGGCGGCCGCCTCCTCGGCGACGGCGCGCCGGGCCATGGCCCGCCTGGCCGCCGAGCTGTCGCGGGCGGCGCGGGTGGGCGAGGTGGTGAGCGAGGCCCGGGCGGCCGAGGCCACAGGGGCGGCGGGCACCCTCTACGGCGACGCCTACTTCGGGGTGGGGCGCGACCCGTCCGGCGACCGCCAGGGGCGCTCGGGCTACGCCACCTACGACCGCACCTCCTCCAACGCCGACATCGCTGCTTACCTGCTGTGGCGGAACTTCCGCGTGCAGCGGGCCCTCGACGTGGGCTGCGCCCGCGGCTACCTGGTCGAGGCGCTGCGCGAGCTCGGCGTCGACGCCCACGGCTGCGACGTCAGCCGCTACGCGGTCGAGCACGCGGCCCCCGGGGCCCTCGGCTACGTGCGGATCGGCGACCTCTCGCGCGGCCTGCCCTACGCCGACGGCGAGTTCGAGCTCGTCTGCGCCCTGGAGATCCTCGAGCACCTCGCCCCCGACCGGGTGGCCGGCGCCCTGGCCGAGCTGCGACGGGTCAGCCGGGGCGTCGTCTACGCCACCATCCCCTCGTTCGGCCGCAACGGCTCGGGGGCCGACGGCCACTTCGACGGCAAGGTGCGCCCCGAGCGGCTCGAGCACTACCGCGCCCTCGGCCCGGACTACGCCGGGCCGATCCCGCCCGAAGACCTGGCTGTCGACACCGACGGGCGGCCGGTCGAGGGCCACCTGACCATCGCCTCCTTCGACTGGTGGACCGCCCGCTTCGCCGACGCCGGCTTCGACCGTTGGGCCGACGTGGAGCGGCGCCTCTACGCCGACATCGCGCCGGCCGGCCTCGGCGCCTTCTGGAACCTCTACGTCTTCGCCGTGCCCGACGCGCCGGTCTCACTGGCCGAGCCGCGCCGGCCGGAGCTGACCCTGCGCCAGCTGGGCCTGGTGCACCCCCTGATCGAGCACGCCCTCATGGAGGCGTCGGCAGCCGAGGAGGGGTGACGGCGCGGCCCGGGGCGGGGTCGGACGCCGAGCTCGCCCTCGGGGCTCTGGTGGTGTCGGTCCGCCGGGCGGGGGACGGCGACGTGGACGAGGTCCTCTCCGTCCTGGACGAGGCGGCCGGCTGGCTGGCCGGCCGAAGGATCGAGCAGTGGCCGGCGCGCTTCGAGCGCGCCTGGCTGGAGGGGCCGGTGCGGCGCGGGGAGTCCTGGCTGGCCGAGTCCGGCGGTCGGGCCCTCGGCACCTTGCAGCTCTCGTCGTCGGACCCGATCTGGGGGGACCGGCCCGGAGCCGCCTGCTACCTACACCGCCTGGCCGTGCGGCGCGAGGCGGCCGGGCTCGGCCGACTCCTCGTCGGGTGGGCGGCGGGGGAGTCAGCCCGGGCGGGGTGCGCCCGGCTGCGTCTCGACTGCGTCGCCCACAACGCCGCCGTCCGCCGCTACTACGAGAGGCTCGGCTTCGCCCACGCCGGCGACGTCGAAGTCAGCGGGCCGCCGGGGGACCGATCGGCCGAGTGGCCGCCGGTGCGGGTGAGCCGCTACGAGCGCTTGGTCACCGGCCGCGGGCTCACTGCACCGTGACCAGGGTGCCCAGCGGGGTGAGGGGCCAGACCACTGCGGCGTTGGCCGGCGGCATCTCGACGCAGCCGTCGCTCTGGGGGAAGCCGTAGCTGGCGCGGACGTAGCCGTGGAGGGCGTCGCCGCCGTTGAAGTAGCTGACCCAGGGGATGCCCGGGTCCACGTAGTGCGACCCTGTCGGGTTTGTCCCGGTCATCGTGGCGCTCTGGACGTGCTCGAAGACGGGGAAAGTGCCTGTGGCGGTGGGCACCGCTGCCACACCGGTGTTGGCCAGGGTTGTGTAGACCATGGAGCCGTTCTCGTAGACGTGGACCGTCTCGGGCAGTGTCTTGGTCACGTCGACGTAGTCGTAGGGGTCGGGGTCGCCCGATCCCGAGATGGCCGCCGAGAGCAGCGCCGACCACACCGAAGGGCCGGCCAGCCCGTCGACGGTCAGTGTGTGGGTTGTCTCGAACCGCATGACCGCCCCCTTGGTGATCACCCCGTATGTGCCGGGCACCCACTGCGAGGTGAGCGCGGAGGGCAGCAGGGCCCACCGCCACGTGAATGTCCCCGCCTGGACCTCGGCCTCCTGGGTGGGTGCCGTCGGGGTGGGCGGGGCGTAGGCGACCGGGAGGTAGCCGAGCTGGGCCAGCAGCTGCTGGAGCCGCAGGGTGGAGCCGGGGGCCACGGAGAAGGGGACGGTGACGGTCTGGGGCAGGCGCCGGCCGTCGGTGGCGAACATGCCGAGGCCCCCGCCGGGGATGACCAGGTTCTCGTTGGTCCCCGGGACGAAGGGGCCCGACGCCGAGAACTGCAGGACGTCAGGGGTGATCCGGTACCAGCTGCCGGCCACCGGCGGCGAGAAGGTGGGCAGGGGACTGGCCGCGGCGAGCGGCGTTGACAGCTCGACGGTGACGGTGGCGCTCGAGGCCACCCCGCTCGCCCCGGCGGTGGGCGAGGTGCCCAGCACCGACAGTGGGTCCACGACCGGCTTGGGGCTGGCACCGGCGTCCGATGACGGCCCGTCCACGTGCGAGTGGAGTGCGAGGAGCACGCCGCCCGAGGCCACGGCCACGAGGGCCACGCAGAGCGCGGCCATCAGCCAGACCTCGGTGCCCCTCCAGGGGCTCGGCTTCGCGTGCTTGCCCATCGACCCCTCCGATCCGGGGTCGCTGATTCTACCAGGGCAAATTGGCGGCGACGGTCAGCCGACCGCGGCGCGCAGCGTTCGCTCGACGAGGCCGATGGCCGCGGGCTCGGTGAGCTTGGCGCCGGCGGCGTCGCGGACGTAGAAGGCGTCGACCGCGGCGGCGCCGAGGGTGGAGGCGCGGGCCGAGACCACGTCGAGCTTGCAGTCGAACAGCGCCTGGGTCACCCGGTGCAGCAGGCCGACCTCGTCGGGGGCCCGCACCTCGACCACGGTGGAGGTGGCCGAGGCCGAGTTGTCCACGATTACCTCGGGCACCACCGGGCGCGCCGCGGAGGGACGCTGCCGCCCGGCGTAGGCGCGGGCCCGCTCCGCCAGCCGCTCGGAGAGGGCCAGGCGGTCGGAGAGGACGGCCTCGAGGTCCTCGCGCAGGCGCGCCCCGTCCGGCCACGAGCTGCGCCCGGTCTCGACGGTGAAGACCTCGGCGGCCACGCCGTCGTCGGCCACCGCGTCGGCGCTGCGGACGTCCAGGCCGTGGAGGGCGAGGGTGCCCGCCACCGAGGCCAGCAGGCCGGGGCGGTCCGGGGCGGCCACCACCACCCGGGGCGGCTCCAGCAGCACGGCCGGGCGGCCCCCGGCGCGCACCTCGTCCATCAGCCGCCGGTGGACGTCGGTCACCCAGGACGCCGCGGCGCGCGGCGGCCGCTCGGCGAGGCCGTCGCTCTCGAGGACCCGTGCCGTCCGCTGGACCAGTTCGGCCACCAGCCCGGCTTTCCACGAGCCCCAGGCCGAGGGGCCGGTGGCCAGGCTGTCGGCCTCGGTGAGGGCGCCCAGGAGTCGCAGGGTCGAGGGGTCGCCGACCGCCTGGGCCACCGTCTCGATGGTGGTGGGGTCGTCGAGGTCCCGGCGGGTGGCGGTGTCGGGCAGGAGGAGGTGGAGGCGGCAGAGGTCGACGAGGGTGGCGGCGTCGGCCTCGGCGAACCCCATGCGGGTGGCGATGACGCCGATCAGCTCGACGCCGGCCTCGGTGTGGTCGCCGGGGTAGCCCTTCCCGATGTCGTGCAGGAGCGAGCCCACGAGCAGTAGGTCCGGGCGGTCCACCCGGTCGACGAGGTCGGCGGCGTTGGCTGCCGCCTCGAGGAGGTGGCGGTCGACGGTGAAGCGGTGGTAGGCGTTGCGCTGGGGCTTGTTCCGCACCGCCGCCCACTCGGGGAGGATCCTGACCAGCAGCCCCTGCTGGTCGAGTGTCTCGAGGGCGTCGACGGCCGGATGCCCAGCGGCCAGCACCCGCACCAGCGCCTCGCGCGTCTCCACCGGCCACGGGTCCGGCGGCGGGGCCATCTTGTCGGCCAGCCGGTGCAGGGCACCGCGCGAGATCGGCAGGTCGCGCTCGGCGGCCACTGCGGCCAGTCGGAGCGGGAGGGACGAGTCGGTGAGGACGGCGGCGGAGGGGGTGAGGGCCACCTCGCCGCCGACGATGGCCACGCCCGGCTCGACCTCGCCGTCGGGGGCGGCGGCCGAACCGTCGGCGCCGTGGCCGGCGCCGCGTCGCACGAAGATCCCCCGCGGCCGGTGGGTCGGCTCGGGCTGCCAGAACCGTCGCCGCCGCCAGGCGTCCTCGCTGATCCAGGCGATGGCGCGCCCCGCACCCGATATGTCGGCCATCAGCGCGTCGGCGTCGGGATAGGAGAGGACGTCGGCGATGTGGTCCTGCTCTTGGAGGAGGAGGCGGTCGAGCTCCCGGCCGGCGCTGCGGTGGAGCTCGACCCTGACCGCAGTGAGTAGGGCCGCCGCCGGCTCGAGCGCCCCGAGGTCGACGTAGTCGGCCAACAGCGGTGCGTAGACGGCCATGGCCCGCAGCACGTTCACGTCGCGCAGCCCGCCGTGGCCCTCCTTCAGGTCGGGCTCGAGGAGGAAGGCCACGTCGCCCTGGACGCGGCGGCGCTCCTCCATCTGCTCGGCCAGGGCGGGCAGCCAGACGGCCCCGAGCCGGGTGCGCCAGCGGTCGACGGCCTTGGCGATCAGGGGCTCGGCCACCTTCGAGTCCCCCCACACCAACCGGGCGTCGAGCAGTCCGAGGGCCACCCGCAGGTCCTCGTCGGCCGCCGAGAGCACCTCGGCGGGGCGCCGGACGCTGTGGTCGAGGTGGACGCCCTGGTCCCATACCGGGTACCAGATGGCGTCGGCCACCGTGGCCACGTTGCGGCGTCCGTTGTGCACGAGGACCACGTCGAGGTCGCTGAAAGGGCAGAGCTCGGACCGGCCGTAGCCGCCGACGGCCAGAAGGGCCAGGTGACGGGGGCTGCCGTCGGAGGCCCGGTCGGCCAGGAGCGACAGCCAGGCGTCGGCCTGGGCGGCGTAGGCCCGGCAGAAGTCGGCGCCACCGAGGGCGGCGTCTTCGAGCAGCGCCCGCCGCCGATCCCGGAGCGACACGTCACTCATCGCTCGGGAACGTAGCATTGGCAGGGCGCAGCCACGCGGTGGCGGCGCGACCACTGGAGGTCGACATGGGAAGCGACGTGGAGAAGGGCAAGGACGACGGTCTCCGGCTGGCGGACGGGGTGGTGCTGGTGGCGGTGGGGGTGGTCGGCGTCCTCGTCGCCTTCTGGCTGCTCAGCGTGGTCGCCGGTTTCGTGTGGGGGCTGGTGAAGCTGGTGATCATCGTGGCCCTGGTGGCCGGCGCCCTCAGCCTGCTCCTGCGCCGCCGCCGCTCGTAGCACCGGCCACCCGGCTCAGCCGGGCGCGGCCTCGGTGGGGACCTTAGCCACCAGGTGGTCGACGGTGACGGTGAAGGTGCCGTTCGATTTGCGGAAGAGCGGCGCCGTGCTCCCCACCAGCTCGAGCTCGACGGTGTCGCCCGGGGCGAAGGTGTAGTTGTTCGGGGCGAGGTCGAAGGTGAGGGTCTCCGCGGCCTTGGCCGTGGGCTTGGTGCCCGGCTTCTGGTTGACGAACGGCCGCACGACGCCGAGGGCGACGATCTGCCGGGTGCCCGACGGCGAGACGTCCCACAGGCGACCCACCAGCTCGGGGTAGTTGCCGGTCACCTTGATGGCGGCCGTGACCGAAACCGCCCCCATGAGGGTCGCCCCCGCCGGCCCGGCGGGCACCTTGTAGACGGCGGTGCCCGGCTCGGCTGTGGCCGGCAAGGGATTGCAGAGCTTGCTGACGTAGGCAGCGTTGAGGCTAGCGGCCACCGTCGGGCTCCCCCCTGTCGAGGTGACGGTCTGTGGCGTGCTGCCCGAGAGCGTGAGCGGTGTCGACTGCAACGCGGCCAGGGTCGTCCCGGTCCTGGGCGAACCCGACGGCGCCGAGGCCGGGCACGTCGTCGGGATGGCCACGACCCCGGTGGGCGGTCGCCGGTGGGTCAGCATGACCGAGTTCAAGAAGGCCAGCCCCCGGGAGGTGGTGGCGGACACGTCGGCCGGCTTGTCCTGGGCCCAGCCGTGACCCACGTCGTCGAACATGAGGAGCATCGGGGTGCGGGCGCCCGAGGCCCGAACCCGGTTGGCGTAGTGCAGCGCCTCGCTCGCCGGGAACAGGGTGTCGGTCCAACCGCTCTGGATGGCGGTGGGGGCGGGGCCGCCGGTCGGCATGGGGACCCCGATGGCCGACTTGTAGGTCTGGAGGATGGTCAGGGCCTTGGCCTCTGAGGACGAGTAGGGCTCGCCGGCCAGGATCTCCTGCTTCCAGGTGGTGAGGTCGGTCTGCGGGTCGGCCCCGGGCGGCGCCAGGTAGT
This sequence comes from uncultured Actinomycetota bacterium, assembly GCA_963770505.1. Taxonomy (GTDB): domain Bacteria; phylum Actinomycetota; class Acidimicrobiia; order Acidimicrobiales; family RAAP-2; genus CAVYPR01. Next base: position 1,164,535 of record CAVYPR010000001.1, on the reverse strand, counting down.
TCTCCGCCGTCTCGAAGTAGAGGTCGTTGATCCAGCTCTCCTTGGCCACCCCCACCGGGACGACATCTGTGACCGGCGGCGTGTTGGCGGTGGACAGCAGCCGGCCGTTGGGGACGAGGGCGGTGGCCAGGTCGTCCCACGGCCACATGGCGTAGACGGCGGCCACCGACATGGGCACGTGGCGCTTCGGGCTGGTGAAGGGGACCAGCTTCCCGCTGGGCAGGCGCATGCGGTTCTTCAGCATGGCCAGCTCCAGGGACTGGCCGCCGCCGTAGGAGACGCCGGAGACGGCGATGTTGGGCCGCACCAGCCCTTCGTCGACGAGCATCCCGGCCAGGTACTGGGTGTCGCGGATCTCATAGCGCTGGTCGGCCAGCTGGATCCAGCCCTTGGCGCAGCCCGGGGTGTTGGCCCGGCTCGCCGAGCTCCCGCAGGAGTCGCCGAACCCCCGGGCCGTGTACATGAGGACGGCATAGCCCCGGTCGGCCAGGGAGACGTCGTTGATGCCGCCGTTGTCCGACGTCACCTCCCAGTCGTGCTTGGACCCGCCGAGCCCGTGGAGCAGCACGATCAGGGGGAACGGCCCCTTGCCCGTGGCGGGGAGGGCGACGTCGGCGTCGAGGGGGACGCCGTCGAAGCTCGGGATCCGCAGGTCCTTGCCGCCGACTGTGCCGCCCGGGCAGAAGCGGATGCCGTACTCGGGGGCGCACGTGAGCGTCCCGAAGGGCATGGGCACGGCGGGCGCCGCCGGTTGGGAGCTTGTGGAGCTCGCTCCCGCCTCGGCCGCCGGCAGCAGGACGGACGCGGTGGCCGCCACCACCACGGCCAGCGCGGCCCCCCACGAATGGCGGACGTTCATCAGCGCACCTCCAGGAGCGATTCGAAGAGCGACAGGTGGTCGGCCACCATCCGCTTGGTGGAGAAGTAGCCCTCGACCGCCTCGCGGCAGGCGGACCGGTCGATCTCCTCGATGCGGCCGATGGCCGCGGTCATGGCCGCCTCGTCCTCGCAGAGGAAGCCGGTCGTCCCGTCGACCACAACCTCGGGCGCGGCGCCCTCGGGGTAGGCCAGCACCGGGGTCCCGCAGGCCATGGCCTCGAGCATCACGAGGCCGAACGGCTCGTTCCAGCGGATGGGGAAGAGGAGGGCCGCCGCGCCGTCGAGGAGCTCCAGTTTCTGCTCATGGGGCACCTCGCCGAGGTAGACGGCGTCGGGTCCGAGCAGCGGCTCGACCTGCTCGGTGAAGTAGCGGACTTCCCACGGCTCGCGCATCTTGGCGGCCATCAGGATGCGCATGCCCGCGTCACGGGCCGAGGCGATGGCCCGGTGGGCGCCCTTGTCCGGCGACATGCGACCGAGGAAGAGGCAGTAGGGACCGTCGGCGTCGCCCTTGCCCGACCCGACGGGAAAGAGGCTGGCGTCGATGCCGTGGTGGATGATCCTGGCCACGGGGATCTTGGGCGCCGGACGGTGCTGCGCCTCGGAGATGCAGATGATGGGCACCCGGTCGCCCAGGGCCTGGTAGATGTCGATCAAGTCCTCGTTGAGCGGCCCGTGCACCGTGGTCACCACCAGCGGGTGGTCGGCCCCGCGGGCCGCGGCGAAGAGCGGGCCGGCCAGGGTGTGGTCGTGGACGACGTCGCAGTCGGAGAGGACGTCGTAGGCGCCGAGCACGTGGCGCAGCTCGGGGACGGCCATCCCGATCCGCTGTCCCTCGGCCTCGGGAAGGACCCAGCGCCGGGGGACCGGGCAGGTGGAGTCGCCCGTCGTGAACAGGGTCACCTCGTGCCCTTCGGCCAGGAACCCCCGGGCCAACTCGTCCACCACGAGCTCGATGCCACCGTAGAGGGGGGGCGGCACGGGGGTCCACGGGGGTGCGACGAGGCCGATGTTCATTGCGTGCATTCAACCACCGCGTGCCCCAGGGGATGGACCACACCAGCTCGCGGGCCCCGGGGACGGCCAGGCAAGGCGGCTCGGGATCGGGGGGCGTTCGGGCCAGCCGATAGGCTGCCGCCCACCGGCGGCGTGGCCGAGTGGTTTAGGCAGGGGCCTGCAAAGCCCCGTACCCGGGTTCGATTCCCGGCGCCGCCTCAAGAGAGCGAGAGGGGGAGCGATGCCGCTCGAACCACGAATTCGGGCCTTCGTCGCCCTGATGGACAGGGCACCGAGGCCCGACGAGTCGGTGCCGTTCTCCCAACGGCGGGCGGCGGCCGACCGCATGGCCCACTACTTCCGCTGGGTGGCGCTGCGCCCCGGGCCCAAGGTCGAGTCGATCACCCACCGGTCAGTCCCGGTCGAGGGCGGTCGGATCGCCGTCCGCCTCTACCGCCCGTTCGAGCCCGGACCCCTGCCGCTGCACGTCTTCATCCACGGGGGAGGGTTCTGCGAGGGGACGCTCGACGAGCGCGATGACCGCTGCCGAGCCATCGCCGTCGACGCCGCCTGCCTGGTGGCGTCGGTCGAGTACCGCCTGGCGCCCGAGTGCCAGTACCCGACCGCTCCCGAGGACTGCTACGCCGCGCTCTGCTGGCTGGTGGAGCACGCCGAGGAGCTCGGGGTGGACGCGGCCCGGGTGACGATCGGGGGCGAATCGGCCGGCGGCAACCTGGCCGCGGTGGCGTGCCTCATGGCCCGCGACCGCAAGGGACCGGCGATCGCCCTCCAGATGCTCGACGTCCCGACCACGGACTTCACCCTCTCCCACCCCTCGATCACCGACATCGGCGAGGGGTACGGGCTCACCCGCCGCGACATCGAGATGTACCGCGAGGCCTACCTCGGCGATACCGAGCGCGCCACCGAGCCCTACGCCTCGCCGCTGCTGGCCCCGGATCTGTCGGGGCTGCCACCGGCGCAGGTGATGACGGCCGAGTACGACCCACTGCGCGACGAGGGCGCGGCCTATGCCGAGCGCATGCGGGAGGCCGGGGTCGACGTCGAGCACATCCGGATGGCCGGCCACATCCACCCCTCGTTCTCCTTCACCCAGATCCTCCCCTCGGCCCGCGAGTACCACCGGCGCTGCGTCGCCGCCCTGCGGAAGGCCGCCTCCCCCGGCTGACCCCGCGCGGCTCGACCTGCGCCCGGTCCCGGCGGGAGCGAAATCCATGTGTCCGGCACACCCGTCTGGCATGCTCCACCCATGCTCCAAGAGACCCTCTGGCACCGCGGAGAGCTGCTCGGCTTCGACCTCGAGACGACGGGGGTCGACCGTTTCAACGACGTGCCGGTGTCGTTCGCCCTGATCTCGATGGAGGGTGGGCAGGTCGTCCGCAGCGCGGCGGGACTGGTCAACCCGGGACGGCCGATCCCCGAGGGGGCGACGGCCGTGCACGGCATCACCGACGACCGTGTCCAAGCCGAGGGTCGGCCCCTCGATGCGGCGATCGGCCTTCTGGCCGACGCCCTGGCCGACGCAACGGCGAGGGGGGTGCCGGTGGTCGGGATGAAGCTCGACTACGACCTCACCATCGTCGACGTCCAGTGCCGGCTGCTCGACGGCCGGGGACTGGTCGGACGCGGGTTCGCCTCCCCGGTGCTCGACACCCTGGTCCTCGATCGGCACGTCGACCGTTACCGAAAGGGACGCCGAACCCTGGGTGAGCTGTGCGCCCACTACGGCGTGGTGATCGACAACGCCCACGACGCGACCGCGGACGCCGTGGCCTCCATGGAGGTGCTGCTCGCCATCGCCGAGCGGTACGAGGAGGTGGCGCGGCTGTCGCCGTCCGACCTGCACCAGGCCCAGATCGGGTGGCACCAGGAGTGGGCCACCTCCTACGACGAGTGGCGGCGGGGCAAGGGGATGGCACCCCTCGATCCGAGGGACTTTGCCTGGCCGTTCGCCGACGAGGAGGCGGTGGCCGGAGCCGCCTGACGGGCGGTTCCGAGGCAGTCGTCGTGCCAGGATGGTTCCGTGCGCGCCTGGGAGGTCTCGACGCCCGGTCCCATCGACGAGGGGCCTCTCGAGCTGGTGGAGAAGCCGAAGCCCGAGCCCGGTCCGGGGGAGGTCCGGGTGCGGGTGGCTGCCTGCGGCGTCTGTCGGACCGACCTCCACGTGAGCGAGGGCGACCTGCCGGTCCACCGTGCCCGAGTCGTGCCGGGGCACGAGGTCGTCGGCCGTGTCGACGGCAAGGGCCCGGGCGCGGATCGCTTCGGTGACGGCGACCGGGTGGGTGTGGCCTGGTTGGCCTCGACCTGCGGCGTTTGTCGCTTCTGCCGGAGGGGCGCGGAGAACCTTTGCATCAACGCAACCTTCACCGGCTGGGACCACGACGGCGGCTACGCCGAGTGGACGGTGGTCGACGAGCGGTTCGCCTACCGCCTCCCCGACGACCTGCCCGACGAACAGGCGGCGCCGCTCCTGTGCGCCGGCATCATCGGCTACCGCGCCCTTCGCCTGACCGGACTGCCTCACGGCGGGAGGCTCGGCATCTACGGCTTCGGGGGCTCGGCCCACCTCACCGCCCAGGTCGCACTGGCCGAAGGGGCCTCGGTCTACGTAGCCACCCGCGCCCCGGAGGCGAGGCGGCTGGCCGCTGAGCTCGGCGCGACGTGGGTGGGCGGCGCCGACGAGGTCCCACCGGACCCCCTGGATGCGGCGATCCTCTTCGCGCCGATCGGGGACCTGGCGCTCCCGGCCCTGAGCGCACTCGATCGGGGCGGCGTCCTGGCCATCGCCGGCATCCATCTCACCGACGTGCCGGCCCTCGACTACCAGCAGCACCTCTTCCAGGAGCGGGTTTTGCGCAGCGTCACGGCGAACACCCGCCGTGACGGCGAGGAGCTGCTGCGATTGGCTCCGCGCCTCGGGGTACGGGCGACCACGACGACCTACCAGCTGGAGGAGGCGGACCGGGCCCTGGCCGACCTGGCCCACGACCGTCTCACCGGTGCCGCCGTGCTCGAGGTCAAGTGAGCGCCAGACTCCGGCGAACCGGCTGTCCCATCGGCCGGCCTCGGCCGCTCGGGCCGGTGGTAGCGTGGCCGGTCACGGGCCGTTGGCGCAGTTGGTAGCGCACTTGCATGACGCGCAAGGGGTCACAGGTTCGAGTCCTGTACGGCCCACTCCGTAAGTCAGGTCAGCCGCACCCAACCTACAGAGAGTCGGCCCGAGGCATGTCTCTGCAGCCGCCAGCTGCAGCGTCGTGGAGCACCGCGGTCTGCTGTATGTCCAGGCAGCGGCACCTGGCTCGGCGGTGCCCGACGCTCGGCTGGTTCTTCGCTATTTCGGATTGCTGGTGACGTGGGGGCGCCTGGATCTCCCAGACCGGATGCACGCGCTCCCGTGGGCGCCTGTTTGTGCGACCCTCCGCCACCGCGGCCGGCGGCGACGTCCCAAGGTGCCATGAGGATTGTCGCTCAAAGATCGAGAACGAACCGAAGAGCGGTGTCGATGCCGGCCATTTCAGTGGATGAGACAGCCCCCTGTCGTCGATGCAACCGCTCGACGCCTACGAAGCGCAGCTGGTCGCATCTGGCGAAAGAAGCGTGAGCAAGGCCGCTCTCGTCTGAATCCAGCTCCACGTGGCTGCGCAGCCCGTAGGAGCGCGAGGTGATTGGCACCACGGCGACAAGTCCGCCAACACTGTTCGAGACGATGTCGGCGGAGATGACAACCGCCGGACGCCTGTGGGCAGGCTCATGGCCGACCGCTTGAACAAGATCGACGCCGTAGATCTCGCTTCGCAGGATCACGCGAAGCTGTCCCACTCCTCGCGTTCGTGGACTGCTCCCATCGCTTCGGGTCAGAACGAAGGCGCTCATAATCCGAGGCGAGACCTCTTACGAAGTCCTGGCGCTCCAGCGCGTCGATCGCGTAGTGCACACCCTCGATGACGGAAGTGTGATGCCGTTGCGCCAGGACCTGTAGTCGCTCAGAGTCAGGCCGACGAATGCGGACGGTGGTGGTCCCTTCGGATGCCATAGGTGCGGTGGAGACGATTTGTAGACAGTTGGATCGGCGGATGAACCGCCGGCAGGGATTTGATCAGGGCCGTGATGATCGAAGCCCTCGGCAATTGGCGCGCCCTTGTGGACACGATGCACAGAATGTTCAGTGCGGGGGCAGCCGACAGGTGAACCTTCGCTGTCGGATACGCAGATGCGGCCAGAAGACGTGGTCCCGTAAGGTCACGAGGTGGCTGATGTGCACTTCGAACTCCCTCGCCTCGCCCAGGTCTACGACCTGCTTGACCCCGACCGATCGGATCTCGAGATCTACAGCGCCATCGTCGACGAACTCGGCGCGACGTGTGTGCTCGACATTGGCTGTGGCACCGGGACCTTCGCCTGCATGCTGGCGAGCAGAGGCATTGACGTGATCGGTCTGGAACCCGCACACGCCTCGTTGGTCGTCGCGCGCAACAAGCTCGGTGCCGATCGCGTGGCATGGGTCCACGGCGATTTGAGTGCGCTACCAGCGGTGCAGGTCGACCTCGCGACCATGACGGGGAATGTCGCCCAGGTCTTCGTCACTGACTGTGAGTGGTCAACCGTGCTCACGAATTGCTTCCGAGCGCTGCGACCCGGTGGCCACTTCGTCTTTGAGAGCCGCATACCCGAGGACCAGGCATGGCGTCGATGGACCCGTGAGAAGACCTACAGGCGAGCCGAACTCGTAGGTGTCGGACCGGTCGAGTACTGGATGGATGTGACCGATGTGTGCGGCGACCTAATCTCATTTCGCTCGACCTACATCTTCGAAGCTGACGGTGCCACGTACACCTCGGACTCAACGCTTTGCTTCCAAAGCCGTGCCCAGATTGAAAACTCCTTGGGGGAGGCGGGGTTCACGATGAGAGAGGTGAGGGGGGCTCCCGATCGACCCGGTCGGGAGTTTGTCTTCTTCGCGCGCCGTTTCGACTGAAGAGGGTTCACTGTCCCTTTTCGGCGCGCCGCCCCAGGCACGATGACCCACCGGCCGCTCTGGGCCCTCGAGGCAGTTCCGGCGGCCGACCCCTTTGTCGGGCCCGATCAAGTCGCCCTTGAACAGCTACTGACTCAGATGACCGGCGGCAGTTCCTTGTAATCGGATTGGACGCCCATAGCCCCCGAGCAGATGGTGGGAGAGCGGCGGCACGCGATGGCCGCCCTAGCCAGGCCGAAAAGGCGCCGCCTCGGCTTGGCCCGGCGCCGACACGATGTGGCCACTTGTCGCATACATGCGGTGCGTATCTTGGCCGAACAACGACTGGGCGGATCTGATGGGCATCACTGGGCGCGAAGCCTCAGCGCCATCGCCCGTGACGCACTCCGATGTTGCTTGGCCTCGTGATAGTCGGATCGATCAATCGCCGATCTGAGGTGCTCAATACCATCGCCCGGTCGAGATCGATCTGTCCCAGACTGCCGGGCAGAGGACCATGCCACGCGGCGGCACCGCGGGAAACACCCCCCACACCGTTACTGCCGTGTCCTATCCGAGATCCTGACCGATCCCCCAGATGTAACCGGCGGGATCGGAAAAGGTGGCGGAGCGCACCCCCCACGGCCTGTCAACCGGCCCGTTGAGCAGCTCCACGCCGTTTCGAGCCAGCCCGGCACACGCCGCATCCACATCATCGACGAACATGGAGAACACACAACGCGCCCCGGCACTGGGGCTGGCGATCGACATCGGCGCGATCAGGTCGCCAGCTGAGGACGCGTCCCAAAGGCTGATCATCAAGTTCTCGAGCTTGAAGACGGCGCTGTTCTCGTCTTCGAAGGTCAGGGGCAGCTTCAAGACCTTCTGGTAGAAGGATTTGGTTGCAGGCAGGTCATCAGCGAAGACATTGATGACATCTATGCGCTTCAGTGAAATATTCATGTCAGCCACCGCAATTCAGATGAACGTGGTCCACCGTATCTTGCTGACAGGGCGCCCACCACGTGGTTGCTATCACGCCCCTCGATGGGCTGATCTGCTGTGTCCGAATGCGACCACGCCGTGGCGACGAGTTGCCCAGCAGGGAGCGCCCTCGTGCATCGTTTCTGACGGACAGATTCAGGGACGAACAGTCCGCCGGACATCTGGCGGGGTCCTCAGGGTGCGTGGGCGATCGAGGCACCAAAGGACCCTTGGGTCTGCGGCGCCGGCGAGACCACGATTGGCCCGCCAGGACCAACCGACGACCGCTGGCGCTCTCGCCAGCGGTGGCGTCATCCAGCCACCTGATCCGTGGGGACCCGACGTGTCGTCTCGAGGTGCCCTCTCCTTGGGCGCGACGACACCGCAGGGTCGTCCCCGCCGGGAGCCCGAGGTGGATGCTCGCACGGTAGCGCGGCCGTGCCCAGCGGGTCGCACCCCTGGTGCACGGCCCGGGCCACTCTCATGCGGGCGTCGTGACCGAGCCGGTGTGCCGGATCGGTGTGGGATCTAGGGCGACGGAGACAGCGAGTGTTCCTCCTCGCCGGCGCGCCGTCGCTCGTGCATCAGCCGTCGACCGAGAGGGTCTGGGCGATCGACGGGGTGGCCGGGGAGGTCTCGGTCGTTGTGGTGGCCAGGGAGGCGCCCGCAGTGGTGGCGACGTCGGTGCAGGCCCTTGCCGCGTTCCACGAGGAGAGCGCAGCGGAGGCGGCTGTGCCGGAGAGCGGTTGCGGGAGGTCGTCGACGATGAGCGCCGGGCGCCACGTCGCGTCGTCAATGTGACGTCCGGTGGCGGTGATGACGAGCGACCCGCTCTGGTTCTCCGGCGGTGTGTTGTCGTAGAAGGCGAAATTGCCCAGGCCGTAGTCGACGTAGGCGGAACCGAGATAGCCACCGCCCAGCAGCACGTGGGCATGGGTCCCCACCACGATGTCGGCACCCGCCTTCACCAAGACGGTGGCCAGGGGTTCCTGCAGCGGGTTGGGGCAAGCGTCGAGCTCGGTGCCCCAGTGGAGGTAGACGATCACCGTGTCGGCCCACTTGCGGACCTTCTCCACCTCCGAGACGAGGGCGTCGACGTCGTAGGCCGACGCCAGTCCGGACTGTGCTGTCGTGGCGGTCCACGCCTCTTCGAGGTCGGAGTCGATGACCTGCGTGGCCACCACGATGGCGATCCGCTCGCCCTTGATGGTGGTCTCGTAGGGGGTGAAGGCCTCCGAGACGTTCTGTCCGATGCCCATGATCGGGTAACGAGTCGATGCCTTGATGGCCAGAGCCTGTTGCAGACCGGTCGAACCGCAGTCCTCCCCGTGGTTGTTGGCCTCGGTGATGAGCGTCACCCCTGCGTGCTGGAAGGCGGTGACGGCCGAGGCCGACGCGTAGAAGACGTATGTCTTGGGTTGTGGTGTCGGGCAGGTTCCGTTGGTGAGCGCCGACTCGAAGTTGGTCATGGTCAATGTGGCGCCGGAGAGCAGCTGTGGCACGGTAGGGCCGAGCGCTGTGGCCGGGTCGTCGGCTAGGCGGTTGCCCAGGTTCGTGCCGGCCGGGAAGTTCACGTCCCCGCCGAAGGCGAAGGTCACCGCCTGGCCGTCTCCCTGCCAGTCGGGATCCAGACGGGAGCCGGTGGAAGGCGCCGGCTTGGCCCGGTGTCTAGCTGGATGGTGTGGTCCGTCGGGGCCAGCCGTCGGCCGGCCACCACCGGCCGCCAACAACAGTCCGGCAATGAGCCCCGCGGCCAAGAGGCCGACCAGCCAGAGGAGCCGGTTGCGTCGAACCCTTCTCGATGGGCGCTCAGCGCCGATCGGCTCCGCAGACGGGGCCGGGCGGGGGAGGACGGGACGCGGCAGGAGGTCGGTGGGCGTGGCGGGCAGCCTATGCGCCCAAGAGGGAGTCGCCCCGGTCCGGTGCCGCAGAACGCACGCCACCGGGGACCTCTCCTGGTCCCACAATTGCTCACGGGACTCCAGTGGCGAACCGTCGGTGCGGTCAAGGCCCGGTTGGGCCTCGGGCGGGCGACCGTCGACAAAGGGGCCCGATGGCTCAGGACGGTCCCGCGTGCGATGGCTCGGTATCGGGTCGCCACACCCTCGAGCCCTCAGGTGCCCGACGCGAGGGTGGGGTATGTGGGATGGGCAGTGACCGTTCCCGGATGTCCGCTGCCTCCCTGGTCCGGGACGTCGGTAACCTTGGCCGGTGCGCCGCGTCCCACCAGTTCTCCCTCACGGCTCGTGACGGCTCGACGGCGCCGCCGTCTGCGGGTCCGCGTGCTCCCGCCACGGCTGGGGGCACCAAGCTGTGCGTTGGCCCTGCTGCTCGCGCTCTTGCTCGCCCCGTCGGCTGGCGCCGCGGCTTCTGGAGCGTCGCCCGCCGCATCCGTCGGCGGCGGCGACCCTGCGGCGGCGGTCGATCCCTTCATCGGCACCGGGGTCGGCAAGGGGCAGATCGGGGCGATCGGCACCTTTCCGGGCGCCGATGTCCCGTTCGGGATGGTCCAGTGGAGTCCCGATACCCCGAGCACATCGTTCACACAGGCGGTGTCCGGCGGGTACTTCTACACACTTGACACCATCGACGGCTTCAGCCTCACCCACCTGTCGGGAGCGGGCTGTACCGCCCTCGAGGACTTCCCGGTCCTGCCGTTTCCCGGGCCTGTCTCGGAGTCGCCGAACTCCGATCCCGGTCACTTCGAATCCACGTTCTCCCACCACTCGGAGTCGGCCTCGCCCGGCTACTACGCCGTCACCCTCTCCGACGGGGTGAGGGTTGAGCTCACCGTCACCAACAGGACCGGGATCGGTCGCTTCACGTTCCCTCCGGGCGTGAGTCCCTCGATCCTCATCGACCCCGGAGCGAGTCAAGGGGGTTTCACCAGCGGGGAGCTCTCGGTCACAGGTGACCGATCCCTCTCGGGGTCGGCGGTCGCCGGGAGGTTCTGCGACACGGTGGGAACGTACAATGCCCATTTCGCCGCCGAGTTCGACGCTCCGTTCCAGACCGAGGGAACCTGGGAGGGATCCGCACTCTCGCCCGGCGGCCGACAGAGCGCCGGTACTGCGCCCGGCGTCTACGCAACCTTCGCGCCGTCGACCCACGGGGCGACGACGGTCACCATGAAGGTCGGTCTCTCGTACACCAGTATCGCCAACGCGGCGGCCAACCTCCGTGCCGAACAGCACGGCTGGGACTTCGATGCCGTGCGCGACGCCGCCACGTCCCGATGGAACGGAGAGCTCTCTCGGATCGACGTCGGCGGCGGAACCGGGACCCAGCGGCGCGTCTTCTACACCGCCCTCTACCATTCGCTGCTCTTTCCCTCGCTGCTGTCCGACCAGGACGGGGACTATCCGGGGCTGGACGGTCGGGTGCACGTGGCCAGGGGCACACCGCAGTACACGAACATCTCGGGATGGGACATCTACCGCAGCGAGGTCCCGCTCCTCGCGCTGCTCGAGCCAAAGCTTGCCGACGCGATGGTCACGTCGCTCATCCGTGACGCACAGCAGGACGGCGGCTTCCTGCCCAAATGGGAGTTCGTCAACGTGAGCGAGGATGTCATGGGGGGAGACTCGGCCGACCCGATCATCGCCGGCGCCTATGCCTTCGGAGCCAGGGGATTCGATGTCAAAGAAGCCCTACGACTGATGGTGCAGGGCGCCGACACCCCCGCCACACCACCTCCACCTGCCGCTGACGGCTACGTCGAGCGCCCCGGGCTCGCCAGCTACCTCGCTCACGGCTACGTGACCAGCGAGACAGGGCACCTTGCCGGCGAGACGAGCTCGATCTCCGAGGACTCCGCCTCGGTCACCCTCGAGTACGCCACCGACGATTTCGCGATTTCCCAACTCGCCGGGGCGCTCGGGGAACGCTCAGTTGCCACGACGTTCTCCGCCAGGTCACAGAATTGGCGCCACGTCTTCGACCCGGCGACCGGTCTCATGGCCCCCAAGGACACAAGCGGCGCGTATCCACCCGGGTGGCCGACAGGCAGCCTCGCGCTGTCCGCCAAGCTCGCCGCCTCGGGCATCTCCGGCGTCGGCCAGACAGGCTTTCAGGAGGGCGACGCCGCCCAGTACACGTGGATGGTGCCCCAGGACCTGGCCGGCGTCTTCAGCGCCCTCGGCGGGCGGGCGGACGCGACCGGGGACCTCGAGCGGTTCTTGGGGCAGGTCGAAGCCGGCGCGAGCGCACCGTACGACTGGGCCGGGAACGAGGAGGACCTGCAAACGCCGTTCGAAGGCGACTACTCAGGCGCTCCGTGGCTGACCGAGAGGACGACGACGAAGATCCTCGACCAGCTGTACCCCGACGACCCGGACGGGGAACCGGGGAACGACGACCTCGGGGCCATGAGCTCGTGGGCGGTCTGGGCCATGGTCGGCCTCTACCCCGAGACGCCCGGGACCCCTGTGCTCGTCACGACGTCCCCCTCGTTCACATCGGTCGTGATCGACCTGGGCGGCGGTCGGCACCTCGAACTCCACGCCGCCAGGCAGCGGGCAGGAGCCGGCTACATCTCGAAGATGACGGTCAACGGCCGGTCCTGGAACCGCCCATGGCTCCCCCTGGACACGGCGACCAGCGGCGGGACGGTGGGGTTCACGCTCGTCGGGTCCCCGGCCAGGCGGTGGGGGAGCGCAGTTGACGATGCTCCCCCCTCCTACGGCTCGTGAGCGAGCTGGGTGGCGAGGGCGGCCGCTGTTGGCGCATCGGGGCTTCGGGCGTTCGACCGCGGCTTGGCCAACTGAGCCTCTTGCGGGACTGTTCAGTCCTCGGGCCCTGGGTCGAGCACGAGGACGGGTCTTCGGCCCGATGCATGACAAGCCACGGGTACCGGGTGCTCATGATCAAGCACCTGGGTGAGACACCGCAGCTGTCTGCTGCCCCTGCAGCCGCGTGGGGGTTGCACGTCGACGACCCCAACCTCGCAGTGGGCAACCGAGTACAGCTCGCTAAGTCTGAAACTGCGGCCAACTTGGCAGCACAACGGGCGGCACCTCAGACGTAGCTTTTCGCAAGCCGGATCCGGCCCGCCCATCGCCCACCACGCCGACGATGGGGGCGGATCAAGGCGTCTGCAATGCGCCGGTCGGAGATGTCTTCCCGTTCCACGGGGGCCGACACCCTGATACCGTCACGGTGTCACGGTGTCACGGTGTCACGGTGTCACGGTGAACGTCAGACTGTTCAAGGGGAACGTCTCTGTACCCGAGGTGTAGCAAATCTCCACGCCGTACTCCAACTGCTCCGGGACGGCTGTGGCCTTGACGATGCCCTCTGCCACCAGCCACTTGAAAGCGTCCAGGATGTTGACCGACCCCGACGTGACCTGGGTGTTACGGAAGAACATCAGCTCGCCACCGTTGTTGTAGAACTTGTAACCGGTACCACCCAGTGTCACTGCCGTCTTGGCCTGCTTCGGCCAGTAGCTCTGTGTGCCGGCCCACTGGTTCCAGATCATGATTTCGGTCGACCAGTTTGTAAGCCACAAGTCATAGGCGGCGTCCCATCCACCGGCCGAGGGGAACGACTCGGAGAAGGTCGATGTGATGGCCTTGAAGCCGGTGATCGGGGTCGTGGAACCTGTGTTACGCCCGCCCACGTCGTACTCGGTGTCAGGGTAGGTCTCGACCGCTCCTGTCTCGTCAGTCTGGTTCGACGCGGCGTACCAACTCGACTGGTTGCAGACGTAGATGCTCTGTGGGCCGTGTGTCCCGTTCCAGGCGTCGTTGTTCACCCACCAGTATTCGGGGCTGGGAGGACCGGGGTCAGTGTTGATCGTGCCCTCGGGGTTTGTCGTGTGGTAGGTCGGGTCGGTGCAGTTGCCGCCGGGCGGTGGCGGCGTCACGAACGAGAAGTCGCTAGTCGAGGTGTAGGTTCCCTCGGGCGTCGTGACCTTGATTATGACTGTGCCCGCTCCGTGCCTGTTGGTCACCGCAGTGATGGTGCCCGGGCCTGTGACCGTGAAGCTGGTGGCTGTTGTCGTGCCGAATTTGACCGCGGTGGCTCCTGTGAAGTGAGAGCCTTTGATGATGACCGTGGTTGCCACGAGCGACGGCCCACTCGTCGGCGAGAAGCTTGTTATGCAGCCGCTCAGTAGTACAACCATCGCCCCGAGAACCACAGCGACTATGGGCAGCCGGAGCCTACGCTTTGGACGTTGTTCAGTTCGCCTGCGCTCGCTTGCAAACAGCATGTGATGGTGGTGAGGCTGCATCTCGACGGCGGCCATTCCTCGGGGCACCTGGCGTGTCAGCCTTGGTGCATAACGAAGATCGTAGCAAGGGTACAGCAAACGCTGCTTGTGGGCTCTAGTCGGGAGATTGACTTCTCCAGGGAGTCCAGTACCGCCGGTCTTATTCGGAGCCGTTGTGGATGACGACCACTACATCAAACTGCGGCTGATACATCAGACTGCGGTTGATACATCAGACTGCGGTTGATACATCAGACTGCGGCTGATACATCAGACTGCGGCTGATACATCAGACTGCGGCTGATAATTGGACTGAGATCTGCCAATGCTGCCGGATGCACCTTGTCGCTGCACCCACTGGCGATCCGGAGCTATGCCATGGAGGGGTCTTCGGTGGTGAGCAGGGCGGTGAGTGTCCGCAGGTACTCCCGGCGGTAGCTGGGTACGGGTAGCCGGCGATGAATTGCTCCACGTGGTCAAGCGGCGAGAGCGGCCGAATGGTCGTCACGGCCGCTACCGCCCCATGCCCGTGAAAGGATGCTCCCACCTGCCCTTCATGTCGCTCAGCGCAGGTAGGTGGGCCGTGCCGCGGTTCGCCACCACGTCCCTCCGATGTTGGTCTTGAACCTAGATGACCCCTTCGGCAGTGGTGCCGTGATGGGCCAGATCGCACGTGCCGCCCAGCTGCTGGCACGTCATCGTCCTCGTGGACTCGGCATCCCTTCAAGCGGCTCGGAGTCCCGGGTCATCTTGGGGTGGCCCACCCTCGAGGTGACCGCCGCCCCCGGGCTCACGCGCCGGCCGAGGTGTTGAGCTTCACGGCGGCGCGCACGAGAGCCTTCAGGGCCCTCTCATTGACCTTGTCGCCCTCGCGCCAGTCGATGGCGCGACGGACGTTGCCCTCGAGGCTGGCGTTGAAGAGGCCTGAGGGGTCCTCGAGGGCGGCTCCCTTGGCGAAGGTCATCTTGACGACTTCCTTGTACGTCTCGCCCGTGAAGAGCATCCCGTCGTGGTACCAGACCGGGACTCCCCGCCACTTCCATTCCTCCACCACCTCACCGTCGACTTCCTTGATCAGGGCGCGCAGCCGGGCGAGCAACTCGCCTCGCCAGTCACCCAACTCCTTGATCCTCGCGTCGATGAGCTTTGACGGTGTCTTGCTCGTCGGTGGTTGGCCCTTCGCCACGGTGTCCTTCCTTCTCCGTCGTTCGCACGTCGGTGCGCAAGTCAGCAGTGGTGCCGAGGTGCTCGGCTTGGGCCAACGTACTCGGTCGCACCGCAAAGAGGGCACGTGGGGCACGTCGGACGAAGCCGCGCTCAGGTCGGTGTCACGGGGGTGCGGGACGGTTGGCCGTGGCGGCGGCATCCGCCGGCCCTGATCCCTCCAGCCGTGCCTGGTTGCGGCGCCACAGGGTGGCGTTCAGCCCGGCGGATCCCACGATGATCCGACCCAGGATGTAGACCCACAGAAGGACGGCCAGGGCGACGCCGACCGCCCCGTACGAGTGGGACTTCCTGGCGACCAGGTGGCCGAGCCAGTAGGTGGTGAGCAGGTGCATCACCTCCATACCCACGGCGATGAACAGGGCCCCGGGGATGAGGGCCTTTGGCGGGGCGTCGGCGTGGGGGAGCTTCCAGGACATCCACCACCAGATCCCGAAGGACGCCCCGAAGACCAGCAGGATGGCCAGGACCGTCCCGGCGGCCCCGGTGTGCTCGCGGAGGCTGTTCAGCGCGGTGGCCAGCGCCGCGGCCAGGAGGGAGACGGCGATGACGGTCAGCCTGGGGAGGAGCCCGGCCGGCTTGACCTGTGCGATCCGCCACACGAGCCAGTGCACAACGAAGAGGGCCTTGGTGAGGCTGCCCGAGGTGAGGAAGAGGGCGAAGGACGCGCCCACCAGCACCACCAGCTGCGTCCAGACGCTCCAATCCTGGGTGTCCACCACGGTGGCCGCCAGGATCCCGGTGATGCCGAACGTCTTGGCCAGGGTGGCCGGGTCCTCGTTGGACAGGCGGGCCGACAGGCCCAGCACGGTGAAGACGATGTAGACGAATGGGACCAGGAAGAGGAACATGCGGAAGGCGATGGCCCCGGCCAGGAGGCCGCCGCCGACGTTGGCATCGAGCTCTTGGATCTCGAAGCCGGCGGCCACGGCCGAGGAGGTCCGCCGCCGTTCCTCGAGGAACCCCTCGACCCGGGCCCGCTCGGCCGTCTCCCACCCACGCCCGCTGAGCCACAGGCGCCGCAGCCGGCCCCGGGGGCCGGCTGCGACGGCGCCGGTGGAACCGCTGGCCGGCCGGTCACCGCGCCCTGTTGCGCCGCGCCGCGTCGCGCCGAGCGCCACTGGCTCATCGGCGCGCTCGGACTCCGCGTCGTCCCCCATCCCCACAGGTTAGGCAGCTCCGGCGCGCTCACCGAGGGTCGCCGCCAGGGATGCCGGCGCAATAGTGGGTGGGCGCGCATCTCGAGTACCGCCCGGCTGTGGAGTCGAGTACCCGCAGGTCCTCGGCCGCCCGTGTCGACCCGTGCCCTTGTCCGGTGCCCGGAGCTAGATGGGCAGTGCCTCGTAGACTTCGACACCGCCGCCATGGGTGAGGACGGGGCAACTCTTGGCCATCCCGGCTGCCGTGGAAAGGTCGGGGGCCTCGACGATCGAGTAGCCGGTCAGGCCGGCCGCCCCGCCGTCGGTGGCCGACCCGTCCGCGGCGACGGTGCGGCCGCCGGTGAAGGGGTTCCCCACGTCGAGCACCGCCTCCCCCAGGGAGCCGAACCAGCTCATCCAGGCCTCCATGGCCTCCTGCTGCTCCTGCGGTGAAGCACCCATGGCGCCGCCGGTGTAGACGAGCACGAACTTGGACATGTCACTGCCTCCGTTTTCTTCGCTGTCTTGGTCGGACGATGGTTAGGGCTGGCGACCGGTGAAGGCCACCAGGCGGTCGAGCCCTCCGGCGTCGGGTTCCACCCCGATCTCGGGGTCGAACCGGCCCGAGCCCCGGAGCTGGGGCGAGATGAGCTCGCGGCCCAGGTCGAGAACGTACTCGGCGAGCGCGGGGCTGGTCGTCAGCTCGGTCGACGTCGCGGTGGCCACGTCCCAGGCGTGGACTAGCAGCTCGATCGCCAGGATGTCGGCCGCCAGGGTGGCGGGCATGGCGAACCCTCCCAGGTCGACGTCGCCGTCGAGGCCCCGACCCCGCCAGGCCTCGAGCGCCCGCTGGGCGGCGGTGGCGATCCGGTCCTCGGGACCCCATGCGACGGGGAGGGCACCGTCGGCCCCGGCGGCCGAACCCAGCCTGGTGAGCGACTCCTCCAGGTGGTCGACCAGTTGGTCGACCGTGAACTCGCGGCAGGGGGTGGACCTCGAGCCGTCGTCGGCAGAGAGTTGGCGGAGCACGAGCTGGCAGACGGCCAGGGACGCCTCGGCCGCGGTGAGACGGTCCATCGGGTCGGGCGCGGCGGCCCACTCGTCGGGCCCGGCATCCCCCGTCGTCGCCGCCAAGGCGAGGCGCCCGAGGTAGTGGGTCCAGCCTTCGGTGTGGCCGGCCTCCTGCTCCGCGGTCAGCCCCTCGTGTACGAGCCGGACCACCGTCCCCCCGTCGGCGGGCTCGAGGGTCACGGTCACGGTGGAAGTCGGAGGGGACGCCGAGCCGGCGTCCTCCCAGGCCCACGACAGCACGAGCCTGCGTCCCGGCTCGACCTCGACCACCGTTCCCGCCGCGGTGTGCCCGGGGGTGATGGTCCAGCGGTAGTCGCCGCCGGCGCGCAACTCGATGCGCGCCGCAACGGCCTGCCAGCGACGGAGCCTGCTTGGCTCGGTGACGAGGGCAAAGGTCTCGTCGATCCCGAGGGGGACGAGGACGGACTTGTCGATGGTCATGGTCGCACCTTCCTTGTCCGGCACCGAGGCCAGCTCCTCCAGCTCGCGGTCCCAGAACACGCCCAGCGACTCGCGCAGCTCGGCCAGCCCCTCGGGGACCACCCGGTAGTAGCGGAAGCGGCCCTCACGGCGGACCTGCACCAGCCCCGCCTGGACGAGCACGCCGAGGTGCTGGGAGACGGCGGGGCGGGTGACGGAGAACTGACGGGCCAGATCACCGGCCGAGCGCTCGCCACCGAGCAGCAGTTCGAGGAGCCGTCGGCGGTTGGGCTCGGCCAGGACGGCGATGAGGTCACGCACGAACAATATGTTAGCGAAGACTTACGCGTCAACCGGGACGGGCGGAGGGTCCTCGACGGTGGGCACCCGGACCTTTGGTCGGGGACGGCAAGGTCCCCGGGAACCCGCCGTCCAGCGCCCTGGTGCGCCCAAGGTGTCCGGGGGTGCGGCCGAGCGGCGTCACCTGGAGACGCCTGCTCGCGCCGTCGGCCCATGTGGCCGAGGGACGACGAACTTGGAGGAGCGCGCCCGCAGGTCGGCCAGCGCCGCCCGTCGAAGATGGGTGAAGAAGACGGTGTGGGGCACCGGGGTGGCGACGGGGGTGGTCCGGTCGACAGGACGGCACGGCCGCAATCTGTGCGTGTGATGCCCGAAGGCCGCGCCGCGCGGGCCGGTGGCCGCCGGCGGGCCACCGGCCGAGCGGCCGGCACGGCCGCCTGCGCGACGCGGTACCGTGCCGACGAGGAGGTGGCCGCGGTGGACGAGAGCCGGGTGCCGACGGTCGACGTCTCGCTGCTCGACGACGCACGCCTCCTCCAGGCGACAGTGGTGGAGGTGCGCCGCCGGATTCACCGCCATCCCGAGCTCGGTCTGGAGCTGCCCGGCACCCAGTCGGTCGTGCTCGAGGCCCTGGACGGGCTGGGCCTCGACGTCTCGCTCGGCGAGCGGACGACCTCTGTGGTGGCGGTGCTCGACGGCGGGCACCCCGGGCCCACCACCCTCCTGCGGGGGGACATGGACGGGCTCCCGCTGGTCGAGCACACCGGCCTCGACTACGCCTCGGAGGTCGAAGGGGCCATGCACGCCTGCGGCCACGACGCCCACGTGGCCATGCTGGTCGGGGCCGCCCGCCTGCTGTCCGGTCGTCGCGGCGAGCTGGCCGGGCGCGTGGTGCTCATGTTCCAGCCGGGCGAGGAGTGGGGCGGAGGCGCCCAGGTGATGCTGGAGGAGGGCCTGCTCGAGCGGCACGGCCCGATCGACCGGGCTTTCGCCATCCACGTCGCCCCCATGGTGCCCTCGGGCTGGGTGGCCACCCGGGCCGGGACGCTCATGGCTTCCGCCGACGAGTTCCGCATCGTCGTCACCGGCCGGGGCGGCCATGCCTCGATGCCCCACGACGCCGTGGACCCGGTCCCCGTGGCCTGCGAGATCGTGACCGCCCTGCAGTCCATGGTAACGCGACGGCTGCCGATCTTCGACCCGGCCGTGGTGACCGTGGGGAGAATCACGGCCGGCACCACGGCCAACGTGATCCCCGAGACGGCCGAGATCGAGGTGACCGTGCGGACGGTGTCCGAGGCGACGCGGGTGCTGGCCCTCGACGGTCTCGGACGGGTGGTCTCGGGTGTGGCCTCGGCCCACCTGTGCTCGGCCCGGATCGACCCGCTGGGGGTGGCGTACCCGGTAACGGTAAACGACGATGCGGCCGCGGCGCGGGCCGTGGAAGTGGCCACCGGGCTCCTCGGCCCCGACCGCGTGACGGTGATGCCCTCACCGGTGATGGGCGCCGAGGACTGGTCCTTCGTCCTGCAGCGGGTGGCCGGGTCGATGGCCTTCTTGGGGGCGGCGCCGCCGGGGGTGGCTGACCCCGCCCCCAACCACTCCAACCGCATGGTGATCGACGAGCCGGCCATGGCCACCGGGGTGGCCCTGCACGCGGCCATGGCCCTGCAGCCGGCCTGACCACCCCCTAGCGTTGGCGGCCCGGCGAGCTTGGAGGAGGAAGGCATGATCACCGGCATCGGCATCGTGACGGTGTGGGTCCTGGACCAGGACTCGGCCAGGCGGTACTACACCGAGAAGCTCGGCTTCGAGGTGACGGCCGACGTGGAGCTGGGGAACGGGATGCGCTGGCTCACCGTGCGCCCGCCGGGCGGCGCCCAGGAGCTGCTCCTCATGGACCCCACACGCTCGATGCTCGACGCCGAGACCGGTCCCAAGGTACGCGCGCTGGTCGAGCAGGGGGTGCTCAGCCCCGGGGTGATGGCCACCACCGACTGCCGAGCCGACCATGCGGCGCTGGAGGGGCGGGGCGCCGACTTCTCTCAGGGGCCCGAGGAGCGCCCCTACGGCACCGAGGCCATCCTGCGCGACGACTCGGGGAACTGGTTCAGCTTCACCCAGCGGGCCGGCTGACGGCCATGAATCCCTGACGAGCATCCACCAATCGGACCTGCCTGCCCCCCTCACACTGCTCAGGCCGGCCGGCCCACCACCACGCGGCCCGAGTGGTCGACGGCCATGCAGAATGTCGCGGTCGGACAGGACACGCCGGCCATGGCGGCCGACGAGTCGGCATCGGTTCGGCTCCAGGTCCCCGCGTGCCACTGCAAGATCCCCCCGTGCTTGTCCACGGCGACGCAGAAGGTCGCGGTGGGGCACGAGACTCCGGTCAAGGGCGCTCCCAGGGGGTCGGCCGCCATGGGAGCCGACCAGGCCTGGCCGTTCCACACGAGAGCCTGGCCCAGCTCGTCGACCGCCATGCAGAAGGAGGTCGTCGGACAGGACACGTCAGTGAAGGAGGTGGGTACCCCGTATGTCTGGGGGGTGGTCCACGAGCCGCCGTCCCAGATCGACAACCCTCCCGACGAGGAGACGCAGAACGTCTGGCTGACGCAGGAGATGGCGGTCACCGCGCCCCAGTCGCCGCTGGTGCCGCCCCAGCCGCCGCCGCGATAGGCGAAGGCGTTCCCCTCTCCGTCGACGGCTGCGCAGTAACCCGAGGGCGCGCAGCCGATCCCCTCGATGCCGGCGGCCCCCTCCACTGTGACCGGCGCCGACCAGGACTGGCCGTTCCAGGTGACGGTCTGGTTGCCACCGGTCGGCGCGGCCAGGCACAGGGTGGGCGACGCGCAGGAGACCGAGATGGTGCCCGGGCCGGTGGCCGCACCGGCGGGGGACTGCGGGGCGCCCCAGGAGGAGCCGTTGAAGGCGAAGGCGCGGCCGGTGGCGTCGACGGCGATGCAGGCGGTGGGCGAGGCGCAGGAGACGGCGACCAGTGCGGTGCCCCCGGTGAGCGGCTCGGGCGCGCCGAACCGCAGCGTCCCGGGCGCGAGGGTGGTCGTGGTCGTGGCCGAGGTGGTCGAGGTGGTACTGGCGGCGTCTGGCGCGCCGGGCGAGCCGCAGGCCGCGCCGAGGAGCGCCAGGGCGCAGGCGGCCGGGCCGAGGAGGGCCGCACGACCGGCCGGCCCCGCCCGCCGGGTCCGGGGCCGGCCGGCCCCGGACGCCCCGCCCGGCGCAGCCGGAGGCCGTTGGGTGTCGCGCACACGGGCACCGTACAGCGGGAGGCCCTGGCCGAGAGCACAGGTGCGGGCGCCCCACGCCCTACACTCGGGGACGAACCCGATGGCGGCCCCGGACTCCAGCGTCGCGGGCCCCGAGCACAGACGAGGTGAGCGGCCCATGGGAAGGCTGTACGCGGCGTTGTTCTTCCTCCTGGTGGTCTTCTCGGCGGCCATGGCCCTCATCACCGCCGGCGTCTACGTCTCGGTGTGGTGGCTGTCGGTGCTCGGCGTCGGGATCCTGGTGGTCTTCGTGGCTCTGGGCGGGATGCTGGTCCCGCCGGCCCGCAAGGCCGTCGCCGCCCGCGACACCAAGACGGCCATGGCCGCCATGGGTGCCTTCGGCGGACTGCTGGCCCTGGAGTTCTTCATCATGGCCACGGTGTGCTGGGTGGTCGGCAACCGCACCCTCTACCTGAACAACGCCTACCAGGCGCTCGGGCTGCTCATCTTCTTGGGCCTGGCCTCTGTGGGCGTCGGGGGCGCGCTCGGCGGCGTGGTCATGTTCACCTACGTCCGCCACCGCACGCTGGTGGACGCCGCCGAGGCGGCCGCCGCCTGAACGGGGTGCGGACCGCCACCGGCGCCGCGCCGCTTGGGGGGAACGGACCGTGAACGACGCGGCCGACGTGGTGGTGGTCGGCCTCGGTCCCGGCGGCGAGGAGGCCGCGGGCCGCCTGGCCGAGGCGGGCCTCTCGGTGCTCGGCGTCGACGGCGAGCTGGTCGGTGGGGAGTGCCCGTACTGGGGCTGCGTCCCCTCCAAGATGATGATCCGGGCGGCCGACCTCCTGGCCGAGGGGCGGCGGATCCCCGCCATGGCCGGCCAGGCCACCGTGCGAGGCGACTGGGAGCCGGTGGCCCGCCGGATCCGCACAGAGGCGACCGACGACTGGGACGACCGGGTGGCGGTGGAGCGGCTGGAGGGCCGCGGCGCCGCCTTCGTGCGGGGGTGGGGCCGGCTCGACGGGCCGGGCCGGGTGCTGGTGGGGGAGCGGCTCCTCACCGCCCGCCTCGGTGTCGTCCTCAACGTGGGGACCAGATTCTGGGCGCCGCCAATCCCCGGGCTCGGCGAGGTCCCCTACTGGGACAACCGCGGGGCCGTCGAGTGCACCGAGCCCCCGGCCAGCCTGGCCGTGCTGGGGGGAGGGGCGATCGGCCTCGAGCTCGGGCAGGTGTTCTCGCGCTTCGGCTCCGAGGTGACGGTGGTCGAGGGCGCCGACCGGCTGCTGGCAGCCGAGGAGCCCGAGTCCTCCGAGCTGCTCGAGCGGGTCCTCACCGCCGAGGGCATCTCGGTGATGACCGGCTGCGCCGTCGAGCGAGTCGACCACGCCGAGGGGCGCGTCACCCTGCATCTGGCCGGGCGGGACCCGGTGACCGCCGACCGGCTCCTGGTCGCCACCGGGCGACGGCCCGATCTGGCCTCCCTCGGGATCGCCTCGATCGGGCTGGACGAACAGGCGCGGTCGATCCCGGTCGACGGGCGGCTGCGCGCCGCCCCCGGGGTGTGGGCCCTGGGGGACGCCACCGGTCACGGCGCCTTCACCCACGTCTCGATGTACCAGTCCCGGCTGGTGGTGGCCGACGTCCTGGCCGAGGCCGGCCTCGACCACGAGGAGGTGGGCCCGGCCGACTACCGAGCCGTTCCCCGCGTCACCTTCACCGACCCCGAGGTCGGCTCGGTAGGGATGTCCGAGGCAGACGCCCGCTCGGCCGGGCTGTCGGTGCGAGTCGGCATGACCGAGGTGCCCACGTCGGTGCGGGGCTGGATCCACAAGGCGGGCAACGACGGCTTCGTGAAGGTGGTCGAGGACGCACAGCGCCACGTGCTAGTGGGCGCCACCTCGGCCGGGCCCTGGGGCGGGGAGGTGCTCGGGCTGCTGGCGCTGGCGGTGCACGCCGAGGTGCCGGTGGGCACGCTGCGGTCGATGATCTACGCCTACCCGACCTTCCACCGCGCCATCGAGGCCGCGCTCGCCGACCTCACATCCTGACGCGCTCGGGTCCCACGAGACGCAGCGCGCACCCCGCGCTAGCGTGACCGCGTGCGTGCGTGGAGGCGGGGTCGCTGATGGCATCGCAACCTCTGAGCGACGAGCAGCGCGAGCACCTTCGCTCCGTCGTGCTGGACCTGGCCGGCGCCCAGGGCTTCGACGGGTGGCACATCACCGATGTCACGGGCAAGACCGGGATCTCCTCGCGCACCTTGTACAAGTACTACCCCTCCAAGGAGTACCTCCTGCTCGACGCCATGATCCGCACGGCCGGCCGGGTGCTCGAGCAGTCGGGCGGGCGCGGGGCCGGCCGGACGCCACGCAGCCGGGTGCTGCGCACCCTCACCCCCCTCACCGAGATGCTGGTGGCCTCGCCGACCCGGGGCCGCGCCATGGTGCGCGCCCTCACCTGCGGACAGGACGCCGTGGCGCCGATGCTCCAGTCGTTCAACGACAGCATGCACATGGTGGTGGCCAGGGCCTTGGCCGGCGGGGAGCCGGGGGACCCGCAGTGGGCGACGGCCGAGGTGGTCCAGCAGGTCTGGTTCGCCTCGATGGTCTCGTGGGCGTCGGACCTCACCGGGCCCGAGCACATCGAGGAGTCGCTGGTCCGGGCGCTGCGCCTGCTCGGAGTCAACGGCTGAGGGAGAGGGTCTGGCGGTTGTCGACGCGGTCGACGACCCACTCGGCCGGACCGTTGCGGCCCAGCTCGCCCGGCCCGCAGGGCGTGCTGAAGCGGCACCCGAACGCCTCGGCCGCCGGACGGCCCAGTCCGTCCCACTCGTAGGCCAGGGCCACCAGCCGGTCGCGCAGCGCCTCGCCCGCCCGGCCGTACCAGGCGACCTCGCCGCCCACGGTGAGCGCGGCCCCGGACCCCGTTCCGTCACCGAGGCTCGCCGGGGGCCCGGCCCGGCGGTCGGAGACGGCCACGTAGAAGCCGAGGTCCCACAGCGCGGGCTCACCGATGTCGATCGCCCCCACCAGGGCGCGCCCGGTCACCGCCGCCGGTGGTCGCGGCGCCACCCACGGTGAGTGCTCGGCCTGTCGGCCGCGGATGGCCACGAACCCCGAGCGCCCGACCAGCTCGGCGTCGGCCCGCCCCGGCCCGTCGGGCCGGGCCCGCACCAACGGGTGGACCGTGCCGTGCTGGAGGGGGACAAGGACGAGCCCCCCCGGGGCGAGCTGGTCGAGCCACGGCGGGGCCAGGTCGACGCAGCCGACGGTGGCCACCACCCGGTCGAAGGGCGCGGCCCCGGGCACGCCGGCCGCACCGTCGCCGGCCAGCAGGCGGGCGTCGCCGTAGCCGAGATGTTCCAGGCGCCCCCGGGCCGCCTCGACCAGACCGGCGTCGATATCGACCGAGGTGACCAGGGAGGGGTCGCCCACGATCTCGGCGAGCAGCGCCACGTTGTAGCCGGTGCCGGTCCCGACCTCCAGGACGCGCAGCCCAGGGCGGAGGTCGAGCAGCTCGAGCATCCACGCCATCAGGCGGGGGGCCGAGGCGGTGCTGGTGGCGTCGCCGGGGTGGGCGGGGTCCCAGCGGACGGCCAGGGCGCGGTCCATGTCGTAGACGAGCTGGACGGCCGGAGGGTCGGGGCGGTCCCCGGTGAGGTCGTAGTCCCGGCCACCCGGCCCGGTCGCCCAGAAGTGCGGGACGAAGACCTCCCGCGGCACGGCCGCCATGGCGGCGAGCACGGCGGGATCGGTCACCCCGTCGGCGGCCATGGCCGCCACCATCGTCGAACGGGCCTGGTCGAGTGTCACGAGGCCGGCCCGGCCGGGGGCACCTGCCAGTGGACGAGGTCGGTGCTGCGGGCGATGCCGATGGCGGCGTGGCCCCATCCCCCGAATTGGGAGAGCTCGTCGCTGCCGGCGTAGAGGAGGTAGTAGTAGCCGTCGACCGATCGGGCGTCGCAGAGGAAGGCCGAGTTGTCGCGCTCGTAGTCGACGCCGGTCAGCCCCTGGCCGCTGTCCCAGGGCTCGGCCGGGACCTGGAGCTCGCGCCCTGTGGACCAGTGCAGCCAGCTGGCCGCGGTGGCCGGGTCGCCGTCGAGCCGGAAGAGCCAGGGTTGGTCGAGCTCGTTGGAGGTGGCCAGGAGGTCCCAGTGCCCGGCGACGCTCACGAACTCGTAGTTCTCAACGGTGTCGTCGTAGAGGGTGATGTCGGGCCGACCCAGGAGGGTCCACGGGCCGGCCAGCGAACCGCTGGCCGAGCGGGCCACCTCGAAGTGCTGGGGGCCGTTCTCCGAGCTCGCCTTGAACCCGAGGATCACCCCGTGGCCGGTGAAGGCCAGGGCGGCGTCGATCTGGCGGTCGCCCGCCCCCGGGGCCAGCGCCGGGGCCAGGGGGCGGGCGGCGGAGAAGTGCTCGAGGTCGGCGGAGGTCCGGTAGAAGAGCTTGTCCTGGCCGGACCCCGAGGGGTTGGACTGGTAGGTCACGACGAACCGCCCGGCCGGTGTGCGCACGACGTCGGGGGAGGCCACGCCCAGCGCCCCGGCCTGGCGCGGCCACGGCTCGGGGGCGGACCAGTGGGTGAGGTCGGCCGAGGTGGCCGTGGCGATGTCCCACCGGACACCCCCGGGGGCAGTGGGGTCGTGGGTGAGGTAGCTGAAGAGCATGTGCCAGCGGCCGCCGGACCAGACGATGGCCTCGTCCTTGGCGCCGGCGAGGGGGTAGGAGAGAACCGGGTTGGTGAGGGCCGACCAGTCCACCCGGGCCGCCCCGTCACCCACGATGCAGGCGTGGTCGGCCCCGTCCGCCAGCTGCGCGGGCGAGAGCCCTGCCGCGGCCGCCGACGACACGGCCGCCACCGGCGCCGTCACGACCGTCACGGCCACGACCGCCGCCGCGGCGCGCGCCATCCATGGGCGAGCGGAGCCTGACACGCACCGACGCTACCGGCTCACGGTCGCTGACAGAAGACGTGCCAGCCCGCCCCGGCCCAGGCGGCGAGGAGGAGCAGCCGGCCCAGCCAGCACCGCAGGAACCAGCGCACGACGTCGGACACCCCGGGGAGCCGGTGGGGCCCGGCTACCTGGGTGAACACCAGCCACCCCACCACCGCCGCGGCCACGACGGCCCAGACCACGCCGCCGACCACCACCGCGCTCACCGGCCCGCACCGGTGCGGCGAGCGCTCCGGGCGGCCAGGCAGCCCGCGGCGATCCCCACCCCGGCCGCCAGCCAGGCGGCGAAGACCAGGGCCCGGCCCCAGGTGAAGCGGGTGGCCCGCCCGACGAGGTAGCTGAGGGTGGGGAGGTCGTGGGCCTGGTGGGCGAAGCTGTTCAGGTCCCAGCCGACGACGGCAACCAGCAGCACCGCCCACACGGCGACCCCGGCGGCGTAACCGGGCCGGGCGCGCCAGCCGACGGCGGCGCGCCCCGCGTCGGTGAGCCAGGCACCGGTGGTGGCGCGCTGGCGGCCCCGTCCCGCCACGAGCGTGGCCACGGCCACGGCCACGATGGTGGCGCCCACGCTCCAGTGGGCGGCCGGGCTGTCCCGGCCCTGATACCCCTCCCATGCAGCGAAGGCCGCCAGGGCGCCGACGGCGATGGTGGGAAGGATCCGTGGACGTCGGATCCCCGCAGCCTACGGGCACCGGTGGCGGCGTTTACGAATCGTTTACGCGTGGACATGCGCCGTCGATCTCGCGTTGACGTCCCACGACGCACACTGTCGCCATGGCTGACTTCTTGGTGGTGCTCGGGACGATCGGATTCATCGCCGGCTTCCTCGGGCTGATCTGGGCGCTGGAGCGGGTGTGAGCGTCGTACAAGGGATCCTGCTCGCCGTCTCCGTCGTGGTCTTCATCTACCTCGGCGTGGCCATGTTCAAGCCTGAGTGGTTCTGATGGGTTTCTTCTGGACCATTGTGGTCCTGGTCATCCTGCTGGGAATCACCTGGCGGTACCTGGGCTCGTACATGGCCAGCGTCTTCGACGGGCGGGTGCATTTCCTGGCCTGGGCCGAGCGCCCCTTCTACCGGCTGCTCAGGACGAGCCCCGAGCAGGAGCAGTCCTGGCAGCGCTACGCCGGCTCGCTGGTGGTCTTCTCCGGCGTGTTCGTCGCCTTCGGGTACCTGCTGCTCAGGATCCAAGGGTCGCTACCGCTCAACCCCCAGCATTTCGGCGCCGTCGGCCCCGCGCTCTCGTGGAACACGTCGGTCTCCTTCCTCACCAACACCAACTGGCAGAACTACGGCGGCGAGACCGCCATGTCGTACTTCTCCCAGATCGGCGTGCTCACGGTCGAGCAGTTCGTGAGTGCAGCCGTCGGCATCGCCGTGGCGATCGCCGTGGTACGGGGTTTTGCTCGCCGGAACTCTCCCACCATCGGCAATTTCTGGGTGGACATCACCCGCTGCATGCTCTACATCCTCCTCCCGATCGCCTTCGTCGCCGGCATCATCGTGGTGGGACAGGGCGCCGTGCAGACCTTGTCCGGGCCGGTGAGCATCCACGACTCGCTCAACGGCGTGAGGCAGACCATCGCCCTGGGACCCGCGGGGTTCATGGGCTCCATCATGCAGCTGGGGACCAACGGGGGCGGTTTCTTCAACGTCGACCTGGCCCACCCCTTCGAGAACCCGACGGGGCTCACGAACCTCCTCTACATCTGGCTCACCCTGTCCATCCCGTTCGCGCTCACCTACACCTTCGGCAAGATGGTCAAGAGCATCCGGCACGGTGCCGCTCTCCTCGTTGCCATGGTGCTCATCTTCGGGGTGTGGGTCGGGTTCACCGCCTACGCCGAGCACCAGAACAACCCGGCCGTGGCAACCGCCGGCGTGCATTCGGCGGTGGGCAACACCGAGGGCAAGGAGGTCCGCTTCGGCATCCCCACGAGCGCCCTGTTCAACGTGTCGATGACGCAGACCTCCGACGGGGCCGTCGACAGCGCCACCGACTCCTACAACCCCATGGGCGGGTTCGGCCCGCTCTCCGGCATGATGCTGGGCGAGGTCACGCCTGGGGGAACCGGAAGCGGGTTGTACACGATCTTGCTCATGGCCCTGATCGCCGTGTTCATCGGGGGTTTGATGATCGGGCGAACGCCGGAGTACCTGGGCAAGAAGATCCAGGCGAGGGAGGTGAAGCTGGCCGGACTGGCCGTCCTGGTGATGCCGATCACCGTCCTCATCCTGACCGGTATCGCGGTGTCCCTCCATGCCGGACGCGCGGGACCACTCAATGCCGGACCCCACGGGTTCAGCGAGATCCTCTACGCCCTCACGTCGCAGGGCAACAACAACGGCTCGGCCATGGCCGGTCTGACCGGCAACACCGCCTTCTACAACGTCATCGGATCCATCGACATGCTGCTCGGCCGGTTCGGCATCATGATCCCAGCCCTGGCCCTCGGAGGGTCACTGGCCGCCAAGAACGTGGTGCCGGCGTCGCTCGGGACGTTTAGGACCGACAACGGCATGTTCGTCGGCTTGACCATCGGGGTGATCCTCATCGTCGGTGGCCTCACCTTCTTCCCCGCCGTCGCTCTCGGCCCGATCGTCGAGCAGCTCAGCCACGGACAGTTCTTCGGATGATGCAGACAAACGCACCCACCATCACCACCGTCCCCACGGGTGACTCGGCTGCCCCCCATGGCGTAGCCGAGGCACGGAGCCTCTTCGACCGCCAGATCATGCGGCAGGCGCTCGTCGACGCCTTCCGCAAGTTCGACCCGCGGGTCCAGATCAAGAACCCGGTCATGTTCGTGGTCTTGATCGGGGCGGTGGTGGTCCTCCTCGAGGCCATCGCCCACCCGGGGACCTTCACCATCTCGATCACCATCTGGCTTTTCCTCACCGTGCTCTTCGCCAACTTCGCCGAGGCCATGGCCGAGGGGCGGGGCAAGGCTCAAGCCGACACCCTGCGCCGGATGCGCTCGGAGACCGAGGCCCGCCGGCTGCGGCCCGACGGCACCGAGGAGCGGGTGGCGGCGGCCGAGCTCACCCGCGGCGACTGCGTGGTCTGCGAGGCCGGCGACGCCATCCCCTCGGATGGCGAGATCATCGAGGGCGTGGCCTCGGTCGACGAGTCGGCCATCACCGGCGAGTCGGCCCCGGTCATCCGCGAGTCGGGCGGCGACCGCTCGGCCGTCACCGGAGGCACCAAGGTGCTGTCCGACCGCATCGTGGTCCAGATCACCGCCGAGAAGGGCCAGACCTTCCTGGACCGGATGATCACGCTCGTCGAGGGGGCCAACCGCCAGAAGACCCCCAACGAGATCGCCCTCACGATCCTCTTGGCCGTCCTGACCATCGTCTTCATCCCCGTGGTGGTGGTCCTCCAGCCGTTCGCCCACTACGCCGGCGCCACGGTGTCGGTGGTCGTCCTGGTCTCGCTGCTGGTCTGCCTGATCCCCACGACCATCGGGGCCCTGCTCTCGGCCATCGGGATCGCCGGCATGGACCGCTTGGTGCAGAAGAACGTGCTGGCCATGAGCGGCCGGGCGGTGGAGGCGGCCGGCGACGTCCAGACCCTCCTCTTGGACAAGACCGGCACCATCACGCTGGGCAACCGCATGGCGTCGGCCTTCTACCCGGCCTCGGGCCACACCGAGCAGGAGGTGGCCGACGCCGCCCAGCTGGCCTCGTTGGCCGACGAGACCCCCGAGGGCCGATCGATCGTGGTCCTGGCCAAGGAACGGTTCGGCATCCGCGAGCGCGAGCTGACCGGGGAGCACTCCTTCGTTCCCTTTTCCGCCCACACCCGGATGTCGGGGCTCGATGTCGGCAACCGCCAGATCAGGAAGGGCGCGGCCGAGGCCGTGAAGACCTGGGCCACCGAGCAGGGAGGCACCCCCCCGGCCGGCCTCGACGAGATCGTCGACCGCATCGCCCGGGCCGGCTCCACCCCGCTCACCGTGGCCGACGGCCCCGAGATCCTCGGCGTCATCGAGCTGAAGGACGTGGTGAAGCAGGGCATCCAGGAGCGGTTCGCCGAGATGCGGGCCATGGGCATCCGCACCGTCATGATCACTGGGGACAACCCGCTCACCGCGGCGGCCATCGCCCAGGAGGCGGGGGTCGACGACTTCCTGGCCGAGGCGACGCCCGAGACCAAGATGGAGCTGATCAAGTCCGAGCAGGAGGGCGGGAAGCTCGTGGCCATGACCGGCGACGGGACCAACGACGCCCCGGCCCTGGCCCAGGCGGACGTGGGCGTGGCCATGAACACGGGGACCACGGCCGCCAAAGAGGCCGGCAACATGGTCGACCTCGACTCCAACCCCACCAAGCTCATCGACGTCGTCGAGATCGGCAAGCAGCTGCTCATCACCCGCGGTTCGCTGACGACGTTCTCGATCGCCAACGACGTGGCCAAGTACTTCGCCATCATCCCGGCCCTGTTCATTGCCACCTACCCCCAGCTCAACACGCTCAACGTCATGAAGCTGCACAGCCCCGAGAGCGCGGTGCTCTCGGCCGTCATCTTCAACGCGTTGGTGATCGTGGCCCTCATCCCGCTCGCCCTGCGAGGGGTGAAGTTCCGCGCGCTCAGTGCGGCGGCCATCCTGCGCCGCAACGTCTGGATCTACGGCGTGGGCGGGATCATCGTGCCGTTCATCGGGATCAAGCTCATCGACGTCATCCTCACCGCCCTCCACGCCTACTGATGGAGACCCCCTGATGCTCGACCACATCCGCCGTTCCGTCATCTCGCTCCTGGTCATGACGGTCTTCTTCGGCTTCGTCTACGCCTTCGCCGGCACCGGAGTCGCCCAGGTCCTGTTCAAGCACCAGGCCGACGGGTCGATCACCACCAACGGCTCGACGCTCATCGGCCAGAACTGGTCGCTCACCAAGTGCCCGGGGCATCCGCTGGGCAGCTGCGTGTTCCAGGGCCGCCCCGACGCCCTCGGCCCGTACGCCGGCTCGTTGAAGCCGGTCGCCGCCGGGGGGGACAACCCGCTCGAGGCGAACAACATCCCCGGCCACCCCGGGACACTGAACCCCGGCGAGTCCTCGGCCACCAACCTCGGCCCGCGCTCAGAGACGCTGCTCGACAACGTCAAGACACTCGTCGCCTACTGGCACGCGAGGGGGGTGGACCCCACGCCGGATCTGGTGACCACCTCGGGCAGCGGCCTGGACCCCGACATCACCCCCCAGGACGCCATCGTCCAGATCCCCATGGTTGCCACGGCCACCGGGATCTCCCCGTCGGCCCTGCGGGCCCTCATCTCCCGTGAGACCCAGGGCGAGCAACTCGGCTTCCTGGGCTCGACCTACATCAACGTGCTGCAGCTGAACGAGGGGCTGGCCAAGCTTCGGTGAGCGGGTGGCTGCCCGGCGGCTCGACGCACTGGGGTGGCCGGCCGGTGGCCCGCACGGTGTCCGAGGCGGGGCCCCGCCAGCGGGTGGTGCTGAGTGGCACGCTGACCTCGGTGGCCGCCCGTCACCATCGGGTCCTGGGGGGCCCGGTCCGCCCGGCCGACCCTCGGCCCTCCCTCGAGGCCGAGCTGGACGACGGCACCGGGGCCATCACCCTGCGGTGGCTGGGACGCGAGGCCGTCCCGGGGATCGCCGTCGGCACGGCGCTCACGGCGGAGGGGACGGTGCTGGTCGAGCACGGCCGCAACCTCGTGCTCAACCCGATCACCTCATTCCTCGACTAGCTGGTAGCCGACGCCCGGCTGGGTGCGCAGGAGGTGGCCGGCGTCGCCGAGCTTGCGCCGGAGCCGGTGGGCGTAGACGCGCAGGTAGTGGGCCTCGTTGGAGTAGGCCGATCCCCACACGTCGCGAAGGATCATCTGGTGGGTGCAGGTCTTGCCGGCGTGGCGGGCCAGGTAGGCGAGAAGGTCGAACTCGCGTCCGGTGAGGTCGAGGTCCCGGCCGTCGAGGCGCGCCATGTGGTGCACCAGGTCGACCTCGATGCGCCCCACCACCACCTCGCTCGGCTCCTCGGGGGCCGTGCGGGCCGCCCGGCGCAGCGCTACCCGAAGGCGGGCCTCCAGCTCGGCCATGCCGAAGGGCTTGGTCATGTAGTCGTCGGCCCCGGCGTCGAGGGCTGAGACCTTGCGGTCCTCGGAGCCGGCGGCCGAGAGCACGATGACCGGTACCTGGCTCCACTGGCGGATCCGCCGGCAGACCTCGACACCGTCGAGGTCGGGGAGCCCGAGGTCGAGCACGACGACGTCGGGGGTCGTGAGCGACGCCTGGGTGACACCGTCGGACCCGGTGCGGGCCGTGACGACGTCGTAGCCGCGCGAGGACAGGGCGATGGTGAGGGCCCGCAGCAGGGCGCGGTCGTCGTCGACCACCAGGATGCGGGCCATCTCAGGCGGCGCGCGCCGGCCCTGTGGCCACCGGTGGGGGGGCCGCAGGCATGGTGACCACGAATCGGGCCCCGCCGCCGGGGGCGTCCTCCACCCGGATGGTCTGCCCGTGGGCCTCGACGAAGGCTTTGGCGATGGTGAGTCCCAGGCCGGCCCGGCCACCGGCGCTGGCCCGGTTGAACATCTGGAAGACGAGCTCGCGCTCGGCCACCGGCACCCCCGGCCCGCGGTCCTCGACCACCAGCTCGACCACCGCCCCGCGCACCGCGGCCGACACCCGCACCGGCTCGGCATCGGGGGAGTGGCGCAGCGCGTTGTCCAGGAGGTTGGCCAGGACCTGCTGCATGAGCAGTTGGTCGACGTCGACCGGGGGCAGGTCGGCCGGCACCTCGGTGACGACCTGGTCCGCCCCGAGCATGCGCACGGCTCCCTCGACCACCTCGGCCACCGGGGTGATCTCCCGCCGCAGGTCGAGGGTGCCCGCTTGGATGCGGGTCATGTCCAAGAGGTTGGTCACCAGCCGCTCCAGGGCGTCGGACTGGTCCTCGATGAGCCCGAGCAGCTCGTCGCGGTCGGCCGCGCTCAGCTCGGGCCCCGACCGGCGCAGGGCGGTCACCGCCGACTTGACCGAGGCCAGGGGGGTCCGCAGGTCATGGGAGACGGCGCCCATGAGCGCGTCCCGCCAGCGGTCGACCTCCTCGAGCAGCTCGGCCCGGACCACCTGCTCGCGCAGGCGGCTCCGCTCCAGAGCGAGGGCGGCCTGGTTGGCGTAGATGGTGAGGAGCTCCCAGCCGTGGGGGTCGAGCGGCGGTCCGGCCATGGCCACCAGGCCCACCGGTCGGCCCAGGGCGGTGAGCACGACGCGGACCACGCCGGTCGAGGCGTCGTGCAGGCGTTCGGTCCGCCCCGATGCCGGCAGCAGGCTCTCGAGCTCCTCGTCGGCGAGCGGCTCCCCCGAGGTGGCGGCCACCCGCAGCCGGTCGCCGTCGGGAAGGAGGACCGCCGCCCAGCGGGCGTCGAAGGCCTGTCGGATGGTGGTCACGAGCACGGTCAGCAGCTCGTCGAGGTGCTGGTCGCCGATGAGCAGTTCGGAGAGGAGGTAGACCCGCCGGGTGTCCTCCTCCCGTCGTCGCGCTTCGGAGCGGGCCCGCCGCAAGGTGTCGACCAGCACCGACACCAAGAGGACCACCACGGCGTAGACGACCAGGGCCGTCCAGTCCTCGGCGGCGCCGACGGCCAGGGTGCCGTAGGGGGGGATGAAGAAGAAGTCGTAGGCCAAGAAGCCGGCGGCCACGGCCACCAGCCCGGCCCCGAAGCCGCCCACCACGGTGCCGGCCACCACCGGCACCACCAGCACCAGGGCCGGCGTGGCCAGTGAGAGGTGGTCGCGGAGGGGGACCATCGCCGCCGTACAGGCGGCGACGCCCACCAGGGCGACCAGCCCGCCGGCAACCGCCCGCCTCACGTACCAGCTCTCTCGGTGTGCCACCCCTGGGCGAGTGTAGGTCCCTGCGCCGGTGTTCCGGCAGAATGGGGCCGTGCCCGAAGCCGCCCAGGTTGACGAGGAGTCGGCCCAGAGTGTCCGCCCGGCCGGCCGCTTCCGGATCTATCTGGGCTCGGCCGCCGGGGTGGGCAAGACCTGCGCCATGCTGGACGAGGGCTGGCGCCGCCACCAGCGCGGCACCGACGTGGTCATCGGCTTCGTCGAGACCCACGGCCGCCCGCACACCGCCGAGCTGATCCGCGACCTCCCCGCCGTGCCCCGCAAGGTGGTCGAGTACCGCGGGGCCGCCTTCGACGAGATGGACACCGAGGCGGTGCTGGCCCGGCGCCCCGAGGTGGTGCTGGTCGACGAGCTGGCCCACACCAACGTGCCGGGCTCGGGCCGCCACGAGAAGCGGTGGCAGGACGTCCTCGAGCTGTTGGAGGCGGGCATCGCCGTGGTGAGCACGGTCAACATCCAGCACCTCGAGAGCCTGGCCGACGCGGTGGAGGAGATCACCGGCGTGCAGATCCGCGAGCGGGTCCCCGACTGGGTGGTGCGCAAGGCCGACCAGCTCGAGCTCATCGACTCTTCGGCCGACCAGCTGCGCCGCCGCATGCTGCACGGCAACATCTACCCGGCCGACAAGGTGCCCCATGCCCTGTCGGGGTTCTTCAAGACCCAGAACCTGGTGGCCCTGCGCGAGCTGGCGCTGCGGTTCGTGGCCGACGAGACCGACGAGGAGCTCCTGCGCTACCTGGCCACCCAGCAGCCCGGGGCGGTGTGGGACACGGCCGAGCGGATCATGGTGGCCATCACCGGGGCCCCGGGGAGCGAGGGGGTGGTGCGCCGGGCGGCCCGCATGGCCAAGAGGGTGAAGGGCGACCTCCACGTGCTCCACGTGCGCCAGAACGACGGAGGGCAGTCGACGTCGCCCGCCCTCAAGGCGGTGCAGGCCCTCGTCGCCGACGTCGGGGGCACCTGGCAGGAGGTCGCCGGGGAGGACCCGGCCCGAACGGTCGTCGAGTTCGCCCGCGAGCACCAGGTCACCCAGATCGTGGTCGGGGCCAGTCGCAGGACCCGCTGGGAGGAGCTCACCCGCGGCTCGGTCGTGCGCAAGATCCTGCGCTTCGCCGCCGAGTCGGGGATCGACGTCCACGTGATCGCCCGGCGCGAAGCCGGCCGGGAGGCGGTCGAGGACAAGGAGGACCACGGCTGATGGCCACCGACGCCGAGGTCGTGGACGCGGCGGTGGACGACCTCCTGGCGGCCCACCCGCCCGCCTCCAGCGACGCCGCGGCGTTCCTCGGGGCCCAGTTCGACCGGGGGTTGGCCTGGGTGCACTTCCCCGAGGGCTGCGGCGGGCTGGGGCTGGGCCCGGGCCTGCAGTCGAGGATCGGGGCGCGCCTACGGGAGGCGGGGGCCCCGTTCCCCTCGGGCAAGAACCTCATCGGGCTGGGCATGGTGGCGCCCACCGTGGTGGCCCACGGCACCCCGGCCCAGCAGCAGCGCTATCTGCGGCCGCTGTTCACCTGCGAGGAGATCTGGTGCCAGCTGTTCAGCGAGCCCGGGGCGGGCTCGGACGTGGCCAGCCTGGCCACCCGGTGCGTGCCCGACGGCGACGAGTGGGTGCTCAACGGCCAGAAGGTCTGGACCACGGTGGCCCACCTGGCGAGCTTCGGGCTCCTCCTCGCCCGCACCGACCCCGACGTGCCCAAGCACCGCGGCATCACCTGCTTCCTGGTCGATATGCACGCGCCCGGGGTCGAGGTCCGCCCCCTCTACCAGATCACCGGCGAGGCCGAGTTCAACGAGGTGTTCTTCACCGACGTCCACCTCCCCGACGAGTGCCGCCTGGGGGGCGTGGGCGAGGGGTGGAACGTGGCCGTGACCACGCTCATGAACGAGCGGGTGGCCATCGGCGGCGGGATCGGCCGGCGTGGGGACGGGCCGATCGCCGAGGCCGTGGCGCTGTGGCGGGAGCGCTGGCAGGGGAGGGACCGCCTGCAGGGCGGCGCCCTGCAGGACCGCCTGATGTCGTCGTGGGTGCGCTGCGAGGTGGCGCGTCTCACCAACCAGCGCGCCGCCCAGGCCCGCCGGGTGGGGACGCCGGGCCCCGAGGGGTCGGTGGCCAAGCTGGCCTTCGCCGAGGAGAACAAGCGCGTCTACGAGCTGTGCGTGGACCTCATGGGGGCAGAGGGCATGCTCCACAGCTCGGACTACCCCAAGGTCCGCCCCGAGGGGGTCTCGTTCGGCACCTCGGACCTGCACAAGGCGTTCCTGCGGGCCCGGGCCAACTCGATCGAGGGCGGGACGTCCGAGGTGATGCGTAACATCTTGGGCGAGCGGATGCTCGGCCTGCCGGGCGAGCCGCGGCCCGACAAGGGCGTGGCCTGGAAGGACGTGCCCCGCAGCTAGGCCGACCGCTACGACGGAGCCGGGTCGAACCGCACCGGCACCGAGGTGGGGGAGCGCAGGGCCAGCCCCCTGATGTGCGGGTCACCCCGGCCGGGGTCGAGGCGCAGCCCCCGCAGGCGGTCGATGACGACGTCGACCAGCACCCGGGTCTCGAGCCGGGCCAGGTGCATCCCCAGGCACATGTGGGGGCCGTGGGCGAAGGAGAGGTGGGGCACGGGCGGCCGGAAGATGTCGAAGCGGTCGGGGTCCTCCCAGCGGGTCTCGTCGTGGTTGGCCGAGCCCAGGCACGGGGTGACCGTGGCCCCGGCGGGGACCGTCACCCCGCTGAGCTCGACCTCGCAGGTGGCCGTGCGGGCGATGGAGACCAGCGGCGGTTCCAGCCGCAGGCTCTCCTCGACGGCCTGGGGGAGCAGCGAGCGGTCGGCGGTCACCGCCTCGAGCTGGACGGGGTGGGTGAGGAGGAGGAAGAGGAGGTTGCCGGTGGAGCGGTAGGTGGTCTCGGCCC
Source organism: uncultured Actinomycetota bacterium (assembly GCA_963770505.1). GTDB lineage: Bacteria > Actinomycetota > Acidimicrobiia > Acidimicrobiales > RAAP-2 > CAVYPR01. The sequence goes on along the minus strand of CAVYPR010000001.1, from coordinate 1,127,377 downwards.
CGGCGGGCAGGAGGAGCCGCAGGAAGGAGTAGATCGCCTCGTCGTCCAGCTGCTCGCCGTCGATCTCGGCGGTCACCAGGTCGCTGATGACGTCGTCGCGTGGGTGGCGGCGTCGGGCGGCCACGATGCCGGCGAAGTAGTCGCGCAGGCTGGCCGAGGCGGCCAGACCCCGCCCGATGTCGGCGGCCATGCCGACCAGCTCGATCGACCACCGCTGGAACTGCGCGAAGTCCTCGTCGGGCAGGCCCAGGATCCGGGCGATGACCCGCACCGGGAGCTCGAAGGTGAGCTCGGGCACGAGGTCGGCGTGGCCCCTCTGGGCGAACCGGTCGATCAGCTCGTGGCAGATCGGGGCGATGAACTCGGGCTCCCAGCGGGCCAGCGAGCGCTCACGGAACGCCCCCGTCACGAGGCTGCGGTGCCGCCGGTGCTCGGGGTCGTCCATGCCGAGCAGCATGTGGCCCATGACCATGCCGATGGTCGAGTCGTAGCCGGCCGAGCTGAAGGTCGTGGCGTCGCGCAGGACCCGCGAACAGTCGTCGTAACGGAAGGTGACCCATTCGTTGGGCTCACCCGGCGGGCGCAGGTCGGGATTGACCACGGTGCCCCGCCAGACCGGGGTGTCGCGCCGGCGCTCGGCGAACATCGGGTACGGGTTGCGGTCGTTGCCGCCGACGATGTCGTCGAAGGCCGCGAACGGGTCGTAGTGCTCCTCGTCGGTGGCGCTGGTGGTCATCTGGGCCCTCCGGATGCGACTGCGCCCACGTTACCGGTGACCGGGTGCGGGCACAGGGCTCAGGCCAGGTGGCGTCCGAACCACTCGAGGGTGCGGGCCCAGGCCTGCGCCGCGGCGGAAGGGTTGAAGGCCGCGGGCCGGTCGTCGCAGTTGAAGCCGTGGTCGGCGTCGGCGTAGCGCACTACCTCGGTCTCGACCGCCGAGGAGGCCGCCGCCTGGCGCAGCTGCTCGACGGCGTCGGGCGGGATGGACTGGTCCAGGTCGCCGTAGAGGCCGAGCCAGGGGGTCTGCAGGCCGGGGGCCAGCTCGAGGAGGGGCGGGAAGCCGAACCGCCCCTGCGTCACCCCGCCGCCGTAGAAGGTGACGGCGGCGCCGAGGGGCCGGAGGGTGGCGGCGTAGAGGGTGACGCTGCCGCCCATGCAGAACCCGACGATCCCGGTGCGCCCCGGGCCGAAGCCCGCCCCCTCGAGGTGGCCGAGCGTCGCCTCGAGGTCCTCCCGGATGCCGCCCTCGGTCAGCTCGCCCATCACCGGCATGACCGCCGCGAAGTCCTCGTAGGAGAGGACCGGCGACCCCTGGCGGTGGAAGAGGGCCGGGGCCACGGCGTGGTAGCCCTCCCGGGCCAGCCGTCGGGCGATCGTCTCGATGTGGGAGGTGACGCCGAAGGCCTCCTGCACCACCACCACCGCCCCGCGGGGCTCGCCGTCGGGTTCGGCCTCGAAAATTGGCATGGGGCCGCCGGGGGTCTCGATCTCCGTCATGTACGGAGTGTCGTCCCCGGCGGCCCCACGCCGCAAGCTGGTGGCCGTTGGCCGTAGGCCGTTGGCCGTTGGCCTAGGCCGACGGGCCTGTGGCCAGCGTGACTGTCGCCGACTGCTTCTGTCCCGATGCGGTGACCCAGGTCAGCTTGATCGTGTTGCCCGGGTGGTAGAGCTCGAGGAGGGACGTGAGCGCTGTGGCCGATGTGACGCTCTTGCCGTTGATGGCGGTGATCACGTCACCCTTGACCAGTCCGGCCTGGTCCGCCGGCTCGTTGGGGACGGTGCCGGCCACGTGGGCGCCCTTGGTTGTGGAGGTGCCGGGTGTGGCTGTTGTGGCGCCGGTTGTGAAGTTGAAGCCGCCGCCCCCAGTCGAACTGCTGGACGAGCCTGTGTTGGAGACCTCGATCCCGATGAACGCCGTCTTGCCGATGTGGATCGTTGTCGAGGAGTCCCCGGCCTCGATCTTCTTGGCCAGTGTGATGGCCTCGTTGATGGGGATCGAGAAGCCCTGGCTGGACGCTGTCTGACCTGTCTGGGTGCGGAAGGAGAACCCGCCCCCCGACGATCCGGAGGCGGCCGTGTCCATGGCGATGACCTTGCCCGAGGTGTTGACCAGCGGACCGCCCGAGTCACCGGGCTGGATGTCGCAGTTGGTCTGGATGAGGTTGGTCAGCTTCTCCGAGGTGCCGTCGCCCGCGTCGCTGGCGGTGATCGACTGTCCCAGGGCGGTGATGGAGCCGCCGGCCACGCTGGGGGTTCCACCCACGCCGCCGGCGTTTCCGAGGCCGACCACGCCCTCGCCCTTGGCCACGTCCGAGGAGTTGCCGATGGACACGGTCTTGAGACCTGAGGCGTCCTTCAGTTGGATGACCGCCACGTCCTCGGTGCGGTCGTAGCCGACCACGGTGGCCGAGTAGGTCTTCCCGTTGCCGATGTCGGTGACCGAGATTGTTGTGGCCCCCTCGATCACGTGGTTGTTGGTGAGCACCTCCCCGTCGGAGGTGAGGACCTGGCCGGTGCCGGCCGCCTCCTCGTTCTCAGCCTTGAGCGTGGTGTTGATGTCGACCAGTCCGGGGTCGACCTCGGCGGCGATGGCCGCGGTGTCCGACGGGCTGCCCGAGGCCGAGGAGTTCGAGCCACCCGACGACGACGAGCCCGATGTTGTGGTTGTCGTTGTCCTCCCGCCGAAGGGGAATGTCCCCGCCCGCGGGATGGTCCGGCTGGCCACCGGAGCCGGGCTGGGGGAGCGCACGACATACCCCACGGCGCCGGCGCCGACGAGGAGGGCCACCAGCGCCACGGCCACGACGACCGCCGTCAGGTGGTTCTTGCGTCGGTGCGGCTGGGGAGGGACGGGCTGCGCCCAGCTTTGGCCGGGGGGGACCCATCCCCCCGGGGGCGGGGTCCAGCCCATTCCCGGCGGCTGCCAGCCCGACCCGCTCGGTGTCCAGCCGCTGGCCGGCGGGGTCCACCCCGCACCGGGCCAGCCGCCCGGAGTGGTGGGGGCCCCGGCGGGCCATCCGCCCGGTGCGGCCGGCGACGCGCTCCACGCGCCCGGAGGGGTGGCGGGGCCACCCGGCCAGCCGGGGGCCGTCGCCGGGTCGCCCCCCGGCCACCCGCCCGGCACCGTCGGCTCGGCGGCGGGGGTCGGGTCAAATGGCACGGACCCGGCCGGAGGGGTCGGGTCGAGCGGCACGGACCCGGCCGGAGGGGTCGGGTCGGCCGCCCCGGCCGCCGGCTCGGGGGCGATCCACGCGTCACTGGCCGGGGTGCGGCCGGCCTCGGCCACCTCGGGCTCGGAGCCCGACCCGGCGACCGGGGCGGCGGACTCGGAGGCGGCGGGCTCGGCGCCGGCGGCCCCTGCGGTCGCTCCGTGCTCGGAGGTGTGGTCCTGTGTCTCGTTCATGTCGGTTCCTTTACAGTTGGGAAACTGCGTCATGACTCAGTCAAGCCGCGGTTTGTAAGAAAACCCTCAACGACCGCTATGAGCTGGGTAATTTCGGCCGGCAGCGGCCACCAGCTCCGCGACGGCCACGGTGACCGCCTTGGCCATCGGCAGATGGAGGAACTCGTTGGGCCCGTGGGCGTTGCTGCCCGGACCGAGCACGCCGGTTGCCACCAGCTGGATGCCTGGGAACTGGTCGGCCAGGGGGGACAGGAACGGGATGGAGCCTCCTTCAGCGTAGGCGGACGCGGCGCGCCCGAAGCACGCCTCCGAGGCCCCGGTCAGCGCGGCGGCCACCCAGGGGGCGGGGTCCGGCGCCTGCCACCCGTCGGCGGCCGACTCCACCTCGACGGTGACCCTCGCCCCGTCGGGCGGGTCCACGGTGAGCGCGGCCACCAGGGCCTCGGCCGCACGGGCGGCGTCGACCGGCGGCGGGAGCCGGATCGAGCACTTGGCCTCGGTGAAGGGCCGAAGGACGTTGCCCCCGTCGCGCACCGACGGCACGCCGTCGATGCCGGTGAGGGCGAGCGCCGTCGACCAGGAGCGGCCGACCAGCCGCTCGGCGTCGTCGGCGCCCGTGAGGACCAGGCCGTCCACGGTCGGGAGGTCGTCGGTGGCCACCCCGGGAAGCTCGGCGGCCACCGCCGCCAGCTCGGCCCGGACCACCCCGGGCACCTCGGCCCGCAACTCGGGCAGGAGGATCTCGCCGGTCCTTTCGTCCTCGATCCTCGACAGCAGCTGGCGCAGGAGTCGGAAGGAGGAGGGGACCACCCCCCCGGCCAGCCCGCTGTGGACGCCCTCGGTCAGCACGTCGACCCGGACGGTGGCCACCACGGCGCCCCGCAGCGACGCGGTGCGCCACAGCCGGTCGTACGTGAGGCAGCCCGAGTCGAGGCAGACCACCAGGTCGGGCGCCCCGATCCTCTTGGACAACGCGGCCAGGTGGGCGGGCAGGTCCGGGCTGCCGCTCTCCTCGCTGGCCTCGATGAGGACCACCACCCGGGGGAGGGGAGCTCGCGCGTCCACCACCGCCTCGAGGGCGCTCACGGCGGCGAAGACGGCGTAGCCGTCGTCGGCGGTGCCCCGGCCGTAGAGGAGGTCGCCGCGGCGCACCGGTGTGTAGGGGCCGAGCCCGTCCTGCCACACCCCCTGGGGAGGCTGCTTGTCGAGGTGGCCGTAGACGAGGACGGTGCCCGGGGCGTCGCCGTCGGTCTCGGCCAGAAGGACCGGGGTGCGACCGGGCAGGTCGAGCACCTCCACCCCGAGACCGGGGACCGGCCGCTTGGCGCACCACTCGGCCAGGAGCGCCGCCGCCCGGTCGAGGTGCCCCTCGGTCGCCCATCCCGGGTCGTAGGCGGGGGAGAGGCAGGGGATGCGGGTGTAGGCCTCGAGGGCCGGGAGGACCTCGTCCTCGAAGAGGCGGTCGACCAGGGCGCGGTCCATCACGTTGACGCTAGTCACGCCCGTCGGGGGTTCCGGCCACCGGCCGCCGCCGTGGCGCCCGTGCTCACGGCGGCGAGCCGCCCGGGAACCCCGAGCCCGACCCCGGCGGCACTCCTCCGGCGGGGGGACGTCGCCCGGCGGGCGGTCGCGAACCAGGTTGGAACCTCCCGCTCCCTCCCGAGGGGAGGCCGCCGGGGAAGCCGCCCCCGGGACCCCCGAGCGCGCTGGTGGCGGTGAGGCTCTCGAACGACCACAAGCCGAGCCCGGCCACGGCCACCAGCACGAGCGGGGGCACCCAGCGGGGCAGCTGGGCCAGCAGCCATGCCGCCAGGAGGGCGATTAGGCCGATGGCCGGGAGGTAGAAGCGGATGATGTGGATGGCGCCACCGCCGCCGCCTCCTCCCGGGCCCGCGCCGACCCCCATCTGCGCGGTCCAGGTGTAGGCGGCGTAGAGCGCCCACAGCGCGAACCACCCCACGGCGAGCACGGCGCCCACCGCCGCGTCGCGCCGGGCGGCGGCGGCCACGAGCGGGTCGGTGGAGCGGTCCAACGACACCACGAACCGCGCCGCCATCCACGCCAGGGCGGCCAGGCCGAGCACGACCGCGGGGACGGCCTCGACGAGGTGGGCGGGCATGAGCTTGAGGTTGGGGACGACGGCGCTCAGGCTGAAGGTGATCTCGCCGGCGCCGTAGCCGGTCTTGAGAGGACCGCCGTAGAAGGTGGCGTCGAAGGCGAGCACGAGGGCGGCAAACGCCGCCAGCGACCCGTACCACCACAGCAGCGAGCGCACCGGGATCTTGGCCCGGCGGTGGAACACCAAGATGGCCACGGCGGCCACCGCGGCCAAGACGATGTCGGTGTAGCGGATGAAGACGGCCGCCTCCAGGGCGACGAACCCGCACAGTCCGACGAGGGTCCGCCGCCGCGCCGGGGCCTCGGTGGCCAGCGCGGTCCACAGCAGCGCCCCGGCCCCGGCGGCGACCAGCGAAGCGTCGGTGAACGAGGGCATGGTCGGCCGCCAGGCGAAGGCGATCGCCGCGCCGGAGGAGAGGAAGAGGATCACCGCCCAGGTCCCGCCCCACCGACCCAGCCAGCGGCGAGCCCCGGCGAAGAGGCCGACCGAGGCCACTGCGGCGGCGAACAGCGGCGCGGCGCGCAGCACGCCGAGCCAGTAGAAGGCAACGGCGTAGAAGGGGTAGCCCGGATTCTTCTCGCTCATCCACCGTCCGTCGGGCAGGTGGACCCACTGCTCGATCCCGGTGCCGTAGCGGGCCTGCATCTGGGAGGAGAGCGCGTGGTACTGCGCGGTGCTGAGCGTCACGTGGCCGTGCGAGAGGGCGATGATCGAGGCCAGGTAGGCGGAGTCGTCGGGCTCGAGCAGCCGGGTCGCCTTGGTGAGGACGACCACGCAGAACAGGGCGAAGGCCCCGACGGCCACCGCCACTTCGGCGATCGGCGGGGGGCGCCGCACCACGGCGACGGCGGGCGGTTGGGTCTCGGGCATGACCAGCGTCGAAGTGCTCATGGCGGCACGGTAACGATCGAAACTCTGACCCCGCTGTGAGCCCCCGGTGCCGCGGCTGAGAGCTGGCGGCCCCTTCCCGGGCCCCTTCCCAGGCCGCTCCCGGGGCCCGGTGACGGAGGAAGGCGCCGTTCAGCTGGCGGGGCTGACCGAGCTCATGTTGAAGTCGGGAACCCGCAGCGGGGGCATGCGGGTGCGGTTGACCCACTCGCCGAACTCGCGCCCGAGGGACCGCACCGACGCCCCAGCCTCGGTGGTCCGGGCCAGGAGGTCGACCGGGCTCTCGTTGAAGCGGAAGTTGTTGGCCGCGCCGACGACCCTGCCGTCCTCGACCACGTAGACGCCGTCGCGGGTGAGGCCGGTGAGCAGGAGGGTGGTGGGGTCGACCTCCCGGATGTACCACAGGCACGTGAGCAGCAGCCCGCGTTCGGTACGCGCCACCATGTCGTCGAGGGACGACCCGGCGCCGGGGAGGTCGAGCACGAGGTTGTCGAACGGTGGGGTGACCTCGACGCCGGCGCGTGCCGCCCCGGCGCGGTGGTAGCGGAGCCGGCCGAGCCGTCCGTCTTCGATCCACCCGACCCGGCCGACCGGCAGGCCGTTGTCGAAGACCGAGACGTCGGGGGAGGAGGCCGCGGTGGCGAGGAACGGCGCGCACTCGAGACCTTCGGTCGCCGGGTCGCTCCACAGCTCGAAGGGGAGCGTGGAGAGGGCGTCGCCCAACCGGGTGCGCCCACCGGGTGCCGAGAAGACGGTCCGGCCCTCCTCGGCCTCCCTCCCCCCGGCCGCCTCGGCCAGCGCCACCATGAGGTCGGCCACGGCCTCGGGCGGGAGGACCACCTCGTAGCGGCCGGGCCCGAGGTCGACGCGCCGGCGCGCCCAGTCCAGCCCGGTGGCCACGCGCTCTTCGAGGCGTTCGAGGGCGACGTCGGCGAAGTCGGCGGTGCCGGACCCGGCCCAGGCCGATCGCGTGCCGTCGCGGCTCCGCCCCACCAGGTGCAGCGCCCCGGTGGGCTGGGAGTGTCGGAGCCGCAGGCCGGTGGTCGTGCCCAGGTAGGTGGTGGCCACCTGGTGCTCGGCGTACCCCGACAGCACCCGGCCCGCCGCCTCGGCCCGCGAGAAGGCGCCCGAGAGGGAGGCGAGCACGCCCGAGAGCACCGAGAGGTCGGTGTGGTCCGGGGGGAGGTCGAACGACGGCTCGGCGCCCCCGGCCAACAGCGGCGCCGCGTCCTCGGCCGGCGCGCCGGTGTCGGCGTCGTGCTCGGCCGCCCTCACCAGTTCGGTCGCGTCGACGTCCCCGCCCCGCCGGGCGACGCCGGCCGCCCGACCTCCCTCGACCGCGGACAGGGCGATGACGCTCACCCGGCGGTCGAGGCGGACGCCGTTGGTGGTGGTGGTGTTGTTGGCGAAGCGGACCTCGGCGTCGTGGGTCTCCTCCACCAAGACGACGCAGTCGCCGGCCGCCTCGGCCAGCGCCTCCTCGATGACGTCGGGGGCCGGGGGCAGTCCACTCACCGGCCGGACTCCTCGCGGGTGTTGAGCACGCGCACCTGCTCGAAGAGGGCCGCCGGACAGCCGTGCCCCACCGGGGCCACCTGACCCGGCTGGCCCTTGCCGCAGTTGAAGGCCCCGGAGAGGAGGTAGGTGGACCGACCGCCGAGGCCGGCCAGCGAGCCCCAGAACTCGGTGGTGTTGGCCTGGTAGGCCACGTCGCGCACCTGGCCGGCCAAGCGGCCGTCGACGATGCGGAAGAAGCGCTGGCCGGTGAACTGGAAGTTGTAGCGCTGCATGTCGATCGACCAGCTCTTGTCACCGACGATGTAGATGCCCCGCTCGACGCCGGAGATGAGGTCCTCGGTGGTCGGGCCCTCGCCCTCGGCGGGTCGCAGGGACACGTTGGCCATCCGCTGGATGGGGACGTGGAGGGGCGAGTCGGCGAAGGCACAGCCGTTCGATCGCGCCTCGCCGGCCGCCGCGGCCATGCCCCGGTCGAGCTGGTAGCCGACGAGCACCCCGTCGCGCACCAGGTCAAAGGCACGCGCCTCGACGCCCTCGTCGTCGATGGCCACGGTGGCCAGCCCGTACTCGGTCGTGCGGTCCCCGGTGACGTGCATGAGGGGGGACCCGTAGCGAAGGGACCCGAGCTTGTCGGGGGTGGCGAAGGAGGTGCCGGCGTAGGCCGCCTCGTAGCCGAGCGCCCGGTCGAGCTCGGTGGCGTGGCCGACCGACTCGTGGATGGTCAGCCAGAGGTTGGTGGGGTCGATGACCAGGTCGTAGGTCCCGGCCTCCACCGACGGGGCCGCCACCTTGGCCGCCAGCAGCTCGGGCAGCCCGGACAGCTCGGCCTCCCAGTCCCATCCCTCGCCCTCGAGGTACTCCCATCCCCGGCCGGCGGGGGGAGCCACCGTCCGCATCTCCTCGAAACCCCCGCCGTCGGCCAGGGAGACAGCCGAGAGAGCGGGGTGGAGGCGGACCCGCTTCTGGGTGGCGGTCGTGCCGGCGAGGTCGGCGTAGTGCTTCTCCTCGGAGACGGCCAACACGTGGGCCGTGACGTGGTCGACGCCGGGGGCGTCGAGGAGCCGGCGGCTCCACGCCTCCAAGAGCGCCACCTTGTCGGCGAGGGGGACGGTGACCGGGTCGGTGCGGTGGGGGGCCACCCAGGTGACACCGGGGTGGGCCGGCTCGGGGGCCAGCTCGACCCGCCGCCCGCCGGCCAGGGCCGTCACTCGGGCCGCCGCCACCGCTTGGTCGGCCAGCTGCGCCGCGGCGTCCTCGTCGACGGCCACGGTGGCGGCGAACCCGATGGCGCCGTCGTGGACCACCCGCAGCCCCACGCCCACCATGGTGTCGTCGGCCGACGTCTCCAGCCGGCCGTCACGCAGGGCCACGATCTGGGACCGCACATCCTCGAGGCGCACCTCGGCGTCGGAAGCCCCGAGCCGCTGCGAGGACTCGAGGGCCGCCTGGCGCACCCGCGCCACCCGGTCGGGGTCCACGTCAGGCCGTCGGCCGACGGGGCTCGAGGTGCGCGGCGCGGTAGATGTCGTCGATGAGCGCCATGTTCTTGACAGCGTCCTCGGGCGGGGTGAGGACCGGGGCGCCCCCGGCCACGGCCTCGGCGAAGGCCTGGAGCTGGAAGTCGTAGGTGGGCCGGCGGGTGAGCCGCTCGACCCGGCCGCCGGCGGCGTCGGTCCGCACCCGCAGGCGGTGCAGGGCCTGGGGGGCGAACGGGTTGAAGACCCGCAGCTCCCCGGTCGACCCCACCACCTTGGCGTGGGTGGCCAGGACCGACGAGGAGAACATCGAGCAGTGGATGGAGGCCGTCCCACCCCCCGGCAGGGTGAGGCGGGCCCGCATGGCCCGGTCGACCCCGGGGGAGGACAGCTTGGCCCGGGCGGAGACCACGGTGGGCTGCCCCCCGGCCAGCAGGCGCAGCAGGCTCACCGTGTAGCAGCCCATGTCCATCAGCGCGCCCCCGGCGAGGTCGAGGCGGTAGCGGATGTCCCCGCGCCGCGGGATCGGCGCCGAGAAGGCGACCTCGATGTGGCGGACCGGCCCCAGCTCGCCCGAGTGGACGATCTCGACCAGGCGCGCCGCCAGCGGGTGGTAGCGGTAGTGGAAGGCCTCGGCCACCACCAGTCCCGAGGTGGAGGCGGCGCCGGCCACGGTGCGGGCCTCGGCGGCGTCGGCGGTGAAGGGCTTCTCGCAGAGCACGTGCTTGCCGGCGGCCAGGGCGGCCAGCGTCCAGCGTCCGTGGAGGCCGTTGGGCAGCGCGATGTAGACGGCGTCGACCTCAGGGTCCTTCACGAGCTCCTCGTAGGAGGCCACGACCCGGGGGATCTTGTGCTTGGCGCAGAACGGGGCGGCCCGCTCGGGGTCCCGGGCGGCCAGGGCCTCCACCTCGACGCCGGGCACCCGGCGGGCCGGCCCGATCAGGGCCGCCGGGACGATGCGGGCCGCGCCGAGGACGCCGAACCGGATCAGGGCGCGACCCCTTCGCTCGGTTCCGGCGGGGCGGCTGCGGCGCCGGCGGGCCGGCCTACGGACGATCTGGTCACCGAAGCCCTCACCATCTGCACGCCTCCGCTCGATCGGTCGTGGCCACTGTTCTAGTGCACCACCGGTCGCCGAGGTGGTGGAATGACCCGATGCGGCTGGCCGCCTTTGTCCTCGTGTGCTGTTCATTGGCGGTGGGGCTGCCGGCGGTGCCGGCCGCCGCCGGGCCGACCGTCTACCAGAACCCGCTCACCACCCGTGACGCGCCCGACCCCGACGTGGTGGCGTCGGGGGGCGTCTACTACGCCTTCACCACCGGCAACACCCAGCTGCGCATCGAGGAGTTCCAGTCCGAGAACCTCGTCACATGGACCGAGCTGCCCCCGCCCGGCGCGCTGGTCTCCGAGCCGAGGTGGGCGTTGCCCGGCTACGAGTGGGCGCCGAGCGTGGCGGAGTTCGACGGGACGTGGGTGATGTACTACGCCACCTACGACATCCTCATGGGAGCCGAGTGCGTGACCGAGGCCACCGCGACGACGGTCGCCGGCCCGTACGTGAACACCGCGGCGGGACCGGTCGTCTGCGGGCCCGGCGGCGATCTCGACCCCGACGCCTTCGTCGACGCCGGGGGCGCCGCCTACCTGGTGTGGAGGGGCCCCGACGCCGTCTGGTCGCAGCCGCTCTCGGCCAACGGCCAGTCGCTCGCCCCCGGCAGCCAACCCGCGCGCCTCACCGAGCGTCAGCAGGGGTGGGAGAGCACCGTGGAGAACCCCGAGATGGTGCTGTCCGACGGGCTGTACTACCTGTTCTTCTCGGGCGGCACATGGACAGGCCCGTCCTACGCCGTGGGCTACGCGCTGTGCGCCGGCCCGTCGGGGCCCTGCGGCCAGCCCTCCGACCGCCCGATCCTCGGCACCACAGGTTCGGTCGTGGGGCCGGGCGGGGAGACCGTGTTCAAAGACGGGGCCGGCCAGTGGTGGATGGCCTATGCGGCGTGGACGGCCGGCGCCGTCGGCTATCCCTTCGGGGCGCGCTCGCTGCGCATGGACCCCTTGTGCTTCACCACCGGGGGCCAAAGCGGGCCGGGCACCCCCGTCGTCCCCGGCCCCACCACCACGCCCCAGCCGCTCGCCCAGCAGTGCCCGTCCACCGACCCCGCCCCCTACCGCCTGGTCGCCGCCGACGGCGGCGTCTTCGACTTCGCCGGAGCCGACTACTGGGGCTCGACCGCCGGGCAGGACATCCCCGCCCCCGTCGTCGGGGCGGCCACCGACGCGGCCACCGGCGGCTACTGGGAGGTGGGCTCAGACGGGACGGTCTACCCCTTCGACGCCCCGGTCGAGGGCGACCTGGCCGGCCAGCCGCTGGCCAGCCCGGTGGTGGGGATGGCCGCCACCCCCACAGGCGGCGGCTACTGGCTGGTGGCGGCCGACGGCGGGGTGTTCGCCTTCGGAAACGCCGCCTACCTCGGCTCGATGGGGGGCCAGCCGCTGGCCAGCCCGGTGGTGGGGATGGCCGCCACCCCCACAGGCGGCGGCTACTGGCTGGTGGCGGCCGACGGCGGGGTGTTCGCCTTCGGCGACGCCGCCTACCTCGGCTCGATGGGCGGGCACCCCCTCGATCGACCGATCGTGGGGATGGCGGCCATGGCCGACGGCCTCGGCTACTGGCTGGTGGCCTCCGACGGCGGCGTCTTCTCCTTCGGCGACGCACCCTTCCACGGCTCGACCGGCGGGGAGCGGCTCAACGCCCCGATCGTGGGACTGGCCCCCGACGGACCGGGCGGCTACTGGCTGGTGGCGGCCGACGGCGGGGTCTTCGCCTACGGTGCGGCCGCCTTCGCCGGCTCCGCGGGTGCCTTGCCGCTGCAGCGACCGGTGGTGGGCATGGTGCCGGGGTGACCGCGGTCCGACCGGCGGTGGCGGCCGACGTCGACGAGCTGACCCGCGTGCTCGCCCGGGCCTTCGTCGACGACCCGGTGGCCGTGCACCTCATCCCCTCGGCGCGCCGGCGGCCGGCCGGGCTCCGGGCCTTCTTCGGTGTGCAGCTGCGCCGCCAGATCCTCCCGCTGGCGGGCGGCTTCACCACCGACGACCGGGCCGGCGCGGCGCTGTGGACGCCTCCGGGCAGCCCGCCCACCCGCCTCCTGGCGGCCCTGGCGGCGCTGGTGCCGGTGGCGCCGTACGTGGCCGGGCGCCACTTGGGGCGCACGCTGCGCGGGCTCGGGACGATCGGCGCCATCCACCCCACCGAGCCGCACTGGTACCTGGCCACTCTCGGAACCGACCCCGACCGTCAGGGCCGCGGGGTTGGCTCGGCCCTGCTCGGGCCGGTCCTGGCGCGCTGCGACGAGGACGGGGTGCGCGCCTACCTCGAGTCCTCCAAGGAGCGCAACGTGCCCTTCTACCGCCGGCACGGCTTCGAGGTCACCGGGGAGGTTCGCCTGCCCGGCGGGCCGGTGGTGTGGACGATGTGGCGGGACCCCCGGCCCCCCGACTGAGCGGCGAGCGGGGGTCAGTGCGTGCGCGCCGTTGCCGCCGCGTGCACACCCTCGGGCAGCGCGTCGGGGCTCCCGATCACCTCGTAGAGCAGGTCGATGAGGGCCCGGGTGCAGGCGGACGGCAGGCCGCGGCTGCGCAGGGCGACGCCGACCCGACGCCGGGGGAACCCCTCGAGGGCGAGCATGGCGAACTGGTCGCGCAGGTGGGCGGGGACGGCGGAAGCGGGGAGGACGGCCGGACCGTGGCCGTCGAAGGTGAGCGAGGCGATCATCCGCACCCCGTCGAGCTCGATCGAGGGTCGCAGCACGACCCCGGCCGGGGCGACGGCGGCGTCGATCTCGTCGCGCAGGGCCGTCCCCGGCAGGGGGAGGAGCAGCTCGAGCCCGGCGAGCGCCTCGACGGGGAGCGGCGGCCGGGGCGGCGGTCCCTCGGCCAGGGGGTGGTCCACCGGCACCACCAGCACGAGATCCTCCTCGAACAGGGGCGAGGCCGACAGCTCGTCGGTGGGGACCGGCATGGTGACCACGGCCAGGTCCAGGCGGCCCGAGACCAGCCTCGGCTCCAAGGTGTTGGAGGTCCCCTCGGCCACCGTCACCTCGACCCGCGGGTAGCGCTCCTTCAATTGGGCGACCAGCCGCGGCACCAGCCAACGGCCGGTGGTGCCGATCATCCCCACCCGGACGATCCCGCTCACGTCGTGTCGCATGGCGCCGATGTCCGAGACCATGGCGTCGGCCTCGGCCATGATGCGGCGCGCCCGGGCCACCACCACCTCACCCTCCTGGGTCAGCCGTCCCGAGGAGCGGTCCACCAGGGTCACCTCCAGCTCGCGTTCGAGGCGGGCGACGTGGGCCGAGACGTTCGACTGGACGGTGCCGATCGACTCGGCGGCGGCCGAGAAGCTGCCGGTGTCGGCGATCCCCACCAGTGCTTGCAGGTGTTTCATCTCCATGTGGTCACGACGCCTCGGCGCAGCTTGCTGTGGTCCGTTCGATCGGGTTAAGCGATCGTAAGTATCTCACAAAACTCCTTGACAGATTACGCGGCGGCGGACACAATGGATGGAGACCGCGAGGAGACCGGAATCCCCCCCTCCGTTCCTTGTCGAGTCGGTGTGAAGGGGCCGCCACCCCCCCCGGCGGTCCCTTCACCGCGTCTGGGGGCAGTTTCGGCGGCGCCGCCGGACCGTGCCGCAGGTAACCTCGGCGCGGTGGCCGCCGTCTTCGTCGATCTCGACCGCACGCTGCTGCGTCGGGCCAGCGGCAAGGCCCTCCACGGCGCACTGGTGGCCGAGGGGGTGGTGGGAGAGGGGCACCGGCTTCCCGGCGACCGCCTCCTCTACGCCCTCTACGACCGGTTCGGCGAGAACGTCCTGGCCATCGCCTTGGCCCGGGCGGCGGCCCTGGCGGCGCGGGGCTGGAGACAAGAGGCCGTGGTGCGGGCCGGCGAGCGGGCCATCCCCGACCTGGCCGCGCTGGTCGCCCCGTTCGCCCCCGGGGTCCTGGCCGACTACCGCCGCGCCGGCCACCAGCTGGTCCTGTCCACCACCACCCCCGAGGACATGATCCGGCCCTTCGCCGAGACCCTCGGCTTCGACGACGTACTGGCCACCCGCTACGAGGTGGTCGAGGGCCGCTACTCCGGGCGCCTCGAGGGCGGGTTCGTCTGGGGGCTGGGGAAGCTCCAGGCGGTCCGGCGGTGGGCCGGGGACCGGGGCATCGACCTGGCCGGCTGCCACGCCTGCTCGGACAGCTTCTTCGACATCCCGCTCCTCTCGAGCGTCGGCCACCCGCACGCCGTCAACCCCGACGCCAGCCTGACGGCAGTGGCCGCGGCCCGCCGGTGGCCGGTCGAGCACTGGGACCGCCCCCCGGGTGTCCCCTCGCTGGCCGGCCTCGAGCCCTACCACCTGCTCCGGCCGTTCGTCCGCCGCGAGGCCTTCCCCTACGCCCGCTTCGACCTGGCCGGCCTCGAACACGTCCCGTCGAGGGGGCCGGTCCTGCTGGCCTCCAACCACCGCAGCTACTTCGACGTGGCAGCGCTGGCCGTGGTGGCCGGCCGGCTGGGCCGGCCGGTGCGCTTCTTGGCCAAGCGCGAGCTGTTCGACGCCCCGCTGGTCGGGTGGGTGGCCCGGGCGTTGGGCGGGGTCCCGGTCGACCGCGGGAGCGGGTCGGACCAGCCGCTGCGCCGGGCCGAGGCGGCCCTGCGGGCCGGCGAGGTGGTCATCGTGCTCCCCCAGGGCACCATCCCGCGCGGCGAGGCGTTCTTCGACCCGGCCCTTCGGGGGAAGACGGGCACGGCGCGCCTGGCCGCGGCCACCGGCGCCCCGGTGGTGCCGGTCGGCCTGTGGGGGACCGAGCAGGTCTGGCCGCGGGCCCGGCGGCTGCCCGACGTGGGGGCGGTGCTGCACCCGCCGACGGTGCGGGTGCGCGTCGGGCGGCCGGTCCGGCTCGAGCTCGACGACCCGCGGCACGACACCGAGCTGCTCATGTCGGCCATCTCAGAGCTCCTGCCGGCCTCGGCGCACCTGGGCCGCCGGCCGACCCCCGGCGAGCTCGACCGGACCTACCCGCCCGGGGCCCGCCGGCCGTCCGAGGGCGACGCGCCGCACCGGTGAGCCTGCCCTGGCGGACGCGGGCCGGACGCGCCGCCACCGTGGCCACCAACGCCGTCTCGCGTCGGCTGCGGCTCGGGGGCGGCACGGTGGTCGGGGGGAGAGTGGGGCTGGCCGTCGACCACGGCCTGCTGGCCCGGCTGGCCGCCGGCCGGCCGGTGGCCCTGGTGAGCGGGACCAACGGCAAGACCACCACCACCAAGCTCCTGGCCGTGGCCCTGGGGGGGCCGGTGGTGACCAACGCCACCGGGTCGAACATGCCGGCCGGCCACGTCGCCGCGCTCTGTGAGGGCGAGAGCGACGTGCCCGTCGTCCTGGAGGTGGACGAGGGCTACCTCCCGGCGCTCCTCGAGGCGACGGCGCCTCGGGCTGCGGTGCTGCTCAACCTCTCGCGCGACCAGCTCGACCGCACCAACGAGGTGCGGATGCTGGCCGGACGCTGGCGGCGGGCGCTGGCCGGCGCCGACGGGACGACGGTGGTGGCCAACGCCGACGACCCGCTCGTCGTGTGGGGCGCGGGATCGGCGCCCCGGGTGGTGTGGGTGGCCGCCGGGCTCGGCTGGCGGCTCGACGCCGTGGGCTGCCCGTCGTGCGATGGACGGATCGAGTTCGGTGAGGCGTGGTCGTGCCGCTGCGGGTTCCGCCGTCCCGACCCGGCGGTGACGGTTTCGGCGGACGACGAGGCGGCGGTGGCGACCTTCGCCGACGGGCGCTCCATCGTGCTCGAGCTGGCCATCCCCGGGCGGTTCAACCGGTCCAACGCCGCCATGGCGGCGGCGGCGGCCGAGGCCATGGGGGTGCCGGCGGAGCGCGCCCTGGCCGCCATGGCCGGGGTGGAGGAGGTGGCCGGCCGGTTCACCACCCGCCGGCTGGCCGGGCACCAGACCCGGCTCATGCTGGCCAAGAACCCGGCCGGCTGGGCCGAACTGCTCTCCCTGGTCTGCCCGGGCACCACGCCGGTGGTGGTCTCGATCAACGCCCGGGTGGCCGACGGGCGGGACCCCTCGTGGTTGTGGGACGTCGCGTTCGAGCAGCTGCGTGGCCGGCCGGTGGTGGCCACCGGCGAGCGCTGCCGCGACCTGGCGGTCCGCCTGCGCTACGCCGAGGTGCCGCACACCACGGTGGCCGACCCGCTGGCCGCGGTGGCGGCCGCCGGCCGCCGGGCCGCCGGGGAGGCGCAAGTGGAGTTCATCGGGAACTACACCGCCTTCCACGACCTCCTGGCCCGGCGGTGAGCGCCGCCGCCCTCACCGTGGTCGTGGTCTACCCCGACCTGCTCGGCACCTACGGCGACGGCGGGAACGGGCTGGTGCTGGCGCGCCGCGCCGCCTGGCGGGGGATCGAGGTTGAGCTGGTGGAGGCCGACTCGGACGGCCCGCTGCCGGCCGCCGACCTCTACTGCCTGGGCGGCGGCGAGGACGGTCCTCAGGTGCGGGCGGCCGACGCGCTGACCGCCGACGGCGCGCTGTCGAAGGCCGTCGAGGCGGGGGCGGCGGTGCTGGCGGTCTGCGCCGGCTACCAGATCGTCGGCCGCTCCTTCCCCGACGCCACGGGCCGGGCGCGCCCGGGGCTCGGCCTGCTCGACGTGACGACGGCCAAGTCGGCCGGTCGGCGCGCCGTCGGCGAGGTCGTGGCCGACCCTCTCGCCGAGGGGCCGGCCGGCGGCCCGCTCCCCACCATGACGGGGTTCGAGAACCACGGCGGGGTGACGACGCTGGGACCGGAGGCGAGGCCGCTGTCGCGGACGGTGGTCGGGGTGGGCAACGGGGCGGGGACCGAGGGGGCGTGGTCGGGGCGGGTGGTGGGCACCTACCTCCACGGACCGGTCCTGGCCCGCAACCCGTCCCTGGCCGACCGGCTGCTGTCGTGGGTGCTCGGCGGGACGCTCGACCCCCTCGACGACGAGGAGGAGGGCGCGCTGCGGGCCGAGCGGCTCTCGGCCGCCCACCACCGCCCGCTCACCGCCCCGCTGCGGTGGAAGCGGGGCCACTGACAACTGTCGCGGCGGGAGATGTGGTCGGGCGCAATGGGGTCTGGGGAAATCAGCGGGGTGAGGTGTTCGCAAAAGTGAACCCACGGCACCGACCAGGACGCAGCGCCAGCTGTCTTGGGTTTAAGTACCTTGACCGTCCTGCCCGCCTTCGGCATGTCGCCGACGTCTGGACTCGACGCCGAGAGTCGCCACACCCTCGTCCCACTGCCCGACGGACCGATGGAGAGTGGAGGGTCAAGCGTCCAGCGACGGGTTGAGGCTGGCGCCTCTAACTTCATTCGGATGCTCGACGAGATGGGAGGGATGGAACGTTACGAACGTCGACTCCGGTGGTGGCGGGCTTCGAGGGAGGCAGTCGTACGAGCCTCAGGCAACGCTCGTCGGTTGGAAAACCCTGCCACCGAATTGCCACCGCGGGAGGGTGTTCTGCCGTTGGCTGATCGCTTCAGGTGGCGCTGACCGTGTCAGCGTCCGTGAATCGTTGGGTGGCCTCGAGCCATGGGGGGTGACTGCCACATTCTCCGCGAACAAGAGCATTCACTTAGTGCCCGACGTATCGTTGAGCGATGCTGATGCGGGACTTTGAGATCATCTGCGAGGTCGAGCCAGCCACCCGTCCCGACGTGACGCACGTCCGTCACCAGATTGGCATCCTGAGCGCGGTTGCCAGCGCCTTTTTGATCCCCGACAATCACATCGGACGTGCGACGGTATCGAGCATCGCCGTTGCACATGAAGTGCGGCTCATGGGTGGCCGCTCGATAGCTTGCATCAACGCTCGGGACCGAAATGTTCTTGGATTTCAGCGGGACCTGCTCACCGCAGCGGCCTACGGAGTGAACGAATTCCTGTTCGTGTACGGCGACCGACCGGAGACGGGCGCTCGTTCAGACGACCTCACGGTGAAGTCGATGATCTCCGAAGCCCGAGCTTTCGCTGAACGCACAAAGATGATCGGTTCCCTGCGGCTTGGCGCAGTAACGGGCTTGCGACCGCTCCCGGCTTGGAAGCAGGGTGCCGACTTTCTTCTGACTCAAGTTACGTACTCGATCACTGAGTTGCTTCGTTGGCGCTCGTCAATCGAGTTTGACGGTCCAGTCTACGCAGGAGTCATGGTGCTCCCGAGCCCTACCATGGCTCGCAAACTATCTTCAGACGTACCCCAGTTGGCGGTCCCGGATGCCATCATCGCCCGGCTGGAGGGGGACCGCGGCGCGGGCGTGAACCTCGCCTGCGACCACATCAGGGCGATCTACGAGTCAGAGGCATTCGACGGCGTCCATCTGATCCCTGTGAACCGCTACAGAGAGATGGCAGCCAGGCTTGAGTGGCTCCTCTAGACGTCCGCCAGCCAGGCGGTGGACCCTCGAGGACATTGTCATTGTTCTGAGGCACCCGTCCACAAGAGCGGGTTGAGGTCACAGTCGGTGAGCTTCACCGGCGTCGTTCTCCTTCGACTCCCTGGCGGGACGCCTACCCGGCGTCTGGCCGCCGGGCGAGTTGGGCAGGTCTTGAACGGCTACGTTCGGGATCGTCATTGATCGAAGGAGAGGCTATGGAGGTGCCGCTGCTGGCCCGCTCATTTGCCGCAGCTGTCGGGGCCTTGCTCGTGCTCGCGACTGGGGTCAGCGTGGTGGCGACCCTGATCGTGCCTCGGCCCGTCGGCGGCCGGCTGACCGGTTGGGTCAATCCCGTCGTCGCCAAGACGTTCCGGCTCATGACCTCGCACCTTCCCGACTATCGGCGACGGGATCGGTTGTTGGCGTGGGAAGCGGCAGCAACGCTCATCACGCAGCTGATCGGCTGGCTGGTCGCGGCGTTCATCGGGTACGCACTGTTGTTCTGGCCTTTCGTATCGGGCGGCATATCGAGGGCGTTCAGGCTCGCCGGGTCATCGTTGTTCACCCTCGGATTCGCCCTTCCGAGCGGTGGCGCCCCTTCGGTGATCGTGTTCATCGCCGCCGCCTCGGGCCTGATCATCGTCTCCTTGCAGATCGCCTACCTGCCGACGCTGTACGCGGCCTTCAATCGCAGGGAGACCGAGGTGGCATTGCTCAACGGCCAGGCCGGTGTGCCCACTTGGGGTCCCGAACTGCTGGCTCGAACTCACTACGCGCTTGGATCGGGCGTGTCTACCCTCGACACCCTGCCCGACCTGTATGCCCACTGGCAGCGCTGGGCGGCCGACGTGGCGGAAAGCCACACCGCCTATCTGCCCCTGGTGCGCTTTCGGTCACCCAGACCGCTGTCGTCTTGGGTAACCGCTCTGCTGGCGATGCTCGACTCGGCGGCCTTGTTTCTGGCCCTGTCGCCCCAGTCGGCACCTGTTGTTCCTGCTCGCATGTTCCTGCGCTCTGGCTTCCTCTGTTTCAACCAGATCGCCAACGCGATGGGCATCCACGTGCCTGAGGAACCCGACCCCAACACCTCGATCAGCCTGACCTATGAGGAGTTCCTTGATGCCGTCGAGCGTATGCGCCGGGTCGACTTCCCCATCGAGCGAGATCCTGCCGACGCCTGGCCCGACTTCGTGGGCTGGAGACTGAACTACGAGCAAGCCGCCTACGCGCTCGCCAGCCGACTCGACGTGGTTCCAGCGCTCTGGTCCGGCCCCCGCAAGACGGGCGACCCCGCCATCTCTCCCATTCGTCCCTTGGAAGGACATCCCGCAAAATAGTTTCAGACAGAGGAACGGACTTGCGCCTGCGCCATCGCGCACGAACGGTGCTGTGCAGGTGCGAACAATTCACAGGACAAAGGGTGTGCGATGCACCGTTGACCTTTTCGGGGAAAAGAGGCTTGCCAACCTGCCGAGTTCCTGGGTGCCCGTCGGCAAGATTCTGCTTCGCGGTCTCGCCGACACCTTCGTCACACTGTCGTTGGTAGGTGACACACCTGGGCTGCGCCGAGACTGAACATTCGGGGGCACCCTGTCTACGAGGGCGGGTCTTCACTTAGCTCTGCTGTGATCCCGTTCAGGAGCTGGGGGACACCCGAGGAACGACCTGCGGGACGATCTGACGGACCGGGACATTGGGTTTGGGTGCCGCCGGTTGTCGTACCTTTGATGCTCCGATCAGATCCTCGACCATCCCTGGTCCGGGTTCCGCACGAACGTCCCTCGCCTTGATCGGCTCGCCACAGGCGGAACAGACCATGGCGGCGTCGGCGATCTGTCCGCAGTTCTTGTGAATTACTCGTAGAGGAGGGCCATCGGGCGCGGCGTACTTGTCGCCCCACTGGCGCAGGGCAGTGAGCACCGGCCACAAGTCACGTCCTTTGTCGGTCAGCCGGTACTCGTACCTCGGAGGGTGCTCGCTGTAGAGGACCTTTTTGAGCACGCCCATCTCGACAAGGTGAGTCAGGCGCTGATTCAAGATGTTGCGCGAGATCCCAAGGCGCTCCTGGAAGGCGTCGAAGCGAGTCACGCCCATGAAGACGTCTCGCACGATCAGCATCGACCACCACTCGCCCACGACCTCCAGGCACTGGGCCACCGAGCAGTGCATGTCAGAGAAGCTCTTCCGTTCCATGCGGTCAGCATAGTGGGTTGCATTATAGAATGCAATTCGGTAGAGTGCATCTTATGACGGAACTCGCTCTCAAGCCCCGGGCGGCCGAAGCGGCGCAGGGCAGCGCAAAAGCAAACCCCCGCCAGGTGCTGATCATCGTGTGTGCCGGGGTGGTCCTCGCCAGCCTGGACCTGTTCATCGTCAACGTGGCGCTGCCCCAGATCGCCCGAGACCTCAAGGCGCCCAACTTGAGCGAACTGTCCTGGGTGCTGAACGGCTACGCCATCGTCTACGCGTCGCTGCTGGTGTTCTTCGGGCGCATGGCGGACCGCTACCGCCTCGACCGGGGCTTTCTGCTCGGCGTCGCCATTTTCACCACCGCTTCGGCGGCCTGCGCGGCCTCGACGAGCGTAGGGATGCTTGTGGGCTTCCGGCTCGTGCAGGCAGCCGGCGCGGCGCTGCTCACGCCAACCTCCCTCGGGCTGGTGCTCGCCTCCTACGAGCCAGAACGCCGCCACGGCGCCGTGCGAGCGTGGACGGCAGTAGGCGGCATTTCGGCCGCCCTCGGACCGGTCATCGGTGGACTACTGGTCGCGGTGGACTGGCGGCTGGTCTTCCTGATCAACGTGCCGGTCGGTATAGCCGCCCTGGTCGTCGGGTGGCGCCGACTGCCGCACGTCCCGGGCCAGTCTGTCGAGCGGCCCGCTCCTCTCGGCGTGGTGCTCGTCACGGCCGGCGTGGCGGGCATCACCTTCGGGCTGGTGAAGGGCAGCAGCTGGGGCTGGGGGTCGGCGAGCATTCTTGGGACCCTTCTTTTTGGAGCAGTCCTCGTCGGCCTTTTCGTCCTCCACTGCATGATCAGCCGAGCGCCGCTCGTGCAACCCTCCTTGTTCCGATCCCGCCATTTCACGGGGGCGTCGTTGGTGGCAATCTTCTTCTCTGCCTCGTTCGGTGCGATGCTCCTCTCCATCGTGCTCTGGGAGCAGGAGGCCTGGGGTTGGTCCGCCCTGCGATCGGGTTTGGCGATCGCGCCTGGACCACTCATGGTGCCGCTCATCGCGTTCCTGGTTGTCGGCGGCCTGATTGCTCGATGGGGAGCGGCCGGGGTGATCGCGCTGGGCAGCGTCCTCTTCGGAGCGGGCGTGGCGTGGTGGGCGTTGGCCATCACCGCTCAGCCCGACTACGTCTCGGGCGTGCTCGGGGGAATGACGCTCACCGGGATCGGAGTTGGCCTCACGCTCCCGACCATGATGGCGACGGCGTCGGGATCTCTCCCACCGCCGTCTTTCGCCACCGGGTCGGCAGTCATCAACATGATCCGGCAGACCGGACTCGCACTTGGAGTGGCCATCTTGGTAGCGGTACTCGGAACGAGCGCCACTCACGTTCCTGAGCTGACGTCGTTCCGGCACGCCTGGTGGGTGACGGCCGCCATCTCCTTTGCCGCAGTCATCCCTGCTCTCGCTCTGCTTGAACGACCCGCAAAGGCCGCGGAAGCCACCTGAATCTCGCCGTGCCCACCTCCCGGCGGTAGGTGGCGCGGCCTGGTCCAGCCCGCTGCTGGCCTTATGGGTCCTTTTGTCCAGAACGACGGGACCGCTCTACCAAGCCCTCGGCCACCCTCGCGCAAGGACATTTCCTACCCCTTATCGAGGAGGCTGCTGGCAAAGTTGCCAGTCCACCTTCCCCGACCGGCGGTCCTGCGAGGGGTCTGCCGCATAGCTGAGCGGGAAGGGCTACGCCGACGATCCGTAGAACTGGGCGTCTCCGAGCCTGAACACCCCGCCGTCGGCCCCCATCATCCAGGAGCCGCCGCAGTCACAGGGGGGTCCGGATGTCGGGGTATGGTTCCGGCCCCATCACACGCGCACCGAAAGGACACACATGAACCGCCGTGAACTCATTCGCGCCGTCGCTGCACAGACCGCTCAGGACGTCAAGGAGGTCGAGGCAGTCCTGGCCGGCCTGACCGACGTCGTCACCTCGGTCGTCGCCAAGGGCGAGCCCGTCATCATCCAAGGATTCGTCAAGTTCACCAAGATCAGCCGGGCCGCACGCATCGGGCGCAACCCGCAAACGGGCGAGCCCGTGAAGATCAAGGCCAAGACGGTGGCGAAGGCCACGGCAATGAAGGCATTTCGTGACACGGTGATGGTGCCATCGTCCGCCCCCCGGCTCGCCCGAGGCGTCTGGCCGACGTCCCCGGAGCTCTTGGTCAAGCAAGCCGAGGTACGCAAGGACGCCTCCAAGCCCGTCGTCGGAAAGGCTCCGGTCCGTAAGCCCGTGGCCAAGAAGGCGCCGGCCAAAAAGGCGGCATCCCGTCAGCCCGTAAAGAAGGCTCCTGCCCGTCAAACCGTGGCGAAGAAAACGCCGGCCCGGAGAGCCAGTGCCTGATCGAGATTTCGCCGCGGAGCGGTGCCCTCAGACCCGGCAGTAGGTGGCACTCTCGACGATCCTCGCAGGCGGACATTATGGGGCAAGTGTCCACGAGGGCGGGCCAACTCCATCCTTAGGCGGAGTGCGGCAAGCAGAGCAGCGGGACGGTCGGCTACTTGCTGCGTGAGCCCCAGTGCCACAGAAAGCATTGTCGGCCGGCTGAAGACTCTCTCAGATTCCACCTGACCGCAGTTTCGACGACGGAAAGCTGATGCGATCACGGCGATGACGATGAACGTGACGGACACCCCAGGAGTTCGCCGATCGCGTGGGCGCCAGACATCATCCAATGACCGAGCCCCGCTTAAAGTCCGCAGGATCTCCCAGTGCTTCGTGCACGCGCCCCGTTCAGATCACAAGAGCCGGTACTGCACGACAGCCGAGGCTGGCGCCTCATGAAGTGAGCACACCAGACCCTTGTGCATCAGACTCCCTCCGGACACCACTTCGTTGCCGTGGCGATTGAAGTTCTCGATTTGGTACCGCATTCCCGCAACCAATCCCTGGAGCTTGAACCGCATCGTTGTCGCCTGGGCGCTAGGTCGCCGGAAGATCAGGACGACGCCGGACCCCGCTGCAGGGCGGTCGAATTGCAATGCCATCCAGACATCGTCTTCCAGGCTGAACTCCGTCAGAGGATAGAAATCGCTGTACAGCAGGTCGTCTTGGATTCGGACAAACTCCTCGTTTACTCTCCGAAGCACGGCCCAGTCGTTCTCGTTCGCGGTCTCGACATCGACGCTGGTCGCAAAGCACGGGGCGAGCGAGCTGCGCATCACGTACTGACCTGGGCCCCATTTACCGTTATTGGTGGATTGGGGCCCCACACCCGTTCCGAAGTAGGGGAGCCACAGGGAGATGCCATAGGTCTGGCACTGGTTGCCGGTCGGCTCGAACTGGTAATCGCTGCGCAACAGAGGGATCGATCGGCGCATGGTCTCGAGGTCGTTGCGTCGGCCGCCCGAGGCACAGCTGTCTATCCAAAGCTGAGGATGGCGGCTGCGTAATTCGTCCCAAAAGGCGAGGTGGCCGGTCACGTGTTTCACCTGCGTTATTCCGCTGCGGCCAGGAACGTCCTTCGAGTTCCAGTAGTCGAGTGGGTCCATGTTGAAGTCCTGGCGGAACACGTCCAAATCGTGACCTCGGGCCGCCTGGTTGGTGATGATGCTGTCGAAGCGTTCCACCGACCAGTTCCAGGCGTCTTCGTTTCCGAAGTCGAGCAGGTGACTGAAGTCCGAGATCGGGTCCGGCGGCGCGATCAGCCAATCCAGGTGCTGGTCGAAGAGCTCGGTGCCGATTGCCACCCGCTCAGGTTCGCTCCACAAGAGTGACTTCATGCCGTGCTCCGCGGCCCGCTGGAAACTCGGCCTCAGACCTTCGGGGAAGCGCTTGGGGTCAGGGAACCAGTTCCCCACGCCATTGCTCCAGTCTTCGGACCAGTTCTCGGGCAACCCGCTCGGTATGGCATACCACCCGGCGTCCACCCACCAATGCGTGTAGAAGCCGCCGTGATCCCTGGTGGTCTCCCTCTGGACGTAGGTGTCGATAGCCGACAGTTCCTGCGATTGATTCGGGTAGAGGCTGAGACCTCCGGTCGTCGGCACGATGGGCGTTGGAAGGCTCCCCCCGAAGCGCGGCAGGTTGTATTCGATCATCCATCTCCGCCACTTGTTCTGTGCGAGCAACCAGCTGTCGGCACTCCACGACATGAGGACGACGAGGGGAGTGCGCACCACCTCGCCCGCTTCCAAGTAGGTGTCCAACAACATTGCGTCAGCGATGTCCACATATGGATCGAGCACCGGGTCTGCAGACGTCATTCCGGCTTTGATGCCCAGACCGTCCTGGTCATCGACCAGCAGCTGGGTCGTCCACTGCCCCGGCCACCCGAGCGCGACCATGACCCCCCGGTTCCCCCAGGAGACATTGAAATAGGGCCAGGTTCCGTTCGACGGCCGACCACCCATGGGGAAGAGGAGTTGCGCAGTGCCGGGTGCCAGCGACGAGGTCAGCGGGGCGTAGTCATCCGCCAGTTGCGCACTGCCGTTGAAATGGTGGAGGACGTGGGGTGCCGTAGGTGACGTGCGGAGAACCGTGTCGGCGGCCAGCACTGTGCTCAACTGCTGCGAAGGTCCAGATGACGTGTTGGAGAATGACACAGTCCATTCAACGGCGTCGAAGGTGTCGTAGACAACGACCGCCGCCTGGACCTGAAGGTCTCCGGTGGGTGCCCGCCAGGTGACCAATTCCTCGGAGCGCCCCGCAGAGGAACTGACGAGGTCCCGAGTCACCCGCCACAGTGGCAGGAGCTTCGACGATGGCCGGCCGGCATAGGTGAACGAGAAGGGGGGACTGGCGATGAACTTCGACACCGCCGCCCTGGAAGCAGCACTCGGCGGAGCGGGCTTCCTGTCGGTTGAAACCAGAGAATGGTTCCCGTACGAGGCCGAGGCCGCCGACCCCGTGCCTACCCCAAGCAACTTGAGGAAAAGTCTCCTGTCCACGCCCACACCATCCCCAGGGCTCGCCGTGACCGCCCCCGGTGCCTCTGAAGCACTTGGCGCTGCTACGCCTCGGAATGAGGGACCCCGGAGATAGTTTCGCGCGCGTCACCAGCCCCAACGCGCTGGAGCGGAGCGAGTCCCTCCATTCGGAGTCGCAGTCTCTTCATGCTTCAAGCGTATTGGGGAAACATGCTTGCGGGATGGCTTCACGCGCATATCAACGCCAACCGGCCCCCCTCAGAGATTGGCGCCCACCACCCGGCAGCGATACGGGAGACCTTTGGCGGTACTCGTGCTGAACACTAGGGGGGGACCTGTACGTGCGAGGGGGTCAACACCAGGGTCGGCCCGCATCTAGCGAGGTTGCTCCGAGGGGAGTTCCCCCCAGAGGTCGAGGCATTCATCGCAGATCGTTGACGGCTTGTGTTGTTCGCCGGGTAGTCGGCTTCTCGCCGCTTGGACAAGATACCCGCTTCCACTTCGGAGCCTCACTTTGCTCTACAGCTTGGCGGAACGTTCTTGGGCGATGCTGTGACCTTGGACACTTCCTGGGGAGGGGGAGCTTGGACACTGACGTGTCCATATTTCCCAAAGACAGAGTGACTGTAGAGAGTGCGCGGCTGCTTGGGTGTTGTCGAATACGTGATTGTCAGATCACCCACGTACCCCGTGTGCACCGTGGTGCGGCCTACGACATGGTGGTAGTAATCGTTCGTGGCCGTATCTCCTGTGAGCACGTACTGCGTAGTGGTGCCAGAGCTCGTCACGGTCGCCGTGAAGCCCTTGATTGTGGCACTTGTTGTCCCCGCAAGAACTATTTGGGGTTGTAGGCCGAACGACGCGTCGGGCGCTTCCCAGTAGGTGCCGTCCGACTGCAACTTGTAGTAGCTACAACCGACTCCGATGACCAGTGGTTTGGTGGCTTTGACTCTTGCGAACGCAGGCATCGGACTGGACAGGTGTGGCCCTGGAGGGAGAAGCCAGATCTCTGCATCTGAGCCCTTTACGACGCCCACCGTGGTTGTCCAAGGTGCAGTCCTCGTGCGGCGAGTTTGGAGAACGGCAACCGCGCCGTCTTGTCTAGTTCGATCCTTCGCCTGAGTGATCTGGTGTATGTAGGTGCGGATTTGGTCCGGTGTCGAGGTTGAACCACTGGTGATGAGGACTGGAAGCAGGACCGCCGTGACAACACAGAGAACAACCAATCCCCACAGCACGACGATGTTTCGGGTCAACCGGTTTGGAGAGGGACCAGGTGACGACATCCCCCTCAGCCTACGTGGGGAGATTCAGCGGAACTTGACCGCGTCGCTACACCCGTTGCTGTCGTCCTATGTTTGATCGATGAGTCTTGGGTAACGTCGCTGTGCTCCCTTGCACGGAAACTCCTGAAGGGCGGCTATTTTCTCGGGTCGGTCGGGTGCCCCAATGACGCGGACGAAAAAGGCGGTCGGCCTGTCACGTAGGTGTCGGTCGAAGTCGGTTGGCTCCCAGCAAGCGCACCCCGGCCGATAGCCGTCGCCGACCCGGCAGCGGTATGGGATACGGTGAACGGCGGATGAGGTGAGCAATGTGGGACACCCCACTCGCGCTTGTCAGCTCCTCCGCAGGATCGGTCATCGGCGTGTGAAGGTCAGATGGGTGACGCCGCTCGGTGACGAGACTGCCTCGACGTTGTAGCGCTCCTCAATGCTTTCGAGGCCGTCCCAGAGACGAGCGCCGCGACCGAGCAGGATCGGTACCTGCACGACGTGGAGGGTGTCGATGAGGTCGGCAGCGAGGAAGTCGCGGACGACCGTCGGGCCACCGCCGATGCGCACGTCGAGGTCACCGGCGGCCTCTCGGGCAAGCTCGAGTGCCTCCTGCGGGGTAGCGTCGACGAAGTGGAACACGGTCCCACCCTCCATCTCGATAGGCGGGCGCGTGTGGTGCGTCAGCACGAACACTGGCGTGTGGAACGGCGGGTTTGGTCCCCACCAGCCCCGCCACTCGTCCTCGGAGCCGACATCGGTCCAAGGGCCGGTCTGCGCACCGAACTTGCCCCGACCCATGATCTCCGCACCGAACCCAAGCTCAATCCGTTCGGCGAAGGAATTGTCGACACCGACGGTGCCACCGGCATCGCCGACCATCGAGCGCCAGAAGCGGGTCGCGAAATACCACTCGTGCAGGCGATGACCGGCGTGGCCGAACGGGGCGTCGAGCGTGATGCCCTCGCCGGTCCCGAACCCGTCCAGGGAGATCGAGAAGTTGTGGACACGTACCTGGGACATGGCGGCCTCCGAAGTGTCGGGTGATCGCGATATGTACCTCTGTGACGCTAACGCAGAGCGAAGCTCGGTCGCATGCACTTGAAGGGCGCGGTTCGGCGCCTGCGACCCGGCGGTATGCGACACCCTCTTCTGAGTCGAACGCTGATTGTTATGGGACGGGCTGATCGTGGCGATAGCGGAGCAAATCAAATAGTCCGTTGAACCCTGGCTTCATCGTGTCGTCGAGCGTGAAACCCTCGCGCTCGTAGAATCGCCGGGCTCTCGTCTGACGATCAACAACTTCCAACCAGACCGAACGGTGCCCAGCCTCATTTGCAGCGTCCAGAGCTGCGTGCAGAAGACCCGTTGCCGTCCCGGTACCCCATGCTGACGGAATGACGTAGAGCATGTGCAACCAAGGCAGGCGGTCCCGGCTCGGAGCGTGCTCACATTCGACCACCCCGAGAATCGAGCCAGACCCGTCCTCCGCGACCAAGACGACCCGATCTGGCCGATTGATCGCCGAGGCCCAGTCGTGGAGGCTGCGAGCTTTGGCCTGGACATCAATCTCGGCCTGGGTCAGGAGATCCTGATAACCGGCCCGCCATGACGTCAAGTAGGCGGAACTGATCGCCGAACAATCAGAAGACATTGCCAGTCGGATCCGCATCACCCAAGTATGACCTTGAGCCAACCCGTCAAACTCCCAGCCGTAGGGGCGACCCTGAGACGCTGTAGTGGATAAACACTTTGGAGGCCGGCACCGGAGCGGCCCCCGAGGCGCCGCTCAACCAGGATCGTTTGAGCCGAACGACCCCACCCAGTCGTAACTGGCGTTGAGGCCATTCGATCCGAGGGGCAGGGTCGCCAGTGGATCTAACGGCGCCACCGACATCGACCCGCCTCCCATCGTCCCGTTCCGAGGGGTCTTCGTAGATGCCAGGTTGAACGAAAGAGTTCCCGGAGGACTGTCGTGCTGGACCCAATCGATGAGCGGTGTGAGAAGATTGGCGCCGGCGAGTGCCGGGTCCCCTCCAGCCAAGCAGTGGTACTGCGCCGGGATCATGTAGAGGCGAGAGAACGTCTGACTTGCCTGGTAACCACCAGCGGCCTCGACCACAGCCTTGTAGTAGGCGGCGGTGCCAAAGGGCGAAATCACCTCGTCGGCCCATCCCTGATAGATGATCAACCTCCCCCCGTCCGCGGCAAACGCCGAAAGATCAGGGTCCGCTGCGTCGTAGACCCCGGAGAGTGCGGTCAACTTGCGGTAATCCGACAACGTGAAGCGGAAGTCTGACAGGGAGTATGAACTCGGCGGATCGGTCTGGTAGGCCATGTAACGAAGGAGATTGATGGCGAACTGGTAGCCCGGCGTGTCGAGCGGCCAGTTCCCGTCGCCCGATGGTTTGACGAACCAGGTCGACCAAGCAAGCTCAGAGCCGTAGGGCTCCCCGCCCGGATAGAGGGACTGTCCAGCGGGGTCGGTGGGCCCTCGGTAGAACGAGTCAGCGACCCGAACCTGCGCCGCCGTCAGGCAGGCGTCAGTGGACCTTCCGTGGCACTCGATGCTCGACGGGGAGAAGTTGCAGGTTCGGGGATCGACCACGTATCCCCGCCCCTCTCCACATGCCCGCACCACCGCCGCATGGAGCGCCGGGAGCTTCTCCGAGGTGAGAATCTCCCGGCCTCCTCGCCCGGTATTGACTCGGATGTTCCACGTCGAATCTTCACCGATCTGTTCCACCAGAAGGTTGGCCGGGGCGCCGGCCAGGATCCCGTTGAAGTCGTGCGGGTAGCGCTGGGCCTCGACGAGCGCCTCTCGCCCACCGTCAGAACATCCGTCGAAGTACGAAAACATGGGACCCCGGCCGTAGTAGTCAGCGATCAGCGCTTTGGCCACAAGAGCCAGCTGGTGCTCCGACGTCGAGCCGAAGATGAGACGGCTCTTGGCATCGTTGGCCGCCCAGCGAGCGTCGGTATTGGGCGTTTCCTCATGCCCCTCGTTGTCAACGGCGAGCGCCAAGGTGTTAGCGGTCACCGCGGGGCAGTCGTCGGCTACCAACGGCACGTTAGGTGCCAGAAGACCACAGAAGCCACCACACCCTTCCTGTACGTACTGGCCGCGATAGGTCGACCGGGGTAAGCGGAGGTCGAAGTAGAAATCGGCGCCAATCGCCCCTATCACATGGCAGTACTCGGCGCCCGTGAAGACGGACAGTCGTGCCGAGAGGATCTGCACCGGCACTCGTGTGGGCGAGTGGAGGCGCTCAGAGGTGAGGGCATCACAGTGGCGGACAGGGAGAATGACCGAACTACCCGCGTTGTCCGCCCGAGCGGCGGCGCTACCTGCGGTGGCCGCCCCGGCGGTACTTCCATCGGCGGTGGTAGCGCTCACGCTACTGACAGCGACGAGCGCCACCAGAAGAACGAAACGCGGCAGTGCGCGGAGAACACGTTGCCAACGTCGCAGCCTTCGCAGCATCTTCGGGATCGGATCATTGCAATCGATCACCACACCCTTCCCCCGTTCATTCACGCAACGCTACAGCTGCGCTCTCGGGACCTGAGTTAATCGGGACGACCCCGGCAAAGCACCCTTACAGCAGGTTCCGTTCGGCATCTTCTCGGATGTGCCAGGCACCGAGCCATCGGGCTGTCAGATCGTGACCGAGGATCTGACGCCAGTCGAATACATTCGGCTGCTGCCGCTCCGCCAGTGTCGCCCCCTACTGCGCGACCTCAGTGCCCCAATACCGCTCTGAGGCCCTGCCCTCAATGCCGGTCGTCGGCGGGATACTGGCGCGAGCGCGGCCGGGGTGATCTGATCGCATTCCGCTCACTTCCGCGGAGCCGCGAAAATGACGCCAGCCCGCACCAACCCCGCGTCGGCGAGGACGTCAGCGCCCGCCGCCCGGGTCGCGCTAGGTACCCGGCCACTTCCGGCTCCCCCCGCCAGCCGCCGTCCTCGGGGTCGTCGGGGTCCCCGCATCCAGCGCCCAAGCCCGGCGCCACGGCGAGGCCTCGGGCCCGCGGGGCGAGGGGCTGGTGCCGGCGGCGGCCCGCCGGCGGGCGGTCCACCAGTCAGTGGCCATCTCGTCGGAGAGGACGGCCACCGCAGCCTCGATCCGCGCCGCGAACCGCCGGGCGTCCTCGCCCTCAGCGGGGGTGAGGGGCGAGCCGAAGAGGACAGTGACCGGGGTGCGCCGCAGCTCGCGCCGCCCCCTGGCCTCGGAGCCCGAACCGCCGGCCGGCCGCCCGCCCGGGGCCGCCGACACGTCGGCCGCCCGGGGCAGCACATCCCTGGTGCCGTGCAGGTAGACGGGGACCACCGGTCGGCCGGTCCGCCGGGCCAGGTAGGCGGCGCCGCCCCGGAAGGGCTGCGTCCAGCCGTCGGGCGATCGGCCGCCCTCGGGGAAGATGACCAGGTTCCACCCGTCCTCTAAGAGCTCGGCCGCGGTGTCGGCCGAGCGCCGGTTGACCCGGGTGCGCTCGATGGGGATGGCGGCGAGGGCGAACGACCACAGCAGCGCCTTCCAGGTGCGGTCGAAGAAGTAGTCCGAGGCGGCGGCCACCAAGGTGCGGTGGCGCATCTCCACCGGCAAGGTGGTGAGCAGGAGCGGGGTGTCGACATGGCTGGCGTGGTTAGCGGCGATGATGACCGGCGGTTCGGCCATGCGCAGGTGCTCCATGCCGAGCACGGTGGTCGGGGCGACGGCGCGAGCCAGCGGGCGGGTGACGTTGTCGAGGACCATGGCCCGGGCCAGGCGGACCGGGTAGCGCCGCGACCAGTCGTGGTCGTAGTCGAGCCCGACCCGGCGCTCGGGGGCCGGGCGCTCCACACCGTTCGGCCACTGCGGGGCGGCCAGGGGGAACGGGGCTCGTCGCAGCGCGGAGAGGGCGGAGGCCCGAAGGCGGCGGAGTGTGCTCACCGCACGTCGGCCATGAGGATCGGCGGGCAGTGCAGGTGGGTGAGGGTGGGTGAGGGCCCGACCACGTCGCGGGCGATCTCCAGTGCGTCGTCCAAGGTGGTGGCCGGGGCGAAGCCCAGCCGGCGCACAGCCCGCGGGTCGCCCCCCACCACCACCACGCGCCCGAGGTAGTCGAGGGCGTGGGCGCACCAATACCACATGTAGAAGGGGTGGACGCCGTGGTAGGCGTGGCCGGTGCGGTAGAGGTGCACGTACCACGGATCGGTGGCGAACGACTCCTCGAACTCCTTGGAGATCCTCATCGGGTCGGTGGTCTCCGCGAGTACCTGCTCGAAGAAGTCGATGTAGCTCGGGTGGTGGGCCGGGTGGAACTCCCAGGGCGTCGGGTGGTGGAGGATGAGGACCCCGCCCTCGCGCACGAGCGGCTTGTTGCGGTAGAGGTTGAAGAAGTAGCCGAGCCCGAGGCAGGCCACCAGGATCGGGTTCATGATCGAGTGCACGTTGTAGGGGCAGATGTAGGGGAGCCCCATGGTGAGGACGTCGGTCTGCCCCTCCACCTCGACGCCCTGCTGGGCCCAGACGTTGGCGGTGGTGACGGCGTGGACCGCCTCCACCTCACCCGCCTGGACCGAGGTGAGGCCGTAGGGGGCCTCCACCGACTGCAGGACCTGGCGGGCAATCCGGCTCGGGGTGCGGGCCAGGGCGGCCGACGCGGCGGTGAAGGTGGCCCGCTCGCGCAGCGACCACTCCCACTCGCGCTTCTGCAGGAAACCGAACTGGCCGGGGAAGGTGTTGGTGTTGAGGGTGGTCTCGATCTGGAAGACCTTGACCCCGCTGGCCGCGATGAGCCGACCCATGCGCCAGTTCGAGGAGTGGAGCTCGGAGGCCGGGGCGTCCATGAACGAGCGCGAGTGGCGCATGGTGGTCGGGTTGTGGTGGTGGCGGAGGGAGCGGTAGCTGGCCAGGCCGGTGGCCACGCTCTTGTGGCCGCCGTCCATGGCCACCAGGTTGATGTTCACGTAGACGAGCAGGTCGCTGGTGGCCGCCCGCTTGTTGATCTCGACGTCCTCGCCCTGGTCCGTGCAGCCGAGGTGGACGAGGTTCTCGGGGTCCTCGGCGTCGTGCTGGGTGAGCAGCCCGTGGGGCGCGAAGGCGTCGTAGACGCGGTCGCCCAGCGCGTGGCGGAGCTCGGGCTCGGTCATGCGGCGGTGGAGGGCCAGCGCGGCCACCAGCACCACGTCGTCCACACCGGCCTGGGCGGCCATGTCGAGCACTTGCTCGATGACCAGTTGACGGACGTCGGGTGCCTCCATCGGGGGCAAAGGGAGCGAGATGTCGTCGAAGCAGACGGTGAGGCGCATCCCCGGCCGCAGGAGGGCGGGCAGCGGCTCGCTGTCGCCCAGAGGGTGGTCGAGCGCGTGCCGGATGGCCGCCACCGGGTCGGTGATGGCTTCGTGCGGCTCGGGGCCGTAGATGACGCGGCTGCCCTCGGGCAACTGCTCGAGGCCGAACCGCTCGCCTTGCCAGAACAGGGTGGGCGGCGTCGAGCGGTCCACCTCGAGGACGAAGCCGGGCCTGGGGCTCATCGGTGGGTTCCTTTCATCGTGGCCGGGCGGCGACCGTCCTGGCGCAGGTCGAAGGCGACCTTGACCGCCCCCCGGCGGCCGGCGGAGCCGGCGTGGGCCAGCGCCTCCTCGAAGCGGTCGAGGGGGTAGGTGGCCGACACCAGCCGGTCCAGGCCGGCGGCGCGGACCACCTCGATGGCCAGCTCGAAGGTGCGCACGGGCTCCACGGCGTTGGCGGTCTCGGCGCCGTAGGCGTAGGCGCCCAGGAGCGTGACCTCCCGGTGCCACAGCGAGGCCAGGTCGACCCGGACCACCGAGGGCATGCCCACGAGGACCACCCGGCCACGGGGGCGGACCATCTCGAGCGCCTGGGCGATCGACTCGGGGGAGCCCACGCAGTCGAGCACCACCTCGGCGCCGCCGGTGAGCCGCTGGCCGGACCCCGACAGGGACCCCAGGGCCAGGGATCCGCTCAGGCGTCGCACGGCCCGGGGCAGCTGGTCGGCCGGCAGCGACTCGGTGGCCCCAAGCTCGGCGGCGAGCCGGCGCTGGTGGGGGTAGCGGGCGCCCACCATGAGGTGGCCGGGCGCGGGGATCCTTCCGCTCTTGGAGAGGACCGAGAGCGCGGCCGTGGCGGCCAGGCCGAGGGTGCCGGCGCCCAGCACCGCCACCGTCTCTGCGTCTCGCACCCCGGCGGCCATCACGGCATGGACGGCGCAGGCCACCGGTTCGATCGTCACCGCCGCCTCGTCGCCGAGGTCGTCGGGCACGATGTGCAGCTGGCTCGGGTGGGCCACCAGGCCGGCCGTCGACCAGCCGCCCCCGGTGTCGGCGCAGAAGCCGGTCTGCAGTCCCGGGCGCAGGTGCCCGAAGGCCACGCGCTCGCAGTTGCCGGTGCGGCCCTCGGCACAGGCCGCGCACGGCGGCTCGATCCGGCGGGCCGCGCAGCCGAGCACCGGCTCCAGCACGACGCGCCGGCCGTCCTCGGTAGTGCCCACCACCTCATGGCCGGGGACGAAGGGGAAGCTGACCAGTTCCTCGAAG
The DNA here is from genome assembly GCA_963770505.1 of uncultured Actinomycetota bacterium. Lineage (GTDB taxonomy): Bacteria > Actinomycetota > Acidimicrobiia > Acidimicrobiales > RAAP-2 > CAVYPR01. Next base: position 1,092,621 of record CAVYPR010000001.1, on the reverse strand, counting down.
TAGCGCGAGGTGCGCCCGTCGACCGTGGCGAGGTCCGAGCCGCAGATGCCCGAAAGAGTCGGCGTGACCCGGACCCACTCGGGCCCCGGCAGTTCCGGCGGCTCGGTGTCGGTCAGGCGGAGCGGCCCCACCCCGGCCCCGCGACCCGACCCGAGGACCGAGACGGCCCGGGCCGCGGCGAAGCGGGCCAGATTGCGCTCGAAGAGGAGCGACTTCACGACCGACGGCCTCCGGGCACGACCGCGTCGAGGGGCCCGAGGGGGAGGGGCCGGTGGGCCCCGCCGGGGGCCTTGGCCCAGTGCTCGACGTGCCAGCCCCGCCGCCGGGCGATGGCGGCCAGCCGGGACTCGGGGTTCACGGCCACCGGGAAGCCGACGGCCTCCAGCATGGCCAGGTCGCTGGCCGAGTCGGCGTAGGCGACGGACTCGGCGAGCAGGAGGCCGTGGGCCGCGGCGTAGTCGTCGAGGAGGATGGCCCGCGCCTCGCCGATGGGCGGCAGGTCCTCGAGGCGGCCGTCGTAGCGGCCGTCGTGCTGGCCGAGGCGGGCGCAGACCACGTCGTCGAAGAGCGGGCGCAACGGGGCCACCACGAAGTCGAGGGCGCCGGTGATGAGCAGGGTGCGGTGTCCCAGTCGCCGGTGCTCGCGCACCCGGGCCAGGCCGTCGGGGAAGGCCCGGGTGAGGAGCTGCTGGGAGAAGAGCTCCCAGGAGTCCTCGGCCAGCACGTCGACCGGTGCGTCCTCGTAGCGGCGGTAGAAGGAGCGCAGGAAGTCCCCCCGGTCACGCCGGTCGAGAGCGAGCAGCGAGGGTCCCTCGGCCAGCAGCCCGGCCACGAACGACGCCCGCTTGGCCGGCGAGAGGTGGCGGCTGGCCAGCCAGGCGTAGGTGTCGACCACGTTGGAGGCGATCAGGGTGTGCTCGAGGTCGAAGGCGGCCAGGTGCCGCTCGGGGGAGAGGATGGCGCGCCGCGCCCGGTCGGGGCGCTTGTCGACGACCGAGCGGCCGGGGCTGGTCCGCACCCGGGCTCGCTCGATGACCGAGGGAAGGTGCACGTCGCGCACGTAATGGTCCCAGTCGATGACGGCCGGGTCGAAGGAGAACTCGGCGCGGTCCTCGTCGTCGAGGGCGGCGCCCAGGGCCAGCAGCCGGTCGACCCGGTAGCGGGCCTCGGTCTCCGAGTAGGCGCCGTAGAGCTCGACGTAGCCGAGCGCTCGCTTGGCCAGGGCGTTGCGGTCCTCGATGCGTGCGGCCAAAGCGGCCTGGCGGCCCCGCACGGGGAGCAGCGTGACCAGCCGCTCGACCGCGTCCATGGCCTTGGTGGCCCGTTGCAGCTGACGCTGGACCTGGCCGCGCCCGGGGAAGGTCCACGGCGTCAGGCTGATGGGCTGCCCCCGTTCGTCGTAGAGGGGGTGCTCGGCGCACCAGTCCTGGACGAGTTCGACCAATCGGCTATAGCGCAGCGGGTTGCGCACCCCCGAGGCGACCTGGAAGACCGTCGGACCCTCGGGGTCGGGTCCCTTGGCGCAGACGGCCACGATGGCCGCCACCACCATGTCCACCGGGATCACGTCGATGACCCCCTCGGGGACGCCGGGGAATTGCTTCAGCATCCCACGGGCGTAGGAGATGATGATGGGCTCGGCCATGCGGAAGCCGCGGATCCACCCGGGCCTGGGCTCGGCCAGGGCCGACTCGATGATCGACGGTCGCACGATGGTGAGCGGGACACCGGCCTCGCCGGCCCGGGCCACGAGCGCCCGCTCGCCCAGCGCCTTGGTGAAGGGGTAGGCGTCGGGCCAGCCGAGGGCCTGGGCCCGGGACGTGCCGGCCTCGACCATCTGGCGCTTGATCCAGTCCTCGCGGGCGCGCTCGGCCCGGGCGGCCAGCACGTGATCGCCCGCGGCACCCAGCTCGCGCCGGGCCTCCTTGGTGAACGACGCCAGCCGTTCGGGCCGCCGGGACTCGGCCTCGAGGTCGGCACGCACTCGTCGGGCGGCCACCACCTCGTTCTCCCAGTCGATGTCCATCGAGTAGCGGTTGAGCAGCTCCTCGCGGGCCTCGCCCTGGTGGGTACTGGCCACGTAGGCGGTCGACACGGCGACGAGGTGCGACGGGCCGTCCCCGGCGGCCCGGGCCTCGGCCACGGCGGTCGCCACTCGCGCCGGGCCCAGCAGGTTGATCTCGACCGCCTGGTCCAGGGGGGCGTCGAAGCTCACGGTGGCCGCCGAATGGACCACGACATGGCAGGCGGCGAGCTCGCGGCGGCCGTCGTCGTCGAGCCCCAACCCGTCGCGGCCCACGTCGCCGGCCACGGCTACCAGCCGTCGCCCCACCTCGGCGTCGAACCGATCGCCGTGCTCCTGGCGGAGCCGGTCGAAGCAGTCGTTCTTCAGGATCTCCTTGGCCGCACGCTGGGCGGCGGTGGCCCGGCGACCGGGGCGCACGAGCACCACCACCTCGGAATCGGGCACGCAGCGCAGGATCCGCTCGACCAGCGCGGTGCCGAGGAAACCGGTCGCACCGGTGACGAAGAACCGTCGCCCGGCCAGGTCACCCTTGATGGCCATCGCTTCTGTCTACCATCTGGTAGGTATCCTTGTCTACCATTCGGTAGGCGCCTACCATGCGGCAGGTGGCGAGCGGCACCCCCGACCGGATCCTCGACGCCGCGCTGGCGTCGTTCGGGACCCGCGGCTACGAGGCGACCTCGCTCGATGCGCTGGCCGGATCGCTCGAGGTGACCAAGCAGACGATCCTCTACTGGTTCCCGAGCAAGGAGGCGCTGCTCGAGGCGGTGATCGCCCGCAGCGCCGAGGAGCTTTCGGCACTCCTCGAAGATGCCCTCCAAGGCGCGGGCGGCGGGTGGGACCGGGTGGAGGCGATCGTCCGGTCGGTCTTCCGGATGGCCGCTCGCCGTCCCGAGCTGCTGGGACTGCTGCGCGAGGCGGCGCGCCTCGGTCCTCCGGCGGCCACCCAGATGACGGTGGCCCTCCAGCCACTGGTCGTCCGGGCCTCGCACTTTCTCGAGGCCGAGATGGACGCCGGCCGGATGCGCCGCCACGAGCCACAGCTCCTGCTCCTGGCGATCTACTCGACGGTGATCGGGATGGTCACCGAGGTCGAGGTGCTCCGCGCCCTGGGCGAGGAACCGAGCGCCCGCTCGCTGGTGCGGCGGCGTGCCGACGTCCTCGCCCTCCTGCGGTCCGCGCTGCTGACCGACTGAGTCTTACCGCGGCCGGCTTCTTCGTCTGAGGGGTCTTCGGGGTGAAGTGCTGGCCGGGTGACCGGCGGCTTGCGGACGTCCGGGGTGCTCTCGCCCTGGCCGGCGCGTCTGCGACGGGTGGTCTCGCGGCCCCCAGGCACTAGGGGGCCGACGCGCCCCTCGTGGTGACCGTGACACGTACTCCTCGACCGGGGCCCGGGCGGTGGGCGAGCCGTAGCGCTGCAGGCGCCAGACTCGCGGCAGCAACAACCCACCCGAGACGAACGCTACGAAGAGGATGAAGATGCCGAAGGCCAACTCCGTGATCACGATGGCGAACGCCATGAGCGCACGGGGCTTGACGATCACCTTGACGAACATCGCCGCGTAGTACATCAGCCAGACGGCGGGCTGAAAGGCGTGGTGCCTGTGGGAGGAGACGGTGTTGCAGGTGGCAGCGGCTCCGGTGTTCACCGTCTACTTGAAGCGATGTGCACAGGCGTTGTACATCGGCTGTGTCGTGGCCGCCACCAAAAGCTTCGAGACCATGTAGGGAGACCATGTTGGGGTTGTATCGACGTAGGAAACGTCCGTTCGCTTTGGTACAATCCGTACCCTCGATGAACATTGCAAAGCGTGCGCGTCGCCTCCCGGGCCCCGCAGCGACCACTCTGATGGGGACGGGGATCGAGTTGCTGGTCGGTGCAGGGTTCATGGCCCTTGCCGCCCTGGCAGGGCTGGTGTTCGTACAGCGCCCACTGCCCAATCGACTCGACACGTTCTGGATGCAGATTCTGCCGGCCAACTACACCGCGGGCTGGGCTCACGAACTGACGCACTTCGGCTCGTTGCCCGCGCTCATTATCGGAATGGCGATCCTGTTGGCGGTGGGGCTCAGTCGTGACTGGGTCCGCGGGATCGGATGCGCGGTGGCGCCCATAGTGGCAGTCTTGATCGTCCAGGAGGTGGCGAAGCCCCTCATTGAGGGGCACGTGAAATCCTACGGTGACCCTTCCTACCCCTCGGGGACGGTGACGGTGGTGGCGGCGCTAGCCACGGCAGCCGTCCTGGTCACCCCCAGAGTTCTGAGAGGTGTCACGGCTTGCATCGGCCTGCTCGCGGTGCTGGCCACGTGCTCGGCTGTGGTTGTACTCCGCTGGCACTATCCCACTGCCGCCATCGGTGGCGTGTGTGTGGGCGCCGGGGCCGTTCTGCTTGTCGACGCCCTGCTGCACCTGCCCCCGGCCCTGAGATCTCCTGCCGTGCCGGCAGCCGGCCCAGACCCCAACGATTGGACGAGGACTGCCTTCGAAGATTGCCCAGCGACGTCCGATGCCTCACCGGTATCCAGATGCGACCGGTCCGTGGGCCAAGGCGGTTCCGAACAGGTTTTCTCATCGGCTAGCGAGGCGATAGCTCTGCGTGTTTCCCGGGTGCGCCTGTAGATCGGCCCGGATCTGCGGCTCTTCAGCCCATCGTTGTGCTCACATCACGTAAAGGAGCGCGGCAATTTGGAGGAATCTCGGTCACCTGTTCCATCCGGGCGCAGGGTCGTGACCGCGACCTCTTCGGGTGAACCGGCCTTTGACGGAGGCTCGAGTGCTACGGCGTCGACCTCAGACCCCCTCGTGGACAGGTCGAAGTAGTCCGAATTCCTCGGTGACGGGCCATCGAACCGGGAGCGCTCACTTCGGACCGGTCGGCGGTCCCGTCTGCTTCGTTCCGACAATTGGCTCTGACACCAATCTTCCGAGGCACTGCCGAGCCGGCCCGATGCCAAAGGCCTAGGAGAGTCATTGAGGGTGGCCTATCCAGCTGTGAGGAAGGCCGCCGTGGAGGTGGCCGCAACTCGACGGGATGCTCTGTCGCGGTCTGATCGGCTACCAGCTCTCTGCCCAAAGCCGGACGACGAAGCGGACGCCGCTTAGGGCACGTCAAGCCAGCGAGGGTTGTCAATCGCGAAGCGGTAGATGGCCTCGAGTTCGGCGACGTTCTGGGCAGCAGTGAACCGTTTCTCGTAGGTCTGCTTCGCGGCTTTGCCGAGTTCGAGCAAACGGTTCGGGGAGCTCTCGATCCCTTGAAGGTGACGAGCCAGGGCACCGACGTCTCCCGGCGGGTAGAGCATTCCATCGACGCCATCGGTGATCATTTCGACGAACGAACCGTGCGCACTGGCAACGGGGGGGACGCCCGCCGCCATGGCCTCGGCCACAACGAGGCCGAACGGCTCAGGCCACTCGGAGGGCGCGACGAGTGCTCGAGCCCGGCGCACCAGGGCGGTGCACTCGTCTCGAGTTAGGAGTCCCAATACGTCGACCGAGGGACGTGATGCCGCCCATGCACGCACCTCTTCGTCGAGCGGCCCAGATCCAGCGATAGCAAGGCGCAGTCCCGGCGCGGGCCGGGTTGCTGAGTATGCATCCCATGCTTGCATCAGCACGCGAAGCCCCTTGGGCACAGAGAGTTGCCCAAGATAGACAACCAGCTCATCGGTGGCATCCTTCGGTGCCACCGGCATCGTGAAATTGGGCTTCACGAAGCAGCGGGAGGGCGGAAACTTCAGTGATTCCAACTCGAGGCGCTGCGCGTCCGATATGAACACATAGGCAGAAGGCGCGCTTCTCCATAGCTGCCGGTGGGCGACCGTCGCCACAGCGATCGGAAGGGTGGCCCCTGCCGAGTCCCGGTAGCAGCCGTGTCGGACAGCCGGCGTCGGCAGCCGACGACCGACGCAGTCTCGGCACACGAAACCTGTCCTGAAGAATGAACCATTCGAGCAGATCTGCCGATAATTGTGGAAGGTGACGACGCAGGGTTTCCGGTGGCGTTGACAGCTCTGGAGAACCGAAGGACTGAGAAGTGGAAACACGTTTTGCACATGGACAACGTCGGGTTGAAACGCCTCGATCGCGGCACCCAGGTCGCGGGCTGCCCTTCGGTTCCAAAGGAGCTGTAACGGCACCAGTGCTTTGCGCCGCAGTGGAAAGTCGGCGATCGCATCGCTGAAATACTCGAACCTCCTAACATCGTGGCCGGCGTCAACGAGCGCTTCGTGCTCCTGGTCGACAACTCGATCCTCGCCGCCCGGAGACGATGAACGGCGGCGGTTGTGGGCAACCAGGATCTTCATTTGAATCGCACCTCCGTTGCGCCCGCAGGCGTGAGATGGTGGGATCCACCAGGAGCGGCGTGACGCCGCCCGGCGGGCTAGCCCTGGCCCTCGGCACGTAAAACCAATCGGCATTCGACGCTGTAAGTATCGCGGCTGCGCCACCTGCCGCGGCTGTCAACGGTAATGCAGCCTGGCTGGCCATTGTGCCAGGAGCCTCGGTGACCTGATCGACGTGCTTGACAGGAAGAATGCCAAGCTCGAAAGCGAGGTAGCCCGCTTCTTCAACGGTGACCTGGGGTTGCTGGCGGTCGCTGACGCCGACCCGGAGCTCGCCTCGTCCCTCCTGGCCGTGCTTAGCGGCATCTCGAGCTTCAAGAGCCCGCTGCACCTGTGCAGCGGGCTGCGCTTACCTCCGCCCAGCGCGATCCCGCCGAGAAGATCTGCCGGGGACGCGTCAACGGGCATTGGTCGCGACTCGTGCCCGGGGCGCCTTGGAGGCAGTCGCCCGCCAACGCCTGCGTCGGCCCGTTCGGCGCCATGTGCAAGGACCGGGTGCCGGTGCGAGCGGCCTGAACCGTGATCTCGGAACAGGTTCCGGGCTTCTCGCGTACGCGGGGAGCTAGGAGCGCCCCCTGCCAGTCTTATGTGAAGTTCGAACGGTGACCCGTGCCTGGTTCGAAGCTGCCCCCATGCCGACCTGATTGACCGCCCGGACGGTGTAGTAGTACGTCACGCCCGACTTGGTCGCCGTGGAGTCGACATAACTCGTCTTCAAGACATCGACGGCCAATGGCTTCTCCGTGCCGCCCGACGTGCCACGGAAGACCGTGTAGCTAGCGACTGTGGACTTTGCTGGAGCATCCCACTTGAGGGACACGTGCCCTGATGTGCCTGACGCGATAAGGGACGTGGGCGCTGCTGGCACGGTCGTAGGTGAACCTTTCGTGGTTGTCGTTGTGGCCGGCGGAGGTGTGTGGGTTGTCGTTGTGGCCGGCGGAGGCGTGTGGGTTGTCGTTGTGGCCGGCGGAGGCGTGTGGGTTGTCGTTGTGGCCGGCGGAGGCGTGTGGGTTGTCGTTGTGGCCGGCGGAGGCGTGTGGCTTGTCGTTGTGGCCGGCGGAGGCGTGTGGGTTGTCGTTGTGGCCGGCGGAGGCGTGTGGGTTGTCGTTGTGGCCGGCGGGCTCGAGCTTGCTTGGTTGTACGTCGACCCTGCGTCCTGGGCCCCGAAGTGGTCATTGGAGCCGTTGCCGTCCGTGAACCCGGCCGTCCACTGTGCCCACGTCACCACGTCGCCCTGGTTGAACCCGTCAAACAACCACGGGCCGTGGTAGGTGTTGTCCGTGAAATGGTTGTTCTGGTCGTCGGAGATGTGCAGCGGAACCGCCCAGCCCTTCCAGGGTGTCGTTGTGCCGTATTCGCTGAACAGGGCGTTGAAGCCGCAGTAGTCAGCGGTCGTGCAGTTGGAGCCGACGGCAGTGGGTGTGAAGGTGAATGTGTTGCCGCTGACGGTCACATTCTGGGTCTTCCACCGGCAGTTGTCGTAGTAGTCCGGCGTCTGTGTCGGGGTGCTCCCCTTCAGGTGCGCTCCGCAGCTCGCCATCGTGTAAGTGCTCGGTGTGACCAGCGTGCACGCCCCGTCGCTGCCGTCGCCGCAGTAGCGGTTGGAGTTCTCCCACAGGACCACCCCGCCCCAGTTGTCCGACAAGACGTTGCCCGTCACTGTCAGCTTGCCGCTGAAGTTGGACGCCACCCGGGAGTCTCCGCCCGACTCTGAGATGTAGATGGCGGAGTCGGGGAACCCGGCGACTGTCGGACCACCCTTGATGGCATTGCCGATCAAGGTGTTGTCCGAGATGAGGGCGTTGTAGCTGACCTCGTACGTGATGCCCTCGTCACGGTTGTTCGCGATGTAGTTGTCCGAGATGTTGAAGCCGCGGTTGTTGGTGTCCGCCCAGATGCCGACGCTGCCGTTTGTGTGGACGTAGTTGTCGGTGACTGTGACGTTCAAGGAGTTCCAGAACTTCCCGCCACCCGAGCAGCCGCATGTGTTAGAGCTGCCAGGCTGGTCGTAGAGGCCCCCACCGGACGGCGTGCCGTCGTTGTCGCTGATCTCGTTATAGGAGAGCGTGACGTTGGAGACCGTGCCTGTTGTCGAATACGCGTTGAACCCGTACTCCCCGTTGTGCGTCAGGCAGTTGTACTCCACCTTGTTGTTGGACCCGATCTCCACCCCCGCACCCACGGGGTTTGTGGAAACCGTGTCGTGCTCCACGGTCCATCCGGTCGCTGCTGTGTGGTTGACGACGCCCTGGTCCTCGGGCGACTCGAAGCCCGAGATGGTTAGGTACTCGACGGTGACGTTCTCCGCATTTCCGCCGAAGGCCACGTTGTTCTTGTCCTGGCCGCTGAGGATCGCTCCGGGAGCTCCGACGTAGGTGTCGCCTGTGCCGGGGTCGATCTGTGAATAGAGGCCCGTGCCCACGGTGTGCGTTCCGGCGGCGAAGTAGTAGGTGGTGCCCGGCGTGTCCAGCGAAGAAGACTGGTCTGTGCCGGCCGGGATCGTGACGGCTCCTGACGGAGCACTCGACGGGCCGCCGAGGATCGACGATGTCCCACAGACGCGGGCGGGCGGCGAGGTTGGCGCCGCAGTCGCTGCTGACGCATCACTGATCGGGCGATTGGTCGACCTCCCGCCGGTGACGCCGATCAGGATCGCACCAGTCACCAGTGCCAGGACTACCGCTATGCAACCTACTGCGTTCTTCAACATGTTGGACCTCCTAGAAAGGGGCTCTCATCTGCGTGCGCTTGGTTGCTCAATCGATTCGGTGGACAAGTTGCGTGGACTTCTCGTGGCGGAGGCCGGATTCGAAGTGCTGGCGGCCAAGGGCAACCGCGGGCGAGCCAATGTCGAGATGAGATCGACAGCCGACGACAAGCACTCGCGGAGGTTAACTCGGAGAGGGGCGGCAACCGTGTATATGTGCCGGTCTCCTCGACGAGCGATGGAGTGGGGAACCTCGGAGTCGTTGGCCAGCCTCGCTCTGTCGTGGGGCGAGGCAGGATCGGCCATCCGAACCTGGGTGGATGTGGTATCTGCTGGGGCGATGTCAGCGGCGTTCTGATGGCGCTCAAGCCTCATCGTCGGCTTGAGGAAGACTGTCTCGTCCACCGGCGGCATGCAGGACCCGGAAACCACACTCGGAGCAGAGGCTACGCCCAACTCTGGTGCGGAAGAACCGCGCTTGGCGCTGTAGGCAGCTCGTGGATCGTGGCCACGGCGCAGCCGTTGCTGTCCCCAGTACAATGCCATACTCCCTGTTCGGTAGCCTGGCGAACCCAGTGGGTCCCATGGCTTTGCGTCTCCGCCTTGCGACGGATTTGCCTTTATCGATTGAGGCCGCCAGTTTGCGCGACGCCGAAGTTGCTGTCAAGGATTTCCGATGCCAAGCGGCAGTATCCTGCCCGAACTGTGGATCGTTGCACTGAAGTTGCGGGGAAGTGGCTCGCGAGATGACCACGATGATGCAATACCCTGATTCGGCGCGGACGATGCGTTCCGTCCGCTGTTGAAATTCAGGGGAGGCCCTCGAAACGCAGTGGGATAGAGACCGGTTGGGGCCGCAAGCCGACTGGTGTTCGGCGATGAAGCCCGAACCGGTGTCGTTCGTCTTGGTCGGCGTCGAGGTCGCAAGGTCGCACCGCCGAACGTCGCCTGCCCGCCCACCCGAGCGGGATCCACTAGACCCCTGAACCGCACACCCACCTGGCGGTGGACCGGATTGGCGATCTGAGCAGGGAATTGACCGCTGCCGCACAGGGATTCCCGAGGAGATCAGCCCTCAAAAGGGTTGACGTGCACCGGTGAGGCTCGATTGGCCGAAATCGTGCGAGCCTTCGCTGGCGGCACTCTTCGAGGAATCGGGATGGCCGGTACTTCGGACAGGCACGATCGACTTCACCCAACCCGCCGATCGTTCAAGACTGACCAGGCCGTCCGGAAACAGCTGGTCAATCCGTTCAGCCCGGATGAGGCCCATGTCTGTGCGCTCTTCAGAGTACCGTGTGGCACTGTACTGACTGTTCTATTTTGGTATCTGCAATTGTGACGGCTCCGACACTTCAGTCTCGGAGTCGCAGCATGCGCCACACTGTTCAACCTGTTCGAACAAAACTGATCCGTGGAACTCATTGGCGACCCGAGATCTGGACCGTACCGCAAGAGTCGTCTCATCCCAGCATGGCTACGGCCAGCATTGCGCCGAGTTCGTGCGGCCTTCCATCGCGGCCCAAGGCTGAGGAGCTACGAACCGCTTAGCCTGTTGGTGGGCACTGGGCACCTCGTCCCTGCTGCGCAGTACCCAGTCATCGACGTCCATTCTCACTTAGGGCGTTGGCTCACTCCCGGTGGCAGCTGGATGGCACCTGACGTTGCCGAGCTGTTGGAGGTCATGGACACGTGCAACTTGGAGATGCTGGTCAATCTTGACGGTCGGTGGGGCGAGGAACTGGAGGCCAACCTTGACCGCTATGACCGTGCTCATCCGGACCGTTTCCTCACCTTTTGCCACCTCGATTGGAGTGCCCTCGGGTCGCCGCGCGGACAGGCCGAGTTGGTTCGCTCCCTCGAAGAATCCGCTCAGCGCGGGGCGCGGGGGATCAAGGTATGGAAGGATCTCGGGCTGCACGTGAAGGTCGGGGGCCGCAGGCTTCTGCCCAACGATCAGATCCTCGGGCCAATATGGGAGAGCGCTGGTGCACTCGGCTTGCCGGTGCTCATCCACGTAGCCGACCCTCTGGCGTTCTTCCAGCCCGTGGACAACCAAAATGAGCGGTTGGAGCAGCTCCTGGCGAACCCTTCGAGCTCGTTGGCGAACCTCGGCCAAGTGGTCTTCGATGAGCTCATCGCCGCGCTGGAGGATGTTGTCGCTGGTCATCCGGCTACGACCTTCATCGGCGCTCACGGCGGTTGCTACCCGGAGAACCTCGGTTGGGTATCGGGCATGCTCGATCGTTATCCCAACTTCTGGATAGACATCTCTGCCCGTTCCGAGCTCGGTCGTCAGCCGAGGGCGGCTGCTCGCCTCATCGAGCGTCATTCCGACCGAGTCCTGTTCGGGGCGGATATCTTTCCGATCCGGGCCGACGTGTACGGCAATTACTTCCGAATGCTCGAGACTGAAGACGACTACTTTCGTTATGCGACAGATAGCGTTGCTGCAGAGGGCCGATGGCGCATCTCGGGATTGGGACTGGACCCGAAGCTTCTCGAGCAGCTCTACAACAAGAACGCCCGGCGGCTTTTCGGCCGCGGTACCCGCCGCACATGACGCTCGAATCCACCCCTGAGACGGCGGTGGCCTGGGATTCCTCGGCCGGCTCGAGATTGCGGGACTCACATCCTTCAATTGGATGAGCCATGTGGTCGTCGCACGCTCGCTGGAGCGCCAGCGGACCGACGATCTGGCCCTCTCGTGCTCGGCCCTGATGATCGGCCAAGAACACGGACGGACAGTCGGTGTCGGTGGCCGGTTCGCCGCGAACCCATAGTGTGGAGCGCGCACTCGACGCCACAGTAAGCTTGCCGAGAGCCTAGGTAGGGAGGGGCATGCGATCACGGCTGCCTTCGGCATCTCCTGAGGCGACCGGGAGGTGGGCCGTGCGGGTGATCACGCCGACTTTGGCGGGTGCATAGATGCACGTAGACGACTCGCTGCGGGCATCCGATGTGCCAACCTGTCGGGTAGGTGTCGACCTGACGTCAGTTGGCGACGTGGCGCAGTCCCTCGCCCAGCAGGGGGAGCGTTATCTCCGTCGGATCTTCACCGAGGACGAGGTGGCCAGTTGCCAGGGGGCGGCGGGCCCGTCGCCGGCCTCGCTGGCGGCGCGGTTCGCCGCCAAGGAGGCTGCACTCAAGGTGCTGCGGCCGACGGAGAGCCGACCGGAATGGCGTGACATCGAGGTGCGTCGCAACGCCAGCGGTGCCTGTGACCTCGTACTGCACGGCGGGGCGGCGGCGTTGGCTGCGGCGCAGGGCATCGGGGAGATGTCCGTCAGCCTGAGTCACGAAGCCGGCCTGGCCATAGCGGTGGTGGCGGCATGTTGTCGTCCGGGGGCAACCGGCTCGACCAAGTGCTCCTGACCGGGGGATACCCATTTGCCGCAGTTCGGCGCCGGGGGTAGAGGTGAGGCCATGACGACGGAGACTCCGCCCAGCACCAGGGCATCACTGCCCGAGAACTGGGAGTGTGCGATGGTGCCCGCAGGATCAGTGACCCGTCCCGAGGGGCTCACGGGTGCGACGGTGGACTGGTTGGCGGCGCAGGTGCCCGGCACGGTGGCTGGCGCATTCCGAGCCGCCGGTCGCCCATTCCACCACGACCAGTTGGACAACTATGACTGGTGGTTCCGCTGCCGGTTCCCGGGGAAGCCCGGACGATACCTTCTCGAGTTTGGTGGCATCGCCACGGTGGCCGACGTGTGGCTCAACGACGACCACCTCTTTCACAGCGAGAACATGTTCCGTTCCCATCGCGTGCCCGTCGAGCTGCGCCCAGGGGACAACGAGCTGCTGATCAGGTGCAGTGCCCTGTCGTCGGTGCTGGCCGAGAAGCGTCCGCGGCCGCGGTGGAAGACCTATCTGGTCGCACACCAGAACCTTCGTTGGGTCCGAACGAGCCTCCTGGGGCGGATACCGGGTGTTGCCGCCCCACCGGCGGTTGGTCCCTGGAGGCCCGTCCGGCTGGTCCCCTTAGGCGACGGGACCCCGGCCGAAGTGTCGGTCCGGGCGACCTGTGACGGCGACGCTGGAGTGGTGGAGGCGGCATTCGTGCTGCGCGGGCTGTCGCAGGTCGGGAGCGGTCGGCTGAGGGCGGGAACGTCGTCGGCCGAGCTGCTCGTCCGGCGTCAGGGGGACGATTGGGTACTGGCGGGTACCCTGCGAATCCCGGTGGTGGACCGGTGGTGGCCGCACACGCATGGCGCACAACCTCTCTACGAGGTCTGGGGGGACGTGGACGGCCGGTCCCATCTTCTCGGGAAGATCGGGTTCCGCACCCTGACGGTCGAGCGTCAGGACGGTGACTTCAGGATCGAGGTCAACGGTGAACCGATCTTTTGTCGAGGAGCGTGCTGGCTGCCCATCGACCCCGTGTCGTTGGTCTCGCCTCCGTCGGTGGTCGAGCATCGACTAGGCCTTGTGCGTTCCGCTCACATGAACATGTTGCGGATACCGGGCACGACCGTCTACCAGGACCAATTGTTCTTCGAGCGCTGCGATGAGCTGGGCATCCTCGTTTGGCACGACTGCATGTTCGCCTTCATGGACCCGCCGTCCGACGAGTCCTTCACCGAGGAGGTGGAGGCAGAGCTGGCCGAAGCCTTCTCGGTCATGCGTGGACACCCGTCGGTGGCCATCGTGTGCGGGAACCAGGAGGTCCAAGAGGTAGCGGCCATGAACGGATTGGAGGGTGTCCGAGTGACGCTGCCGCTGTTCGATGAGACGATCGCCGGGATCGTCAGTGAGGCTCTGCCCGGGGTGGCATACGTCACGTCCAACCCCGACGGTGGAGATCTGCCGTTCCGAATGAACAGTGGGGTCTGCCAGTACTTCGGGATCGGGGGTTACCTCCGTCCGGTCGAGGACGCTCGACGCGCCGGAGTGCGGTTCGCCGCGGAATGCCTGGCATTTTCCACCCCTCCCGAGCCCGAGACGATCGAGGAGGTGTGCGGTGGCGCCTGGCGGGCCGGTCATGACCCGCATTGGAAACAAGCGGTCCACCACGACGCCGGACGTAGCTGGGACATGGAGGACGTGCGCGACCATTACGTCGCCTCTTTGTTCGGGACCGATCCCCTCACCGAACGCTACGTCGATGCGGAGCGTGCGTTGGAGCTCGGACGGGCCGCCAACGCCCAGTTGATGGGCGCGGTCATGACCGAGTGGAGGCGACCGGGCTCCACTTGCCGGGGTGGCCTGGTGCTTGCGTTCGCCGACCTGCTGGCCGGAGCAGGTTGGGGACTGGTGGACGTGCTCGGGCGCCCGAAGGCCCCCTGGTACGCACTGAGGCGGGTCTTCCAGCCCCTGGCGCTCCTGGCCGTTGACGAAGGGCTGAACGGTTTGGCCCTACACGTCGTCAACGACAGCCCGAAGACCGTTCGCGGGAGCGTCGTAGTCGAGATCGTTGCCCGGGGGGAGATGATCGTCGAACGGGGCGAAGTAGCGGTCGAGGTCAGTCCGCGCGGATCCTGCTCGCTTGATGCCGAAGCAATTCTCGGAGGATTCCGGGACGTCACGTATGCCTATCGGTTCTCCCCGCCGGCTCACGACGCGGTGGTTGCCACCCTCTGGTCTGATGACGATCAGATGCTGTCGCAGGTCGTTCACTTGCCGACGGGCCAGGCGCGTCCGCTTGAGGCGGACCTCGGGCTGACGGCGATGGCCCAGGTAGCTGAGCATGGATGCTGGCAGCTGGAGGTGAGCACTGTCCGGCTGGCCCAATGGGTCACTGTCCGGGTTCCGGGCTTCGACGTGGAGGATTCGTGGTTCCACCTACCTCCGGGGGGTCGTCGGACGCTGAAGCTGCAATCGATTGGGACGACGTCGCCTTCCCCACCTCGTGGAACAGTGCAGGCGCTCAACGCGGTAGGGCGCGCCACCGTGCGGGTCAAAAATGCAGAGGGAACGGGATGAGGGTGCGCGATCGGAGCGCAGCTCGGCAGCCGTCCCACACCTTCAGACGTCGGCTCCCATCTCTTCCATGATGCGCCGGAGGTGCTCGAGGCATCGCCCGCGAGTTGGACCGATGCTGCCGATCGGCATCGACAGCGCTTTGGAGATCTCCTTGTAGGAGGGGGGAGCGGGGGCCACCAAGAGACTGAGGAGCCTCTGACAGTGCGGTGGCAGCAAGGCGAAGGCGCGCTGCACGGCGTCGGACTGCTCGTCGGCGAGCGGTCCGGCATCGAGCGGTTTGGCGTCAAGGTCAGGGCGAAGCATCAGCCCCTCGTGGTCGAATGACTCCCGCGACTTGGCACGCAGGATGCGGAGGCATTCCCGTCGGGCGGTGGTCGCCAGCCATGCTCCGACGCGATCGGGCTGCTCGATGCGTCCGATGTTCTCCACCAGCCGGAGCCAGGTCAACTGGTGGACATCTCCAACGTCGGCGTCGTTGAGGCGACAGCTCCGGGCGACCGCCATGACCATGCCGCTGAAGCGCTGCATGAGCGAGTCCCAAGCGAGCGAGTCGCCGTCGACGGCGGCAGCTACGAGACGCGGCAGGTCCCCGTCCGCGTCTCTTGACCTCCGGGTTTGCTTTTCGCTGGACGCGTTGGGACGCGTCTTGGTTACGTTTTCGATGACCGCCACAGCAATTTCCTCCCGCCCCGTGCCGCCAAGCACGGCCGCTCACTTGCGACGAACTCCCATTCATCGCTTCGCATTTCCAAGGGTGACGGGAACGAAATCGGTCGTCATCATCAATTTCGACGAATTAGGCCCGCTCGCGGAGGAATTGCCCGACCGTTGATCGACGGTTGTTTCTCGTTGGGCGGGATCAGGGCCTGCCTGATTGCCTGTGGGGCCCGGTGGGAGAGCTCAGGTCCGGTGGGGCCTGCGTAGGGCACGGAAGGTATGGGAAACCATCAACGGTATCGTTGCCAAGACGATGGACAAGTCGAGATACAGCGTCCAATTGTCGACATAGCGCAGGTCAAGGCGCCGGTAGGCGTTGAAAGATGGATTGTGCCGGGCCTCAACCTGCCACAGGCCCGTCATGCCGGGGCGCATTGAATGGCGACGTTGCAGGTCTTCGTCGAACTCAGCTACCTCGTGGGGAAGGGCGGGGCGAGGGCCGACCAGACTCATTGTTCCCCACAGCACGTTCCAGAACTGGGGGACCTCGTCGAGGCTGGTCGCTCGGAGGAAGCGACCCACTTTCGTGACTCGAGGGTCCTTCGATGCTTTGAAGAGCGGGCCGTTGGTGCGCTCGTTGAGCGCCGCCAAAGTGGAGGCTGTGAGTTCGAGATCTGAAGTCATGGTCCGAAGTTTCAAGATCTGGAAGGGTTTTTGGTCTATCCCGATCCGCTCGTCACGGAAGAACACCGGGCCACCGTCTTCAAGCTTTATGAGCAGGGCTGACGCGGCGACCAGAACTGCGGCGAAGGGGAGTAACACGATGGTGCCGATGACGTCGAAGGCTCGCTTGGCCGCCAAGTGCCAATGGCGGTACAACTGGGGCTCGACGTAGAAGAAGGACTCGCCGGAGAGAGGCCCACTACGGAGGCGGCGGCTCCCTACGCCTCGGATTCCGGGCCATATCTGGACGTGGAGGTTCGACCTGACGGCAACCGAGATGGCTTCGTAAGTGGTGTCGCTTGAGTGGGAGTACGGAACGATCAGAATGCCGCTCGCCCCGGTCGACGCTGCCAGCTTCGGGATATCGTCGACCGAGGGACTGGAAGGAACGTCGTGCCACGCGGATTCGTCTGATCTTTCGCCGATGACCCCGGTCACCTTGTAACCCAATTCGGGCTCGGCATGGAGCATGGTCTGCAACTGGACGGCATCACCATTGGACCCCACCAGTACCACGCCGCGCAGGTAGCGCCCCTGTGCCCGCTGCGCCCGCAACCACCGTGCGAACTGCCAGCGGCAGGCACCAACGGCGAGGATGCAGGAGCCGGCGCAGATCAGTAGCTGTGGTTCTGGAGATGCCACCTGCGACTGGACAACAGCAAAGGCCGCCGCACCCCAGAGGACTGCGAGCGTGATCCGGTACAGCTCGTCCACCTTGCGCACACAGTTGCGAGATCGGTACAGGCCGACGCCTCGCATGGCAACGAGCGTGGTGACGGTGGCGGCGGCGCCGGGTGCCAGCCGTCCGATCATCGACGGCGCATTGACCAGCCGGTACCCCAGCCAGACCCAGCACAGAGCTGATGCTGCTAGATCAATGGCGAAGAGACGGGTGTGCAGCCCCAAGCCCCGGGTGTTCTGGGTGCTGACTCGGGGGGCCGATTCGGCGACCGACGTTCCCTCGGCGAGATCATGAGATGGACTAGGAGCGGAAGGTTCGAAGGGGATGATGACAAGGGGCGTCGGACGGTTGACGATCGTTTCCATCTCGTCGAAATCTTCTCCGACGTTCTTTCGGTCGCCAGGAGCCAAGGTGGTGGGTGAGGCCGTCTTCGGTTGGGGGAGTGAGTGCATTTCGGAAGCCATGCTGTTCCCACCCCGCTCCTTTCGTTCTCCGTTTCACCAGGTGCACGGCGGCGTTTCGTCTCTGCGCCTCCTGACCCTCTATACGGATTGAGTCACTTGTGATGCCTTAGATACGCCGCCGTGCCAAGAGGGGATGAAACAGGGTGGTATCAACCAACG
Organism: uncultured Actinomycetota bacterium; assembly: GCA_963770505.1. Classification (GTDB taxonomy): domain Bacteria; phylum Actinomycetota; class Acidimicrobiia; order Acidimicrobiales; family RAAP-2; genus CAVYPR01. Next base: position 1,074,934 of record CAVYPR010000001.1, on the reverse strand, counting down.
GGATCACGTGCTCGTCAATGCGTTACAGGGGGCGCGCTGGCACACAGAAGACCCGGGTAGGTGCCTCTTGCTCCCGTTCCAAACGAAGAAGCCAAACCCGGCAGATTGAAAACCGTGCGCGCCGCCCAGCGTGACCTCGGACAGAATGCCGGGAGTGGAGGTGTTGTAAGTGGAGAAGTGTTTCGTTCTCGCAACCACGACCCGGATTCTCGGCCGGGGGGTCATAGCGAAGCCTCGGGCGGCGTACGCGCGAACGGATTGCCGGGGATTCGCATCGTGACCGCAACGCAGTGGCGCAGCGGGTGCGCGCTGTGTGGCGTGGAGCTGTCCTCACAGACGCTGCCGGGTGGCGGGGCCGATGGAATAATGGTGGCCTACCTCGACCATGAATTCATTGCGTTGCTCGAGGCGGATCGACCAGGCGTGCTGCTCGCTCCTCGGAAGCACGTACGGGGGCTGTCGACACTTCCTGAGCTCTCAGGCGCCTTCCTGGCGGCGCTGCGTAGGACGGTGACCGTGGTGCAGTCGTGGCAAGGGGCCTCGGGCGCGACGATCGAACCCACCCCCCCCTTTCCGGTGCCCACCAGTCATGCCTGCTATCGCGTGGTGCCCACCATGGGCCAGGATCGATGTGCTCTGTCGTCAGTGGATCTGGCGACGAGGGCCAATCAGGTCGCTGCTGTGTTCGGCGACGAGCTGGCGTCGCAGGGGATCTGTGCCTGTCGCAGAGGAACTGGATAACGTCACGCAGGCGTGCCGGATCGATGCCGCGGCGCGATCCGGACGAGGTGCGAGCGACGTCTGGCAGGTTGCGGGCGGCAGCCATCGATATCGCAGGACCGATCGGCGCGGCCGGCATTATGAGTTGCTCGGGTGTCCACACGCGCCGCTCCGGGCTCGAGGACGGCACGCGCAGCGGCAGCGAACGGGCACAGGCTGATAGAGAGGCCGGGGGCGGCGGCCAGACGCCGGAATACTTGTGCCCGGCTGACCGTGCGCCTTCAGCTCCGCCTCGATCGACCGGCCGCTGACCCGCTGAAGAGTTCCGGGAGCAGTTGGCTGCACTGTGATCGGCACGGCGCTAGGTATGTGGTTGTCAGAGGCGGGCCAGGGAGTTGGCCAGGGAGTTGGCCGACTGCCTGAAGCGACGTGCCTGAGTCCCGGACCTTGATCTGGCCTTGCCGACCGGTTCGAGGCCGGCGTGGCCGGGGTGGAACGCGACGAGCGCGACGGCGTCGCCCACCGGGCAGAGATCCCGCGGTGGCGACGGCGGGCTCGCGGCGTCAGTTGAGTCCTTCGGCCTGTTTCGCCCGTCGCACGGTGAATCGGCGACCCTCCTAGGTGCGCTCGCTCCTCCTTTCCCCGTCGCAGCCGACGCCGATCGGCCTCTGGGCATCCTCGGGCATCTTCGCATTGTCCCTGGTCGAGGGGACTGCCATGGGGAGGCCTATGGAGGGGCGAGGCCGAGGGCGCCAGAGGATCTCGCTGGTCTAGGCGGACCAGATGCCCGGTTCGGCAAGGGCAAGTTCGAGACCGTAGAACGTGGCCCGCAGGACATCGGTCCGCGACCCCCTCCAGGCGAACGGCCGATGTATCAGGAGGTCCCAGGCCAACTCATCTTGCGTGGAGGGGCCGAACAGGCCCATGGCGCGGTCTGCGAGAAAATGGATCGTGTCGACGGAAGGGAGCAGGTGCTTGACGGAACAGGTGCTCGACGTCAAGGGATCGCTTCGGCTTCTCCAACGGTTTTGGCGGACCCTGGCAGTGATCGCACTCTTGGGAGCAGCTTTAGGGGTCATGTATCAGGTGCTGCGTCCATCCGGCTACCAGGCCACGTCATTGGTGCTGCTGCCAGCTGCGCAGGCGGGGTCGGCGACAGCTTCAACGAAGGCCGCGCCCGGCAACGACATCACAACCGACGGACGGATCGCTACCAGCAGCGCTGTCCTGCTGCCCGCGGGGCAATCAGTGAACCGGTCTCTGTCACTTGAAGCCCTCCAGAAGCAGGTGACGACGTTTGACGCCGCCACCGGCGTGCTCGGGATCACGGCCACCAGCCCGACGGCTCATGATGCCGTGGCTCTTGCCGACGCGGTCGCCAATCGGCTGGTCGCTTTCGTGACCACCAACGGATTGACGGAAAGCTCCAGCGAGTTGACCAGCTTGCAGGGACAGTCCAACCAGCTGAACCGCCAGATCTCCGACGTCCAGGCAGAACTCGGCGCCGCCAAGCAGCGACTGACAGCGGACGCCAGTACACCGCAGACAGCCAGTCAGTTGGCCCTTGTGGGCACCCTCACGACGGAGTTGTCGACACTGACCCTCCGACTTGACAGCGTCAAAAGCCAAATCTCCCAGGTGAAGGTTCGGCAGATTTCGGCCAATGAGGGTACCGAAGTGATTCAGCATGCCGTCTCCGCTTCGAGCCATTGGCTCAGGTCATCGCTCATCAAAGTGGGTGCTGGCGCCCTCGCCGGGTTGCTGGTCGGATCTGTGGTGATCCTCGTTTGGTACCGAAGGGACCCGCGACCGACTACCCGGGACGAGCTGGCCGAGGCGCTGGGGTCCCCGGTCTTGCTCTCGCTTGCTGTGTCGGCGCGTCGTTCGACCAAGGACTGGATGGCGTTCCTCCAGCGCTACCAGGTTGGGGCCGCCGAGCAATGGAGCGTCCGCAGAACGCTGCGCGAACTCCGAGTGAGCGACGGGGGAGAGTCCAACCTGGTCCTACTGACCTTCGCTGGGGACCCAGCAGGCGTCACGCAAGCGGCACAGGTGGCTCTGGCTGCCGTGACCTCGGGGCTCAGGACCAGTTTCGCCGTGATAGCCGACGACGACTCGATGGAGGGGTTACGGGCGGCGTGCCTGCAATTTGACGGCGACGAGAGCGGCGGACGTCCCGGCCTGGAAGTGCACGTCGGCGTGCCTCCGGACCGGGACGTGATGCCGGACCTCACAGTGACCGCCATTGTCCTGGACACAGACAGTCCAAAGCTGCCTGCAGACCGGCCACTCGGGGACACCGTGCTGTCGGTCTCGGCAGGATTCGCCTCCAACGAGCAACTGGCCCGGGTGGCCATCTTGGCCAGCGGTAGTGGTGAAATCCTCCAGGGCATATTCGTGGCCAACCCCGCCCCGGGAGACCGGACCCACGGTCGCTTCCCGGACAGCAGAACTACGACCATTCTTGCCTCACAACCCCGGATGATCGGCGCCAGGCCAGTGGGCTTGTCAGGTCGCGATCGATGACCGGGTCCTCGGCGAGGGGGGTAGCCGGTCGGAGTCCGAACACGAGCGACGTCGACGTATGACGTTTGACCCGGACCTGATGGTGGGCAGCGATTTCGATCCTGTCGTCAAACCCCAGCCCGTGAATCTCGTGTCGGGGCGGGTAGTCAGCCTTCGCTTCATAGCGGCGGCGCTGCGCCGCCAGCGCCGCCTGTTGCTGGGACTGGCGCTGCTCGGCCTTCTCGTCGGCTTTAGCTACCACCTCGTCTTCCCGGAACAGTATTCAGCCACCGCCACGCTCTACCTGGTCCACCCTCCGGGCAGCGATCAGACAGTGGGAGCCGCCAATGACCTGGCGATGCTCCAGACGGCCGCGGTCGGCAAGAGAGCCATCACGCTGTTGGGAGAGCACGACCTCACCCCGTCACAACTTCTTGGCAAGGCACCAGGGACGACCGTAAGCGACAACGTCCTCACTTTGAAGATCTCGGGATCGTCTTCCAACGAGGCGGTTCGCAGGGTGAACGCGGTGGCGACCGCGTACCTGGCGTTCCGGGCCCAGGTCTACGGCGCCCAGAACCAGGCCGTCGTGTCAGGCGCCAACAAGGAGATCGCCACGCTGCAGTCCCAAATCAGCGACCTGGGCAGCCAGATCAAAGCGCTTGAATCGGGGAGCCAGAACTCCATCGAGGCCCAGCAGATCGCCAGTCTCACCGCCGAGCGATCGGCCGATTCAGCTCAGGTCGCCACCGTCCAACAGACAATCGAGCAGGACAACACGAACACGTTGTCGGTGACCAGGGGCAGCCGGGTGATCGCCGCGGGCACTCCGTTCATATCCTCCAAGAAGAAGCTTCTCGCGGTCGACGGACTCTCTGGCTTGGTGGCAGGACTCGGACTGGGACTGATGATCGTGGTCTTCCAAGCCGTGCTGAGTGACCGGCTCCGCCGCCGAGAGGACATTGCCGCGGTCCTCGGTGTGCCCATCGGCATCAGCATTGGGCGGGTCGGTCGCCACTTACCCTTTTCGCAACCCTCGATCGCAGGCATGGTGTCTGCACCCGATCCCGGTTTGGAGAGCCTCGTCCAATACTTGATGAGTCGAGTTGCTGCCGGCGGTCCCAAGCCGACCGAGATGTTGATTGCCATCGACGACGTCAATGTGCCAGCGGCGGCAATGGCTGTGCTGGCCGGCACGTTGAGCTCCGCAGGTAAACGCGTGCTGCTGGTTGACGCCACGGCGAACCGCGCACTGGCGCGTGCACTGGGTGCGCCGCAAGTCGGCTTCCATATCGTCGCAGCGAATGACGCTGCCCCCTATACGCTCTTCGTTTCCGCTGGGCCGTGGGAATCTGCCGAGGGCGTCCCTGGGAATGGGGCCCGGGCGGAGCCGGGCGACATCGATGTCCGCTTGGTCATCGCCACCATCGATCCGTCAGTTGGTGCGTGGCACCTCCGAGACTGGACCAACGATGCCATCCTGGCTGTGAGTGCCGGTCGCTCGACGGTCCAGTGGATGGACGCCGTCGTCGAACTCCTGGAAGCTTCCGACGTGAAGGCCACGTCGGCGGTATTGCTCCGTGCCGATGCGGACGACGACAGTGTCGGGCTCCCAGAACCCGGAGCGTCGGTGCTACGTCGACGCCTCGGGGAGAGACAGCCGTCGTGAGGGCCCCGTGACCGAGCTCGTCACAAGGGTGCGCCTCAGAACGCCGTCGCCGGCATTGATCAAGGCCAGAGCGGGGGCGTCACCTCAGTCCGACGCCTCGGTCGCTCGTCGTATCGGGTGGATCTGGGGACTCCTCTTCCTCAATGTCCTCACGTACTCGACCAAGTCGGCGCTGCTGCCGCTCCCCACGTCGGTCGGCAAGATGGTGACCCAAGGGGCACTGGGCGTGGCGCTGATACTGGCGGTGTCCATCAACCGAAGGGCTCTAGTCCGCCCCAACCTCTTCTTGCTTTTCATGACGATCTTGTGCGTCACCTCGGTCATGATGAGCGTTCGTGGGTACTTCGCGCTGGGGTCTTCTATACGAGCGTTCCGGCTGGTGGGCATGGTGGCGGTCCTGTGGATGTTGACGCCGTGGTGGGGACGAAGGGACCTTCTCTTGCTCCGGTACCACCGACGGGCACTCTCGGTCGTGTTGGCGGTCGTCTTGCTCGGTATCGTGCTGGTGCCCGGGACGGCGTTCTCCCAGGGTGGTGGCGGGCGGCTGGGTGGAGCGATCTGGCCGGTCCCCCCAACCCAGGTCGCTCACTATGCCGCGGTCCTGGCCGGGACCACGATCGTCCTGTGGTTCGCCGGGCTGGTCAAGCCTCGGTCGGCAGCGATCGTCACGGGGCTAGGTGTGGTCATTCTGCTCCTCACCCACACGCGCACCGCCCTCATTGGATTACTTGTCGGCGTGCTCGTTGCGGGTCTCAGTCTGTTCCTTAGCCGCCGGCGGGTGCGAAAGGCACTTGCCGTGACCGCGGTGGTCGCCTGCTTGGCTGCCCTAAGCTTCGCTCCCTTCCTGGGAGCCTGGTTCAACCGTGGTGAGAGCAAGGGAGAGCTCACCGGGCTGAGCGGTCGCACGCAGGTCTGGACCGCACTGTTGGCGCAGCCGCGAACGGAGGTGAACACGCTCTTCGGGTACGGCATGTCGAATGACTCGTTCAACGGCTTGCCGATCGACTCGAGCTGGTACTCGACGTACCTCGATCAGGGCTTGGTGGGGGACGTCATCGACGGTGCGGTTCTCCTGCTCCTCTTCCTCTTGGCGGCCTTCAGCCCGCGGGGGCCGCGTCGGGCGATCGCCTTGTTCTTGGTGGTGTACTGCCTCGTAGCGTCGTTCACCGAGACGGGCTTGGGCGAGGCATCGCCGTACCTGCTTGATTTGGCCGTGGCCATGTCGGTGCTGATGTTGCCGATCACCGGGGCGTCCCCAGAGCTGCCGGCCGGCTGATGTCAGTGCCGCGGCCTGGGTTCTCGGCCGCCTACGACGTGAATTGCAGTCGGCTATGGAAGAGTGACTCGGTTGCCAGTCCGGAGCCGACGAGAGTCGTCGTGGGCATACGTCGCCCGAAGGAAGGCGAATACCACCCCAGTACCGGATCGGTGGAGCCCCGGTACATGCTCCAGGCGAGTTGGTCGGGCAAAGTCAGGGCGGCCGTCGCCTCGTCACCCGACGATAGGACCCAGCGGAGGATGGCCTCACTGCCATCCACCATCGACCGGACCGCCGGCCCGAGGTGGAACGCCAGACGAACGCGGTGAGACCCGATGCTCGTCACGTGGTCGACGATGTCGAGTGACCGAGCGGAGCAGTCGAGGGTGACGGTACGCTGGTGGCGAGCAGGAGGATCCAAGGCGCCGTAGCCGTTGTGCTCGGCCGACCAACGTTGAACCCCGGGCCCGTCGAGTTGAACCTCGAGCAGGCTCGTGCTCGCCTGACGGACCCACAGAAAGGGCCCGCCCGACTCTGACTGGTCCTTGGCGTCGAGGTCAAGGGTGTTGTGGGCGATGGTGGAACGGAAGTATCGGCGCCAGGCCGGTTCGCCGTGATAGCAGTACGTTCCCGGATCGACCAGGAGCTCTACCCCATCGTGGTGCAGCTCGATGGACAGCGCGTCGGCATGAGCGTGGGCGGCGATAGACAAGAAACCGTGGGGGCCAGCGTCGCACCGACACCAGATCTCCTCGCCGGCTTCTGATGGCGAGCGCAGGATGGTCAGACCGCCGCCGGAGTAGTGCGAGCGACGTGCCTCGGGTCGATGGTCGATGTCCACGGTGTGTCCGACCAGGCCGGCCAACAGGATGCTCTCCGCGTCGGGGGTGACCGGAGGCCACCAAGGAAGGGAGCCGAAGACGGCTGCCCCGACGGCAAGGAGCGATGACCATCGATCGGCGGCCGGGTCGGCCAGGACCAGGGCCCGACCGTCGTCGCTGTCGCCGTAGCGAGGAGCATGCCCCGCTCGGTCCAGGACCGAAGCCGTCACGTCCAGCATTGAGCAGAGCAGGATCCAGGAGGTTTCCCCAATGGGCGTACCCGCCCACTCGGCCTCGACCGCTGCCACCAGACCTAACTCGGCGACGAGACCGTGGTAGTCGAAAGCCTGCTCGCGGTTGAGGCCGTCCGAGAAGGTGTTGCGCAGCAGCTGTTCCTCCAGAAGTCTGGTGGACTCGTCTCGCCAACGAGGGCTCTCGGCGAACCATGGGAAGGCACAACTGGTCACCAGCTGACCGGCCGCCTCGGCAACTACGTGGTTGTTGGCCGACGATCCCCGGCTGCGGAAGGCGGCCAGGTAGCGCTGGTGCCAGTAGATCTGGTGAACTGCCACCCCGTTCTCCTCGAAGAGCGTGGACGCTCCAGGCCAGCCGTCCAGGAGGCGGCGCGTCCACACCCATGAGATCAGACGGATGCCCAGCTCGATGCCGCTCGACCAGTTGACGCCGCGGAGGACGGGGTTCGCCTTCCACCACGAGCGTAGGTGGCGCGCTGCCATGTCCGCGTACCGGTCATCGCCGGTGAGCCGCCAGGCGAGGCCGAGTACGGTCAAATGGTGATGGCGAGAGAGCTCCCACACTTGCTTGACATTGCGTGGGTCGGCCGCGGAGCGGAAGTCGATCTGGAACGCACAGCGGTCGTCGGGGTACGACTGGCCACTGAGCGGGTCGAGTGACCATGTTGGGTCGGCCATGTCCTCCCGAAGCGTGCCGAGGATGTCGAAGCGGCCGCCGAGAAGTCCCTGTGCCACCGAGATGAGGCCGCGGTGCGCCTCTTCGGGCAGAGTGTCGAGATTCACCGACGCTGGGAACGGCGTCACCTGACGGGGTGATTGCGCCGGAGCAGTGTCTGCGGTATGAGGTGCCGAGGTCCCCTGTGGGGGTGCAGGGGTGGGCGGCCCGAACGTCCGGTGAGCCCACACCTCCTGGCGCACGCGATCTCGTAGGCGCCAGGCGACTTCAGATGGGGACATCGCCTGCAGCCGTCGGGCATACCAGGCGAGGCGCGTCGGCGTCACCAGCAATTCGCCGGGGTCACAGCGTCACCGGCATGCCGGTCGCCACGCTCTCCGCTACTGCCAAGGTGGCAGCCGTGGTGGCCGTCAGGGAGGCAACGTTGATGGGCATCGGGTCGCCGGTGCGCACGGCGCCGAGGAAGCAAGCGAGCTGTTGGGCTTGCCCCTTGTCGACCGACCCGAACGACCGCCGGGTGGAATGCCGTCGACCGGTCCATACCGTGGCACGTTTGAAGTTGTCGAGCCGGGCCGTGCGACCGAGCGCGGAGACCTCGAAGGTCTCTTTGGGGTAGCGGGGGTGCCCGTGGATGACGTAGTCGATGCTGGCGATCGAACCGTCGTCATAGCGGAGCGTCACGTGGAGGTCGCCGTGGTCGCCAACGGTCATGGCGTGGACCTCAAGAGGTTGTGCGTCGAGCCACCAGGCAATGGTGTCGAGGAAATGTCCTCCCTCGCCCGTGAAGCGCGAGCCCTCCAAGTCTCCGCGGTACCAGCTATTGGGTCCGAGCGGTCCGGCGTTCACCAGGTAGCGGACGACGGCCGGTTGCGTGGCTGGGCCGAATCGGCGTCGCATTTCAGTGAGCAACGGAGCGAACCGCCTGTTGAATCCCACCATGAGACGGTCGTTGCCGGTGGTGGCCACGACCTCGAGAATGCGAGCCAGCTGATCGTCGTCGAGGGCCAGCGGTTTCTCGACGAAGGTTGCCTTTCCGGCCTCGAGGCACTGGGTGACGAAGTCGGCGTGGGTGCGGTGGCGGGTGACGACAAAGACAGCGTCGATGCTGTCATCGTCCAGGAGCCGCTCGACATCGGTCGACGCCTGAGTGAACCCGAATCGGCGCTGCGCGTTGGCGGCCGAGAGCGACGTGCTGGTGACTACGTGCCGCAGTTCGACATCGTCTCGCTTTGCTAGGTGCGGCAAGAGCATCGACGATGCGTAGTTCCCGGCGCCGATGAAGCCGAGACGTAGTGTCGCTTGCCGCCCGGCTCGAGCGGGCACGCGTGCCGCCTCTGGAACCCGGTCCGACCAGGACATCGCCGTCGGGGTCGTCTCGGTTTCGTCATATTCGAAGAGGAAGCCGATTCCGCGCAGCTGTCCCGAACGCAGACGGCCGTACACGTCGGGTGCTTCTGTCACGGTGAAGGTGTCGGAGACCAGCAGATCCAGTGACAGGGCGTCCCGATTAATGAGATCGAGGAAGCACTCAAGGTTCCGCCGCTCGGTCCAACGCACGTAACCGATGGGGTAGTCAACTCCCTCCAACTCGTAGACGTCGTCATAGCGGCCTGGGCCGTACGACCTCGAGAAGAGGACCTCGAGTTCCTTGTCGTAGTAGGCGTTCCACGGAAGGTCCAGCTTCAGCTTGCCGATGTCGACGACCCGGGCGCGGTCGCGAGCCAGGCGGGCGGCGGCTTCGACCGGGCCGTTGGTCGACCCGCCGGCCGTCAACAGCACCTGATCCGCTCCGACACCGCCGGTGAGATCGGCCAAGGTGCGCTCAATGTGGTCGAGTCCCTGGCTGTCGGGTGCATCGCAAGCGATGGCGCCCGCCTGTTCAGCCAGGCGACATCGGTCCGGCATGACGTCTAGACCGACCACACGTACCCCGGAGGCCACCATCAACTGCACGGCCAGTTGGCCGACCAGACCGAGCCCGATGACGCACGCGGTGTCGCCCAATTGGGACTCCGCCCGACGCACGCCGTGCATAGCGATGGCCCCGACGGTGGCGAACGCTGCGAGAGTGGGCTCCACGCCCTCGGGCACCGGCACGCACAGGTTGCGCGGCACCCAATTGAGCTCGGCGTGCAAGGCGAAATCGTTCCCGGCGCAGGCCACCATCTGCCCAACTTTCAGTTCCTCAGCGCCCCTTCCTACCTCGACAACCACGCCGCAGAGCGAATAGCCAAGCGGCGTGTAGCTGTCGAGTTGGTTCATGGCCTTCGAGTAGGTACTTCGAACGCCCTGTTGGGAAACGCTGTCGACGAGCTTGCGCACCTGATCGGGACGTGAACGCGCCTTGCCGATGAGAGAAAGGTTGGCCTCGGTGACCTTCATGACCTCGGTCCCGGTGGAGATCAGCGAGTACAGCGTACGGACGAGCACGCCACCAGCTCGGCAACTCGGCGGCGGGACATCGAGGACCTTGAGATCACCGGTCTTGTAGTTCTGGGCGACTTGTTTCACGGAACCGGAGTGCTCCTGGAACTTAGTAGTTGGTCGTAAGTCTTGCGCAAACGGCTCACACGACCACCCCGCTTGCTCGGGCCTGTCGGCACCACAGCTCGGTCGTGAGTAGCTGCCATAACTGCTTGGATCGATCTTGTCGCCCGCTGCGTTCGTCCTCCACCAGGCGCTCGACTGCGGCGCGCCGCAAGAAACCGCTGGATACGAGTTCGCCACCGAGCAATTCCTCGTCGACCGTCTCCTTCAAGTCACGGGAGATCCAAGCCCGCAGGGGGGCGCTGAAAGGGGCCTTGGGCCGGTTAATGATCTCGGCCGGCAACCAGGCCGCGGCGGCCTGCTTCAGGGCCACCTTGGTGGTCCGACCCCTGACCTTCGCCGACCCGGGGAGCGAGAAGGCGGCTGCTACGACAGTGGGGTCCACGAAAGGCACCCGGACCTCAACGGAAGCCGCCATGCTGGCTCGGTCGGTGTAGGCGAGGTTGAGCCCCGGCAAGAAGAGCCGGCTGTCGGACAGGCACATCCGATTGACAGGATCGGCCAGCACCGAGTCGGCGTACACGGCGTCGTGCTCGTCAAGCACGTCGTCGACGGACTTGCCGAGCTCAGGGCTGACCAGGTCAACCAGCTCCGAAGGGTCATAGAGGGTGTAACTGCGCCGAAATCCCTGGGCTTCGGGAAGCTCGGCGAACTCCAGGAATCGCTTCCCCCAGCGAACGTGTCGCAGGCCGCGACCGGCGGCCACGACCGGGAGCATTTCAGCGGTCGCCCGCACGGCCCGGCGGGCAGGCCTCGGCACACGTCGGTAGGTCGAAGCCATCTGGCAGGCCAGATGTTTGCGATACCCTCCAAACAGTTCGTCGGCCCCCATGCCCGACAAGACCACCTTGACTCCGGCCTGGCGAGCCGCCTGGCACATGAGCAGGGTGTTGATCGCGGCCGGATCGCCGACCGGCTCGTCGAGTACGTCGATGATTCGGGGCAGGAGTTCGACGATGTCGGGCGATGCTTCGATCTCGTGAAGCTCAATTCCGAACTGCGTCGCCACCTTGCGGGCGTACTTGGCGTCGTCAGGCATCGCCTCGAGGCGGTGGTCCTGGGGGCGAAAGGTGATGGTGTAAGCGTCGAGCTCCGGGTTAATCCGCTTGGCCAGGACCGAAACGATGCTCGAGTCCAGTCCGCCGCTGAGAAAGCTCGACACCGGGACGTCGGCGACGAGGTGGGCGGCGACGGATTCCTCGATAACCGGCTGCAGCTCGATCGGAGGCCCGGCGGCCGCCTCCGCTGCCACCTCCTCTATCGCCCAATACCGCCGGATCGTGTGGCGACCGTCTGGGAGGAACTCTGCCCACGAACCCGACGGGAGCTTGGCGACCCCTTTGATGACGCAGCGTGTGGGGGGGACCCAGTAATACAGCAGGGAAGCGACCAATGCGCCCGGATCGGCCTGCATGCCTCGGCCGAGCGCGCTGACGATGCTCTTGAGCTCGGAGGCGAAAACCACACCGTCCTTGCGGGGGAGATAGTGGAGCGGCTTGATGCCCAACTGGTCCCGGGCCAGCACCAGTCGACCGGTGTGCTCGTCGAAGATGGCGAACGCGAACATGCCACGGAAGCGCTGCAGCGCGCCGGGGCCCCAGTGTCGCCATGCCTCAAGGACAACCTCAGTGTCCGAGTTGGTGCTGAACTTGGTCCCGTGCGCGGCTAGTTCAGTCCGTAACGACCGGAAATTGTAGAGTTCGCCGTTGTAGCAAAGAGTGAGTCCGTTCCGACTCATCGGCTGATGCCCGCCGTCGCTCAGATCGATGATCGAGAGTCGCCGATGGGCGAGTTGGCAGGATATCTGATTTCCCTGGAAGCGAAAGAGACCGTGGTCGTCCGGACCGCGGTGGGCGATGCGGTCGCTCATCGGGTGGATGAGTGTGTCGCCGTCTGCCTGCTGATAGCAGCCCGCGATGCCACACATATCAGGTGGCTTCGGGGACGGCGGCAGCCCGCAGCTTGTCGGTACGGATCGAACCTGCCAGTTTGTCGAAGACCTTGACATAGTCACTCGCCTGGTGAGACCAGGCCAGGTTGTCCACCACGCGCTGTCGCCCGAAGTCACGCATTTCGCGCCGCCGGGGCTCGTCGTCCAGCAGCTCGACAAGCAATTCGGCGAAGGAGGCCACTTCATTTGGCTCGGCGTAGACGGCAGCACGGGCCGCAGAAACCCGGGTCTCTCGAAGGTCGAAGGAGACGACCGGCAGCCCGAAGGCCATGTATTCCATCGTCTTGTTCATGGTGGAGACGTCGTTGAGCGGGTTCTTCGGATCCGGGCATAGCCCAATGTCGGCAGTGGAGAGCAGGTGTGCAACGGCGTCGTCTGGCAACCGCCCGGGAAGATCCAGGTAGTCATCGACACCGACCTGGTGGCGCAGCGCCACCAGGTCGTCGAATGATTCCCCAGATCCTATGAAGGTGAAGCTGATGTCGGAGCGTCCGAGCCGGTGCACGACGTGGTCGACGGCCCGGACCGCCAGATCCACTCCATCTTGCGGACCCATCACGCCCAGGTAGGCGACCAAGTACCGGCGACCTCTTCGCAGTGCTGGATCCGGTGGTCCTGGCCGCAGTCGGTCGGGGTTAGGACCAGTTCGGACCACGGTCACGTCTTCGGGCCGTTTCCCGCCACGGTGCATCGCGACCGAACGATATGAGTCATTGGTGGACACCACATGGTCCGCCGCACGGTAGGTGCACCATTCAAGCGCTCGGACGGCTCGGTAGAGGATGGAGGACCGATGGCCGAATTTCGACTCGAAGAGCTCTGGGCAAAGGTCATGCTGGTCGAAGACGAAGCGGACGCCCATGGGCCGTAGGGCCAGCGCCAGGGGCCAGAAGATGTCCGGAGGGTTGCAGGCCTGGAGGACCTTGAAACGATGCCGTCGCCAGGCGCGCACCGTCAACCAAGTCGTTGCCACCAAGGAATAGAGGTACTCAGCCAGAAACGACGCCTTGGCACTTCCCGTCCTCGGTGGCCGGTATTTGTAGAGAGTGACCCCGTCGACGACCTGCTCTGGCGGATCGCCCGGGCCACGGGGGCAGACCACTGAGACCTGGTAACCGGCGGCGGTGAGTGATTGGCATTCGAGCCACACTCGCCGGTCGAACGGAACCGGAAGGTTCTGCACGATGATGTGCACGCCAAGATGGCGGCTCGAAGGAGCTGTCGCATTGGCCCGGTCGGACTCCGCTCGATCGTCTCGGTTCGGTATCGGCGCGATGCCGCCAGGACCCGGATCTACCACGCCACTCCCTGGTAGCTGGGAAGGGCCTCAACGCAAGGGCCAAGGCGTCCGTTCAAATCGATCAGTCTGGGCGGAGGGTGCTCCACCAGGGCGTCAACGACCGAGGAGTGCGCACTGGACACCAGGGCCAAGTCGGCGTCGTGTAGCGCGTCGGTGGCGCTGGACCGCAGGGCCCGCTGGACATGTGGCAGCTTGTGGATGAGGTACTGGCGATTGGCGCCGACGAGCCGGGAGGTGTCGACGACGGGGTCGTAGATCCTCACGTCGAATCCCTTGCCGATCAGGGTCTCTGCCAAGTCCACGTAGGGGCTCTCGCGCAGGTCGTCGCTGTCCGCCTTGAAGCTGAGTCCCAGAAGCGCCACCGAGCGGGCGTCAGTGGCCAACACGCGATTGACGACGTCGCTGATGCACAAATGGTTGGTGACAAGGGTTCCGGCCAACATTGGCAGATCGATGCAATTCATTCGGGCCAGATAAAGCAGCGCCCGGAGATCCTTCGGCAGACATGACCCGCCAAAGGCGAATCCGGGGGACAGGTAGCTGGCAGACAGATTGAGCTTCGTATCATCGCAGAACATGGACATGACCAGGCGGGCGTCCACGCCCAGCGTGCGAAAGAGGCGTCCAAGCTCGTTGGCGAAGGACACCTTGGTTGCATGAAATGCGTTGCACGCATACTTCAGTCCCTCTGCGTCCCTGGTGGAGACGACTCGCACCGGGCAGTCGAGGAACGAGAAGAGGCGCCGCATCAGGTCGCCGACGTGGGGATCCTTGGTGCCCACCACAGTCAGCGGGGAATCGTAGAAATCGGCAATGGCCGAGCCCTCCCGGAGGAACTCCGGGCACATGCCGGTGCCGACCGTAAGCGCAGACCCGGCCAATCGGTCCATCACCAACGGAGCGACCTGTCCGTCTATGGTGCCCGGCGGGATCGTGCTGCGGACCACCACGGCGTGACGCCCTGACGGAGAGGCCGCGCCGGCAGCCAAGGTGTCGACGATATCGCTCACCGCTCTCAGAACGTAGGTGAGGTCCGTGCTGCCGGTAGGCGACGAGGGAGTGCCGACGCAGACCAACGAGAGTTCGGCACCATCCAGTGCCGTGAAGAGGTCGGTGGTGGCGCAGAGGCGGCCGGTGGATACGGCGGTTCTGACAAGTTCTTCCAGCTCGGGCTCTATGACAGGGCTCTTGCCCTCGGCGATGACCCCAACCTTGGCGACGTCGACGTCGACGCCCCAGACCTCGTGACCGTTCGACGCGAGAACAGCCGCGGTCACCGTTCCCACATAGCCGAGTCCGAAGACGGCTACCTTCATTTTCTCTCCTCGGCGCGATCCCAGTTGGATACTCGTTTATTGGAGTAGTGCGCCGGATCCTTGATACATCGATGCCCCCCTCCCAAAATGAGGCAGTTCTGGGGTTTCCGTGGGTGATCGGAGGAGTCCGGGACCTCCACCGCCTGCGCTGGCCTTCGCAGGCCCCTCGAGCACCTGGGCTGGTGTCTGTCGTAGGCGAGTCGCTGCCGTATCTTCTGTTTTGCCAAACTCTCCAAGACCGTGCGGGCCATGCGCGACCGATTCGCCGGCGCAGCGGCACTGAGACCTTCGAACTCCAAGCTCGAGGGGCGCAACTCGAAGATACGGCCCATCAATCACCGCGGTTACGGCCATCGCTCCGCCGCCGCGGTGGTGGCCATGAACTGCCTGTGCTGCGGCGGGCTCACATTGGACCTCCCGACCGACCGGTGGCTAACCGTCGACCGGTGACTCACGGAAACCCGAGGAGAACCCAGAATGAGAGGTGATGTATCACGGGCCGACACTCCTATCTCAACAGAGGAACGGCCAACACAAGCAAGGAGTCCGAGAACGCAGCCATGACGGCGTCACCTGTGTGGTTCGGACCGTCGGACAGGCCCCTGTTCGGGTGGTTCCACACTCCGAGCTCGGGTCGAGCGCGCGCCGCCGTTGTGCTGTGCGCTCCTTTTGCCCGCGAGTACTTGCAAGCGCACTACGCCCTTCGCCTCGTCGCCGAGCAGCTGGCGGAGATGGAAATTGGGGCTTTTCGCTTCGATTACGACGGCATGGGCAATTCGGCCGGTGGCAACGACGATTCCGATCGGGTTGAGGCGTGGCTGCGGAGCACGGCAGCGGCGATCGGTGTTGTTCGTGCAGCTGGAATTGAGCGGGTGTCTTTGGTCGGAATGCGCATCGGTGGGACCCTTGCCGCCCAGGCCGCGGCCAACGACGGCCGCATCGAGCAACTCGTGCTGTGGGACCCATGTGTGTCGGGACGGGGATTCCTGCGTGAGCAGCAGGCGGTGAGCAAGCTCACTCTAGGAGCGACCGCCAACCCCGATGGCTCGATTGAAACGCCCGGCCTTGTCTACGGACCTGACACCGTGCGGGATCTCAGCGCACTTCGCTTGGATTCGATTGAGCGCCCGGTTGCCCAACGGGTGCTGCTCCTGACCAGGCCAGAACGTGACCCGGATCGTGACGTGTTGGTGGCCCTTGCTTCCCAGTCATTCGAGCACGCCGAGGCCAAAGGACAAGCTGAGCTTCTTGAGGAAGGGGCGCCGTACCAGAAGCTGCCCTATGGCACGGTCGCCCGGGTCGTCGACTGGATCTCGAGCGGCTCCGGCCGTTCCACGGTGGCAGTCCACACCCCTCCCGAGGCCGGCCCCGTCGTCGTGGGCCAAGACGCTCGGGGACGATCCATCATCGAACGCCCGTTCTTCGTGCCCCCTGCCGGTCTCTTCGGCATGCTGACCGAGGTACCCGAGGCCGCGCCCAGCGGACCAGTGGCGCTCTTCTTGAGCGTGGCCAACGAACACCACATCGGGCCTTCTCGCTTGTGGGTTGATTGGTCCCGCCGTTGGGCGAGCCAGGGCATCCGCAGTCTGCGCCTGGACATGAGTGGACTGGGCGAGAGCCCAGTGCGTCGCCCCGAACAGCCGCGGTTCGTCGCCCGGGCGCCGGAATCGTTTATCGACGTGGAGGACGCGGCGCGATCGGTAAGTCCCGAGGACCCCCGACAGGTGCTGTTGATCGGACTCTGTTCTTCGGCATATCAGGCGTGCGACAGCGCTCTTGGATTGCGGCCCGCCGGAGTGGTGGCGGTGAATCCGGTGCTGTCGTTCGTTCCCCCTGAGGTCCAGAGTGGACTAGCGGTTGACTCCCGGCGCAAGGCGGCCTTGCCGCGCAATGCCGTGGTCGAGGCGTTCCATGCTGAAGGATCCTGGTCGGGCCTGCGACGGAGGTTCCCGGATCTCGGATGGTGGGTGCGGTTGTGGGCCCAGCCTAACCGTCGCCCCTCGGTGTGGCTTCGAGAATTGGTTGCTGCAGGAACGGACGTCTTGATCGTGGCGGGCGAACGCGAGGGCCGGCCGATCCGGCTGGGAACCACGAAGCGGCTCCTCGCCCGGCTGACCCGAAGCGGTCTGTTTCGGTTCGAGTACATGCCCGAACTCGAACATGGATTGTTGATCGGTGCTCAGCGGGATGTTATTTCCGATCTCGTGACTGATCACGTAGTCGACCGATTCGTGCCTGGCCGCACTGCTGCGCCCGAGGCGTCGATCGCCCGCTGATCTTCAACTCCCTACGACCTGCACTGGCAGGGACTGTCGGCGTCACTTGCGCAGTGGAAGAGGGTCGGATCCGCAGGCGAGCACGTGCGGAACCGGAGGCCTGAGTGGTCAAGCGAGAGCGATTCAGGAACCGTATTGGTCGTCCAGGATCGACGCCCCGAGCTCCCAGTCATTCTCCAGTGGTGCCATCACGGCGTTCAGATTGACTGTTCTTCCGACGGCAGCACGTGCGAGGGTGAACTCGGCCGCCTTGGCGCCCGACGACACGGCTCGATAGTGGGTCGCAGCCTCGGCGAGGGAGTTTGGGTCTGCCGACCGATCGTGCTGGAGGAGCCATCGGACGAACGCCGCTGCCAGCTCCCCGTTTGCGCCGAGATGACGGCAGCTGCCGAAGGCGTAGCGGTGGAATGCGTCCATACCAGCGGAGGCGATGTCGGGTAGGTCCTCAAGCATGCGTTTCCCCAGCCGGGTCACCGGATTGTCGACCGGCCGACGGGCCAGATGGATGCGAAGCCGCTCGAGCACGTGTTCGATAAGGTCTGGAGGGTCGCGTCGAATGGCGTCAAGGCGAACTACGGCGGCGAAGGGGGGCATGGCCAGCGCTAGGGGGTTGGCGTGGGAATTCAGATGGAAGATGGCGTCAAAGTCGTCTCCGGACAACTCGGCGTATCCCGCGTTGTGGAAGTAGCCGATGACCTGGTGGTCCCGGTCCAGCATCTGCACGGCAATCGTCGTCTTCTGGTGAACCTGGCGATAGGTCACGCCCTTGGTGTCAGGAAGGTAGAAGGCATCGACGTCGACCGGAACGATGTGCCCCAGTGAGAGGTGGGCCTCTACATGCTCGATGAGGGCACGCCAGACATTCAATTCGTGCACTTCGATTCCGTACAGGAGCCGCAGGTCTTCTTCGGGGTAGGTGAACATCGTCCATTGCTCACCGTCAAAGTCAGCGCCGATGGTGAAGGCGAGGCCGGCGACGGGGTCGAGCTTCCACGAGTGCAGAATCTCGATCCACATATCGGTGGCGCAATTGGTCTCAGCCCAGTCCACTTCGCCCGCGTGGAGGGTGTGAGGAACGTACCGGGCAGGGTCCAGCGGGAGGAGACTGAGTTTCATTCCCAGAGTTGGCGCTGAATCTCCTTCGGCCACTCGACGGGGTCGAGGCCGTGCCGATGGAGCAGCGCCAGGGTAATTCGGTCGACGCCGAATGCCACGCAGGAGGTGTGTGCCACCTGACCATCATCCGTCTCGATGCCGAAGGGGGCGCCGAAGTGGTCCCGGGCGCAATTGCCCGAGATTATGGCCGTCGGCCGCTCGACGGAGCAGATTGGCGTGACTCCTTCAAGCTTGAGATTCTCCTCCAGCTGCGTGGAGGCCAAGATGTTGCCCAGCCGGCCGAAGAAGGGGTCGTTGGCTGGAACGATCGACATGGGTAAGCCCAGGTCCGTCAGGAGCCGCACGCCATTGGCGAGAAAGCTGTCCCGGTACGTCTCGGCGACCTCGGGTTCTCCGATGTAGACGAGTTCGTGCATTCGAAAGGCCACCATGCGCGCAGGATCAATGCTCGGCTCGTGGCGGAAGCACCAGTTCTCTATCTCGATGTATCGTCCGCCGCTCGGCAACCGGCCCGTGCACAAGGGGTAGACCGAATGGCAGGCGGCGGAGCTCAAGACAACATCCGATGGCTGCAGGAGATCTTGCCAGTTGTCGCCGTCCTCGTATCTCCGGGAGAGCTCGAGATGGTCCCGGTCGCCGCCGCGGAACACGTGTACTGAACCCATGAGGTCTGGAAACGCTTGAAGATAGCCCGTTTGGTCGAAGGTCGATCGCGCCAAGACCGGCGGGAAGCGCAGAACGTCGAACTTTCCAGATCCGAGATCGTGGATACGTCGATTGAGAGCGTCCACGATGCGTTGGTAGGTCGAGGAGTAGCCGTAGACGCCTTCGGAGCCCGTCACGTAGAGAAGACCGCTGGACAAGAGAGCAGACCGAAATTCGTCGTAGGGGCTCTGCGGCGTCTCGGAGGGAAGAGTGCTGGGTAAGGTCATTGAAGCCCACGATTCAGCAGCAGGAGCTGAGCGTTGTTGGAGAGGATGCGATCGTTGTTGACCATCAAGGAGGCGCCATAGGCGTCGCGCAGGAGCCGGCTCATGCTGTAGGGCGAATCCAGACGGTACCCAGCAATGCCGCAAATGCCAAGCGCGCCGCTGACTACCTCAACGACCAGATTGGAAGCGTTCACCTTAAGTGAGTTCATGCTGACGGTGAAGCTCAAGCGGGAGAGCGAATCCTCGTCCTCTGCGATGCGGTCGAAGGTCTGGGCTGCTCCATGTACCAAGGCGCTCATCTGGTCATACAAGGCGGACAACTCAGCCAAACGGAGCGCGGCAGGAGGCGTGGTGCCGGGCGTCTTGCGTGCCTCGGCTTGGACGCTGCGTCGCGCTCGGTCGAGGGCCTCGGTGGCAATGCCGAGCCACACGTGGCTCCACAAGATGTGCGACACCGGCAGCATCGTCTGCGCGGCGATGTCGCCGAACGGAGCAGAGAGCACATCGGCTGCGCTGCCCTCGGCGACCAGCGCGAATCCATCGCTGCAAGTGCCGCGCAAGCCCATGGAGTCCCAGCCGCTGATCTGGCGCAAATTGAAGTTGGGGGCAGTACAAAGCACTAGGACCTGGTCGCTGGGTGGACTGTCGCTTGCTCGACGCGTGGTCACAAGGATCCCGTCAGCGTGCTTCCCATACGAGATCACCGGCGCCTGCTTCTCCAACCGGTAGTGCCCGTCTTCAACCTCGACGGCGCAGATGCTGGAGCGGGTGTCCCCTCCCGTGCCAATTTCGGTCGTCGCTGACGCCAAGAGGTACTGATGGCGTACGAGGTCGCCGAGGTAGGTCTCTATGTGGTCCGAACGACCATGGCGCACGAGGCACGCGACCTGAAGGTTGTGCATGGCATAGACCATCGCCGTTGACGCGCAATGCCGTGCCAGGGCAGCAGTGGCTGCAGCCACCTCGGAGAGGCTGGCTTCATGACCACCTAGGCGCGCCGGGACGAGACTCGAAAGCATCCCCTCCGAGCGAAGGGCATCGATCGTCTCGCTCGGAAAACGAGCAGCTCGATCGACCTCATCGGCCGCAGGCGCGGCGATCTCGGATCCGATGTCAGCGGCGCGCTTGACGATATCGAGCGTCGAACGTTGGATGCTGACAGTGCTCACGATGCTGCGACCGCGGCTTTGAGTTGGCTCACTGCCTCACTGATCGCAGTGATCGAGGCGAACGTACTTCTGCGCAGCATGACCTCGGGAAACTCGATGTCGAAGGCATTCTCAAGAGCCAACATGACGTTGACGTTCGCGTGAGAGGTCATTCCCGCTTCGAACAGGTCGTCTGTGGCGGGGAGCGAAGAGACGTCGACGGGGATTCGTCCGTAGGTGGCCACGATTTGGCGGATCTCGTCGTCCATCCTTCGCCTTTCCTTGGTTTGCGCCGGCCCCTTTGCGCGATCTGGGGCTCGGCGAGCTGTCACTGGGGATGCCGGTCACCAGCAGTGATCGCCATTCCCCACTTTGCAGTGCTTGTTTCAGTCTCCGTCGGGGTAGAGCGCCGAATCGGCGGCTTGATACATGACTTTGCTCCGAGCATTCGTGTGGGATGGTCGAAGACGCGGGCCCCCTTGGACATCGCTGATGCGCCCAGGCGCCGCCAGCGCCGTTTCCCCCAAATGCTCGTGGGCTGACCCTGGTGATTGTGCTCAGCGCCGACCTTGGGCAATCACACCGAAGGTCGATTCAAACCCGTGTCGTTCACCCCAAGACTGGAACTGCGACCCCTGGGTCGACCAGTAGCGTTCCACGGTCACGCCGTCGTAGTGTGACGAAAGCAAGGCTTCGAGCGCTTTCTCATCCACACCGTCTCTCACCACGTGGTATTCGACCATGTCGGCGATCTTCGTCTCATCGAGAATGCCTCGGAGTCGACGGAGGATGGTCGCAAAACCGTGCAGCCAATGTCCTTGAGTCAGCCGCCAGAGGTAGTAGGAAATTAGTGCTGCTCGCCGTTGGTGTGGCGGCACATGGTCGTACTGGATTGGATCCTGCCAGCTTACAAAAGCACCACCAACGCGCGTGATCTCGGAGTAACGCCGGACCGCGGCCAAGTAGTCGGGGATGTGATGCAGCACGGACAGACACACGACAGCGTCGAACGTCTCGTCAGTGAGCATTGCCCAGGTACCGTCAGGGTCGTACACGACGTTGACGTTCGGGTCCTGGGCGAATCTCTGGGAGAGACTGTCGACTGACGGCTTGCTCATCTCGGTGACCGTGACTCGGGCACCGAGGGAACGCAGTACGTCGGTGTATGCACCATGGCCGGCGCCGACTTCGAGAACTTCCAGTGGCCTGCCTTCGGCCGCAAGCGGCAGTGCACTGCCAAGTGAGCTGATGACCTTGGCGGTCAGCTGGGCGTGCAAGTGGTGGGGGGAACCCTGGCCGTAGTCGTGGCCCTCACCGTGACCAATCTCTTGGAAAGACTGGATTTCGGGGAAGTGGCTCCACTCTGCTGGTCCGTCTTGAGTCGTCCTCGGTGTCGTATCGTTCTCTGCACCTGTAGCCTTGCGGCGGAGCCCATTGGCGCTCATCTGGTGATGAGCAGTGGGGCGAGGTGCTGTGCGGTCTGCGTGGAGCTGCGAGGTCAAGAACTCCAACAGTTTTGGGGCGGCAACCTCCGCAGCGTACGAGCTTTCAAACCGTCGACGGGCGGCGGCACCGGCTATCGTCCGCGCATTGTCGTCGCTCAGAAAGGAGATGAGTACGCGTGCCGCGGCGTTCGGATCGTCAAGTGGCCAGAATCGCCCCTCGAGCGACGGATCGAACAGCTCGGGGATCCCGCCGACTTCGCCGGCCACGACGGGAATACCGGCTGCCATCGATTCGATGATGACCAATGGCAGGACCTCGAGCTTGGCTGCGTGCACGTAAGCCCCGTAGTGGGGCAAGAGCGATTTCGCGTTCGCGCGGAATCCGAGGAAGCGGACCTGCCCGTCCACCCCCAGTACTTTCGCCTGCTGCCTGAGCCTTCGTTCGTCTTGACCCGCGCCAATGAGATCGAGGGTGTACCGACGGCCCAAGCGATTGGCGCTGGCCAGTACCTCCAAGAGGTATCCCTGGTTCTTGCGAGCGTCGAGGGCGCCGACGTTGACCAGGTCGGCTGTGCGCTGTGCCGACCCATCCGGAGCCTCGCTTCGAATGAAATTGGGCACGATCGCGGCGGGAACATTCTCCAAACCGTGCACCCAGGAGAGGGCGCGCCGTCCCGATTGCGAGACGAACACGATCCCATCGAGGCGGGGCAGCACATCGCTCTCGAGGTGGCGGATGGCTTCGAAGGTCCTTCCATGCCGGGCGATACCCTTCCAAATTGCCCATTCGTCGGCCTGCGACGTGTCGAAGTGCACCGCCATAATGACGAGTTGATGGTCGTTCCGACGGGCATTGAGCGCGGCCTTCGCCGCGACCGGGCACTGAGCGTAAATGACGACGTCGTCAAGTTCTCGGAGAGTCTTGCGCAGCGCCTGTTGGAGGAATGCTCCGTGCCATCTCCGGTACCAGGCCACACTGGCACCGTCGTGGAACGGTTCGATCACGTAGCGCGCACCGAACACCGGCCAAGCCAAGCGCTTTCCCCAGGAGAATGGCGTCACCAAGTTCGATTGGATGTCGCGTGACTCTAAGTAATTCTTGAGCTCGCGGACATGGGTCTGCACCCCGGTGCCGGCCCCCGGCCGGAGCATCGAGGCGATGACCAAATCCTTTGGCATGGGTCCTAAGCCTGGATCGCCCCCGTCTTTAGGCGCGAGGATGTCCTTGGTGTCAAGGCGGCTCACCCCGCGTGGAGGGCCTATCGAACGCCCCTGATACATGACGGCACCACCCAGCGTTCCAGGGGAGACGGGCGCAGCTCGGCCGGAGACAGGGAAGACGGGCTGGAAAGGGGCGTGTTTTCGTTGTGAAGCTTCGCAGCGCGTAGCTAGGACTTCCGGCGAAGCTGCCTCGTGAGTGGGATGGGTCTCCCGGTATCCCAGGCCACTTCCATGTCATCAGGCGACGGTCGGATTACCTCTCCCTGTGACCCGCTACGACGGGGGCATCGTCCTCTTGGATGACGAGGCTGCCGCTCCCCTGGGTGACACCGAGGGTTTTCGACGGTGAGATGATGAGATCTTCATTCGGTCGTCGCCTCTGATACGGCCAGCACAGCGGAGTGCCGCTCCAGGGCCACGGACGGGGGCCTATCGGGCGGTGCAGGGACAGGCTCCGCCGGTGCCAGATCGGTGCCTGCATTCGCCATGCGCTCCGCCGCTTTTCGAGAGGTGGTCCAATGCATGACGAGATAACCGGCACTCATCGCCACATTTCCGATTAAGGCGCCAACCGCCGCGCCGAGTAAACCGTAAAGGGGTGCAAGGACGACGACGGCGATGACCGTGACCACAAGCGATAAGAGGGTCACTGGGAAGAGCAGACGCGTATTCCGGGTGGCTTTCAGGCTCAGTATGGCACCGAGGCTGAGCGTGGCAGTGAAGTATGAGATCGCCACAATGTCGGCGATAAGGGCATACCTGGCAAACTCTTGGCCGTAGATCAATTCGAGCAGCCGCCGGCCAAAGCAGATCACGACCACTGCGATGAAGCCCACGCTGGCCATACCTGCTGCAGTGATAAACCGCTCAACGCGCCGAAGGCCCGGCCATCCCTGCTCCATCAATGCTTTGGAGGTTTCGGGCAGCCCGATATTCCCTCCCGCCTGGAGAAGCACGTTCGACGGGCCGGTTACCAAAAGGGTTGCCGCCTTCATTCCCCCGATGCCGGCTGCTCCGAGAAACGCTCCGGTCAGGACCAGCGTCGACTGCGATGTTGCTTGGTTCGCCGCGTTGGCGGCGACGAGCCATTTGCTCAGGCTCCAGCGATCCCGGATGCGTCCGATTCCTCCCCGGAGCGATGGTCGAGTTGAGAACTGCCAAAGCCCGAAGAGGGAACCACCGACGGCGCCAACCCCCCATGAGATGACGGCTAACAGGGACGAATGGACACCGATGAAGTAGAGCGCCACGAAGGTGGATATCTGAATCCCATCGAACAGGACGTCGTTGGCCAGGGCTCTCTGTGGCTGCGCCTTCATGAAGGCGACCCAGCGCCAATAGTCCTGCGCAAGTAGGCATGGCAGCCATGGTGCCAGGCCGATGAAGCAAACTCCGAACTCACGTGCGCCGAAGGCAACAAGAATCGCCCCGATGGCAAGGAACACCACTGCCGCACTCATCCCGAGCCACAACTCGGCGGCGAGTCCCACGCGTATGCGCTGCGCCGCATCGGGCTGGTGCACGTCATTCTCAATGGACATCGGGTCGGTGATCAGTGAACGATGTATGGCATTGAGAAACAGCCAGGCGGAGTACACCAGGGCGTATGCGCCGAGGCCGGCGACGCCCGCCACACGGGCGACGGCCACGCCGACGGCGAAGTTCGACAGCGACGCAACGGACTGGTCGATGGTGGTCAGTCCGAAGCGCACTGACAACTTGTGAGCCTGACTGAATTTGGGTCTGAGCGACATCAATTCGGACCTGTGCGCTCAATGGCTCTCGTGGAACCGGTGCGTGACCACGGGCCAAGTGGGGAATTCTCTGGAGCAACTGGGCAGGCCAGGCCCGCGTGACGTCATCCCGGCTCCAACGTCGGTCCTCACTCCTCTAGGAGTAGCCAGGCTTCGGCGTGATACCTCGCCTGAACAGCACGTCGGAGGCAGTCGGGCACGATGGGCGGTCAGATGGCCGCCCTGGTCACCAGGCAGATGATGGCGGCATAGTTTGCCATGGCCGCCCGTTGGAGCCTGACCAAAGACAGGCCAGCTGAGCAGCACCACTCGTCCTCGTCCGACCTCGGGCAGGCTCGCCGAGCATCCTGCGCTGATCGGCTAAGTTCACCCTGGCACATGACACCCGCCTGTGCTCGTCGTATCAGAGCGCGGGCGGTCCACTCTGATTTGTGAGCTAGAGACAGCCGACGGTCCTGGCCCGAAATCCCACGGACGAGAAGGCCCGTGCAATGAACGCGTACGAGTCGGAGGAAGAAAGTGGCCTAGTGGCGCTCATTCACTCGTTGGCGCATCTGGAAGTGTCCGACCAGGATCGGCGATTACACCTGTTCTCCGGGGATTTGTTCGTCTACGCTCCGCGACCGAGCACGCTTGCGTTCTGTGCTGCATCACGCAGCATCATCGAACAGATGCTCGGTGCCGAACCCGTCTGGGCGCAGCAGCGGATGACGGAGGCGGAATTCGCCATACTCTTCAAGGCGGCAAGTAGGAACTTCGGCCACATCGTAGAGGGGCTTGCCAGTGTCATCGTGACCGACCTCGGCTGCGACCCGTCAACCACGTTCGTCGGCTTGCCCTCGCTCGTGGCCATGACCGGATTTGGGTTCATTGCCCACGGGTTGGGCATGTACCAGCATCCCCACCGAGATACGTGGTATGCGGCCTCACCCTGTCAGTTGAACTGGTGGGTCCCACTGTATGGACTCGATGCTGGAGCCTCCTTGGCCTTCCACCCACAGTACTGGGACCTGCCAGTACAGAACAGCTCAAGGGAATTCGACTTCGACCAGTGGTACGAGGCCAACCGCACAACGCATGACTTCGTGGCGCGGGAGCCGTTTGCCCAGCCACGGCCCCTCGACCCGATTGATCTGACTCCGGAGATTCGGATCAGTTGCCCCGCCGGGGGCGTCATCATCTCCTCGGTGGCGCAACTCTATTCGGCAGTACCCAACGAATCTCTCAAGACGCACTTCAGCGTGCAATTCCAGACGGTGAGCGAGGCGGACCTGGAATTCGGCCGCGGCGCATCCAACCTCGATGCTGAGCCCAGGGGCACGTCGCTTTCGAGGTTCGTACGGTGCAGCGACCTCAGCCCGATCCCTCGAGAGCTCGTCGAATCGGACCTGCGACGTCGCAGGGGCGAAGCCACCCGCGGCCCGAATTGATCGCGCTGTTCCACACGGTGTGGGAGGGCGAGCCGGAGGCAAGACTTCACGAGCGGGTGCCTCCGCGTCTCAAAGCGGCAGCGCGACCAGTGGTCCACTGGTTCGGCGACGCATGGAACCGCAGTCGCGGCCAGCTGATCCCCCCATGGGCTCTCCGCTCACAAGTGCCGGGGGACTGGAGGGCTGTGGGCAACGAGTTCCTGGGCTACATGGTGGACCTCGGCGGCCTCCAGCCGGATGACCGTGTGCTCGACATCGGGTGTCGGGCCGGAAGGATGGCCGTGCCGCTCACCGGCTTCCTCAAGGCTGACGCGCGCTATGAGGGCGTCGACAGCTGGGAGGAGGGGACCGCCTGGTGCCAGCGTGCCGTGACGCCCCGCTACCCCAATTTCCACTTTTGTCAGATCCAGATTGAGCGTGACAGCTGCCGTGGGGCGACTGATGGCCAACGCGGAATGGCGCGGCTACCGTACGAGGACGGGACCTTCGACTTCGCCATTCTGGCCTCCATCGTCCACTTGTCCCCCGACGTCTTCCAGGGCTGCCTCAGTGAAGTCGCCCGACTCGTGAGAGAAGGGGGCACGTACTTCGGGACCTGGTTCCTGTACGACGAGAAGGGTCCGGAGCCCGGCAGCTCGACGCCGCCGATCGCCTGCACCGAGAGCGAGGCTCGCCATCGGCTTGGTTCACTCGGTCTCGCCGTTGAAGCGGTCTATCGAGGAAGTTGGAATGGCTGGACGTCGGCGCTGAGCTACCAGGATCTGGTAATCGCCCGCAAGAGTCGCTGAAGTGCGTTGACTTATGCCGATGTTGCCGACAGCGTGCGTGGCGCAGCATTGCCGTCGGGGGATTCGAGGGACCAACCCGCTTCGCGGCTGAGGGCCGCTGCAGCCAGCTGCGAATTGACACCCAGCTTTTGTAGGATGGCCCTGATTTGCGAACGCACGGTGTAGATCGACACTGACGAGCGCTTCGCAATTTCCTCAGCGCAGTGACCTTGCATGAGCTCGGCGAGCACGCATTTCTCGCGCTGCGTCAAAATGTTGAACGGGGCCAGCCGGGAACGCTGTATGGACGTTTCGCGTTGGTAGGGTTCTATCAGATTCCGCTTCGCCTCCTCAGTGAGGAGGACGCTGCCGTTGAGCAGGCGCATGATCGTCCCGATCAGCTCATCCAGCGGAGAGGTCTTATCGATCACCGCCGATGCACCAGCCTGCACACACTCACCGATCGTGATCGTGTCGTGCTTGCCGCCGATGATCGTCACCGAAACATCTGCTTCACGCAAGATGGTGATGCAGTCGACTGAGGTCGCGCTGTCGACGGAGTCAAAGTCGAGCAACGCCACTTCGGGCTTCCACATCATGAGCTCTCGAAGGCGGCCAACGGTCACCGGAGTCACAAATCGAGCGCAAAACTTCAATTGGGCCAGAGCAAAAGCCATGGACTCGGCCGTCAGCAGATTTCCGTCGATGACCAGGACTCTCGGTTGTCCTAATCGATCGTCAACTTCCCATGACGATACGACCCCCTGGCTCTGGCCAGAGGTGATGTGCTGAATATTCTGAAGCGGGGACTCGAGCAAGTCCACACCGACCTTTCCGCTTCTCGACGGATCTGAGACGCACAGAACGCCCGACCCTTCGACCCTCGGGAAAGCCGGTTTCGCCCTAACTCCCTGTGACTAACGGCGACCAACTAAAGCCAACAGATCATTGTTTCATTCCCGCAGGACGTATGGTAAGTGAGGAGCGTTTCATCGTCAAGCGGCATTGAGGACCGATCCAGGGCAGGCGTCCACTGCCCCCGGGGCCCTCTGGGAGGGGTGGTCTTCCAGCAGGGATGGCCGACAGTTCAACGTGATTTGTCGCCAGCGCTTATGCGTGCCCAGATCCGACAGGCACATGGTTCGGATGGCGCCACTGGTAGATCCGGCGGTGGAGCGGGCGGGCTGCGAGGAATCCCCTGACGACGGTTCGGTCAATGGCATTGCGCCCGAGAACGATCAAGAGTGCTTCCACCTGCCGGCGGTCTGGGTAGAGGCGGAGCAGGATCTCGTTGTCGGCCGAGGTACACGTGTCGATCCACTGGGCGTCAGTTCGGCTGTTGAAGTCTTTCAGAGCGGTGGTCTGAAGGAGGACTCCGGGACCGAACCGGGCATACTCCTCGTCGTAACTGATCTTGATGAGAAACAGACCCTCGCCACCTCGCACCCATATCTCCATGGCCACCGTGCGCCCGCCTACTTCGAGAGCCAGGACGTGGAGCCGCCCTGCTGCTAGGAACCTTTTGCACATGTCGGTGAAGTACTCGGGTTCGCCTGGGACCGTGGTCATTGCCACCCCCGTGCGGACCTTGTAACCGGAGGCCTCCATTTTGATGTAGTCGTCGATGGCGCTTGGATCGTTGCCCCGCTCCACCACCGAAACTTCGCCTCCTGCGAAGTGCTCGGAGAGTTGGCGGAGCTGCCGCCTCAGGTTGTAGCGAGTCTTGGAGCTGTGGATCTGCTCGTAGTTCGCATCGTCCCGACGGCGCAGCACGCCGCGCTCGTACGAATAGAGCACTGAACTTGGAAGGGAGAGTTGGGCGATGGCGGAACGGAACAGTCCGGCCACCGGTCCGTCGGCTGCAATCGCTTCCAGGTGGAGGATTCGTCCCCGATGCACACGACGCTGCTCGGTCAGCCCCGCCAACAGCGTGGCAACCGCCTCCACGCCCGCCGACTCATCTACCAGGGGCGTCCCCAAATAGGGCATCCGGCGGACCTGTGAGGTGACGACGGGGTACGGGATCTTCCATCGAGTCGTGTATCGGAAGGGCACACATGCCATGAAGCGGCCTTGATCCTCAGCAACCACCAAGCCGATCTCCGCCCCGTAGGCCTGATGAATCGCGGCGGGGATGACGCAATCAGGCTCGCAGAAGGGATTGGGCTCGATGGCACGAGTCCCGAGATCCCGCCAAGAGTGCTCGTCATCCGCGGAGATGTGCCGCACCATTATGAGGCGATGACGCAAACCCTCTCCTCACTCGAGCACGCGAATTCTCAGGGTCTGTCCGTCCATTGATACCGGTCTCTCCGACTCGAAATCGGGAGATCTAGGTGGTGTCAGCAGCGGAACGATCCGCTGACCAGAGCGAGCGGACTGGCCCTTGATACACCGCCAGCGATTCCGACGGTGATGGCCCAGCGGCGACGGAGGCGTTGCCGTCGGCCCGCAATCCGAAGTGACGCAGCCCTCCAGCCGTTGCTCGAGCGGGCATGGAGCATCCTTGAGGCGGAGATAGATGCCTCCGGCATATGTTGCCAGGAGCCACAAGCCCCAATTTAGGCCGCTTTTGTTCAATCCACTGAGATCAGAGTGGTAAGCGAGCTCGATGCGCGGCGCGCCGTAGGCTGAAGGCAACCGCCCGCTCACTGGTTCGGCGACTGCTCGACGTGCTCGCCTATTTTCGGTCCGCGCGGCTGACCGACCTGGTCATTCCGCCGCCGGCGGCTTCTTCTTTTGAGGGGTCTTCGGGGTGTAGCGCTTGCTGGCTGACGGGGGCTTGCGCACATCGGTGACGCTCTCGCCCTGCTCGGCGCGTCTGCGGCGCGTGGCGTTACGGCTGCCTTCGGCGCCTGGGGGCCGCCGCGCCCCCCTGGGCGGCGGGGGTACGTACCCCTCGACCGGAGCCCGTGCGGTGGGCGAGCCGTAACGCTGCACTCGCCAGGCCCGCAGTAGCAACCACCCGCCCGCTGCCACGAAGGGCAGGAGGAGGATGAAGGTGCCAAAGGCCAGCCCCGTAATCACGATGGCGAAGGCCATGAGCGCCCGGCGCCCGACCATCACCGTGACGAAGATCGCCGCCGAAAAGATCAGCCAAACGACGAGCTGGAAGGCGTAGTGGCTGGGGGAGTAGACGGTGTTGCAGGTGGCGGCGGCGCCGGCGTTCACGGTGTACTTGTAGTGATGCGCACAGGCCTTGTGCACCGGCTTTGTGGTGGTCGCCACCGAGATCTTCGTGACCATGTAGGGAATCGTGTAGACGAGGGAAAAGACGACGGCCAGTGCCCCGGCTCCGAGACCGACCTTGCGCTCGGTCGCGTCGATCTGGTTGATCCGGCGCCGACGCTCAGCGTCCGAGAGGTGCGAGATGTCCTCGGCTGTGGGAGTGAGTGCCGGGCGAGCGCTCTTGGGGCCTGGAGGGCGCAAAAAGGTCTGAGAGAGCCGTTGCCAACCGGTCAGCGGTGCTCCGGTGTCTGCAGGAATGGCGGCGGGGGTCTCTTCGGGGCTATCGGGTTCTTCGACGTTGGCCATGTCCGGCCTAGGCTACCGCCGTCCGTAGAGCGGCCGATTCGGGTACTGCGCTATCGTCGTGACTCCGGGATCCGGACATGCTGCCGAATTCCCTGTACGGGGCGCTTAGCTCAGCTGGTTAGAGCGCAGCCTTCACACGGCTGAGGTCGAGGGTTCGAGTCCCCCAGCGCCCACGAGAAAATTTGTGTAGATCGGCCCGGTGACGGCCCATGTTCGGTCTGACCGTGAGTGACCGTGGGTGACCACACGCGACCACGCTTCTCCGCTCGTTGTCGTGCATATGTCGTACAGAAACTGGACGCATGGGGTTCCCTGCGGTACTTGAACACCCGGACCTACACCACGTCCCCAATCGCCACCGTCCCCGCCTCCCCGCTCGGCAGGCCCCGGACCTCGTCCTACAATTCGTAGATCAAGACTCCGTTCTCGGCGCTCCCCAGCACTGCCCCAAAGGTCGTCCCACTCCTGAGGACGATGGTGACGGCCATGGATCGCTGACAGAGCAACCGGAGCACGTCCTCGAACTCGTCGGCCTCGGGGCCGAAGACGATGCGGTGGGTGTCGTCCTCCATCTGGACATTGTGGCCTCGTCCATCAGGCCCTGGGGCTTACCGCGAGAGGCTCCCTCAAAGGGCTTTTCAGTTGAACGCAGTACGTCTTGGTGGGAGACTCCGAGAGCCCTTCCTCGTGGAAGGCAAAGGGGGCGAGCCCATGTTCATGCTGCGAAGGCCCAAGGGGTCGGCGAAGTGGGCCGGGCGATTGCTGGTGGTGGGGGTTCTGGCGGTTGGACCAATGGTCCTCGTGTCCTCGACCGCCACGGCGAAGGGGTGTACAAAGGTGCCACCGACAGTGGCTGGGCCTACAGACCACGACTGCACCATCACCGGACAGGCGACAGTGACACCCGGCTCGCTGTCGATTGCAGCTTCGCCCACAATCAAGTGGGCAGTCACCCTCGATGGATTTGACCTTAACGGAGACGGGATTCCAGACCTCACCGCTGTCGATGCCACGGGTTCGGGGTCGGGCTGGAACCTCACCGCCACAGCCACCCCGTTCACCGATTCGACGGGCACCACCAAATGCACGGCAGCGGCACCTTGCAGGATGAACAAGCCGCTCACCGTGAACGGCTCCGCGACGACCCCGGGCGACCCAACACGGCCGTTGCTTAGCTGCGCTGCATCATCGACCTGCGCGCTGCCGACAAGCTCGGTTACCTATCCGGTCGCAATCGCGACGACATGTGCAACAAGCGGCACGACTTGCGCGCCCACCACCGTGGCCAGTGCAGCTACAGGGACCGGCATGGGTGCCATCGACCTGGCAACCGACTGGTGGCTCAACATTCCGGCGAATGCCTATGCCGGGACGTACCACGACACCATCACGCTGAGCATCGTCAGCGGACCCTGAGGCAGGTCCGTAGCGCGCCCAGCCGGCACCTTGCCAGCAGTGAAGGAAGCTGAACGAGTCAGGCGCATGGAACCTGTGCTGCCAGATCGAGCCGGGTCCTCGAACTCCCCCGACCCTCGGGGCCGAAGACGATGCGATGGGAGTCGTCCATCGCCCCAGTCTGGACGAGTCAGTCGGTCGTAGCTTGCTCTGCGTGACCCCCGACGCGAGGCAGGCCCAATGGCTCGATGATCCCTGGACGCTCATCGGGGCCGACCGCGTAGCCCCACCGGCCAAGCTCCCCCAACACAGTGCGGGAGTCGAAGGTCCAGAAGTAGTGGGTCTTCCCGTTGCGCAGGCGAAATCCGACTCCCCAGCGGAACAGTCCGAGCGAGCGGAACACGCGGTCCACGTCAGCCTTCTGAATCGCCACCCCGTTGGTCAGCGAGAACATCAACGTGGGGATCCGACGCACCCATGGCTGCGTGTGGAGGCGTAGTTCGTCATCCATGATGACGAGACGGGCCGCTGGCATTGGGACCTCGTACCGCAAGCGTCCGTGGGTAGGCAGGTCGATGTTCATCCCCCCGGTGAACGACTGACTGAATTGGATCACCACGACATGCCTTTCTGGCAGGTGGTGACCGACACAGCATCACCCCATCGCTTCTGATACCACGCGTCGGCTGCCCTGATCCCGGAAGGTGCGCATGCGCTGACGGAGACGCTCACCTGATTGGTTTGTTCATCGACGCCCAAGCTGGTCCATGTGATGCCTGCTTGTCTTACACCGAGTGTCTTTCCCACCTGTGTCCTGATTGCGTTTAGGCATGCCAACGAGTGTGGGGCTATGACGAACGAGACTTGGATGGTCTGCAACGTATGGGACCGGACCTCGGCTTCCAATGTGGGGTCGTGGACGGTTTCCAGGATGACGAGCTTTGTGACGTTCGGCTCTGTCTTGGGCTCGGAATAGCCCCCGTACACGCTGGGGTATTGGTAAGAGAGGACCCCCGGAATTGTTGGGTACGCCGGGGTTGGGGTGGTCGGGGCAAGGCTGGGCGTCGAAGTGCAGCTTGCTGGCGACGGAGGGGGTCCAGGTGTCTTGTAGAGGGGAGACACGGCTGAAGCTGACGGCAGTCCCCGGAGGATGTCTGTGAGCAGGCGCTTCCCGGTCGAGACGGTGTCGCCGCTGCCCTCGATCTTCAGGGTCAGGTAGTCCCCATCTTTGGAGGCCCAGAATGTCACCGCAGAATCGTTGGGACCCATCTGCTGACTGCCCCCATGAACGACGACGGTTCCGTCAAGATGGATGATGTAGCGGCGGAGTGCTGCGTATGTAATCGGTGTCAATGGCTTACCGACCTTCGCTTCGGCGTCGGCAATGATTCCCTTGAACTGCGCTTGCACGACGACCCCGGTCTGCACGCTCTCGAACATCGAGTTGCCGGTGGCGTGTCCGCTATCCGGGGGTCCCTGCGTGCCCCTCCTATAGAGGCACCCTTGAACGGGGGCAGGAAGTTCGTACCTCTGGGCAGTGACTTTCCCTTTTCCCCCAAGGAGGGCTGATACTTGCTTCGCACTGACCAAGCTGCACGGCCTAAACGCAGCGGCCCCCGCCGGGCTCACCCACGACAGCGCACCAAGCATCACCATCGTCCCAATGAGAACTCGGACCCCGATCTTCGGTGCCATCACGCCAAACTGCCGTTCCCTCACAGCCGCCCGAGCGCATCTGCCATGGCGTGCTTCCCTACCGCGACCACATCTGGGATTCCGTAGACAGACATCTGAACGACGTACCCGTCCTTCAACGCGCCCAAGGACGCCGAGGGCGTTGATGACGTTCGGCTTCCCGAGACGAGACGTAGTGGGCCAACGACGTAGTAACCGAGCGTGTTGGCAAAGTGGGTGACGTACATCTTGTACCCCTTAGGCGGGCCACCCGTGATCGGTGGAAGGGCGACTTGCACCAGTGTGGTGAATGAATCGAGGAGGCGGCTGAAACCCTCCCGCATCCTCTCCCCATGTTCGAGCACGATGAAGATGCTCGGCAAGGCGTCACTGGATGGTGCTACTTGGTCGGAGGAAACAAACGAGCACGTTTCTGGCGGTGTGGAACCCAAGCCGGTTGCGTTGCCAATCGTGACGGTCTTTGCGCCGGCGGTTGCGCCTCCATGCCCGAACGTGAGGGCACTGCTCCCGAGGAGAGCGGACGCCTCGGAATTACTAAGCAGCTTGCAGGGGTTGATGGGGGCGGCCCCCGCCGGGCTCACCAGCGCGAGCGTGCCGAGCAGCACGCCCAGCCCCGCGAGTAGGCGACGCTTAGTCACGGTGCAATTGTGCCACCGGTCGCCCCGAACCGGACCGGCGCTTCCTCACTTTGTCCATGGGCGCTCAGGATGGGCTCGGGGACTTGCTGGACGGCTAGCCCGCCTGCCAAGAAGGCATACCTGACCCTCACCCCGTCGTCGGCACCGCCCCCACGACATCGGTGACGTGAACTGTGACCCCCGGCAGCGAACCCACGAACCCGGCGTCCCCGAACGCAAAGATGCCCCCGTCTGACCCGATGAGCCAGTAGCCGCCTGTGTCGGCAGTGTGCACGATCCCGATGACCGGATGGGCCGGAGTTACTCCCAACGCGGGGAGGGAACCTTCGTAGTGGGCGTTGCCGAAGGGATAGACCGTTCCGTTCTGGGTGGTGATCCAATAGCCCCCACTTGTGGGAGTCCCAGCGATGGCCGAGACGGGCGATGAAGTTCCCTTCGCTGTCCCGAGCCCCTGCGCAGCCCCGAAGCCGTAGACGGTCCCTGTAGCTGAGACGAGCCAGTAGCCGTTACCTGATGGCGTCGAGGCGATGCCAATGATGTTGTCGGAATGGATGCCCCTCCCTGGGAGTGAGCCGAGGAATGGGACTGTCCCAAAGGCAAACACCCCTCCGTCGCGTCCCACCAGGAAGTAACCCCTGTCTGTGTCGGCCACGATGCCGGTGATGGGTTGAGTCGGGACAATGTGCTGGCCGGGCAGAGACCCGAGGAGCGGGGCATTGCCGAAGGCGAACACGCCCCCGTCAGACCCCACGAGGAAGTAGCCCTGGTCCGTAGTCGTGGGGACCATACCCACGATGTTGTTGACGTGGACTCCGAGCCCTGGGAGTGAGCCGAAGAAGCCACCAGACTGGCCGATGGCGAGGACGAAGACCCCGCCGTCAGAGCCAACCATGTCGTAGCCCGCAGTTGGGGTCGTTGGCGTAATGGCTACTGGCGGGCCAGTGCCGTAGTACACGAACGCTAACGGCTCTGCTGCAATGCCGTGTGTGGTCACAACCGTGACAGACACCGCTCCAAACGACCGGCTCGCCGGGGTCGTGACGGAAACGCTTGTCGGCTTGACCCCATTGATTGCCGTCACCGGCGATGTTTGGGCCTCCTCCGGTTTGACGGACATCCAACATCAGGGGCACGGCCCCGGAAAGGATGTCCAAAATGGAGACCATGGAACGGAAGAAGCCCCGTCCCCGCCGGTCGTTCACCCCGGAGCTCAAGGCCGAGATCGTCGAGCTGTGCCGGCGAGGCGATCGCAGCATCGGCCAGGTGGCCAAGGACTTCGACTTGGGTGAGACGGCCGTCAGGTTGTGGGTGCACCAGGCCGAGACCGATGCCGGGGAGCGCCCCGGCCTGACTACCGAGGACGCCGTACCGCCGCTCC
Source organism: uncultured Actinomycetota bacterium (assembly GCA_963770505.1). GTDB lineage: Bacteria > Actinomycetota > Acidimicrobiia > Acidimicrobiales > RAAP-2 > CAVYPR01. Next base: position 1,039,188 of record CAVYPR010000001.1, on the reverse strand, counting down.
AACGCATCGATCGTTGCACCATCCCGGTAGAGCCGTGCAAGTTCATCGATCTCGTCCGCGGAGAGCCGCCGCTGGACCGGGTTTGAAAGCCGTCCCTTTTCTTCCGGAATGGCCGATTCCCGCGGCGCGAAGGGTCGTTTCGGGCTCTTTGGCCTCATCCGCCTGGGTGGGAGAGTGTCGTATCCGCCCTGTTCAGCGGCATATTCTAGCGTCTCGGGAGGGTTTGAAAGCCGTCCCATAAGCTCTACGGGTGTGGTCGAAATGACAACATTCTCCCTGGTCAGCCGTGGGTTTGAAAGAGAGCCCGAAGGTGTTTTCGCCTTTGCGGAATGCGACGAAGACCCGCCGTCCGTTATCCCTGTGGGTCCGCTTACGACTGGGCGACGGTCACGTCTCGTTTTCCGAATGGATGGGCATACTCTTAGAGCGCGAAGGAGGGCGTGACCATGCGATCGGATATCAAGCCCGGAGCAGCCTTCCCTGATTACGCCCTACCAGATCAAACGAACACCGTGCGCAGGCTCAGTGAGCTCCAAGGCAGCGACCCGATGGTACTCACGCTGGCGCGGGGGCACTACTGCCCCAAGGAGCACCAGCAGCACCTCGATCTCGCGGCGAATTACTCGAAGATCGCAGTCGCCTACACCCAAGTCGCCACGATCACGACTGACGACCACCACACGACCCAAGAGTTCCGCGAGTCGGTCGGCGCCGTGTGGCCGTTCCTTTCGGATCCCGGTCGAACGGTGCAAAAGGATCTCGACATCCAGGAGTACACCGATCCTGAGCACGATCCGATGATCCCCCACACGCTGGTGCTCAAGCCGGGACTGGTCGTTTACCGCGTCTACAACGGCTACTGGTTCTGGGGGCGGCCTTCGTTCTCCGACTTGTGGTCGGACCTCTGCACCGTGTCCAGCGAGATCCGACCTGACTGGGATCTCAGCAAACCTGGCCTACGCGAAGCCTGGGACGCGGGTGACTACTCGAACTTCCATGGATGGAACAAGCGTGCCAAGGACACCATGCCCACGTCGTACGAGGCATAGCGGGGAGCCGCGATCGATGTCACGAGACCTCGGCAAAACCGGCTGCGCATGCCGCCAGGAGCATGCCGGTAGGTGGTGACCGTGCAAACGCCAATCTGCGAGCTCCTCGGCATACAGCAGGCGATCGTCCAAGCACCGATGGCGGCGGTCCCCGAACTGGCGGCCGCGGTCTCGAACGCCGGGGCACTCGGCATGGTGGCCCTGACGTGGTCCACACCCGCAGGAGACGTCGTCCGTCAGACCAAGGCGCTCACTGATCGTCCATTCGGCGGCAATCTGGTACTTGCGTCCGATCAGCACCGTCGGCTCGACGATGCGCTCCATGCCGGGCTTCGGATCGTGTCCTTCTTCTGGGGCGATCCCTCCGACTACGTCGAGCAGGTCCATGATGCAGACGGCATCGTCCTGCACACGGTTGCTAGCGCCGAGGAAGCCCGACAGGCCGTCGACAGTGGCGTTGACGTCGTCGTCGCGCAGGGCTGGGAGTCCGGCGGGCACGTCTGGGGTCAGGTGGCGACGCTTCCATTGGTGCCCGCGGTCGTGGATGCGGTGCTTCCGGTACCAGTGATCGCGGCTGGTGGGATCGGGGATGCCCGTGGCGTCGCTGCGGTGTTGGCGTTGGGCGCCCAAGCAGCTTGGTTGGGTACTCGGTTTCTGCTTGCCCTAGAGATGCCCATCCACGAGCACTATCGCCGGCGGCTGATCGACGCAGTCGAGACCGATACCCGCTGGTACGCCGATCTCTACCAGGTGGGATGGCCGGATGCACCGAACCGGTCCCTGCTCAACTCGACGGCCGCGGCATGGGAGGCGGCGGGAAGGCCCCCGCCGGGAAGTCGACCCGGGGAGGGAGACGTGATCGCACACTTCGCGTCCGGCGAGGCCATCGTCCGCTACGAGCCAGCCGCGCCGATGGTGGGTACCACCGGTGCCATCGAAGCGGTCTCAATGTGGGCAGGTCAAAGCGTTGCGCTCGCTCGGGAGCCACAGCCCGCAGCAGAGATCGTGGCCGAGCTCGTCGCAGGGTTGTGAGCGATCGTGGACGAGAGGGCGACGCCGGTGACCCCCGGCCAGCCGAAAAGAAGGTGGCGATCGTCACCGGTGCATCTCAGGGGATCGGCGCCGGAATAGCGAGCGCTTTCCTAGCGGCTGACTATGCGGTCGTCGGAACGGCTCGCTCCATCGATCCTTCGCACTCGCCAGACCTGCTGGCCGTGCCGGGCGACATCTCCCAGGAAGAGACCGCCGAACTCGTGCTTCGTCTCGCACTGGATCGATTCGGCCGGGTCGACACGCTGGTGAACAACGCCGGTATTTTCATCGGAAAACCGTTCACCGACTACACGCTTGACGACTATCTCGCCATGACGTCGGTCAACCTCGCCGGGTTCTTCCATATCACGCAACGGGCGATACGACAGATGGTGGCACAAGGTAGGGGACACGTGGTCAATGTGAGCACGAGCCTAGTCGATCACCCAGACAGCAGGACACCCTCGGCTCTAGCCTCGATGACCAAAGGGGGTCTAGAGGCCGTCAGCCGATCCTTGGCCATCGAGTACGCAGGGCGGGGAGTCCGGGTCAATGCGGTCGCGCTCGGGATCATCGAGACTCCAGTCCACGACGAAGCCTCGTACCAGGGGTTGGCCGACCGTCATCCTCTGAAACGGCTCGGCGACGTCAGCGACGTTGTCGATGGCATCCTCTACCTCGAACGGGCGACCTTCGTCACCGGTGCGACGCTCCGCATCGACGGTGGCCGGGCAGCCGGAACCTCCGCCACGGCCTGACTGCCTGCCGACACTCGTTGCACCAAGGCGGCTCGCCGAGGTCGGAGCGGTCCGAGCAGCCCTCGTGCTTCGAGCGGCTGGGCGATCGCTGTTGGCTCTCGATACGCTGAGAATCCCTTTGACACCTCAGACCCCCCGAATCCAGCGCAACGAACGTGGGCTCGGCGATGACTGGATTAGGCCCGTTAGCGAAGGTTTACCGACCGGACGACCTGAGAAGAGGGAGGAACCATGCGCAGCGACATTCGTGAAGGAGTTACTCTGCCCGACTACGAACTGGAGGATCAGGCCGGGAGGCGTCGATCCTTGTCCAAGCTCCAGGGTGGAAACGCCATGGTGGTCCATCTCTCCCGCGGAGGCTACGAACCTAGGAACTGGCCCAGATCGTTGCACCTTCCCGGTAGAGCCGTGCAAGTTCATCGATCTCGTCCGCGGTGAGCCTTCGCTGGACAGGGGGGATTGAAAGCCGTCCCTTTTCTTCCGGATCGCCCGATTTTGGCGACCTGAAGGGCCGTTTCGGGCCCTTCGAGGTCGTCCACCTGGATGGGGGGAGAGTCCAATCCTCCCTTGTCAGGCGCTGATTCCAGCGGTTCGGCAGGGTTTGAAAGCTGTCCCATAAGGTCCACGTAATGCGCCCCTCGTCGGGGCCTCATGGGCGGCTCTTACGGTTTCTGGGGGTGAGCCAGCCCTCTTAACCATTCACGTCACCACGATCGAGTGCGAGCGGGCGTTCGTGATGGCGGCGCTTGGGGGTCCGGAGGCGCTTGTGCCCGTCGTGGACGGTCGAAGAGGAACGACCGTGGTCCACCCGAAAGCAGTCCACCCGTCGTGCGCCCCAACGTGCTGAGCTTCTTCGTTCGCGGCGTCGGAGGGAGCGCAGAGTGAGAGCCGTAATCGGCGAGGTTCTGGCCTTGGCCCTGGTGGTGACCCTGTCGCCACTGAACATCATCCCGGCCATCCTGCTCCTGTTCACCAAGAAGCCGCTGGCTGCTGCCCTCAGCTTCCTGGCCGGTTTCATCATCGGGGTGGGCGTCGTGCTCGGCGTCTTCATCGCCACCGCGAACGCGATCGACCTGCACACAGACGCCGGCCACTCGACCTGGGCCGGGGTCCTGAAGCTAGCCCTGGGCGCCTACCTCATCGTGGCCGCGCTGCGGAAATTCCGGCGTCGGCCCAGGGCGGGCGAGGAAGGGACGATGCCGGCCTGGATGGACGGGATCGCTGCGTACCCGCCCGGCAAGGCCCTGGGTCTGGGGGCTGCCCTCGGCGCCGTCAATCCGAAGAACATCGTCGTGGGCCTGGCTGCCGCGGCCACTATCGCCTCGGCCGACCTGCCTTTCGGGCAGCAGGTTGGCACCGCGGCCGTCTACGTCACCGTCGCCGTCCTCGGCGTCGCCGCACCGATCGCGGTCATGCTGTTTCTCGGTGACCGGGCCCCGGCGGTACTGAGGGACTGGCGAGCATGGCTTGGGCGCAACAGTGCGACCGTCATGGCCGTGCTCTTCCTGGTCTTCGGCGTGGTCCTGATCGGCCAGGGCATCGGGGGGGTCTGAGCGGCGATCGGCCGGCAGCCCGGCGAACGTCGCACATCGGCCGTTTGGGGCTCGACTGGTCAGGTTCGGACAGACCTGGCACACCGGACTCGGGCCGGCCCGAGCCTTCGCCCTACCGAGCGGTCAAGGAATGGAGGCGCCGGTCGGCAGGGTCTCGATCGTCGCCCCGGCCGGAGGTGTGAAAGCGGAGCTCGGCACTGTCTTGGAGAAGCTTGTCATCACGACGTGTCCCGCGGGCGTGCTGACGTAGTCCAGGATCCCCGACGTGGTCACGCAGTCCTCGCCGGTCTTCCCCTGGCCGGTGTAGGTGACACAGCGGGACGGCTGTCCGGCGTAGGTAGCTGTCGAGAACGACAGGCTGTACCCGGCCTCCTTGGCGGCGATCTGGGACTCCGCACCCTTGATGAAGGTCGCCGCCGATGTGGGACTGAAGAGGTTCTCGATGGCCGAGAACGGGTTGGCCGTGGCCGACTCCCCGACGCAGGTGTTGGCGCCACTGGACGACGAGCAGAAGAGGAGCTGGCTGCCGGTCTCGATGACCGAGCCCGAGCTGGTCTGCAGCAGCGACTTGGGAGGAGCCTGCTCGTAGGTGAAGGACTCGTCCTTGCCGATGGTGACCGAGTACACCGCCTTGAAGGTCTCTCCCTTGCTGCCGGTCACCTTGGTGGACAGCGCCTTCAGGTCCTTCTCGATCTGCTGCGAGCTCAATTTCGTCTTCTTGCCTGCGTGCTTGGTTGTTCCGTGTGCCCAGGCGGCCGACGATCCGGCCAGCCCGGTCGCCAGCGCGACGATGACGGCCACTGCCGATGCGGCGACCCGGTTGAAATGGCTGCCTCGATCCTTCATGGGACCCTCTCACTTCCGCACGCCCGTCGCCCGGACCGCCTCGAGCGCAAGTATACGCACCAGCTTTCTGAGACCAACGGCATGCGCCGGCCGGTCGACGCCGTCCTACCACTCATGGTGCGCGGGTGTGCACCGGGATGCGTCGAGCGGTGTCGAGCGCGGCCGGGAACGTCGGGCGCCTCGACCAACGTCGAGGCGATTCCTTCGAACGTTCAGGCGGGCGCGTGGCCTGCCTCACCCGCCAGAGACTCGCCTGGCGGGGGACCGAGCCCGTCGTACCCCGCTTCGGCTGCGATCAGCCCGACGAGTTCGGCTGCCGCCATCTCGCGCACCCGCCCGACACTCTGACCGGCCCACAAAGAGAGGAGACCGGCGTCCCCACGGTCTGCCGACGCTTGGCGTAGGTCTCTGGTCAGCGCGTTCATGATCGGATAGGGCGGCAGATCGTCCACCCCGAGGAGGGCGAGGGCGAATCGGTTGACGAGCCCACGGGCGCGACGGCCCGAGAAGGCGCTGGTCACGACGGTGTCCTCCGAGCGGGCGTTTCGAACGGCCTCCCGGTACGGTGCGGAAGTGCCGGCCTCGGGGCACAAGAGGAACGCCGTCCCCAGCTGCGCCGAGCAGGCGCCGAGGTCCAGCGCGGCCCTGACCCCTCGCCCGTCCACGATGCCGCCGGCCGCAACCACCGGCAGGCCCGTGGCGTCCGCCACCTGGGGCACGAGGCTCGCCAGGCCGATGAGGTCGTCCCCGTCGGTCCCGAGAAAGGAGCCGCGGTGGCCGCCGGCCTCGGAGCCCTGGGCGACGACGAAGTCGACGCCCGTCGCCGCGCACGCCCTCGCCTCCGACGGCGTGGTGGCGGTCGCGCCGACCACGGTGCCGGCCCGCTGGAAGCGCTCCACGAGGTCCGGGGCGAGCGTCCCGAAGGTCACGGAGAAGACGGGCACCCCCTCCCCGAGCACCGCGGCGACCTGGTCGTCGAAGCTTTGGGCGAACGACGTCGGCACCTCCTGGCTGGGGAGTCCGAGCTCTGCTCGGTACGGGGCGAGGAGGGCGACGGCTGCCTCGATCTGCGAAGGGTCCACCACGATGGGCCCAGGGACGAAGAGGTTGACGCCGAAGGGCTGATCGGTCGTCGCCCTTACCGCACGGATCTCGGCTCGAATGCGATCAGGTGCCGCGTAGCCCGCACCGAGGAACCCGAGGCCCCCCGCACCGCTGACGGCGGCGACGAGCTCGGGCGTGGAGGGTCCGCCCGACATCGGGCCGGCGATGAGCGGAAAATCGATGTCGAAGGGCATCCCTCCGGGTTCACGTCGTCGCATCGAGGTGCTCGTCTCCGTCCCGAGTGTGGATCGGCCGTGGTCGTCCGCGGGGATCACACGTCGGCCAGGGCGGCGGAAGCAGAGACCGTCGAAGCGTGTGCGCTGCCTCGATCGGTCCCGTCAGGACCGGGGGAGGTCGCTCGTCAGGGTGCAGAGCTGGCCGACGGTCCGGGCGTGCAGGGCCGAGTCGAGCCTCGTATCGAGCTCCTCGTGGGTCAGACATCCGGACGCGAAATGCTGGCGCAGCTCCTGGACCACGCTGTCACGATCCTGATCGGACGCCAGCACGTCGGTGGGAGGACCGTGGTGCAGGTCGTGCAGCTGGCGCTTGCTGTGGAATGTGGTCGCCTCGGCCATCTTCAGCCGGGGACGCACGGAAGCCAGGTACACGATGCTGGCCACCACGCCGATGAAGTTGATGAACACGGTGAGCAGGCTCAGGGCGACGATCCACCGGGTCTTGTGGCTGCCGATCCGCTGAAACGAGGCGTCTGAGTGCCGTGCCGCGTTGACGATGGCCCACGCGGGGATGCCGATGGCGATGGCCAGGCCGAGAATGACGACGGTCGACCCGAGCAGGATGGCGGTGTGCACCAACATCGCGGACCTCACCTCCTGCTCGGCCGTCCTCTCCGACCCCCGAATTCTGGTCACGAGCCGGCATCGCTGCAAGCGCGGGCGTCGCCGCCCCCAGGGCCCAGGTTCGCGGCGAGGGAACCCTGGTCAGAGGCGCCCTGGCTGCGTACCGGACGTCGAGGCGGTGGCCGAGTGGGCGCACCGCAAGGTCACCTTCCGCTCTCGCGGCGCGGCAGGCCGCGCCCGCCCTCCTCGGGGCGGTCGGTCTGAACGTTCAGGCCGGCGCCGGAGCCATCGCCTCGCGTTCGTCGAGGAAGCGCCACCAGGCCTCGGCTCCCGAGACGGCGGCGGAGCAGACCTGCGAGGGGTCGGGGGCGAGCAGCGCCAGCGCCTCGACGGCCCAGTCGGCGTGGTCGAGCTCCATCTGGGCGTGGACGTCCCAGAACCTGGTGCCGTCGCCGTCCACCGAGTAGTGGTCGGTGAGGCCGGCGGACTTGGTGGCGGCGATCGCCGCGGCCTGCACCTCGTAGCTCGCCACCATGGCCAGCGCCGCCACCGGGTCGCTGGCGGCGGCCGACAGCTCGAGCTCCACCAGCTCGGACACCGCCGGTCCGGCCGGGGCGTCCCGGCGGGCGCGGACGGCGGAGGCGAAGGATTCGAAGAGTTCGACGTGGGGCTCGGGCACCGACTCCTCGTCGGCCAGGTTGGCCGCCACGAGATCGGCGGCCGCGCCCTCCGGCAGACCGCCAATCACGGCCGCCAGGACGGCGGGCAGGGCGCGTTCGGCGTACCGGTACTGCTCGGCGTAGGCGGCGAGCTCGCCCTCGGCGAGGGCGCCCGCCTCCCAGCGTCGGTAGAAGGGGTGTTCCAGCAGCCGCCGGCCTTCAAGCGCTCCGGCGATGACGTCACGTAGCTGATCGGAGTCCATGGCGCAGCGTAGCGCGGCGTGTCGGGGTGACCATTGCTTCCGGCGGCGCCCCGGGGGTGGTCGGCTGTGGCGCCAAAGGCCCGCTCAGGCCGTCACCCGGCGAGCTTCTCCACCAGTTGGGGACCGTCGTTGCGGACGCTCCCCACGTCCTGGCCGACGACCCAGTGTCGCAGGGTGCCCGGGGTGGCGACGAGCATCGCCTCGAGCTCGTCTCGGTCCTCGAGGCCGGGGTCGAGCCACCGCTCCCAGCGGTCAGGGTCGAGCACCACCGGCTGGCGGTCGTGGATTCCCTCCAGGTCGGGGCCGGCTGCCGTGGTGATGACCGTGGCGCTCACGATGTCGCGGTCGTCTGCATTCCAGTACTCCCAGAGGCCGGCGAGCACGAGCACGTCCCCGTCGGCCCGCGTGAAGAAGTGGGGAGTCTTGCGCGGCGCGCCGGCTACCGCCTGCCACTCGTAGAAGCCGTCCACGGGGACCAGGAGGCGCCGGTGCCGGAAGGCCGAGCGGAAGGTCGGCTTCGTGGCCACCGTCTCGCCCCGCGCGTTGAAGCACCGGGCCCCGCTGGCCGGGTCCTTGGCCCAGCCGGGCACGAGGCCCCACCGGAACCGGCTCATCCGTCTCCCGTCGTCGGTCTCACGCACGCCGAGGATCTGGGCCATCGGCCCGATGTTCCACGAGGGTCGCCAGTCGTCGGTGTCGAAGAGGGCCTCGAGGCGCCGCGCGAAGTCGCTCGGCTCACTCTGGGCGATGCGGCCGCACACAAGGCGAGCCTAGGTCGCCCGGCGCCGATCGACCGGCCTTGCCGGGGCCGAGACCGGGTGCCAGCCTTTGGCCGGAGGTCGATGGCTCGTGGGTGTGCGGTGGCATCGGGCCGGTGGCCCGTCGAAGAGGGGATGGTGGCTTGTCTGAGCCGGGCGAGGCGCCGGCGGTGCTGGTGCGCGGGCTCGAGAAGTCCTACGGCGACCTGCGGGCCCTCGACGGGGTCGACCTCGAGATCCACCGGGGGGAGGTGTTCGGCCTCCTCGGCCCGAACGGTGCCGGCAAGACCACCACCGTCGAGATCCTCGAGGGCTACCGCTCGCGCGACCGGGGCGAGGTCACGGTCCTCGGGCTCGACCCGGGCCGCCAGCGGAACCAGCTCAAGCCCCGGATGGGCATCGTGCTGCAGTCGACCGGCATCGAGCCGTACCTGACCGTGGCCGAGACGGTCACCCTCTACGCCCGCCTCTACCCCCACCCCCGGCCGGTCGACGAGGTGATCGAGCTGGTGGAGCTGACCTCGAAGCGCAACCAGCGGGTGAAACGGCTCTCCGGTGGCCAGCAGCGTCGGCTCGAGATGGCCATCGCCCTGGCCGGCGACCCCGAGATCCTCTTCCTCGACGAGCCGACGACCGGCTTCGACCCGTCGGCCCGCCGCGAGGCGTGGGACATCGTGAAGAACCTGGCGTCGCTGGGGAAGACCGTCCTGCTCACTACCCACTTCATGGACGAGGCCGAGTATCTGGCCGACCGGGTGGCGGTCATCGCCGGCGGCCGGTTGGTGGCCGAGGGCCGGCCGGCCACACTGGGCCGCCGGGACCGGGCGCGGGTCCGGGTCCGCTTCCGCCTGCCCCACGGGGTCGCGCTCCCCGACGGGCTGGCCGGACCGACCGGTTCGGACGGGTTCTGCGAGGTCACCTTCGACGACGCCGTGCCCGGGGTGCACCGGCTGACCGGCTGGGCCATCGACCAGGGGGTCGAGCTCGACGGCCTCGAGGTGCTGCGGCCGACCCTCGAGGACGTCTACCTCGAGCTCACCGAGCCGGCCGAGGCCGGCGACGCCGGGCCGCAGAGCGGAGGCGCGGGCAGATGAGCGCCTTCTCCCTCACCTTCTCCCAGCTCCGCTTCGTCAACAAGTCCTACTGGCGCAACCCGGCTCTGGCCTTCTTCACCTTCGTCTTCCCCCTCATGTTCCTGGTCATCTTCACCGCCCTGCTGGGCAACGGGACCGTCCACCTCGGGAGCATGGACGTCCACCTCTCCACCTACTACGTGGCGGCCATGGCGGCCTTCGCCGTCATCACCTCCTGCTACACCAACCTGGCGGTCGCCCTGAGCTTCCAGCGCGACGCGGGCATCCTGAAGCGCATCGACGGATCGCCCCTCCCGCGCACGTCGTTCATGGCGGCGAGGATCCTGCACGCCATCGGGATCGCGGTGCTGCTGGTGGTACTCACCGCCGCCTTCGGCCACGCCTTCTACTCGGCCGACATCCCCAGCGGCGTCACGCTGTTGCGTTTCGCCGTCATGCTGGCCGTCGGCGCGGCCAGCTTCTGCGCGCTCGGCCTGGCCATGACGGCACTGGTCCCCAACGCCGACGCCGCCGGGGCGATGGTGAACGCCAGCATCCTCCCCCTCCTGTTCCTCTCGGGGATCTTCATCCCCCTGGGCAACAACACCCCGGCCTGGATCCTCTGGGTGGCCCGCATCTTCCCGGTCCGGCACTTCGGGGAGGGCATGCTGGCCGGGTTCGTGGGGACCCCGTTCCGCTGGACCGACGTGCTGGTGGTGGCGGCCTGGGGCGCGGCCGGCCTGGTGCTGGCCACCCGCTACTTCAGCTGGGAGCCGCGCACGTAGCCGGCCCGCCGGACCGGGTGCCCTGCGCCGCGGGGAGTCCCTAGGGTCGGAGGGTGCGCGGACGGGGGACAAAGGTGGCCGGTCCGAGGCAGCCGCCCGCCCTGGCCCTGGTGGCGACGGCCGCCGTCTCGGTGCAGTGCGGGGCGGCCCTGGCCACCCACCTGTTCGACTCGGTGGGGCCGACCGGGGCGGTCACGCTGCGGTTGGTCCTGGCCGCCGCGCTCATGGCCGGCCTCCTGCGGCCACGTCACCTGTCGGTGCCCCGCGCCGACGTCGGGGTGGCCGTGGCCTTCGGGCTGACCCTGGCCGCCATGAACCTCACCTTCTACGAGGCCATCGCCCGCATCCCCCTCGGGGTGGCGGTGACGGTCGAGTTCGCCGGCCCGCTGGCCGTCACCATCATCGGGTCCCGGCGCCCGGTCGACCTGGTGTGGGCCCTCCTGGCCGGGACCGGGGTGGCCCTGCTCACCGCCGGCGGCGTCCACCACCTCGACCTGGTGGGGGTGGGCATGGCCCTCCTGGCCGGCGCCTGCTGGGCCGGCTACATCGTGCTCAGCAAGGAGACCGGGCGGCGCTTCCCCGGACCCTCGGGCCTGGCCCTGGCCATGATCGTGGCGGCCGTGGTCGTCCTGCCGGTGGGCCTCGCCACCGCCGGGAGGTCCATGGTGCGGCCCGGTGCCATCGGCATCGGCGCCGCCGTGGCCCTGCTCTCCTCGGTCCTGCCCTACTCGCTGGAGCTGGTCGCCCTGCGCCGGGTCACCCACCGGGCCTTCGGGGTGCTGCTCTCCCTCGACCCGGCCGTGGCCGCCCTGGTGGGCCTGGTCGCCCTGGGGCAACGGCTCACCTGGCGCGAACTGGCGGCCCTGGTGCTGGTGGTGGCGGCCAACGCCGGCAGCGTGCTGGCGGGGGAGGGGAACGCCCTGGCCGCCACCGGGGTCGTGCCCGATTGACACCGAGGCGGTCGTTCATCGGGTCGTCAGGCACGGTCCGTACGCTGGGAGGACGATGAACTCCTCACTCGACCCGCGGCCATCGCGCACCGAAGTGGGCCCCGTCCCGCGCGCGCTGGCCCTCGCCCGCATCGACTTCTCCCCGGTCCGGCGGCCGCCCCGCATGGCTGCCGTGGTCGTGGCCACGGTGGTGGCGCTCGCCGGCTCGCTGGCGGCGGACGCGGCCCTGGTGGCCCTGGGCACGGCGATCTTCCCCTCGACCCGCGGCTACGTGCACTTCGCCTTCGGTGACTACGCCAAGCTCACCGTCATCGGAGTGGTCGTGGCCTGTGCCGCCTGGCCGGTGGTGACCCGGCTCACGTCGGCCCCGAGGTGGCTCTTCTTCCGCTTGGCCGTCGCCGTCACCCTGGTGCTCTTCCTCCCCGACGTCTGGATCCTCCTGCACGGCGCACCGCTCGAGGCGGTGGCGGTGCTCATGGCCATGCACGTGGCCATCGCCGTCGTGACCTACAACGCGCTGGTGCGCCTGGCGCCGCTGCGCGGGCGTCGCCGCCCGCGGTCGGCGGCCTGAGGAGCCCGGCCGGCCTCCGGCCCACCGCCCTACTGGGGCGGGGGCTCCTCGCCGATCCAGCCTGGGCCGCGTGCCGGATCGTCGTGGGGGGGCCACCCGGCCCCGGAGGGCCGCTGGATGTCCGTGCGGCGCACCGTCAGGTAGGCCACCAGGAGCACGATGGGCACGGTCATCACCACGGCGATGAGCCCGTCGCCGAAGTTGGCCCCGCTCAGCTCGTGCGGCTTGGAGAGGTAGTCGGCCACCGACGCGCCCAGCGGGCGGGTGACCACGTAGGCGAACCAGAAGGCGACCACCTCGTTCAGTCCGAAGATCTTCCAGGCGACGGCCGGGATCATGATCACCGCGGCGAAGAAGAAGGTCGAGGCCAGGTAGCCCAGCCCCAGCGCGGTCGCCGTGAAGTCGCCGAGCGCGGTCCCCAGGGCGAAGGTGGCGAAGACCGTGGCCCAGTAGAACAGCTCGCGCCGGCGCGTCGTGATGCTGTGGATGGAAAGGGTGCGCTCGCTGCGGTACCAGGTCACGAAGACGCCGGCCAGCACCACCGCCCAGAGCACGGTGGTGCCGGCGTAGGGGATCTTGAACTCTTTGTGCAGGACGTCGGCGGCGCCGGTGCCGAAGATGGCGATGGCCAGGGCCAGGAACCAGTAGGGGGGAGCGAAGTAGCGCCGGGTGTGCAGCTGCCACCAGAAGGCGACCACCACCACCAGCACCTCGATCGCCCCGCCGACCACGACGCTGTGGAGCGACAGGTAGTCCGACGTGGCCTCGCCGGCCGCCGTGGTCAGGAGCTTGATCACCCAGAACACGATGGTGATCTCGGGCACCTTGGCGGCCAGGGGCTGTCGGCCGATCCAGCGGTCGAGCGTGGGCACGTGTTGCCTCCGGTTGGCGGGCACGGGACCTGGCCGAGACTAGGCGCGCCCCGACTGGCCGGCGCGGCACCGGGGGATCCGCCGGGCGGCAGGGCCGCCCGGCCCCTGCTCGGGTCCCGGGCGCCGGTCCGACTCGGCCGAGGACCCGGTTCGCTGGGGGCTCACACCGCCCCGGCCGGCCGAGGCTTGACGCGCATGCGGCTCGCCGTGGCCACCAGCTGGCGGTAGCGGAGGCGCACGTCGTCGAGGTCGTTGGGCTCGTCGAGATCGGCCTCGGCCCCCCGGAGGATCATCTCCGCCTGGCGGAGGAGCACCGACCGCTGCTCGGTGTCGACCGTGTACTCGGTGACGTGGGAGAGGGCGTCGAGGAGGCGGATGATGACGGCCGGCATGCCCCGGCCGGCCTGGCGGATCTTGTCGAAGGCCCGGTTGACCATCCTGGGATAGCTGGGGTCGTGCTCGATGAGGCGGATGCGGCCGTGCTGGTCGCGGAAGACTCCTTCGCTCAGCTCGCGCCCTGAGACCTGGGCCAGGCCGGCCGACAGCCAGTCGATGCAGGTGAGGGCGGTGAAGGTGTCGTTCACCGCTGGCGACAGGGCCCGGATGGCGATCTCCACCAGCTGGTCGATGGCGAACACCGGGTCCTGGCTCAAGGTGCGGTGCGGCCCGGTGAGGTGCGCCGTGGTCATGGCCTGTCGGAGCTGGGTGGCCGCACCGGCCGGCCACACCGTGGCCAGGGGGCGACCGGCCACCACGAAGTGGCCGGGCCGCAGGGAGAGCCGGATGACGCAGTCGAGCTTGGCGGCGATGGCCACCAGGCGCGAGAAGGCCACGTACTGCAGGTAGCCGTTGGCCACCGCCGGCACCGGCGCCCCGCGCTCGTCGAGCAGCTTGGTCAGGTCGTCCAGGCTGCGACCCGACGGGTCGGGGGCGAGGGCGGCTGTGCCGTCGGATGCGGGGAACTCGCTGTCGATGGCGAGGAGGAGGTCGTCGGCGATCTGGGCGATGACCTCGGGCAGCTGGATCGACTTGGAGATGTGGTGGATGAAGTAGATGAGCACCCCGAGGTCGACGATGAGCAACGCCTCGGCGACCGTGATCGAGAGGTGGGGGACGAAGTTCACGTCCCTCGAGGTGGTGATGAACCCCAGCGTCAGCACGCAGTACACGAAGGTGCCCACGAAGATCCCGAGGGTCATCTGGTTGCCCAGGTCGCGCACGAAGTTGCGCATCATGCGGGGCCCGAACTGCTGGGAGGCCAGGGTGAGGGCGAGGATGGTGATCGAGAAGACCACGCCGATGACCGTGATGATGGCGGCGGCGATGGCGATGAGGACCTGCCGCCCGCTTGTGGCCCTCCAAGCCTTGATCCAGAACGGGAGGGTCAGGTGGTGATGGAATGTCGCCAGGTCGACGGCGATGGTGACGGCGAAGACGACCACCGCCACCACGACCATCAGGGTGGGGACGAGCCAGAAGCCGGTCCGGAGCTCCTCGGCCCGCCAACCGGGCAGCTTGCGCCGCCGCGCCCGGACCGAGGCGACCTTGGGCTCTAGCTGTGGCAGGGGTGGCTCGGTCACGGGCTCTCCGACTCTGGCTCCATGCCGACCAGGCTTCCCGGCGCTCCGCCAGGAGCTTACCGCCCGAATCCCGCGTACCGGGGATCCGCGCTCGAGCGCTCGACGGTGGCCGCGTTCACCTCCGGGCGGAGTCCGGAGCGGCCCGTTCGGTCGGGCCGGCGGCCGGGAGCCAGACCACCATGCGCGTCCCGTCGCCCGCTTCGAGGGGTGACTCGGCCCGGGCGCCCCCGCCCATCGCCGTCGCCAGCTCGGCCACGATGGCCAGGCCCAGTCCGGTGCCGGCCCGCCGGACGCCGGTGCGGTCGGAGGTGAAGTGGGGGGTGAAGACGCGCTCCATGTCCCCCGGGGGGATGCCCGGCCCGTCGTCGTCCACCCACAACAGGACCCGGCCGTCCTCCCGCCGCGCCCCGACGGCGATCCGCGAGCGGGCGAACCGCAGGGCGTTCTCCATGAGGTTCGAGAGGACCTGGTCGAGGCGGTCGGGGTCGGTCACCACGGGCAGCGTCCCGGGTCCGGGCGCGCTGAGGGAGAGCTCCACGTCGGCCGACGCGGCCTCGGGCCGCATGCGCTCGACGGCCCGGCTGGCCACCTCGACGGCGTCGACCGGGCCGGCCCGGAGGCTGAAACGCCGGGCGTCCAGTCGGGCCAGGTCGAGCAGGTCCTGGACGAGGCGCTCGAGGCGGCGGGCCTCGGTGCCGATGATCTCCACCGCCCCGGCCACGTCGTCGGTGGCCCCCTCGGTGAGGGCGTCGGCGTAGCCGCGGATGGAGGTGAGGGGCGTCCGCAGCTCGTGGGAGACCGAGAGCAGGAACTGGCGCTGCTGCTGGCGGGCCTCGCGGAGCCGGTCGCCCATGGCGTTGATGGCGACGGCCAGGGAGGCGAATTCGGCCATGTCGCCGGGCGAGCGGGCCATGCGGGCGTCGAGGTCGCCGCCGGCGATGCGGCCGGTGGTCTCGGCCGCGGTGATGAGGGGGCGGGAGAACCGGCTGGCCAGCCAGTAGGCGACGGCCCCGGCCACCAGCAGGCAGCCCAGGCCGAGCACGATGAAGTAGACGATGCCGCCGGTCACCGGCGTGAAGGAGCGGGTGGCCACGAGCACCGCCGTGTCGGCCGGGGGGACGGGGGGCGCCAGGCGCTGCTTCTGGGCCGCGCCGAGGTCGAGGGGGATGAGGACGTAGACCTCGCTGGAGGTGTGGCCGCCCACCGAGTCGCCCTCCGCCAGGGCCGTGGTGTCGAGGTAGCGGCCGTCGGTGACGGGAGGGAGGGGGCCGGAGAGGTGGCCCGCGGCGTCGAGACCGACCACCGCCAGGGTGTCGTACTGGCCGATGTACTTGACCGCTCCCAGCTTGTCGAAGACCACCTGGGGGTGCTGGTACTCGGCCAGGGCCTTGGCCTGGGTGTAGAGCTGCTGCTCGGCGGTGTTGGCCGAGGCCCGGCGGATGAGGACGAAGCCGCCGGCTCCGGCCAGCAGGAGCGTCCCGGCCACCAGGAGCAGGATGGCCACCACGAGCCGCCGGCGCACGAGGGGCCCCGCTACCCGAGCCGGTAGCCGACGCCCCACACCGTGGTCAGGGGCAGGGCGTCGCCGAGCTTCTTGCGCAGCTGACGGACGTGCACGTCCACCGTGCGCTCGTCGCCGTACCAGCCCTCGCCCCACACCCCGTCCAGCAGCTGTCGCCGGGAGAGGGCCAGCCCACGGTTGGCGGCGAGGTAGGCGAGCAGGTCGAACTCCCGGGTGGTGAGGGCGACCGGTCCCGCCGGCGTCCGCACCTCCCGCCGGCCGGTGTCGACCTCGACGTCCCCCACGCCGAGCACCGGCGCCGGGGACGGGGCCGACGTCCCGGCGCTGCGGCGGAGGATGGCGTGGACCCTGGCCACCAGCTCGCGGGCGGAGAACGGCTTGGTGACGTAGTCGTCGGCCCCGAGCTCGAGCCCGAGTACCCGGTCGACCTCGTCGTCGCGGGCGGTCAGCATCACCACCGGCACCCCGCCCTGCTGGCGCAGCCGGCGGCACACCTCGAAGCCGTCCATCTCGCCGGGGAGCCCGACGTCGACGATGACCAGCCGGGCCCGTTCGCGCGCGACGTGGGCCAGCCCCGCGGCCCCGTCGTCGGACTGCAGCACCCGGAACCCGTCGCGCCGCAGGTACAGGGCGACGAGGTCCGAGATGTGGTGGTCGTCTTCGATCACCACCAGCGTGCCGTTGGCCCCGCCGTTGCCGCCTTCTGCGCCCACGCGACCAGCCTGCCACCAGCCGGGCCCGTCGGTGGGGCAAGGCCCGGGCGGGCGGGCGGATGGTCCGGGGTTCCGACGGCCCCCCCGCTACGCTAGGTCGGCCATGCCCACCTACCTGGCCGAGATCGTCGCTGCCCACCGGGCGGCGACGCGGGGGGACCGTCGCGACCCCGACGAGCTCGCCGAGCGGGCCCTCGCCTGCGCCTCGGCGGTGCGCCCCTTCGCCGCGGCCCTCGCCGCGCGGGCCGTCGACGGCCTGGCCGTGGTGGCCGAGGTGAAGCGCCGGTCGCCGTCCAAGGGCGACCTCGACGCCGGCCTCGACCCCGCCGCGGTGGCCGCCTCCTACGCCGCCGGCGGGGCGACCTGCCTGTCGGTCCTCACCGACCGCGACTACTTCGGCGGTTCGCCCGGGGACCTGGCCGCGGCCCGGGCCGCGGTCGGCCTCCCCGTCCTGCGCAAGGACTTCACCGTCTCATTGGCCGATGTCTGCGACGCCCGGCTGATGGGGGCCGACGCCGTGCTGCTCATCGTGGCCGCCCTGTCGGACACCGAGCTGGCCGAGCTCTCGGCCCTGGCCGGCCGGCTCGGCCTCGACGCCCTGGTCGAGGTGCACGACCACGCCGAGCTGGCCCGGGCCCTCGAGGCCGGGGCGCGCCTCGTGGGGGTCAACCAGCGCGACCTGTCCACCTTCGAGGTCGACCGGGAGCGGGCCGTGCGCCTGGCGGCCGAGATCCCCGGGGACGTGGTGGCGGTGGCCGAGTCGGGGATCGGCGGACCGGCCGACGCCGGGCGGCTGGCCGCCGCCGGTTACCAGGCGGTGTTGGTGGGGGAGTCCCTCGTCCGGGCAGGCGACCGGTCGGCGGCGGTGGCCGCCCTGGCCGGCCACCCCGTGGCTAGGCGCGCCCGGCCGGCCCGTCCCACTGGGGCGCCGCGGGCCGGGAGCCGCCGGTCGTGAGCGCCGACGGAACGGGCGACGGCGCCGAGGCGGGCGGCGCCGACCTCATGGTCAAGATCTGCGGGCTCACCAACGAGGCCGACGCGCTCTTGGCCGTGGGCCTCGGGGCCGACGCCGTGGGCTTCGTGTTCGCCCCCTCGCCGCGCCAGGTGGCCCCGGCCACGGTGGCCGACATCGTCAAGCGCCTACCCCACGGCGTGCTCTCGGTGGGGGTCTTCCGCGACGAGGCGCCGGGGCGGGTGGTGGAGATCGCCAACCACATCGGCCTCGGCGCCGTCCAGCTCCACGGCCACGAGACGGCCGAGGAGGCACGGTGGGTGCGCCAGCGGGTGCCCCGCACCATCAAGGCCTTCCCGGCCGGCGACCGGACCATCGGGCGCTTCGCCGACTTCGGGGCCGACTACATCCTCATCGACGGGGAGAACCCCGGGTCGGGGGAGGTCTTCGACTGGCGCATGGGCGAGGGCGTGGCCGACCCGCGCCGGCTCATCGTCTCGGGCGGGCTGCGCCCCGAGAACGTGGCCCAGGCCGTGGCCCACCTGCACCCCTACGGGGTGGACGTCTGCAGCGGGGTGGAGGCGTCCCCGGGTCACAAGGACCCCCGGCTGTTGCGCGCCTTCGTGGCCAACGCCCGCCAGGCCGCCCGCCAGCTGGCGCTCGGGCACGAGGAGGCCGACGGCGACGGGGCCGACGGCCCCGACGCCGACCCCTACGACTGGGTGCAGGGGTGAGCCCCCCCGAGCCGGCCGGGCTCATGGCCGAGCCCGGGCCCGACGGGAGGTTCGGCGAGTTCGGGGGCCGCTTCGTCCCCGAGTCGCTGATCCCGGCCTGCTACGAGCTCGAGGAGGCCTTCGGCCGGGCCTGGGCCGACCCTGGCTTCCACCGCGAGTTCGACGAGATCCTGCGCGACTACGGGGGCCGGCCCACCCCGCTCACCGAGTGCCGGCGTCTCTCCGCGCAGCTCGGGGTGCGGGTGCTCTTGAAGCGCGAGGACCTGGCCCACACCGGCTCGCACAAGCTGAACAACGTGGTCGGCCAGGCGCTCCTCACCCGGCGTATGGGCAAGCACCGGATGATCGCCGAGACCGGGGCCGGCCAGCACGGGGTGGCCGCCGCCACCGCGGCGGCCCTCCTCGGCCTCGAGTGCGTGGTCTACATGGGCGAGGTGGACACCCGGCGCCAGCAGCTGAACGTCTTCCGCATGGAGCTGCTGGGGGCCGAGGTCCGCCCCGTCGCCTCGGGCAGCGCCACCTTGAAGGACGCCGTGAACGAGGCCCTGCGCGAGTGGGTGGCCTCGGTGGCCACCACCCACTACTGCATCGGCTCGGTGATGGGGCCCCACCCCTTCCCCTACATGGTGCGCGAGTTCCAGCGGGTGGTGGGGGAGGAGGCCCGGTCCCAGTGCCGCCAGCTGCTCGGCGGGGCCGACCCCGACCTGGTGGTGGCCTGCGTGGGCGGGGGATCCAACGCGGCCGGGACCTTCGCCGGGTTCGTCGACACGACCGCCCGGCTGGTCGGGGTGGAGGCGGCCGGCGGGGCGGCGGCGTCGGCGGGCATCCCCGGCGTCCTGCACGGGATGCGCTCCCAGCTCCTCCAGGACGAGAGCGGTCAGATCCTCGAGGCGCACTCCATCTCGGCCGGCCTCGACTACCCGGGCATCGGCCCCGAGCACGCCCACCTGGCGGCGATCGGCCGCGCCACCTACGAGCGGGCCGACGACGACGAGGTGGTGGCCGCCTTCCGCCTGCTGGCCGAGACCGAGGGGATCATCCCCGCCCTCGAGCCGGCCCACGCCCTGGCCTGGCTGGCCCGCGAGACCGGCCGGTCGGTGCCCGAGGGGTCGACCGTGCTCGTGACCCTGTCGGGGCGCGGCGACAAGGACGTGGCCCAGGTCCGCGACCTGCTCGCGGGAGGGTCCCCGCCGTGAGCGGGAGCCTCGAGGCGGCACTGCGCTCCCGGCGGGCCGAGGGCCGCAAGCTGCTGGTGCCCTACGTCATGGGCGGGATGGCCGACGACTGGGTCGAGGTCGTCCAGGCGGTGGTGGCCGCCGGCGCCGACGCCGTCGAGGTCGGCATCCCCTTCTCGGACCCCATGATGGACGGCCCGGTGATCCAGGCGGCCTCGGTCCTCGCCCTGGGTCGCGGCACCACCCCCACCGGGGTGATCGACGGGGTGGGAGCGGCCGGGATCGGGGTCCCGGTGGCCGTCATGACCTACTACAACCTCGTCTACCGCGCCGGCCACCGGCGGATGGCCCGCTCCCTGGCCGCGGCCGGCATCTCGGGGGCCATCGTGCCCGACCTGCCCCTCGAGGAGCTCGGCCCGTGGGCAGAGGAGGCCGACGGGGCCGAGATCGAGACGGTGCTGCTGGTCGCCCCCTCCACCCCCGCCGAGCGCGTGGCCCGCATCTGCGACCGCTGCCGGGGTTTCGTCTACGCGGTGGCCCGGATGGGGGTCACCGGCGAGCGGGCGTCGGTGGGCGACGAGGCGGCCGCGGTGGTCGGGCGGATCAGGGACGTCACCGACCTGCCGGTCTGCGTGGGCGTGGGGGTGTCCACCCCCGAGCAGGCGACGCAGGTCTGCGGCGTGGCCGACGGCGTGGTGGTCGGCTCGGCCCTGGTGCGCCGGCTGGTCGAGGGCGGCGGCGCCGAGGCGGCGGCCACCTTCGTGGGCGAGCTGCGGGCCGCGCTCGACCGCTGAGCCCCGGGGGTCAGGCCGGGGGCAGGAAGATCAGGCTGCCGTTGTGGCCGCCGAACCCGAAGGAGTTGGAGAGGATCGGCCCGGGCTCCCACGGGCGGGCCTCGCCCTGCACGACGTCGATGCTGATCTCGGAGTCCAGTTCCTCGCAGCCGTAGGTGGGGGGGATGAGCCGGTGCTCGATGGACAGCACCGAGGCCACGGCCTCCATGGCCCCGGCGGCGGCCAGGCCGTGGCCGGTCACCCCCTTGTTGGAGGTGACGATCGGGCCCGGCTCGCCGAAGACCTTGTTGATGGCCCTCGACTCGGAGAGGTCGTTGAGGGGGGTGCCGGTCCCGTGGGCGTTGATGTGCCGGATGTCCGACGGCTCGAGCCCGGCGTCGAAGAGGGCCTGCTCCATGCAGGCCACCGCCCCGGCCCCGCCGGGGGCGGGGGCGGTGATGTGGTGGGCGTCCGCGGTGCTGCCCGACCCCGCCACCTCGGCGTAGATGTGCGCGCCGCGGGCCACGGCCCGGTCCCAGTCCTCCAGCACGAGGGCACCCGCGCCCTCGGTCATGACGAAACCGTCACGGCGGGCGTCGAAGGGGCGGGAGACGCCGCTGGTCGACAGGGCCGTCATGTTGGCGAAGGCGGCCACGGCCGTGGGGTGGAACGAGGCCTCGGCGCCGCCGCCGATGGCCACGTCGCACCGTCCGGTGGTGACCAGCCGGGCCGCCGCGGCCAGGGCGTGGGTGCCCGCCGCGCAGGCGGTCACCACCGTCTCGGAGGGCCCGTGCCAGCCGGCCCGCATGGAGACGTTGGCCGCCCCGGCGTTGGCCATCATCATGGGCACCAGGAACGGCGAGACCTTGCGCGGGCCCCGCTCGTGGTAGACGATGACCTGCTCGGCCAGGGTGTTGAACCCACCGACCCCGGTGGCGAAGATCACGCCCGAACGGTCGGGATCGGCGTCGAGTGTGCCGGCGTCGGCCAGGGCCATGTCGGCCGTGGCCACGGTGAACTGGGCGAAGCGGTCGACCCGCCGCGCCTCTTTGGGACCGAAGTAGTCGGCCGGGTCGAAGTCCGGCACCCGGCGCTCGCCCTCGATGCTCGGGTTGACCAGCCCCTCCCAGAGCGCCGCCGCGCCCTGGCCGCAGCAGGTCACCGCACCCACGCCGGTGACGGCGACACGTCGGCCCTTGATCGGGCCGTCGGGCCCGATACCCAGCAGCATCAGAGCTTGGCGGAGATCAGGTCGAAGGCCTGGCCGATGGTCTCGATGTCCTCGAGCTCGGTCTCCTCGACGGTGATGTCGAAGGACTCCTCGAGGGCCATCACCAGCTCGACCAGGTCGAGGCTGTCGGCGTCGAGATCGTCGGCGAACCGGGCTTCCCTGGTGACCTTGTCGGCGGGAACCTGGAGCACCTCCACTGCACACTCGCGGAACTTCTCGAACGCTGCTTCATCGTCCACTTGGGCTCTTCCCTTTCACTTGTTCGACTCACCGCTTTCGACCTCGTCTTGCCGCCGTGCAGGCCCTCGTCTCGACGAACGGCCGACCCGGGCCGTGCTCACCAGCCCATACCCAGTCCGCCGTCGACCGGCAGCACGGACCCGGTGATGTACCCGGCCCCGTCCGAGGCCAGGAAGCCCACCGCTCCGGCCACCTCCTCCGGGGTGCCGGGGCGACCCAGGGGGACCATGGCCTGCATCTGCGAGATCCGATCCTCTCCGAGCGCCGCGATCATATCGGTCGACACCATCCCCGGCGCGACAACGTTGACCGTGATGGACCGGCTGGCCACCTCCCTGGCCAGGGCGCGGGCCATCCCCACCAGCCCTGCCTTGGACGCCGCGTAGTTGGCCTGCCCGGGGAGGCCGATGAACGCCCCCACCGAGGAGAGGAAGATGATGCGGCCGCGGTGCAGCCGGAGCATCTTGGCCACCGCCCGCTTGGCCACCCGGAAGGAGCCGGTCAGGTTGGTGTCGATCACGTCCTGCCAGGCCTGCTCGTCCATCCGCAGGAGCAGGGTGTCGCGGGTGATGCCGGCGTTGGCCACCAGTACCTCGACCGGTCCGTGACGCTTCTCGATCTCGGCGAAGGCCGCCTCGACGTCGTCGAGGTTGGTCACGTCGCAGCGCACGGGGCAAAAGCGGGCCGCCCCCGTCCCGGCGGCCCCCCGCGGCTCGGGCGCGGCGTCGCCGCGGTAGGTGGCGGCGACCGTGTCGCCGTTGGCCAGGAACCACTCGACGCAGGCGGCCCCGATCCCCCTGGCCCCGCCGGTCACCAGCACCACCCGGGATGCCGGGGCGTCGTCCTCCCCGTTCACCGGCCGTCCCCGGGGACCCGCAGCCAGACGAGCGGCTGGCCCTCTTGGACCCGTTCCCCGGCGGTCGACAGCCAGCGGACCACCTGCCCGGCGAAGGGCGTGCGGACGTCGGCCACGCCCACCCGGCCCACCAGGTCGCCCACCCCGACGGTGTTCGACGCGGCGACCGCACCGGGACCGTCGGCCGTCCCGGCGGTCCCGGGCAGGAGGCCGGTGCCCGGGGCGGCGAGGGAGTCCTCGGGGGTGAAGATGCCCGAGCAGGGGCTCACCACCACCCGCTCGGACATGTAGAGGTGCTCGCCGTGGTGGGTGTGGAGCTCGGTGCGCCACGACTCGGGCACCGCCACCGCGTCCATCAGGGCGTCGAGGTGGTCGGGCACCGAGACCGACATGGCGTGCAGCTCGGGCACGACGCGCCGGGCCAGGCCGGTCAGCACGCCCCCCGGCCCCAGCTCGACCAGGGAGGTGGCACCCAGGCCGGCCAGGGTCTCGAGCGTGTG
This sequence comes from uncultured Actinomycetota bacterium, assembly GCA_963770505.1. Taxonomy (GTDB): domain Bacteria; phylum Actinomycetota; class Acidimicrobiia; order Acidimicrobiales; family RAAP-2; genus CAVYPR01. The sequence goes on along the minus strand of CAVYPR010000001.1, from coordinate 1,015,839 downwards.
GCGCCAGCGCACCGGGCTGCACAGCTGGGCCGAGAGCAGGCTGGGCCACTCGCCCTGGTCGTTGTGGACCCGGGCGTCGACGTTGGCCACCACCGGCACCTCGGGCGCCAGGAAGGTGGCGTCGCCCAGCGCCTTGCGCAGGGCCGACCTGGCCCCGGACATGAGGGGCGTGTGGAAGGCGCCCGAGACCGGGATCGGCATGACCTTGCGAGCCCCGAGCTCCTTGGCCAGCACGGCCACCGTGGCCACGGCTTCGGCGGTCCCGGCCACCACAACCTGCCCCGGGGCGTTGTAGTTGGCTACCCAGACGTCGCCCTCGGCCCGCTGGCAGGCGGCCTCGGCGTCGTCGTCGGTGATGCCCAGCAGTGCGGCCATGGTCCCGGGGGCGTCCTCGCCGGCGCGGGCCATGGCCTCGCCCCGGGCGGCCACCAGGTGGACCCCGTCGGGGAAGGACACGGCGCCGCTCGAGACCAGGGCGGTGTACTCGCCCAGGCTGTGGCCGGCGCAGGCGGCGGGGGACAGGCCGAGCCGCTCGACGGCGTCGAGGACCACGAGGGAGAGGACGAACGTGGCCAGCTGGGCGTTGGCCGTGTGGGTGAGCTCCTCCATCGGCGCCTCGAGGAGCAGCGACTCGACGTCGCGCCCGGCCGCGGCCGAGGCTTCGGCCACCACCTCCCAGGAGGGGTGGTCGACCCATTCTCGTCCCATGCCCGACCGCTGCGACCCCTGCCCGGGGAAGGTGAACACCAACACGTATGACCGTCTCCCAGCCGCGGCGGGCGCCCGGCTGGCGCCGGTCGGCGCTTCCCGGCCGCGGTCACCCAGTGTGTCACGGGGCGGGCGACGCCGTCTCATTACGGGCGGGTAATCCCACTCGCGGTCGTACCGGGGTGCCGGGGTTACCCTGCAGCCGTGAAGGTCGCCGTGGCCCAGTTCGCCACCTCCGCCGACAAGGGGGCCAACCGTGACGCAGCCCTGGCCCGGGTGGCCGAGGCGGTTCGTCGCGGCGCCGAGCTGTTGGTGCTGCCCGAGGCGGCGATGTGCACCTTCGGCGGGCCCACGACCAACCTCGCCTCGGTGGCCGAGCCGCTCGACGGCCCCTTCGTCACCGCCCTGCAGCGGGCGGCCGCCGAGGGCGGGCTGACCGTGGTGGCCGGGACCTTCGAGCCGTCCGGACGCCCGGGGAAGGTGCGCAACACGGTGGTGGCGGTCGGCCCCGGCGGCCTCGTCGGCGCCTACCGCAAGCTCCACCTCTACGACGCCCACGGCTGGCGGGAGTCCGACCGGGTCGAGGCCGGCGACCCGCAGGACGACAATCTGGTGGTCTTCGGCCTCGGCGACCTCGTCGTCGGGCTGATGACCTGTTACGACCTGCGGTTCCCCGAGATGGCCCGGGCGCTCGTCGACCGGGGGGCGACGGCGTTGGTGGTGCCGGCCCACTGGCTGGCCGGGCCGGGGAAGGCCGACGCGTGGGAGGTCCTGCTGCGGGCCAGGGCCATCGAGAACACCGCCTACGTGGTGGCGGCGGCCAAGCCCGGCCCCGAGGCCACCGGCCGGTCCATGGTCGTCGATCCGAGCGGCCAGGTGCTGGTGGCCCTGGCCGCCGACGAGGAGGCGGTGGCCGTGGCCGACCTGCGGGCCGACCGGGTGGGGGAGGTGCGGGCCGAGCTGCCGGTCCTCGCCCACCGGCGTTTCGACGTCGCACCGAGACGGTGACTCCGCCCGGCGGCGCGCACCGCCCGCACCCCGAGGGCCGTATCGTCGGTGCTCGGTCCGCGCGGGGAAAGATCGGGGGGGAAGAGATGACGACCGGCACAGACAGGCCCAGGCTGCGTGGCGCGTGCGGCGTCACGGCCGTGGCCGTCGCCCTGTGTGCGGCGGCGTTGGTGGGGGCACCGGCGGTGGTGGCGGACGCGGCCACGGGCCCGGGGGCGCTCGGTCCGGCGGCCACCATCACCGGGCCGATCACCGTCGGGCACGAGATCGAGCCGATCTCAGCGCACCCCCTGGTGCTGGCCACATACGGCTACAGCGAGCAGGAGTTCTTCGTCAGCGGGACCGCCCACGCCTACCGGGCGGTCACCGAGCCCGCCGACGGGAGGTGGAAGGTCGCCCCGACCACGTCGGCCCCCTACGAGACGCGGATCATCGTGCGCCGCCCCGAGGACCCGGCCAAGTTCAACGGGACCGTGGTGGTCGAGTGGATGAACGAGTCCGCCGGGGAGAGCGCGCCCGACTACGACTACCTGAGCCCCTACCTGCTCAGCCAGGGCTACGCCTACGTGGGAGTGTCCGCCCAGGCCCTCGGGGTCGACGGCGGCACAGCGCTCGTCCTGCACTCCTCCACCGAGGGGCTGGTCCAGAAGGAGCCGGCACGGTACGGCTCGCTCCACCACCCCGGCGACCAGTACTCCTACGACATCTTCGCCCAGATCGGCGAGGCGCTCGGGGACCCGCCGGAGGCGGTCCTGGGCGGCGTACGGCCGAAGCACCTGATCGCCGCGGGCGAGTCGCAGTCGGCCTTCTTCCTCACCACCTACGTCGACGCCTTGGCGCCGCTCGGCCACATCTTCGACGGCTACTTCATCCACAGCCGCGGCGAGGGTGGAGCCGCCTTGGGCGGGACATCGGCCGGGTCCGCGCACGTCCCCAAGAAGCTGTGGGTCCGCACCGACCTCGACGCGCCGACCTTCATCTTCGAGACGCAGACCGACCTCTTCACACTGGGCTACGCGGTCGCCCAGCAGCCCGACACCGACCGGATCCGCACCTGGGAGGTCGCCGGCACGTCGCACGCCGACACCTACGAGGTCGGCGGCGCCGTCGGGATCCTCGGCTGCAAGACGACAATCAACGACGGCCCGCAGCACGAGGTGGCCCAGGCGGCGTTCGCCGCCCTCAGCCGGTGGGTGGACGACGGCACCCCGCCGCCGTCGCCCGCGCCCTTCCGCCTGGCGACGACGAGTCCCCCGAAGCTCGCCCTCGACGCCCACGGCAACGTGATCGGTGGGGTGCGGACTCCGGCCGTCGACGTTCCCGTCTCGACCCTCAGCGGCGCCGCCCCGAAGGGCTCGTCGACCCTGTGCAGCCTCTTCGGGCAGACCACGCCCTTCAGCCCCACCACGCTGACGCGGCTCTACAAGACGAAGAGCCACTACCTCGCCGAGTACACGGCGAGCCTGGACAAGGCGATCGGCGAGGGGTACATCCTCCCCGCCGACCGCGCCGAGCTCTTGGCGCAGGCCCAGCAGGTCGCGTTCCCCGGTTGACGGGTTTCACTGTGCAAGAGGGCCCGCCTTATCGCCGTACTCTCGGCCGCTGGCCGAAGTGGCTATCCAGTCGGCGAATCGGGGTGACCCCATGCCCCTCCTGGACGCGACGCGGACCCGTCGGGCCCAAGGTCGCCGTTCCAGTTGATGCCGCCGCCCCCCGATGGCAGACTCCATCAGTTCTCTTCGATCGAAGGGCAAGGGGGTGGGTCTGATGTTGAAGGTACGGGGGCTGCAAGGTCCGACGAAGTGGGCGACGCGAGCGCTCGTGGCGGGGGCACTAGCCGTCGGCCCAGTGATGCTGGTGACGTCGACCGCCTCGTCGCACCAGTGCACAGTGCCGGTCGAGAGCGTCACGGCGACCTGCACGATCAGCGGGACGGCGACAGTGGCCGGGGGTGCATTGGCGATCGCTGCCCCGTCGACCCTGAGGTGGGCAACCACCCTCAACGGCTTCGACCTCAACGGGGACGGGCGCGCCACACTGACCGCCGTCGACGCCACGGGTTCGGGGTCGGGCTGGAGCATCACGGCCTCCATCACCCCCTTCACCGATTCGTCGGCGGCCCTGAAGCACCCCCAGGCGTTCCGGCCGACGCAGGTCACGCTCAACGGCTCCTCGAGTTCGGCAGGTTCTGATGAGGCGCCGAAGGAGACGTGCACTGCAACATCGACGTGCAGCCTGGCTGACAACGGGGTCACTTACCCGGTCACCGTCACGGCGACATGCGGGACAAGCGGCACGGGGTGCGCTCCAACCACGGTGGCCAGCGCCTCGACAACAAGCGGCATGGGGGCGATCGCCATGGCCGTGACAGCGTGGCTCAAGATTCCGGCGGACGCCCACGCCGGAACGTACACCGGCACAATCACCCTGACGATCTCTAGCGGGCCGTAGGGCGGGGTCGCAGGGCCCAAAGTCGGAGACGTTGAGGAGCGTCGAGGGAACCCTCGGTCGGCACCGAGCGCACCTACCACTCTCCTGCACGAGCTCGAACCGCACACGACCCCGTGAAGTCTTCGAGCGTGGGCTCTCTCTCGCCTCGAGCGGATCTGGACCGACCGACGGCAGGGGGCCGCTGAGTGCACGAGATGTCGAGGCGCTCGTCGCACAAAGTGTCGTCGCGCCGAGGTCACCGCCCGAGGCGACGAGTCGTGGCGGCACTGGGGGCGGTCATGGCCATCGGGACCATCATGCTGCTCTCGGCGACGAGCGGGGTCCTGGCCGCCGCGGCGACGTCATCGGCGGAGTCCTTTTCCGTCGTGCCCGTGGGGGCACCAGACGGTCTCAGCTACTTTCAGTTCCACGTTGCTCCCGGCGGGAACGCCCAGGGTGCCGTCTCCATCGTCGGTGAGGGCACCGGTGCCGTCAATGTGAACGTCTTCGCCGCAGAGGGTGTCACCGCTAACGGATCGGGGGATGCCTACCTCGCTCCCTCCGACGGCCAGTGCAGCGGCGCCAGCTGCTGGCTCACTGACCTGCCGGGCCCGCTCACCCTCACAGCCGGACAACGTCGCAACGTGGCCTTCACGGTGAACGTCCCGGCGGGGACGCCCCCCGGGCAGTACCTGACGGGGGTGGGGGTGGCCGAAGTCGCCCCACCGACGACGTCCACCACGAGGCCAACCAAGGGACGGTCGGCGGTCACGACCATCGAGCGGCAGGTCGTGGTCGGCGTCGAGGTAATCGTCGGCACCGGATACCCCGACGAGCTGCGGATCGAGAAGGTGAGTGGCACCCGCATCGGGAATTCGGCCGGCGTGGTCGTCACCGAGGCCGAGGTGGGACGGACCATCGAGCACCCCAGGGGAGCCGTCACGTTGGGCACCGGGGCCTCCCGGCGGTCCTTCCCGGTTGTCTCGGGAACGGTGCTGGCGGGCGGGGTCACCGGCCTGCGAATACTCACCACGGCAATGAAGCCGGGAACGTATCCCGCGTCGGCCTACCTCGACTACGACAAGGGGAGCAAAGTGGCACGGTGGTCTGGGACCATCACCATCCCCAAGCCGACACCGTCGCAACCCATCTCGGTCTCTCCGCACAGCCGGGTGGTGGTGGTGTCGACGGGCTGGCCAGGATGGTTGGTGGGTCTGATCGCCGGAGTGGGGGCATTGTTAATCCTGGCGGTGGTGCTGCTGCTTGTCTTGGTTCTCCGACGATGACAGGCGGAGGACCAGCGCCGCAGATCCCCCGGGCGCCGGTGGGCCCACCGAGGTGACGCCCTACCCCCGGCACCGGTTGATCGGCCAACCCGTTACTGGGAAACTCGAAGCGTTCCCTCACGTGATCGTCGAGAGAGAGGCGCCGTGTTGAACGCGCGGAGGCCGCAATTCTGGGTCGGGTGGTTTGCCATCGCGCTGGTCCTCGCCCTCGGGCCTGCGCTCGTCGATTGCTCTGCGGCCTCGTCCGCTCCCTGCAGCGGGACACTCCGTTCGGCTCTCTGCTCGGTCTCGGGGACGGCGACCGTTTCCCCGGGCTCCCTGGCCATCGAGGGTCCGACTTCGGTGAAGTGGGCCAGCGGTCCGAGCGGTGTCACAGCGAACGTGTCCGCCCCTCTGACACTCACCGCCATCGACGCCACGGGCTCGGGGGCGGGCTGGACCATCTCGGCGGCGATCTCTCAGGTCACCGATCAGACAGGCACGGGTGTCTGCCAGGCGGCCAAGCCCTGCAGGCTTCCGACCTCGAAGCTCACCCTCAACGGTTCTTCGACCACAGCCAACAGCAACGCACGGCCGGTCGGCGCCTGCAGAACCGGCTCCACCTGCGCGCCACCGATCAACTCCGTCACCTATCCGGTGACGCTCACAGGGCAAGCCCAGAGCGGACCGTCCGTACCGAGCATCGTGGCCAACGCGGGCCGGACAAGCGGCATGGGAGCCGTCACCCTGGCCACCGACTTGTGGCTGGCCATGCCGGCGAATGCCTTCTCCGGGACGTACAGCGACACCATCACCTTGACCATCTCATCGGGACCCGAAGTCGCTGCCCCGACGGTGGCCGCGGTCTCACCCGATGAGGGCCCGGCGACAAAGAGGACGAAGGTGACGATCACCGGATCCAACTTCACAACAGTGACGGCGGTCACGGTCGGAGGGATCCCGGCTGTCGTGACACGGGTCACAGGTCCAACACGGCTGACGGCCACGGTCCCGGCCAACCGACCGGGCTCGGACGCCGTCGTCGTCACCGCCCTAGGCGGCGCCTCAACGGTCGACGGAAGCTTCACCTACCTGGCCGTCCCGACCGTCACCGGGGTCAGCCCGACAGCCGGGAAGCTGGCCGGCGGCACAGTGGTGACCGTGACCGGTACCGGCTTCGCCACCGGGGCCACCGTTGCCTTCGGCATAGGGCACCCCGGCACCACAGTGGACGTGCTCACCACAGCCAAGATCACCGTGAAGGCCCCGCCGCATGCGGCCGGCACCGTGACACTGACGGTCACCACGCCGGGTGGTACCTCGGAGGGTAAGCACTACAGCTACGACCCCGTACCCACCATCACGTCCCTCTCCCGGGCCAACGGTCCGGTGGCCGGTGGCACCCAGGTAACCGTCACCGGGAGTGGGTTTACGGGGGCGACGAGTGTCAGCTTCGGCACAACACCGGCCAAGGCGTTCACATACGTCTCCACCACCCAGCTCGTGGCCACCTCCCCCGTGCACGCGGCCGGCACCGTTAGGATCTCAGTGACGACGCTCGGGGGGACGACGCCGACAACCGGTGCCGACCTGTACCAGTACGTGTACCCGGCGCCGGCGGTGTCCGCCGTGTCGCCGGCGAGCGGCCCGGCAGGCGGGGGAACGACGGTGACGGTGGTCGGCAGCGGGTTCACCGGGGCCACGACAGTCTTCTTCGGCTCGGCCAAGGGGACGACAGTCTCGGTCACCGGAGCAGGGACGCTCACCGTAAAGAGCCCACCCGGCACCTCGGGGACCTCGCTCAACGTGCAGGTGAAGACCCCCGGGGGCGAGAGCCCCGCCGTGGCGGCGGATCTGTTCACCTACGTCCCCGGGCCGACCATCACCTCGCTCTCCCGCACAACAGGCCCGGTGACCGGAGGTACGAAGGTGACCATCAGTGGCACGGGGTTCACGACAGTGAAGAACGTGAAGTTCGGGACAGCGACAGCCAGGACATTCACGGTCAAATCGACCACGCAGATCGTGGCCACCTCGCCCGCCCACGCCGCCGGTCAGGTGAGGATTTCGGTGACGACCGCTTCGGGGACGACGCCGGCGACCGGTTACGACTTGTTCACGTTCTGACCGTCGGAACTGACCTGAGGGCTTCGTCGGCAGCGGATTTGTCGGTGATCGGTCCGAGGGTGACGGGTTGGGCCATTGCAAAAAGATTCTTCGACATTGGCCCGCCTGCGCCTTCAGATCCTCCAAGGTCGGCTCGGTGCGAGGTTCTGCGGGCACATGAGAACCGCCACCGGCCCGATCCCCGATTCGGGTCGTGGATCAAGTGTGACCAAAGACGGCGCTCGAGTGCTGTTCCTCCGGCCCTGGACCGCCCTGAACAGGCGTGACGCAGCATCACTGAGTGCCCGGAGCGGGACTCGAACCCGCACGCCCTTTCAGGCAAAGGCTTTTGAGGCCTCCGCGTCTACCGATTCCGCCATCCGGGCCGGACACATCAGCGTACCGTTGGGCGATGCGGCTGGAGGGCGTCGAGGTGCGGACGTTGGACCTGGCCCTGCGAGGCCCGGTCGGCACCGCGGCCGGCGTGCACCGCCTCCGCCCGGTCCTGCTTGTCCGGGTGGTGGGCGACGGGGCCGAGGGATGGGGTGAGTGCGGGGCGATGGCCGAGGGCACCGCCGTCGACCCTCCGCTGCCGGTGGTCGCCGAGAGCTTGTGCGGGCCGGTGCTCGGGGGTGTGCTGGCGCTCGCCGGCGAGGGGGGCGGTCACCTGCCTGACGTCACTGCGTTGACGGCCGGTGCCGCAGACCCGGCCGGCCGCATGGCGGCCGCCGCCCTCGAGATGGCGGTCCTCGACTGCGCCCTTCGGGTCACGGGGCGCTCGTTGGCGAGCTATTTGGGCACCGGCGCCCCGGTGGAGGCCGGCGCCCTGGTGGGCATTCCCGCCGATCGCACGGTGGCGGCCCTTCGGCAGAGCGTCGACGAGCAGGTGGGTCGCGGCTACCCCCGGCTCCGGCTGAAGATCGAGCCGGGCTGGGACGAAGAACCCGTCCGGGCGGTCCGCCTCGCCCACCCCGACCTGCGCCTCCAGGTCGACGCCAACGGCGCCTACCGCCTCGGGGCCCGGGGGGCTGGGGGTGCCGAACGGCTCAGGGCCCTCGACGAGTTCGGTCTGGACTGCATCGAGCAGCCGCTCGCGCCCGACGACCTCGAGGCCCACGCTCACCTGGCCGACACGCTCTTCACCCCGGTGTGCCTGGACGAGTCCCTCACCAGCCTCGGGCGCCTGGAGGCGGCCGTGGCCATGGGGGCTTGCGAGGTGGCGTGCCTCAAGCCCGCCCGGTTGGGGGGCCTGCTGGCGGCGAGGCGTGCCGCCGAGCTCTGCCGGGCCGCCGGGGTGCCCGCCTTCGTCGGCGGGTTCTTCGAGACGGGCCTGGGCCGCTCGGCCCATGCCGCCCTGGCCGGCCTGGACGGGTTCTCCCTGGCCGGGGACCTCTCGGACCCCGCCGACTACCTCGTGGCCGAACCCTTCGGCTACCCCGACGTGGTCGGCGGCCGGGTGCGTCCGCCGACCGGCCCGGGGATATCCCCCCTGCCCGATCCCGACCTGCTGGATCGCCTCACCTCGGACCTCCGCTGGTTTCCGGCCCCGGCCTGAGCTGGACGCCCCGTCCGGTCCGACCGGGGAGGTGGAGGCCTAGAATCGGCGGGCCATGCAACGGTTCGGTGTCGAGCGGCGGATTCGCGACGTGCACGCCAGGCTGGTGCGCGCCCGCCAGGAGCTGGCGGTGCTCGACGAGCAGCTGGCCGTGGTCAGCGACGAGGCCGAGGACGCGCGGCTGCGCTCTCTGGTCTCCGAGACGCCGCTGGCCGCCCACGAGTACGCCGAGGTGAAGCGGCACGCCGACGCCATGGTGCGCGCCCGCCAGTCGCTGGTGGCCACGGTCGAGGATCTCGACCCGGCGCCAGGACGAGCTGCTGCGGTCGGTGGGGAGCGGCCGGTGAGCGCCGTGGAAGAGCAGGGCCGGCCGATCCGCGTGGTCATCGCCGAGGACGAGGCCATCATCCGGCTCGACCTGAAGGAGATCCTGGTCGTCGGCCGGCTACGAGGTGGTGGGGGAGACCGGACGGGGCGACCACGCCGTCGCCCTGGTGGCCGAGCACCGCCCGGATCTGGCCATCTTGGACTCAAGATGCCCGGCATGGACGGCGTGCGGGCGGCCCGGGAGATCACCACCGATCACAAGGTGGCGGTCCTGGTGCTCACGGCCTTCAGCCAGCGCGAGCTCATCGAGGACGCCCGCGACGCCGGCGTGGCGGCCTACCTGGTGAAGCCGTTCCGGCGCGAGGAGCTGCTCCCGGCCATCGAGGACGCCCTGTTCAAGTGCCGGCAGGAGTGGGCCATCGAGCGGGAGATCGAGGAGCTCGACCAGCCGGCCGATGACGACGACGGGCGGGCCGAGGACAAGATCGAGACCCGGCGGCTGGTGGACGAGGCCAAGGGGGTGCTCATGGACCGCCACGACCTGAGCGAGCCCGACGCCTTCGCCTTCGTCCAGCGCACGGCCATGCAGACCAGGTCGCGCATGCGCGACGTCGCCCGCCGGGTGGTGTCCGGCGACCTAGCCCCGGCCGAGTGACCCCTGCCGGCCGCGACCCGGTGAGCACGGACGGGCCGGCCGACGGCCCGCTGTTCGTGCTCGACGGGATGTCGCTCGCCTTCCGGGCCTACTTCGCACTCCCCGCCGACCTCTCCACCGAGGCGGGGACGGTCACCAACGCCCTCCACGGCTTCGTGTCCATGCTCGTGAACATGGTGCGGGACCACCACCCGGCAGCCTTGGCCGTCGCCTTCGACCTGGAGGGGCCGACCTTCCGCGACGAGCTGGTGCCCGATTACAAGGCGGGCCGGGCCGAGACCCCCGAGGACCTGCCCCCCCAGTTCGAGTTCATCCGCGAGGTGCTGGCCTCGCTCAACGTCCCGGTGGTCGGGGTGCCGGGCTACGAGGCCGACGACGTGCTGGCCACCCTGGCCACCCAGGCCCGGGACCGCGGGTGCGACGTGGTGGTGGTGACCGGTGACCGGGACTCCTTCCAGCTGGTCGAGGACCCCCATGTGAAGGTCCTCTACAACCGGAGGGGCGTGAGCGACTACGCCCTCTACGACGAGGCCGGGATCGTCGAGCGCACCGGCGTGGTCCCGGCCAAGTACCCGATGCTGGCCTCGCTGCGCGGCGACCCCTCGGACAACCTGCCCGGCGTTCCCGGGGTGGGGGAGAAGACGGCCGCCAAGTTGCTCAACACCTACGACGACCTCGACGGCATCTTCGCCAACCTCGACAAGCTGAGCCCGAAGCTCCGGGAGAACCTGGCCGCCAACGAGGCCCTGGCCCGCACCAACCTGACCGCCATCCCCCTCGTGCGCGACGTGCCGCTGGGCGATCACCGTCGAGGACCTCGACCTCGGCGGCTGGGACATGGAGACGGCCCGGGCCACCTTCGAGCGGTTCGAGCTGCGGACGCTCTGGCGGCGGGTCTCCGAGCTCTTGGAGGACGGGCGGTTCGGCCCGCCCTCCGCCGGCGGGGCGGCGGGCGGCCCCGCCCGCCCCCGCCGATGCGCCGGCCGCATCCGCCGCACCGCTCGGATCGCCGGCAGCTGTCGACCTCGCCACGTGCGCCGACGCGGCCGGGGCAGCGGCCGCCCTCGATGGCCTGGCGGCCGCCGCGGGCGAGGGCGTGGTGGCGATGGCCGCCCGCTGGGAGGGTGCCCCGGGGCGCACGCCACTCCTGGGCGTGGTCGCCGTGGCCGACGGCGCCGAGCCGTCGGGGGTCTGGCTCGACGGCGACCGGCTGGGCGAGGCGGCGACCCTCGGGCGGCTCACCGCCGTCCTGGGCGAGGCGCCGGTCGCCGGCCACCAGGTGAAAGAGGCGCTCCGCTCGCTCCTGCCCCTGGGGGCCGACTGCACGGGCCTGGTGATGGACACGGCGGTGGCGGCCTACCTGCTCGACCCCTCGACCGGCGACTACCGCCTGGGGGCGGTGGTGGACGCGCTGGGAGGGGAGGCGGGCACCGCCGACCCGATCCCGGCCGGACAGCTGGCGCTGGATGGTCCGGTCGACGGCGGGGCCGTCGCGGCGGCCGAGGAAGCGGCCCTGGTGGGACGGCTGGTCGACCCACTGCGGGTCCGGCTGGAGGAGGAGGGCCTCCTCACCCTCTTCGACGAGGTGGAGCTCCCGCTGGTGCGGGTGCTGGCCAGGATGGAGGTGGCCGGCATCCGCGTCGACACCGCCGAGCTGCAGCGGATCGCCGACGAGCTGGTCGGCGACTGCCAGCGGCTCGAGACCGAGATCCAGGCGCTGGCCGGTCACGAGTTCAACGTGAACTCGACCCCGCAGCTGCGGACCGTGCTCTACGACGAGCTCGGCCTCACCCCGGGACGCAAGACCAAGACCGGCTACTCGACCGACGCCGCCACCCTGGAGACCCTGCGCGACGACCACCCCGTCGTCGACGACGCTCCTGCGCTACCGCGAGGTGGAGAAGCTGCGCTCCACCTACGGCGAGAGCCTGCTGGCCGAGGTGGCCCCGGACGGCCGCATCCACGCCTCGTTCCGCCAGACGGTGGCCCGGACCGGCCGGCTCTCCTCGGAGCGTCCGAACCTCCACAACATCCCGGTGCGCACCGACGTCGGGGCGGCGGTTCCGCCGGGCCTTCGTGCCCGCCGAGGGCTGGCAGTTCCTGGTGGCCGACTACGACCAGGTCGAGCTGCGGGTCATCGCCCACCTCTCGGGCGACCCCGGCCTGGTCGAGGCCTTCAGGACCGGGGCCGACGTCCACCGCACCGTGGCCTCGGGCGTCTACGGCGTGCCGCTCGACGAGGTGACCCGGGCCCAGCGCGAGCGGGCCAAGATGGTCTCCTACGGCCTCGCCTACGGCATGGAGGCCTACGGCCTGGCCCGCCGTCTGTCCACCGGGGTGGACGAGGCCAACGAGATCATGGAGAGCTACTTCGGGGCCTTCCCCAAGGTGCGCGAGCTACATGGACGAGACGGTGGCCGAGGCCCGGCGGCTCGGCTACACCCGTACCGCCCTCGGCCGGATGCGCCCGTTGCCCGACCTCTCCTCGACGCAACTACCGGGTCCGCCAAGCGGCCGAGCGGGCAGGCCATGAACGCCGGCATCCAGGGGCTGGCCGCCGACCTCTTCAAGACGGCCCTGGTCCGCCTCGACCGGGCCCTCGAGGCCGACGGGCGGGCCAGCCGCCTGGTCCTGCAGATCCACGACGAGGTCATCGTCGAGGTGGCGCCGGGCGAGGAGGACCCCGTGTCCGAGCTGACCCGCTCGGCCCTCACCGGCGCCGCCGACCTGTCGGTGCCCCTCGAGGTCTCCATGGCCTGGGGCGACTCGTGGGCCGCGGCCAAGGGGGGCTGAGGAAGCGGCCCGGTCGCTGGGGTAGTCTGTCACCCCTGGCCTGCGCCGGCGGCCGGGGATTTTCGGTCCTATCGACTCTGTGATCCCGGCGCGATCGCCGTCCGCGCTGGCGGGCGGCACCCGAAAGCGAGCACCTTCCGATGCCCGACGAGCACTCGAGCGCAGTCCTGACCGATGAGCGCCCTCCCCTGATCACCGACGTCCGCCTCTCCGACGAGCACATGGGGACCTTCGACGAGGAGGGCAACTACGTCCCCCGGACCATCACCGAGGACGACCTGGCCGACCAGGAGCTCGAGGACGTCATGGCCGGCACCATCGTCGAGTTCGAGGACGGCGACGTGGTCGAGGGCACCGTGGTCAAGATCGACCGCGACGAGGTCCTCCTCGACATCGGCTTCAAGTCCGAGGGCGTGATCCCCGCCCGCGAGCTCTCCATCCGCAACGACGTCCACCCCGAGGAGATCGTCTCCCTCGGTGACCACGTCGAGGCGCTGGTCCTCCAGAAGGAGGACAAGGAGGGGCGCCTGGTCCTCTCCAAGAAGCGGGCGCAGTACGAGCGGGCGTGGTCCACCATCGAGAAGCTGAAGGATGCCGACGAGATGGTGAAGGGCCCGGTCATCGAGGTGGTCAAGGGCGGCCTCATCGTCGACATCGGCCTGCGCGGCTTCCTGCCGGCCTCCCTGGTCGAGCTCCGCCGGGTGCGCGAGCTGCAGCCCTACGTGGGCAAGGATGATCGAGGCCAAGATCATCGAGCTCGACCGCAACCGCAACAACGTCGTGCTCTCCCGTCGGGCCTGGCTGGAGGAGGCGCAGAAGGAGCAGCGCGGCGAGTTCCTGGCCAACCTCAAGCCCGGCGAGCGCCGCACGCGGCGTGGTCTCCTCGGTGGTCAACTTCGGCGCCTTCGTCGACCTGGGCGGCATGGACGGCCTGGTGCACGTCTCCGAGCTCAGCTGGAAGCACGTCGACCACCCGTCGTCGGTGGTCCAGGTGGGCGACGAGATCGAGGTCGAGGTGCTCGACGTCGACCTCGACAAGGAGCGCATCAGCCTCTCGCTGAAGGCCACCCAGACCGACCCCTGGCAGGAGTTCGCCGACAGCCACGAGGTGGGCCAGCTGGTCTACGGGCGGATTACCAAGCTGGTGCCCTTCGGCGCCTTCGTGCAGGTCGGCGACGGCATCGAGGGGCTGGTCCACATCTCGGAGATGGCCGCCCACCACGTCGACCTGCCCGAGCAGGTGGTGAACCCGGGCGAGGAGCTGTGGGTGAAGATCATCGACATCGACCTCCAGCGCCGTCGCATCAGCCTCTCCATCAAGCAGGCGGCCGAGGGTGGCGAGGTGTCCGAGGAGTACCGCGAGGCCTTCGGCGAGCACGCCTACGACGAGCGAGGGCAACTACATCGGCACCTTCGAGTACGCCACCGACGCCGAGTTCACCCCCGAGACCGAGGCCCAGGCGGCGTGGGCCGACTACGTCGCCACGGCGGCGGCGCACCCCGCCCCCGAGGCGCCGGCCGAGCCGGCCCCGGTCGCGGAGCTATCGGGCGAGGCACCGGCCGCGGCGGCACCCACCGAGCTGGCCACTGAGTCGGCTGCCGAAGCGGCCATCGAGCCGAAGACCGAAGCGACCGTCGAGCCGAACACCGAAGCGGCCGTCGATCCGGCCACTGAGCCGGCCACTGAGCCGGCCACGCCGGCCGAGTAGCGCACGGCCCCGGCGATCAGGCCGGGGCGTCCCGGGGGGCCGGCGCCGCCGGACCCACCAACGGGAAGTGGCAGGCCACGGTGTGGCCGGGGGCGATCTCGCGCATGGCCGGCTCCTCGGCCGCGCAGCGGCCCTCGGCCCGCGGACAGCGCGTGCGGAACCGGCATCCCGAGGGCGGGTCGAGGGGGCTGGGTGGCTCGCCCTGGAGCGAGGGCGGCCGGCCGGCCGCGGCCGGGTCGGGCTCCAAGGCCGCGCCGAGCAGCGCCTCGGTGTAGTGGTGGGCCGGCGAGCGGTAGAGGTCGTCGGCGGAGGCCACCTCGCAGAGCTTGCCCAGGTACATCACCGCCACCCGGTCGCTGATGTTCTTGACCACGGCCAGGTCGTGGGCGATGAAGAGCAGCGTGAGGCCGTAGCGGGCCTTCAGGTCCTCCAGCAGGTTGAGGATCTGGGCCTGCACCGACACGTCGAGGGCGGAGACCACCTCGTCACAGACGAGCAGCTTGGGCTCGATCACCAGGGCCCGGGCGATGCTGATCCGCTGGCACTGGCCGCCGGAGAACTCCCGCGGCCGGCGGTCCCCGGCCACATCTGGGTCGAGGCCGACCGCTTCGAGCATGGTGCGTACCAGCTCCGTGCGCTCCTCGCCCCTGGCCCGCCGCCAGATGTCGAGCGGCTCGGCCACGATGTCGCGTACCCGGCGGCGGGGGTTGAGGGAGGAGACCGGGTCCTGGAAGACCATCTGGATCCCGACCCGCGCCCGGCGCAGCTCGCTGCGGCCGAGGGCGGTCAGTTCGGTGCCGTCGAAGACGATCGAGCCCGAGGCGGGCCGCTCCACTTGGACCACGGCCCGTCCCGTGGTCGACTTGCCGCAGCCGGACTCGCCCACCAGGCCCAGGGTCTCGCCCCGCTGCACGCTGAAGCTCACCCCCGAGACCGCCTGGAGCGTGCGGTGCCCCCGCTTGTACTCGACCCGCAGGTCCCGCACGGCGAGGAGGGGACCGTCGCCCGTCTCCGCAGCCGGGTCCACGATGCCGGGGGACGTCACCGGGCCGAACCCGAGGCGGCCGGCGCCGGGCCCACCCGGTTGCCGAGGGGGAACCAGCAGGCGTAGAGGTGGTCGGAGTCGGCGTCGGCCACCAGGGGAGGGGCCTGGGTCCGGCAGAGGTCCCGGGCGTAGCGGCAGCGCGGCGCGAACGGGCAGCCCGGTGGCGAAGAGATGGGGTCGGGGGGCCGGCCCTCGATGGCCGCCAGGCGGGAGTGGCCCGGGTTGGCCAGGCGCGGGGTGGAGTCGAGGAGCGCTTCGGTGTAGGGCATGGCCATCGAGGCGAACAGCGTCGGGGTCGGGGCGCGCTCGACGACCCGGCCGGCGTACATGACCACGATCTCGTCGGTGCGGGTGGCCACCACGCCCAGGTCGTGGGTGACCAGGATCATGGCCATGTGGCGCTCGGCCTGGAGGGAGGCGAGCAGGTCGAGGATCTGGGCCTGGATGGTGGCGTCGAGGCCGGTAGTGGGCTCGTCGGCCAGGAGCAGGCGCGGGGCGCAGGCGATGGCGATGGCGATCACCACGCGCTGGCGCATGCCCCCCGACAGCTGTCCGGGGTAGGCGCGGTAGCGGTCCTCGGGTGTGGGGATGCCCACCTGGCCGAGCAGCGACAGGGCGGTGGCCCGGGCCTCGGCCCGGTCGAGGCCGAGGTGCAGGCGCAGGGGCTCGGCGATCTGGTGGCCGATGCGCATGACCGGGTTGAGCGAGGTCATCGGGTCCTGGAAAACCATGGCGATGCGGGCGCCCCACAGCGACCGCAGCGTGGCGGCCGGGGCCCCCACCAGCTCCTGGCCCTCGAAGCGCACCGACCCCGTCCGCTCGACATTGTCGCCGGTGAGCAGCCCCATCACCGAGCGGGCCAGCACCGTCTTGCCCGAGCCGGACTCCCCGACCACCCCGAGGGTGCGGCCCTGGCGCAGCGTGAGCGAGGCGCCGTCCACCGCCCGCAGGGTGCCGCGCTCGGTGCGGAACGAGGTGCACAGGTCCTCGACCACGAGGAGGGGGGCACCCCCCTCGGTTGGCTCCGCCGCCGGGTAGCGCTCGGTGGCGCTCACAACTTGGTCTCGGTGACGTCGAAGTGCTGGCGGAGCCGGTCGCCGGCCAAGTTGATCGACAGGAGGAAGAGGAACATGGCCAAGGCCGGGAAGAGCACCAGCCACGGGTTGCTCTGTCCGGGGATGTTGTTGAGCCCGTTGCGGCTCTCGTTCAGCATGTTCCCCCACGACGGCGTCGACGGTGTCACCGACAGGCCGAGAAAGGCCAGCGAGCCCTCCAGGACGATGATGCTGGCCACCCCGATCAGGCTGTAGGAGACGATGGTCGGGACGATGTTGGGCAGGATCTCCTTGGTCAGGATGCGCCAGTCCGAGGCCCCGAGGGCCCGCGCCGCGGTGACGAAGTCGCGGGTGGCGAACGAGAGGGTCGATGCCCGCACCACCCGGAAGATCAGCGGCGCGCTGGCGATGCCGATGATCACGGTGATCTTCCACAGCTCGTGGCCCCAGAAGGTGACCACGGCGATGACGGCCACCAGGACCGGGAAGGCCAGGAGCACGTAGGAGGCGGCGTTCACCACCGAGTCGACCCGGCCGCGGCGGTAGGCGGAGAACAGGCCGGTCGACCCACCGAGCAGCAGGCCGATGGCGATGCCCCCGAAGCCGACGATGATCGAGACCCTTGCCCCGAAGATGACCCGGCTGAAGATGTCCCGTCCCAGGTCGTCGGTGCCGAAGAAGTGGGCGGCGCTGGGGGCGGCGTTGATCGAGGCCGTCTGGAGAGTGGGGCTTTGGAGGGGGAGGACGCCGGCGAGGATGGCGGCCAGGATGGTGAGCGCCGCCCATCCCACGCACACCCAGAAGAAGGGGCCCAGTCGCCGGCGCGGGCCGCGGCGCGTCGGTCAGGGCGGCGGCGGCGACGCCGGCGGCGGCGTCGGCCGCCCGGGTGGACAGGGCGTGGCCCGGCTCGAGCGGGGAGATGGGGACGGCCCGCTCGCTCACGCCGAACCCCCGTCGGTGCCCCGGTCAGTCACGGGCGATCCTCGGGTCGACCACCGTGAAGAGGAAGTCGACCAGCAGGTTGATCACCACGACGCCCACGGCCACGATGAGGACGACGCCCTGGACGACGATGTAGTCGTCCTGGTCGATGCTGGCCACCAGGGTGTAGCCGAGCCCGGGCAGCTGCAGCAGGTACTCGACGACGAAGGCCCCGGCGATGAGGGCGCCGATGTTGACGCCGGCCGAGGCCAGCAGCGACACCGAGGACGGCCGCAGGGCGTGGCGCAGGAGGACGCGGCGGTCCGAGAGGCCCTTGGAGCGGGCCAAGGTGATGAAGTCCTCCTGCAAGGTGGCGATCAGGTCGTTGCGCAGCAGTCGGTAGTAGATGACGGTCGAGCCGATGGCCAGCACGATCGACGGCAAGAGCATGGCGTGGATGTTGCCCCAGAAGTCCTGGGTCAGCGGCACGTAGGAGGCGGGCCCCGGGAAGATGTGGATGTCCACCGAGAAGAACAGGACCATGAGGGGGGCCACGATGAAGGCCGGCAGGGCGAGGCAGGCGAAGGTGGTGGCGGTCGAGAACCGGTCGAGCCCCTTGTTGGGCCGGCGCGCCACCACCAGGGCCAGCGGCACGGCCACGCAGAAGGCGATCGTCTGGGAGATGATCACCAGCTCGACGTCGATGGGCAGGGCGTTGGCGATGAGGGTGACCACCGTCTCGTGGGTGACGAAGGACTGTCCGAGGTTCCCCCGCAAGACGTTGCCCAGCCAGATGAAGTACTGCTCGTAGAGGGGGCGGTTCAGCCCCAGCTGGCCGTCGACCAGGGCCACGTTGTGGGGCGTGGCGTTGGGCCCGAGGAGGGTGTAGGCCGGATTGCCCGGGAGCAGGTGGACCAAGAAGAAGGTCCCGAGGCTCACGAAGAAGAGGATGACGACGAGGGCGACAAGCCGCTTGGCCACGTACTTCGACACGTGTCCTCCCTGTCCGGGCCGCCCCCAACGCCGTGCGGCTTGGGATCCTACGCCTGCCCCGGATCGCCGTCCTGGCATGCCCCGCCCCCGGGGGTGGTTCGCATACCATCCTGGCCATGGACCGCACGGTGGTCGCGCCCACCCGCGAGGGCCGGTCCCCCGCCCAGCAGCCGGCCGAGGACGCCACCGTGGGGGCCGGCGCCGGCTCCACCTGCGACCTGCCGCCGACCGACCGCCGGGTCGCCGGCACCGGGCCGGTCGAGTACCTGGAAGGCCGGTGGCTCCGGGTGGCCCAGGTCGGGCTGGTGGTGGCGGTCGCCGCCGGAGTGGCCCTGCGCTTCTGGACGAGCTCGGCCCTGTGGCTGGACGAGGCCCTGACCGTCAACATCGCCCGCCTGCCTCTCCACGAGATCCCCTCCTACCTGCGCCGGGACGGTGCGCCGCCGCTCTACTACGTGCTCCTGCACTTCTGGATGAAGGTGTTCGGGAGCTCCGATCTCGGGGTGCGTTCGCTGTCGGGAGCGCTCTCGGTGGCCACCCTGCCGGTGGCCTGGCTCGCCGGGAGGCGGTTCGGGGGCCGTCCGGTGGCCTGGGTCCTGCTGGCCCTGCTGGCGAGCGCCCCCTTCGCCGTCTACTACGGCACCGAGGCCCGGATGTACTCGCTGGTGATGCTGGGGACGGCCTGCGGCTTCGTGGCCTTGGGCCGGGTGCTCGAGCGGCCGAGGCCGGGCAACCTGGTGGCCCTGGCGGTGGTGGTGGCGGCGCTGCTCTACAGCCAGTACTGGGCGGTCTACCTGGTCGGGTCGCTGGGGCTGTGGCTGGTGTGGCAGGCCTGGCGGGGGAGGGAGGCCTGGCGGTCGTCGGCCCGCTGGGCCATCGTGGCCGTGGTGGGGGGCGTCGTCCTCTTCCTCCCCTGGGTGCCGACCTTCGTCTACCAGGCCCGCTACACCGGCACCCCGTGGGCCAAGCCCCCCAACTTCGCCGCCATCATCAACGCCGTCACCGGGTTCACCGACAACCAGGCCACCTTGACCACGGCGGGGTCCAACCAGGGTCGGCTGCTGGCCCTCGGCTACTTCGCCCTGGTGGCCCTGGCCCTGTTCGGGGTGGCCCGCGACCACTGGCACGTCGACCTCGACCTGCGTGGGCGCCGACGGACCCGCGGGCTCACCTTCGTGGTGGTCTGCACCCTCGCCGCGGCCATCACCGGGGGGATCGTGACCGGCAGCGCCTTCTCGCCGCGCTACGCCGCCGTGGTCTTCGTCCCCCTCCTGGTGCTGGTGGCCTACGGTGCCTTCAGCATGGCCCACGCCGGCGTGCGGTCCGTGGTGGTGGCCGTCCTGGTCCTGGCCGGCCTGGCCGGCAGCGTCCAGAACGTCTACACCCAGCGCACCCAGGCCCCCCAGGTGGCGTCGGTGCTCGCCGCCCAGGCCAAGCCCGGGGACATCGTGGCCTTCTGCCCCGACCAGCTGGGCCCCGGCGTCTACCGGCTGGCCGAGTCCGGCCAGAGCGACCGCACAGGGTCGCAGGGCCGCTACACCATGCTCACCTTCCCCCGGGGCACCGGGCCGGCCTTCGTGGACTGGGTCGACTACAAGACAGTGGCCGAGTCGACCGGCACCTCGGGGTTCGTCGAGCGGATCGAGCAGCTGGCCGGCCACGACCACGCCGTCTGGCTCGTCCATGAGATGGGCTACCAGGGGTTCGGTGACAAGTGCACACAGATCGCCGGCGAGCTGGCCGCCCTGCCCGGCTACGGGGCCCGCAACTGGGTGGCCGCCGACCCCGACAAGTACTACGAGCCGATGGACATGACCGAGTTCACGCCACCGGCGGGTGGGGCCGCCACAGGCTCGTGAGCGGGTGAGCGTCCCGGCCGCCGGCCCGCCCGCGCCGGCGCCCTGGCCCGGGGGGAGCGGGCGGACGGCGCGGGCCGGGCGGGCGGTGGTGGCCGTCCTCCCCCAGTGGCTGGTGGCCCGGGCGGTGGTGCTGGGGGCCCTGGCCCTGGCCCACCTCGTGGTCGACCGCACCCACCCCACGGCCGGCGCCGCGGCCCGGGTCCACCAGGGGCTGCTCGGCTGGGACGCCGGGTGGTACGAGGCGATCGCCCGGCTGGGCTACCGCCCCCTCGGCCACCAGTCGCTGCGCTTCTTCCCCCTCTACCCGCTGCTCGGGCGGGCCCTGGCCGTCCTGCCGGGGGTCTCCGACGGCACGGCCCTGGTGGTGGTGGCCAACGTCTCGGCACTGCTGGCCAGCGCGCTTCTTCTGGTGCTGGTGCGCCGGGAGACCGGTGACGGGGCGCTGGCCGACCGGTCGGTCTGGCTGCTCTGCCTGGCGCCCCCGGCCTTCGTGCTGGTCATGGGCTACGCCGAGGCGACCCTGCTCGTCTTGTTCATCGGCTGCTTCCTGGCGATGCGTCGGCCGTGGGGAGGAGAGCCGTGCTGGTGGGCGGCGACCCTCCTCGGCCTGGGCGCCGGCCTCACCCGCCCGCTCGGGCTGCTGTTGGCGGTGCCGGTGGCGGTGGAGGCGGTCCGACGCTGGCGCGCCGCCGACGGTCCCCGGCGGCTGCTCTCGGTGGCCGCCGTGGCGGCGCCGCTGGCCGGCACGGCGGCGTTCCTCTGCTGGTCCTGGGGGGTCTTCGGCGACGCGCTCCTCCCGCTGCGGGTCCAGGCCCAGGCCGGCCACCACGGCGGGCTGTCGGATCCGGTCCGCACGGTGCTCGACGACGCCCGGGGCGTCTTCCACCACCACTTCGGCACGGCCCTGCACGTGCCGTGGGTGGTGCTGGTGGTGGCGCTGGTGGTGGTGTGCTGGTGGCGCCTCCCCGCCCCCTACGGGGCCCTTTGCACCGCGGTGGCGGCGGTGGCCCTCTCGGGAACCAACCTCGACTCCTTCGAGCGCTACGCCCTGAGCGCCTTCCCCCTGGTCGTGGCCGGTGCGACCCTCACCTCTTCGCGGCGGGTGGAGCGCTGCGTCCTGACCGTCGCCGCGGCCGGCCTGGCCGCCTACGCGCTCATGGCCTTCCTCAACATCTTGGTCCCCTAGGAACCCGGGTCCGGCCACGACGAGCCGCTATCCTCGGCGCGGGTCGCCGTGTGGTGCCGGCGGTCCGCCGCGCCGGGAGGTGGCAGGGACGGTGGGCCGTGGGCCACCGCGGTGGGGCTTTGCCCCGGAAGGACGAACGTGACGCAAGCGCAGCCGGCAGGGACAGGCGTGGTGGGCGACGAGGCGCCCGTCGTGGTGATCGGGGCCGG
The DNA here is from genome assembly GCA_963770505.1 of uncultured Actinomycetota bacterium. Lineage (GTDB taxonomy): Bacteria > Actinomycetota > Acidimicrobiia > Acidimicrobiales > RAAP-2 > CAVYPR01. The sequence goes on along the minus strand of CAVYPR010000001.1, from coordinate 994,015 downwards.
GCCGGCCGGGCTCACCGCCGCCTACCAGCTGGTCAAGGCCGGCCGCCGCCCGGTGGTGGCCGAGGCCGACTCGGTGGTGGGGGGCATCAGCCGGACGGTCGAGCGCGACGGCTGGCGGTTCGACATCGGCGGCCACCGGTTCTTCACCAAGGTGGTGCCGGTGGAGGAGCTCTGGCACGAGATCCTCCCCGACGAGGACTTCCTGCTGCGGCCGCGGATGAGCCGCATCTTCTACGAGGGCAAGTACTACGACTACCCGCTCAAGGCCGGGAACGCCCTGCGCAACCTGGGGCCGTGGGAGGCCTTCCTCTGCGGCCTCTCCTACCTGTGGGCCCGCATCCGGCCCCCCAAGGACCAGAGCAACTACGAGGGTTGGCTGGTGGCCCGCTTCGGGTGGCGCCTCTACCGCACCTTCTTCAAGACCTACACCGAGAAGGTCTGGGGGGTGCCGGTGAGCGAGATGCCGGCCGACTGGGCGGCCCAGCGGGTGAAGAACCTCGACCTGGGCAAGGCGGTGCTGAACGCCCTGCGGCCCAAGCGCAACCAGAAGGACATCACCAGCCTCATCGAGGAGTTCCAGTACCCGAAGTTCGGGCCGGGGATGATGTGGGAGCGCTGCCGCGAGCTGGTGGAGAAGGGCGGCGGCACCGTGCAGATGGAGACGGCCGTGGAGAAGATCCACGTGCGCGCCGGCATGGCCGCCTCGGTGACGCTGGCCCACGCCGACGGCCGGCGCGAGGAGGTGGCGGCCTCCCACGTGATCTCCTCGACCCCCATGCAGGCCCTGGCCGCCATGGTGGACCCGCCGGCCCCGCCCGAGGTGCAGGCGGCGGCGGCCGACCTGCACTACCGCGATTTCCTCACCGTGGCGCTGGTCGTGCCCGAGGCCAAGGGCTTCCCCGACAACTGGATCTACATCCACGCCAAGGAGGTCAAGGTCGGGAGGATCCAGAACTTCGGGTCGTGGTCGCCGTACATGGTGAAGGAGGGCCGCACCTGCCTCGGCCTCGAGTACTTCGTCTTCGAGGGCGACGAGCTCTGGTCGGCCCCCGACGAGGAGCTGATCGAGCGGGGGAAGCAAGAGCTGGCGCTGCTCGGACTGGTGGAGCCGGGCGACGTGGAGGCCGGCTACGTGGTGCGGGTGCCCAAGGCCTACCCGCACTACGACTACGAGTACCAGCGCAACGTGGAGACCATCGTGAAATACCTCGACTCGGTCGCCCCCAACATCCACCCCGTCGGGCGCAACGGCATGCACAAGTACAACAACCAGGACCACTCGATGTACACGGCCATGCTGACGGTGGAGAACATCCTGGGAGCCTCGAACGACATCTGGGCGGTGAACGTCGAGGAGGAGTACCACGAGCAGACGACCGCCACGACGGCGGGACAGGGAGGGACCGGGCGCGACGCGCCGGTGCTGCCCCGCCCGGCGCCGCGCGCCTAGTGGGCGCGGCCCCCCGACGGCGCGCCGGCCGCCGCCGGCGGTGACCCGGTGACCGGCGACCCGGTGCCGGCCGGCCGCGAGGGGAACGGTCGGCAACCCGAGCCCGAGGACCAGCTGAGCCAGGTGGGCGCGGTGGCCGCGGTGGGGGCCGCGGTGGAGGGCGTCCCCGGCGCCGTCTCGCTCGCCCCGGGCTCGGTGATGCCGTCCTTCGGCGGCGAGCTGGTCCTGCCCGAGTCCCAGGCCCCCGGCGCCGACGTCGGGGCCGACTCGGTGCGGGCCGGCCTCCTCCAGGCCGGGCCGCTGGCCGCGGCCGGCGTCCTGGCCAACGGGGCCAACGTGGTGGTCACCGTCCTGTTGGCCCGGCTCCTCACCACCCGCGGCTACGGCGTGCTGAACCAGCTCACCGCCACGTTCCTCATCGTGTCCATGCCCGGCTCGGCCGTGATCGTGGCCGTGGTGCGCCGGGTCACCGCCTGGCAGGGCGACGGCTCGGCCCGCCTCACCCAGCGCTGGGCCCGACGGGTGCACCGCCAGGGGCTGAGCGCGCTGGTCGTCGCCGTGGCCCTGACCCTGGTCCTCGTGGGGCCGTGGCTGGCCTCGCTCCTGCGCCAGCCCGACGCGCTGGGGGTCGACGCCGTGGTGGCCGCCGGCGGGGTGTGGGTCCTGCTCTGCGTCGACCGCGGGCTCCTCCAAGCCCACCGCGGCTACCGGCCGCTCTCGTTCAACCTGCTGGTCGAGGGGGGCACCCGCAGCGCGGCCATGCTCTGTTTGGTCGGGGCGGGGGCCGGCGCGGCGGGGGCGGCGGTGGGGCTGCTCGTGGCCGAGGTGGTCACCGCCTTCCACGCCCGGGTGCTGGCCGACCGGGCCTGGTCCATCGACGTGCGGGCCGCGCCCGGCCCCCGGCGCGGCTGGCTCGAGGTGCAGCGGCGGCGCTGGCGCGCCGCCTTCGGCGCGGACCCCCAGCTGCTGGCCCCGGCGGCCGAGCGCCGCGACCTGCTGGCCGACCTCGGCGCGGCCTTCGTCGCCCTGGCCATGATCGCCCTCCTGCAGAACGTCGACGTGATCGTGGTGGGCCGGGAGGCGCCGTGGGTGAGCGGCTCGTACGCCGCCGTCTCGGTGGCCAGCAAGGCGCTCGTCTTCGGGGCCATCGTCCTCGGCGGCTACCTCCTGCCCGAGGCGGCCATCCGCTGGCGCCAGGGCGGCCACGCCCTCCGCCAGCTGGCCGTGACCCTGCTGCTCCTGGCGGTGCCGGCCGGCGTGCTGCTGGCCATGGCCGTGGCCGCGCCCCGGCTGCTCCTGTCGATCGTCTTCTCCCCCCGCTACCTCGGTGCCGTGCCGGCCTTCCTCCCCCTTGTGCTGGCCATGGTCTGCCTCAGCACCACCGTGGTGCTCACCATGTACCTGCTGGCCGTGGGGCGACGGTGGATCACCGCCCTGCTGGTGGTGGGTGCGGCGGCGGCCACCGTGGCGGTGGTGGGCGCCCACGGGGCGCCACGGGCCACGGCCCGGGCCGACCTCGAGGTCCAGGCGGCGTTGGCCGCGGCCGCGGCGATCGGCTTCGCCCTGGTCCACCACCGGAGGCTGCGGCCCACCTGAGGGGCGCCGCGACGGCCGCCGACCACGGCGCCGCGGCGCGGCGGCGTTCGACCATCGCGCGTGTCCGGACGGCTACTCTCGGACGATGAGCCTGGAGCAGCGGGTCCCGTGGGCGGTCGCCGCGTGACCCAGGCGCGCGGCGAGGGCCGGGGGGGCGCCCAAGCGGGCGCGGAGCCTGCCGGACCGCCCGACGACCTCGCCGAGGCTCCGTCCGTCCGGCGCCTGCCGGTGGCCCCGGTGGAGGTGCCGTCGCCAAGGCGGTCGGCCGAGCCGGCGCCCACCGGGCCGGCCGAGCTGGCGGCCATCGCCGGCGAGGTGGGCCTGCGCCGGGTGCGCTTCGTGGCCTGGCGGGACCTCGAGGACCCCGAGGCCGGCGGGTCCGAGGTGCACGCCCACCGGGTGGCCAGCCTGTGGGCCGAGGCCGGGATCGACGTGGTCTTCCGGACCTCGGCGGTGGCCGGGGCCAGCCGCGCCGCCGGCCGCGACGGCTACCGGGTCACCCGCAGGTCGGGCCGCTACGCGGTCTTCCCGGCCGCCGCGGCGGAGGGGCTGGCCGCCGGGCGGCGGTCCGGTGAGGGGCTGGTCGAGGTGTGGAACGGCATGCCGTTCTTCTCGCCCCTGTGGTACCGGGGGCCGCGGATCACCTTCCTGCACCATGTCCACGCCGAGATGTGGCGGATGGTGCTGCCCGACTGGCTGGCCCGGCTGGGCGAGGTCGTCGAGAGCCGGGTGGCCCCCCCGCTCTACCGCCGCACCCGGGTGGTGACCCTCTCGCAGTCCTCCAAGGACGAGATCGTGAGCATGCTGGCCCTGCCGGCCGAGCGGGTCACCGTGGCCCCGCCGGGGGTCGAGCCGCGCTTTCGCCCGGGGGGGAGCCGCTCGCCGGTGCCCCTGGTGGTGGCGGTCGGCCGACTGGTGCCGGTGAAGCGGTTCGACCTGCTGATCGAGGCGCTGGTGCGGGCCCGACGCGAGGTGCCCGACCTCGAGGCCGTCATCGTCGGCGAAGGCTACGAGCGGGCCAACCTCGAGGCCCTGCGCCGCCGCCACCGGGCCGAGGGGTGGCTGTCGCTCCCGGGCCGAGCCAGCGACGACGAGGTCCTCGACTGGTACCGCCGCGCCTGGGTGGTGGCCTCGACCTCCCAGCGCGAGGGGTGGGGCATGACCCTCACCGAGGCCGGGGCCTGCGCCACCCCGGCGGTGGCGACCGACATCGCCGGCCACCGTGACGCCGTGCTGCACGGCCGCACGGGCCTCCTGGTCGACGGGGCGGAGGCGGTGGCGTCGGCGATCGTCGAGGTCGTCTCCGACGAAGCGCTGCGCACCCGCCTGGGTCGCGGCGCCCTCGAGCGGTCCCGGTGGTTCACCTGGCAGGCCACGGCCCGCTCCACCCTCGAGGCCCTCGCCTCGGAGGTCCGCCGCCGGGGTTGACCCCGGGTCGGCGCCCCAGCGCGTCGACGACACGGCGCGTCGGCGACCCGGAGCCTCGGCGACACGGCGCGTCGGCGACCCGGCGCCTCGACTGCTCAGCGCCTCGACTGCTCAGCGCACCCGGCGCCTCCGGCGGGCGGCCACCCGGCGCCCGGCCTCGACCACCGCGTCGGCCCCGAGGAAGACCACCGCCATGAGGACCAGGACGGCCGCCGAGGTGTAGGCGCCGGGCCAGTCCGAGCTCTCGGGCAGGGGGTGGAAGGTCTGGTTGGCCACCACCATGGCCCCGCCGGCGGCCAGGAGGCCGACCGCCACCGCCGCGGTCACGGCCCGGACCTGGACGACCAGCAGGCCGGCCGCCACCGCCACCCCCGCCGCCACCCCGATCAGCGGCGAGGAGATGGCCGCCGCCACCCCCCCGGTGACGAGGGCGACCACGGCCACCGCCCACCAGGCCGGGCGGCGCCCACGGTTGGCGAACGGCAGGGCCAGGGACGGCGCGTCGTCGGCCGACACCGGGTCGGCGAACGGCACCGGCTCCGGCACCGGCGTCTCGGGCTCGACCGGCTCGGTGCGACCCTTGGCGTGGCGGCCGCGAACGGCCGCGGCCCGCCGCCGCCGGCGGAGCCGCCACCACGGTCCCGAGCAGAACCCGACCACCAGGCAGAAACCGGCGGCGACGGCCGAGACGGCCAGGGCCAGCCAGACCTTGCTCTGGGGGGCCCATGTGAAGGTGACGGTGAAGGCGTGGGTGCCGCCGGTCCCGGTGGCCCCGAGCGCGGCCAGGTCGGCCGCGTCCACCGGCCAGCCGTTGGCGAAGCTGTCCACCAGCTCGGCCGGGCCCAGGTCGACCGACTTGGCCCCGGTCGGGGCCCCGGCCGCCGGGTGGGCCACGGCCTGCCAGCCGGCGTTCAGGCTCTGGCCGAGCACCAGCTCGAAGGGGGTGTCGGCCGAGGTGACCGCCACCTGCTCAGAGGAGGTGCCCTGGTCCCGGGTGGTCACCGCGGGAGCGGGGCCTGGCACCGGGCTCGGCGGCTGGCCTAGGGCGGTGGTGGGCTCGGGCCCCCCGCCGGGGGCCGAGTCCAAGGTGAGCTGGTCGACGTTCCAGCCCAGGCAGTCCGAGGCGGCCTCGCAGCCGACTGTGGAGGGGTGGGCCGGTGTGTAGCCGAGGGCGGTCTCGACCACGTGGGGGCCGGCGGTGAGCGTCACGCCGTCCTTGTCGGCCCCGCAGCCCACCACCGAGGCCTCGCCGTCGTCGAGCACCGTCGAGGTGGGGCCGACCACGGCCACTGTGACCGGGTGGCCGTCGATGGAGAGCAGGTTCGACTGGCAGGCGCCCGACAGGGCGGCGGGGAAGGACGGGACCGAGAGGCCGGGGATGCCCAGTTCGGCGATGCCCAGGGGGAGGGCGGTGGGGGTGCGCACGATGTAATTGGTCGTGTACTCGAGGCGGGCGGAGGTCACGGTGACCGTGACGCGGTTGCCGCTGAGCGCGGGGAAGGCGAGCGGCACCGTGCTGGTGGCCCCGGCCGACGTGCCGTCGGTGATCGGGGGCAGCGTGAGGTGGCGCGAGGCGCTCTGGCCGTTGGGCTGGGTGGCGGTCACGGTGATGGCGGTGGGCACCGAGTGGCGGCCGTCGGCCACCACCTGGAGTGTCATGTGGTCGAAGGTGAGCGGGTGGGCCAGGTTGTACTGGAGCCAGTCCCCGGCCTGGTGGGCGGCGCCGAACCCCGGCTGCCAGGCGGTGGCCGGGTTGCCGTCGATGGCCGCCTCGGCCCCGGCCTTCAGGTCCCCGGGCAGCCGGCCCTTGGAGTAGGCGACCACCCCGCTCCCTGTCGACCCGGCCAGGCCGACCAGGCGGTCCACCTGGTCGTCGGGGAGGAAGGCCGAGATGCTGGCCGAGCCGGTGAGGGCGAAGGTGCGGGCGGTGGGCAGTGTGAACTGGCGGCTGATGTTGGTCTCGGGGTCCGAGCGCGGCGGGTACGGCGAGACTCGCTGGCGGGACATGGCCACGGTGAGCCGGTTGCCGATCGAGGTGGGCCCGGCCGCCGTGAGGAGGTCGTCGGGCATCTTGATCACCTCGACCACGTGCTGGCCCGGGATCGAGACCTCGGCGAGCCCCACGGCCACCGCTGTGGCCGGGCGGGCGTGGTCGTTGTTGGTGGCGTCGATGGTGATCCGCAGCCGCTTGAACGTGCGAGCGGGGAAGGTCACGGTCTGGCCGGACGCCGTGCGCGAGGACGGCCCAAGGTGGACGGTGACGGGCTTGCCGCCGTCGAAGCGCAGCGTGGCCCGGGTGATCCAACGGCTCAGGTCGCCGGTGACCGGCTGGGTGAGGGTCACCTGGCCGGCGGTGACCGGGGCCGGGAACCGGACCTGCCACCACTGCCCCGACGGGTTGGGCACGAAGGTCCCGGTCTCCCAGGCGGTGTCGACGTCGCCGTCGATGGCGTTGTAGGGGCGGTCCTCGGGGTAGTAGGAGACGGAATTGCCGTAGGAGGAGGCGGTGACGTCGACGGCCCCGGTGTAGGTGGCCACCGACTTGGCGTGGGCCGGGGCGCCGGGGAAGAGGTCGATGGGGTAGTCGCTCGGTGTGGTGGCGGCCGGGTCCTCGGCCGCGGTCTCGGTCTCGCCGGCGTTGGCCGAGAGGGTGTCGTAGCGGAAGGCCTGCTTGGCGTTGGTGTCGGTGACCACCAGCGTGGCCCCGGCCTTTTCCAGGTTGGCCAGCTGGCCGGGGTGGGTGTCGAGGGTGCCGGCGTAGTAGATGGCGCTGTTGGTGTCGAGCATCCCGGCATCGGCCAGGTCCTGCAGCCCCGTGGCGTCGCCCGCCACCACCAGGGCCCCCGCGTTGGACTCGGCCCGGGTGATCGGGCGCGGGTCTGTGACCGTGTAGGTGACGAGGGGGGAGGGCCACGACGGGCTCGTCGGGGAGGCCAGGTCCTGCTCGTCGAGGGTGGGAATGGACGAGACGTTGGGGACCGGGGTGCCGAAGGCGACCGGGTCCGAGAGCCCCGGCGGGGTGGGATCGAGGTCCTGGGCCAGCAGCTGCGGCTGGGGCGTGCCGTAGTGTTCGTAGGCCTGGTCGTACTCGACCAGGAGGTCGCCGGCGCTGAGCAGGCGGGCCATCGGGGCGAGGCCCGCCCAGTCCTCGGTGTTTGTCTGGATCGGCCCGTCCATGGCGTAGAGGGTGTCGGCCGTGGGGATCGACCCCATGATCTGCTGCTCGCGGGTGACGAAGGGGCGGGTGAGGAGGGCCGGCTGGGGGGTGTCGACGGTGTCGCCCCAGCGGTAGGTGGCGAAGTCGTCGCCCGGGATGGCCAGCACCCGGGTGCCGGGGTGGGTGGCGTTCAGGTGGTCGATGGCCGCCAGCTCGTAGCCCGGGAGGGCGGCCGGCTGGTGGAAGGTGCTGGCCACCTCGGCGTCCCCGTTGAAGACCGCCGGGTTGTTGGCGATCACCAGGCCCGCCACCACCACGGCGGTGACCACGCCGGTGACCGGCAGCCGCCGCCAGAGGGCCGAGACCCCGCTGCCCAGCAGCATGGCCATGCCCAACAGCACCAGCGGGGTGGCCCGGTCGGTCGAGCGCATGGCCAGGCCGGCCGTGGTGTCGGTCATGAAGCGCTTCAGCACCCCGCCGACCGGCGTGGGGTGTGTGTAGGGGAAGGCCCCCACCGAGAGCACGACCCCGACCACCACCAGGGCCACGAAGTAGGCGCGGTGCCGCCACCGCACCAGCACGGCCGAGCAGAAGGAGAGGAAGGGGACGAGGTAGGAGAGGGAGAGCAGCCAGAGCCGCTGGGTGTAGAGGACGGCGGACTGGGTCCAGGGCCCCAGCCGGTCGCCGCCGTAGAAGTACCAGTAGCCCAGCCCGCGGATGACCTCCGAGGCGCTCGAGGTGGCGCTGGTGGACGGGACGGTCTCGGTGTACTTGAGCACGTCGACGCCGTAGGCCGCCTCGACCTGCAGCCCGGTGATCCACCACAGGCAGCACAACAGGGCCAGGCCGCCCATCTTGAGGGCGGCCAGGCCGGCCCGACGCCAGGTGGCCTCGTGCTCGACGGCCACGGCGTAGAGCAGCCACAGGACCGGGCCCACGCCCACGTAGATGATCGAGCTGGCGTTGATGCCGCTGACCGTGGCCACCACGAGGGCGAACAGCGCCGGGTACCGCCACCCCCCGCGCCGCAGGGCCAGCGCCGCCAGGGCCACCATCCACGGCAGGCCGGCCCAGGGCAGCAGGATGACCGAGATGCGCCCCGCGTACTGCAAGAAGTACGGCGAGAGCATGAAGGCCAGGGCGGCGACCACCCGACCCGGGCCGCGCAGTGTGAGGACCCGGCAGAGGTAGAGGATGCCGGCCCCGGCGGCGAAGAGGATGGCCCCGAGCCACAGCCGCTGGGCCACCCAGGTGGGCACGTGCAGGAGCGAGGCGCCCGCGTAGAAGGGGCCCATGGGGAACAGATAGCCGATGTACTCGTGGGTCACGGTGCCCAGCGCCACCGTCGGGTTCCACATCCAGGCCACCTGGGACAGAAAGCGCGTCGGGTCGAGGTAGAGGTAGGTCTTGGTGTCCGAGGTGACCACGCCGCGCTTGACGACCAGCAGCGGCACGAAGGCCACCACCGCCACGATGAGGTGCTCGAGGAGGGGGAGGAGGCCCCCGGCCCGGCCCCTCGGGCGCGGACCGCCCGGCGCCGGGTCGCCGACCGTCGGACCCGGCGCGGCGGTCGGGGAGGTGGTGGTCAAGCGCCGGTAGTGTAAGCCGTCCGGCCAGCAGAAACGGGGCACCGTGGCGACCAGAACCAAGGCCAAGCTGACCGGGGAGCGACCCCAGCAGGGCGTGACCCCCGACTCGCTCCTGGCTCTCCACGCCGCCGGCTACCGCGCCGTCATCGAGCGGCTGGGGCCCGGGAAGCTGCTCGACGTCGGGTGCGGCCAGGGGTTCGAGTCGGTCGGGTTCGTGGGCGACGACCGGCGTGTCGTGGGCGTGGACTACAGCGAGGAGGCCACGGCCAGCGCCGGCCGACGGTTCGGCCCCCGGGGCCTGCAGGTGGGGCGCATGGACGCCCTGCAGCTCGGTCTGGCCGGGGGCGCCTTCGACTGGGTGTGCTCCAGCCACCTGATCGAGCACTTCGTCGACCCGGCGTCCCACGTGGCCGAGATCGCCCGGGTCCTGGCCGACGACGGCGCCGCCTTCTTCCTCACCCCCAACGAGCCGGCCGACTTCGAGAACCCCTTCCACCTCCACCTCTTCGGCATCGAGGAGCTCGGCGCCCTCCTGGGCCGGTACTTCGACGAGGTGTGGGTCGGGGGGGTCGACGCCACAGCGACCGTGAAGGCGGACTTCGCCGCCCGCCGGGCCAAGGCCGAACGCCTGCTGCGCCTCGACGTCTTGGACCTCCGCCACCGCATGCCGCGGAGCTGGTACGTCTACGCCTACACGCGCCTGCTTCCTTTGGCCTACCGCCTGGTGGCCCGGGGCGACACCGGCGGGGCCACCGGGATCACCGCCGACGACTGGTTCGTGACCGACGAGCCCGACGAGACCACCCTGGTGCTCTTCGCCGTGGGCCGGCGTCCCCGCCGCTCCCCGCGGGCCGCCTAGCGTGCTGGCCGTCGGCCTCACCGGGGGCATCGGGGCCGGCAAGTCGGCGGTGGCCGACCTGCTGGTGGCGCGGGGGGCGGTCCTCATCGACGCCGACGTCGTGGCCCGGGAGGTGGTGGCCCCCGGCGGCCCGGCCTACCAGCCGCTGCTGGACCGCTTCGGCCCGGGCATCCTGGCCGCCGACGGGACCGTCGACCGCCCGTCGCTGGCCGCCCTGGCCTTCGGCGACCCGGCGGCCCTGGCCGACCTCAACGCCATCACGCATCCGGCCATCGGCATCGAGATGATCCGTCGGCGCGACGCCCTGGCCGCCGGCGACGACGTGGTGGTGCTGGCCATCCCGCTGCTCACCGCCGCCCACCGCCAGACCGTCGGTCTCGACGTGGTGGTGGTGGTCGACTGCCCGGTGGAGGTGGCCACCGAGCGGCTGGTCGCCCAGCGGGGGATGGACCGGGCCGACGCCGAGGCCCGCATCGCCGCCCAGGTCTCGCGCCACGAGCGGCTGAAGGAGGCCGACGTGGTGGTCGACAACACCTCGACCAAGGAGCACCTCGAGGACGAGGTGGCGCGGCTGTGGTCCTGGCTCGAGGAGCGACGCGCCCGGCCGGCCCGAGAAGCGGGCGGCCCGACCCCCGCCTGAGCGGTCGTGCGACGGGCCCCGGCGCCTACCATCGGTAGGTGCCCGCCTTCGAGGTCGTGTCCCCCTTCCGCCCGGCCGGCGACCAGCCGACGGCCATCGCCGCCCTGGGCGAGGGCGTGCGCCGGGGCGACCACTACCAGACGCTCGAGGGGATCACCGGCAGCGGCAAGACGGCCACCATCGCCTGGACCATCGAGGCCGCCCAGCGCCCGACCCTGATCATCGAGCCCAACAAGTCCCTGGCCGCCCAGCTTTCCTCGGAACTGCGCGAGCTGTTCCCCAAGAACCGGGTGGAGTTCTTCGTCTCCTACTACGACTACTACCAGCCCGAGGCCTACCTGCCCACCACCGACACCTACATCGAGAAGGACTCCTCGATCAACGACGAGATCGACCGGCTGCGCCACGCCACGACGTCGTCGCTGCTCATGCGGCGCGACGTGATCGTGGTGGCCTCGGTCTCGTGCATCTACGGGTTGGGCTCGCCCGAGGAGTACCGCGACCGGATCGTGGGCATGGCCGTGGGGGAGGAGCACGACCAGCGGGTGCTGCTGCGGCGGCTGGTCGACCTGCAGTACGCGCGCAACGACACCAACCTGGTGCGCGGCACCTTCCGGGCCCGGGGCGACACGGTGGAGATCCATCCCGCCTACGAGGAGCACGCGCTGCGGGTGGAGTTCTTCGGCGACACCGTCGAGCGCATCGTCCCCTTCGACGTGCTCACCGGCGAGATGGGCCCCGAGATGGAGGACGTGGTGGTCTTCGCCGCCACCCACTACGTGGCCGGGGAGGAGACCATCCAGCGGGCCATCGGCACCATCGAGGTGGAGCTGCGCGAGCGGCTCTCCACCTTCGAGCGCGAGGGCAAGCTGCTCGAGGCGCAGCGGCTCCGGGTGCGCACCGAGCACGACCTGGAGATGCTGGCCGAGACCGGCGTCTGCTCGGGGATCGAGAACTACAGCCGCCACCTCGACGGGCGCAGCCCGGGGGAGCCGCCCTTCACCCTGCTCGACTTCTTCCCCAAGGACTACCTCGTGGTCGTCGATGAGAGCCACGTGGCCATCCCCCAGCTGCACGGCCAGTGGGCCGGCGACCGCTCGCGCAAGGACGTCCTCGTCGAGCACGGCTTCCGGCTCCCCTCGGCCATCGACAACCGGCCGCTGCGCTTCGAGGAGTTCGTCGAGCGGGTGCCGCAGGCCATCTTCGTCTCGGCCACGCCCGGTCCCTACGAGCGCGAGCACTCGGCCCAGATGGTCGAGCAGGTGATCCGGCCCACCGGCCTGGTCGACCCCGAGGTGGTGGTCCAGCCGACCAAGGGCCAGGTGGACGACCTCATGGCCCGCATCGACGAGGCGGTGGGCGCGGGCGGGCGGGTGCTGGTGACCACCCTCACCAAGAAGATGGCCGAGGACCTCACCGACTACCTGGCCGACGCCGGCGTGAAGGTGCAGTACCTGCACTCGGACATCGACACCATCACCCGGATCGAGATCCTCCGCGGGCTGCGGCTGGGCGACATCGACGTAGTGGTGGGCATCAACCTGCTGCGCGAGGGGCTCGACCTGCCCGAGGTCTCCCTGGTGGCCATCCTCGACGCCGACAAGGAGGGGTTCCTGCGCTCGGCCCCGGCCCTCATCCAGACCATGGGGCGCGCCGCCGCGCAACGTCAACGGCCGGGTCGTCCTCTACGCCGACACCGTGACCGACTCCATGCGCGAGGCGGTGGGGGTGACCCAGCGGCGCCGGGAGCGCCAGATCGCCTACAACGCCGAGCACGGCATCGACCCCCAGACCATCCGCAAGTCGGTCACCGACATCCTCGAGCGGCTGCGGGGCAGCGGCGAGGGCACGGACCGGGCCCGGCGCAGCCGGGCCGACGTCCGCGGCGGCCGGCCCGGGCGGGTGGTCCGCACGCGCGCCGCGGTGGGCGGGGGCGGCTGGGCCCCCGACGCCTCGGGCCCGCCGCCCGAGGTGGCCGAGCTCATCGACCAGCTCGAGGCCGAGATGCGGGCGGCCGCCGCCGAGCTGCGGTTCGAGGAGGCGGCGCTGCTGCGCGACGAGCTGGTGGAGCTGCGGCTCTCGGCCGGGGCCCCGGCCGAGCCCGACGGCGTCCCGGAGGTGGACGAGTGATCCGGTAACCTGGGTCCGAGCCACGGGCCCAGCCCCGGTGGGGCGGCCGCGCCGCCGGGGGTCACCCCGGCCACGGTGTCCCAGCCAATAGTGTCGCCCATAGTCCTCGGCACGGTCGCGTTGGCGTGCCACCCCGAGTCGGACCGGAACGAAAGTCGAGCACCACCGCCATGACCAGCCACCTCTCGCCGACCGGCAGCGGCCGCCCGCCCGGCGCCGGGACCGCCGCCACCTCCTTCGCCCCGCCGCGGCCGGGGGCCGGGCGATGACCCAGGGCGTGGTGGAAGGGTCCCCGGCGGGGGAGAGCGCCCCCGGCGTGCTCACCGGCCGCTCCGTCGGCCTCGAGGCGGGCACGATCGTCGACGCCGTGGTCGCGCACGCCGCGGCCCGCCCGGACGCGCCCGCCCTCTACGAGGGCGACCAGCTGGCCCAGTCCTACGCCGAGCTGTGGCGGGACGCCTCGTCCCTGGCCGGGGCGTTGCGGGAGGCCGGGGTGGTCAGGGGCGACCAGGTGGCCATCTGGGCCACCCGCTCGGCCCCGGTGGTGGCCGCGGCCCTGGCCGCCATGGCCCTGGGGGCCGCCTACCTGCCGATCGACCCCACCTACCCCGCGGCGCGGGTGCGCCGCATCCTCGAGGTCGGCGCACCGCGGGTGATCGTGTGCGCCGACGCCCAGGCGCTGGCCGGGAGCCTGCCCCGGGGCGTGCCGGTGGTGGACCTGCACGCCGGCACCCGCTCGGAGCCGGTGGCCGCCCCCTCGGCCGCCCCCGACGACGTCGCCTACACCGTCTTCACCACCGGCTCCACCGGGCTGCCCAAGGGGGTGCTGGTCAGCCACCGGTCGCTCAGCAACTACCTGGGCTGGGCCAAAGAGCTCACCGACTTCGGCCCCGAGGACGCCACGCCCTGCTTCGCCAGCCTGGGCTTCGACCACGCCGTGACCTGCCTGTGGCTCCCCCTCATGGCGGGGGGCGCGGTCCAGCTCATCCCCGACAGCTGGGACCCCCGCCCGTGGTTGGCGCCGCGCGAGCGCCCCTTCGCCTTCATCAAGATCACGCCGTCGCACGTCCGGCTGTTCGAGCGGATCGCCCGGCCCGACTACCGGGCGGTGACCCGCACGGTGATGTTCGGCGGCGAGCGGCTCGACGCCGCCCTGGTGGCGGGCCTGTCCCCGCGCCTCGAGGGCGTGCACCTGCTCAACCACTACGGGCCGACCGAGGCCACGGTGGGCTGCGCCGCCTACCGCTTCGAGGCCGACCAGGTCACCGGCGAGGGCGCCCTGCCCATCGGCCAGCCGGTGTGGAACTCGCGGGCCTACGTGGTCGACGCCGACCTGCGGCCGGTGGCCCCGGGGGAGGAGGGCGAGCTGGTGCTGGCCGGCCTCTGCGTGGCCGACGGCTACCTGGGCGGGGCCGACGAGGACCGGGCGCGCTTCGTCGAGGAGTCGGCCATGGCCGCCGTCGAGCGGACCGGCCCCGAGGCCCGCGCCTACCGCACCGGCGACCGCTGCGCGGTCCGCGACGGGGCGCTGCACTACCGGGGCCGCCTCGACGAGCAGGTGAAGGTGCGCGGCTACCGCATCGAGATCCAAGAGGTCCACGACCTGGCGGTCGCGGTCGACGGGGTGGCCCAGGCGGCGGTCTCGGTGAGCCAGGTCGGCCTGGGCGGCCTCGAGCTGTTCGTGGTGGCCGAGGGGGACGAGGACCCGGTGGCCCGGGTCCTCGAGCACCTGCGGGCCAACCTCCCGGCCGCCGCCGTCCCCTCCAAGGTCTTCGTCGTCCCCCACCTGGTGGCCAACGCCCACGGAAAGTGGGACGCCGAGGCCACGCGCGCGCTGGTCAGCCCGACGGGCGACAAGAATGGGGGGGATGGGGAAGAGGAGGTGACGTCATGAGCGCAACGGGCGCGTCCGGCGGAGCAGCACCGCGGGCCGGCGGCACCGGCGTGCGGCACGAGGTCTCCCTCGTGTGCGTCGACTGCGGCTCGGTCGACCAGGACCTCTCGGGCCGCTGCGCGGCCTGCGGGGGGATGGTGGAGGCGGTCTACCCGCCGGCCGACTGCGTCCTCGAGCCCGGCGACACCGACTCGCTGGAGACCTACTGGGACCTGCTGCCCATCCCCGACCGCTCGACCTGCCGCATCGCCATCGGGCCGACGCCGACGATCCTGTTGGCCGAACTGGACGGCATCCCCATCTACGCCAAGGTCGAGGGCGTCCTGCCCACCGGGTCGACCAAGGACCGCCTCATCGCCGTCTCCCTGCCGCTCATGATCGAGCGGGGGGTGGAGCGGTTCGTGTTCAGCTCGACCGGCAACACGGCCGCCGCCTACGCCTGGGGGCTGCAGTTCTACCCCGAGCTCTCGGCCCGCTGCTACGTCTCGGTCGACGTGCCCGCCGCCCAGCTCGGCCCGCCCACCAGCCAGCTCGAGATCGTGCGGGTGGAGGGCGACTACGTGGCGGCCGGCAACCGCTCGCGGGCCGAGGTCGAGCCGGGGGAGAGCCCCGAGGGCGGCTTCTTCAACCTGGGCCGTCGGGAGGGGGCCAAGCTCGCCTACCTCGAGGCCTTCGACGACGTCGAGCGCATGGGGGGCCGCGTCGACACGGTCGTCCAGGCGGTGGCCAGCGGGCTGGGCATCGTGGCCGCCGCCCGGGCGGTGGAGCAAGGTGCGGCCACCCGGGCCTGGGGGCGCGGGCCCCGGCTGTTCTGCGCCCAGCAGACCAGTTGCTCGCCGATGGTGAAGGCCTACCGGGCCGCCCTGAACGGGACGAACGAGCGGCTGCCCGAGGCCGTGCCCGAGGGGCTGGCCTCGGCCATCCTCCTGGGCGACCCCTTCTCCAGCTTCGACTACGTGGCCCGCGCCGCGCGCCAGTCCGAGGGCGGGTTCGTCGACGTCACCACCTCGGAGATCGCCGCCGCCCTCCAGCGCCACAGCCACGAGGTCCCCCTGGGCGACTCCGCCGCGGTGGCCCTGGCCAGCGTCTACCGGCTGTGGGAGCAGGGGGACCTGCGCGGCTCGGAGGGCGTCCTGGTGGCGCTGACCGGGGGCCCGGGCCGGTGAGCCCCGAGGTGCTCGACGAACCCTCCTTCTACGACCGGCTCCGCCGGTTCCTGGCCGAGCAGCGCCCCGACCTCGACGGCGAGATCGAGCCCTCGACCCAGCTCTGGGAGGCCGGCTACCTCGACTCCTTCGGCCTGATCGAGACGATCGCCCTCCTCGAGGAGATCGTGGGCCACCCCATCGAGATCGGGGCCGACGACCTCCCCAGCTTCTTCACCATGAAGGACATGTACCTGGCCTTCGTGGCCGCCTGACCCCGGGCCTCCCGGGCCTCACGGCACGGCGCCGGCCCGCCCCGGCGCGACACGTCTCGGATGGAGCCGCGGCTCGGCTGCGTGACGCTCGGGGTCGGCGACCTCGGCCGCGCCCGCGCCTCCTACGAGGCCCCCGTCCGACCGGCGGCCCGCCCGGGGCCGCGGCACATGCTTGAGAGCGAACACACGTTCGTCTAGCATGGCCGGGTGACCCCCGACGGGGCCGGTTCCGGCCGACGAGCACTCCGGTATCCTCCGACTGTGTCCGACCGCCTAGTCATCCGGGGGGCCCGGGAGCACAACCTCCAGGACGTCTCCCTCGACCTGCCCCGCGACCAGCTGGTGGTCTTCACCGGGCTGTCGGGGTCGGGCAAGTCCTCCCTGGCCTTCGACACCATCTACGCCGAGGGGCAGCGCCGCTACGTCGAGTCGCTCTCGGCCTACGCCCGCCAGTTCCTGGGGCAGATGGACAAGCCCGACGTCGACTTCATCGAGGGGCTGTCCCCGGCCATCTCCATCGACCAGAAGTCGGCCTCGCGCAACCCGCGCTCGACGGTGGGCACCATCACCGAGGTCTACGACTACCTCCGCCTCCTCTACGCCCGCATCGGCCGGCCCCACTGCCCGAACTGCGGCCGCCCGGTGGCCCGCCAGACCCCCCAGCAGATCGTCGACCGGGTGATGGAGCTGCCCGAGGGCACCCGGTTCCAGGTGCTGGCCCCGGTCATCCGGGGTCGCAAGGGCGAGTACAGCGGCCTGCTCGACGACATGGCCAAGCAGGGCTTCTCCCGGGTGCGGGTCGACGGCGAGACGGTGGAGCTGGCCGACCGCAAGGACGTGAACCTGGCCCGCTACGAGCAGCACACCATCGAGGTGGTGGTCGACCGCCTGGTCCGGCGCGACGGCATCCGCCAACGGCTGACCGAGTCGATCGAGACGGCGCTCGGCCTCACCGGGGGCACGGCCGAGGTGGCGGTGACGGCGGCCGAGGGGGCCGAGGAGGACGAGGCCATCACCTTCAGCCAGCACCTGGCCTGCACCCACTGCGGGCTGAGCTTCGAGGAGCCGGCCCCCCGCAACTTCTCCTTCAACTCCCCCTACGGCGCCTGCGAGACCTGCGCCGGGCTGGGCACGAGGTTCGAGGTCGACCCCGAGCTGGTGGTGCCCGACCCCTCGCTCTCGCTCGACGACGGGGCCCTGGCCCCGTGGGCCGGGGCCCGCAGCGAGTACTTCACCGGCCTGGTGGCCGGGGCCGCCGAGCTGGGCGGGTTCTCGGTCACCACCCCGTGGAAGAAGCTCCGGGCCAAGGACCGAAAGCTCGTCCTCTACGGCTCGGGGACCAAGCAGGTCCACGTGCAGTACCGCAACCGGTTCGGGCGCAGCCGCTCCTACCTCTCCCACTACGAGGGGATCGTGCCCTGGCTGGGCCGGCGCCACGGCGAGGCCGAGTCGGAGTGGTCGCGCGAGCAGATCGAGCAGTACATGCGAGAGGTGGCCTGCCCGGCCTGCGGCGGGGCCCGCCTCAAGCCCGAGTTCCTGGCCGTGACCATCGGCGGCATGAGCATCTTCGAGCTCTGCAGCCTCTCGATCACCAAGGCGGTCGAGGCCATCGCCACCCTCGACCTCTCCGACCGCGACCACCTCATCGCCGACCGGGTCCTCAAGGAGATCCGCGAGCGCATGCAGTTCCTCCTCGACGTGGGGCTCGACTACCTCTCGCTGGCCCGCTCGGCCGGGACGCTCTCGGGCGGCGAGGCGCAGCGCATCAGGCTGGCCAGCCAGATCGGGAGCGGACTGGTGGGCGTGCTCTACGTGCTCGACGAGCCGTCGATCGGCCTGCACCAGCGGGACAACCAGCGGCTCATCGGGACGCTCCTGCGGCTGCGCGACCTCGGGAACACGGTCATCGTGGTCGAGCACGACGAGGAGACCATCCGCACCGCCGACTACGTGGTGGACATCGGTCCGGGTGCCGGCGAGCACGGCGGACGCATCGTCCACGCCGGGCCGGTGGCCGGGCGCAAGGGGCTCCTGACCAACAAGGAGTCGCTCACCGGGCAGTACCTCTCGGGCCGTCGCCGGATCCCGGTGCCCGAGCGCCGGCGGGCCGGGAGCGGCGAGACCCTGGTCGTGCGGGGAGCGCGCGAGCACAACCTGGCCGACATCGACGTGGCCTTCCCCCTGGGGTGCCTGGTGGCGGTGACCGGGGTGTCGGGGTCGGGCAAGTCGACGCTGGTCAACGAGATCCTCCTGCGCTCCCTGGCCCACCGGCTCAACCGGGCCAAGGCGGTGCCGGGGCTGCACAAGAAGGTGGAGGGGGTGGACCACCTCGACAAGGTGGTCGACGTCGACCAGGCGCCGATCGGCCGCACGCCGCGCTCGAACCCGGCCACCTACACCGGGGTGTTCGACCACATCCGGCGACTGTTCAGCCAGACCCCCGAGGCCAAGGTGCGGGGCTACCAGCCCGGCCGCTTCTCCTTCAACGTGCGCGGCGGTCGGTGCGAGGCCTGCGCCGGCGACGGGACGATCAAGATCGAGATGCACTTTCTGCCCGACGTCTACGTGCCCTGCGAAGTCTGCGGGGGGGCCCGCTACAACCGCGACACCCTCGAGGTGACCTTCCGGGGCAAGAACATCGCCGACGTCCTCGACCTGTCCTGCGAGGAGGGACTGGCCTTCTTCTCCAACCAGCCGCCCATCGCCCGGCACCTCCAGACGCTGGTCGACGTCGGCCTGGGCTACGTGCGCCTGGGACAGCCGGCCCCCACCCTGTCGGGCGGGGAGGCCCAGCGGGTCAAGCTCGCCTCCGAGCTCTCCCGGCGCCCCACCGGCCACACCCTCTACATCCTCGACGAGCCCACCACGGGCCTCCACTTCGAGGACGTCCGCCGCCTCCTCGAGGTCCTGGGGCGGTTGGTCGACCAGGGGAACACCGTGGTGGTCATCGAGCACAACCTCGACGTCATCAAGACGGCCGACTGGATCATCGACCTCGGCCCCGACGGCGGCGACCGGGGCGGCCGAGTGGTGGCCGAGGGGACCCCCGAACAGGTGGCCAAGACCAACGGCAGCCACACCGGCGAGGTCTTGAAGCCCGTGCTCACCAAGGCCGGCTGACCCTCAAGCCCTCAAGGGCCGAGGTCCTTCTCGAGCACGACGAAGTGAAGGTCGTCGCGCCGGGGGATCCCGAAGCGCTCGTCGCCGTAGGGGAAGGGGGCCGTCTCGCCGGTCGGGGCGTAGCCGCGCCTTTGGTACCAGGCGAGCAGCTCGGACCGCGGGGCCAGCACCTCCATGCGCAGGGCGCCGGCCCCCGCCGCACGGGACACCCGCTCGGCCTCGGCCAGCAGTGCGTCCCCGATGGAACGGCCCTGCAGGCGGGGGGCGACGGCGAACATGCCGAAGCGCGCCGCGGCGCCGGGCCCGCCGACCAGCTGGCAGCAGCCGACGATGCTCGCGCCCGAGGTGGCCACGAGCACGGTGCCGTCGGGCCGCCCGACGGCCTCGGCCACCGCCGCCGCGTCGGTCCGCTGCCCGTCGAGCAGGTCGGCCTCGGTGGTCCACCCCTCCCGGCTGGCCTGGCCCCGGTAGGCGGACTCCACCAGAGCGACCACGGCGTCGATGTCTGCCCGGGTGGCCGGGCGGAAGGCCAGGGGGCCGGGCACGGGGTCGGTGGGGGGCCCGGGCACGATCGCCGGCGGAACGGGAGCCGGCGGTGGCTAGACCGTGGCCAGCATCCGCTCGAGGGCCACCTTGGCCCACTCGGCGGTCTCGGGGTCGACGGTGATGCGGTTGCGGACCTCGCCTTGGACCAACCCCTCGAGGATCCAGGCCAGGTGGGCGGGGTCGATGCGCGACATGGTCGAGCACGGGCAGACCAGCGGGTCGAGGCAGACCACCGTCCGGTCGGGGTCCTCGTCGTCGAGCCGCTTCACCAAGTGGATCTCGGTGCCCACCCCGAGCACCGAACCGGGGGGAGCCTCGGCCACGGCGTTGATGATGTAGTCGGTAGAGCCGACCTGGTCGGCCAGCTCCACCACGTCGTGGGCGCACTCGGGGTGCACGACCACGATGCCGTCGGGGTGCTCGGCCCGGAACGCCGCGACGTGCTCGGGCCGGAAGCGCTGGTGCACCGAGCAGTGGCCCCTCCACAAGAGCAGGTGGGACGACTTCACCTCGGACTCGGAGAGGTCGCCGAGCTCGGCCCTGGGGTCCCACAGGGCCATGTCGGCTGCCGTGTAGCCGAGTTGGTAGCCGGTGTTGCGTCCGAGGTGCTGGTCGGGGAAGAAGAGGACCTTGTCGCCGCGTCCCGCCCCGGCGGCCCCACCAGGGTCGAGGGCCCAGGTGAGCACGGCCCGGGCGTTGGA
Organism: uncultured Actinomycetota bacterium; assembly: GCA_963770505.1. GTDB lineage: Bacteria > Actinomycetota > Acidimicrobiia > Acidimicrobiales > RAAP-2 > CAVYPR01. Next base: position 973,485 of record CAVYPR010000001.1, on the reverse strand, counting down.
CGAGGTGCAGACCGAGCCCCCGTGGCGGCCGACGAAGGCCTTGAGGGCGGCCGAGGAGTTCATGTAGGTGACCGGGACCACCCGCTCGATGTCGGTGACCCGTCCCAGCTCCTCCCAGGCCTCTTCGACCTGGTCGATGTCGGCCATGTCGGCCATCGAGCACCCGGCGTTCAGGTCGGGCAGCAGCACCTGCTGGTGGTCGGCGGTGAGCACGTCGGCCGACTCCGCCATGAAGTGCACGCCGCAGAAGACCACGAACTCGGCGTCGCGCCGGCCGGCGGCGATCCGCGAGAGGCCGAAGGAGTCCCCCCGGGCGTCGGCCCAGCGCATGACGTCGTCGCGTTGGTAGTGGTGGCCGAGGATGAGCACCCGGTCGCCCAGCTGGGCCTTGGCCGCGCCGATCCAGGCGGCGAGGTCCTCGGGCGGCGCGGCGGAGTAGCGCTCGGGGAGCGCCCGCTGGAGCCTGAGCATGTCGTACCCCCTCTGGGGACGGCACCGATCTGGCCGGCGGGGACAGCCTGGTCGCCCATCCGCGGGGTTGTCGGCCTCGGTGCGAGGTGTGTTGCCGGGATACCAGGCCGGCACGGTCATTCTAGGCCCCGGCCCGGCCCGGCGCGGCGGAACCGGTCGGGCGCCGGGCCGGTCACGCGATCATGGAGGGGTGGTGCAGCGCCCGCCGACCGCCTCGATCCCCGACGCCCCGGGGTCCTACCAGTTCCTCGACGCCGAGGGCCGGGTCCTCTACGTGGGCAAGGCCAAGTCGCTGCGTCACCGGCTGACCAACTACTTCCAGGATCCGGCCGCCCTCCCGGTGCGCACGGCCCAGATGGTGGCCCAGGCCGACCATGTCGAGTGGGTGGTGGTGGGCACCGAGGTCGAGGCCCTCATGCTCGAGCACTCCCTCATCCAGGCGCACCAGCCGCGCTTCAACGTCCGGCTCAAGGACGACAAGAGCTACCCGTGGCTGGCCGTCACGGTGGGTGAGGAGTGGCCCCGGCCGATCGTCTTCCGGGGGAAGAAGCGCAAGGGCGTCCGCTACTTCGGCCCCTACGGCCACGTGGGGGCGCTGCGCGAGACCCTCGACCTCCTGCTGCGGAGCTTCCCGGTGCGCACCTGCTCGGACGCCAAGTTCAAGCGCCACGAGCGGCTGGGCCGGCCCTGCCTCCTCTACGACATCGAGCGGTGCTCGGGGCCGTGCGTGGGGGCGGTGGAGCCCGACCGCTACCGGGGGATGGTCGAGGACCTCATGCACTTCCTCTCCGGGGACACCGCGGCGGTGGTGGCCCGGCTCGAGGCCGAGATGGCCGAGGCGTCCGAAGCGCTCCAGTTCGAGCGGGCGGCGAGGCTGCGCGACCAGCTCACGGCGGTGCGCAAGGCGGCCCAGACCCAGCAGATGGTCTCCGAGCGACCCGAGGACCTCGACGTGGTGGGGATCGCCGAGGACGAGCTCGAGGCGGCGGTCCAGGTGTTCCACGTCCGCCGGGGGCGGGTGGTGGGGCGGAGCGGCTCGATCGCCGACAAGGTGGAGGACCTGTCCCCGGCCCAGCTGGTCGAGCGGGTGGTCGAGCAGCTCTACGGCGCCCCGGGGGCCGAGGTCCCCCGTCGGGTGCTCGTCCCCGTCGAGCCCGAGGCGACCGGGGTGCTCGAGGCGTGGCTGGCGGGGCTCCGGGGCGGGCCGGCGTCGGTGTCGGTGCCCCGGCGCGGCGACAAGCGGGCGCTGCAGGAGATGGTGGTGCGCAACGCCGCCGAGGACCTGGCCCGGCACCGCCTTCGACGGGCCGCCGACCACAACAGCCGCGCCCGCGCCCTCACCGAGCTGCAGGGCGCCCTCGGGCTGGCCCAGGCCCCGCTGCGGATCGAGTGCTACGACATGAGCCACCTCCAGGGCACCGACTACGTCGGCTCCATGGTGGTCTTCGAGGACGGCCTGGCCAAGAAGTCCGACTACCGCAAGTTCAAGGTCAAGACCGTCGCCGGCAACGACGACTACGCGGCCATGGAGGAGGTGCTCCGACGGCGGCTCACCGCCCTCCTCGAGGAGCGCCGGAGCACGACAACCGAGCGGCGCCGGCGGTTCGCCTACCCGCCCCAGCTCCTCCTCCTCGACGGGGGCAAGGGGCAGCTCGGGGTGGGCGAGCGCGTGGTGGCCGAGCTCGGCCTCGAGGGGGAGATCGAGCTGGCCGCCCTGGCCAAGCAGTTCGAGGAGGTCTACCGGCCCGGCTCGCCCGACCCGGTCCGGTCCCCCGGGGCTCCGAGGCCCTCTACCTCCTCCAGCGGGTGCGCGACGAGGCCCACCGCTTCGCCGTCACCTACCACCGCCAGCGCCGGGGCAGGCGCATGACGGCCAGCACGCTCGACGGCGTGGCCGGCCTGGGCCCGGCCCGCCGCACCCGCCTGTTGAAGGAGGTGGGCGGGGTGCGGGCGCTGCGGGCGGCCACCCCCGAGGACCTGCGCAGCCTGGGCTGGCTCCCCGACCGGGTGGCCGACGCCGTCTACGAGGCCCTCCACGGCGTCCCGGCGCCGGCGCCGGCGACCGTCCCCGCCGACGGCGATTGCCCGCCGGTGGCCGCCCCGATGGGCGAGACTGGGGGGCGATGAGCGAGTTCCTGGTGGTGGCGGGCATGTCGGGGGCGGGCCGCTCGACCGCCGCCGCCACCCTCGAGGACCTGGGCTGGTTCGTCATCGACAACCTCCCGCCGGCCCTGTTCACCAAGGTGGCCGAGCTCGGCGGCCGGCCGGGCTCGGAGACCGACCGGGTGGCCCTGGTGATCGGCCGGGGCGGGGGGGAGAACTTCGAGGACGTCCTCCCGGTCCTCGACTCCCTGGTCGAGGCCCGCCACCGGGTCCAGGTGCTCTTCCTCGACGCCCCCGACGACGTGCTGGTCCGGCGGTTCGAGGGGACCCGCCGCCGCCACCCCCTGGCCGCCCGGGGGGTGGAGGAGTCGATCGCCGACGAGCGGCGGATGCTCGAGGTGGTGCGGGGGCGGGCCGACGTCATCTTCGACACCGGCGAGCTCAACTCCAACCAGCTCCGCCAGCGGATCCTCGAGCTGTTCGGGGAGTCGCGCGGCGCCGGCAACATGCAGACCTCGGTCGTCTCGTTCGGCTACAAGCACGGCATCCCGCTCGACGTCGACATCGTCTTCGACTGCCGGTTCCTGCCCAACCCCTACTGGGTGGAGTCGCTGCGCCCCCTGAGCGGCCTCGACGACGAGGTGCGGCGGTACGTGTTCGGCCAGCCCGAGACGGCGGCCTTCCTCGACAAGGTGGAGGAGCTCCTGGTCATGCTGGTGCCGGCCTTCGTGCGCGAGGGGAAGTCCTACCTGACGGTGGCCATGGGCTGCACCGGCGGGCGCCACCGCTCGGTGGCCCTGGCCGAGGCGCTGGTCGAGCGGCTGGCCGCCCACGGGTTCGCCTCCTCGTCCTTCCACCGGGACGTGGAGCGGTGAGCCCCGTGGCCTCGGGCCCCAAGGTCGTGGCCGTGGGGGGCGGGCACGGCACCGCCGTGTCCCTCAAGGCGCTCCGGCGCTACGCCTCGCAGATCACGGCCGTGGTGTCGGTGGCCGACGACGGCGGCTCGAGCGGCCGCCTGCGCCAGCAGCTCGACGTGGTGGCCCTGGGGGACCTGCGCAAGTGCCTGGTGGCCCTGGCCGACCCCTCCTCGGTGCTGGCCCGGGCCTTCGAGCACCGCTTCGGCGACACCGGCGAGCTCTCCGGCCACGCCCTGGGCAACCTCGTGCTGGCCGGGCTGGTGGACGCCACCGGGGACCTGGTCGCCGGCATCGACGCCGCGGCCGAGCTGCTGGGGGCGTGCGGCCGGGTGCTCCCGGCCACCACCGAGAAGGTGACCCTCAAGGCCGAGGCCGCCCGGGGCGAGGTCGAGGGCCAGGTGGCGGTCTCGGCCGCGGGCAGGATCCGGCGGGTGTCGCTGGTCCCGGGGGGCTCCAGCCCGCCCGCCGAGGCCACCGAGGCCCTGGCCGAGGCCGACCAGGTGGTCATCGGCCCCGGGTCGCTCTACACCAGCGTGCTGGCCGCGGTGGCCGTGCCGGGCATCGCCGAGGCGCTGGCCGCCGCCGGCGCCCAGCGGGTCTACGTCTGCAACCTCTTCCCCCAGGTCCCCGAGACCGAGGGCTACGACGTGGCCGCCCATGTGGCGGCGCTGCGCGAGCACGGGGTCGACGTCGACGTGGTCCTGTGGGACTCGCAGGCCGGCCTGGTCGCCGGGGCGTGCGACCGGCCCCTGGTGGACCGGCGACTGGCCGGTGCGAACGGCCTGGTGCACGATCCTGCAAGACTGGCGGTGGTCCTCTCGGATCTGCTGGCATGAGGATCACACCGTCGGGGATCGCCCGGGCGGAGAAGAGGAGCGAGGCGAGATGACCGTGCGGGTTGGCGTGAACGGCTTCGGGAGGATCGGCCGGAACTTCCTCCGTGCCGTCCTGGCCCAGGGTGCCGACATCGACGTGGTGGCGGTGAACGACATCTCGCCCATCGGGACCGACGCCCACCTCCTGCGCTACGACTCGACCCAGGGCCGCCTGGCCACAGAGGTCGAGGTGGACGGGGACGCCCTCGTGGTGGGGGGGCGCCGGATCACCGTCCTGTCCGAGCGCGAGCCCGCGGCGCTTCCCTGGGGGGACCTGGGGGTCGAGGTGGTGGTGGAGTCCACCGGCCGCTTCAACGCCCGGGACGAGGCGGCGGCCCACCTCAAGGCCGGGTGCTCCCGGGTGGTCATCTCGGCCCCGGTGGGCGACGCCGACGCCACCTTCGTGGTCGGCGTGAACGACGGCGACTTCGACCCCGACACTCACCTGGTCGTCTCCAACGCCTCGTGCACCACCAACTGCTTCGTGCCCATGGTGAAGGTGGTCGACGACGCCTTCGGGATCGTGGGCGGGCTCATGACGACGGTCCACGCCTACACCAACGACCAGAACCTGCTCGACCTCACCCACAAGGACCTGCGGCGGGCCCGTGCCGCCGCCATCAACATCGTCCCGGCCTCCACCGGCGCCGCCCGGGCCACCAGCCTGGTGCTCGAGTCGATGAAGGGAAAGCTCGACGGCATGGCCCTGCGGGTCCCCATCCCGGTCGGGTCGATCACCGACTTCACCGTCGTGGTCGAGGGCGCGGTCTCACGCGACGACGTCAACCGGGCCTTCGCCGCCGCCGCCGCGGCCCCGCCGCTCGGGCCGGTGCTCGTCTACAGCGAGGACCCGATCGTCTCCTCGGACATCGTCGGCAGCCCGGCCTCGTGCACGTTCGACGCCCCTCTGACCATGGCCCAGCCGGTGGGGGACCGCACCTTGGTGAAGGTCCAGGGCTGGTACGACAACGAGTGGGGGTACTCCAACCGGCTGGTGGACCTGGTCTCGATCGTGGCCGGACGGGGGACCCCGGCGTGACGGTCGGGTCTCCGCTGGAGGGGATCCCCCTCCTAGAGGACCTCCCTGCGGTCGACGGCCGGCGCATCCTGGTGCGCACCGACTTCAACACCCCCCTGTCCGAGGGGCCCGACGGCCGTCTCCAGGTGGCCGACGACTACCGGATCCGCACCGCCCTGCCGACCCTGCAGTGGCTTCTCGAGCGGGGGGCCGAGGTGACGGCCTGCAGCCACCTGGGCCGCCCCGACGGCGCCCCGGACCCCCGCTGGGCCATGGCCCCGGTCGCCGAGCGGCTGGCCGAGCTGGCCCCGGGGGTGTCGCTCCTCGAGAACCTGCGGTTCTCCCCGGGCGAGAAGGGGAACGACCCCGCCTTCGTGGCCCAGCTGGTCGAGGGGTTCGACGGCTACGTCAACGAGGCCTTCGGGGTGGCCCACCGCCGCCACGCCTCGGTCGTCGGCCCCCCCCAGACCCTCCCGAGCGCGGCGGGACGGCAGCTGGCCCGGGAGGTCGAGGTGCTGGGCTCGCTGCTGGACGCCCCGGCCCGGCCCTTCGTGGCCGTGGTGGGCGGGGCCAAGGTGGCCGACAAGCTGGGCGCCCTCATCGCCCTGGACGAGCGGGCCGACGTCGTGGCCGTGGGCGGGGCGATGGCCTTCACCTTCCTGGCCGCCCTCGGCCACCAGGTGGGCTCGTCGCCGGTCGATTTCGAGCACCTCGAGAGCTGTCGGCAGCTGCTCGACTCGGGGGCCAAGATCATCCTGCCCGTGGACACCGTGGCCCTCGAGCCCGGGGGGGAGTTCGGCTCCCACAGCCTGGGGGGGCCGCGGGGCGACGCCAAGCTGGTCGGCCGGGATCTGCCCGACGGCTGGCAGGGGCTGGACATCGGTCCCGAGACGGCCGAGGCCTTCGCCGAGGCCATCGCCTCGGCCGGGACGGTGGTGTGGAACGGGCCGCTCGGGGTGATCGAGGACGACCGGTTCGCCGCCGGCACCCACCGGGTGGCCCGCGCCGTGGCCGACTGCCCCGGGTTCACCGTGGTCGGCGGGGGGGACAGCGTCCGGGCCCTCGACGCCTTCGGGCTGGCCGACCGCATCGACTTCGTCTCGACCGGCGGCGGGGCCTCCCTGGCCCTGCTGGAGCTGGGGGACCTCCCGGCGCTGGACGCGCTGCGCGCCGCGCCCAACGCCCCCGGCCGCACGGCCACCGGGCCCTCCTGAGCGACCGGCGCCTCCGATGACCGAGCCGGCACACGAGCGCGACGGCCGCCGCCCGCTGGTCAGCGGGAACTGGAAGATGCACCACGACCACATCGAGGCGCTGCACACCGTGCGCGACCTCGGGCTTCGCCTCAAGGCGGCCGACGTGGCCCGGGTGGACGCCTCGGTCCACCCGCCCTTCACCGACATCCGCACCGTCCAGACCCTGCTCGAGGGGGAGTCGATCCCCGTGGCCCTCGGCGCCCAGCACTGCAACGACAACGACCGCGGCGCCTTCACCGGGGAGGTGAGCCCCCAGATGCTGGCCCGCCTGGGGGTGCGCTACGTGCTCGTGGGCCACTCCGAGCGGCGCCAGCACTTCGGCATGACCGACGAGACGGTGGCCGCCACGCTGCGGGCCGTGCTGCGCCACGCCATGACGCCCATCTGCTGCGTGGGGGAGACCGAGGAGGAGCGGCTGGCCGGGAAGACCGAGGCTCGGCTGCGGGCCCAGGTCTCGGTGGCCTACGACGGTGTCCCCGCCGCCGAGGTGGCCGGCTCGGTGATCGCCTACGAGCCGATCTGGGCCATCGGGACGGGCCGGGCGGCCACCGCGGTCGACGCCGAGGACGCCTGCGTGTTCATCCGCTCGCTGCTGGCCGAGCTGGCCGGCCCGGAGGCGGCCCAGGCGGTGCGCATCCAGTACGGGGGGTCGGTCAACGCCGAGAACGCCGCCGAGCTGGTCTCCGAGCCCGACGTCGACGGCCTGCTGGTCGGCGGGGCCAGTCTGGAGGCGGCGTCGTTCCTCGACATACTGCGGGCGGTCGGGGGCTGCTACCGTTCTTGAGCCGCCGGATGCGGCGCCCGTCTGCGTGTAAGGAGCTCTCGCGGTGCTGACCTGGGTGTACATCATCATCGAAATCCTGGCCTCGCTGGGCCTGATCTTCCTGATCCTGATGCACAGCGGCAAGGGCGGCGGCCTGTCGGACATGTTCGGCGGGAGCGTCGGAGCGGCCGCCCAGGGTTCGACCGTGGTCGAGCGCAACCTCGACCGGATCACCGTGATGGTCGCCCTCATCTTCGCCTTCACGACGCTGACCCTGGACCTCCGGCTGCAGTGATCCCCCCGGGCGGGCGCCCGGGCAGGCGGACCACCGCCCGGCCGGTCCCGGCCGCCGCCGTCCTCTGCACCCTGGCCCTCGTGGCCGCCGGCGCCGCCGGCGCGACGGCGGGCGCCTCGGCGACGACCACCACCGCCCCGCCCAACCCCTGGGTGGCCGGGATCGGGGGCTCCCTCACCCTCGGCCTCGACCAGGCGCCCACCGGCTGCAACCCCAACGCCGCGGCGGGCAACACCTGGGCCGACCATCTGGTCCTCGAGCCCGTCCTGCCCAGCTCGTTCGTGGTGGGCCCGGGGGGCGTGCCCAGTTACGACTCGGCCGTCATCAACCAGGCCGAGGTGGTGAACACCTCGCCCCAGACCGTGGTCTACACAATCAACCCCAGGGCGGTGTGGTCCGACGGGGTGCCCATCACCGCCGCCGACTTCGTCTACGCCTGGCAGGAGCAGCGGGGACCGCCCCCCGGCGGCGTCGGCTCGTACAACACCGACGTGGCCAGCACCCAGGGCTACCGCGACATCTCCTCGGTGAAGGGGAGCCAGAACGGCCGGACGGTGACCGTGGTCTTCGCCCAGCCCTTCGCCGACTGGAAGATGCTCTTCAACGACCTGCTGCCGGCCCACGTGATGGAGAAGGTGGGCTGGGACCCCGGCTGCACCTCGGTGGACCCGGCGGTGGACCTCTCCGGGGGGCCGTTCAAGATCGGGGCCGTCGTGCCGGGGAAGAAGATCGTGCTGGTGCGCAACCCGCACTGGTGGGGACAGGACGCCAACCTCGACACGATGACGATCCGCTTCGCCTCGGGACCCGCCCAGCTCACCCACTGGCTCGAGACCGGCGCGGCCCAGGTCATCGAGCCCAGCGCGTTCAGTCCGTCGCTCCTCGAGCAGGTGACCCAGCACCGGTCGCAGAACAGCTCGGTGACAGTGTCGTCGACCTTCCTCCAGCTGGTGTACTCGACCACCTCGGCGGTGACCGGGGCCCTCCCCGTCCGCCAGGCGATCAGCCACGCCGTCGACCGCCAGGCCCTGACGAACGCCGTGGTGGGCTGGGCCGACACGGGAATCGTCCCGTCGGCCAGCCATCTCTACGCCCAGTCGCAGTCGAACTACCCCGGGCCCAAGACGCCGTCCATCCAGTCCTCCGGCCAGCCCGGCACCACCACGACGACCACACCCAACCCGCCCACCACAGCCCGCCCGTTCCCGCTCACCGCGGACCTCGATCAGACCGACCGGCTGCTCACCTCGGCCGGCTACGTGCGGGGGCCGGGGGGCGCATGGGTCCAGCCGAACGGCAAACCCCTGGTGGTCACCGTGGCGGTCGACGACGGCGACCAGTGGGCGGCCAAGTCGGCCACGGTGGTGGCCCGGCAACTCCAGGCGGCGGGCATCGGGGTCAGCCTCCTGTCGTCGAGCGACGCCACAGCCGCCGGCCAGGCGCTGGCCTCGGGCCAGGCCGACGCCGCGCTCCTGCCCTACGACGCCACGCCGTACGGGAGCGAGGCCATCGCCTGGTTCACGACGATGCTGGGGACACCCGGGGTCGACGGCTCCCAGGACTGGTCGCGCTTTTCGAATCCGGCGCTCGACTCGCTCCTCACCCAGGCCTCGCAGGACCTGAACCCCATCAAAGCCTCCACCATGTACGCCGAGGCCGACACCGTCCTCTGGCAGCAGATGGTCACCCTGCCGCTCTTCGCCGAGCCGGCCGCCATGGCCTGGTCCACCTACATCGCCGGCATCGGCCCGAACCCCAACGGCCCGGGACTCCTGTGGTATCCACAGACCTGGAGCGTTCGGGTACCCCCCACCAGCCCGAACACCGTTCCGACCACATAGGCCCGGCGGACGACGCGATAGCATCGACCCTCACGTCGGAGTGGCGGAATAGGCAGACGCGCCAGCTTGAGGGGCTGGTGCCCGCAAGGGCGTGGGGGTTCAAGTCCCCCCTCCGACACCGGGATCTACCAGGGACGATGCCGACTGACCCTCGGGACGCCTCAGCCGCAGAGCCCCTGCGTGCAACCAGCGTGCAATAGCGAATCCACAAGCTGCCCATTCCGAGGGCCCTGCGGCCGCTAGTGAGGGAGGTCGACGACCTTCGCCACGTCGGGTGCCGGGACGGCCGCCGCCGCTTGCATGAGGGCGTCGAGGCGATCAGAAATCGTCCGGTCCCGCTCAAAGGTGGCGTGCTGGTAGTTCATGGCGACGGCCGGCGTGGTGTGGCCCGCCAACTGCATCAGCTCACTTACGGTGGCGCCCTGGTGGCTTTCCCACGTGAGGCCGCACCCGCGCAGGTCGTGGAAGTGCAGCCCGGTCACGCCGACGGCCCGGCACGCTGCCGCCCATCGCGGCCGGAACTTGGTACGGCGCAGCGGGTGATGACGCGTTTTGTGCCCGCCATGCAGCGGAGGATGCTCTCTGAGATCGTGACTCAGCTGAGCCCGTCACCACCGGTTCGCTGACTCGACAGTGCGGGGTTCTCCGAACGGCGCCAGTAGGCGGCTTCGTTCTGTCGGCAGGCCCAGGCCAGCGGCCGAACCAGCGACGCCTCGTACCCCTCACGTACCCAGGCCGCGAAAGCCCAGCTTGTGTCGGTGGTTATGGACCCGGTCGCCGAACTCGACCTGCGTCGCCGTGCGCACGTTGCAACCAGGGAACTTCCACTGGAAACGCGTTATGCTCCCGCCAGCTAGTTCGGATTCTCAGGAACCTCTGAGCTAGTCACGCTCAGAAGAGCGCATGAACAAGGTGGGAAGTCCATGATGCGGACCAAGTGGTTTGAATTCGCGAAGCTGTTGCTGGCAGTTGTTGCCATAATTGCGATGACCGGGGTGGGGCTTTTCGCTTCGGTCGCGGTCGGAGCTGCGAGCCCGAATACCGCGACCATTAGCAAGTTCTCCAACGTAAGCATGCCGCGTGGTTCCTCTGTACCGGAGGTCACTTCAGTGGTGGCCGACTATGACGGATATTGCGCGCTTCTTGCCACAGGCGGCGTGGACTGTTGGGGAACAAACGTCTTTGGCCAGCTCGGAAACGGGTCGACCAAAATGTCCGACGTTCCGGTGGCGGTTGAAGGCATTGGTGGCACCGGGACGCTGTCAGGCGTTGCCAGTCTGAGAAGCAATGGAGAAGGGATGTGCGCTCTTCTCACCTCAGGTGGCATGGACTGCTGGGGCGACAACACATCGGGCCAACTCGGAGATGGCTCGGATGGCAACTCCGACGTTCCCTCGGCCGTCAAGGGTCTTGGGGGAACTGGCACTCTCTCCGGCGTGGCCAGCTTGGCGGCTTACCAAGGTTGGTATGGCAGGCCTAGCTGGTGCGTCGTTCTCACTTCCGGTGGAGTCGACTGTTGGGGCTGGGAGTTCTGGGGCCAACTCGGCAACGGCGTCGACCTCACACTTACACAGTCCTCCAACGTCCCAGTGGCGGTCGAAGGCGTAGGAGGTGTCGGTACCCTCACCGGCGTGGCCAGCCTCGACAGCCAGGGTTACAACGGCACAACAAGCTTCTGCGCTCTTCTCAAGTCCGGCGGTGTGGACTGCTGGGGGATCGCCAGAACAGGAGAACTCGGCGGCGGAGCGCTCAATCCACTCACAAGAACAGTGTCCGCGGTGCCAGAGGCTGTAAAGGGCGTCGGTGGCACAGGAACCCTGTCCGGTGTGGCTAGCTTGATTAGCAATCTCCGCGGATACTGCGCCGTCCTCACGTCCGGCGACATGGACTGTTGGGGGAACGCCGAAGACGGCGAGATGGGTAATGGGGAGCTAAGTGGCTCTTTCGACGTCCCACAGGGGGTTGAGGGCATTGACGGCACAGGGAATTTATCCGGCGTGGCCGGGGTGGTGGGGGAAGACAATGCGAGTGATTGTGCTGTCCTCAGTTCCGGTGGCGTGGACTGCTGGGGGAGTGGGAACCTTCACGAAACAGGAAATAGTTTCGATGCAGACGCGCCGATTCCAGTCTCAGGCGTCGGGGGCATAGGGACCTTTTCCGGCGCGGTCAGCGCGGCTGCCACCGCCGCCGGCCTGGGCGCCGAAGGCTCCACGGTCTGTGCTGTACTCACATCCGGTGGCGTGGACTGCTGGTATGGCGGCCGATGGGGCACACTCGGCGATGGGCTGACCAGCACATCCGCCGTGCCAGTTCGAGTCGTAGACACCACCGGCACGGGAACTCTGTCCGGCGCGGTGGCAGTGCAGGGGGGTGAATATGACCACAGCTTCTGCGCCACCCTTACTTCGGGCAGAGTCGCCTGCTGGGGTTACGGCGAAACAGGGGAGATGGGCAACGGGACGGAGTTTCAAACAAACGACGTGCCCGTGTACGTCAAAATCCCAAGCGTCAACACCGCCCCCGCCTTCACCGCGGACTCTCCGCCGACGACGGCGACAGCAGGAGACCTCTACAGCTACACATTCTCGGCATCAGGGACACCGGCGCCCTCGTTCTCGCTCTCGGGGCAACCAGGCTGGCTATCGATCAACTCGTCCTCCGGTGCCCTGTCGGGAACGATCCCCGCCGGGACCATGAGCTTCAGCTACACGGTGAAGGCCACAAACGGCATCACACCCGCAGCGTCGAAGAAGTTCACAGTGACGGTGCACTCGGCGCCAGAGTTCACCTCGGACTCCCCTCCCACCAAGGCGACGGTCGGAAAGCTGTACTCCTACACGTTCGTGGCGTCAGGCAACCCGACTCCCAGCTACTCACTCGTCGGCGCGCCCACATGGCTCCTGATCAACGCCGGTACTGGAGCAGTCTCAGGTACACCTCCAGCGCACACCGCAACATTCACCTACTCGGTCAAGGCCGCAAACGGCATCACACCGGCGGCCACGGTTGGCCCGTTCTCCGTGACGGTGTACACGCTCCCGGCAACTCCCACCGGTGTCACCGCGACACCCGGAGTGACGTCGGCCACGGTGCACTGGAGCGAACCGAGCACCGGCGGGACGGCGACCTCCTTCACGATCCACACGACGCCGTCGGTCACCGCGGTAGTTGCTCCGGGCACAGCCACCTCGGCCAAGGTGTCAGGCCTCAAGGCCGGCACCTCCTACACCTTCACGGTGACGGCCACGAACCCCGGCGGGACATCGGCAGCGTCGACGTCTTCTAACGCCGTGGTCCCGACCTCGGTGGCACCCCAGGGCACAAAGAGCTCCTCGGGCACCAACCCGACGTCCACAGCCACGAAGGCCCCGGTCACGGTCAAGGCCACCTCGAGCGGCACAGGGACGCTCACCGTGGCGACCTACCCGTCGGATCCGGTCGCCTCGTTCTCGACGGGGACAACCTACTTCGACGTCCACACCACCCCAGGCGGCTCGTTCAGCACGATGGCCGTCACCGGGTGCGCCCTTGCCACGGGCCAGGCCCTCTCGTGGTGGAACCCGTCGGCCCAGTCGTGGCAGAAGGTGACACCACAGAGCGCGGTCGACGCCACAGGGTGCATCACCGCAACCCTGTCGAGCACCACGAAGCCGAGCGTGAGTGAGCTCTCCGGCACGATCTTCGCCACCACCAAGCCGCCCACCACAACACACAAGACAACAGGGCACAAGACAACAACGCCACCGCCGCCACCTCCGCCGGCCAAGACCGCCGGCTACGACATGGTGGGCACCGACGGCGGGGTCTTCGTCTTCTCCCCGCCGGGGACCACCGGCGGCTTCTTCGGCTCCCTCCCGGGCCTGGGGGTGAAGGTCAACAACATCGTGGGCATGGTCCCCACGGCCAATGACCAGGGCTACTTCTTGGTGGGGTCGCGACGGCGGGGTCTTCGCCTTCGGCAACGCCCCGTTCCTCGGCTCGCTGCCGGGCCTCGGCGTGAAGCCCACCCAGCCCATCACCGGTCTCGTGCCCACGGGCACAGACGGTGGCTACTTCCTGGTCGGCAAGGACGGCGGGGTCTTCGCCTTCGGCAACGCCACCTACCTGGGATCCCTGCCGGGGAATGGCGTGCACCGCGACGACATCATCGGCATCGCCGCCACCCCGTCGGGCAACGGCTACTGGCTGGTGGCCGCCGACGGCACCGTCTACGGCTTCGGGGCGGCCCAGACGCTCGGTTCGGCCACGGGGACCAGTTCGCCGGTGACGGCCATCGCCGGGACCCCCGACGGGGGTGGCTACTGGATCGTGACCGCCAGACGGCTCGGTCCACGCCTTCGGCGACGCCAAGAGCTTCGGCACACTGCCGGCCTTGGGCGTCTCCCCGGCCCTCCCGGTGATCGGCATCGTCCACACCGCCGACACAGGCGGCTACTGGCTGATCGGCGCCGACGGCGGGCATCTTCGCCTTCGGCGACGCCGGGTTCGTGGGGTCGCTCCCGGGCGTGGGCGTGCACGTCTCGAACGTGGTGGGGGCGGTGCCGACGACCAGCTGAGCGAACCTACCCGCTCGGAAGTCAACGAAACGGGGGCAACATTGGTCGCAACTCGCTTCGCTATGACCATGGAAGTATCGCCATGACTCCGAGGGTGTCTACGAAGAGTTCCACGGATCGCTCGGTGATCCCATCGACCGTCCGCGTTTCTTTCGCTCTCGTTATCACGCTGATTCTGTGGGTTGTCGCGTCCATGGGGGGCGCTGCCTCCGCCCACGGCAACGGGACACCCACGACGTCGACCACCAAGGCGCACCGAGAATCGGCCAAGTCCAGGGGAGCTCAGCCGGAGCTCGAAGCAGGGGTGCTCTACCGCGCTACGGGCAGTGCTTACGGAGGATTTGGGAACGGTGAAGCTCGACCCAGGAGCATCTCCACTTCGGGGGTCGGTGCCACCAACGGGGTCATTAAGATTGTTTGGAAATCGTGGGGCGGAAAGACCGCCACTGGCGTCGGCACTGGCTGTGTCATCAAGGACACAGGCATCGAGGCCAACTGCCGCGTCACGCGGGCGACCGTCGTGGCCTACGACCTTGGCACCTGTGGCGGGCAGCCCGCGTACCTGGCGGTGACCTGGTACTTCCCCACCCTCCGACAGAAGCTCGTAAAGAAGGGGACAATCCCCAACCCCGCCTGTGGCGCCAATCCTTCAAAGCAGCGCTCTACGACCGCCACCGCCCCGCCAGCCAGCACCACGACGGCGCCTCCGCCGTCCACCACGTCGGTTCCTTCCGCCACCTCGACGAGCACGGCCGGCTCTGCGTCCGGTGCGTCGGCACCATGCACAACGACGGCCATCACTGCTGCCTCAAAGGCCTTCACGTCGAACTTCTACAGCGTCACAGGTTTCGGATGCTCGGGAATCTACGCCTACGCATTCGTGACCGTCACCGGGACAAACGGTCAGCCGATTGCGGAGGTCACGCAGGTCTTCCAAGCCACATCCGGGTCATGGCACGTAGTGAGCAGGGCGGTCTGCACATCGGGAGCCGTACCAACGACAATCTACCAGCAGGCCTGCCAGACGAACTGAGGGTACGACATCCAGTTACTCGCTACGCTTGGAGCGCTGGCGGGGGAGTGCCCCGCAGCGAGGAGCTCACCATGGAACGGACCCCCAGTGGGAACCCCGTGCCCACCATCTCCTCCCTTTCTCGGACCAGCGGCCCAGTGTCCGGTGGCACCCAGGTGACCATCACAGGGACCGGATTGCTGACAGCCAAGAGCGTCACCTTCGGCGCGACACCGGCCAAATCGTTCACAGTCAAATCCTCCACCCAGCTTGTGGCCACCTCTCCGGTGCATGCAGCCTGCACCGTCAGGATCTCGGTGACGACGCCCGGAGGGACGACGCCCACAACCAGTGCCGACCTCTACCAATTCACGGTCCCTGCGCCCGCAGTGTCCGCCATCTCGCCAACCAGCGGCCTGGCAACCGGCGGCACGACGGTGACGGTGAGCGGCACCGGATTCACCGGGCCACAGCTGTCTTCTTCGGCTCGAGCAAAGGGACGACAGTCTCGGTCAACGCAGGAGGGACCCAGCTCATCGCGAAGAGCCCGCTTGGCACCGCGGGAGCCTCGGTCAACGTGCTGGTGAAGACCCCTGCAGGTGAGAGCCCTGGCGTGGCGGCCGACCTCTTCACCTACGGCCCGATCATCACCGGTCTTTCGTGGACAAGCGGCCCGGTAGGTGGTGGCACCAAGGTGACCATCACAGGGGCCGGGTTCTCGACAGTGCACAGCGTCAAGTTAGGGAACACGACAGCCACGTCATACACGGTTAAATCGGCCACCCAGATCGTGGCCACCTCCCCCGCACACGCAGCCGGTCAAGTCCAAATCTCAGTGACGACGGCTGCCGGGACGACGCCGGCCACGAGCAGCGATCTGTACACATACTGATCGTCGGCGGTCACCGGCAACTCGCTCACCACTGGCCCGGTGCCCGTTGGGTGAGTGGCTGTGATCAAAGGAGGGGGTTCTTCGTGGCCACCAACTTGCCTCTCGGCACCAGCGCACGGCAGGAGAGACTTCCTGCCCGAAGATCAGTCCCGCCCACGGGTGCAAGCGCCAGTCGGAGGCTGGTTGCCTCCGCCCTCGTACACCAGGGACATGGTTCTCCCGTGCCCGCGATCCAACCGAGAGTCTTCTCCGACGCGGTCAGACGAGGTGTGAGCGCCGGGACTCACCCATCAAGGCGTGCTGGAGCCGCGGAGATGGAGCAGAAAGGTAGACGTCTGCCTCAAGATGAATGGCTGCCGCCAGAACTTCCATGCCGAG
The DNA here is from genome assembly GCA_963770505.1 of uncultured Actinomycetota bacterium. Taxonomy (GTDB): domain Bacteria; phylum Actinomycetota; class Acidimicrobiia; order Acidimicrobiales; family RAAP-2; genus CAVYPR01. The sequence continues at coordinate 957,108 of CAVYPR010000001.1, read as the reverse complement.
AATATTGAGGTGATGTCGGGTTCGTAGGCGCCCAATGACCGGACCGAGATCTCGGAGACTCACGAGCCCTATCTCTTCGGGCAGCTCCAGCAGTGCCCATAGAGCACGGTCCCTCGTTGGAGTGGGCAGTGAGGTGAAGGGAGCTGAAAGGCTCCCCGAACCACTTCTCGAGGAGAGCACTGCTTGACACAGCCGAACGTACCAGTATCCGGTCGTGTAGACCTCCGACCGCGGCCTGGGAGGGGAGTTCCCTCGCAGGATCGCACCGAGAAGTTGGTCGTCGACGAGTTGGATCACTCGTTGGCGAGATCAGGGTCGTCGAACCCCGCTCGGGCGTGCTCCCACTCCTCCTGGGTCACGGCTTCGAGGAGTTGGCTCCGGAGGCGCTTGATCCCGCCGGGCACCAAAAGCACCGCATCTCCCAGGTCGAGGTAGCCAACTTCCCCACCCTCGTCGAGCCCCCATCGGTGTCGTGCTCGAGCCGGCAAGCTCATCTGGCCCCTCTGCGAGACCCGGACATCACCGGTGTTCGTCATGAACCCAGCGTACAAGGCAATCTGGCGTTCTGCATTGTCCATGGCCGGCCGCTCTTTCGGCGGTGCCGGCTGGCCTTCCTGGTGCTCAGACCCGCTCAAGACAATCGACGAGCGGTCTGCCTTGCGGCTGACCTGGGGATTCAGTCGGCTCGCCCGACCACACCACCAGGGAAGAGCAGCGGTGTACTCAGCACAGAAGGTGTAACTATGTGTGTGCCACCATCCTCGCCAATGGAGTAGGGGTCGTCAGGACGCCGGACGGCAAGTCCCTGCCGAGATGCCAAGCGTGGGTGCGGAGAACGAACGGACCTCACCGGCGACCAGAGCAAAGGCGAAGTTGAAGGGTACCGCCGGCCCGTGGGCTACCGGCACCCGTTGGGAACGGGGTCACAACCGCTCAGCCCCTCGATGTGTGAGTTCGCCACGGCGACGCTGGACCTACCGGAGTGGGACGAATCATCGAGGTCAAGGCATGAGCCCCACTGGTGTTTGACCAGGGATGATCAGGCCGCTCGTCCTGTGTGCGGCGACCGAGGTATGGCTAGAATTCAGTGCGTCACGCAGAGGTGGGAGGTGTTCACCGCGATGGCGAAGTTCCATCTCCACAAGAACCAACGGATCGAGTTACTCCGGGGTCTCGACCTCTTCTCTCGCTGTACCAAGACTGAGCTTGGCCGGATTGCATCGCTCACCACCGAGCATCGAGCCGAGTCCGGTGAAGTTCTCACCACCTTCGGTGAGTTTGGTTACGAGGCCTTCATCGTCGTCGAGGGTACGGTAACCGCCTCACGAGAGGGCGTCGCGCTCGCCACACTGGGGCCAGGATCCCTGGTCGGCGAGTTGGCACTACTCGACCTTGGCAGGAGAACGGCCACGGTCGTGGCCAATGCTGACGTCCGGCTGCTCGTGCTGACGAGTCGAGAGTTCAGCAGCCTTCTTTACTCGACTCCCTCGGTCGCACTGAAGATCATCTCGCAGTTAGGGGACCGTCTGCGCCAGACCGACGAGATGGTCGACTCGGCACCGGCACGCAGCGAGAGTGTCCCACCGTGGTTTCTGTGACGCGTTGACCCGATGGACCGGTCCGTCGGTGGTTGTCCGCTATCCCTGAGGTCAACCCGGCCGCAGGGGGCAAGGGACATCCCCCGCCCCAACAGGCTCTCGCCACCGAAGCCAAGATGGTTCTGTAGGTTCGGCGGGCACCCCTTCGAGAATCACAGGTAGACCCCATCCAAATACACAGCTGGATCCTCTCCGATTTCACAGGCACCAGCCGCACCGAGGCCGGACCACCGGCCAGTGTCATGGCACCGAATAGGCCACCACCTGCGGATCTCCGCCGTCGATGCTCGTTGTGGGACCGCCCGCCGGGACGACGATCATCCTGCCGGCAATGGCGATCGGAGCGTTCGTCGAAGTGGGCAGCTTCTGGAGATGGACGACAGCGCCCGTGTTCGCGTCGATGGCGACCAGTGTTCCGCGGAACAGCGTGGTGAAGACGAGATCGTTCGACACGGTGGCGGCACCGAGCGGCACTGTCGGGACCTTCGTATCCCATTCGACCTTGCCGGTCACAAGGTTGAGCGCTTCCACCTCGCCCGCAGGAAAACCGCTGGTCGTCCCGACGCCTGTCGTCCCGACGCCTGGTGTCAAGGTCGCCTCTTTGTAGGCCTGGTCGGTGGTCACAACGTAGACGCTGTTGCCGGAAAGAGCCATGTTGGTCAGCACACCGCCCAGTGATCCTGGAAGGTACGTGTAGGGCGCCTTCAGCGTGCTCTCGTGATCGAGGGCTCGGAGTGAGTCATCGTCGTGTCCGTTGTGCTTCCCGACGGGCGTCTTCCAGAGCAGCTGTCCCGTGGTGGCGTTCATCTCGTAGACATAGCCCATCTTCCCGCTGCCGATGACGACGGGGGTCCCGTTGACGGTCGCCGAGATTGGCGAAGCTTGCATGTCGTAGTCCTTGAAGTCGTCAGGCACTCCTTGGTAGTACCAGCGCAGCTTGCCGGTCGCCGCTGTGAGATCCACGTCGCTGTCCGTGTAGAGCTGCGCGGATGGGTGTGCGATGGCCTCAGCGGCGGTTTGATACGGGTTGCCGATGCCGTACGTCACCGAGCCGTCACCGCCGACGAGAGGCGTCTCCCAGGCGCCACCGGAACCAAGTCCGAGCGCCTCTACGCCCTGGTCAGGACCAAGGACCGTGTTGAACTTCCAAAGCAGGGCGCCCGTCGACGCATTCAGGGCGAGGAGTACTCCTCCGCCGGGCCCCGTCCCAGCCTGGCTCGCCAGGTAGATCCGCCCTGTCGCCACTTGGGGCTGAATGCCAAAGGTGCCCTGTCCTTTGGTGAGGAGGTTGCTCTTGCTCCAGATCACTCGGCCGGTTGCCGCATCCAGGGCAAAGGCCGCTTGCGAACATTCTCCGTACACCGTTCCGTCGACGACTGCGACACCATTCGGTCCGGTCCGGACCTTCTCGGTCGGAGTACAGGCGTGCTCCCACTTCAGCGCACCAGTTGAGAGATCCAACGCGTACACGTTCGCGCCGAGGTCTTGGAGATAGACGACGCCGCTCTGGATGATCGGAGCTGCGGCGAAGTAACCGAGCTTGTGAGGCGTCCACCCCCTCAGCGTGAAGCTCCAGACTTCTTTGAGTGTGTCCACGTTCTGCGTCGAAATGAGTGATCCCTGAGCATCTCGGGTGTTGGCGAGGTCCCCATTCGCATACGGCCACGAGCCGGACGCTGTTGTCGTGGCAGAAGCGACGGGGGCTCCCGAGACGACAATGACCCCGGCTATGCCCACAGCCACGAGCAAAGCCGCCGTGCGGTGAACCCGCCCAGTCAAGGAAGCTCTGGTCTTCATCTTGTGTTCACAGGTGACGCGAGTCTCCTGTCGAGCGGAACTGGTGTTGGTCACTTTAGATGCAGTTCCGAGTTTTGGAAGGTGTATTACTCGGTCTATAGGGCCCACAGGATTGTGGAAACGCGTGCGGTACTAGTGCCTCCGTCACCTCCAGCACCAACCATGATGGCTCCACGGGCTTCCAGGGCGGGGATGGCCATTCACGAGACGGTGGCGCCGGGACCCCTGGGGGCCTCAGAAAGGCCGTGTCCGACATTTGGGTCAGGCCGTCGCTGCATGTAGTCAGATGGAGCCGGGACCTCCTCTTACGCTCTCTCAGATGCCGCCGTCGAGGTCGCATGGCTGAATCGCACATCTCCTGAACGAGGGCCGAATACATCGTCAATGACTTACCGGATGTCCTTACTACCGAAAACACCTCGAGCGTTCAACAAATGTTTTTGAGCGTCCGCTTCGTGAGAACGGTTGACTTTCATTGGGGATTACGTAACGATTCATCAACCGAAAACACGCTGCAACGCAGGGGGTTGAATCCCCATGGCGCAGGCTGAAGTGGCGGAAGGTGGGCTAGCTGGTGGGTAGCGAGCGGGTGAAGCGCCGATTGGCGCGGTTTTGGGCCGTGGTCCTTGTAGTGCCTTTGGTCGTGGCAGCAGTGGGGATCCAGATAGCCCCTACGGCGGCCGTGCCTCTAGGGTCGTCATCACTAACAATCCAGCAGCAGTGGACGGCGAGGGCGGCGGGGTACGTCGAGTTCTCGTCACCCAATGTCGCAAATCTTCCCGGTGGCCCGGCTGTCGTGGTCGGCGACGAGAGCGGATACGTGAACGCCTTCTACCTGGCCAACGGGGCGCAGGTGCCCGGATGGCCGTACAATGCCGGGGCGCCGGTCGAGTCCACCCCGTCGGTCGCGCCGGCCGCGACAGGCAGCTTGGACTCGGTCTTCGTGAGCGTCGGCGACGCCCAAGACCCCTACGTCGGCGGCTACCAGGCCATCACGCCGCAGGGTGGCAACCAATGGTTCGTCCAGGAATCGAACCCGTCCACCGACCCGTATCCACACAACGGCGTCATGGCCTCGATGGCCGTGGGCGACCTGCAAGGCGGTACCGACGTGGTCGCCGGGTCGCTCGGCGAAGAGGAGTACGCGATGACAGCCGGGAGCGGCGGCGTCCTTCCCGGATTCCCCTGGTTCCAAGCCGACAGCAGCTTCTCCACCCCGGCGCTCGACGACCTCTATGGCAACGGCCAGGACGACATCATCGAGGGAAACGCCTCGTCGCAGGGGTTCGCCTACGGCACCCAGTACCAGAATGGCGGCCACTTGCGGGTGCTCAACCCCACGGGCAACGTCGGCCAGCCCCAGCCCAGCGGCGGCCTGGTCTGCCAGTACACAACGAATCAGGTGGTGCAGTCCTCGCCGGCGGTCGGCGACATCCTCGACGGTGGCTCGGCCATCGGCATCGTCGCGGGCTTCGGCAGCTACTTCTCGGGCGCGTCGGACACGGACCAGCTGATCGCCATCGACTCCCACTGCAACCTGCGTTGGGAGGAGAACCTGGGTGGCAGCACCACAAGCAGCCCCGCCCTGGCCGACGTGCTGGGAAACGGCCAGCTCCAGGTGGTCGAAAACGCTGGAGGGACCGTCTGGGTGCTCAATGGCACAACCGGACAGCCCATATGGCACGAGCCGGCCGGCGGCAGCGGGTCGGTGGTGACCGCCGACCTCACGGGCACAGGAGCGCAGGACATCATCGTCCCCTCGTACTCGGGTGACGAGATCCTCGACGGACGCACAGGCAAGCTACTGGCCACCCTTCCGGCCGGCTCGAGCCAGAACGCCCCCTTGGTGACCGAGGACCCGAACGGCACGATCGGGATCACCGTGGCCGGAGCCGGTGGGATCACCCACTACGAGATTTCCGGGTCGGATGGATCCTCTGTGAACGGGGCCGGGGCATGGCCCATGTTCCACCACGACCCCCAGCTCACTGGTACCGCCAGCTCCGCGCCCGCGAGCACCCAGGTGCCGTGCACGGCCCCGGCCGGCACTCCCTACGGCTACTACATGTCGGGCTCTGACGGAGGCATCTTCAACTTCGGCAACCTGCCGTTCTGTGGCTCGACCGGTTCGATCGCCCTCAACAAACCGGTCGTCGGACTGGCGGCAACCCCTGACGCCGGCGGCTACTGGGAGGTCGCCTCCGACGGCGGGCTGTTCGCTTTCGGCGACGCCGCCTTCCACGGCTCAATGGGCGGGCAGCCGCTGAACAAACCGGTCGTCGGCATGGCTGTGACTCCCTCGGGCGAGGGCTACTGGGAAGTGGCCAGCGACGGGGGACTGTTCGCCTTCGGCGACGCCGCCTTCCACGGCTCGATGGGCGGCCAGCTCCTAAATGAGCCGATAGTCGGCATGGCCGTGACTCCGACAGGCGGCGGCTACTGGGAGGTCGCGTCCGACGGCGGGCTGTTCGCCTTCGGCAACGCCCAGTTCCACGGCTCGATGGGCGGGCAACACCTCAACAAGCCGATCGTCGGCATGGCCGCAACCCCGACAGGCGGCGGCTACTGGGAGGTCGCCTCCGACGGCGGCCTGTTCGCCTTCGGTAACGCCCAGTTCTACGGCTCGATGGGCGGGCAACACCTCAACAAGTCGATCGTCGGCATGGCCGCAACCCCGACAGGCGGCGGCTACTGGGAGGTGGCCAGCGACGGTGGATTGTTCGCCTTCGGCAACGCCCAATTCTACGGTTCGATGGGGGGCCAGCCACTCAACAAGCCAGTGGTGGGTATCGCCGTAGGGTAGAAGAGCCTGGAGTAGGAGATTCACGTCCTCGCCCATGGCGTCTAGCTTGGCGACAGTCGCTCATCGGCCCGTGGACCCCGTGAGCGCGAGACTGCAGCCCCCACACAGCGGGTACTTCCACTCGAGAGAAGAGAACCAATGTGCCAGGCGAGCCGCGATGATCTTCGGTCGCGGGTCTCTCGGGTGGCGTAGAGATCACTCCTGTGCTTCGTTTGGTTTCGGTGGTGTGGGTTTTCGCTTGGACACCGCTTACGTTCGATGTCAGAGGTACGGAGGTGCTGCGGTGAAACTAGATGGATCTGTCGCACTGATCACGGGTGCGTCCCACGGTATTGGCCACGCCACTGCCTGCGCCCTCCATGCGCGGGGGTGCGCTGTCGGGCTGGTAGCCAGATCGGGCCCGGAACTAGATGCAGCGTGCAGCGCACTGGGATCTCGAGCTGCCTTCGCCGTCGCCGATGTCGCCGAAATGGACCAGGTCGAACGTGCGGTGACGGACATTACGGAGAAGCTCGGTATGCCCGACATCCTCGTGAACAATGCCGGAATCGGTGCCTACGGCGCGATGCTCGACCAGGAGACGGGTCTCTTTGAACGCCTGATGCGGGTGAATTACCTGGGCACGGTCAACGCGACCTTGGCGGTGCTCCCCGCGATGGTGGAGCGTCGCCGCGGTCACATCGTGAACATTGCTTCGATCGCCGGGCGCCTGGGCGCCCCTTTCGAGGCAGCCTATTCAGCCTCGAAATTCGCGGTCGTAGGGCTGAGCGAGTCTCTCGCCGCCGAAGTCCAGGCCTTGGGCATTGGCGTCTCGCTCGTGAACCCTGGCCCAGTGGCTACGAAGTTCGCTGAGGCACGAGGAGTGCCGTTCCAGCGTTCCGTCCCCCGGCCGCTTCGAGCCGAGCGAATCGCCCATGCCGTAGTCGAAGCCATTGAGGGCGACAGATTCGAGCAGACCCTGCCCCGTTGGCTGCGTATTGGAGTCGCCGTCCGGTCCGTGTCGCCGAGGCTGTACCACGCGGGCCTGCTCCGGAATACCTCGAAGGAGGCCGCAGCATTGGCCGCGCGATTCGATTCCTCAACGCCCTGACCACTCTGCCGGACAGGCGCCCATCAGATGGTTGGTTTTTTTGCGGCAACGCGAGGCGGATGGTCAGACTTCAGTCAAGGCATGAAGACGTCGAGAAATGCATTGCTGAAGACGCGGTGAGGGTCGTAGCGATCGAGGGTCGCCAGCGCTGATGTCCAATTGTCGCCGGAGCTCTGCCCAGCATTGATGGTGTTTGGAATCGTGGTACCAAGCACGGTCGAGTCAGCCCAAGCAGCGCTTGTCGTGTAGGCCCAACCCTTGGACCACTCGGGTCGGACCGCGGCATACGACCCGGTGTAATGCGAGAACATCCACTGCTCGATGTCACGGTAGAACTGGTCGGAGTAGGGCGTCCCCGGCATCGTGAGGATGTCGAACCACACGGCTACGTTCCAGTCGGGGTGATCGGGTCGTGGGCGCAGGGCCGACAGTTGGGGAGACAGTGCTCCAGTGATCTCGACGTCCGACGGAGAATCCAGGCCCGTCACCCGGATTTCGACCGGGCCGTTCATGGGGTAGTTGCCCTGGGCCTGGTACGCCGCCACCTGGCTCTGGTAGAAGATCGTGAAATCGTAGATGACTTGTTGGATGTTCGATCTGCTCGTCAGCACTGCGTAGCCGTTGGCAGTGACCCTGAGCGTGGTCGGCTTCACGTAGAGAAGGAGATCCTTGGCCCAGCCCCAGATGTCGGCGGTCAAGGTGCCGAGGAGTCCAGCGGCGACGATCTCAAGTTCGGCTTGGCCGAACGTTGGGGTCACCGAGACGTCGCCGTCCAAGATGGCTTTGATGAGATCGGAGAGCGACTGGGGAATCACGTCGGAGAAGACGTAGTTGTAAGGCGTCGTCACTTCTCTCGAGAGGAGTGGCTCCTGCGGGGCCACCGTCCACACTTTGAGCCACGGCGCGCTGGTGAATGGGAACCAAATCGTCTCTACCCGCCCAGACTCGTCCACGTAACTGTCGAACGTCTGTGAGCTCGACCCGGGTGCCCCGAAGAGGGCGCTCGCTGCCACATCCACGAAACTCTGACAACGCAGCCTCGTGTTTGCACCGACCTGCAAGGTCACTTCAGTGATGAAAGTGCGACCAAGATGGGTGAGGAGTGGCTGAATCGCTGGATCGGATCGCTCGAAGGTCTGAAGCACATATTGACCCTCTGAAGAGCTCCAGACAACTGCAGTGAGCGAAAGGATCAGATTGCTGAGTGAGCCGTAGGTGTGTCCGGGAAGCAACGTCTCGCCGATGGCGGGCACGGCGGTTCCGTGGCCGTCGATCGCCAGCGCTCCTCCGATGGTGATATCTCCGGGCGCGGGATGCGCAGTTAGTCCGAGTCCGGCGTCTTCCAGTTTCTGGAGCAGTGTGTCCATGGTGATGCCGGTCTGAGCGGTCACGGTGGCCGGTGAGCCCGAAGGATCGATGGTCACCGAAGTGAGGTGCTGGATCGTGTCCGCGAGAATGAGATTGGCACCGCTGGAGTCGACCGGAAGAACGAGGGGGGACCAGTTGTGCATCATGCCCCGAGCCCGAACTTGGTAGGCGGCCGGATATGCCCAGTTTGCCAGCGCTATGACCTGAGCATCTGATTCTGGGGCACACGTCCAGGCGTTCTCCAGCACGATCTCGCCCGACCAATTCTCGAAGGCCTGCTGGTACAGCGCGATGGAAGGGGGAAAGTCTGGTGGCATCGGTAGCGTGCTCTGCTGCGCACCAGCCGGGACCCGAAATGCCGGAGTCCATTCGGCGACGCCCAATGCCGCCGCCGCTGCCGCCGATGCGGTGAGGAACTGTCGGCGAGAGAACGATCGGTTCAGAAGATCACGACTCGTCTCGCCTGGACGTTCGCGCATCCCACGTTCTCCAGTGTTCAAGAGTCGTGATCAAAGTGGCTGTATGACAGGGATCTGAAACCCCTGCGACTGCATGCGACCTCGATACCCACTGCAGAGGACCTCTAATCGGGAACCTGCGATGACTGAGACAGACGAGATGCCGTCGTTGACTGAACGGAGATGCTCGGACCGGGGGGCGGCTTGAGGCGCCGGAGGGAGCCCTCGATGGCGTATTGACCCCAACCGGTATTCACCCCATCGAGAAAGAGGCGGATGAAGGGAAGATCGCGCCTCGGGGAGCGGTGCAGTCATGGTGTCACGCGCCTCTACGACGCCAAGGGAACTCTGTCCGCAAGGCCTACCATGGTGTTTCAATCGGCAGCCGCCAGGGTGCCAGCGAGGTGGACGTCAAGGGGGACGACAATGCGAAGCAACGGCGACGGCGGTGTTCGCGCGCGACGGCTGGACTACCGGACGAGCTAGAGGCGCAGGGCAGTGTCCGGAGATGGAGAGATCATCGGGACTGTGGGGCAGCGACGCCTGCAGGGGCTCGGCCGTCTCCTGCGATTAGCCATTGCATTGGCGGCCACGCTCTTCGCGGCGGTCTCAGTACCAACCGGTATTGCTGAAGGCTCAGGCCGGGCGCCCACAAGGACTGCTGTGACGGCATGCGAGGCGACAGTGAAGACCATCGAGACGGCTCTCGAGGCCTTCTTCGCAGAACTCGGCAGTTGGCCGAGCAGCCTCTCCCAGTTGACCAAGACGGTCACAGGTCAAGGTCCATGGCTGAGAACGGTGCCTTCAGCAAGGAGTTACGCCATCGTGTTGGGTCAAGATGGTGCCGTCTTGGTGAAGGCACCGCGCGCCGCTCGGGCGGTGACAGCCGACAGATCGAAATCGGACGGTTGCGAGCACGCCCGTGTGGCGACAGCCACGACCGCGCCGAAGCCGCACAAGGCAGGCTAACTCGCCATCAAGTAGAGCGATCTTCGTGATCGATCACCCTCTTGTCGGGTCGACCACGGTCGGTTGGGGACGTCTCCCTTCTTGGTTCCGCTCTCATGGCCGTGATCTCAATCGCCAGAGGGCCTGGTCGGACTTCAGGTGGGAGCGAGCTGCGCGTAGACGAGGCTTGAGATCTGCTCAATGGTGGCGATGCCATAGGACTCTGTGGGGTCACCGTTCGTGAGGATGGCCAGCACATAGTCGCGCCCGTCGCCTGAGACGTACCCGATGCTGTTCACCTGCCAGTCGCCGGGGGACAGCGGGAGCCAACCGTTCTTGAGCGCCACTGAGACCCCGGTGGGGACCCCGCCGCTGACCCCCCAGTCCTGCGCCGGCTCGACGTTCTCCATGAGGGAGAGCCCGTAGGAGCGGGAGGCGGGAGACAACACCGCGTTGGGGTAGGCGAAGGCGCTGACCAGTTTGACCTGGTCCGCGGCCGTGGTGGTGGTGAGTCCCCACGAAAGGGAAGGAACCGTCGACGTGAGGCCAAGATCGCCGTTGGATGCAGCCACCCCAGGGGCGTCACCGACGTCGTCGTACATCTCCGAGGCGGCTGTGTTGTCACTCTGTTCGATCATCGGGGGCATGAGTGCCTGCTCGTCCGCCGGTATCCCGTGACCGCTCTGCTGCGCCTGGATGAGTGCCGTCGCCATGATGTCCACCTTCACGATGCTGGCCGTGTTCTCGGCCACCCCGGGGTTCAGCTCGAAGGTCGCACCCGAGTTGGCGTCGTAGACGGCGGCGGTCACGTTCCCCACGCGCTGCGAGAGGTAGTTCGTGACCGGCGCACCGAGGGGGTCCGTGGCGCGGCCATAGGCCACGCGGTACCCGTCGTCGCCCCCGCTCCCGATGATGCCAAGTGCCGGAGCCTCCGGGCCGCTGATCGCCGTCCCACGGTAGGGCGCGTCGCCGAAGGCGAAGACACCCCCATCCCTCGCCACCAGCCAGTACCCACCACCGTCGTACGTGGACGCCATACCCACCGCCGGGTCGTCGAGCGGCTGGCCGGCCTCCGAGCCGTAGAAGGGGGCGCCGAAGGAGAAGATCCCCCCGTCTGCGGCGACCAACCAGTACCCGGCGCTGGCCGGGTCGGAGGCCATGCCCACGATGGACGCGTGCGGGGCCAGATCCGCTGCCGAACCCTGGTACGCGGCGTCGCCGAAGGCGAAGACCCCTCCGTCGGCGGCGACCAGCCAGTAGCCGCCACCGTCAGCGGTGGAGGCCATACCCACGACCGGCTGGTCGAGCGGCTGGCCCCCCTCCGAGCCGTAGAAGGGTGCGCCGAAGGCGAAGATCCCGCCGTCTGCGGCGACGAGCCAGTAGCCGCCGGTGGCCGGGTCAGCAGCGATTCCTACGATCGGCTCATGCAGTGCCAGGTCCGCCGCCGAGCCCAGAAAGGCGGCGTCGCCGAAGGAGAAGACACCGCCGTCGGCGGCGACCAGCCAGTAGCCGCCCCCGTCAACGGTGGAGGCCATGCCGACGAGCGGCATGTCGAGGGATTGATCAGCCAGATCGCCAAGTTGTGACGTGCCGAAGGCCTGGATGGAGTCGGGCTCGACGGCTGTGCTCGCCGACGCCAACGGGGCGTCGCCCGGACCCACGATGCCGGCAGCGTGCAGACCCGCCAAGAGAAGGGCAGCACTCGTCAATGCGACAAACGCCCGGCCAAGCACCCGCGCGCCTGAAGGAGCGGGAGGCGCACCGGCGGCACGATAGCGAGCGGGGTGCCCTTGAAGAGGACACCCCCTGATTAATGGCTCCCGGCCCGAATGGCTTCCGTGCGGCCGGGGTCCGGAATTCATTGTCTCGGAGAGTACCCTGTTCACAGAGGTGTAGGTGGGGAAAATCTGCCTCCCACCGGTCACCCCCAGGGCACGTCAAGGGGCACCTCACCCCGAAAAGTTGCGGTGTCTTCACGGCGGCAAACGGCCCTCCGATACCGCTGAGTGGGCACGATCCCACGCACGCGACCCTCGGTCGAAACGCACGGCACGGCCCCACCCGGATCCGGCGATTGCCCCGATCCAAGAGCTCTCCGACAGACTCCCAACAGGGCCCAGGTGCAATTGCGAGCGCGACTGCGGGTGCTTATGCTCGCAACGAGGCTTGGGTCTTGGCCGGGTCGGGGGAAAGGTGGGACATCGTTATGCAGTTCGGGGCACGCCGTCGCGTTCCAGCCGAAGCACTAACGGAAAGACCGATGGACTTGCCCATTGCACGTGTAGGCCGACTTTTTGCCAGTGCGGGTGGCCAAGTGGGAGGCGAAAGGATGAGCAGTGTCGGGAGAGGTTTGACCTTGCTTGCGTCGGTGACGGCACTCGTGGTGCCGGCCGTGGGTGCGACCGGTGCGGTCGTGACGCCGGCGGCGGCGGCCGTGGTCTCGGTGACCCCTGGCGCGTCCCCGGCCTACCCGGGAGATGCAGGTGATCCGGACGTCGTGCGGACAGGCAACACCTACTACGCCTTCACCACCGGTACCCCCCTTGGGAATCACATCCAGGTGTTGGTGGACACAAGCGGGACCCCGACCAGCGGGTACCGCTCGTACACCGGTGCGCCCTTTGGTTCGACGGCGCTCGCCGACCCGCCGGCGTGGGAGCAGCCGACAACGCAGACCTCGCCCGGGGTGTTTTCCCTCGGCGGTCGCTGGCTCATGTACTACGACGCCGCCCAGGCTGGGCACCCTAGCGACTCCGGCTACGACTGCCTCTCGGTGGCGACTGCGGCTTCGCTCTCTCCGGGCGACCCCCAGTTCTCCGATGGCTCGACGGGACCGCTCTACTGCCAGGGAAGCCTCGGTGGCTCGATCGACCCGAGCCCGTTCGTCGACCCGGCAACCGGACAGGCCTACTTGATCTGGAAATCGAACGACGGCGGCTCATCCCAACCTGCCCGGATCTGGTCTGCTCCGCTCAGTGCAACAGGGACCTCGTTTACTGGAGCCCCCACGCAACTCCTCTACAACAACACCGCCACATACCCCTGGGAGGCAACGGTCGAAGACCCCGACCTGGTGGACGCCGGGGGCGTCTACTACTTGCTCTTCTCAGGCGGGGTGTATACGTCGTCGGGCTATGCGGAAGGGTATGCGGTGTGCAACGGGCCCTTGGGGCCGTGCAGTCAGCCTGATCCGAACCCCATCCTGAGCTCATACGGCACAGCGCTTGGACCGGGGGGAGGGTCGCTGTTCACCGACGCATCCGGTTCGTGGTGGCTCGACTATTCGGCCTGGCAAGGCGGGAGCAGTGGGTGCACGAGTTATTCATGTGGAGCGACGCGACAGCTCTACGTGGCACAAGCCGGTCTTCCGAACACAAACGTGGAGGTGTCCTGCACGGCGCCGGGCGCGCCATCCGGGTACCGTCTGGTGGGGTCCGACGGTGGCGTCTTCGACTACGGCAACCTGCCTTTCTGCGGCTCGATGGGCGGCCGGTCCTTGAACAAGCCGATCGTGGGGATGGCTGCGACGCCCACAGGTGGCGGGTACTGGGAGGTCGCCAGCGACGGTGGGCTGTTCGCCTTCGGGAACGCCCAGTTCTACGGTTCTATGGGCGGACAGCACCTGAACGCCCCTATCGTCGGCATGACGGCCACGCCGCAAGGCGGCTACTACGAAGTGGCGAGCGACGGCGGGCTGTTCGCTTTCGGGCCCGGAGCCACATTCCATGGCTCGATGGGTGGTCAGCACCTGAACCAGCCTGTCGTGGGAATGGCCGAGACCCCGCAGGGCGGCTACTACGAAGTCGCCTCCGACGGCGGGCTGTTCGCCTTCGGTCCGGGTACGCCGTTCCTCGGGTCCATGGGCGGCCAGCACCTGAACGAACCGGTGGTGGGCATGGCGGTGGACCCGTCTGGGGGCTACTACGAGCTGGCCAGCGACGGTGGCATCTTCAGCTTCGGCGCCGCGTTCCACGGTTCGACGGGATGCCTCGCCCTGACCCGCCCGATCGTGGGCATGGTGGTGTCGAGCGACACCCACTCGGTCGGGACCGGCACCGCGTGCGGCTTCGACACATCCCAGGCGCCAGGGGGCTACCAGTACGTCGCCGCCGACGGCGGAGTCTTCAGCTTCGGTGACGCCGTTTTCTCCGGGTCGCTCGGGGGTGAAGGCGTTTCCGACATCGTGGGTATGACCGGCCCGTAGCTGCTCTGCTTCACTTGGACTCTGCGGGTGCCCACCTTGAGACTGCCCAGATCCAGCTCGTCCTGGGATTGTCCGCAACTCCGGCAGAGGCGGTGACCAGCTGATCGGAGGGAGGGGGGCACGGACACCTGTGCCTGCGCGAACAACAGCTTCGCGGGGTCCTGGCCCAAGGTCGCAGTTCACGTGACAGATGTAGTGGGAGTAGAGAGGACGACCGGGCAGGCCAGAGTTGTGAGATCCTGCTGACGACTTGTTCCGAGCCGCTGCGCCACTGCCACCTGATGCATGCATCGATTGCTGCTGCCCGATTGTGGCCGCGGGTTTGTGCCCGACGCGCCCTTGGTCCCCTGGGGTGCCCGAGATGAAGCCGAGTACATGACGCAGCCACCCGAGCAGCATTGGCATTCGCTGATCGTGCGTGTGCTTCGCCCTCGAGGTTCATGGAGTGCCTGGCGGCGCCTGGTACCGGGTCTTCTCGGGGCACTCGTCCTGTCGGGAACCTGTTTCGTGGCGACGGGCGGCACGCCGGTGGCGGGTGCCGCGGTGACTGTCTCGCAACCGTCGATCACTGGCGTCTTCCCAAAGAGCGGACCGTCGCACGGTGGCACCAGGGTGACCATCATCGGTGCCGGGTTCACCGGGGCCTCAGTGGTCGACTTCGGCCAGACCTCGGCCACCGCCTTCTCGGCGAACCATGCCGGCACCCAGATCACCGCCACCTCGCCCCGAGGGGATCCGGGCTCGGTAGACGTCACGGTCAGGGTTGGGACAGCCATGTCGGCAACTGTCGCCGCCGACCGCTTCACCTACGTAACCGGTGGCTCACTCACGGCGCCGGTCGATGTCACCGTGGCCGCCGGCCATCCCGAGGCCACTTCCATCAACCAGGGCCTCATCGGTTTCAACCATCCCCCGGCGGGATCGGAACCCGCGCTGGCGGCCATCGGCACCCGGTGGGCGCGGACCGACGTCTCGTTCGAAACCTCGGTCAACGGCCAGCCCGTGTACAACTGCACAACCGGGGCGTGGAACCCCCAGGTCCTGGACGCCAACGTGGCCATCGACCGCCAGGCGGGTGCCATACCAGAACTGATCGTGGACTACACCCCCCCTTGTCTGGCCACCGACCCACCGCTCGGGGTGAACCCCAACTACACCCCGCCCGACATCGGCCCGGACATGGCCAGGTGGCAGGCCCTCGTCTACCAGATGGCCCTCCACGAGATCGGCGTCGAGGGTGTCCGGGTCTTCGAGGTGTGGAACGAGCCCAACGGGGAGTTCTGGGTTGCTCCGGACAAGGTGTCGGCTTACCTCACCCTCTACCAGGCCACGGCCACCTCGCTCGAGGCGGCGGCCGGCGCCCTCGGGGTGCAGATTCTGGTCGGCGGCCCGGCTCTGGCAAACATCTCCACCTTGCCGAACCGGGGCTGGATCGAGCAGTTGTGTGCCTTTGTCGTGGCCAACAACCTGCCTCTCGACTTCATCAGCTGGCACGAGTACGCCTTCGATGCCAGTTCCTACGGGGCGGGGGCGCAGGCTATCCGAGCCGTGGTAGCCGACTTCCCCACGCTCCATCCCCTCTTGTGGCTCGACGAGTGGAACGTGAGCTCCGGTCCGAACCCGGCCATGAGTGGTAGCGAAGGGGCGGCCTTCGTGGCTGCAGTGCTCGAGAGCGCCCAATCGGCTGGTATCGATCGGGCCACTTTCTATGAGGCCGCCGACGACAGCCCCTTCGACACCTTCGGCGTCCTGACCCAGTCCCTTGCACCCAAGTTCGACTACCAAGTGTTCGCCATGTGGCACTCCATGGCCGGTGCAGAGCTCAGCACGGCCATCGTCCCGCAACAGACATCGGTGGGCCTGCAGGGCCAGGTCGGCGCGGTCGCATCGACCAGCGACGGCGCAGTGGACGTGCTGGTGTACGACTTCGACCCGACAGGGCCGGCAGGCAGCGCGGGCCAATCGGTGCCAACATCGCTTTCCCACCGGGTCACCGTTACCGTGACCCGGATCCCGTTGGGCCAGCGCTACGGCGTGGGCCGGATCGTTGTCGACCCGGGCGCCAATCCCTCGACTCCCCAGTCACTCGGCACCGTGGGGGCCGGCGGTGAGGCTCAGGTCTCCTTCACCCAGACTGGCCAGTCGGTTTCGCTGCTGACCTTCACCCCAGTGAGCCGATCCCGCCGCCCCTAGCCCGAGCTTGCAGGAGCGGGGCCGTCGTCATCGACGCTCCAAGGGGCCGGGTGATGATCGGCAACGCCGCGGGGATTCGGGGCGATGACTGAGGCCAAAGTGGGCTGATCCATCGAACGCGCCGAAGGGCAGGTGACGATGGGCCCAGGGGCTCGAAGCGCCCCTCCTCCGCCGTGTCGGGCACCGTGGTTGCCGGTGGCGTGTCCGAATTGCGGATGCTCACGAAGGGCAGAAGTGCGGGCCGTCGCTCCAAAGGTGGCGGTTGGTCGGGCTGGAGCTGAACCCCGTCAGCACCCTCCAAAACGGACGTTTTGGTGGCGGACCAGGGATGCACCCAGTGAAGGGAGACCTCACCTCGCGACGGTGGCGGTGTACCGCAGAGACGGTCGTGCCCCTGCACCAGGGAGTATGGACATTTGCCGGTGACCTGCAAGTTCTCCCGGGGCCTAGACAGAATCGACCGACGCGATTAGACCAACCAACGGAAAGTTGACCACACGAGGGGCTTCCTTTCATCCAGGGTCCCCAGGGGGAGGTTGAATTATGTCCCGTCCGACCATCGCGCGCTTGGCAGCCGCTGTGGCAGTTACGTCGTGCCTTGCCGGGTCCGCGAGTGTGCTCGCGTTCGTCGGCCCAGCGGGTGCCGCCCCGCTGCCCAGCATCACCTCGCTCTCACGGGCAGGCGGTCCGGTGACCGGGGGAACCCAGGTGACCATCAGTGGGACCGGGTTCACAACAGTGGAGCACGTCAAGTTCGGCACAACGACAGCGGCGTTCACGACGAGGTCGTCCGCCCAGCTCATCGCCATCGCCCCCGCCCACGCGGCCGGCACAGTCAAGGTCTCGGTGACGACCCCCGGTGGGACGACGCCGACAACCAGCGCCGACAACTACACGTACACCGTGCCGGTGCCGGCGGTCTTGGCCGTCTCGCCGGCGAGCGGCCCGGCGACGGGCAACACCGCCGTGACGGTGAGCGGTAGTGCGCTCGGCGGGGCTTCGAAGGTGTACTTCGGCACAACCGCGGTGACCACCACAATCGTCGTCAACGCAGGTGGCACCCAGCTCTCCGTCAAGAGCCCGACCGGCACCTCGGGAACCTCGGTCAACGTGCAGGTGGTGACCCCCGGAGGTGAGAGTGCCGCCGTGCCGGCGGACCTGTTCACCTACGGCCCGACCATCACCTCGCTGGGTCGGACAAGCGGACGGACGACCGGCGGCAACAAGGTGACCATCACAGGCACCGGTTTCACGACAGTGCACAGCGTCAAGTTCGGCACAACGACAGCCAGGACATTCACGGTGAGGTCGGCCACGCAGATCATCGCCACCTCCCCGGCGCACGTAGCCGGCCCGGTCCGGATTTCGGTGACGACGGCTGGCGGGACGACCCCGGCCTCCAGCAACGACCTGTTCACATTCCACTAGTCGGCGGTGACCCCGCCCACCCGCGGCGTGCCGCGGGTGGGCGGTAGTCGCCCCACTTGAACCTCGCCTCCGGGGGTTCCGCGGCGACGAGCCAGATGCCGGCGATCAGGAGCAGGAGGAAGCCGACCTCGGCGATCCTGGCGCCCGTCTGCTGGGTCAGGGCCTCCATCCCACCCAGCTCACGGCGACGCAGGCC
Organism: uncultured Actinomycetota bacterium; assembly: GCA_963770505.1. Classification (GTDB taxonomy): domain Bacteria; phylum Actinomycetota; class Acidimicrobiia; order Acidimicrobiales; family RAAP-2; genus CAVYPR01. The sequence goes on along the minus strand of CAVYPR010000001.1, from coordinate 939,025 downwards.
GAGGTCGGTGCGAACTACCTGGGGCAGCGGCCGGCGGTCACCGTGACGCGCACGGCGCCGCCTCGGCGGGCGTTGGCCACCTCGAGCAGCTCGCTGCCCGGCGCCGAGACCGCCCTTCCTCCGCTCACCCTCGTGCAGTAGCCGTGGGGGTAGTGGAGCCCGGTCGGGACGAAGATGACGGTCGGCATCATGATGCGGTGGTTCGGCGTGTACACGAGGTCGAACCGCCCGGTGGCCTGGTCGAAGGCGAACGACGTCGGGATGCCCGAAACCGCCTCGGGGTAGGTCTGGGAGAGGACCCGCGCCGTCTGGCGGAGGCGTCCGTTCGACATGACGAGGGCCTCGTCACGGCTCCCGGTCGGGTCGGCGTAGAACTTCCATGACCAGTAGGCCCACCCCACCTGCTGCTGGTCGGCTTCGGAGGTGAACTGCGCCACGAATGTCGGGTTGGCGGTGGCCCCGAACTCGCTCACGAACCACGCAGGCCCCCGGCGCTGGGCGGCGGAGGCCATCTCCGGGCGGTCCTCGGCGCGGCGGGAGAACGAGCGGGCCTCCTGGGCCGCGCACCGTGAGAGTTCGGTGGGGTTGCCGGTTACCGGGCTGCGGGCCCCGCAGTAGATGTGGAAGTTGAACACGAGGTTGGGGAGGTCCATCGGGCCGATGAAGGTGGGAAAGCCGCGGCTGGCGTAGATGTCCGGCTCGTCGAAGATCAGGTGGTTCGGGTCGTTGGCCAAGATGGTGGGGATGACGCCGCTCGCCGGGTCGTCCTTCGGGCAGTGGATCGGCGGGGCGCCGTGGAGTGCCACGCCCGGGCTCGCGGTGCCGGTGTAGAAGCACTCGAGCTGTCCGTCGAAGTGCTCGTCGCCGCGAACGAGGATCGACGTGGAGAAGGGCTCGTTGAACGGGTCGTAGCCCACGACCCAGGGGTCGTTGCGGAAGTACTTGGCCACCGCACCCCACACCTGGTCGTACTGTCCCTGCAGGTCGCCGACGACGTCGTTGGTCCAGAAGTGGTGGAAGGCGATGCCGGCCGCCTTGGTCCCGTACTCGAGCGACCAGCGGCCCGGCGGCCTGGTGTTCGGGACGTCATTGGTGCACACCGCCCAGTTCGGTGCGCCCTCGCCGTCGAACTGCCTGCTGTAGACGTCCTGATGCATGTCGAGCAGGACGTAGATGTGGTAGCGACCCAGCAGCTCCACGGTCCGCCCGAGTCGGCGCAGGTACCGTTCGAGGATGGTGCGGTTCATCTGGTCGGGATTGGCCGGGGTCCCGTGGGCACAGATCGACGGATCGTTCGACGGGGCGGTGCCGGGCTCCAGCCCGGCCCAGGTCATGCCGAGCCGGACGACGTTGAAGCCGAGCCGAGCCATGAGCGAGGCGTCGGCGGCGGTGAAGTTCCAGGGCTTGCCCGGGTCCGGGTAGAGCTCGAACGGCGGGTGCTTGTAGACCGCGTTCACACCATGTAGGAAGACGACCCTGCCGAACCGGTCGAAGAGGTAGGGGCCGCCGGGTGCGCCGAGCCGTCCCGACACCGGCGGTTCCCCGTCGATGCTGGGGGCCGGGATCACGGGGGAGGAGAGCCGGGGCAGCGCCGGGGGACCACGCCCCGGGGCCGCATCCTTGGCCGAAGCCGAGCCGGCGAAGCCGACGCCGCCCAGGAGGGCGATCGCCCCCAGGATGATCGCCACGGCGGACCGTCGACCCGGTGAGCGGCCGTGGAGGTCCGGGCGCGGGGCGGAGGGTGAACGGGGCGTCTGGGAACGGTCGATGGTCACCGGAGTACGGGCATTGTGCCATGGGGCTGCCGCTCGCCACCCGCGGGCAAGGCCGGTCCCCGACGGCCTTGGGGGGCTGGCGGCCGCGCCGGGGGCCGGGGCCCCGCGGCGACGCCGGCGAGACCCGCGGGCTCGGGGACGCTCGGTCCAAAGGCACCGTCGTGGCGGGCGGGTGCCTTGGGGTCCCGGGCGACCTTCCGTGCGCGGTGCCCCCGGTCCGGTGGCTCCGTGGGGGCGGTTCTAGCTCTTTCGCCTCGTCGGACGAGAGGTGTCGCTCAGCCCGCGCCCGAAGGCGTCCGTGAGGCCCCAGCGTCCGGGGATGTCGAGCAGCTCGACGTGTCCGAGCTCGATCGGCATCCCCGGGTCGACGATGAGGTTGTCCCCGATCGGCTCCAGGCCGAGCAGGGCGCGGATGAGGAGCAGGGGCGCACCCGTCGACCACGCTTGCGGGCTGCACGCCGTCGGGTACTCCACCGGGGTCCTGGTGGATCGGCGTTCGTAGCCGCCGAACGCCTCGGGGAGGCGTCCCATGAAGAAGTCGGCCGCTTCGAGGATGCCCCACGCCAGTTTGGCGGCCTCGGCCTTGTAGCCGTACTTGCGCAACCCCCAGGCGATGAAGGAGCAGTCGAAGGGCCAGACGGTGCCCACGTGGTAGCCGATGGGGTTGTACCTCCCCTCGCCCTCGGCGAGGGTGCGGACGCCCCAGCCGCTGAACAGCCTCGGTCCCATCAGGTGGTTCACCACGGACTGCGCCTTGGTCCGGTCGACGATCCCGCTCCACAGGAGGTGGCCGTTGTTCGAGGTGAGGGCGTCGACCTGGCGACCGTCCGCTTCGAGGGCCAAGGCGAAGTAACCACGGTCGGCCACCCAGAAGTCCTGGTTGAACCGGCGCTTCAGGTCCGCCGCCTCGCGCTCCAGCCGGTCGGCGTAGGCGGGATCCTTCCAGACGAGTCGGGCCAGGCGGGCCGCCCGCACCTTGGCGTCGTAGGCGTAGCCCTGCAGCTCGCAGGTGGCCCGGGGGAAGCCGGGGAGAGTTCCGTCCCGGTACGAGATCGAGTCCCAGGAGTCCTTCCAGCACTGGTTCTCGAGGCCGGTTTTCTCGTTGCGCCGCTGGTAGGCGACGTAGCCGTTCCCCTGGAGGTCGGCGTACTCGTCGATCCAGTTGATGGCGGCCCGCGCCTGGTACTCGAGGGACTTGACCAGCCGGGTGTCGCCGGTCCAGCGCTCGTACTCGTCGAGGAGGACGACGTAGAGCGGGGTCGCGTCGGCGCAGCCGTAGTAGGGCGAGTGCGGCCGCTCCTCGAACGCCGTCATCTCGCCGTAGCGCAGCTCGTGAAGGATCCGACCCGGGTCCTCGTCGCGGAAGTCGTCGATGACCGTCCCCTGACGCTCGCCCAGCGCCAGGAGGGTGGTGGAGGCCAGCTCGGGGGTGAACGGCAGCGACTGGAGGCTCGTGATGATGCTGTCGCGCCCGAACAGGGTCATGAACCAGGGGAGCCCGGCCGCCGGCAACGAGTGTCCCCCCATGCTGAGCGGCGCAAATCTGAGGGCGGCGAGGTCCTCCAGGCTCCGCTGGTACGTGCTCTTGAGGGGGTCCCAGGAGGACTCGAGGCGCGGGGCCTTGGCCATCCACTTGTCGAAGCCCCGGGCGAGCTGCGGCTGGGCCCTTCGGCGCGGACGCTGGGGGGCGAGCTGGTCGACGAAGGAGACCGTCGCCCCGGTGCCGACCTGCACGTCGAGGTCGGTGGACCACTGCGCGTGGGGCGCCAGGTGCACGGCGAAGCTGAGCCCACCCTCGTCGACCGTGTACGGCCCCGACGCCGAGATCGTGGTCTCTCTCACGTAGGTGTCGCGCTCGTACCTGAGCACGAGTCGATCGCCGTCGACCGAGTTGTGGTACTTCCCCTTCTTCTTGAGGGCGTCCTTCACCTCGAAGAGGTCGGCGAAGTCGCAGGCCACGTCGAGCCGGATGTCGAGATCCACCTCCGAGGCGTCGTGGTTGATGAGGGTCAGGCTCTCGCAGAAGCCGAGGCCGACGGTGCGCACGCGGATCACCGAGAGCTTTGCGTCGACGTACACCGTCCCCGTGCCGGGCACGAGGAAGAAGCGGGACTCGAAGTACCGCTCGTCGTCGACCGAGAGCGGGTTCAGCCTCGTGCCGTTGACGGTGAGCACCCACTTCGAGAGAAACCGGGTGTCGAAGGAGAACAGGCCGGTCGGATCGACGGCCGACGCCTCGATGTCGCCGCGCGAATCGCTCACCACGAAGGTGTTGCCCTCCAGGATCTGGACGAGTCGATTGTTCATCGGTTCTGCTCCACGTCGAGGATGGGGGGCACCCGGCCCTTGGATCCGAGTTTGCCCGGGAAGAAACGTTGGAAGGCCAGGACCATCCGCATGTCGCCGGTGATGACCATGGCGCCTCGGATGACGGCGGCCATGGCGTTCTTCCGCCCTTCGGCGATCTCGTTGAACAGCGTGCGGTCGACGGCGACCACCGCGTCGGCCTTCACATTGCGGTTCGAAACGGCGACTTCGCCCTTCTGCAAGGTGACCGCCCACCGCTTCACGCCTGTGTCGCTGGAGACGTCGAAGCGGATGGTCCCCTTGACGTCGCGGAGCAAGGGGATCGAACCGCGGGTCGACATCTCGGCGAAGAAGGCCTCGACGGCGTCGTCACGTGGCGCCGTGGCCCGGGTCTCCTTCTTCGTTCTAGGCATGGGTCCTCCTCGAGGGGTCTCGGGGGCTGCCGACGGCCCCGACCGGCACCGATCGCGCCGTGGGTCGGCGGGGGCCCGAGAGTCCGGGCGGCCACTCCGACGTTGCGGCTCGGGCCCCACGGCGCGGGACCGGGGGTCGCCGCGCCGGCCGGGCCGGTGTGCGTGCTCGGAAGCCGTCGGTGCGCATCGACGCTCAACCTAATCAATCACGGGTGGCGGCGCCGACGAGCCGGACCGGGCGAGAGGGCCACGGCGACGTCGCGTGACGTGGGCGCGGACAGGCCCCCCTCCCGCCGGCGCACCGCTCCGTGTGCAGCGGCCGGGGTCGGTCGGCAAGCCGGTGCGAGAAGGCTGCCGGCGACCGCGTGTGTTCGCCCGGCAGGGCTCCTCGCGCCCCGCCCGCGGGATGCCACTTGACGGCCACCGCACCTATCGCCGATGGTGGCACCATGCACGGCGGCCCTGGGCACTGAGGGTCGGGGGAGCACCCGAATGGAGCAGCCGAAGGGATCCGCGCCCCGTCACAGGGTCGTGATCGTCGGCGGCGGGTTCGGTGGACTGCCGGCGGCGCGGTGGCTGGGGCACCATCCGGTCGACGTCACCCTCGTCGACCGGCGGAACCACCACCTGTTCCAGCCCCTTCTCTACCAGGTGGCCACCGGAATGCTCTCGTCCGGGCAGGTCGCGCCGCCGATCCGACACGTCCTGCGGCGACGCAAGAACGTGCGAGTCGAGCTGGCCGAGGTCACCGACATCGAGCTCGACCGTCGCATCGTCCACGCCGAGGTCCTCGGCTCACGCCAGCTCGAGCTTCCTTACGACAGCCTGATCGTGGCCGCAGGCGCGGCACAGTCATATTTCGGCAACGAGCGGTTCGCTCTCTATGCGCCCGGGATGAAGACGGTGTCGGACGCCATGGAGCTGCGACGGAGGATCTTCGGGGCCTTCGAGATCGCCGAGGTCATCGAGGACCCGGCCGAGCGCGAGGCGTGGCTGACTTTCGTCATCGTCGGGGCCGGCCCGACCGGGGTCGAGCTCGCCGGCCAGATCCGCGAGCTGGCGGTGCGGTGCCTCAAGGGCGAATTCCGCCGGTACTCCCCGTCGGCGGCCCGGGTCCTCCTGGTCGACGGGGGCAAGGAGCCCCTGGCCAACTTCGGCCACGACCTGTCCGGCCGGGCGCGGCGCGAGCTCGAGGAGATGGGGGTCGAGCTCAGGATGGGGCTGCGGGTCGTGGGTGTGGACGCAGCGGGCGTGGACCTCGAAGACGGCGACGGTCAGCGGTCCCGCTTCAGCGCCCGTACGGCGATCTGGGCAGCCGGCGTCGAGGCCTCACCCCTCGCCGCCCAGCTGGCGAAGTCCTCGGGCGCGGAGGTCGACCGGGCGGGTCGGGTCAAGGTGAACCCCGACCTGTCACTGCCGGGGCACCCCGAGGTGTTCGCCGTCGGGGACATGACGTCGCTGCACGATCTCCCCGGGGTGGCCGAGGTCGCCATGCAGGGGGGGCTGCACGCCGCCAACACGATCGTGCGCGGCCTGAAGGGGAAGCCGTCGGCCCCCTTCAAGTACCGCGATCTGGGGAGCGTGGCCGCCGTGGGGCGCTTCCGGGCCATCGCCAGCGTCCGCGGGCTCAGGCTGAGCGGCTTTCCCGGCTGGTTCGTCTGGATGTTCGTGCACCTGGCGTTCCTGGAAGGCTTCGGCAACCGGCTGGCCACCATGCTGCGCTGGCTGCGGGCCATGGTGGGGCGGGGGAGAGGGGAGCGGGAGTTCAACGTCGCCCACGAGGGCGGGGACCTGAGCCTCCCCGAGTCGGTGCGCCGCGTGGTCCAGCCCAGCCCGTTGCCGCTGGTACCGCCGAACCTCGGGGCACCCGAGCGGACCGAGAACGAAGACCAGGGCAGAGGGGGAGCGGGGTGAGCGGGCTGGGACGTCGCGCCCCGGGCGAGCGCCACGGCCGGGCCCGCCGCACCGGCGTCCGTCGGCGGGCCTGCCGATGAACGGCTTCCCGGCGATCGCCGACTACGCCTTCCTTTCGGACTGCGAGGTCAACTGCCTGATCTCCCCGGACAGCGGGGTCGAGTGGCTGTGCCTGCCGCGCCCGGACCAACCGAGCGTCTTTGGGGCCATGCTCGACCGCAGGGCGGGGTACTTCAGGTTCGCCCCCGACGGCACCCGCATCCCCCAGGACCGACGGTATGTGCCGGGCACGATGGTGCTCGAGACCACGTGGCACACCCCCACCGGATGGCTGGTGGTGAAGGACGCGCTGGTGATGGGCCCGGCCCCGACCGAGACCCGCCGGAGCGACTACCGGCGCACCCCGGCCGACACGATGGCGTCGGGGCTGTTGCTGCGCACCGCCACCTGCATCGACGGCCACGTGGAGGTGATCGTCGACTGCCTGCCCGTCTTCGACTACGGCCGCGTCGGCAACACCATGGAGTACGTGGGCGAGGGGTACGGCCTCCTGGCCGTCCGCCCCAAGGACGGCAACCTCCCCCTCAGCCTTTCCAGCAGCATGCGGCTCGGGGTCGTGGGCCAGCGGTGCCTGGCCCGGGCCACGCTGTCGCGTGGCGAGTCGGCCTTCGTGGCGCTGTCGTGGGGCGCCACGACCCCGACCACCGTCGCCGAGGCCACCGAGGCGATGGAGGCGACGGAGCAGAGCTGGCGCGACTGGCTGAGCGTGTCGCAGATGCCCGATCACCGGTGGCGCCCCTACATCGAACGCAGCGCCCTCACGCTGAAGGGGCTCAGCTACGCGCCGACGGGGGCCATCATGGCCGCGGCCACGACCTCGCTCCCCGAGACCCCGGGCGGCGAACGAAACTGGGACTACCGCTACACCTGGGTGCGCGACACGTCGTTCATCCTGCGGGCGCTCAACCGGATGGGCTTCGAGTGGGAGGCGGTCTCGTTCTTCGCCTTCGTCATGGAGACGGTCCTCGACGGCAGGGGCCCCGAGGCGCGCGACGGGGAGTTCCCCATCCAGATCATGTACGGCATCGGCGGTGAGAGCGACCTGACCGAGCACACGCTCGACCACCTGTCGGGCTGGCGGGGATCGCGGCCGGTGCGGGTCGGCAACGGGGCCTTCGACCAGCAGCAGCTGGACGTCTGGGGGCTCCTGCTCGACGCGGTGTCGACACAGATGCGGCGCACGCAGATGCAGGTGGCCCAACCGGCGTGGGAGGGGGTGGCCTCCTTCGTGGACCAGGCCATCGCCCACCGCCACGACGCCGACCAGGGGATCTGGGAGGTGCGCGGCGACCCCAAGCAGTTCACCGCGTCCAAGGTCATGTGCTGGGTGGCCGTCGACCGCGGGGTCCGCATGGCCGAGGACCGCGGGGACGACGAGCGGGCGGCCCGGTGGCGGGCCGTCGGTGACGAGATCAAGGCGGAGGTGCTGGAGAAGGGCGTCTCGGCCCGTCAGGTCTTCCGCCAGCACTACGAGACCGACGACCTCGACGCCGCCCTCCTGCTGATCCCGCTCATGGGGTTCCTCCCGCCCGACGACGAGCGCGTCCGCAACACGGTGCTGGCCATCGCCGACGAGCTCACCGAGGACGGCCTCGTGCTGCGGTACCGGACCGAGTCGACCGACACCGGATTCTCGGGGAAGGAGGGCACCTTCACCATCTGCTCCTTCTGGCTGGTCAGCGCCCTGGCGATGATCGGGGAGACCGAGCGGGCGACGGCGCTCTGCGAGAAGCTCCTCTCCTTCGCCGGCCCGCTCCTCCTCTACGCCGAGGAGATCGACGTGTCCACCGGCCAGCACCTGGGGAACTTCCCCCAGGCTTTCACCCACCTCGCCCTGATCGACGCCGTGTGGCAGCTCATCGAGGCCGAGCACGGCGCGGCCGGCGGTCGGTAGGCGGAGGTGCGGCGGCCCACCAAGAGCGACTCGCGCCCGGTCCGCCGGCGCGCCCGGACCACGCACCGCCGGCCGGCCACCCTCCGCCCGCTGGCACCGGACCGCGGGTCGGGGCCGTGCCGGCGGTCCTGGCCGTGACCGACGGTCAGCCCACCGTGTCCGAGCGCGCCCACGCGGCGTCGACGGGCGGCGCCCCCCAAGTCGAGGCCGATCCCGCCGTGGCGGGGGACCGGCCCGGGAGGCGGGGGGGAGGGCCGGTGGACCCGCGGCTGCTGGCCTACACCCGGAGCACCCGCCGTTACCTGGTGACGGCGGTCGGCCTGGGGGCGGTCACCGCCGCCCTGGTGGTCCTGCAGGCCTGGCTCATCGCCGACTCGGTCTCGGGGGCCTTCATCTCCCACCGCGGGCTCCACGGGCTGCGCCTGCCCCTGGCCGCCCTGCTGGCGGTGGTGGTGGCCCGGGCGGCCGTCGGGTGGGAGTCCGAGCGGGCCGCGCAGCGGGCGTCGGCCCGGGCCAAGAGCGACCTGCGCAACGCTCTGGTGGCACGGGTGGCGGTGCCCGGCGCGACGGGGCCTGCCCTCACCGACGCCGGTGAGCTGGCCGTGCTGGCCACCTCGGGGATCGACGCGCTCGACGCCTACTTCTCGCGGTACCTGCCCCAGGTGTTCCTGGCGGTGATCGTGCCGGTCACCATTCTGGCCGTGGTGGTGGGCCTCGACTGGCTCTCGGCCGTCATCATCGCCGTCACCCTCCCGCTCATCCCGGTGTTCATGGCCCTGGTCGGAGCCACCGCCCGCGACCGTGCCCGGGCACAGGTGGAGACGGTCGAGCGGCTGGCCGGCTACTTCCTCGACGTCGTGGCCGGGCTCCCCACCCTGCGGGTCTTCGGGCGGGCCCGGGGCCAGGCGGCGGCCATCCGGCAGATGACCGATCGCTACCGGCGGGCGACGATGTCGACGCTGCGGGTGACCTTCCTGTCGTCGCTGATCCTCGAGCTGCTGGCCACCATGTCGGTGGCCCTGGTGGCGGTCGCCGTGGGACTGCGGCTCCTCGGGGGGCACCTGGGATTCCGCACGGCCCTCTTCGTGCTGGTCCTCGCCCCCGAGGCGTACCTGCCGCTGCGCCTCTTGGGCACCAACTACCACGCCAGCACCGAGGGGATGGAAGCCGCCGCGCAGGTCTTCGAGGTGCTCGACGCCCCCGTCCCCGACCGAGGCACGATGACCAACGTCCCCGACGTCACCCGCTGCGGCCTGGCGGTGTCGGACCTCGTCGTGTCCTACCCCGGACGGGGCGCGTCGGCACTCGACGGCATCTCCTTCGCGGTCGGCCCGGGGGAGACGGTGGCCGTGGTCGGGCCGAGCGGCTGCGGGAAGACCACGCTCCTGTCGGTGCTGCTGGGCTTCGTCGTCCCGGCCTCGGGGCAGGTCCGGGTGGGCGAGGTCGCGCTGGGCGATCTCGATCCCGACGAGTGGCGCCGACAGGTCGCCTGGGTGCCCCAGCGCCCGCACCTGTTCGCGGCGACGGTGGCCGACAACATCTGCCTGGGACACCCGGACGCCTCCGAGGCGGCCCTGTCGCGGGCCGTGTCCGCCGCCGGACTGGGAGCGGTCGTGGCCCGCCTGCCCGACGGCCTCGCCACCGAGCTCGGCGAGAACGGGGCCGGGCTCTCGGCCGGAGAGCGCCAGCGGGTGGCCCTGGCCCGAGCCTTCGTGCGCGATGCGCCGTTGCTGCTGCTCGACGAGCCCACCGCCAACCTCGACGGGCGCACCGAGGAGGAGGTCGTCGAGGCCATCGGCCGGCACGCGGTCGGGCGGACCTGCGTCGTGGTGGCCCACCGCCCGGCCCTCCTGGGGGTGGCCGACCGGGTGGTCGACCTCACGATCGCCGGTGCCCGGCCGTGACGGGCGCCGCGCTCGTCACCACGGTGGGAGCCCAGGAGCCCTCGACCCGCGCCGCCGCCCACGGGGCGCAGGAGGCGGCGCCGGTCTCCCGGACCCTCCGCCTGGCGCGACCGGCGGCCGGCCGGCTCCTGTGGGCGTCGCTCCTCGGCGCCGGGGCCGTGGCCGCCTCGATCGGGCTGCTGGCCTCGGCGGCGTGGCTGATCTCTCGGGCCGCGCAGCATCCCGGCGAGTCGGCGCTGGGGATCGCCATCGTCGTCGTCCAGTTCTGCGGGCTGTCGCGGGGCATCTTCCGCTACTTCGAGCGCTTGGTCGGCCACGAGGCGGCCTTCCGGGCCCTGGCCGACCTGCGCGTCTCGTTCTTCCGCCGCCTCGAGCCCCTGGCGCCGGCCGGGCTGCCCGCCTTCCGCCGGGGTGACCTCGTGGCCCGTCTCGTCCGCGACGTCGACGAGCAGCAGGACGTCCTGCTGCGGGTGTGGCCGCCGATGGTCATCGCCGCGCTGGTGGGCCCGGTGACGGTGGCCTTCGTGTGGTGGTTGCTGCCGGCGGCGGGGCTGGCGTTGGGTGCCTGCCTACTGCTGGCGGCCACCGCCGTGCCGTGGCTGACCGGCCGTCTGGCCCGGCGCACCGAGGCCCGACAGGCCGGGGCCCGGGGCGAGCTCACGACGACCGTCGTGGACCTCATCGAGGGCGCCCCCGACCTCGTCGCCTACGGCGCCGTCGGGCCCCAGCTGGCCCGGGTCCACGCGGCCGACGCCGAGCTGTCGCGCCTGGCCGCCGGCTCGGCCGGCACCACCGGGGTCGGCCTCGGACTGGCCACCTTGTTGGCCGGCACCGCCATGTGGGCGGGCCTGGTCCTGGGCGTGGCCGCCGTGCACTCCGGCCGGCTCGGCGGGGTCTGGCTGGCGACCGTGGCCCTGGTGCCCCTGGCGGCCTTCGAGCTGGTGGCCCCGCTCCCCGCCGCCACCCAGGCCCTCCAGCGGTGCCGCCGATCCGCCCGGCGCCTCTTCGGGGTGATGGACGCCCCGGTGCCGGTGGCCGACCCGATCGAGCCCCGCCCGCTCCCCGCGGCCCCCCGGTCGCTCGAGACCGACGCCGTGTCGGCCCGCTACCCGGGGGCCCGGGAGCCGGCCGTGGTCGACGTCACCCTCTCGGTGCCGCCCGGCCACCGGGTGGCCGTGGTGGGCCCCAGCGGGGCCGGGAAGTCGTCGCTGGCCTACGTGTGCCTGCGTTTCCTCCCCTACGAGCACGGGTCGGTCCGGTTGGGGGACGTCGAGCTGGACCGGTTGGCCGGCGACGACGTCCGCACCGCCGTGGGGTACGTGGCCCAGGACGCGCACCTCTTCGACACCACCGTCGCCCAGAACCTGCGGGTGGGGCGCCGTGACGCCAGCGGGGAGGAGCTGCGGGAGGCCCTCGGGCGGGTGGGGCTGCTCGAATGGCTGGACGGCCTCCCCGAGGGCCTGGAGACCGACGTCGGCCCGGCCGGCAGCCGCCTCTCGGGCGGCCAGCGCCGCAGGATCGTCGTGGCCCGCGCCCTCCTGGCCCGGTTCGACCTGCTCGTGCTGGACGAGCCGACCGAGCACCTCGACATGGCCGCCGCCGACGCCCTGACGACCGACCTGCTGACGCTCACCCGGGGGCGCTCGACGATCCTGGTGACCCACCGGCTCGGCGGCCTCGAGGCGGTCGACGAGGTCGTCCTCCTCGACGGCGGACGGGTGGTCGAGCGCGGCACCCACGCCCGTCTCCTGGCTTCGGGCGGCCGCTACGCCACCTTGTGGCGGGCCGAAGGGGCGGTCCCGGGGAGCCGCTTGACGGCCGGGCCCCCCGAGTTCGGTCGGCCGGAACCGGCGCCGAGAATGTGACCAATGGTCCTACACCGGCCGACCCAGGGCACCTAGCCTGCGGGGGGGAGGCGCCATGACCCTTGATCTGTCCCGCTGGCAGTTCGCGATCACGACGATCTACCACTTCCTCTTCGTCCCCATCACCATCGGCCTCAGCTTCTTGGTGGCCATCCTCCAGACCATCTGGTACCGGACGGGCAAGGACGAGTACCGCCGCCTGGCCCACTTCTTCGGGCCCATCCTGCTGATCAACGTAGCCATCGGGGTGGTGACCGGCCTGGTCATGGAGTTCGAGTTCGGGATGAACTGGTCCGCCTACTCCAAGGAGGTGGGCAACGTCTTCGGCGGGCCGCTGGCCATGGAGGGGCTGCTGGCCTTCTTCTTGGAGTCGACCTTCCTCGGCCTGTGGATCTTCGGGTGGAACCGCCTGTCGCGGCGGGCGCACCTGGCCTGCATCTGGATGGTGTCGCTGGGCACCGCGGTGTCGGCGGCCTTCATCATGATGGCCAACTCGTGGATGCAGCACCCGGTGGGCTACGTCATGGTCCACGGCAAGCCGCAGCTGAACGACATCTGGGCGCTCTTCACCAACCCGGTCTTCGGGTGGAGCTACCTCCACGTGCTCCTGGCGTCGCTGATCACCGGCTCGCTGGTCATGCTGTCCATCTCCGCCTGGCAGCTGCGCCGCGGGCGCGAGGTCGACTCCTTCCGCCGGGCGGCCACGGCGGCCATGGCGGTGCTGGTCCCCGCCGCCGTCCTGATCCTGTTCGTCGGCAGCGAGCTGGGGGTGATCGAGACCAAGTACCAGCCGATGAAGATCGCCGCGGCCGAGGCCCAGTGGACAACCTGCCAGCCCTGCAGCTTCTCCCTCTTCCAGATCGGCGGCGGGAAGGACGACCAGACGCCGACGCAGATCATCTCGGTCCCGCACGTGCTGTCGCTGCTGGCCACCAACTCCTGGGACGGCAAGGTCGTCGGGCTCAACCAGCTGCAGGCCGAGTACGTGCAGAAGTACGGCCCGGGGACATACGTCCCCAACGTGTTCATCCAGTACTGGTCGATGCGGGTCATGGCCTACCTGGGCGGGCTGGTCTTCCTCCTGGCGGTCTGGGGCCTGTGGCTGCTGCACCGCCGAAGACTGGAGCGCTCGAAGTGGTTCCTCCTCGTCGCCACCTGGGCGGTGATCGCCCCGTTCCTCATGAACACCGCGGGCTGGCTGCTGAGCGAGAGCGGGCGGCAGCCCTGGATCGTCCAGGGCCTGATGAAGACCTCGGCCGGGGTCTCCCCTTCGGTGACCGCCGTCGACGTCTGGATCAGCATCGTCGTCTTCGCCGGGCTGTACCTGGTGCTCGGCGTGGCCGACGGGTACCTGATGGTGCACTACGGCCGAAAGCGACTCGGCGAGGGTGAGCCCGGGCCGCCGGGGACGGGGGGCCAGCCCGGGGCCGGAGCAGAGGAGGACGAGCGTGAGCTCGAGCTCGTCTACTAGGAGGACGCCGTGACCCTGGAGAGGCTCTGGTTCGTCGTCGACGCCATCTTCTGGATCGGGTTCTTCGTCCTCGAGGGGTTCGACTTCGGCGTCGGCATGCTGCAGCGGTTCATGCCCCGCGACGAAGGCGAGCGGCGCGTCCTCATCAACAGCATCGGCCCGATCTGGGACGGCAACGAGGTGTGGCTGATCGTGGCCGGGGCCGTGATCTTCGCCGCCTTCCCGGCCTGGTACGCCACCATGATCTCCTCGCTGTACCTGGCGGTGGTGATCGTGCTGGTGGCCCTCATCGCCCGGGGGCTCTCGTTCGAGTACCGGCGCAAGATCGACGACCCCCGGTGGCGGACGCTGTGGTCGTGGGCCATGGCGGTGGGCAGCGCCCTCGTCCCGCTGCTGCTCGGCGTGGCCCTGGGGGACCTCCTGCACGGGCTGCCGATCGACAAGGCGGGCAACTACACCGGCAACTTCTTCGACCTCCTCGTCCCCTACGGCCTGTGGTGCGGCGTCACCCTGCTCTCGCTCTCGCTGCTCATGGGCGTCGCCTATCTCTCCATCAAGACGACCGGTGCGCTGCGCGACCGGGCCAACCGGTGGTCGCGTCCGATCGGGGCCGTCGCCGTGCTCACGGTTTTCGGGCTGCTCACCTGGACCCACGTGGGGCTCGGGAAGGGGTTCTTCCCCAACCCCCTCGAGGTGCTCGCCATGCTGGCCGTCATCGCCGCGGCACTGGTGGCGGGGTCGAGGGAGGGCGAGGGCTGGATGTTCATCGCCGCCGCGGTCGGCACCGGCGCCACGGTGGCCAGCATCTTCGCCGAGCTGTTCCCCGACGTCATGGTGTCGAGCACCAACCACGCTTACAGCCTGACCATCGCCGGGACCGCCAGCCCGACCTACACCCTCACCGTCATGACGGTGGTGGCGGTCATCTTCTTCCCGATCGTGCTCATCTACCAGGGCTGGTCGCTGCACGTCTTCAGGAGGCGGCTGTCGGCACCGGCGCCCGAGGCAGGGGCGGACCCCGCGCCCAGCCCGTCGTCGGGGGGACCCGCGGCCTGACGGCGGCGGGCGCAGCCCGCCCGGGCGCGGGCCCTCGGGCCGTCGGCGGCCGGGGCCATAATGGGCCGGTGACCACCATCTACTACGAGCGCGACGCCGACTTGCGAGCGCTGGACACAGACACGCTGGCCGTCGTCGGCTACGGCAACCAGGGGCGCTCCTGGGCCCTCAACCTGCGCGACAGCGGTTTGGCGCCGCTGGTCTGCGTGCGCCGCGACGCCACCCGCCAGCAGGCGCAAACGGACGGGTTCGAGGCGCACGACCTCGAGGCGGCGAACGACGCCGACGTGGTCTGCCTGCTGGTGCCCGACGACGTGGTGCCCGGGCTGCCGCTGGCCCCGGGACCGCGCTCGTGCGTGATCGTGGCCAGCGGCTACACCCTCGCCTTCGGCCGCCTGGCCCCCCCGGGCGACGCCGGGCTGGTGGCGCCCCGGATGCTGGGGCCCGAGGTCCGCCGCTGCTACGAGGAGGGGGAGGGGTTCATCACGGCGGTGGGGGTCCACGCCGACGTGACCGGCCGGGCCCGCACACGGGTCCTGGCCGTGGCCCGGGCCATCGGCGGCCTGCGGCAGGGCGGCATCGAGCTCACGGCGATGCAGGAGGCCGTGCTCGACCTCGGCGTCGAGCAGGTGCTCTCGCCGGCGCTCACCGCGGTGAGCTCGGCCTTCCTCCAGACGATGCTCGAGCACGGCATCCCGCTGGAGGCAGTCATCACCGAGCTGGTGCTCTCGGGGGAGGTCGAGCGCACCTACCGGCTGCTGCGCGAGGTGGGCTTCGCCGTCCAGTCCGAGTTCCACTCGCCCACCAGCCAGTACGGCCAGCTGAGCCGCCGCGGCCGCTACGACCACCTCGACCTGCTCTCGACCATGCGGGCCCTCACCGACGACATCGAGACCGGGAGGTTCGCCGACGAGTGGGACGCCGAGCGCGACGCCGGCTACCCCACGCTCGAAGCGCTGAAAGAGCAGCACGCCGGCGCCGCCGTGCGCGACTACGAGGCTGACCTGCGCACCCGCCTGGGGCCCGGCGCCGCCCAGCCGCCGGCGCCCTGACCCCGCCGCCGCGCCCTGCTCACCACGGGCTCGAGCCGGAGCGGGCCTCGGCGGCCGCCTTCCAGGAGAACAGGACGGCGGAGACCGCGGTGGCGAGGTTGAGGCTGGCCACCTTCGGGCGCATGGGGACGGCCACCGACCGGGTGGCCAGTTCCTGCACCTGGGCGGAGATGCCGTAGCGCTCGCCCCCGACGACCAGGATCGAGTCGGCGTCGAGGTCGGCGGTGGCGATCGGCTCGCCCCGGGGGTCCACGGCCACGATCGGCCGCGCCGAGTCGGCGGGGAGCGGGGTGTTGGCCACGGGGAGGGCGAACTGCAGGCCGGCCCCGCTGCGCAGGACCAGGGGCGACCAGGGGTCCACGGTGCCCGAGACGAGCACCGCCTCGACCCCGGCGGCGGCGGCCACCCGGATGACGGCACCCACGTTCCCCGGGTTGCGGGGGTTCTCGAGGTAGAGCACGGGGCGGCCGGTCCGGGCGAGGGACCGGGCGATGTCCTGCTGGGGCCGTCCGGCGATGGAGAGCAGCGGGCTGGTCAGCTTGCGGCGGCAGAGCTTGGCGAACAGCTCGCGCCCGACGACCTCGAGGCGGGCCTCGATCGGTGCGATGACGTCGGGGGCCAACCGCTCGGCGATGGCCAGCAGGCGGTCGCGGTCGAAGGTGATGGCCGCCTCGAGCGCCCCGCCGAAGCGCAGCGCGTGGGTCGCCGGGTGGAGGCCCTCCAGGACGGCGCAGGCGGGGTCCTGGTAAGCGGCGTAGAACTGGCGCAGGTAGCGCGCCTCGGCCCCGACTACCAACGCCGGCTCCCGCGCCGGTGGTTGCCGGTGGCCCTCACGCCGGGAGGCGGCCGGGGGAGAAGGCCTCGAGCGCCCGGCGGGCGGCGGTGGTGAGCGAGCGCTCGTCACCGAGCACCCCGGCCGCCACCAGGGCCCCGCTGTAGGGCCCGGCCAGCAGCCCTTCGGCGCCGTGGCCGGTGTCGACATGGACGTTGTCCCACCCCGGCACCGGCCCCAGGAGCGGCAGGTCGTCGGGCGTGCAGGGGCGAAAACCCACGCGCACCTCGACCAGCGCGGCTGCGGCCAGTCCCGGGGCCAGCTTGAGGCACTCGCGCAGCAGCTCGTGGGTTCCGGACGCGGTGGGTCGCGGGTCGAAGGCCTCGTGGTCCTCGAAGGTCCCCCCGCAGGCCACGCGCCGGTCCGGCCACGGCACGAGGTAGTGGCCGAGGACCGGCTGGGCAATGGGCCACTCCCCGGGGTCCCGGGCCGGGTCGTCCACCCGGAGGTGGACGATCTGCCCCTTCACCGGTCGCACCGGGAGGGGGACCGAGAGCCACTCGGCCACGGCGGACGTCCAGGCCCCGGCGGCCACCACCACCGCGCCGGCGGCCACGGTGCCCTCGGCCGTCCGCACGCCGGTGGCCCGGTCACCCGACGTGTCCAGCCCCAGCGCGCCGGCGGCGATCACCTCGACCCCGCGGGCGCCGCAGCCGTGGCGGAGCGAGGCGGTGAGGGCGCGGCCGTCGATCCGGGCCGCCGCCCGGTTGAAGAGCGCCCGTCGGAGCTCGCCCAGGACGGGCATGCGGCCTCTGGCCTCGTCGGCGGGGACCTCGGACACGTCGTCGGGGGCCCGGGCCAGGGCGTGGCGGGCGAGGTTCTCGAACCACGGCTCGTCGCCCTCGGAGAGCGAGACCGAGAGCAGCCCCGTGCGAGCGTAGCCGGGGTCGGGCGCCCCGTCGCCGGCCAGCCGCTCGACCAGCCCGGGGTAGTGGGCGCCCGCCTCGGCGGCGAACGGGAACCACACCTCGTCGGTCCGCCAGGTGGTCTCGGGGGAGAGGATCCCCGCCCCGGCGTCACTGGCCCGGCCGGGGTCGGCGCGGTCGAGGAGGGCGACCGCCGCCCCCCGGCAGGCGAGCTCGTAGGCGAGCGACGTGCCGACGAGGCCCCCGCCCACCACCACGACGTCGTATCCGCTGCGCAAGGGGGCCTCCAGATGGGTGCTCTGTGGATCCTAGTGAGGCCGATCCCACGGCCTACGGGCGCGTCGCGCTACCGCCCGCCCGCGCCCGTTACGGCGTGACGACGGCCTACGCTGCGACCATGGACGACCCACGAGGTGACGGCGAAGCGCAGGGGCCGGCGGGGACCCCCGCCCCCGGTACCACGGGCGCGCCGGACCCGGGCCCGGGCCCGGGCGCCGGGCCCCCGACCGCCCCCTACCCGAGCGCCGGTCCGCCGCCGATCCCGGCCTACGCCGCCCCCGGCGGGTACGCGCCGCCCCCCGCCTACGGCGCACCGCCGTACGGGCCGTCGGGCGCCTACGCCCCGCCCAACCCCTACGCCCCGCCCAACCCCTACGCCGCGCCCAACCCCTACGCCCAGCCCACCTACACGCCCCCCTCGCCGCCGGCGGGGAACTGGCTACCGCCGGGGGCCGACCCCAGCCTCGGGCCCTTCGCCGCGGGCGGCCCCACCAGCGCCCCCTACATCCCCCCCTACGCCTCGGGCCTCTACCAGCACGAGCCCCAGGGCTGGCAGACCCCGCAGATGCCCCCCGGCACGGTGGTCGTCCGCAGCCAGGAGGACCACAGCCACTCGGCGCGGCGCGGCCTGCTCATCGCCCTCGTGGTCGTGGTCGTGATCGGGGTGGGGTTCGCCATCGGGGCGCTCCTCGCCCCGGCGAGCCCCAAGACAGCGGCCGTGGGCCTGGTGAAGTCGGCCACGGCCGCGGCCAACCAGGCCGGCACCTTCCACTACGTCGAAGTCTCGACAAGCGACGGCTCGGCCAACAAGATCACCGGTGACGCCGCGCCGGACAGCGGGCGCCAGACCATCGTCGCCGTGGGCGCAGCCGGGCTCGACAGGTTCGACCTGCGCCTCGTCTCGGGCATCGTCTACTTCCGGGGCAACCGGGCGGCGGTGATCGACCAGCTCGGCGTGCCCGCCGGCAAGGCCGCCGCGGTCGTCGACCACTGGGTCGCCATCCACAAGGGCCAGGGCGCCTACAAGACATTCGCCGCCGGCATCACGACCTCGTCGAACATCTCGCAGCTGACCGACACGTTCGTGCCGGCCAGCAGCCAGGACGTCAAGGGGTCCTCGCCGCCGGCCACGCGGGTCCTGGGAGCTCTCTTCGCCGGGAAGGGAAAACCCTCGGTGGGCGCGGCGGCGCTGGTCGTCACCAAGAGCAGTTCGCTCCCGCAGTCGATGGCCGGCGAGGCGGTGGGGACGAGCGGGACCCGGCTCAGCCTTACATGGACGTTCGACAGCTGGCACCAGAAGGTGACGGTGGTGGCGCCTTCGGGGGCGCTGGCCTACTCGTCGATCGGGGCCACGACGCCGACGAAGTAGGGCCGGCCGGCGCACCGGCGGCGTGCGGGCTGTCTGTGCTGTCATGCTGTGCCCTCATGTTGTGAAGGCCGGTGTCGACGCCGTCGGTGAGGGGTGCGATGTGGCGGAGCCCGACGCCGGGTGGGCGGGGACGGTCCGCACCACGGCGCCCACCAGGTCGGACCCGGGCAGCGGGCCCAGCTGACGGCTGTCGCAGGCGTGGGCGCGGTCGTCGCCCAAGAGGTAGTAGTCGCCGTTGGGCACAGTGACCGGCCCGAACACCCCGGTGGCGGCGGCGGCCGAGCCGGCCAGCCACGGCTGGGCCAGGCGCCGGCCGTCGACCAGCACCGAGCCGTGTCCCCCCTCGACGGTCTGGCCGGGGAGTCCGACGACCCGGCCCAGCGCGACCGTGGCCGCGCCGGCGCACGTCGCCCCGGTCGGGGGATGGAACGCCACGATGTCGCCGGTCCTGGGGGCCGGCTCGCCGGAGACGGCGACGATGACGGAGTCCCCGGGCCCGGCAGTCGGCGTCATGGACGATGTGGTCACCCGGAACGTCCGGAGCGTCTCTGCCCGCGTCACGGTGACGACGCACCGGCTCGGGGGGAACCCACCCACGATGCGCGCCGTGACCCACCAGCGCCGCCCCCCCGCCGCCAGCGAGCCGGTGTGCGACGACCCCTCCAAGTCGAGGGGCGACCCGGCCGGGCTGTAGACGGCCAAGCCGAGGGTGAGGTCGTGGGCCGGGGGCGAGGCGACCCCGCCCGAGGCCACGACGCGGTCGCCGGTGCCCGACGGGCGGCAGGTGGCATCCGAGAGCACCGGGCCCTGCGACGACCGCACGGTCACGGGCAGGGTCCCCGGGGAGGACGCCGCGCAGCCCGCCAGGCCCAGCGAGAGGGCGACCACCGCGCCGACGGCGAACCGGTGCCGGCGGCCCGGGTACGTCGATGTGGTCGGTGTCTTCATCGCCGAAATGTAGGCCCGGTGGGTCCCTGGGGCCACGTCGCGGCCCGCGGCCTCAGGTCCATGGGGAGTTACCATCCGGGTCATGGCGCTACCGATCGCG
Organism: uncultured Actinomycetota bacterium; assembly: GCA_963770505.1. Lineage (GTDB taxonomy): Bacteria > Actinomycetota > Acidimicrobiia > Acidimicrobiales > RAAP-2 > CAVYPR01. Next base: position 918,920 of record CAVYPR010000001.1, on the reverse strand, counting down.
CGACGATGAGCAGCGCCGCCTTCGACGGCCTGTGCGTCATCGACGCAGACACCCACCTGACCGAGCCGCACGACCTGTGGTCCTCCCGGGCACCGGCGCGCTGGCGCGACCGGCTGCCCAAGGTGGTGGAGGTGGGTGGGTGGCCCACCTGGGTCTGCGACGGAGTGGTGCTGCAGCGGGCGGGGGCGTCGGGGGTGGTCGACCGCGCCGGCGTCAAGGTGCCGGGCACGGCCTTCATGCGCTGGACCATCGACGACGTCCACCCGGGGGCCTACTCGGTCCCCGACCGCCTGGCCATGATGGACGACCAGGGGGTGTGGGCCCACGTGGTCTACCCGAACACCGTCGGCTTCGGCGGGCAGCGGTTCGCCGCGGTGGCCGACGCCGACCTCCGCCGGCTGGCCGTCGAGATCTACAACGACGCCATGGCCGGGATCCAAGAGGAGTCCGGCGGTCGGTTGCTGCCGATGGGGGTGGTGCCCTCCTGGGACGCCGAGGTGGCCCGGGCCGAGGTGGAGCGCATCGCCCGCCTGGGGCTGCACGGCCTGAACGCCACCTCCTCGCCGCAGGACCACGGTCTGCCCGACCTGGGGTCCGACTACTGGGACCCCGTGTGGGAGGCGGCGGCGGGGCACGGGCTGCCCGTCAACTTCCACATCGGGGCCAGCGACTCGGCCATGGAGTGGTTCGGGTCGGTCTCCTGGCCGTCCCTCACCCCGGAGTGCCGACTGGGCCTGGGCTCGGCCATGCTCTACCTCAACAACGCCGGGGTGGTGGCCAACCTCATCTACGCGGGGGTCCTCGAGCGCCACCCCGACCTGCAGCTGGTGACCGTCGAGAGCGGGGTGGGCTGGATCCCGTTCCTGCTGGCCGCCCTCGACTACCAGCTGGCCGAGATCGGGCCGGCGGGCACCGCGCACCTGGAGCTCTCGCCGTCGGAGTACTTCCGCCGGCAGTTCCACGCCTGCTTCTGGTTCGAGCGCGCCGGCGTGGCCCAGGCGGCCGGGGCGCTCGGTTGGGACCGGCTCATGTTCGAGACCGACTACCCCCATCCCACCTGCCTCTACCCCGATGCCCTCGGGTACGCGGCGGCCGTCCTGGCCGACGTGGGGGAGGAGGAGCGACGGGCGGTGATGGGGGGGAACGCCGCCCGCCTCTACCGCGTGACCCCGCCCTCGGCGACCTCGCGGTGAGCCCGGTGGCCGCCGGGGCCGTCGCCGGGGAGCGGTGATGCTCGAGGGCGTCCGGGTGCTGGACCTCGCCGGTGGCATCGCCGGCGGCTACGCCACCAAGCTGCTGGCCGACGCCGGCGCCGACGTGGTGGTGGTCGAGCCCCACGGGGGGCGGCCCGAGCGGCGCCACGGGTCGCCGGGGCTCTTCGAGTTCCTGCACACCTCCAAGCGGTCGGTCACCGTCGCGCGGGAGGGTCCGCTGGCCGAGGCGGCCGACATCGTCGTGGCCGGCGCGGGGTTCGACGTCGCCGGGGCCCGCCGCCGGCGGCCGGGCCAGGTGGTGGTCACCGTCACCGACGTGGGCCTCGACGGACCGTGGGCCGGACGGCCGTGCACCGAGTTCGTCCTCCAGGCCGCCTGTGGGTCGACGGGCAGCCGCGGGATCCCCGGTGAGGAGCCCCTCTCGGCCGGGGGGAGGTTGGGGGAGTGGCTGGCCGGCTCCTACGCCGCCGCCGGCGCGGCGGCGGCCTGGCTGGGGGCGGCGCGCACCGGGCGGGGCGACCACGTCGACGTCTCGGTGCTCGACTGCATGGCCATCGGCATGGTGACGTTCCCGTCCGTCTTCGCCGAGTTCGCCGCGGCCTGTGGGAGACCGGCCGCGGCGGCCGCCGAGCGCCGCCTGGAGGTCCCCTCGGTCGAGCCGACGGCCGACGGCTGGGTCAACTTCACCACCAACACCCCCCAGCAGTTCGCCGACCTGTGCACCCTGCTGGGCCGGCCCGAGCTGGCGGCGGACCGGCGGTTCGCCCGCCACCTCGCCCGCTTCAAGAACCGACGTGAGTTCGCCGAGGTGACCGAGGGCTACACCCGCACGCGCACCACCGAGCAGGTGGTCGAGGAGGCGGCGCTCCTGCGGATCCCGGTGGCCCCGGTCCTCGACGACGGGACGGTCCTCACCTTCGGCCACTTCGCCGAGCGCGGCGTCTTCGTCGACAACCCGTCGGGTGCCTTCCGCCAGCCCCGCATCCCCTACCGCCTGCACGGCCTCGACCCCCGCCCGTTCGGGCCGGTGCCCCGGCCCGGCCAGCACGACGAGGAGGTCGAGTGGCCGCAACGTCCGGCGCGTCCTGCCGGGCCGCCGGGCCGGCTGCCCCTCGAGGGGGTCCGGGTGGTCGACTTCACCGCCTGGTGGGCCGGCCCCGGCGCCACCCAGTTGCTGGCGTGTTTGGGGGCCGACGTGGTCAAGGTGGAGTCGACGGTGCGGCCCGACCAGATCCGCTTCGCCGGCCCCAAGGTCCCCGGCGACCCCCAGTGGTGGGAGTGGGGCCCCCTGGCCCACGCCGTGAACACCAACAAGCGCGGCATCACGGTCGACCTCAGCCGGCCCGAGGGGATCGAGGTGGTGCTGGCCCTGCTCGGCCGGGCCGACCTGGCCTTCGAGAACTTCACCCCGCGGGTGATGGGCCAGTTCGGCCTGGACTGGGCGCGCCTCGAGGCCCTCAACCCCCGCCTCAGCCTGGTGCGCATGCCGGCCTTCGGCCTGGACGGCCCCTGGCGGGACCGCCCCGGGTTCGCCCAGACCATGGAGGCGGTGAGCGGGCTGGCCGCGGCGACCGGCTGGGCCGACGGCCCACCGGTGCTGGTGGGCGGGACCGGCGACCCCGTCGCCGCCCTCCACGCCGCCTTCGCCGGCCTGGTGGCCCTGGCCGAACGGGACCGCTCGGGGCGGGGCCATCTGGTCGAGGCGACGATGATCGAGGCGGTGCTCAATGTGGCCGCCGCCGCACCGATCGCCCGGCAGCTGACCGGGGTCCCCGGCGACCGGCGCGGGAACAGGAGCCAGGACGGCGCCGTCGCCCAGGGCGTCTACCGCGGTGCCGCCGACGACAGCTGGCTCGCCGTCACCGTGCGAGACGACGGCGAGCGCCGTCGCCTCGAGGCGGTGTTCGGCGGTGCCCTTCCCACCGCCACCGACGGCGAGTCGCCGCCGGCACCACCCGGGGGCGGCGAGGACCTCGAGACCTGGCTGGCGGCGCGCTGTGCGCGGGTCGATGCAGCCGAGTTGGCCGAACGGCTGGCGGCGGCCGGCGTCCCCGCCGCGGTGGTGGTGGCTCCGACCGAGGGCGCCCGCAACCCCCAAGTCGTCCACCGCGGCCTCTTCGAGACCGAGGACCACCCGGTCACCGGGCGCCACCGCGTCCCGGGGCTGCCTTTCCGCATGGAGGCGGCGACGCGCTGGGTGCGGACCCCGGCCCCGCTGCTGGGCCAGCACAACGACGAGGTCCTGGGCGAGCTGGGGATCGATGAGGCGCGCCGGGACGAGCTGCGGGCCCTCGGGGTCATCGGCGAGGAGCCGGCCTTCGGGTGAGCAGTCGGCGGGGCCTCAGGCCCGGGCGGCGAGGACGGCCAGGCCGTCGCCGGAGAGGTCGGCGTGGGCGCCTTTGCGCCCCCCCATGGCCAGGAGCAGCGAGACCATCGGGCCGGTCACCGTGGGGCCGTCGCCGACGGACCAGGCGGTGTCGGTGGCGCGCAGCGACAACCCGGCGATCCGCCGCTTCGCCCCGATGAGCAGGTTGGACCTCTTCCAGCTGTCGGCCACGGCCACCAGGGCCTCCTCGGGGACCTCGTGGTGGAGGCCGAGGGGGCGCCGGATGTCCTCGCCGTGGACGACGATCTCCCCGAGCATGGCCACCACCGGCGCCGGCGGGTGGTTGGTGGTCGAGGTGCGGGCCCGCAGCCGGCGCACCAGCTCTTCGGGGCCGACGGCGGCCAGGCGTTCGGACCCCCGCGCCGTGAAGACGTCGAACTTGAAGCCGGCGGCAAGCAGCTCCTTGTAGAAGTTGAGCGGGGTCTGCTCGGCCGCCGCCAGCACGTGCCCGGCCGTCCTCTGCACCGTCCATCCCTCACACCACGACGGGGCGCCCCACTGCTCGGCGGACAGGCCGGCCCACGTGTCGGCCATGGCGGCCCGTTCGGCGTGGATGTACGTCCAGGTCTCCTTGGCCTTCACCGCGTCCCTCTCTGTCCTCGTGTGCGCCGGGCCCGCCCTCGGCGCGCCGGGCCCGCTCTGAAACACCGCGGCGTGGGTCGTAGGCCGTACGACGGTGCGTGTGCGGTTCGCCGGTCGGCTCGCCTCGACGGTGCCGCGACGCCCCGGCCACGCTAGCGGGCTGGGTTCTCCACCGCGGAGGTCCCGCCGACGGGTGATAGCTTGCCGGCGGGAGGCGCCATGAAGACGTCGCAGGACCAGGATCCCAACCGGTTCGCCCAGCAGCTCTTCTCCACACTCCCCACCCGCTACGACCGCCTGGCCGAGCTGCTCTCGTTCGGTCAGAACGGCCGCTGGCGCACCGAGATGGTCGGCCACGTCGTCGACGGCCGGCCCTCCCTGGTGCTCGACGTGGCCTCGGGCACGGCCGGGGTCGCCCTGCAGCTGGCCGACCGTTCGGCGGCGCGGATCGTCGGTGTCGACCTCACCCCGGCCATGCTCGGGGTCGGGAGACAGAACGTGGCCCGGCGGTCGATGGCCGGGCGGATCCAGCTGACGGCCGGACGGGCCGAGCAGCTGCCCTTCGGCGACGCCGCCTTCGACGGCCTCACCTTCACCTACCTCCTGCGCTACGTGGCCGACCCCCTGGCCACCCTGTCCGAGCTGGCCCGGGTGGTGCGTCCGGGCGCACCGGTGGCCAGCCTCGAGTTCGGAGAGCCCGACAACCCGTTCTGGTGGAGCGCCTGGTGGCTCTACACCCGGGCGGTGCTGCCGGTGGCGGGGCTCGTGACCGGGGGCCGGGAGTGGTACGAGGTCGGGCGGTTCCTCGGCCCCAGCATCCACGACCTCTACCACCGGTTGCCGGTTCCCGCCACGGTGGAGCTGTGGCGGGCGGCGGGGTTCTGCGACGTCTCCTACCGGCGGATGAGCCTGGGGGGCGGCCTGGTCATGTGGGGACGGCGGGCCGGTGGGTGAAGGTGCGCCGCCGGTGCCCGGGGGCCCGGCGCACGCGCCGAAGCCCGCCTTCTACGCCGCGGGGTCGGGGGGGATCGGCGACTGGTGGACGCTGCTGCACCCGCCGTACACGGCGTGGCTCCTGGCCTACGTCGTCTTCGGCGCCTGTCTGGCCCCGACCGTCGACGTCACCTACCTGGTGGCCACCCTGCTGGCCTTCTTCGGGGCGGTGGGGCTCGGGGCGCACGCCCTCGACGAGCTCCACGACCGACCCCTGCGCACGGCCATCCCCTCGGGGGCCCTCGTGGCCGTGGCCGTGGTCGGGATCGGCGGGGCCCTCGCCCTGGGCATCGCCGGAGTGGTCGAGGTGGGGTGGCCGCTCGTGCCCTTCGTGGTGGTCGGACCACTGCTGGTGGTCGCCTACAACTTCGAGCTGGCCGGCGGGATCGTGCACAACGACGTCGGCTTCGCCGCCAGCTGGGGCGCCTTCCCGGTGCTCACGGCCTACGTCGCCCAGACCGGCCGGCTCTCGTGGGACGCGGTCTTCGCCGCCCTGGCCGCCTTCTGCCTGTCGGTGGCCCAGCGGGCCCTCAGCACGCCGGCCCGGATGCTGCGCCGGCGCGCCCAGGTGGTCGAGGGGTCGGTGACCCTGGCCGACGGGAGCCGGCTCCCGCTCGACCACCGCGCCCTGCTGGTCCCCTTGGAGCGGGCCCTCAAGATGACGGCTTGGGCGGTGGTGCTGGGAGCCACGGCGCTGGCCCTCTCCCGGCTCACCTGAGAAGCGCCGGCGGGCCGGGGAGGGGGGCGGCCCGCACCAGGGGAGATGGTGGGGTCCGACTACCGCTCGTAGTATGGGCCCGGCGGTGATCCGCCCCAGCCAGGTGACCCCGGTGGGCTCCGGCCCCCACGACCGAACGGCCCAGTCTCGAACGTGACCGCAGTCCAGCTCGCCGACCCCCCGCAGGCCCGAGGGACCGAGGTCTCGCTGGCCATCGAGGGGATGACCTGCGGGTCGTGCGCGGCCCGGATCGAGCAACGGCTGAACGCCCTGGACGGTGTCGACGCCCGGGTGAACTACGCCACCGAGCGGGCTCGGGTGCAGCTGTCGGGGGCCGTCTCGGTCGACCTGGTCCTGGCCGAGGTGGAGGCCGCCGGCTACGGCGCCCACCTGGCCCCCGCCCTCGCCGGGGCAGAGGAGGAGCGGGCCGAGGCCGACCGCCGGGTCCGCTACCTGGGCAAGCGCCTGGCCGTGGCCGGGATCCTGTTCATGCCCCTGTGCGACCTCTCCGTCGTCTTCTCCGTGGACCCTGCGGTGCGCTTCGACGGCTGGCAGTGGCTGCTGGTGGTCCTGGCCGCGCCGGTGGTGACCTGGTGCGCCTGGCCCTTCCACCAGGCGGCCCTGCGCAACGCCCGTCACGGCACCCTCACCATGGACACCCTGGTGTCGATGGGGGTGGTGGCGGCCACCGCCTGGTCGCTCTATGCGATCTTCGCCCTCGACGCCGGCCACCGCGCGGAGTCCGTGGGGTTCGAGCTCGCCCACTCCTCGGGGGGCGCCATCTACCTCGACGTGGCCGCCGGGGTCACCACCTTCCTCCTGGCCGGCCGGTTCTTCGAGGCCTGGTCGAGACGGCGGACGGGCAACGCGCTGCGCTCGCTGGCCGCGGTGGGGGCCAAGGAGGTGTCGGTCCTCGACGCCGACGGCTTCGAGCGCCGCCGGCCGGCGGACCGGCTCGAGGTGGGGCAGCGGTTTGTGGTTCGCCCCGGGGAGACGGTGGCCACCGACGGCGAGGTGGTCTTCGGCCAGGCCGCCCTCGACCGCAGCGCCATGACCGGCGAGTCGGTCCCGGTGGAGGTGGTCCCCGGCGACGCCGTCTCGGGTGGCACGGTGTCGGTGGACGGCCGCCTGGTGGTGCGGGCCACCCGGGTGGGGGCCGACACCCAGCTGGCCCAGATGGCGCGCCTGGTCGAGGACGCCCAGAACGACAAGGCCTCGGTCCAGCGGCTGGCCGACCGGATCTCCTCGGTCTTCGTGCCCGCCGTGCTGGCCATGTCGGCCTGCACCCTGGTCGGGTGGCTGGCGTCGGGGGCGGGGGCCGAGCAGGCCTTCAGCGCCGCGCTGGCGGTCCTCATCATCGCCTGCCCGTGCGCGCTGGGACTGGCCACCCCGACCGCCCTCATGGTCGCCTCGGGCCAGGGGGCGCGCCAGGGCATCTTCTTCAAGGGCTACCCGGCCCTCGAGCGGTCGCGCCAGGTCGACACGGTGGTCCTGGACAAGACCGGGACGCTCACCGCCGGGCGGATGGGCGTGGCCGAGGTGGCGGCCGGCGCCGGGGTCGGGCGGGACCAGGTGCTGCGTTGGGCCGGGGCGCTCGAGCAGGCCTCCGAGCACCCCATCGCCCGTGCCGTGGCCGAGGCCGCCCGCCGGGAGGCCGGACCCCTGCCCCCGGTGGAGGGGTTCGAGGCCCGGCCCGGCCTGGGCGCCGCCGGGACGGTGGAGGGTCACCGGCTGGCGGTGGGCCGGCCCGAGCTGCTCGGGGGGTGGGCTCCGCCGTCGGCCGAGCTGGCCGCGGCGTGCACCCGGTGGGAGGAGTCGGGCCGCACGGTGGTGCTGGTCGGGGTGGACGGCGCGGTGGTTGGGGCGGTCGCCCTCTCCGACGAGGTGCGGCCGTCGGCTCCCGAGGCGGTCCGACGGCTGCAGGGCCTGGGACTGCACTGCCTGCTGCTCACCGGCGACAACGGGGCCACCGCCCGGGCGGTGGCCGACGCCGTGGGGATCGACGAGGTGGTGGCCGGGGCCCTGCCGGCCGAGAAGGTGGCGCTGGTCCAGCGCCTGCGGGACGAGGGCCGTTCGGTGGCGGTGGTGGGCGACGGCGTGAACGACGGCCCGGCGCTGGCCTCCGCCGACCTCGGACTGGCCGTGGGGTCGGGGACCGACGTGGCCATCAACGCCGCCGACCTCATCATCGTCCGTGACGACCTGCGGATCGTCCCCGCCGCCATCGTGCTCGCCCGGCGGACCCTGGCCACTATCCGGGCCAACCTGGTGTGGGCGTTCGCCTACAACGTGGCGGCCATCCCCCTGGCCGCCCTGGGCCTGTTGAACCCGCTGATCGCCGCGGCGGCCATGGCCATTTCCTCGGGGTTCGTGGTCTGGAACAGCTCACGGCTCGGGCGGCCGGCCCGCTGATGGGACCGGCCTGGCTCGACGACCTGCTGGCCGTGGTCATGGTGGCCGTCGCCGCCGTCGAGGTGGGGCGGCTCTCGGTGGCCTCGGCCACCGGCCGACCGAGCGAGCGTGACGTCGACGCCTTCCACCTGGCCATGGGGGTCTCCATGGCCGGCATGCTCACGGGCCACCTGAGCCCCTTCGCCGCGCAGGCCTGGGCCGTGGTCTTCGGGGGCTCGGCGGTGTGGTTCGCCTGCCGGGTGCCGTGGGCCGTGGCGGCCACGACGAACGCACCGGCCTCCGTCGGCCACCGGCTCACCCACGTGGGCTCCAGCCTGGCCATGGTCTACATGCTGCTGGCCGTGGGCACGGGCACCGCTCGGGCTGACGGCGCCATGGGCGCCATGTCGTCCGGCGGCCACCGCCTTCCCGTGCTCAGCGTCCTGCTGGCCGTGGCCCTGCTGGCGGGGGTCGTCCACGCCGGTCGGCCACGGCCGGTCGTCGGAGCCCTCGACCCCGCCGTCGTCGACGGAGGGGACAACGTGGGCGCGGCGGCGGTCAGCGGCACGTTGGCCACCGCCACCACGACCACCCGCACTCGGATCGGCGCGCTGTCGGTGCCCTTCCTCGCCCCCCGCCTGGCCTCGGCCTGCGAGGTGGCGATGGGGGTGGTCATGGTCTACATGCTGCTCTCGATCGTCTAGACCCCGCCGGGGGGCTCAGGACGAGCAGTCGGCGGCGGGGAGCACCTGCACGGCCCGTGCGTTGACCGACGACGAGCCCCCCGAGGCGGCCGGCGCTGTGCGGCCGCCGGCGACCCTGACGCACGCGCCCGAGGCGAGGTCCGACGTGCTGCCCGGCTTGGTCACGGTGACCTTGGCCGACGAGGGGACGGTGACGGTGACGGTGGACCCGTCGGCCTCCTTCACCGTGACGGTCGAGCCCGACACCTTGGTGATCGTGCCGGTGGTGCCGCCGAACCCCCCGAAGCCGAACCCGCCGTTGCCGATGCGTGCCCGGCCCGGTGTGGCCGGGCCGGTGGCGGGGAGCCGCTGCCCTGTCCCGATCCGAATCGACCCTGTGGGGCCTCGCACGCCGGGGAAGCGCACCGGAGCCGGCGCCGGCCCACCGGACCACACGGCGGCCCCGATGCCGATGCCCACGGCGAGGCCGACGAGCAGGATGGCCAGGGCGGCGAGCACGGCGGCGAGTCGGCCCAGGGTGAGGGTGCGCCGCTCGGCGGGCGCGGCCGGCGGGTAGGGGACCCCGCCCGGCGGGGGACCCCAGGGGTAGGGGGCGGCGTAGTAGTAGCCCGGCCCGTAGGGAGGGGTGGGAGGAACGCCGCCCGCCGGGGGCGCCATGGCCGGGGGGGCGGCCGGAGGTGCCCCCATGACGCCGACCGGCGCCGGGCCGGGCCCGGGCGGGGTGGCCGGGGTCTCGGCGGTGGGAGGCACGCCGGCATCGGCGCCGGAACCGGGGACCGTCACGTCTTCACCTTCGCCCATCACTGCTCCTTTGTGCGGCCGTCCATCGACGGTCTGCCGCCCCGTGTTGTGCATGGTCTATCCACTCTGTCTGTGGGGATGCTGTGGCCGGCCTTTGCGGGTACTTCGGACCGAGGCGGGCCGCACAGTTCGGTTCTCGTCGGTAGTTGAGGAAGACGGCTGACCTCGACCGCCGGCCACGGCGTCCGCGTCGGTGCTGCGCTCTGCATCCACCGGGCGGGGGTCAGCGGGATCGGGTCCCCTTCGGAGCCCGCTGCTACTGTCTCGGGTGCGACGGCGGACGAACGAGGAGATGAGCCCATGGCGGTGTTCAACGGCGTGTTCCCGATCCTTCCCGGCAAGGAACAGGAAGGAAGGGACTTCGCGGCCGCGTGCATGGGGGAGCGCCGCAAGGCGTTCGACGCCCAGGCGGCTCGGACGGGACTCGCCCGGGAGACCTGGGCTCTACAGCAGACCCCGATGGGGAGCTTCATGTTGGTGTGGTTCGAGGCACCCGACATCGAGAAGGCCTTCGGTGAACTCGCCACCTCCAGCGACGAGTTCACCATCTGGTTTCGTGGGCAAGTCAAGGACGTGACCGGCATCGACCTGGGTGCCCCGCCTGAAGGCCCGCCCCCCGACGTCCTGGTCGACTGGACCTCCTGAAGAACGACCTCCCGGGGAGGACAGCACCCGCGGGGAGACCTTCCCCGGGGCAGGATGTCCTTCGCCGGCCGGCCCCTCCACCCGTCCGTGCGCTCGCCGGAGAGGGGCAGGTGCGCCCCCGGTGCCCGGTCGATGACGCACACCGGACCTGGAAGCGTGCCTGTGCTTGAGGATCCCGGGGCCGGCCGGGACGATGGCCGGGCGGCGGCGGAGCCCCGTCCGTGCCCCCTCGGCCCGAATTGGGCATGATGTCGTCGTGGGATCCCAGGGCGACAAGCCACGCAAGGCGAAGCACCGACTCCCCAAGGTGCCCAAGTACGAGGAACCCAACACCCTCCCCCTACCGGGGCTGGGCGGCGGGGCCACGACGGGGCCCGGCCCTGAGGGCTACGGGGGCGACCACCAACACTCACAGCAGCCCGGGCGGGCCGGAAAGGCCCTGCTGTGGCTGCTCGGACGGCGCCCCAAGGAGCCCAACCCCACACCCTGAAGCCCGACCCCGGCGGGCCGGGAGCAGGGTTGACCCGCCCGGTGCCGGCCGGCGCCCTGCATGGCGCCGAGAGCGGCGAGAACCTGGGATTCTTAACGAAATCATAAGAATCACTTGGGGGACCCACAGGTTCGAAGACTTTCCTGTGTAGATGGGTTCTCAGAACGTGGTCACCGCCCCTTCCGGGGCCGACGAGGAGGTCATCGGGAAGCCGACCGAGCAGATCCCGGCGGTCCCTCCTGTCGATGACCTCGGTCCTCCCTCACGGACCCGGCACAAGCGCAACCTGGTCATCGCCGCGGTGGTCGTCCTCCTGGCCGCCGGTGCGGGCATCGGCATCTGGCTCGGGACCAAGGGCTCCACAGGTCCAGGGGTGACCACGACGACCCAGGTGGTGACCGTCACCACCGGGACGATGAAGCAGACCGTGTCGGCGTCGGGGACCATCGAACCAGCCAATGAGGCCGACCTGAGCTTCGCCGTCTCTGGCAAGGTCACGGCCGTCGACGTGGCGGTCGGTCAAGCCGTGACGGCCGGACAGGTCCTGGCCACCGTGGACCCGTCGGCACTGCAGGCCACGGCCGACTCGGCCCAGGCGAGCCTGACATCGGCCGAGGCCAAGCTCTCGAGCGACGAGTCCAGCGGGGCCTCGACAAGCCAGATCCTCTCCGACGAGGCCGCGGTGACCTCGGCGCAGTCCCAGCTCACATCGGCCAACACGGACCTGGCGGACGCCTCCCTCACCTCGTCCATCGCCGGCACGGTCGCCTCGGTGAAGCTCGACGTGGGACAACAGGTCAGCGGTGGAGGCGGCGGCGGCTCGAATCCCTCATCCTCCTCGACATCGAGCAGCCCGACCGGTTCGACGACATCGAGCAGCTCACCTTCGTCGTCGTCGGCTCAGATCGTCGTGATCTCGAGCGACAGCTACAAGGTCAGCACCACCGTCGACGACACCCAGATCGGCCAGGTGAAGCAGGGCGACCAGGTCACCATCAGTCCGTCCAACTCGAGCAGCTCTGGTGGAGCCGGGAGCTTCTTCGCGGCGTTGCTCGGGCGCGCCGGAAAGACCGGGGGCACAGGCGCCACCGGTTCCAGCTCCGCCAGTTCGACCTCCTCTTCTTCTACGTACTACGGCACCGTGTCGTCGGTAGGGCTGATCGCCAGCTCTTCGACCGGCGTGCCTTCGTTCCCGGTGACGGTCAATGTGACGGGCTCCCCGAGCGGTCTCTACGCCGGCGCGTCGGCCACATTGACGATCATCGTCAAGCAGCTCGACACAGTCGTCGAGGTCCCGACGGGGGCGATCTCCTACACCGGGGGCAAGGCGCAGGTCACGGTCGTCACAGGAGGCCGTCACGTCGTGCGTGCCGTCACGACCGGGGAGGTGTCCACAGGAGAGACCCAGATCTCGAGCGGCCTCAAGTCCGGCGACAAGGTGCTCGAGCAGGTCGTCACCTTCCGTTCCGGTCCCGGTGGAGGTCGAAGCTTGCTCGGCGGTTCGGGCAACTCGGGCGGGCTGCCCACCGGTGGCTTCCCCGGCGGCGGCAACTTCCAGCGGGTCGGCGGCTTCCCGGGGGGAGCAACCGGTGGCTGAGCCGGTCATTGAGCTCGACCACGTGACCAAGGTCTACCGAACCGGCTCGCTGGCGGTGGCCGCCCTTCGAGGGATCACCATGACGATCGAGGAGGGAGAGTACGTGGCCATCATGGGCCCGTCGGGCTCCGGCAAGTCGACGCTCATGCACATCCTGGGCTGCCTCGACGTGGCGACGTCGGGTACCTATCACCTGGCCGGGGAGCACGTCGGCCGTTTGGACGAGGCGGCGCTGGCCTCCATCAGGAACCGGCGCATCGGCTTCGTCTTCCAGCAGTTCAACCTGCTTCCCTCCATGTCCGCCTGGCGCAATGTCGAGGTGCCGCTGACCTACGCCGGGGTGGGACGCAAGCAACGTCGAGCGCGGGCCATCGCCGCGCTCGAACGCGTCGGCCTTGGAGACCGAGTGGAGCACCGCCCGGGTGAGCTCTCCGGTGGACAGCAGCAGCGGGTGGCCATCGCCCGGGCGCTGGTCACCGACCCCGACCTGATGCTTGCCGACGAGCCCACCGGCGCCTTGGATTCGCAGTCCGCCGCCGACCTCATGGAGCTCTTGCACGGGATGCACGAGGCCGGTCGGACGATCGTCCTCATCACGCACGAGGCAGAGGTGGCCGCAGGGGCCCAGCGAACCGTGCGCATCCGCGACGGCCTGCTGGCCAGGGACGAGCAGCTCGTCTCATGACCTGGCTCGAGACGCTCCGCACCGGCATCGACGCGGTACGGACGCACCGGCTGCGGTCGGGGCTCACCGTGGTCGGCATCATGATCGGGATTGCCGCGGTCATCCTCACCGTCGGGCTCGGTCAGGGCGCGCAGAACCAGGTGACCTCGGAGATCACCGCCCTGGGGACCAACCTGCTCACGGTCACGCCCGGTAGCACGACGTCATCGAGCGGCATCCGGGAGGGCTTCGGCTCGGCCTCGACCCTGACCGAGTCCGACGCCGATGCCCTCCAATCCAAGACCGTGGCCCCTGACATCAAGGCCGTGGCCCCGGTGGCCTCCTCCTCCGAGACCCTCACCGCCGGGTCTTCCACCTGGACCTCCACGGTCAACGGAACCACGCCCGCGTGGGAGACGGCGCGAAGTCGAAGCGTCACCCAGGGACGATTCATCGACGATCAGGACGTCACCGACGGCACGGCCGTGGCCGTGCTCGGGTCGACAACGGCCTCGGAGCTCTTCAAGGGAGTGGACCCGGTGGGAGAGACCGTCAAGGTCGACGGCGTCCCGATGACGGTCATCGGGGTCCTCAACTCGGTCGGTTCGTCGTCCACATCGACCGGCTCGAACCAGGACGATCAGGTCGTCGTGCCCATCACCACGGCCACCCAGCGGCTCTTCGGGTCGAACTCGTTGAGCTCCATCTTGGTGCAAGCCACGTCGTCCTCCACGCTTTCGGCCGCCTACCAAGAGGCCGACGCCGAGCTGCTCGCCCTGCACGGCATCTCCACATCCTCCAATGCCGACTTCACCATCACCTCCGAACAATCCCTGGTCTCCACCTCGACCTCGGTGGACCGGACCTTGACGATCCTGCTCGGTGGTATCGCCGGCATCTCCCTGCTGGTCGGGGGGATCGGAGTGATGAACATCATGCTGGTGTCGGTGACCGAGCGGATCCGTGAGATCGGACTCCGCAAGGCGCTGGGGGCGACCCCCAAGCTCATCCGGCGCCAGTTCCTCTTCGAGGCGTCGGTGCTGGGGCTGACCGGCGGGGCGCTCGGCGCCCTCCTGGCGGTCATCGGCACCGTCCTTTTGCCCCACGCCATCGGCTACCCGATCTCGCTCTCGGCCTTGGCCACCGTCGGCGCCCTGCTGGTGGCGATCGCCATCGGCCTCGTGTTCGGGGTCTACCCCGCCTCGCGAGCGGCCCGACTCGCCCCCATCGACGCCTTGCGCAGCGAATGACCGCCATCGACCCGCCGGCCCCCGGCCGGCACAACACAAAGGAGAACCCACAACAATGAGGCGCCATGCTCCTCAGCTGCTCTCGGTGACCGCAGTCGCCGCCCTGTTGTCCCTGCTCGTCCTGGGCGTGGCCACGGAGGCGGGGGCGGCGTCCTCCACATCCGCACCATCGTCCGGCCACTCCTTCCCGGGGGCCTTCGGCAGTGTGGCGGCCATCACAGGATCGTCGATCGAGGTGCAGAACAGTTTCACGGGCCAGGTGACGGTGAACTGGACGACATCGACGACCTTCACCCAGATGGCGACGGTCCCCGCCACTTCGGTCGCCGTCGGGGACTGCGTCACCGTCTCGGGATCCACCTCGAAGAAGTCAAAGGAGGTGACGGCCAAGACCGTCACCGTCAGCCAACCGACATCGGGGAAGTGCAGCGGCGGGTTCGGCAGGCCGACAGGGAGCGGGTCCGGCGGCGCGACGAGAAGCGGGGGATTCCCAGGCGGGTCCGGAGGACCCCCCGCCGGCGGCTCCTTCCGCAGCGGTTCCGGCGGTCCGCCGGGCGGTGGAAGGTTCCCTGGCGGATCCGCTCGGCACTTCTCCGGGTCGGCGAACGTGGGATTCGCCACCGGAAAGGTGACGGCGGTCAGCGCCACATCGATGAAGATCTCCGGGTTCTCCTCGGCCAGCATCACATCGGCGAAGAAGCCGGCCAAGGGCAAGAGGCCGTCCTTCAAGACCTCCACGGTGAAGGTGGCGATTACGTCGTCGACCACCTACAGCGAGCGCCAGGCTGCCGCCTCTTCGGACCTGGCGGTCGGCGACTGCGTGACGGCGGCGGGATCCAGCGACTCGACCGGCGCCGTCGCAGCGTCGACGATCCAGATCACTTCGACCGGCGGCAAGAGTTGCACCACCGGATTTGCCGCGTCGGCCGGTGCCTGACTCCGAACCTCCCCGGTGGGGGCGTCGCTCGTGGGGCCTCCTGGGTGGCATCGCGCTGTTGGCTGCGGTCGGCACGGGCCTGGCGCTGTGGGCGCCCTGGGCATCGGCAACCCCCGGCTACCGGATGAGCACTCCGACCACGGCGACGGTGCACAAGCTCCTCGACGTCTCGGGCACCGCCTCGCCCGTCAACGAATCGACCGCCGACTTCCAGGTAGCCGGGACCGTCTCTTCGGTCGACGTCTCGCTGAACCAGCAGGTAGCCGCCGGGGAGACGCTGGCCTCCCTCAAGGCCACAGCGCTGTCGAAGGCCGTCACATCCGCGCAGACCACGCTCACGGCAGCCGAATCCCGGCTCTCCGAGGACGAGGCGGCCCAGACATCGTCGTCGTCGCACTCCGCCACCACGACGTCGTCCAGCACCACCACGACGACGACCTCGTCGAGCACCACGACGACCACGACGACCGCGCCGCAGGCCTCCGGCGCAGCCTCGGCATCGTCAAGTGGCGCGGGCAGCACACCCCACCTCGCACAGGCCCAACAGGCTGTCGTGGCGGCCCAACAGACCGCCGACACCGATGCCGCGGCGGCCGGTCAGGCCCTGAGCCAGGCACAGGCTGCCTGCGGGGGTACGTCGACTAGCAGCACAGCATCGACAGGGCCGCCGCCCAAGGCCGCAGCGACATCGAAGGCGAGGGTGAGCGCGTCCTCCGGCTCGACAGACCCGTCCGCGTGTTCCAAAGCACTGGCCCAGGCGCTCTCGGCAGAGAAACAGGTCCAGACCGATCAGACGGTGGTTGCGCAGGCAGAAGCGACACTGGCCAGACTGTTGACTGGAGCGCACACGTCGACATCGTCCGGCGCCAGCTCGGCCGAGGGTCCGAGCTCGACCGGCGCCGGAGCGACATCCAACGGCGCGACTCCTGGAACCACATCCAGTGCGGCCTCGACAACGAGTCGGGCCAAGACGAGCACCGCTTCGGCCAGCCCCTCTGCTGGCTCGACTCCCGCCTCCAGCCCGACGTCCACCTCCAGCGCCTCGACAACCCCGTCCGACCACGGCTCTTCCTCCTCAGCAGATGGGTCGACCGCCTCGGACAGCGCCCAGCAGCTCGCCAGCGACCAAGCGTCGATCGACTCGGCCAAGGCGTCGTTGATCAAGGCCCAGGAAGACCTCGCCGATGCGCAACTCACCAGCCCCATCAGCGGGACCGTGGTGTCGGTGGGTCTGTCGGACGGACAGTCCGTCAGTGCCGGCTCGACCACGGACGTCGTCACGATCATCAACTCCGGCTCCTACGAGGCCACGGCCACCCTGTCACCCACCCAGGCCTCCACGGTGAAGGTCGGGGACGCGGCGCAGGTGACGGTCACGGGCACGACGGGCACGCTCGCCGGCACCGTAGCGAGGGTCGGACCTGTCGACACCTCGAGTTCCAGCTACACATATCCCCTCGTCGTCGCCCTCCCGGTGGGATCGCACGACATCGCTGCCGGCTCGGCCGCTCAGATCGCCATCACCCTTGCCGAGGCGAAAAGGGTTCAGGTGGTCCCGACCTCGGCCGTTCATACGGCGAGCGGCATCACGTTCCTGGACATCTTGAAGACACACCAAGAGGTCCGCGACCCTGTGCACGTCGGCGCGGTCGGCGCCGAATACACCCAGATCGTGTCGAAGCTTCCGGCGAAGACCGAGATCATCCTGGCCGATCTCGACCAGGCTGTCCCGTCGTCGTCCACCTCGAGCAGCGCAGGACTACTTGGCGGTGGCGGAAGTTTTCGCATCCCCGGCGGTGCGATCTCCGTGAGCGGTGGTTTCCCGGGCGCCGGACGATTCGGTGGTTAGATCGGACGGTTCGAGAACGACACCGACCCCGGCTCACTGCCGGCTCACCTGAAGACGTCCCATCGCACGCAGGCGATGCTCTCGGGGCACGCCCCGTCGTCCGGTCTTCGCCAGACCCGAAGGCCTCCTTTGAGGCGTCTTGGTTTCTCGAACGTCACCCGCAAGCCGGACCTCGCCTGAGCTCACGCGTAGGTTCGGACGAGACGGAGGACGTTCTCGGCGTCGGGTCCTTCACCCCGCAGTGACGTCTCTGACGGGTTGCGTCGCCGTGCCGCGATCGCACAGAGCTCAACCGCCGATCCCGTGATCGCCGTCACTGGTGTCTCGTCGGGCAGGAAAACCCACTCTTCACCGTTCGGTGCCACGAGGTGAAACGCCACCGGACCCTGCATTTGGAGGCCGGCGGAGGCGAAGGCATAGGGCAACGTGCGCCAGGCCAGCCTGGAAATCAGGCGGAGCCGATCGGTGTCCTCCAGCTCGGCTCCGACCGCGTCAGCCACGTCACCTGCATGAATCCACGTCTCGGCCAATCGGGTCGTCGCCAGCGTTCTTGCCGATAGCTCACCCGCCACCCAGGTGACCCGTTTGGACAGATCCATGGCGTCGAGCACCTCGATCAGCTGGTCCGCGCTCGTGGACCAGCGTGCCAGAAGACCCGCCGTCGGCATTCCCCGTTCGCGCTCGACCATCACGGCGACCCCTTCATCGACAGAGCTGGCCCTGCTCCATGCCGCGGTGCGCTCGGAGGCAACTCCGGCCCATCCGACCGTGGCACTGGCAATCGCCATCTCGTCTGATTGCGCCAGGTGGAGAACGACATCGGACACGTCCCATCCGTCGCATCGGGTCGGAGTCCGCCAATCCGCTGCCGTGAGCCGTTCCAGGATGAGTGCCAGTTCGGCCTGTTGGTCGGCGAGCGCTTCGACGATCGGGTCCATTGGCGGGCATCTTACGTACCGTGGACGTGGGGTCGCCCCTACTCGCCGGGTGCGTCCAGGGGGACGCCCCCCTGGTCGTCTGGCGGTTGCCAACCAGCCTCCGCCCATCCCGACCGCCCGGGCACGGGCGGCGTGCCGCGTGTTCGGCAGCAGGTTGCCCACCGGCGGGCTAAGACTGTCCTCGTGCCGAAGCCGCTCGATTGGCAGGCCCTCCTCGTCGACGGCTACGAGCCGCTCAAGAAGGCGCAGCGGGTGTTCCGCCACCTGCCGCACGACCCGAGGTGCAAGCTCTGCCAGAACCCCTTCAGCGGGGTGGGAGGCAAGCTCGTCGGGCTGATGGGACGCAAGCCGTCGCGCAAGAACCCCAATCTCTGTCAATACTGCTTCGACCACCTGCCCCCGGGCGGTATCGAACTCGATATCGGCGTCGTGTTCGTGGACGTGCGAGCGTCAACCAGTCTGGCGGAAGGCTCGACGGCCACCGAGTTCGCCGCCCGATTGAACCGGTTCTACTCGACGGCGACCGACGTCCTGATTCGCCACGATGCCATCATCGACAAATTGATCGGTGACGAGGTGATGGCCCTCTTCCTGCCAGGACTGGCTGGTTCGGACTATCGGCAGAAGACGGTCGATGCGGCTCTCGACCTGGCTGCCAGCGTGGACGACTTGCCCATCGGCGTGGCGGCCAACGCAGGCATCTCCTTCGTGGGCAACGTCGGCTCGGGGACCGTGCTTGATTTCACGGCCGTGGGCGACGCCGTGAACGTTGGCGCTCGTCTCCAGGGCTGCGCGTCCGCTGGGCAGGTCGTCCTGGCCGCCGACCTGTACCGCTTGGTGGCTGAGGACCATCCCGGTGCGAGTCACGAGACCATTGCGGTACGGGGTCGCAGCGAGCCGGTGGAGATCGCGGTGCTCTCGTTCGACAAGTGCGACGGGCCGTGAGCGGTATCGGCGAACCGCAGGACTGGGGATCACCGAGCCCTCATTGGGCCTCAGATGACCTCCGACACAGCAGCGTCATCTGCGTGCGCCACCGCTTCAGCCCGCGTCGCAAACCCGACGATTTCGGCGACGGCGCCATGGCTCACGGTGAGCACTTGCCAGCGAAGAGTTTGCCCACCCCGCTCCCGGGCGGCCGGCGAGCCTCTCACCACCAGCCCGACGAGAATGGAGCCCCCGACCACTTCCACAGAAGTGATGTCGGCCGTCATTCCGGCCTTTCGGCCACGCTGATACCAGGCGAGGACCTGCTCGCGGCTCTGGCAGGGCGGCGACGGGTCTCGGGGAGGTCCCCAACGGACCTTCGGATCCAAGAGGCCTGCGAATGCCGCGACATCACCAGAAGCCAGAGCGGAGCGGACGCGGTCGGCCAGTCGGTCCATGGACTCGGGGTCCTCGGCCATCACGACGACGTCCCGCCGGTGCGGGACCGTGGGGCCGGCGTCGACTTGCGGATCCTGAAGAGAGCCACTCCGTCGGAGGGTACCTCGGCCGTGATGGTGCCGCTTGACAACCTCACTGCTTGGTGCGTCCACAGGTTGTCGAGCTCATAGGTGTCCTCCGTCGAAAGGCCCAGGGCCTTGGCGGTGGTGGAGATCTCCTCGGGCTGTGTCGACGTGTTGAACAACCCAACCACCACGTCGCCGTCGTGTTCGGTCTTGGCGAAGGTCTGTGAGGTCGGCCCGTCAGAGATCCGGGTGGCGTCGATGCCATCCTGGTCGACCGAGATGACCGATCCGTTCTCCAAGTAGGTTCGGTCGAGACCGTCCAGATGGGTCAGGTCGGCTCCCAGGATGAGCGGCGAAGCACCAAGTGCCCACAAGCTCATATAGGCCTGGCTCTGCGCCGGATTCAGACCGTCATGGCTCCCATTGCCGATCTCAAGGGAGTCGTAGTCGTTGTAGCCCCCGGGCCCGCCGTACGGGGCCCACCGCGCAACCTGGTCGAAGCGAGTTTTGACGTAGTACCAGATGGTCAGGGGATAGGCGAAGGCCGGCCCCGTGCTGGCGGTGGGATTCCCGCAGTAACAGTTGATGTCGGGACCGGTTCGCCACCCGTTGGCCAGCTTCTGCCAGGTGGCGGCGTCCTTGATGCTCAGGCTGTTGGACAGCCCGAGGTAGATGGGGCGTCCGGTTTGGCGCAGCGCCTTCGACCACGCCTTCACGTCGGCGATGTCACTGGCGCCGACCCCGTCCAGCTTCAGGTAGTCGACACCCCACGCGGCGAACTCGTCCGCCCAGGAGTCGATGAACGCCTGCGCCCCCGGCTTGGCGTAGTCGATCCCGACCATGCCCCCGCAGTTGTAGTTCTCTTCTGACTTCGTGGTGGCGATCTCATCGGCCGTGTACGGGGTGCCTTTGATGCGAGTGTTCTTGGCGACTGCCTGTTTGGATATTCCTGGGGTCACGTAGAGGCCGAACTTCAGTCCGAGATGATGGACGTAGCGGGCCAGGGCCTCGATGCCATTCAAGCTCCCCTGCGTGGGAAACTTCGCAGCGTCGATCACCCAGTGACCGTAGGTGCCGACGTCCGGGCCTTGAGGGCCGGGGCAGACGTACCAGAAGTCATCGAGGAGGACGTAGGTGTACCCGGCCTTCTTGAGCCCGGAATGCACCAGCGCCTCGGCTTGGGATTCCATGCCGGGCAAGGTCGGATCGTGACCGTAGAAGCTCCAGCTGCTCCACCCCATGGCCGGCTTCTGGCCCACCCCGTTGTCCTGGGTGAAGGCGTTTCCGGAGCTGATGACCGAGGCCGTGACCACTGCCGACAACAGGACGGTCAACGCCAGGAGGACGCCCAAGAACCTCTTCATGTGGCTTTCCCCCAAGGCTGGGGCTCCTGACGGCGTAGGAGCTCTTCTCGACGCGCGGCGCGCACGTTAGGAAAGTCGCACCGAGAAGTCAACGCGCACGATCCCCTGCACCTGATTCTGACGGGCGAGCTCTCACGGCAACCGGGCGAGGCCACCGGACGCGTCGGTCACTCCTCGAACGGGCGTCGGCCCGTGGCGAGCACGGCGACCATGACGTGGGCCCTGGCCCGACCGTCGGGCCCGGTCATACGCGCCGTGAGTTCCTCCAGTACCGCCCGGCGCACGTCGTGGTCAAGGGCGGCCACGACGGGTCCATAGGGCGTGCCGTAGATGCCACGGACCGCGTGGTCGACGTCCGGCCAGACGACCTCGAGCTGTTCGGGACGCACGTCGACGTCCCCGAGGCCCGCGGCCCTGAGAGCACCCTCGATCTCGTCGGGGGCCATGGTGAGACTGGTCGAGTCGTAGGCGCCGGGGAAGGGCTCGGGGACCCCGTTCGCCTCCAACGCTTCCCCGTAGACGATGAAGGGCTCCACGCGGTCGGTCAGCTGCCACACCGAGACCCCCACCACACCGCCGGGCTTCAGGACCCGGGTCATCTCCTTGAGGGCTGCCGGTCGGTCGCCGAAGAACGGCAGTCCCTGCTGGCAGAGCACGACGTCCACCGAGGCGTCCGGCAGGCGCAGCTCAGCCGCCGAGCAGACGAGCATCTCCAACGGCGGACCACCAGGGGGATAGCCGTTCGGGACGTGGGTGAGCATGGCCTCGCTGATGTCGCTCGCCATCACTCGGCCCTGGGGTCCGACACGTTGTGCCGCCTCTCTGGACACGACGCCGGTGCCGGCAGCGACGTCAAGCACCGTCTGGCCCTCGGCCAGCTCCACTCGTGCCAGGAGCAGGTTGGTCCACGGGCGGAAGATCACCGGCTCCAGGTACTCGCGGTACCCGTCGGGAACCGATCCGCCGAAGAGCAGCTTCTCGTCGCCCATCCTCGAAGGCTGCCACAGATGACGGCTTGGATGCCGTGACATTGCTGGCGGGGAAGGAGCCTCAGAACATTGCCGTTCGCCCTGGGGGACCACCGCCTGGCGGGAGGTGGGCACTCTTCCTCCGGCCTTCCGCCGGGGAACCTCGACGGTGCGGGCGCAGCGTCCGACGAAGCTGGCGTCGGCACGGCGACCGCATACCATGGGGCAATGCCGATCGAAGGCGAGTATGCGCCGAGCTCGTGGGACTGGGTCCGAGAGCAAGTTGCCGACTACGAGGCGTCCCGTGGCGAACGGGCCAACACGCTCCTGGACACCGGTTTGCCGATCATCGTGCTGACCACCCGGGGCAACAAGAGCGGCAAGGTTCGTAAGCATGCCCTGATGCGTGTCGAGCACGAGGGCGAGTACGCCCTTGTCGCATCGCAGGGTGGCATGCCGACGAACCCCTCCTGGTATTACAACCTCAAGGCCAATCCCGACGCTCTGGTGATCCAGGACGGGCCCGAACCACACGACTACGTCGCACGCGAAGTGACCGGTGAGGAAAAGGCGCTGTGGTGGGAGCGGGCTGTTGCTGCCTACCCGCCCTATGCCGAGTACCAGCTGGCCACCACCAGAGTGATCCCGGTGCTTATCGCGCGGAGGGCTGGAGTCGGACCACAAGGGGACATCTCGGCATAGTCCCTCGAGGCGCCTCCCGAAGCTTTCCTGTGGCCTAGACGGCGGCACCTACACTCGGCCGCGTAGACGAAGGCGGAGGCCGGACGGGCCAGCCACTGGGTGATGCGCATGGCCAGGCGCATGCCGATGGCGAAGCGTGCCGTCCTGATACCGCTCAGCTGGCTCTGGGTGCAGCCCAGCAGGTCCGCCAACGACTTCCAGGTCAAGTCGTCGTCGCCACGACGGGCGTTCATCGCGTCGTAGAGCGCACCCAGGTCCCATCGCAGGCGACGGTCCGGTCCGGCGACTGGGAGCCGAACCCCCGCGCTGCCTGCGACGGGATGTGCGATGAACTCCTCGGGCGCCTGGTCGATCCAGCGGAGCATGAACAGTGCATGTTGGCAAGAGACGTTGTTCCGCCTCTGCATCCCTCTGATCGTCTCCACGGCTATGGGGTGGTCGTTGCGGCGGACGTTGAGCTCGCAGGATTGCGCCCAGACCGCTTCGGCCACCTGGCGCCAGCTCAGTGCTCCCTCCAACCGCTGACGGTCCAGCGCCGCGAAGAGGGCGTCGGCGTCGAAATCGCCGGCCCGCACCCCTCCGCTGGCGTCACGGGTCCTTGGCGGTCGGCCTGCGGCGGCGGCGTTCATGATCCGAAGTTAGAACTCCCGCAAGGGCGGTCAGGGCCAGGCTGGTAGCAGCCTGCCCCCGGCACCGTCTCCGGACACATCCTGGCGGCAGTCCCGAGCGCCGAACTCGACCCGGTTGCAGGCCACCGCGGCGGGCGCGGTGGCCACGGACACGGGGCTCGACGCCAGGGGCCGGCCGGTGGCGAACTGGAGCCACTGATGCTGTGGCAGTCTGCGTCACGATGAAAGCGGTCGAGCTGGTTTTCGCCGTCGGTTGGGCAGCGTTCTGGCTGTACTGGCTCGTGGCCGCCTTTTCCATGAAGAGGGGCCGCGTCCCGTGGTCACGCGAGCTGGGCATCAGGGTGGTCATGGCGGTGCTCGTGATCGCCTTGATCCACCTCGGGGCATTTCGGGGCCACTGGGGCAACTCGGATCCGTGGCGCGCCGTCTTCGGGCTGTTCTTCTTCGCGCTCGGCTTGGGCTTGGCGATCTGGGCCCGCGTGCACATCGGGCGGAATTGGGGCTCCCCGATGACGCTGAAAGATGAGCCGGAGTTGGTGACCAGCGGCCCCTACCGCCTGGTCCGCCACCCGATCTACTCGGGCATCTTGGTCGCCGGATTCGGCACCGCGGTGGCGCTGAGCTGGCAGTGGCTGATCGCCGTCGTTCTAGCTGGCGTCTACTTCGTCTATAGCGCGACCGTTGAGGAGCGCAACATGACCGAGCAGTTCCCAGACGCCTATCCGGCCTACAAACGCTCGACCAAGATGCTGGTGCCGTTCATCTTCTAGCAACTCGCCTTCGGCTCGGTTCCGGCGAGGATGGCCGAGCGCCTGGCGCGGGCCACCGTCTCGCCGCGGCAAGGTCGGGCCGATGCCCGTCGAGCGCAGGGTTCCTCGGCGCCGGAGCGGTGCCGAGGCGTCCTCAGGCCACGGTCCGCGATGTGTGGGACGGGCCGATGAGGTCCTCTCGATGCGGGGTCGCTCGTTACCCGCCCGGCGGGCGATAGCTCGTCTTCTTGGCGGCTGCCGCGTCAATCTCTGAAGGAGTGAGCAGGACGGTGGTCTTGACCGTGGCCCCCCCGCCCACGCTCACGGCTATTGCCGCCGCGGCAACAGAGACGTTGTCCGGGTAGTCGGCGATGACGAACACGTCCCGGTCACCGAAGGCGAAGTAGAAGGCGTCGATCTTTCCACCGAGTCCTTCGATTGCCTCGGTGGCGGCTGCGACACGGGCGGAGCCGCCTTCGGACTTGAGTCCCTTGATGCCATCGAGGGTGTAGCTGACTTCGAGTAGGTACTTTGCCATGGGTCCCTCCTTGTCGTCCGGCTCACCATAATTCCTTGCAGCTCACCGAGCCGGCGGGCCCGCCCGCCTCTTCGACCGCGCCGCCCGAAGCCGTGGGCAAGGCCGCGCAGGGCTTTCGCACAGCCCGGCGACGGGCTCCGGTCGTCCTCTTCGACTCACACGTGCCCACATGCCCCCGCCGGGTCCGGCGGTCGGTGGCAGACGTCGACAACCGATACCCGCGAATCGCCGGCCACGCCCGTCCGGGGGGTCGGTTGGCGCCGAGGCCCCGGGTTGGCCAGGATGCTTCCATGAGTGACGTCGCCTTCACCCGGGGCACCCCCGAGACGGTCCTGCCCGACCTCGACCCGGCGGTCGCCTCGGAGCTCGAGGCGGCCGAGACGGCCCCGGCGGGGGACCGACGGGGGGCCCTCTCGGAGGTGGCGGCACGCCACCCGCGCTGCCTGGAGGCCTGGGCCTCGTTGGCCGAGCTCGAGGTGCCGGCGGTCGATCGCTACGCCTTCGCCCGCGTCGGCTACCACCGCGGCCTCGATGCCCTGCGGGCGGCGGGTTGGCGGGGGTCGGGCTACGTGCGGTGGCGCCACCCGTCCAACCGCGGGTTCCTGCGGTCGCTCGAGGCGCTGCGGGCGGCGGCGGCCGAGATCGGCGAGGCGGACGAGGCGGAGCGCTGCGCGCTCTTCCTGCGCCAGCTCGACCCCGAGCTGCCTACGCCGGTGTGACCGTGACCAGGCTGCCGTAGTAGGTGTACTGCCAGATCACCGCGGCCGGGGCCAGGGGGATCTCCACGCAGCCCAGGCTCTGGGGGTAGCCGTAGGTGGCGCGGGGCATGTAGTGGATGGCCTCGCCGGTGCGGAAGTACGACACGTACTGCACCGGGTCGGCGTAGGGGTGGCCTGTCAGGTCGGTGCCGGTCATGACCTGGTTGCGGTACCGCACGTAGACCGGGAAGGTGCCCAGTGTGGTTGTGGCCCCGGGCAGGCCGGTGTTGGCCGGGGTGGACTGGACCACGGCCCCTGTGTGCCAGACGGTGAGGGTCTCGGATGTGTCGGTGCCCGAGTGCTCCTGGACGAGGGAGTAGGTATAGCCGTTGGGGTTCTGGCTGGCGGCGGGGGCGTTGGCCGCACCCAGGAGCGCACCGATCTCGGCTGTGGAGATCTGGCCGTCCATGGGCAGTCCCACCACGGCCTCGAAGGCCCAGATGGCGCCCTCGAGGACCTGGTTGTCGGTGCCCGGGGACCACAGCCCGGCCAGCTGCGGGGGAACCGAGCCCCAGCGCCAGGTGAAGCCGAGCTGGGTGGACCACTTGAGGGGCAGGTAGCCCAGCCCCGAGAGCAGCTCCTCTTGGCCGAGCGGGGTGCTCCAGTCCGCCGTCTGGCCGAAGGCAATCCAGTAGCCGCCCGGGCGCGCCGCGATCCCCACGGCCGGGGCGGTGAGCGAGCCCCCGGTCCCCGAGCCGGCGAACGGGGCGTCGCCGAAGGCGAAGACCCCTCCGTCGGCGGCGACCAGCCAGTACCCGCCCCCGTCGGTGGTGGCCGCCATGGCCACGATCGGCTCATTGAGGGTGATGGCGCCGGTCGAGCCGTTGAACTGGGCGTTGCCGAAGGAGAAGATCCCCCCGTCGGAGGCGACCAACCAGTACCCGCCCCCGCCCGGCAGCGCCGTCATGCCCACCACCGGCCGGTTGAGGGTCATGGCCCCGGTCGAGCCGTAGAACGGGGCGTCGCCGAAGGCGAAGATCCCCCCGTCGGAGGCGACCAGCCAGTAGCCGCCACCGCCGGGCACCGCGGCCATCCCCACCACCGGCCGGTTGAGGGTCATGGCCCCGGTGGAGCCGTAGAAGTGGGCGTCGCCGAAGGAGAAGACGCCGCCGTCCGCGGCCACCAGCCAGTACCCCCCGCCGTCGGCGGTGGCGGCGATGCCGAGGATGGGGGCGTTGAGCGGGCCGCCGGGGAGCGACCCGTAGTTGGTGGCGTCACCCTCGGAGGTCACCTGGCCCGTGGCCGTCACCACCCAGTAGCCGTTGCCGTCGGGGGTGGGCGCCATGCCCACCGTCGGCCCGGGCAGGGCCGTGACGCTGCCCGCCCCCGGGACGCCGGTGGCCGATCCGAAGGCCACCACCGAGTTGGGGCCGGGTGGGGCGTCGGCCGACGCCGGGGCGGCTCCGCCCACGACGGCGGCCAGGGGGGCGAGGAGGAGGCCGAGCACGGCCAGCGGGCGTGCCGACCGGCGGCCGGCCCGCCACATTGGGACTCGTGCCATCTGTGCCTTTCCGTTGTTGCTCTGGGACCCCGCGTCCGGCGGGTCCGGTCAGGGTGCGCCGACCCGCTGATTGTAGGTGGAGATGGCTGTGTTCACCTGTGACTGCGCGGTCTTGAGCGCCTTGGCCGGGGAGACGCCCGAGGTGTACATGCTCTCCTCGGCCGTGAGCACGTCCTTTCGCACTGTCTGGTAGGGGCCGATGACGGCCCCGCTGGTGGCGAGGGTCGTGGGCCCGGTGACCAGCTGGGTGTAGGCCACCTTGAACCCGGGGTTGGTGGCCCACAGGTGCTGGATGGTCGGGGTGCGGACCGAGGAGCGCCGCACCGGGATGTAACCGGTCCCCGCCGCCCAGGTGGCCTGGGAGGCCGGGCTGTCGAGGTAGGTCTCGAACGCCCAGGCGGCGGCCTGCTGGGCGGGCGGCACCCCGTCGGAGATGAACAGGGCCGAGCCGCCCGGCTCCACGCCGCCGGGGACCTTCGAGCTGTAGACCGGGAAGGGGCCGACCCCGAGGGTGACGTTGGGGTGTGTGGCCAGCAGCTTGGTGATGGTGCCGAGGTCGGCCGAGGAGTCGATGGTCATCCCGTACCGGCCCGTCCCCATCCCGAGCAGGTTGTCGTAGGCGTCGGGGCCGCTCGAGGGGTTGGTGGTGGCGGCCCCCGAGGTGACCAGCTTGTCGAGGTCGGTCCACACGGCCAGCGCGGTGGGCGAGGCGAAGACGGCCCGGCTGGTCCGCGTCACGCGGCCGTTGCCGTTGTTCACGAAGAGCTTGTTGGCGGTGGCCAGCCAGGTCTCGAGGTGCCAGGCGTCGAGCACCAGCGCCACCCCGCTGCCGTGGGCCTTGAGCGCCTTGGCGTCCGCCGTGAACTGCACCAGTGTGGTCGGGGGCCGTGTGGGGTTGAGGCCCGCCGCGCTGAAGGACTGCTTGTTGTAGTACAGGACCGGGTTGGAGACGGCGAAGGGGAGGGCCTGCTGGGCGCCGTCCACCCGGTAGTAGGACAGGGCCCTCGAGACGTAGTCGGCGGTCGGGTAGCCGGTGGCGTTGATGCAGGACTGCGCGGGCAGGATGGCCCGGGTGTCGATGGCCCCCTGCAGGTCGGTCTGTGTGAGCTGGGCCAGCGCCGGCAGCTGGTGATTGGAGAGCCCCGCCTGGAACTTGAGCCAGGTTGTTGTGTAGCCGCTCTGCTGGACCAAGGTCACGTGGACCTTGGACTGCGAGGCGTTGAACCTGGTCGTCAGTGTCTGCAAGGTGGTGGCGTTGGCCTGGGTCATCGACTCCCAGAAGTCGATGTCGACGGGGCCCTTGGCCGACCGCAGGGCCGACACGGGGCAGCGGGGCAGCGTGGCCGCGCCGGCCGTGGCCGTGCCGGGGCCGCCGGCCACGCTCAGCAGAACGACGAGGGGAGCGGCGGCCAGCGCGGCGCGCGCCGCCCTCGCCCGCCTCACGCCGACGCCGTGCGCCGGGGTCGTCGCTCGCCCCCGGCCCTCGTGGGGCCCACGGTCAACCGGCCCCGATCCGCGCGTCGTACGTGGAGAGCACCCCGGTCACGTGCTGGGCGGCTGTCTTGAGGGCGGCCGAGGGGGAGGTGCCGTGCTCGTACATGGCGTTCATGGCGGCGACCATG
Organism: uncultured Actinomycetota bacterium; assembly: GCA_963770505.1. GTDB lineage: Bacteria > Actinomycetota > Acidimicrobiia > Acidimicrobiales > RAAP-2 > CAVYPR01. The sequence goes on along the minus strand of CAVYPR010000001.1, from coordinate 890,479 downwards.
GCCTTGTTGACTGTGAGGTAGGGCCCCTCGACCGCGCCCTCGGTGGCCGCGTTCACCGGGCCCGAGAGCAGCTGGTCGTAGGCGACCTTGAAGTTGGGGTCCGAGGCCCACAGGGCGGTGATGGTGGGCGAGGTGACGGCCGACTTGCGGATGGGGATGTACCCGGTGCCCTTGGCCCAGGTGGCCTGGGAGGCCGGGCTGTCGAGGAAGCTCTCGAACTCCCATGCCGCGGCCTGCTGGGCCGGTGGGACCTTGTCGGAGATGTAGAGGCCCGAGCCGCCGCCCGAGACCCCGCCGTGGGCCCCGCTGGTGGCTGCCGGCAGCGGGCCGACGCCGAGGGTGACGTTGGGGTGTGTGGCCAGCAGGCTGGTCACCGTGCCCAGGGCGGCCGAGGTGTCGATGGACATGCCGTACTTTCCGTTGCCGACGCCGAGGAGGTTGTCGAAGTCGTCGGTCCCGTTGTCGGGGTTGGTGACGGCCCCGTCTGTGGCCACCAGCTCATGGAGGTCCGTGAAGATCGAGAGGCCCGCCGCGCTGTCGAAGGCCGCCGCCGTGGCCCGGGTGGAGCGGCCGTTGTCGTGGTTCACGAACAGCTGCCCCGCCGTGGCCAGCCAGTTGCGGACGTGCCAGGGGTCGACCTTGAGCCCGGTGCCGATGTTGTGGGCGTGGAGCGCCTTGGCGTCGGCCACGTACTGGGCGAGGGTGGTCGGCGCCGTTGTGGGGTCGAGCCCGGCGGCGGTGAAGGACTGCTTGTTGTAGTAGACGACGGGCACCGAGACGGCGAAGGGCATGCCCTCCTGGACGCCGCCGATCTGGTACCAGGCGAGCGTGCGGGGGACGAAGTCCGAGGTCTGGTAGTGGGTCGCCGAGATGCAGGCCTTGGCCGGCAGGATGGACTGGGTGTCGACGACGCCCTGCAGCCCTGTCTCTGTGAGCTGGACGAGGGCGGGCAGCTGCCCGTCGCTCAGGCCGGCCTGGTACTTCACCCAGGTTGTTGTGTATGTCGCCTGCTGGACCAAGGTGACGTGGACCTTGGTCTGGGCGTCGTTGAACTTGGTGGTCAGTGTCTGCAGGGTGGTGGCGTTGGCCTGGGTCATCGACTCCCAGAGGTCGATGTCGACCGACCCCTTGGCCGAGGCGAGGGCCTTCACCGGGCAGGAGGGGGTCGTCGAGGCACCGGCCGGCGCTGCGCCGCCCCCGCCGGCTGCGACCAGCAGGGCCGCCGCGGGCACGGCGGCCAGCAGGGCCCGCCACGGTCGCTGCTTTGGGGTCGTGGTGTGCACCCGGCCAGCCTACGACCCGCACCGGCCGGGTTCGGGTCGGGGCCGGGTCACTTGACCGCCCCGGTGAGGCTGCGCACCAGCTGCTTCTGGAAGATGACGAGCAGGATGAGGAGCGGGGCCACGGCGATGACCGCGCCGGCCAGGGTCACGTTGAGGTCCTGGATCTGGCTGCCCTGGAGGGCCTTGAGGCCGATCTGGACCGTGCGCACGTTGTTGTTGTCGCCGGTCACGAGCAGCGGCCAGAGGTACTGGTTCCATGCGGCGAGGAACGAGAAGACGGCCAGGGCGGCCACCACCGGGCGGGCCAGGGGCACCGCCACCCGGACCATGAACCGCCAGTGGCCGTAGCCGTCGAGGGCGGCGGCCTCCTGGAGGTCCTTGGGGATCTGGAGGAAGGCCTGGCGCAGGAGGAAGGTGCCGAACCCCGTGGCCAGGAACGGCACGGTGAGGCCGGCGAACGTGTTGTACCACCCCAGCGAGTTGATGGTGTCGAGGTTGGTGATGATGGTGATCTCGAAGGGGATCATCATGGTGGCGAGGAAGACCACGAACAGGGTCCGGCGCAGCGGGAAGCGCAGGAAGGCGAAGGCGTAGGCGGCGAGCACCGAGGTCACCAGCTGGCCGGTCACGATGATGGCCGTCTGGATCACCGAGTTGCGCATGTAGATGCCGAGGTGCCCCTCGGTCCAGGCCTTGGCGTAGGTGCCCCAGACCGGGTGCACCGGGAACAGCACCGGCGGCTGGCGGTCGAGCAGACCCGGGGCCAAGAGAGAGTTGACCACCGTCATGTAGAGGGGGAAGAGGATGACGACCGCTCCCACGCTGAGCAGCACGTAGCGCACCGCCTTGCGGGTGCGCCGGCCCGCCCGCCGGCGGGTGACCGGGGGCGTGGCGGCGGCCGGGGCCTTGAGGTCAACGGCCATAGTGGACCCTGCGCTCGAGGAGTCGGAGCTGGATGGTCGTCAGCACCAAGGTGATGGCGAACAGGGCGATGGACATGACGGCGGACCGCCCGGGGTTCTGCTCGTAGACCAGGGTCGTGTAGATGTTGTAGATCAGCACGTTGACGTGCTCGTAGGCGGCGTTCTGGTAGCCGATGAGGATGTCGATCTGGCCGAAGGTCTGGAAGGCGTAGATCATGGCCACGACGACCGCGAAGAACAGGGTGGGGGAGAGCAGCGGCACCGTGACCCGCCAGAAGGCGATCCAGTCCGAGGCCCCGTCCATCTTGGCGGCCTCGAGCACCTCCTCGGGGAGGGACTGCAGGCCGGCCGACATGATGATGAAGGACATCCCCATGAACTGCCAGACGGCCATCACGGCGATGGCCGGCAGGGCCCAGGTGGTGCTCTGGAGCACCGAGGGGTGGGGGTTGATGCCCAGCCAGGGCAACAGGCCCACCACCGGGTTCATGAGCGAGTAGAAGACGAGGGCCGAGACGGCCACCGAGGTCACCACGGTGGAGGAGAAGATGATCCGGTAGGCGGCGATGCCCCGCAGGTGGCGTTGGGCCACCACGGCCAGGAACAGGCCGAAGATGAGGCCTGCGGGGACCACCAGGGCCACGAACAGGAACGTGGTCACCAGCGACTCGATGAAGTTGGACGAGGTGAGGACCTGGCCCACCTGGTGGAGACCGACGTAGGTCGACGGCAGGTTGGGGTAGGGGGGCGTCTCGTAGAGGGCGAGCTTGAAGTTGCGGGCGAAGGGATAGAAGACGAACACCGCGAAGACGCAGAGCGCGGGGAGGAGCATGAAGTAGCCCAGCGCCGCCTCGCGCAGCCGGCGCCCGCGGTGACGCACCGGAGCCCGGCCGCTCACGGCGCCGGCTCCAGGCGGCGCCCGGTCTCCCCGTTGAAGAGGTGGACGCCGTCGGGGTCGACCGCCACTCGCACGCCCTCGGCGATGTCGGGCCGGGGGCGTGAGGCCTCCTGGCGCACCACCAGCCGGGAGCCGTCGGCCAGCCGGCAGATCACGTGGGCCTCGGCGCCGAGAGCCTCGACGATCACCACCGTCGCCTCCAGGGTGCCGGCGGGGTCGAGCGTGAGCGTCTCGGGTCGGGCCCCGACGGTGAGGGTCGGCGCCCAGCCGGCGAGCGCGCCGAGGGCCGGGGGCAGCGGCACCGTCCCCCCGGCCACCCGCACCTCCGAGCGGTCCCCGTCGCCGTCGAGCTCGCCGTTGAACAGGTTCATCCCGGGGCTGCCGAGGAACCCGGCGACGAAGGTGTTGCCAGGGCGGTCGTAGAGGCTCTGGGGCGGGGCCACCTGCTGGAGCACGCCGTGGTCGAGCACGGCGATCCGATGCCCCATGGTCATCGCCTCGACCTGGTCGTGGGTGACGTAGAGGGTGGTGGTGCCGAGCCGCTCCTGGAGGGCGACGATGTCGGCCCGGGTCTGCACCCGCAGGGCGGCGTCGAGGTTGGACAGGGGTTCGTCCATCAAGAAGGCGGCCGGCTGGCGGACGATGGCCCGGGCCAAGGCCACCCGCTGGCGCTGGCCGCCCGAGAGCTGCCCGGGCTTGCGGGCCAGGTAGGGATCGAGGCCGAGCGTGACCGCCACCTCGTGGACCCGGCGGAGCCGCTCCTCGCGCTCGATCCCGCGCTGGCGGAGCGGGAACTCGATGTTCCTGGCCACGGTGAGGTGGGGGTACAGGGCGTAGGTCTGGAAGACCATGGCGATGTCGCGGTGGCGGGGCTCGACGTCGTCGACCCTCTGGTCGCCGATGGTGATGGACCCCTCGTCCAGCTCCTCGAGGCCGGCCACCAGCCGCAGCGCCGTCGTCTTGCCGCAGCCCGAGGGGCCGAGGAGGACGAGGAGCTCGCCGTCGGGCACGTCGAGGTCGAGGTGGTCCACGGCCAGGACCTCGCCGTAGCGCTTGGTGACGCCGTCGAGGAGGAGCCGGCCCATCTATTCGGTCCGCGGCGGCGGGGACCATGCGCACGTGGCGAGGGCCGCCTCGACGCGGTGCCCCTCGCCGGCGGAGGTCGCCATGGGGCCACGGTAGCCTCCGGTGAGGAGGTGGGATGGGACGCATCGTGGTGGGTGTGAGCGGCGGCAGGGCCTCGTTGGCCGCGCTGGCCTGGGCCCTGGGTGAGGCCCGGCTGCGCTCGGCCGCCGTCGAGGCCATCTGCGCCTACGACCGCCCCGCCTCACTGGTCGGCTTGGGCGAGGCGATGGGGGCGAGCGTGGGCTCACCGATCAGCGAGTCCGATGTGGCCGCCTACGCCACCGGCACCCTCGAGACCGCGCTGTCCGGGCTCGACACCGGCCCGACCGAGGTGGTGGCGCGTGCGGTGCAGGGTGACCCGGGCCGCGTGCTCGAGCAGGCCTCGGACGGGGCCGAGCTGCTGGTCGTGGGCGTCGGCCACGGCGAGCTGGGCGGCCGCCTCGTCGGCTCGGTGGTGGCCCACTGCGCGCTGCACGCCGCGTGCCCGCTGGTGCTCGTGCGGGCCGGATCGGAGGACTGACCGGTGGGGCTGACGTGGCCGCCCACGACCGGTGGCACCTGGGTGCTCGACCTCGACGGCGTGGTGTGGCTCAACGGCGAGGCCATCGCGGGATCCGCCGAGGGGGTGGCCGCGCTGCGGGCGTCGGGCGTGCGCACGGTCTTTTGCACCAACAACTCCTCGCTCACCGTGGGCGAGCTCCGCCGCCGGCTCGCCCACGTCGGGATCGACGCCGATCCCGGCGACCTGGTGACGTCGGCCGAGGCCGCGGCGGGGATGGTGGCCCCGGGGTCGAGGGTGGTGGCGCTGGCCGGGGAGGGGGTGACCGAGGCGCTGTGCGCGCGAGGAGTGGAGGTGGTGGAAGAGGGCCCGGCGGACGCCGTGGTGGTCGGGTGGACCCGCCGCTTCGACTTCGAGGGACTGACCCGCGCCTCGTCGGCCGTGCGCGCCGGGGCCCGGCTCATCGGCACCAACGAGGACGCCACGTACCCGACCCCCGAGGGGCTGGTCCCCGGCGGCGGCTCGTTGCTGGCCGCGGTGGCCACCGCCTCCGAGACGCGCCCGGAGGTGGCGGGCAAGCCCCACCGCCCCCTGGCCGACCTGCTCGCCCGACGGGCCCCCGACGTGGCGGCGGTGGTGGGGGACCGCCCGGCCACCGACGGCCGCCTGGCCGACCTGCTCGCCGTCCCCTACGCCCTGGTGCTCACCGGGGTCACGGCTGCGGGCGAGCGGATCGAAGAACCGCCGGTCGCCGTCGTCGCCGCCGACCTGGGGGCGCTCGTGGCGGGGCTCGACGGGTAGTGCAAACAGAATGCTAACGAGTGCTTGCAATAGCTAGCACCGCAGGATAGGATGGGTACATGCCAAACAAAGACAGTGACGGATTCAAGAAGTACGTCGAGGCGGCCGCGGTGCTCGGTCGGGTGACCCGGGCCCGGGCGGAGGAGATCGTGCACGAGCTGGTCGATGCCGGCGTCTTGCAGCGGGGTCAGGCCCAGGAGTGGGTCGACGACGTCGTCGAGCGGAGCCGCAAGGCGAGCGAGGACCTGGTGCACATGATCCGCAGCGAGGTGAGCCACCAGCTGACGGCCATGGGCATCGACCGCGACAACCTGGCCCGGCAGGTGGCCGATCTCGTGCGCCAGTCGGCCGAGGCGGGCCGGCGGGCGACCAGCGGCGCCGGGGCGACCGCCCGCAGCACGGTGAAGAAGGTGGCCGCCAAGAAGCCCGGTGCCAAGAGGGCCGCGGCCAAGAAGGCGCCCGCGACCAAGAAGGCCGCGGCCAAGAAGGGTCCGGCCAAGAAGGCTCCGGCCAAGAAAGCTCCGGCGACCAAGAAGGCCGCGACCAAGAAGGCTCCGGCCAAGAGGGCGCCGGCCAAGAAGGCTCCGGGCACGACGGCCGCCCGCAAGGCCTCCAGCTGAGTCCAGGGTCGCGTCTCCGGCTCGACCTCGAGCTGGTCCGGCGCGGCCTCGCCGGGAGTCGCCAGGAGGCACAGGCCGCCGTCGAGGCCGGGCGGGTGCTGGTGGGCGGTGCGCCGGCGGAGAAGGCGTCGCGTCTGGTGGCCCCGTCCGAGCCGGTCGTCCTCCTCGGCCCCCCCCGCCGGTTCGTGAGCCGGGGCGGGGACAAGCTGGCGGCGGCCCTCGACCGCTTCGGTCTCGACGTCGGCGGCCGACGGGCCCTCGATGCCGGAGCGTCAACCGGAGGGTTCACCGACTGCCTCCTCCAACGCGGGGCGGCGCAGGTCGTCGCCGTCGACGTCGGCCACGGCCAGCTCGACGCCAGCCTGCGGTCCGACGCCCGGGTACGGGTGCTCGAGCGGACCAACGTCCGCACCCTCACGGTGGACGACCTCGGCGGACCGCCGGTCGACGTGGTGGTGGCCGACCTCTCGTTCATCTCCCTCACCACGGTGGCGCCGGTTCTGGCAGGCCCGTTGGCCCGGCCCGGGGCCGACCTGGTCGTGCTGGTGAAGCCCCAGTTCGAGGCGGGAAGGGCCGAGGTCTCGCGTGGACGCGGCGTGGTGCGCGACCCCGAGGTGTGGCGGGGGGCGCTCGAGCGGGTGGCCTCCGCCCTCGGCGCCGCCGGAGCCGCCATCATGGGGGCCATGGCCTCCCCCCTCACCGGCCCGGCCGGCAACGTCGAATTCCTCGTCCACGGGGTCACGGCCTCCGGCCCGGCAACGGCCGACGCCGTGGCGGCCATGCTCTCCGTGGCCCTGGACGAGGCGACGGGGACCGGTCCGAGGTAGTGGCCACCGTCGCGGTTCTGGTCAACCCGGCCCGGGACGAGGCCCGCCGCCTCATCGCCGACGCCGTGCCCTGGCTCGAGGGCCGGGGCCATCGGGCGCGGGTGCTCGAGCTCTCGGCGGCCGACCGGGCCGCCGGGCAGGTGCCCGCCGGCGCGCTCGGCGACGCCGACCTGAGCGGCGTCGACCTGGCGGTGAGCTTGGGCGGCGACGGGACCTTCCTGCGGCTCGTCCCCCTGGCCTACGCCGCCGGCGTCCCGGTGCTCGGGGTCAATTTCGGTCGGCTCGGCTACCTGCTGGAGGTGGAGCCCGACCGGTTCCACGACGCGCTCGAGTTCGCCCTCGACGGCCGGGCCACCATCGAGGAACGGACGGTGCTCTCGGTCACCGTCAGCGGGGAGCTCACCCCGGCGGAGGGCGACGACCGTTCGCTGACCGGCGAGCGGGGGGAGCGGTGGTGGGTGGCCCTGAACGAGATGGTGGCCGAGAAGGCGGTGCCCGGCCACATGGTGCACCTCTCGACGGCCATCGACGGCGAGCCCTTTCTCACGTACAAGGCCGACGGCGTGCTGGTGGCCACGCCAACCGGGTCGACCGCCTACAACCTGTCGGCCGGCGGCCCCGTGGTGGCGGCGCGCCTCAGGGCGATGGTGGTCACCCCGGTGGCCGCGCACCTGGCCTTCGACCGCAGTCTCGTCCTCCACTCCGACCAGGTGGTCACGGTCGAGGTGCGGGGCGGACGTCCCGCCGTCCTCGTCGTCGACGGCCGGGAGGCGGGGCGCCTCTCGCCCGGTGCCACCGTGACCTGCCGGGTGGCCGCCGAGCCGCTCCGGCTGGTGTCCCTGGGCGGCCGGGGCTTCGCCGAGCTGCTCCGCAAGACGGTCGCCCCCGACCGGGGCGGGTGGGCGTAGAGGGGGGCCGGCCGTGCTGAGCGAGCTGCGGGTGCGGGACCTCGGGGTGATCGAGGACCTGACCCTCCACCTGGGACCGGGGATGACGGCGCTCACCGGAGAGACCGGGGCCGGCAAGACCCTGGTGGTCGAGGCGCTCCAGCTCGTGCTCGGTGGCCGGGCGGCGCCCGGGCTCGTGCGGGCCGGTGCGGCCGAGGCGGTCGTCGAGGCGCGCTTCGTCCTCCCCGGCATCGAGGGGGAGGCGGACCCCGCGGGGGAGGAGGGGGTCGAGGTGGTGCTGGCCCGCGCCGTGCCCGCCTCGGGGCGCTCGCGGGCCTGGCTCGACGGCCGGATGGTGCCGGTCACGGCCCTGGTGGAGGCGGGCCGCGAGCTCGTCGACATCCACGGCCAGCACGAGCACCAGTCGTTGCTGGCCCCGGCCGCCCAGCGGCGCGCCCTCGACCTTTTCGCCGGCTCGGACCTCGCCCCCCGTCGGGCCGCACGGCAGCTGCTCGACGGGATCGAAGAGCGCCTCGCGGCACTCGGCGGCGACGTCCACCAGCGGGCCCGCGAGGCCGACGTCCTGCGCCACCAGTGCGCCGAGATCGCCGCGGCGCGTCTCGATGACCCCGACGAGGAAGCGGCGCTGGCCGCCGAGGAGGAGCGGCTGGCCGACCTCTCCGCGCATCGGGCCGCGGCGGCGTCGGCGCTGGCCGAGCTGGAAGGTGGCTCCACCGAGGCGGCCGTCCTCGACCTGCTGGGCCAGGCGGCGGGTGCCCTGGCCGGCCGCCCGGCGTTCGGCGAGTGGTCGGTCCGGCTGCGCGCCGCCCAGGCCGAGCTGGGCGACGTGGCCAGCGACCTGCGGGGCGTGGTCGAGACCTGGGAGGACGACCCGGGCCGGCTGGCCGACGTCCAGGCCCGCCGGCGGCTCCTGGCCGACCTGCGTCACAAGTACGGGACCACCCTGGCCGAGGTGTCGGCCTTCGGCGCGGCGGCGGCCGACCGCCTGGCCGAGCTCGAGGGGGCGGCGGTCACGGCCGAGGCCCTCGAGACCGAGAGGGTCGGCGCCCTGACCGTCTTGGCCGCGGCCGAGGACGCGCTCGGCCGCATGAGGCGCGAGGCCGCCCCACGGCTGGCGGCCGCGGTGGAGGAACGCCTGCACACGTTGGCCATGGCCGGCGCACGGTTCGAGGTGGCGGTCGACGCCGAGGGCGCCGGTGACGGGGTGCGGTTCGGCCTGGGTGCGAACCCCGGCGAGCCGGTGCAGCCGCTCTCCCGGGTCGCCTCGGGCGGGGAGATGGCCCGGGCCATGCTGGCCCTGCGGCTGGTCGCCATGGGCGGGCCCGCCACCATGGTCTTCGACGAGGTCGACGCGGGCGTGGGCGGCACGGCCGCGCTCGCCCTTGCCCGCTCGTTACGCGAGGTGTCCCATGGCCGCCAGGTGCTGGTGGTGACGCACCTCGCGCAGGTGGCGGCCTTCGCCGACCGTCAGGTGACGGTGGAGAAGGCGTCGCGCCGCGGCCGGACCGTCACCACGGCCGCCGAGCGCACCGCACAGGACCGAGTCGTCGAGCTGTCGCGCATGCTCTCGGGACGGCCCGACAGCACCACGGCGCGGGCCCACGCCGAGGAGCTCCTCTCGGCGGCCGGGGAGCCGGCGGCGTCCACCACGGGCCGCCCCCGCGGCGAGTAGCGTGTCAGGGTGCGCCAGCAAGACGGACCCCGTCAGCCGGTGATCCACCGGTGAGCAAGTTCATCTTCGTCACCGGCGGCGTGTCGAGCTCCCTCGGAAAGGGGTTGACCGCCTCCTCGCTGGGCCGCCTCCTCAAGTGCCGGGGCCTGCGGGTGACGATGTGCAAGCTCGACCCGTACATCAACGTCGACCCGGGCACCATGAACCCCGGCGAGCACGGCGAGGTCTTCGTGACCGAGGACGGCGGGGAGACCGACCTCGACCTCGGCCACTACGAGCGCTTCATCGACGAGAGCCTCAACCGCAACTCCAACACCACCACCGGCTCGATCTACTCCCAGGTCATCGCCAAGGAGCGGCGGGGCGACTACCTGGGCAAGACGGTGCAGGTCATCCCGCACGTGACCGACGAGATCAAGCAGCGGATCCACCGGCTGGCCACCGAGGATGTCGACATCGTCATCGTCGAGATCGGCGGCACGGTGGGCGACATCGAGATCGTCCCCTTCGTCGAGGCGGTCCGCCAGTTCCGCCGGGACGTCGGCCGGGACAACGTGTGCTACGTCCACCTGACGCTTGTGCCCTACCTGGCGCCGTCGGGGGAGCACAAGACCAAGCCCACCCAGCACTCGGTCACCGAACTGCGCGGCCGGGGCATCCAGCCCGATGTCATCGTCTGTCGGAGCGACAACGACATCTCCGAGGGGCTGAAGCGCAAGATCTCGCTCCTCTGCGACGTGCCGATGACCGCCGTGATCTCGGCGGTCGACGCCCGCAGCATCTACGAGATCCCGCTCGTCCTCCACGAGGAGGGCCTCGACGAGGTGGTCTGCCGCATGCTCGGCATCTCGACCACGGAGCACCCGATCGACCTGACCGAGTGGACCGACCTGGTGGGACGGGTGGCCACCCTCGAGCGCACGGTGCGGGTCGGCATCGTCGGCAAGTACGTCAACCTCCCCGACGCCTACCTGTCGGTGGTCGAGTCGCTGCGCCACGCCGGCTTCGGGCTCGGGGCCGAGGTGGTCCTCGACTGGATCGACGCCGAGACGGTGCCCGGGCTCTCCGAGAGCGAGCGGCTGCGCGACCTCGACGGGATCGTGATCCCCGGCGGGTTCGGCGAACGCGGGATCGAGGGCATGGTGGCCGCCGCCACCTACGCCCGTCTCCACGAGATCCCCTGCCTCGGCCTGTGCCTCGGCCTCCAGGTGATGGTGATCGAGGCCGCCCGCTCGCTGGCCGGCCTGGAGGGGGCCAACTCGCGCGAGTTCGACTCGCTCACCCCCCATCCGGTCATCGACCTCATGCCCGACCAGAACGACGTCACCGACATGGGCGGCACCATGCGGCTCGGCGCCTACCAGGCCCGGCTGGAGCCGGGCTCGATGGTGGCCGACGCCTACGGCACCGACTCGGTGACCGAGCGCCACCGCCACCGCTTCGAGGTGAACCCGCGGTACAAGAAGGTGCTGGAGGAGGCGGGGCTGCGCTGCTCAGGCACGTCGCCCGACGGCCGTCTGGTCGAGTTCGTCGAGCTGACCGGCCACCCCTGGTGGGTGGGCACCCAGGCCCACCCCGAGTTCAAGAGCCGGCCGGACCGGCCGCACCCACTCTTCGCCGAGCTGGTCCGGGCGGCGCTCGTGCGCGCCGACGGCCGCGAGCCGCGGCTCATCGACCTCGGCGACCTCGACGCCGTCCACTAAGGGTCGGCCGCGGTGAGCGACACCGGCGCCCAGGCGCCGCCGGGGTTCGAGCGGCGAGGCGAGGAGGAGGTCTACGCCGGCCACGTTTTCAAGGTGGTCCGGGCCCACTTCGCCGACCCCGAGGGCCAGCCCTTCGACCGGTCGGTGGTGCGTCACCCCGGGGCCGTGGCGGTGGTGGCCGTCGACGCCGGGGGCATGGCCACCCTGGTCCGCCAGCTGCGCGCCGCGGTCTGGGAGTCGGTACTCGAGATTCCGGCCGGCACCTGCGACGTCGCCGGCGAGCCGCCCGAGGTCACCGCCCGTCGGGAGCTGGCCGAGGAGGCCGGGCTCGAGGCCGAGCGGATGGCGCCGCTGGCCGTCGTCTACAACTCCCCGGGCTACAGCGACCAGCGCACCCATCTGTTCCTGGCCACCGGACTGCGGACCTGTGCCACCGGCCGTGCGGGGGTGGAGGAGCGGTGGATGACCACCGAGCGGGTGGCCCTCGACGACGTCGAGGCCATGGTGGCCGACGGTCGACTGGTCGACCAGACCACCATGCTGGCCCTCCTGCTGGCCCGCGGGGTGCTGGCCGAGCGGGCCTGACGACGCCGGTGCCGGGCGAGCCGCTGTCGAGGTGGACCGAGGAGTTCCTGTCGTGGCTGGCCGTGGAGCGGGGCCGCTCCACCAACACCGTGGCCTCCTACCGCCGGGACCTGCGCGCCTACGAGGCGACCCTGGCCGGCCGTGGCCGCACCCCGGCCGACGCCGGCCCCGGGGACGTGGCCGCCCACCTCGAGCGCGTGCGGGCCGGCGGGGGGAGCCCCGCCACCGTGGCCCGCTGCCTCTCGGCGGTGCGCGGGCTGCACCGGTTCCTCCTCGACGAGGGGGAGGCGACGAGCGACCCGACCTCGGAGGTCGCCGGCCCCGCCCTGCCCGGCCGCCTCCCCAAGGCGCTCTCCGAGGACGAGGTGGACCGGCTGCTCGCCGCCGCCTCCGGCGACGCGCCGATCGCCCGGCGCGACCGGGCGCTGCTCGAGGTCCTCTACGCCACCGGCGGGCGCATCTCCGAGGTGGTCGGCCTGGACCTGGCGGACCTCGCCCCGGGCGACGGGATGCTCCGCCTCTACGGCAAGGGTTCCAAGGAGAGGCTCGTCCCCCTGGGCCGGTGCGCGCTCGAGGCCCTGGACCGCTGGCTCGCCCCCGAGGGGCGGGGCGCCATGGTGCCCAAGCAGTGGCGCCGACGGGGGGACGCCGAGGCGGTGTTCCTGAACGCCCGGGGAGGCCGGCTCGGACGTCAGGGCGCCTTTGCCGCCGTGCGGGCCCGCGCCGCCCAGGCCGGCCTCGAGGCCAAGGTCAGCCCGCACGTGCTCCGCCACTCCTGCGCCACCCACATGCTGGCCCGGGGGGCCGACGTGCGGGTGGTCCAGGAGCTCCTGGGCCACGCCTCGGTCACCACCACCCAGCTCTACACCAAGGTGACCACCGAGCACCTGCGCGGTGCCTACGAAGCGGCCCACCCGAGGGCCTCGGGCGGCCGGGCCGGGGCTGAACCGGCACGCGCCTCGAGGATCTAGGCTCTTCTCCCATGGCGAACGACGCGCCCACCACCAACCCGGTCGTGGACTACCGGGCGCTCCTCGAAGAGGAGCGGGCCAGCCTCAGCCACCAGCTGGCCGAGCTGGGGTTTGGCGACGCCGGCGGGCTCAAGTACGACCCCAACTTCGCCGACTCCAGCCAGGTGACGGCCGAGCGGGGGGAGGCGGGGGCCCTGGCCGGCGAGCTGACCGAGGCCCTCGGCGAGGTCGAGGCGGCCATCGCGCGGCTGGGCGACGGCACCTACGGCCACTGCGAGCGCTGCGGCCAGCAGATCGCCCCGGCCCGGCTCGAGGCCATGCCGGCCGCCCGTCGGTGCATCACCTGCGCCTCGCTGCCCTGAGCCGGTGAGCGGCCCCGGGCCCGGATGGCCGCCTCCCGGCGGCCCTCCGTGGACAACGCCCGCGGACCAGCGCGGGGGCCAGCCCGCGCCCCAGCCGCCCAACGGCCCCAACACCGGCCAACCGTGGCCCCCGCCCCAGCCGCCCAACGGCCCCAACACCGGCCAACCCTGGCCCCCGCCCCAGCCGCCCAACGGCCCCAACACCGGCCAACCGTGGCCCCCTCCCCAGCCATCCGGTGGCCCCCAGGGTGTAGCGGGTGGCCCGCCGGGCCCCGGCCGGGCCCGCCGACCCGGCGGGACCAGCCCCCGGTCGGCCCTGTGGCTCATCGCGGCCGTGGCGGTGGCGGCGATCCTGGTGCGCTCCCATCGGATCAGCACGGCCGACGTGATCCTTTTCTGCGTGATTGTCCCCTCGATCATCCTCCACGAGATCTCCCACGGGTGGGTGGCCCTCGCCTTCGGCGACGACACCGCCAAGAGGGCCGGCCGGCTCACCCTCAACCCGATCGCCCACATCGACCCGATCGGCACCATCGTGGTGCCGGCCCTCATGGCCCTGAGCGGGCTTGGCATGTTCGGCTGGGCCAAGCCGGTGCCCGTCACAGTGGGGAGGCTCCGCCACCCCCGCAACGAGACGGTGGTGGTCTCCCTGGCCGGTCCGGCCACCAACCTGTTGCTGGCCGCGCTGGCGGCTGTGGTGTTCAAGGTGTTCGGCGGGGCGGGGACGGTGACCCAGCAGGGCACGTTCGGGGCCGTCTGGGCCGAGGTCGCCTTCTACCTCGGGCTGGTCAACATCTGGCTGGCCGTCTTCAACCTGATCCCGGTCCCGCCGCTCGACGGCTCGGCCGTCTTCGAGCGGCTGCTGCCCCGGGTCTGGTGGCCGGCCTACCTGCGGATCCGGCCGTACACGATGCCGCTGTTGCTGGTGCTGCTCCTGCTCAACTTCTACCTGCACCCCGGACCGCTGTCGTGGCTCTTCGACCACCTGTTCAACTGGTGGGCCACACTGCTGGGCGTCTGATGCCCACCGGCCGGCCCGCTCAGGTCGGGAGGAGCCCGACGGCGTCGGCGGCGCGGCGGTAGGTGGCGGCCGCCACCTCGTGGGCCCGCTCGGCCCCCTCGGCCAGCACCCGGCGGACGGCATCGGTGTCGGCGGCCAGGGCGGCGTGGCGGGCCTGCACCGGGGCCAGCATCTCGACCAGGGCCTCGGCCAGGTCGCGTTTGAGGTCCCCGTAGCGCGAGTAGCCGGCGGCCACCTCCTCGGGGCGGCGGTCGGTGGCCGCCGCCAGGAGCTCGAGGAGGTTCGACAGCCCGGGTTTGGCCTCGGGGTCGTAGCGGACCTCGCCGTCGGTGTCGGTGACCGCCTTTTTGACCTTGCGCTGGATCTCGTCGGGCTCGTCGAGGACGGCGATCGTGCCGAGGGGGGACTCGAGCGACTTGGACATCTTGCGCTCGGGGTGCTGGAGGTCCATCACCCGGGCGCCCACGGCGGGGATGGCCGCCTCGGGGACGGTGAAGACCGGGCCGTAGCGGTTGTTGAACCGGACGGCCACCTCGCGGGCGAGCTCGAGGTGCTGGCGCTGGTCGTCGCCGACCGGGACCCGCTCGGCGTCGTAGCTGAGGATGTCGGCGGCCATGAGCACCGGGTAGGTGAACAGCCCCACCCGGGCCGCCTCCTGGCCCTTGCCCTTGTCCTTGAACTGGGTCATCCGGCGCAGCTCGCCCATGGTGGCCGTGCACTCGAGCAGCCAGGCCAGCCGGGGGTGCTCGGGGACGTGGCTCTGGACGAACAGGGTGCAGACCCCGGGGTCGAGCCCGGCGGCCAGGAGGTTGACGGCGGCGTCGAGGGTGCGGGCCCGCAGCCGCCCGGGGTCGATCTCGAGGGTGAGGGCGTGGAGGTCGACGATGCAGTAGAAGGCGTCATGGTCGCGCTGGTGGGACACCCACTGGCGGAGCGCCCCCAGATAGTTGCCCAGGTGGAAGTCGCCGGAGGGCTGGACGCCCGAGAGCACTCTGACCATGGGCGGACATGGTACGGGGCCGGGCGTGGGGGGTGCGCCATGGCCGGCGCACCGTTCGATATGGTCGCGGACGTGGCCTACGTCGTCTCCACGCCGGTCTTCGAGGGGCCGGTCGACCTCCTCTTGCACCTGGTGGGCACGCACGAG
Source organism: uncultured Actinomycetota bacterium (assembly GCA_963770505.1). Classification (GTDB taxonomy): domain Bacteria; phylum Actinomycetota; class Acidimicrobiia; order Acidimicrobiales; family RAAP-2; genus CAVYPR01. The sequence goes on along the minus strand of CAVYPR010000001.1, from coordinate 875,134 downwards.
GTCGACGTCCTCGACATCCCCTTGGCCCCGGTGGTCGACGCCTTCGTCGCCCACCTGACCGAGCACCGCCACGACCTGGAGATGGACGTGCTCTCCGAGTTCCTCCTGACGGCGGCGATCCTGGTCGAGCTCAAGTCCCAGCGCCTCCTCCCCGGCCCCGACGACGTGGAGGACGACGAGGAGCTGGTGGGCTGGGAGGAGCGCGACCTGCTCCTCTCGCGGCTGCTCGAGTGCCGCGCCTACGCCGCCGCGGCCGACGTCTTCGTCGCCCTGACCGAGCAGGCGGCGCGCTCGTTGCCGCGCGAGGTCGGCCTCGACGACGGCTTCGTCGTCCACGCCCCGGACCTCCTGGCCGGGGTCACCCCCGACCAGCTGTCCCAGGCCTACCTGCGGGCCACCGCCGAACGGCCGGTCCCGCGGGTCGACCTCTCCCACGTGACGGTCGACGCCGTCACGGTGTCCGAGACCGTGGCCGCCCTGACCGGGGTCCTGCCCGAGAGGGGTCGGACCACCTTCCGCCAGCTCACGGGCCACCTCACCTCGCGCATGGACGTGATCGTCCACTTCCTGGCCCTCCTCGAGCTGTGCAAGCAGGGGAGGGTCACCCTCGGCCAGGGGAGGACCTTCGGGGACCTGGAGGTGGCGTGGATCACCGAGACCCGGCAGCTGGCCGGGGTGGCGGCGGGGGTGGACGAGTATGACGGCTGAGGAGCTGGCCCGGGCCATCGAGGCGGTCCTCATGGTGGCGGTGGAGCCGGTGCCCACCGGCATCCTGGCCGAGCTGTTCGAAGAACCCGTCGACCGGGTGGACGAGGTCTGCGACCGGCTGGCCGCCTCCTACGCCACCGAGCGCCGGGGGTTCGTGCTGGCCCGGATCGCCGGCGGGGTGCGGTTCCAGACCCACCCCGACCTCGCCCCCTACGTGGAGCGGTTCGCCAACCGGGACGTCTCACACCGGCTGTCGACGGCGGCCCTCGAGACCCTGGCCATCGTGGCCTACCGCCAGCCGGTCTCCCGGGCCCAGATCTCGTCCCTGCGGGGCGTGAACGTCGAGGGCGTCGTCCGCCTGCTCGAGCAGCGCGGCTACATCGAGGCGGTGGGACGGGCCGAGGGCCCCGGCCAGCCCATCCTCTACGGCACCACCGACCTGTTCTTGGAGCGGCTGGGGCTCGACCGGGTCGACCAGCTGCCGCCGGTGGAGGACTTCCTGCCGGGGACCGAGGTCGCCCGCGAGCTCGAAGAGGGGCTCCGGCCGGCCGCCGGAGCGGTGGGCGACGGCGACTGAGGAGGCCGGGGCCGAGCGCCTCCAGAAGGTGCTGGCCCGGGCCGGCCTGGGGAGCCGGCGGGTCTGCGACGACCTGGTGGCCGACGGCCGGGTCACGGTCGACGGCGAGGTGGCCGTCCTCGGGCAGCGGGTCGACCCGGCCGCCGTGCGCATCGCCGTCGACGGCATCCCGGTGGCCGCCGCCCAGGGGCTGGTGCACTACCTGCTCAACAAGCCCCGGGGCGTGGTGACCACCGCCTCGGACCCCCAGGGCCGCCCGACCGTCGTCTCCCTGGTGCCGGCCGAGCCCCGGGTGTTCCCGGTGGGCCGGCTCGACCGGGACACCGAGGGCCTCTTGATCCTCACCAACGACGGCGAGCTGGCCCAGCTGCTCACCCACCCCTCCCACGGGGTGGCCAAGGAGTACCTGGCCGAGGTGGAGGGGACACCCTCGCCGGGGGCCCTGCGCACCCTGCGCGAGGGGGTCCCCCTCGACGACGGGATGACGGCGCCGGCCACGGTGGGGGCGGTCTCGGCCGGGGTGCTGCGCATCGTCATCCACGAGGGCCGCAACCGCCAGGTGCGCCGCATGTGCAAGGCGGTGGGCCACCCGGTGCGCCGGCTGGTCCGCACCCGCATCGGACCGCTCTCCGACCACACCCTGGCCCCGGGCCGGTGGCGCGCCCTCACCCCGGCCGAGGTGCGTTCGCTCTACGCCGCGGCAGTCGGCGGCGGCTGAGGGCCGAGCCGACCCCATGGGCCGACCCCATGGGCCGGCCCATGGCGGCAGGTAGCATGCACGGCCGATGCCTGGAGCAACCTCGGTGAGAGCGGTGCGCGGCGCCACGACGGTCGACGAGGACACCGTCGAGCAGGTGAACGAGCGCGTCCAGGAGCTGCTGGCCGAGGTGATGTCCCGCAACGACCTGGTCGAGGACGACGTCATCTCCATCATCTTCACGGCCACGCCCGACGTGGTCTCGAGCTTCCCGGCCACCGCGGCCCGGGGGATGGGCTTCGGGGCCGTCCCCCTCCTCTGCGCGGCCGAGATCCCCGTCCCCGGGTCGATGCCCCGGTGCGTGCGGGCACTGTTGCACGTGTCGACCACCCGCTCGCGCGACGAGCTTCGGCACGTCTACCTCCACGGCGCCCAAGGGCTCCGCGATGACCTCCCCGGCTGAGGGGCGGTCCCGGCGGGCCCTGGTCGTCGGCACCGGCCTCATCGGCGGCTCGGTGGGGCTCGGCCTGCGGGCCCGTGGCTGGCACGTCACCGGCCGCGACGCCGACCCCGGGCGGGCGGCCGAGGCCAAGCAGCTCGGGGCGCTCGACGCCGTCGGCGACGACCCCGGGGCCGAGCTGGCCGTGGTGGCCACCCCGCTGGCCTCGGTGGCCGGGGTGGCCCGCGAGCTGCTGGCCGACGAGGGCCGGCCCGGCCTGGTGGTGACCGACGTGAGCGGCGTGAAGGCCCCCGTGGTGGCGGCCGTGGACCACCCCCGGTTCGTGGGCGGCCACCCCATGGCCGGCTCCGAGCAGGCGGGGCTGGACGGGGCGGACCCCGAGCTGTTCACCGGGGCGACCTGGGTCCTCACCCCCACGGCGACCACCGACCCCGACGCCTTCTCGGCGGTGCAGGCCGTGGTGGTCTCGCTCGGGGCCGACGTGGTGGCCCTCGCGCCGAGCGAGCACGACCGTTTGGTGGCCGTGGTCTCCCACGTGCCCCACCTGGTGGCCGCCACCCTCATGAACTCGGCCGCCCACCAGGCCGAGGCGGACGCCGCCCTGCTCCGGCTGGCGGCCGGGGGGTTCCGGGACATGACCAGGGTGGCGGCGGGCCAGCCGGGCATCTGGCCCGACGTCTGCGCCGACAACGCCGGGGCCATCGTGGCCGCCTTGGACCAGGTGCTGTCCGACCTGGGCGAGATGCGCCGGCGGGTGGCCGACCACGACCGCCCGGGGCTGCTCGAGACCCTGCAGCGGGCCAGCACGGCGCGCCGGTCCCTGCCCGCCCGGGCCACCCGTCCCGAACGGCTGGCCGAGCTGCGGGTGCCGGTGCCCGACCGCGAGGGGGTGCTGGCCGAGATCACCACCCTCGCCGGCGACCTGGGCATCAACATCTACGACATCGAGATCGCCCACTCCGCCGAGGGCCCCCGAGGGGTGCTCACCCTGGTGGTCGACGGCACCGAGAGCGCCCGGCTGCGCGAGGCGGTGACCGGCCGCGGCTACCGCTGCACGGTCGGGGCGCTCTCGTGAGGCCGGGGGCCACCCTCCCGGGCCGGGCCACGCCGGGGGAGGGCCGATGAGGATCGCCGGCGGCCGCCCGCTCACCGGCATGGTGCGGACCCCGGGGGACAAGTCGATCTCGCACCGGGTGCTCCTGCTCGGTGCCCTGGCCGAGGGGCGGACCACGGTCCGCGGCCTGTCCGACGGCGACGACGTGGCCCGCACGATGGCCGCCGTCGAGGCCATGGGGGCCGTCGTCTCGCGCCGCGCCGACGAGGTCCGCATCGACGGCGGCCGGCTGCGGCCGTGCCGACCACGAGCTCGACTGCGGGAACTCGGGGACCGGGATGCGCCTGTTGGCCGGGGTGGCCGCCGGGCTCGGGGGGCGCAGCGTGCTGGTGGGGGACGAGTCGCTCTCCTCGCGGCCGATGGACCGGGTGGCCCAGCCCCTGCGGGCCATGGGGGCGACCGTCGAGGGCCGCGGCGAGCGGTGCCTCCCCCCGCTGGTCGTCGAGGGCGGACCCCTGATCGGCATCGAGTGGGCCCCGCCGGTGGCCAGCGCCCAGGTGAAGTCGGCGATGCTCCTGGCCGGCCTGTCGGCCGAGGGGGAGACCGTGGTGCGCGAGGCGGTGGCCACCCGGGCCCACACCGAAGAGCTGCTGGCCGAGGCCGGGGCCGACATCACGGTCGTGGCCGAGGGGGCGGGCCGGGTGGTCCGCCTCCGGCCCTCGGTGCTCCGCCCGCTGGACGTCGACGTCCCGGGAGACCCCTCCCAGGCCGCCTTCTGGGTGGTGGCCGCCTGCCTGGTCCCGGGCAGCGAGGTCACCGTGGCCCGGGTCTACGTGGGGGCCGAGCGGACCGGCTTCGTGGGGGTGCTGCGCCGGATGGGGGCCCGGGTGGAGGTGGTGGGTGAGGGGGCGACGGCCGACCTCGTGGCCCGGGCCGGGCCGCTGCACGGCACCGAGGTGGCGGCGGCCGAGATCCCCTCCCTCGACGAGGTGCCGGTGCTGGCGGTGGCCGCCGCCGCGGCCGAGGGGACCACGGTCTTCTCCGACGTGGGCGAGCTGCGGGTGAAGGAGAGCGACCGACTGGCGGCGGTGGCCCAGATGGTCCGGGCCCTGGGGGCCGGGGCCGAGGTCCACGGCGACGACCTGGTGGTCCAGGGGGTCGGCCGGGCCGGGGGCCTGCGCCACGCCCGCACCGACAGCGGCGGCGACCACCGCATGGCCATGGCCGCCGCGGTGGCCGCCCTGGCCGCCGGGTCGGGGGAGGTCGGGGGGTTCAGCTCGGTGGCCACCAGCTACCCCGGCTTCCTGGCCGACCTGCGGGCGCTCGGCGGCTCGGCCAGCGCTGGGCGGATCGTGGCCATCGACGGTCCGGCCGGCTCGGGCAAGTCGACGGTGTCGCGGGCGGTGGCCGAGCGGCTGGGGGTGGAGCGGCTCGACACCGGGGCCATGTACCGGGCGGTGGCCTGGGCGGTGGGCCACCGCGGCGTCGACGCCGCGGACCCCGGGGCGGTCGCCGCGGTGGCCGCGGCGGCACGGATCGAGACCGACGGGACCAGGGTCTGGATCGACGGGACCGACGTCACCGACGCCATCCGCACCCCCGAGGTCAGCGCGGCGGTCTCGGCGGTGGCGGCCAACCCCGAGGTCCGCCGGCACCTGGTCGAGCGCCAGCGGCGCTGGGCGGCCGAGCACGGCGGCGGGGTGGTGGAGGGCCGGGACATCGGCACCGTCGTCTTCCCCGAGGCCGACCTCAAGGTCTTCCTCACCGCCACCCCCGCCGAGCGGGCCCGCCGCCGGCACGAGGAGCCGGCCGAGGGCCTGGCCCGGCGCGACCAGATCGACTCGACCCGGGCCGCCTCGCCGCTCACCCGGGCCGAGGACGCCCGCCTGCTCGACACCACCGGGCGCAGCGTCGAGGATGTGGTCGAGGAGGTCCTCTCGTGGCTGTAGACGCACCCGGGCACGGCGCCCACTTCGAGCCCGACCCCCGCCGCACCTTCGGCTACCGGGTCTGCCGGGTGATCTTCGAGGCGATCGTGGGGGTGTGGTTCCGCCCCCTGGTGACCGGGCGGGCCAACGTGCCCCCCGAGGGGCCGGTCATCCTGGCCCCGGTCCACCGGTCCTTCGCCGACTTCGGGTTCTGCGCCTTCGTCACCGACCGCAAGCTCTTCTTCATGGCCAAGGACGAGCTGTGGTCCCATCGGCTGCTGGGCCGGCTCCTGCTCTACCTCGGGGCCTTCCCGGTCCATCGCGAGTCGGCCGACCGCTCGGCCCTGCGCCACGCCGAGGAGGTGCTGCGCCAGGGGCAGGTGCTGGTCATGTTCCCCGAGGGGACCCGCCAGGAGGGCGAGCGCGTCGACGGTCTGCAGGAGGGGGCGGCCTTCCTGGCGGCGCGGACCGGGGCGGTGATCGTCCCGGTCGGCATCGGCAACTCCGACCTGGCCATGCCCAAGGGGCGCCTCATCCCCAAGCCCCTGAAGATCCGGGTGGTGGTGGGCCAGCCCATGGACGCCCCCGAGCGCAGCGAGGGCGGGCGGGTGGCCCGCAGCCGGGTTCACGCCGCCACCGCCGAGCTCGGGGAGCGGATCCAGCACGTCTACGACCAGGCCCGGCGCTGAGGGCGGCGCCGGCCCGGCGTCTCAGCGGCGGCGCTCGCGGCGCCAGGTGCGCAGGATGACCGTGGCGTAGCGCAGGCCGTAGAGGAGGTTGCCGCCCTTCTTGGAGGTCCCCGACAGCCGCTCGTGCCAGACCGTCGGGCGCTCGGTGACCCGCCAGCCCCGCGACACCGCGGTGATGAGCAGCTCGGCCGTCTGGTACTGGTCCTGGACCAGACGGGGGGCGACGTCGGAGAGCATGGTGGCCCGCAGGGCCCGGTAGCCGTTGGAGGTGTCGGTGAGCTGGGTGCCCACGAGTCGGTTCATCAGCCAGGCGAAGAAGACCACCCCGGCCTGGCGGTAGCGGTCCTCGGTCTGGTCCACCCCGAGCCGGCGCGAGGCGACGACGAAGTCGGCCGCGTCGTCGACCAGCGGGCGCAGCATGGTCTCCATCTCGGCCGGGTCGTTCTGCCCGTCGGCGTCGAGGGTGACCACGTAGCGGGCGCCCTTGGTCACGCACAGGTCGTAGCCGACGCGCAGCGCCACCCCGTGGCCCAGGTTGACCGGCAGGACGAAGGTGACCGCCCCCTGGTCCCGGGCCACCTGGTCGGTGGCGTCCTCGCCCCCGTCGACCACCACCAGCGCGGTGACGGCAAGGCCGCAGGCCTCCGAGGGCACGGCCTTGAGGACCGGACCGAGGTTGTCCTCCTCCTCGTAGGCGCAGATGAGAGCCACCACCGGGGTGAGGGAGAGCCCGGGGTAGTCGGCCTCGAACCGGCCACGGCCGAGGTCGATGACGAGGCGCTGGAGGGCCTCGAGCCGCCGGTGCTGGCGGTCCGGGACGCTGCCGGCCATCAGAGCCGTTGGGGGCGGCCGAAGACCGCGCGGACCAGCGGCTCGAAGTGCTCGAGGGGGCGGGTGGGGTAGTCGGGGTCGAAGCTGATCTGGTCCCAGTCGTCGGCGAACTGCTCGGCCATGGCGTACCAGGGCTCGCCCTCGTAGCGCTCCCGGGCGTCGGGGTCCATGCCGAGGTGGCCGTAGTAGTGACGGCCCTGGAAGTCCTGGTGGGCGGCGATGATGCGGTAGACGTCCTCGCGCACGTAGGGGTAGAGGATCTCGGCGGCGATGGCCGGGTGGTTGGGGACCGAGACGACCTTGCCGATGTCGTGGCAGAGCGAGGCCACCACCAGCTCCTCGTCGGCCCCGTCCTCCTCGGCCCGGGTGGCGGTCTGCAGCGAGTGGGTGAGCTGGTCGACGGCGAACCCGTCGGTGATGGCGGCCAGAGCCTCGAGCATCGAGAGCACCTGGGCGGCCACCCGGGCCTGGTTCTCCAGGGTCTCGCCCACGATGACCTGCCACTGCTCGGCGGTCGAGTTGTCCATCCGGGTGAAGCTCACCGCACCATCCTACGAGGCCAGCGCCTCGAGCACATCGGCGGCGGAGACGGCCCGGTCGTCGCCCACGGGGTCCCCGCCGCCGGGCGGGGCGGCGGCCAGCACCCCCAGGGCGGCGGCGAGGGCCCGGAGCTGTTCGCGCAGCTCGGGGGGCGGGGGGAAGTACTCGTCCTCGGTGGTCACCGGGGCCTCGACCACCCCCAGCCGGGGGGCCAGGCGGGCGATGACCTCCTCCACCAGCTCCTCGGGGGCCGAGGCCCCGGCGGTGACCACCACCGTGCCGGAGAGGTCGCCGGGGAGCTCGTCGGCCCGGTTCACCCGCACCACCCGCGGGCAGCCGGTGGCCCGGGCCACCTTCTCCAGGGCCACGGTGTTCGACGAGTTGGCCGAGCCGATGACGACCACGGCGTCGGCCGAGCCGGCGACGGCCTTGAGGGCCGCCTGGCGGTTGGTGGTGGCGAAGCACAGGTCGCTGCGGTTGGGCATCCACAGCTCGGGGAAGCGCCGGTGGGCCGACTCCATCAGCCCCTGCCACTCGTCGTGGCTGAGGGTGGTCTGGGCCAGGAGGGCCACCGGGGTGTCGGCGGCGATGTCGATGCCCTCGAGGTCGGCCTCGGTCTCGATCAGGCGGACGGCCTGCGGGGCGACCGCCATGGTCCCCACCGCCTCCTCGTGGCCGGCGTGGCCGACGTAGAGGACGGTGTAGCCCTTGCTGGTGCGGACCTGCAGCTCGTGGTGGACCTTGGTCACCAGCGGGCACACGGCGTCGACCACCACGCCGCCCCGGCCTCGGGCGGCGGCCACCACGTCGGGGGCCGAGCCGTGGGCGCTCAGCATGAGGGGCGCCCCGGCCGGCACCTCGGCCACGTCGTCGACGAAGACCACGCCCTGTTCGGAGAACCGGTCGACCACGAACTGGTTGTGGACGATCTCGTGGTAGCAGTAGACGGGCGGCTCGAAGACCCGGACCATCCAGGCCAGGGCCTTGATCGCCTTCTCGACCCCGGCGCAGAAGCCCCGCGGCTCGGCCAGGACCACCCGCTCTACGGCCATGAGCCCAGGTTAGGACAGGTACCCTTGGGGCATGTCGGCGCCACGGGTGACGATCGTCGCCCCGGCCTCGCCGGCGGCCCGGGCCGGCCTCCAGGCCGGCGACGAGCTCGTCTCGCTCAACGGGCGCCAGCCGCGCGACGTGATCGAGTACCAGCAGCTGGTCGACGTCGGTCGCCTGGACCTGGTGGTTCGCCGGGACGGGGCCACGGTGCCCGTCGGCGTCCGAAAGGCCGACGGCGAGCCGCTGGGGCTCGAGGTCTCCTCGGCCGTCTTCGACCGGGTGCGGACCTGCGACAACCACTGCGCCTTCTGCTTCATCTACCAGCTGCCCAAGGGGATGCGCCGGAGCCTGTACCTGAAGGACGACGACTACCGGCTCTCCTTCCTCTACGGCAACTTCACCACCCTCACCCGGTTCACCGAGCTCGACGCCGAGCGGGTGCTCACCGAGCGCCTCGGGCCCCTGTTCGTCTCCATCCACGCCACCGACCCCGAGGTGCGGGCCGCCATGCTGCGCAACCCCAGGGGCGCCACCAGCCTGCGCTGGCTCCGAGTGCTGCTGGCCGGCGGCATCGAGATCCACGGCCAGGTGGTGGTCTGCCCCGGGGTGAACGACGGCGCGGTGCTCGACGACACCATGGCCGGCATCCTCGACGAGTACCCCGAGCTGGCCTCCGTCGGGGTGGTGCCGCTCGGGCTGAGCGACTACTCCGACGAGCCCGACATGCGGCCCCACACCGTCGCCGAGGCCCAGGCGGTCTGCGACACCGTCGCCCGCTGGCAGGAGGTGTTCGCCTCGGTGCTCGGACGCCGGATGGTCTTCGCCGCCGACGAGTACTACCTGCTGGCCGAGCGGGTGATGCCGCCGGCCGACAGCTACGAGGGGTTCCCCCAGCACGAGAACGGCATCGGCATGGTCCGGGCCTTCGAGCGGGCCTTCGGGGGCGACCGCTCGGCGGCGCTGGGGGTCCGGCACGGCTTCTTCTCCTGGGTCGACGGGGCCCCGCCGATCGGCTACCGGGCGCCACGCGGGGCGGCACCCTCCGGACCGAGGGACCCTGGGCGAGCGGTGACCGTGGTCACCGGCGCCTACGGCGCCCGGGTGCTCGGGCCCCTCCTGGCCGGGCGCCGACGTGCGGGTGCTGGCCGTGGACAACAGGTTCTTCGGCGGCAACATCGGGGTGGCCGGCCTCCTCACCGGGGCCGACCTCGCCCGGGCCCTCGCCGGCGAGGACCCCGCCGGCCGCTACCTGCTGCCCGACGCCTGCCTCTCCGAGGGGCGGTTCCTCGACGGGCCGACCCCCGCCGACCTCCCGGTCGAGGTGGAGGTGGTGGCCAGCGACGGGGCGTCGCTGCGCGTCGCGCTCGAGGCCGGGCGGTGAAGCCGCTGGTGGCCGTGGTCGGGCGGCCCAACGTCGGCAAGTCGTCGCTGGTCAACCGGATCGTCGGCCGCCGGGCGGCCGTGGTCCAGGAGGCGCCGGGGGTGACCCGCGACCGCAAGGTCCTCGACGCCGAGTGGAACGGCGTCGCCTTCTCCCTCATCGACACCGGCGGCTGGCTGGCCGGCGGGGGCGACCTCGAGGCCAAGGTGAGCGACCAGGCCGAGCGGGCCGTGGACGAGGCCGCCCTGGTGCTCTTCGTGGTCGACGTGACGGTGGGGGTGACCGACGAGGACCTGTCGGCGGCCCGGGTGGTCCGACGGACCGGGACGCCGGTGCTGCTGGTCGTGAACAAGGTGGACGACGCCGGGCGCGAGGCGGCGGCCTGGGAGTTCGTCTCGCTGGGGGTGGGGGACCCCTGGCCGGTGAGCGCCCTCCACGGGCGGGGGACCGGCGACCTGCTGGACCAGGTGGTGGCCCTCCTGCCGGCGACGGCCGAGGCGCCCGACGCGCCCGGGGCGGCCGAGGGCGAGGAGGCCGGGGTGGCCCGGGTGGCCCTGGTGGGCCGGCCCAACGTCGGGAAGTCGACCCTCTTCAACCGCCTGATCGGCGAGGACCGGGCGATCGTCCACGACATGCCCGGCACCACCCGCGACGCCATCGACACCGTGGTGACCACCCCCGAGGGTCCGCTGTGCTTCGTGGACACCGCCGGCATGCGGCGCAGGTCCAAGACCGAGCGGGGGGCGGAGTCCTACTCGGTCCTGCGCGCCCTGGACGCTCTGGAGGGCGCGGACATCGCGCTGCTCGTGATCGACGCCACGGTGGGCGCCACCCACCAGGACCAGCGGTTGGCCGAGCGGATCGGCTCGTCGGGCTGCCCCACGGTGGTGGTGCTCAACAAGTGGGACCTGATCCCCACGGCCGAGCGCGAGGACATCCTGGCCGGCGTGGGCGACCGGCTGGCCTTCCTCGGGATGGCCCCGGTGCTGCGGGTCTCGGCCTCGACGGGGCGGGGGGCCCACAAGATCCTCCCGGCCCTGCACGCTGCGGTCGAGTCCTACCACCAGCGGGTGCCGACCGGTGCCCTCAACCGGGCCCTGCGGGACATCCAGGCGGCCCAGCCCGCCCCCGGCGCGCGCATCCGCTACGGCGTCCAGGGAGCCATCGACCCGCCGACGTTCACGCTGTTCGCCACCGGGCGGCTTCCCCAGACCTACCTCCGCTACGTCGAGCGCGGGCTGCGCGAGCACTTCGAGCTCGGGTCGACGCCGGTGAAGATCCGAGTCCGGACCTGAGCCGTGCCGTGGTGCGAGGAGTGCGACCACCTGGTGGAGGTCGACGAGCTCACCGCGGACGGTGAGTGCCCGCGCTGCGGGACCGTGCTGGCCGTGGCCGAGCGCCGGCCCATCCCCTGGTACTTCAAGTTCATGGTGGTGGCGTCGATCGTCTACCTCGGCTACCGGGCGTTCCAGGGGATCACATGGGTCGTGCATCATGTGTGAATGGCCATCTACCGACTGGGCGACCTCGTGCCCACGATCCACCCCGACGCCTACGTGCACCCGCAGGCGGCGGTGATCGGCGACGTCACCATCGGAGCCGACTCGTCGATCTGGCCCTGCGCCGTGCTGCGGGGGGACCGGGGGAGCATCACCATCGGGGAGCGAACCTCGATCCAGGACGGGACCGTCGTCCACTGCGGTCCGGGCTTCCCGACCGTGGTGGGGGACGGGTGCGTCGTCGGCCACCTGGCCCACCTCGAGGGCTGCCGGCTGGAGGACGGGTCGCTCGTGGGGTCCGGCTCGGTGGTGCTCCACCACGCCGTCGTCGGTTCGGGGGCGACCGTGGGGGCCAACGCCGTGGTGCCCAACCGCATGGTCATCCCCCCCGGGGCCCTCGCCGTCGGGGTGCCGGCGGTGGTGAAGGAGGGAGCGTCCCACCCCGTCGTCATCGAGTTCTCGGCGGCCGACTACGTGGAGAACGCCCGGGTGTTCAAGGGGACCCTGGAGCGCCTGGACTGACCCGGGCCGCGCCGAGGTCCCGCCGAGGCGTCACCGGGGAGCCCGCCCCGCACGGCCACGGCACGCGGACCTCAAGGTTGGTCCCGCAGCACCACGGCGTAGTGTCGTTCCCCGTGCTCGCCATACCCGAGCTTGTCCGCAACGAGGCCCAACTGGTCGGCGCCCACGGTTGGCTGGAGGGCCTGCCGGGCCTCATCGCTGACCTCGAAGAGGAGTGGGAGATCTCGGTCGGAGCGCCGTACGCGGACGCCACCGAGGCCTACGTGGCGCGGGCCACGCGTTCGGACGGCACGCCGGCGGTGCTCAAGCTGACGGTGCCGCGCGACCAGGAGGCGCCGTTGCGAGAGATCACGGCCCTGCGACAGGCCGGGGGAAGGGGCTGCGCCGCCCTCATCTGCTCTGACGGCCGCCGAGGGGCCCTGCTGGTCGAGCGGCTCGGGCGATCGCTGTTCGAACTGTCCCTGCCCATCACCCGGCGGCACGAGATCCTCTGCGACACGGCCGAGACGCTGTGGCGGCCCGCACCCGACTGCGGCCTTCCCTCGGGGGCCGAGAAGGCTGCGTGGCTGCAGCAGTCCATCGTGCGGACGTGGGAGGAGCTCGACCGACCCTGTTCGGCCGAGGCGATCGACGACGCCGTCGCCTGCGCCGAACGCCGGATGGCCGCGCACCTCGACGAGCGGGCGGTGCTGGTGCACGGGGACGTCCACCAGTGGAACACCCTGGAGGCCGGCACGGGGTTCAAGCTGGTCGACCCCGACGGGCTCCTGGCCGAGCCGGAGTACGACCTGGGCATCATCATGCGCGAGGACCCCGAGGAGCTCCTGGTGGGTGATCCCCGAGCGCGGGCCCGTTGGCTGGCCCGCCGCTCGCGCCTCGACGAGCAGGCCATCTGGGAATGGGGCGTGGTGGAGAGGGTCTCGACCGGCCTTCTCGGACTCCAGGCCGGCTACGGTCCGCCGGCGCGCCGGATGCTCGACGTGGCCGAGCGGATCGCCGACCGTGACAGCCCGTGACCGGGCGCGCAACCCTGACGACGCCGTGGAGCCCCTCCCGGCACCGCGGCGGCGTCCTGTAGGATTTCCAACGGTCACCGTGAAGGTCTCCTGCGGCGCCGAGACGACGCCGGAGGCCCTGGTGACGTGCAGGCACCCTGCGCAGACCGGCCCGACGACCGGCCGGCACGGTGAAGTTGGGGAGGTCCAGCGGTAACGGACGGAAGTACCGGTGCAGGGCAGTTAGATGTGTCAGTACACGGGCTGTGGCGCAGCTTGGTTAGCGCGCTTGACTGGGGGTCAAGAGGTCCCGGGTTCAAATCCCGGCAGCCCGACCAAAAATCCAAGTACAAGGCTCGCCGGCCGAGTGAGAAGCGATGACACCGGGAGCTTGTCATCCACTTGTCACCAGGCGGGCACCGTGGCTCCGTGGCCGTGACGGGACGCGACGAGTGTGGCAGACGACGTGACCGACCACGACGACCGCCTCACCGTCGTCGACATGGCCGGCAGTTCAACGAGTCGGAACTTGACAAGTTCGACGACCTCGAGGTGAGCCTGCGGCGGCCGGGCCACCCGATGGCCGCCAGGGTCCGTGCGGACGGTGAGAGTACGTCGTGCTCGCGGACCACCTCGGCGGCCCCGAGTAGGAGGCGGCGCTCGAAAATCTCTGGCGCCGCTCGCGGCGGGCTCATGGCGGGGGCGGTGCGGACCGCCCGACAACGCCGCCTGAGCGACCAAGGTCGCACTGCCGCCCGCCAACGGGGGCGGTGGGCTAGCCGACTGGCTGCCGCCGGGTCCGCGGCCCCCCCATGGGTGCTGTCGGTTGACGACCCGCGAGACCCGGCGGCTGCCTCTAGTGGTGAACTCCGCGCGGAGCAGTTTGATACCCGGGTATCAGAAACGGGTACCGGCGCCGGTACGATTCGGGAACCGCTCAGCGACTAGGGCGGCGGTGCGGAAGCGATGGTCACGGTGGTTCGGGACGCACGTGAGTTCAGTACATTCTTCGTTCTCATTGTCGCGGAAGACCAGCGTGATCGCACGGCGCCCCCTTCTCATGGTGAGCACTTCGTCGACCCGGATTCCGATCAACAAGGCCATGTTCACTGGCAACGATGACTACGCGGTGACACATGACCTCGTACCTGTGGCCAGGATGGCGGCGGCGGCGTTCATGAAAGCCTACGCAACTCGTTGAGTCGAAGGTCGGGGCTAACGGTGGTGCGATGGCGGAAGGTTGCGGTTCGCTGGGCTCCCTCGCGATTTGCGGGCCGGCGATCAGCCTCGGCTCCTGAGGCAAGCCCTTGGCGGCGTGAGTGCCAGGCAAAAGGCACCCATTGCGCGCGCCCTTCTAAAGCTGGGCACCGCTGACTAGGTCCCGCCGCGGAACAGTGTCCGCTGCGGCGCGGGCGGTGCGGACTGTGGCTTACTCCGGGCGGTCGGGGTCACGCATTGGCCGTGGCGTAATTAGCCTTTCTGGGGCACAGTGTCCACGAGAACGGGTCAGCTCCACTCCGAGGCGCGGTCAGGCAGGCTCCCACAACTCGACCCGATTGCCCTCAGGATCGGTGACCCAGCCGAATCGACCGACACCGCCCATATCCTGCGTCTCGTCAGCTACGTCCGCACCCTTGGCGCGCAACTGCGCAAGCATCGCATCTAGGTCGCGAACCCGAAAGTTGATCATGGTCTGCTGGTCGCGAGATCCAAAGTAGTCCGTATCGGACTCAAACGGCGCAAATACCGTCGGTCCGTTTCCCTGGCGCCACAGGCCGTTCTCATCAGTGTCCAGTCCCAGGCAATCGCGATACCAAACGGCCAGAGCCGTCGGATCGGCGGCTCGCAAAAAGTATCCACCTATGCCAACGACACTCTCCACGCCACTATCTTGACAGGAGGATCGAGACACCGCAGCAACCCGCCTTGCCACTTTGTGAGTTGAGGACTCCGTAGACAAAGGCGGTTGGCGTGCCGGCCGAGAACGGCAATCAGGTGTACGTGTAGAGATCGTTGTTGGTAGCCGGCGTCGTTCCGGCCGACGTCTTGACCGAAATCCTGACTTGGCCGGCTGCGTGCGCTGGAGAGGTGACCACAATTTGGGTGTCCGACTCGATCGTGAAGCTCTTGGCTGTTGTTGTGCCGAACTTGACGCCGTGCGCCACGACTGTGGTGAGCCCCTTCCCTGTGATGGTCACCTTGGTACCACCGGTCGGAGGACCGCTTGTCCGCGAGAGCGAGGTGATGATTGGGCCGTAGGTGAACATGTCCGCTGCCACTGTCGGACTCTCACCTCCGGGGGTCATGACCCGCACGGCCACTGAGGTTCCCGAGGTCCCTGTCGGGCTCTTGACCGTGAGCTGGGTCCCTCCCGCGTTGACTGAAATTGTCCGCCCCGTCTTCGAGCCGAAGTAGACCTTTGTGGCCCCGGTGAGCCCGCTGCCGCTCACCGTCACCGTGGTTCCGCCAGCGGGCGGGCCGCTGGCGGGGGAGATGCCGGCCACCCCTGGCGCCGGGACAGTGAACGTGTAGAGGTCGGCAACGGTTGTGGGCGACGTCCCGCCTGCGGCCGTCACCGCAATCTTGACTGTGCCTGATGCGTGCGGGGGTGAGGTGGCCAGGATCTGGGTGGACGACTTCACTGTGAATTTGGCTGTCGTTGTGCCGAACTTGACGTTGGACACTGTCGAGAACCCGGTCCCTGTAATGGTCACCTTGGTGCCACCGGTAGCTGGGCCGCTCGCCCGCGAGAGGGAGGTGATGGTCGGCGGGGGTTTGGACACGGCGGAGACGACCTTGAGGACGACCGTCTTTGAGGCCGAGGCGTAGGTGGTCCTTGTGGTCGGCGTGAACGTCACCGTGAGTGTGTGTGTGCCCGGCTGGAGCACCGTGCCTGAGGGGGGTGTGTAGGCGAAGGCGCCTGTGACTGAGGCTTTGGCGTCGAGTTGTGTGCCACCGAGCTTGGTGCCGTAGGTGATGGACGCCGGGGTGGCCCAGGTGATGGTCGGGGTCACCTTGTTGACCGTGAAACTCACAGGTGTTGTCGAGGTCGAGGCGGTGTAGCTGTAGCTGGATGTCGACGAGGATTTCGTCGGTGTCGGGGTGAAGGTGGCCGTGAGCGAGTGGGGCCCAGGCGCCAGCTGCTTGGGGGTGAGGGTGACGCTGTACTCGCCGCCGCCGCCGTCAAAGTACACTGTCACCAAATTGGCTGTAGCCACGGCGGTGGCGCCTGTCATGATGCTGACCTTGCCGATGGGGTTGCCATGGCTTGGCTGGCCTGTCAAGAAGACTGTGAACGTCTCGGTTGTCTCCGAGCCGTAGGTTCGTGTGGGGTGGTTTTCGAAGAGCGTGACTGCGGTGGGCTCGGGGGTCGTGTTGACCGTGAAACTCACAGGTGCTGTCGAGGTCGAGGCGGTGTAGCTGTAGCTGGATGTCGACGAGGATTTCGTCGGTGTCGGGGTGAAGGTGGCCGTGAGCGAGTGGGGCCCAGGCGCCAGCTGCTTGGGGGTGAGGGTGACGCTGTACTCGCCGCCGCCGCCGTCAAAGTACACTGTCACCAAATTGGCTGTAGCCACGGCGGTGGCGCCTGTCATGATGCTGACCTTGCCGATGGGGTTGCCATGGCTTGGCTGGCCTGTCAAGAAGACTGTGAACGTCTCGGTTGTCTCCGAGCCGTAGGTTCGTGTGGGGTGGTTTTCGAAGAGCGTGACTGCGGTGGGCTCGGGGGTCGTACTGGCCCCAGCCGGTGACGCCGAGGCGAGGACCGGACCTCCCAGCGACGCGGCGACGACCGCCGCCCCGAGCATGGCGCGCACGCGCCTTCCAGCCAATGGTCCCATTAGCCGACCTCCCTCCTCGATTGGCGGGGGCTTTCCGCCTTGAGCGGATTGTTCGTATTGTCGCTCTATCCCATACTGAAGACGATGTCAAACGGATGTCGCTGGCGGTCGAGTGGTATTGAGGGCTGCACGACGTCGTCCGCAGCGGCGTGCTCGCAATCGAGGCCGCTGGCTCCGAGGCGTGAGGAGGGCTGCTCGGCATCGGAAGTGACGCGGCTCTACGGTCTCGCGCTCAATGAAGTGCAGAAGAGGAGCCGAAGCGATGTGCGGAGTCCTGAACTTCTGTCTCGTAACGTCGTATGCTGAAGCGCAATGACTCATGTATGCCTCTAGGAGGTTTCTCCGCACTCGGTCAATGCATGGATCAATTGCGGCATGTGCGGGAGGCGTGCGCGGCGTCGAGGGGCGGGTGAGCAAGTAATGGCGACCAGTCGGACGAAGCTCCTCAGAGGTGCGATGGTCGCCGCCCTGCTAACCGGTGGCGTCGGTGCAGCGGGGGACCTGTGGCTGGTCCTGGCCACCAGCGGTGCCGCCTCCGCCGCGGGACCCTTGGTGGGCGGGACGTACTCGTGCGCCACGCCGCTCGGGACCAAGAAGATCACCGCAACGATTCAGGACCTCAATACCGCGCCAGCCACGCTGCCGCAGGGAACAATTTACCTGGCACATCCGCAGCTGGTCATAACGATTCCGTCGTCATTGATCATGATCGCCCATGAAGCCACAGGATCATTGGCCGCACTGACAGTTTCCAAGGCGGCGTTGGACATTACTGCTACAGGCTTTCAGGGACCGCCGGACATTGTGGCGAACAACACGCCGCTGTCGGTGCCGATCGACACAACAACGCTGGCCCATGGCGCCTCCGTCACGCTTAAGTACCCGTCGACCCCCTTCATCGTGACGGCGACACCAGGGGACGTGGCCACCCTCATCCCGGGCGACATCACACTGGACGTATTGCTGCCGCTGACGTGTGTTCCGCCGTCGGAGACGATCACCTACACAACACCGACAACATTCGACGGGGGATTCAAGGTGAGTGGTTCGAACACCGTCAGCCCGATCGACACGCTGACTGCGGGCTCTTTCGATTCAACGGCGTGGAAGATCAGCAAGTCCTATCCGACTGGGACAGCTCCGGGCATCCAGCAACTGTCCTGCGCGTCGACAGCGGATTGCTTTGCCGTCGGTAAAACCACGTTTTTCTCCACCACCGACGGAGGGCACACGTGGTCCACGAGCAACCTCCCGCCATCGGTGGGTGTGCTCTGGGGAGTGTCCTGTCCCTCATCGAGCGAGTGCATTGCCGTGGGTCAGGGTACCGCCACAACGACATCTGAGGGCCCGGTCGCCGCTACCACGGACAACGCCGGCGCGACCTGGGCAGTGTCAAAGCTCAGCTCGAACGAGTCCGCCGGGCTGAACTCGGTCTCCTGCGGTTCCACCACAACCTGCGTAGCCGTCGGCTCGGGGTCGGGTGGCGGGGTGGAGTACGTCACCACCGACGGAGGGGAGACGTGGACATCCCCGTCGACACCCCCGCTCGGCTCGCCATCACTGACCTCGGTGTCGTGTGCGTCGGCGAGCGACTGCATCGCCGTCGGTCAGCGCGGTTCGGGACCCGCGGTGACGAAAACCACCGACGGTGGGCTCGCTTGGATCGACCAGACGGTCTCAGCGCCCGAGAGTGTCGGCTTGAACTCGATTTCGTGCGCGTCTGCGACAGACTGTGTGGCGGTCGGCTCTGGATCCGGTGGCGGTGTGGTCGTTACCACCGCTGATGGCGGAAGTGCGTGGGCTGCGCCGACGACACCATTGCCGGTCGATCTCTACCTCGATGCGGTCTCGTGTGCAAAGGAGACGACAACCTGTGTCGCCACCGGCTTGGGCGATGACATCTACGAGACCACATCGCCGCAGGCCTCCTGGACGCTCCACCTCGCTTCCCCGAGCGCAGAAGGCCTCTATTCCGTGGACTGTGCGTCAACGGACGTTTGCTTCGCTGGCGGCACCAACACGGTCGGCGCTGCGCTCATCTTGTTGCGAAGCCTCACTCCGCCCCCAACGATCACCGCGCTCACACCGGCCTTCGGCACCACCGCAGGGGGCACCTCGGTGACCATCACCGGGACCAACCTCACAGGGACGTTGCAGGTCAGGTTCGGGAGCAAGACAGCGATCAGCTACTCGGTACAGAGCGCGACGACCGTGAAGGCCATGACCGGCGCCCACGCGGCTGGCATGGTCAACGTCTCAGTGGACACGACACACGGCACAGTGACAATGGCCAATGCCTTCTCCTACGTCTCGCCCGTTCCGACGATCACCTCGCTCACACCGGCCTCCGGCACCACCGCAGGCGGCACCGCAGTGACGATCACCGGGACCCACCTCACAGGGTCGGGGCAAGTCAAGTTCGGTGGCATGACAGCGACCAGCTTCTCGGTGGAGAACCCAACGACCATCAGGGCCGTGACGAACGCCCACGGTGCCGGCAGGGTCAGTGTTGCGGTTCACACCGCGCACGGAACAGCAGCTCTGGAGACAGCCTTCTCTTTCGTGGCGCCGGTTCCTCCAGCACGCAGCGCCGGGTACGACATGGTGGGGTCGGACGGCGGGGTCTTCGTCTTTACCCCAACCGGCGCCACAGGCGGCTTCTACGGCTCGCTTCCGGGGCTCGGGGTGAAGGTCAACGACATCGTGGGCATGGTGCCCACGAGCACGGATCGGGGCTACTTCCTGGTGGGGTCGGACGGTGGGGTCTTTGCCTTCGGCAACGCTCCGTTCCTGGGTTCGCTTCCCGGCGATCAGGTGACCCCGTCCGAGCCCATCACCGGCATCGTCGCTGCCGACACAGACAGGGGCTACTTCTTGGTCGGCAGAGACGGTGGAGTCTTCGCCTTCGGCACAGTGCCATTCCTGGGGTCCCTTCCAGGGAAGGGTGTCTCGGTCGACGACATCATTGGGATTGCCTCGACCCCTACCGGCAACGGGTACTGGCTGGTCTCATCCACAGGCACCGTCTACGGGTTCGGGGCCGCGCGGGCGCTGGGCACAGCCAAGGGGACCAGCTCGCCGGTCTCGGCCATCGCCGGCACCCCGACAGGCGGCGGGTACTGGATCGCCACTCAGAACGGGACGGTTCGCGCCTTCGGGAACGCCCCGGGCTTCGGCACACTGCCGGCCCTGGGGGTGACTCCCGCCCAGCCCGTGATCGGCATCGTCCACACCGCCGACACAGGCGGGTACTGGCTGATCGGGTCGGACGGGGGGATCTTCGCCTTCGGGGACGCCGGGTTTGTGGGCTCGCTGCCGGGGGACACAGTCCACGTCACCGATGTCGTCGGGGCGGTGCCCACGACGACGTAGCGGTCGTAGACCTGAGAGGGGGGAATTTCCCAGCGCATGGCCACGATCCGATGGCGTGGCGTCACGTGATGCCGGCCAGCCGAGAGGCCAGGTGCCGTCGCGGCCCGGTCAAGGGGCGATCCGGTGTTGCGACCCATCGCCGTCCCGGCCATGGGCGCGTGGGCGAAGGCCAAGAGCTCAACCGCTCAATTGCTCTGGGCTGGCCATCGGGGCCAATCCGCGACCGATGCCCCAGGCGACGGCAGAATCGTGAGGTGTGAGCGCACCACCCGCCTTCTTCACCGAGCGTGGATCGGAGAGACAATGACTGAGACAACTCGAAGTTCGCCGCCAACGCAGTCCTCCGGCCCGACGACGCAGGCCAGTGACGCAGTGACGTCCCCCGAGCATTCCGCCTTGGTCCCGACGCAGACATTCCCCCCGGACAGTTCGGGGAACAGAGCCGTCTGGCTGGCGGGAGTGCTGCTCGTGATCGTCGTCGTGGCGCTGCTCATTGCCTTCGTAGGAGGCCTTCGCCATTGGTTCGCGCTCCACACGGGAACCCTCCATGGCGGCCCCGACCTGTACTACAACTTCTGGTCGGGATTTGGCTCGGACCTCGGAGAGGCGACCCTCATCAGCGCCGTGTGCGTCGGCGTCTACACCGGCGTGCGCAAGGTGAACTGCCATACGAAAGGCTGTTGGAGGATCGGGCATCATGCCCTCGAGGGGACGCCCTTCATTCTCTGCAAGCACCACCATCCCGACGTGCCGAACCACGGGGCGTCGCATGAGACCATCCTCGCCCAACACCACAAGTTCAAGCTCGAAAGGGCGGAGAGGAAGGCCTGAAGCTTCTGGCCGTCGACGGTAGCGGGCAGTGCGTCGCGCTCACCTCGGGCGCGGGGTAACGGGGATTATCCTGCGAAATGACCACTCTGCCTGCGAATTACCACGTCAAGACCCAGCATCACCTCGCCCGCGTGGTGAGCCTTCGTGGGCTGGGGTCGGAGGTGAAGGAGGTCGAGGGCTTCAACGCAAAGGTCGCCGTGCTCCTCACCCGTGGGGTCGGCACCATGGCCTGCGCATCCCTCTTCTGCCTCATCGCGTTGATGAGTCTGCCGGCCGTCCTCGTGGAGGCAGGTGTGCTGCACAAAGGCGACGTTCCGGCGTTCTTCACCAAAGCCGGGCTGATCCTGATCGTGACCTGGATTGCTCAGACATTCATCCAGCTCGTGCTGCTCACGGTCATCATGGTGGGACAGAGCGTCCAGAGCGCAATTTCTGACGAACGGGCCCTTCGCACCTTCAACGACACCGAAACCATCCTCGACCGGCTTGATGTGCACACGGCGGGTGGACTGAAGGACATCCTCGACCGACTCGATGCGCTGGAGGCGACGTCGGGGAAGTGATCGGCATGCGTTCCTTGGCCTGGTTGCAGGGACGGCCGCACCGCGATCGTGAGGCGCCGGGAGTCGGCTACCGGGCGAAGCGGTCGTCGTAGAAGGCGAACTCCCGGCGCAAGGTGGCCGGATCGAGCCCGTAGTCGGCGGGGTCGGGACGCTTCCCCTGCCGGCGCTCCTTCGAGCTTTCCTCCCACCACCTGGCCATTTGTATACGGGCGTCGGGCGCGAGCTCGTCGCCCAACTCTCGGTACAGGCCCTCCATGGCGCCGACCGGATCGCCCTGCATCTCGGCGAAGGACATGTCGAAGAAGCGGTCCTCGCGGCCGGCGTCTCGGAAAGCGACGAGTCGCTCTAGTGCTTCGCGCCAGAGGCGCTGTTCGTGACGTCCGAGCGCCGAACGGTCGAGCGCGAGGGTGAGCGGCGTCGAGAGCGCCTCTTTCAGGGCACAGAGCGAGGGAAGGACACTGGTGATCTCGCGGTGGGTCATCACGAACCGGGCGTCGGGATAGACGGCGTCGAGGGCGTCGATGCTGGCCATGTGCGCCGGGCTCTTCAGCCACCAGCGGGTCGGCGGGCACCGCCACTGCAGGAGCTTGAGCACCCGCTGGTGGTAGCGGTACGCGGGCTCCATGTCACAGGACGTGAGCCAGGCGGTGTAGCCGGGCAGGAGGGCCATTCCCTCAAAGACGTGTGACCGCAAGTCCAGGGCCATGAGCAGGAGGCACTCCTGGGGCCCCGTGGCCGAGCTCGGCAGCATCCCGGCGAAGTCCGGGAACATCTGATGGGTCAGGTCGATGCCCGCCTGACACCTGGCGATGCGCGGGTCGTTGTCCTCGGTGGCCGTCTCCGGGGGTGGGCACGGAGCGTCCGCCTCCCAGGTTCTCAGGCAGCGGCGGGACCGGTCACAGGCGAGCAGGAAGCTGAGGGCCGTCGACCCGGTGCGGGGCAGCCCGAGCCCGAAAAGGGGAGCCACGATCTCCTGGTCCTCGATCTCAGGATGGCGCCCGTACCACTTCTCCACCTCCAGGCGGTTCGCCAGGTAGCCGACGATCTGGTCGGAGAAGACGGCCTCGCCCAGTTCGTTGAGGTTCCCCTCCGCCTCCAACGCTCGCACCAGGACCTCGAGGCCCTCCCGCCAGGTGTCGGGACCGAAGTCGTCGGCCTCGGCCCGCCGGCAGGCTCTCTCCACGAGCTGCTCGGCATCGATCATCTCGCGCCTCGCTCAACGGGAGTGGGAGCCGCCAGGACCTTCTCGTGCACCGAGGCCTCAGTCCTCGAGTTGGGCGACCGGGATCGAGCGCTCCATCATGCCGAAGGTCTCCTCCCCGTCCCAGCGGTACCGGACCCCGGCCTGTTGCAGCGCCGGGGCGAACTCGTGAACGGTGCCCCCCGCCATGCAGGAGGAGAGAACGGTCTCGCCCTCGATACGGACGTCACCGTCCGCCGTGCGGAGCACCAGCGAGACGTCCTCACCGTTGGGTTGCAGGCGACGCAGCCACGGGGCCTCCACGATCGTGGCGGGGATCATCGACGCTCCGTCGAAGACGAACGCCTCGTTGTAGGTCGGTTCGCCGTCCGGGCGCTCGGGGAAGGCCAGGGCGCCGAAGGCCTTGCCGCTGGGGAAGAGCGCGCTTGGCCAGCAGTGGCCCCAGAACCCGCCCGTGTCGCGTGGGCCCTGCCGGTGAATGCGCAGGCCGGTGCCGTCGAAGGTCCATTCCGTGCCGCCCACGTCGACCCGGCCTCGACACGTGCAGAGCTGCTCATAGCGGGGGCTGATGAACGCCCCCGCGAAGCCCTCGTTGAAGAGCTCGGAGGACGCGGCGCTGAGGGTCCCCGACACCCAGGGTGGGGCGGCGCAGGTGAACTCCACCTCCACCTCCAGTGTCACCTGGGGCCCGCCGTAGTCACCCTTGGCCAACGCCGCGGCGCTCGTGTCCAAGGCGCTGCCCTGGTAGGTCAAGGTCAGGGTGCGGAACGGCTCGACGCAACAAAAGACGAGCCCCCCGGCGGCGAACGTGCGGCAGTTCCCGTCGTCGTCGAGCGGCGACCGCCCCTCGCCCGAGCCCAGGACGATCACCGTTCGGCCGTCGGGGAAGCCCAGGTTCAGCTGGAGACCGCGCGAGTCCCACGCCTCCGAGACGGCCTCGATGCCGACCCTCGGGAGCCCGATGCGGCCCTCGTGGTCGGAGACCCAGAACGACGCGCTCTCACGGAACTGGGGGTCCTCCGGTCGCTCGGCCAAGAAGAAGTCCTTCGAGGGCTCCATGCCGCCGGTCAGATCGATGGCCATCGCCTGCTGCCCCCTTCTCGATGCGTGCGTCGCCATGCAGCGTGTCCCATGTTGCCCCACGAATCCACCCTGGGTGGCCGAGGCGGGCAGTCAGTGGGACTCGGGCCGACGAGTCCCTCCCGGCCGGCAAGGGGCTAGTGGCCGAGGATCTGCATGGCACGGAGCTGTTCGACCAACCGGTGCGCGGCCTCGTCGGGCGAGGTAACCGTCGTGTCGATCCGAAGCTCGGGGTGCTCTGGGGGCTCGTAGGGTGAATCCACCCCGGTGAAGTTTGCCAGCTCCCCTCGACGTGCCCGGCGGTACAACCCTTTCGGATCCCGGGCCTCGGCCACGTGCAACGGCGTGTCGACGAACACCTCGCAGAAGCGGCCTTGGCCCGCGACGTCGCGGGCCATGCGGCGGTCGGCACGGAACGGCGAGATGAAGGCCACGATCACCACCAGCCCCGAATCGGCCATCAGCCTGGCCACCTCGGCGACCCGGCGGATGTTCTCGACGCGGTCGGAATCGGTGAACCCCAGATCACGGTTGAGGCCGCGCCGCAGATTGTCGCCGTCGAGCAGCGTCGTGTGGATTCCGAGTTCGAACAGCTGCACCTCGACTCGATTGGCGATGGTGGACTTGCCGGCACCGGAGAGGCCGGTAAGCCAGATGATGCCCGGTTGGTGTCCCTTGAGGGTCGCCCGTGCTTCCGCCGAGACATCCAGGTGCTGAGCCAGGCGCGGTGGCTCAGGCGTGCCCGTGGCCGGGTCCGAGGTGCCATGGTGCTGTCCCTGGCGGCTCGCTCGGTCGTGCGGCATGTGCGTGCCTCCGTCGCTCTGGGTTCGTGTGCCCACCGGTGGTGCACCCCGCCCGGTGCACGGAGGGCGGTGTCTTCGGAATGCAGTACAGCAGGCCCAAGGCACCCTGGGCGGGCCCATCTACGGGCAGGCGGCCAAACGTACCGTTGCGGTCACCGACAGGCGGTACGGCTCAGGAGTGCCGACGTCCTGTGGTGCCCGAAGGCGATGACCACGTCTTTTCTGGGGCACGTCGACGTCGGGGTGGCCCGACCGGTCAGCGGCTGCTCATGGCCCTGTGCTGAGGAAGAGATGCCCACCTGTGCTCGCTGTCCGGGCTGTCTTCGCTGTGGCGAAGCTGTGCCACAGGTAGCCCGTCAATGTCACGCCGTCCGATGTGGCGAAGCATGTCCTCCAGGTTGTGCTTGAGGCCTGAAACGAGCCGTAGGAGAATCCCGGAGGCACCCCGGAGATCGGCTTGGAGGTCTCGTTCACGTAGACGAACCAGCACTTGTCGGATGCGTCGATTCCCCACATGCCGACCTCGTTTGTCGAAGGATGCCAGACCGAGATCATGTTCTTCCCCGGTGTGGGGGCCACTGTCGGGCCGACGTACCTGATGGCGTTCTCTGTCTTGGCCAGCATCGTGTTGAGGGTTGTCGGGAACGACCCGTCATCGTTGTTGTAGATGGACTGGAGCGACGTCAGCGAATTCGCGAGGTCCGTCTGGGTGAGGGACGACCTGGCACCCCCATTGACCGAGAGGAACGTGGGAATGGCGATGGCGAGCAGGATGCCCAGGATGAGCATCACCACCGTCAGCTCGATGAGGGTGAAGCCGGCATCGGTCCCCCGGGGAGCCCTATCTGTGTCCCCGAAGAGGCGCCGCGCTGCGTGCAGCAGCCAACAAGACCCGCTGGCGATCATCTCTTCCCCTCCCGGACTTTCGTCCGACCCTGTCCCGTCAGTGACGGTCACCTTCCCGCTCGTCATTCTACGGCCGGCGGGCGCCGGGAGGAAGGGGTCACCATTGGCCGGCACCGTTGCGCGGCACCCAAAGGTGGGGGAGGCCCGCCGGGCCACGCCCGGGGCGAGTGACGGCGGCGGCCGCGCACTATACGGTGGGCCCTTCGACGTCCCGAGGAACCAGGAGGTGTGGGATGGCCGCTACCCATGAGGATGCCGCCCTGATCGTGCAGTTGGTCAGGTGGGGCAATGAGATGGCCCTCGACGAGGCCGCGCACGAGATCTTCTCGGACGGCTTCAACCCCGAGGCGGCGAGCGCCAACCTGCCCGCGGTCCGCAAGATGCTCGGTTTCGGCGAGACCATCGGCACGCTGGTCAAGCACGACCTGCTCGACCGGGAGCTCGTCCTCGACCTGTGGTGGATCGACGGGATGTGGGCGCGGGTCGGGCCCCCGGCCAAGGCCCAGCGCGACAAGATGGGCGAGCCCCGTCTCTACGAGAACTTCGAGGCGCTAGCCACCGGGAGCTGACGTGGTCGAGCCGGACCCGGACGGCGTCCAGCCGGGAGCACACGAGGCGACCGTGGCCGAAGTCGCAACCGATGTGCCGGAGAGCCCCGGCGTCGGCATAGCACCGGCCGCGCCGCCCTACCTCGTGAGCTTGGCGTTCCAGCGCGGCCCCTACCCCTACGAGCACCGCACCGTGGTGGTGGCCGCACTCGACGCGGTGACCGCCTTGGAGAGCCATCCCGACGACTGGGTCAAGGCGATCCGGCGGGCCCACAAGGAGGGCGGCGAGGTCCGGGTGGTGCGCATCGCCATCGACGCCGGCGTGGTGGCTGGGATCTTCGCCGAGGGGTCGAGACCACGGCCCGCCTTCGAGCGCCCTGTCGGGGGCGGGAGGTACGTGGTGCGCCTGGCCCTCTGCCACGAGGTGCCGCCGGTGGTCGTGTCCGCGGTCGACGAGGAGATGGCCCGTGACATGGGCATCGATCTCGCAGGGCCCTTGCGGGTGATGCCCGTCTTCTACCGCCGTCAGGTTTCGCGCGCCTACGGCGAGCTGCGCGAGATCCTGGTCTCGTTGCCCCGTGCCGAGGTGGACGCCGCCTTCGAACCGCCCCCGGTGGACGCCGAGGTGGAGTCGGTGCTCTCGGTGGACGACCCCCGCTTCTGAGACCGGCCCTGATCCCCTTGTCGGGGAACGGCCGGACCGTCCGTCTTGTGGGGCCCGAGCGAGCTCGACTCGGCCGACATGACGGGCGCCGTGCCGACCGTGTGCTCCCGGCGCTGGCGGCGGGCGGGGGTGGAGGGGCCCCGGTCACGGTTGGCGGCGGAAGAGGACGAGGACCCGCGCGTGTGCCGGGACGGGGGCGACGAGCGGCCCGCCGTTGCCGAGTTGCGCCGTCCACCTTGGCCCCGGGGACGTCCCGCATCCCCGCCCGCGGGGCCGGGGGGAGAGAGAATCGAGAGGTGAAGGGCGTGCTCACCCAGGGGAACAGCGGAGTTCCGGCCACCGCCGAAAACGTGGCCGCGGCCATGTCGGGCGGCCAGTTCTTCTGGCTCGACCTCGACGCCGAACAGGGCGAGGACGACGTGACGGCGGTCCTCACCGACACGTTCCACTTTCACCCACTGGCCGTCGAGGACGCCGAGCACTTCGGCCAGCGCCCCAAGCTGGACGACTACGACGACTATGTCTACATGGTCGCCCACGGGGCCGCCGACCGGAGGACAGGCACCGTGGAGGTGCATCTCTTCTTCTCCGACCACTACGCCGTCACCATCCATCGCGGGGCGTGCGGTCCGATCGACGGCGTGAGGGCCAGGATCGCTCACCGACATGGGTCCGGCGCTCCGCAGATCGCCCTCGTCTACCTCATCGTGGACGCCTTGACCGACAGCTTCTTCCCCGTGCTGTCGGAGTTCGACGAGCGCATCGACACCCTGGAGGACGCCATCTTGGTCCGGCCGACCGAGGAGCAGCTGGGCGAGATCTTTGCCATGAAGCGGCACCTCATGGCCATCCGCAAGGTGGTCACCCCCCAGCGGGACATGTTCGCCGCGCTGAGCGCGGGCGTGACGGAGCTGCCGGGCACCACTGACGAGAGCGCCCGCTACTTCCGCGACCTCTACGACCACCTCATCCGCATCAGCGACATGGTCGACGGCTACCGCGACCTGTTGAGCGGCGTGATGGACACCCACATTTCGACCGTCTCCAACCGGCTGAACGTGGTGATGAAGCAGCTGGCTATCATCGCCACGATCTTCCTCCCTCTCAGCTACCTGACCGGGTTCTTCGGGCAGAATTTCGCCTGGTTGGTCCTCCACATCGGCGGCAGTGCCGTGTTCTTCGGGCTGGGTGTCGGGACCGAGGTGGTGGCCGTGGTGATCCTGTTCGCCTTGTTCAAGCGGCGCGGATGGCTCGGTGGACCGGCAGCCTGATCGCGGGGGATCGCCGTGACGCTGCCGTCGGGCGGGTGGGTCTACGCCGTTGCCGCGGTCGCCCTGGCGGCCCTCGTCCCCATCGTCTGGGCCATCGTCGACGTCGTGCGGCGGCCGGCCTGGCAGTTCTCGGCCGGCCGCAAGGTGCTCTGGGTGGCCACCCTGGCCGTCGGCTGGGTGTTGGTGTGGCCGCTCGCCCTCTTCTCCTCGCTGCTGTACCTCTTCGTCATCCGTCGCCGCTTCCCCACGGTGGCGGCCAAAACCTCGATGGCCACGTGGGATCCCTACGCCGAGGCGGCCGGCGGTCGCCCCCCGGAGCTCCCCCCGGCGGGGTGGTACCCGGACCCCTCGGGACGGCCCGGGGCCCGCTGGTGGGACGGTCGGGGCTGGAGCGACCTGGTGCGGTAGGGGCGTCAGCCGCCGGCGGCGGCCGTCACCACCTCGACCGTGGCGCCCTCGGTCACCACCACCACCTCCCACGCCGAGCGCGGCACGACCTCCCGGTCGACGGCCACGGCCACGCCTCGGTCCGAGGGGCACAGGCGGGCGACCACGGCGGCCACCGTGGACCCCTCGGCCAGCTCCACGACCTCGCCGTTGACCGTGGCCCTCACCGCCGTGGGCCGAACCCCGACAGGGCCGACGGCACGTCACCGCCGGCCAGGAGGGCGGCCACGGCCAGGGCGGTCAGCGGGGCGAGCAGCACGCCGTTGCGGTAGTGGCCGGTGGCCACGGCCAGGCCCCGCAGCGCGGTCCAGCCCACGAAGGGCCCGTTGTCGGCCGAGCCGGGACGCAGGCCGGCCTGGCACTCGACCAGTTCCAGCTCGTCGATCCCCGGGACCAGCGTCCGGGCGTCGTCGAGGAGGGCGTGGACCGCCCCCGCCTGGACCGTGCGGTCGAACCCCCGCTCCTCGGCGGTGGCCCCGACCACCAGCGAGCCGTCCCGGCGGGGCACGAGGTAGCAGGGCCGCCCGTGCACGAGGCCCCGGACGGTCCTGTCGATGAGCGGTTCGGCGCCGCCGAGGCGCAGGATGTGGCCCTTCACCGGGCGGACCGCGGGCAACGTGCCGGCGGGCAGCCCGGCCAGGCAGCTCGAGTGGGCACCGGCCGCCAGCACCACCGCCCCGGCACGGAGCCGGCGGCCGTCGTCGAGGGCCACCCCGGACACGGCACCGCCGCAGACCTCGAGGGAGACGGCGGCCCGGTCGACCATGGCGACCCCGGCCGACCGGCAGGCCTCGAGGAGGGTGCTCAGGAGCCGGCGGTTGTCCACTTGGTGGTCCCCGGGCACGTGGGCCCCGCCCCGGACCCCCGGGGCCAGGGCCGGGACCAGCGCCCGGCACCCGCTGGCCGTGAGCCGCTCGGCGCAGAGCCCGAGGGAGTGCTGGAAGTCGAGCAGCTCGTCGACGACCGCCCGGTCCGAGGCGTCGACGGCCACCAGTACCGTGCCGCTGGGGCTGTAGCCGACGTCGTCACCGAGCTCGGCGGCGAACTCGGGCCACCGCTCGGCCGCCGCCACTAGCAGGCGGGTGAGCCGCTCCTCACCAAAGGTGGCCTCGGTCACCGGGGCCAGCATCCCCGCCGCCACCCATGAGGCGCCCCGGGCCGGGGCCGGGTCGACCACCGTCACCCGCAACCCCTGCTGGGAGGCCCGCCAGGCGCACGAGAGCCCGATCACCCCACCGCCGACCACGATGGCGTCATCGTTCACCTGCTCGATCCTAGGCAGGCTAAAATGGACGGACTGCTCCAGGGCCAACGTCGTCCCAGGCCGCAGACCATCGCTCCACCACCGTGGTGGGCGTAAGCTTGGAAGGACGACCATGCCCCGCTCGGAGTCTGGCGGCGCTTCTGCCGCCGGAGGCCTCTACGACCCATCGCAGGAGCACGACGCCTGCGGCGTCGGGATGGTGGCCGACCTGTGGGGCCGTCCCAGCCACCGCATCGTCGAGCAGGCGCTGGGCGTGCTCGAGGCGCTGGCCCACCGTGGGGCCTCGGGTGCCGAGGTCGACAGCGGGGACGGCTCGGGGATCCTCCTGCAGGTGCCGCACCGCCTCTTGGCCGAGGTCGTCGACTTCGACCTGCCCGGGCCCGGCCGCTACGCCACCGGCCTCGTCTTTTTGCCGACCGACGCCGACGACGCCGCCAAGGGCAGGGCCCAGCTGGCGGCGTTGGCCGCCGAGGAGGGCCTGGGGGTCCTGGGGTGGCGGGAGGTGCCCATCGACGACTCCTCGCTGGGGGAGACGGCCCGCCGGGCACGCCCGCGGATCGAGCAGGTCTTCGTGGCCCCGCCCGAGGGCGGTCCCGAGGGCATCGTCCTGGACCGGCTGGCCTTCGTGCTGCGCAAGCGGGTCGAGCACGGCGTCGACGGGATCTACCTCCCCTCCCTCTCGGCGCGGACCATCGTCTACAAGGGGATGCTCACCTCCTTCCAGCTGCGGACCTTCTACCCCGAGCTCGACGACGCCCGGATCGAGAGCGGGCTGGCGCTCGTGCACTCCCGCTTCTCCACCAACACCTTCCCCAGCTGGCCCTTGGCCCACCCCTACCGCTACATGGCCCACAACGGCGAGATCAACACCCTGGCCGGCAACCGCAATTGGATGCGGGCCCGCGAGGCGCTGTTGGCCACCGACCTCATCCCGGGCGATCTGTCGAGGGCGTACCCCATCTGCACCCCCGGAGCCAGCGACTCGGCCTCGTTCGACGAGGTGCTCGAGCTGCTCCACCTGGGCGGCCGTTCCCTCGCCCACAGCGTGCTCATGATGATCCCCGAGGCATGGGAGAACCACGCCTCGATGGACCCCGACCGACGCGCCTTCTACCGCTACCACGCCTCGCTGATGGAGCCCTGGGACGGCCCGGCCGCGGTGGCCTTCACCGACGGGACGGTGGTCGGCGCCGTCCTCGACCGCAACGGCCTGCGGCCCGCCCGCTACTGGGTGACCGACGACGGCCTGGTGGTGCTGGCCAGCGAGGTGGGGGTGCTCGACTGCGACCCGGCCTCGGTGGTGCGCAAGGGCCGCCTCCAGCCGGGCCGGATGTTCCTGGTCGACACCACCCAGGGTCGCATCGTCGACGACGACGAGATCAAGGCCCAGCTGGCCGCCGAGCACCCCTACGCCGAGTGGCTGGCCAAGGACCAGGTCCGCCTGGAGGACCTGCCCCCCCGGTCCATGCTCACCCCCCAGCACGCCAGCGTGGTCACCCACCAGCGGCTGTTCGGGTACACCACCGAGGAGCTCCGGGTGATCCTGGCCCCCATGGCCAGCACCGGGGCCGAGCCCATCGGCTCCATGGGGTCCGACACCGCCATCGCCGTGCTCTCCGAGCGGCCGAGGCTCCTCTACGACTACTTCACCCAGCTGTTCGCCCAGGTGACCAACCCGCCGCTCGACGCCATCCGCGAGGAGCTGGTCACCTCCCTGGCCGCCACCGTGGGGCCCGAGGGGAACCTGCTCGAGGCCGGACAGGGGGCGTGCCGCCAGATCCTCCTGCCCCAGCCGGTCATCGACCGGAGTGACCTGGCCAAGCTCATGTACGTCAACGAGAACGGCGAGACCCCGGGGTTCAAGGCCTTCGCCATCGACGGGCTGTTCCCGGTGGCCGCCGCCGGCGACGCCGGCCGTCCCACCCCCGAGGGGGGCCGGGCCTTGGGCGCGGCGATCGAGGACGTGCGCCGGCGGGTCTCGGCGGCCATCGCCGAGGGGGCCAACGTGATCGTGCTCTCGGACCGCAACTCCACCACCGAGCTCGCCCCGATCCCCTCCCTCCTGCTGGTCTCCGCCGTCCACCACCACCTGGTGCGCGAGAAGGCCCGGACCAAGGTGGGGCTGGTGGTCGAGACCGGGGACGCCCGCGAGGTCCACCACATGGCCCTGCTCATCAGCTACGGCGCCGCCGCCGTCAACCCCTACCTGGCCCTCGAGACGATCGACGACATGATCGCCGCCGGCCAGCTCGACGGCATCTCGCCCCGCCAGGCCCACAAGAACTACGTCAAGGCGGCCTGCAAGGGCGTCTTGAAAGTGATGTCCAAGATGGGCATCTCGACCATGGCCTCCTACACCGGCGCCCAGGTCTTCGAGGCCATCGGCCTCGACCACGCGGTGGTCGACGAGTACTTCAGCGGCACGGCCAGCCGGATCGGCGGGGTGGGGCTCGACGTGCTGGCCGCCGAGGTGGCCGCCCGCCACCGCCTGGCTCACCTCGACCGGCCGACCGAGCGCGCCCACCGCGAGCTCGAGGTGGGTGGCGAGTACCAGTGGCGCCGGGAGGGCGAGGTCCATCTCTTCAACCCGCGCACGGTCTTCAAGCTCCAGCACGCCACGCGGGCCCGTCGCTACGGGATCTTCAAGGAGTACACGGCGGCGGTCGACGACCAGTCGACCAAGCTGGCCACGCTGCGGGGGCTGCTCCGCCTGGTGCCGGCGGCCGGCGGCCCGATCCCGATCGACGAGGTGGAGCCGGCCGCAGAGATCATGAAGCGCTTCTCGACCGGGGCCATGTCCTACGGCTCGATCTCGGCCGAGGCCCACGAGAACCTGGCCGTGGCCATGAACCGCATCGGGGCGCGTTCGAACACCGGGGAGGGCGGGGAGGACGCGGAACGCTTCGTCCCCGACGCCGCCGGCGACCTGCGTCGCAGTGCCATCAAGCAGGTCGCCTCCGGGCGGTTCGGGGTCACGGGGGAGTACCTGGTCAACTCCGACGACATCCAGATCAAGATCTCCCAGGGGGCCAAGCCCGGCGAGGGCGGCCAGCTCCCGGGCCACAAGGTCTACCCCTGGATCGCCCGGACCCGGTTCTCCACCCCCGGGGTGGGCCTGATCTCGCCCCCGCCCCACCACGACATCTACTCGATCGAGGACATCGGCCAGCTCATCCACGACCTGAAGTCGGCCAACCCCCGGGCCCGGATCCACGTGAAGCTGGTGGCCGAGGTTGGGGTGGGGACGGTGGCCGCCGGGGTGGCCAAGGCCCACTCCGACGTGGTCCTCATCTCCGGCCACGACGGCGGGACCGGGGCGGCCCCCCTCACCTCCCTCAAGCACGCCGGCATCCCCTGGGAGCTGGGGCTGGCCGAGACCCAGCAGACGCTGCTGGCCAACGGGTTGCGGGACCGCATCGTGGTCCAGGTGGACGGCCAGCTGAAGACCGGGCGCGACGTCGTGGTGGGGGCGCTCCTCGGCGCCGAGGAGTACGGCTTCGCCACGGCCCCGCTGGTCGTCTCGGGCTGCATCATGATGCGCGTCTGCCACCTCGACACCTGCCCGGTGGGGATCGCCACCCAGAACCCCGAGCTGCGCAAGCGGTTCAACGGCCGGCCGGAGTTCGTCACGACCTTCTTCGAGTACATCGCCGAGGAGGTCCGAGAGCACCTGGCGGCCCTCGGGCTGCGCTCGCTGGACGAGGCGGTGGGCCGGGTCGACCTCCTCGACGCCACCGAGGCCGTCGGCCACTGGAAGGCGTCCGGGGTCGACCTCGGCCCCATCCTGGCCAGCCCCGACAACCACTACGGCACCGCCCTGCGGGCCACCAGGATGCAGGACCACGGCCTCGAGCGCGCCCTCGACCACGCGTTCATCCCCGAGTGCCGCACGGCCATCGAAGACGGCACGCCGGTGTCGCTGTCGCTGTCGGTGAGCAACGTCGACCGCACGGTCGGCACCCTGCTGGGCTCGGAGATCAGCCGCCGCCACGGGGCGGCCGGGTTGCCCGACGGGACGATCGACCTCACCTTCACCGGCTCGGCCGGTCAGAGCTTCGGGGCGTTCGTGCCCCGGGGCGTCACCATGCGCCTCTACGGCGACGCCAACGACTACCTGGGCAAGGGCCTCTCCGGGGGCCGCCTGGTGGTCCGCCCGCCCGAGGAGTCGCGGTTCGTGGCCGAGGAGCAGATCATCGCCGGCAACGTCATCCTCTACGGCGCCACCGGCGGGGAGGCCTTCATCCGCGGGCAGGTGGGGGAGCGGTTCTGCGTCCGCAACTCGGGGGCGCTCGCCGTCGTCGAGGGGCTGGGGGACCACGGCTGCGAGTACATGACCGGCGGGCGGGTGGTGGTCCTCGGCCCCACCGGCCGGAACTTCGGGGCCGGGATGTCCGGCGGCATCGCCTACGTCCACGACCCCGATCGGACCTTCGGGGGCCGCTACAACCCCGAGATGGTCGACGTCGAGCCGCTGGGGGCCGAGGACAGCCGGTGGCTGGCCGAGGTGGTGGCCCGCCACCGCGACGAGACCGGCTCGGCCGTGGCCGAACGGCTCCTGGCCGACTGGGAGCAGGCGCTGGAGGACCTGGTGAAGGTGATGCCCCGGGACTACCGCAGGGTGCTGGAGGCCACGGCCCGGGCGGCCGAGCAGGGGACCTCGGTCGACGAGGCGGTCATGGCGGCGGCCCATGGGTAAGCCCACGGGCTTCATGGAGTACGGCCGGGAGCTGCCGCGACGGCGGCCCATCCCGGTTCGGCTGCGCGACTGGCGGGAGGTCTACGAGCCCTTCCCGCCCGAGGCCGCCCGCGACCAGGGCTCGCGCTGCATGGACTGCGGGATCCCCTTCTGCCACGAGGGCTGCCCGCTCGGGAACCTGATCCCCGAGTGGAACGACCTCGTCTATCGCGACGACTGGTCGACGGCGGTCGAGCGGCTGCAGGCCACCAACAACTTCCCCGAGTTCACCGGCCGGCTCTGCCCCGCCCCCTGCGAGGCCTCCTGCGTGCTGGGCATCAACTCGGACCCGGTGACCATCGAGCGGATCGAGTACGAGATCGCCGAGCGGGCCTGGAACGAGGGGTGGGTGCGCCCGCAGCCGCCGCGCGAGCGCACGGCCAAGACCGTGGCCGTCGTGGGGTCGGGTCCCTCCGGCCTGGCCGCCGCCCAGCAGCTGGCCCGGGCCGGCCACTCGGTCACCGTCTTCGAGCGGGCCGAGCGACCGGGCGGGCTCCTGCGCTACGGCATCCCCGAGTTCAAGATGGAAAAGCGCGTCCTCGACCGCCGGCTGGCCCAGCTACGGGCGGAGGGGGTGGAGTTCCGCTGCTCGGTGTCGGTGGGCCAGCCGGGCGAGGTGGAGGGCGCCAGCGCCCCGGACGTGACCGTGCTCGACGCCGCGCAGGTGGCGGCCGAACACGACGCCGTCGTTTTGGCCGGCGGGGCCACCCTGCCCCGGGACCTCGACGTCCCGGGGCGGGAGCTCTCCGGCGTGCACTTCGCCCTCGAGTACCTCAAACCCTCCAACCTGGTGCGGGAGGGGGCGCTCGCCGTCTCCCCGGTGTCGGCGGCCGGCAAGCACGTGGTCATCATCGGCGGCGGCGACACCGGAGCCGACTGCCTGGGCACCGCCCACCGACAGGGGGCGGCCTCGGTCCACCAGCTCGAGATCATGCCCGAGCCGCCCCTGGACCGCGCCGAGGAGCACCCCTGGCCGGTGTGGCCGGTCATCCTGCGCACCTCCTCGGCCCACGAGGAGGGCGGCCGCCGCCTCTTCTCGGTCACCACCACCCAGTTCGTCGACGACGGGTCCGGGGCCGTGCGGGCCCTGCAGGGCCACCAGGTGGAGGTCACCTCCGAGGGCGGCCGCCCCGTGTTCACCCCGGTCCCCGGCAGCGAGTTCGAGCTCCGGTGCGACCTCGTGCTGCTGGCCATGGGGTTCTTGGGGGCCGAGCGCAACGGCGTGGTGGCCGGCCTGGGGGTGGAGCTCGACCCCCGGGGGTCGGTGGCCGCCGACCGGGGATGGGCCACCAACGTCGAGGGGGTCTTCGTCTGCGGTGACATGACCCGGGGCCAGTCACTGATCGTCTGGGCCATCGCCGAGGGCCGCTCGGCGGCGGCCGCCGTCGACCGGTGGCTCATGGGGGAGACGGCCCTGCCCGCCCCCATCACCCCGGGGCAGCTGGCACTGCGGTGACCTCGGGCTCGACCGTGATGCGGGCGGTCAGGCTGTTGGCCACGTAGCACTCCCGGTGGGCCACCTCAACCAGGTGGACGACCCGCTCGGTGGTGACCTCGGACTCGACGGTGATCTTCGGGCGTAGGGAGATCTCGGTGATCCTCGGGGGGTCTCCCCCCATCACGGCCCGCGCCTCGTCGAGGTAGCCGGTGACCGCGATCCGGGCCCGGGCCGCCACGGCCAGGAAGGACAGCAGCTGGCACGAGGCGGCGGCGGCCAGGAGCAGCGACTCGGGATTGACCAGCCGCCCGTCGCCCAGAAAGGCCGGATCGGCGCTGACCGAGAGGGCCCCCTCGGCCGGCGGGAGGTGCACGGTGTGAGTGCGGTCGTAGGCGTCGTAGCCGCCCGCCGTCGAGCCGTCCCAGCGGCAGGTGACCAGGTAGTGGCGGGCCATGGCGTTGGTATGGTGCCACGGGGGACGCCCACCGGCCCGGCCGGCGGCCCCGCCGGTGCACGACTCGAGGAGCGGTCCATGGACGAGCTGGTCACGACGCCCGAATGGCGGGCGCTGGCCGACCACCACGAAGCGGTGCGGGACCGGACCCTGCGGGAGCTCTTCGCCGAGGACCCCGGCCGCGCCGAGCGCATGGCGGCGAGCGGGGCGGACCTCTGCCTCGACTACTCCAAACACCGGGCCACGGCCGAGACGATGCGCCTGCTGGTGGAGGTGGCCCGCCGGGCCCAGGTGGCCGAGCGGCGGGACGAGATGTTCGCCGGGCGCCACATCAACACCACCGAGGACCGGGCGGTCCTCCACGTGGCCCTGCGCATGCCGCCCGGAGCCAACCTGGTGGTGGACGGCCAGGACGTGGTGGCCGACGTGCACCGGGTGCTCGACCAGATGGGGGACCTGTCCGACCGGATCCGCGACGGGCGGTGGACCGGCGCCACCGGCCGGCGCATTCGGGCCGTGGTCAACATCGGGATCGGCGGGTCGGACCTCGGGCCGGCCATGGCTACCGAGGCCCTGCGTGACGAGGCCACACCGGACATCACGAGCCGGTTCGTCTCCAACATCGACCCGGTGGACCTGTGGGCCAAGACGGCCGACCTCGACCCGGCCGAGACGCTGTTCGTGGTGAGCTCGAAGACCTTCACCACGCTCGAGACCCTCACCAATGCCGCCGCGGCGCGCGACTGGCTCCTGTCGGGGCTCGGGGCCGGCCCCGAGGCGGTGGCCCGGCACTTCGTGGCCGTCTCCACCAACCGCCAGGCGGTGTCCGAGTTCGGGATCGACCCGGACAACATGCTCGTCTTCTGGGACTGGGTGGGGGGCCGCTACTCCTACGACTCGGCCATCGGCTTCTCCCTCATGGTGTCCATCGGGCGCCGGGCGTTCACCGAGATGCTGGGCGGCTTCCACGCCATGGACGAGCACTTCCGCACGGCGCCGCTCGAGGAGAACCTGCCGGTGCTCCAGGGGATGCTCAACGTCTGGTACGACAACTTCTTCGGGGCCCAGACCCACGCCGTGCTGCCCTACAGCCAGCGGCTGGCCCGCTTCCCCGCCTACCTCCAGCAGCTCACCATGGAGTCCAATGGCAAGTCGGTGCGCCGCGACGGCAGCCCGGTGGAGGGGGAGACCGGGGAGATCTTCTGGGGGGAGCCCGGCACCAACGGCCAGCACGCCTTCTACCAGCTGCTCCACCAGGGTACGAAGCTCGTGCCGGCCGACTTCATCGCCTTCGCGCGCTCCACCCACGAAAAGGGCGACCAGCAGGACCTGCTCATGGCCAACTGCTTCGCCCAGAGCGCGGTGCTGGCCTTCGGCCGCACCGCCGCCGAGGTGGCGGCCGAGGGCACTCCGCCCGGGCTCGTGCCCCACAAAGTCATGCCGGGCAACCGACCGTCGTCGACCATCTTGGCCGAGCAACTCACGCCGTCGGTCCTGGGCCAGCTGGTGGCCCTCTACGAGCACACCGTCTTCGTCGAGGGGACGGTGTGGGGCATCGACTCCTTCGACCAGTGGGGGGTGGAGCTGGGAAAGGCCATGGCCGGTCAGCTGGCTCCCGCCCTCTCTTCGGCCGAAGAGCCCGACCTCTCGGGCCACGACCCCTCCACCGCCGAGCTGGTCCGCCGCTACCGCCGGCTCCGTGGAGGGAACCGGACGGCGTAGAGAAGCACGGCTCCTGGGCTTGCGGCGGAGTGCGCAGGGCTGGCGATCGCAGTTCAGGTGGTGGAGGCCCTCCGCCGTGGGGACCTCGCTCCTGGGATGCGGCTGTTGGGCAGGGCTGCAACAATCGCGCCGTGACCCAAGACGACATGGTCGAGCGCATCGAGGCTCAGCGGGTGATCCCCTCGAGTTCGACGGAGATCTTCGAGGTGCTGACCGACCCTCAGGGCCACGTGGCGATCGACAGCTCGGGAATGTTGATGGCGGCCAGCGGGGATCGCGTCCGTGCCGTGGGTGATTCCTTCGTCGTCCACATGGACCGCGAGGCGCTCAGCGACCTGCCCATGGGCCTCTACGACGTGACGGTCTCCATCGTGAAGCTGGAGCCGGACCGCGAGATCGCCTGGACCGTCATGGGCCGGTTCAACATCGGACACGTGTACGGCTACCGTCTCGAGCCGGTAGCCGAGGGCACGCTCGTGACCTCCTACTGCGACTGGTCGTCCGTCGAACAGCAGTGGAAGGACTCGGGGATCTTTCCGGTCATCTCCGAGCACGCACTGAGAGCCACCCTCGGCATCCTGGCGCGAACGGTGGCGCCGGGCCAACCTCGACCGGCCTGAGACAACGTGCCGGGCGCGCCCGGCCGGCACGTGCGCCGCAGTGCGGCCCGCCGAGCGCTCGACGAGCGAGACACGGTGCGTTGGGCGAAGCATGGAAGCGCCCCGGCCGTCAGGCCTTGATCGGCCCAGCACGATTGGTTGTCGAACCACAGGTGGCGTCCCAGCCGAATGGAGCGTTGTCCCGGCGGGCAGGGGCTCGGCGACATACTGAAGGGGTGAACGAGAACCACAAGGTGTGCGGCAGCGATGAATGGCGGCTCCACATTCGCGAGGAGGTCCTGCCCTGGGCCCTGGGCGACGAGGATCTCGGCGACAAAGTCCTCGAGGTCGGCCCCGGTTACGGAGCGACCACGGACGTGCTGTGCCAATTGACGCCACGCCTGACGGCCGTCGAAGTCGACCCCGAGTTGGTGGAACTGCTCAGGAACCGATTTGCCGGCTCCCCCGGAGTGGAAATTGTCGAGGGCGACGCCACTGCACTGGAGTTTCCAGATGACTGGTTCACTGGGGCCGCCTCCTTCACCATGCTGCACCACGTGCCGACGGCGGAACTTCACGACCGGCTCTTCGCCGAGGTTGCTCGGGTTCTACGGCCTGGCGGTATCTTCGCCGTGGGTGACTCGCTGGCGACGCCCGAACGTGCAGCCGGACATGTCGGCGACACGTACAATCCGATCGATCCGACAACGGTGGCGCCGCGCCTGCACAGAGCTGGTTTTGTGGGTGCGGAGGTTCGAATCAGTGAGTACGGATGGGCCTCAGTCGCATCGAAGCCATCGAGGACGTTGGGATCGGCGTAACTTCGCGAGCACGGCGGTCAACACCCCCGCCGCGGGCGCGAAGGCGACGGCCAGGAGGGGGATGCGTCTTGGCCTCTTTGCCTGAGACGTGCGGAATCTCGAATGGAATTCCTAACCGAGGGTCGTGTTCAGGGCTCCCGTGATGTCGTCGATCGCCGCTTGCTCGGCCTCGCTCACTTCTTGACCATGTTCCCGGTGAGCGGCAGCAACTTTGTGGGACAGGGTGACGATGAACCGGCGATATTCGTCGACCTCTTCCGGCGTCGCCTTGCGCTCAAGGAGAACGACCGAATCACGCAAGTGTTGTAGGCCATGCTGCTTGAGCTCCTCGGGAGAGTGGTAGTGCGTGTGATCCCGCTCAGGTTTCGCCGCAACGATGTCATCCAAGAGTTCGCTCCCGCCGTGCTGCTGGCGCGCTTCGACATAGGCCTTGGCCATGGCGATCGTCTCACGGAACGATCCCCCCCGTTGGGAGGTGACCACGATCATTCCGGCACTCGGGGGTGCTTCGAGGATCAGCTGCCATTCCTCTGCCGTGAATTCAGACTTGGAAGTCATCACCGGTCTCCGATCTCTGTTGGCCATCCCCAGTTGTCGCGTGCTCCGTCCGAGTCACCGCGCGCCGCCGGCGTTGTCGCTCGGGCGATCCCAGGCATGCGGCGACGTCACCTTCGCTGACGGCGCGCTTGTCGACAGCGAGGCGAGCATAGGCCCCTGACCAAGCCACGCATGCGCCCGACGCTCCCGCCAGTGGTGCACCGTGCAAGAGCCGCCGCGGGAGAGTGCGCTCCTGCCTGCGGTCGGGTCTTGCTCAACCTCGGCGAAGTGCCTGACGTCCGGGGACCGTCCTCCCCGAAGCCGGCGCGCCCTCATGCCGTATCTCTTGCCTTCACGTGAGCTCGGCGAGACCTTGTTTGACCCAAGCGACGAGGTCGTCCGATTGTAGGAAGGGCGCACCGTCGGCTTCGGCGTGCGCGAGGACCTCTTGCTCGGTGGCCTCGGCCCTGAGCCCGGCATACAGGTAGATCACCGCCGAGGAGCGCGGGCCGGTGCGGCAGGTAACCAGGGTCGGACGGGGCAGCTGGTCGAGGGCGTCGATGTGCTGGCGGGCCAGGTCCATGGTCATCACAACCGGCGGGTCGGACACGATGTTGATCGATCGGTCAACGGCTCCTTGGACGTCCGCGAACGACATCCCACCGTCGGTCGTGGCGAAACCTTCGCCGCACAGGTACAGCCAAGAGGCAGCATTGGCGTCACGAGCGAACGCGGCTGGATCGGCGATCAACCCGCGGTTGTGCCGGAGGAGGGGCAATTCGGTGAGCTCAGCCATCACGAGCACCTCCCTGCTACGGCTTCTCTGGCACGACGAGCCTTGCACGGCCGCACTGAGTGTGCACACGAAGGAGTCCGAACTCGGCTTCCAGCGCGCCACCCGCCCGTAGCATCCCGCGACCGATTCCTTGGTGTCAGAACCTCAGGTCGTGGCGGCCGCCAAGGCTCGGTAGGCCTCCAGCGGGAAGCCGCTCCCACCGTCCACCACCTGAAGGCAGACGTGGTCGGCCCCCGCGGCACGGTGCTCGCCGACACGCGCCGCGATGGCGTCGACGGCACCCCAGGCGACCACGGCGTCCACCAGGCGGTCGCTGCCGCCGCCCGCCAGGTCGTCGTCATCGAAGCCGAACCGGCGGAGGTTGTCGGCGTAGTTGGGCAGTCCGAGGTACCCGGTGGTGAAGGTCCTGGCCAGTTGGCGCGCCGTGGTCGGGTCGGGCTCGAGGACGACCGTCAGT
The DNA here is from genome assembly GCA_963770505.1 of uncultured Actinomycetota bacterium. Classification (GTDB taxonomy): domain Bacteria; phylum Actinomycetota; class Acidimicrobiia; order Acidimicrobiales; family RAAP-2; genus CAVYPR01. The sequence goes on along the minus strand of CAVYPR010000001.1, from coordinate 833,852 downwards.
TCCGGTGCGAGCAGGGGGCCCTCGCCCATGACCCGGCGGGCCATGGCCGTGTGTTCGACGGGCACGAAGTACGGGTGCGCACCGGCCGACCGCTCGGCGGCCAGCTCGAGCATCCGCGGGCCGAGGGCGGCGAGGACCCGCCGGTCCGCCGGCACGGTGGGCTCGGCGGCGTCGAGGGCGTCGAGGAAGGCGACCGTGTGGGCGTAGGGCCGCTCGTAGCCCTCGGCGAGCGCGGCGTGGCTGGCTCCGAGGCCGAGGAGGAACCGTCCGGGGTGCTTGGCCTCGACGTCGGCCACGGCCTCGGCGATCTCCTCTGGCGTGGTCGCCCAGATGCTGACGATGCCACTGGCCACGACCAGGGCGGCGGTGGCCTCGAGGAGGCGGCCGAAGCGGGGGGACAGGCCGGGCTCGTAGCCGCCGCTCGACCAGAGGGCCCCGTAGCCCATGGCCTCCAGCTCGGCGCCGGTGTCGGCGTCCGGCCGGCCCTCCACCGCCCAGGATCCGCTCCACCACACCCCGACCGTGCCGAGCTGCACCCTTCGAACCTACCAGCGGCCCGCCGGCGCCGGCCGGGCCCCGGGGCCGAGCGAGGCCCGCGCCGGGGATGGCCCGGCTCGCTCAGGCCGGTCGGCGCAGCAGCAGGTAGGCGCGGCGGGTGGCCACCTCCTCGGGGTGGGGGCTGCGCTCGATCCTGGCCTCGGTGGCCAGGCCGGCGCCCTCGGCCGCGGCGACCACCTCCTCGACCGGGAAGAACCGGAAGTCGAGGTCGACGCGATGGCCCCACCACTCGCTGCGGTGCAGCACCTCGCTCCCCACGTGGAACGAGACGAGGGCCGGGGCACCGGGGCAGAGCACCCGGCGGAGCTCGGCCATGGCGTCGGCGAGCTCGTCGGGGGCCAAGTGGATGATGGCGTACAGGACGGCCGCCGACGCGAACTCGCCGTCGTCGGCCGGCAGGGCGCAGAGGTCGCCCACCCGGAACTCGAGCGCCGGGTGGAGGCGGCCCGCCTCGGCCACCATCCCCGGCGACAGGTCGACGCCCACCGTGGGGGCGCCGCGCTGGGCCAGCCAGGCGGTCACGTGACCCGGGCCGCACCCCAGGTCGGCCACCACCCCGCCCCGGGCCTCCTCGACCAGCACCGAGAGCAGGGCGCGGTCGAGTGGCTTGTGGTCGAGCTCGTCGGAGAAGTGGGTGGCGTAGGCACCGGCCACCTCGTCGTAGCTGGCGCCCACCAGCGCCCGGTCGACCCGCTCCATGCCACCAGCCTGCCAGGGCCGCTCACCCCCGGGCTCACCCCCAGGGGCGGGTGAGCCCGACGACGACCTCTGTGCCGAAGGCCGCGCCGGGGGTAGTGGGGGTGGGGTCGACGCGGACCACGGTGCCGGTGTGGGGGGCGTCGATCATGAGGCCGCCCCCGATGACCAGGCCGACATGGGAGACGTCGGTGGCCGAGCCGCCGAAGAAGACCAGGTCACCGGGGAGCGGCGGTGTCGCCGGCGATAGGGCCGGGCCGGCCGTGAACTGTGTCTGGGCCACCCGGGGGAGCGCTACGCCGGCCGCCCGGTAGGCGGCCTGGACCAACCCCGAGCAGTCCCAGCCACCGGGGCCGGTGCCGCCCCACCGGTAGGGGGTGCCGAGCTGGCCGGTGGCGAAGCCGATGGCCGTGGCCGCCGCTGTGGCCAGGTCCGGGTCCGAGCCGAGCGACCAGGAGAGGACGAGGACCTCCTCGACGTAGGCGGTCGAGTGGTTGTAGTCGAACAGCGCGCCGGCCAAACCGGCGGCGGTGCCGGCGCCGTCGGCGCACAGGAGGCGGGCCGCCGTGTAGACGGCGTCGACCGGGTCGTAGGGGGAGGGGGGTGTGGCCCCGCCCGTCCCGACCGTGGCGTAGGCGGCGAAGGTGGCCGGCTCGAACTGCATCGGTCCCTCGGCCCCGGCCGGGTTGGCCCCGCTGGACACCCCGGGGGCGACCGACCGGCCGCTGTCGCTCTCCGCCCGGCCGATGGCGGCCAGCACCGTCCAGTCGAGGCCGGCGCAGGTGGCGGCGGCCGCCCGGTCGAGCGACTCCCACGAGGCCGGGACGGCCGGCCCGCGGCCCGGGTCACCCGCGGCGGCGCCGACGGACGGCGTTGTCCCCCCGGCCCCGGCCACCAGGGCCACGCAGCCCCCCAGGCCGAGGGCCACGGCGGCGAGCGCCGCCCCGGCCACCAACACCACTCGGACCATCGGGCCTCTCCTTGTCTTCGCCGGTTGTGGCCGAACGGTCGGGCGGTACGCTTGCCCTGCTCAAAGACGAAGGGGGACATGTGCGCAGCACCATGCAGGACGGGCCGCTTCTCATCAGCGGGATCCTCCGACACGGCCAGTCGGTCCACGGCGAGAGCCGGGTGGTCACCGTCGAGGCCGACGGCTATCGCCAGGCCACCTTCTCCGAGGTGGCGGCCCGGGCCGAGCGGCTGGCCAAGGCCCTCACGCGGCTCGGGGTCCGCCCCGGCGACCCGGTCGGCACGTTCTGCTGGAACAACCAGACGCACCTCGAGGCCTACCTGGCCGTCCCCTCCATGGGGGCGGTCCTGCACACCTTGAACATCCGGCTCTTCCCCGAGCAGCTGGCCTACGTGATCGACCACGCCGAGGACCGCGTGCTCATCGTCGACGCCACCTTGGTCCCCCTGCTGGCCCGGGTCTACGACACCCTCAAGTCGGTCGAGCAGGTCATCGTGGTCGGCGAGGCCGACACCTCGGCCCTGGGGGAGACCCTCTCCTACGAGGCGCTGCTCGAGGCCGAGGAGCCCGGCTACGACTGGCCCGAGCTCGACGAGCGTGACGCCGCGGCCATGTGCTACACGAGCGGCACCACCGGCAACCCCAAGGGCGTCGTCTACAGCCACCGCTCGACGGTGCTGCACTCGATGGCCGCCACCTCGGCCGCCTCCATCGGGATGACCGAGGCCGACCGCCTGTTGGTCATCGTCCCCATGTTCCACGCCAACGCCTGGGGCACCCCCTATGCCGGCTTCATGGTCGGCACCAACCTGGTCATGCCCCAGATGTTCCTCCAGGGCGAGCACCTGGCCCGGATCATCGCCGAGCAGCGGGTGACGCTGGCCTGCGGGGTGCCGACCATCTGGAACGACCTGCTGCGGGTGGCGGCCGACCCGGCCGTCGACCTCTCCTCCTTGCGGGGGGTCACCGCCGGGGGGGCAGCCGTGCCCCGGGCCCTGATCGAGGCCTTCGAGGACCGGGCCGGCGTGCCCATCACCCAGGGGTGGGGCATGACCGAGACCAGCCCGCTGGCCGCCCTGGCCCTCCCGCCGGCCGGCTGTGCGCCCGACGAGGAGATGGCCTACCGCGTGAAGGCCGGCCGGCTGGTGCCCGGGGTCGAGGTGCGGGTGGTCGGCGAGGACGGCCAGATCCTGCCCAACGACGGCGAGGCGGTGGGGGAGTTCGAGATCCGCGGCCCGTGGGTCACCGCCTCCTACTACAAGGACCCGAGCCCCGACCGGTTCCACCACGGCTGGCTGCGCACCGGCGACGTGGGCACCCTCGACGGGCGGGGCTACATGCAGATCACCGACCGCACCAAGGACGTCATCAAGTCGGGCGGGGAGTGGATCTCCTCGGTGGAGCTGGAGAACGAGGTGATGGCCCACCCCGACGTCTTCGAGGCGGCGGTGGTGGCGGTGCCCGACCCGCGCTGGCAGGAACGGCCGCTGGTCTGCGTGGTGCCGGTCCCGGGCAAGAGCCCGACCGCCGAGGAGCTGGTCGACTTCCTCCAGGGCCGGGTGGCCCGGTGGTGGCTGCCCGAGCGCTGGACCTTCATGGAGGAGATCCCCAAGACCTCGGTCGGCAAGTTCGCCAAGCTGGCCCTGCGGGCGCTCCACGCCGAGGGGAAGCTCGACGTGGTCACGGTCGCCGTGCCCCCCGAGGGGTGACTCGGCCCCGGTGAGCGGCGACGAGCGGCTGGGCGAGCTGGCCGAGGAGCTCGGCCGGCTGGCCGAGGAGCTCTCCGACCTGGCGCTCTCCCGGCTGCGCCGGGCGGCGGACCCCGACGACCCCGGGGCACCGGCCGCCGTGGCCGAGGAGCGGCGCATCACCCGGGCCCGCCGGGCGGTGGAGAAGGCTGCCGCCCTGCTCGGGGACCGTTCCGGTGAGCCGGACGACACCTAGAGAGCAGGTGGGGGACGAGTCCCCCTAGATTGGAGGTATGGCCAGCGCCGCCACCGCTTCCAGTGACATCGAGTCGGGCGACACCGGGTCGAGCCCGGCCGACTCGAACGACACGGGCGACGAGGGGCGAGAGGAGCCCGTCGCCCCGACCGGTGGCGGGCTGCTGAACCGGGCCACGCGCGTGGCCCGGGACCCGCGGATCACCGGCGTGCTGCGGGCCGGGCCCAGGGTGGCCGACTTCATGGTCCGCGCCCACCGCCGCTCGGCCGCCATCGGCGACGACGACTCGATCGTGCCGGTCCGCCCCACCATGGGGCTGGCCGCCCAGGCCTACGTCGACGAGTTTCTCATCGCCGCCCTGCGCCACCCCGACCTCCTGCCCACCGAGGAGGAGTACGCGCCGGCCGCCGCCGACCTGGAGGCGGCTCGGGCGATGTTCACAGCGCAGGGCTGGCTCGAGGACCCCGCCTCCTACCACCGGGACCCGCCCCCGCCCGACGACGTCTTCGCCGAGTTCGAGCGGGTGCCGGGGTTCGGCTACGAGCACACCTCCTTCACCAGCGGCTGGGAGCCGCACCCGGGCGAGCCGGGGCGGGACCGCTGGCTCGAGCACCAAGCCAACAAGACCGCCCACGCCTGGGTGGCCCGCGAGCCCGGCCGGGACCACCGGACCTGGATGGTGTGCCTGCACGGCTTCGGCATGGGCCAGAACGCCACCATGGACCTGCGGGGGTTCCGGGCCGGCCACCTCCACCACCTGGGGGTGAACGTGGCCGTCCTCATCCTGCCCCTCCACGGGGCCAGGGCCTCGGGGCGGGTGCGCGGCGAGGACCTCATGACCATCGACATGGTCGACTCCATGCACGGCATGGCCCAGGCCACCTGGGACGCCCGGCGGCTCATCCGCTGGCTGCGCGAGTCGGAGGGCGCCGAGCGGATCGGGGTGATGGGCCAGTCGCTGGGCGGCCTGGTGGCCTCGCTGGTGGCCTCGCTCGAGCCCGACCTGCGCTGCGTGGTGGCCGGCGTCCCGGTGGTCGACCTGCCCGACCTGTTCCGCCGGCACAGCCCCCCGGCCATCGCCGAGCGGGCCCGGAGCTTCGGGGTGCTGGGCGAGGCGGCCGACCAGGTGCACCGGGTGGTCTCACCGCTGGCCATGGCGTGCGCCGTCCCCCACCGGGGCCGCTACGTCTACGCCGGCCTGGGGGACCGCATGTCGACCTTCAACCAGGCCCGCCGGCTCTGGCTGCACTGGGACCGCCCCACCCTCGCCGCCTACCACGGCGGCCACGTGGGGTTCTTCTTCTCCAAGTCGGTGCGGACGCTGATCGACGCGGCGGTGACCGACTCCCTCGTCGGAACCGCCTGAGAGGAACGCTCAGGCGGTCGGCTGGCCCTCGACGAGCTCGTCGAGGGCGCCGGGGATCTCCAGGGCCACCGACCACACGTCGGGGACGAGGGCCGGGCAGGCCATGAAGCCGAAGCCGATCCGGTTCTCCTCGGACAGCGCGGTCACGTTGAGGCCGGCCCCGTCCATGAGCGGTCCCAACGGGTAGACGCCCACCAGTTGGGTGCCGGCCAGGTAGAGGGGGACCGGCGGGCCGGGCACGTTGGAGAGGATGAGGTTGTGGACCACCGGGTGGTGGTCGGCCAGGTTGAGGGAGGAGTAGAGGCGGGCCCCCAGCGCCACCCCGTTCAGCCAGAAGTGCTCGGCCAGCTGCATGAGGGTGTCGGCGCCGACCATCGACTGGAGCTCCTTGGCCCGGCGGTTGGCCTCGGCGATGACCTGGAGCCGCAGGGAAGGGTCGTCGATGTCGGTGGCCAGGGAGCTGAACATGACCGACACCTTGGTGTTGCCGGCCAGGTCGGCGGTCTGCCCGTGGACCGAGACCGGCTCGGCGGCCAGCAGGGGGCGCTCGGGCAGCTCGCCCCGCCCGGCCAGGTAGCGGCGGAGCGCACCGGCCACCAGCGCCGTGATGACGTCGTTGACGGTGACGCCGTAGGCGGCGCGGACCTCCTTCACCCGGGACAGCGACACGTCGACGAAGGCCACCGAGCGCTCGGCGGTGAGGGTGGCGTTGAACGAGGTCCGCGGGGCGCTGAAGGGGATGGCCATGGTGCCCTTCCCCTCGCGCCGGGTGGCCATCCGCCAGGCGCCGCTGACCACGCTGGCGATGGTGGACGGGATGAGCTTGGCGATCTCCACCGGGTCCGACAGCCGCTCGAGGATGGCCCGCCGGGTCATCTCGAGGGGACGGGGCACCACTGTGGGGGCGGGGGGCTCGACGACCTCGAGCGTCTGGCCCTCGGGGGTGAGGTCGAACAGGGACCCCAGCAGATTGGCCCCACTGACGCCGTCGATCGAGGAGTGGTGCATCTTGGCCAGCAGGGCGACCTTGCCGCCGGCCAGCCCCTCGACGAAGAGCATCTCCCACAGGGGGCGGTCCCGGCGCAGCGGCGTGCTGGCGAACGACCCAGCCAGCGCGCCCAGGGCGCGGTCGTCGCCAGGGGGGTCGACCGTGACCCGCCGGAGGTGACGGTCGAGGTCGATGGTGGCCTCCTCGGTCCAGTAGGGGCGGCCCATGTTGAGGGGGACGGTGACCAGGCGGCGGCGCATGGGGGAGATCCCCGGCAGGCGCGCCTCGAGCATCTTGCGGATGGCGCCGTAGGGGTCGGCGACCCCGGTGACCGAGGGGTCGAGGATCAGCAGGCCGCAGACGTGCATGTGCATGGTCGGCGTCTCGCAGTTCAAGAACATGGCGTCGAGCCCGCCGACCTGCTCGGCCTGGCGTTCGTGCGCGTCGTCGGCGCCGTCCGCGCTGCTCACCTCGTGCGCCTGGTCCGTCATGGTCCGCCCCTTCCGCCCGGGATCTCGTCGTCGGCCCCGGCCGGCCCACCTGGGGCGGCCGGGGTGCCGGGCACCGCCCCCATCCTGCCAGTTTCCCGGGGTTCGTTCAGCCGGGGGCTATCCGGTGCACTCGTTGATGGCGTCGATGAGCAGGCGCAGGCGCGCGTAGTGGAACCGGTCGAAGCGCAGGGCCAGCCGGGGCAGCTCGATGTGGTCGTGGCCCGAGCGCTCGGGCGGGAAGGGCGCGGCCTGGCGGATGGCCCCCGAGACCACGATGTCGGCGAAGCGCCGGTTGAGCTCGGCCAGCTCGGCCCGGCTGGGGGAGACCTGGAGGCGCAGCACCAGCAGGTCGCCTACGAAGCGGCAGGAGTGGTAGTTGCGGTAGAAGCCGAGGACCTCGGCGGCCGCCTCCTCCACCGAGTTGGCCACCCGGAAGAGGGCGACGTCCTCGGGGGAGATCCAGCCCGGTTCGATCACCTCGGTCTCCAAGAAGCGCTGCCAGCCGTGCCAGTAGGTGCCGCCCGGGGTCTCCACCAGCACCACCGGTGCCGGCTCGGCCTTGCCGACCTGCAGCAGGGTGAGCAGCTCGTAGCACTCGTCCTGGGTGCCGAACCCGCCGGGGAGCACGGCGTAGGCGGCGGACTCCTTGATGAGCATGAGCTTGCGGGTGAAGAAGTACCGCATCTCGACCAGCTTGGGGTCCTGGGCGATGAAGGGGTTGGCCTCCTCCTCGTTGGGGAGGCGGATGTTCACGCCGAAGCTCCGGTCGCGCCCGGCCCCCTCCGAGCCGGCGGCCATGATCCCCGGCCCGGCCCCGGTGACCACCATCCACCCGGCCTCGGCGATGTGGGCGGCCAGGTCCTTGGCCAGGAGGTAGACGGGGTCGTCGGGCTGGGTGCGGGCCGAGCCGAACATGGTCAGCTTGCGCACCGAGCGGTAGGGGCCGAACACCCGGAAGGCCTCGGTCATCTCGCCCAGGGCGGCGACGGCGATCTTGAGGTCGCCCACCCCGACCCCCTCGCGGGCCAGCGCCCAGACGACCGAGAGCAGGGCCCGCACGTTCTCCTGCTGGGGGCGCGACAGCGGGCGGTCGCCGGCCAGCGCCTGGTAGGCGGCGTCGATCACCGCCGCCGACGGTGGTTCGAGGCCGGCCAGCTCCTCGGGGGGGACGGCGGTCACGGTACCGGGCCGTAGAGGGTGGTGCGCTGGACCAGGGGCCGGCCCAACGGGGCCACCAGCCGGGCGAAGTCGTCTCTGGCCATGCCCTGGCCGTGGCTGGCCCCGGCCGCCCGCGAGATGTTCTCGTCCATGAGCGTCCCGCCCAGGTCGTTGGCCCCGGCCTCCAGGCACTGCCGGGCGCCGTCGGTCCCCAGCTTCACCCAGCTCACCTGGACGTTGTCGATGGCCCCGCGGTAGGCGATCCGGCCCACGGCGTGCATGAGGAGGGTCTCGCGGAAGGTGGGGCCCCGGCGCGAGCGGTGCTGGAGGTACATGGGGGCGGCCATGTGGACGAAGGGGAGCGGGACGAACTCGGTGAAGCCGCCGGTCTCGCGCTGGAGGGCCCTGGTTCGAAGCAGGTGGCGGGCCCAGCTCACGGGCCGCTCGATGGCGCCGAACATGATGGTGACGTTGGAGCGCAGGCCGACCGCATGGGCGGTGCGGTGGGCCTCGAGCCACTCCTCGGTGTTGACCTTGTCCGGGCAGAGCACGGCGCGCACCTCGTCGTCGAGGATCTCGGCCGCCGTCCCCGGCAGCGTCTTGAGGCCCGCCGCCTTGAGCCGGCGCAGGTAGTCGGCGAGCGGCACGCCCGAGCGCCGCGCCCCCTCGGTGACCTCGAGGGCGGTGAACCCGTGGATGTGGATGCGCTCGGAGCCCTCCCGCACGGCCCCGAGCACGTCGACGTAGTACTCCCCGTCGAACTTCGGGTGGATGCCCCCCTGCAGGCAGACCTCGGTGGCGCCGGCCGCCTCGGCCTCGGCCACCCGCCGGGTGATCTCCTCCAAGTCGAGCAGGTAGGGCGCCCCGCGCAGGTTGAGCGAGAGCGGCCCCTTGGAGAAGGCGCAGAACCGGCACTTGAAGGTGCAGACGTTGGTGTAGTTGATGTTGCGGTTGGCGACGAAGGTGACGTCCTCGCCGTTGGCCTCGCGCCGCAGGCCGTTCGCCACCGCGGCCACGGCGCGCGACCTCGGGGCCGCGGGCGGAGAACAGGGTGACGATCTCGTCCTCGCCGACCTCCTGGCCGAGCTCCACCCCGGCCAGCACCTCGGCCACGGCCCCGGACGGCGCCCGCGGGGAGCCGGTCCGGCCGCCGAGCGACGCCTCCACCAGAAGGGGAGGGGCCGCCTCCCCGCCCGAGCACCAGGGGTCCTCGCGGGCCAGGCCTTCGGCGTCGGCGGCGTCGAGCACCGCGAAGTGGAGCGCGGGGTCGAGCCAGCGGCCCGGGTCGCCGGCGTAGGGGGGGTAGACGGTGAGCCGGGCGGCCAGGGTGTGGCCGGCCGCCTCGGTGGCCGCCCGCAGGGTGTCCAGGGCCGGCCAGGCCCGCTCGGGGTTGACGTGGTCGGCGGTCACCGGCGACACGCCCCCCCAGTCGTCGATGCCCGCCTCGAGCAGCGGGGCCAGGTCGTCGGAGAGGTTCGGCGGGGCCTGCACGTGGACGTCGGGGGGCAGCAGGAGCCGGGCGGCGGCGATCGACCACACCAGCTCCTCGGCCGGGCACGGCGGGTGGCCGGCCATGGCCGTGCCCGGCTTGGGCAGGAAGTTCTGGACGATGACCTCCTGGACGTGGCCGTGGCGTCGGTGCGAGTCGGCGATGGCCACCAGGGCCTCGAGCCGGTCGGCCCGGGTCTCCCCGATGCCGACCAGGATCCCGGTGGTGAAGGGGATGGCCAGGCGGCCGGCCGCCTCCAGGGTGGCCAGGCGCCGCTCGGGTCGCTTGTCGGGGGCCCGTCGGTGGGCGGCCAGCCCCTCGGCCAGGGTCTCGATCATCATCCCCTGGCTGGCCGTCACCGGCCGCAGCGCGGCCAGCTCGCCTTCGTCCAGGGCCCCGGCGTTGGCGTGGGGGAGGAGGCCGGTCTCTTCGAGCACGGCCCGGCAGGCCGCGGCCAGGTAGTCCACGGTCGAGTCGTGGCCGTGGGCGGCCAGCCACCGGGCGGCCGTCGGGTAGCGGATCTCCGGCCGCTCGCCCAGGGTGAAGAGGGCCTCGTGGCAGCCGGCGCGCTGCCCCGCCCGGGCGACGTCGAGGACCTCGTCGAGGGAGAGGTAGGGCGAGGCCAGGCGGGCCGGGGGCTTGGCGAAGGTGCAGTAGCCGCAGCGGTCCCGGCAGAGCATCGTGAGGGGGATGAAGACCTTGGGCGAGTAGGTGACGCGGGTGCCCACGCGCCCGGTCCCGCACCTTGCGGGCGGCCGCCGTCAGCTCGGTCGTGGGCAGGCCGAGCAGGTCGGCGGCGACCAGGGTCACGACGGCACCCCGAGGGCCTCGGCGTCGACGAGCCAGCGGACCTCGGGGGCCCGCACCCGCGCCGCGGGGATGTCGTCGCCGGCCACCAGGCGGGCCACCGCCTGGCGCTTGGCGGCGCCCGAGACCGTGAAGACGACCCGCCGGGCCCGGGCGATGGCCGGGAGCGTCAGGGTCAGCCGGGGGTGGGGGTTGGCGCCGCCGGGGTCGCTCGGTGGCCACCACCAGCCGGTCGGGGCCGGCCTCGAGCGAGGGGGCGCCGGGGAAGAGGGAGGCCGTGTGGCCGTCGGGACCCATCCCCAGGTGGACCAGGTCGAGCCCGGGTCCGGCGAGGACGGCGGCCAGGACCGCGTCGTACTCCTCGGCGCACGAGGCGGGGTCGCCCTCGGTGGGCATGGGGGTGAACGACCCCACCGTTCCCACCGGCCCCACCAGGGCCTCGCGGACCAGCCGCTGGTTGGCGTCGGGGTCCTCGGGCGGGACCAGCCGCTCGTCGCCCAGGTAGAGATCGACGGCCGACCAGTCGACGGTGCCCGGGGCCAGGGCGGCCAGCCGCTCGTAGCAGGCCCGGGCGAGCGGGCCGCCCGAGAGCACCAGGGAGAAGCGGGGGCCCGGCCGCTCGGCCACGGCCCGCGCCACCAGGTCGGCGAAGGCCCCGGGGACGTCGTCCACCGGCGTTCGAGCTCGGTCAAGGGCGGACGCTCCGGGATCCGCCACATGTCGCCGGAGCGCTCCAAGAGGAGGTCGGCGACGTGGGGTCCCCAGGTGCCGGCCTGGTAGAAGTAGAGGCCGCCGCCGGGCTCGGACCAGGCCTCCAGGTAGGGGTCGACGATCCGCCAGGCCTGCTCCACCTCGTCGGTGCGGATGAACAAGGTGGCGTCCCCGCACATGGCGTCGTGGAGGAGCCGCGGGTAGCCGTCGGTCTCCCCGGCGTTGGCGAAGGCCTGGTCGTAGTCGAAGTCCATGGCCACCGACTGGACCCGGAACGCCTCGCCCGGCACCTTGGCCCCGAAGTGCAGGCTGATGCCCTCGTTGGGCTGGATGCGCAGCACCAGGGCGTTGGGGCGGAGCTGGCGGGCCAGCTCGCCCTTGAAGGCCAGGAAGGGGACGCTGTGGAACTGGAGGGCCACCTCGGTCACCCGGGCGGGGAGGCGCTTGCCGGTGCGCACGTAGACGGGGACCCCCGCCCAGCGCCAGTTCTCCACCCGCAGTCGCAGGGCCACGTAGGTCTCGGTCTCGCTGTGGGGGGACACCCCCGGCTCCTGGCGATAACCGACGACGGGGAACCCGTTCATCACCCCCGCCGTGTACTGGGCCCGGACCGACCGGTCGACCGCCTCGTCGGGGGTCGGGATGTACGACGGCCTTGAGCAGCTTCACCTTCTCGTCGCGGATGTGGTCGGCGTCCATGCCGGTGGGCGGCTCCATCAAGGTGAGGGCCAGCACCTGCATGACGTGGCCCTGGACGATGTCGCGCAGGGCCCCGGCCGTCTCGTAGAAGCCGCCGCGGTGCTCGACCCCCAGGCTCCTCGGCCACCGTGATCTGGACCTGCTCGACGTAGCGCCGGTTCCACATCGGCTCGAAGATGGCGTTGGCGAACCGCAGGGCGAGGACGTTCTGGACGGTCTCTTTGCCCATGTAGTGGTCGATGCGGAAGATCTGGCCCTCGTCGAAGGCGTTGTGCACCGCCCGGTCGAGGTCGAGGGCGCTGTCCAGGTCGCGGCCGTAGGGCTTCTCCACCACCATGCGGGCGAAGTCGCCGTGCTCGCCGGGAACGTTGCACCCCTCCTTGGCCAGGGCCTCGGCCACCATGGAGAAGACCGAGGGGACGGTGGCCAGGTAGTAGACGCGGTTCCCGGCGGTGCCGTACTGGAGGTCGGCCTCGGCCAGCAGGCCCTTCAGGCGGTCGAAGGTCTCGGTGGCGGCGTACTCGCCGGGGACGTAGCGGAACCGCTCCACCATGCCGCCCAGCGGGGCCCGGGAACCGGGACGCATTTGGTGGCCCGCTGGCGGAACTCGTCGTCGGTCCACTGGGTGCGGGCCACCCCGATCACCGTGAAGTTGTCGTTCAGCCGGCCCCGCTCGGCCAGGTTGGCCAGGGCCGGCAGGATCTTGCGCGAGGCCAGGTCGCCCGAGGCCCCGAAGATGACCAGGACGAGCGGGGGGGTCTGGTGGGGCGGGGAGAGCGCGCTCACTCGCCCACCGGCGTCTTGGTCTCCATTCCCTGCTTCCCGCTCTCCAGGGTGACGGCGTGGCCGCCGAACTGGTTGCGCATGGCGGCCACCAGCTTGTTGGCGTAGGAGTCCTTGTCGCGCGAGCTGAAGCGGTTGAAGAGGGCGGCGGTGATGACCGGGGCCGGCACGGCCCGGTCGATGGCCTCGAGCGACGGTCCAGCGACCCTCGCCCGAGTCGACGATGACCGGGGCGATCTCCTCGAAGTCCGGCCTCGGGCCGGGTGGCCCGTTCGATCAGCTCGAGCAGCCAGCTGCGCACCACCGAGCCGTAGCGCCAGATCGAGGCGATCTCGTGCAGGTCGAGGGAGAACTCGCTCGGCCGACTGCATGATCTCGAAGCCCTCGGCGTAGGCCTGCATGAGGCCGTACTCGATGCCGTTGTGGACCATCTTCACGAAGTGGCCGGCCCCCACCGGGCCCACGTGGGCGTAGCCGCCCTCGGGGGCGAGGGTCAAGAAGGCCGGCTCGACCACGGCCACCGACTCCTTGGTGCCTCCCACCATGAGGCAGTAGCCCTCGGTCAGGCCCCACACCCCGCCCGAGGTGCCGGCGTCGACGAAGCCGATGCCCTTGTTGGCCAGACGTTCGGCCGTGGGCGCCGCCTCCTTGTAGTTGGAGTTGCCCGCCGTCGACGATGACGTCACCTCGATCGAAGAGCTCGGCCAGCTCGCTGATGGTGTCGTCGGTCGGCTTTCCGGCCGGCACCATCACCCAGGCGGCGCGGGGCGGGGACAGCTTGGCCGCCAGCTCCTCGAGGGAGGCGGCCGGCTCGGCGCCCTTGTCGGCCGCGGCCTGCCGCGCCTCGGCCGACAGGTCGAAGGCCACCACCTGGTGGCCCGCCGTCGAGCAGCCGCTCGGTCATGTTGGCGCCCATCTTCCCCAGGCCGACCATGGCGATCTTCATCCCACGCCCCGTTCTCTCGAGCCCGGCCGCTCAGCCGAGCGATTTGGCCTTGTCGATGACGACTTCGAGCAGCTCGTCGAAGGACTTGGCGAAGGAGTGCACGCCCTCGTCCTCCAGGGTGGTGGCCACGTCGTCGAAGTCGATGCCGACCTCGGCTGAGCTCGGCCAGGACGCCGGCGGCGGCCTGGGGGTCGGCGTCGAGGGTCCGGGCGACGGTGCCGTGGTCGAGCAGGGCGTCGATCGTCTGGTCGGGCATGGTGTTGACCGTGTCCGGCCCGATGAGGGTGTCGACGTAGAGGAGGTCGGGGTAGGCGGGGTTCTTGGTGGACGTGGACGCCCACAGCGGCCGCTGCACCCGCGCCCCCTTGGCCGCCAGCGCCTCCCAGCGCGAGCCCGAGAAGGTGCCCAGGAAGTGCTGGTAGGCCTCCTGGGCCTGGGCCACGGCGGCCCGTCCCCGCAGGGCCAGGGGCGCCGGGTCGCCATCGGACCCGCCGGCCAGCTCCTCCAGGCGCCGGTCGACCTCGGTGTCGACCCGGCTCACGAAGAAGGAGGCGACGCTGTGGACGCCCGAGAGGTCGGTGGCGCCGGTCGCCACGAAGGTCTCCAGCCCCGAGAGGTAGGCCTCCATGACCGCGTCGTAGCGGTCCAGGCCGAAGATGAGGGTGACGTTGATGCTGCGGCCCTCGCTGATCAGCTGGTGGATGGCGGGCACCCCGGCCTCGGTCGCCGGGCACCTTCACCAGCAGGTTGGGCCGATCGATCCGCTCGTGCAGGCTCCGGGCCGAGGCCACCGACGCCCTCGGTGTCGTGGGCCAGCGAAGGTGCCACCTCCAAGGAGACGAAGCCGTCGGCCCCGCCGCTCTCCTCGTGGAGCGGGCCGCAGCACCTCGAGGGCACCTTCGATGTCGGAGATCACCAGCTCCCAGTAGGCCTCTTCGACGGTGTGGCCGGGGACCAGGGAGCGGAACTGCTCGTCGTAGTCGTCCTCGCCGGAGATGGCCTTGGCGAAGATGGTCGGGTTCGAGGTGATCCCGCGCACCCCCTGGTCCACCATCTCGGCCAGCCGGCCCCCGGTGAGCCAGTCCCGGCGGAGGTTGTCCAGCCAGGGGCTCTGCCCCTCCTTGCGGTAGAGGTCGTGCAGTCTGGTCATGGTCCCGTCCTTACCCGTCATGGGAGAGCCCGATGAGCGAGGCGGCACGCTCGGCCACGTGCTCGGGCGTGAACCCGAACTTCTCCAGCACCACCTCGCCCGGCGCCGAGGCGCCGAAGGTGTCGATGGCCACCGAGGCCTCCGCGTAGCGCGACCACCCGAACGAGGCGGCGGCCTCGACGGACAGCGTGGGGACGTCGGGGGGCAGCACCGACCGGCGGTACTCCTCGTCCTGGGACTCGAACCGCTCCCAGCTGGGCAGGGAGACCACCCGGGCCCCCACGCCCCGATCGGCCAGCAGCGCGGCCGCCCCCAGGCACACGTGCACCTCGCTGCCCGTGCCCACCAGCACCACCTGGAAGGGCACCGTCGGGGTCGGCCAGGACGTAGCCGCCCCGGGGCACCCCCTCGGCCGCCAGGTCGGCCGTGGCCTCGAGCACGGGGATGGACTGGCGGCTCAGCACCAAGGCGGTGGGCACCTCCCCGTCGACGGCCAGCCGCCAGGCCTGGGCGCACTCGTTGGCGTCGGCCGGGCGGACGAGCGAGAGCCCCGGCATGGCCCGCAGCGACGCCAGGTGCTCGATCGGCTGGTGGGTGGGGCCGTCCTGGCCCAGTCCCACCGAGTCGTGGGTCCACGAGTAGATCACGTGCATCCTGGAGAGCGCGGCCAGCCGCACGGCGCCGCGCATGTAGTCGCTGAAGCAGAAGAAGGTCCCGCCGACCGGGAGGATCCCCCCGTGGGCGGCCATGCCGGTCATCGCCGCCCCCATGGCGTGCTCGCGGATGCCGAAGTAGAGCTGTCGCCCGCCGGGGTACTCGGCCGACTGGGTCTGGGCGTCCTTCAGCTGCATGCCGGTGTTGCCGGTCAGGTCGGCGGCGCCGGCCACCAGCCCGGGGATGAGGTCGGCGGTGGCGGTGAGGCAGCTGTTGAGGGCCTTGCGGGTGGCGACCTCGGTGCCCGCCTCGAAGGTGGGGAGCTTGGCCGACCATCCCTCGAGCGCCCGGCCGGCCCAGGCCGCCTCCCAGGCGGGACGGTCGACGTTCGAGGCGGCCAGCCGCTCCTCCCAGGCCTCGCGCCGGGACCGCCCGCTCGCGCCGGCGGAGCGGTACAGGGACAGGACGTCGTCGGGGATCCAGAAGGTCTCCTCGGCCGGCAGACCCAGGAGCTCCTTGGTGGCGCGGATCTCCTCGGGCGGGAAGGGGTCACCGTGGGCCTTGGCGGTGTCGGCGAGGTGGGGGGCGGGCCAGCCGATGTGCGAGCGCAGGACGATGAGCGAGGGCCGGTCGTGCACCGCCATGGCCCGGCGCAGGGCGGCCTCGAGGGCGTCGGTGTCGTTGGCGACCTCGCCGACGTTGTCCACGTCCCAGCCGTAGGCGCCGAACCGCTCGGGCACGTTGTCGGTGTAGCTGAGCTCGGTCGGCCCGTCGATGGTGATGTGGTTGTCGTCGTAGACGCAGATCAGCCGCCCGAGCCCGAGGTGGCCGGCCAAGGAGGCCGCCTCGTGGGAGATGCCCTCCTCGAAGCAGCCGTCACCGGCGAAGACGAAGGTGTGGTGGTCGACCAGCTCGGGCCCGAACCTGGCCCGCAGCACCCGCTCGGCCACGGCCATGCCCACCGAGTTCCCGACCCCCTGGCCGAGGGGGCCGGTCGTGACCTCGACACCGGCAGTGTGGCGCGCCTCGGGGTGGCCCGGGGTGGCCGAGCCCCACTGGCGGAATTCCCGCAGGTCCTCGAGGGAGAGGTCGTAGCCGGTCAAGTGGAGCATGGAGTAGAGCAGGATCGAGGCGTGGCCGTTGGAGAGGACGAAGCGGTCGCGGTCGGGCCAGGACGGGTCGGTGGGGTCGTAGTTCATGACCCGGGTCCACAGGACGTGGGCCAGTGGCGCCAGGCCCATGGCCGTGCCGCTGTGGCCGGAGTCGGCGGCCCTGGGCGCGTCCATGGCCAGGCCGCGGATCACGTTGATGGCGAGCTGCTCGAGCTCGCGGCCCTCGGGAGCGGCGGTCAGAGCGCACACGCCGTCACCCTAGCGACTCCACCGACGCCACCCCACCTAGGCTGCCCGGACATGCAGGTGCCGCCCAACTGCGACCTGACGCTCGGCATGGTGTGCCTCGACAAGTCCGAGCCGGGCCGGACGGTGTGGAAGATGACCGCCGACGAGCGGTTCGCCAACCCCGGGGGCGTCGTGCAGGGCGGCTTCCTTTCGGCGTTCTGCGACTCGGCCATGGGGGCCGCCGCCGTGACGTTCGCCCGGGGCCGGCCGGTGGTGGCGGCCAACGCCGAGATCAAGGTGAGCTTCTTCGTGCCGGTGGCCGTGGGGGCGGTGCTCACCTGCGAGGCACAGGTGGTCTCGGGGGGACAGCGGACGGCATTCGTCGAGGCGGCGGTGACCGACGACCACGGCGTGCTCGCCGCCCGGGCCAGCTCCACCTACCTCTTCCGGGAAAGGTAGGAGGCAGGCCTGTTTGCCCCGCTCGGCCCCCCGGGGGAGGATTGGGGTGACCCGAGGGGTCGATTGACGCCAGGGACGTCGACCAAAGGAGCGTGGCAGATCGTGGGACTCTTCGACCGCTGGGGCGGAGAGCACGGGCACCGATCCCGCCTGCGCGAGAGCGGCGGCGATGCCGTGCAGTTGGTCATCGACTACCTCAAGCAGGAGGCCGCGGCGCCCCTCCAGGGTGTCGGGCGGTACCTCGTCCTCGGGGTGGCCGGCTCGCTTGCCATGAGCCTGGGGGTGGTCCTGCTCCTGCTGGCCCTCCTGCGCTTCCTCCAGACCGAGACCGAGACAACCTTCGCCGGGAACCTGAGCTGGATCCCGTACCTGATCGTGACCGTCGTGGCCGTGGCGATCGCCGCCCTGTGCATCTGGCGGGTGACCAAGGGACCGGCCGCCCGCCGTCGCCCCGAGACCGAGGAGAGGGGCGCGTGATGGTAGCCAGGACGGATCGGCGGATCACCAGGGACGATCTCGAGGCGGCCTTCTCCAAGGTGGTGGGCGAGGGGGAGTCGACGGCCCGCGACGCCGTGCCCCCGCTGCTCGTGATCGCCGGAGCGGTGGCCCTGGGGCTGGTGACGGTGGCCTACATCGCCGGGCGCCGACGCGGCCGGCGGCGGTCCACCTTCCTCGAGATCCGGCGGTTCTGAACGTGAACTACCTGCTTCGCCGCCTGAGCCAGACCGGGCTCCGCCGTACCCTGGCCGGTGAGCACTGGGCCTGGCTGGCCCTGGCCGTGGCCGCCTTCGCCCTGCGGCGGGCCCGCCGGCCCGTGGCCGACGTGCAGATGCTGCGCATCCGGCCGGGCGAGCGCTACGTGGTGGGACTCGTGCCGCGCCGCTCCGCGTCCGACGCCACCGACCCGGCGTAGTCCCCGTGGCCGCCACCCTGCGGGCGGGCGAGCGCGTCCTGTTGGTCGACCCCAAGGCGCGGCGCTACCTCATCACCCTGTCGAACGGGGCCAGCTTCCACACCCATGCGGGCATCCTGGCCCACGACCACGTGATCGGCCGGCCCGAGGGCTCTTCGGTGGCCGCATCCACCGGTCGCACCTTCGTCGTGCTGCGACCCACCCTGGCCGACGTGGTCCTCAAGATGCCCAGGGGCGCCCAGGTCATCTACCCCAAGGACCTCGGCGCCATCCTCATCGCCGCCGACATCGGACCCGGCCAGCGGGTGCTCGAGGCCGGGGTCGGGTCGGGCGCCCTGTCGATGACCGTCCTGCGGGCGGGGGCGTCGGTGGTCGGCTACGAGCTGCGGGAGGACTTCGCCCAGCGGGCCCAGGCCAACGTGGCGTCGCTGCTCGGGGGCGACGCCGACTTCCGGGTGGAGCTGCGTGACGTGACCCAGGGGATCGTCGAGCGCGAGCTCGACCGCGTGCTCTTGGACATGCCCGAGCCCTGGAGGGTGGTGCGCCCCGCGGCGGACGCGCTGCGTCCGGGGGGATCCTGTTGAGTTACCTGCCGACCATCAACCAGACGGCGCAGCTGCGCGAGGCCCTCGACGACAGCCCGTTCGGCCTGGCCGAGACCGTGGAGATCATGCGGCGGACCTGGCACATCGAGCCGCGCAGCGTGCGTCCGGACCAGCGCATGGTCGGCCACACCGGCTTCCTCACCACGGCCCGGCTGCTCGAACCGTGAGGCGGGCTAGTCGCGCTCGATGAAGATGCACTCCCCGGGGCACTCCTCGGACGCCTCGACCACGGCGTCTTCGAGGTCCTCGGGGACCAGCGCCATGCCGGCCGACCCCCCCGGCTCATTGCGGACGGCGTCGCCTTCCTTCACATAGGCGAGCCCGTCGTCGAGCAGGGTGAAGACTGCTGGGGCAATCTCCTCGCAGAGACCGTCCCCGGTGCAGAGATCCTGGTCGATCCAGACCTTCATTCGTCGCCTTCCTACCTTCTCTCACTCGGCCGGGACCGCGGTCCACCCCCGCCCGGCCGTGACCCCTTCCCGACTGCAGGCCTCCCAGCGTAGTACGGGCGCACCGGTCACCGGGCTCATGCCCGGGAGCGCCCCAGCGGTCCGCGTACCGCCGCGCGGGCCGGTATGGTGACCAGCGGTTGGCAGCGCAGGAGGTGAGTCCGACGGCAGATCTTGGAGAGGACGAGGCCAGCGCAGAGATCGAGGCCCTGCACGCCCGCCTCCTCGAGGCTGAGGAGGAGGTCAACGCCCTGCGTCGGCGGCTCCAGGAGAGCCCCGGCCGGGTGCAGGCGCTCGAGGAGCGGCTGCTCGAGACCAAGGGCCAGCTGGCCCATGCCGTCTCCCAGAACGAGAAGCTGACCTTCACCCTGCAGCAGGCCAAGGAGCAGCTGGCCGCGCTGCGCGAGGAGGTGGAGAAGCTCACCCAGCCGCCGGCCGCCTACGGCACCTACCTCGGGCTCAACGACGACGGCACCGTCGACGTGTTCTCGGGCGGGCGCAAGATGCGCGTGGCCCTGCACCCCGACATCGACCCCGGCGTGATCCGCAAGGGCAACGAGGTGGTGCTGAACGAGTCGCTCAACGTGGTGCTGGTGCGCGACGGGGAGCAGGCCGGCGAGGTCGTGACGCTGAAGGAGATGCTCGAGGACGGGCGCCGGGCCATCGTCTTCGCCCGGGCCGACGAGGAGCGGGTGGCCGAGCTCTCCGAGGAGCTGCTCGGCGTCCACCTGCGCACCGGGGACACCGTGCTCATGGACGTGCGCACCCAGCTCCTGATCGAGAAGCTGCCGCGCCCCGAGGTGGACGACCTCATCTTGGAGGAGGTCCCCGACATCACCTACGCCGACGTGGGGGGGCTCGACACCCAGATCGAGGCCATCACCGACGCGGTCGAGCTGCCGTACCTGCACCGGGCGCTGTTCGGCGCCTACAAGCTGCCCGCGCCCAAGGGCATCCTGCTCTACGGGCCCCCGGGGTGCGGCAAGACGCTCATCGCCAAGGCCGTGGCCAACTCCCTGGCCAAGAAGGTGGCCCAGGTGACCGGCAACGCCAACGTCCGCAGCTACTTCTTGAACATCAAGGGACCCGAGCTGCTCAACAAGTACGTGGGCGAGACCGAGCGCCAGATCCGCCTGGTCTTCCAGCGGGCCCGGGAGAAGGCCGAGGAGGGCGTCCCGGTCATCGTCTTCTTCGACGAGATGGACTCGCTGTTCCGCACCCGGGGCACCGGCATCAGCTCGGACATGGAGTCCACCATCGTCCCCCAGCTCCTCGCCGAGATCGACGGGGTGGAGGCGCTGCGCGACGTGATCGTGATCGGGGCCTCGAACCGCGAGGACCTGATCGACCCGGCCATTCTGCGGCCGGGCCGTCTCGACGTGAAGATCAAGGTGGAGCGGCCTGACGAGGAGGCGGCGGCGCAGATCTTCTCCCGCTACCTCACTTCGGACCTCCCGCTCGACCGGGCCGTGGTCGACCGGTACGGCGGGGGGGATGCGCAGAAGGCCGCCCAGGCCATGATCGAGTCGACGGTGGCCGAGATGTACCGGGCCGACGACGAGAACCGCTTCTTGGAGGTCACCTACCAGAACGGCGACAAGGAGATCCTCTTCTACCGCGACTTCGCCTCGGGGGCGATGATCGAGAACATCGTGCGGCGGGCCAAGAAGCTGGCCATCAAACGGGAGATCGCCGGCGAGGGCGAGGGCATCCGCACCGACGACCTCCTCGAGTCCATCCGCCAGGAGTACAAGGAGAACGAGGACCTCCCCAACACGACCAACCCCGACGACTGGGCCCGGATCTCGGGCAAGAAGGGCGAGAGGATCGTCTACGTGCGGACCCTGCTCAGCGAGGACCGCGACATCAAGGGAGGCCGCTCGATCGAGCGGGTCGGCACCGGTCAGTACCTCTGAGCGGGTCGGAAGGTAGGGTCAGCCCATGGCCATCCCCAAGGTCTGCGGGATCGAGACCGAGTACGGCATCCACACCGTGGGCGGCGACGGGAACCCCATCGCCGCCTCCTCGGTGCTCGTCAACGCCTACATCGCCCACGCCGACCGCCGCACCCGCTGGGACTTCGAGGACGAGAGCCCCGGCAAGGACGCCCGCGGCTACGCCCGCGAGGACGCCATGCCCCCCATGGTCGAGACCCATCTGGCCAACACGGTGCTCACCAACGGGGCCCGCTTCTACGTGGACCACGCCCACCCCGAGTACTCGACCCCCGAGTGCGGCACGCCGCTCGAGCTCGTCATCCACGACAAGGCCGGCGAGGAGGTGCTCCGGCGGTCGATGACCGCCGCCGCGGCCATGTTCCCCGACAGCCCGGCGGTCGTCGTGTACAAGAACAACTCCGACGGCAAGGGCAACTCCTACGGTTGCCACGAGAACTACCTCATGGACCGGGCCGTCCCCTTCGCGCAGGTGATCAGCGGGGTGGTGCCGCACTTCGTCACCCGCCAGGTGTACGCCGGGGCGGGCAAGGTGGGGACCGAGACCGGGGCGCTCGACCGCAGCCAGGTCGCCTTCCAGATCTCCCAGCGGGCCGAGTTCTTCGAGGAGACGGTGGGACTCGAGACGACGCTGAAGCGGCCCATCGTGAACACCCGTGATGAGCCCCACGCCGACCCCAGCCGGTTCCGGCGGCTCCACGTCATCGTGGGCGACGCCAACCTGTCGGAGGTGGCCACCTTGCTCAAGGTGGGGACCACGGCCCTGGTGCTGGCCATGATCGAGGACGCCATGCTGCCGCCGCGCGACCTCTCGCTGGCTGACCCGGTCCGGGCCATGCACCGGGTCTCGGCCGACCTCGAACTCTCCCGCCCGCTCGAGCTGGCCGACGGCTCGACGGCTACGGCGCTGGAGATCCAGTGGGACCTGCTCGAGCGCGGCCCGCAAGTACGCCGAAGAGCGCGGGCTGTCGGTGCTGGGCGACGAGTCGGAGGGCCAGGCGGTGCTCGACCGCTGGGAGCAGGTCCTCCACGGCCTCGAGACCGACCCCTCGACCCTGGCCCGCCAGCTCGACTGGGTGGCCAAGCACCAGCTGATGGTGGCCTACCAGGAGCGCCACGGCTGCGGGTTCGACGACGACCGCGCTGGCCGCGCTGGACCTGCAGTACCACGACCTTCGGCCCGAGCGTTCGCTGTACGCCGCGCCTGGGCATGGAGCGGCTGGTCGACGACGCGGCGGTGGCCGAGGCGGTGACCGTGCCGCCCCGCGACACCCGGGCCTGGTTCCGGGGCCAGTGCCTGGCGAGGTGGCCCGAAGCGGTCGTGACCGCCAACTGGGACTCGCTCGTCTTCGACCTGGGTACGGACCCGCTGCGGCGCGTCCCTATGATGGACCCTCTGAAGGGGACGGCCGATCACACCGAGGCGCTGCTGGACGCGAGCGCCAGCCCGACGGACCTCCTGGAACGGCTGACCTCGTGAAGGAAAGAGGACATGGCAGAACGTGAGCTGAAGAAGAAGAGCACCACCGAGCGGGTCGAGGAGCCGGTCGCCGAGGAGGCGCCGGCCGGGTCCGAGCGCGGCGAGAAGCTCAAGGCGGAGCTGGACGACCTGCTGGACGAGATCGACGAGGTGCTGGAGGACAACGCGGAGGAGTTCGTCCGCAACTACGTCCAGAAGGGCGGGCAGTAGCCCCACCGTGGCCCTCCCGCTCTTCCCTCCGACCGAGGACCCCGGACCCGACTTCGTCAGCCTGCTGCGGCGGACGGGGCTGCCGACGGTTGCCGCGGACTCACTCCCGAGCGTCCCCCATGCCACCACCGTGGTCGCCCTGCGCTTCACCGACGGGGTGGTCATGGCCGGCGACCGCCGGGCCACCGAGGGCCACGCCATCGCCCATCGGGCCATGGAGAAGGTGTTCCCCGCCGACCGTTACTCGGCGGTGGCCATCGCCGGGGCCGCGGGCTTCGCGGTGGAGATGGTGCGCCTCTTCCAGGTCCAGCTCGAGCACTACGAGAAGGTCGAGGGGGTCACGCTCTCCTTGGAGGGGAAGGCCAACCAGCTGGCCCAGATGGTGCGCCAGCACCTGCCCCTGGCCATGCAGGGCCTGGCCGTCGTCCCGCTGTTCGCCGGCTACGACCTGCGGCGGGGGACCGGCCGCATCTTCACCTACGACGTGACCGGCGGCCACTACGAGGAGGCCGACTTCCAAGCGACCGGCTCGGGCGGGCGCGACGCCCGCAACACGATCAAGCTCGGCTTCACCGAGGGCATGTCGCGGACCGAGGCGGTGGAGCTGGCCATCGCCGCCCTCTACGAGGCGGCCGACGAGGACTCGGGCACCGGTGGGCCGGACCTCGTGCGGGGGATCTACCCGCTGGTGGCCGTGGTCACCGCGGACGGCTACGCCCAGGCCGAGGAGGCCGAGGTGGCCGAGCGCTTCGCCGCCCTGATCGAGCGCAAGCGGACGGCGGCGGGGGTCGGGGGAGGCGGTTCCCGATGACCATGCCGTTCTACGTCGCCCCCGAGCAGGTGATGAAGGACCGGGCCGAGTACGCCCAGAAGGGCATCGCCCGGGGACGCTCGCTGGTGGCCACCGTCTACACCGACGGCGTGCTGATCGTGGCCGACAACCCCTCGCGCTCGCTCCACAAGATCAGCGAGATCTACGACCGCATCGCCTTCGCCGGGGTGGGCAAGTACAACGAGTACGACCAGCTCCGGGTGGCCGGGGTGCGCCATGCCGACACCAAGGGGTTCGCCTTCAGCCGCGAGGACGTCGACGCGCGGTCGCTGGCCAACCTCTACGCGCAGTTCCTGGGCAACGTCTTCACCCACGAGCTCAAGCCCCTCGAGGTCGAGATCCTCGTGGCCGAGCTCGGTGCCGACGGCCGGCCCGACCAGCTGTACCACATCGCCTACGAGGGGACCATCACCGACCAGGACCGCTTCGCCGTCCTGGGGGGCGACGCCGAGGCCATCGCCGAGCGGGTGGCCGAGAGCTGGGTCCCCGACCGGGACCTGGGTGGCGCCCTGCGCGCCGCGGTGAGCGCGCTGGCCGGGCCCGATCGGACCCTCGAGGCCGGCGACCTCGAGGTGGCCGTGCTCAGCCGGCAGAACGGCCGGCGCACCTTCCGTCGGGTCGCCAACAGCGAGCTGGTGGCGCTGCTCTCGCCGGGCCCCGCGCCGAGGGGCCGGCGTCGTCCGGCCGCCGACCAGGCGGGGGATGCGGCCAGCGCCACGACCGACGCCGGGGGGGCCGGGGACCCAGGGGAGAAGGCATAGACCGCTTTTTGTCCACGCGGGGCTACGGTGGCCAACGTGGACCGCCGGATCTTCGGACTGGAGAACGAGTACGGGGTGACGTTCACCCTGCGCGGCCAGCGCCGGCTCAGCCCCGACGAGGTGGCGCGCTACCTCTTCCGGCGGGTCGTCAGCTGGGGCAGGTCCTCCAACGTGTTCTTGGAGAACGGCGCCCGCCTCTACCTCGACGTGGGCAGCCACCCCGAGTACGCCACCCCCGAGTGCGACCGCATCGCCGACCTGGTGACCCACGACAAGGCGGGGGAGTGGATCCTCTCCCAGCTGGTCACCGGGGCCCAGGCCCGCCTGCGCGAGGAGGGCATCCGCGGTGACGTCTACCTGTTCAAGAACAACACCGACTCGGCCGGCAACTCCTACGGCTGCCACGAGAACTACCTGACCGAGCGCCACGACGACTTCAACCGCTACACCGAGGTGCTGATCCCGTTCCTGGTGAGCCGCCAGATCTACTCGGGAGCGGGCAAGGTCCTCCAGACGGCCCGGGGCGCGGTCTACTGCATCAGCCAGCGGGCCGAGCACATCTGGGAGGGGGTCTCCTCGGCCACCACCCGCAGCCGGCCGATCATCAACACCCGGGACGAGCCCCACGCCGACGCCGAGCGATTCCGTCGGCTGCACGTGATCGTCGGCGACTCCAACATGAGCGAGTACGCCACCTTCTTGAAGATCGGGGCGACCAGCATCCTGCTGGCCATGCTGGAGGACACCTCGACGGTGCTGCGCGACCTCACCTTGGAGAACCCGATCCGGGCCATCCGCGAGATCAGCCACGACATCACCTGCCAGCGGCGGGTCCGCCTGGCCAACGGCCGCGAGATGCGGGCTCTCGACATCCAGGGCGAGTACCTCGAGCGCGCCATGAAGTTCCGCGACCGCCACGGCCTCAGCCCCGAAGAGGACCGGGCGCTGGACATGTGGGAGCACTGCCTGAAGGGCTTGGAGAGCGACCCGCTCTCGCTGTGGCGCGAGTGCGACTGGGTGGCCAAGTACCGGCTGGTGGAGCAGGTGCGCAAGCGCCACGAGGTGCCCCTGGCCCACCCCAAGGTGGCCATGGTGGACCTCATGTACCACGACGTCGACCGCAACCGGGGCCTCTTCTACAAGCTCCAACGCCGGGACCAGGTCGAGCGCACCTGCACCGACGCCGACATCGCCACCGCCATGACCCAGGCCCCCGAGACCACCAGGGCCCGGCTCCGCGGGGCTTTCGTCCGCCGGGCCAAGGAGCGCCGCCGCGACTTCACGGTGGACTGGGTGCACCTCAAGCTCAACGACCAGGCGCAGCGCACGGTGCTCTTGAAGGACCCGTTCAAATCGAGCGACGACCGGGTCGAGCGCCTGATCGCGTCGCTCTGAGGACCTCGGCTAGCCTTCTGCTCCCGTGACGTCCGACCTCTCACCGCCCGCCGCGCCGGAGGGCTCCCCACCAGCCACGCCGCCGGCGCGCCGGTCGAAGAGCTCCCCGCAGCACGCCGGTCACAACACCCGCCGGTGGGTGATCGAGTGGGGCGTCATCATCGTGGCCGCCGTCTTGGTGGCCGTGCTGGTGAGGGCGTTCGTCTTCCAGACCTTCTTCATCCCGTCGACATCGATGTACCCGACGCTGCAGCCGGGCGACCGCATCGTGGTCCTCAAGCTCGAGACGAGCCCGTCGCCCGGCCAGATCGTGGTGTTCAAGCGCCCGCCGTCCGAGGACTGCGGCGGCCCGCCCGTGCCCGACCTGGTGAAGCGGGTCATCGGCCTGCCCGGTCAGACCATCCAGGGCAAGCACGGCGTCGTATACATCAACGGGAAGCTGCTCCAGGAGCCGTGGCTGCCGGCCAAGACGACCAAGAGCAGTCCTTACACCTCCACATTCGGACCGGTCAGGATACCCAAGGGTGACTACTTCATGATGGGCGACAACCGCACCGACTCGTGCGACAGCCGCGACTGGGGACCGCTCCCCGGGTCCTACATCGTGGGGCGTGCCGTCATGCTGATCTGGCCGCTGAGCCGCATCACCTTCTTCTGACGGCCGGGTGGGCCGGTAGGATGTCGGTCGCATGCTGGACCTGAGCCCGGTCAAGCTCCTGCTGGTCTTCATCGTGGCCATGATCCTGGTGGGGCCGGACAAGCTGCCCCAGGTGGCCCGCCAGCTCGGTGCGGGGTGGCGCAAAGTCCGCCAGTTCCACGAGCAGGTCGACCGCGAGGTGCGGGAGAACATCCCGGACCTGCCCTCCACGGCCGAGATCGCCCGCCTGGCCCGCTCGCCGGTGGCCCTGCTGAACCAGCTGGCCAAGTCGTCGAGCGACGACCTGGTGGAGGACCCGGCGGCGGCCAACGGGACGGCCGGCCACGAGGCGGAGGGCGCGCAGTGGCCCGAGGACCCCTCGGCGGGGACCGCCCCGTCGTCGGGCGTCGTCGAACCGCCGCCCCTGGTGGCCGGCGGGCTCCCTGAGGTTCCCGACGACCCGAACCTCAACTAGATGACGATCCCCCTCCTCGACCGCGCCCGGGCGGCCCGCCGGAGCCGCCCGAACCCCGACGCCATGACCCTGGCCGAGCACCTGGCCGAGCTGCGCCGGCGGCTCATCGCCTCGGTGGTGGCGTTCGCCGTGGGGGCCACCGTGGCCGCCGTCTTCTACAACCGCATGCTGTCGTTCCTGCAGCACCCCTACTGCAAGGCGAGCCCGCACAACTGCCAGTTCTTCGTCACCGCCCCCCTCGACCCGCTCACCCTACGGGTGGAGATGGCGGCCTTCGGGGGCCTGATCCTGGCCTCGCCGGTGCATCCTGTGGCAGGTGTGGCGGTTCATCACGCCGGGGCTGCGCAGCAACGAGAAGCGTTACGCCATCCCCTTCGTGACCGCCGCCGTGGTGCTGTTCTGCGCAGGGTGCGCCACCGCCTACCTCATCTTCCCCCACGCCCTGGCGTTCTTGAAGGCGGTGGGCGGCCCCCACCTCTACCAGCTGCTCAGTCCCACCAGCTACCTCAGCCTGGTCATGTGGATGATGTTCCTCTTCGGGCTGGCCTACGTGTTCCCGGTGGTGCTGGTGGCGCTCGAGCTGGCGCGGGTGGTCAGCCCCGCCCAGCTGCTCCACTGGTGGCGGTGGGCGGTGATCGGCATCACGGCGGCGGCGGCCATCTTCACGCCGAGCTCGGACCCGTTCTCCATGCTGGCCCTGGCGGTGCCCCTGGTGGCCTTCTACTTCGTCGCCATCGGGATCGGGAAGCTGCTCGGCCGTTGACGAACCGCGCCGCGCCGCCCCGCGGCGAGGCGTCGGTCCGCCGCCGCTTCCTCGCCGACCTGCCCTTCCCGCCCGATGAGTTCCAGCTGGCCGCGGTCGACTCGCTCGACGCCGGCCACTCGGTCCTGGTCTCGGCGCCGACCGGCTCGGGCAAGACCCTGGTCGCCGCCTACGGCGTCCACCGGGCCCTGGCCCAGGGAGGGAAGGCCTTCTACACGACCCCTCTCAAGGCCCTCTCCAACCAGAAGTTCGCCGAGCTGGTGGCCGAGCACGGCGCCGGCCGGGTGGGGCTGCTCACCGGGGACACGGCGATGCGGCCGGGGGCCCCGGTGGTGGTGATGACCACCGAGGTCCTGCGCAACATGCTGCTGGCGGGCTCGGACCTGCTGGCCGGCCTGCGCACGGTCGTCCTCGACGAGGTCCACTACCTCCAGGACCCCTACCGCGGCGGGGTGTGGGAGGAGGTGCTCGTCCTCTCGCCGCCCGAGGTGGCCTTCGTCTGCCTGTCGGCCACGGTGGCCAACGCCTCGGAGCTGGGGGAGTGGCTGCGGTCGGTGCGCGGCGCCGACCGAGGTGGTGGTCGAGCGGCGCCGCCCGGTCGTCCTGCGCCACCACTTCGCCCTCCACCGCCGTGAGGGGTCCGAGGAGGTGGGGGGGACCCGGCTCCTGGCGCTGCTCGACGGCGGCCGGCCCGGGGACGAGGGGCTGCGGGTCGACCAGACGGTGCGGCGCTCGCTGCACGGCCGGCCGCCTCCGCCGCGTTGGCGCGGGGCCCGCAAGTCCTGGGGATCGCACCCCTACCGCACCCCCCGGCGGACCGAGGTCATCGAGCTCCTCGAGGACGAGGACCTCCTGCCGGCCATCGTCTTCATCTTCTCCCGGGCCGCCTGCGACGACGCCGTGCGCCAGTGCCTGCGCGACGGGATGCGGCTGACCGACCACCGCCAGCGCCAGGCCATCCGCCGGATCGCCGAGGACCGCACCGAGGGCCTCGACGACGACGACCTGTCGGTGCTCGGCTACGCCGAGTGGCTGGAGGGCCTCGAGGCCGGCGTGGCCGCCCACCACGCCGGGCTCGTCCCCGCCTTCCGGGAGGCGGTGGAGGCCTGCTTCGCGGCCGGCCTCCTCCAGGTGGTCTTCGCCACCGAGACCCTGTCGCTCGGGATCAACATGCCGGCCCGCACCGTGGTGATCGAGCGGTTCGACAAGTTCGGCGGGGCCGGGCGGGCCACCCTCACCTCGGGGGAGTACGCCCAGCTGACCGGGCGGGCCGGCCGGCGGGGGCTCGACGACGAGGGACACGCCGTCGTGCTCTGGACGCCCGACGTCGACCTTCGCCGAGGCGGCCCGGGTGGCCCTGGCCCCGCCGCCGGACCTGCGCTCGTCGTTCCGACCGACCTACAACCTGGCCGTCAACCTGGTCCAGCGGTTCGACCGCCCGACGGCGCTGGCCGTGCTGCGGCGCTCGTTCGCCGAGTGGCAGGCCGAGGCCCGCCGCCGCCAGGGGGCGGCCCGGGCCGAGGGGCTGGTCGAGCACCTGGGCCGGCGGCTGGCCGTCCTCGAGGAGCTGGGCTACGTGGACGGCTGGGCGTCCACCGACCGGGGCCGGCGGCTGGCCCGCATCTACCACGAGTCCGACCTGCTGGTGGCCGAGGCCCTGGCGGGCGAGGCGCTGGAGGGGGCCGAGCCCTCGGTGGTGGCCGGGGTGCTCTCCGCGCTCGTCTTCGAGCGGCGGCGGGCCCGCCGGGTGCTCGGCCACGGCCCCGAGCGCGGGGCGCGGCCGGCCCGCCGGAAGGGCACGGGCGGGGACCGGCTGGGGGAGCGGCGCCGGGCCGACCTCTCGGCGAGGTCTGGCCCAGCTGGCCCGCCACGCCGACGAGGTCCGGGCCCTGGAGGAGGTCCACCTGGTGCCCCGGACCCGCCCGCCCGAGCCGGGGCTGGCCGGGGCGGTGGCGGCCTGGGCCCGGGGCGCCCCCTTCGAGACCGTGCTCGAGGTGGCGGCGGTCGACGTGGGCGAGGTGGCCCCGGGGGACTTCGTGCGCACCGTGCGCCAGGTGGCCGACCTGGCCGGCCAGGTGGCCCTGGTGGCCCCGGACCCGGCCACCGGAGCGGCCGCCCGGGCCGCCGCCGAGCGGCTGCTGCGCGACGTGGTGGCCGCCGGCTCGCCCCTGGCGGCATCCGCCACCGGTGAGGCGCCCCAGACCTAGTCTTGCCCGGGCATGTTCCCCTACGTCGAGGAGCGGTTCACCGCCGAGGAGGAGGCCATCCTCCGGCGATACGTGACCAACCTCGACCAGCCGGTCTTCGCCCTGGTCAACCTGCCCGAGGTGGTCAAGGGCGCCCTGTTCGCCCGCTACTCGCGCTCGGCCAAGAGCCTGCGCCGGCTCTTCCTCGACGAGTTCGTGGGCGACCTCGACGTCTCGGGCGACGCCACGGTCGACGCCACGGTGGGGCTGGCCCGGGCCGAGCAGCTCTACGAGCGGGTCTTCTTCGAGTACGGCGACGACTCGGTGGCCCAGCTGGGCGGGCGTCCACCTCGCCTGCGAGCAGGCCTCCAACCTGCTCACCAAGATCCTCGAGCGGGGCCGGCTCATGGCCTACCTCGAGCAGTCGACCCGCTACATCGCCTACGACGCCCGCCTGCCCAGCGGCCACTACCGCTACCACCGCCCGCCGGAGATCCTCGACTCGCCGCTCGGGGCCCGCTACGTCGGCGACATGGACCGGATGTTCGACGCCTACGCCGAGCTGCTGCCCCAGATGGTGTCGTGGATCGGGGCGCGCCACCCCCGCCAGGCGGGGGACTCGGACTTCGTCCACCGCCAGGCCGTCCGGGCCAAGGCCCTCGACGAGCTGCGGGGCCTCCTGCCGGCGGCCTCGCTCTCCAACGTCGGCATCTACGGCACCGGCCAGTCCTACGAGCTCCTGCTTCTGCGCATGCGGTCGCACCCGCTGCCCGAGGCCCGCCACTACGCCGAGATGATGCTGACCGAGCTGCGCAAGGTGATCCCGTCGTTCCTCCAGCGGGTCGACCTGGCCGAGCGGGGAGGGGAGTGGTCGGCCTACCTGGCGACCACCCGCGACGAGACGGCCCGGGTGGTCGAGCGGCTCTGGCCCGACGGCGGGCAGGTCGCCGCAGAAGAGCCGGCCGAGGTCACGCTCCTCGACTTCGACCCCGAGGGCGAGGACAAGGTCCTGGCGGCGGCCTGCTTCGCCCACGGGACGGTCTCCGAGGCCGAGGCGCTGCGCCGGGTGCGAGTCCTCGGGGCCCAGGACCGCCGGGCGCTGCTGGCTGCCTACGTCGGGGAGCGGCGCAACCGCCGGCACCGACCGGGTCGGGCCTTCGAGCGGACCGACTACCGCTTCGAGGTGGTGTCGGACTACGGGGCCTTCCGGGACCTCCAGCGCCACCGGATGCTCACCGTCGAGTGGCAGCCGCTGTCGACGTCCCTCGGCTACGACGTCCCCGAGCTGGTGGCCGAGGCGGGACTGGCCGGCCTCTACACCGAGTCGATCGAGCGCTCGGCGGATCTGCACGACGCTCTTGGTGAACGACTTCCCGGCCCAGGCCCCCTACGCGGTGGCCCTGGCCTTCCGCATCCGCTACGTCCTGCAGATGAACGCCCGCGAGGCGATGCACGTCGATCGAGCTGCGGTCGGGGCCCCAGGGCCACCCGACCTACCGCCGGGTCGCCCAGGAGATGCACCGGGCCATCGACCGAGGTGGCCGGCCACCACGCCATCGCCGCCGCCATGTCCCACGTCGACCACGAGGCGAGCGAGCTCGAGCGCCTCGAAGCCGAGCGCCGGGCCGAGGTCCGCCGGACCGGCCGGCGACGGAAAGATGCGTCGGAGAAATCTGTAACTCCGTGACCAGGGATGATGAAGGTAGATCCTGGTCAGGAGCGGTGCCCGTGTCTTGAGCGGGTCGCATCGGTCTGCGTAGGGTACGGCCCAGTCCCAGACGCCCCGTGGGAGTGGCGCCGGAAACGGTATGTCACCTGCCGACGGGGGGGATGCTGTGAGAGGCGGTGGGAGGCCCGGGGGTCGAGTAGAGAACTTCCCGCCCGCGAGGACCAGACCTTGCGAGTGGCGAGATGGCCCCAAAGACCCCCGGGCCCAACCGCCTGCCGCCTCCGCCGGACACCCCGGCGGTCCCCCGAAGTGCGATTGCCCGGTGGGCGGAAACGTCTATGCTCCCGCGGCAGTTCACCACTGGAAGGCAGCCATGGCAGACGATCTCGACGAAGTTGCGGTCCCCGACGACCTCGACGACGACGACGCCCTTGACATCGACGCGGTCGAGGCCGACGACCTCGACGACGACGCCCTCGAGGTGGATCTGGAGGACGATCTTGACGCCGACGCCGACACCGATGACGACCTCGAGGTCGCCGAGGACGTCGTCGTCGAGGTCGTCGTCGCCTCTCCCGAGCGGGTGGCCGAGGAGACCGACGAGGAGGAAGAGGAGGAGCCCGACGACGAGGACGTCGAGGCCAGCCTGGACGTGATCTTGAAGGAGCGGCTCGTCGTCGAGGACGAGCCCGAGGACGACGAGGTGGCCGACGTCGAGGACCGCACCGAGCTCACCGAGCGGGTCCTGCCCAAGCAGCCCGACGAGTTCGTCTGCCGGTCCTGCTTCCTGGTGAAGCACCCGAGCCAGCTGGCGGACAAGAAGAAGATGCTGTGCAGGGACTGTGTCTGACGACCTGACAGACCGTGACGGCGAGGAGGCGGGGGAGGAACACTCCATCGCCGAGTGGGCGCTGGAGACCTTTCTCTACGCGCCGACCGGTCTGGTCCTGACCGCCTTCGAGGACATGCCCGAGCTCGTGGCCAAGGGCCGGGCCCGGATCGAGCTCCAGCTCCGCAACGCCCACTTCCTCGGC
Organism: uncultured Actinomycetota bacterium; assembly: GCA_963770505.1. Lineage (GTDB taxonomy): Bacteria > Actinomycetota > Acidimicrobiia > Acidimicrobiales > RAAP-2 > CAVYPR01. The sequence continues at coordinate 801,279 of CAVYPR010000001.1, read as the reverse complement.
CGCTTCGTCGTCGACCACGGACGGCGCGACCTCGACCGCCGGATGGGCCGCCCGGGGCCGGCCCCGGCGCCCGCCGCGGCGCCCGACGAGCCCTCCGTGCCGCCGACGGGCGAGGTGTCGCCGGTGGGGCCGCGGGCCGTCCCCCCCGCCGGGGGCTTCGCCCCGGCGCCGGCCGACCTGGCCATCCCCGACTACGACACGCTGTCGGCCTCCCAGGTGGTGCGCCGGCTCGACGGTCTCGGCCACAAGGAGCTCGAGGCCGTCTACCGTCACGAGGCGGCCACCCGGGGTCGGCGGACGATCATCCACCGGGCCCAGCAGCTCCTCGGCTCGGAGGACCCCCCGGGGCGCTGAGGGGTGGTCGACGTGCGCCGGGCGGGCCCCGGAGACCTGGCGCGCTGCGCCGAGCTGCTGGCCGAGGCGGCCGAGGAGGCCAACCACTCGCGAGGTGGGGAGCTGGCCGAGGGGCTGAGCGAGCGCCGGACCACGGTCGAGGAGTGGGCCGAGGGCGGGATCCTTTTGGTGGGGGAGTTCGAGGGGGCGACCGTGGGGCTAGGGGCCGGCCTCGTGGCCGAGGCGGTGCTGGGCGACGGGCGGCGGCTGGGCCGCATCGAGTGCTGCTTCGTCGAGCCGGGGGCCCGTGAGGTCGGGGTGGGGGAGGCCCTGGTGGAGGAGCTCCTGGCGTGGTTCACCGCACAGGGCTGCACCGACGTCGACGCCCTGGCGCTCCCGGGGGACCGCCGCACCAAGCAGCTCTACGAGAACTCCGGCTTCAAGGCGCGGCTGCTCACCCTCCACCGACCGCTGGGGTGAGGCGGTAGGCGGTCCGGCGCGGCGGGGGAGGCGGGATTCGCAGCCCCAGCAGCTTGGCCAGCTCGGGCACCAGACCGGCGGCGTGGCGGGCCGCCTCCTGGGCCTCGGGCACGGCCGGGATGCCCGCCGGGCGCACCGTGCGCCGGACCGGGCACTCGATGACGGCCTCGAGCAGCGTCATCCACTCCGACGGGTCGAGCTCGGCGGTCATGGCCGCCCCGGCGCTCTCGGCGAGCTTGACGGCCAGCTCGGCGGGGAGCCGGGTCCCGGGGTCGGGGGGACGGCTGGCGGTGTGCAGCGCCTCGAGGACGCGGCCGCCCTCGATCGCCGCGGTCACCCGCGTCGTCCAGCCCTCGCGCAGCGCCGTCACCCGCTGGTCGAGCGAGTCGCGTAGGGCCCGGGCCATCTGCTTGCCCTCGTCGTCGAGGGTCACCGTTCGCGAAGCGGCGACGACGGCTCGCAGCTCGCGCAGCCGAAGCTCCTTGCCCTGGGCCTGGGCGGACATGGCCCGGTCCTTCCACGTGGCCAGGTTGACGGCCGGCAGCAGCTCCTCGGCGATGGCGAGGATGCGATCGGCGTTGGTCGAACCGGCCCCTGCGGTCTTCTGCCCGTCGGCGATGGCCTGGCGGACGGCGGGGATCCCGCCGCGCAGCAGCTGCTCGGCCACCGGCAGCTGCTCTGGGCCGAGCGTGGCCAGCAGGGCATTGCGGTGGGCGGTGGAGACCGTCGGCCGGCGCTCGCGCTCGCGGCGCGGCGGGGGGCCGTCGCCGCCCCGACCGGGCTCGGCGACCCGGCGGGCGCCCTCCCTCTCCGAGGGCTCACGGTCGGACGGGCGGGGCGAGCCGGTCCGTTCCCGTCGGCGCTCACCGGACTCCGCCGGCCGCGGCCTGCGCCCCGGTCCTGACTTCGGCCCGTCGGACCGCCCGGGCCCCTCGGGCCGCCCGGGACCCTCGCGGCGCGGTCCGTCCCGGCGAGCTCCTTCCCGGCGAGGGGCCCGGTCACGGCCGGGGCCGTCCTCGCGCTCGTTCCGCCGGCGCGAACCGGGGGCGAGGGTGACAGAGATGTTGGGGGCCGGACGGGGCGCCCCCAGCACCTCGATGCGGTTGTCGGCCCGTTCGTCCGCCTTGGGCGCAATGACCTCGAGGCTGACGATCTCGAGTCCCTCCATCCCCGACTCGACCTCGGCCCGCAGGACGTCGCCGACGGCGGCCGGGTTCGGCACCAACTCCGACGGCAGGGTGCCCTTGGGCAGCTTGGCCCCGGCCGCGCGCCAGGTCCAGCCGCCATCGGTCTGGCTGGTGAGCTCGATCTCGATACGGCGAGGCATGCGGCGGCAACGCTACCTGCTCCCGCAGGCGCTTCGCGACCAGGGGCCGCCGACCGTGGTCGGGCCCCGGTGCCGTCCGGATGGGCGACGGCACCGCCGGCCCGGGGCGGGCGCAGGGTCCCTCGAATCGTCCCAGCGCATGGTGGCGCCGACCCGCGGCGGGCCCGATGTGCGCGGCCCCCGGGCCGGGGATCCGGACCGGTCCAACGGGGTGGGGGAGTGGTCCGGGTGCCGGCGGTGGTCCGCGCCCGGCGCCGGCTCTTTCGGTAGGTTGGCTCGCCAATTGCCGGTGCGGTGGGCCTGGGCCACCGCCAGGAAGCTAAAGGACGACGACACGGTGACACTCGAGACCATCGGGCGACACGAGCTCCGATCAGCGGCGTCCGCACCGTTGCGCTTGGCACTCGGGGGCATGCCCATCGGGGCGATCCTCGCGTGGAGGACGGGAGGCACTGGAGCGCTCGTCCCGTGAGCCGCCGGCGCCGGGACGACACCCCGCCCGAGGGCGGTTGGGTGGCCGAGGTCTCCCCTGACTCACCGTGGGCGTGCGTGCACTGCGGGCGAAAGGCGGTGCACCTGAACGATGGGACGTGGTGGCACCTCGATGGCGAGTGGCAGTGGCTCGGGTGCCGGCAGGAGGACCTCGACGCCCAGTCCCGCCCACCGTGGTGGCAGCGGCTCGGCCGGCGCAAGGCTGAGCAGCACTGAGCCAGCGCCGGTCGAGGTGGCTGCGGCACGCAGGTGCGGTTGGCCTTCGGCTGGCCAACCACGGAGTGGTGACGTAACACCCTCGTGCGACGGTGGGGTCCATGAGCGGCCCATCGAGCGCCAACGAGTTGCCTCCGGGCGGCGTCTTGGAGGGATCGGCACCGCTCAGTGTGTCGATCAGCGGCGCGCCGGCGCTCCGAACGTCGAGTTGAACCGGTGACCTGTTGGACCACTACACCGGGGCACAGCTCGTTGCTGGCGGAGGGACCGCTGGACCGAGGGACCCTCGCTCGTCGCACGGACGCTGAACGCAACCCGCCGAGCAGACTATAGCGGGTTATAGTCGGCGGTGACAAGGGATAATGGGGGTCTCATGCCTCGCGGTAGCCGAACTCTAGCGGACTCTAGGAAGCCCACGGCACCGCCCTACAACCCCGGCTACGGGGTCGACCCACCGTTCTTGGTCGGACGGAGGGACATCCTGGACAGGATCGAGGAAGCCCTCACGACGGGACCGCGCAGCCCTTGGTTCGGCCATGGACTTGTGGGGGACCGGGGTGTGGGCAAGACCGTCCTGCTCAACGCCATGCAGCAGCTGGCCGCGGCCAAGGGATGGGCCGTGGTCGCCGAACAGGCGGTGCCCGACCAGCCGCTGCTGGAGCCGCTGCTCGGACAGATCGTGTCAGTGGCCGGGTCCCGGTGGACGAAGCTGTCCAAGCTCGCCAAGGAGGTGGACCTCGAGCTGAGTCTCGGCCTCGATGTCAAGGTGGCCAGGGCCGAGGCCCACTTCGCCCCCGGCCGCCGGCTACAGCCCGCGCACGTCGTGATCCGCAGGGTCCTGACGGCAGTCGGGGAGTGCGCGTCCACGCGCGGGGTCGGCCTCATGATCACCATTGACGAGGCGCACGCCATTACCGCCCGAAATGAGATAGCCGCCCTGGCCGCCGCGCTGCAGCTTGTGGTGAAGCGCGACCAGGTGCCGGTGGCCGTGTACTTCGCCGGCCTGCCCGGGACTCGTCAGGTCCTGCGCAAGGCGGGGACCTTCTTCGAGCGCCTCGGCGTGGAGGAGATCGGCGGGCTCTCGGACGAGGCTGCGGTGCTGGCCCTGGTCAAGCCGGCCGCCGACGCCGGCGTGGCCATCCACGATGACGCACTGGCCTACTTGGTGGAGGTCGCCGGCGGATACCCCTACCTGGTTCAGCTCGTCGGCTACCACGCCTGGCGGGCCAAGGAGAGCCGTGAGGTCATCAACCTGGCCGACGCCAGACGCGGCGTCAGCGCGGCTCGCAGGGAGATGCATGAGGTCTTCTCCGCCCGTTTCGACACGTTGCCTCCACTGCAGCAGGCGTATCTGCAAGTGGCGGCCCGCATCGGCGAGCCGGCCAAGGTGGAGGCCATCGGCCAGGCGCTCGACCGGGACCAGGGCCAGCTGTCGAGCACCCGGGCTGCCCTTGTCAACAAGCACCGGATCCTTCGAGCGCCCCGCTATGGAGAGGTCCGGTTCGCCATCCCGGCCTTCGCCCGCTGGATCGCCGCGCAGCCCGATGTCGTGGGACCCGTGGTCGCCAAGCGTCGGAAGGCTTGAGGGACCGGCGCTGGCCGAGCCATGCACCCCGAAGCCACTAGTTCGCAATTGAACGGCATACCGTCGGTCACGGGCAGTGGTGCTGCACCAGGTCGCGAGCCAGCTCCATCTCCCCGCGGGTGCGGCATTGTCAAGATGCCCCGACGTCCTGTCTCTGCCTGCCTCCGGGTCGGGCCAGCAGAGGGTGAAGGACCCTCCAGCCCGCTCAGTCCGAAAGAAGCCGGGGTTTCAGCAACGCCGCTGAGGCGGGTTCGAGATAGAGAATGGCCTGGGCGGCCGTGCGAAGCGCCGAGGCCGGGCAGTCCGTGGTGATGGGCCCGGTGAGCGCGGCCCGAACCGGTTCGGCTTTCCGCGCCTCTGGGACGATGGCCAGCACCCGCCCGGCCCGCAGCAGGGCGGGAACGGTCACGGTGAGGGCGGTGGCGGGCACCGAGGCGATGTCGGGAAAGTGGCCCTCGGCCACCTGCTGGCTCCGGCAGGCCGCATCGAGCTCCACCACCTTCACATCGAGCGGGTCGTCGAAGTCGGCCACCCCGGGGTCGTTGAAGGCCAGATGGCCGTTCTCGCCGATGCCCAGCGCGCACAGGTCGAGGGGGTGGTCGGCGAGCAACGCGGCGTAGCGGGGGCCCTCGGTGGCCGGATCGGCCAGGCCGTCGATGTAGTGGACGGCCCGAGGACGGGCGGGCTCGGCGATCCGCTCACGGATCCACCGGCAGAAGCCCGCGGGGTGGTCCGGCCCCACGCCCACGTACTCGTCCATATGGAAGACGATCGTGTCGGACCAGGGCACGTCGGGCGTGGCCGTCACCAGCGCCTCGACGAAGGCCAGCTGGGAGTTGCCGGTGGCGAACATGGCGTGGACAACGCCCCGGGCCTCGACGGCCGCCCTCATGACCGCTGCCGCCTCGTCAGCCGCCGCCCTGGCCATCGCCTGTACGTCGTCGTGGACCTGGACGGGGAGGGAGTCGACCGTCAACGTGCGCACCTGCCACCTCCGCCTAAACCGCCGATAAGGGTCATTATGTAAAGTTCTGAAAAGGGGCCCGGGAGGCCGCTTCCGGTACCGAGCTCCTGGTCACCGCCGGCTGCGCCGCTGCTCCGAAGGGTGACGCCGGTCGCCTGGATCCTCGACGGCCCGAGGGTAGCCGGTTCCCGGTGCCGCCATCGCCGGCAATGCCGCCCGCCGGCGACGGACCGGGCAACCCGTGGTCGCCTCATTCCGCCGGACTCCTCAGGTGTCGGCGGCCAAGCCCCGGAGCTCGTCGACGGAGTCCTCCAGGATGGCGGTGAGGTCACGGTCGTCGTCTCCGGTCGCCCAGCGGTCGATCGACACCCGCAGCACCGTCATCCCGGCGTCGGCCGCCAAGGTGGCCCTGGGCTCCCCCACGCCCCGTTGGCGCAGCGCCTCGGCGACGGCGGCGGCGTAGGCGCCCAGCTTGGCGAGCTCCCGCTCGTGCAGCTCGGGGTTGGCGGCGATCACCGAGTGGCGGAGCTTGGAGAGATCCTTGCGGAACTCTCCCAGGAAGGCGGCCGCCGCCTCGAGGCCCCTGGTCACAGCGTCGAGCGGTCCCTCGCTGGCCGGGGCCCCGACCACCCCGGCCACGATCGCCTCCTGGAGCAGGTCGGACCCCCCGAACAGCACCTCGCGCTTGTCGGCGAACTGCCGGTAGAAGGTCCGCTCGGTCACCCCTGCCCGGACGGCGATCTCGGCCGTCGTGGTCTGGTCGAACCCCCGCTCGGCGAAGAGCGCCAGCGCCGCCTCCTGTAGTCGACCCCTGCTGTTCGGCTCCCAGCGACCCACGGAGCGATCCTACTGCGATGTGTTGACAGCCTCTGTCATCACTCCTACAGTGACGTCATATGCTGACATCCAGAGCTGGAGGTTTGCCATGAAGGTCTTCGTCACCGGTGCGTCGGGCTGGATCGGCTCGGCGGTCGTCCCTGAGCTGCTCGGAGGCGGTCACACCGTCGTCGGCCTCGCCCGCTCGCCGGCCTCCGCGGAGCGGCTCGAGCGAGCCGGCGCCGTCGTCTGGAACGGAGACCTCGACGACCCCGCCACCCTGGCCGAAGCCGCCGCCGGGGCCGACGGGGTGATCCACCTGGCCTTCCAGCACGAGGTGGCGTTCGGCGGCGACTTCGCCGCGGCCGCCGCCGTCGATCGCCGGGCGGTCGAGGCCATGGGCGCCGCCCTGGCCGGCTCGGACCGTCCCCTGGTGCTGGCCTCAGGATTGCTCGGGGTGGCCGCAGGGCGGGTGGCCACCGAGGACGACGGGCTGGTGGCCAGCGCCGCCACCCGGTCCCACCCCGCGGCGCGCCGGCACGCCACCGCCCTCTTCACCCTCTCCTTGAGCGGTGTCGGCGTGCGCTCGTCGGTGCTGCGCCTCCCCCCGACCGTCCACGGCGACGGCGACCACGGGTTCGTGGCCGCCCTGGTCGCCACGGCACGGGAGCAGGGCGTGGCCGGCTACGTGGCGGAAGGCGCCAACCGCTGGCCCGCCGTCCACCGCTCCGATGCCGCCCGCCTGGCCCGCCTAGCCGTCGAAGCGGCCCCGGGCGGCTCGGTGCTGCATGCCGTCGGGGACGAGGGGGTGCCTTTCCGTGAGATCGCCGGCGCCATCGGCCGCATGCTCGGGGTCCCGACGGCATCGGTCTCCCCCGCCGACGTGGCCGGTCACTTCGGCCACCTGGGCATGGCCGTGGCTGTCGACTGCCCGGCCTCGGCCGCCATCACCCGGGGGCTCCTCGGGTGGAAGCCGAGCGGACGAACCCTGCTCGAGGACCTCGACCAGGACCACTACTACCGCTGACGTCGGGCGGGCGGCCGGAGACCGGCACTCGGCCCTACCAACGGCGTCTCCCTCAGTCGTTCCCCGCGCCGACCGGCCCGATGCCGTTGGGGATCGTGCCGCCGCCGGCTCCGCTGTCCTCGGGAGGGTGGAACGAAAGGGCATCGAGCTCCCGGTCGGCCCGGTCGGCCCGCCGTTCCTCGAGGTGCATCCAGCGCAGGGCCACCGGGATCATCGGCCAGAGCATCAGGGTGTCGCCGCCCACCCACATGAGCACACCCCCGATGTGCAGGTCGAGGATGGGCGACACGCCCCACGTCCGGTGGAAGGAGAGGTACGCCGGGAAGAGCTCGTGGCTGGCCTGGTCGAGGGAGAGCCCGGTGAAGGTGTCGATCGGGATGGCCAGGAACAGGAGCAGGAACTGGCCACCGGGCTCGAGGCGGTACCGGTTGGGGTCGGTGCCGAAGATCTGGCGCCAGAAGAGGTAGCCGATGACCAGGAAGACGAGGTGCTCGGCATCGTCCCAGGCGGCGTGCTCGAGCGTGTAGTTGTACCAACTCGTGAGGTGGGTGAGCGGGATCATCACCGCGTAGAGGCAGAAGGCCACGATGGGGTGGCCGAAGAAGCGTGAGGGCCCCGAACGCAGCACGGCGGTGAGGCGGGCATGGGCCCGTCCGGTGGTGGCCCGCCAGCCCAGGTCGATCGGTGAGGAGATGGCGAACAGGGGCGCCGCCACCATGATGAGGAGCAGATGCTGGACCATGTGGTCCCAGAACAGTTCCTGCTGGTAGACGCCGATGAAGCTGAAGACCGCCAGGCTGGTCGTAAGCAGGGCTCCCACGAACGCCACGGTCTTACCGACCGACCAGGGATGGCGGGGCCGCAATCGGTTCAGCCGCCGGACTCCCCAGAGGTAACACAACAGAGCGAGCGCGATGAGCGCGATCGGGAGGATGTCGAACCGGGTCGAGAGGAATTGGCCGGCCCGGAGCGGGGGCAGCCCCATGCCTGCGACCACGTTGCGATGTTAGGGCTGGGCCGTGCAGGGGTCCAAACCGCCTCGGTGCGATTGGCGCCGCAGGCAGCTGGCCATCGTTTGGGCACGCCGACTCGAACGCGACGCGACCGTCGTGTCCGAGAGTGGGCGGCCACCTCCAAGGGGTGGATCTTCGTCCATAACTCCCCCACCACGATTTGATGCTCCGGAACACCTCTTCCGTCTACGTCAACCGAAAAGTCCTGGTCCACCGTCGACGTCGGGTTACTAGTCGCTCACTTAGGGCGGTGTGCCCAACTCCTGCAGTTCCCTCGCGGTTTTCACGCTCACTGGGCCAAGTGGACGAACCCGCGATCCTGCGATTGCACGAGTGGTTGACGGTAGGGGTGGAGTGAACGGGCTGCCCGTGCCTTTGCCGCGCTCGACAGAACAGGATTGGACTCGGAACCCGACTGGCCAGTTGGGCGAAGTATCCTCAGCTGCCGAGGCAAAAGCAGATACGGCGATCATCCCAGTTCGAGCGGCTCAGGCCCTGCAGAGGGTTGGTGCACCACGGCCACGCCGAGCAGGAGACTGCGCCCCGAAGGTGGACTAACCGGATGGTCTAGGAGCCCGGGTCTCCATGGCTGAAATGCGGAACGATAAGACCTGGCGTTCTCTGCCTGTCCTCACTTCACCGTTCGACGGCGGTGAATCCACGTCTCGTGAAATCCCACTCGCACGCAACGGTGTAGGGCATTCAGCGAGCGGCGACGCGGCGTGGTGCTTCGAATTGAGTACCAGGTCGGTCCTGCCGCCGCATGCACCAGACCGGGACCTCGTGCATCCAGAGTTGCTGGTGTCGATTTCGAAAATATGGCGCTTATCGATAGGAACGAAACCCCGGGCTCCATACCGCACGATTGACGGGCTGCGGCACTACTCCCCCACCGGGTCGGCTCGGCCTCTGCTCCCCCATCGGCCAGCGGGTGATGAACTCTGACGCTTATCGAACTGGATCGCTCATGTGCCCATGCAACTCCTTCGGAGCAGGTTGGGGAATCCATGGCCGATGTCCGACAGGCGCGCCGGTGTCATTGTCATGGTGGACGGAGCGGCTCGGCGCCCACCATGTCCGTGCGCTGCTCAAACGACCGTTTGCAGGTCGTAATTGCCGTAGCAACCATTCAGCAACGCTCTGCGGTCTTCCCCCTTCGCAAGCCGGGTACCGGTGGTGGGTTCAGGCACTTCACCGTCGTGGTCGAGAAGTGGTGGGCTCACCGTCGCACTCTCTCTGCCGCCTTCCTGCCCGGCGAATGCGATTTCGACCACGGATGCAATGGGTCATGAGCCGCGTTGACGCCTATGGACCGGCGTCGGCGTCGACCGCTCAGGCGGCCAAGCCCCAGGCGTAGTCGGCCTTTCGAAATCGTTGATCAAAGGTTGAGATTTCCTTGACCGTTCTGTGTGATTGAGGAAGGAGGATTCGTCGATGCGTAGGACGACTCATCACTCGAGCCGCTGCCCGAGCATCTGAGAAGTCCGCATGAAGTGGAGAAAAGAAACTGAGGCGCCAGTCGCGATGACCATGTCAACCGTAACCGAGCCAGCGGCAGATGTTGAGAGGAGCGCGCACGGTGTCGGGGCCCTCTTAGGTGAGCTCCTCATCGCCACCCGCCGCATCTCCAACGACAACCTGGCCGATGCCCTCCGCCTCCAGTCCGGCTCGGGGAAGCGGATCGGGCAGATTCTGGTCGAGCTTCACGCCATCGGTGAGGCGGACCTGGCTCGTGCTCTCGCCGAACAGTTGGACCTGCCGTTCGTCGACCTTTCCCAGATAGCGCCAACACAGAACGCGGCTGAGCTGCTCCCTGAGCTTGTCGCACGGGCCCAGATGGCCGTACCGGTCTCATCGGGCGACTCAGGCCTGACGGTGGCCGTCTGCGAGCCATCCCTTGAGCTCATCTCCGTGCTGAAAGAGGCCGCCAAACAGCCGGTTCATCTCGTCGTGGCGCCCCGCTCGGACGTCCAACGAGCCATCGACACCACCTACCGGACCCTGGGCCAGATCAAGCAGTATGTCGAAGCCTTCGAAGCCACCGAGGGACCCCGCCGGCCCCAGGAGGTCGCCGCCGGCACGGTCCAGGCGGACGATGCCCCGGTGGTCCAAGTAGTGAACCTCATCCTGACTCAGGCACTGCGCGACCGTGCGTCGGACATCCACATCGAGCCTCAGGGAGACCGACTGCAGATCCGCTACCGCATCGACGGCTCGCTCCAGTTCGCGTCGGAATTGCCGGCCAGCATGGCGGCGGCAATCGCCAGCCGGCTCAAGATCTTGGCCGGGATGAACATCGTGGAACGGCGACGGCCCCAAGACGGCCAGTTCACCATGGAGCTCGACGGGCGCGAGATCGATATCCGAGTGTCCACGGTCGCCACCATCTGGGGTGAGTGCTGCACGATGCGGCTGCTCGACAAGGGCAAGTCACTGCTTCACATGGCTGACCTCGGTATGCCGGACGATACCCACCAACAAATTGCCAAACTCATCCGTTACCCGTTTGGCATGGTGCTCTGCGCCGGACCAACCGGGAGCGGCAAGACGACCACCCTCTACGCGGCACTGGCCGAGATCGACGAGCCGCAGCGCAATATCATGACCATCGAGGACCCGGTCGAGTACGTCTTCCCCTCCATCAACCAGATTCAGACCCATGAGCAGGCTGGCATCACCTTTGCCACTGGCCTTCGGTCGATCCTCCGCCAGGATCCCGATGTCATCCTTGTCGGGGAGATTCGTGACGTCGACACCGCCCGAGTGGCGGTGCAGTCGGCCCTGACCGGTCACTTTGTGCTCTCCTCGATCCACGCCACCGATTGTGCTGCTGCTCTCCACCGCTTCTTGGACATGGGCATCGAGTCTTTTCTCATCGCCTCGTCGGTGGTGGCCGTGGTCGCCCAGCGCCTCGTTCGCCGCATGTGCCAAACCTGCAAGACGCCATATCTGCCCACCGACGAGGAACGCGAGTTCTACGAGCAGAGTGGCGGCACTCCGAAGGAGACGTTCTGGCGCGGGAGCGGTTGCAACTTCTGCTCCGGCACCGGATATCGCGAACGCATCGGCGTCTACGAGGTCATGCCCATTACCCCCGAGTTGAAGCGGCTGATCGTCGGCTGGGCAACCCAGGAGGAACTTCAACGCATGGGCGTTTCCCAGGGAATGGGCACGCTGTTGCACGAAGCTGTGCGGCTCATTGAAGACGATGTCACGACCATCGCGGAGGTACTCCGCTCGATCTACGCCAGTTAGACGAAGGACCGACCAGTGCCCAAATTCGCATACACGGCAACCAACCCGAACGGAAACACCGTCAAGGGCGTCGAGGAAGCCCTGACGGTCGGCGGGGTAAGGCGCCTCCTCCTTGAGAGGGATCTCTCGCCCGTCGACGTCAAGGAAAAGCGCAGCGTCCTTCAGATCGAAGTCAAGAAGAAGAAGCTTAAGCGCCGGGACCTCATGCATTTCTCACGCCAGATGGCGGTGTTTGTCCACGCCGGCATTCCCCTCCTCGAGACCCTCGACGTCATGACCGAAGAGTTGGGTAACAACGAATTCGCCGTGATCCTGGCCCAGATGGCTGATGCCCTCCGCGGCGGCGCCACGTTCGCCGGCGCAGCAGCAGAACACCCAGAGGCGTTTCCCGCTTACTACATCGGGATCCTTCGGTCGGCCGAGATGACCGGCAGCCTGGACACCGTCCTCGATCAACTCGCCGATTACATCGAACGAGACATCGAGGCCCGACGCAAAGTGTCGTCGGCTCTCATGTACCCCGCCATCGTCTTCTGCCTTGCCATTGTGGCGGTGGTCGTCATTACGGGTTTCGTCCTGCCCAAGTTCAAGACGTTCTTCGCCTCGCTCACAGCGAAACTCCCCCTCCCGACCAGAATGCTGCTCGGAATTGCAAACTTCGTCGTTAATGACTGGTACGTGATCGCCGCCGTCGTTGCGCTTGTAGTCATCGCCGTCCTGCTCGGGATTTTCACCGAGAGCGGCCGCAAAAAGCGGGACGCGCTCTTCTTGAAAGTTCCCGTCCTGGGCGATCTCATCAGCACGGCCATCATCGAGCGCGTCTGCCGGATCTTGCACTCATTGGTCACGGCTGGAGTACCACTCCCCGAAGCGCTTCAGGTGACGACCGATTCGACCACCAACTGGGTGTATCGGTCGGGCCTCTCGAATGCTCGAACTTCCATGATGCAAGGCGAAGGACTCGCTGGACCACTTTCAGCTACTGGACTCTTTCCCCCGGCGGCCCGGCACATGTTCCTTGTCGGCGAGCGGACCGGCACGATGGACGCTCAACTCGAAACGGCCGCTGTGTATTTCGATCGCGAGCTCGACTACAAGCTCAACAGGTTCACGTCACTCTTCGAGCCGGCGATCATCCTCTTCGTCGGCCTCATCGTCGGGTTTGTCGCCATCGCTCTCATTTCGGCCATGTACGGGATCTATCGTCAGGTGCATATTACCTGAGCTGCAATTCAATCTATAGGCGGGGATCGTTCAATAAGTAGAGGAGGTGGCGGGATCGGGCTTCTGAACATTCAGCAACTAACGAGCGCAGACAGGCGGCGGGATGCATAAGCCACAGTCTGCGTTCAAGCGTTCATATTCATGGTAATTGATTGACTCACACAAGGAGAAGACATTCAATGTTGGACAAGCTCAAGGAGAGGAAGGGAGAGGGGGGCTTTACCCTTATCGAACTCCTCATCGTGATCATTATCCTGGCCATCTTGGCCGCGATCGTGATCTTTGCAGTGGGCACCACCACGAAAAACGCGGCGGTGGCCTCATGCCATTCCACAGTGAAAACCGTTGAGACTGCCCTTGAGGCCTACTCAGCGCAGCACACAGGCAGTTTCCCAGCAGCAACAGGATGGACGACACTGACGACGAAGACAGCTACCACCGGAGATGGTCCATGGCTGCGCGCTAAGCCTGCAGCGAATACGAATTACACCATCAGCTTGGCAGCCACAGGTAAAGTCAATGTCACAGTGAAGGGAACTACAAAGACAGCTGACGCCGCGACAAATATTTGCAATACTGCGTGATTGCAAAGAGCATCAGTCGAAACGCAAATAATCAAAAGGGCCGGGGTCACGACCCCGGCCCTTTTGATTGCCTTAGCACATGCATTGTCGTTACTAATATAAGCCGTAGTCGAGTACGAATCACCACCACAAGATCATGGCTCGAGGACATTGACGGAGTCACTGGGTGTGAATCCGCAGCGGTGAGAAGCACCTCAGCCATGCGGCAGAGCGGGAGCCAGTCAAGCCGATGAAGCTGACTGGGTTATCGTACGATTTCCATCCTCAAGCCCATTCCGTCCCATTCGGGATCTACGGGCAGGCGGGCTACCGCTCGTGACAGAATGCGTCTTGCCGTCCACAGGCATGCAGCCGCATCGAGGAGCTGTGGCGGCGAAATGCCGGCCAGGTGCGCGTCGAGAGTCCGCTCGACACCAGGGACGCGGGCGCTAAGCAACCGGCGGCGCTCCTCCATACCTGGAAGCGTGCGCTTCGAAAACACCACCGGGCGGTCTTCGTTGAGCTGGAAAAAGGTGAGCTCCGGATGGACCTCGAAGACAGTCCGTTGCCAGTAGGGGGCGATGGCGGCGTCCACCTCGGCAATCTTGGCCATATGCTGCCACGTGACTGGGCTCAGGTGGCCTTCGCTGGCTGCTGCGGCCTCGGCATAGGTGGGGCACGATAGGGCTATCCGTGGAGGAGCCGAGGCGATCGCGTTTGCTCTCGGTTGTCCGAGAAGACGCCTGGCTTCGCGCTCGCAAGAGCGACCCTTCGCAATCGATTCCTGGAGCAGACCTACCGGTGCGAAGAGAGCAATCACTTGGTATGCAGGCTTGTAATCGAGGACTTCAAGAAGGGTCGAGAAGACCTGAGGTTCCTCGGGCGACATAGTGATGCCCTGCAGCTTGGCCGTAGCCGCTAGCCAGCCGCGTGGGCATGGCACCACGCCGGCAAGGAGGCGGTAGGGCAGCTGGGCGCCTCGACCTGGATTTCGCATCGCCATTTGTTTCGGATCACCTTCCTTCCTTCGAGTAGGCCGGAATCGCAATGACCGAGACCCGTTCTTTGGTGCAACCGTAACAAGAATGTTGTGTAGTACTACGCAGCCCAATTTCACGACTCGAGTGTCGGCGGGAATCCCTCAAGTGCACTTGCGCGTTCACTTCCGCACACCACGCCTTGTCACGGCCGTTGGTCCTCACCGGGTCCAAGACGCTCAGCTTTGTGGGGATCATTAGATCGGAAGTCACGTAGCCGACCAAATTCTCGACGATGCCCTTGGAAGCCTGGTTTGCTCCTTGTCAAAAGTCAGGTCGGGTGCTGTTGTGGGGAACGAAGTGCACGCAGTCGGAGGTGGGGACCACCAGCCCTGCAACGGCCCCGCCCTTCGAGCACCCGATGCGGTCGGCGAGGAGAGTCTTCGGGAGCCCGCCGATCGTCCCTATGCATTCGGCGAGTGCGGCCATGGTGGTCTCGGCCCCAAGAGTCTCAGCGCACTAAGCGAAGCGGAGCCGGCTCCAGGCGAGGACAGCGCAGAAGAGGAAAAGGGGGCGGGGCTCGGTGAGAGCGCACAGGCCGATCCCCTAGCCCAGTCGAACACCACCGTGTCGCCGGGTAGTTGTCGACGCGCCACTTCCTTGGCGTCGTCCACCGACCGGCGCAGGTTGCGGGCCAAGCTCTCGTCGCCATCGACTCGGACCACCGCCAAGTGGCGCTTGACCGTTATGCGCCCTTCGGACTTGGCCGCTTGGTTGGCAATGATCTCGGTGACCTGGTCATAGTTGTGGCCAGCGGGTCGGCGTCGGCAGCAGCTTCTTCGGCCGCGCCGGTCGTGCCCACGGCCTCCCTGACGGTCTTGTAAGCGGAGCCCCACATCTCGGCAACGGGCATGGTGGGAGCCGAGGTCCTGGTAGGCAGCTTGAATGTCCTCACGTTTCCTCGCTGATTTCGGAGAAGTCACCATTCAGTCGGAGCGCTAGTTAGCTTGCACCGCGCTCGTGATCGGTCGAGGGGTCCCTCACTTGGATGTGTCAGCGGGGGGCGGGGATTGCTGGTCATCAGAAGTGGGACTTCTCGTGCCCATGAGTGGGGACTCTCTCGTGGGCACGGACACCCCAAAAGCCAAGACGAGCACAGACACATTGTCGCACGGCGTCCGGCCACCGGCTCTCGAGCCGCTGCCGCGGCATTGAGGCAGCCACTCCTCGACCATTCGCCTAGAAACGCGACGGTGCGAGGCCATCGAGAAGACGAACGATGCTCAGACGTAGGTGAACGTCGGGTAGTAGCTGCTCGTGCCTTGGGGAGAGGTCACGGTGACGAAATATTTTGTTCCGGCGTGTAAGGAGTTTGGCACGCTGGCTGTGATGGTTGCGCCGGAAATGACCGTAACACTTGCGGAGGGGATGCTTGCCCCCGTCGGACCGGTTGCAGAGTCCTTCACAAAGCCGACCGTGGCACCCGTTGCGAACCCCGTGCCCGTGATGGTCACCTTCGCATGTGTTGTGAGGTAACGAACGCTCTCGACCGTGGGCACCATGCCGAGGTAGTCAAAGGCGACGTTTTTGGAGCTCGTCCCGGCTGGCGTCGTGACCGTCACGTAAAACTCGGCATTCGGTGCCACCTTGTAATCTGTTGGGGTAGTTGCCGTTATCTCATCGTTGGAGACGACGGTCACGTAAGGGGCCGACGATGTCGATGAGCCAGATGCCGAGACGAACTTTACGATCGGCAGTTTGGGTATGCATGTCAAGCATCGGAGGAAATTGGTCCCCCATATCGTGACTTCGCTGCCGCCCGAGATCGGACCGCTGGCATTCTGCGAGGTCGAATTGAGATTGCACCACGTTGTTCGCGAGGGTGTTACCGTAGGTTTGGTCCCGACCGTTCCGGTGCACACGCTCGTCACGGTGGGAAGCTGCGTCCTTGTGTAGGTGAAGACATTGGCGCCGTCGACGCTGGTGCTGGTACCGGCGGGAGTAGTGACCGTCACGAAATAGGTCGAACCTTCCGTTATCGGGGGCGCAGTGGCCGTGATCGAAGTCGGCGAGACCACCGTGACGCCTGTTGCTGTGAGCAACATGTTGTCGGTCGTCGGAGAACCCCCGGACTCCTCCACAAACTGCACGGTGGAGGTCCCCGAAACGAAACCAGTGCCGACGATCGAGAAGGTCGTGCCACCGGTGATGGGGCCTCCGACGTGGCCGCCGCTGCAGGTTCTTGGGGGCACTGTCGGACTCAGGCACGTGACGGTAGGCATGCTTGGATGCTCCACCCAGCTATCGACGGTCATCGTCGTTCCGCAGTACGTAACGCATACTGCCTCGGTGGGCGTGGCTACCCCGGCTGGATAGTCATCAAAGGTGACAACCTCCTGCACCACAGGCTTGTGGGCGCAAAGGGAAACCTGTGTGTATGTGTGAATGTTCACAGGTGCTTTGCACGCCGAGAGAGTTACCGTCCTCGTGCTCGAGCTGGTTGGAGTCCACCGGGTGCTGCACAAAACATCGAAATGGTTGCCGCCGGTGTTGGGAAGTGACGTTGCTATTGGTGGTTCGCCTGTCGGCCACGTTGTCCTGGGCCAGCACGGAGCGGGGGGGTTCGCGTTTAGGGTGTTTCCCGGTATGAGCGGCGTGTAACGGATGCTCTGAACGGCAACGTTTATGGCACTGGTGGCGTCGTAAGAGAGTGAGCGAGCGGTCGCGAAGTTGCTGGTGTTCTGTAGGTCGTTCGCAGCCAGGTTGGCGAGGCTCCAAACCACAACGCTCCCCACGAGTAAGAAGACCAGGACGAGCACAAGAGCCACGCCCGATTCTGGCGGAGAGCTCGGTCCACCTCCTTGGGCGCGATAACGAGTGCGAAGTGTTGCGATGACCTGGGTGTGCATGTGGCGCAGACGGAGTCGGCGTCCCTCACCGCGACTGCCCCGCGCGCTCGCCCGCACGACAGCACTCTCCTCGGAGAAGCGGGTCATGGTGGGGGCTCGGAGGTTCTGCATGACCGGCTCTAGCTGATTGTTAGGGTCCCGACCGCACCGGCGTTGTTGCCTGCCGTCGGTAACCCGACCGTTATCGTGACGCCTGTGACGGTGGCACTACGGGTGTAGTCGTAGCCGCCGGCGCCGCCCTTGTATGTGGTTGTGCCGCCGACTGCCCGTGTTGCGACGCCGCCGCCGCCGCCTCCCGCACCGCGATGCGTCGCAGTCTGTCCGGTCGCGGCCGCTGTGCTTGCTTTGGTGGTCGTCGCCGTGGAACCGGTGCTCGAACCCGCACCCCCGCCCCCACCGCCGCCTCCGCCCCCGGCGACAGCGAAGTAACTGGAGCCGAGCAACATCGAAGACGCGCCGCCCCCTCCCCCACCCCCGTCACGGCGACCGGAGTCGAAGCCACTTCCACCTGCGGCGTAACCCGCACCACCAGCTCCTCCAATAGCTGTCGTCCCCTGTGCACCCACACAGCCGATCACGAGGTGTACCGACTTTGTGGACGTCGTCGTGTTCACGAGTGTTCCAGCGACCGACGAACCCGCCCCACCAGTGCTCCCGAGATAGCCCTGGCCGCCCCCACCGCCAAGCAGGGTGTAGCTGATCGTGGCATGTCCGGCAATGGTGAATGTCGCTGGGGTGTTACACGTCGTTGCCGTGAACGACCGGGCAATCTTCAGGGCGAAGGTCTGGGTCGCAGACGGCAGCACGCCGTTTGTTGCCTTGAGGCAGAAGGTGTACGTGCCTGCGGGCGTGGTGCTCGTGCTAGTTATGACTGCTGTTCCGTTCCCTTGTGTCGCGAACGTAAGACTCGACGGATACGTCGAATTGGTGCAGCCTGCGTAGGCGTTGGTGATCGTCGGTGTCGGATAGCTTGTCGTCGTCACCGTGAACGACCCGGTGGTGCCGTAGGTGAACGTGGTCGTGCTCGCACTGGTAATGGCGGGAGCAAGTTCAGCGCCGAAGGTGACCGAGCCTGTGGTTCCCCCATTGTTGGCGGCAACCGGGGCTCGTAGAGAGTACTGAATTGTGGAGGCGGTGCCCGTCGAGGCCTTGTAGTCATACCCGCCGGCCCCCCCCGTGGTGGCCGCCCCGGCAGGGGCGGCGGTTGTCGCACCGCCGCCGCCACCGCCGTAGTAGAGGGTTGCGGTACCGCCCATAACTGCCGTGGGGGAGGCCTTCACTGTCAAGGTGGTGGTACCGACATGGCCGCCCGTGTTGCCATTACCACCGCCGCCGCCGCCGGCAACTGCGACCACGGTGGAGCCGATCTCGATGCCAGAGGCGCCACCGCCGCCTCCACCGCTTTGGGTCCCTGTGCGGTGGCCGCTTCCTCCGCTGGCGTACCCCGCACCCCCGGTTCCGGCCGTCGTTGCGGTACCTGGCGTGCCCTTGCAGCCCACGAACACCGTCACCGTCTTGGCCGTCGCGCTCGTGTTATCGAGGGTGCCGGAGACGCTCGCTCCACTGCCTCCAGCGGCACTGTTCGAGCCACTGCCGCCCCCGCCCCCGACAGCAGTGATGCTGATCTGGGTGTGTGCGGGAATTGTGACCGGGAAGCTCGACGTGCATGCCTTATCGGTCACGGACAGTGTTGCAACGCCCGAGGTGGAGGCCCCGTACGAGAAGTTCGCGTTAGAGGAAGAACCGCCGGCGTAGGTCGCCTCGAGCGCGTAGGTGCCCGGCAACAACTGGCTGGCCGTAAGGCTGCACTTGTAGGTGGCGGTGTGTGTCGTCTCGCTCGACAGGTTTGCCGTGCAGATCGGCGTCCCGCCAGTCGTCTGGATGGTAACAGTGCCCTCGGGATAACCGTCTCCCGTCACTCCGTTCACCGTGGCCGTGAAGGTTTCCGTCGTCTCCGAGCCGAAGGCGATTGGCGTGGTAACGGCACTGAGTGTGATCGAACTGAGTTCAGCCTCCCTGGTGACGGCGAAGCTCGCCGTGCCGGAGGTCGAGGTTGTATAGGCGTAGTCGCCGTTCGACGATGTGCCACCCTCGTAGACGGCCTTCGCTGTGTAGCTCGCCGCCCCCAGCTGGCTGGCCGTGAGGGAGCACTTGTAGGTGGCGGAGGCTGTAGTCTCCGAGGCCGCTGTGAGGGTGGCCGCGCAGACCACGACTGTTGTCGTCTTTCGGATCTGCACCGTGCCTTCTGGGTAGCCACCCCCGGTCACGCCGGTCACCGTGGCCGAGAAGGTCTCGGCCGTCTCCGAGCCGTAGGCGACTGAGGCTGCCGAGCGGGAGAGCGTCGTCGTCGTCCCACTGGAACCCTTCTTCACGGTGAAGCTGACCGGGGTCGAGGTCGAGGTCGTGTAGGTGTAGTTCCCGTTGGAGGATGTACCGCCCTCGTAGACGGCTTTCACCGTGTAGGCGGCCGCCCCCAGTTGGCTGGCCGTGAGCGAGCACTTGTAGGTGGCGGCGTCTGTGGTCTCAGAGGCCGCTGTGAGTGCGGCCGTGCAGATCACCGCTGTTGTCGCGGACTTCCTGATCTGCACCGTGCCCTCGGGGTAACCGTCGGTGGCCGCCCCGGTCACCGTGGCCGAGAAGGTCTCGGTGGTCTCCGAGCCGTAGGCGACTGTCGCCGCCGACCGGGTGAGCGTCGTGGTGGTCCCCTTGGAGACCTTGGTCACGGTGAAGGTCACCGTGCCCGAGGTCGACGTTGTGTAGGCGTAGTTGCCGTTGGACGATGTACCGCCCTCGTAGACGGCTTTCACCGTGTAGCCGGCCGCCCCCAGTTGGCTGGCCGTGAGGGAGCACTTGTAGGTGGCGGCGTGTGTGGTCTCCGAGGCCGCTGTGAGGGTGGCCGTGCAGATCACCGCTGTTGTCGTCTTTCGGATCTGCACCGTGCCTTCGGGATAGCCGTCGCCGGTCACGCCGGTCACCGTGGCCGAGAAGGTCTCGGTCGTCTCCGAGCCGTAGGCGACTGTCGCCGCCGACCGGGTGAGCGTCGTGGTCGTTCCCCTGGACAGCTTGGTCACGGTGAACGTCACCGTGCCCGAGGTCGAGGTCGTGTAGGCGTAGTCGCCGTTCGACGATGTGCCACCCTCGTAGACGGCCTTCGCTGTGTAGCTCGCCGCCCCCAGCTGGCTGGCCGTGAGGGAGCACTTGTAGGTGGCGGCGTCTGTGGTCTCCGAGGCCGCTGTGAGGGTGGCCGTGCAGATCACCGCTGTTGTCGAAGCCTTCCTGATCTGCACCGTGCCCTCGGGGTAGCCCCCCCCGGTCACGCCGGTCACCGTGGCCGAGAAGGTCTCGGTCGTCTCCGAGCCGTAGGCGATGGTGGACGCCGACCGGGACAGCGTCGTGGTGGTCCCACTGGAACCCTTCTTCACGGTGAAGCTGACCGTGCCCGAGGTCGACGTCGTGTAGGCGTAGTTCCCGTTCGACGATGTACCGCCCTCGTACACCGCCTTCACCGTGTAGGCGGCCAGGCCCAGCTGGCTGGCCGTGAGTGAGCACTTGTAGGTGGCGGAGTCTGTAGTCTCCGAGGCCGCTGTGAGGGTGGCCGTGCAGATCACGGCTGTTGTCGCGGACTTCCTGATCTGCACCGTGCCCTCGGGGTAACCGTCGGTGGCCGCCCCGGCCACTGTGGCCGAGAAGGTCTCGGTCGTCTCTGAGCCGTAGGCGACTGTCGCCGCCGACCGGGTGAGCGTCGTGGTGGTCCCCTTGGACACCTTGGTCACGGTGAAGGTCACCGTGCCCGACGTCGACGTTGTGTAGGCGTAGTCAACGTTGGACGATGTACCACCCTCGTACACCGCCTTCACCGTGTAGCCGGCCGCCCCCAGCTGGCTGGCCGTGAGAGAGCACTTGTAGGTGGCGGCGTGTGTGGTCTCCGAGGCCGCTGTGAGGGTGGCCGTGCAGATCACCGCTGTTGTCGTCTTTCGGATCTGCACCGTGCCTTCGGGGTAGCCGTCGCCGGTCACGCCGGTCACCGTGGCCGAGAAGGTCTCGGTGGTCTCCGAGCCGTAGGCGATGGTGGCCGCCGACCGGGTGAGCGTCGTGGTCGTTCCCCTGGTCGCCTTGGTGACGGTGAACGTCACCGTGCCCGAGGTCGAGGTCGTGTAGGTGTAGTTCCCGCTCGACGATGTACCGCCCTCGTAGACGGCCTTCACCGTGTTGCTGCCCAATCCGAGTTGGCTGGCCGTGAGGGAGCACTTGTAGGTGGCGGCGTCTGTGGTCTCAGAGGCCGCTGTGAGGGTGGCCGTGCAGATAACCGTTGTTGTCGAAGCCTTTCGGATCTGCACCGTGCCTACGGGGTAACCACCGCCGGTCACGCCGGTCACCGTGGCCGTGAAGGTCTCGGCCGTCTCCGAGCCGAAGGCGACTGTGGCCGCCGACCGGGAGAGCGTCGTCGTCGTCCCACTGGAACCCTTCTTCACGGTGAAGCTGACCGTGGCCGAGGCCGAGGTCGTGTAGGTGTAGTTCCCGTTGGAGGATGTACCGCCCTCGTAGACGGCTTTCACCGTGTAGGCGGCCGCCCCCAGTTGGCTGGCCGTGAGCGAGCACTTGTAGGTGGCGGCGTCTGTGGTCTCCGAGGCCGCTGTGAGTGCGGCCGTGCAGATCACCGCTGTTGTCGCGGACTTCCTGATCTGCACCGTGCCCTCGGGGTAACCGTCGGTGGCCGCCCCGGTCACCGTGGCCGAGAAGGTCTCGGTGGTCTCCGAGCCGTAGGCGACTGTCGCCGCCGACCGGGTGAGCGTCGTGGTCGTTCCCCTGGTCGCCTTGGTGACGGTGAACGTCACCGTGCCCGAGGTCGAAGTTGTGTAGGCGTAGTTGCCGTTGGACGATGTACCGCCCTCGTAGACGGCTTTCACCGTGTAGCCGGCCGCCCCCAGTTGGCTGGCCGTGAGGGAGCACTTGTAGGTGGCGGCGTGTGTGGTCTCCGAGGCCGCTGTGAGGGTGGCCGTGCAGATCAGCGCTGTTGTCGTCTTTCGGATCTGCACCGTGCCTTCGGGATAGCCGTCGCCGGTCACGCCGGTCACCGTGGCCGAGAAGGTCTCGGTCGTCTCCGAGCCGTAGGCGACGGTGGCCGCCGAACGGATGAGCGTCGTGGTGGTCCCCTTCGACACCTTGGTCACGGTGAACGTCACCGTGCCCGAGGTCGAGGTCGTGTAGGCGACATCACCGTTCGACGATGTGCCACCTTCGTAGACAGCCTTCACTGTGTAGCTGCCCAATCCCAGTTGGCTGGCCGTGAGGGAGCACTTGTAGGTGGCGGCGTCTGTGGTCTCTGAGGCCGCTGTGAGGGTGGCCGTGCAGACCACTGCTGTTGTCGTCTTTCGAATCTGCACCGTGCCTACGGGGTAGCCCCCCCCGGTCACGCCGGTCACCGTGGCCGAGAAGGTCTCGCTCGTCTCCGAACCGTAGGCGACGGTGGCCGCCGACCGGGTGAGCGTCGTGGTGGTCCCACTGGAAGTCTTCTTCACGGTGAAGCTGACCGTGGTCGAGGTCGAAGTCGTGTAGGCGTAGTCGCCGTTCGACGATGTACCACCCTCGTAGACGGCTTTCACCGTGTAGGCGGCCGCCCCCAGTTGGCTGGCCGTGAGCGAGCACTTGTAGGTGGCGGCGTCTGTGGTCTCTGAGGCCGCTGTGAGGGTGGCCGTACAGATCACCCCTGTTGTCGCCTTTCGGATCTGCACCGTGCCCTCGGGGTAACCGTCGGTGGCCACCCCGGTCACCGTGGCCGAGAAGGTCTCGGTCGTCTCCGAGCCGTAGGCGACTGTCGCCGCCGACCGGGTGAGCGTCGCGGTGGTCCCCTTGGACACCCTGGTGACGGTTAAGGTCACTGTCCCCGAGAGCGAACTCGTGTAGGTGTAGATGCCGTTGGACGACGTACCACCCTCGTAGACAGCTTTCACCGTGTAGCCGGCCGCCCCCAGTTGGCTGGCCGTGAGCGAGCACTTGTAGGTGGCGGCGTGTGTGGTCTCCGAGGCCGCTGTGAGGGTGGCCGTGCAGATCACCGCTGTTGTTGCGGACTTCCTGATCTGCACCGTGCCTTCGGGATAGCCGTCACCGGTCACGCCGGTCACCGTGGCCGAGAAGGTCTCGGTCGTCTCCGAGCCGTAGGCGACGGTGGCCGCCGACCGGGTGAGCGTCGTGGTGGTCCCCTTCGACGCCTGGCTGACGGTGAAGCTAACCGTGCCCGAGGTCGACGTCGTGAGTGCGTAGCCGCCAGTCGACGATGTGCCGCCCCCGTACACCGCCTTCACCGTGTAGCTGCCCGCGCCCAGCTGGCTGGCGGTGAGCGAGCACTTGTAGGTGGCGGCGTCTGTAGTCTCCGAGGCTGCTGTGAGGGTGGCCGTGCAGATGACCGCTGTTGTCGAAGCCTTACGGATCTGCACCGTGCCTACGGGGTATCCGCCGCCCGTCGGACCGGCCACCGTGGCCGAGAAGGTCTCGGCCGTCTCCGACCCGTTCGAAACTGTGGCAGTTGAACGGGTGAGCGTCGTCGTGGTTCCACTGGATCCCTTGGTCACCGAGAAGGTCGCCGAGGTCGAACTCGAAGGCGTGTATGTGTAGTTTCCGCCGAAGGATGTGCCACCGCTATACACCGCCTTCACCGTGTAGCCACCCACAATCAGCTGGCTAGCGGAGAGCGAGCACTTGTACGTGGCGGCGTCTGTCGTCTTCGAGGCAGCTGTGAAGTTGGCTGTGCAGATGAACGCTGTATTCGAGGCTTTCCTGATCTCCACCGTGCCCTCGGGGTAGCCGTCGCCGGTCACGCCGGTCACCGTCGCCGAAAAGGTCTCAACTGTCTCCGAACCGAAGACGACTGTGGTCGTCGAACGGGTGAACGTCGTCGACGTGGATCGAGACGGTGCGGTCACATAAGCCGAGCTGTCGAATCCGGTTGCTGGCTCATAATGGCCGTCCCCCGGGTAGCCGGCTGCGGCAGTGTAGAGGCCGTGGCTAGCGCCGGTAATGGAGCACGTATACGTGGCTACGTTCGACGACCCCGTAGGCCCCGAGCTGGACGAGCACGGGACCGCTAGTTGGCTCGGCGCGGTGATCGTCCAGTTCATGGAACCCGTCGGGGTGGGTGAGCCGGTCGGGCCGGAGACCGTGGCCGTGAACACCAGGGTGCCTCCGGTCGACACACTGTTGTTGCTCACCGAGACTGTGGGCAGATTCCCGACAATGATGTTGCCGCTGGACGCCGTGAATGATCCGTCCCTGGCGGCAATCGTGTACGTCCCCGGTACGTTGACGGAGCAATTCGAGAAGGTGTAGATGCCGTAGTACTCGACCCCTGACGGGTTGCACGTCGACGACAACCCCCCGGGACCGCTTGCGACGGACAGGGACATGTTCGAGATGTCTCCCGTGACGACGTTGTCTGTCGCGTCGACTACCGCCACCGTGATCGGCGGAGCGAACTCCGCTCCGGTCGCTGCGCTGGTCGGGAACTCGACAAATAGCAGTTTCGCGGGCGTCGTCCCCGAGGCCACTGGACGGCCATGGGGATCGTCCACGATGAAGCTAATGCTGGCCGTCTTCTCCTTTGGTCCTTTCACCTTGAGGGTTACGAAGAGCGGATCATCGGACTCACACGTTGACGTCACGGCGGTTCCGTTCCAGTACTCGACGGTGTAACCGCTCGATGCTGTCAACGAAAATGTGTTGGGAAAAGGCAGGGTCGATAATGTAGGTGCGAACGCCCCCGTGCATGTGAATGCCGTCGAAGACTGCTCGAGGCGCGACGTGGCCTCGTTGGCTGCGCTCTTCAGTACCGTGTCCATGGTGGCGACCTTCCGGTAGGTCGCCGACCCCATGATCGAGGTCATGAAGGCCAGAAGAATGGGCACGGTGATGATGCCGAGAATGACGACGGCAATTAAGAGCTCTACGAGGGTGTCACCATCCTCGCTTCTAATGCCAGGTCGGAACGGGCCGTGACGGAGATTTCCGGCGACGAAAGAACGGGATCTGCGGTGCGGCCGTCTCACAGCAGGAACCCCAAGAAGATCGCCTGAAGGCCGGTCCCGACCATGTTCACCGTCAGGGTCGTGGGTTCCGGTGCCTGGAGCATGACGGTACCGGTCTTGTCCTCATCGACACCCGCGGCGCACTCGACCTCCTGTGCGCCGTCTGTGAGCCCGAACTCCGATCCGCCGCCGACCGAAAGGCTGCCGGACCTTAACCAGTCCTGTGTGTAGTCAGGGTTCATGCAGGCGTTGCCGTATTCGTCGGGTGGCGTTGAAGACGGGTTGTTGGGAACAAGGCTCAGTAACGGAGGCGTGGGCGTGCCGGTACAAGTGACCTGCTGACCCCCGCCCGCCGTGGCGGGGCAGGTCGACCACGTGATCGATTCGCCCGCATCGGTCGATTCGGCGTCTCCGGTCACGAGCTGCCAATGCGAAGCGGGGTTGCCATTCTGGTCGAGGACCTTGATGTTGGTGAAGTAGAAAGTGATGTCGGTGCCCTCGAGGTAGGTGTAGAGCGCCGGATCACCAGGCACGCCGGTGTAAAAGCCGTTGTTGCCCAGGAATGCCTCGCTCGCCGGAGGACTGGTGTAGGTCGGTAGGGGTACCGCCACCACGTCGGCTGACGAGGGGTCTGTGCACGGGTGGGCGGGGGGATTCGGAGGGGGAGGGACCCCAGAACCTGACCCTGCCGGGCTCTTCCGACACGCGCGGTTGACCAGCTACTGCTGGTGGGGGGAGCACGGGATGTGGTCTCGGTTCCAGCCTGCACGCTGAGACAGAACGACAGGCTGAATGGCGTCCCAGTGATGCCCGCCGTCATGGTCTCGCATTTTCCTGTCGAGTACGCGGCTGCGGCGTAGTTGTAGGAGCCGAAACTCACGAAGCACAGCTGTTGCGCGTAGGTGCCGGTGCCGGCTGCTCCGTAACCGCACGACGTGTTCGGAGGTGCGACGCTCTCCGCCGGGTTTGCCGGGTTGGCGGCGATGGGGTTTGCCACCAGGGTGTAGGTGTACTTGCTCCCCGGCTCCGTGAATGAGAACCTCACCCCGGTCACGCCTTCCGATGAAATCCACCCCGCCTTCGCCTTGCTTGTGTCCTGATTCGGGTGTGTGGGTGTATCTGTGGTGATGCTCGGAGATGCGTTGGGGTTGAGTGGGTAAACAGCCACTCTCGGTAGGGGATCCGGCGGGCTGGCAGATATCGGAGGATACCGTCTCACTACTTGCCGGGATCGAAGACCCCGCACTGCATTCGACGCGCACCAAGGTCCATGTGTTGCCGCGCTTCACTGCAAGATAGGAAACGTCGGAAGCAAAGGTTGTCGAACCCTTCACCTGGTTCCACTGCAACCCGAGGAGCCGGGTTCCAGTTCCGCAAGAGGCGTCATGGGGTGTGCCGAACTTTGTACTGGGCGAAGTCGTGATCTCGGCCGCACTCTGCACGTCATTGGTCAGGTTGGCCGAGACTGCTTGGGAATCAGCCGAGTCCGAGATGCTTTTCGTCGTGCTACCCGACAGCGAAAGCACAGAGATGAGCGCCGCGGTGATGGCGCCGATGACCAGCGTGAGGATGACGACGCTGATCATCACCTCGATGAGGGTGAACCCTTCCTCATCGAGGTGCTGGTCATGCACCCGCTCGCCACCACCCCGCGCTCCTCGTCACCGGACCGCCTTACCAATCCATCGATCGAAACCAAGATCTGGCTCTTGCGACCGCATAGTGTCGCCCCGCAGCCGGCACCGCGCATTCTTGGCCAAGCCACAAGCGACGGTGCGCCGCCGTCGGATCATGTCGTCGCCCTCCTCCACCCTGCATGGACTCGCTGGGCTATGGGACGTTTCCCTGCGCGAAGAACAGCTACGGCTGCTCGAAATGATAGCCCCGGCGGAGTTAGCCACGATCGATTGAAAGATAAACACCTAATCAACTTTCCGTTGATGTCGGCGATGACAGGCATGGATTGACGCTGGGCTCGAGACCCGGCACCCGTGTACTTCGCGCCCACTTACTCGCAGACCCGACCTTCCCGTCCGCGATAGCTTTCCCCCGGGAGAGGTTCCCCGAGGGCGAACCGCTCGGCGAGTCCTGCCCGCTGCGCTCTCTCACAACGCTCGGAGGATCCCGTCGGGTGCACCGCCCGCATGCGCTCCACAGGGCGCGTGGCAGTTGCGATGGGGCTAGACGGACGCAACACGTGGTGGCTCGCTTTCGGGTTCCCCCGGCCTTGCCCCGTTGGACAGCTGTGTCGATGGGAGTGCTTCGCCATTGCCAGGAACTGCCGTAGCCACGTTGGGGGGTTTCCCGACTTCCTTGGGGTGGAGACTGATGGCCAACGCGTCCTCGTAGTCGATCACATCCTGTTCGACCAACGAGGTGAGAGACATCTCCATCGTCTGCATCCCCTCGGACTGGTGGGTGGCGATGGTGTTGCGCAGCTGGCCGGTCTTGCCTTCGCGCACCAGGTTCCGCACGGCGTGGTTCGCCATGAGGACCTCGTAGGCGGCGACGAGTCCGCCGGCCTTGCGCGGGAGGAGTCGTTGGTAGATGACACCCTCGAGGACCGCAGCCAGCTGCACCTGCACTTGGTCCCGGCGGTCGGACGGGAAGATGTCGACGATTCGGTCGAGCGCCTGGGCCGAGTCGTTGGTGTGGAGGCTGGCGAACACCAGGTGACCGGTTTCGGCGATCGTCAGCGTCGTGGCGACGGACTCGAGGTCCCGCATCTCACCCACCAGGAGGACGTCGGGGTCCTCGCGCAGTACCGAACGGAGCGCTCGGTTGAAGGAGAGCGTGTCCGAGCCCACCTCACGCTGCGAGACAGCCGCCGTGTGATTGAAGTGGACGTACTCGACCGGGTCCTCGATCGTCACGATGTGGCAGGGACGTCGCTTGTTGATGTAGTCGATCATGGCGGCGATGGAGGTCGACTTCCCTGATCCGGTCGGGCCGGTGACGATGATCAACCCCATGGGCCGATTGACCAGCTTCTCCACGACCTCGGGGATCCCAAGGTCGTGGAAGAGCGGGATTTCGTAGGGGATCATCCGCAGGGCCAGCGCGCAGGACTCCCGCTGGTGGTAGGCGTTGCACCGTAGACGGGCCTTGTCCTGCCACGAGAAGGCGAAGTCCACTTCGCGATCGCCAACGAGGTCTTCGACCAAGTCTGGACCGACCACGGAGTGGATGATCCGGTCAGCCTCGTCTGCCGAAAGGGCCTGTCCCCCAGTCACCGGCCGAATGACCTGATCCACTCGGATGAGCGGCGGCGCCCCGGCCATGAGCAGCAAGTCGGTGCCCCGCAGATCCCAGAGCTCTGCCAGCCACGGCTCGAGGTCCCCAATATTCCTGACGGCTTTCTCGTCCATCACTCACTCCCAGCGAGGACTCAAGCCGTGTAAGGCTCTGTGCGAACCCTACACGGTTGTCCCCAGTTCGAACCGTCGCGCGACCCCTCGGCCGGCGTGCGGAAATTGTCCCAATCGAAGCTCACTTCGCTCACAACATTCACGCAACAGCAGATCAACCTTCGGCGCGGACCGTCGGTCGTATGCCCCCTTCGAACGGGGCCTCCGAGCCTGCTCGGCCGCCAGTTCCACTTGGAGGGTCGGTCCACGAGGCCGAGGACCAGATGCTCCTCGTCACACCGGGCGCTCATCTGGGGCCACCGATTCGGTCGGTAGCAGGCGTCCACCGTGCAGTGGTCTACCAGTACGGGAGCGCAGACTTGCAGTGCGTCTGTAGGAAGTTGAGCTGGTTCAGAAACCGTTACCAATGTTCCGAGATCGTGCGCTATCCCCCGCCGCCACTGCCTGCAGCCGCACCGGAAGTGCACTGCGCCGCCGCCACGAGAGCCCACCGAGAGGCCGCTGCGAGAAGCCTCCCGGTGGGTCCTGTGTGGTTGCCTGATCCCCGCGATCTCTTTTCTGAACTCCGAGCCTGTTACGGCTGCTCCTCCATCGGTTACGTCTCTCGGGCGGACTGAACCTCTACTTGAGGTCGACTCACAGGTCACGACCCCACGTGAAGATCACCGAGTGGCCCCGCCCCCCGATGCTCAGACCGGGATGTCGGTCACCGGCGCTTCAGGAGGCCCTCCTCCGTCGGCGCATGCTGAGCAGGACGAGGCCGCCACCGACGAGGACGAGGACGACCCCTCCCCCGACTCCCTTGGCCAGTGTTGCCCCGGTGGACGCCAGCGCCGACGTCGTCGGGGTGGCGGCGGACGTGGCAGCGGGCGTGGAAGCGGTGGTCGACGTCGTGGTGGTAGGTGTTGTCGAGGACGCGGCTGCCGTGACGATCACCTTCACGGTTGCCGTCGACGGCGGCGACGTCACCTTTGTTGTCTTTGTCGGGTTCTTCGGTGTGCTCGAGTTGCCCGTCGCGGTTGCCGAGTTGTCGATCACCTTGTTGGCGAGGTCAGCCGAGGTCACCTTGTAAGTGACGGTGAAGGTCGCCGACTGGCCGACGGCCAGGCTGGTGGTCGTCCCCGAGCAGGTCCCGGTGGGGTTGGCCAGCGACACGCAGTCGATGGGCGACGTGAGGGTGTCCGTGGCGGGCGACGTGAACTTGTCTGTCACCGAGACGTTGCTGAGCGTGGTCCCGCCGGTGTTGGTCACCACGAACTTGTAGGTGACCGTCTGACCGACCGTCGCCACGGTTGCCGGTGTGGCCGACTTCACGATGGTGATGGCCGGGACTGGGTTCGTGGTGCAGTCCGGGTTCGTCGTCAGACAGGATTTCGGCGTTGTCGTGCCCGTCGGGATCAGGTAGTTGTTGAGGACGTGATTGCCCTTGTCGGTTGACACCGAGTTGACCGTCACCTTGAAGGTCACGGTGTCGACCGTCTTGGCCGGCACTGTCCCGGTGATGGTGAACTTTGTGCCGCTGACCGAGCCCACGGTGAGCCCCGAGCCGGTCGCCAATGCCGGAGGAGTGGTCACTGCCGCGTCGTCGGTCACGTCCTTCAGTGTGTCGGTGAAGGTGACCGGGGCCGGGGCCGTGCCCTTTGTATTGGCGAAGGTCAGCGTGTAGGTCAAGACCTGTGTGGGCTTCACGTTCGTCCCCGACGGGGGTGTCACGCTCTTGGCGGTGATGAGGTCAGCCGTGGCCACCGAGGCGGTCGACGGCGGCGAAGTGACCTTTGTGGCGGGTGTTGTGGTCGAGGTGCCCGAGGCGGTCGACGAGTTGTTGATCACCCCATTGGCCAGGTCAGCGGGCGTCACGGCGTAGGTCACCTTGAAGGTGGCCGACTGGCCGATGGCCAGGCTGGTGGACGTCCCCGAGCAGGTACCGGTCGGTGTGGCGAGCGACACGCATTCGATCGGTGTCGCCAACGCATCGGCTGTCGAAGGCGAGGTGAACTTGTCTGTCACCGTCACGCCCGTGAGTCCCGTCCCACCGGTGTTGGTCACCACGAAGGTGTAGGTGACGGTCTGGCCGGCCTTGGTGACCACGAGCGGTGTGGCCGACTTGACGATCTTGATGGACGGGGGGTTGTGGACTGTCACCGGCTCGGCCGCGCACCCACTGGTGGCGCCCTTGTTGTTGGCGTCACCGGCGTAGGAGGCCGTCCAGTGCCAGATGCCTGCGGCGTTGGCCGTGGGCCCGCCGGTGGTCGTGTACGAGCCGTTGCCTGCGGTCGCCGTGAGTGTCTCGGTGAACACCGCGTCCCCTGTGCAGCTCGGGCTGGAGGGTGCGAAGAGCTCCACGGTGATCTTGCCCGCCGATGTGCCGGTCACCGGGTCGACAAGGCCCGAGAGTGTGACCTTGTCGTTCAGCGTGGTCGAGCCAACCTGGCCCTTCGACGGCTGGGGCGTGGTCGTGATCGCCGGCGTGGCCTTGGCGATTGTCACCGGTTCGGCCGAGCACCCACTGGTGGCGCCCATGTTGTTGACATCGCCGGCGTAGGAGGCGGTCCAGTGCCACACCCCTGCGCCGTTGGCCGTCGGGCCGCCGGTGGTCGTATAGGAGCCGTTGCCTGCGGCCGCGGTGATGACGTCGGTGAAGGCCGCTTCCCCTGTGCAGCTCGGGCTCGAGGGTGCGAAGAGCTCCACCGTGATCTTGCCCGCCGATGTGCCGGTCACCGGGTCCACGAGGCCCGAGAGTGTCACCTTGTCGTTGAGCACGGTCGAGCCGACCGTGCCCGTGGTCGGCTGGGGCGTGGTCGAGATGCCCGGCGTGGCCTTGGTGATCGTCACCGACTCGGCCGAGCACGAGCTGGTGGCCGCCTTGTTGTTGGCATCGCCCGAATAGACCGCCGTCCAGTGCCAGATGCCTGCGCCGTTGGCTGTGGGTCCGCCAGTGGTGGTGTACGAGCCATCGCCCGTGGCCGCCGTGAGGACGTCGGTGAAGACCGGGTCCCCTGTGCAGCTCGGGCTCGAGGGTGCGAAGAGCTCCACCGTGATGGTGCCGGCCGATGGGCCGGTCACCGGGTGAACGAGGCCTGAGAGGGTCACCTTGTCGTTGAGGGTGGTCGAGCCGACCGTGCCCCCGGCCGGCTGGGGTGTGGTCGAGATCCCCGGCGTGGCCTTGGCGATTGTCACCGGCTCGGCTGTGCAGGCGCTGCTGGCTGTCTGGTTGTTCACGTCACCGGAGTAGACCGCGGTCCAGTGCCAGACCCCCGCGGCGTCCGCCATCGGCCCGCCGGTGGTGGCGTAGGAGCCGTCGCCGGCCGTGGCCGGGATGACATCGGTGAAGGCCGCATCCCCTGTGCACGTGGGGCTCGACGGCGGGTAGAGGTCCACCGTGATCGTGCCGGCCGATGTGTCGGTGACCGGGTCCACGAGGCCCGAGAGGGTCACCTTGTCGTTCAAGGCGGTGGAGCCGAGTGTTCCACTGGTCGGCTGCGGTGTGGTGGAGATGCCCGGGGTGGCCTTGGCGATGGTCACCGGCTCGGCGGAGCAACCGCTTGTGGCCCCCTGGTTGTTGGCATCGCCCGAATAGACCGCCGTCCAGTGCCACACCCCGGCGCCGTTGGCCGTCGGACCGCCGGTGGTGGTGTAGGAACCGTTGCCGGTGGTGGCCGTGAGCGTGTCGGTGTAGACCGCATCACCTGTGCAGGTCGGGCTCGAGGGTGCGAAGAGCTCCACCGTGATGGTGCCCGCCGATGTCCCGGTGACCGGGTCCACGAGGCCCGAGAGCGTCACCTTGTCGTTCAAGGCGGTCGAGCCGATCACCGCGCTGGCCGGCTGGGGGGAGGTCGAGACTGTCGGCTGGGCGGGCGAGACCACGACCGGCTCGGCCGAACACCCGCTGGTGGCTGTCTTGTTGTTCTTGTCACCGGAGTAGAAGGCGGTCCAGTGCCAGGTTCCCGCGGCATTGGCCGTCGGACCTCCGGTGGTGGTGTAGGTGCCGTTGCCCGTCGTGGCCGTGAGCGTGTCGGTGAAGGCGGCTGTCCCCGAGCAATCGGGGCTCGAGGGCGCGAAGAGCTCCACCGTGATGGTGCCGGCGGCTGTGCCAGTGACCGGCTTCACCAGCTTGGAGAGCGTCACCTTGTCGTTGAGGGCGGTTACGCCGATTGTGCCGGACGCGGGCTGCTGTGTGGTGGAGATGATCGGCTGGGCCTTCGTTGCTGTGACGGTGGCCTGCGCCGTCTCGTTCATCGGAGCTCCCAGCGATGTGGGGGTTCCCGCCTCCCGCCCGTCACCGGCATTGCCGGTTCCCGTGGCGTGGTCGATGAAGGTGCCCACTGTGCTGAATGTCTCACTGCAGGTGTAGGTCCAGGTGGCCCCCACCTGAAGCTTGGTGGTTGTGGCCGGTGGTGTGCCGCCCGAGCTTGTCTGGAAGACCGGCGAGCACCCTGTGGCGTCGGAGACATTCACTGTCGAAATGACGTCCTTGGCCCTCAGCGCGCTGGTGGGGTCTGTGGAGACGTTCTTCTCCTTGAAGGTGTATGTCACCTTGAGCGGGATCGCGCCGGAGACCGAGCTGGCGCTCTTGGTCAACAACGTCTCGGGGTGGATCACTCCGAGGTCGTAGTGGGTCGACGCTGTGACGGTCTCCCATGTCCCGCCGGTCTCGGTCGCTGTGCCCGTCACGCTGGCCGCCGCGGCGATGTTCCCGGCCGTGGCGGAGTTCTTGCCGATGTCGGTGTTTGTGACCACATACCCCGGCGCCGGGTAACTGGCGGTTGCCCCGGGGGCCAGTGAGACACCGGTCATCAGTGTGTGGAGCACGCCGTTGGGGGTTTTCATGGTGACCGTGCCGTGGCTGAACGCGCACTCTGTGCTCCTGATCGAGACCTGTACCGTGTACTTGATCGTGTCCCCCACCCGGGCCGTCGACGTTGAGGGAGCGGGGGTTGCCGTGGCGCCCTCGAGGATCGTCGCCCCGATCCCGATGTTGATGCCGGTGTTGCAGGATGTCGCGGCACCGGCCGGGACCAGGGAGAACGCTCCTCCCACCGTGCCGGCGATCACGCCGATTCCAAGACAGATCGCAACGATGCCGGTCGCGCAGACCCGAGTTCTAGGAAACATGCATGCCCCTTTTCCGGATCCTGGCCACATCCAGGATGCCTGCTCGCTCTCTGGCGGATTGCCGGACGAGTGCACGGCGGACGCCACTCTCCCTCGACCTGGTCGGCACCCCCCTTGGGGGGTGTGGGCTCAGCTTCGTCGACGCTTGCTCAACCTACATCCACGTGGGCGATTGACTTAGATGTTGATCACGAGTTGCTGCGCAATTGATCGTGCGTTGATTTCTTCGCACCGTCCTCGTTGGGGTGCTCGGCGCCCACGAGAGGGAGTACCTCGACGACGCCGCCGTGCCGGGCGCCACTGTTCGCGGGCGATGCTTGCCGACCAACGTGCGCCGTCGTCTTTCGTCCGTCGGCCTTTGATACAACCCGCGCCAGAAGGACAACGCGTTTGCCTGCACGAGGCGCGCCGCGGTGGACGATTCGCATTGTCAACATTCGCGCGAGAAAGCTGTACTTTTGCCGCCTCGCGCATAAGGTGGCAATGGCGCGCAAGTGAGCGCCGGTACGTGCGGGTGACAAGCAGTTCGACTTGCCCACTGCAGGGTTCGTCGGAGAGCACAGAGCGCGCACCGGAGGCAAAGCAGCGCACCGGAGCCAGGGTGAACCTCTGCGCTTCCAAGGTCAGTCGGCACCGCAGGTGCGGCCACGACAGGGGGAGGCCATGGTCGCAACAGAACCGGATTCGAATATCGGGGGTCGACTCCTCGTGGTCGACGACCACGAGGACGTCCGGCGCGTGATCGTGAGGCTGCTCGAGAACGAGGGCTACACGGCGGCTGAGGCCGCCACCGGTCAGGAGGTGGTCGCCGCGGTCGCCGACGGGACGGCGGACCTCATCTTGCTCGACGTCATGCTGGCTGGAGAAGACGGTTTCGAGGTCCTGGCCGCCATCCGTCGCACCAGCGACGTCCCCGTCATCTTGCTGACGGCCAAGATTGCCGAGGACGACAGGGTGCTAGGCCTTCGGCTGGGGGCCGACGACTACGTCACCAAGCCGTTCTCGGGGCCTGAGCTGACGGCGCGCGTGATCTCGGTACTTCGCCGGTGTTCGCACCCCAGCACCCCGTCGCCCATCATGAGGTTCGGTGAGCTCTCGATCGACACGACCTCGCGGGAGGTCCGGGTGCACGGAGAGGTCCTGGAGACCACGATGAAGGAGTTCGACCTCCTCGCCTTCCTGGCCGCCTCTCCCAAACAGGTCTTCAACCGTGCGGAGATCCTGGAGAAGGTGTGGGAGACCTCGCCCAAGCAGAAGAGCGACAGCACGGTGACCGAGCACATTCGGCGTCTTCGCAAGAAGCTCGACGGAAAAGGCTGCATCCGCACCGTGCGGGGTGTCGGCTACCTGTTCGAACCCTGATCCAGTAGGCCTTCGGGCTACGGCCCTGCTCAGACCCCCGCCGGTGACCGTCGCAGGTCGACGCGCCGGTCGGTCACGGGCCGCACCTCGCCGAGAGCCGCACCAGGCGGACAGCCGCCTACCGGAGCCTCTGCGGGCGGCCATCGCACGAAGCGCTACGAGGTCCGGCCATCTGGTGCTCGAGAGCCCGACGGGCTTGCCGGCGGCGCTGGGGCGCCGCGGGCCCTCCTGTCGTCGTCGACGGCCGCGATCGGTGCGGGAGAGCTCGCACCGAGGTCCACGCGGAGACATAAGGACGTGCCGGCAGGCTGGATCCCGCGGGCCCGGATCTCCCGGGGTGGCGAACCCAGCCGAGACGGAGGCCTGACGAGGGCCGTTGCCAGGGATACACTGGCGACGCAGCACCGCTGCCCGGCGATGGGTCCCGCCGGGGAGGTCTCCGTGCCCTCCGAACCGCCGGTAGACGGCTAATGGCTCCTGTCCAACCAACAGGAGCGCTATGGAAGCCACCGACGAGCCAGGACCTCCCCTACCCGGCCGCAACGGCCGACGGCGCTCCGTGCGCCGCCTCCTGGGGTTGCTCGGGGTGGACGACCCCCTCCCCATCGACCCGGATCTCGCACCGGACGACACCGGCTCCCCCTCCCTCACCCACGTCGCCCATGCCCCGCACCTTCGGCGGGCCCGGCCCGGGGTGCTCGGGGCCATCGCGGCTGGCGGCTTCCTCGGCACGCTGGCCCGCTACGAGGTCGAGCTGGCCTGGCCCACCGCTGCCGGGCATTTCCCGGCCGCCACCTTCGCCATCAACACCAGCGGGGCCTTGTTGCTCGGTCTCTTCCTGGCCGCGGCGGTCGAGCGCCGGCGGCCTGGGCCCCACCTCCGGCCGTTCGTGGCCACCGGCCTCCTAGGGGGGTGGACGACCTACTCGACCCTGGCGGTGGAGGCGGTGACCCTCTCGCGGGGAGGCCACTCGCCCATGGCCATCGCCTACCTCGCCTTGAGCCTGGTGGCCGGCTTGGCGGCGGCGGCCGCGGGCATCGCCCTCGGCCGCGTCCACCACACCGTGTTCGCCGCCGAGGTGGCAGTCCAAACGGAGGGCGACGGAGGCGATCCCCGGTGATCCTGGCTGCGGTGGTGGGAGTCGCCGGCGCCGCCGGGGCGGTGCTGCGCTACCTGGCCGATGGCGCCGTGGAGGACCGCATCTCGGGGCCGCTGCCCTGGGGGACCCTCGTCGTCAACCTCTCCGGCTCCTTCATCCTGGGCCTCCTCACCGGCCTCACCTGGTACCACGGGCTTGCCGGGCACGACCGGGCGGTGCTCGGGGTGGGGCTCTGCGGCGGCTTCACCACCTGGTCCACCGCGTCGTGGGAGTCGGTACGGCTGGCCGAGAGCGGGCTCGTGCGCCAGGCGCTCGTCTTCACCTTCGGCGGGTTGCTCGCCGCCCTGGCCGCCGCGGCGGCCGGGGTCGCGCTGGGCGCCGCGCTCTGAGCGCCGCGCTCACCTCGCTCCGCCGGGGAGCTTTCATTTCTCACCGGCTGCCGCCCGGCTGCGCTCGGGACCGGGCACCGGCCCGCCCTCACGAGCACCAAGACGTGGCGAGCCGGCGCTGCGGCCGGGGGCTTCCTCGAGGCCGACCACCACGCGCCGTTCGTGTCGTCGAAGGTCTTTGTCGGTGACCCCGCGCAACGCCCGGCGGCCGGCGTCGGTGAACGGGGGCTCGACCATGCTGCGAGGCCACAGGTGCCGCTGCCAGACGACGCTCACCTCGGCGGCGTACAGGCTGAGCTCGGCACCGAGATAGATCCACGCCAGGAGGCAGAGCACCACCCCGAAGAAGCCGTAGACCGGTTCGCTGTGGCGCAGCTCGTGACCGAGGTAGAAGGAGCCGAGGAACTGGAGCACGGTCCAGCCGGCCCCGCCCACGAGCGCGCCGGCCAGCAGGGCCCTCGGGGCCACTTTCTCGGGCGTGAGCCCCCGGAAGGCCACGAGATAGAGGCCGACGTTGACGACCAGCGAAAAGGCGAGCGCCGCCGCTCTGGCCACGCCGGTGACGTGCAGCGTTCCGGCGAGCGCCGAGGCTCCGGTGCTGAGCACCAAGAACGCGCCAAGAAGACCGAGCATGGCGTAGGTCCGCAGCAGGCGGGTCAAGAAGTTGGGGCGGGCCGATTCGGGGACGCCCCAGACCTCGGCCATGGCGTACTGCGCGGCGTTCATCGCCCCTTGCGAAGCCCACAGCAGCCCGACGATGCCCACCGTGAGCCCGACCACGCTGTCTCGATGCAGCGCCCTGACATTCGCGCCGACTGTCGAGCCGACCACCGGGAACTGCGAGAGGACGGAGTGTCGGAGATCGTCGACCAGCCGCGGGTCACCTCCGGCCACCATGCCCAGCACGGTGAAGAGGAGCAGCAGGAGCGGGAAGAGCGACAGGAACCCGTAGTAGGCGACGAGGGCCGCCAGACTCCCCGCCCGGTCGTCGCCGAACTTCTTCACGACGCCCACGGCGACGGCCGTCGGGGGATGCCCCTGCTGGAATCGGTCGATCCGCCGCACGAGTCGCTGTGCACCGTTCATGGAACTGCTATGCCCCGTTGGCGGACCGGCGACGACGTGCGCCTCCCCGAGCCGTCGCACGCGCCGCGGGCCGGGGGGCTCCGTCTTCGGGACACGGTCGGCAGCCCGACGGCGAGACGCCGAGCGAACCGAGGCCGCGCCGCCCGCGGACGTGGCCCGCCTTCCAGCCGTGACGGTCGCCGATTGAGCGCGGCCGTGGCCGGGTATCTCGCCATCGTGGGGAATCGCCCAGGTCACGAGAGTGGGTCTCTGGCGACGGAGGCCCAGGAGCGCTCGGGGCCCTCCCGTGTACCGGGTGCGGTGGTGGTCCCCAGCACGTCCTTCGATGCGTGGGAACGGGCCAACGGCCAAATTGTCGAGATCCTGCGGGTGATCGACACCCACCGGGGCTCATCGGTCGACGACCGGGCCGAATACGGGAAGCTGGCCAAACTCCTGCTGCGACGAGCCGCCGTCCACGAGGCCGCGATCGCCGATGTCCTCGGTGCGGTTTCGGACATGCCGCAGGTGGACGGGATCGTAGAGAAGGTCGAGGCCGAGGCGGCGGCACGCCGAGAGCTCCTCGACAGCATGGAACGAAAGTCCCGTGGAGTGCAGGGGATCAACCTGAACCAAGGGTCCGATTTCGACGTGGACCTTGTGGCATACGACGCCGTGGTCAGGGGACAGGTCCCCTGGGAGCGCCACGTGGCCCTGCCTGCTCTGCGCAACGTCGTACGCGGCTGCGAGGGCAGGCTCCACGACGAGGCCTACATCGTCCGACATTCCCCGTTGCGCTTCGGGGAGCACCGCCGGTGGCACGGTTCCCCGAGATCCCTGGCCGCGTGGTTCCTCACGGCGTCGAGCCATCTCGGGGACTTCCCGTGGTGGAGCCAGCACGACGCTCCTCGTGACGTGGACCTGACCAAGGCCACACGGATCGTCGGTTGGCGGCGGGGGTCCTCTGCCCCGGCTCTCCACCGGGACCCGCCGGCGACCCGCCGGGACCCACCGTTGTCCCGTCACCCGCGGGACAGATCGTGGACCGCGCTGCCAACGGCACCCGCTGACCTCGACATCTTGGCCCTGCTCTTGGCCGATCACCGGGAGATCTCGGCGTTCTTCGACCGCTACGACCAGCTGGCCCCGGCCGAGCGCCGGGACCACCTGCACGCGCTCGTCCCCGTGCTCGTCGGTCACGAAATGGCGGAGGAGGAGATCGTCTACCCGGCCATCCGCTCCGTCGACCTCGAGGCACGAGCGACCGTCCGGTACCGGATCCAAGAGCAGGCGTTGGTGCAGCAGCTGCTCAAGGATCTCGAGGCAGCGGACCCGGACAGCCCCGCCTTCGACGCCCTGTTCAAGAAGCTTCGCCTGGCGGAGCGCATCCACATGGAGCAGGAGGAGAGCACCATGTTCCCCCTGCTCGAGCGCTACGCTGACCGCGTCGACCGCCCGACGATGGGGAGCCGGTACCGGGCGGCCAGAGCCGTCGCCCCGACCCACCCCCATCCCTCCGCCCCGCACTCCCCACCGGCTAGCGCCGTGACGAACCCGGTCATGGCCGTCATCGACCGGGTCCGGGACTTGCGGGCCCGGACACGGTAGGTGCCGCGGGCGGCTCAGGGTCCAGCACCTTCCCTGCGGTCAGCCTCCTCGGCCCGTCGCCCGGTCGGAGGCGAGCATGGTGCGGGCTCGAGCCGCAAGAGCGGGGAAGGTCGCGCTCGACATCCGATGCGGCCGGCTCACGTCTCACGGACGACCTCCTCGGGCGCCTTGTCGGGCCGCAGCCCCCTCCACGACGGGTGGCGGAGCCGGCCTGTCCTGGTCCACCCCGTGAACCGGACCTCGCCGACCAGGCACGGCTCGACCCACACCGCGCCGGCCACTTCGGCGGCCGGGACGGTCCCCGTGAACGGCGACACGGGTCGCCGCAGAGGGGCGAGGCGCCGCGACAGGTCGGCGAGCATCTCGGTGCTGAAACCGGTGCCGATCTTCCCGGCGTAGACGAGACCGCCGTCACCGGCGATCCCCGCCAGCAGGGCCCCGACCGTGCCCCGGCGCGTCCCGCGGCCCTCCGTCCACCCCCCCACCACCACCTCCTGGGTGCGGGTGAGCTTGACCTTCACCCACGCCGGACTGCGGTGGCCGGGTCGGTAGCGCCCGTCGGCCCGCTTGGCCACCACCCCCTCGAGCCCGACGGTCCGCGCCACGTCGAGAAGGTCCGCTCCCGGACCGACATGTGACGCCGGCACCGCCCAGTGGTCGGCCTCGAGCTCCAGATCCTCGAGGAGGGAACGCCGGGCCAGGTAGGGACACTCGATGGTTGAGCGGTCGTCGAGGTACAGCAGGTCGAAGGCGAAATACCTGACGGGCGCCGCACCGGAGAGGACCTCGGCCCGCCGACCGCCCGCCACGTTGATGCGTGACTGGAGCAGCTGGAAGTCGGCTCGGCCGTCCGGGCCGAGGGCCACGATCTCCCCGTCGAGGATCGCACGGCGTCCGCCGAGCGCGGCGTTGAGGCCCCGAAGTTCGGGGAAGCTCGACGTCCGCTCCCGGCCCGAGCGGGTGACCACCCAGCTCCGCTCGCCGTCGACGTGCACCAGGGCCCGTATGCCGTCCCACTTGAACTCGAACCTCCATGCACCCGGCGCCCGGGCCTCGTCGGGAAGGTCGCCGGCGACCGCCAGCATGGGGAGGACCTGGCCGGGCCGCGGCATGGGCGTCCCCGGCGGTCCGTCTCGGCTCGTCCCCCGGTGGTCGTCCTCGACGCGCACGTGGAGGTTCCTACCCCGACCGGCGGGTTCGAAATGCCGGATCCGACCGCCCATGGCCTGCATGGGCGGGGCCCGTTCCGGGTAGAGGTTGGCCGATGGCGAGGGCTGTGTGGACCGGTTCGCTCAGTTTCGGGCTCGTGGTGGTCCCGGTGGCGCTGTACCCCGCGGTCCAGGAACGCTCCGTGCGGTTCCACCAGTTCCAGCGCGGGACGTCGGACCGGGTCCGGATGCGGCGGGTGAACGAGCGGACCGGCGACGACGTTCCTTACGCCGACATCGACAAGGGCTTCGACCTCGGAGGTGGGCGGTACGTCATGGTCACCCCCGAGGAGCTGGCCGCCGTGGCACCGGGGCGGTCGCAGACCATCGACGTGACGGCGTTCGTCGACATGGCCGAGATCGATCCTGTGTACTTCGATCGCTCCTACTGGCTGGCCCCGCCGGAGAAGCACGCGCCCAAGGGGAGCGAGCGGGCCTACAGCCTGCTGGCCGAGGCCATGCGCCGGTCGGGCCGGGCGGCGCTGGCCACCTTCGTGATGCGCGAACGCCAGCACCTGGCCGCCGTGCGCGCCGCGCCGCATGCGCTGGTGCTCGAGACCCTGGTCTACGGCGACGAGATCCTCGAGCCGCTGGAGTCCGTTCCGACGCTCCCGGTGAACTCGTCGTACGGCGACGCCGAGCTGAAGATGGCCGAGCAGTTGATCGCGTCCATGGTCGTTCCGTGGGACCCGGGCGCTTTCCACGACGACTACCGCGAGCGGGTGGAGGCGCTGATCGAACAGAAGGAAGCCGGCGCCGTGGTGGCCACCGGTGCCCCCGAGCCCGAGGTGGCGCCGGTGATCGACCTCCTCGGGGCGCTCGAGGCAAGCGTCCGCGCCCGACGGGGCACCGAGTCGGGGCCCGACCCCTCCGCCCACCGCCGGTCCGGCGGCCACGGTCGCACCACGCGCCGACGAGCGTCCAGTTCCCCTCCGGCAGAGGACGAGTTCTCGTCCATGACGAGGGTGGACCTCCAGCACCGGGCGGCGGAACTGGGCGTCGCCGGGCGGTCTCGCATGGACCGTCAGGAGCTGGAGGCCGCCGTCCGGGAAGCGGCACACCGGCGCCAGGCGTCGTGACCGCCCGGTCGGGGTCCGCCACCGCTCCGTCCCACCAGATGACGCCCGCCACCGCCGTCGGACACGGCGTGCCGGTGGTGCCCCCTCAGGGCGCGTGCAGCGCGGCGTGGAGCGATCGGTGGACGGAGAAGACGTCTGTCAGGCCGGTGATCTCGAGAACCCTGCGGACTCGGGGCTCGGAGATGACCAGGCGGAGCGTCCCCCCGAGCCCCCGACAGTGTCGCGAGGCTGCGACCAGGACCCCCAGGGCCGTCGAGTCCAAGAAGGTCACGCCCTGGAGGTCGACGACCACGTTGGGATGCTTCGCCAGCTGGAGGCCGTGGAGGCATGCCCGCAGATCGGGAACCGCGGCGGCATCAGCCTCGCCCGACACCCGGACGATGGGCATATCGACCCCGAAGACTCCGTACTCGATCGCGCTGTGGACCTGGGTCATGTGCGTGCCTCCGGGCCGGACCGCCACGACGCCCGCCGTCCCTGGCCCCTCCGGTGGCCGAACGGCGGGTAGGTGGGCGATCGGGTAGATGCCCACGGTGCCCAGACGCCAAACCGGAGCGGACCCCACTCGCTGGCGCGGGAGACCGGGGCGCTCGGGCCCTTGCAGGCGACATGGGGTGTCGTGCCGGTACAACAGGGTCCCTTGCAGGGAAAACAGGGCGACCGGACCTCGTTGCTCGGCCCACTCCACCGCTCTCAGGTGGTCGTTTGTGGGTGGCAGGGCTTAGATCGCCCTGCTGGCCACCTTTGCTTCGGGCCCGAACCATCTTGCGGGCCAATTCGGGGACGCTCTCCATCTGAGGACAGGACGCTCCGAGGAACGAGACTGCTCTTCTGCAGAACGGGCGGCTGCACGACACGTCGGCCGCCTGCACCAAGGTCTCGGTGACCGTCGGGTAACCTTTCCGTCGAGCACCTCCCACCGTGCTCCTTCTGCGCCCCTCGGATTGCATCCTGGGGGCGCAGTCGCGTTGGCTGCTACGTCGGTTCTGGCTCGTGGTGGTCCGGGTGCTCGGTGTGCTCCAGACAGTGCTTGCAGTACCAGCGATGGCACAGCGGGCACTCAATGATCGCCCTGGCCGTGCACGGAGGGTTTGTGCACAGCCCGTGGGTGTCGTACACGCCCACGACGATATCCGGCGCGGCGGCGCCGTGGTAGCCGATTGGCTACTACCGTGGGGTAGCCTCCCTCGCACGACTGCGCCCCCCCGATGGTGGGAACAGGGGGGGCGCAGTCGCCTGCGCAACGGAAACGCTCAGCGAGCACCCCAGGCAGAGGGGCCGATCGGGGGGAAGCAGCCGTACCCGGGGAGTGTCAAGCAGAGAGTCCCCAAAATTTCCCACGGGTCAAGTGGCGGGCAGCCTGTACACTCGCTGCAGCGCTCGACGTGACGCTTCACTGCCGGCTGCAGGCATCGGACCTCTAATTTCTCAGGCCGCCACGTCGATAACCTGGCAGCCGGCACAGGGTGGGGGTTGGAGGCGCCTAGGACGTGCGGTCCAGGGTACGAGATCGTCGGTTCGGCGTGGCCGAGGTAGCTGGCGCGCCGCCCCGACACCATTGGCGTGCCCTCGTCGGGCTGGCTGCGCTGGCCGCCGGGGCGGCGATGCTGAGCGCCTGCACAGCATCTCCCCGCTTGGCGACCGGTTCCTCGGCGTCGATCATCGGAGCGCCGAGTCTGCGGGCCGAGGCGACGAGCGTCGCCGGGACGCTCTCGGGGCCCCATTCGGTGGGGTCCCAGAAGTCAGACTCCGGGACGACAAACTCCGGATCCAGCACACTGAGGACGCCGCGGACAACCCACAACTACGCCACCTTCGGGGGCGTCGACCAGAGCCTGGGCTTGGATATCCCGGGGGTGCCGACCATCACCACGGTCACCACCGCGACAAAGGTGGTCCACCGCAACAGCCTGGTGACGCTGGTCGCCATCGTCACATCCCCGATCCCGCTGACAGGGACGGTCAGCTTCTCCGACAACGGCGTCCCCATCCCCGGCTGCCAGGACGTCCCGTTGTCGGCGACACCGCCCTACGTGGCCGACTGCACAGTGATCTTCAGCACAGCCGGCTCTCAGCTGATCGTCGCCACGTACTCGGGCTCCGTTATCGCCATGGCGTCCGTGTCGCTTCCGCTCACACTCGTCGTGATCGCCCCGACAATCCCGCGCGGCTACTGGCTGGTGGCAACCGACGGCGGCGTGTTCACCTTCGGAGAGGCCCAGTTCTGGGGCTCGATGGGGAACCGACCGATCAACAAGCCGGTGGTCGGGATGGCGGTCACCCCCGACAGCAGGGGCTACTGGCTGGTGGCGTCCGACGGCGGGGTGTTCGCCTTCGGGGACGCCCAGTTCTACGGTTCGATGGGGAACACACCGCTCAACGAGCCCATCGTCGGGATCGCGGCCACGGCCAACGGCGGGGGGTACTGGCTCGTGGCCTCCGACGGCGGCATGTTCGCCTTCGGGAACGCCAAGTTCTACGGCTCGATGGGGGGCAAGCATCTCGACCAGCCCATCATCTCCATGGCACCCACCCCCGACGGCAAGGGCTACTGGCTGGTGGCCACCGACGGCGGGGTGTTCGCCTTCGGGGACGCCCAGTTCTACGGCTCGATGGGGGGCCTGCACATCAACAAACCAGTGGTGGGGATGGCGCCGACACCGAACGGGGACGGGTACTGGCTCGACGCCTCCGACGGCGGGGTGTTCACCTTCGGGGCCGGCCAATTCTGGGGCTCGATGGGCGGCACGCCGCTCCGACAACCCATGGTGGGCATGGCCCCCACCCCCACCAGCGGTGGGTACTGGCTCGACGCCTCCGACGGCGGGGTGTTCACCTTCGGGGACGCCGCCTTCTACGGCTCGATGGGGGGACTGTGGCTCAACAAGCCCATGGTGGGCATGGCCACCATGCGGACAGGGTTCCCCACATTCAAGAGGTGATGGCTCCCGTCGCGCCGCTCCGCCGGCGGGACAACGGGAGAGAGATCCCATCGCACGGTCAGCCCCGAGTCATGAACAACGACCTGCCGCACCCCTGTAGGCAGGGCTCACCGGCGCATGCGGCCGTCACG
Source organism: uncultured Actinomycetota bacterium (assembly GCA_963770505.1). Lineage (GTDB taxonomy): Bacteria > Actinomycetota > Acidimicrobiia > Acidimicrobiales > RAAP-2 > CAVYPR01. The sequence goes on along the minus strand of CAVYPR010000001.1, from coordinate 756,717 downwards.
CAGCCCGGGGTTGGGATTTCACGCCGAGCCGGGGAGATCGTCCTGCACGTAGCATGAGGCCCAGGGGCCGCCTGCCTGCGTGCCGGCGGTGGCGGGGCCCTGATCACAACGCTTGGAGGTGGTGCACATGGTCAGCATGCCGAGTGTCGTGTCGGCGGAGGAATGGCAGAAGGAGCGTGACGACCTGCTCCTGGCGGAGAAGGAGGCCACCCGCCGCCTCGACGCCATCGCCGCTCAACGGCGCCGCCTCCCGATGGTCCGCTTCGACAACGAGAAGTACCTGTTCGAGACCACCGACGGACCGAAGCGGCTGTCGGACTTCTTCGAGGGTCGCCAGCAGCTGGCGGTCTACCAGTTCATGGACAACGGCCCGGACGCCTTCTGCCCCGGCTGCACCCACTTCACGTCCAGTGTGACCGCCCTGACGACGTTGGCCGACGAGGGGGTCAGCTGGCGGACGGTGTCGAACATGCCACTGGCCCAGATGGAGTCCTACTGGGCCAAAAAGGGCTGGGTCGTGCCCTTTGCGTCCTCGCACGGCACCTCGTTCGCCGGCGACTGCGGGGCCGACCAGGGTTTCATGCTCAACCTGTTCTTCACCGACGGTGAGCAGGTGTACCGCACCTACGCCACCACCGGGCGGGGCGTCGACCGGTTGCTGTTCGTCAACAACATGCTCGACCTGGCCCCGTACGGCCGTCAGGAGGAGTGGGAGGACTCTCCCCCCGGCTGGCCCCAGCACCCCACCTACGGCTGAGCTCCGACGACCAGGGGCTTCGGGGCGTCTCCAAGGAGGAGACGGTGTGGTGTCTTCCACCACGACCTGCGGTGCTGGCCAGGAGCTGGCCCTCCCCCTCCACTTCGACGCCGGGTCCGATCTGGTGACCGAGGAGCAGATGGCCGAACGGATCCCGTGCGGCCCGGATCCCGAGCACCACCTCGGGGCCCTGCGGCGCTACCCCGACGCCGGCTACGACGAGAGCTTCATCGCCCAGTTCGGCGAGGACCCCGACGGCATCCTCTCCTTCTTCGACAGGGAGCCCAGCCCGAAGCTGTGAGGTGGGCCCGGCGCCACGACAGGGCTGGGCGAGGAGGCGGGGCCGGTCAGTCCCCGCGGGCGTCGAACGTCGGCACCAGGGTGCGGGCCGCCCGCGCCTCGTCCACCCGGCTGACCGGGGTGGTCCGGGGGGCGGCGGCGGCCGCGGCCGGGCCGTCGGGCGATGAGGCCTCTTCGGCGATCCGCTCCAGGGCGTCGGCCAGGGCGGCCAGGGTCTGGGGGCTCTCGGTCTCGGTGGGCTCGATCATGAGCGCCTCGTCGACGATGAGCGGGAAGTAGACGGTCGGGGCGTGGAACCCCTCCTCGAGGAGGCGCTTGGCCACGTCGAGGGCCTTCACCCCGTGCCGGCGCTTCAAGGTCGCGGCGGACAGGACCACCTCGTGCATGCACGGCCGGTCGAAGGGGACGTCGTAGACGCCGGACAGCCGGGCCCGCAGCCAGTTGGCGTTGAGCACGGCGCGCTCGGCCACCCGGCGCAGGCCGTCGCCGCCGTGCACCTCGATGTAGGCCAGGGCCCGGGCCAGCACCAGGGCGTTGCCGTGCCAGGAGTGGACCCGCCCGATCGACCTGGCCGGGGTGGCCCAGCCGTAGGCGGGGCCGCCTGCACCGTCCCGGCGCACGGCCCGGGGGCCCGGCAGGTACTCCACCAGCCGGTCCGAGACGGCCACCGGCCCCGCCCCCGGCCCCCCGCCGCCGTGCGGGGTGGCGAAGGTCTTGTGCAGGTTCAGGTGGACGATGTCGAAGCCCATGTCCCCCGGCCGCACCACGCCCAAGATGGCGTTGAGGTTCGCCCCGTCGTAGTAGAGGAGGCCGCCCACCTCGTGGGTGGCGGCCGCCATGGCCTCGATGTCCTCCTCGAAGAGCCCCAGGGTGTTGGGGTTGGTGAGCATGATCCCGGCCACGTCGGTGTCGAGCACGGCGCGCAGCGCCCCCATGTCCACGCAGCCCCGGTCGTCGGAGGGGACGGTCGTGACCTCGTAGCCGCCCAGGGTGACCGAGGCCGGGTTGGTGCCGTGGGCCGAGTCGGGGATGACCACCCGCCGGCGCTCCTCGCCGCGCGCCCCGTGGAACGCCCGCATCAACAGCAGCCCCGTCAGCTCCCCGGCCGCCCCCGCCGCCGGCTGCACGGTGGCCGCGGCCATGCCGGTGATCTCGCAGAGCGCCTCCTCCAGCTCCACCATGAGGGCCAGCCAACCCTGGACCAGGGGGGCCGGGGCCGCGGGGTGGACGTCGGACAGGCCGGCCAGGCCCGCCACCTCGTCGCAGAACTTGGGGTTGTACTTCATGGTGCACGAGCCCAGGGGGTAGGCGCCGAGATCGACCGAGAACTGCCGGTGGCTGAGCCGGGTGAAGTGGGCCACGAGGTCGCGCTCGGAGACCTCGGCCACCGAGAGGGGGTCGTTCCGGCGGTGGTCGGCCGGCACCAGCTCCTCGATCCCCCACTCGGGCACCCCGGTCGTGCGCAGCTGGGCGCAGCGGCGGCCGGGCTGGGAGAGCTCGAAGATCGTCGGCTCGGCGGCCCTCCCCAGCAGCGGGGTGCTCGCGCGCGCCCGCCGCCCGCCGGCCGGCTGCTCGGCACTCACGGCCGGACCGCCTTGTCGAGGGCGGCCACGTAGCCGTCGATCTCGGACCGGGTGCGCCGCTCGGTGACGGCCACCAAGAGGCCGTGCTCGGCCCCCTCGGGGTCGACCGAGCCGTCGCCCCCCTCCCCCACCAGGTCGGCCAGGGCCACCCCGGCCAGGTAGCCCTCTGTGGCCAGCCGCTCGACCACCAGCCGGGCCGGCACCGGGGTGCGCAGGGCCAGCTCGCGCACGACCGGCGACGCGCCGGTGAGCGGGCCCACGCCGTCGAGGGCGAGCACCCCCTCCCGCAGGTAGCGAGTCCCGCGGGCGCAGCGCAGCCCCACGTCGGCCAGGCCGGCGGTGCCCAGCCAGCCGAGCTGGATGGCGGCGGTGACCGCCATGAGGGTCTGGTTGGTGCAGACGTTCGACGTCGCCTTCTCCCGGCGGATGTCCTGCTCCCGGGCGCGCAGCGTGGTGACGTAGGCGCGCCGGCCCTCGGTGTCGACGGTCTCGCCGACCAGCCGGCCGGGGAGACGGCGCACCTGGGACTGGCTGCAGGCGAAGAGGCCGAGGTAGGGGCCGCCGAAGGAGAGCGGCGTGCCGAAGGGCTGGCCCTCGCCGACCACGACGTCGGCCCCGAGCTCGCCGGGCGACCGCAGGATCCCGGCGGCCACGGGATCGGCCGCCACCACCACCAGTGCGCCGTGGGCGTCGGCCACCCGCCGGGCCTCGGCCAGGTCCTCCAGGCACCCCAGGTAGTTGGGGTAGCCGACGGCCAGCACCGCCGGCGGCTCGCCGTCGCCTTCGGGCCAGGCCGTGCGCCCCCCTCGAGGCCCACCTCGACGATCCGGTGGCCGGTGCCCGCGGCGAAGGTGGCAAGCACCGCCCGCCAGTGAGGGTGGATGCCCGCCGAGACCCACACCCCCTGGCGGCCGGTGGCCCCGGTGGCCAGGTTGACCGCCTCGACCAGGGCGCTGGCCCCGTCGTAGAGGGAGGCGTTGGCGATCGGCAGGCCGGCCAGCCGCGCCACCATGGTCTGGAACTCGAACACCGCCTGCAGCACCCCTTGGGCCACCTCGGGCTGGTACGGGGTGTAGGCGGTCACGAACTCGCTGCGCCCGGCCAGGGCGCGGACCACGGCGGGCACCTCGTGGTCGTAGGCGCCGGCCCCGGCGAAGCAGACCAGCCGGTCCGTGCGGGCCCGGTTGGCCCCGGCCAGGGCCTCGAGGTGGACGCCCACGTCCGGCTCGGGCCGCCCGTCGTCGAGGTCGAGCCCCCCGACCACCCGCAGCGTCTCGGGCACCGCGGCGAACAGCTCGTCGAGCGAGGAGAGCCCGAGGAAGGCGAGCATGGAGGCGATCTCGGCGTCGGTGTGCGGCAGGTAGTCGGCCATCAGGCTGCGCCTCCGTCGGGCTCGGGCCAGAACCTGGTCGGGGCGAGGCGCGCCGTGAGCGCCCGGCCGCGCACGGTGACCGTCACCGGCTGGCCGTCGTCGAGCGCAGCCGCGGTGTCGACCAGCGCCAGGGCGATCCCACGCTGGCGCATCGGTGAGAAGTTGCCACTCGTCACCACCCCGACGCGGCGGCCCGCGGCCGCCACCTCGTCCCCTTGGCGCGGCGGCTGGCGGCCGTCGGCGAGCACCCCCCGCAGCCGCCGGCGCGGGCCGTCCCGGCGCTCGGCCTCGAGGGCCCCTCGCCCCCGGAACTCCCCCTTGTCCCAGCCCACGACCCAGCCGAGCCCGGCCTGGAGCGGGGTGATCCCCTCGCCGAGCTCGTGGCCGTGGAGCGGCAGGCCGGCCTCGAGGCGCAGGGTGTCGCGGGCGCCCAACCCAGCCGGCGTCGCGCCCGCCCCCAGCACGGCCTCGAAGAACGGGCCGGCCGCCTCGAGCGGCACCGCGCACTCGACGCCGTCCTCGCCGGTGTAGCCGGTCCCCGCGGCCAGGCAGTCTGCTCCCTCCCACCCGAAGGGGGCGACCCGGAAACGGCCGACGACGGCCGCCTCTGGTGCCACCTTGGCCAGCCGCTGGCGCGCCGCCGGCCCCTGGACGGCCACCACCGCCCTCGAGTCGGTCACGTCTCGACCACCCAAGGCGGCCCGGGCCGGGCCGGTGTTCGAGGCGTTGGGCATGACGTCGAAGCGCTCCTCGGACACCCACCACACGATGAGGTCGTCGACGACCGATCCGTCGTCGTCCAGCAGGTGCGTGTACTGCGCCCGGCCGGGCCCGATCCTGCGCAGGTCGTTGGTGAGGGTCGACTGCAGCCGGTCGAAGGCGTCGGGCCCCTCCGCCCGCAGCGTCCCGAGGTGGCTCACGTCGAAGGCCACGGCGTCGGTGCGGCAGGCGCGGTGCTCGGCCACGGTGCCGGCGGGATACGAGAGCGGCATCTCCCAACCCCCGAACTCGACCATCCGGGCCCCGAGGGACAGGTGGACGGGGTGCAGGGGGGAGCGTCGAGCGGTCGTCCCGGTCATCGGCCTCCGAGGGCCTGGGCCACTCCCATTGCCACCGCAGCCTACGCGGCGTGGGCGGCCGGCAACTCCAGGCCGTGGTGGGCCAGCAGGTCGCGGAACTGGCGCTGGTAGACGAGGACGAGCAGCACCTCGGGGTAGAGCTCGCGCAGCCGGCGGGCCTTGGCGTTCTTGCGGGTCACCAGCCGCTGGTCGGCCGTGGTCAGCTCGACGAAGCAGGAGAGGTCGGGCAGCCAGAAGTCGGGGCGAAACCCCGAGCTGGCCTCTCCCCCGTCGTTCCAGCGCAGGGCGAACTCGACCGGCTCGTACCGCCAGCGGATCCCGTTGACGTCGAGCAGGGCGGCGAAGAGGCGCTCGGAGGGGTGGGCGAAGCGGACGGCCCCGGCCGGCGCGGTCGACGGATGCGACGCGCGCCGTGCACCGAGGGCCAGGGGGTTCACTCCCCGGCGGCTCGGGGCCGTCGTGGCCCCGCGGTGGCAGAGTCGTCCCGCCGCCCGCCGTCGCGACCGCTGGCCTCACCTTGGCGGCCGATCTCGGCGATGTCGGCTTCGAGCTCGTCGACCACCCCCGAGAGCGGGACGATGTTGAAGACGCCCTGGCCCCCGGCGAGCAGGTCGACCACCTCGCCGTTCGAGCGCGCCAGCACCGACCGGGTGCCCGTGAGCACGAGGTTGGCCGAGGCCAGGTCGGCCCCCAGGTCCTGGCGGAGGCAGTCCACCGCCCGGCGGGCCGACTGCAGCGACACCCCGGCGTCGAGCAGCTGCTTGATGACCTTCAGCTCGAGCAGGTCGCGGTAGGAGTAGAGCCGCTTGCTCCCGCTGCCGGTGGCCTCGGCCAGCGAGGGGCGGAGCAGGCCGGTCCGGGCCCAGTAGTCCAGCTGGCGGTAGGTGATGCCCACCAGCGAGCAGACCTGCGGTCCTCGGTAACCCTCGGGGACGGGCTGGGACGTCTCTGGCTCGGTCATGGGTCCTCCCTCACTGCTCCGACGCGATCACTGTAGCAGCGGGACCACATCGGCGTAACTACGTGGGCGTCATCTCGCGGCCTCGCGGCCCGGCCAGGCACGGACCGGACCCCGGGCGCTCAGCCCGACCCGGTCCCCCGGCCGCAGCAGGGTGGGCCCGATCACCCGGACCACCAGCGACGGCTCGCCCGGGCCGCAGGGGGCGTCGGGGCGCACCCGCACCACGGCGTCGTGGCCGAAGTACTCGTAGGCGGTGACCTCCCCGGCCAGGGCCCCGGCCTCCTCGGAGACCAGTTCGAGCTGCTCGGGCCGGACGAGGACCACGGCGGCGGCCCCGACCGGGACCGTGCCGCCGGCCCAGTCGGCCGCCAGCAGCCCGAGCCCGGTCCGGACCCCGGCCTCCTCGGCCACCCCTCCCACCACGTTGGTCTCGCCCAGGAACCGGGCGAGGTCCAGATCGCCCGGCTGCGCGTAGACGCTCTGGGGAGTGCCCACCTGCCCGATCCGCCCCCCGTCGATGACGGCCACGAGGTCGGCCCAGCTCAAGGCCTCGTCCTGGTCGTGGGTGACCAGCAACGCGGTGGTGGAGGCCCGGCGCAGGATGGCGGCCACGTCGGCCCGCACGCTGGCCCGCAGGGCGGGGTCGAGGGAGGAGAACGGCTCGTCCAAGAGCACCAAGCGCGGGCTCACGGCCAGGGCGCGGGCCAGGGCCACCCGCTGCTGCTGGCCCCCCGAGAGCTGGTGTGGGTAGCGGCGGCCCATCCCGCCCATCCCCACCATCTCGAGGAGGTCCTCGACCACGCGGGGCCCCCGCCCGGAGCGCGGGACGCCGAAGGCGACGTTGCGCGCCGACGCTCAGGTGGGGGAAGAGCGCCCCCTCCTGGGGCACGTAGCCGAGGTGGCGCTCCTCGGGGGCCAGGTGGTGGCGGTCGTCGTCGGCCAGCCGGCCGGCGATCGAGACCCGGCCCCGGTCGGCGCGCTCGAAGCCGGCCAGCACCCGCAGCAGGGTGGTCTTGCCGCTCCCCGAGGCACCGAGGATGGCCGCCAGCGCACCCTCGGGCACCGACAGGGTGAGCCCGGTGAGGACCGGGTTGGCGCCGAAGGACTTGTGGAGGTCCTCGACCTCGAGGCCGTTCATGGCGCCACCGTGGCCCGCGCCGGCATGCGGTCGAACCACCGGCCGAGCACGTAGCTCGGCACGGCGGCGACGGCCACCATCACCGCCGCGTAGGGCGCCGCCTGGTGGTAGGAGCTTGTGCTGGTGAACGCCCAGAACTGGGTGGCCAGGGTCTCCACCCCCGTGGGCCGCAAGAGAAGGGTGGCGGTGAGCTCGGTGACCGACTCCAAGAAGACGAGGCAGAAGGCGGCGGCCAGGCCCGGGGCGAGGAGGGGCAGGGTGACCCGAGCGAGCACCGCGAGCCGGCCCCGGCCCAGGGACCGGCCGACCTCCTCGAGCCCGACGGGGGCGCGGGCCACCGAGGCCCGCACCGCCACCAGGGCCAGGGGGAAGAACATGATGGCGTAGGCCACCATGAGCACCAGGGCGGACTGGTAGAGGGTGCCGGCGGCGTAGCGCTCGAGGGCGTAGGTGAAGGCCAGGGCGACCACCACCCCGGGGACGGCCAGGACGAGGTAGGTGCTGCGCTCGAGGGCCATCACCCCCCGGCCGGGGTGGCGCACCGACAGGAGCGCCACGGGGAGGGCGGCCACCGTCGAGAGCAGCCCGGCCCCGGCGCTGTAGAGGGCGGTGTGGGCGGCGGCCGAGGCGACCGAGGCGGCCGCCGGCAGCGTCGATGTCCCGCTGCGGAACAGCCAGTAGACGATGGCCCCGACGGGCACCCCCAGCGCGGTGGCCACCAGCAGGGAGAACCCGGCCAGCACCGGCACCTTGGCCCGGCCCAGCCGGAGGGGCTGGGCGAGGCGGGCGGCCAGCGGCCCCACCCGGCTGGTGCGACCTCGCCCGTGCGAGACCCCCTCCACCGAGAGCACCAGCATGCCCAGGATCACCAGCACCAGCGAGAGGGCGCAGGCCGCCGGGGCGTCGAAGCCGACCTGGGCCTCGGTGAAGATCTCGGTGGTGAAGGTGCGGTAGCCGAGGAGCTCGAAGGCGCCGTACTCGGAGAGGACCACCAGGGCCACCAGCACGCAGCCGCCCAGCACGGCCAGTCGGGCCTGCCCCAAGGTCACCCGCCAGAAGGTGGCCACCCTCCCCACCCCGAGGCTCCGGGCCACCTCCTCTTGGCCGGGGTCGGCGTTGCGCAGGCTGGCCGCCACCGGCAGGTACACGAGCGGGTAGACGGCCAGGGTCATCACGAGCACCGAGCCGGCGAACCCGCCGATCCCCACGAACAGCGACTTCCACCCGAACGCCACGGCGAAGTCGGGGATCCCCACCGGGACCACGACCAGGACGGCCCACAGCCTGCGTCCGGGCAGGTCGGTCCGCTCGACGCACCAGGCCGCCAGGGTGCCGAGCACGGCGCAGGCCGCGGTGACCACCACGAGGAGGCTGACCGTGTTCCACAGCAGGGTGGCGGTGAGCTGGCGGAAGAGGAGCGGGGCCACCGCCGACCACCCGTACTGCACGGCCTCGAGGACCAAGAAGGCCAGGGGCAGCAGCAAGAGCACGGCCACCACGCCCGAGACGACCGCCAGCCCCACCGGCCGTCGGCCGGGGCGGGGCGCCACCACGTTCGTCGACGCGCCGGGCGACGGGCCCTCGGCCCGCGGCGCCTCCAGGATGCCCGGTGCGGACCCCATATATTAGGGAAGCCTAACAACCTACTGTCTGTCCGGTGAACCCCGGCCCGGTCAGCGGTCGGTCGGCCCCCCGAGGTCGGCCAGCCCCTCCCAGTCGCTCGACGGCTCGGCGTGGAACCGCAGGGGGATCCGTCCCGCCCGGTGGGCAGCCCTGCCGGCGGCCACGGCCAGCCGCATGGCCTCGGCCATGACCGCGGGGGCCTGGGCCCGGTTGACCGAGGTGGCCACGAGCACGGCGTCGCACCCGAGCTCCATCGCCCGCGCCGCGTCGGAGGCGGTGCCGACGCCGGCGTCGAGGACCACCGGCACCGAGACCGACTGGCGCAGGAGGGCGAGGTTGTGGGGGTTTCGGATGCCCAGGCCGCTGCCGATCGGTGAGCCCAGCGGCATCACCGCCGCGCAGCCCGCCTGCTCGAGCCGGCGGGCCAGCACCGGGTCGTCGGTGGTGTAGGGCAGGACCACGAACCCGTCCTCGGCCAGCTGCTCGGCGGCCGAGAGCAGCTCGACCGGGTCGGGCAGGAGCGTCCGGTCGTCACCGATCACCTCGAGCTTCACCCAGTCGGTGGCGAAGGCCTCCCGGGCCAGCTTGGCCGTGAGCACGGCCTCGGTGGCCGTGAAGCACCCGGCGGTGTTGGGCAGGACCCTGACCCCGTGGTCGGCCAGCAGGTCGAGGAGGGAACCGCGTCCGGAGGGGTCGACCCGCCGCACGGCCACCGTGGCCAGGGAGGTCCCCGAGGCGACCAGGACCGACTCGAGGGCGGCCAGGCTGGTCATCCCCCCCGTGCCCACCAGCAGCCTCGAGTCGACGGTCTCGCCGGCGATGAGCAGGGCGTCGTCGGGCCGTGGCTCGCCGTCGTGGGTCACCCGCCCCATCCTACGGCCGCCACCGCCGGCCGGTGGCCCCCGTCGGGGCCGTCCGCCGCCGGCTACGGACCCCAGCGCCCCGGCGACGGTCGCGCCCAATCCCCCACGGCGACACGTCCTCGACCCCGAAAGAACCTCGAGTTCACCTGGACCTTTAGCTGAAGGTCAACGAGAGATCGAATCCCCTTCGTAGCCGGGAGACCGTTGGGTGCGTGGTCGTGGCGTTGACTACTGTGCCGACCGTGACCCCCCTGGTCGTCCTCACCATCGCCGGCTCGGACTCGGGGGGCGGGGCCGGGGTCCAGGCCGACCTCAAGACGTTCGCCGCGCACGGCCTCCACGGCACCTGCGCCCTCACCGCGGTGACCGCCCAGCACACCCACGGCGTGCGGGGGGTGGTGGCCCTGGACCCCTCCTTCGTGGTCGACCAGGTCGAGGCGGTCACCACCGACCTGCCGCCCGTGGCGGTGAAGACGGGGATGCTGGCCAACCCGGCGATCGTGGCCGCCGTGTCGGCGCTGGCGGCCAGCGGGGTACTGCCCAACCTCGTGGTCGACCCGGTGCTCGTGTCCACCAGCGGCGACCGGCTCATGGACGAGGGCGGGGTGCACGCCTACCGCACCCACCTCTTCCCGCTGGCCACCGTGGTCACCCCCAACCTGCGGGAGGCGGCGCTGTTGACCGGGCGGTCGGTCTCGGACCTGCAGACGACCGAGGCCCTCTGCGAGGTGGCCGAGGAGCTGCGCGCCCTCGGACCGGTGGCGGTCGTGGTGAAGGGCGGCCACTTCGGTGGGGATCCCGCCTCGGCCCCCGACGTGGTGGCCGGGCCCGAGGCGACCGTCGTCCTCGAGGGGCGCCGGGTGGCGACGGTCAACGACCACGGCACGGGCTGCACCCTCTCGGCGGCCATCGCCGCCAACCTGGCCCTGGGGTCCGGTCCCCTGGCGGCGGTGACCCTGGCCAAGCGCTACGTCGAGGGCGCCCTCCGGGGGGCGGCCTCCTGGCGGCTCGGGGCCGGTCACGGACCCATCGACCACTTCGGGTGGTCCGCAGACGCCGCTCGCCGCGAGGGTACGGCGTGAGCCGGGTCCTAGGCTCGTCCCCCATGGCACCCGAGGACCTCGACACCCAGTCCCCGGTGGCCGGGAACGGAGCGACCAACGGCCACGCCCCGCCCCGTGCCCCCCTCCCCCCGGCCAGCCGCAACACCAGCATCAAGCCGGCCATGATCGTGCTCGGCCTCGCCGTGGGCATCCTCGTGGTCTTCGGGGCCATGGCCCTCCTCTCCGGCCAGCAGCCCTCCACCTCCACCGCCCCGGGCGCGCCGGTGCCGGTGCGGGGCACGACGCTGCGCGCCGTGCCGGCGGCGACGGCCCTCAAACCCATCGAGCACCCCGGCACACCGCCGGGCAACATCATGAACGCCCTCGTGGTCCCGGTCGGCGCCGTGGTCCACGGCTACACCGACAACTCGACATCGGCCGGCCAGTACGACGAGCAGATGCGCTTCTCCCTGCCCGTGTCCGAGGACGACGTGGTCACCTTCTTCCGGACCGAGCTGGCCGCCAAGGGCTGGAAGATCGAGGACGTGGGGCCGGCCACCGGCTCGGCCGGTTCGGTGGAGGTGCTGGCCGAGAAGGCGGGCGACGACGGCTGGTACTGGGAGGCGGGTGCCGTGGTCTCCCCCACCGTTTTCCCCAACGGGGGCGCCGGCGGCGCGGAGTCGACCTCCTTCACCCTCCGGCTCTTCCAGGTCTCCGACGAAAGCTGAGCCGGCCTGATGCGGTCGGACCCGTGGCCCGGCGAAGGCCACGAGCGGGACCGTCGCGGTCGCTCCGCCTGCATGGTCGATCACCGGAGGCGCCGAGGGAGCCGAACCTCCGGCTGCTGTCCCCCGATGCTCAGTTCGGCACCGCCCCCACGACATTGGTGACGTGGACCCCGTCGCCCGGAAGACTGCCGTCGAAGGGGGCTGTCCCGAAGGCGAAGATGCCGCCGTCTGAGCCGAGCAGCCAGTAGCCGGTTGTCCCGGCCGTGTGGACGATGCCGATGACCGGGAGGGCCGGCGTCACCTTGTCGGCCGGCAGTGTGCCGAACGACGTCGCCTTGCCGAAGGTCCGGACCGCTCCGTTGGCCGCCGCCACCCAGTAGCCCCCGCCTGTGGGAGTGCCGGAGATGGCGGTGACCGGGGCTCCCATGCCCTTGGCTGTCCCGAGTTTCTGGGCCTGGCCGAAGGCGTACACGGTCCCTGTGGAGGAGACCACCCAGTAGCCGTTGCCCGAGGGCGTGGCGGCGATGCCCACGATGTCGTCCACCTTGACCCCCTGGCCGGGCAGGGAGCCCAGGAAGGGAACTGTCCCGAAGGCGTAGACCCCGCCGTCCGCCCCGACCAGGAAGTAGCCCCGGTCTGTGTCGGCGGCCACGATGCCGGTGATGGGGGCGGCCGGGACGACCCCGAGCCCGGGCAGCGAGCCCAGGAAGGGGGCGTCGCCGAAGCTGAACACCCCGCCGTCTTGGGCCACCAGGAAGTAGCCCTGATCGTTGACGGTCGGCACCATGCCCACCACCGGCTTGGTGGGCACCACCTTCAGCGCCGGCAGCGAACCGAAGAAGCCGCCCGCCTGCCCCGGACCGTCGAAGACGAAGACCCCGCCGTCCGAGCCCACCAGGTCGTACCCGGTGGCGAACGGCGTGACCGGGGACGAGGGGCCGGACGGTGCTGATGGGCCCACGCCGTTCGTGGCCACCACGGTGAACGAGTAGACGGTGCCGTCGGTGAGACCGGTCACTGTGCAGGTGAGCGGTCCCGCGCTCACCGTGCACGTCCTGTTTGTCGGTGACGAGGTCACCGTGTAGGAGGTGATGGGACTCCCTTGGTCTGTCGGGGCCGACCACGAGACCGAGGCCGCCTGATTGCCCGGGGCCGCCGCGGGAGGAGCGGGTGCGGCCGGGACGCCGGCCGGGGTGACGGGGCCCGAGGGTGTGGAGGCCGGCGACGTGCCCTTGGCGTTGGATGCCACCACCACGAAGGAGTACGAGGTCCCGTTCTTGAGGCCCGTCACTGTGCAGGAGGTGGCTCCCGAGGTCGTGCAGGTCCTGTGTGTGGGCGACGAGGTCACGACGTAGCCGGTAATCGGGCTCCCGCCGTCTGCGGGGGCCGACCAACTCACCTTGGCCGCCCCGTTCTCGCCCACCGCGGTCGGAGGGGCCGGCTTGGCCGGGACCGTGGCGGTTGTCGCCACTACCGACGTGGTGGTCTGGGCGACCGAGGGGACCGCACCCGAAGTGCCGACGTGGTTGGTGGCCCGCACGGCGAAGCCGTAGGCGTGGCCGGCGGTAACGGGGTAGGTGGCCGTCGTGAGTGTGGTGTCGCCCTTCCACAGCGTGAGAGGACCGCCGTCCACCGACACGTAGACGTCATAGCTGGCCACACCCGACCCATCCCCGTCACTGCCCTTCCAGCGGACGTGGAGTGTCCCGGGGGCCGACTTCGCGGGTAGTGCTGTCACCGTTGCCGTGGGCACGTTGGCGTCGATCTCGTTCGACCACACCGGCGTTGTCAGCGCCGGATTGCGGTCGAAGACCACCGTGGCCTTCGTCGGCATGAGTGTCCCCGTCGAGAGCCCGGCGGCCATGTTCGCCGTCCACGACACGTAGCCCTCGCCGACTCGGGTGCCCGATGTTGTCTTGTCCGGCGGCAAGAACCCTGCTGTCTTGGCGTAGTCGACGTCCCCCGTGGCCGGATTGATGGCTTCGAGCGTCCAGGTGACCGTCGAGGTGGCCGGGTTGAACGTGCCTGTCACCTGGACGTTGTCACCGTCGGGAGCGGCGTGGGCGAGGGTGCGGCTGAACGACTTCAGGCCTGTGGGCAGGGAGACGTGCACCGAACCGAACCCGAATCCGGTCAACTGCACCGATGTCAGGTCGACTCCTGGTGGCAGTGCCTCGCTGACCTTCACCTGCGATGCGGCGGCACTCGCTGTGGGCTCGTTCTGGAAGTGGACCAGGTAGGCGACGGGCCTCCCCGGCGCCAACCATTGCGGGCCGCCGTAGCCCGCTGGGCCCGTGATGCCGTTCGGGTCCAGGGCGAGGTTGTTGGTCCATGTCAAGGTTGTTGTGTTCTGGGGTGTCGGCTGTGTCGGGTATGTGGGATTTGTCGGTGTTTTTGTCTTTGTCTTTGTTTTTGTCTTTGTCTTTGTCTTTGTCTTTGTTTTTGTCTTTGTTTTTGTCTTTGTTTTTGTCTTTGTCTTTGTAGGTGGGCAGTTTGTCTGGAGCTTCAGCTGATTGAACAGTCCCTGGACTTTGTGCAGTTGGGCCAGGAGCGCATTGAGGCTTTGGCCGTAGGCTGTCCTGGCGGCTGTCACCTTCTTGATGCCCGCGATGATCGCTTGTTCGTCTGCTGTCAGCGTCTTGTAGAGACCCTCTGCCTGTGTCACCAGCTTGACCAGGTTGACGAAGGCGCTGACCCCGGGCACGTACTTTGTGAGCCCGCTGTTGTAGATCTGCTTGTTGAGTGTCTTCAGCTGTGTCAGAAGTGATGCTGCGGTCTTAATGAGTGTCTCCGGGCTGTCGAGCTTGGCCAACCCGCTTGTCGTACCCCCGGACAGGAACTTTGTCCACGATGTCTTGACCGTCTTTATCGTTGTGTAGGCCTTCTTAAGGCCCATGTAGATTCCCTTCCACTGTGTGACGGTGGCTCCGACGTACTTCTTGGCACCGCTCAGGACTGTGGCGATCTCTGTGATCGCCGTCGCAGCCTGAGCCACTCCCGGAGTCAGTGATTCCGCAACCTGGTAAATCTGCCAGGCAATGGTGCCGACTTTTACGGCCAATCCCGCGGCACTCTCCAGGTTGTTAACGACAAATGTATGGTAGGCTGTTGTCCACGCCATGTAGGCGGTGATCTTTTGCGCCGCCAAGATGTTCAACAGCGCCTGCTGCGCCGGGATGCCGAGATCTGTGACGGCACATGTCGGGACCGTCTTTGTGGCCCACTGGTGGATCTCTTGCAAGAGCTGTGTGTTGTCGAGCGGCGGCTTTGTCTTGACCGGTGTGGGAGCCTTGCCCAGCCAGCTGCTGGCGAAGTCGAACTTTGCGAACGGGTTCACGCTTGTGCCGCTCGATGATGTGCCTGTTCCCCCGATGCGGGGGGCCGCCACATGGCTGTCCTCGACCGCAGCCGTCAACTCGGCCCCCCGGTGCCCCGAGGGCCGGGCTTTGGATCGATCGGTCTGTGTGGCCGGCCCTGTCGAGATGGATGTGGTGGAGGGCACCAGAGCCTGTCCTCCCGGTGGGGCGACTGGCACCGGTGTTGTCACCGTGGGAACTGTGAAGGTCGACGTGGTCGTCGACCGGCCTGCACCGGTGATGACCAGGGTGTAGCGGCCATCGGGGAGGGGTCCCAACTTCCTGCTCAGGCCCGGTGACGTGGCTGTGGATGCCGGGCCGAACGAGAGGTGAGCGATCGGCGAACCGTTCCGGTCGAGGACCGTCGCCCCGATGGTCGGGTAGATGCCCGAGGCGAGGGCGTGTTCGGCGAAGCTCACGGTGGACCCGGACCCCGAGAGGGTCGGGCTGAGGGTGGTGGTGGACTTCGAGGTGACGGTGATCGATGTGGCGCCCGCCAGGGCCAGCGGGGCGTCGGCGGGGTTGGCGTCCCAGACGGAGACCTCGTAGGTCCCGGCCGGGACATGTGTCATCGAGTACTCACCGTTTGTCGAGGTCGCCGCCGTGGCCGAGAAGGTGTTCGACGAGATGCGGACGGTGGCGTCGGCCACCGGTCCGGCCCCGTCGGAGACGGTCCCGGCCACCGATCCCCCCGCGCTGAGGGTGAGCGCGGTTGTGTTCGACCCTGCCGACACCACCACTGTGTGTTCGACGGCATCGGCCAGGCCGGACGCCGCCACGCCCACCGTGTAGGTCCCGGGGACCACTGTGGCGAATGTGGCCAGACCGTCTGAGGCCGTGACGGCGAGGGCCGACGGCGAACCCGGCGGTGCGGTGCCGATACTCAGCGTGACCAGTGCACCTGTCACCGGGGTGCCTGTGGCCTTGACCGTCACCTGGAGGGAGGCTGTGCCCGAGGAGAAGTCCTCGGTGCTGGTTGCCCCGAGCGTGAGGTTCACCGTCTTGGCCTGCGGGGGCAATGTCGCTCCGTCAAAGGCTTCCACCGTGAACGTGCCGGGTGAGGTGAGCCGGAGGGTGTAGGTCCCGTTGGCTGTCGTCTGGGTGGTGGCGACCGGTCCGGAATCGTTGTCGACCTGGACCCGAGCGCCGGCCAGGTGGCTGCCATGGGGACCGAGAACGGTCCCGACCACCGTCGCCACGGGCACTGTCAATGTGACAGTGACCTTCGGATGGCCCTGCGTCACGACGAGGTGTTCGCCGGTTGTGCTGCCGAGGACATTGACGTCGTAGGCCCCCGGATCGATTGTGCTGAACGTCGCGATCCCTGTGGCGTCGGTCGCACGCGACGTCGGTGCGAGCTGGCGGGGGTCCTGGCCTGGATCGGCGGGGATGAGCAGGACGGCGGCCCCGGGGATCGCCGCGCCCAGTGTGCTGCGGACCGTCACCGTGATCGATCCGTAGGCCGCAAGTGTGAAGTTCTTGGTGAGCGATTGACCGCTGGACGGCGCGATTGTGGCAAGGTCCGGCGGATGCGTGCCGCGTGGTGTCGTCACCACAAGGGTCTGTGTGCCGGCCGCCAGCCCGCTCAACGTGTAGCTCCCGTCCGACGCCGTCGTCACCGGAGAGGACTTGCCGGGACCGGTGCTCCGCACGAGCGCGCCGCCGACGGGTGTGCCTGTCGCCTCGACGGTACCGGACACCGTGACCGTCGACCCCAGCGTCAATGTGACGCCTGTGGTTGTGACTCCGACGCTCACCGCCACCGGCGCCGACAGGGCGATCTGGGTCTTGCCGACGCGAGCCTCGACGGTATAGGTGCCGGCCTGGAGCCCGCTGATGGTGAACGTGCCGTCGGATTTCACTGCGCCGCTCACCGGTGCTGCGCTCGGACTGCCCGGTATGGCCGAGACGGTGGTGCCGGTGGGAGGGGGCCCACCGTGTGTGGCCTGGACCTTCCCGCTGATCGAGCCGCCGCCGGAGAGGGCGAAGTTCTGCGTCGTTGGTGCCGATGTCGAGACGGTCAGGTGCACCGGTGTCGAGGTGACGACTCCAGGACCGCTGGCCACCAGCGTCACCGGCCCGGGCACCACCCCGCTCAACGTGTAGGTCCCGTTGGCGCCGGTGGGAGCGCTCGAGGTCGACCCGCCCGTCTCGGTGACCGAGACCGTGGCCCCGGCGACGGGCTTGGAGGTTGTGCCGTCGGTGATGGTTCCCTGCACCGTGGCCCCCGGCAGGGCCACCACGTTGAGGTGATGGCCGATGCCTGTCGGCGGCACCGTGAATGTGCCGTTGCTCGGGGGCTCGAAGCCGGGGACCACCAGGTGGTAGGTGCCGGCCGGGACCCCCCAGAAGTTGAACTGCCCCCCGTACCACGTCGTCGCCGTGTCCACCTGTGAGCCGTCGGCCGACACCAGCTCGAGGGTGGTCCGGCCGAAGGGGGTTGTGGTGTTGCCCTTGTAGAGCGTCCCCGACACCGACGCGCCGGCTCCTTCGGCCATCACCTGCTGGAGAGCCCAGTCCAGCGCCTGAGACTCGGTGGTGAAGGTGACGCCGTCGGTGGCCGCCTGGTTCATCATGCCCGCCAGGGTGGTGGCGTAGGACCCGTCCGTGGCACCGAAGACTGTTGCCACGTCGTGGACGATCGTGGTCCACGAGGCATCCGTGATGTTGGCCGGCCGGTCACCGGCCAGCTCCGTTGTCCAGTTGACCGGTGTGGATTCCGTGCTGTCCAGGACCTTCACGTGGACACTGAGGACCGCCTGGGAGACCAGCGTCGTGGAGATGGCGTCGAAGTACAAGGTGGCCGTGGCGTGCGGCGGCAGGACCCCGTCGGGATACGGCACGCCCCGCGGTGTCGAGAAGTTGGGGTCCATCAAGTATTCGGTCTTGCCCAGTCGCTTCCCTCCCGAGAGTGTGACCAGCATTGTGGCGCCGCTCAGCTTCACCACCGGGATGTAGATGTCGTGACCGGTCGTGTTGACGAACTGCACCCACGCCCGGCCGAACCACCCGTAGCGCAGTGTCCCCGCTCCGCCGACGTGAGTGAAGAGGCCGCTCGTTGTGAGGTCTGTGGACTGCACCTGGACCGCCCCGTGGACCGTGACCGTTGTGGCGCCCGATGTGACGACCACGTCGTAGGTCCCTGTGGCCGCTCCCGTCAGTGTGAAGGTGGCGAAGGCCGTGGTGGAGCTGGAGAGCTGCACGTCGGTGGCCGAGATCGATGTCGATCCGTGCACCAGGTGAACCTTCATCCCCGGGTCGAACCCCGAGCCCTGCAGGGTGACGGTCGCCGGCCCGTTGGCCCCCAGCTTGGCCGGCGACACCGAGGAGACAGCGAGGCCCACCAGTGTGGGGGTGATCGTGATGGCCTTGCCCGACCCGGCCCCGGCGTCACCGTGGATGTCCAGGTACCACGTCCCGGCCGATGACTTGGGCAGCACCACGGACGGGACCAGGGTGTTCGGGGTGCTCGACAGGGTGAAGCTGGACGGGCCGGGAATGTTCCCCAGGGCGCCGTAGACGTCGGCGTCACCCGCCGCCGGGGTCGTGACCGCCACCGAGACATCGGATCCTTTGCCCACCGCCACCTGGTAGTACTCGTCCTGGCCGGCCTTGATGGTGGCGTGAACGGGGGTGCCCGGCGAGAGCGTGGGTATGGCCGCCACGGTGAATTCGGCCGAGTCAGCCTGCTGGTCGTTGGCTGTTGTGGCCACGAGATCCTCACTGTCCGGCACGACGATGAGGTGGTAGGGACCCGCCGGCACCACGGGGAGCTGCGCTGTGATGTGGCCTGTGTAGTGGGCGCCGGGTGTCAGTGTCCCCGAGTGTGGGATCCGCTCCAGCAGGGCGTCGCCGGACTGGTACGTGGTGGCCGGCCCGCTGGCCAGGTAGACCGAATCGACCCAGGAGCCCGAGACCTTCTGGGTGCCGGTGTTGGTCACCGTGAAGCTCCCCGTGACCGTCTCTCCGGGCACGGGTGTCGTGGGCGTCAGGGGGGTGACCCCGCCGGCCGTCAATGACCGCAGCGCTGAGGCCGACACCACTGTGAGGATGACCCGCCTCTTTGACGTGGCATATGTCAACGTGTAACCGACTCCCCCACCGGCGATGGCCCCGGTGACCGTGGCGAAGGTCCCCGATATTGTCGCCGCCGCTGTCACGATGGTGTACTGGGTCCCGATCGTCGGGAGCGTGCCCGACGTCGACAAGGCCAACGTGCCGCCCACTGTGGTGTGCTGGCCGAACGACCCAACATCTCCGACGTTCCCGTTCACCACTGTGAGGGCGAGGGTGCCGCCTGCGCTCTGGGTGAACCCGTCCACATCGAGGAAGCCGTGGTCCAGCTCGACCGTTCCGTCGTTGGCGAACGTGGCCTCGTGCAATGTGAACACCTGGCCGGACGGCACCGTGAGGGTGCCGTTGTTGACGAAGGCGGGGATTGTGTGGGAGGCCTGTCCACCGATGGCGTGGATCACCCCGTTGTTGACGAACGTCCCGGGGTCGACGATTTCTCCGCCTGTGAAGATCAAGGTCCCGTTGTTGCCGTCGCCGTTCGGCATGGACAAGTGGCCCCCGTAGTCCACGTACAACGTCCAACCCTTGGGGATCGAGTCCGTGAAACTGGTCCCGCTCCCCTGGAGGCGGAGCTCGTCCTGCGACCCGCCGGCCCCCGGCGGAAGGCTGGGTGTGAAGGTGACGTTCACGTGGCCGTTGGCCGCGAGGAGGACCGGCGCGGCGGCGATGGTGCCGCCGTCGACGGTGAACCCCCCGCAGACCATGGTGAATGTCGTGTTCGGCGCTGTCTTGGTGCTGACTGTGATGACCGAGCCGGGCTCGGTGACCAGGTCCTCCCCCGCTGTGGCCTTGCACGAGGCCGGCCCGACGGTCAAGCCCTGGTTGGCCAGCACCTTGAGCGTCCCGTAGTTGTCGAAGGTGGCCGCCGTTGTCCCGGCCCCGCCAGCGAACACCGGGACGGACCGCCCCGAGGTGGCCCCCGACTCGATCAGGCCGGTCGAGGCGTTTGTGAGGTGGGCCACGTCGACGTGGGTGCCGCCGGTCAGGTCGAAGGTGCCCGAATTGGTGAACGAGCCGGTGTCGGTGATGGAGGAGGCGGAGGAGTCGATCGTGCCGGCGTTCGTGGTGCCGGTGAGCAGTGTCAGCGGGCCGGTCCCGTCGATCGTCCAGCCCTTGGGGATGGTCCCCTCCACCGTGGTACCGGTGCCTACGGTCTTGAGGGTGTCGGCTGTGCCGCCGGCCCCTGTCGGGAGCCCGTGGTCGAAGTCGACCAGCACGTGCGCATTGGCTGACACCGTCAGCGGACCTGCGGGGAGGGTCCCGCCCGCCAGGTCCAGGGTTCCGCAGATCATCGAGAATGTCGCGTTCGGGGCTGTCTTGGTGCTGACTGTGATGACCGAGCCGGGCTCGGTGACCAGGTCCTCCCCCGCTGTGGCCTTGCACGAGGGCGTCCCGACGGTCAAGCCCTGGTTGGTCAGCACCTTGAGCGTCCCGTAGTTGTCGAAGGTGGCCGCCGTTGTCCCGGCCCCGGCGCCGAACACCGGGACGGACCGCCCCGAGGTGGCGCCCGACTCGATGAGGCCGGTCGAGGTGTTGGTGAGTTGGGCCACGTCGATGTGGGTGCCGCCGGTCACGTCGAGGGTGCCCGAATTGGTGAACGAGCCGGTGTCGGTGATGGTGGAGACGGCGGCGCTGTCGATCGTGCCGGCGTTGGTGGTGCCGGTGAGCAGTGTCAGGGGCCCGTTCCCGTCGATCGTCCAGCCCTTGGGGATGGTCCCCTCCACCGTGGTACCGGTGCCTACGGTCTTGAGGGTGTCGGCTGTGCCGCCGGCCCCTGTCGGGAGCCCGTGGTCGAAGTCGACCAGCACGTGCGCATTGGCTGACACCGTCAGCGGACCAGCGGGGAGGGTCCCGCCCGCCAGGTCCAGGGTTCCGCAGATCATCGAGAATGTCGCGTTCGGGGCTGTCTTGGTGCTGACTGTGATGACCGAGCCGGGCTCGGTGACCAGGTCCTCCCCCGCTGTGGCCTTGCACGAGGGCGTCCCGACGGTCAAGCCCTGGTTGGTCAGCACCTTGAGCGTCCCGTAGTTGTCGAAGGTGGCCGCCGTTGTCCCGGCCCCGGCGCCGAACACCGGGACGGACCGCCCCGAGGTGGCGCCCGACTCGATGAGGCCGGTCGAGGTGTTGGTGAGTTGGGCCACGTCGATGTGGGTGCCGCCGGTCACGTCGAAGGTGCCCGAATTGGTGAACGAGCCGGTGTCGGTGATGGTGGAGACGGCGGCGCTGTCGATCGTGCCGGCGTTGCCGGCACCTGTCGAGGCCGTGATGGCGACCGTGGTGTGAAGGCTCCAGCCGGACCCGATCACCCCGCTCAGCGACAGCGAGGACCCGGTGGCGTCGATGGTCCCCGTCGATGTCGACGGAACTGTCGGATCGAACGTCAACGCGAGCTTGGATCCGGGGAATGTGACGGCATTCGGGCCCACGGTTCCGCCCTGGACGTCGAAGCCTCCGCACGTGACGGTGAAGGTCCCTGTGTCGTGGACCTTGCTGCCTGAACCGCTGACAAAGTCCGTGCCGGATTTGCAGCCTGAACTAGAAAGCTGCAGCTTGGCACCGGATGGCACTGTCACCGTCCCCTGATTGTCCAGGGTTCCAGGTCCCGATGTGCTGTCGTAACTGAAGGTCCAGGTGTCACCGGCAGCGATGCCGAGGGTGCCACCGGGCAGGTTGGTGAAGTCGGCCACGTCGATGCTGGTGGAGAGGGAGGGTGTGACTCCCGACACCTTGGTGGAGCGCAGTGCGAAGGTGCCCTGATTCTCGAATGTCGCCCCGCTGACGGTATCGACCGCCGCGGAGGTGGAGGGGTTGGTGACGACGACGGTCCCGGTGTTGCCGCTGTGGGCGGCCAACGAGAGCGGCAGGTCCTCGACGGTGATCGACCAGCCGGCAGGGACCACCCCCGAGAGCGTGCAGGTCGTGCCCGAATGGAGCTTGGGCGGGGGTGTCGTGTGTGTGACGTTGCTCCGCGCTGTCGGTGTCAGGGCGATGGAACCTGACGTGCCTGTGGCCAACTGCTGGGAGTAGTCGGACACCGGTCCGGATGTGGTCTGGTAGGCGCAGACGAATGTGCCCCCCTGGACCAGCGTCACGGCACCGGCAGGGGTGCCCGCGAGCGTTGCCGCTTGCAGCCCGAGACCGCCGGCGACCACCGTGACAGCTAGAAGGACGCGCCACGCCGCAAAGCGTCGCACTGCTCGGCTCGACTCCCGCCGTCGTCCGTGTGCCACTGTCCCCTCCGACTACGGAAAATATGCTCCATCCGCTGAAGGCAAGCAAGTGGCACTCGCCGCGCAACCTGTATCAGGCACGCTGTCGGATCACGTGGGGCTGTCGTCTCGCACCGCCTGGCCCCGTCTGCGCAGGGGATCCGCAGACGGATCGCGCCGGTTCCCACATCCACAACGACCGCATTGGGGCGGCCCGAACCGGCGGGCCGTCGCATGGCCGGTTCGGCTGGGCGATCCCGTTCCTAAGGCTCCACCTCGCGCTCTCCGCCGACCGGCGCTGCCCTGCACCGTGCTCTCAGCGCACGCACCTGCGAGCCGCGAGATTGGTCCGCTCACCACCAGACGCTGACGTGGCGCGTCGCATCGGCCGGGTTCGTGGCGCGTGGTGCCATGCGCGCGGCACGCCACTGGGGCCACTGGTGGGTCGGGCCACCGTCGGCCGTGTCCAGGCGACCGTGGCCACTTCGGCAGGGGACGTCGTTCCGATGGCCGCGTGACCCTGTGGCCACCGGCCCGTGGGTCACGAAACCAGGACCCGGGGGGCGGGCTCGAGCGCCACCTCGCGGCGGTCGGCGGCCTTGAGCATCTGCGCCCACACGAAGAAGTCGATCGGGTAGAGCAGGTACCCCACCCGCGTGGCCGGGGCGAAAACGATGGCCACCAGCATGATCCAGGCGGCGAGGGTCGAGGCCTCGGCCGCCGTGGTGGGCGGGTGGCGGAACAGGTGGCGGACGAGGACCACGCCGCCCACCGCGGCCACGGTCAGGGGCAGGACGCGGTGCAGGCTCGGGAAGGCCGACACCAAGAGGTGGCCGGGGAGGGGGCTGGCCGCCGGCGAGGCGACCCCGGCCAGGCCGATCGGGAAGAGGAAGACGTTGGCCACGAAGGCGTGCGGGTTCTGCAGGACGAAGGGGACGACCGCCGGGACGACCACCACGGCCATGCCCAGGGCCATGCGGCCGGGGGCGCGGCGGCCGTGGCGGTCACGGGCGGCGAACAGGGCGAGGGCGGCCAGCGGCCAGGCGGTGAACTTCATGGCCGACACCACGCCGAGCACCAGCCCGCTCCAGCCGGGTCGCCGCCGCTGGGCCAGCACCATGGCCAGCAGCAGGAAGGCCACGACCGGCATGTCGTCACCGCCGGTGGCCAGCGGCAGGGCGGCCGTGGGCAGGATGGCCAGGAACTGCAGGGTGCGCAGCTTCCCCTCCCGCGGCCCCCGGCAGAGCAGGAGCGCCACCGCCACCACCAGGAGGGTCACCACGCTGAACAGGACGCGGGCGTCGCTCAACCCGATGGGGTGCTTGGCACTGGCCGGCAGGCCGAAGACCGCCATGAGCGGCAGGTACGGGAAGAACGACTCGTAGGTGGGCTCGCCGGGGACGGCCGAGACCACCCGCCCGTGCTCGACGACGGCGTGGTAGGGGTCCTGGCCGTGGGCGACGCGGGCCCCGGCCTGCTCGATGACCAGCACCTCGGGCTGCTCGTGCTGGGCGGCGCTGCCGTCGCCCCGCAGGCTCACCTCGAGGGCGAGCGGGGCCAGGGTGGCGGTGAGGAGGAGGAAGCCGATGAGGGCCAGCCGGACGCCGGTGCGCCTGGGGGTGCCGGCCCCGTCGGCGGCATCCGCCCGTCGACGGCGGCGCAGGGCGAACACCGTGGCGACGGCGGCGGCGGCGAGGTACGGCCCGGCGGCCATCTCCCCCCAGACGCGGTAGAGGGCGATGCCCGAGAAGAGCGCCGTCGCCCCGGCGAAGAGCGCCGAGGCGAGGTAGAGGAAGGCGTCGCCGCCCAACGGCCCCCACCTGGGCAGCTGGGCCGTCGCCCGGGATCGGATGTCAACCACGTGGAACCTCCCGCGGGCGCCCCGGGGGGGCATGGCGACGCGCGCCGCTGGCTGTGCCCATCGACCTTACCAGCCACCGGGACGCCGGCGGCGGTCCCTTGGCGGTCACGAGCAGAGGAGCTCCTGGTAGAAGGCGAGCTCGGTGGCGAGGCCGGTGGCCATGGTCTCGGCCCGCCGGAAGCCGTGGGACTCGCCCTCGAAGGAGAGATAGTCGACCCGCAGCCCCCGCCGGCGCAGCGCGTCCACCATGGCGGTGGCCTGGTCGGGGGGCACCACCGGGTCGTCGAGCCCCTGGAGGATCAGGACCGACCCCTCCATCTCCTCGACCAGGTTGACCGGTGACCGGCGGCGGTACTCCTCGGCCGCCTCGGGCAACGGACCGACCAGGCGGTCGTTGTAGTGGGCCTCGAAGTCGTGGGTGGAGGCGGCCAGGGCCGCCAGGTCGGTCACCCCGTACCACGACACCGCGACGGCGAAGGCCCTTGAGCGGGCCAGCGCGCACAGGGCGGTGAACCCCCCGGCGCTGCTCCCCCGCACGGCCATCCGCTGGCGGTCGGCCAACCCCCTCTCGGCGAGGGCCAGGGCGGCCTCGGCGCAGTCGTCGGCATCGGCCAGGCCCCAGGCGCCCCACAGGCGGCGTCGGTAGGCGCGGCCGTAGCCGGTGCTCCCCGCGTAGTCCACGGCGGCCACGGCGAAGCCGTGGCTGGTGAAGTACTGGACCACCGGGTCGAAGCCGGCCTCGGCGCAGCCGGTTGGGCCCGAGTGGCAGAAGACCACGAGCGGCGGTCGGGCGCCGTCGGGACCGCGCCAGCCGGCCAGGGTGGGCCGGTAGTAGAGGCCGGGAAGCTCCCCCCGCTCGGTGGTGACCGAGAAGGGCTCGGCCACTGAGACGTCGTCCTGCTCGAGCGGGCCGGCGCCGGGGTCGCCGACCGGTGCCGCATGCTTGAACGACCCGTCGGTCCACGCCGCCCACCACGGCCCCGCCGGCCGCTGCGGCGTGGAGCCGAGCCAGGCCAGACCCCCGTCATGGGCGCACACCGCGCCCACCGACACACAGGGTTGCTCAAAGGCGCGAAAGGCCCCACCGGCCGTCGGCACCGTCCCCAGCTCGTCGATGCCCGCCCGGCGGCGGCGGCAGGCCAGGCGCCCGTCCCCCAGCTCGGCCATGGTGGCCTGGCCCAGGACCCAGTCGGGGCCGTGGAACTCCCCTTCGTCCCCGCACAGTCTCACGGCCGGCCCCCCGGGCTCCCAACACCACGGCTGCCACCACCCCGCGGCGTCCGAGACGAACACCAGCCGGCCGTCGTCGAGCCAGAGGGGCTGTCCCACCGACTCCCCCTCGCTCCCCGCGCCCGACGCCCGGCCGCCGGCAACCAGACGAGGCTCGGCCACGGCCAGGCCCCCGTCGTCCGAACGGTGCAGCTCCCCCACCCACAGCTCGGTGGCGTCCCAGGGCATGTCCGGGTGGTCCCAGGTGAGCCAGGCCAACCGCCCCCCGGCGCGATCGGGCCGGGGGGCGGCGAAGAAGCCCCGACCACTGCACAGGGTGGAGGCTTCCCGAGGGGCCCGGGTCGACAGGGCCACCACCGTCCTGGTGACCCCCCCGGCCCCGTCATGGGCCTCGCGGACGCACAGCACGTGGCCCCCGTCGCCGGTGGCCCGCAGGTCGCCGTGGTGCCAGCGGAGGCCGGCCGGGGGCGCCGGGGTGAGGGGCTCGGTGGTGAGCGGTGCGGGCCCGGCGCGCCCGCTGGGGCGGACCAGCCAGATCCGCTGGTCCGACTGGTCGACGTAGGCGATGGCGGGGGCGGGCCCCGCAGACGGCACGAGGCAGTACGCGCCGCCCCCGTACTCGTGCACCTTCGAGCGCACGCTCACCGCCGGTGGGGAGGCCTCCTCGGAGTCACCGCTCGGCGCGTGGCGCACGACGACCACGCGCCCACCCTCTTGAGGCCGGCTCTCCAGCCAGTAGAGGCTGGCGCCGTCGGAGGAGAGGGCCGAGCGAGAGCGACGGCCGGCACCGGCGGCCGGGGCGTCGAGGGGCGAGGGCCACCGGCCGAACGGCGCCGCCTGCGGGCGCCGGGGTCCTTCGGGGGCCACGAACGGGGTCCGCTAGGAGCCGAAGTCTTCGGGCTTGATGCTGTCGAGGAACTGGCGGAACTGGCCCACCAGCTCCTCGGGGGTGGCGTCGTCCTCGTCCTCGGACCCGTCGATGGCCAGCACGATGCCCTCGGCGTCCATGAGCTCGTCGGAGACGAACAGCGGGCTTCCGGTGCGCACCGCCACGGCCACCGCGTCCGAGGGCCGGCACGAGACCGAGGTCCGGTCCGCCCCTCGCCGCAGCTGCAGCTCGGCGAAGTAGGTCGAGGACCGCAGCTCGGTGACCAGCACCCGCTCGACGTCGGCCTCGAGGGCTCCCAGGAGCTCCTTGATCAGATCGTGGGTCATCGGCCGAGGCATCTCCACGCCCTGCAGGGCGTAGGCGATCGCCGCCGCCTCCGGGGTGCCGATGAAGATGGGCAGGGTGCGGCCCTCCCCCTCGGTTTCTTGGAGCAGCAGGACCGGGGTGTTCGACTGGAGGTCGACCCGAACAGCGCGCAGCCGTACTTCGACCATGTCTGAAATGTAGCGCCGTCGGCTCTGGATGTGTCGGCCTCAGTGGCCCAGCAGGCGACGCATTTCCCGGCGCAGGAGGGCGGACCGCAGCCCCTCCCCCAGCCGGGCCAGGTCCCCCGAGGCGTCGATCGCCCGCTGTCGGGCCTCGGGATTGCGCTGGCGCAGCAGCGGGGTGACGATCTGCTCGATCAGCCCCACCTCCCGTTCGACGGCATTTCGGTAGAGGCGGAGGTGGCGGGGCTCGATGCCGTACCGGCCGAACTCGGCCACCAGCTTGGCCACCACCAGCGCCTCCTCGTCGTAGCAGAGGACCCCGCCGACCGGGATCCCCTCGATCAGACCGAACCCCTCGAGCGAGGCGATCTCCGCGGGACCGAGCCCGCTGGCGGCACAGAGCTCCTCGAGGGTCATGCTGGCCCCCGACACCCCCGGACTCGACGGTGGCAAGGAGGACGGCGGGGGCGAGGAGGGGGGCTCGGGCGCCGCGAGAGGCTGCACCGGAGCCGGCGCCGGTGGCGGCACCGACGACGGGGCCGGGGCGGCGCGCTCGGCGGGGGGCGCCACGGGGGCGGGAGGCGCTGGCGCGGCGGTGGGTGCCGGGGGTTGGCTCGGCCGCTCCGCCCGCCGTCGGGCGGGGGGCTCGGCGTCGAGCACCGGTAACGGCGCGGGGCGCGCCTCGTCGCCGGAACCTCGCCCTTCGGTCGCACCGTGACGGTGCGATGTCGTCGCCTGGTGGACGGGCGCCAGCGGCCGCGGCGCGGCGGGCGGGGACGGCGAGACCGCGGCGTCGGCGGTCGGGGGCGAGTGGACCAGCCGGGCCGCCGGCTCGACGCCGTTCTCCCGCTCGATCCGCTCGCCGGTCGGCATCGGCGGTGCGCCGGTGCCGGCGGCCGCCGGCCGCAGCAGGGCGGCGATGGAGGCCGGCGGATCGCTCTCCTCTGCCGGTGCTCCGTCCTCCTGGGCCAGTCGGTCCCGGATGACCTTCAAGGGCAGGAAGTGCTCCCGCTGCTGGCGCAGGACCCAGCGGAGCCGCTCCACGTCCTGCTCGTAGAACTTGCGGTACCCCGACGGGGAGCGCTCGGGGTTGACCAAGCCCTGGCTCTCGAGGAACCGGATCTTGGAGATGGTGACGTCAGGGAACTCCTCGCGCAGGAGCGTGAGCACGTCGCCGATGGACAGGTAGGCGCGGGTGATCACCGGTCGGTCACTCGTCCCCGGCGACGAGGTACACGAGCTTGAACTTGCCGATCTGCACCTCGTCTCCCCCCGAGAGCACCTGCTCGTCGATCCGCTCCCTGTTCACGTACGTGCCGTTCAGGGAACCGACGTCGCGGATCACCACCTTGCCGTCCTCCTCACGCCGGATCTCCGCGTGACGTCGGGAGACCGTGATGTCGTCGAGGAAGATGTCGCTCTCGGGATGGCGGCCGGCCCTGGTGACCGGCTGCTCCAGCAGGTAGCGCGAGCCGATGCTCGGCCCGCGCTTGACGACCAGGGCCCCGGTGCCGTGGGGCACCTCGACCAGCGTGACGGCGTCGTCCTCCTCACCGGCCTCCCCCTGGTCCGTCACCGGCTGCAGCGAGATGGTGGTCTCCGACGACTCGCCCGGCAGGGCGGCGCCACATGACGAGCAGAAGTTGACCCCCGAGGGGTTGCGATGCCCGCAGTTGTGGCAGAACACGCCCATCACGGTAGCCGCTCCTCCGTGCCTGTTCTTCCGCCCATCCACGGCCCCCGGGCCGCCTCTGCCGCCCCGTCAACCGTCGATCAGCTCCCGGTACGCGGCGGCGTCGAGGAGCGAGTCGACCGCCTCGGCGTCGGCCACCTCGAGCTCGCAGATCCACCCCTCCCCGTAGGGGTCGGCATTGAGCCGTTCGGGCGCGTCGGCCAGTGCCGAGTTGACGGCGGCCACCGTGCCGGCGACCGGCGCGTAGATCTCCGAGACGGACTTGGTCGACTCCACCTCGCCCAGCGCGCCGCCGGCCTCGACGGTGTCTCCCAGTGCCGGAAGGTCGACGAAGACGATGTCCCCGAGGGCGTCCTGGGCGTAGTCGGTGATGCCCACCCGCACCGTGATCCCGTCGCGGCGAGCCCACTCGTGGTCGCTCGAGTACCGCAGGTCGTCGGGGACCATCACGGGGAGGGACCCTACAAGAACACGGCAGCCGGCGTCGGGGCCCGGCGGGGCCCTTGTCGGGCGGCCCCGACACGCGGCGCAGACCTCCCCGACGGTGCTGGGCCGGCAGCCCTCGGGCACCCCGTCAACGGCCTGCGGCGCCGGGGGTGGCCGGAAGGCGGTATCGTGTCCGGGCGGCTTCGGAACGGTCCGGGGTCGTGATCATGAGAGCGAGAAATCGTTGGCAACTGGGACTGTGAAGTTTTTCAACTCCGAGAAGGGCTTCGGCTTCATCTCGCGTGAGCAGGGTGACGACGTGTTCGTCCACTACTCCAACATCCAAGGGTCCGGCTACCGGTCGCTGACCGAGGGTCAGCAGGTCGAGTTCGACGTGGCCCCGGGTCGCAAGGGAGAAGAGGCGCAGAACGTCCGCGTAATCTGAGCACCCCCCCGGCGCCCGGCGCCGGGGACCGCAGTCCCACCGGCCCCACGGGATCCGAATGCCTGAGCCCGACCGCCACGCGGCCGGATCGCGCTCGGACGCGCCCCGACGGCCGCTCCTTGCGAGCCCGCCCGCACCCGGCGAGCCGGTGGGTCAGTCGCGCACCAGCGGCTTGTACCGCAAGCGGTGCGGCTGGTCGGCCTCGAGCCCCAGCCGCCGCTTGCGGTCCGCCTCGTAGTCGCTGAAGTTCCCCTCCCACCAGCGCACCACCGAGTCCCCCTCGAAGGCCAGCACGTGGGTGGCGATCCGGTCGAGGAACCACCGGTCGTGGCTGATGACCACGGCGCAGCCGGGAAACTCGACCAGCGCGTCCTCCAGGGCCCGCAGCGTGTCGACGTCGAGGTCGTTGGTCGGCTCGTCCAGCAGCAGCACGTTGGCCCCGCTGCGCAGCACCTTGGCCAGCTGGACGCGATTGCGCTCGCCCCCCGACAGCTGTCCGACCTTCTTCTGCTGGTCGCTGCCCTTGAAGCCGAAGCCCGAGACGTAGGCGCGGGCGTGGAGCTCTCGCCGGCCGACCACGATCCGCTCGGCCCCGCCGCTGATCTCGTCGAACACCGTGGCCTCGGGGTCGAGGCCCTGGCGCGACTGGTCGACGTAGCCGAGGACCACGGTGGGCCCGACCTCGAGGGTGCCGGCGTCGGGCGTCTCGTCGCCCACGATCATCCGGCACAGGGTGGTCTTGCCCGCCCCGTTGGGGCCGATCACGCCCACGATGCCCCCGGGGGGCAGGAGGAAGGAGAGGCCGTCGAGCAGCAGACGGTCGCCGTAGGCCTTCACCAGCCCTTCGGCGTCGACCACCCGGTCGCCGAGGCGGGGGCCGGGCGGGATGGTGAGCTCGAGCCGGTCGGGACGGCGCTCGGCCGCCTCGGCCTCGGCCACCAGGTCGTTGAAGGCGGTGATCCGGGCCTTGCCCTTGGACTGGCGGGCCCGCGGCGACATGCGGATCCACTCGAGCTCACGGGCCAGCGCCTCCTGGCGGGACCGGTCGGCCTTCTCCTCCCTGGCCAGGCGGTCCTGCTTCTGCTCCAGCCACGACGAGTAGTTGCCCTGCCAGGGGATGCCCGCCCCCCGGTCGAGCTCGAGGATCCAGCCGGCCACGTTGTCGAGGAAGTACCGGTCGTGGGTGACGGCCACGACCGTCCCGGCGTACTCCTGCAGGGTGCGCTCGAGCCAGGCCACGGACTCGGCGTCGAGGTGGTTGGTCGGCTCGTCGAGCAGCAGCAGGTCGGGCTTGGCCAGCAGCAGCCGGCAGAGGGCCACCCGCCGTCGCTCGCCGCCTGACAGGGTGGCCACCGCGGCGTCGCCGGGGGGCAGCCGCAGGGCGTCCATGGCGATCTCGAAGGTGCGGTCGAGGTCCCACGCCCCGGCCGCCTCGATGCGGTCCTGGAGGTCCGCCTGCTCGGCCAGGAGCCGGTCGAAGTCGGCGTCGGGCTCGCCCATGGCCGCGCAGACCTCGTTGAAGCGATCCAGCAGCGCCTTGGCCTCCCCCACCCCGTCGGCCACGTTCCCCGCCACGTCCTTGGTGGGGTCGAGCTCGGGCTCCTGGGACAGGTAGCCCACCGTGAAGCCCGGGGTCAGCCGGGCCTCGCCGCTGAACCCGTCGTCCTGGCCGGCCATGATCCGCAGGAGCGACGACTTGCCCGAGCCGTTGGAGCCGATCACCCCGATCTTGGCCCCGGGGTAGAAGGAGAGGTTGATCCCCTTCAGCACCTCGCGATCTGGCGGGTAGAACCGCCGCAGGTCGCGCATGGTGTAGATGAACTGGGCCGGCATCCGTCCAGTGTGGCCCGTCCCCGGCCATCGGCACCAACGGCGAAGGGGGCCCAGGGGAGCCCGTGCCGCCGACCCGGTGCCGGCGACCGGGAGCGACGTCGACCAGGCCCACCCCGCAAGGCCGGGCCACCGGGACCGGGGGCCGACGGTCGGCCGGCCAGGGTAGGCAGCCCCAGGCGACCAGGGCATCTGCCGGTCCGGGCAGGGGACTTTCGACTCTTTACGGGTAAACGGCGACTGATGAGGATATGTTGCAAGCGTGTGACAGCACCGGCTGCCGCCGAAATCGCCCTCGGGCGAGGGAAGTGAGGAAAGCCCATGAAGCGACATCCCCTATATCCGGTTGCAGCCGTCCTGGCTGCCATGACCACGATGGCGGCGATGGCCCTGCCCTCGTCCGCGGGGGCGGCGACAGTGAAGGTCTCCGCCACCTCGCTCAACAACACCTACGCGGCGATGAAGCTGCTCAAGCCGTTGGTGAGCAAGGGCCACGGCAAGGTGGCGGCGCTCCTCCCCACAACGACGACCTCGACCCGCTACGTGGAGTTCGACGCGCCGGACCTGGCCCAGGCCTTTAAGACCGCGGGCCTCTCGACCTCGGAGTACGAGATCCAGAACGCCCAGGGCAGCGACGCCACCGAGCTGACCGACGCCCAGACCGACATCACCAACGGCGCCTCGGTGCTCCTGGTCGACCCGCTCGACTCGGGCGTGGGCGCCCAGATCGAGAGCTACGCCAAGGCGCACGGGGTCGGTGTCATCGACTACGACCGCCTCACCCTGGGCGGCAGCCGGACCTACTACGTGAGCTTCACAAACGTCCGGGTCGGCACGCTGCTCGGCAAGGGACTGGCCAGCTGCGTGACGGCATGGCACGTGTCGTCCCCCAAGGTCGTGGTGATGCACGGCGCGGTGACCGACAACAACGCCACCCTCTTCGCCCAGGGCTACAACGCGGTCATGAAGCCCTACTTCACCTCGGGCAAGTGGTCCGACGTGACAAACCCGGCCGGCACCTGGACACCACCACAGGCCCTGACCGAGTTCCAGGCGGCGTACACCGCCCACCCGACAATCAACGCCGCGCTCATCCCCAACGATGAGAACGCCACACCGATCATCACGTACCTGCGCAGCAAGTCGATCGCTCCCAAGACCTTCCCGACCACCGGTCAGGACGCCACCTTGACGGGGCTGCAGAACGTGCTGTCGGGCTACCAGTGCGGGACGGTCTACAAGCCGATCTACCTGGAGGCCCAGGCGGCGGTGGCGCTGGCCATGTTCATGCGGGCCGATGTCACGCCTCCCAAGTCGCTGGTGAACGGCAAGACGACCGACACCCAAGAGAGCGTCTCGGTGCCCTCGGTCCTCCTCACCCCCGAGTGGGTGACGACCAAGAACATGGACGCCACGGTGGTCAAGGACAACTTCGTGCCGGTCTACTCCCTATGCGCCGGTGCTTACGCGGCCGACTGCCAGAGAGCTGGGATCTAGGGCCGAGCGTCCGGGCGTGACTACGCTCGATCGCGTGACCGTTGCCACCGCCCCCGCCGCATCCCGCGGTGGGGGCGGTGGTGTCCGGCCGCCCGTGCCCCTGCCCGAGGAGGCGTCAAGTGCCGGCTGATTCCCCCGGCACAGCGGCCGTCGTCCCGCCGGAACCGGCGGCGGCGGAGGCCTCCCCGCTGGTCTCCCTCCAGGGCATCTCCAAGCACTTCGGTCCCGTCCACGCGCTCACCAAGGTCAACCTCGACGTGGCGGCCGGACAGGTGACCGCGCTCTGCGGCGACAACGGGGCCGGCAAGTCCGTGCTCATCAAGACGATCTCGGGGCTCTGGGAGCCCGACGAGGGCCGGATCCTCTGGGAGGGGCGTCCCATCCACCTCCACGCGCCCAAGGACGCCGAGAACCTCGGCATCACCACCATCTACCAGGACCTCGCCCTCTGCGACAACCTCGACGTGGTCCAGAACATGTTCCTCGGCCACGAGCCGCTCCGCCATGGCCTGCTGGACGAGGGGAAGATGGAACTCGCCGCGCTGCAGACCCTGAAGGACCTCTCGGTCACCACGGTGCGCTCGGTCCGCCAGCCGGTGGCCTCCCTCTCGGGAGGGCAGCGCCAGTCGGTGGCCGTGGCCAAGGCGGTCATGTCCAAGGCCAAGCTCGTCATCATGGACGAGCCCACCGCGGCCCTCGGGGTCTCCCAGACCCAGCTCGTCCTCGACCTGATCGCCCGACTGTCCGGCCAGGGTGTCGGCGTGATCGTCATCTCCCACAACCTGAACGACGTCTTCGCCGTGGCCGATCGGATCGCCGTGCTCCACCTGGGCCGCATGGTCGCCTCCGGCCCGGCGCAGGAGTTCGATCGCTCGAGCGTGGTCGACTACATGACCACGGGCATCTCCGAGCGCAACGGCGCCAACGGAGAGCGCCCGCCCGACCGAGGGGCGGGAGGGACGGCGCCGTGATCCCGCCGGGAGGCGACGCCCCGCCCGACGGTCCGACACCCGGGGTGCCCAACCCCCGCCTGTGGGCGGACGCCCCCGCCCCCACCAGCCCCGTCGCCCCCCGCTACGCCGTGGGCGGGACCGACGGTGAGCTGCTCGTGGCCGGGACCACAGACGTCCCCCCCGAGCTGGTCGGCTCGTTCCGCGAGTACCTGACGGCCTGGGGGCGACGGGTGCGCGGCGGGGACAGCGGCGCCCTGCCCATCATCGCCGGCCTCATCCTGATCGTCATCATCTTCCAGGTCCAGCAGTCGAAGTTCCTCTCGGCCGGGAACCTCGTCAACCTCCTGGTGCAGGCGGCGGTGTTCGTGCTGCTGGGGCTGGCCGAGACCTTCGCCCTCCTGCTCAGCGAGATCGACCTGTCGATCGGCTACGTGGCCGCGGTGGGCGCCTTCATCGTGGCCGAGCTCATGGCCGCCCCCTACTACTGGCCGTGGTGGGGCGCCGTGGCCATCGGGCTCATGGTGACGGCGGCCATCGGGGTCCTCCAGGGCACGCTCATCACCCGCCTGCGGCTGCCCGCCTTCGTGGTCACCCTGGCCGGCCTGCTCGGCTGGCAGGGGGTCATGATCTTTTTGGCCGACATCGACAAGACGGCGGTGGGCGGGGTGATCTCCATCCCCCCCACCAACGTCGTCTACGAGCTGGTCAACGCCAACATGAGCACGGCGGTGAGCTGGATCGCCCTGGTCGTGGTCCTGGTCCTGTACTCCGTGTACTCCCTGACCCGCGCCGCCCGGCGCCGCCACAGCGGGCTCAGCGCCCCTCCCCTCACGGTCACCATCGCCCTCATCGGTGTGGTCGCCGTCGCCGGAGTGGCGCTGGTCTGGGTGTGCAACCTCAACCGGGGCGTCCTGGTGCCCCTGCGGGGGGTCCCCTGGGTGGTGCCCTTCATCCTGGTGGTCCTGGTGGCCTGGACCGTGCTGCTCGGACGGACCCGGCTGGGCCGCTACATCTACGCCATCGGGGCCAACCCCGAGGCGGCCCGCCGGGCCGGCGTCAACGTGCCGCTGATCCGCACCGCGGCCTTCGCCCTGTGCAGCTTCACGGCCGGCCTGGCCGGCCTCGTCTACGAGTCCCGCCTCGGGTCGATGGCCACCGACATCGACGGGGGCACGCTGGTCCTCTACGCGGTGGCCGCCGCGGTGATCGGCGGCACGAGCCTGTTCGGCGGCAAGGGCAAGGCCGTCCACGCCCTCTTGGGCGGCCTGGTCATCGCCGCGGTCTACAACGGCCTCGGCCTGCTGGGGGTGAGCGCGGCCGGCCAGGACATCGCCACGGCCCTGGTCCTCCTGGGCGCGGTCACCGTCGACTCCCTGGTCCGCCGGCGGGGCACGCGCGGGGCCAGCTGAACCAGGCGGCGACTCAGGCGACGAGCGGCAACGGCCGGGCCTCGGCCTCGAGCACCGCCGGTTCGCCGGACGGCCCGGCAACGGTCACCACCGTCAGCGGTCCGGGGACCACCGCCGAGCGGTGCAGATAGCCGAGGGCGGCCGGGGCGCCCAGCCCCGGGCACCAGGCGGACGAGGTCACCTTCCCCACCTCCCGGTCGTCCACCGAGACCAGCGCCGCCCCGTCGAGTCCTCCCCGATGGGCGGCCCCCGCTCCGGTGAGCACCACCCCGCAGAGCCGGCGCGCCACCTTGTTGCCCCGGGCGTCGAGTCGGGCGATGAGCTCCTGGCCGGTGTAGCACCCCTTGGTGAAGGAGACCGTGCGCTGGACCAGCCCGGCCTCGGGGGCGATGGTCCGCTCGTCGAGCTCGCGGCCCATGGCCGGGATCCCGGCCTCCACCCGCAGCGCCTCCCAGGCCTCCTCCCCGCACCAACGGGCCTCCGCCGGTGCGGGCGAGCCGGCCGCCGGCCCGAGGAGGTCCACGCCGCTCACCCCGTTCCACTCGAACGGCACGACCCACCCCCCGGCCACCTCCAGCGCCTGTGGGGTGCGCGGGCCGCGCAGGGCCACGCAGCCCCACCCGGCCGCGGCGACCTCTTCGATCTCCACCTTGGCCCGCAGGCGGAAGCGGGCCAGCCGGGCGGCGACCGCCGCCCGGTACCCGCGGTCGGTGTCGAGGACGAAGCGGTCCTCGGCGGTGCGCACCACGCGGACCAGGGCCGTCAGCTTGCCGTCGGGCTCCAAGAGGAGGGCGTCGGCGCTCTCCCCTACCCCGAGCGCGGCCACGTCCTGGCTGCACTGCCCCTGGAGGTAGTCGAGGGCGTCGGGGCCGGCCAGGGCGACGGCGTCGCGCTCGACCCGGCGGGCCCCCCAGCCCCGGCGCAGGGCGGCGTACTCCTCGGCCAGCGCGCCGTCGGGCGCGGCCGCACTCACGGCGCGTTCCCGGCCGCCATCTCCCGGGCGGCGGCCACCGCGGCCAGCAGGGCCGCCGCCTTGTGGCTGCACTCCTCGTCCTCGGTGCGCGGGTCGCTGTCGGCCACGATCCCCGCACCGGCCTGGACCGAGGCCCGGCCGTCGGGGGCGACCACCAGGGTTCGGATGGCGATGGCCGTGTCGAGGTTGCCCGAGAAGTCGAGGTAGCCCACCACCCCGCCGTAGATGCCGCGCTTGGTCGGCTCGAGGTCGTCGATGATCTGCATGGCCCGCACCTTGGGCGCCCCCGAGAGGGTGCCGGCCGGCAGGGTGGCCCGCAGCACGTCGATGGGACCGAGCCCCGGGCGCAGGCGGCCCGTCACCTGGGAGGTGAGGTGCATGATGTGGCTGTAGCGCTCGACGGTCATCAGCTCGTCGACCGTCTCGGTCCCGAACTGGACCACCCGCCCCACGTCGTTGCGGGCCAGGTCGACCAGCATGACGTGCTCGGCCAGCTCCTTGGGGTCCTCCACCAGCTCGCCGGCCAGCAGCCGGTCCTGCTCCTCGGTGGCGCCGCGCGGGCGCGAGCCGGCGATGGGCCTGGAGGTCACCAGGCCGTCGCGCAGGCGGACCATGGGCTCGGGGGACGACCCGACCACGGTCACCTCGTCGAGCCGCAGGAAGTAGAGGTAGGGGCTGGGGTTCAAGAGGCGCAGGGCGCGGTAGACGGAGAAGGGGTCGGTCCCCAGGTCCAGGTCGAACCGCTGGGAGAGGACCACCTGGAAGATGTCCCCGGCCACGATGTGCTCCTTGGCCGCGGCCACGGCGTCCATGTAGGCCTGCGAGTCCATGGTGCGGGTCCGCTCGGCCGGGGGCGTCTCGCGCCCGGGGGCCGGGATGGGGCCGCCCGGCCCGGACCGGTGGCAGTCGGCGGCCAGCTCGGCCAGGCGGCGACCGGCGGCGGCGTGGGCGGCCTCGGTCTCGGCGGGCGACCACCCCGGGTCGACCACCACGTTGTCGACCACCACCAGCCGCTGGCGCCAGTGGTCGAAGGCGGCCAGCTGGCCGATCACCATGAGGCCGGCATCGGGGAACCCCAGGTCGTCGCGCGGGACGTCGGGGAGGTGCTCGACCTCGCGCACCACGTCGTAGCCGAGGTAGCCGACCACCCCGGCGTGGAGCGGCGGCAGCTCGGCCAGGACCGGCGAGCGGCAGACGGCCAGCAGCTCCTCGAGGGCGGCCAGGACGCCCCGGCCGCCGCCGGTGGGCACGGCCAGGCGGCCGGTGGCCGACACCTGGCGGCCGCGGGCCACCACCGTGGCCAAGGGGGCGCGGCCCACGAACGAGTAGCGGCCCCAGCGCTCCCCCCCTCGACCGACTCGAGCAGGAACCCCGGGCCCGAGCCCACGGCGTTGTGGAAGGCGGCCACCGGGGTGAGGGTGTCGGCCACCACCTCGGCCCACACCGGCACCACGGCGTGGTCGGCGGCCAGCTCGGCGAACTCCTTGGGTCCCGGTCGCAGCTCGAGCGCGCCCGGCGCCGGGTACCCCGGGCCGCTCACCCGCCCGCCCGGACGGCCGCCGGGTCGCCCGCCGGGCGCGGCACCCCCGGACCCCGGGCCAAGCTGCGGTAGAAGCAGGACCACTCCTTGGTGTGGCAGGCGCCGTCGCCGTGCTGGTCGACCAGGACCACCAGCGCGTCGGCGTCGCAGTCGACCCGGACCTCGCGCACGTACTGGCGGTCGCCCGACGTCTCCCCCTTGCACCACAGCTCGGCCCGGCTGCGGCTCCAGAACCAGGTGCGCCCGGTGTCGAGGGTGCGGCGCAGGGACTCGGCGTTCATGTAGGCCACGGTGAGTACCACTCCGCGGTCGGCGTCCTGGACCACCGCCACCACCAGCCCGCGGTCGTCGAAGCGCACCTCGGCGAGGAGATCCTCGTCCACCTCGCTGAGGGGCACGCCGGCGGGGTGCTCGGTGGCGGTCACCGGGGCCTCACAGGTAGAGCCCGGTGCCGCCGTCGATCCGCTCGGAGGCCACCGCGTGCACGTCGCGCTCGCGCAAGATGACGTACTCCTCGCCCTGGACCTCCACCTCGAAGCCGTCCTCGGGGTTGAACAGGACCTTGTCGCCGGGCTTCACCGCCCGCACGTGGGGGCCGACGGCGACCGTCTCGGCCCAGGCCAGCCGGCGCGAGACCTCGGCGGTGGCGGGGATGAGGATGCCCGCCCTCGACCGGCGCTCCCCCTCGGCGTGCGCCACCTGCACCAGCACCCGGTCGAACAGGACGGTGATGGGCTGCTTGGACGCGCTGGGCTCGGGAGCCTTCTTGGTTGCCACCCCTGGCACGGTACCGCATACGGCCCGCACCTCCGGCCGCGCCGTGTGCCCCCGGCGCGCTCAGGCGACCGGCCGCACCGCCACCCCGTGGGCCGCCAGATGGGCCTTGGCCTCCCCCACCGTGTGGCGGCGCCGGTGGAAGATCGAGGCGGCCAGCACGGCGTCGGCCCCGCCGGCCGTGGCCCCCTCCACGAGATGGTCGAGCGTGCCCACGCCCCCCGAGGCCACCACCGGCACCCCCACGGCGTCGGCCACGGCCCGGGTCAGCTCGAGGTCGAAGCCGTCCCCGGTCCCGTCGCGGTCCATCGAGGTGAGGAGGATCTCCCCCGCCCCCAGCCCCGCGCTCTGGACCGCCCAGGCCACGGCGTCCCGGCCGGCCGGGCGGCGCCCCCCGTGGGTGTGCACCTCCCAGCCCGCGCCCTCGGGCCGGGCCCGGGCGTCGATGGCCACCACCACGCACTGGGCGCCGAACTCCGCCGCCAGCTCGGCCACGAGCTCGGGGCGCTCGAGGGCGGCCGTGTTGAGGGCCACCTTGTCGGCCCCGGCCCGCAGCAGGCGGCGCCCGTCCTCGGCGCTGCGCACCCCCCCGCCCACGGTGAAGGGGATGAACACCTGCTCGGCCGTCCGGGCCACCACCGAGACCATGGTCTGGCGCTCGTCGGAGGACGCCGTGATGTCGAGGAAGGTCAGCTCGTCGGCGCCCTCGGCGTCGTAGCGGGTGGCCAGCTCCACCGGGTCGCCCTCGTCGACCAGGTCCACGAACTGCACGCCCTTCACCACCCGGCCGCCGGTGACGTCCAGGCAGGGGATCACACGGACGGTGCGCACTCGGCGATCGCCTCCTCCAGCTCGATGCGGCCGTCGAGCAGCGCACGGCCCACCACCACGCCCTCGAGCCGCCGACCGCCCGAGACGCGCAGCGCGGCCAGGGCCCGCAGGTCCTCGACCGAGGAGACCCCGCCGGAGGCCACCACCGGCGTCGCCGTGGTGTCGAGGACGGCCACCAGGCCGTCGAGGTCCGGTCCCGACAGGGTGCCGTCACGGTCGATGGCCGTCACCACCAGGGCCGCCAGTGGCGCGCCCTCGAGGGCGCCCAGCGCGTCGGCGACCGTCCGCCCCGAGCTCTCCAGCCAGCCACGCGAGGCGGCCACCAGCGACCCGTCGTCGGCCCGCCGGTAGTCCAGGCCCACGGCCACCGAGCCGGGGTGGCGACGGGCGCAGTCGGCGGCCAAGCCCGGGTCCTCCACCGCAGCGGTGCCCAGCACCACCCGGTCCACGCCGGCCGCCAGCAGCTCGGCGACGTCGTGCTTCGACCGCACCCCGCCGCCCGCCTCGACCCGGACCCCCCGGCCCCCGGCGGCGGCGGCCAGCCGGGCCACCACCGGGCGGTTGGACGGGTCGCCGGTGCGGGCCGCGTCGAGGTCGACCAGGTGCAGCCAGCGGGCCCCGCCGTCCATGTAGCGCCGGGCCACCTCGGCCGGGTCGCCGTAGTCGGTCTGGCGGCCGAAGTCGCCCTGCACCAGGCGCACCGCCTCCCCGGCCACCAGGTCGATCGCCGCCAGCAGCTCCATCAGCCGGCGGGTGCCGCCGCCGCGCAGCGGGCCACGAAGTTCGAGAGGAGGGACAGCCCCGCCGTCCCGGACTTCTCGGGGTGGAACTGGGTCCCCCAGACGTTGCCGTGCTCGACCACGGCGGCCACCGGGCCGCCGTAGTCGCAGGTGGCCACGGTCTCGGGACCGATCACCGGGGCGTAGGAGTGGACGAAGTAGACCCAGGGCGACTCCGGCTGGCCCTCGAGCAGCTGCGAGGTGGTGCCCGGACGGCGCTCCAGCCGGTTCCACTGCATCTGGGGGAGCTTCACCCCCTGGCCGAGCCGCCGGATCTCCCCCTCCAAGATGCCGAGCCCGGCCGAGCCGGGGCTCTCCTCGCTTCGGGCGTAGAGGAGCTGGAACCCCACGCAGATGCCGAGGAACGGGACGCCCGAGCTTGCCGCGCGCCGGGCCGCCTCGCCCAGGCCGGTGCGCTCGAGGGCCGCGGCGCAGGCCCCGAAGGCGCCCACTCCGGGCAGGACCACCCCGGCCACCCCGTCCACCTCTGTGGGCCGGACCACCAGGCGGGCCGGTGCGCCGAGGTGCACCAGGGCCTTCTCGGCCGAGCGCAGGTTGCCGATGCCGTAGTCGAGGACGGCGATGGTGCCGGCGTCGCCGGTCACGGCCGGCTCACAGGGCGCCCTTGGTCGAGGGGATGGCGCCGCCCTCGACCCGCACCGCGTCGCGCAGGGCGCGGGCCACCCCCTTGAAGGTGGCCTCGACGATGTGGTGGGTGTTCTTGCCCACCTGGAGCCGCACGTGGAGGGTGATGCCCGCGGCGGTGACGAAGGCCCGCCAGAACTCCTCGGCCAACTGCGGAGCGAAGGGCGGTGAGCCGAGCCCCGCCACGTCGGGGGCGAAGGGGACGTCGTAGGCGAGGAAGGGGCGGCCCGAGAGGTCGAGGGCCACCTCCACCAGGGCCTCGTCGAGGGGGAGCAGCACCGAGGCGAACCGCCGCACCCCCGCCTTGTCGCCGAGGGCCCGGGCCACGGCCCCGCCCAGCACGATGCCGACGTCTTCGACCGTGTGGTGGGCGTCGACGGCCAGGTCCCCCTCGGCCCGCACCACGAGGTCGAACCCGCCGTGACGGCCGAGCTGCTCGAGCATGTGGTCGAAGAAGGGCAGGCCGGTCGAGACCTCCACGGCCCCGGTGCCGTCGATGTCGACCGAGACGCTGACCGCGGTCTCCTTGGTGGTGCGCTCGCCCTCGGCCCGCCGGGACCCGTCGCTCGTCATCTGCTGCGTCCTCTCATCGCGCCGCCCCCAGACTCCGCCCGAGGGCCTCCAAGAACCGGTCGTTCTCGGCGGGGGTGCCCACCGTGACCCGCAGGCACCCGGCCAGGCCGTCCCAGCTCGAACAGTCTCGCACCAGGACGCCGGCCTCCAGGAGGCCCCGCCACACCTCGCCCGCCTCGCGCCCCGTCGGGCGGAAGAGGATGAAGTTGGCGTCCGACGGCCACCACTCCACCGCCAGGTCCACCAGCGCCGCCGACACCCTGCCGCGCTCTTCGGCCACGGCCGCCACGCGGGCCTCCATCTCGCGGCGGTAGCGCAGGGCCAGCACGCCGGCGGCCTGGCTGAAGGCCGACAGGTGGTAGGGCAGGGCCACCGCCTCGCAGCCGGCCACCACGGCGGGGTCGGCCACCAGGTAGCCGAGCCGGCAGGCGGCCATGGCCCAGGTCTTGGAGAAGGTGCGCACCACGACCAGCCCCGGGCGGTCCGGGCCCCGCAGCTCCAGGGCCGAGGTCCGGGCGAACTGGCCGTAGGCCTCGTCCACCACCACCAGCCCGGGCGCCGCGTCGGCGATGCGGGCCACCACCTCGGGCCGCTCGGCGGCCCCGGTCGGGTTGTTGGGCGAGCAGACGAAGGTGATCTCCGGCCGTGTGGCGGCCAGCCGGCTCTCGGCCTCGGCGGCGTCGATGCGGAAGTCCGGCCCGCGCCCGCCGGCCACCACCGCCGTGCCGGTCAGCCGGGCGATGTGGGAGTGCAGGGCGTAGGTGGGCTCGAAGAGCAGGGCCCGGCGACCCGGACCGCCGAAGCCGAGCAGCAGGCACTGCAGGACCTCGTTGGACCCGTTGGCGCAGAAGACCTCCTCGGCGCCGACCCCGTGCAGCTCGGCCAGCGCCCCCCGCAGCTCGGCGGCCCCCCGGTCGGGGTAGCGGTTGAACTCGATCCGCTCGATCTCGGCCGCCAGGTCGTCGCGCCAGGTCTCCGGCGGCGGGAAGGGCGACTCGTTGGTGTTGAGGCGCACCGGCGTCGCCACCTGCGGGGAGTGGTAGCCCTCGAGGGCGGCCAGGTCCGAGCGGAGGGGGACGAGCGCGCTCACGAGCGCAGCCGGATCGACTCGGCGTGGGCGGGCAGCCCCTCGGTGGTGGCCAGGGTGACCACGTGGCGGCCGAGCGAGGCCAGGGCCTCGGGGCTGGCCGAGACGGCGTGGATGTGGCGGCGGAAGTCGTCGGCACGCAGCGCCGAGGCGAAGCGGGCGGTGCGGTTGGTGGGCAGAACGTGGTTCGGCCCGGCCAGGTAGTCGCCCAGGCTGGCCGGCGACCACGGCCCGCAGAAGACCGCCCCGGCCGCCCGCACCGCCGGGAGGAGGTCCTCGGCCCCGTCGAAGAGGAGCTCGAGGTGCTCGGGGGCCACGACGTTGGACACCTCGATGGCCGCCTCGGGCCCGTCCACCAGGCAGGTGTAGCCACCGGTGGCCAGGGTGGCCTCGAGGTCGGCCCGGCGGGGCGAGGAGCCCACGAGGCGGTCCACCTCGGCCTCGACCTCGTCGGCCTTCTCCGGCGACCAGGTCACCAGCCAGGCCAGCCCGTCGGGGCCGTGCTCGGCCTGGACGACGAGGTCGACCGCGGCCAGCCGGGCCGGGGTGTCGGGGGCGGCCACCACCACCACCTCGGAGGGGCCGGCGAAGGCCGAGGCCACGCCGACCGCCCCCGACACCTGGCGCTTGGCCTCGGCCACGTAGCGGTTGCCCGGCCCCACCACCACGTCCACGCGGGGAATCGTCTCGGTGCCATAGGCCATGGCCCCGATGGCCTGGGCGCCGCCCACCCGGTAGATCTCGTCGTAGCCGGCGATGGCCGCCGCCGCCAGGGTGGCGTCGTCGAGGGTGCCGTCGGGCCCCGGGGGCACGCACAGCACCAGCCGGCCCACCCCGGCCACGGTGGCCGGGGCGGCGCACATGAGCACCGTCGAGGGGTAGCGGGCCCGACCGCCTGGCGCGTAGCAGCCGGCCCGCTCCACCGGGCGCACCAGGTGCTGCACCCGCACCCCGCCGTCGACGAAGTCGGGCGGGGGCGGGGACTCGAGGGCGTGGTAGGCGCAGATCCTCGCCCACGCCACCTCGAGCGCCTGGCGCAGCGGGCCGTCCACCCTGGCCAGCGCCTCCGCCGCCGCGCCGTCCTCGACGGCCAGGTTCTCGAGCACCGGGCCGTCGAAGC
Source organism: uncultured Actinomycetota bacterium (assembly GCA_963770505.1). Taxonomy (GTDB): domain Bacteria; phylum Actinomycetota; class Acidimicrobiia; order Acidimicrobiales; family RAAP-2; genus CAVYPR01. Next base: position 713,588 of record CAVYPR010000001.1, on the reverse strand, counting down.
GCGCCGTCAGGTCCCGCAGCGCGGCATCGCCCTCGGTGCGCACCCGGGCCAAGATGGCGGCCACCGCCTCGCGCACGTCGCCCCCGGCGTCGGCCGGGCGCGGCAGGTCCGCGTCGAAGGGGCCGGTCCGGCCGCGAAGGTCGAGGCGGGTGAGGGGCATGGTCCCGCGATGCTACCTGTGGCCCCACCGGCCAACGGTCGGCCGCGGGGCCGCGATGCGCGCCGACGCCGGCCCGTGGGCCATCATCGGGAGGTGACCACGCGCGCCGAGCTCTCCTCCCTCACCTCCACCCTCGACGAGCTCACCCGGCGGGTGACCGCCCTGGCCGAGCAGGCCCGGGCCGGCGAGGAGGACGACTTGGCCGCCGAGCTGTTCGGGGTCGAGCGCGCCCTCACCGGCGCCCTGCGCCGGCTCGGCCGTGTCGCCGCCGACCGAGGCTGAGGCGGTGCTCAGACGGCGTACATGACGAGGTCGTGGCCGAGGAGCCCCGCCGCCGTGCGCAGCGCGTGCTGGCGGGAGGCCACCACCGCGCAGTTGCGACGGGCCGCCACCTCGCGCGGTGGCCACCGCCACCAGGTCGGCGGTGTCGGCCCGCGCCGCCAGTTCCCCGGCCCGGCGTGCCCCCTCGTCGTCGAGGTCCTCCACCTCGGCGCCGGAGAGCAGCGCCTCGAGGCGGTCGCCACGGGCCTCGGTGCGAAAGGCCTCGGCGATGGCCGCCACCGGCACCACCGGCACGATGCCGTTGGCCAGCGCCGCCCGGTGCACCGCCCACATGATCCGGTCGCCGCGCGCCGCCGCCCGCAGCGCCCCCACGCCGTAGACGAGACCCGCGCGGGCCGTCACCGCCGGCGGACCCTCGAGGCCATCCCCGAGACGCCCGAGAGCAGCCGGGCCAGCAGGGCCTCGCCGGCGGCGATCTCCTCGGCCGTCAGTGCCCCGGCCTCCGACTCCCACGCGGCGACCCCGCGCAGGCCTTGGCGCACCCGCAGCTGGCGCTCGGCCGCGCCCGAGAGCCAGGCGCTGAAGGAGACGCCGTCCTCGCGCGCCGCGGCCTCGACCTCCCGGGCGACCTCGTCGCCCAACGACACCGAGCGCTTCGTGACCACGGGGCTAAAGTAACACCTCCAGTACTACCGCTCGGCCCCTCCGGCGTCCCGCCGAGCGGTGCCCAGGACGCGACGACGGCGCCCCGAGGGGGCGCCGTCGCGGGAACGGTCCGGGGGCGGATCCCGGGGCTTCGCTCCATACGGAACTAGATGGCGGGAACCAGTTCCAAGGTCAATTGTACACACCCGGGTAGGAAAAACCAACACTTTGCAACCCGTGCACCAGGATCTTTAGAAGTTTTTCCCAGTTCGAGTGTCCACCCAACACTTGTTTGCAACATATCTGCACCCTCAGCGGCGAGCGGGAGCCCCCACGGAACTGCGGACCGACGGGCAGACGTCGGACAGGAGGCACGCCCCGCAGCGGGGCGACCGGGCCGTGCAGACGGCTCGTCCGTGGAGGATGAGGCGCAGGCTGAAGGCCCCGCGCTCGGACGCCGGTACCAGCGCGTTCAGGTCGTGCTCCACCCGCACCGGATCGTCCTCGGTCGTGAGGCCCAGCCGGCGCGAGAGCCGGCCGACGTGGGTGTCGACGGGGAGCCCGGGGAGCCCGAAGCCGACGCTGCGCACGACGTTGCCGGTCTTGCGGCCCACGCCGGGCAGGGTGACCAGGTCGTCGAGGTCCTCGGGGACGCGCCCGTCGAACCGCTCCACCACGGCGCGGGCCATGCCGATCAGGCTCTTGGCCTTCGAGCGGAAGAAGCCGGTGGGACGGATCAGCGCCTCGAGGTCGGCCGGGTCGGCCCCGGCCAGTTCGGCCGGGCCGGGGTAGGCGGCGAAGACGGCCGGCGTCACCGTGTTGACCCGCTCGTCGGTGCACTGGGCCGACAGGATGGTGGCCACCAACAGTTGGAAGGGGTCCCGGTGATCCAGGGCGCACAGCTCGGTGGCGCTCCCGGGGTACTCGCCGGCCAGACGCGCCCCCACCACCTTGGCCCGCCCTCGGGGGCTCCTCGGACCGGCCACGCCCCCAACCTACCGCCGGCGCCACACGGCGAGGGGGGGCGCGGCGCGGGACCGATAGCCTGCGGGCGTGGGCGACAACCTGGTGCTGGCCACCCGCCTGGGGCCGGCCGAGATCGCCGAGGTCTCCGCCCTGCTCGAGGAGGTGACGGCCGCCACCGGCCACCAGGCCCTGGCCGAGCACAAGCGCCTCGAGCTGCACCGGGGCGGACGCGACCAGTTCGCCGGGCTCCTCCAGCGCGGTCCGGGCGGCTCGCTCGACGGCTACGCCCAGCTCGACGGGGGGCCCGGCTCATGGGTGGTCGAGATCGCCGTGCGCCCGGGACACGGCGCTCGTGGCGTTGACCCGGCCGCGCCGCTGCTGGCCGCGGCCGTCGACGCGGTGGCCCGGCGGGGCGGGGGGCGCCTGCGCTACTGGACGGCGCGGGCCGGCACCGCCGACGACGCCCGGGCCGGGGCCCTGGGCTTCGCGCCCGAGCGCGACCTGCTCCAGCTGCGGGTCAACCTGCCCCTGGACAAAGGGGTCCGGTGGGCCTCGCCGCTCTCGGTGCGCGCCTTTGAGCCCGGGCGCGACGAGGAGGCGTGGCTGGCCGTCAACAACCGGGCCTTCGCCGGCCATCCCGAGCAGGGCGGCTGGGACCTGGCCGCCCTGGCTGAGCGCGAGGCCGAACCCTGGTTCGACCCCGCCGGCTTCCTCCTTCACGAGGAGGCCGGCCGCCTGGCCGGCTCGTGCTGGACCAAGGTCCACACCGGCACCGTCCCCCCCATGGGGGAGATCTACGTCATCTCGGTCGACCCCGACTTCCACCAGCGCGGGCTGGGCCGGTCCCTGACCGTGGCCGGCCTCGACCACCTCGCCGGTCGCGGCCTGCGCACCGGCATGCTCTACGTCGACGCCGACAACACCGCCGCCACCGCCCTCTACCTCTCGCTCGGCTTCACCCTCGACCACGTCGACCGGGCGTACATCCTCGAGGTGGGACCGGCCGGTGCTCAGACGCCCGAGAGGCCGACCGCCCGCCCCACGCCGTAGGTGGCGCCGGCGGCGATCATGGCCAGTACCAGCTGGCGCAGCGCCGAGCGCACCGAGGAGCGGCCGGTGAACCTCCCGAGCACGGCCCCCACGGCCAGGGCGGCCACCGCCCCGATGGCCACCGTGGCCCAGATGGCCGCGGTGCCCGAGGTGAACAGCCAGGGCAGCAGCGGGAGCAGCGCCCCGAAGGCGAACATGAGGAACGACGCCGCGGCGGCCTGCAGCGGCGAGCCGAGCCGGGCCGGGTTGATGCCCAGCTCCTCGCGGGCGTGGGTCTCGAGGGCCAGCTCGGGGTCGCGCATCATCTCCCCCGCCAGCTCGTCGGCGACCGCCGGGTCGACGCCCCTCGCCTCGTAGATGGCCACCAGCTCCCGGCGCTCGGTGTCGGGGCTCTCGTGCAGCGCCTGGCGCTCCACGTCGAGCTCGCGCTGGAGCAGCTCGCGCTGGGCCTGCATGGAGACGTACTCGCCGGTGGCCATCGAGAACGACCCGGCCACCAGGCCGGCCAGGCCGGCCAGGCGCACCACCGTGCCGGTGGGGTGGGCGCCGGCCACCCCCAGGATGAGGGCCACGTTGGTCACCAGTCCGTCGCTGATGCCGAAGACGGCGGCCCGGGCCCCGCCGGCCTGGATGTCCCGGTGGTGGTGGTCCTGGGGCTCCCAGCGGGCGGCGCTCACGACCCCCGAGCGTAGCGACCACCCCGGTGCCGCGAGTCCTGGCAGACTCGCGCCGTGGCCGAGCGAAAGTGGATGGACTCCAGCCAGCCCCAGACGCTCCAGGGGGCGGTGCTGTTCTCCTACCTCAGCGCGGCGCTGGCCCTCCTCACCCTCCTGTTCGCCGGGCCGGGCCCGTACCTCGTGCTGGTCCTCATGGGCGCCGCCGCCTACGGCATCGCCAACGAACGGCGCGCCGCCTACCGCGCCGGCATCGTCCTCGCCGGCATCTACCTGTTCGCCCAGGTGCTCTTCTTCATCCTCGTGCGCGGGGGCTTCGGGTCCCTCCTCGACGTGCTCTTCGCCGGCCTGCTGGTGATCCTGCTGCTCCACCCCGAGAGCCGGTCGTACGAGCGGGTCTGGTTCCACTAGGACCGCGGCGTCGGTTGGGGGACCCTCGCACCCCTGATCTAACGTGGCTTGGCATCCCCGGCTCCCCGGCCGCCGCCGAGGCGGTTCGGCGCCGAGCCACCGGACCACGAGCCACCGGACGACCATCCACCCGACGACGAAGGAGCGAGAGATGAGCACGATCGTGCGCGGCGTAGAGGAGTTCCGCTCGCTGGAGGGCACCCACCTCGGCTACAGCGAGTGGCAGGTCATCGACCAGAAGCGGGTCGACCTCTTCGCCGACGCCACCGGCGACCACCAGTGGATCCACGTCGACCCCGAGCGGGCCAAGACCGGGCCGTTCGGCGGGGCCATCGCCCACGGCTACCTCACCCTCTCTCTGGCCCCCACCATGCTGGGTGAGGTGCTCACCGTCGAGGGGATGAAGTTCGGCGTCAACTACGGCTGCAACAAGGTCCGCTTCCCCTCGCCGGTCCCCGTGGGCTCCGAGCTGCGCCTCGGGGCCGCCGTGTCGGGTGTCGAGGACGTCGCAGACGGCGTGCAGGTGACGATCGACCTCACCTTCGAGGTGAAGGACGCCCCCAAGCCCGCCTGCGTGGCCCAGGTCGTCTACCGCTACTACCGCTAGCCGCGCCGAGTGACCGTGCGCACCCGGTCGAGCCCCGGCGAGGCCGCGCTCCCCGCCGGCGAGGAGAAGACCCGGCGGGTGCGCTCGATGTTCGACGCCATCGCCCCCCGCTACGACCTGGTGAACCGGGTCATGACCCTCGGCCTCGACCAGGGCTGGCGCCGCGCCACGGTGGCCGCCCTGGGGCTCCCGCCCGGCTCGGTCGTCCTCGACCTGGCCTGCGGGACCGGCGACCTCTCGGCCCTGGCCCGGCGCGCCGGCTACCGCGTGCGTGGGCGCCGACCTCAGCTGGGGCATGCTCGCCGCCAACCACCGGGGGACCCCGCTGGCCCAGTGCGACGCCGCCCAGTTGCCCCTCACCGCCGGCGGGGTCGACGGGCTGGTCTGCGGCTACGGCCTGCGCAACTTCACCGACCTGCCCGCCTCGCTGGCCGAGGCGGCCCGCGTGCTCCGCCCCGGTGGGCGCATCGCCCTGCTCGAGGTGGCGGCCCCGCCGTCGGGCGCGCTGCGCGCCGGCCACCGGCTCTGGTTCGAGCACGTGGTGCCGCTCTTGGGCGGTGTCCTGTCTGACCGCGACGCCTACCGCTACCTCCCGCGCTCGACCGCCTATCTCCCCGACGAGGCCGGGCTCCGTCGGCTCCTCTGTCAGGCGGGGTTCTCCGGCGTCGGCCGGCGCCTGCTGAGCGGGGGCCTGAGCCAGCTGGTGGTGGGCACGAGGTCGGGCCTGCCCGCTGGCGGGGCCGGCCGGTGAGGCCCGAGCCCGACACCCTGCGGGCCGTGTCGGTCGGCCTGCCCGGCGACCTCGTCGACCCCGTCGGCGTCTGCGGGCCCGCCGGCGTCCTCGTCGCCGACGGCGAGCTGGCCCTGGCCGGGAGGGGCACGGCGGCCGCCCTCGACCTGCCCCGCGGGCTGGAGGACCCCGGTGACCTGGCGGCGGCGGCCGAGTGGCTGGCCAAGGTGCCGCACACCGGCCCCGGCGACCGACCCGGCGCCGTCGTGCGGGCCTTCGGCGCCCTGCCCTTCGACCGGCGGGCGCCGGCCCGCCTGGTCGTGCCCGAGCTCTCCGTCGGGCGCGACGCCGAGGGGAGGTGCTGGGCCACCCTGATCGTCGCCGGCGACGCCGACCGGCGCGCCGAGCGGCTGGCCGACGAGGTGGCCGGCCTGGCCCGGGACCGTCGCAGCGGGTCACGGGACGAGGCGGTCGGCCAGCTGGAGGTGGACGAGGTCCCCTCCCCCGCCGGCTACGCGCGCTCGGTCGAGCGGGCCCTGGCCGCCATCGCCGAGGGGCCGGTGCGCAAGGTCGTCCTGGCCCGGCGGGTCGACGCCCGGTTCGAGCGCGCCGGTCGACGTGCCGGCGGTCCTCGGGCGCCTGTGGGCCCAGGAGCCCTCCTGCACGATCTTCTCCTTCCCCGACGGCGCCGGTGGCGGGCGGTTCCTCGGGGCCTCCCCCGAGCTGCTCGTGCGCCGGCGGGGGGACGCCGTGGGCTGCCACCCCCTGGCCGGGACGGTCGGCCTGCGCCCCGAGGCGGGCCCCGGGGGCGACGGGGAACCCGCCGACCTCGTCGGCTTCCTCTCCTCGGCCAAGGACCGCCTCGAGCACGAGCTGGTGGTCGAGGCGATCGTCGAGGCGCTCGCCCCGCGCTGCACCCACCTCGAGGTGCCGGCCGCACCCTCGCTGGTGCGGCTGCGCACGGTGGCCCACCTCGGCACGGCGATCGAGGGCAGGCTGGCGGCCGCCGAGGGCGGCCGGACGCCCTCGGTCCTCGAGCTCCTGGCCGACCTCCACCCCACCCCCGCCGTCGGCGGCCTCCCCCGGTCGCTCGCCCTGGCCTGCATCGACCGGCTGGAGCCGGCCGGCCGGGGGCTGTGGGCCGGCCCGGTCGGCTGGGTGGACGCCGCCGGGGACGGCCGCTGGGTCATCGGGATCCGCTCGGCCACCGTCGAGGGGTCGGCCGCCACCCTCACGGCCGGGGCCGGCATCGTGGCCGGCTCGGACCCCTGGGAGGAGGTGGCCGAGACCACGGTCAAGCTGGCCTCGGTCCTCGACGCCCTGGCCCCGGGGGCCTCCCGCCTGCTCTAGGCGCGCACCGGCCCGGTCGGCTGGCGCGGTGCGGGGACCTGCCCCGCGGACCGCTCATTCGCCACCGACGCCATGGGGGCCAGGGGGATCTCCACCGTGAAGATGCAGCCCTCGCCGGGGGCGGTGGTCACCCGGGCCCGGCCGCCGAGGGCCCCGGCGATGGCCCGGACGATGGACAGCCCCAGGCCGGTCCCCTGGCCGGTGCGGGCGGCGTCGCCGCGGTAGAAGCGGTCGAAGACCCGGGCCGCCTGGGCCGGCTTGAGGCCCGGGCCGCGGTCGCGCACGGCCAGCACCCCCATCCCGTCGGTGCTCGTCACGCTCACCGACACCGGGCTGCCCGGCGGGGTGTGGGTGAGGGCGTTGCGCACCAGGTTGTGGGCGACCTGGGCCAGGCGGTCGGGGTCCCCCATGACCACCACGGGGCCGGTGGCCACCAGCTCGACCGGCCGGTTGGGCTCGGCCGCCCGCGCGTCGTCGACGGCGTCGCGACAGATCCGCTGCAAGTCCACCGTCCGGCGCTCGAGGGGCCGGCCCTGGTCCAGCCGGGCCAGCAGGAGGAGGTCGTCGACGAGGCCCCCCATGCGCCCCGCCTCGTGCTCGATGCGGCCCAGCGCCCGGTCCCGGCTCTCCTCGTCGGCGAAGACGCCCTTGCGCAGGAGCTCGGCGTAGCCGCGGATCGAGGTGAGCGGCGTGCGCAGCTCGTGGGAGGCGTCGGCCACGAACTGGCGCAGTCGCTCCTCGGAGGCCGACTTCTCGGCGAAGGCGGTCTCGATCTGGGTCAGCATCGAGTTGAGGGCGGTGCCGAGCCGTCCCACCTCGGTGGACTCGTCCTCGGCCTCGACCCGGCGGGTGAGGTCCCCCGAGGCGATGGCGCCGGCGGTGCGGGTCATCTGGTCGAGGGGCCGCAGCCCCCGCCGCACGGTCCACAGGGCCAGGATGCACAGCGCGGCCACCACGGCCAAGGAGACCAGGAGCTCGATGCGCAGCAGCGAGGAGAGCGTGGCGTCGGTGGGGTCGAGGGAGATGGCCGTGATCAGCGTGCCCTGGGGGACGGTGATGGCCTGGGCCCGGTAGCGGACGCCCGAGCCCGGCGGTCCGTTCATCTCGAACCCGTCGGGGCTGGGCTGGTAGGCGCGGCCCTTGCGACCGGAGGAGGCGGAGAACGGGAGGACCTGGGCCCGCAGCGAGCGCGGCACGACCGGCGTGGGATCGGGGCGGTCTGTGGACCCCGAGGGCAGCGAGAGCGTCACCTTGCCCTGGCGGTCGAGGATCAAGACGTAGACGTCGGGCGAGATCCGCTCGTCGAGCGCCTCGTGGGTGGGCGCCACGCCCCGGTCGGCCGCCCGCACCAGGTACCGGAAGGCCAGCCCCTGGGAGGAGCCGATCTGGGAGTCCAGCCGGCCGACGAGGAAGGAGCGCAGCGAGGTGTAGGTGACGATGTCGGCCACGGCCAGGCCGATCACCAACAGCACGGCCATCGAGATGGTGAGGCGTCGGTGGAGGTTCACGTCACTCCCGGGGGAGCCGCAGCGTGTAGCCCACCCGCCGCACGGTGTGGATGAGCGGCGGGTCGTGCTCGTCGATCTTCTTGCGCAGGTAGCTGATGTAGGTCTCCACGATGTTGGCGTCACCGGAGAACCCGTAGTCCCAGACGTGGTCGAGGATCTCGGACTTCGACACCACCCGGCGGGCGTTCTCCAGCAGATAGAACAGGACGTTGAACTCGGTGGCCGTGAGCTCGATCGACGTGCCGTGGCGCCACACCTCGCGGGTGTCGACGTTCATGACGAGGTCGGCGAAGGCGAGCTCCTCCCCGCCGCTGTCGTCGAGGCCGCTGCGTCGCAGGACGGCGCGCAGCCGGGCCACCAGCTCGTCGAGGCTGAACGGCTTGGTCACGTAGTCGTCGCCGAGCGAGAGCCCCGAGACCTTGTCCTCGGTGGCGTCGCGGGCGGTGAGGAAGACCACCGGCACCTTGTCCCCCACCTCGCGCAGCCGGCGGCAGACGTCGATCCCCTCCATGTCGGGGAGCATGACGTCGAGCAGGACCAGATCGGGCCGGTTGGACCGCAGCGCGGCCAGGGCGTCGGAGCCGGTGGCGGCCACGTCCACCGTGAACCCCTCGAACCGCAGGGCGGTGCAGAGCAGGTCCGTGATGTACGGCTCGTCGTCGACGACGAGGATGCGCGCACTCTCGGCCCCCGGCGAGACCGCCGACGGCGCGGCGTTCGACCCGGGCGCCATCGGACCATGATCGCAGATGACGTGCCCGGGCCGCCGGGCACCCCTCAGCGGCCCGTCTCCACCACCGTCTTCTTGGGCGAAGAGACCAGGTCACGCAGCGCCCGCCACCCCCGCCCCAACCCCCACCAGGTCACCAGGCCCAGGGCCTCGATCACGATGGCCGAGGACATCTTCGACTCCCCGGCCACCCGGTCGACGAAGCGGATGGGCACCTCGGTGATGGCCGCCCCCGCCTGCTTGGCGCGGTAGGTCATCTCGATCTGGAACCCGTAGCCCTCGGCCCGGATCCGGTCGAGGTCGAGCCGGCGCAGCACCGTGGCGGCGTACGCCCGAAAGCCCGCGGTCGAGTCGGTGACGCCCAACCCGAGCACGGCCGAGGCGTAGCGGTTGCCGCCCCACGACAGCAGGTGGCGGCTCCAGGACCAGTTGGGGATGGACCCGCCGGGCATGTAGCGCGAGCCGATCGACACCTCGTAGCCCTCGGCCAGGGGGGCCACCAGGTCCTTCAGGGCGGCCGGGTCGTGGGAGAAGTCGGCGTCCATCTCCACGCACGCGTCGTAGCCCTCGGCCAGCGCCCAGGTGAACCCGGCCCGGTAGGCGCTGCCCAACCCCGACTTGGCAGTCCGGCGCATGATGTGGATCTCGCCCAGCTCGGCGGCCACCTGCTCGGCCAGGTCGGCCGTCCCGTCGGGGCTCCCGTCGTCGACCACCAGGATCCCGGCCTGGGGCAGCGACTCGCGGATGCGCCCCAGCACCAGCTGGACGTTCTCCGCCTCGTTGTAGGTGGGGACGATGACCAGCACGCGCACGGGCGGCAGCTTAGGGGACCCCGCTCGCCCCCTCCGGTCGGGAGACCAGGGCCGGGCCCTCGTCGGGCTGGGGGCCTCGGCGGATCTCCCGGGCCACGACCTGGATGGCCCCGCCCACCGGGATCCCGATCAGCGCGCCGATGAAGGTCCCCAGGCCGCTCCCCACCTTGGCGCCGATGGCCGCCCCGCACAGCACGGCCAACAGCACCCAGAGGGGGTTGAGGCGCACCGTCTTGCTCATGACCATCGGGTTCAAGAGGTGGTTCTCCACCTGCTGGTAGACGATGAAGACGACGGCGGTCACGATGAAGGCCGGCAGGGAGTGGAAGGCGGCGATGATGACCACCGGGACCCCGGCCAGGAGGCCCCCGATGAGCGGCAGGAGGTCCACCAGGGCCACCCACAACCCGAGCAAGAACGGGTAGGGAACCCCCATGATGAGCAGGGTCACCAGCACCACCACCCCGGCGATGAGCGAGGTGCAGCCGTTCCCCAGCATGTAACCGGTCACCGACTGCGACGCCTCGCGGTAGACGCGGGCGATCCGGTCGGCGCGGGCCGGGCTGAACTGGGAGAGGACGGCCCGGCGCAGCATCGGCGCCTCCAGGAGGATGAACAGGGCGAGCACGGCGATCTCGCTCAGGGCCACCACCGTGGAGAAGGCCGCGGCACCCACCGAGAGCGCCTGGGCGGGCTTCAAGCTCTTGGTGACGTCGTGGGCGAGCTTGGGGGCGTTGGTGTTGACCCACTGCTGGAGGTGGAGCCGCTTGAGCAGCCGGCCGAGCGAGCCGTGGCCGTGCTCGGCCTGGCGCACGAGCGTGGGCAGCTGCTTGGCGAAGTGCTCCACGGCGGAGAGCAGCGGGGCGGTGAAGAGCACGACGATCCCGATGAAGGCGACCACGGCCCCCACGAAGACGAGGGCCACGGCGATCCCCCGGGGCAGGCCCGTGCGCTCGACCAACCGCACCAGGGGCGAGAGCAGGAGGGCCACGAACGTGCCCACCACGGTGTAGAGGATGATCGAGCGCAGGATCCACAGCAGCAGGATCATCAGGGCGTTCACGTCCAGCAGGACGAACCCCACCAGCAGGGTGGTGAGGATGGTGGCCAGGGGCACACCGCGCTCGCGGGCCGCCGCCGACACCCGGCCCCGGTAGGTGGGGGACGTGCCGGCCGGGGACCCCTGGTCCGGCGGTTCCAAGCCCCCGTCCGCGGTGCGGACCCGGCCCTCGCCGTCGTCGGCCCCCGCGGACATGCGGCCAGCATTGCAGGTTCGGCGGCCCGCGCATGACACCATGAGGGGGATGGAGGAGGAGGCGGGGGCCAAGATCTCCGCACCCGAGCACGGGACGTTCGAGGCGCCACCCACCGGCGACGGCCGGCCGTCGGCCGCCCCCGGAGCCCCGGCGAGCGCCGACGGGGGCGCCGGCACGGCCCGGGCCGGTGCCGGGGAGGGGGCCGGCGACACCGACGGGGCCGTCCCGACGGACGCGCCCGGCGCGCCCGGGACCTCGGCCGATCCCGCCGCGGCGCCCGGGGCGGGCGACGTGGGCGCCGGGCCGCCGGCCGGTCCCGAGGCCGCGGCCGCAGAGGGCCAACTGCCGGCCAGGCGCAAGCCCTGGATCCCCAAGCAGATCAAGTGGACGATCACCCTCGTCGTGTCGATCTTCGTGGTCGAGTACGTGCTGCTGCCCGAGATCATCAGCGCCAGCAAGTCCATCGACCTGCTGGGGCAGGTCAACATCGTCTGGCTGGTGCTCGGGGTGCTGCTCGAGGCGGCCTCGCTCGCCGCCTACGCCCAGCTGACCCACACCGTGCTCTCCCCCGGGGCGCCGCGGCGCTTCACCCTGTTCCGGATCAACATGTCGAGCCTGTCGGTCAGCCACGTCCTGCCCGGCGGGACGGCACCGGGCACGGCCATCGCCTACCGCTTCCTGATCGACAACGACGTCTCGGGCAGCACGGCGGCCTTCGGCCTGGCCACCCAGGGCGTGGGCTCGGCGGTCGTCTTGAACTGCCTCTTCTGGTTCGCCCTGCTCATCTCGATCCCCCTCACCGGCTACAACCCCCTCTACGGCTTCGCCGCCATCGCCGGGGTGATCCTCCTCGGCCTCTTCGCCGCCGCCGTCCTCCTCCTCACCCGGGGCCAGCGCCAGGCGGCCGAGCGGCTCGAGCGGCTCGCCAGCCACCTGCCCTTCGTCAGGGCCGACGCCGTCGCCTCGCTCGTCCAGAAGGTGGCCGGCCGCCTCGAGGTCCTGCTGCGCGACCGCCAGCTGCTGATCCGGGCCCTGGCCTGGGCGGCCGCCAACTGGATCCTCGACGCCGCCTCGCTGTGGGTCTTCATCCTCGCCTTCGGCCACGTGGTCTCGCCCGTCGACCTCCTCGTCGCCTACGGACTGGCCAACGTCCTGGCCGTGATCCCCATCACCCCCGGGGGGCTGGGCGTGGTGGAGGGCATCCTCATCCCCACCCTGGTCGGGTTCCACGTCCCGCGCGACGTGGCCGTGCTCGGCGTCCTCTCCTACCGCCTCATCAACTTCTGGCTGCCCATCCCCGTGGGCGGGGTGGCCTACCTGTCGCTGCGCTTCGGCCGCAGCGCCCGGGAGCGCCGGCGCCGGCTCGCCGGGCGAACCGAGAAGCCGTCCCCGCCGGCCGCGCCCCTCCCCCCGGCCACGGCCTGAGGCGGCCGCTCAGGCGCCGTCCAGGCGGGCGTCGACGTCCCGGCGGCGGCGGGCCCGGTCGAGGGCCAGCTGGCGCAGCCGGCGCTGGGAGTTCACCCCCCGGCGGGTCGGCACCCTCCGCCACCGCTTGTCGGGCCCGAGCACCCAGGCGTTGGTGTCGTCGGCGAAGACGAGCTCGAGGATCTCGAGGAGGCGGGCCTGCAGCTCGGGGTCGCGCACGGGGACCAGCACCTCGATCCGGCGGTCGAGGTTGCGCTCCATGAGGTCGGCCGAGCCGATGAGGAGGGTCAGCGGCGGGGCCCCGGGGGCGGCGGCGTCGGGGTGGGGCACGTCGTCGGTCGACCCCCCGAAGCGGTAGATGCGCGAGTGCTCGAGGAACTGGCCGACGATCGAGCGCACCATGATCGTCTCGGACAGCCCGGGGATCCCCGGCCGCAGGCAGCACAGCCCGCGCACGGCCAGGTCGATCGTCACCCCGGCGCACGAGGCCCGGTAGAGGGCGTCGATCAACTCGGGGTCGGTGAGGCCGTTCATCTTCATGACGATGCGGCCGAGGGGCCCGGCCGCGGCCTGCTCGTCGATCAGCTCGAGCACCCGGTGGCGCAGGGTCACCGGGGAGACCAGGAGCTGGCGGTAGCCGGTGTGGCGGCTGAAGCCGGTGAGGTAGTTGAACAGGTCGCCCACGTCGGCCCCGATGTCGCGGGCGGCCGTGAGCAGGCCCAGGTCCTCGTAGATCCGGGCCGTCTTGGAGTTGTAGTTGCCCGTGCCCACATGGCAGTAGCGACGGATGCCGTCCTCCTCGCGCCGCAGCACCAGGACGGTCTTGGAGTGGGTCTTCAGCCCCACCAGGCCGTAGACGACGTGGACCCCGGCCTCCTCCAGGGCCCGGGCCCAGCCGATGTTGGCCTGCTCGTCGAAGCGGGCCTTCAGCTCGACGATGGCCGCCACCTGCTTGCCCGCCCCGACCGCCCTGATGAGCGAGGCCACGATGGGGCTGTCGCCCGAGGTGCGGTAGAGGGTCTGCTTGATCCCGAGCACGTCGGGGTCCTCGGCCGCCTGGGCCACGAAGGCCTCCACCGAGGTGGCGAAGGAGTCGTAGGGGTGGTGGACGAGCACGTCGCGCTCGCGCAGCACGGCGAACAGGTCGGCCGGCTCGTCGCCGGCGGTGGCCAGGTGGGGCGGCGTCATGGGCGTCCACGTCTCCTCGTGGAGGTCCGGGCGGTCGAGGCCGTAGACGGCCCACAGCCCCGAGAGGTCGATCGGGGCGTCGACCGTGTAGACGCCGTCGGGCCCCACGTCGAGCTCGCCGGCCAGCCGGTCGCGCAGCCCCGGACTGGCCTGGGCGGCGATCTCGAGCCGCACGGCGCTGCCGAACCGCCGCCGGCGCAGCTCCATCTCGACGGCGACGAGCAGGTCGTCGGCCTCGTCCTCCTCGAGGGCGAGGTCGGAGTTGCGGGTCACCCGGAAGGCGTCGTGCTCGCCGATGGTCATCCCGGGGAAGAGCACGTCGAGGTGGGCGGCGATCACCTGCTCGAGGGGGACGAACCGCTCGCCGTCGGGCATGACCACGAAGCGGGGCAGGACCTGGGGGACCTTGACCCGGGCGATCCGCTGCTCGCCGGTCCCGGGGTCGGCCACCTCCACCAGCAGGTTGAGGGAGAGGTTGGAGATGTAGGGGAAGGGGTGGCCCGGGTCCACGGCCAGGGGGGTGAGCACCGGGAAGATCTGCCGTTGGAAGACGTCCACCAAGTAGCTGCGGTCGTCGTCGTCGAGCGACGTCCAGTCCGAGAGCCGCACCCCGGCCTCGGCCAGGGCCGGGACGAGCCGGTCGAGGAAGATCCGGTCCTGGCGGGCCACCAGCTCCTCCACCCGGCCCCGGATGACCGCCAGCTGCTCGCCGGGGCGCAGGCCGTCGATCGAGCGGGTGCGCACCCCCGCCGCCACCTGGTCGTCGAGGCCGGCCACCCTCACCTGGAAGAACTCGTCGAGCAGGTCCGAGAAGATGGCCATGAACTTGACCCGCTCGAGGAGGGGCACCTCGGGGTCGTCGGAGAGGTCGAGGAGGCGGGCCCCGAAGTCCAGGCGCGACAGCTCCCGGTTGGCGAACCGCTGGTAGCCGAAGGCGGCGATGTCCGCCGCCGACGTCGGCCGCCCGGCCGAGGCCGCCGGCCGTGGCGCGTCCGGAGCGGCGGCCCCCCCGGTCGGACCGGTGGCGGGCGCGGTGCCGGTCGTGGAAGTCTGCTCGAGGGTCAAGGGTCTCCGTCCACCGTGCGGCGGGTCTCCCCCGAGCGTACTACCCCCCGCTACGCTCACGGCGTGGCCCAAACCGCCGTGCGGCGGCCCCCCGCGACGTGGGCGCGCACCCACCGCCTGCCCCCGTGGCCACGGGGGACCAAGCCGCGTCGGCGCACCGAGCTGGGCCTCCTGTTCTTCGCCGCCGTGATCACGGTGGCCTTCTACGTGATCGCCGAGCTGGGGGCCAAGAACAAGATCCCGCCCCACCTCGGGCCGATCCTCGCCGTCATCCTGGGGATCTCCCTCGTGGGCCACCTGGCCAACCGCTGGCTGGCCCCGAACGCCAACGCCGTGGTCCTCCCCCTCGCCGCGCTCTTGAACGGCATCGGGTACGTGATCATCGTCCGTTGGACACCGCCCACGGCCAAGGCCCAGGCCACCTGGGCGGTGCTGGGGATCGGGCTCTACGTCCTCACCCTGCTCGTCATCCAGCACTCACGCGACCTCGACCGCTACCGCTACCTCCTCCTGCTCGGCGCGGGCGTGCTGCTGGTGGCGCCGCTCATCCCCCACGTGGGGGCGACAATCCTGGGGGCCCGGCTCTTCGTCCACGTCGGGGCGATCCAGTTCCAGCCGATCGAGGTGGCCAAGATCCTGCTCTGCATCTTCTTCGCCTCCTACTTCGCCGAGAAGAAGGAGCTCCTGTCGATCCCCACGGCCAGGGTGGGCGACCGGCTGGTCCTCGACCCCCGCCCGCTCTTCCCCATCCTGGTGGCCTGGGGCGCCGCCATCGTGATCATCGGGGTGGAGGACGACATCGGCTTCGCCATGCTGATCTTCACCCTGTTCATCGCCATGCTGTGGGTGACCACCGGACGGTCCGCCTACCTGCTGTTCGGGGTGGTCCTGTTCGCCGTGGGGGCGATCGCCGTCTCGCACATCGTCCCCCACGTCGACACCCGCATCACCACATGGCTGCACCCCAAGCCCACATCCCAGCTGGTCCAGGGCGAGTACGCCCTGGCCCACGGGGGCATCGGGGGGTCGGGCCTCGGGCTCGACCACGCCGCCGGCAACATCTTCGACATCAGCAGCGACATGATCTTCGCCGCCATCGCCGACGAGATGGGCTTCATCGGGGCCGCCGCCGTCGTGCTGGCCTTCCTGCTCTTGGTCGGGGCGGGCCTGCGCATCGCCCAGACCGCCCGCTCGGACTTCTCCAAGCTGGTGGCCACCGGCCTCACCATGATCGTCGGCTTCCAGGCCTTCTTCATCATGGCCGGGGTGCTGCGGCTGCTGCCCCTCACCGGCATCACCCTCCCCTTCGTCGCCTCGGGGGGCTCCTCGCTGGTGGCCAACTACGTCCTGATCGCCCTGTTGATGCGGATCTCCGAGGAGGGCACCTCGACCACGGCCGAGCTGGCCATGGGGATGAGCCTGCCCGGGGACTCCACCTTCATCGTGGCCAGCTAGCCCCCGGACCGGTCGCCCCTACCCGGGGCCGGGCAGGACGTCGCCGTCGCCGGCGAGCAGCCGCTCGTCGGCCAGCACCGGGGCGGGCACCAGTTGGCGCACGGCGAGGGTGAGGCCGTCGCTGGGCCGGCACGACATGACCTCGCGCCCCCGGGCCGACATGAGATCGAGCTCGGCCAGGTAGACGGTGCCCTGGCGGCCGGTCAGGCGCACCGCCACCACGTCGGCCCCGAGCCGGCCGAGCACCGTGGTGAGCAGCTCGTGGGTGAGCGGGCGCGGCGACTTGAGCTTGCGCAGGGCCTGGGAGAGGGCCACCCCCTCGGCCATGCCCACCCGGAAGGTGAGCTCGCGCAACGGGGACTCGGACTCACAGAGGGTGACCACCGGGTACTGATCGGGCAGCTCGACGGTCACCCCGACCACCTCCATCACCCGGAAGCTGGGCTGGCCGTCGTCCACCTCAGCCGGCCCTCCTCCAGTAGACGCTGAGGGCCACCCCGATCCCCATGAAGAAGCAGACCACGGCGGTGCCGCCGTAGCTGACCATGGGCAGCGGGATGCCGGTGATCGGCATGATGCCCATGGTCATCCCGGCGTTCTGGAAGGTGCTGAAGGCCACGAAGGCGAAGAGGCCGGCGCACAGCAGCCGCCCGAAGCTGTCGCGGGCCAGCTGGCCGATGCGCAGGAGGCGCCAGGAGACCAGGGCCAGGAGGGCCAGGACCGAGGTGGCGCCCACGAACCCGAGTTGCTCGCCCACCGCGGTGAAGATGAAATCGGTCTGCTGCTCGGGGACGTAGCCGAGGTTCGTCTGGGCCCCGTGCAGCAGGCCGGTGCCGAAGAGGCCTCCGGAGCCGATGGCCGTCTTGGCCTCCTGGAGGTTGTAGACCTCGGCCTGCTGGGTCTTGGTGAGGTTGCGGGCGTCCTGGTGGAGGAAGCTCGTGATCCGGGTGATCTGGTACTTGTGGAGGAGCCCGGCCTCCAGGGCCACGACCACCGCCGCCACCGCCCCCACCAAGAGCATGACCAGGATTCGGGTGGGCAGGCCGGCCACGGCCAGCATCACCAGGAGCACGATGGTCATGATCATGGCCGTGCCCAGGTCCGGCTGGACCAGGACGAGCAGGATGGGGATCCCGGCCATCACCATGAGTCGGACCACGTCGGCCCAGGCCAACCCCTCGCTCCGTCTCGAGCAGTAGGTGGCCACGGCGGCGATGAGGGCCAGCACCGCGAACTCCGAGGGCTGGAGCTGGAGGGGGCCGAGGGCGAACCAGCGCTGCGAGCCTGTCGCCCGCGACCCGATGTGCGGCACCAGGACCACCAGGAGGGTGAGCACCGACCCGGCGTAGATGAGCATGGCCACTGATTCGAGGCGCCGGTAGTCGATGAGGGCCATGACCGCCATGGCCACCACCCCGAGCACCACCCACAGCGCCTGGCGCTTCAGGTAGGAGGTGGGGCTCTCCCCGGCGGCCAAGAGGGCCCCCCGGGTGGCCGAGTAGACCATCACCACGCCCACGGTGGCCACGGCCAGGGAGGCGGCGATCAGGACCAGGTCGACCCCGATGACCTTGCGGTGGGTGGGCTGGACTCGGGGGCTCGTTATCACCGGGGGTGCACCGGGGGACAGAATATCGGCCGTGAACCCCGCCGCTCCCCCGCCGTACGTCGCCGCCACCCACTGGCCCGCCTTCGTGCCGGCCGCCTCGGACTCCTCGGGCGGCTGGTTCTACTCCCTACTCACCCAGGCCGGGGCCACACCCTCGACGGCCCGCTCGGTCAATGACTTCGTCGTCCGGCCCCTCGAGGTGCTCCTGGTCGTGGTGGTGGCGGCCCTGGTGGCCCACTTCGGGGCGCGGGCCATCCGGCGGGTGCTCGGGCGGATGGCCACCCAGGCCGCCGAGCGGACCGAGGGCCGCCCCGCCCCCCGGGTCGCCACCCTGGTCGCCCTCATCTCCAACCTCTGGCGGCTGTTCGTGGCCGTCGTGGCCATCGCCATCGTGCTGGGCATGCTGGGCATCGACCTCACCCCTTTGCTGGCCAGCGCCACCATCATCGGCGCCACCATCGGGTTCGGGGCGCAATCGCTCGTGCGCGACTACCTCTCGGGGATCCTGCTGGCCATGGAGGACCAGTTCGGCATCGGCGACACCATCGCCGTGGGCGCCACCACCGGCGTGGTCGAGGACGTGAGCCTGCGCGTGACGAGGATGCGGGCGGCCGACGGCTCGGTCTGCTACGTCCCCAACGGGGAGATCCGTCAGCTGACCAACTCCTCGAGGGGTTGGGCCAAGGCCATGGTCGACGTGCCGGTGACCCCCGGGGACACCGCGGCCTTCGAGCAGGTGCGCGAGGTGGTGGCCGCCGCGGCTCGCGAGGTGGCGCACTCGCCGCGCTTCGCCGCTTCCTGCACCGAACCGCCCGAGGTGGTCGGCATGGTGGATGCCGACGGCGCCAGCTGCACGGTTCGCATCGCCTTGCGCACCACCCCCGCCCGCCGCCCTGCCCTCGAGCGGGCGCTGCGCGAAGAGGTGGTGGCCCGCCTCGCCGACGCCGGGCTGTGGCCGGCCGGTGGGTCGCCCGAAGACGCCGGCCCTTAGGCCCAGCTCTCGACCGGCGCTCGCAGGGATCCTGGGGCATCGAGCCTGCGCGGTAGGGGCGCGCGTCTTGCCGAGAGAGCGGTTGGCAAACGCGATCGGCGCGTCGGCGTACTCGCGCAACATCACGACGGCAGCGATCTGACGACCAACGACGCCGATCTCAGGCGACGACGAAGTCCTCGAGCGGTCCGAAGTCCCCACCGTCCGCTTTCGCGAGCGCGGCACGATACCTCCGCCGAGTTTCTTCGACAGCTCCCGCCCCGCTGACCGCCCCCCACGTGAACGGCGGCTGTTCCAAAGCCCCCATCAGATAGTCGGCAGCCTGACGGCCATGCCTGCCGTTGCCGTTGGGGAATGGGTGGATCCGCACGAGGCGGTGGTGGAACCGGACGGCCACGCGCAACGGGTCCTCGTGCTCAGCCCAGATCCTGGCGTCGGCCACGAGGTCTCGGATGCAGACGGCAACCTGCGTGGGGTCGATGCCGACCGACGTCTCGAGCCGCCGATAGCGGCCGGCCCATGCCCAGACGTCGCCGAACATGGCACGGTGGAGGTCGCGCAGGTACTTGTCGTCCAGCAGCGCCTCCAACGCCGGAGGCCGCCTCTTCTGACGGGCCCTCAGGATGTTCTCCTGCTCGGCCTCGTTGAGCTCGCCGCGGGTGGTTATGTAGCTCAGCTTCAACCCCTGGCGGTCGTCGACGCCGAGCCGGGTGTGGCCGTCACCAAAGGGAAGCAGCGGGTCGCTGGCGGTGGTCACCGACCTGCGCGCGTTTTGGGCCCCTCCCAAAGGTGGCGCCCGTCGACGAATCGCTCGGCCAACTCCTCCACTTGAGCGTCGATGACCCCGGGCTCGGGAGCCTGACCCTCGAGGGCCATCGTGTGGGTCACGGCATCGACCTCGGCCTGGGCCCGCAGACGAGCCTGGCGTTGAACCATGCCCTCCAGAGGCTCGTTGGGCACGAAAACGTAGCGGACCTGGCAATTGAGCGCCCGGGCGGCGCGCTCGAGGCTATCGAGGCGGATGGAGCCGAGCTCCTCGGACCGCTCGAGCTGGCTGACCCGGGACTGGGTGAGCCCCATTCGCTGGCCGAGCTCGCCCGTGGTCATGCCCAGGGCCTCTCTGATGGCCCGGATCCAGCCCCGGGGCGGCCTCTGGCCCAGGTCGAGACCGACCAGTCGCTGGTCCAGACGCTTTCTCGCGGTACGACGGGGGCTCTTCACCATGTCATCTCAGTAGCAATCCCTACTTCACATTGACACATCATAGTAGGTATTACTACTGATTCCATATCGGCAGAAGTAGGGATTCCTACTGGACAATGCCGAAACCAAGCGGGGGCGGCGGCGCCGACCCAGCCCCTTACCGCCCGGCCTCCACCGCCCGGCGGGCCGCTTCCCACAGGGCGTCGACCGGCGGCTCGGTCCCGGTCCAGGCCGTCAACTGGGCCGCGGCCTGGTGGACGAGCATCCCCAGCCCCCCCACCACGTTGGCCCCGTTGGCCCGGGCGGCGGCCAGCCAGGGCGTGACCACCGGGTGGTAGACGAGGTCGGCCACCACCTGCCCGGAGCCGAGCGCCGCCCCGTCGACCAGCGACGGCACTCCGCTGCCGGCCATCCCGGCCGGGGTGGCCTCGACCACCAGGTCCATCCCCGGGGCCTCGGCGGGGTCGCCCACCCGCCCGCGTCCACCGGCCAAGGCGGCGGCCGAGGCGGCGCGCTCGGCCGTGCGGTTGACCACCACCACCTCGGCCGCCCTCGCCACGGCCAGGGCCAGCACGACGGCCCGGGCGGCCCCCCCGGCCCCGACCACCAGGCAGCGCAAGCCCTCGGGATCCACGCCGGCCTCGTGCCGCAGCGAGGCCACGAACCCCTCCCCGTCGGTGTTGTCCCCGACCAGGCGCCCCTCCGCCCACCGCAGGCAGTTGACCGCCCCGAGGCGCTCGGCCACCGGCGTGCACTCGTCGACCAGCCCGGCCACCGCGCTCTTGTGGGGCATGGTCACCGACAGGCCGGCCAGGCCCAGGGCGCGCATGCCGGTCACCGCGCCCGGCGCCGCACCGGCCGGGACCGAGAAGCCCACCGACACCCAGTCGAGGCCCAGGGCGGCGAAGGCGGTGTTGTGGATGAGCGGGGAGAGCGAGTGTTCGACCGGGTCCCCGATCACCCCGACCACGGTGGTGGCCGCCGAGGGCCAACCGCCGGACCGAGGCTCGGCGGCGGCCATCAACCGACCCCCCGGCTCTGGGCCAGCTTCTCGTTGGCCAGCTGCTCTGTGTAGGTGTCGGCGAACGCGGTGGTGCCGGACTTGGAGACCACGGTGAAGTAGAGCCATGTGCCCGGCGTGGGCGACACCGCGGCGGCCAGGGCGGCCTCGGAGGGGAAGCAGATGGGCGTGGGGGTGAGCCCGGTGTGCAGGTACGTGTTGTAGGGGCTGTCGATCTTCTGGTCGGCCGCGCTCACCGGGCCGCCGTCCTGGCCGAGGGCGTAGAGGACGGTCGATGTCATGTCGAGGGTCATGTTGGCGGCCAGGCGGTTGTAGACGACCCGGGCCACCTGGCCGAAGTAGCGCTGGTAGTAGCCCTCCTTCTCGGCGATGGAGGCCACCGTGACCAGCTGGTACGGCGTGAGGCCGAGCGCCTGGGCGGCCTGGGGGGTGAGGCCGGCGGCGGCCGCCTCGCGGTCGAAGCGCGCCACCATCTGGGAGAGCAGCTGGTGGACGCTCTCCCCCGGCAGCACCTGGTACTGCCCGGTCCCGAGCAGCCCCTCGAGGTTCCCCGACGACGGTGTGGCGTAGGGGGAGGCCACGGCGCCGGCCCGCGCCTCGGAGGCGAACTGGGCACCGAGGTCCCCGGGCGCCCCCGACAACTCGGCCGCCACCTCGGCCACGGTGTTGCCCGGCAGGACGTCGAGGACGACGACCGTCGGACCGCCGGCCAGAAGGGAACGGACGGTGGAGAAGGACTCGTTGGTGCGAAAGACGTAGCCCCCCGGTTCCATGGTCGGCGTGCCGTGCACGAGGAGCGACAGCCGGAAGGCGAGCGTGCTGCCGATCACGTCGCGGCGGGCCAGTGTGTCGGCCACCGCGCCGGCCGACTCGCCGGAGCGGATGACCACCACCACCCGGCGCCCGGGGCCGCCGAACGGGTTGGCCTCGACCTCGTACCACCCGACCAGGGCCACCACCACCAGCACGACGGCGCCCACGACGGCCAGCACGATGCGCCGGCGGCGGCGCCGGGCCGGGCGCGGTTGGCGCGCCGGGGGCGCCGGTCCGCCCCCCGGGGGGGCGCCGGGCAGCGGGGCGGGCTCGGTGGCCGTGGCGGCGCCGTCCCCCGCCGCGGTCCCGCCGGGGTCCGCCGGGCCGCTCACCGCGCGTCCAGCCACGCCTGGAGCAGGACGGTGGCCGCCGCGCTGTCGACCGAGCGGCGCCGGGCACTGCCGCGCTTGCCCGCCTCGGCCAGCGCCGCCTCGGCCGAGACCGTGGTCAGCCGCTCGTCGAAGGTCTCCACCCGCACCCCGCTCGGCTCGAGCAGCTCGCCCAGCGCCTCGGCCTCGGCCCGGGCGGCCCGGGCGGCGGTGCCCAGCCGGCCGTCGAGGGAGACCGGCAGCCCCACCACCAGCACCGCTGCCCCCTCCTCGGCCACCACGCCGGCCACGGCCCGGCGGTCCTGGGAGGGGTCGCTGCCGCGCTCGATGCACGGGCGCGGGAAGGCCATGGTGCCCGCACCGTCGCTGACCGCCACCCCGATGCGCCGGGAGCCGAGGTCGACCGCCACGGCCCGACGGGTCATTCCCCCGACAGCGCCCGGCGGGCCTCGGCCAGGGCCTCGTCCAGCCGGCCGGGGTCGCGCCCGCCCGCCACGGCCACCTCGGGCGACCCGCCCCCGCCCCCGCCCACGACCTTGGCCACGCGCTTGACCAGCGCGCCGGCGTCAGGCTCCCCGCCGGTGGCCGCGGCGATGGCCACCTTGCCCTCCTCGGCGACGCCGCCCACCACCACCGCCCGCACACCGTCGCGGCGCTGCACGGCCTGGGCCAGCGTCCGCAGCTCGTCGGCTCCGTGCCCGTCGCGCCGTGCCACCACCACCCCGCCCTCGGCCGAGGCGGCCAAGGAGGCGGCCTCGGCGTCGGTGGCCGAGCCGCGCAGCCGGGCGATCTCCTTGTCCTGGGCCCGCTGGCGGTCGAGGAGCCGGCCGAGCGCCTCGAGCACCCCGTCGGGCTCCACCTTGAGCATCGACGCCGCCTCGGCCAGCAGGGTTTCGCGGGCCAGCGTGCGGTCGGCGGCGGCCAGCCCGGTGACCGCCTCGATGCGCCGGGTGTTCGACCCGATCGACCCCTCCGAGACGACGGCCAGAGGGCCGATCATCCCCAGGGCGTCGACGTGGGTGCCCCCGCAGAACTCGAGGGAGTGGGGCCCGGCCCGCACCACCCGCACCACGTCGCCGTACTTGTCGCCGAAGAAGGCCACCGCCCCCATCTCCTCGGCCTGGCTGCGGGTGGTCTCGGTGGTCTCCACGGCGTCGTCGCCGATGACGTCGGCGTTGACCATCTCGGTCACCGCCCGAAGCTCGGCGGGGGCCGGGGCCGCGTGGTGGCTGAAGTCGAAGCGCAGCCGGTCGGGCGCCACCAGCGAGCCCTGCTGGCGCACGTGGTCGCCCAGGACCTGGCGGAGGGCGGCGTGGAGGAGGTGGGTGCCGGTGTGGTTGCGTCGGACCGCCTCGCGGCGCGGCCCGTCGATGGCGGCCAGGGCGTCCTGGCCGGCGAAGACCTCCCCGGTCACCCGGGCCCGGTGGGCGCTCAGCCCGGGCAGGGCCGGCACGGTGTCGTAGACATCGGCCCGACCGGTCTCGGTGACGATCGAACCGGTGTCGCCCACCTGCCCGCCCCCCTCGCGGTAGAAGGGGGTGCGGTCCAAGAAGATCTCGGCCACCCCCGGCTCGGCCCCGGCCATGACGGCCACCACCCGGGCCGGCACGGCGTAGGTCTCGGGGCCCCGCCCCACGAACGCCGTGGGGCCCTCGGCCTCGAGCAGCCGGCGGTAGGCGTCCTCGTCGGCCGCCGCCGCGCTGCCGCGCCGCCCGGCGGGCCCGTTCGCGCTGGGCCGCCATGCGCTCGTCGTAGCCGGGGCGGTCGACGGCCACGCCGGCCTCGGCGGCCAGCTCCTCGGTGAGCTCGATCGGGAAGCCGTGGGTGTCGTGCAGCCGGAAGGCGACCTCGCCGGGGAGCGGCTGGTCGCCGCCGTCTTGGGCGGCCGACCCCAGGGCCTCGTTCAAGAGGGTGAGGCCGGTGCGCAGCGTGCGGTCGAAGCCGGCCTCCTCGCGCTCGAGCACCTCGGAGACGAGGTCGAGGTCCGAGACGAGGGCGGGGTAGGCCGTGCCCAGCACCTCGGCGACCGAGGCGGCCAGGGCCGGGGTGACCCGGGCCTCCACCCCGAGGCGGCGGGCGGTCAGCACGGCCCGGCGGATCAGCCGGCGCAGGACGTAGCCCCGGCCGTCGTTGGAGGGCAGCACCCCGTCGGCGATCAAAAGGGCCGTGCTGCGGGCGTGGTCGGCCAGCACCCGCAGGGCCACGTCGGTCTCGGCGTCGCGCCCGTAGGCGCGGCCGGCGAGCTGCTCGGCCCGGGCGATGATGGGCCGCAGCACCCCGGTCTCCCAGATCGAGGGCACGCCCTCCAAGATGGTGAGCACCCGCTCGAAGCCGGCCCCGGTGTCGATGTTGGGCCGGGGCAGCGGCTCGAGGCTGCCGTCGGCCTGGCGGTCGTACTGGGTGAAGACCAGGTTCCACAGCTCGACGTAGCGCTCCTCGCCGCCCCCCACCGGCCCGCCCTCCTCGCCGAAGGCCGGGCCGCGGTCGTAGTAGATCTCCGAGCACGGCCCGCAGGGGCCGGTCTCGCCCATCTCCCAGAAGTTGTCCTCGCCCATCCGCTGGATCCGCCCGGCCGGCAGGCCCACGGCGTCGCGCCAGATGGCGTCGGCCTCGTCGTCGTCGGTGTACACCGTCGCCCACAGCCGCTCGCCGTCGAGCCCCAGGTCGCCGGTGAGCAGCTCCCAGGCCCAGGTGATGGTCTCGACCTTGAAGTAGTCGCCGAAGCTGAAGTTGCCCAGCATCTCGAAGAAGGTGAGGTGCCGGGTGGTCCGGCCGACCAGGTCGATGTCGTCGTGCTTGCCCCGGACCCGCACGCACTTCTGCACGGTGGTGGCCCGGCGGTAGGGGGGGAGCTCCTCTCCCAGGAAGTACGGGATGAACTGGTTCATCCCGGCGTTGGTGAACAGGGGCGCCCGGGGATGCTGGGGGATGAGGCTGGCCGAGGGGACCCGGGCGTGGCCGCGGGCCGCGAAGAACCCGGTGAACACCCCCCGCAGCTTGTCGGCATCCATCCGGACGAGCCTACCGGCCTCCCCGGCCCCCACCCGGCCGCGCCGCGGCGGCCGTGCGGCCGCGGGCGCCGGCCCGTTGCGGGCGTGGCCGGGTCCCGCCGACCTCGGGCGGGGGCCCGGCGCGGGCCCCGAACTCGTCCCAGAGCTCGGCCTCACGGACGGCCCTCGCCTCGCGCCCGGCGTCGACGGCCGAGCGCACCCGGTCGCCCACCTGGCGGACCGACTGGCGTGCGTCGGCCACCACCTGCTCGGGTGCCAGGCGCCCGGCGGCCCGGCGGGCCGCCCGCCGCACCCGCTGCTCGGCCCAGAGGGTCCCGCCCACCCCGAGCGCCATCCCGGCGGCCAGCCAGACCGGACGGCGCATCACCGCCGGCCCCTGCTCGACGAGCCGTTCGACCGGGCCGGGCCGTCGGCCGGTCGCCCGTCGGCCTGGCGGAGGCGGCGCAGGCCCCCCACGGTGCCCGCCCGCAGGGCGAGGACCTTGACCACGGGGCTGGCGAAGGCCCGCTGGGCCAGACGGCTGGCCGAGTCCACCGTGGCCGTCACCGACTCGGTGTCCTCGAGCACCGCCTCCACGCGGGCCATCTCGGCCGAGGCGTGGTCGACCGCCACCCGGGCCTCGTGCACCAGGGGGACGGCCTCGGTGCGCAGGGCCTCGATGCCGCGCTCGAGACGCCGGACCTGGCCCACCAGCACGACGGCCGCGCCGGCGGCGACGGCGGCGGCCACGCAGGCCACCACGGCGGCCACGAGCACGACGACGTCAGCAGCGGACACCCGTGCACACTACCGTCGGCGCCTGCAGAGGTCACCCGGCGGGCGGCTGTTCCGGGCGCCGGGCCAGCCGGCGGGCCACCTCGGCCTCGGCCCCGTGGCCGGAGGGCTCGTAGTAGACGTGGCCCTCGAGCCCCTCGGGCCGGTACTGCTGGTCGACCCAGCCCGAGGGGTCGTCGTGGGGGTAGCGGTAGCCCTCGCCGTGGCCGATCTCGGCGGCCCCGCGGTAGTGGGCGTCGCGCAGGTGGGGCGGCACCGCCCCGCCGGCCCCCGAGGCCACGTCCTTGCGGGCCCGGGCGAGGGCGACGGTGACCCGGTTGGACTTGGGCGCACAGGCCAGGTGGACCACCGCCTGGGCCAGGTTGAGCGCCGCCTCGGGCAGCCCCACGATCTCCACGGCCCGGGAGGCGGCGTCGGCCACCACCAGCGCCGTGGGGTCGGCCATGCCCACGTCCTCGCTGGCCAGGATGACCAGCCGCCGGGCGATGAAGCGGGCGTCCTCCCCCGCCTCGAGCATCCGGGCCAGCCAGTACAGGCCGGCGTCGGGATCCCCGCCCCGCACGCTCTTGATGAGGGCGCTGGCCTGGTCGTAGTGGTCGTCGGCCCCCTGGTGGTAGAGGCGGCCGTCGCGGGCCCCCGAGACGTCGGCCACGGTGACCACCGGGTCTTGGCCCGGGGCCCGGGCCGCGGCCAGGGCCACCGCCACCTCCAAGGTGGTGAGGGCCGACCGGGCGTCGCCCTCGGCCGCCGACACCAGCGCGGCCACGGCGTCGTCGTCGGCGGTGGCCTCCTCGGCCACGAGGCCCCGGAACACCAAGGCGGCCAGGTCGTCTCGGGAGAGCGGCTGGAGCCGCCAGAGCGTGGTCCGGGACATGAGGGGCGGGTTGACCTCGAAGAAGGGGTTCTCGGTGGTGGCCCCCACCAGGACCACCAGCCCCTCCTCCACCCCGGGCAGGAGCACGTCCTGCTGGGCCTTGTTGAACCGGTGGACCTCGTCGACGAACAGGATCGTCCCCTGCCCGCGCTCGCCCAGCCGGCGCCGGGCGCCCTCCAGCGCCTCGCGGACCTCCTTCACCCCCGAGGCCACCGCCGAGAGCGGGCACGAACTCCTTGGCCGTCGAGGCGGCCACCACCCGGGCCAGGGTGGTCTTGCCCGTCCCCGGCGGCCCCC
Source organism: uncultured Actinomycetota bacterium (assembly GCA_963770505.1). GTDB lineage: Bacteria > Actinomycetota > Acidimicrobiia > Acidimicrobiales > RAAP-2 > CAVYPR01. Next base: position 686,352 of record CAVYPR010000001.1, on the reverse strand, counting down.
ACAGGACCGCCGAGCCCAGCCGGTCCGCCTCCACCAGCACCCGCAGCGGCGCCCCGGGGGCCACCAGGTGCCGCTGGCCCACCACCTCGTCGAGGGTCCGGGGCCGCAGGCGGGAGGCGAGCGGGGCGCGTGAGGCCAGCCGGGCCTCGGCGGCGGCGTCGAAGAGGTCGCCGACCATCGGCCCTCAGCCCGACCCGGCCCCCCCGGGCGGGGCGACCACCCGGATGCCCAGTTCGGCCAGGGCGGTCGGGGCCAGGGGCTTGGGGGCTCCGGTCATGGGGTCGGCCCCGGACTGGGTCTTGGGGAAGGCGATGACCTCGCGGATGTTCTCCTCCCCGGCAGAAGATGGCCACCAGCCGGTCGATCCCGAAGGCGAAGCCGGCGTGCGGCGGCGCCCCGTAGCGGAAGGCGCCGAGCAAGAAGCCGAATCGTTCCGGCCGCCTCCTCCGCTGAGATCCCCAGCGCCGAGAAGACCCGCGACTGGATGTCGGCGCGGTGGATCCGCACGCTCCCCGACCCCAGCTCCCAACCGTTGAGCACCAGGTCGTAGGCCTGGGAGCGCACGGCGGCGGGGTCGGTCTCCAACAGGTCGAGATCCTCGGGGTGGGGCATGGTGAAGGGGTGGTGGGCCGGCACCGGGTTGCCCTCGGCGTCGACGCCGTCGAACATCGGGAACTCCACCACCCACACGTAGCGGTAGGGCCCCTCGCCCACGGCGCGCCCGCCGAGGTCGACCCGGAGCTGGCCCAGGACCGTGCAGGCCGGGCGGTGCTCGTCGGCCACCGCCAGCACCAGGTCCCCGGGCGCGGCCCCGGTGGCCCCGAGGAGGCCGGCCCGCTCGGCCTCGGACAAGAAGCGGTCGAGCGGGGAGTCGAGGACCGTGGCGCCGTCGGACTCGGCCACCTTGAACCAGGCCAGGCCCTTGGCCCCGAGAGCCTTGGCCCGCTCCACCAGGCCGTCCAACCGGCTGCGGGCGAAGGAGGCGCCGCCCTCGACCACCAGGGCCTTGACCACCGGGGCGGCGAAGGCCCGCACCCCGGTCCCGGCGAACACCGCCGAGAGGTCGACGAGCTCCATGGCGAACCGCAGGTCGGGCTTGTCGGTGCCGTAGCGGTCGATCGCCTCGGACCAGGTCATCTGCTCGATGGGGCCGGGTCGCTGGCCGGTGGCCGCCTCGGCGGCGTCGAGGACCGCCTCGGAGACGAAGGCCAGCACGTCGGCCTGGTCGACGAAGGAGGCCTCCACGTCGAGCTGGGTGAACTCGAACTGCCGGTCGGCCCGCAGGTCCTCGTCGCGCAGGCATCGGGCGATCTGGTAGTAGCGGTCGAACCCGCCCACCATGAGGAGCTGCTTGGCCAGCTGGGGGCTCTGGGGCAGGACGTAGAAGGCGCCGTGGTGGAGCCGGCTGGGCACGGCGAACTCCCGGGCCCCCTCGGGGGTGGGCGCCCACAGCAGCGGCGTCTCCACCTCGCAGAACCCCTGGCGCTCGAAGGACCGGCGCAGGGCGGCGTTGACGGTCGCCCGCAACCGGAGGTTGGCCTGCAGGCGCGGGCGGCGCAGGTCGACGTAGCGGTGGCGCAGCCGGACGGCCTCGTCCACCTCGGCCCGGTCCTCGACGGCGAACGGCGGCGGCTCGGCCGCCGAGAGCACCTCCACCGTGCACTCCCCCACCTCCACCGCCCCGGTGGCCAGCTGGGGGTTGTCCATGCCCTCGGGCCGGCGCCGCACCTGGCCCGAGACGGCCACCACGTACTCGCTGCGCAGGTCGGCCGCGCCGTCGACCACGCACTGGACGATGCCGGTGTGGTCGCGCAGGTCCACGAAGGCCAGGTGCTCGCCGTGCTCGCGGCGGCGGGCCACCCAGCCGCACAGGCGGACCTGCTGCCCGACGTCGTCGGGGCCCAGGGTGCCGCAGAGCCGGGAGCGCAGGGCGGTGGCGCCGGCCGTCGTCCGCTCGCCCGCTGCCGTCATCGTCGCGTGCTCCGTTCCCTCGAGGCCCCTGCCGTCGGCCGGGCCGGCGTCACGTCCCGGCCACCCGGGCCGCGGCGACCTCTCCCACCGCACGGTCCAGCCCCACCGTGCGCTGCTCGCCCCCTGTGCGCAGCGGGCGGACCGTCACCGTACCGCCCGCCAGCTCCTCGGGTCCCACGATGAGGGCCACCCGCGCCCCCGAGCGGTCGGCCAGCTTCATCTGGGCCCGCATGCTCCGACCGTCGTAGGCCCGCTCGGCCCGCAGGCCCGCCCGGCGCAGGGCGGCCACCAGGTCGCGGGCCGTCTCCCCGCCGGCCACGTCCACCACGAAGGCGTCGGGGGCCGGCGGCTCCGCCGCCAGCACCCCCTCCTTGGTGCAGGCGATGAGCACCCGTTCGATCCCGATGCCGAAGCCGATGCCCGGGGTGGGCGGGCCGCCCAGCATCTCGACCAGGCCGTCGTAGCGGCCGCCGCCGCCGATGGCGTTCTGGGCCGCCTCGATGGCCCCCGAGGCGAACTCGAAGGTGGTCCGGGTGTAGTAGTCGAACCCCCGCACCAGCCGGTGGTCGAGGACGTAGGGCACCGCGAGCGCCTCGAGCCCCCGCCGCACCCGCTCGAAGTGGGCGGCGCAGGGGTCGCACAGCCGGTCGACGAGACGCGGCACGTCGGCGGTGGCGGCCCGGCAGGCCTCGCGTTTGCAGTCGAGGACCCGCAGCGGGTTGGCCTCGAGCCGTTGGCCGTGCTCGTCGCACAGCTGGTCGCGGCGCTCGGCGAGCACCGAGCGGAGCAGCTCGACGTAGGCCGGCCGGCAGGCGCCGTCGCCCATGGAGTTGAGCTTCAAGGTGAAGTCCGAGAGCCCGAGCCGGCGGTAGAAGTCGTGGGCCAGCGCCACCACCTCGACGTCGAGGTCGGGGTCGGCGGCGCCGATGGCTTCGACGCCCACCTGGTGGTGTTGGCGGTAGCGGCCGGCCTGGGGGCGCTCGTGGCGGAAGGCGGGCGTCACGTACCAGGCCTTGAAGGGCGGCACCGGGTGGTGCTCCACGTAGGCCCGCACCACCGAGGCCGTGCCCTCGGGGCGCAGCGCCAGCATCTGGCCGTCTCGGTCTTCGAACTCGTACATCTCCTTGCCCACGACCTCGCTGCCCTCGCCGATGCCGCGGCGGAACACCTCGGCGTACTCGAAGAGGGGGCTCTGCAGGAGGCCGAAGCCGGCCCGCTCGGCCTCCTGGGCGAAGGCGGCCACGAACACCTCCCACCGCCAGGACTCGGGCCAGAGCACGTCGTGGGTGCCCGTCGGGGCGCGCGCCGCCCGTCGCTCGTCGGCCACCGGGGGACCTACGCCTTCTTGCCGGGAAGCTGGCGGTAGGCGTCGAAGACGCCGTCGAGGTGCTTGAGGGAGGCGATCAGCGACTGGAGGTGAGTGGGGTCGGCCAGCTCCACGTCGAAGGTCATCCGGCTCACCTGGTCCGGGGCGGTGGCGGTGCGGGCCGCCACGATGTTCAGGTGGTGCTCGGAGACCGCCCGGCTCACGTCGGCCAGCAGGCGCGAGCGGTCGAAGGCCAGCACCTCCAAGGTGGCCAGGAAGATCCCCTCGCTGCCCCGGTCCCACTCCACCTCGATCAGCCGCTCCTGGGAGCGGCGGGAGAGGGCGGCGGCGTTGGAGCAGTCGGCCCGGTGGACCGAGACCCCCCGGCCCTGGGTGACGAACCCCACGATCTGGTCGCCGGGCACCGGGGTGCAGCACCGGGCCAGGTGGACCATGACGTCGTCGAGCCCCTCGACGTAGACCCCGGCGGCCAGCCCCGCCCCGAGCGCGGGCGGCGGACGCCGCGGGCCGCGGTGGTGGGCAGCTGCTCGGCCTCCCCGCCCCGCAGCTGGCGGGCCAGCCGCTGGACGATCGACTGGGCCGAGGTCTGGCCCTCGCCGATGGCCGCGTAGAGCGCGTCGTTGTCGGCCAGGTTCATCGAACGCGCCACCTCGAGCAACGAGCTCGAGGCCATCACCTTCTGCAGCGGCATGCCCTCGCGCCGCAGTGCCTTGGCCAGGTCCTCGCGCCCGTTCTCGATGGCGTCCTCCCGGCGCTCGCGGCTGAACCACTGGCGGATCTTGTTGCGGGCCCGCGAGGAGGCCACGATCCCCAGCCAGTCCCGCGAGGGTCCCGCCGTGGCCGCCTTGGAGGTGAAGATCTCGACGGTGTCGGCCGAGGACAGGCCGGTGTCCAGCGGCACCAGCCGCCCGTTCACCCGGGCCCCGATGCAGCGGTGCCCGACCTCGGTGTGGATGGCGTAGGCGAAGTCGACCGGGGTCGAGCGCGCCGGCAGGGCGATCACCCGGCCCTTGGGGGTGAAGACGTAGACCTCGTCCTGCTGCAGGTCGAGCTTGAGCGCCTCGAGGAACTCCACCGGGTCGGCGGTCTCCTGGTCGACGTCGGCGATCCGCTGCATCCAGGCCAGGTCCAAGGAGATGTCCTCCTTCTCCTTGTACCCCCAGTGGGCGGCGATGCCGTACTCGGCCCGGCGGTGCATCTCGTGGGTGCGCACCTGGACCTCGATGGGCTTGCCGTCGAGCCCGATGACCGTGGTGTGCAGCGACTGGTAGAGGTTGAACTTCGGGGTGTTGATGTAGTCCTTGAACCGTCCCTGGACCGGCGGCCAGATGGCGTGGACGGCGCCCAGGGCCGCCCAGCAGTCCTTCTCGGCGTTGACCACGACCCGGATGCCCACCAGGTCGTGGATGTCGTCGAACTCCTTGCCCCGGACCACCATCTTCTCGTAGATGCTCCACAGGTGCTTGGGCCGGCCGGTCACCTCGGCCTCGATGCCCGCGGCGGTCAGCCGCTCGCGCACCGAGACCAGCACCCGGGCCAGGTACTCCTCGCGCTCGGGGGCCCGGGCCGCCACCATCTGCTCGATCTCGGCGTAGCGCTTGGGGTGCAGGGTGGCGAAGGCCAGGTCCTCCAGCTGCCAGCGGACCTGCTGGACCCCCAGGCGGTGGGCCAGCGGCGCGTAGACGTCGAAGGTCTCCTGGGCGGTGCGCTGCTGCTTCCACTCGGGCATGACGGCCAGCGTCCGCATGTTGTGGAGGCGGTCGGCCAGCTTGATGAGCAGCACCCGCCAGTCGCTGGCCATGGCGACCAACATCTTGCGGATGGTGGCCGCCTGCTGCTGCTCCTTGGAGTCGAACTGCAGGCGGTCGAGCTTGGTCACCCCGTCGACCACCGAGGCCACGACCGGCCCGAAGTCCGCGGCGATCGCCTCCACCGTCAGCCCGGTGTCCTCCACCGCGTCGTGGAGGAGGGCGGCGGCCACGGTCGGGGCGTCCAGGCCCAGCTCGGCCACGATGGTGGCCACGGCCACCGGGTGGGTGACGTAGGGCTCGCCCGAGCGGCGGAACTGCTTGTCGTGGGCGAGGGCCGCGGCCCGGGCGGCCCGCAGGATCATGGCGGGGTCCTCCCCCGGGCGTCGTGCCGCGAAGGCGCGCAGCACCGGGGCCAAGAGCTCGTCGAGCTCGCCGGGCGCGAGGCCCCGCTCGTCGCCGTCGGTCGACACCTGGGCCAGGGTCACCATCTCTCCACGCTACCCGACCGGCCGTGGCCGACCGCCGCAGGCGCGAGCGTCAGCGACGCCTCTTGGACTTGCCTTTCCCGCCGCCCTTGCGCGGCCGGGGCGGCGGGCGGTTGCCGCTCGCGCCCGAGGCACCAGACGCCGCGGCCGGCGACCGAGGGGCCGAGGTGGCGCCGCGCGACGAGGAAGCGCCTTTGGACGCCGTGGCCGCCACCGGCTGGGGCTTGCGGGAGGACCCGGGGCGCAGCGGCGCCGTCGAGCGCGACCCGTTGCCCCCGGACTTCCCGGCGCGCACCGCGCCCCCGCCGGCCACGGCCAGGGCGGCGGCGGCCGGGGTGAGCAGGCCGACCCGCTCGCCCCGGCTCTCCAGGCGCTGGCGGATCGCCGTGTACCGCGGCTCGCGCTCTTTGAGCATGGCCAGCACCGGCGAGGCGATGAAGATCGACGAGTAGGCCCCGCTCAACAGGCCCACCGTCAGGGCCAGGCCGTACTGCTGCAGCGTGGTGGCCCCGAGGATCTCGGCCCCGATCACCAGTACCGACAGGACCGGCAGGATGGCCACCAACGAGGTGTTGATCGACCGGGCCAGGGTCTGGTTCATCGAGAGGTTGATCATCTCCGAGTACGTCATGCGACCCGAGGCGCCGAACCCCTTGGTGTTGTCCCGTATTCGGTCGAAGACCACGACGGTGTCGTAGAGCGAGTACCCCAGGATGGTGAGCAAGGCGATCACCGTGTCCGGGGTCACCTGGAACCCGGCCAACGAGTAGATCCCGATGGTCACCAGGATGTCGTGGATCATGGCGATGAAGGCGGCCAGGGCCATCTTGGGTTCGAAGCGGATGCTGATGTAGATGGCCACCACGATGAAGAAGACGATGAGGGCCAGGATGGCGCGATGGGTGATCTGGCTGCCCCAGGTGGGCCCGACGTGTGTTGTCGACACCTCGCTGGCCGGCACGTGGGCCCCCTTGGCCAGGGCGGCGATCACGGCGGAGGAGACCTTCTCGCGCTGTGTGTGTGTCAGGTTGTTGAGGTCGGCCTGGACCTCGATGGTCCGGTGCGACCCGCTGCCGAGGACCTCGACGACGGGCTGGTTGAGACCGGCCCCCGACACCAGGTTCTCGGCATCGGCCTGGGTCAGGGTGGCGGTCTTCACGATCCACGCTGTGCCGCCCTTGAAGTCGATGCCCAGGTTGAGGCCGCGGATCCCGAGGGAGACCAGGCCGGCCACGATGATCACGGCCGAGATGGTGAACCAGATGCGGCGCCGACCCACGAAGTCGAACGAGGTCTCGCCGTGGTAGAGGCGGCTGATCGGGCCGGGTCCCTTGCCCGCCTCGACCTTGGCCCGGACCGCCTCGCGGGCCTCCTCGTCCTCTTCGAGCTCCTCTTGGACCTCCTCGCCCAGCTCGGCCGGCGAGAGGCCGGCCTCTTCGAGCTCCTCCTCGGTGAACCCCTCGGTGGGCCCTGTGCCCGAGGCCGCCACCTGGTCGAGCGCCGACCCGCCGCGGGCCGCCCCCTCCCCGTCCGGCGCCACCTCGGCGCCGACCTCGTCGCCGGGGCCCGGGACCTCGTCGTCGCGCTCGTCGGGGCTCACGCCTCTGCTCCCGGGCTCATGGCCAGGCCGCTGGCGATGCCGATGCCGCGTGCCTCGCTGAACCGCTCGTTCTGACCCAGCAGGATGACCACCGGCCGGGTGAAGAAGTAGGTCATGAAGATGTCGAGCAGGGTCGAGAGGCCCAGGAAGAAGGCGAAGCCCTTCACGTTGCCCACGGCCACCAGGTAGAGGACCACCGCCGCGGCCAGCGACACGGTGTCGGCGGCCAGGACGGTGCGCCAGGCGCTCTTGAACCCGCGGTCGACGCTGGTGCGGATCGTCCGGCCCGAGCGCGCTTCATCCTTTAATCGCTCGAAATAGACGATATAGGAGTCCACGGTGATACCGATGGACACAATGATGCCCGTGACACCGGCCAGGTCGAAGCTGGGGGCCAAGGCGGTGTGGCCCAGGGCCGAGATGATCGCCCACAGGAGCGCCCCGGTCACCAACAGCCCCCAGAACACGATCACCCCCAGGAGGCGGTAGTAGATGATGGTGTAGATCATGACGACCAGCAGGCCGCCGATGCCGGCGGCCAGCCCGGCCTTGAGCGACGAGGAGCCCAGCGTCGGCGAGACGGTCTGGGTGGTGAGCTGGGTGAGCCTGATCGGCAGGGAGCCGTAGTTGAGGGCCAGGGCCAGGTCCTGGGCCTGGGCCTGGGTGAAGCTCCCGGAGATCTGCACCGTGCCCGAGAATGTCTTGAAGGTGGCTGTGTTGGGCAGGGTGAGGGGCGCGGACTGCACCACCCCGTCGAGCTCGATGCCGATCACCTCGTGGAAGTACTTCTTGGCCATGGTGTTCCAGCCGGTTGTGCCCGCCGAGGTCAGGCTCATGTTGACCACCCACTTGCCCAGCTGTGTCTGCTGGGCGACCGCCTTCTTCACGGCGTGGCCGGTCAGCTCGGCCGGTCCGAGCAGGTAGCGGATCCCGTTGGTCGAGTTGAGCCCGGGCAGGAGCACGGTCTCGTTCTTGAAGTTCTTTGTTGTCGGCTTCGTCGAGTGGTACTTGGCCAGGTTCGGTGTGGCCGACACTGTGTAGTGGACGCCTGTCCCGCTCCCGGCCGTCCCCTTCAGGTTGGCCGTGACCAGCTGGTAGTTGGAGCCGCAGTTGGCGGGGAGGGTCTGGGGGGTCGTGGTGGTGGTCGTGCCCTTTGTGGCCGTCTTGGAGTAGGGGGGGGCGTAGCAGAACGTCGGGCGGAAGTAGAGCTGGGCGGTCTGCCCGAGCACCTTCAGCACTGTGCGGGCGTTCTTCACCCCCGGGACCGAGACCACGATCTCGTTGCCCTGGGTGCTCACTGTGGCCCCCGACACCCCCAGGCCGTTCACCCGGTTGCTCAGGATGGTCACGGTCTCGTTCAGCTCCGATGTCGTGGCGTGCTGGACCGGCTTGTAGACGACGGAGAACCCGCCGGCCAGGTCGAGGCCGAGCTTGGGCGACCAGCCGGCGGCCAGGGTGGCGGCCAGGGAGCCGAAGGCCACCACCACCACGATCATGGCGCTCAGCATGAGCGAGCGCCGGCGCCGGGCCTGGGCGCGTGACGAGGGTGGGCTCACGCCCCGCCACCCTCGGTGGTCGTGCCCTCGCCCTCTCCGACGTCATGGGGGCCGTGGTCGTCCCCCTCGCCGGAACCGGCGTGGTCCGCCTCGGGCTGGCCCCCGTAGCCCGGGTGGCCGCTGCTGGCCCCCGGGGCGTCCTCGGCCGGGGCGGCCACCGGTTCGATCTTGCGGGCGATGGCGTTTCGGACGAGGACCATCCTGGTCGGCGGCTCGCCGCCCGAGGACCCGTCCGCGTCCATCCCGGTGAGGATGGTGACCCGCTCGCTGTCGATGGAGAGCACGGTGCCCACGATGCCCCCGACCGTGAGGACCTCGTCACCCACCCCGATGTCGGACTGGAGCGCCTTCTGCTTGCGGGCCTTCTGCTGCTGGGGCCGCAGGAACAAGAAGTAGCCGGCCAGGCCGAGCAGCACCAGCACGATGAGGAAGGTGGCGCTGCCCCCGCTGGTCGTCTTCTTGGAGGTGGCGGCCAGCACGACGCCGGCCGCCCACACGGCAGCGGTCATCGGCCACGGCTCCCGGCGGCCAGAGGTCGGAGGATGGCGGGTCGCACAGGAGGGCAACCATACAGCCTGGGCAGGTCCCCGGTGAGCTCACCCTGACCGCCGTCCGGCGGCCGCGGACCCCACCGCCGGGGCCCCGGCGGACCGGCGGATCGCCTGTCCAGGTAGAATTCCTGGCCAACCGGGCGCGGCCCACCGAAGAACCTCGGGCGCCGGCGGACGGAGGGTGGTGGGCATGGAGCTGGACGACGACGTCAGGGTCCTCGTGATCGAGGACGACCCCGACATACAGGACCTCCTGCGCGCCATGCTGCTGCGGGCCGGGTACGCCGTCGTCGACGCCGCCACCGGCCGCGACGGGCTACGGGAGTTCCACGCGTCCCGTCCCCACCTGGTCATCCTCGACGTGGGCCTGCCCGACCTGGCCGGATGGGACGTGCTCGAGCGGATCCGCGACATGAGCGACGTCCCGGTCCTGGTGCTCACCGCACGCTCCGCGGACCGCGACAAGGTCCGCGGGCTCCACGGCGGCGCCGACGACTACCTGACTAAGCCGTTCAACCGCGACGAGCTGCTGGCCCGCCTGGTCGCCATACGGCGCCGCCGGCTCTCGGCCGCCGAAGCGCCGACCCACTTCGTCGACGGCGACCTGCGCATCGACTTCACGCAGCGCCAGGTCACCCAGGACGGCAAGCCGGTCCAGCTCACGCCCACCGAGTTCCGGCTGCTGTGCGCCCTGGTCCGCCACAGCGGGCAGGTGCTCTCCCAGGACCAGCTGGTCGAGCTGGCCTGGGAGGACCGGGCCGGGCTGGGACCGGACCGGGTCAAGTACGCCGTGCTCCGGCTGCGGCGCAAGCTCGACTGGGACCGCCCGGACGACTCCCCCCTCGAGACCGTGCGAGGCTTCGGCTACCGCTACCAGCCCACGGAGGCCGTGTGAGCACCCCCCCCGAGCCGCCGATCCCGGCCACGTCGAGCTCGCCGGCGACCCCCGCCGGACCGCCGGGCGGCGAGGCCAGGGTGGCCACCCAGCTCCCGCCCGGGGTCCGCCAGCAGCTGCCGGTCGTGGCCCTGGTCGGGACCTTGTCGGTGCTCGTCGGCCTGATCGCCATCCCCCGCCAGGCCGTCGTCGAGGTCTGCCTGGCCGGGGCGCTCTTCCTGCTCATCGTGGTCGCCGTGCTGGCGCTGCCCTGGTCACGCCTCCCCCGGTGGTCGTGGCTGCTCGTCCCCGTCGGCTACATCACGGTGATCGCCATGCTGCGCGACGCCCAGGGAGGGGCCGACTCGGGCCTGGGCATCGTCTTCTTGGTGCCGATCGTCTGGATCGCCTTCAACGGCGTCCGGGCCCATCTCATCGCCGGGTTGGCCGCGGTGGCCGCCGCCCTGGTCGCCCCCGTCTGGCTCATCGGCGCCCCGGACTACCCGCAGTCGAGCTGGCGGGGGGTGGTGGAGCTCCTCGCCATCTCCGCCCTCATCGCCTTCGCCGTCTTCAACCTGGTCGCCCGCGAGCGCGCCCACGTGCGCAACCTCGCCACCCAGACCGAACGGGCCCGCCAGGCCGCCCGCCAGGCCGAAGAGGCCCGCCGGCAACTGGCGTCGATCCTGGCCGCGGCCACCCGGTTCGCCGTGATCGGGATCGACGACCAGGCCCGGGTCTTCTTCTTCTCCACCGGCGCCGAGCAGCTCCTCGGCTACTCTGCCGACGAGGTCGTCGGCCGCATGGCCGGCGACCGGCTCTTGGACCTCGACGGTCCGGACCGGCCGCCGGCGCTGAACGGGGACGGCCCGGCGTCCTCCTTCCACCCCGTCCTCGACCGAGTGCTCGTGTGGACCTGCCGGCGCAAGGACGGGCGACCCATCCGCCTGTCGGCCACCTTCAGCGCCTGGGCGGCCGACGTCGAGGGCGCCCGGTCGTCGGGCTACGTGGTGGTGGCCAGCGACGTCACCCGCCGCGAGCAGCTCGAGTCCGAGCGGGAGCGCACGCTGGCCGTCCAACGCGAGGTGACCCAGGTCCTGGTCGAGCAGAACCAGCACCTGAGCGAGTTGAGCACGATGAAGGACGACGTGGTGGCCACCGTCTCCCACGAGCTGCGGACCCCCCTCACCTCCATCAAGGGGTTCGTCGACCTCCTGCTCGACGACGACGGGCCGCGCCTCGACGACGAGCAGGTCCGCATGTTGCGGGCGATCGAGCGCAATGCCGAACAGCTGCTCAAGGTCTCCGAGGACCTGCTGACCGACCCCGGTCGCGGCCGCGAGCTGCACGTGACCTTCGTGGACGTCGATCTCTCGGCCCTCGCCGTCGAGGCGGTCGACGCCATGGCGGCCAGTGCGATCGACCACGGCGTCGCCCTGGCCGCCGGGTCCTCCGGGCCGGCGATGGTCCACGGCGACCCGCACCGTCTCCACCAGCTCCTGGGCAACCTGCTCTCCAACGCCGTCAAGTTCACGCCGTCGGGGGGACGCGTCGTCGTCCGGGTGGACGGCTCGGGACCCTCGGTGCTGCTGCGCGTGCACGACACCGGCCCCGGCATCCCCACGGCCGAGCGGGAGCATCTCTTCGAGCGCTTCTACCGACTGGCCGCCGCCTCCGAGCTGGGCATCCCCGGCTCGGGCCTGGGCCTGGCCATCGCCAAGTCCGTGGTCGAGGCCCACAGCGGGACCATCGAGATCGTCGACGTGCCCGGGTGGTCCACCACCTTCGAGGTGCGCCTCCCGTCGGTCTCCCTGCGCGCCCACCCCTCTTCGGGTCCCCTCGACGGGCCCGCTCGTGGCCCCGCAGGTGGAGGCGACGGCCCCCGCCCTTACGGGGCGGGCACCGGCGACCGCGCCGCTCCCCCGGGGGAGAACGGCCACGGCGGACACCCGTTGGCGATCAGCCGGCCGGCCGGCGTCGGGGCCGGGGCCGCGGGAAAGCCGGTGCCCTCAGAACAGTGAGCTCGGGTCGTCCCCGGGCCCCGGCGGGGCGACGCCCAGGTGCGCCCAGGCCCGGGCCGTGGCCACCCTGCCGCGCGGGGTCCGCTTGATCAGGCCCTCCCGGAGCAGGAACGGCTCGTAGGCGTCCTCGATGGTGTCGGCCTCCTCCCCCACGCACTGCGAGAGCGTGGTGAGGCCCACCGGCTGGCCTCCGAAGCGGCGGCAGAGCGTGTCGAGGATGGCGCGGTCGAGCTTGTCCAGGCCCAAGCGGTCCACGCCGAACAGGTCCAGCCCCTCCTCGGCGGTGCGGCCGGTGACCACCCCGTCCCCCCGCACCTCGACGAAGTCGCGCACCCGCCGGAGCAGGCGGTTGGCGATCCGGGGCGTCCCCCGGGACCGCTCGGCGATGCGGGCCGCCCCCTCGGGCTCGACCCGCAACCCGAGCAGGCGGGCCGACCGCTCGACGATGGCCTGCAGCTCGGTCGGGTCGTAGAGGTCGAGCCGTCCGACGAAGCCGAACCGGTCGCGCAGTGGGCCCGCCACCAGGCCGGTGCGGGTCGTCGCCCCCACCAGGGTGAAGCGGGGAAGGTCGAGGCGGATCGAACGGGCGGTGGGGCCCTTGCCGATCACGATGTCGAGCTTGGCGTCCTCCATGGCCGGATAGAGGATCTCCTCCACCGAACGGGCCAGCCGGTGGATCTCGTCGACGAAGAGGACGTCGCCCTCCTGCAGGTCGGTCAGCAGCGCGGCCAGGTCGCCCGCCCGCACCAGCACCGGCCCCGAGGTGACCCGCAGCCCCACCCCCATCTCGGCGGCCACGATGCCGGCCAGCGAGGTCTTGCCCAGCCCCGGCGGGCCGGCGAAGAGGAGGTGGTCGACCGGCTGGCGGCGACGCCGCGCCGCCTGCAGCACGATCCCCAGGTGCTCGACCAGCTGGCCCTGGCCCACGAACTCGGCCAGCGTGCGCGGCCGAAGGCCCGCCTCCTCCAGCTCTTCGACCGGGGCCGCCTGGGGGTCGACGTCGCGCCCGTCGCCTGCGGCCTCGGGTGCCTCCTCCAGCACCTCGCGGCGGGCCCCGGGGGTCACCGGACGGCCAGTTCCCGCAGCGCCACCCGCAGCAGCTCCTCGACCCCCAGGTCCTCGCGCGCGCCCTCGAGGGCGCTGCGGATCTCGTCGGGCCCGTAGCCGAGCTCGGCCAGGGCCGCCCGGGCCTCAGCCCGGGCCGAACCGACGCCCGCGCCGGCCAGTGGCGTCGCCGAGAGGTCGGGGAGGTCGAGGCGGCTCTTCAGGTCGATGAGCAACCGGGCCGCCGTCTTGCGGCCCACCCCGGGGACGGCGCACAGGGTCTCGGCGTCGTCCTCCAGTACCGCCGTGGACAAGGTGGCCGGCGAGAGGGACGACATGATGGCCAGGGCCAGGGCCGGCCCCACGCCGTGGGCGCCGAGCAGGGCTTCGAAGCACCGCCGCTCGTCGTCGTGGGCGAAGCCGTAGAGGACGATGGCGTCCTCGCGCACGTGGGTGTGCACGTGGAGGAAGACCTCGGACCCCACGGGGCCGAGCGCCGCCGCGCCGCCCGACGTCACCGACACCCGGTAGCCGACGCCCCCCACCTCGATGACCACCTCGCCCTCGCCCGTTCGAGCCCCGAGGCTCCCGCGCAGTGAGCCGATCACGAGGACGTCCCCCCGGTGGCCAGGGCCACCGCCCGGCGCAGCGGCTCGGTGCTCAGGTGGCAGACGGCCAGGGCCAGGGCGTCGGCCACGTCGGGCGGTCGGGGCACCTCGGCCAGGTTCAGCACGTTGGCCACCATCCGCTGCACCTGCTCCTTGGTGGCGCCGCCGTAGCCGACCAGGGCCTGCTTCACCTCGTTGGAGGTGTACTCGAAGACGTCGCAGCCCGCCTCGGCCGCGGCGGCCAGGGCCAGCCCGCTGGCCTGGCCGACCGACATGGCGGTTCTGGCGTTCACCTGGAAGAACACCCGCTCGACCACCACCACCGGCGGCCGGAGCTCGTCCACCAGGGCCCGCAGCTCCCGTTGGAGGATGAGCAGCCGTTCGGGCAGCGGCGCCTCGGGGTCGGTCTCGATCACCCCGGCCGACGAGGCGGCGAGCTTCCCGCCCCGCCCCGCGTCCCGGCCCACCAGGCCGTAGCCGCAGCGCGACAGTCCTGGGTCGATGCCCAACACGAACATGCGTTCGACATTAGCGCGGCCGGCCGCCGCAGGCGGGGACCCTCAGGGCCTGGGCAGGGTCACGCGGCGGTCCGGCACCACCGCGTCGAGGACCCCGAGGTGCACGACGCGGTAGCCGACGCCCTGGGCCGCCAGCAGCGACTCGAAGTCGTGCTCGGTGTAGTTGCCCGGCCCGGGCTCGGGGTTGCCCACGGCCCGGGCCGCCCCGAGCGCCTGGCCGGGGGCCGCGAACAGCCACACCGGGTCCGGCGCCCGCCGCACGGCCCCGGCCTCGGCCGGCCAGCGCACCACGTCGAGGTAGGAGGGGCTCACCGCCAGTCGCCCGGGGTACAGGTCGTCGAGGACGTAGGCGACCCAGTAGCTGGCGTAGGCGTCGTGCAAGCCGGCGTCCACCAGGGCCCCGCCGGCGGCGCGCATCGGCTGCTCGGGGTCGGACCACCCGGTGAAGAAGGCCCGCGGTCGGACCGGGACCCCGGCGGCCGAGGCCGTGACCACGGTCAGCCCCGCCCCGGCCACCACCGCCGCGCACAGGACCGCCACCCGGGCCGTCTCGAACCCCCGGCGCGGCGAGGCGTGCGCGGCCCGGGGTGCCCGCGCCGCCTCGCCCCTCTCGGCGGGGACCCCGACCCACGCCGTGGCCACCAGCAAGACGACCAGCAACGGGAGGGCCACCCCGTACCGCCCGTCCATCCAGTACCCGCTGGAGGGCACCGCCGCGTAGAGGAAGGGGAAGACGACCACGCCGGCCGCCGCGGCCAGGGCCGGTGCCGCCCGCCGCCCGTGCCGGGCCGCCACCGCCGCCCGCACCACCGAGGCGGCCACCACCACGAGGAGCGCGCCGTAGAGGACGGGGCCGGCCACCGGCCCCACCGCCCACTGGCGCCCGGGGACTGAGCGCACCCCGAGCTGCACCGGCAGCATCGCCCGGAAGAAGACCGACAGCCGGCCCGCGTAGCCGATCCCCATGTAGGTGGGGAGGGACGAGGTGCGCAGCGAGGCGAAGGAGGTGCCGACGTTGGTGTAGAGCCACGGGAGCGCCCCCACCACCGCCGCCGCCAGGGCGGCCAGGATCGGGCCGGGCCGCCACGGGCCCGCCCACCGCCTCCCCCCGGCGAAGAGCCGCTCCCAGGAGGCCACGAGCACGACGGCGGTCGGCAGGGCGAAGTAGGCGATCTCCGGCGAGGACCACCACCCCACGCCGGCGGCCAGGCCGAGGACGACCCCGTTGCGCCACCGGTTGCCGCCGAGCCCGATGCGCACGGCGGCGTACACCATCACCAGGCCGCAGACCACGTTGACGCCCCGGAACCCGGTCTCGCGCAGCGAGTTCCACACCACCGCGTAGGGCCAGACCCAGGCCAGCGTTCCCGCCGCGGCGCCGGCGAACCGCCGTCCGGTGGCCTCGGCCACCACCGCGCCGACCACCACGGCCGCCACGGCCGACAGGAGCGCTGCCGTGGCGTCGAGCGCGAAGGGGCTGCCGTGCGTCGCCCACACGATCGGGGCCGCCAGGTAGGGCTCGGCCCCGCCGTAGGCCTGGCCCCAGTAGAAGGTGGAGAAGTGGCCGGCCAGCGCGGCCTTGGCCATGAGGCCGACGACGGCCTGATCGCTGTCGAGGGGCGAGTGGGCCACCAGCCAGGCCCGCAGCGCGAACCCGTAGGCGGCCACCACCGCCAGGACGGCCGCGCCGGTGAGCCAGGAGGCACGGCGCGGTGCCCGCCGGGGCGCGGGTGCCGTCGCCACCTGCGCCGCCGGACCCGCCGCCGACGGGTCCACGGTCAGCCGTCGAAGCCCGCGAGCACCTCGTCGGGGATGTCGTAGTTGGCGTGGACCGCCTGGACGTCGTCGTGGTCGTCGATCATCTCGAGCAGGCGCAGCACCTTCTTGGCCTCGTTCTCGTCGGTGACGGCGACCGAGGTCGTGGACTCGAGGGTGAGCTCGGCCGAGGTCGGGGTGATGCCCGCCTCGACCAGGGCGTCGCGCACGGCGGCCAGGTCGTGGGGGGCCGAGGTGAGGACCCAACGGTCCCCGCCGTCGGACAGGTCCTCGGCGCCGGCGTCGACCGCCACCTCCATGATCTTGTCCTCGTCCAGCGACCGGTCGAGCTCGAGGACGCCCTTGCGCTCGAACTGCCAGCTGACGGCACCGGGTTCGGCCATCGACCCGCCGTTGCGGTTGAACAGGTTGCGGATCTCGGCCGCCGTGCGGTTGCGGTTGTCGGTGAGGGTCTCGACGATGACGGCCACCCCGCCCGGCGCGTACCCCTCGTAGTTCGCCGGCTCGTAGCGGACCCCTTCGAGCTCGCCCGACCCCCGCTTGATGGCCCGCTCGATGGTGTCCATCGGCACCGAGGCGTCGCGCGCCTTTTGGTAGACGGTGCGCAGCGAGGCGTTGGTCTCGGGATCGCTGCTGCCGCCGTCGCGGGCCGTGACCTCCAGCTGGCGGATGAGCTTGGCGAAGACCTTCGAGCGCGCCTGGTCGGCCGCCCCCTTCTTGTGCTTGATGCTGGCCCACTTCGAGTGACCCGACATGGAAACCCTTTCTCGCGGGGCGCCCCTGGGGCGCGGGCCCGACCCGGTGATGCTACCCGCGGCCGCCTGATGCTCGGGGTCCGCAGGCGGCGCGCTCGCCCCCTCGGCCCGGTGGGACCGCGGACGCGGCGCGCCGGGCGGCGTGACGTCGCCCCTGATGGCGACGGTTTTTTTCGCATTCGCCCCCTCGAGCGAAAGATCGGCCCCTCTGCCCCGTTCCTCGAAGCGAAGGGAGTCGGGCGAGGACGCACAGGTCTGACAGGCCGGGAGTGACCGGCCGGGTCGGAGAGCTGGAGGATGTCGAGTGAGGATCCGAGGGGCTGCGGGAGCGATCGCCGTGACAGCCTCGACGGTGGCCGGCGGTGCACCGGCGGCTGCGCCCACCTCCGGCGCCACAACGGCCGGCGCCTCCTCGTTGCCGTCGTCGGGGGTGGCCCTCAAGACCTCGATGCCCGGACCGCGCTCACCGGGGGACGTCGTCGGCCGCCGGCAGCCCGACGGCGGCTGGGTCCCAGGCCACCGGGGAGCTCACGCCGGGCGCGCGCCCGGGGAGCTCCCCCGCTCCCCCCGGGTCGGCCGACCGTGCTCGGCTCACCCGGTGAGGGTCGGGGGGAGGCCGCGATGCGGGCGGCGCGACCGGAGCGCCCTCCGGACGCCGCATCGTGGTCCTCCCCCCGTCGGTCGGGCGCAGCGGGGTCGGCGGCCACCGTGGTCGGGGTGACGCCGCCCTGGGGGGCCTTCGCCGTGGCCGTCTACCCCGTCGGCTGGCCGTCGCACGCTCGCCGCACTGCGGCGGCGCTGGTGGCCACCGAGCGCTCGTCCATCCTGCGCACCGCCGGCCTGCACCGGCCGGGCCCGTGCGCGGTCGTGGCCGACCGCAGCGTCCAGCCCGACGGCCTGCTGCGCATCGCGTCCCTCGGGCTCACGGCACCGGTGGAAGAGGGCGCGACGGACACCGTTTGCCCGGGGGCTCCGACGCACCGGGCGACCTCGCCACCCCTCGGACATCGACGAGCCATGAAAGGAACAGCACCGTGTACCACCCTCACCGATCCCACCATGGGCACCAGGCCGCCTCGAAGGGAGCCTCAACCGGGCCGGGCGCCGCCGGGGCCTGGCTGCGCCGGGCGGCGCGACGTCACCTGCGGCTGTTGGCCGTGGCGCTGGGTGCCGTCACCTGCGCGGTGGGCGGCGCGCTGCTCGGGGGCCTGGGTGCGAGCACGGCGGTGACCCCGGCCAGCGCGCCGTCCCTCCCCTCGACCAGCCTGCCGTCGTTGCCGCTCACAGCGTTCCCGTCGATCCCCGTGCCCGGCGCACCCGCCCCGCCGGGCACGGGGTCGACGGGGCTCCCCGGCGGTGGGTCGCTGCCGGGGGCCACGGGGACCGGCTCCACGCTTGACGGGGCCGTCGGGACCTCGGGGGGAGCGCTGTCGGCCAGTGGGTCGGGCGGCGGCGCGACCGCCTCGGCATCGGGCTCGGTCACCCCGTCGGGCGGAGCTCCCTCGTTGCCGGCTGCTCCGTCGCTCCCGTCGGCGCCGACGGCGCCCTCGCTCCCGTCACTGCCGTCGGCGTCGTCGTTGCCGGGGATCTCGACACCGGCGTCGGCCCTCCCCCTCCCCGACCTCCCGTCGTCGACAGGGTCGGGGACGGGCGCCGCCTCGTGCCAGAGCCTGCCGGGGGTCCCGCCGTCGGCGCCGGTCCCGGTGTCGCTCGACACCACGGTCTCGCTCGGATCGAGCGCGGGGTCGGCCGGCGTGAGCGCCGGGACCGCCGGGGTGAAGGGCTGCGCCGGGTAGGGGCTTCGTGGCCTCCGACCGCCCGGCACGACCGCCGACCGGCCGGCCGTTACCCCGCCACCGGCTGGCCGGCCATGGCCGCGAACAACCGGTGGAGCCGCCGGTCGGCGGTCAGCTCGGGGTGGAAGGAGCTGGCCAGCGCGGAACCCTGCCGGCAGACCACCGGCTGCTCGGCGCCCAGGGTGGCCAGCACCTCGACCGCGGGCCCGGGGGACTCGACCACCGGGGCCCGGATGAACACCGCCGGCATGGTCGGTCCGGCGGCGTCGGGGCCGGCCACCCCCGCCTCCTCCATGGCCGCCACCACGCCGGGGCAGTCCACCTCGCACTCGAAGGAGTACCGCTGACGGCCGTAGCCGTTGCGGCGGACCGAGCAGTCGAGCAGCCCGAACGACCGCTGGTCGGGGCGGCCGCCGAGGACGGTGCGCGCCAGGAGCACCATGCCGGCGCAGGTGCCGAAGGCCGGCAGGCCGCCGGCCAGCTCGTCGGCCAAAGGGTCGAAGAGCCCGGAGGACTCGAGCAGCAGCGACAGCGTGGTGGACTCGCCGCCGGGCAGGACGATGCCGTCCAGCCCCGCGAGGTCGGCGGGCCGTTGCACCGTGGTGGTGGCGACACCCAGGTCGGCGAAGGCGGCGGCGTGCTCGCGCACGTCGCCCTGCAGGGCCAGGATGCCGATGGTCACCGCGTGCGGGGCGCGCCGCTACCAGCCGCGGTCGGCGAGCCGCTCCGCGAGGCCGGAGATCTCCTGGCCGCGCATCGCCTCGCCCAGCCCCGTGCTCACCTTGGCCACGTGGTCGGCGTCGGCGAAGTGGGTGGTGGCCTCCACGATCGCCCGGGCCATGCGGGCCGGGTCGTCGCTCTTGAAGATCCCCGAGCCCACGAAGACCGCCTGGGCCCCCAGCTGCATCACCAGCGAGGCGTCGGCCGGGGTGGCGATGCCGCCGGCGCAGAACAGCGGCACGGGCAGGGCCCCGGTCCGGGCGATCTCCTGGACGAGGCCGATCGGCGCGGCCAGCTCCTTGGCCCAGCGGTAGAGCTCGGCCCCGTCGGCCTGGGTGATGGCCCCGATGTCGCCCACGATGGAGCGGAGGTGACGGACGGCCTCGACGATGTTGCCGGTGCCGGCCTCGCCCTTGGAGCGGATCATCGCGGCGCCCTCCGAAATCCGTCGGAGGGCCTCGCCGAGATTGGTGGCCCCGCAGACGAAGGGCACGGTGAACGCCCACTTGTCGATGTGATGGGCCTCGTCGGCCGGGGTGAGGACCTCGCTCTCGTCGACGTAGTCGACGCCGAGCGACTCGAGGACCTGGGCCTCGGCGAAGTGGCCGATGCGGGCCTTGGCCATGACCGGCACGGTCACCGCCTGCTTGATGCCCTCGATGAGGGCGGGGTCGCTCATGCGGGCCACCCCGCCGTCGCGGCGGATGTCGGCCGGCACCCGCTCGAGGGCCATGACGGCCACCGCACCGGCGTCTTCGGCCACCTTGGCCTGCCCGGCGTCGACCACGTCCATGATCACGCCGCCGCGCAGCATGTCGGCCAGGCCGCGCTTGACCGTGAAGGTGCCGGTCTGGCGCGTTGTTCCCTCCGACGGCCGGCTCATGGACCCATGCTACCGGCCCGGCGTGCCCGAATCGGCGAACGGGACTAGCGGTGCGCCGTGGGGGCGGCCCGTCGCCTCACCACTCGGCCAGGGCCGCCCGCCGGACCGAGGTGGCGTCGAGCTCCCCTTCGACCGGGTCGGCCCGGGACCCGACCATGGGGTCGATCCACAGCCACCGGGTGGCCCGCCACCGTCGTCCGGTGAACACCGAGCCCGCCAACGGTGCCGGCGCGTCCTCCAGCGTCCCCAAGGCGTCGCGCAGACCCGGGGGGTAGCGCACGGTGGCCGCGGCCACCTCGTCGGCCCGGTACTCGCGGCCCCTCCCCAGCGCCCGGTGGACCAGCCCGTCGGCGCCGCGGGCGCCGGCCAGCGGGTAGCAGAGGGCGACGGCCACCTCCGAGACGGCCGTGTCGTGGCGCTTCACGTGGGCCAGCTCGTGGGCGACCACCCCCTCGGTCTCGATCAGCCCCAGCCGGCCGAGCAGTCCGCTCGTGACCACCAGCACCGCGGCCGAGGGCCGGCGCCCGAGGGCGCAGACGTTGGGCACCGGGTCCTCCACGAGCCACAGGCGAGGCCGCGGCACCCCGAAGGTGGCGCAGAGGCCGTCGACCAGGTTGACCAGGCGAGGTTCGGCGTCGTCGGCGAGCGGCCGCCCCCCCACGATGCCCAGCACCATGGTGGTGGCCCGCCGCGAGACCACGACGGCGACGAAGGCGGCCACCACCACCGCGGCCACGACGCCGGCTACCGGGCCGGCGACGGCGCCGAGCACGAGCCCGACCACCACCCCGGGGACCGCACCGGCGCCGACGGCCAGGACGTGGGCCCGTCGGCGGTTGGCCCTGATCTCCCGGTCGGCCACGGCCACCCGGTCCGACTCGGCCGCCGCCACCACGGTGGACGTCACCGCCGCCGCCGGAGCCGACGGGCTGCGCGGGCGATCGGCCCCTCCCCCACCGCCGCGGCCCGCGCCCGACCCGGCCGGGCGGGAGCGCTGGCCGCCGCCGCTCGAACCCCGGTTGCGCTGGCCGCCGCCACCCCGGCCGCCCGATCGGTTCGACGACCCGCCCGAACCCTGCCGTCCGTCGCCGCCGGCTCTCTGCCCGCTCGAGGACCGCCCCCGAGAGCGCCGGCGCCGGCCCGAACCCGAGCCGCCGGATCCGCCTGAGCTTCCTGAACCGCCTGAGCCGTTCCCGCCGCCCGCACGGCCCGAGCCGCCCGAGCCGGAAGACCCTCCACCCCCGCCGGAGCCCCGACCGGGGGGTCGCGGGGGTTGCTGGTCGCTCATAACCGGCCCAGGTTACCCGTCCCCGTCTCCCCCCGGCGGCCGGGCCGCCGGGCGTGGCCGGCCCGGTGGTAGAGGTCCACGTAGCGCCGGGCCAGGCGGTCCATCGACCAACTCTCGGCGTGGACCCTCCCCGCAGCCAGCCGCCCGGGGGCGCTGGCGCCGGTCCCCCCAGCGGCGTCGGCCACGGCCGCGGCCAGGGCCGACCCCAGGGCGGCGGTGTCGCCGGGCGGCACCGAGCGCGGCGTGGCCGGCCGCCGCGTCGCGGTAGCCGGGAAGGTCGGTGGCCACCACGGCGCAGCCGGCGGCCAGCCCCTCGAGGAGCACCATGCCGAACGACTCGCCCCGCAGCGAGGGGGCGCACAGCACGTGGGCCCCGGCCAACCGCCGGGCCACCTCGTCGTCGTCGAGGAGCCCGAGCCACACGACCCGCTCGGACCCGGGGTGGGCCCGCCGCAGCGCCTCGGTGTCCGGCCCGTCCCCGGCCACCCACAGCCTCACGGGGTCGGGCACCGCGGCGAACGCCTCGAGCAGCACGCCCAGCCCCTTGCGCTCCTCGTGGCGACCGAGGAACAGCACCGTCGGGCGGTCGGTCGCCCAGGGCCGGGCCGAGGCGAACCTCTCGACCTCCACCCCGTTGAAGAGCACCTCGTAGGTGCCGCCCATGGCCGCCTCCGCCGTGGCCCGGGCCGCCTCCGAGACGCAGCAGCGCACGTCGAGCCGCCGGCCGGCCCAGGCGGCCGCCGGACGCAACCCCCGGTACCAGGCGCTGTCGCCCGAGCGGTGGTAGGTGCCGAGCAAGGGGGCCGGGCGGGTGAGGAGGAGGCCGTAGCCGAGGACCGGGGCCATCGGCTCGTGGAGGTGGACGACGTCGGGGCGGTGGCGGCGGACGAGCCGCTCGGCCCGCCACGCCGCGCCCGGCGACAACGAGACCGGGGCCACCGAGCCGTTCGACCGCACCCCGACCGCCGCGCCCACCACGTGGGTGCCGTCGAAGGGGGCGCCGGGGTCGGCGGCGGGCCGCCGGCCGCCGGGGGCCAGCACCCCCACCTCGTGGCCGAGCCCGCGCAGGGCGCGGGCCAACCCGGTCACCTGCCCCTGGACCCCGCCGGGCCGCTCGAGGCTGTAGGGGCAGACCATCGCCACCCGCACCCTCAAGCGCTCCCGCCATCGGGTCGCGCCTCGCTGGGCCAGTTCGGCTGGAAGAGGTGCCACTGCTCGGGCGACGGTCGGATCAGCCGCTCGAACTGCTCGGCGATGGCCTGGGTGACGCGCCCCACGTCGGCCCGCAGCCCCGAGCGCCGCGCCGTGTCGAGCGGCGCCGAGATGACGGCGGTGTGGTCGCGGCCCGGCCCGCTGTAGACGGCGGCGACCACCAACGGCGCCCCGGACCGCAGGGCGAGCGTGGCCGGGCCGGCGGGGAAGGTGGTGCGCTCGCCGAAGAACTCGACCTCGACCCCGTGGCCCACGATGTCGCGGTCGCACAGGAGGCCGACCAGCCCCCCCGAGCGCAGCGTCTTGGCCAGGACGCCGGCCGAGTCCGGCCCGAGGGCGACGATGGACAGGCCCATCGCCCGGCGCTCCTCGAGGAACCACTCGAAGAGGGCCGGGGGCTCCACCGTCTCGGCCACGCTGGTCATGGGATAGCCCACGGCCGCCAGCCAGGCGCCCCCCCACTCCCAGCTCCCGACGTGCGGGAGGGCCATCACCACGCCCTTGCCCCCGGCCATCCCCGCCACCAGGTGCTCCCAGCCGCGCTCGACCATCATGCGGCCGCACACCTCGCCGGGAGGGGTGGAGGGCAGCCGCGCCCCCTCCACCCAGTAGCGGGCGTAGGCGCGGAAGGCCCGGCGGGTCCAGCGCTCGACCACGGCGGGGTCGGGCGCCACCACCGGGGAGTCCTGGGCCAGGACCCGGCGGAGGTGGTCGGCCCGCAGCGCCTCGGGGCCGGTCGGCCGGCGGGCCATGACCTCGCCCGCCACCACCGCGGCGGCGGTGGCCACCGGCTGGGGCAGCGCGGCCAGCGCGGCCCCCAGGGCACGGTAGGTGACGTACGTCAGCCGGTCCTGCTTGGCTCCCACGGCGTCGGTGTGGTCGGCCGGGGCCGGTCAGTCCCGGCTGGGACCCGAGGACCCGGGGTCTCGGGTGGCCGCGGTGCGCGGCCGCCCGCCCGCCTGTCGGGCCGACCGGCGTGCCCGGTGGGTCCGGCTGGCCAGCGCCTCCTGGCGGCGGGCCCGCCACCGTCCGAGCGGCTCGCCGGCGCGGCCGCTGGCCGGTCGCGTGGCCGACCCCTCACGCCACGAGCGCCACCTCGACTCCACCCGTCCGGGCCGCCACCGCAGCGGCGCGGCGTCGGGGGCCATCGAGGCGCGGACGCCGGGCTGGGGCCGGGGCGGCCCCTCGGCCACCCGCCACACCCGGACGAACCGCCCCACCGCCGTGGCCGTGACCAGTCCCAGCAGGATCCACAGCACCGGCACCAGCAGCCAGGAGGCGAGGAAGCCCGCACCGAGCAGGATCATCCGCTCGGCCCGCTCCATGAGGCCGCCCTTGGCCGCCGACAGCCCCAGGGCCTCGGCCTTGGCCCGCTCGTAGGAGACGATCGAGGTCACCCCGAGCACGGCCAGCGGGAGGAGGGCCAGCTCCCCCTCGTGCACCGACACCAGGTACCACGCCACCCCGCCCATCAGCACGGCGTCGGCCACGCGGTCGGCCACCGAGTCGAAGAAGGCGCCCCGCACCGACGCCGTCCCCGCGGCCTTGGCCACCGGTCCGTCGAGCAGGTCGTGGAAGCCGGTCAGGGCCAGCAGGGGGATGCCCAGCAGCAGGTGGCCGCTGCCCACCGCCACCGCGGTGGCCACCGAGAAGACGAGGCCCGACCAGGTCAGCAGGTCGGCGGTGACCCCCACCCGCACGAGCCACCCGCCGACCGGTCCCGTGCTGCGGTCCACCGCCTGCCGCCAGCGGCCGTCGAACATGGCGTCTCCTCATCTCGGAACGCACCCTGCGCCCCGGCCCCCGACGGGGGGCGAGCGGGCCGACGTGTCGGCTCCGTTGTGTCGGCTCCGCAGGTGCTCGCGCCGTTCCCGTGTGGGTCCCTTGCGGGCGGCGCCGGCCCCGTGCTCTCTCGTCCCAGCGTACCACCCGGCCCCCACCACCCCCCGGGAGCGGTGGGGGGCCCTGCGCCCCGGGCACCGCCGCCACGGCGCCCGTAAGCTCGGCGGCCGGGGCGCACGACCGGCGGCGGTCGCCGGCCACGGCGCCCGAGGAGGTGCGCCCGTGCCACGCCTTACGCCCGCCGACATCCGCAACGTGGTCCTCGTCGGCCACCACGGGGCCGGCAAGACGACCCTGGCCGAGGCCCTGCTCGCCGCCACCGGGGCCATCTCCCGCCAGGGCTCGGTCGACAAGGGCTCGACCGTGTGCGACTTCGAGCCCGAGGAGACCTCGCGCCAGCTCTCGGTGCAGCTGGCCATCGCCCCCTTCACCGTCGAGGACCGCAAGGTCAACCTCCTCGACGCCCCCGGCTACGCCGACTTCGCCGCCGACCTGCACGCCGCGCTCTGCGTCGCCGACCTGGCCGTGGTGGTGGTGAGCGCCACCGACGGCGTCCAGGCCCAGACCGAGGACGCCTGGCGGGCGGCCGCCGCCCTCGGGCTCCCCCGGGTGGTGGTGGTGAACAAGCTCGACCGCGAGCGGGCCGACTTCGACCGGACCCTGGCCGAGGTGCGGGCCGCCTTCGGGGCCGGGGTGGCCCCGGTGGAGCTCCCGGTGGGGTCCGAGGCCTCGTTCCGCGGGGTGATCGACCTCCTCGACGACCGCGCCACCCTCTACGACCTCTCGGCGGGGCCGCCGGTGGCCGGCCAGGAGGGCCCCATCCCCGAGGAGCTGGCCGTGACCGAGCACGAGGTCCACGAGCAGCTGGTGGAGGGGATCGTGGTGGGCGACGACGACCTCATGACCCGCTACCTCGACGGGGAGTCGATCGACCGCGCCGAGCTGGAGGCCGCCCTGGCCGGGGGGGTGGCCTCGGCCGCCGTCTTCCCCGTCCTGTGCTGCTCGGGGGCGACCGGGGTGGGGGTCGACCGGCTGGCCCGCCTCCTCGTCGAGCTGTGCCCCTCCCCCGACCAGCGGCCGCCGGCCCGGGTGCGGGCCGGGGACACCACCGCCGAGGTGGCCTGCGACCCCGACGGCCAGCCCCTCGTGGTGGTCTGCAAGACGGTCACCGACCCCCACGCCGGGAGGATCTCGCTCTGCAAGGTGCTCTCGGGCACGCTGCGGCCCGACGTCGTGCTGTACAACCCCCGGACGCGCACCGAGGAGCGGCTCCACGTCCTCGAGCTGCTGCGGGGCAAGGAGGCCTCCCCGGTGCAAGAGGCGGTGGCCGGCGACTTCGTGGCCGTGCCCCGCCTGGCCGCCACCGCCACCGGCGACACCCTCGCCCCCAAGGGCACCCCGGTGACCGCGGTCATCCCGGCCCCCGAGCCCCCGGCCCTCTCGGTGGCGGTGCACCCGGCCTCGCGGGCCGACGACGACAAGCTGATGTCCGGCCTGCAGCGCCTCTGCGAGGAGGACGGCTCGCTGCGGGTCTCCCGGGTCGACGAGACCCACCAGACCGTCCTCGGGGTCGCCGGCGAGGTGCACCTGGCCGTCACCCTCGAGCGGCTCAGCCGCAAGTTCGGCGTGGCCGTCGAGCGCGAGGAGGTCCTCGTCCCCTACCGCGAGACCGTCACCAAGCCGGCGGCGGCCGAGGGGCGGCACAAGAAGCAGTCGGGCGGCCACGGCCAGTTCGGCGTCTGCCACCTGCGCATCGAGCCGCTGCCCCGGGGCGAGGGGTTCGCCTTCCGCGACGAGGTGGTGGGCGGGGCCATCCCCCGCCAGTACATCCCGGCGGTGGAGAAGGGGGTGCAGGAGGCCATGGCCCAGGGCGGGGTCTTCGGCTACCCGGTGGTCGACGTGGCGGTGACCGTCGACGACGGCAAGTTCCACCCGGTGGACTCCTCCGAGCTCAGCTTCAAGATGGCGGCCATCCTGGCCTTCCGCCAGGCCATGGCCGAGGCCGGCCCGGTGCTGCTCGAGCCGGTGTCCAAGGTGGAGGTCACCGTGCCGGCCGAGCTGCAGGGCGACGTCATGGGCGACCTCCACTCCCGGCGGGCCCGGATCCAGGGCACCGACACCGCCGCCGACGGCCAGCAGACGGTGGTGGCCCTGGTGCCGGCGGCCGAGATGGCCCGCTACGCCGTCGACCTGCGGGCGATCACCGGCGGGCGCGGGCGGTTCCGCACCGAACACGACCACTACGACGCCGTCCCCGAGCACCTGGTCTCCGGGCTCTCCAAGGCCGCCGCCGGCTGAGCCGGCGGGCCGGGCTCACCCCCAGGCCGCGGCCAGCCGCTGCCAGGCCACGGCCAGGGTCTCGGGCATCACCCGCACCCCGGCCACCGAGGTCATGAAGTTGGTGTCCCCCGACCACCGCGGCAGGGCGTGGAGGTGGAGGTGGAGAGGGATGCCCGCCCCGGCCGCCCGGCCCAGGTTCGCCCCGACGTTGATGCCGTCGGGGCCGTAGGCGGCGGTGATGGCGGCCACCGCGGCGCGCGTGGCCGACCACAGGGCGGCCGACTCCTCCTCGGTGAGCTCGGAGAGGTCCGAGAGGTGGCGGACCGGGAGCACCAGCAGGTGGCCGCTGGCGTAGGGGTAGGCGTTGAGGACGGCCAGGGCCAGCTCCCCGCGCCACACCACCCCGTTGTCCGCCGAGGGGGCGCCGCTCTCGGCAATGCGGCAGAAGACGCAGGCGCCGTCGCTGCCGTGCCGCTCGGCCTCGGTGGCCGAGGTGACGTACTCCTGGCGCCAGCCGGCCCACAGCTGCTCGAGGCCCACGGCCGGCGCGCCGCTCCTTGGGCTAGGCGCCCGACGGCGCGCCGTCGAGCGGCTGCACCCGCCGCTTGGCCACGTCCTCGAGCACCCGGGAGACCGCCTCGTCCACCGGGACCCCGCGCTCGGGGGCGTCGCCGCCGCGCACGTTGACCCCGACCGTGCCCGAGGCCAGGTCGTCGTCGCCGACGACCAGCACGTAGGGGATCTTGAGGAGCTTGGCCCGGCGGATCCGCCCGCCCAGGGCCTCCTCGGCGTCCTCCATCGAGGCCCGCAGCCCCGCGGCGCGCAGCCGGTCGACCACCCCGGCCCCGTAGTCGACGTGGTCGTCGCGCACCGGCAGGACGCGGACCTGCTCGGGGGCGAGCCAGGTGGGGAAGGCCCCGGCGAAGTGCTCCAGCAGGATGGCGAAGAAGCGCTCCACCGAGCCGAACAGGGCGCGGTGGATCATGATCGGCCGGTGCTTGGCGTTGTCGGCGCCGACGTACTCGAGGCCGAAACGCTGGGGCAGCTGGAAGTCGAGCTGGATGGTCGACATCTGCCAGGTGCGGCCGATGGCGTCGCGGGCCTGGACCGAGATCTTGGGGCCGTAGAAGGCACCGCCCCCCTCGTCGATCACCATCTCGAGGTCGCGGCCGGCCGCCACCGAGCGCAGCGCCTCGGTGGCCTCCTCCCACTCCTCGTCGCTGCCCAGGGCCTTGCCCTCGGGGCGGGTCGACAGCTCGAGGTAGAACTCCTCGAGCCCGTAGTCGCGCAGCAGGTCGAGCACGAAGCTGAGCACCGAATCGACCTCGGCGGCGATCTGTGTGCGGGTGCAGAAGATGTGCGAGTCGTCCTGGGTCATGCCCCGGACCCGGGTGAGCCCGTGGACCACGCCCGACTTCTCGTAGCGGTAGACCGTCCCGAACTCGAACAGGCGCATAGGGAGCTCGCGGTAGGAGCGCTGCCGGCTTTGGTAGATGAGGATGTGGAACGGGCAGTTCATCGGCTTGACGTAGTACTCGGTGCCCTCGTCGATCTCCATGGGCGGGTAGATGCCCTCGGCAAAGGACTGGAGGTGGCCGGAGATCTCGAAGAGGTCCTTCTTCGTGATGTGGGGCGTGTAGACGAACTCGTAGCCCGACTCGGCATGGCGCTGGCGCGAGTAGTCCTCCATCAGGCGGCGGACGACGCCGCCCTTGGGGTGGAAGACGGCGAGCCCCGGGCCGACCTCCTCGGGGAAGGAGAACAGGTCGAGCTCGGCGCCGAGCCGGCGGTGGTCGCGGCGCTCGGCCTCCTCCATCCGGTGGAGGTGCTCGGCCAGGGCCGCCTCGGACTCGAAGGCCGTGCCGTAGATGCGCTGGAGCTGGGGCCGCTTCTCGTCGCCCCGCCAGTAGGCGCCGGCCACCCGCAGGAGCTTGAAGTGGCCGAGCTTGGCCGTAGAGGGGACGTGCGGGCCCCGGCACAGGTCGGTGAACTCGGCGCTGTTGCGGTAGGTGGACACCACCGCCCCGCCCGCCGCGCCGCCGGCGGGGGCGGCGTCGACCTCCTGGGCCCCTTCGCCCACCGCCTCGATGATCTCGCGCTTGAACGGCTGGTCGGCGAAGAGCTCGAGGGCGTCTGCGATCGACTGCTCGGCGCGGACGAAGGGCTGGTCCTCGGCGATGATCTCGCGCATGGCCGCCTCGATCCGCCCAAGGTCCTCCTCGCTGAAGTGCTGGCCGCCGGGGAGCTCGAAGTCGTAGTAGAAGCCGTCGGCGATGACCGGTCCGATGGCGTAGCGGGCGCCCGGCCAGAGCCGCAGGACGGCCTGGGCCAGCACGTGGGCCGTCGAGTGGCGCAGCACCTCCCGGCCGGCCTCGCTTGTGGCCGTGACGATGGACACGCTGGCCCCGTCGGGCAGCTCGGCGGAGAGGTCGACCTCGGTGCCGTCGACCACGGCCACCACAGCCGCCTGGGCCAGCCGCCGGCCGACGGCGCGGGCCAGGTCGGCGGCGGTCGCCCCGTGCGCCAGCTCCTTCTCCGAGCCGTCGGGGAGCCGGACCGTCACCACCGTCGCCATCGCACGCTCATCTCCTGCCCGGACCCGGCGATCGGGCCTCGTGGACAACAGAGCGTAGTTCGGGTGCCGGTCCGCCCAAGGAGGCGCCGGCCCGTCACTCCGCCTCGGCGACGGCCTTGATCCGCATGAGGGTGGTGCCCATGCCCCGGCGGTTGGTCCGACCACGGGACCAGCCCAGCACCGCCCAGTACAGGCGCAGGCCCGCTGTGCGGCGGAGCTCGAAGGACTCGGTCACGTCGGTGCCCTCCCCCGCCGCCTCCAGGCGGTAGCTCCAGATGTTCAACGGCTTGTCCGGCGAGCCCACGCCGAAGGAGAACACCCGGCCGGGCTCGGACTCGAGGACGGTGCAGGTCGTCCAGTAGACCGGGCCCCGGCCGTTGCGGCGCACGTGGCCCCGGAACCGGGCCCCCACCGCCGGTCCGTCGGCGCCGTCGAGCCACTCGGCCTCGAAGGTCTCGGGGCTGAAGCTGCCGATGCGGGTCACGTCGCTCACCAGCTCCCAGATCCGCCCGGCGGGGGCGTCCATGTGGACCGTGACCGAGTCGTGCACGGGCCAACACTAGGACCCGGGCGCCCTCCCGTCCTCGAGCGTCACGCCGAGGAGAGCCGCCCCACCTCCGACCGGCCGGCCGGCACGGGCCGCAGCGTCGAGGGCCGCCAGGGCGGCGGGGGCGTCGAGGTCGTGGTCGAGGTGCCGGCGGACCTCGAGGAGGGCGAGGTCCTCTGCGGCCGCACCCGACGTGGCGGGCGCCGCCCGCCAGCGCTCCAGCCGCTCGGCCGCCCGGGTGAGGTCCTCGGGGACCCACTGCCAGTCCTCGCGGTAGTGGTGGCCGAGGAGGGCCAGGCGCACCGCCATCGGCTCCCACTGCTTCACGAGGTCGCCCACGAACACCAGGTTGCCGAGGGACTTGGACATCTTCTCCCCGCCCAGGCCGACCAGGCCCACGTGCAGCCAGTGGCGGACGAACGGCCGGCCGGTGGCCGTCTCGGACTGGGCCGTCTCGCACTCGTGGTGGGGGAAGACCAGGTCGCGTCCGCCGCCGTGGACGTCGATGGTCTCCCCGAGCTCGCGCAGCGCCAGCGCCGAGCACTCGATGTGCCACCCCGGGCGTCCCGGTCCCCAGCGCGACTCCCAGCTGGGCTCGTCGGGCAGGGAGGGCTGCCACAGGACGAAGTCGAGCGGGTCCCGCTTGGCCGGGTCGTCGGGCCGTCCCCCGTGGACGGCCGCCAGGCGGAGCATCTCGTCGCGGCCGAGGTGGCTGACCTTGCCGAAGCCCGAGAACGAGGAGACGTCGAAGTAGACCGCGCCCTGCGAGCGGTAGGCGTGGCCGGTGTCGAGGGCCTCCCCCACCAGGGAGAGGATCTCGGGGATGGCCGAGGTGGCCCGGGGCTCGGAGTAGACGGGCAAGAGGCCGAGCGAGGCCATGTCGCCGTCGAAGCGGGCCATCTCCTCGGCGGCCAGGTCGAGGTAGTGCACGCCGAGCTCGCGGGCCTTGCGCAGGATGTCGTCGTCGACGTCGGTCACGTTGCGTACGCAGCGGGTCTCGTGGCCCAGGTCCCGCAGCCGGCGCTGGAGGAGGTCGAAGGTCAAGTACACCGCGGCGTGGCCGAGGTGGGCGGAGTCGTAGGGGGTGATGCCGCAGCTGTACATGGTGACCAGCGGCCCGGGGTCGAGGTCGACCACCTCGGCGCGCGCCGTGTCGAAGAGGCGCATCGGCACCGGCGTCCCTCAGATGCCGGCCAGGCGCAGCGTGGTGTGCGCCCGGTGGCGGATGTTCAAGGTGATGCAGACCGCGGTGAAGGCCTCGATCGCCGCGGCCTGCGAGAGCGATCCGGCGTCGAGGGGGCGCAGCCCCTCCATCAGCCCCACCAGCTCCATGGTGGCCCCGGTGGCCCGGGCGTGGTCCGAGCAGACCAGGACGTCGGCCGAGAGCCCCGAATCGAGGTTCTCCATCTCCGAGGCCGGCAGGTGGTGGAAGGCGGCGGCCACCTCCGACCCCCCCAGCGCGGCCTGCAGGGCGGCGGCGACCGATCCCCGGGGGAGCGCCAGGGCCAGCATCTCCCTGCCCTCCTTCACCAGGGCGTTGCCCATCGAGACGACCACCTTGCCGGCGAGGCCCTCGGCCAGGGGCCGGACGGTGGGCACGGCGGAGTCCCAGGGCGTGGCCACCACCACCAGCTCGCAGGCGGCCGCCCCGGCGTTGTCGGCCCCGGTGACCTCCCCCCCCAACCGAGGGGCCCAGGCGGCGCGGAGCCCCTCGGCCACCTCCTCGCCCCTTGCCGCCTGGCGTGACCCGACGGTGACCGCCACCCCGGCGGCCGACAGCCGGAGGGCCAGGCCCCGGCCGGCGGGGCCGGTCCCCCCGATGATGCCCACGTGCATGGACCAACTGTGGCACAGCCGACCTTCTCCCACGTGACCCGGTCCGCCCCGGCGCCGCCCCCGGCGGCCGGCTCCCGCCGTTGACTAGCCTCGCCCCCCGTGGGACTGCTGGACGACAAGCGCATCCTGGTGACCGGGGTGCTGACCGACGCCTCTCTCGCCTTCGCCGTGGCGCGCCGCGCCCAGGAGGAGGGCGCCGAGATCGTGCTCTCGGGGGCCGGCCGGGGGCTCTCGCTCACCCGGCGCACCGCCCGCAAGCTGCCCGAGCCGGCCGACGTGCTCGAGATCGACGTCCAGCAGCCCGAGCAGCTGGCGGCGGCCGCCGAGCAGCTGGCGGCGCGCTGGGGCCGGCTCGACGGCCTCCTCCACGCCATCGGCTTCGCCCCGGCGGCCTGCCTGGGGGGCGACGGCATCCTCACCGCCGGGTGGCCCGACGTCTCGGTCGCCCTGGAGGTCTCGGCCTACTCGCTCAAGGCGCTGGTGGGCGCCTTCCTCCCCCTGCTCGAGGCGGCCGGGGCCGACGGCGGGGCCTCGGTGGTGGGGCTCGACTTCGACGCCACGGTGGCCTGGCCCCTCTACGACTGGATGGGGGTGGCCAAGGCGGCCCTCGAGTCGCTGGCCCGCTACCTGGCCCGGGACCTCGGGCCCCGGGGCATCCGGGTCAACCTGGTGGCCGCCGGCCCGGTCCGCACCATGGCCGCCAAGTCGATCCCGGGGTTCTCGGCGTTCGAGGACACCTGGTCCGAGCGGGCCCCCCTCGGCTGGGACGTCCACGACGCCGACGTCGTGGCCAAGGGGTGCCTTGCCCTCCTGTCGGACTGGCTCCCCATGACCACCGGCGAGCTCCTGCACGTCGACGGCGGCGTCCACGCCGTGGGGTCCTGAGCGTGGCCACCCCCGACGAGCTCCGCCTCCTGGTCGAGCGGTACGCGGCGGCGGTGAGCGCACGCGACGTCGACGCCGTCATGGCGCTCTTCGCCGAGGAGGCCGTCCAACGCGACCCGGTCGGCTCGCCTCCCAACGTCGGACGCGAGGCCATCGCCACCTTCCTGCGCAACGGGGTGGGGGCGTCGCAGGCCACGCGCTTCGAGCCCCTGGCCGTGCACACCTCGGGCGACCACGTGGCCATCGACTTCAAGGTCACCGTGACCCTCGAAGCCGGGACCATGGCCATCGAGGGCATCGAGGTGTTCAGGGTCGACGGCGACGGGCGGATCGCCGAGGTCAACGCCTTCTGGGACGACGCCGACGTGACTTTCGCCGAGAGCTAGCCCGTCGCCGCCCTCGGTCGCCTGACTACTTCCCCCTGAAAAAGTCGTAGGGAAAGACTCGCGATCGGCGCTCGGATCGACGAACATTGGCTTCAACCCCTTGGGCAAGAAGGGATTGAAGCCAATGCTCAGAACGTTAGGTGAGCAGCCGACCTTGTGGGAGTCAATCCTCCCGGCCGGGATGCTGAGGATGTCACCCGAACTCGCACGGATCGACGAACTGCTCGACGCGCTGACGCACCGATGCTCCCCGAAGCAGTCGGCCGCATCAAAGAGCGCACCGGCAAAGTCCCCAGAGCCGTCACGGCTGACCGTGGCCATGGCGAAGCGGCCATCGAAGAGGAGTTACTCGACCTCGGGGTCACCACGGTGGTGATCCCGCGCAAAGGTCGACCGGGCGCGGCCCGAAGAACCACCGAGAAGTCGAGACCGTTCCAGCGGTTGGTGCGTTGGAGAACCGAAGGTCGGATCAGCGCGTTGAAACGACAATGGGGATGCAGACGAACGCTGATGGACACCCTCGAGGGAGCGAGAACGTGGACCGGACACGGGATCTTCGCCCACAATCTGGCCAAGATCAGCGGGTTGACCGGTTAGCCGGACCGCACGGGTCGGCGACCGGGAATCCCGGGATCGACCCAGGCGTCACCTAATCCTTTTTCAGGGGGAAGTGACTAGAGTCGGGGTCCGCGGCGGACAGCACCCAGGGGGTGGACATGTACTCGAACATCGTGGTGGGAACCGACGGTTCGGAGACGGCCGCCAAGGCCGTGGAGATGGCCGCCGGGCTGGCCCGGCGCGACGGGGCCACCCTCCACCTGGTCACCGCCACCAAACAGCCGACCGGGGTCGCCGGGGGCCCGCTGGCCGGCGGTGAGCCCCTGTCGGGGGCGGGGTTCTCGCTCCTCGGAGGCCAGGAGATGCTGGCCGAGATCGCCGCCGGCATCGAGGGCGTGGAGATCAAGCCGCACGTCGGCACCGGCAACCCGGCGGCGGCCATCGTGCGGGTGGCCGAAGAGGTCGGGGCCGACCTCATCGTGGTGGGCTCCAAGGGCATGACCCGCCGGGTGCTGGGCTCGGTGCCCAACAGCGTGGCCCACAGCGCCGGCTGCGACGTGCTCATCGCCAAGACCGCCTGACCGCTCCCCGGCGCCCGGGGCCCGTCGGGCCCTCCGCTACCGTACGCAGGTGATGCGGGCCCTCCGACGAGCATGGCGCGCCGTGGCCGACGGGGAGGCGCTGGTCATCCCCTCGGTGTTGACCGGCGTGGCGGTGGCCGTCGTGGCCTCCCAGGTGACGGCGACACACCAGGACGTCGAGATAGCCGCGGCGCTTGGCAGCATGGTCACCTTCCTCTTCGGGGTCCTGCTCGCCTTCTCCATCGCCCGCATGCGCGAGCGGCTGGCCACCGTCCAGGACCTCATCACCACGGGGAACGCCGCCCTGCTCTCGATCGACCAGCTGGCGGCGGTCTTCGGCGACCCCACCCACAGCCGGATCCGCACCCTCATCGACCGCCAGCTGACCGACCAGATCGACTACCGGCTGGTGGACAACCATCTCTCGGCCCCGGCCCACCTGGCCCTCGTCGCCACAGTCTTGGACCTGGTCCCCCAGAGCCGCCAGGAGGAGGTGGCCTACAAGAAGCTGACCGAGCTGTGCGTCGACATGGCCGCCAACCGCGCCCTGATCGAGGCCACCACCGGGCAGTCGCTCTCGGGCATCGAGTGGACGGGGAACTTCCTGCTGCTCACCCTGCTGCTGGTGCTGCTCACGATCCTGCCCGGGGGCACCTCCTGGGGGGCGGTGGCCTCGGGGTTCCTGGCCGGCACCCTGGTCACCCTGCTCGTTCTCCTGCGAAAGCTCGACCGCCTGCGCTGGCACGAGCGGGTGTCCATCTGGGAGCCCACCACCCGCCTCTTCCGCAACATCGGCCTCGACCCCTACGTGCCGCGCGAGGTGATCGACGCCGGCCGCTACCGGCCGGCCGGGACGGTGCGGGTGGTCGACTACCCCGACCCCTACCCCGTCCGGGCCACCAAGCAGGTCACGGTGGTGGAGCTCGACGGCAAGGGCCCCACCCATCCCCGGCGCTGAGCCCGGGGGGCCGACGGCCGAGCGGGCGGCCGGCGAACGCCGCGCCTACGATGACCCGACCGGGTCGCCTCCGAAGGTGCCGACCCGCCAGCGAGGATCCGACGACGGCGGGCACCGCCCGCAGGCGGGAGGACAACCCATGTTTGCCAAGGTGGTGGTGGGGGCGGACGACTCGACGACCGCGGCCGAGGCGGTGCGCTCGGCCATGGAGCTGGCCCGGCTGGTCGGCGCCGAGCTGCACATCGTGACCGCCTACAAGCCCAAGGCCGTCCGGGGGAGCGAGAAGCTGCCCGACGAGTTCCGCTTCTCGCTCCTCACCAACCCCGCCGACGTCCTGCTCACAGAGCTGGCCAGCCAGGCCCGGGAGCTCGGGCTCGACCCGACGGTCCACGCCTCGACCTCCAGCCCGGTCGAGGCCATCATCGAGGTGGCCACGAACGAGGGGGCCGACCTCATCGTCGTCGGCAACAAGGGAATGCACGGCACCCATCGCGTGCTCGGCAGCGTCCCCAACTCGGTGGCCCACCAGGCGCCGTGCGCGGTGCTGATCGTCGCCACCACCACCTGATCGCCCGCCGGTTCGCGGCGCGTCAGTCCCCCGCCAGGCGCCGGGCCCCCGGGCCTGTGGGCCACAGGTCGTCGAGCAGGGTCACCGGGGTGCTCACGACCCCGAGGGTCCGAAGCAGCCTCCGGGCCTCGGCGGCGTCCGCGGCCACCCCCGACGTCCCGCCCGTGCCGTTGCCGCCGATGGCGGAGCCCACGACCGCCCTCGAGGCCAGGCACAGGGCCAGCTCGAAGTCGGCGGCGAGGGCCCGGGCCTC
Organism: uncultured Actinomycetota bacterium; assembly: GCA_963770505.1. Taxonomy (GTDB): domain Bacteria; phylum Actinomycetota; class Acidimicrobiia; order Acidimicrobiales; family RAAP-2; genus CAVYPR01. The sequence continues at coordinate 650,350 of CAVYPR010000001.1, read as the reverse complement.
GGCCACCGCGGCGTCCAGGGTCTCCATCGCCCCCCGGGGGTCCACCGCACCCTGGCTCACGCCGAACAGGCGCAGCGCCATGGCGTCGATGAGGTCGCCGCCGCCGAGCCCCTTGGCCCGGCGCACGAGGGAGCGGGCGCGTGCGGTGTCTCCGGCCGCCTCCCCGGCCAGCAGGTCGGCCTCGAGCCGCCGGGCCTCCGCCTCGACCTCGAAGACCTTGGAGCTGAGCGAGCGGAACCTGGCCAGGGCTTCGTCCAGCTGCTCCACCGCCCGGTCCCGCTCGCCCCGCCGGGCCGACAGCCGACCGAGGTTCAAGGTGACCAGGGCCAGACCGATCTGGAAGCCCGAACCTGACCAGGCGCGTCGTGCCGCGGCGAACAGCTCCGCCGCCTCTTCGAACCGGCCCTGGTCGGAGAGGATCTCGCCGATGTTGTTGCCCTCGGCGGCGGCGCCGACGACGTCGCCCGCCCGCTCGCGCGCCTTCTCGCTGCGGCGGTAGAGGTCGAGGGCGGCGTCCCACTGCCCGCGGTAGTAGGCGTCGACGCCCATGTTGTTGAGGACGTGACCCTGCCCGATGTGGTCGCCGATCTCCTCGTAGACGGCCAGAGCCTGCTCGGCCTCGTCGCCCCGGGGCAGTCCCAGCGAGGAACGGGCCATGTCGGCGATGAAGAGCGCATGGGCCAGCACCGAGCGGTGGTTGCACTTCATGGCCTCCTCTATGGCCAGCTCGGACCAGCGCAGGGACTCCCGGTGGCGTCCCTGGGTGAACCGGGTGGCCCCGTAGGCCACGGCGGCCTCGGCCGCCTCGACGGCGGCGTCCGGATCGGCCTCGTCGGTCATCCGCCGGGACATGGAGAAGCAGCGGAGCGCGGCGGGGTACTGGCCGGCGCGGTCGTGCACCACCCCGGTCTTGCGCAGCAGGCGCATCCGCCCGCTGCCCGTGGGGGTCAGCCGGCGGGCCAGGCCGTAGGCGGTGGCCGACCCCTCGTACTCCCCGGCGAGCTGCTCGGCGTCGCCGAGCGCCTCGGCCACCTCGGCCACCTCCATGCGCTCCAGGCCGGGCAGGCGGCGGGAGGCCTCGAGGGCCCGGCGGTAGAAGGTGGCGGCGTCGAGGTTGGCGTAGACGGCGCCGGCCCGGCGCCCGGCCGAGCGGGCGTAGCGCCAGGTCTCGGCGAAGCGCTCGGCGTGGAGGTAGTGCAGGGACAACAGCGGCGCCTCGGCCTCGGGGTCCGGGGCGCGCTCCTCGATGGCCAGCGCGGCCCGGTGGTGGAGCTCCCGGCGGCGGCGGAACGACAACCCCTCGTAGGCGGCGTCGCGGACGAGGGCGTGGGCGAAGCGTCCCTGGTCGGGCCCCTCGGGCACCACCAGGGACCGCAACCTTTCCCAGATGTCTCCGGGCACGCCGTGCTCGGCGAGGAGCCGGGCCAGCAGACCGAGGTCGAACCACACCCCGAGCACGGCGGCGGCCCGCAGGGTCTGGCGGTCGTCCGGCGCCAGCCGGTCGATCTGGGCCGCCAGGAGCAGCTCCAGGTCGTCGGGGAGGGTGTCGAGCGGCTGGTCGCTGGCCACGGCGTTGGTCAGCTCCAGCAGGAAGAGCGGGTTCCCCCCCGACCGCTCCAACAAGGCGCGGCGGTCGTGCTCGGACAGCCCGAGGTCGTCACCGCCCCCGGCGTCGAGCAGGCCGGCCGCGGCCGCCGGGTCCAGGGGGCCGAGCTCGAACCGGCGGTGCGGGGGCTCCACCTCCTCCCCCAGCGGCGCGGTGCCGACGGGGCGGCGGGTCAGCACCAGCAGCCACGGCCGGGACACGGCCGCGTCGACCAGGTGGTGGAGGAGGTCCGCCGACGCCTCGTCGATGGCGTGGACGTCCTCGAAGACCAGGCCCATCGGCCGTTGGCACAGCACGTCCAGCAGCTCCATCGTGGCGGCGGCCAGTCGGGCCCGGCGGAACTGCGGTTCGATCTGCTCGATCTCGGGGGTGAGGGCGAGGTCGGCGCCGACCAGGGTGGCCAGCAGCGGCACCCACGGCAGGAGGCCCGGGGCCCGCTCGGTCACCGCCGTCTCCAGGGCCCGGGCCGCCTCGTCGCTGCCGGCGGCCTCGGCCACCCCGAGCACGGCGTCGAAGAGGTGCCGGAACGGCAGGTACGGCGTGGCCTCGCCGTACTCCTCGCAGTACATGTGCCGGGTCTCGAGCTCCCAGGAGGCCGCCGCCTCGTCCACCAGCCGCGACTTGCCCATGCCCGGCTCGGCCACGATCTCGATGGCGCAACCCGATCCGTCGGCGGCCCGGGCGGCGGCGTCGGCCAGCGCCTCGAGCTCGCCCGACCGACCGATGATCGGCAGGGAGCTCTCCGCTGGAGGTGACGCCGGTTTGGACGCGCCGGCCGCCTCCCGGCGGCCGAGCACCACCGAGGCCAGCACCGGCTCGGTCTTGCCCTTCACGTTGAAGGGCGGGAGGGACTCGGTGGCGAAGCCGTGGACCCGGGCGAGGAAGCTGTCGGTGGCCACCACCTGCCCGTCCTCGGCCCGTCCCATGACCCGGGCCGCCAGGTTGATGGCGTCGCCGGAGAAGGAGTAGATCCGGCGGTAGGCGGTGCCGGCGTCGTGCACGAAGAACCGACCGGCATTGAGACCCGCCCGCACCCCGAGCGCACCGGCCGGCGCGTGCACCACCTCGAGGGTGGCCCGCAACAGGCGGTCCTCGTCGTCGCCGCGCACCACCGGCAGGCCACCGGTCAACAGGATCTTGCCCCCGTCCCCGGCGATGTCGATGTAGTGGAAGGCGACGCCGTGCCGGTCGGCGGCCTCCTGGGCCCGCGAGACGATGGGCTCGAGGGCCTCGGCCACGGCCCGGCTGCCGGCCGACGCGTGCAGAGCGTCGACGCCCCGGAACTGGACGAAGGAGATCGAGGCATGGCGGTGCTCGGCCGGCTCTCCCCCGCCGAGGAGGCGATGGCGGACGGCCGTCGACAGCAGGCCGGAGGGGTCGGTGACCAGGATGTCCGCCCTCGGGGGCCTCCTGGGCTCGGCCGATGGCGCCGCCCGCAGCAGTCTGCCCCCTTCTCGCTCACCGGCGAGGACCCGGGCCTCCAGCTCGGCCGCCGTGGCCTCGCTGACCAGCACCTCGCCGGAGTTGGCGGCACCTTCCATCGCCGTCGTCTGGGTGGCCGGGGGTCCGGTGATCACCAGCTCGCGGTGGCCGTCGCCCACCAGGTAGAGGTCGAACCGGCCGCGGTGCACCCCGATGGAGACCCCCAGGCGGATCCGACCCGCCGAGGTGCTCACGTTGCCCAGGCGGGGCATGGCCCTCGAGATCAGCCAAGTGGCCCGGGCGGCCCGGGCGGCCGATCCGGGCTCCTCGAACAAGAGGAGCGCGGCGTCGCCACCCCACTTGAGCATCTCCCCGCCGTACTCGTAGGCGATCTCGAGCAGCTGAGCGAAGGTGGCGCCCACCACGTCGGAGACCTCTTCGGCCCCCGCCTTGCCCCGGACGGCCAGCCGTTCGGTCAGTGCGGTGAACCCCGAGACGTCCACGAAGGCCAGGGTCCCTTCGACGGATCGCACCCGCTCTGCGGGATCTTCGGCCAGCCATGCCATGGCCAGCCGGGAGACGTAGGGTCCGAGGCGCAGCGCACCCTCGCCGGGGTCCAGGCCAACGCCTCGGGGGACGTCGTCGCCCTCCGTGCGCCGGAGATTCTGGGCAGTGGGCTGCGTCATCTCGCCCGGCTTCCTTCGGCCCACATCGGCGGTGACGGCCGCTCAGGGCCACCCTCGCGCCGACCCGCGATCGCTGGGGCTGTTGCGTCGGTCACACGGTGGGGTGAGTGTAGTGCTGCGCCGCCGCGGGTTGCATCGGCGAGCCCTGCGCCCGGTGGCGGGCCGCCGGGCGATCTGCGCATGCCCCGAGAGTTCGTCGCGCCACCGGCCGCCGGGAGCCCGAGCGCGCTGCCCCGTGCCCGGCAGGGAACGGTCCACCGGCGAGCGCTGCCGGCCACCACCGACTACGGATACGTGAACAGGTCGGCGCTGGTGGCCGGCGACGTCCCGCCGGCCGTCGTCACCGAGATCCTCACCTGTCCGGCGGCGTGGGCCGGAGAGGTGGCGATGATCGAGGTGGGTGACGACACGGTGTACGAGGCCGACGTTGTCCCGAACTTGACGCTGGTCACCGAGATGAACCCGGTCCCGGCGATCGTGACCTTGGTCCCGCCGGCCACCGGGCCGCTTGTCCGGGAGAGCGAGGTGATGGTCGGGCCGTAGGTGAACAGGTCGGCCGTCACCGCCGGGCTCTCACCCCCGGGCGTCACCACCTGCACGTTGACCGAGGCTCCCGAGGTGCCCGCCGGGCTCTTCACGGTGAGCTGCGTCCCCCCGGCGTTGACCGAGATTGTCGCCGTCACCTTGGTTGTGCCGAAGTACACCGCCGTGGCCCCGGTGAGCGCGCTGCCGCTCACCGTGACCGCAGTGCCGCCGGCCGCCGGGCCGCTGGCCGGTGAGACGCCGGCCACCGCCGGTACCGGGTTGGTGAACTTGTAGAGGTCGGCACTGGTGGCCGGCGTCGTGCCGTCGGGCGTGGTCACCGAGACCCTTGCTGTGCCGGCGGCGTGGGCGGGGGCGGTGGCCACGAGCTGGGTGCGCGACGTGACGGTGAAGGACTGGGCTGTCGTTGTGCCGAACTTGACGGTGTGCACTGTCGAGAACCCGGCCCCGGTGACGGTCACCTTGGTCCCACCGGTCACCGGGCCGCTGGCGGGCGACATGGCGGTGAGGGTCGGGCCGTAGGTGAACAGGTCGGCCGTCACCGCCGGGCTCTCACCCCCTGGGGTCACCACCTGCACGTTGACCGAGGCTCCCGAGGTGCCCGGTGGGCTCTTCACGGTGAGCTGGGTACCCCCGGCGTTGACCGAGAGTGTCGTCGTCACCTTGGTTGTGCCGAAGTAGACCGTCGTGGCCCCGGAGAGCCCGCTGCCGCTCACCGTCAACGACGTGCCACCGGCCGCCGGGCCGCTGGCCGGCGAGACCCCGGCCACGGCCGGCACCGGGTAGACGTACTTGTAGATGTCCACGCTGGTGGCCGGCGTCGTCCCGCTGGTCGTCGTCACCGAGATCCGCACTGTGCCGGCCGCATGGGCGGGGGCGGTGGCCACGAGCTGGGTGGACGACTTGACTGTGAACGCCGGGGCCGCCGTTGTGCCGAACTTGACGTTCACCACTGTCGTGAAGTGGGTGCCCGTGATGGTCACCTGGCTGCCACCGGACACCGGGCCGCTTGTCCGCGCCACGGAGGTGATGGTGGGCGGCGCCAGGGTGATCGCCAGATTTCCCGGTTTGAAGGTGAAGGTGTAGTTGGAAGCGGCCAGCGTGCCCTGGGTGCAGGTGATCGGGTATGTGCCTGCGGGGCTTGTCTTGGTGGCTGTGGTCGAACAGCTGGCCTTGCCGCTCACCACTGTCGAGTGGTCGCCGGCCACGAACCCGGTCACTGTGTACCCGAATGTCGGGTTGGCGGTGTTGTAGAGCCGTGAGGTGGACTTGGCCGTCACCGTGAGGGTGGCCGGGGTGACCTTCAGTGTGCCGGACTTGAAGGTGAAGGTGTAGTTGTGCGCCGAGAGCGACCCCTTGGTGCAGTTGATCTTGTATGTGCCCACCGGGCTGGAGGAGCTGGCCAGGGTGGTGCAGCTGGCGGTACCGGTCACCACTGTCGCATGGTCACCGGCCACGAACCCGGTCACTGTGTCGGTGAAGGTCGGCAGCGCGGCGCCGTAGGCCTTGGTGGTGGACTTGGCCGTCACGGTCAGGGTGACCGGGGTCACCGTCAGTGTCCCCTTGACGAAGGTGAAGGTGTAGTTGGCCGCGGACAGAGATCCCGTCGTGCACGTGATCGGGTAGGTCCCGACGGCGCTCTTTGTCGTGGCTGTGGTGATGCAGCTGGCTGACCCGCTCACGACCGATGTGGTCTCTGTGTTGGCGAAGCCGCTCACTTTGTAGCTGAACGCCGGATTGCCGGCGCCATAGGGGCGTGTGACCGACGTGGCCGTGACCGTGAGGTGGGACTTGGAGACCGAGAAGCCCCCGGATGCCCCGACGTAGGAGAGGCTGTAGTTGGCCGTCGTCGAAAGGCCCGAGCAGCTTGTGCCGTCAACGGTGTAGGCCTGGGCCTTGAGGGTCGAGGTGATTGTCGCCCCTGTGGACACCTTGGTGCAGCGCAGCGTCCCTGTGACCGCCACGTCGGGTGGTGTCGTGGTGTAGGTGAGCGTCGCGCTGTGGCTGCCGTAGGTCTGGGAGCCCGAGACGTTGACCGTCACCATCTCGGGCACCTCGGCCGCGGGGAAATTGGAGGCCTTGTTGGACGCCACGGCGACGTTCCCGGCACCGTCGACCACCTGGACGAAGTAGTCGATCTGGCCGCTGGCGGTGGCTGCGCCGCTGCCGGACCATGTGTGGCCGTTGGCGGAGGTGAGCGTGAGCGGGATCCAGGATCCGGGGCTGGCGGCGTCGGTGTAGAGGACGGTGACTTCCTTCACTGTGGTCTTGGGGTCGCTGGTCTGGACCAAGAAAGTGGTGTGGGGGCCGGTCACCGAGGCCGACACGGTCTTGATTGTGGGCAGTGTGAAGTCCGAGTTCAACGGGCTGGACGGGCTGGTGTAGAGGACTGTCGCCTTGGCCGAGTTGAAGAGGCGCTGGGTGCCCTTGCCGTCCGACGTGCCGTCAGGGATGAACTGCCCGGCGACGAGGTCCAGCTCCTGGCGCCTGGTGACGCCGGCTGTGCCCAGCGTCGTGAATGTGGCGATCCGCTGGAGCTGCGCGGGGAACGGGTCGAGGACCGGGCCCGGCGCCGCGGTGTGTGTGGCCGAATCGATGCTGGGGTTGGAGATCGTCGGCGTGAAACTGCCGATGTCGGTCGACGACAGCGAGGTGATGAGCGCACCGTGCGCCACCTCGCCCAGTGTCGTCGGCTTCCTAGTTGTGGGCTGGGTGACCTCCACCTTGGCCAGCGGCTCGATCGGGCGGTACTCGGTTGTCTGGGTCGAGGCGTCGTAGGGGTTTGTGCCGTTCACCTGGTAGTAGGTGCCGCCTGTGGCTGTCTTCTTGCCGAGCTTGCCGACCGTTGTCCCCACTTGCAGGTTGAATGTGATGGTCGACGCCGTGAGCCCGGTGGCCGAGTCGGTGTGGGTGGCGGGGGGTGTCACGGCGGCGGCCGGGGCGGCGGCCGGCGCCGGGGCGTCGTTCAGGTGGTACATGGGGAGACCGTAGAAGGTGGACTCCATGAGCGACTTGAGGTCGTAGGGGCTGAGCACGGCGTCGCCGGCGTCGTAGCTCTGCTTGGCGTTGACGAAGGCCGCGCCCACGCTCATGGTGCCGTCGAGGTTGTCGGCGAATCCCGCCATGAGCTTGGCCGAGTAGGCGATGGTCGATGTGTCGCCGTAGCCGTAGCCGGTGTTGCCCACCCACAGGGCGCCCACGCTGGCGAAGGTCTTCGCCCAGTCGGCGACGGGTGTCTTGAACCCGCTGGCGGCGAGCTCGGGCCCGTCGATCTCCAGGCCCGAGTGGCACCCCATGGAGAACAGCAGGCGCCCGGTGTAGGTGCCGGTTGGAGCCTTGGTCACTGTTGTGGTCGTGAAGAGGTTCTTCGATGTCTGTGTCTTGGTCTTGTTGCCGATGGCCGGGAGGGCTCTGCCGAAGTCGAAGTGGGAGTTGATCGAGTCCAGCCCCGGCGCCGGTGTGGCGGTCAGGGCCTGGTTGAGGTCTGTCCGCGTCCATGTTGTGTTGATCAGTTGGGCCACCTTGCGCCCGGAGACCTTGGCCAAATTGACGGCTGCCGCCTTGGCCCCTTGGGTCAGGAATGTGTAGCCGGTGGAGAGGGCGGCCGAGGCGTCGAGCACTCCCTTGGATGTCACGAACCGATTCAGGGACTCTTCGATCTGCGATGGCGTCTCGACCAGACGTCCCACCGCGACCTGCGGCGTGTAGAGCGTGGCGCTGCCGACGGCCAGCGGCTGTGTGGCGGTGAAGGGGTCGTCGCTCAGGTAGTAGCCCTGACCCAGCGTGTCGGCCAACACGTTCTGCTCGCCGGGGAAGGTGGAGGCCGCGTAGTCCCGCTCATTGGACTGGGTCGAGCCGTCGGCGATCCGAGCGAAGGGAATCTGGTCGTCGGCGCCCACGATCACCACGCTCGTGATGGACGGGTGGGAGCTGCGGATTGTGTCGATCACCTTCGAGATGGCCGACACCACGTCGTTGGCCGACGCCACTGTGCAGGGATCGACGTTCCAGTTCGAGTACGCCGCCTCGACTGTGGTGTAGGAGTCCACCGGCACGACGGCGCCGACCACCCCCGCCTTCGAGTCGCTGGCCACCTGGGAGAGGTCTGTCATGACCGTGGCCTCGGCGCCCGAGCCGTAGGCGGCAGTGAGCCGCTGGGTGTTCACCAGGAAGAGGGTGTTGGCGTTCGAGGGGATCGCCGCCGCCGCCGCCGGCGCGGGCGTCGGGTTCGGGTAGGTGATGCCCGGGCACGTCGTCGTGTTGCCCGAGGACACCTCGGTGGCCCGCAGCAGGTACGGCTCGGTGCTCGAATCGCCGTTGTACCCGGAGACCTGGACCAGGTATGTGCCGGCGGAGAGTGGGGCCGTCTGGATGTTCTCCGAGGTGGTGCCCCGGTTGTCGCTGTACGCGTACAGCTGGTAGCCGGCCGGCGGCGTCAGCGGGATGCCCTGGGTCCCGGTCGTCTGTTGGTGCGTCACCCCTGTGAGGGTGGCTGTGGCGTCGTTGGTCCCTGTGGCCTTGTGGGTCGGTGTGCCCTGGAGTTGCTGGGGCGTCCTGGAGAAGAGGGTCAGGTCGTCGTCGTCCGGCAGGTTGGAGAGCTCCAGGGACAGCTCGTCGCCCTGTGTCACCTTGACCGACCAGTAGTCCACGTTGCTCGCCGGCGTGATGTACCCGAGGTTCAGGTTGCCGGTTGTCAGTGGGGCGGGGCTCGTGGGCGAGTGGTACCCGGGTGCCTTTCCGTCGACCACGCCCATTGTGGCCGTCGAGGTGTTCGACGATGTGGCGAGTGTTGTGATCGAGACGGTGGCTCTGGCCTGGGCTAACCCGAGCCCGGTTCCCGCCGCCACCTTGATCTCGATATGGCTTGTATATGTCACGTGATAGCTGCCGGCGCCGCCGAAGGTGACCGACGTCGAGGTCTCCGACGAAGGCGTCAGTGGCGTTCCGCCAGAGCCGAGCGCGCTGCCCGCAATGTAGGAGAAGCCGGGTGGCAGTGTGAAGGTGACGGTTACTGCTTGTGTTGAGCCCTCGTACCCTGTGGGACCGCGCGCTGTGATCAAAGCCCCGAGGGTGTCGGTGCCTCCGGCCGAGGCGTGCGCCGAGAGCGGGACCTTTGTGAGCTTCACGTTCTGCCAGGGGAAAGAGGTGGGGGGCAGCAAACCGGCCACCAGGTCGTTGAGGGTGAGGGGCGGCTGGCTCGGTGTTGTGGGATTGATGCCGACCAGCAGCTGGCCGAGCGTCATCCCGAGGAAGGTCCCGAGGTTGGCCAGGGTGGCTGTCCCGTAGGAGCCGAGCTGGCCCAGCGAGGTTGCGAAGAACGGCCCAAGGTCCGCCAGTGTGGCTGTGGCGTTGATGGCGCCGTTGGCCTGGGCGGTGGCGAGCGTTGTCGACGCTGTTGTCTTGCAGTCGACCTTTGTGCAGTTGATGCCTGTGGCGATGGACTGCATCGCATGGACCGGGATGGAGCCGAGGGGGCTCGCGGCCAGGTCGATCGAGCTCAGGTGGTGCTTGCTGAGGACGGAGGGGTTGAGGTTCTCGAGCTGGCTCAGGGTGGCTGTGGCCTTGAGCGCCCCGTCAGCCTCGGCGTTGGTCAGCGTTGTCGATGTCGATGTGCAGGCGACCCGTGTGCATGTGACCACTGCTTTTGCTGTGGCGAGCGCCCGCACCGGGATGGCGCCGAGCGGGCTCGCTGTGATGTGCAGTGTGTGCAGCGTGAGCGACGCCAGGGGATTTGTTGTCATGTCCAGCGCGTAGAGGAGCACCTTGCCCAGCGCGTCCGTGGACAAGGGAAGCGATGAGAGCTTGACCGATCCCAAGGCACCGGCTGTGAGGGTGTCCAACTGCTCGAGGGTGGCGGTGGGCAGGATCGCCCCGGCGTTCAAGGCGTCGAGGAGCGTGGCCGCCGATGTGGAGCCGCAGGCGATGAGTGTGCAGTTGACGACTGTCTGCGGGTGTGTGAGGGCCTTGACCGGGATCAGGCTCAGCGGAGATGTCTGCAACTTGTAGGTCCGCAGCGCGTACGTGCGCAGCGCTCCCGTCCGCAACGGGTACGTGCGCAGCGCTCCCGTCCGCAGCGGCGTCGATTCGAGCCCTCCCGTCCGCAGTGGGTACGTGCGCAGCGCATAGGTGTCGACGGGCACCCCGGAGAGGCCGAGGGCGAGCAGGTCGAGATGCTGTGCCGTCGATGGCTTTGTCTGTGTGACCCCGAAATCGGAATGGCATGTGAAGCCGGCGGACTTCAGCTGGGCGCACCATGCCCTCAGGTTGCCGGTGGCGCTTCCTGTCGATCCTGTGGGCGTGATCGAGGTCAGCGGGAGGCCGGCCAGCGCCAGCGAGATCAGAGGCAGCGAACCGAGCGAGCTGCTCGAGACGTCGAGGTCGCCCAGGGGGACGGAGTTGAACCGTGCCAGTGCTGTGGGGTTGGACAGCACGTCGGTCAGCGTGACGGTGTCGAGGGGGTCTGTGGCGTAGGGCGTCCCGGCCAACACGCCGGCCCAGCCGGTGCAGGTTGTCCCCGAGCACCCGGCCGGGTAGTAGATCGGCAGGTCCGACAGCAGGATGTCCGAGAGCGCCTTCTCGGCCGCCGGGTAGGTGCGCAAGGCGGCCGAGCCGAGTCCTCCCGTCCGCAGGGGGTACGTGCGCAGCGCTCCCGTCCGCAGCGGGTACGTGCGCAGCGCGGCCGCCGAGGCCGTGACGCTCGCGCCCTGGACCGAACCCCCTGTCGATGTCGATGTGGTCGTGATGGCTGTGGAGGGGATGGAGGCCTCGGGCACCGAGCTCACCGAGTCGACTGTCGGCGATGTGGCCGACAGCGTCACCGTGGCGGTGGGCTCGGGTGGTGTCCAGAGATACGTGGTCGATCCGCCGGGCGTGGTCACCGTGACCCTGGTCCGGCCCTGCTCCCGGTGCGGTGCGGTCACCGTGAGCGCTGTTGGGCTTGTCACCGAGTAACTGGCGGCTGGTGTTGTGCCGAACTTGACCAAGCTGGTGGCGTACAGCTTCGAACCGATGACCTGCACGACCGGTTGGCTGGAGCCTGTGCCTGTCGCTGTCAGGGATGTGATGCTTGTGATCTCCGGCTTGGGTGTGGCGAGCCGCAGCGCAAAGGTGCCGCTCTCGTTCAGCGATGAACTGTGCCAGGTGCCCCCAATCAAGAACCCGTTCGGTGTGCTTGTGCCACTGAACGTCGCGCCCACGCTCGATGTTCCGAACGTGACCCCCGCACAGGACTCGCTGCCGCTGATCGCCACTGTCCCGGTGCCCGTGACTGTGAGGTGCCCCGAGAAGGTGGCCGCGCCGGTCACCGAGGAGTAGGAGATTGTGCCGTGGTCGCTGAAGCGACCGGAGGGACCTGTGACTGTGCCGTTGTAGGCGCCCGAATAGTGAGGCGGGCACGCGCCTGTGGTGAACCGGAAACCTCCCTTGGTGGCCGTCCCTCCCGGGGTGGTCACCGAGACGGTGACCAAGCCGGCCGCGTGAGGCGGCGCTGTGGCAACTATGGCTGTGGGCGTTGTCCAATGGAATGTGACGTAGGTCGATCCGAATTCGACCAACTGGGCGTCTGTGAGGTGCGTCCCTCTGATGGTCACGTATGTGCCACCCAGGCTCGAAGCGCTGGGCGGTGTGAACGAGGTGATGGTTGGCGGAGCCGGAGGTGACGTGGGGTACAAGGTGACGGAGGTGGCGCCTGCTCGCTCACCGAAGAGGGTGGCGAGGTCGGTGATGTTTGTCACCGGCTGCGCGCCCGAGGTCGACCACCCGTGGGGCGACACGGAGGGCAGCGTCACGCCGCCTAGGCTGAAGGTTGCCGCGTACACGGTCTGGGACGCCGGCTTGGTGATCGAGGTTCCGCCCACTGTGTAGGTGATCACGTAGTCGTGGTCGGTGACGTTGACGCCTGTGACGGACCCGCCAGGGCCGGGCAGGATGATTCCTTGGTTGACGAGCGTGCCGCCACCGTGCAATTCCGTGTCGAGGTGGATCACGCCGGCTGTCGCGCCGAGGCTCCCTACGGGGTTGCTAGCAGTTGTCGTGTTGGTGGCCGAAGCCCCTGATGGGATCGTCTCATTCCCCTTCAGGGTGAGCGACCCGTCGTTTGTCAACGACCCGAACGAGCCGTCGACCTGAGCCGAGCCGACCGCGGACGCATTGCTGCCGGCGGTGGCGGTCACGGTGGCGCCGTGACTAATAGTGACCGTCCCCCCGGATGTGAAGCCCCCGATCCCCGCGCCGATCAGGCCGCCGTGGGCTGTCACCATGCCGCCGCTGATCGCGACCGTCCCCCCGGATCCACCCGCGCCGCCGCCGCCGCCGATTCCTGACCCGCCTGTGCCGCCGGTGGCGTTCACGGTGCCACCCGTGATGGTGTCCGTCCCCCCGGAGCCGTAAGTGCCACCGCCGATCCCCGCGGCGCCTGTTTTGAATGTGCCTGTGACCGTGCCGCCGGGGCCGCCGGTGGCGGTCACCGTGCCGCCGTTGATCGTGACCGTCCCCCCGGAACCACCGCGGCCGCCGCCGATCCCTGCACCGTATTCGCCGCCGGTGGCGGTCACGGTGCCGCCACTGATTGTGACCTTTCCATTGGAAACGAGGTTGCCGCCGCCGATCCCCGCGCCGTCATACCCACCGCGGGCAATGATCTTGCCGCCACGGATCGTGACTGTGCCCATGGCACATGTGTAGCCACAGCCGATTCCCGCGGCGTATGTGGTGCCGTCGGCTTCCAGCACCCCGGTGCCACCCGCCGTTGTTTCGATGGTCAGGGCTCCCCCAACCCAAATGCCGGGATTGACGTCGGGGTTGGGGATCTCAAGGGTGTGTCCGTTCAGGTTCAGCGTGACTGTCGTATCGGGCTGGACGGCAAGGGATTGGTTTGTCGGGGCGGTGATTGTCGATGTGAGCGTGACCGTCCCCGACGTCTGGAACGCACTCACCAGGAGTGTCCACGGGGCGGCGAAAGTGAAGCGTGTCGTGTCGGCGAAGGTTGTCGACGTCCCGTTGGACGTGGTCACCGTGACCGCGACTGTTCCGGCCACGTGAGCCGGTGACGTGGCCTCGATGGTGGTTGGGCTCTCCACCACGAAGCTGGCAGCTGGGGTTGTGCCGAACTTGACCGACGTGGCGCCTGTGAGCTTCGCCCCGGTGATGGTCACGTTGGTGCCGCCGGAGGTGGATCCGCTGGCCGGCGTGAGTGAGTCGATGGCCGGTCGTCTTGGTGTCAGTCCTGTTGTGGCCTTGGACCAGCTGATCTTGACGTACGGACTCTGCTCGTTTGTGGAGATGTGCGTTGTATGGCCCCGCGCGTAGCTCGAACCGGCCCCGCCACCACCGCTCGTGCCGTTGGCATTACCGCCACCACCACCGCCGCCGACGTAGCCGGCCCCTCCACCGCCTCCGCCGTCCCCGCCGGTGCCGAAGGGCAGGCCTGTACCGCCCGTTCCTCCCTGTCCCGCGCTACCGGCGGTTCCATTTCCACAGCCGGCGCCGCCTCCGGAGCCCGTCCCTCCGAAGCCGCCACTCAGCTGTGCGCAACCTCCGTTGCCCGCACCGGTGGTGGCCGCACCGGCGCCTCCACCGTTACCGCCCACGCCGAAATAGCTGTTCCCGCCGCCGCCTCCACCACCGCCGCCTCCACCACCGGCGACGGCGAGGAACGTGGGGGGGGTGTGGCCAATCGGGGAGAGCCTGAGGTCCGACTCCCCGCCCCCATTGCCGCCCGACGCCGGGGCCAGGCCGCCGCTGCCGCTTCCGACGTCGACTCCGACGGAGAGTGTGAGGCCGCCGGGAATCGACCCTTTCGTGGAGACGAAGGCGCCATTGCCGCCGACACCTCCCGGAAGCCCTGTGCCACCGACAGCCCCGGCGGCGGTGACGGTGAATGTGCCGGCTATCCACGGTGCACTGAACGTTCCGTTTTCCTTGTAGGTGCAGCTGAAGGTTGTACCGCTCGAGGAGTACGCGCCGTTGGTGCCACAGGGTGTGGCCGCCGGAACGAGGAAGTTCGTAGATGCCTTGACCACGAACGCTGTGCCGTTGTTGACTGTGGGCTCCTCGACCGAGAAGGTGTGGACCCCGGGAGAGAGGCCCATGGGGATCGTCACGCTGCCGGTCATTCTCGGGTAGGTGATCACCGGGTTGACGTGCGATGTGCGTGTGCCGATCGTGTAGTGCGAGGCGCTGACCGCCAGGGTGGTCGCACCCGATCCGGCGGTGCCGGCTGTCTGGATCGGGGTGCCTGTGATGAGGACCTTCGGGGATGGGACCGCGTGGCCGTGGTACGAGGCTGCCGGAGAGCCCGCGGCGGCCGCGCCATACCAGTAGCCAGACGTCGTCGAGACATTCAGCGACGTGGTCGCCGCTGCGTTGTTCACTCTGTACTTTGTGAGGGCGATCAATGGAGGTGTCGCCGCGGCGTCGTCGGTGTATGTGAAGGAGACGGCCGCCAGCGCGGTCGTCGATTCGATGTCCACGAGGACGCCGTAGCACCGCGGCGCGCCGAGGTTGGCCGCGATCTTGTTCGTCGCACAGGTCACTGTGGGTGTCGACGAGTCGTGAAATGTCGTGTTGAAGGACTCTTGCAATGTGCCCGCGGCGGTCGCCGAGCCTCCGAGTGTGGCGTGGGCCAATGTGGCGTAGCGCTGGTCACTTGCCAGTGTGTCGAGTGTGAGGAGGCTTGAAGCCTGCACAAGTCCTGCAGACTCGTGTGGGGCGAGGCCCGAGCACGAGGCCCGGACGGAGTTGCCCTGGTGAGCGATTTTGAGGACGGCGCTCGAGAGTTGCCCACTGATGGGGTACGAGAGATTCGGCGTGGTGACGGTGTTGCTCGGTGTGCTCGCTGTGGTGAACGTGCAGTGGTACGTGCCCGACGGCGTGGCGGCCCCCGCCGTGCCGCTCGAGATAAGCGTGCCGCCCGCCGCCGCCCCGACAAATGCAGCCACAAGGGCGACCGCACACAGGCGCGAGATAGCTCCTCGAATGCGCTGCTGGTTACGCCGCATCTGTCCCCCTTGGGCCACGCTGGGAAGTGGCTTCGTGCCCTGCGATTTTCGAACCGCCGGTTGCCACCGGCACGCCAGCAGATTCGGTGGTCATCGTGGTCGTGCAGTCCGGCGAGGAGCTCGCTCGGGCTCCGCTGCCGCTCGCGCCGAGAGCATCGCACGTGCTCTCACAGACCGCGGTAGAACCGGCTCCGTTCGCCGGCACGGCCAAGCTGACGACATCGGAGATGCGCGCGGAACCCGATAAGGGTTGCACGGCGTGGGAGGGCGCGATCCTTTATCAGCTGCCGATCCCACGCTCCCGCCCACAATGGGACCCTACAAGTGACGCCCAAATTCGTCAATCAAGACCGTCTCAATTCTGCGCGCGAACGTTCACACGACTCAGCGTGCGCTTTTCGTCAAACGGTCGTTCATTTGGCGCGCCTGCAGCACGGGCGCCCGCGGGCGCGTCCTGGCACGATGGGACCAGCGCCCGTGCCTCGTTCCCGGTTCGCTCGCGCCAGGTCGCGTCCGGGGCGGCGTTGGACCCGGTGGTGCTGGCTCCCGGGGGGCTCCCCCGTCGAGCGCTCACCTCCCCTCATGCCCGTGGAGGCGGATCGCGTGGCGCAGGACACCAGCGGCCGCCGAGAGCGCAGCGACGGGGCGGCGATGCATCGGTGCACCTGGAGATGACCTCGCTTGTTTGTCGGCGACCGGCCTGGCGTGGGCCCTGCGCACCGGGCCGACGGGACCCGTGTGGACTGGTGACGGCCTGATCTCGACGGTGGCACCGATAGGCTCCGAACCGAATGCGACGAGCGCCCGCCTGGGTGAACTCGTCGTCCGTGCGACGTGCGGCCCCCGGCCGGTGGAGCCCCGCTCCCCCGCTCTGGGTCTCCCTGGGGCGGTCGGCCCGGTCGGGCCCGGCCCCGGGGCTCCGGCGTCTCTGAAGACGGGAGGAACGGTCGTGCCACCACCGGGCAGAGGGATGGGGATGGGCGGCGGCGGCTGGAACGGCCTGCGCTCGTTCCGCCAGGACCGCTCGGTCCTCGACCACCGGGTGAAGAAGGGGACCACCCGGCGGATCCTGCACTTCGCCGTCCCCTACCGCCGCATCCTCGCCGTCTTCATCCCGGTCGTGGTCCTCGACGCCGTGGTGGGCGCCATCAACCCGCTCATCCTGCGGGCCATCATCGACAAGGGCATCCTCGATCACCGTCCGAATCTCGTCGTCGCCCTCGCCCTGGTCGCCGCGGCCCTGGCCATCGTCAGCGCCGTGCTCTCCCTCTACACAAGGCGCATCTCGGCCGTCATCGGGGAGGGCCTCATCTTCGACATGCGGGCCAAGGTCTTCCGGCACATTCAGCGGATGCCGCTGGCCTTCTTCACCCGGACCCAGACCGGGGCGCTGGTGAGCCGGCTGAACAACGACGTCATCGGGGCCCAGCAGGCCTTCACCACACTGCTGTCCAACGTCGTGGGCAACCTGATCACCGTGGCCATCGTCCTCGTCGCCATGTTCATCCTCAGCTGGCAGATCACCCTGGTCGCCCTGGTGCTGCTCCCCCTCTTCCTCATCCCGGCCCGCATGGTGGGACGCCGGCTCGGGGCGATGACCAGGGAGGGCTACAACCTCAACGCCGAGATGAACATGGTCATGAACGAGCGGTTCAACGTGTCGGGCGCCATGCTGGTCAAGCTCTTCGGCCGGCCCGAGGCCGAGGCTGAGCAATTTGACCAGAAGGCCGCCCGGGTGCGCGACATCGGCATCAACCAGGCGCTCTACTCACGGCTGTTCTTCGTCGCCCTCACCCTGACCGCCGCGCTGGCCACCGCCTTCGCCTACGGCTACGGCGGCGTGCGGGCGGCCCAGGGCACCATGGCCGTCGGCACCGTGGTGGCCATCACCGCCTACCTGGCCCGGCTGTACGCGCCCTTGAGCCAGCTCTCCAACGTCAACCTCGACGTGATGACCACCCTGGTCTCCTTCGAGCGGATCTTCGAGGTGCTGGACCTGGTGCCCATGCTGGCCGAGGACCCCGACGCCCGCCAGATCCCCCGGGGCCCGGCCACCGTCGAGTTCGACCACGTGCGCTTCTCCTACCCGTCGGCCGAGGACGTCTCCCTGGCCTCGCTCGAGGCGGTCGCCGTCTTGGAGGCCGCCGAGCGCACCGAGGTGCTCCACGAGGTCTCCTTCACCGTGGAGCCCGGGCAGATGGTGGCGTTGGTCGGGCCCTCGGGGGCCGGCAAGACCACGATCTCGAACCTGGTGCCCCGCCTCTACGACGCCACCTCGGGCAGCGTGCGCATCAACGGGGTCGACGTCCGCCACGCCACCATGTCCTCGGTGCGCGACGCGGTCGGCGTGGTCACCCAGGACCCCCACCTCTTCCACGACACCCTGCGGGCCAACCTCCTCTACGCCCGGCCCGAGGCGACCGACGACGACCTGCTGCGCTCGTTGGAGCTGGCCCAGATCCTCCACCTGGTGGCCACACTGCCCGACGGCCTGGACACCGTGGTGGGCGAGCGCGGCTACCGCCTGTCAGGGGGCGAGAAGCAGCGGGTGGCCCTGGCCCGCCTCATCCTGAAGGCCCCCGACGTGGTGGTGCTCGACGAGGCCACCGCCCACCTCGACTCCGAGTCCGAGGCGGCGGTGCAAGAGGCCCTGCGCTCGACCCTGGCCGGTCGCACCTCGGTGGTCATCGCCCACCGCCTCTCGACCGTGCGCGAGGCCGACGAACTGCTGGTCATCGACGACGGGCGGATCGTCGAGCGCGGCACCCACCGCCAGCTGCTGGCCGCCGACGGCCTCTACGCCGAGCTCTACCGCACCCAGTTCGCCGCCCAGGACACGGTGAGCGCCCCCGAGGGCTGACGGCTGGACGGTCCTTCCCGCCGGCGGGAGCGGGCCGTAGCCTGGGACCCGTGTCCACCACCCCCGACGCGGCCCGAGACCCGGCGGCCGGCGAGCGCCCGACGCGGCGTGGCTGAGCTCCCGGGCCCCCCCACCGCGGCGGTCCCGCCGGTCACCGACGAGCCCACCGCGCAGCACCCGGCCGTCACCCCGCTGGACGCGCCGACCGAGGTGATGGCCGCCGGCGGCCTGGCCACACCCACCCAGCTCCTGCCCTCGGTTGCCCGGCCGGCTCCATCTCCCGAAGCAGCCCGCGGGCCGCTGTCGCCCCCGGCGGTCACCGTGGTGGGCCTCTCCGACGACCGGCCCGAGCTCCTCTCCCCCGAGGCCCGTCGGGGCCTGGCCGACGCCGACGTGGTGATGGGGGGTCGCCGGGAGCTGGCGCTGTGGCGGTCGTGGGCCGAACGCACCCCCGGGGCCGCGCCCCCCGAGGTGGTCGAGGTCGGCGACGACGCCGTGGAGCTGGCCGCGGCGGTGCGGCAGCGGTCGAGCCAGGCCGGGCGGCGGGTGTGCGTGCTGGTGGCCGGCGACCCGGGGTTCTTCGGCGTCGTCGGGGCCCTCGACCGGGTCCTCGACCGCCGCTCGATCCAGGTGGTCCCGGGGCCCTCGTCGGTCTCGGTGGCCTTCGCCCGCCTCGGCCTGCCGTGGGAGGACAGCGTCGTCATCCCGGTCGACGGGCCCACCCTCGCCGAGTCGGCCAACGTGGTGCGCACCGCCCGCAAGGCGGCCGTGCTCACCTCGGCCGGGGCCCCGCCCGAGGCGCTGGGCCGCGCCCTGCTCGAGGCCGGGGTGGCCCTGGACCTGGTGGCGGTCTGCAGTCGGCTGGGCTCGGCCGACGAAGAGGTGACCGAGCTCTCGCTCGAGCAGCTGGCCGGCGGTCGCTTCGACCCCGTCTCGGTGGTCGTCCTGCTCGGGCCGGCCAGCCTCAACATGACCGGCTGGGCGACCGGGGGGGCGGCGCACGCCCCCGGGACGGCGTCGGGGAGCGTGGCCGACCAGGTCCTCGCCTGGGGGCTGCCGGACTCGGCCTTCACCCACCGGGCCGGGACCATGACCAAGTCCGAGGTCCGCTCGGTGGTCCTGGGCAAGCTGGCCCTGCCGGCGGCGGGCGTGCTCTGGGACGTCGGTGCCGGCAGCGGCAGCGTGGCCGTCGAGTGCGCCCTGCTCCGGCCCGGCCTCAGCGTCCTGGCCGTGGAGGAGGGACCGGAGGACGCGGCCCGGGTCACGGCCAACGCCATGTCCCTCGGGGCCGCCGTGCACGTCGTCAACGGCCGTGCCCCCGAGGCCCTGGCCGGGCTGCCCGCCCCGGACCGGGCCTTCGTGGGCGGCGGCGGGCTCGAGGTCCTCGACGCCGTGCTGTCGGCGCTGCGGCCCGGCGGCCGGGTCGTGGCCACCTTCGCCTCCCTCGAGCGGGCGGCGGCCGCCGCCGACCGGCTCGGGAACCTGGTGCAGATCGGCGTGGGCCGGGGCGAGCAGGCTCCCGGGCGCGGCTGGCGGCTGTCCTCGCGTGACCCGGTCTTCGTGGTGTGGGGCCCCGGCCACTCGAGCCCCGAGGAGCCCGACGTGGAGGACGAGTGGTGAGCCGACCGCCGGAGCAGCCTCCCCGAACCGCTCCCGGCACCTGAGCCCGGCGTCCGCGGCGTACCATCATCACGTGGGAGACCGGCGCGCCTGGCAGGAGGAGTTCGACCGCTCGAAGGTCCGTCCGGTCCCCTTCGAGACCATGTCGGGCGTCCCCCTCGACCCCGTCTACGGGCCCGACGAGGCCGAGCTCCCCGGGCAGTTCCCCTACACCAGGGGCCCCTACGCCTCCATGTACCGCTCGAAGCTGTGGACCATGCGCCAGTTCGCCGGCTTCGGCACGGCCGAGGACACCAACCAGCGGTTCAAGGAGCTGCTGCGCTCGGGGGGCGACGGGCTCTCCACCGCCTTCGACATGCCCACCCTGCTCGGCCGCGACTCCGACGATCCGCTGGCCAAGGGCGAGGTCGGCCGGGCCGGGGTGGCCGTCGACACGATGTCCGACATGGAGCGACTGTTCGACGGGATCGACCTGGGCTCGGTCAGCACCTCGATGACCATCAATTCGGCCGCCCCGGTGGTCATGGCCATGTACATCGGCGTGGCCGACCGCACCGGCGTGGACCGCCGGGCCCTGTCGGGGACCATCCAGAACGACATCTTGAAGGAGTACCAGGCCCAGAAGGAGTACGTGTTCCCGCCGCGGCCGAGCGTCCGCCTCGTCACCGACCTGGTCCGCTTCGCCGCGGCCGAGCTCCCCCGCTGGCACCCGGTCTCGGTCTCGGGCTACCACATCCGCGAGGCGGGGTCGACGGCCGCCCAGGAGCTGGCCTTCACCCTGGCCAACGGGTTCGCCTACGTCGAGGCCGCGGTGGCCGCCGGCCTGGAGGTCGACCGGTTCGCCCCCCGCCTCAGCTTCTTCTTCAACGCCCACATCGACTTCTTCGAGGAGATCGCCAAGTACCGCGCCGCCCGGCGCATCTGGGCGCGCTGGCTGCGCGACCGCTACGGCGCCGCCGACGGCCGCTCCACCCAGCTGCGGTTCCACACCCAGACCGCCGGGGTCTCCCTCACCGCCCAGCAGCCCGAGGTGAACCTGGCCCGGGTGGCCATCGAGGCCCTGGCCGGCGTGCTGGGGGGCACCCAGAGCCTGCACACCGACTCCTACGACGAGGCGCTGGCCCTCCCCACCGAGCGGGCGGCCCGTCTGGCGCTGCGCACCCAGCAGGTGATCGCCGAGGAGACCGGCGTGGCCCACGTGGCCGACCCCCTGGGCGGCTCGTGGCTGGTCGAGTCGCTCACCGACGAGCTCGAGCGCCAGGCCTCCGAGATCTTCGCCCACCTCGAGGCGGCCGGTTCGGGGTCGATGCTCGAGGGGGTGCTGGCCTGCATCGAGGACGGCTGGTTCTGCTCGGAGATCGCCGACGCCGCCTACCGCTTCCAGACGAACATCGCCGCCGGCCGGTGGGTCCAGGTCGGGGTGAACGGCTACACCGAGGGCGACGACGCCGAGGTCCCGACCCTCTACGTCGACCCGGCGGTCGAGGACCGCCAGCTGGCCGACCTGGCGGCGGTGAAGGGCCGGCGGGACGACCGCGCCGTGCAGGGGGCACTCGGGCGGCTGGCCGCCGAGGCGGCCGACCCGACGGTCAACCTCATGCCGGCCCTCATCGAGGCCGCCCACGCCTACGTCACCGTGGGCGAGGCCATGCGCGCCCTGGAGGGCGTGTTCGGCACCTGGTTCGAACGGCCGGTGGCGTGACCCCCGGCCGCACCAGGTGAGCGGCGAGCCGCCGCTGCGGGTGCTCCTGGCCAAGGTGGGCCTCGACGGCCACGACCGGGGACTGCGGGTGGTCGCCCGGATTCTGCGCGACGGGGGCTGCGAGGTCGTCTTCGCCGGACTGCGCCAGACCCCCGAGATGATCGCCGCCGCCGTGGTCGAAGAGGACGTCGACGTGGTCGGGGTCTCCATGCACAACGGCGCCCACCTCACCTTGGCCCCGGCGGTGGTCGGCGCGCTCCGCCAGGCGGGGTTGGCGACCCCGGTGGTGGTGGGCGGCATCGTCCCGCCGGTCGACGTGCCGGTGCTCCTCTCCGAGGGCGTGGCCGCGGTGCTCGGGCCGGGGGCCTCCAACGAGGAGGTGGTGGCGGTCGTGCGGGCCGCGGCCGGCCGGGCCGACGCCCGGGCCGGCTGACTCAGCCCGGGCGCAGCACCCCCGAGAGCTGGTCGGAAACCGGGGTGAACTCGGGCATCACGAAGTCGCGTCGCAGCCAGTTCCCGCCGTCGACGACCAGGGTGTGGCCGGTCACGAACGAGGCGTAGGGCGAGCACAGCCAGGTCACGGCCCACCCGAGCTCGTGCAGGCGGCCCAGACGGCCGGCCGGGGACCGCCGGGCGTCGACGTCGGCGCCGCCGGACCGCAGGGCCTGGAGGTCCTCGCGCATGTCGGCGTGGGGGAAGAGGCCCGGGGCCAGGGCGTTCACCCGCACGCCGTCCGGCGCCCACTCGACGGCCAGGGTCTTGGTCAGGTTCCCCACCCCGGCCTTGGCCGCCGCGGCGTGGGCCATGCCCGGTCCGCCGGTGAACGACTGGGTGGCCAGGATGTTGCAGATCGCCCCGGGGGCGTGCGCCTCGGCGCACCGGCGGTGCAGCTCCTGGCTGCAGAAGAACGTCCCGTCCAGCACGATGCGGCTCACCGCCCGCCAGGCGTTGGGACGCATGTCGGCGGCGAGGACCGGGAAGTTGGCGGCGGCGTTGTTGACCAGCACCCGCACCGGCCCCAGCGCCCCGGTGATCTCGTCGAAGGCGGCCGCCACCTGCTCGGGCTCTCTGATGTCGGCGGCGGCGTGGGCCGCCCGGCCGCCGGCCTCCTCCACCGCGGCCACCCCGGCCAGCCGGTGCTCCTCGGTGCGCGAGACGATCCCCACGGCCGCCCCCGCCCGGGCCAGCTCCACGGCGATGGCCCGGCCCAGGCCGGTGCCCCCACCGGTCACCACCGCCGTCAGCCCGGCGAAGGTCGAGGCCGGCAGCATGGGCTGTCCGGCCGGCGGCGGCTCGGGGAGCGCCACCTCACTTCCCCTCGAAGCGCACCGGCTGGCGCTGGGCCTTGGCGGCGTAGCCGGCCGGCATGTCCTCGGAGACGAACTGCACCGAGGCCGATAGCGACTCGAATTTCAGGGCTTCGGCCATCCCGCGGTAGGCGAAGACGTCGATGGTGCGCTTGATGGACTGCACGGCCAGCGGGGCGTTGGCGGCGATCTCGGCGGCCAGGGCCATCGCCGTCGGCACCAGCTCGGCGCCCGAGGTGACCTGCTGGACCACGCCCAGGCGCTCGGCGGCGGCGGCGTCGATCCGGCGGCCGGTCAGCGCCAGGAGCTTGGCCCACCCCGCCCCGACCTCGTGGGCCAGCCGCAGGTCCCCGCCGGCGTCGACGGCCACCCCCACCGACGCCTCGGGCAGGGCGAAGACGGCGTCGTCGGCACACAGGCGCACGTCGCACATGAGGGCCAGCTCGAAACCGAAGCCCAGGCAGTAGCCGTGCACGGCGCAGATGATCGGCTGGGGCAGCTCGGAGAAGACCCGGAACCGCTCGTGCACCCAGCGGATGCCCTCGTAGTAGTTGCGCACCTTCTCGGCCGGGGAGCGGCCAGTCACCCGGTCCTCGGGCATCCCTAAGTCCACCCCGGCACAGAAGGCCCGGCCCTCGGCCTTGACCACCACCACCCGGATCCGGTCGTCGAAGCGGATCTGGTCGGCCCGCACCCCGAGCTGGCGGGAGGCCTCCCAGCTCCAGGCGTTCAGCTTCTCGGGTCGGTCCAGGGTGAGGACGCCGATCCCGTTCTCCACCTCCAGTCGGAGCTGCCACTCGTCCTCGGCCACCACGGGCGACGTCCGAAACGCCATGGGCCCTCCTCCTCCGCCCCCTGTTCGGGGCGGCCCCGAGTATCGCACGGCGGGCCGGGCGCCCCCCGGTGCGGCACCGCCATCGGGACGGAAATAGGATCAGCTCTCGCGCTGGACGGCGGTCGGACCGCCGAAGAGGAGGTTGTGGTGCAAAACGAACTGTGTCGACGGCTGGGGATCGAGTTCCCCATCTTCGCCTTCACCCACTGCCGCGACGTGGTGGCCGCCGTCTCCAACGCCGGCGGCTTCGGCGTGCTCGGGGCCGTGGGCTTCAGCCCCGAGGAGCTCGAGACCGAGCTGGCCTGGCTCGACGAGCACGTCGGCGACCACCCCTACGGGGTCGACATCGTGATCCCGGGCAAGTACGAGGGCATGGGCGAGCTCGACCCCGAGAAGCTCGAGGAAGAGCTGAAGGCCATGGTCCCCCAAGGCCACCGGGACTTCGCCAAGAAGATCCTGGCCGACCACGGGGTGCCCGAGCTCCCCGGCGGCCCCAAGCGCGAGTTGCTGGGCTGGACGGCCGCCACCGCCGCGCCCCAGGTCGACGTCTTGCTCAAGCACGACAAGGTGAAGCTGGTGGCCAACGCCCTGGGGACCCCGCCCGACGACGTGATCGCCCAGGTGCACGAGCACGGCCTGCTGGTGGCCGCGCTGGCCGGCTCGGTCAAGCACGCCCTGCGCCACCGCGACGCCGGGGTCGACGTCGTCATCTGCCAGGGCAGCGAGGGCGGCGGCCACACCGGCGACGTCGGCAGCATCGTGCTGTGGCCCGAGGTGATCGACGCCGTGGCGCCCCTCCCGGTCCTGGCCGCCGGGGGCATCGGCTCGGGACGCCAGATGGCGGCGGCCATGGTGATGGGGGCGGCCGGGGTGTGGACCGGCACGCTGTGGCTGACCGTCGAGGAGGCGGACATCCCGCCCCGCCAGATGCAGACCTACCTCGAGGCCACCAGTCGCGACACCGTCCGCTCCCGCTCGTTCACCGGCAAGCCCTGTCGGCTGCTCAAGAACGACTGGACCGATGCCTGGGAGACGCCGGGGAATCCCGAGCCCCTGCCGATGCCGCTGCAGATGATGGTGGCCATCGAGGCGGTCTCGCGCGGCCACGCCTACCCCGAGCAGGCGGTGGACGTGAACTTCAACCCGGCCGGGCAGGTCATCGGCCGGGCCACCACGGTGAAGAAGGCCCGCGACGTGATCCTCGGCCTGGTCGACGAGTACATCGACGCCATCCAGTCGGTCGACCTCGAAGGCTGACCCGGGCCCGGGGGCGTCGGGCCCCGCGCCGTCGTGTCAGCGTCGCCGCAACGAGGCGTCCACCAGCGACGGAGGGTCCCACCCGCCGTCGACCCGGGCCAGGGTGGTGCCCGGGGGCACGATCTCGTCGACGGCGTCCAGCACGTCGTCGGCCAGCACCACGTCGGCCGCCCCGAGCTGCGACTCGAGGTGTTCCATGGTGCGCGGCCCGATGATGGCCGCGGTCACCGCCCGATGGCGGATCACGAAGGCCAGGGCCAGGTGGATGAGGGAGAGGCCGGACCGCTCGGCCAGCTGGGCCAGGGCCTCGACGGCGTCGAGTTTCGCCGCGTTGGCCGGCAGCGAGAGGTCGTAGCGGGCCGGGATCCGCTGGGCCCGCAGGCTGGGCGGGATCTCGCGGCCCTTGCGGTAGGCGCCGGTCAGCCAGCCCCCGGCCAGGGGGCTCCAGGGGATCACGCCCATGCCGTAGCGCTGGCACACCGGGAGGACCTCGGCCTCGACCCCGCGCACCAAGAGCGAGTAGGGCGGCTGCTCGCAGACGAACCGCTCCCGGCCCCGCCGCGCGGCCGTCCACTGCGCCTCGACGATGGCCGAGGGCGGGAAGGTGGAGCTGCCCACGTAGCGCACCTTGCCCGCGTGCACCAGGTCGCTCAGCGCCCCCAGCGTCTCGTCGATGTCGCAGTCGGGCTCGGGGCGGTGGATCTGGTAGAGGTCGATCCAGTCGGTCCCCAGCCGGCGGAGGCTCGCCTCGCACTCGCGGGCGATCCAGCGCCGCGAGTTGCCCTGGTGGTTCGGGTCCGCGCCCATGACGCCGTGGACCTTGGTGGCCAGCACCACGTCGTCGCGCCGGCCCTTCAGGGCCTTGCCCACGATCTCCTCGGACTCCCCGGCGGAGTAGACGTCGGCGGTGTCGACGAAGTTGATCCCCGCGTCGAGGGCCCGGTGGATGATCCGGACCGACTCGTCGTGGTCGGGGTTCCCCCAGGCCCCGAACATCATGGCCCCCAGGCACAGGGGGCTGACCCGGACGCCGGTCCGGCCGAGGTTGCGCAGTTCCATTTCCGCACGTTAGCGACAGCGCCGAGGATCGTGCCTAGTCTCGGCCGTGGCGGGGCGACGACCGGTGGCCCGCCGGGAGGGTGGACATGGACCTGCACGAGGCGCTCTACACCACCCGGGCCATGCGACGGGTCCGGCCCGACCCGGTCCCCGCCGACGTGCAGGCCCGGATCCTCGACGCGGCCATCAGGGCCCCGAGCGGCGGGAACCAGCAGAACTGGCGGTTCCTGCTCGTCGACGACCCGTCGGTCAAAGAGCGGCTCGGCCCCCTCTACCGCGACTCGGTCGACCAGCTGTGGAAGACCATCTACGCGCCCCTCATCGCCGAGGCGGCCGCCCACCCCGACGCCCCCGAGACGGCGCAGATGGTGCGGACCCAGCGCTCGGCCCAGTGGCTGGCCGACCACTTCGAGCAGGTCCCGCTCTTCCTCTTCCCCTTCTGCCAGCACGACCCCACCGGCGGCTCCATCTACCCCGCCGTGTGGAGCGCCATGCTGGCGGCCCGGGCCGAGGGCGTGGGCAGCTGCCTCACCGTGGTGCTCGGCGTCTTCCACCTGGCCGAGACCCTCGAGATCCTGGGCGTCCCCGGCGACGAGGGCTGGCTGCTCTCGGGCTGCGTGAGCTTCGGCTACCCCACCGGCCGGTGGGGGGTGGCCGCCCGGCGCCCGGTCGGCCAGGTCACCTACCGCAACTGCTGGGGCGCCGGGGCCGGCCTGGAGTCGGACGGGCCCCTGTGGCCCCCCGGCTGAGCCGGACCGGCGGCGGCCTCCACCTCGCCGACCTGCCCCTTCCCGCCGGGGTCCCCCGGGACGCCGGGACCGGGGCCGGGGGGCGCCACCGCGTTTTCGCATCGGTCTCCTAGAGTGCAGCACCCACCGACGAGCGCCGTCGGGGGACCGCTGAGAGGAGCCCGTGGCCACCACGACCCGTGCCGTCCGTCCCCGCCGGCGCACCGCGCTCGGCGGCCGCCCTGGTCGCCGGCGCCCTCGGCACCGCCCTGCTCGGCGTCCCTCCCGCCGGCGCGGCGCACAAACCGGCCAAGCACCCGCCCCCAGCGCTCGTGGTCTACTCCTCCGAGGGCTACGACACCCTGGTCGTCCACGACTTCGAGACCAAGACCGGCATCCCGGTGCATCTCGTGACCAAGCCCCTCGGCCGCCTGGCCGCGCAGGTCCAGGCCACCAGGAGCGACCCGACGTGGGGGGTCCTGTGGACCGACGGGCCGACGGTGATGGCCGCCCTGGACGCCGAGCACCTCTTGGTGACCCACCTGGCCCCGACCGCCTCGTGGAACGCGCTCGGCCTGCAGGCCCTGCCCAAGGACCGCAGCTTCGTCCCCACCGGGATCACCCTCACCGCGGCCCTGCTCTACACAACGACCGTCGTCTCCTCCCCGCCCACCTCCTGGCTGCAGCTCCTCCAGCCGCAGTGGAAGGGGCAGGTCGCCATGACGACACCGGCGCAGGTCGGCTCGACCTACCCCTTCCTCGCCGGGATGATCGCCCAGGTGGCCGGGACCAAGGGCGTCGCCAAGGGGGAGAAGTACTTCTCCCGGTTGAAGGCGAACGGCCTCGTGGTCCACCCCACCACGGGCCAGACGGTCCAGGCGGTCACCACCGGCAAGGTCAAGCTGGCCCTGCTGCAGAGCTCGGTGGCCGTCGGCGCCCAGCACCTCGACCCCAAGCTGGCCGTGTCCTACCTGCCCTCGGTGACCGTCCTGCCCTCGACCATCGCCGTCGACGCCAAGGCCCCCAAGAAGGTCCGGGCCGAGGCGGAGAGGTTCATCGACTACGTGCTCTCACCGCCCGGGCAGAACGCCATGCAGGCCGGCACACGCTACGACGAGTCGAACTACTACCCGGTGGTGAACGGTGTGCAGTCGCTCTCCAACCTCCCCTACTTCACCACAATCCCGACGCGGTCCATCACACCGTACGTGTGGGCCAAGCGCCAGGCGGCCATCACCGCCTGGTTCGTCCAGCACGTCGCCAAGTGAGCCCGGGGCCGTAGGGCGGGAGGGACGACTCCCTCAGCGCAGCATCTGGCGGATCCGCACCGCGTACTGCTGGGCCTTCGCCTTGGACCGCGCCTCGCTCGTCCCTTCGGCCCAGACGTGGGTGACCGGGTCCTCGGGGTCGGGCAGGACCAGCACCCAGCCGTCGTCCTCGGGGATCTTCACCCCGTCCACCAGGATCAGGTTGTGGCCGTCGAGCTGCTCGACCAGCACCCGCATCACCGTGCCCTTACGCTCCGAGGGGGTCACCACCGCCTCGTGGGCGATGCAGATCGGGGGGAGGGCGCCGACCAGTTTGGACAGGGGCTGCCCCGTCTCGGCCAGCAGGGAGACCAGCTCCACCAGGGTCGCCGCCGCGTCGTAGGCGGGAAGGAAGTCCGGCCAGAGGAACCCGCCGGACTGGCCGGCGGCGAAGGTGATCCCGCCGCCGGCGGCCACCTCCATGAGGTGCGCCGACGACAGCTTGGTGTAGACGATGGGGACCTTGGCCTCCGCGCAGATCTCCTCCGCCACCCGGCTCACCGCCACCGGCAGGGCCACCCGGGCGTCCGGCCGGACCGTCACGGCCAACCGCAGCAGCACGAGGAGGGCCTGGTCGTCGCTGAGCACCGTCCCCTCGTCGTCGACGATGACGAGGCGCTCGGCGTCGGCGTCGATGACCGCCCCCAGCTCGGAGCCCGAGGCCCGGACCAGCTCGGCCACCCGCTCGGCGTGGGCCCGGGGGTCCACCGAGATCATCCCCGGCGTGTTGGCGTAGGGGTTGACCACGAGCACGTCGGCGTCGAGCTTGGAGAGCAGGTTCGGCATGACGAAGCTGGCCGAGCCGTAGGAGAGGTCCAGCACCAGCTTCAGCCCCTCGTGGCGGGCGCCGGACTTCTCCACCGACTGCATGAGGTCGGCCGTGTACTGCTCGACCGCCCGGGGCGGGAAGTCGATGTCGCCGATCTCGCTGGCCAGCACCCGGCGGAACTCCTCGCGGTGGTAGAGGCGCTCGACCTTGCGCTGGCCGGCCTCGGCCAGGTCGAGACCCTCGCCGTCGAAGAAACGCAGCACCACCGACTGCGGGTCGTCGGCCGAGAGCCGCACGGTGACTCCACCCCGCCCGCCCGAGGTCCGGATGTGGTGGCGGGTCACGGGCACGGTCGCCACCTCGAGGTCCTCCACGTTCACCCCGACCGCGTTGCAGCCGACCATCATGGCCCGCTTGAGCACGCGCGCCGCCCGGCTGGTGTCGCGCGAGACCGTCACCGTGGCCCCCTTCTCGAGGGTCGAGGCCCAGGCCATCGAGAGCCGCACGGCCAGCTCGGGGCTGATGTCCACGTTGGCGATGCCCCGTACGCCGTCGCGCCCGAAGAGGGTGCGAGAGCCGCTTGACTCCCACACGATGGAGGAGTTCACCACCGCGCCGGACTCCACCGTCTTGAACGGGTACACCTTCACCCCGGCCCGCACCTCGGCGTGCGCCCCCACCAGGCACCCCTCGCCGAGCACCGCCCCCGGCTCGCAGCGGGCGCCCTGGCGCAGGTCGCAGGAGCGGCCGATGACCGACCCCGCCACCCGCACCCCGGCCCCCAGGTACCCGTTGTCGGCCACCACCGAACGGCGGACCTCGGCGCCCTCGGCGATGCGGACGTTGGAGCCCAAGGTGGTGTATTCGCCGAGCACGGCGCCGGGGCCCACCGAGCAGTTGTCGCCGATGACGGCCGGCCCGTCCACCGAGGCCGTCGGGTCGACCGTCGACCCCTTGCCCAGCCACACGCCGGGGCGCAGCGGGAAGCCGGCCATCTCCACCTCGACCTTGCCGTCGAGGATGTCCTGGTGGGCCTTGAGGTAGGCCTCGGTCGTGCCCACGTCCTCCCAGTAGCCCTCGGCCACGTAGCCGAAGATGGGGCGGCCGGCCGCCAGCACCTCGGGGAAGACCTCCCCCGAGAAGTCCGCGGCCCGGCCTGCGGGGATGAAGTCGAAGATCTCGGGCTCCAGCACGTAGATGCCGGTGTTGATGGTGTCGCTGAAGACCTGCCCCCAGGTGGGCTTCTCCAAGAACCGCTCGATCGACCCGTCCTCGGAGGTGATCACGATGCCGAACTCGAGCGGGTTCTCGACCGAGCACAGGGCGAGGGTGGCCAGCGCCCCCTTCTTCTCGTGGAAGTCGACGACCGCCGAGAGGTCGATGTCGGTGAGCACGTCGCCCGAGATCACGAGGAACCGCTCCTCGAGCTCCTCGCGGGCGTTCAGCACCGAGCCGGCGGTGCCCAACGGGGTCTCCTCGGTGGCGTAGACCATGCGCACCCCGAGCTCGGACCCGTCGCCGAAGTACGAACGGATGGTGTTGGCCATGAAGGCCACCGTGACCACGATGTCGGTCATGCCGTGGTGGCGCAGCAGGTTGACGACGTGCTCCATCATGGGCCGGTTGGCCATGGGCAGCATGGGCTTGGGCTGGTTGGAGGTGAGCGGCCGGAGCCTGGTCCCCTCGCCTCCGGCCATGATGACGGCCTTCATGTCCCGACCTCCCCGGCGCCTGGCGCCATCGCGTGTCCGGGGGCCGTCGCCGGCGTCCCTGTGGTCTGTGGTCCCCGGCGCCCGGCCCGGCCCTCGGCCAGGGCGCGGCGGGCGGGCACCAGGTACATGACGGCGGCCGCCCAGGCCAGCACCAACCCGACCCCGCCGGTGCCCCAGGCGACGACCCGGACCGCCAACTGCCAGGTGGCCGGCCCGTCCCCCAGCAGGAAGGCAGGGTAGGCGAACATGAGGGCGAAGGTGCCGGCCTTGCCGATCCACAGCACGTCGATCCGGCGGGCGCCCAGGGCCGCCAGGGCGAGGACGGTGCCCGCCACCAGCACCTCCCGGGCCAGGGTGGCGATCCCGAACCACAGGGGGACCGCCCCGTAGACCATGATCGAGATGACCGCCGTGGCCACCAGGATGCGGTCGGCCGCCGGGTCGAGCACCTTGCCCAGGGTGGAGACCTGGTGGAGCCGCCGGGCGAGGAACCCGTCCACCCAGTCGGTGGCCCCCAGCACGGCCAGCAGGACCGCCGCCGCCGTCTGGCGGTGGGCGCCGAAGAGGAGCCACACGAACAGCGGGATGCACAGCAGCCGGACCAGGGTCACCCCGTTGGGCAGGGTGAGCACCCGGTCCAGGCCGGCTGCCTCCCCCGCGCTGCCCGGACCGGGGCGTTCGTCGGTGGCCACGGAGCCGAGTCTACGGGCGTCGCATGTGCCAGGCTGAAGACGTGCCGCGCTTCGAGCCCTTCCGCGGACTGCGCTATGACCCGGCTGCGGTCCGCCTCGACCAGGTCATCGCCCCCCCCTACGACGTGATCGGCTCCGCCCAGCGGACAACGCTGGCCCACCGGAGCCCCTTCAACGCCGTCCGGGTGGAGCTGCCCGAGCCCGACCTCCAGCGGCGGCTCGACCGCTACCACGTCGCCGCCGGGCTGCTCGACTCGTGGATCGCCCAGCGGGTCCTGGTGCCCGACGCCCGGCCCGCCTTCTACCCCTACCGCATGACCACACCCGACGGCCGGTCGTCCACCGGGGTGATCGGCGCGCTCGGCGTCGACGAGGACGACGTCCTGCCCCACGAGCAGACCATGCCCAAGCCCCGCAGCGACCGTCTCGACCTGCTGCGGGCCACCGGGACCAACCTCTCGCCCATCTGGGGGCTCTCGCTGGCCGGGGGCCTCTCCAAGCTCCTCGAGCCCGACGGGCCGCCGGTCGGCGACGCGTTCGACGACGACGGGGTGCGCCACGAGCTCTGGGTCCTCGACGACCCCTCGGCCGCCGAGCACCTGGCGTCGGCGGTCGCCTCGGCCCCGGTGGTGGTGGCGGACGGCCACCACCGCTACGAGACGGCCCGCGCCTACCGCGAGGAGGTGCGCACGGCCCTGGGCGGACGGCCCGGTCCCCACGACCTGGTGATGGCCTTCGTGGTGGAGCTGGCGGAGGACCAGCTGGCGGTCGGGCCGATCCACCGCACCCTGCGCGGCCTCCCCGAGGGGACCGACCTCCCCAAGGTGCTGGGGCGCTGGTTCGACGTTGTCCACGCCGGCCCGGCCAGCGACCGGGTGGTCGGGGCGCTCGACGCCTCCTCCTCGCTCGCCCTGGTGACCGCCGACGACGCGTGGCTCCTCACCCCCCGCCCCGAGACCTACGAGGCGGCCGGCGGGGACCTCGACTCGAACCTCGTTGACCTGGCTCTGAAGGAGCTGCCGCCGCACGAACTGAGCCACCGCCACTCCTTCGACGAGGCCCTGTCGGCGGTCCGGTCCGGCGAGGCCCAGGCCGCCATCCTGCTGCGGCCGGTCACCGTGGCCCAGATCGCCGAGTGGGCGGCCGCTCGGCGACGCATGCCCCCCAAGACCAGCTACTTCAGCCCGAAACCCCGGACCGGGATGGTGTTTCGGAGGCTCGAGGCGACCTGAGCGCCCGCCCGGCCCCGCAGCGGCGCGGCCGGACAGGGGTCCAAGCCGTTCGTGCCCGTCACCCTTGCGTCCCGGTCGGCGTGCGGCGGGCGATGCGTAACAGGTCGCCCACGTGGACCTCTCGCGAGCGACGCCGAAGTGCCTCCTGCGGGTTCCCCTCGGGTACCAGGAGCCGGAGGCCGCCGGGATGGATGCGGAAGCGCAGCGGGGTCGCCAGCTCCAGGGCCTCCCCGTCGACGCCGGCAAAGGCCCTGCCCGAACGGGAACGCACCTCGAAGTCGGTGGCGGTGAACTCGACGGCGTGCCCGCTCGCCCCGCCGCGGCCGAGGAGTGACAGCGTGACCACCTCGGCGGCCTGGGCGCCGCTGGCCGCGTTGACGGCGAACACCCCCAGACGCCCCGAGTCGAGCTGCCGGCGGGTCGACGCGTCCGGCGACGCCGCGAGGACATAGGGGTTGTTGGAGACCAGGGCCACGAAGGCACCGTCGACCTCGCGGCCGTCCGGCGTCGTGAACTGCAGGTCGAAGGGATGCTCGGTCGACCCCAGCAGTTCGGGCAACAGCGTCCTGGTGGTCTCGGCCTTGGCCTGGCGGTAGCTGTCCTGCTGGACGATCGTGGCGTAGGCACCCAGCGAGACGTTGTTCACGAAGAAGCGGCCGTTGACGGTGGCATAGTCGACCTTGCGCTCGACGGCGTCGGTGAAGGCGCGCAGCGAGCTGCGGGGATCGTCCCGATCGAGGCCGAGATCGAGGGCGAAGTGGTTCCGGGTCCCCGCCGACACGCAGACGAACGGTATCCCGGCCGCGGTCGCCACCGAGGCCACGAGGGCCTGCGAACCGTCACCCCCGGCCATGCCGAGGCAGTCGGCCCCGCGGGCCACCGCGTCCTCGGCCAGGCGTCTCAGGTCGTGGCCGCGGTCGAGCAGCACGGTCTCCACCCCCAGGTCCTGAGCCAGCTCGACCAAGCCGAACTTCTCGACCTTGCCGCCGCCCGACCACGGGTTGCACAGCAGCACCGGACGCTGCGGCGGCGCGCGGCGTGCCGCGGGGGCCGCGTGAGCCCTCAGGTCGGCCCGGACTGCGGCGCGAGCGGACCCGATCGCCACGGCCAGTGCGACCACCAGAAGGGCCAGCCGGAGAAGTTCATGTTCCGCTCCTCCACCGACGCCGACCAGCGCCCCGACGAGGCATGCCACGCCGACGCCGACCCCCAGGGCCCCCACAACGCGCCCCGCCCCGCGACGCGTGACCATGCGCCACCCCCCGGCCACGGCCACGACCACACCGGCCAGTCCCAGCAGTACCCACACCCCGTTGCGCACGAGGAACCAGACGGCCAGGACCACCGTGGCCACGGTCGCCACCAGGGCACCGAGCGCGGCCAGTTGCGGGACTCGAGAGTTCACCGCCGGGGAACTGCCCCCAGAAGTCGCCATGCCGCAGGACTCTACCGATCTCGGCCGCATGCCCGTGAGGGTCGGCGTGCCCGAAGGCGAAGACGGGTGGGGACCCAGGTCGCAGGCCAGGATCCACCATCTCCTACGGGCGACGCCTCCTCCGGCAGGTGGCCCACCGACGCATCGAGGCAGGGTGCGGCACCGCGGGTGCTCTCCCTCTGACGGCCGTTTCCTCGCAGCCTCGGATCACCTGCCTG
This sequence comes from uncultured Actinomycetota bacterium, assembly GCA_963770505.1. Lineage (GTDB taxonomy): Bacteria > Actinomycetota > Acidimicrobiia > Acidimicrobiales > RAAP-2 > CAVYPR01. Next base: position 616,363 of record CAVYPR010000001.1, on the reverse strand, counting down.
GCGCAGACCCCGACCAGACATGGCGGTGTCCGAGGACGAAGCGCACGGGTCAGGTTGCCGTCGGCTCCCCTCTAGGAGCCGAGAATCTTGGCTTTCTGGGCCGCGAACTCCTCATCGGTGAGAATGCCTTGGTCGCGGAGGCCAGCCAGCTCCTTCAGCTGCGAGATCGGATCGGGCGCCGGCTGGGGAGGCGGCTGCTCGTACGGTTGCTGGGCGTACTGCTGCTGCTCCTGCTGCGACCAGCGGTTCGCCTGCCGGCGAGAGACCCGGTTCGACACAGCCGTGGCCGTTCCGGCGATCGCGGCCGTCCGGGCGACACCTCGTAGTAGTCCTGGCATGGGCGCTCCTTTTTTTGCGTGTCTGAGTCCGCTTGGCTGCGTGGATCCCGGCGGGATCTTCTTCAGCCCCCGGTGGCCTCCAGCGAGGCCACAAGGGCATCCTGGGGGATGTAGCCCGCCGCCACCAGCTGGCCATTGTCCTGGCGCAGGGCCTCTATGAAGCTGGTGGCCCAGGTGTTCTCGAAGATGAGGATGCCGGCCGAGGATCCCTGATCGATGACGCTGGCCGCATCGTCGAAGTCGCTCTGGTCGAGTAGTCCCGACGACACCCCCTCGAAGACGGCCAGGTCGAACTGCCCGTCGAGGTCGATGTCGCTCAACTCCAGCGCCTGCATGGAGCCGTCCCCGAGACGGGTGACAAACCGGAAGTCGAGGATGCGGACGAGGCCCTTGTCCACGAGGTCCAGCAGGATGGGGAAACCCTCGCCCTTCATCTTGTTCCCGGGGAACTCCACGATGAGGTAGCTGATGGGGCCCAGTGGTCGTTCCGTTGTTGCCATGTGGCTCTTCCTTTGCGGTGCGGGTCGCTTCGTGGCGACGAACGGCCTCAGCGTATAGGCAACCATTCGATGACGTGGACGGGCCCTCGGCCACCAGGGGCGCCGGGGGTGGCATGGGTCCGGCCCGGTTGCCGGACTGGTCCCAGCGCTCGCCGGAGCTACCCCAGACCGACCCCCTCGAGCCCCGCCTTGGGGGTGATGTCCGGGAGGCGCCGCATGCGGAACGCGTTGGCGAAGCCGAGAAGGGACGCACAGGCAGGCACGAGCAACGCCACCTGGAGGGAAAGGTTCCTGGCGTGGGTGTTGATCGCCAGCACCTCCTGCTGGACAGCCTTGGGCTGATCGGAGATCTGCTTTTGGAGCGCGGTATTGCTCATCACCTCCGCATCGTGTTCGAGCGTGACAGAGATCTGTTGCTTCTGGGCCGGCGGGATGACCACGCTGTTGTCGGTTTGATGGGTGAAGCTCAGCGCCAGGGCCCACAACATGAGGCCGCCGGCCAGGGCCAGGCCAAAGGACAGTCCGAAGGAGCCGCCGGCGGAGTTGACCCCGGCCGCCTCACTCACGCGCTCTTCGGCGATCGGCGCCAGCGTGAAGTTGTTGAGTTGGGAGACGAGCAGGCCCAAGCCCGACCCCGTGATCACCAGGGGAAGCACCAGGTACCACCCCGAATCCACCCTGGGCACCAGGGGAATGATGGCGGCCATGCCCACGGTGCTCAGCGCGAACCCGGCCAGGACGATGTTGGCGGGGCGGCGCTTCCCGGCCTTGCGGCCGGCGAGCAATGCCATGCCGAACATCGACAGCGACAGTGGGGCGAGCGAGAGCCCGGCCTGCATGGCGTTGTACTCCAGCGTCATCTGGAGAAAGAGCGGGAGGGCGATCATCGCCCCGCCCAGGGTGATCTGCTGGAGCATCTGCTGTGAGATCCCGATGCGAAAGTTCAGGTGCTTGAAGAGGGCTGGGTCGAGGAGGGTGGGCTTCCCCTGTCTCTTGCGGCGCACCAGCCAGAAGGCGAGCGCCGCGAGCATCACGGCTCCGATCCCGATGATGAGTCCCACGAACTCGCCACCCTCCTGCCAGACGAGGATGCCGAGCACCACGCCGCCCATCCCGACCACGGAGAGCACTGCCCCGACGGCGTCGATCTTGCGGGGCCCGGTGTAGGGAACGTCCTTGACGAGGCGAATCTGGGACAGCACGACCAGGATGATCACAACCTCCAGGCCGAAGCCGACGCGCCACGACAAGTAGGTCGTGAGGAACCCACCGAGCAGCGGGCCGACGGCGGCGGCGATCGCCGCGGATGCCCCGACCAGCGCGTAGGCCCGCTTCTGCGCATCACCAGTGAAGTTTCCGTGGATCAACGACTGCATCGCTGGGAGCAGGAGCGACGCCCCCAGGCCTCCGATGATCGCCCAGAAGACGATGATGACGGTCAAGCTCTGCGTCACCACCATCGCCGACGCACCGACGGCGTAGGCCAGGAGCCCGATGACATACGCACGCTTGCGCCCCATGAGATCGCCCATCTTCGAGTTGATCAAGATGAAGGCGGCCGAGACCAGTGCTTCCAGGGCGATGGCCGACTGGACCCCGCTGGCGGTGGTGTGCAGGTCGTGGACGACGGCCGAGATCGACACGTTCATCAGCGAGGTATCGACGACCAGGACGAACATGGCCATGGCCAACAACAGGGCAAGTCTCGGGTTCGGCGGGTCCGGCTCCCCCGCTTTCTGCTCAGGCTCCGTGCTCACTGTGGTGTTGCCCCTTCGTCAGTCGGTGGGGGCTCGCCCCCGCTCGCATCGGCGATGGCTCCGAGTGCGTCATCGAGGCTCGCATAGAAGTGCTCTTGGTCCAAGGTGGCGTGGAGACCGTAGCGCCGCACCAGGTCCTGCAGTCGATCCCGCAGCTCCACGAAGGCCAGGTGGATGCCGCGGTCGTTGAGCTCCTGGTCCAGGGCCTCGAGCACTTCTGCGGCCGTGACGTCGATGTCCGTCACCGCTTCGCACTGCAAGACGACCCACTTGGGTGACCGCTGGCGGACCAGCCTGCGAACCTGGTCGCGGAACTGCCCGCTGTTGGCGAAGAAGAGGGGGGCCTCCCAGCGGAACACGACGATGCCGGGCAGTTCGGTCGCCTCCGGGTACTCGGCAAGGCTGTGCCACCCGGCGCTCCCGGGCACGTCCCCGAGGACGGTGCCGTGGGGCCGCCAGCCGCGCTGGAAGAACAGCAGAATCGCCAAGGCGATGGCCACGAGAATCCCCTGCAGCACGCCCAGGAAGATCACGCCGCCCGCGGCCACCAGACTCACCACGAGCGAGGACGTGCGCACCCGTGCGTAGCGACGGAGCGCCGCCACGTCCATGAGCGACAGGGCCGCCGTGATGACGACGGCGGCCAGCGCCGTCTGGGGGAGGTCGGCCAGCAGCCCGTTCAAGAAGAGGAGCAGCAGGACGACCAGACCGGCCCCGACCAGGCCCGTCACCTGGGTCTTGGCCCCTGCCTGGTCGGCCACGGCGGTCCGCGAGCCGCTGACCGAGACGGCGAAGCCCTGGAAGAACCCGGCCGCGATGTTCGAGGTGCCGATGCCGACCATCTCCTGATCGGGGTCGACCTCGTCGCCGTGCCGTGCGGCGAAGCTGCTCGAGGTGGCGATCGTGTCGGTGAGCGACACCATCGTGATGCCTACGGCGCCCAAGACGAGGGGGCCGACGTCGGACCACGACGTCCAGGGCAAGGTCGGCACGGGCACGCCCTTGGGCAGGGTGCCCACGGTCGCCACGCCCTTCGACGCAAGGTCGAGTACCGCAGAGACGATGGTGACGCCCACCACGGCCACCAGCACCGCCGGCACGCGAGCGGTCAAGCGGGGCAGGACGAGCAGCACGGCAAGGACGCAGAGGCCGGTGATCAACGTCGTCCGGCTGGTCTGGTCCAGTCCGTCGAAGAAGGCGCGTAGCTCGCCGATGAAGCTGTCGGCACTCGTGGAGAACCCGAAGAGCTTGGGCAACTGTCCTACGAGGATCGTGACCGCCAGTCCGTTGAGGTACCCGACCCGCACCTCGCTGGACAGCAGGTCTGCGACGAAGCCGAGCTTGGCCACCCCCAATCCGATCTCGATCAGCCCGACGAGCACGGCCAGCATGCCGGCCAGCGCGATCGCCCTCGCTGGATCGTCGGTGACGAGCAGGGGCGTGATGGCCGCCAGGATCAGTGGGGAGACCGACGAGTCCGGGCCCAGCACGAGCACCTTGGAGGGACCGAACGCCGCGTAGGCGACCAGGCAGGCGATCGTCGTGTAGAGCCCGGTCACCGGGGGGAGCCCGGCCAGCTCCGCGTAGGCCATGCCCTGGGGGACCAGGATCGCCGCGAGCACGACGCCCGCCACCAGGTCCGGGCGAAGCCAGCCGCGCTGGTAGCCACCGAGGGTGCTCAGCCCCGGAGCCCAGCGCCGCAGGCGTGGCTTCACGCGACCTTGCGCCGACTCGGCACCACCAGCCGATGCCCCGAGGATGGGAGTGGCTGAGTCATTCTCGCATCCCTACTACACGCGGCCCATCGAGATCTTGGTATCGCGCCTCTTCGAGCACATCTGCGCCCAAGCCGGCCGACCTGGTGCACGAGTCGACACGGGCCCGCGGCGACGTCACGGTCCCATGCGCGTGGCGTCAATTCAAGAGCTTGGCCTTCTGGGTCTGGAACTCGGCGTCGGTCAGCACGCCCTTGTCCTTCAGGTCGACCAGCTTCGCCAGTTCGTCCGCACTTGAGCTCCCCGCCGCCTGGCGAACCTGGGCGTCGAAGGCCTCTTTTTGGAGCCTGGCTTGCTCGGCGGCTCGCTCCTGCATCTTTCCGCCGCGAGCGATCAGGTAGACGAGGATGCCCAGGAAGGGGAGGACGATCACGAAGATCACCCAGAGGGCCTTGGCCCAACCGCCCAAGTCGTGACTCCGGAAGATGTCCCCGAAGATGACGATCAAGAGCCAGATCCAGATGAAGAGGAGGAAGAACTCGACCATGCTCCAGAACACGCTCTGCTGGGGATAGAGATACGCGACCATTTACCTCATTCCTTTCATGTCGTGACCTTGACCTCTGACCGGCGTCGGCACATGCCAGACCGGGACCAGGGAGTGGAGGCTCCCAGGTCTCACTTTGCCAGTATCACAGCCAAAGCAGTGCGGAGCGCGCATGCTCGCCAGTCTTGTGCGCCGCCCCCCTTCCGACGGTTGGCCGCGGTCCGCCCGGCTCACCGCGGCGCCGTCACGCCGACGGGAGGGCTGACCCGTGGTCCAGCTTGAAGGCGACCGACACGGGCAGCCCCGACAGCGCCGACGAATCACCCATCCGGATCCGGTAGCGGCCGGCCGAGATCTCCCAGCGGTGCTTGGCGGTCGAGTAGTACCCGAGCTGGAGACCCTGCAGCCCGAAGGAGACCCGCCGCGACTGGCCCGGGTCGAGAGGGACCCTGGCGAAGGCCTCGAGCTGGCGGGCGGGCTCGTCGGCGCTCCCGGGCTCCCCCAGGTAGAGCTGTGCCACATCGGCACCGGCCCGTCCCCCCGTGTTGGTGACCAGCACCGAGGCGTGGACCGTCGGGAGTCCGTGGTGGCTCGTCACGTCGACCTCAGGCGAGGTGTACGAGAAGGTCGTGTAGGAGAGCCCGTAGCCGAAGGGGAAGAGCGGGGACGTTCCCGACGCCTCGAAGCCGCGGTAGCCGACGTCGACCCCCTCGGTGAACTGGACCGTGCCGCCGGTGCCGGGGAACTGGGCGGCGGTGGCGACCGGGTCGGCGGTGACCGAACGGGGGAAGGTCATCGGAAGATGGCCCGACGGGTCGGCCCGGCCGAAGAGGATCGCCGCCAGGGCCGTCCCACCGGCCTCCCCCGGGTACCACGCGTCGAGGACCGCGGGCACCTTCGAGAGCCAGGGCATCGTCACCGGGGCGCCGGCATCGATGACGACGACCGTGCGGGGGTTCGCCCTGGCCACCGCCTCGACCAGGCCGTCCTGGTCCCCGGGCAGGGCGAGGTTCACACGGTCGGCGGCCTCGGACTCCTGACCGTCGGACACAACGACCACGGCCACCGCCGCACGGTGGGCGGCCGCCGCCGCCTTGGCCAGGTCGGCCTCGATGACCGACGGGGTGGCCCACACGAGGTGGTCCACCGGGCCGGTCAAGGTGTAGGTGTGGCCGGCGACCAGATCGGCCGTCCCGACGTAGAGCGGCCGCGGGGTGGTCGACGCGTTCACCACGACCGGGGCGCCGTCGAGGGTCAGGGTGATGGGCACGTAGTAGGGGGGTTCGGAGAACCCGAGCTCGTAGGTCCCGGTCTCGGGCGCGGTCAGGGTGGCCTCCGAGGCCGACGCGCCGCCGGGCCCGGACTCCGGGCGCAGGTCCGAGGTCGGAACGGGCTGGAGCTGGCTCAGGGTGGGAAGGCCGGCCGTCTCGGTGACCGACCGTCGGCCGGCGACCGCGGCCCGGATGCCCTCCAGGGCGGTCACCGGGTGGGCGGCCAGCACCGACGCGCTGCCGCCGCCCGCGGTCACCGCTGTCGTGCTCGCCCCCGGTCCGATGACGGCGATCGCTCCCCGACCGGCCTTGTCGAGGGGGAGGGTGCTGCGTGCGTCCTTCAGCAGCGTGGTGCCCTCCTCGGACACCTGCTCGGCCACCGAGAGGTCGGCCGGGGTCGACGCGGGCGTGCGCACCGTTCCGCGGGGAGGATGCGCGACCAACCCGAAGCGCTTCATCTGCGTGAGCACCCGCAGTGCGGCCTGGTCGACCTCGGCTCGCGGGACCTGGCCGGCCTCGACCGCGGCGACCAGCGCCGAACCGAACTGGGTGCTCTCGGGTTGCTCCTGGTCGAGTCCGGCGGCGAGCGCACCGGCGGTCGACATGGTGGCGTGGTAGTCGGATCCCACGAACCCGGTGTAGTGCAGTGTGGAGTCGAGGTAGCCGGCGATCAGGGAGCGGTCCTCGCAGTTCCCGACCCCCCCGACCTCGCCGTAGGCGCACATGATCGACGCAGGCTTGGCTGCGGCCACGATCTGGGTGAACGGGCGGAGGTAGATCTCGTGGAGGGCCTTTGTGCTCAGCACGGCGTCGTCGGCCGGGACGAGGCGGTTGGTCTCCTGGGTGTAGACGGCGTAGTGCTTCACCTGGGCCATGACCCCGGTCCGCTGGATGCCCTCCACCTCGGCGGCACCGATGGTGCCGGCCAGGTCGGGGTCCTCGCCGAGGCTCTCGAACGCCCTCCCCCATTGGGGCTCCCGGACGATGTTGACCGTCGGTCCGTAAACCATCTCGACCCCCTTGGTCCGGGCCTCGGCCCCGATCACCTGGCCGTAGCAGGCGGCGGCGGAGGAATCGAAGGTGGCGGCGAGCGCCTCGGGCGCCGGCAGTTGGGTGACTCCCTGGGCCTGGTCCCCGATCCCGGCCGGCCCGTCCTCTTGAGTGAGTGCCGGGATCCCCAGGGACGGGATCGGCTCGGTGCTGCCGATACTGCCGACCGGGCCCTGGTATGTGCCAGCCCCGTGGAGCAGGTCGTCCTCCTGTGTCAGCGTCATCTTGGCCAGGAGGACCTGGGCCCTCGCCCGGGCCTGCCCCAGGGGCAGCTGGGTGACGTGATCGGCCCGGCAGGCGGTGCCCCCGCCACCGGCCGCTCCCCCGGACGCGCCGGCGTCACCGCCGTAGGTGAGGGAGGCGACCGTCGCCACCACGAGCAGCAGAGCGACCAGGCGTCCCCGGGAGAGTTGCGCGCCGGGCGCTCGACCCCCTCGACCTCCCACGGCCGGCATGTTAGCGACCGCGGCTTGGTCAATCCGAGGACGTTCTTGGCTGCAGCGATAGGACCCTGCGCGCCGAAGGGGGTGCAGGGTTAGCCGGCGCTGGTGGGTGCCACCTCGGCCATGGTGGAGGAGCCGCTTGGAGCGGCGGAGTTGGCATAGGTGTAGCTGATCATGGCGAACTCTGGTCCGGCGCCCGTCTCCATCGGATAGCCGAGTCGGATCGTGGCCGGCACGGTGACGAAGGTGCCGTTCGCGCAGTCGGGCGTGCAGGTGTTGTGGGTGTACTCGCCGGCCGCCGCAGCCGTGGTCTTGGTCCACGACGACCAGATGAGGCCGGTGAGGCTGGCGTTGCCGTCCCCACAGGCGAGCACGATGGTGCGGGGCTCCACCGACGGCCCGGCGGTCGGAAGGTTGCACCGGTCCAGCACCGAGGGCACCGCCGCCGGCGCGGGCAGCACCTTGTCGGTGGTCGACAGCCAGTAGCCGTGGCCGTCGGGCACAGGGGCCAAGCCGACCACCGGGATGTCACCGCTCGCCGGCGTTCCCCCCTCGGAGCCGTAGAAGGGGGCGCCGCCGAAGCCGAAGACCCCGCCGTCCGCCGCCACCAGCCAGTAGCCGGTGCCGGCGGGGTCGGCGGCGATCCCGACCACCGGGGCGTTGAGCGGCCTGCCGCCCATCGACCCGCCGTAGCTCGCATCGCCGAAGCTGAAGACCCCACCGTCCGCCGCCACCAGCCAGTAGCCGTGGCCGTCGGGGGTGGGAGCCATGCCGACCACCGGTGCGTCGAGCGGCGCACCGCCCATTGATCCATAGAAGGGGGCGCCGCCGACGCTGAAGACCCCACCGTCCGCCGCCACCAGCCAGTAGCCGGTGCCGGCGGGGTCGGCGGCGATCCCGACCACCGGGGCCTCGGGCGTCACCCCGAAAAAGCCCTCTGTCGGTGCATCGCCGAAGCTGTAGACATTGCCGAAATCGCCGGCTATCCAGTAGCCGGCGCCGTCAGGGGTGGGGGCGATCCCGACGAACGGGGTGAGCACTCCCAAGCCACTCTCGGAGCCGTAGAACCGGGCGTCGCCGTAGGTGAAGACCCCGCCGTCGGCCCCGACCAGCCAATATCCTTCGCCATCCGGCGTCGACGCCACGCCGGCCACCGGCGCGTTCAACGAGCTTGCCGACGGACCGCCCTGGGGCGTGGCGTCACCGAAGGCGCTGACCGAGCCCGACGGTGTGCCCTGGGCATCGGCCGGGCCGGCGGCGATGGTGCCCACCGTCATCCACACCGAGGCCACGAGCGTTCCCGTCACCGCAGCCCGGAGGGTTCGCCTGGCGCCCGCATGCCCTCGCCGTAGCGCCTGCATGGAGCAACCTCCCGTCGACGTCCCTTGTGGCGATTCAACCACCTCACCTCCACCGCGTCCATGGCCGGTGGTCTCGCCCGGTGATGGCAGAAGTGAGCGGAGACCTCTGCTCAAGGATCCGCCGTGGGGAGCGCCGATCTTCGAACGGGGCCCCGTTCGGGGGTGCCGATACCCTCCAGCGCCAAAAGAGGTCCGTCTCCGAGAGCGCCGAACGCCTCGGGCGGCGCGTCCGCGCACCCTGGCTGGAGAGGTACTACTCCACCGTCCAACTCGAGCCCGAGCGCAGGAGGGCGGCAAGGTCGCCGACGCCGCGACGCTCCTGGGCGTCGGTGATCTGGCGGGCCATCTCGCTCCCGTACTCGGCGCGCTGGACGGCGCGGAAGACCCCGATGGGGGTCGGCTCGTAGGGGCCGTGGGAGAGGCGGGAGAGGGCAAAGGCCAGCCCGGGGTCCTCACGGGCCTCGTCGTGGACGAGGAGGGCCTCCTCCCCCACCTGGTCGACGTCGACGATCTCCAGGCGCCCGTCGGGCCGCTGCACGACCCCGCGCTCGCCGTCGGCCCCGAAGCGGATCGGCTCTCCGTGGACCAGGGGGATGAGCATCGAGGGCCGGGCGTCCTTGGCCGTGATCTTCTCGAAGGCGCCGTCGTTGAAGACGTTGCAGTTCTGGTAGACCTCGACGAAGGCGGCCCCGGCGTGCTGGTGGGCCCGCCGGAAGGTCTCCTGCATGTGGGCGCGGTCCATGTCGTGGGTGCGGGCCACGAAGGTGGCCTCCGCCCCTAGGGCCAGGCTGACCGGGTTGAAGGGGGTGTCGACCGAGCCGAACGGGGTCGACTTGGTGACCTTGGACACCTCCGACGTCGGCGAGTACTGACCCTTGGTCAGCCCGTAGATCTGGTTGTTGAACATGAGGATGGTCATGCGGACATTCCGCCGGAGGGCGTGGATGAGGTGGTTCCCGCCGATGGACAGGGCGTCCCCGTCCCCGGTCACCACCCAGACGTCGAGGTCGGGCCGGGTGGTGGCCAGCCCGGTGGCGATGGCCGGCGCCCGCCCGTGGATCGAGTGCATGCCGTACGTGGACATGTAGTACGGGAAGCGCGCCGCGCAGCCGATCCCCGACAGAAAGACGGTGTTCTCCCGGCGCACCCCGAGGTCGGGCAGGAGCATCTGGACGGCGGCGAGGATCGAGTAGTCCCCGCAGCCCGGGCACCAGCGGACCTCCTGGTCGCTGGTCCAGTCCTTGCGGGTGGTGGCCGGCACGGCGGTGGTCATGTCTCCTCCAGCAGGCTCACGAGGGCAGCCTCGATCTCCGCCGCCCGGAACGGCACCCCCTGCACCTTGGTGAGGGAGTGGGCGTCGACCAGGAACTCCGCCCGGACGAGCCGGCTGAGCTGGCCGAGGTTGTTCTCGGGAACCAGGACCGCCCGGTAGCGGGCCAGCACCTCGCCCAGGTTGGTCGGGAACGGGTGCACGTGCACCAGGTGGGCGTGCGCGGCCTTGAGCCCACGGGCCCGGACCCGGCGCACGCCGGCGGCGATGGCCCCGAAGGTCGAGCCCCAGCCGAGCACGAGAACCTCGGCGTCGCCCGTCTCGTCGTCGACCTCGAGCGGGCCGAACTCCCGGGCAATCCCGTCGATCTTGGCCTGGCGGAGGCGGATCATCCGCTCGTGGTTGACCGGGTCGTAGGAGACGTTCCCCGAACCGTCCGCCTTCTCGAGGCCGCCGATGCGGTGCTCTAGGCCGGGCACGCCTGGCGGGGCCCAGGGCCGGGCCAGGGTCTCTGGGTCCCGGAGATAGGGCCAGAAGGTCTCCGAGCCGTCCTCGGCCGTGTGGTTGGCCTGGCTGGCGAAGCCGGGGTCGATCGGGGTGAGCCCCTCGAGGTCGGGCAGCCGCCAGGGTTCGGCTCCGTTGGCCAGGTAACCGTCGGAGAGCAGGATCACCGGCGTGCGGTACTTGACGGCGATGCGGACCGCCTCGATCGCCACCTCGAAGCAGTGGGAGGGCGTCCGGGCCGCCAGCACCGGCAACGGAGCCTCCCCGTGGCGCCCGTAGATGGCGTGGAGCAGGTCGGCCTGCTCGGTCTTGGTGGGGAGGCCGGTCGACGGGCCGCCCCGCTGCACGTCCACGACGACCAGGGGCAGCTCGAGGTTGATGGCGAGGCCGATGGTCTCGGACTTGAGGTCGAGTCCCGGGCCGCTGGTGGTGGTCACCCCGAGGGAGCCGCCGAAGGCGGCGCCCAGGGCCGCGCCGACGCCGGCGATCTCGTCCTCGGCCTGGAAGGTCCGGACGCCGAACTCCTTTCGCCGGGAGAGCTCGTGGAGGATGTCGGATGCCGGGGTGATCGGGTAGCTCCCCAAAAACAGGGGAAGGCTGGCCAGCCGGGCGGCGGCGATCAGTCCCCAGGCGAGGGCCTGGTTGCCGGTGACCTGGACGTACTCACCCTTCTCGAACGTGGCGGGGCGCACCTCGTAGTTCGACTCGAAGAGCTCCGCCGTCTCGCCGAAGTCGTAGCCGGCCCGGAACGCCCTGGTGTTGGCCTCGGCCACCGCCGGCCGGTCGGCGAAGCGCTTGGCGATCCACTCGAGGGTCGGGGTCGTCGGGCGGGTGTACAGCCAGCTCACCAGGCCGAGGGCGAAGAAGTTCTTGGAGCGCTCGGCGTCCCGGGGCTTGACGCCAGCCTCCTTGCAGACCTCCTGGGTAATGGAGGTCATCGGCACCTCGTAGACGTTGAACACGCCCAGGGACCCGTCGGTGAGCGGATTCTTCTCGTAGCCAGCCTTGGCCAGGTTGCGCTCTTCGAAGGCGTCCACGTTGACCAGGAGGATGGCCCCCTTGGGCAGCACGTCGATGTTGGCCCGCAGGGCGGCCGGGTTCATGGCCACCAGCACGTTCGGGGCGTCGCCGGGGGTGAGGATGTCGTGGTCCGAGATGTGCACCTGGAACGCCGAGACACCGGCCAGCGTGCCGGCCGGGGCACGGATCTCCGCCGGGAAGTCCGGGAACGTCGACATGTCGTTGCCCAGCAGCGCGCTGGAGGTGGTGAAGCGGTCCCCGGTCAGCTGCATGCCGTCACCGGAGTCCCCTGCAAAGCGGATGACGACCCGATCGAGCTGCTCCGGCGGATGATGGGACCGGGTGGTCACTGCGTCGTTCCTCGTCTCTCTGTCACCGCCGGGCCCCGAGGCGCGCCGGCCAAAGGCCCGAATTCGGCCAATTTCACGTTCCCCTCACGGAGCATACCGCCTGGGCACCCCTCGACCGGCTCAGCGTCGGGCGCTGGGCCGACGGGGCCGAAGGCCCGCTGGTCCCTTCAGGCGATCGTGACCTCGGGGTCCAAGAAGACGTCCTGGACGGCGTGGATGAGGGCCGCACCTTCGTCCATCGGTCGTTGAAAGGACTTCCGCCCGACGATGAGCCCCTGTCCCCCGGCCCGCTTGTTGATGACGGCCGTCCGCACCGCCTGCGCCATGTCGCCGGCCCCCGACGACTCACCGCCGGAGTTGATGAGGCCGATGCGCCCGGCATAGCAGTTGACCACCTGCCAACGGGTGAGGTCGATGGGGTGGTCGGTGGTCAGCTGGTCGTAGACGAGGGGGTCGGTCTTGCCGAACTTGAGGGCGTTGTACCCGCCGTTGTTCTCCGGCTGCTTCTGCTTGATGATGTCCGCCTCGATGGTCACGCCCATGTGGTTGGCCTGGCCGGTCAGGTCGGCTGAGACGTGGTAGTCGGCCTCGGCGGTCTTGAAGGCCGGGTTGCGCAGGTAGCACCACAGCACGGTGAACAGCCCCCGCCGGTGGGCCTCGGCGAAGGCCTCGGACACCTCGTGCAGCTGGCGGTCCGACTGCTCGGACCCGAAGTAGATGGTGGCACCCACCCCCACCGCCCCGAGGTCCTCGGCCTGCTCCACCGAGGCGAAGGGCACTTGGTCGTAGGTGTTGGGATAGTGGAGGAAGTCGTTGTGGTTCAGCTTCACGATGAACGGAATGCGGTGCACGTAGCGCCGCGACACGGCACCCAGCCCCCCCAGCGTGGTGGCGATGGCGCTGCACTCTCCGGCCAGGGCCAGCTCGCAGAGGTTCGCCGGGTCGAAGTAGAGGGGGTTCTTGGCGAAGCTCGCCGCGGCGGAGTGCTCGATCCCCTGGTCCACCGGCAGGATCGACAGGTAGCCGGTGCCGCCCAGCCTCCCGTGCTGGTAGAGGGTGCCCAGGTTGCGCAGGACCGCCGGCGGGCGGTCGGAGTCGCGAAAGACCCGGTCGATGAAGTCGGGCCCGGGCAGGACGAGCCAGTCGGAGGGGAACGCCTTGGCGGCGTGGCCGAGGAGGGATTCGGCTTCGTCGCCGAGCAGCTGCTGGAAGTCGATGGCCATGGGCAGAGCCTAACGGCTGGCGGTGGGACCATCGGTGGGCCCATCGGTGGGCTTCGGCGAGCGTGGCCGGGGCCGCCGGGGCCGGCCGCGACCGGCGCTCGGCCCCAGGGCGGCCACCCGCTCCGAGACGTCGTAGGCGTCGGGATCGGCCCGGGACACCCGCATGAAGAGCTCGCGGGCACGGGGCAGGTCGCCGGCCCGCTCGTAGAGGTCGGCCAGCGCGTACCACTGCCGCAGGTGGCGGGTGGAGGGGTTCCGCAGAGAGCGGCCGGCGCCCCCCGAGGCCAGGAGGGAGATCGCCCCGTCGAGGTCGCCGCGATCGGCGAGCATCCCGGCCGCCACCATGCGGGCCTCGGCCAGCACGTCGGGCTCTGGTGAGCGCTGTCGGAGATCGGCCCACAGGTCGGCCACCTTGCGGCGCTGCCCGAGGGCGCGATGGCAGTCCATGAGGGCCGGGACGTGCTCGATGTCGTCGGTGAGCAGGCCGTAGGCGTTGAGCTGCCGGACCGCCTCGCGCCAGCGCCCGGCGCGGTAGGCGGCCAGGCCGGCCAACTGCCGCACCGCCGCGACCGAGGGCGTCTCGTCGGCCACCTGCTTGCCCAGACGCGCCGCCTCCTGGTAGCGGCCCCGGTCGTAGGCGGCGACGGCGTCGGTCATCTTCGTGACCAGGACCTCCCGGTGCTTGGCCGTCGCCACATCGGCCGCCCGGCGGATCTCCGCCGCCAGCTCGGGCGGGAGGGGCTTCGGCTCGAAGGGCACGCGCCGCGGTCTCCGGTCGCGGCTCGATCCCCTCCCCTGGGACCGCGTGGGGATCGCGGAGCTCGTCGCGCACCCACTCCACCGTCTCTGCGGCCGGGTCTGGCGGCGTCCTGACCCGGTCGACCCGGGCACCTGTCCGGTGGGACTCGTCGGTTCGACGCACCTCGTGGGCGCCCCGACGTGCCACGCCACCCCACTTGCGGGCTGCAGGTGGGAGGGGGGCCTGCTCCCGCCTTTTGGGCGCCTCCCACGACCTCTCATGCGGTCGGCGGCGATCGTCGTCCGACCGGCCCGCCTCCCGCCCGGCCCGATCAGAACGGCCCCGGGCCGTGCCCGAGGGATCCCTGCGGTCACGCCCCCTCCCGGTGTCCGCACCTGTCCGCCTGGGTCGGGGCCCCCCCGCCTCCCGACCGTCGCGATCGCGCGAGTCCCCGGATCGGCGTGGAGCCGGCCGGTTCCCCCGGCTCTGTCCCGGCCGGCCGGGGCCGTCGGGCCGAAGTGTGCGGCGTGCGCGTGGCGCCCCGCTCGGCGCGCCGGACCTGCGCTCCCCTGGTGCCCCGCGGTCGCCACCTCCCGACGAACCGGGCGCTCGCGACGACCCGCCCCTCTTCCCCGGCGGGGTGCCCGACCTCGATGACGAGGCGGGGGTGGGCCGGCGGCTCGAAGACTTGCTCTGCGACCCCGGGCTCGGCGTCGGCCGGCCCTGCCGCCGAGCGGCGCTCGCCTCACGAGGGCCGCGGCCGTGCGCATCGATGTCCTCGGGCTCACGGTCCACCGAGCGATTCTAGGGCCCACCGCCGCGGCCACCCGGGCAGTGTCCGTGGCGCTCCCAGCGCAGCGCGGGCGCTCGGCGGGACCTGCGTGTGCACCTCCCGCGGCGGGAGGCACCTGGCAGAGGCCGATGCGGACGGGGTCGGCAGTGGCCCACACTTGGGTGCGGTGCCGTTGTCCACGGCCCGGTGTCAGGCGTCGCGCGTCATCATCCGCCAGGCGCCGAGTGCGGTCCACACGACGATCCACGCCACGATGACGCAGACGGCCCAGGTCGTGGACTCAGAGAGGAAATGATCCATCGGACCGCCCCCTCCGAACGCCTTTGTGAGCCCGCCCGGTTCGAGATGTGCGGTGGCAATGCCGACGATCGACCGCTGGAGGTTCACCATGTGTGGCAGTCGGGCACGAGCCGCGATCGGCGTGACGATGATCTCGAGGATGATCATCAGGATCACGGCCACCGTCCGTTGGCCGATGAGCGAAGCGAGCCCGAGGGCCACCAGGAACCCGATGACCGCCTCCAGCTCGATCCACAGACCCGTCTTCACCATGAGCGAGTTCGAGGGGTAGAGGAAGGTCCGGGCGTAGTCCGGGTAGTCCTGCCTGACGATCTGCGCAACGAGCGCCCGCACCTGGGCCGGACTGCAGTGCGGCGGTGTCGACCCTGTTGGGCTCTTGAACCCCCGACCTTGGGGAACGCACGGCGGTGGCCCCCCCGTGATCCGCAGCGGGAAGTTTGTGATGACCTCCTGTGCGTGCCCGTCCGCCCACTGCTCCAACCCGGGCTCGGAGAGATGGACCGGCACCGTCACACCGTCGTAGGAAAGCGAGGTGGGTGCGGCGAAGACGCAGACGGCGCACACGATGGCGAAGCCGACCGCGATCATCGGCACGATGATGCCGAGGCCGGCCGGTATGCGGGCCAGGTAGAGCGCCATCCGGGACCGCCCAGTGATCACATGGTGACGGAACATCCCCTCGCTGAAGTCGATCGAGCCCGCCGTGGCGCCGAGGGTGGCGGCCACGATGAACCCGAAGACGTAGAGCACGCCCGCCACCATGCCGACGTACACGTTGAACCCGCCGGCCGGACCGTAGGTGTGGGGGTCGGCGGCGTGGAGGATCAACCGGATGGCCAGATAGACGGTCGGGATTCCGATGGTGACCAGCGCGAGCACCGCCATCAACCCACGTCGCTTCCGCAGTTCCGTCCAGCGGGCGGCGATCATGCGGCCCGTCGGGATCCACGATCCCCGATGGTCCGACGGTGCCCCTACTCGGGCAACTGGGGCCGCAGCCGGAACGTCGATGTCGGTCATGTCGACTCACCCAGGCGACTGGTGACCGAGAGGAACCAGCTTTCGAGAGACGCTTGTCGCGGCTGCAGCCGGTACAGGGCGATCTGGCCGGCGACGAGCAGCCAGCTGATGTAGGCGACGACGTCGCGCCCGGTACCGGCGGGCAAAGAGACCGTGAGGCCCATCGGGGAGGCCTCGACCTGTGCGTGGAGATTCGCCTCCTCAACGAGGCTCCGGGCCTTTTCGGGCTCCGAGCACTCGACTTCGATGACCAGCGCCGTCCCGGCGAGGAGCTCGGCGATCGGACCCTGGCGGATCACGCTCCCGCGGTCCACGATGGCCACCGAGTCACACGTCCGCTGGACCTCGTCGAGGAGGTGTGACGACAGGACGATCGTGCGCCCTTCAGCTTTGAGCGAGGAGATCATGTCGCGCATCTCGTGCATGCCGGCTGGGTCGAGGCCGTTCATGGGCTCATCGAGTATGAGGAGATCGGGATCGGCCAGGAGGCAGGCGGCCACTCCTAGCCGCTGGCGCATGCCCATCGAATACTTGGAGACCCGGTCCTCGGCACGCTGCCTCAGTCCGACTCGCTCGAGCGCCGGGACGATCCGCTTGAAGGCTGCCGACCCGCGTGAGCTGGCCAGTTGCTCCAGGTTCCCCCGACCGCTCAGGTGCGGGTGGAAGCGCGGCTCGTCGACGATGGCGCCCACCCGGGCGAGTGCCTTGGCACGTTCCTTCGGCACGGGGTACCCGAGCAGTGACATGGAGCCGGCGTCGGCTCGGGTCAGTCCCAGCAGGACCCTGATGAGCGTCGTCTTGCCGGCGCCGTTGGGACCGAGATACCCGAAGGCACAGCCGCGGGGGATGCGGAGGTCGACGTTGTTGACGGCGGTATTGCTACCGAAGCGCTTCACCAACCCGTGGGTCTCCACCGCCCACTCGCTCACCGGCGGGTCCTCGCCTTCGCGCCGGGCCCAACCCCTGTCGTCGCATCCCCGCGCCCGGCCGGCGCTGAGGGGTCACCTGCTCCGACGGGGCGGTCTGGCGGGACCGGTCGTGCACACGCTCGTGACATCGGCACCTGGTCCTCCGATCGGGCTCTCGACGTGCGGGAGTATACCCAGTATACACAAGGAGCCCCCCGGGCGCCGGGACCGCGGTCTTCGGAGCGTAGGCCATGGCCACTCGCCGGGCGCGTTGCCACCCCTGCTCCGTTGCGGCCTGCCTCTACGGCGGGGGCGCCGCCCGGGCGGCTGGCGCCACTGTGTTCACGCCAGCTTCGCCGACCAGCCCCCGTCGACCGGGAGGACCGCACCCGTGATGAACGAGGCGCGGTCCGATGCGAGAAAGGCGCCGACCTCGGCGACCTCGTGTGGTTCGCCGGCACGGTTGAGCGCCGCCTTCTGGGCGATGTCGGGGATGAAGTCCTCGGCCCCCTGGGCCATGATCTCGGTGAGGATGAAGCCGGGGCAGATGACATTGGCCCTGATCCCCCGAGAGCCGTACTCGATGGCCGCGGACTTGGTGGCGCCGATGATGCCGTGCTTTGCCGCCGCGTAGACGCTCGTACCTGCCGAACCGTTCAGGCCACCGACGGACGACCAGTTCACGATGGATCCGCCCCCCGTCTTCAGCATCGATCGAATCCCGTGCTTCATTCCCAGCAGCACGCCGCGCAGGTCGACGTCCATGAGCCGGTCGTAGAGCTCCATGGTGAGATCGGTGATCATGCAGCCGTCGGCGATGCCGGCGACGTTGAGCACCACGTCGACTCGCCCGAACGCCTCTTCGCACGCCGCCATCGCCGCCTCGACGTCGTCTTCGTTCGTGACGTCGCAGTGGACAGGGAGAACGTCACCACCGAAGGGCGCCGCCACCCCTTCTTGGGCGCCGCTGATGTCGGCGGCCACGACGCGTGCTCCCTCACGGATGAACACGCCGACCGAAGCCTTGCCCATGCCCGAGCCGGCTCCCGTGATCACCGCGACCTTCCCGTCCAGCAGTCCCATCACCAGCCTCCGCTCAGGTCGGTCACATCGATCCGGGGCGGTGGTGGCGACCCGCTCATGGGATCACCACCGGAAGGGTCTCCCAGCCGCGAACGGTCGACGCCGAGGCGAGTTTGGCCCGGTCCCAGTCCACCTCCCATCTCGGGAAACGCTTGAGGACCTCGTCGAGGGCCACCTGACCCTCGAGCCGGGCGAGGGCCGCCCCCAGACAGAGGTGGATGCCGAAGCCG
This sequence comes from uncultured Actinomycetota bacterium, assembly GCA_963770505.1. Lineage (GTDB taxonomy): Bacteria > Actinomycetota > Acidimicrobiia > Acidimicrobiales > RAAP-2 > CAVYPR01. The sequence goes on along the minus strand of CAVYPR010000001.1, from coordinate 597,941 downwards.
AAGGTGAGCGGCTGCCCGTCGCGGCGGTGGACGTCGAAACGGTCGCCTTCGGGAAAACGGCGGTCGTCGTGGTTGGCGGATGCCGGGATCATGAGGACGATGCTTCCTTGGGGGACCTTGCGACCGTGGAGCTCGACCTCTCTGGAGGTGACCCTGGCCATATGCGGCGCGGGCGTCTCGAACCGGAGAAGCTCCTCGATCGCCCCGGGGATCAGCGAGCGGTTCCCCACCAGCTCGGCGCGTTGCTGGGGGTGGTCGGCGAGCACCTTGCCCGTCCAGCCGATGAGGCGCGTCGTCGTCTCGTTGCCGGCTCCGGCCACCACCGTGATGTAGGTGAGCAGCTCGTCGCGGGTCAGCCGCCGGACCTCACCTTTCTCGTCCTCGAACTCGGCCTGCAGCAGTTCGGTCATGATGTCGTCCGAGGGGTGTTTGGCCCGCCAGTCGATGTACTCACCGAACATGGCGCCGTCGACGAAGTCCTCGGTGACCTTCATCGGCTGGCCCTCCTTCGTCCGCAGATTCCGGTCGACCCGGTCGCGCACTGCCTCCTGGTCTCCTTCGGGGATCCCCAAGAGCATGCCAATCACCCGCATCGGCATCTGCGCGCCGAGGTCGGCGATGAAGTCGAAGCCGCCGGCCCCGACGAGTGGATCGAGGCTGCGTACGCAGAACGCCCGGATCTGCGGCTCGAGCTCGCTGACCCGCCTCGGGGAGAACACCCGTGACAGCAGTCTGCGGTGGACGGTGTGGATCGGCGGGTCCTCGAAGATGAGCACCCCGGGGGGCATCTCGATCCCCGCTCTGATCAGCTCGATGATGCCCCCACGGCCGGAGATGAAGGTCTTGGCGTCCAGCAGGCTCTGCTCGACGTCCGCGAAGCGACTGAGCGCGAAGAAGTCGTGCGGCTCGTTGTAGTACAGCGGAGCCTCCTCACGCATCCGGCGGAACACCGGATACGGGTCGGCGTTGATCTCCACGTCGTACGGGTCGTAGTACACGTCGTTCGTGCTCCGGACCGTCATGCCAAGCCTCCTCCTAGGTTCAAGAGTTCGTACTTTCCGAGCCACGTTGTGCGAGACGGTTGCGACCGCGGTCCCTTCGACGAGGGCACGGCGGTACGGGCCCGACGGCGCCCGGGCTCCCGACGACCGCACGGGGTTCGAAGAACGCCCACGGTCATGCCGTCTCGATCGGCCCGTTGGAGCCCCGTCGACGCGCCTGGCGGGAACCGAGCTCCTCGACCACTTCGTCCGAGTGGGAGGGATCGAACTCGTGCGCACTGGCCCGAAGTTCGGCCAGGATCTCCACCAGTCGTCGCCGGTCCTTCTCCGAGAGGTCGAGGGGCTCGTACACGTTGGCGTTCAGATCCTCGGTGGCGGCAGTGGCGACCTTCCGGCCTCGTGCGGTGATCACGGCCAGGGTGGTGCGCGCATCAGAGGGATGGGGTACCCGCCGCACGAGCTCTTCGGCCTCGAGTCGGTCGATGATGTTGGTCAGGGTGGCCGGGGGGATGCGCAAGGTGTTGCTGATCCAGCTGAGGGTGAGCGATGACTCGGGGTCCGTGGCCAGCCACGCCAGCACCTCGTAGCGAGCGAACGTGAGATCGTGGCTCCTCATCACCTGATCGACCTGGCCTTTGATGAGCTGGTAGGAGCGGAGCAGCGCGGCGAAGACGGCCATCCCCGATGCCGCCTTGGGGTTCCAACGCTCGACCCACACGCGATGTGAGGCTTCGACCACGTCGAACGGAGCCGCCCGGAACCCCGTGCCGGTTGGGCGTGGCGCCCCGGGTCGGTGATCAGGCGCTGACAAGTTCCTCACCGATGATCCCTTGGTCCCGGAGGGCGGTGATCTGTGCCGGGCTGAGCCCGAGGCCGCCAAGGAGCTGGCTGTTGTGCTCACCGAGCAGCGGCGCGTGCCGGCTGAGCCACCGATCCGGGCCCCGGGAGAACCTGATCGGCAGGGTGCTGTAGCGCGAACGGCCGAACACCGGGTGGTCCACCTCCTCGAAGTAACGGCGGTGCTCCAGCTGGGCAAGCTCGGGTTGGCGGTGCGGTTGCAGCACCTTGCCGACCGGGACCCCCTCGCTCCAGAGGAGTTCGACCACCTCGTCGGCCGACTTTGATCGACACCAGTCCTGTAGGTGCTCGTCGATCCGGTCCAGCTCGCGGACGCGCCCCGCCGAGGTGGCGAGTCCAGGATCTCTGGCCCAGAGTGGGTTGCCCAGTGCCCGTCGCAACGACCGCCACTGCTCGTCGTTGGCTACGGCGATCGCCACCCAGCAGTCGTCGCGGCCGTACTCGTCGGTCCCGGCGACCTGGTAGAGGTTCTGGGGCGCCCCGCACGGTCCGCGGTTGCCGGCACGGGTCAGGAGCGCCCCGTAGGCGGAGTGCTCGATCACCTGCTCGCACGTAACGTTGAGCGCGGCGTCGACCATGGCCGCCTCCACCAACCCGCCCTCCCCGGTCCGCTCCCGGTGCTCGAGGGCGAGCAGCAGCCCGAAGAGGGCGTGCAGCCCGGCGTTGGAGTCACCGACGCAGTACGGCTCGTAGGGCAGAAGGTCCGGATGTCCCGTGAGCCAGGTGAGCCCGGAGGCGTCCTCGATCACGAACGCGAAGGCCGACCGGTCGCGCCAGGGGCCGTCGAGCCCGAAACCCGGCATCCGCAGCATGATGAGGTCGGATCTCTCGGCCCGGAGCGCCTCGTAGTCGAGTCCCAGCTGCTCCAGTACCCGTGGCGTGCTGTTCTCCACCACCACATCGCACGTGGCCACGAGCTGGCGCAGCAGGTCCCGACCTCCTTCCGACTGGAGGTCGAGCGTCAGACCCTTCTTGTTGATGTTCAGGGCGGCGAAAATCGGCCCTCGCTCCCAGTACTGGCCCTCGGTCGGCGGCACGCCACCGACCAAACGGGCACCGTCGGGGCGCGTCGCCGACTCGAGATGGATGACCTCCGCTCCCAACAGCGCCAGGAGCTGTCCGACGAGCGGGCCCGCCCAGTACGAGGTCATCTCCAGCACGCGCAGGCCGGCAAAGGGCAGCGCCGAGGCCCTGATCGACCGGTCCCTCCCGAGCCTCGCCTCTCGAGGCAACAGGTCTGTCACGGCGTGCTGCCCCAACCGGGGGGACGGCTCCGGCGGTCGGAGCCGCGCTGACCCGAGCCGAAAGGCCGGGCCGGGGTTCGTCGCGCCGTCTCTGGGGTTCTTGACGAAACTGGCGCGCTCAACGAAGTGAGGCAGCGTCGCGATGTTCGCGCCGTTGGCGATCGGCGCGTTCGGGATCCGAAGGGCGGACGCCAGGTCGAGCACGTCGTTGACGGTCCGCTCCGAGACCCATTCGTCAATGGTGGGGGCGAGCGTCGTTCGGTCCAAGAGGAGCTTCGGATCCTCGGTCCACTCCGGATGCCCGACCATCGCGCAGAAGTCGAGCCACTGCTGCCCGGTCCCGACCCCCATCCCGACCAGCCCGTCACTCGCCGCCCCGACGCCTGGGGTCGGGACGAACCGGCGGCGTCGCATCGGGCGTCCGAGCTGGTCATGGAAGGAAACCGGGTAGTACGTGAGGCAGGTCGCCAAGACCTCGAGCATCGACACGTCGACCAGCTCCCCGGCGGCCTCGACGCGCCGAAGGGCGGCCAGGGTCCCGATGGCGGCGAAGACCCCCGACAGCCACTCGCCGATCTGGCCACCCACGTACACCGGCGGGCGGTCAGGTCGGCCTCGAGCGAGTCCGACGATGCCCCCCGCCCAGGCCTGCAGGGTGAACTCGGTCGCAGCCCGGGAGCTCCACGGGCCGTCGAGCCCGAAGGGGGTGATCGAGGTGACGACCAGCCGGGAGTGCCTCCGGAGGATCTCGGCGGGCGACAACGTCGGATGCCCGGCCACCTCTGAGCCGGCAGACCACACGACGGCATCGGCCGAACCGAGGAGCTCGTACAGCGATGAGAGGTCCGCGTCACTGTCGACGGTGGCCACGACGCTGCGTTTCGACGCGCTCACAAAGTTGAACAGCGCGCCGTCGGAGCCCGGTTCGAGCGGCGCGCCCGATGCCGTCCAACGGCGCAGGGCGTCGCCGTCGGCCGCCTCCACCTTGATGACCTCCGCACCCCCGTCGGCCAGCAACTTCGAGCAGTAGGCACCGGCGATCCAAGTCGATAGGTCCACGACCCGGAGTCTCTCGAGGGGTGCATCGACCGGGCTCGGCTGCGGCCGCTGGCGGGTTCGGCTCACCGTTACTCGGCTGTCGGACGCCGGCGACCCGACTTGCTCAGCCGCCAGTCGGCCGGGAACCGGCTGTCGTTGTCCTTCACCGTGAGGTTCAGCCCCGCCTCCATCGTCTCCTTGCTGAGCGTCGCCCGGCGGTCCTGATCGTCGCGGAGCATCCCCCCCATCGACTCGAGCCACGCGCTGAGGAGGCTGCCCATGTACTCACCCTGGTGCTGCTTCATCACCTCGAAGAAGACCTTCTGCATGAAGACCGTGTCCGTCGGACGCGTGTGCGCGCAGGCCAGGGCGTACTTCTCCACCTCTTTCTCCAGCTCATCTCTGGGAACCACGCTGTTCACGAAATTGCACTCGTACATCTGCTGGGCGGTGAAGGGACGGCCGGTGAAGACCATCTCCTGGAACTTGCGCATCCCCATCAACATCGCCCACTGCCACATCCGTGGTGCGTACCCGACATAGCGGAACGCCGGGTGGCCGAAGAGCGCGTCGTCCGAGGAGACCACGAGGTCGGCGTCGCCGGCCTGGTAGAAGTGCCACCCGTAGCAATATCCCTTGACCTCGAGGATGCTGATCTTCTTGAACTCCTGCAGGCTGCGGCAGCCCGATCTCGCGTTCCCGTACCAGTGCAGCAGCGACGCACCGGAACGGTAGGAGCGGGCGCCCGGCCAGGTGACGTCGTCGTCCTCGCCCAGACCGAACTCCTCCTCCAGGGCGGTGCCGTCCTCGCGTTTGGCCATGAGCTCGTCGAGGTCGGCCCCCGACCCGAGGTCGTCGCCGACACCACGGATGACGAGGACCTTCACGTCATCGTCGATGCTGGCCTTGAACAGGAGGTCCGCATAGCGCTTGCGAGCCCCGATCGTCGGGCTGTTCAGCTGGTCGGGCCGATTGAGCGTGATCGTCGCGATGCGCGTGCTCGGATCCTTCTCGTAGAGGATGATCTCCTCGGGCGGTGGGACGTCTGCTCCGCTCACGTCATCGGACTCCTTCGTTCATGGGCCGCACCCGTACTGAGCACTTCGGGACCGTCGGCACTGATCACGATCGGTTCCTGGAGGTAGGCGGCACCGACGTCCTGTTCCCAGACGTACGCCGTCACCGCCAACACCATTCCCGCCTCGACCTGTTGTTCTGCGGCCGTGTGCGGCAGTCCGAACGTCACCAGGGGGAGGTCGTAGCCGAGCCCCAGGCCCCTGGCGACCGGCATCGGGGGTGGTGGGACTCCCGCGGCCTCGTACGCCTCCAACAGGCCCGACAACGGAGCTCCGGGCCGGCAGGCGCCGAGCAGTCGCTCCCACAGCTCGTCCCTTCGCCCGAAGAGCGAGCGGTGCGCCGGGAGCTCGTCACCGACCACGTGCGTGCGACCAACCTCCCCGACGTAGCCGTCGTGGATCACACCGGCGTCGAAAGCGACCAGGTCGCCTGGCTTGGCTGGCTCGTCCCGCCTCGCTCCGCGCCATGGCCGTTCGCGTGACGTGATCCACGCCACGTCCTGGGTCGACGGGGTGGTGACGCCCAACGAGGCCATGGCGCCCATGAACGCCCCGGTGAGCTGGCGTTCGGTGATGCCGGGCGCCAGAGTCGCCACCGCCAGGTCCAGGGATCGCTCGGCGATGCCCACCGAGGCGCGGATCGCCTCGATCTCCTCTTGGGTCTTCAGGCGTCGGGCCGTCCCCAGAAGGTGCTCGCCGTCGACGACCTCCGCCGAGGGGAACGCTGCTGCGAGGAGCTGCACGGACGACGGCGTCAGGGCATCGGTGGCGACGGACTGTGCCGTGGCCGCTCCCTCGATGCCCTGCAGCGCCTTGAGCAGGTTCGCCGAGTTGAAGGTGATGCCGTACAGGTTCTCGTGGGGAATGTCGTCGGGGACCCCTTCGTCCCAGGTGCTGAGGAGGTGCACGGAACCGGTGGCCCGCACCAGCACGCAGCCCGGGCCGAACGGCCGCGAGCCCGCGGTCCAAAGGCGTTGCACCCCCGAGAGGTAACGTGCGTTCGCCTCGCGCCCGACCACGAGGATGTCGACCCCCGAGGCCTCCATCTCGGCGAGCACGCGCTCCCTGCGCCCTAGCCGCAGCTTGTCGTCGTCCGGACGTACTTCGGTGACCGTCATCCGTGCCTCAGAACGGATCGTAGGGATAGTCGGTCATCGGCTCCCAGCCGTCGTCCGTGATCAACAGCACCTCTTCGGACCGGTAGCCGGCGGCACCGTCCTCCCATACGATCGGCTCAAGCACAAGGACCATGCCGTCGGAGAGGGTGAGCGAGGCGTCGAACGCCGAGCCGAGATCGCTCCCGACGAACGGCATCTCGGCACTGTCGATGCCCAGGCCGTGCCCGAGGTAGAAGTGGGGCATCCACGGCCTCGTGCCACCGGCGGCGTCGATCGCGGCTGCCGTCAGCTCCGCCGCCGTGACCCCCGCCCGGGTGACCTCCAGCACGGCGTCCATGATCGTTTGCCACGATTCGAACTGTGCACGCTGGCGCGCGTCGGGCTCTCGTCCGACGACCCAGGTGCGTCCGAAATCGGAATGGAAGCCGGAGTGGCTGATGCCGGTGTCCACCCACAGGACGTCGCCTTCGGCAAGCGCCCGCTCGGTGGACAGGAGGGGGCATGCCAGATCGCCCGTCGTCGTCCAAGGGCCGTCGGCGATCCTCGAGGGCATCACCTGCCAGATCGGGTCCAGCACGTTGGCGTCAGCCCCCTCCTCGAAGATCGTACGCAGGAACGTCGCGGTGAGGTCGGTCTGCCGCACCCCGGGGGCGATGCGGGCCTGCACCTCGGCGATGGCCCGCTCGGTGATCCGCAGGCCCTCACGCATGCATGCCAGTTCGTCCGGCGTCTTGACCACCTTGGCTCGGCTGATCACTCGCCCACCGTCTCGGGGATCCCCCGACGCAAACAGCGTCGCTTTCTCGCGGCCCAGCGCGTGGGTCCACTCATCGATCGCCAGCACGCCTCCCGCCGGCACGATCCCGGCCAGCTGGTCAGCGAACAGTCCCACGCCCTCGTCGAAGTCGAGGTACACCGGGCCGTGCGTGTGGTCGGCCGGAAGCCCCACGTCGATCCCCTCTTCCGCCCGGACTGGGGAGAAGAGGTGCGGCCACTCGTCGTCGGCCACGATCGCCGCCACCGGCCGCTCGAAGTACATGCGGCCGGAGTCGGCCAGGGGCCAGATGGCGCCGGTCGCATAGGCGACGTTGGTGTTCCCCAAGAGCAGCAGCGCGTCAATCCCCTGCTCGGACATGGCGGCATGGATCCGCAAAACCCGCTCGCGCTGCATCCGGGCCAGGTCCGGCTCGGCAGGGATGCGGGTGGGCGGTGCCGACGCCATGAGGCCTGCGGGCATCAGCCGTCCAGCCCGAGGTACCGCATGATGTTCCCACCGAGCACCTTCACCGCGGCGGTCGCACCCACGGCATCCACCACAGCCGCCAACGAGCGGTCGCTGTAGCCGTACGTGCTCTCGTTGTGCGGGAAGTCGCTCGACCACATCACCCGGTCGATGCCGATGCGGTCGATCTGCTCCAACCCGAGGGTGTCGACCATGAACGAAGCACACATGTGGTGCTGCCAGTAGTACTGCGGGTCGTGCTGCACCTTGAGGTCCGCCAGGTGCTCAAAGGAATCCCAGATGTGCTCGGCGTCCTGGATGGCCGACGGAACCCAGTTGATGCCCCCCTCGAACCAACCAAGCCTGAGCCCGGGATGTCGGTCGAGGATGCCGCCGAAGATGTACTTGCCGAAGGTGTCGCGGAACGGGGCCACGGACTGGAGCATCCCGATGGCCACGGAGTTGAACTGGTTGGGCGTGGCGGGCGGGTTCTCGCCGATATGGTGCGAGACCGGGATCTGGGACTCTTCGATGGCCTCCCAGACCCCGGCCATCTCGGTGCTCGAGTAGTCGATCGGGCGCTTTTCGAGGTCTTTCCCGGGCTGGAGCGGCAGGAGGAAGGTCTTCAGCCCGAGCGACTTGAGCTCGCTCAACGTCCGTCGGGCACCTTCAGCATCCCACCAGTTGATCAGGCCCACCCCGAAAATGCGCTGGTTGGACTGCTCTTGAACCTCGGCGATGTGCTCGTTGTAGATCCGGAAGCAGAGTTCTCGGACTTCCCTGTCCGGCCACCCGAACAGAGCGAGAACGGCGTTGGGGAAGGCCAGCTCACGGTAGATGCCTTCGGATTCGAGCGCGGCAAGACGGGCGTCGACGTCGGAGGTATGGGATCCGGCGATCGGGTCGTACTGCTTCAGCACCTCGATGAACTCGGGCACCAGAACGGATTTCCCGTCCACGCCAAGCACCCAACCGCCGTCGACGTTCATCACGCGAGGCGCACGGTCCTTCATGCTTTCGGGGAACCGCTCGAAGAAGATGTCGTCGGACAAGGAGATGTGGCCGTCCGCCGAGAACACCTCGGTGCCCGCCGGGAGTCCGAGATCTACCGGCGGACCCGGCCGGCGACCCTTAGGCGGGCCCAGGCCTTCAGGCCGGTACGTGGTCGTCATCGGTGTGCTCCACCTCCCCCGCCTCCGCGTTGCGCCGACGGCAGCAGATTACTTCGGACTCGTAGCAATTGTCAACGCCCTCTGGTAGCTTGCCCAGTGGCTACTGCGGCACGTCAGGAGCGAGAGAAGGCATGACATGACGACGTGGGACTCCACTGTCGACTTCGTGGCCGTCGGGTCCGGCGGAGGCGGGATGGTCGCGGCCCTGACCGCTGCCGACGCTGGTGCGAGCGTCCTCGTGCTGGAGAAGCAACCGCTGGTGGGCGGCTCAACCGCCATGTCCGGCGGCGTCGTCTGGGTCCCCAACAATCCGGTGATGGCCTCCCGGGGCGTCGCTGACTCATTCGACGACGCCATGACCCACTTCGAAGCGGTGGTCGGTGACGTCGGGCCAGCATCCTCGGATGCTCGTCGGCGCGCCTTCTTGACGGCGGGGCCCGAAATGGTCTCCTTTCTCCAGGTTGCAGGCGTTCGGTTCGCCTACTGCAGCGGCTACAGCGACTACTACTCGGAGGCCAAAGGGGGCCACGACGAGGGGCGAGCGATCGAGCCTGTCCCGTTCGACGGCCGCATCCTGGGCGGATGGCTCGAAAAACTGCAGCCCGGGCTGGCGGCCAGTCTCGGCCTGGCGGTCATGACGAACGAAGCACGATCGCTCTCCCACTACAACCGAAGTATCCGGGCCTTCGAGATCTCGGCACGCGTTGTCATCAGGACCTACACGGCCCGGCTGCGCCACCAGGCGCTCCTCACCAATGGGGCGTCCCTCATCGCCCAGATGCTTCACATCGCGACCTCACGAGGCGTGCAGATCTGGACCGACGCACCCCTCGAGGACCTGGTCGTCGAGGGCGGGCGCGTTGTCGGCGTCAAGGTGCCGCGGGCGGGCCGTTCAGTGTTTGTCCGTGCCCGTGGCGGGCTCCTGCTGTCAGCGGGTGGTTTCGCCCACAACCCCGAGATGCGCAAGGAGTACAGCGGCAACCAGCCCAACGAGGGAAAGTGGTCGATCGCCAACCCCGGGGACACGGGCGAAGCCATCCGGGCAGCCATGGCCCTCGGTGCCAAGACCGACCTCATGGACGAGGCGTGGTGGCTGCCGTCGCCCCGGACGGGGCGGTTCGGCCAATCCACCCTCGATCAGGCCCGCCAACGGCCCCGGACCATCTACGTGGACGCCGCGGGGAAGCGCTTCGTGAACGAGTCGAACTCGTACATGGAGGTCGGCCGGGCCATGTACGCCCGGAACCTGGAGACTCCGGCCGTCCCTTGCTGGCTGATCTTTGACGATCTCTACCGCAAGCGCTACGCGCATGTGAGGTCCAGGCCGGGCTATTTTCCGCGTCGACTGCTCGAGAGCGGAATGTTGAAGCAGGCCTGGACCATCCACGATCTCGCCCGCCTCTGCGGGATCGATCCCGCCGGGCTCTCCGACACGCTCGAGCGCTTCAACCAGAGCGCAGTCAACGGACTCGATCCGGAATTCGGGCGAGGGGAATCTGCCTACAACCGCGCCCTGGGCGATCCCAATCCCCGGGTACACCCGTGCGTCGGACCGATCGATCGCCCGCCGTACTACGCAGTCCAAGTCCTGCCGGGAGACATCGGCACCTGCGGGGGCCTCCTCACCGACGAAGATGCACGGGTCCTGGCCCAAGACGACAAGCCGATCCCCGGCCTGTACGCCACCGGCAATACCACCGCCACCGTGATGGGCCGCCACTACTTGGGGCCTGGTGCCAGCATCGCCAACTCCATGGTCTTCGGGTACCTCGCGGCCCGCCACGCCACCCGCGTCGTGCCATCCGATATGCGATGACCCTCAGCCCGTCTTCGGCTCATCGTCGCGCACGGTTATCGCCTGGGTCGGGCACTTGCGGGCGGCGGCCATCACCTGCTCCTCGGATGCGGCGGTCGGAAGCGCCACCGTCGAGATGCCGTCGTCGTCCAGCACGAAGACACCCGGCGCTTCGTAGGTGCAGTGGCCCGACCCCATGCACCGCTCACGATCGATCACGATCCGCAGAGCCACATGGCCAGCGTACGTCCCCGATCACGGATGGAGGAATCGCGTGACCGAGTTCGAGAGCGTCAACTTCTTCACCGATCGCTCGGTCCAGGACGCGCCCTACCCGTACTTCGACTGGGTCCGCCGTCAGTCCCCTGTCTGGCGGGACCCGAACTTCGGGCTGTTCATCATCACGGGGCACCAGGAGGCGATGGCGGTCTACAGCGACCCAGCAACGTTCCCACCGGGTGCGCCGGCGGCGGGGACGTATTCGTCGTGCAACGTGGTGAGCGGGCCATTTGTGCCCTTTCCCGTGCCGGTGGAGGGCGACGACATCAGCGACATCATCGCTAAGTACCGATATGAGCTGCCCTTCAGCGACCAACTGCCCTCGTTCGACCCCCCGGTCCACACGGCGCACCGCCACCTGCTGTCGCGGCTGGTGACGCCGAAGCGGCTCAAGGAGAACGAGGCCCAGATGTGGGAGTTCGCTGACCGCCTCCTCGACGGCTTCGTCGACAGTGGAGCATGCGAGGTGGTGGGTGACTACGCAGAACCCTTCACCCTTACCGTCATCGCCGACCTCGAGGGTGTACCCGATTCCGACCACTCACTCTTCCGGGAGCGCCTCTCGACCGTTCACAAGGAGTTCGAACACAAGCCGCTCGAGTTCCTCTACGAGCGGTTCATGGAGTACATCGAGGACCGCCGCCAGCATCCACGCAACGACGTTCTGACCGGTCTCGCCACGGCGACGTTCCCAGACGGAACCACCCCCGACGTCCAGGACGCCGCGCTCGTCGCCGCCAACCTCTTCGCAGGAGGCCAGGAGACCACGGTGCGCCTGCTCTCCTTTGCGCTCCGCATGCTTGGCGAACGCCCCGACCTGCAGGAGCTGGTCCGGGAGGACCGTGGTCGGATCCCGAATTTCATCGAAGAGACCCTTCGGATGGAGAGTCCCCTGCGGACCCAGTTCCGCATGGCACGCGTGCACACCGAGCTGGCCGGCGTCGAGATCCCGGCCGGCGGGACGGTCATGCTCGTGCCCGGTGCCTGCAACCGGGACCCGAGGGTCTTCAACGACCCGTATGACTTCGACATCGACCGGCCGAACGCCCGCCAGCACATTGCCTTCGGCCATGGCATCCACACGTGTGCCGGGGCACCGCTCGCCCGCGCCGAAGGTCGAGTAACGCTGAACCGGTTTCTCGACCGAATGCGCGACATCACGATCACAGAGGAAGAGCACGGACCGCCGGAGGCGCGGCGGTACGAGTTCCTGCCAACCTTCTTTCTCCGCGGCCTTGATCACCTGCAGATTCGCTTTACGCCCACGGGCTGACGTCAGACGGACCTTTTGGAACACTGCTGAAACTGCGTCCTCGACTGCCGCGTCGTGGTCGGATGGAGTTCAGACCGATGCTCACAGCCGTCCGCCAATGCCGGGGGCCCGCTGCTGCGCAGCAACACCCCCCGAGCACAGTTTTCAAGCATCTGCTCTCTGTCTCCTGTCGCAATGCGGCAACATGAGCGTTGGGAGGACTAGTGACTGGTTCGGATCTGGATGCCGTAGCAACCGAGCGCCTCCTGGTGCGCATGCCCCTTGAGGCAGACCGGGACCGCTTCGTCGAGCTTTTCTGCAACGAGGACTTCATGGTCTTTTCCCCCGGTCTTCTCACCGAGGAGCAGGCCCACGACAGGTTCGACCACATGATCGCCGTCTGCCAGGCCGTCCCGTTCGCCAAACAGCCGGTGGTCGAGCTGTCTTCTGGGCTTGTCGTGGGATACACCGGCGTCGACTACATCAACACCGATGGCAAGACTTGGCTGGAGTGGGGATACCGCCTGGTGCCGGAGCGTAGGGGCCTCGGGTACGCCACCGAGGCCAGCCGGGCTCTGCTGGCCAAGGCCCGCCAGACGTATGCGGGTGAACTGCTGGCAATCATCGCCCCAGAGAACCCTGCCTCACAGAGCGTCTGCCTCAAGCTCGGATTCACCTACTGGAAGCAAGCCCAGGTGGACAGCGACATCCGGAATCTCTACACCCGTTCTCTCGGAGAATCCGCCCCGTAGGTCAAGTCCATCTTCGAACAGCTCTCCGATCAGGGGAACATGCACATGCCGCCGGACCCATCGAGGCGACAAGTTGACCCACTCCCGAACAGCAAGGTGTCCAAGATGCCCGTGGGATTGCTTTGCTCCGATTACTAAGTGACCCAGGCTGATCGGCCCTAGCGCTGCCGAATGCCACTTACACCGGCTACTAAGCCTGTCTCTCATGCTGGTCGTTGTCTCCCGCGAAACGTCGCATTCGTGGGATGATCCAGCCCCATCGCTCGGCCCAGCTTTGCCCAGAACACATCCGAAGTGAACATCGCCTGCGTGCCTGGGTCGGCACCCTTGAGGAACTGGCAGCCCGTCGCATCGGCCGTAACGGGCTCCACCGCTCCCCCTGTCTCACGGGTGAAGATCAAGTCATAGACGATGCCGAAGTCGGCTGGGCAGTTGAGCACCTTTGTTGCTGGCACCGGCGGAAGAGCGCAGGCAGCCTGCGCTACTGCCTGGGTGACCGCCGTCGACCGTATGGTGACTCTCGCGGGAAACGAGAAGGTGGAGCCGTTTTGCGGCAAGGCATCGGTGCGGTTCACCGTTAGGCGCTCGACCTCGTCACGGACCCTGCAGAGTGGTGGCCCTGTACCAGCGTCAGTCGAAACCCCTGTCGTCGACAGGCTCGATGGAGGAGCTCCGGCCTGTCGCCCGGCGCCCGCAGATCCATTGGAGATCGTCGTCACGAATGCGGAAGTGAGCGCCGCCAACCCCAACATGAGCGAGGCGGTGGCGCGGAACCTCATGGAGGGAGCGTATGCGACTCTTCGTCTGAAGCGTCTCCCAAGGTCGCTTGCGCGCCGCTATGCGCATGGCGGGCACTGTCTGGCGGAACCTTGGACAGAGGAGGGGACGACGCATCGCCCTGTGTCCTGCATTTCCGGACGGCCCACCCCATCATTGGGTCACCCGGGCACGCTCTTGGAACGGCCAGCGAGGACGACCAATGAGCCTGCTTGCACCATCGTGCAACAATCCCTGACATGGATGACGCGCCGGAACTGCAAGACAGCGAACACTGGAGAATGGCTGTCTGGGCCCTCCGAGTGGGGTACCTCGGGCTGGGCATCGCCCTTGCGGGCATCATCGTCATGTCGCTGGGATCCACGCCGTGGGTCCTGGCCGTCGGTGTGTTCATTTGGCTCGCAGCCGAGGCCGTCACGTTGGCGGGGGTCCTCCGGTCCCGGCAAGAGCTACCCGAGCCACGTCCTGGGCTCTGGTCGGTGCGCATCATGCTCATCCATGACACGGTTCACACCCACTCGTCGGCACAGCGCTCTTGACGGCTCCTTCCGTCGCGACTGCGCCCGCGGCACGGCCATCTCCGGACTCGTCGACCCGAATGGGTTCCGCCGGCACCAAGCAAGTGCGAGAGGTATTGCAAAGCACGAATGGTTGGCACCGTGCCGCGCCGGCGATTGCGAAACGGGCCCTTCTGGCGCCCCCCGGGGGACGAGACGAGCTGCATGCCATGGCGAACCTGTAATCACACGTCGTAGTTCCTACACGGAACCGAGAACCCTGACCGATTCGGGGCAAGGCACAACCCGCATTGCCAGTCCGTTGCCGTCCGAAGCGGACGGCACACCCGAGGTGAGTGGGGTACTCAGGTCGGCTCCAGCTCGCGCTCGTAGGTGCAGAGCAGCACGCCGGTCGTCGTGGGCGTGCAGTCGGTCAGTCGAAGGCGGATGGGGCGATCGGTGTCCCGAAACAATCGTCTGCCCGTTCCGAGTACGAGAGGGTGGATGAAGATCCTGAAGACGTCCACCAGGTCGAGCGCCAAGAGCGACTGCACGAGATCGCCGCTACCGAGCATGGTGATGAAACCCTCGCCCTCGGCTTTCAGGTTCTGGATCTCAGCGACGATGTCCGCGCCCAGGATGTGGGAGTTGGCCCACTCGAGTTCGCGCAGTGAACGCGTCGCGACATACTTCGGCGTGGCGTTCAGGCTGGCGGCGATCGGGTTGTCATCGGGCTCGTTCGGCCAGTGGGCCGCCATGTGCTGATAGGTGCGACGGCCGAAGAGATACGCCGTGGTCTCGCCGATCCCTGATCCAGCTCGGGTCGCCAGCACCGCGTCGCCATAGGGCGCTCCCCAGCCGCCGTAGGCGAACCCTTCATCGCGGTCTTCGTCCGATCCGGCGAGACCCTGCATGACCCCGTCGAGGGTCACGAACTCGACCACGCCCAGTTGTCTCACGTGTCCTGCCTCCTGATGTGCGCGCTCTGTTCGTGCCTGCCGTCGTTGTCAGCGACCTCAGCGTCACTATGACATCCGGATTCCCGACGCAACCGGCGATTCACCGGAACAGCATCCCGGTTGTTCCCGGTGTGCTGACCGCGACCCACGAGAGTTTGAGCGGCACGGGCAAGAATGACTCCATCCCGTCGGCCAGGGGCGCGGGGTGCGACGGTTTCACTTACCAAACATCTGAGTCACCAGGGTTCAAGATGACGCGAGCCACCTTGGAGATCTGCTCTCTGCTGCTGCCGTCATTCGCACTTCCTTCTTGAAGAGCGTCGGCCCGGCGAACATCGGCGCCCCCCTGCCCGTCCGTGTCACCCTCCCAGGCAACCAGAGGTCGCCCCGGGGGATCAGGCGGCGGAGCATCGCGAGTCACTTGGTGCCCGTCTCTCACAAGATCGGTGGGAGCCCCATCCGAGAACCATCGGGCTTCGTGCCGATCATAGGGATCGTGATACCAGCCCTCGGCCTCCATCTCCCAGAGTGTACGACTGAACCAGCGCCGATATCCGATCTTGCTCACGCCAGGCCGCGTTGAAGTTGCGTCGACGATCCCTGAAGGCTCGCATGAGCTTGGTGGAGATGCTTGCCTCGGTGTGCCGATTAACCCAGCAGCTCTCTGACACGGTCAGCTACACGGGCAAGCTCGTCTGCAGGCACTTCGGGAAAGTCTTTGCTCAGGAAGGTCACGGCACCGGAAGGGAGCGGCCGCTCCTCGAATTCGCCCCGCAAGATCGAGTCGTTGAGCGCGTCGCCAGGGACATGAGGGGCAAGATGCACATGAAGATGCGGGATACCTCCCCCAAAGATGTACACATACACCAGCTCAGCGCCGGTCGCCTCCTTCAGCGCCGCTGCACAGCGCGCGAGAACCGGGCCGAAGGTCGCGGACTCGTCTCCATCGAGTTCGTGTACATGCCGTATGTGCCGCAACGGCTCGAGATACGAGAAGCCGGGGGTCGGGTCGCCCGGACCGATGCTCGTGGTCAGCCGCCAGAGAGAGTCCCGCCAGACCTCGACCCTCCCGAAACCGGCGTCCACCGCGGGCACGTCGCAGAGTGCGCATCTGTCGGGCATGAAGTCGGATCCTAGCGACGCCTTGCAGGTGATCTCTTGGCACTGCACCCCGTTCGAGCTCGAGTACGAGGTCAAGAAGGCCTCGTGCCGCGCGTTGGTGGTGCACACTCCGAAGGCAGGTCATTTCACAACATCGCGCCGCCGAGATCGCACGGGCCACACCCGACGAAGGTCCTGACTGGCAGTGCCGCCCGCCGGGCCGGACAGGTTGTACCGGGTGACGAACTCGTCGGGTGTCCGCTCGCCGCCGGCGTGGCTGACCTACTCGATGACGATCGCCCCGACAAACACCACACCCTCTTCCCAGACTCCATCTTGGCCAGGGGGCAAGTTGAATTCGTCCCCGATGGCCAGTGGGCGGCCTACTTGGCCCACCCTGACCGGGACACCCCTGCCATTGGGCAGAAAGACCGTCCACCAGGGATCCTCCAATGCCTTTGGCGGAGAGATCGCCGCTCCGGGCGGAAGCGGACCATTCCACGCCCCCTTCCCCGTGATGGCGATCGCCCTGAACGTGACTGGCTCCCCCACCGCGGTCTCGGACCAATCAGCCCACAGCAACTCGCCTCCCTGGCCCTCTTCTGGGCGGGCATGGTGAAGCCGAAGCTCGCACTCGATGATTTCTGGCTCGTCCTCTTCCCCCATGGCGCGAAGTCTAGGTCTCCACACCTCACGGACGAGTCTCTCGCGTTCCCATTGGAACGGTCCCGGTCAACCGTTGCCCAATCAGGCGGCTGAGTTCCATGCTTCATCGGGCGCTCGCTCGGCCACCACAAGCCACTCCGCTCCGCCCTCTGCCGGCCCACACCTGTCCACCAGCAGCCTTCTCCTCGTCCGGCGGCCACGTTGCGGGTCACGGGCAGGCAGATGGCCCGGCGGCTCGCCGAGCCCCCCGGGCGCGACAATACTGACCGCCGTCAGCAGTCCATGGGGGGTCTGAAAATGATCACGGGCGGAGCATCGGCAGTCGATGGCCACCGGTCGGCGGGCCAGGGTCACCGTTCGGGCGACATCGCGCCATGATCGGCGGACGCTGGAGAAGTTCTCGGCATGGCGCAGTCGGCGTGGCGGTGGTCGCACTGGCGGCTGCGCTGCTCGGATCGGCCCTGGCCGCCGTCTCCGTCCTGCCTTCCGCGGGGGCGTCGCGGAAGACGGCCGATCTGGCACCGATGGCTGGTTCCTACGTGTTCCAACTGACGTACCACGGAGCCCAACGCGACTACCGGCTTCACCTGCCTCCGGTAGCGGCCGATGGGAAGCCCTTGCCGCTGGTGCTCAACCTGCATGGTGCGACGCAAAGCGCCATCCTGCAGGAGAGCTATTCCCAGATGGACGCGGCCTCCGACCAGGACGGATACCTCGTGGCCTATCCGGACGGGACCACGGATACAGCTAGCAGCCCCGCAAATCTCTACAGCTGGGATGCCGGGGCGTGCTGTGGTCTACCGGTCACCAATCACGTGGACGACGTGGGTTTCCTCCTCGACGTGATCTCCAACATCGCCGCCCGCACCCCCGTGGATCTGCGCCGGGTGTACGTCACGGGGATGTCAGCCGGCGGCATGATGTCGTACACCATGGCCGCCGAAGCGTCTCGGCACATCGCGGCCATTGCCTCGGTCTCCGGCCAGGTCGAGCTCCCCTCCATCCATCCCTCCCGCCCGGTGCCCACCATGGAATTCCACAGTGTCAACGACCCGATTGCCAAGTGGAACGGAGTGGGCGGCAAGTACTCGGTCATGGATGGCATCGACAAGTGGGTGAAGGCGGACGGCTGCGCGGCGAAGCCCCACGATGGCAAGACCATCGTGGGTGCGGCCGGCACCACGTCGTTTGGAGAGACCGCCACCCGCGTCTCCTACACCGGCTGCCGCGATGGCACCGAAGTCGTGTTGTGGAGGCTGACCGGATCGGGCCATGTCTGGCCCGGCAGCCCGCTGCTCGGCACAGCGACAACACACGTCCTCACAGGCGTCGGGCGCGGAACCACCCTCATCAACGCCAACCAGCTCATGTGGCAGTTCTTCATGCACTACTCGCTCCCCGCCACACCCTGAGAGGGACGGGTCGGGCACAAACGGTTCGGGCTCGGTTGCATCCATGAGGTCGGTGGCCACGGCGCAGCCCTCGAGCTCGTCGGCCGCCGGGACACTGCCGTGGCACCCTCGGAGGCCGCCTGTCCCCCACTGCCAGCCGAAAGACAACGGTCCCTGCCGCCTCCAGTCCCCTACCGAGCACTCCGACCGATCGGTCCAGGACGTTCCCTCTCGCCAGCACTCCAGCCGTTGACGTCATTGGCGCGCCAGGGCAACGCTCCGAACATCAGGAAACAGACCTCAGTCAGACCGATCGGTCGGCCTTCCCCGTCGACATGATCAACTTCGTCTGCGCGTACGGCGGCCCCGCCGTCGTGCCACCGTCGATGGGGAGCACGATCCCCGTCACCTGTGCCGCGCGCTCGCTGGCCAGGAAGACCACCGCGTTGGCCACATCCTCGGGTTGCGCTTCGCGCTCCAACGGCTGCATGTACCGGAGCACCGGGCCCATCTCGTAGGTCGTGATGGCCGTGCGGATGTGCGCGGGCGTCAGGCAGTTCACCCGGATCCCGTAGGGCGCGAGGTCGATGGCCATGCACTTGGTGGCGTGCGCCACCGCGGCCTTCGACGCCCTGTAGGAGATCATGCCGGTACCGGCGTTGACGGCTGCGATGGAGGCGTTGTTGATGATCGATCCGCCGCCGTGCTCCTTCATGTACCGCCCCGCGCGTTGTGCGCCCACGATGACCCCGAAGAGGTTCACACTCATGATGCGGGAAAAGTCCTCCAAATCATCCGGGAGGAAACGCTTGAGGGGGCTGCCGATGCCTGCATTGTTGAACATGATGTCGAGGCCGCCGAATCGCTCCACCGCGAACTCGACGAGGGCCTGCACCTGGTCTTGGTCGCTCACATCGGTCTGGAAGAAGTCGGTGGCGTCACCCAGGCGCGCCGCCACCTCGCGGCCGCGCTCGGCGTCGATGTCGGAGATGACCACCATCGCTCCCTCGGCGGCAAGCAGTTGCGCCGTCGCGCTGCCGATGCCACCGGCCCCACCGGTCACCACGGCCACCTTCCCGACGAGCTCCTGCCGTTCCATCTCTCGACGATACGTCGATGGCGCCGGCACCGGCGAGTTCCGTCGGTCGACCATTGACGACTGCGCGGCCCTAATTTGCGGCCCACATTGGCGTCGACGCGGCGTCGCCACGTCCTTCGCTCCCCCGGCCCACGGGACCGGTCAGCTTCGTCGACGCGGTCCCGTCAACCGATTCCGATGCCGGAACGCGGACGAGGCCCCCACCGAAGTGAGGGCCCCTTCCAGAGAAATCCCGGCGACGTCCTACTCTCCCAGGGGGCCTCCCCCCAAGTACCATCGGCGCTGGCGGGCTTAACTGCCGTGTTCGGAATGGGTACGGGTGTTTCCCCGCCGCCATGGTCACCGGAAACCGTGCGCTCGTCCGCCGGACAGCCTCATCAAGAGGACGGTCGTCGGCGGAACTCCAGGGAGCGGCAAGCCGCAGCCCCTGAGCGTTCCAGAGCGAGCACGAGCAAAGTCTCCAAGCCCTCGGCCGATTAGTACCGGTCGGCTGAACACATTGCTGTGCTTACACCTCCGGCCTATCAACGTGGTCGTCTAGCCACGGGCCTTACCAGGTTTTCCCTGTGGGAGATCTCATCTCGAAACGGGCTTCGCACTTAGATGCTTTCAGCGCTTATCCCACCCGTAGGTCGCAAACCAGCCGTGCCCTTGGCAGGACAACTGGCACACGAGAGCTACGTCCGTCCCGGTCCTCTCGTACTAGGGACAGCCTTTCTCAGATCTCCTACGGCTGCATCGGATAGGGACCGAACTGTCTCACGCGTGTTCATCCCGTATTACTACGGGCACAGACTATACCTTCACCCTATTTCTAGGGGCTGGCGTCTTATGGCTTCCGTGGGGGTCCACGGGGTCATCATCGACCCTAAAGAAGCCATCTCCTCGCTGTTGCTTGCGAGGAAGTCGTTACAGGGGCACAACACGCCCATGCTACGCAGATATTGCTCGACATCTGCGGCGGAAAACCGCTTCGTATTCGAATAGTTTAGGGATGCGAAGGCGTCAACGTTTCCACGCCTTCCTTGTGTTGGCCTTCCCTCGGTATTGCCCCAACCGTGACGTTCGGTTGTCATAGAAGGGGTTTCACCGATATGAGCCAGTGAGCACCCAGGGATTACTCCCTGGGGACGCAGTATTCTACGTTCTAAACCCAGCTCGCGTACCGCTTTAATGGGCGAACAGCCCAACCCTTGGGACCGGCTTCAGCCCCAGGATGCGACGAGCCGACATCGAGGTGCCAAACCTTCCCGTCGATATGGACTCTTGGGGAAGATGAGCCTGTTATCCCCGGGGTACCTTTTATCCGTTGAGCAACGGCGCTTCCACAAGCAACCGCTGGATCACTATGCCCTGCTTTCGCACCTGCTTGACTTGTAGGTCTCGCAGTCAAGCTCCCTTTTGCCATTGCACTCGACAGCTGATTGCCAACCAGCCTGAGGGAACCTTTGGGCGCCTCCGTTACGTTTTAGGAGGCGACCGCCCCAGTCAAACTACCCACCTGACGCTGTCCCTGATCCGGATTACGGACCGAAGTTAGAGTCCCGGCACAGAAAGGGTGGTATTTCAAGGTTGCCTCCACACTGGCTAGCGCCAATGCTTCAAAGGCTCCCACCTATCCTACACAAACTGTACCAAAACCCAACATCAAGCTATAGTAAAGGTCCACGGGGTCTTTCCGTCCTGATGCAGCTAACGAGCATCTTTACTCGTACTTCAATTTCGCCGGGTCTGTGGTTGAGACAGTAGGAAAGTCGTTACGCCATTCGTGCAGGTCGGAACTTACCCGACAAGGAATTTCGCTACCTTAGGACCGTTATAGTTACGGCCGCCGTTTACCGGGGCTTAGGTTCAGAGCTTCGCCCTAGGGCTAACCCTTCCCCGTAACCTTCCGGCACCGGGCAGGCGTCAGAGCGTATACATCGTCTTACGACTTCGCACGCTCCTGTGTTTTTAGTAAACAGTCGCTTTCCCCAATTCTCTGCGGCCCCCTCGAGCTCCGGACGCGAAGTCTTTCACTCTATTAGGGCCCTCCTTCTCCCGAAGTTACGGAGGAATTTTGCCGAGTTCCTTAACCACAGTTCTCCCGATCGCCTTGGTATTCTCTACCCGCCCACCTGTGTCGGTTTGGGGTACGGGCACCGTGTCAGCTCGCTAGGAGCTTTTCTAGGCAGCATGGGATCAGTGACTTCGCCTGGTGTGGCTCGGCGTCGCGTCTCAGGATATGTGAGGCCCGGATTTGCCTAGACCTCTCCCTACACGCTTGCCCCAGGACAACCAACGCCTGGGCTCACCTACCCTCCTGCGTCCCTCCTTCGCTTCCCGCGCTGGGGCCGGTCGGTTCGACCCGAAGGTCATCCCCTTAGGATCCCCAGTCTGGGATGGGCGCGGACACGGTGGTACTGGAATATCAACCAGTTGTGCATCGACTACGCCTCTCGGCCTCGCCTTAGCTCCCGACTTACCCTGGGTGGATTAGCCTTCCCCAGGAACCCTTGGGCTTACGGCGGAGGGGTTTCTCACCCCTCTCTCGCTACTCATACCAGCATTCGCACTCGACCACGCTCCACGTGGGTTCACACCCCCGCTTCTCTGCGAGATCGACGCTCCCCTACCACTCCCGTCATACGACGGAAATCCGTAGCTTCGGCTCTAGGCTTGAGCCCCGTTACATTGTCCGCGCAGGACCACTCGACCAGTGAGCTATTACGCACTCTTTCAAGGATGGCTGCTTCTGAGCCAACCTCCTGGCTGTCTATGCGTTCCCACATCGTTTTCCACTTAGCCTAGAATTAGGGGCCTTAGCTGACGGTCTGGGCTGTTTCCCTTTCGACCAGCGAAGCTCATCCCTCGCGGTCTCACTGCCAGACTCTGGAGCATCGGCATTCGGAGTTTGATTGGGGTCAGTAAGCTTGTAGGCCCCCTAGCCCATTCAGTGCTCTACCTCCGATGCTGAACGTCTAACGCTGCACCTAAATGCATTTCGGGGAGAACCAGCTATCACCGAGTTTGATTGGCCTTTCACCCCTAACCACAGGTCATCCCCCCTGTTTTCAACCAAGGTGGGTTCGGCCCTCCACGGGGTCTTACCCCCGCTTCAGCCTGCCCATGGCTAGCTCACTCGGCTTCGGGTCTACAGCATGCGACTAAACGCCCTATTAAGACTCGCTTTCGCTTCGGCTACCCCTCCCGGGTTAACCTCGCCACACACCATAACTCGCTGGCTCATTCTTCAAAAGGCACGCCATCGTGGCCGGCAGTCCGGTAATACGCGTCCGGCTCCCCGAAGGGAGATTTTCACGTACGCGTCCCCCTCACGCCCGAAGGCGATTGGGTTCAGCTGTTGGAGCCGACGACACTTTGACTGTTTGTAAACCAACGGTTTCAGGTACTATTTCACTCCCCTCCCGGGGTACTTTTCACCTTTCCCTCACGGTACTAGTTCGCTATCGGTCGCCTGTGAGTACTTAGCCTTACGAAGTGGTCTTCGCAGATTCACGCCGGCTTTCCCGGATCCGGCGCTACTCGGGTGTTCAAGCGGAGTCCGCTGCCTTTCGTGTACGGGACTATTACCCTCTATGGTGCAGCTTTCCTGACTGCTTCCACTAGACATTGGATTTGTAACTCCGTGACGAGTCTGGTGCCCCGTCTCTTGAATCCCACGACCCCAAACCGGCAACGCCACCAGGCTTTAACACCGGCTCGGTTTAGGCTGATCCCTTTTCGCTCGCCGCTACTCAGGGAGTCGCTGTTGCTTTCCTCTCCTCGGGGTACTTAGATGTTTCAATTCCCCCGGTTCCCTCGTCCGACCCTATACATTCAGGTCGGAGTGACACCCCATGACGGGTGCCGGGTTTCCCCATTCGGACATCCACGGATCGAAGCTTGGTAGACAGCTCCCCGTGGCTTATCGCAGTCGCTCACGTCCTTCTTCGGCTTCAGGCGCCAAGGCATCCACCGTTGGCTCTTCATAGCTTGGAGAACAAAGATGCTCGTGCTCGCTCTGGAATTCTCAAGGGGCGTCGCGGCACGCGCTCACCCCACCACTCACTGCGGGTGTTCGGGCGCGCACGGGGCGAGCGGCCGACCCCGCCACAGGCGGGGCCGGCTTCGCCGGGAGGGCCGATGGCCGCTCCCTCAAAACGGAAGAGCGAGGTCAGGTGCCGCCCGCAGCGCCGGATCGGTGGCGGACGGGCTCTCTCCCCGAAGGGAAAGAGGCGGTCCGGCATCCGCCGGTTACGGGCGAGACCAAATAGCCAGTGTTCAACTGGGTAGTGGTCGGTCCTGAATGGGCCGACAGCACTCCTTAGAAAGGAGGTGATCCAGCCGCACCTTCCGGTACGGCTACCTTGTTACGACTTCACCCCAATCACCGATCCCACCTTCGACGGCTCCCTCCACAAGGGTTGGGCCACCGGCTTCGGGTGTTACCGACTTTCGTGGTGTGACGGGCGGTGTGTACAAGGCCCGGGAACGTATTCACCCCGGCGTTGCTGATCCGGGATTACTAGCGACTCCGACTTCACGCAGTCGAGTTGCAGACTGCGATCCGAACTGAGACTGGCTTTTGGGATTGGCTCCCCCTCGCGGGATAGCAGCCCGTTGTACCAGCCATTGTAGCATGTGTGCAGCCCTGGACGTAAGGGGCATGATGACTTGACGTCGTCCCCACCTTCCTCCGAGTTGACCCCGGCAGTCTCCTACGAGTCCCCGGCATTACCCGCTGGCAACATAGGACAAGGGTTGCGCTCGTTGCGGGACTTAACCCAACATCTCACGACACGAGCTGACGACAGCCATGCACCACCTGTGTAGGGCCCCGAAGGACACCGTATCTCTACGGCTTTTCCCTACATGTCAAACCCAGGTAAGGTTCTTCGCGTTGCCTCGAATTAAGCCACATGCTCCGCCGCTTGTGCGGGCCCCCGTCAATTCCTTTGAGTTTTAGCCTTGCGGCCGTACTCCCCAGGCGGGGCACTTAATGCGTTAGCTGCGGCACGGAACCCGTTGAATAGGCCCCACACCTAGTGCCCAACGTTTACGGCGTGGACTACCAGGGTATCTAATCCTGTTCGCTCCCCACGCTTTCGCTCCTCAGCGTCAGTTCCGGCCCAGACCACCGCCTTCGCTGCTGGTGTTCCTCCTGATATCTGCGCATTTCACCGCTACACCAGGAATTCCATGGTCCCCTACCGGACTCTAGTCACGACAGTATCGAGTGGCGGCCCCAGGTTGAGCCTGGGGGTTTCACACCCGACTTATCGAACCGCCTACGAGCTCTTTACGCCCAATGAATCCGGACAACGCTTGCACCCTACGTATCACCGCGGCTGCTGGCACGTAGTTGGCCGGTGCTTCTTCTGCAGGTACCGTCACTATCGTCCCTGCTGAAAGGAGTTTACAACTCAGAAAGCCTTCGTCCTCCACGCGGCGTTGCTGCGTCAGGCTTTCGCCCATTGCGCAAGATTCCCTACTGCTGCCTCCCGTAGGAGTCTGGGCCGTGTCTCAGTCCCAGTGTGGCTGATCGTCCTCTCAGACCAGCTACCCGTCGAAGCCTTGGTGAGCCGTTACCTCACCAACAAGCTGATAGGCCGCGAGCCCCTCCCGAAGCAGAATCCTTTCCTCGTCAGATCATGCGATCCGACGGGGGTATCCGGTATTAGCACCGGTTTCCCGGTGTTATCCCAGTCTTCGGGGCAGGTTGCTCACGTGCTACTCACCCGTTCGCCACTAGGTCTTCTCCGGTGTTGCCACCGAATGGACCTCGTTCGACTTGCATGTATTAAGCACGCCGCCAGCGTTCGTCCTGAGCCAGGATCAAACTCTCCATCGAGGTCTTTGGATCGGCCCCGAAGGGCCTCCCCGCGAACCAGAGAGTCAGCCGGACTTGACTCTGCCCGGCTGACTGGCAGGCTCGACCTCCCCGAAGGTCGGTCGGCGCCCGCCATTTTGCGTACTGCTTATTGACGTACGACTCCAAGGTGCCGAAGCACCCCGAGCCGCCCGCACTGGCTTTTGGCTCTCGCTCTTCCGTTTTCAAGGAACGACCGGGCACGCACCTGCATCAGGCGGAGGTGCCGGAATCTGGGGAACCCCGCCCGGAGGCGCTGTTCCCGACCCTGCCGAGCGAACCAAAGGGTCCGTTTCGGCGGGAGACGTACAATAGCAGGGCCGGCGAGAACCGTCAACGCGACGGCGCCCGCCGCGGGGCCCGTCCCGAGGGCCCCGAGACGCACTCGTCGCCGGCCACCCAGAACCGCCACCGCTGGCGGGTCGCCCGGGTCAGGCCGATCCGCGGGCCGCGGGCCGGCCGGGCGGGCGGCGGCGTCCCGTCGTCGAGCAGCCTAGGGCCCCCGGTGGACCCGGGGGCGAGCAGGTCGGCCCCGTCGTGGCCCCCGTCGATCCCCAGGGCCCGGGCCAGGTTGGCCGGGCCCCGGCAGAGGTCCCGGTCGGCGATGGGCCGCCGGGCCGGCCCCGAGGCGGCCGCCGCCCCCGCCGCCCGGCGGGGTCTGGCGGTGCGGGCCTTCCTCATCTGGGCGCACCCCTCGAGCGGCGCCAGGGCCCGCAGCAGGACCGCCCCCGCCTCCCCCTCGGGGCCGCAGACGACGTTGGCGCACCAGTGCATGCCGTAGGTGAAGTAGACGTAGAGCAGGCCGGGGCGGCCGAACATGGTGGCGTTGCGCGCCGTTCGACCGTGGTAGGCGTGGGAGGCCGGGTCGGCGGCGCCCCGGTAGGCCTCAACCTCGACGATCCGGCCCGACCGCCCCCCGACCGAGAGGACCTTCCCCAGGAGCCAGGGGGCCACCTCGAGGGGGTCGGCGTCGAGCAGCTGCCGGTCGACCGGGGCCGCGGCGGCCGTCGCCGGGGCCGGGCGAGGCCCGGGCTCAGCGCTCGGCGTGCTCGGACTCCTGGTGCAGGGCCAGGCGCGAGCGGTCGACACCGACCCGGCGCTCGAACCGCTCCAGCTGGACGGCCACCGGCCCGGGGCCCGCGCCGCCCGGCGAGGTCCGCCGGGTCACGGCCACGCCCGGGTCGAGCAGCCGGGCCGCGGCCTCACCGAGGTCGGGGTGGGCCTGGACCAGCTCGACCAGGGGCACGTGCCGCTCGAGTGAGTCGCGGACCAGCCCGCCCACCAGCGTGTGGGCCTGGCGGAAGGGCATGCCCTGGACCACCAGCAGCTCGGCCAGGTCGATGGCCGCGGCGTTCGAGCCGTCGGCCGCCTCCTGCATCCGGTCGTCGTTCCACTCCACCGTCGACACCAGGCCCATGAGCGCCCGCAGAGCCAGGTTGACCTGGCGCACCGCGTCGAACAGCGGCTCCTTGTCCTCCTGGAGGTCCCGGTTGTAGGCCAGGGGCAGGCCCTTCAAGGTGACCAGGAGGCCGGTCAGGTGCCCCACGAGTCGGCCGGCCTTCCCCCGGGCCAGCTCGGCCACGTCGGGGTTCTTCTTCTGCGGCAGCATCGAGCTGCCGGTGGCGTAGGCGTCGGAGAGCGTGCAGAAGCCGAACTCCTCGGTCGACCAGAGCACCAGCTCCTCCCCCATCCTCGAGAGGTGGATCCCGAGCAGGGAGAGGTCGAAGAGGCCCTCGGCCACGAAGTCGCGGTCCGAGACGGCGTCGAGGGAGTTCTCGAACCTCCCGGCGAAGGACAGTTCCTCGGCCACGAAGTCCGGGTCGAGGGGGAGCGAGGAGCCGGCCAGGGCCCCGGCGCCGGCCGGCGAGACGTTGAGTCGGTCGACGGTCGCCACCAGCCGGTCGATGTCGCGGGCCAGCGCCCACCCGTGGGCCAGCAGATGGTGGGCGAGCAGGACCGGCTGGGCCCGCTGCAGGTGGGTGTAGCCCGGCAGGTAGGTGTCCCCCGCCTCCCGGGCCCGGCGCAGGAGCACCTCTTCGAAGGCGAGGACCCCGGTGGCCACCTCCAGGAGCGAGCGACGGGACCACAGCCGCAGGGCCGTGGCCACCTGGTCATTGCGGCTCCGCCCGGTGTGGAGCTTGGCCCCCACGTCGCCGGCGATCTCGGTCACCCGGCGCTCGATGGCCGTGTGCACGTCCTCGTCGTCGGGCAAGAAGGCCAGTCGGTCGGCCGCCAGCTCCTCGCCCACCCTGTCGAGCGCGGCCAGCAGGACCGTCACCTCCTCGTCGGCCAGGATGCCGGCCTTGCCCAGCCCCTTCACGTGGGCCCGCGAGCCGGCGACGTCGTCGGCGGCCAGCTCGCGGTCGAACTGCAGGCTGACGGTGAAGTCGGCCACCTCCTCGGCCATGCCCGTGCCGAGCCGCCCCTGCCACAGCGTCACGGCCGCTCCCCCACCCCGCCCGGGCGCCGCCCGACGCCCTGGCGGTCGGCCCAGGTGGCGACGGAGAGCCCCCACAGCCGGACGAACCCCTCGGCGTCGTGGTGGCGGAAGGTGTCGCTCTCGTCGTAGGTGGCGAGCCCGTGGTCGTAGAGGGCGACCGGGCTGCGCCGGCCGGTCACCCGGCCCACGCCCGGCGGCTCGAAGCGGAGCCGGACCTCGCCGGTGACGTGGCGCTGGGTCTCCTCGACAAAGGCGTCGATGGCCTGCTTGAGCGGGGAGAACCACATCCCGTCGTACACCAGCTCGGACCAGCGCGGCTCGAGGCGGGCCTTCTCGTGATGGACGTCGCGCTCGAGGGTGAGGTCCTCGAGGTCGGCGTGGGCGAGGACGAGGGCCAGCGCTGCCGGGCACTCGTAGATCTCGCGGCTCTTGATCCCCACCCGGCGGTTCTCCACCATGTCGAGACGCCCGAACCCGGCCGAGCCGGCCAGCTTCCCGATCTCGGCGATGAGCTCGGCGACCGGCAACGACCGGCCGTCCAGCGAGACCGGCGTGCCGCTCTCGAACCCCACCACCGCCTCGACGGGCGAGGTGGCCGTGATCCGCGTCAGCGTGTAGACGTCGTCGGGAGCCTCGGCCCACGGGTCCTCGATCACCCCGCACTCGATCGCCTTGCCCCACAGGTTCTCGTCGATCGAGTAGAGCTTCTCCTTGGTGACCGAGATGGGGATCTCCCACTTGGCGGCGTACTCGACGCACTGCTCGCGGCTGAGGCCCCAGACCCGGGCCGGGGCCAGCACCTCGAGGTCGGGGGCGAGCGCACGGGTCCCCACCTCGAAACGGACCTGGTCGTTGCCCTTGCCGGTGCAGCCGTGGGCCACGGCGTCGGCCCCGTGCCGCCGGGCGGCGTCCACCAGGTGGCGCACGATGACCGGCCGGGAGAGGGCGGAGACCAGCGGGTACTTGCCCTCGTAGCGGGCGTTGGCCTTGACGGCGGGAACGCAGTACTCCTCGGCCATCTCCCGGCGGGCGTCGATAACCTCGGCCTCGACGGCCCCGGCGGCCAGGGCCCGGTGGCGGATCGCCTCCCAGTCCTCGCCGCCGGCGTCGGCCGCCTGGCCCACGTCGACGGCCACGGCGACGACCTCGGCGCCCTGGTGCTCCATCAGCCACCGCACGGCCACCGAGGTGTCCAGCCCGCCGCTGTACGCCAGCACCACTCGCTTCGCCATCACGCCCTGCCCTTCTTCTTCGTCTTGCTGGTCGGCCGCCCCGACGCCGCCGCCCGCGTGCCGGCCCGGGGGGAGGCCAACCCGGCCAGGGAGGCCAGGTGGGCGGCGACGGCACGGCCGCCGCTTCGCTCGGCCACCACCACCAGCACCGTGTCGTCGCCGGCGACCGTCCCGAGGACCCCGTCGAGGCCGCTGCGGTCGAGGGCCGAGCCTACGACATGGGCGCACCCCGGCGGGGTACGAACCACGACCAGGTCACCCGAGTTGGTCACCTCCACCGCCCACTCCCCGAGCACCCGGCGCAGGTGGTCGCCGGGGGCGATCTGCTGGGCCGGCAGCTCGGGCAGCGCGTAGGCCGTATCGCCCCCGGGCAGGCGCACCTTGAGCGCCCCGAGCTCCTCCAGGTCCCGAGAGACCGTGGTCTGGGTGGCCTCGATCCCCTCGGCCGCCAGCAGCTCCACCAGCTGAGACTGGCTGCCCACCGCCCGGAGCTCGAGGAGCTTGGCCACCCGGTGCTGGCGCTGGTGCTTGGTCACCCTCACCGCCCGGCCACCCCACTCGCCCCGGCCACCGACGAGGCGCACGCCAGCGCCCGTTCGAGCACCGAGAGGGCCTCGGCCAGCTGCCCGTCGGTGACGAGCAGGGACGGCGCCAGCCGCACGGCGTCCGGGCGCACCGCGTTGACCAGCAGCCCGGCCTCCAGGGCGGACGCCACCGCCGGGCCGGCGAAGGGCCCGGTCAGCTCGGCCGCCGCCAGGAGGCCGGCCCCGCGCACCGCCCGGACCCCGGGCAGCTCAGCCAGGCCGGTGGCCAGGGCGTCCCCCGCCCGGCGCGCCCGGGCGCAGACGTCCTCCTCCTCCATCACGGCCAGGGTGGCCCGGGCCGCCGCCATGGCCAGCGGCTGGCCCCCGAAGGTCGACGCGTGGTCGCCCGGCCCGAAGGCCGCCGCCACCTCCGCGGTGGCCCAGCACGCCCCCACCGGCATCCCGTTGCCCAGGGCCTTGGCCACCGTCACCACGTCGGGCTCGAGGTGGGCGGCGTGGAAGGCGAACCACTCCCCGGTGCGCCCGAGGCCGGTCTGGATCTCGTCGAGGATGAGCAGGACCCCGCGCTGGCGGCACAGGTCCCGCACCCCGGCCAGGTAGTCCGACGACGGCACCACCACCCCGCCCTCGCCCTGGATCGGCTCGAGCAGGACGCCGGCCGCCGCCGGCGCCTCGAGGGCGCCGTCGAGGGCCGCCAGGTCGTCGTAGGGGACGTGGACGAAGCCCTCGGGCAACGGCTGGAACGGCCCGTGCTTGGCCGGCTGGCCGGTGGCGGTGAGGGTGGCCAAAGTACGGCCGTGGAACGATCCCCAGGCCGAGACCACGACGTAGCGGCCGGGCCCCGCCCACCGGCGGGCCAGCTTGAGGGCGCACTCGTTGGCCTCGGCGCCCGAGTTGCAGAAGAAGACCTGGCCGCCCGCCGGGCGGTCCCCCCCGCCCACCAGCCGGTCGAGGGTGGCGGCCACCTCGGGGGCGAGCTCGTTGCCGTAGAGGTTCGAGACGTGGCACAAGGTGCGCGCCTGGGCGGCCACCGCCGAGGCCACCGCCGGGTGGGAGTGGCCCAGTGAGGTCACCGCCAACCCGCTGATGAAGTCCAGGTACCGCCCCCCCTCGGCGTCGAAGAGGTACGACCCCTCGCCCCGCACGAAGGTGACCGGGGGCTCGGGGTAGGTGCGCATGAGCGCCGAGCGGTCCGGTCCGCTCATGTCGGCAGCACCATCGTGCCCACCCCGCCGTCGGTGAACAGCTCGAGGAGGAGGGCGTGGGGCACGCGGCCGTCGAGGATGTGGGCCCGGGAGACGCCGTTGCGCACGGCCTTGCTGCAGGCCGACGCCTTGGGGGCCATCCCGCCCTGGGCCGCGCCGCCGGCCACCAGCGCGTCGAGCTCGTCGGCGGTGAGCTGGCGGCACAGGGTCGCCGGGTCCGAGGGGTCGGCCCGCACGCCCTCCACGTCGGTGAGGAAGATCAGCTTCTCGGCGGCCAGGGCCTCGGCCACGGCCCCGGCCACGGTGTCGGCGTTGATGTTGTAGGCCTGCCCGGCCCGGTCGGCACCGATGGTGGCCAGCACCGGGATGAGCCCCTCGGCCAGCAGCCGCTGGACGATCGTCGGGTCGATGCCCAGCACGTCGCCGACGTAGCCGAGCGAGACCGAGCGGCGCTCGGCGGTGATGAGGTTGGCGTCCTCGCCCGACAGGCCGACGGCCAGTGGGCCGTGCACGTTGACGGCCGAGACGATGTCGCGGTTGACCTTGCCGACCAACACCATCCGGGCGATCTCGAGCGTCGCCGCGTCGGTCACCCGGTGGCCGTCGCGGAACTCGGTCTCGATGCCCAGCCGTCCGAGGAGCTCGCCGATCTGGGGGCCGCCTCCGTGGACCACCACCGGCAGCAGCCCGACCGAGCGCAGGAGCACCACGTCCTCGGCGAAGCAGGTGAGGGCGTCGGCCTGGCCCTCGGCCGATCCGGCCAGGGCGTTGCCGCCGTACTTGACCACCACCACCCGGCCCACGAACCGCCGGATGTAGGGCAGCACCTCGACCAGCAGGGCGGCCGTGTCCTCGGGGTTGCGCATGCCCGAGCTCATGACGTGGTCCGGTTCTCGTCGATGTAGCCGTGGCCGAGGTCGCAGGTGAGCACGGCCGCCGAGCCCTCCCCCAGGCCCAGGTCGCAGAGGATGTCGAGGTTGCGACCGGCCATGTGGCCGGCCACGGCCGCGGCGTCGTGGCCGGCCGCCACCCCACCGGCACAGACCACCACCCCGCCGTAGGCGACCGAGACCCGGTCCGGGTCGAACCCGACCCCGGCCGAGCCCAGCTCGCTCACCACCCGCCCCCAGTAGGGGTCGGCGCCGTTGAGGGAGCACTTGACGAGGAGCGAGTCGGCCACCTTGCGGGCGGCCCGGTGGGCCTCGTCGTCGCTGCGGGCCCCGGTCACCCGGACGTGGGCCACCTTGGTGGCGCCCTCGGCGTCGGCCACCATCTGGCCGGCCAAGGAGCCGCAGGCCTCGGTCACGGCCTCGAGGAGCTCCCCCTGGCCCACCGCCCCGGCCCGGCCGCTGGCCAGGAGCAGCACGGTGTCGTTGGTCGAGGTGCACCCGTCGACGGTCATGGCGTTGAAGGTGGGGACGACGGCCTGGGAGAGGACCGCGTAGAGGTCCTCCGGGTCACCGCCGGCGTCGGTGGTGAGCACCGCCAGCATCGTGGCCATGTCCGGGGCCAGCATGGCCGCCCCCTTGGCCATGCCGCCCACCACGAAGGCGCCCCGCGCCCCGCGCACCACCACCTCCTTGTGGGTGGTGTCGGTGGTCATGATGGCGGTGGCCGCCGCCCGGCCGGCCGCCTCGGTCGAGGCCCGGCCGGCCACCACCGGGCCCACGGCCGCCTCGACGACGTCGATGGGGAAGGGCACGCCGATCAGGCCGGTCTGGCACACCAGGACCTCCTCGGCCGCCGCGCCCACGCCCTCGCCGGCCAGCCGGCAGAGCCGCCGCGCGGCCTCGAGGCCGGCCGCACCGGTGGCGGCGTTGGCGTTGCCCGAGGTGAGCACGACGGCGGCCGCCCGGCCGCCGGTGGCCCCGAGGTGGGACCGGCTGACCTGGACGGGCGCCGCCGGCGCCAGGTTTGAGGTGAAGACCCCGGCGCACGGGACGGCGGTGCCGTCCTCGGTGGCCACCAGGGCCAGGTCGAAGGCGCCGCCCGCCTTGATCCCGGCGGACCCGCCGGCGGCCACGAAGCCCCCGGCGGCGGTGACGCTCACGGGTAGAGCCCGGCCATGGGCAGGCCGGCCCCCTCGTCGAGGCCGAGGGCCAGGTTGGCGCACTGGAGGGCCTGACCGGCCGCGCCCTTCACCAGGTTGTCGAGGGCGCACAGGGCGACCAGCCACCCGGTGCGCACGTCCACCCGCACCGTGACGTGGGCGCAGTTGGACCCGGCGGTGGCCTTGGTGGAGGGAGGGTCCTCGGTGACCACCACGAACGGTTCGGCGGCGTAGGCGTCCCGGAGGATCCCGGTCGCCTGCTGGGCGCTGAGGGTGCCCGCCGGCCGGGCGTAGCAGGTGGCCAGGATGCCGCGGACCATGGGGGCGAGGTGCGGGGTGAACAGCACACTGGCCCCGAGGGCCTGCTCGATCTCGGGGGTGTGGCGGTGGGTGAGCAGGCCGTAGGCGGTGAAGTCCCCGTCCACCGCGCCGAACTGGAGCCGGTCGGCGGCCCCCCGGCCCGCCCCCGACACGCCGCTGGCCGCGTCGACCACGATCCCCTCGGTGGCCACCGCCCCCGCCCGGGTGAAGGGGGCCAGGGCCAGGGCGGCCGCCGTGGGGTAGCAGCCGGGCGCCGCCACCAGGCGCGCCCCGGCCAGCGGGTCGCGGTCGAGCTCGGGCAGGCCGTAGACGGCCCGGGCCAGAAGGTCGGGCGCGGCGTGCTCCTCGCCGTACCACTGCGGGTACGCCGCGGGGTCGCGCAGCCGGAAGTCGGCGGCCAGGTCGACCACGACCCCCACCCGGTCGACCAGCTTGGGCACCAGCCGCTGGGACTCCCCGTGGGGCAGGGCGCAGAACACCACGTCGAGGCCGTCGAAGGCCCCGGGGTCGGCCGTGGCGTAGACCAGGGAGGGGTAGGCGGCGGCGAGCGACGGGGTGTGCGCGGCGACCGGCTCGCCGGCGTGGGTCCCCGCCGCGGCCACGGCCAGCTCGAGCACCGGGTGGGCGACCAGCAGCCGGCACAGCTCCACGCCGGCGTAGCCCGACGCCCCGACCACTCCCGCCTTCATCTGCAAGACTATACACGAATCTGCATATAGATGCGATCCGGGCCGGCAGGGCCCCGCGGGCGGCGGGACCGGGGCGGGGCGGCTCAGTACCCGGGTTCGGCGTGGACGCGGCCCGCCTCGACCGCCCGCTGGAACGACTCGAAGTCACGCTCGTTCTGGTCGGCGTAGGCCGAGGAGAAGCCGGCGACGGCGCGGTCGAAGGCGTCGCCCCTCCCCAGGTACGAGGCGATGGCGATCCGGTCGCCCCAGCGGGCGTGCGCCCGAGCCAGGGTGGCACCGCAGAGGCGGGCGTAGTGGAGGGCCCCGGACACGAGGAGGTTCTCGACCTCGACGCCCCCCTTCCAGTCGTGGAGCTGGCGCACGTAGTAGTCACGTGTGACGCCGTCGAGGCCCTTGATCCGCTGCCACCCCAAGAAGATGTCGCTGGCGCCCTGCATGAGGTGCTGCCCGGCCACCACGCGCTGGCCGTGGTGGGTGTAGGCGCTGGGACCGACGAACCGTTCGAGGACCGAGGCCTGGGCCTCTTTGACCTGGAGGAAGAGGGGGTCGTCGTCGTCGCGTCCGAGCAGCAGCAGGATGTAGCAGCGCGTCCCGACGCTGCCCACCCCGACCACCTTGCGGGCCGCGTGCACGTAGCGGAACTCCTCGATCGGATGGTGCTCGGTGCTCAGCGTGGTGCGGTACGAGGCCAGCAGCCCCTTGATCATCTCGTCGTTGTCCTCCCACCCCGTGCCCGGCTCGACCAGGTCCTCGATGGGCACGATGAGCGGCGGCTCGGCGACGATCCGCAGCCCGTCGGCGGACTTCTCGGCCCGGCGGGTCAGCACCCGCACGCTGTCGCGGGTGAGGGCCTTGGCCAGGTGGTCCTTCACCGTCTTCTCTTCCTTCTTCGTGAGCCGTCCGTGGCGGACCTCCTGGGCCACCTCATCGAGGAGCGAGCCCGCCTCGAGGTGCTCGTACCAGGCCTCGAGGGTGCGCATGGCCGCCGCCTGGCGCAGCCGCTCTCGGTACTCGCCCGCGCAGGCCATGGTCACGTCGCGGCGGTCCGACGCGCTGAAGCCGCGGTAGCGGCCCATGACCTCGAAGCTCGTGGCCAGCCGCTTCACGTCCCACTCCCAGGGACCTGGCAGCGTCTCGTCGAAGTCGTTGATGTCGAAGAGCAGCCGGCGCTCGGGCGTACCGAAGAAGCCGAAGTTCGACAGGTGCGCGTCGCCGCAGAGCTGGACGGTGACGCCCGACTGCGGCGTGCGAGCCAGGTCGGCCGCCATCACCAGCGCGGCGCCGCGGTAGAAGGTGAAGGGCGAGACGAGCATCCGCCCGTAGCGGATGGGGACCAGCTCGCGCACGCGGCTCGCCCCCTGCCCCTCCAAGAGGTCGACGGGATCGGGGCGGTCCGCCGCCGGGGCGAAGGCCCCGTGGCCCGAACGCGGTGCCTGCCGGCGGGCCCGCTTGCCGCGGGCGACGCGCTCGTCGACGCCCAGGCGCTCCCGGCGCCATCCCGAGGCGAAGGGTCGGTCCGGCGCCGCCGGGGGCTGGGGGGTCACGACGCCTCCGGCCCGAACCGGCGATGGGCGGCGCCGGTGGGCCGGCCGGTCGCCGAGGCGCTCACAGCCCCTTCTGCCAGGTGCGGCCGAGGGCGGTCACGCGAGCGCCGAGCGCCTCGTTGACGGCGATCATCGGCTCGTTGTCCCGGGCGTTCCAGGTGACGACCTCGGTGGTGGCCGGGGAGAGTTCGGCCAGGCGGGCCAGGTTCGCCAGCTTGACCAGCAGGCCCAGACGGTGGCCGCGGTGGGCCGGCAGCACCAGGGTGTCCCACTGGTAGGCCAGCTCGGGGGCCGTCCGCGGCACGGTCAGCTCGCTGAAGGCCACGGCCCGGCCGCTCGAGCGCTCCAGGGCGGCCGCCACGCTGAGCCGGCGGCCCATCGCCCCCACCAGCCGCTCGTGGTGCCGGATGCGGTCGGGGGACCAGACCTCCTCCTCGAGCGCCATGCCGCCGAGCGGGGGGTCGGTCGACATGTGCCGGCCGAAGGTCGCCCGGTCCTCCAGCCACCGCTCGGGCCACTCGTCGAAGGTGACCACCTCGTACCCCTCGGCGTGCGGGGCCGTCGCCGTCTCGATCCCGGCCACCAGGGCCGGGTCGAGGGGCACCGACAGCTCCCGGCGGAGGTTCTCGAGGACCATGTCGTAGCCGAGGCCGGTGGCGAAGGCCACCGCGCCCGGCCCGTCGGTCCCCACCGGCACCTCCTCCTCGCCGACGAGGACGCTGCGCCCCTCGGCCGCGGCCAGCCGCTCGGCCGCGGCCACCAGCCCTCGCCCCACGCCGCCTCGGCGCCGCTGCGGTGTCACCTCCACGCTCACCCGGGCGAGGTGCGGGTTGTCGTGGACGGGCAGCTCGACCGAGCCCGCGCCCACCACCCGGCCCCCGAGGCGGGCCCCGAGCAGGAGCACCCGCGCCGAGCCGTGGGGGTCGAGGGCCGGAGCCCGAAGTTCGTCGGGCTGCCACCCGGGCCGGCCCGGCCACCGGTCCTGGCCGCAGGCCTCGACGACCGCGTACCACTCGGCGTAGGCGGACCCGTCGGCGGGGTCGACGGGCTCGACCGCCACGCTCAACGAAGCACCGCGCCGACCGCCGATGCCGCCTCGATGCAGGCCAGCCGCAGCTCGCCCACCTCGGCGTCGGTCAGGGTCCGGTCCAAGGCGCAGAAACGCAGCCGGAAGGCGAGGCTCCGGCGGCCCTCCCCCACCGTCGTGCCCCGGAAGACGTCGAACAGCTCCACCGACTCGAGCAGCGCCCCACCCGCCCCCCCCAGCGCGCCGGCCACCGCCGCCGCCGGCACCTCGTCGGGGACGACCAGGGCCAGGTCGACGTCGGTCGAGGGGAACCGGCTCACCGGCCGGGCCTCGGCGCCGCGGCGGGGCACGGCCCCCGGGTCGAGCGTCGGGCCGAGGTCCACCTCCAGCCACCCCACCCGCCGGCCGGCCGGACCGAAGCCGTCGAGGCCGAAGTCGTCGAGAACGGCGGGGTCGACCTCCCCCACCGACCCGACCACCTGCCCCGAGGGGGCGACCAGACGGGCGGCGCGGGTGGGGTGCAGCCCGGCCGGGACCGGCCCCCCCTCGAGCTGCGGCTGCTCCAGCCGCACCCCGTCCAGGCCGAGCGACGCGGCCAGCAGCTGCCAGGACCCCACCGCCTGGGCGGCGTCGTCGCCCTGACGGGCCAGCATCACCGAGAGCAGCTCGCGCTCGCCGGGGAGCCGGGCCAGGGCCGACCCGTCGCTCCCGCTCCGCCGGGCCACCCAGCCGGCCTCGTCGGGGTGGGAGAAGACCGTGCCCACCTCGAACAGGGCGATCTCCGCCTCCCGGCGGTCGACGTTGTGGGCCACGGCCCGCAGCAGTCCCGGGAGCATCGAGCGGCGGAGCACCGACTCTTCGGCCACCAGCGGGTTGGCCACCGCCACCGACGGTCCCTCGAGGCCGATGCGGCCGTGGTCGGCGTCGGAGACGAAGGTGGGCGTCCAGGCCTCGGTGGCCCCGAGGCCGCACAGCACGTCGCGTACCCGGCGCCGGTCGCGCTGGCGGGCCGTCAGCCCCCCGGGCTGGGGCCACGCCGGCTGGCGCCGGGGCAGGCGGGAGTAGCCGTAGACGCGGCCGACCTCCTCGATCACGTCGTCGATCCCGTGGGGGGCGGCCCGCACGTCGGGCCGGTCGGTGGGGACGGTGACCGCCACCTCGTCGCCGGCGGGCTCGCAGCCGAAGCCGATCGGCTCGATCAGGGCGGCCACCTCCTCGCCCGACAGGTCGGTGCCCAGCACCGAGTTGACCCGGCCGACCGGCACCGTGATCCGGAACGGCCGGGGCACCTCCCCCTCGGCGTCGAGGACCCCGGGGGACGGCGGCACGCCCAGCAGCTCGCAGAAGCGCGCCGCGGCGCGCTCGATGCCGGCGGGGTCGCAACCCCGCTCGAAGCGCGCCGAGGCCTCGGTCCGCAACCCCAGCCGCTTGGAGGTCCGGGCCACGGCCATCGGCGCGAAGTAGGCCGCCTCGAGCAGCACCCGGGTGGTCGTCTCGGAGATCTCCGAGCTCTGGCCGCCCATGATCCCCCCGATGCCGACCGGCGTGCCCTCGGCGTCGCAGATGAGGCAGTCCTCCCCGGTGTCCCCGAGCCCCCGGCCGGCCACCCCGAGCGTGCGTGTCACCCCGTCGAGGGTGACCAGCCGCTCCCCCCGCCTGGCCCGTCGCACGCGCAGGCCGGCGCCCCCGAGCAGGTCGAGGTCGTAGGGGTGGGTGGGCTGGCCGAGCTCGAGCATGACGTAGTTGGAGGCGTCCACCACGTTGTTGATCGGCCGCATCCCCGCCAGCGCCAGCCGCCGGGCCAGCCACCGGGGGGAGGGCCCCACCACCACCCCGGTCACCAGCCGGGCCGTGAAGCGCGGGCAGAGGTCGGGGTCCTCGACGACGAGCGTGGCCAGCTCCCCCACCGCCGGGCCGGCCGCCTCGGGGGGGACCGGGGTGGGCGGCGAGAATCTCAGGCCGAGCCGGGCCGCCAGGTCGCGGGCGACCCCGACCACCGACCAGGCGTCGGGCCGGTTG
Source organism: uncultured Actinomycetota bacterium (assembly GCA_963770505.1). Lineage (GTDB taxonomy): Bacteria > Actinomycetota > Acidimicrobiia > Acidimicrobiales > RAAP-2 > CAVYPR01. The sequence continues at coordinate 559,721 of CAVYPR010000001.1, read as the reverse complement.
CCCTCCACGGTCACGTCGAAGACGACGTCGGGCTCGATGCCCAGCAGCTCGGCCACCCCGAGCCCGGGGCGGGCGCCCTCCACCTCGGTGAGCACCAGCAGGCCGTCGTGGTCGCCGCTGAGCTCGAGCTCGCGCCCCGAGCACAGCATGCCGTTGGAGGTGACGCCCCTCATCGTGCGCCGTCCGATCTCGAACCCGCCGGGGAGGACCGCCCCCACCGGGGCCAGGGGCACGAGGTCGCCGACGGCGAAGTTCATGGCCCCGCAGACGATGTCGAGCGGGCCGTCGCCGGCCTCCACCGTGACCAGGCGGATGCGGTCGGCGCCCTCGATGGCGGCGATCTCGTCGACCCGGGCCACCACCACCTGGCCCAGCCCCTCGCCCACCCGCTCGACGCCCTCGACCACCAGCCCCAGGTCGTCGAGGGCGGCCGCCAGCTCGGACGGCTCGGCGTCGAAGGGCGCGTAGTCGCGCAGCCAGCTCAACGGCGTGCGCATCAGAACTGCCTCAAGAAGCGTATGTCGTTCTCGATGAGCCACCGCATGTCCGAGATGCCGTGGCGCATCTGGGCGCAGCGGTCGATGCCGAACCCGAAGGCGAACCCCGACCACTGGTCGCGGTCGATGCCCACGGCGTCGAAGACGGCCGGGTCGACCATGCCGCAGCCGCCGAGCTCGATCCAGCCGGTGCCCGAGCAGGTGCGGCACCCCTCCCCGCGGCAGATGGTGCAGGTGATCTCGAACTCGGCGGAGGGCTCGGTGAAGGGGAAGTAGGCGGGCCGCAGGCGCGAGTGGATCTCAGGTCCGAAGAAGGCCCCGGTGAAGGTCTCGATCGTCCCGGCCAGGTCGCCGAAGGTGATGCCCCGGTCGATGACCAGCCCCTCCACCTGGTGGAAGACGGCCAGGTGCCGGGCGTCGGGGGTCTCCCGGCGAAAGCACCGGCCCGGGATCACGGCGTGGATGGGCAGCGGCTGCTCCTCCATGAGGTGGATCTGCACCGGCGAGGTGTGGGTGCGCAGCACCACCGTCTCGGGCTCGCCCAGGTCGAGGTAGAGGGTGTCGAACATGCTGCGGGCCGGGTGCGCCGGGGGGATGTTGAGCGCCTCGAAGTTGTACCAGTCCGTCTCGGCCTCGGGCCCCTCGGCCACGGTGAACCCCATCCCCACGAAGGTGTCCTCCAGCGCGTACTGGGTCTGGGTGACCAGGTGCAGGTGGCCCCGGCCCACCGGGGCGACCAGGGGCAGGGTCTCGGTCAGGTCGAGCCGGTCGGCGACCAGCGCGGCCTGTCGCTCGCCGGCGGCGAGCTGGGCCCGGCGGTCGGCCACCAGGGCCTCGAGCCGCTCCCGGGCCTCGTGCAGGACCCGGCCGGCGGTGCGGCGCTCCTCGGGGTCGAGCGCGCCCAGCTCGCGGTGGGCCAACGCCAGCGGTCCCCGCTTGCCCAGCACCGCGGACTCCACCTCGGCCAGCTCCCCGGTCGAGGCGGCCGCGGCCACCGCGTCGGCCGCCTGGCGCTCGACCCCCTCCACGTCCATCACGGCATCGTAGGGCGCACCGGGCCCGTTCCCGGGACCTCGCCGCGCCCCGCCGGGTCGAAGGCGACGCCTGCCTCCGCGGCCCGGCGCTGGCGTAGGGCCTCGAAGCAGAGCACCGCGCAGGCCATGCCGACGTTGAGCGACTCCGCCCGGCCGGCCATGGGGATGGCCACGTACCCGTCGAGGGCGAGGTCCGGGCGCAACCCCGCCGCCTCGTTGCCCAGCACCAGTGCGGTGGGCACCGACCAGTCGCAGTCGGCGTAGTCCTCCCCGTGGCGCACCGCGGCCCCCAGGCGGCGGTAGCCGAGGTCGGCCAGGGCGAGGAGGGCCCGGTCGGTGTCGGCCTCGACGACCAGCGGCACATGGAAGAGCGAACCGGCCGAGGACCGCACGGTCTTGGGATTGTACGGATCGACGCTGCCCCCGCAGAACACCACGGCGTCGGCCCCGGCGGCGTCGGCCGTGCGCAGCAGGGTCCCGGCGTTCCCCGGGTCCCGCACGTCGTCGGTGACGACCACCAGGCGTCCGGAGGCCAGCGAGGAGAGCTCCCGGTCGACCATGGCGAAGACGGCCATCACCGGCTGGGGGGTGACGGTGTCGGCCACCTTGGCCAGTACCCCGGGGGCCAGCTCGTAGACGCGCACCCCGGCCGCCTCGACCTCGGCGGCCGTCTCGGCGACCCCGTGGCCGCCCTCGGCGGCCACGTAGAGCGACTCGGGCAGGATGCCGGCGGCCAGCGCCGTGCGCACCAGCTCGGCCCCCTCGGCCACGAACGCCCGCTCGGCCCAGCGGGTGTTGCGTTTGGCCACCAGGCGGCGCAGCCGCCGGACCCGCTGGTGCGAGTAGGCCAGCCTCAGGGCGGGACCCCGGGCTACTCGGCCAGCGCGGGGGACGCCTGCCCGGCCACCTCGACCAGCGCGGCGAAGGCGTCGGCGTCGGTGACGGCCAGGTCGGCCAGGACCTTGCGGTCGACCTCCACCCCGGCCTGGTGCAGGCCGGCGATGAAGCGGCTGTAGCTCATCCCGTGCAGCCGGGCGGCGGCGTTGATCCGCTGGATCCACAGCTTGCGGAACTCGCCCTTGCGGGCGCGGCGGTCGCGGTAGGCGTACTGCATCGAGTGCAGCAGCTGCTCGTTGGCGGCCCGGTAGGTGCGGCTCTTGTTGCCGTAGTAGCCCTTGGCCTGCTCGAGCACCGCGCGGTGGTGCTTGCGGCCGTGGACGGAGCGCTTCACTCTGGCCATGGGGGATCCTCCTTGGTGTCCTCGGTGGTGGTGGACCGCCGCTCGGAGCCAGCCGGGGCGGTCGGGGTCGGTGTGCCTAGAGGCCGAGCATCCGCTTGGCCCGCCGCTCGTCCCCCCGGGAGAAGTCCTCCTCGCGCGAGAGACGGCGCTTGCGCGCGCTGGACTTGTGCTCGAGCAGGTGGGAGCGATTCTGCTGCAGGCGGCGCAGCCGCCCGGTGCCGGTGACCTTCACCCGCTTGGCGGCCCCTCGGTCCGTCTTCATCTTCGGCATCTGCTCATCCTTCCTCTGGGGACGCCATCGGGTCCGCCTCTCCGGCCGGCTCCGATCCGTTCACCGCCGCCGCCTCTTCGCTGCGCTGCTTGGAGGCCGCCGACTGCCGGGCCCGCTTGTCCGGCGCCAGCACCATGACCATGTTCCGTCCGTCCAGCCGGGGCTCGGCCTCCACCTTCGCCGACCCCTCGGTCTGCTCGGCGATCCGGTCGAGGATGCGCTTGCCCAGCTCGGGGTGGAAGACCTCTCTCCCCCTGAACATGATCGTGATCTTGACCTTGTGGCCCTCTTCGAGGAACCGGGCGACCTGCCGGGTCTTGGTGTCGAAGTCGCCGGGGCCGATCTTCGGCCGGTACTTCATCTCCTTGATCCCGACGTGGACGGCCTTGCGGCGGCTCTCCTTGGCCCGCTGCGCCTCGTCGAACTTGAACTTGCCATAGTCCATGATCCGGCAGACGGGCGGGTTGGCCATGGGGGCCACCTCGACCAGGTCGAGATCGAGACCTCGGGCGATCGTGAGGGCCTCGGGAAGCGGCTTGATCCCCAGCTGCTGGCCGTCGGGATCGACGAGGCGTACCTCTCGGGCGCGGATCCGGTCGTTGATCCGATGTTCAGGTGCGGCGGCGGTGACTATGCGGCATCTTCCTCTCGATCGGGCCGTCGGTCCTTCCGCGGCCGTGTGTTGGAGCGGAGCCACGCCCGATCGGGTCGTTGCCACATCGACCCGGCGCACCCACGGTGGCCGGGTGGAGGCCCGCCGCACGGCGGCCCCGCTTCCTGGTCGACCTAGGCTAGCAGCATGAGCCTGTGGACCCCTTCAGGTGAGCATCCGGTCGAGAAGGAACCCGCTGGCGGGGCCGACGAGGCGGGACGGCCGGCGCCCACGCCGGGCCCGCCGCCGGGCCCCGAGGCCGGCGGCCCCGAGGTCGACGTCGAGGAGCTCCGCCGCCAGCTGGCCTCCGCCCCACCCGAGGTGGTGGTGGCCAACCACTGCTACGGCCTCTTCGAGCTGGCCGCCGTCTACCTCTCCCAGCAGCCGCCCCTGCTCGTCCAGGCCCAGCTGGCCATCGACGCCCTGGGCTTGCTGGTCGACGGCCTGGGTGAACGGCTGGGCGACGCCAGGGGGTCGCTCTCCGACGCCCTGGGCCAGCTCCGCCTGGCCTTCGTCGAGCTCAGCGCGGCGGAGCAGGCGCGCCAGACCCACGGCAACGGCAGCTAGGTCCCCGGCCCCCTCGGGTCACCGGGCACGAAGGCTCAGCGCCGTTTCACCCCCACCACCGCCCGCAACCCCTGCGGCAGGCTCTCGGTGCCGAAGGCCGGCTGCACCCGGGCGGTGACCCCGTGCTCGGCCAGGAGGGCGGGGACTTCCTTGGTGTCGACGAGGACGTTCTCGTGGTGTTCGTCGTCCCGGCGCCAGCTGCCGTCCTCGTTCTCCAAGAACACGGTCATGTCCCGCACGTAGCGGTCGGGGGACGGCTGGGAGAAGTCGGTGATGATGGCCCAGTCGGGGCCGCGCCGGCCGAGGGGGGGCTGGCCCCGACGGACCGCTCCCCACTCGAGGTCGCAGAGGTCGACGGCCAGCACGCCGCCTGGGGCGAGCGCCTCGGCCAACGCCACCAACGCCCGTCGGACCGCAGTGGCGTCGTCGAGGTAGTTGAGGGCGTGGCCCACCCCGACCACGGCGTCGACCGTGGGGAGGGGGTCGTCGGGCAGGGCCAGCCGTCGGACCTGCGCGACGGTCGGGCCCAGCTGCTCTCGGCAGAGGCCGAGCATGGCCTCCGAGGCGTCGGTGGCCACCACCGTGTGGCCGGCGGCCACCAGGGCCCGGGTCAACAGGCCCGAGCCGCAGCCGATCTCGAGGACCACGCCGTGGCGCGCCGCCACGGGGGCCAGCAGGTCGACGATGCCCGGGGCACAGGCCTCGGCGTGGAAGCCGAAGCCCCGGTGGTGCACCAGGGCGAGGTCTTGTCGGTAGTAGGGGTCCGGCGGCACCCGGCCATGGTCGCGCACGGGGCCCGCCACGGCCCCGCCGTGCCCCCGGGACCGATCACACCGAGACGAGCTCGTCGAGCATGCGGTGGACGGCGCCCAGGCCGATCGAGAGGTGGCCCTCGCCCTCCTCGAGGTGGGCCACCGTGCCCGGCACCCGCCCGGCCAACCACCGGCCGTGGGCGATGGGCACCATGAGGTCCGACGACCCCTGCCAGAGCATGGTCGGCACGGCGACCTCGCCCAGGTCGAACCCCCAGTCCTCGGCGAAGGCCAGGTCGTCGTCGAGCCAGCCGTCCACCCCCGGCGCCAGCCCCTCGGCCATCTCGGCCAACAGGTCCTCGGCGAACTCGTCGGTCATGACCGCCCGATCCACGTCGGGCAGGAGGGATTCCATGGAAGCCACCACGCCCTCGATGGTGGCGCCCTCGAGCTCCTCCCGGGCGGCCTCGAGGAAGGGCCGCAGCTGGTCCTCGCCCCCCAGGGCCTTGCCGAACTCGACCACGTTGTCCTCGCCCATGCCGGCCATCCAGTCGAGGCCCTCGGCGCCGTAGGGGGCGACGCCGGCGATGACCAGCGCGGCCCGGCAGCCCTCCAGGCGCGCCGCGCAGGCCAGGGCGTGGGGGCCGCCCCCCGACCACCCCGCCGTGTAGCAGTCGGCCGACCCGAGCGCGTCGAGCACCGCCGCGCTGTCGGCCACCACGTCGGCCACGCGGCGGCCCGGCAGCCGGGTCGAGGACCCGTAGCCGGGGCGGGCCGTGGTCACCAGCCGGAGCCCTCGGGCGTGGGCGGCCCGCTCCAGGGCCCGCACCGGCGGCGAGGCCCCCGGCGTGCCGTGGTGGTAGAGCAGCGGGAGGCCGCCCTCGGGCCCGCTCACCCGCACCGCCAGGCGGCGACCGTCGGAGAGCTCGAGCAGGTCGGGGTTGGCCATGGCGACAGTGTGGCAGGCAGACGGCGGCCGTCAGCCGATGGCCACCAGCCCCCGCGCCTCGAGGCGCCCCAGGTGGCCGGCGGCCGTGGTGAAGGCCACCTTGGTCCCGACCTCGATCCGCCGGCTGCCGTCGGCCACCGCCGTGCAGTGGAAGGGCAGCTCGTGGCCGCCGTCGTCGGTCACGGCGCCCAGGCCGCGCTCGGTGTCGAAGGCGGTGACGGTGCCGGTCCGGGGCATCTCAGTGCACGATCTTGGAGAGCGCCAGCTCCAAGATGTCGGTCGCCCCGTGGTCCTTCAGTGCCGGGATGAGCGTGTTGATCTCGGACTTGGGCACCACCGTCTCGACGGCGAAGCCGCCGTCGCCCGACAGCTCGGACACCGTCGGGGCGCGCAGCGACGGCAGCAGGGCGATCACCGCCTCCAGGCGCTCGGCGGGGACGTTCAGCTTCACCAGCACCTTCTCCCGAGCCTCGAGGGTCCCCTGGAGGAGGGTGAGCAGCTGGTCCATGGCGTGGCGCTTGGCGGGGTCGGCCGCGGCCTGCGGGTTGGCGATGAGCTCGGTGTGGGAGACGAGCAGGGTGTCGACCACCCGCAGCCCGGCGGCCCGCAGGGCCCGGCCGGTCTCGGTGATCTCCACCACGCAGTCGGCGATGTCGGGCACCTTGGCCTCGGTGGCGCCGTAGGAGAGGGAGATCTCGGCCTCGACCCCATGGGCCTCGAGGGCCCGGCGGGTGAGCTCGGGGTACTCGGTGCTTACCCGCACCCGCTCGCCGGCCAGGTCGCCGATGGCCTTGACCGGCGAGTCGGCGGCGACGGCCAGGACCACCCGGATGGGGTTGGCCGTGCTCTTGGAGTAGGAGAGCTCGCCCAACGAGACCACCTCGACGCCCCGCTCCTCCACCCAGTCGCGCCCGGTGATGCCCAGGTCGAACAACCCCCCGGCCACGTACACCGGGATTTCCTGGGGGCGCAGGATGCGCACGTCGTCGACGCGGGGGTCGGCGATGGTGGCGCGGTAGTCGACCGACGAGGCGCGGGTGACGGCCAGGTCGGCCGCGGCGAAGAGGTCGAGGGTGGCCTGTTCGAGCGATCCCTTGGGCAGGACGAGCCGCAGCATCCTCAGATCATCGCCGAGCGCAGCAGCCGGTGCATCTCCACGGCCGCCACCGCGGCCTCGCGGCCCTTGTTGGTGGGGTCGGGCCGGGAGCGCTCCAGCGCCTGGTCGACGGTGTCGGTGGTGAGGACGCCGAAGACCACCGGCACGCCGGTGTCGAGCTGGACCCGTTGGATCCCCGAGGCGCACTCCCCGGCCACCAGGTCGTAGTGGCCCGTGTCCCCGCGCACCACCGCCCCCAGGCAGACCACGGCGTCGGCCGACGCCGACAGGGCTCGGGCCACGAGAGGGAGCTCGAAGGCCCCCGGCACCCAGGCCACCCGCACGTCGGCCCGGTCCACCCCGAGCTCCTCCAGCCCGGCCAGCGTGCCCTCCAGGAGCCGCCAGGTGATCCCGCCGTTGAAGCGCGCGCAGGCCACCCCCACCCGCACCCCGCGTCCCTGCCGGTCCCCCTCGAGCACCGAGCCCACCCGGCCGCGCAGCGAGGCGATCGCCCCCTCGTCGAGGGCGGTCTGCTCAGAGGACGCCATCGAGCCCCTCGAGCAGGTGGCCCATCCGCTCGCGCTTGGTCCGCAGGTACTCGATGTTCTCGGGGTTGGGCGAGGGCTCCAAAGAGAGCCGCTCGGTGATGTCGAGGCCGAACCCCTCGAGGCCGCCGTACTTGGAGGGGTTGTTGGTCATGAGCCGCATGGTGGTCACCCCGAGGTCGACCAGCATCTGCGCGCCGATCCCGTACTCGCGGCTGTCGACCGGGAGCCCCTGGGCCAGGTTGGCGTCGACCGTGTCGTGGCCCCCCTCTTGGAGCTGGTAGGCGCGGATCTTGTGGCCGAGGCCGATGCCGCGTCCCTCGTGGCCCCGCAGGTAGATAAGGACGCCCGTCCCCTCGGCCTCGATGCGCTCGAGGGCAGCGCGCAGCTGCGGCCCGCAGTCGCAGCGCAGCGAGCCGAACACGTCGCCGGTCAGGCACTCCGAGTGCACCCGCACCAGCACGTCGCGCTCCCCGGCGACGTCGCCCATCACCAGGGCCAGGTGCTGCTCGCCGTCGAGGGTGGACTCGTAGACGTGGGCGGTGAACGGACCCGCCGCGGTGGGGATGCGGGCCTCGGACACCCGGCGGACCAGCTTCTCGGTGCGCCGCCGGTGGCGGATGAGCTCGGCGATGGAGATGAGGGGCAGCCCGTGGGTGGCGGCGAACTTCTCCAGCTCGGGGAGCCGGGCCATCTCGGACTTGTCCTCGGACACGATCTCGCAGAGCACCCCGGCCGGGGTCAGCCCCGCCGCCCGGGCCAGGTCGACGGTGGCCTCGGTGTGGCCGGCGCGCTTCAAGACCCCGCCGGGCCGGTAGCGCAGGGGGAAGATGTGGCCCGGGCGGTTGAGGTCCGAGGCCCGGGTGGCCGGGTCGATCAGGGCGGCGATGGTGGCGGCGCGGTCGGCCGCCGAGATGCCGGTGGTGGTGGAGTGCCGGGCGTCGACGCTCACCGTGAAGGCGGTGCGCTGGGCCTCGGTGTTGGCCGACACCATGAGAGGCAGCTCGAGCCGGTCAGCCCGGTCGGGCATGAGCGGCACGCAGATCACCCCCGAGGTGTGGGCCAGGAAGAAGGCGATCGTCTCGGGCGTGGCCGACTCGGCCGCCATGACCAGGTCGCCCTCGTTCTCGCGGTCCTCGTCGTCGACGACCACCACCATGCCGCCCCGGGCGACGGCGGCGATCGCCTCCTCGACGGCGGCGAAGGGCATCAGGCCGCCACCTCCAGCCGCAGGTCCGGGCCCAGGCGGTCGACCGAGACGAGCCGGCCCCGCCACAGGTCCGAGACCGTGGCCGCGCCCGATCCCGAGAACAGGGGCACCCCGTCGTCCCCGCCGAGGAGGGCCGGGGCCAGGTAGAGCACGTAGCGGTCGACCAGCCCGGCCGCGTGGAAGTCGTGGGCGACCCGGGCGCCCCCCTCCACCAGCAGCTGGAGCACGCCCCGGGCCCCCAGGTCGTCGAGGACGTCGCCGAGGTCGCCGGAGAGCTCGACCGCCGGGTGCACCTTGGCCTCCTTGGGGGCGCGGCCCAGCACCACCCGCAGGGGCTGGCGGGCCGGCGCGGGGTCGAGCCGGGCGGTGAGCTCGGGGTCGTCGGCCCGGACCGTCCCCGCCCCCACCAGCACGGCGTCCGAGCGGGACCGCAGCCGGTGGACGTCGGCGCGGGCGTCGGCGCCGGTGATCCAGCGGCTGGTCCCGTCGGGGGCGGCGGAGCGCCCGTCGAGGGTGGCCGCCAGCTTGAGAACGACCCAGGGCCGGCCGGTGCGGCGGTGCTTCAGGTAGGGGGCGAGCTGCTCGGCGACCTCATCGGCGCCGACTCCGACCGTGACCTCGACACCCGCCTGGCGTAGCCGGTCCACCCCGCGCCCGCGCACCTGGGGATCGGGATCGAGCACGCCGACGACCACCCGGGCCACCCCGGCGGACAGCACGGCGTCGACGCAGGGAGGCGTGCGGCCGTGGTGGGCGCAGGGCTCGAGGGTGGTGTAGAGGGTGGCGCCCTCGGCGCCGGCCCCGGCACGGGCGAGGGCCACCACCTCGGCATGGGGACCCCCGGGCGGCTCGGTCGCCCCCTCGTGGAGCCGGCCGTCGGGCGACACCACCACGCAGCCGACCCACGGGTTGGGCGCGGTGGCCCCCCGGACGGCGGCGGCCAGGGCGAGGGCCCGGGCCATGTGCGCCTCGTCTGACTGGTCGGCCACTGTGCTCCCTTCTGCCCCCATATTAGAACGCGTTACATTTTCTGTCCAGACCCCCTGGTCACGGGGGCCCGCCGGCATCCACGACCCGGAGCGGCCGGGCCGGGCCGGTTCGGGCGGAAGGGTCGCCCAGCTCGAGGTCAGACGGCGGCGGCGCCCAGGGCCGAACGGCGGATGGCCTCGGCGGCCTCCCAGGGGCGCTCGCTCCCGAAGACGGCCGACCCGGCCACAAGGACGTTGGCCCCGGCGGCGGCGGCCCGGGGGGCGGTGTCGGTGTCGATGCCCCCGTCCACCTCGACGTCGACGCGCTGGGCCAGCCCCCGCTGCTCGAGGGCCCGACGCACCTCGCTCACCTTGGGCAGCACCTCGGCCATGAAGCCCTGACCGCCGAAGCCGGGGAAGACCGTCATGCAGAGCACCAGGTCGACCCGGCCCAAGTGGGGCTCGAGGGCCTCGAAGGGCGTGTCGGGGTTGGCGGCCAGCCCGGCACGGAGCCCCAGCCGCCGGATCTCGGCCAGCAGGTCCTCGGTCCGGCCCACCTCGACGTGGACCGTGCAGCCGTCGGCCCCGGCCCGGGCGAACGCCTCGAGGTAGTCGCCGGGGTCGGTCATCATCAGGTGGCAGTCGAAGAAGAGGCCCGAATGTCGGCGCAGGGAGGCCACCACCGGGGGCCCGATCGTGAGGTTCGGCACGAAGTGGCCGTCCATCACGTCCACGTGCAGCCAGTCGGCGGCCGCCGAGACCTCCCCCACCGCCTCGGCCAGCCCACCGAAGTCGGCGGAGAGGAGCGACGGCGCAACCTTGAGCGTTCCGGGGACGCCCGGATCGATGTGCACCTCTCTGAGCTTAGGAGACCGAGCCGAAGGCAACCGAGCACAGGCCGCCCCGTCCTTTCCCGTGGCGGCCCACCCGCCGGCGAAGGGGGCGAAGCACGTCGTCGTTTCGCGCTCGCGACCACGCGTCACAGTCGGAGGTGAGCCGGTCGCCTCGCCTGCGGCCCAGCTGGGCTCGACGACACCGCACTCCAGGGCGGTTGTCGCCGAACCAGTGGTATGTGTACAGGGCGGCGCTGGTGGCCGGCGTCGTCCCGCTCGCCGTGGTCACCGAGATCCTGACCTGGCCGGCTAGGTGCGCCGGGGCGGTGGCGATGATCGAGGTGGACGAGGTGACGGTGAAGGACGCCGTCGATGTCCCGAACTTGACGCTGGTCGCTGTCGAGAACCCGGTCCCGGTGATCGTCACTCGGGTGCCGCCGAGCGCCGGCCCGCCTGTTCGAGAGAGCGAGTTGATGGTCGGGCCGTGGGTGAACTTGTCCGCCGGCACGGCGGCGCTCTCGCCCCCAGGGGTTGTCACCCGCACGTCGACGGAGGACCCCAAGGTCCCGGACGGGCTCACCACGGTGAGCCGGGTGCCGCCGGGGCTGAGCTCTTGACGAATTTGCAGAGTCCGGTTCCCATCGTTCCGCCCTCCCACTCTTGGCAGAATTGCTGACCTCGCCCTTCGCCGCGCTCGATCGCGCGGTCCGGAAGATTCAAGAGACCTCTGCCGACCGCTCGTGCACACGGTCGCCGTGGACCAACGGCGCCCCTTGCCGCCAAGGCCGTCGCGGCGTCCACGTCGGGTCCACCGAGCGACCGGCGTCGTGGATCCGATGCCGAGCCGACGGCGATCGCCTGTCGCTGCAGGTGCGGGGGACCCGGTGCACGGCACGGCGCGTCTCGGCCGGACGGCGCGGGCGCGCGGCGTGGCCTTCGCGCACCCCTCGGTCAGGCGAACCGCGCCCAGCAGAGGATGCGGGGGAAGGCGTAGAAGTAGGGCCGGTGGTCTCCGAGCACCGCCAGCAGCCGGGTGCGGTACCGCTCGAGGAACCGCTCGTAGGCGCCGGGCTCGAGGAGCGCCCGGTAGGGGGTGAGGGCGGTGCCGGCCACCCAGTCCACCACCGCCTCGGTCGAGGCCAGGTGGTGGCCGTAGACCTGGAGACGGACATGGAGCTCGGCGGCGCCCAGTCCGTCGAGCAGCTCGGCGTAGCGCTCGGGGGCCAGGACCGCGCCGGCGCGGTCCTCGACCGGGCCGGCGGCGACGAACGCCGGCTCGGCCGCCACCTCCCGGGCCAGCACGTGGGAGGGGTGGCCGAAGTTGGCCGGCACACCGAAGGCGAGCTGGCCCCCCGGGCCGATCCCCCGGCGCAGCCGGCCGAGGAGGGCCGGGTGGTCGCCCACCCAGTGCAGCGAGGCGTTGGCGAAGACCAGGTCGACCGCCGGGCCGCTCCAGGCGGCCAGATCGCCCGGCACGAAGGCCAGCCCCGGCACGTCACGGGGGGCCCGGGCCAGCATCTCGGGCGAGCTGTCGATGCCGGTGGTGGCCGAGGCGCCGAGGGCCCGGTGCAGCTCGGCCGTGAGCCGGCCGGTGCCGCAGCCGAGGTCGACCGCCGTCCCGCCGTCGAGGGGCGCGCAGAGGGCGAGCAGGTCGGAGAAGGGCTGGGCGCGCTCGGCCTCGAACCGGTCGTAGAGGGCGGGGTCCCAGCTCACAGCCGCTCCCCCGGCTGTAGGCGGGCGCCGCGCCGCCAGTCGGCGGCCTCCATGGGCCGGCCCCCCTCGGGCTGGACGCGGACCAGCCTGAGCGCTCCCGATCCGGTGGCCACGGTCTCGGCGACCACCGTCCCCGGGGCGCCCTGCGGCGCGGTGGTCGCCACCTCGGCGGCGAGCACCCCGAGCCGCCGGCCCCGGAAGGTGGTCCAGGCCCGGCCCAGCCGCACCACCCGGAGCAGCTCGTCGGCCGGGCGGTCCCAGTGCAGCTCCAGGTCGGCCGGGGTGAGCTTCTCGGCGTAGGTGGGCTCGCCCTCCTGGGGCACCGGTGCGGGGAGGGGGCCCGACAAGAGCTCCACCAGCAGCGCGCTCCCCACCTCGACCAGCCGCCCCCGCAGCTGCTCGGCCGTCTCCCCCTCGGCCACGACCACCTCCTGGCGGGCGTAGACCGGGCCGGTGTCGAGGCCGGCCTCGAGGGCCATCAGGGAGACCCCGGTCACCGGGTCGCCGGCCAGGATGGCCCGCTCGACCGGGGCCGCCCCCCGCCAGCGGGGCAGGAGGGAGAAGTGGAGATTCACCATCGGCACCGCCTCGAGCAGCCCGGCCGGAACGATTCGGCCGTAGGCCACGACCACCCCCAGCGCCACCCCGGACCCGGCCACCCGCCCGAGGTCGTCGGTGACCGAGAGGCCCAGCTCGGTGGCCGCCGCCTTCACCGGGCTGGGCGAGGTGGCCGGCCCCCTCGCCCGCCGGCGGTCGGGCCGGGTGACCACCAGGGCCACCTCGTGGCCCGCGGCGACCAGGGCCCGCAACGGGGGGACGGCCGCCTCGGGGGTGCCGAGGTAGGCGAGGCGGGTCACCCGAGCGCGCGGGGCACGGGAGCGGCGGGCCTAGATGCGGGTCAGGCCGTCGGGGTCCTCGGCCAGGACCCGGGTGCGCAGGAGCCGGCGGGCCTCCCGGCGCTGGTCGTCGTCGAGCCGCTCGACCAGCAGGATGCCGTCGAGGTGGTCGAGCTCGTGCTGGAAGACCCGGCCCTCCAGGGTGTCGGCCTCGAGCGAGACCTCGTTGCCGTCGAGGTCGAGGCCGACCAGGTGGACCCGGTCGGGCCGCACGATCGGCCAGCTGAGGCCGGGCACCGAAAGGCACCCCTCTTCGTAGGTCCACTCGCCCGAGGTCTCGACGATGCGCGGGTTGATCACCGTCGTGGGCCCGTCGCCCACGTCGTAGACGAAGACCCGGCGCTGGACCCCCACCTGGTTGGCGGCCAGGCCGGTCCCCGGCGCGTCGTACATGGTGTCGAGCATGTCCGACACCAGGCGCGCCACGCGGCCGTCGATCTCCTCCACCTCGCTGGCCCGCTGCGTGAGCACGGGGTCCCCGTAGCGGCGGATGGGCAGCATCCCGCCATTCTAGGGTCAGAGGTCGACCGGATCGACGGTGAGCCGGAGCCCGGCCGCCGGCCGCGGGGCGGCGGCCAGGGCGTCGCACAGGGTGCGGTGGTCGGGCGCCCGCAGGAGCCACCGGCCGTCGCCGAGGTCCGCCCCCCCGAGCGGCCGGCAGAACTCGGCGGCCCCCTCCCCCGTCGCCACGGCCAGCGCCGAGAAGGGCGGCAGGTCGAGCTGGCGGCGCAGGGCCGACTCGTCGAGGCGCCCGGGGTCGCCCTCGACGGCCGCGGCGAGCACCTCGTGGTCGGGCAGGCGGGTCTGGACGAGGACCACCCCCGACCCTCCGCTCCCCCGTCCCCCCACCAGCCGGCCCGCCCGGGCCAAGAGGGCCAGGGCCTGTTCGGCGGCGGCGAAGCGCGGGGCCAGCAGGTGCTGGTCGAAGTCCAAGAAGACCACGGCCGCCGCCCGGCGCACCCGGTGCAGGACCGCCTCGGTGCCGACGGTCACCGCGGTGTCGGGGACCTCGGCCCGTGGCCCGGCCACCTCGCCCACCGGCTCGCCCAGGAGCGCCTCGAGCTCGTCTCGGACCATGGCCACCCCCTGGCGCAGGACCTTCATGCGGGTGGCCCCGCAGCCGGCGCAGACCACCGGGCGCACCAGGCCGCATCCGCGGCACGAGAGCCGGTCGGCGGTCTCTTCGACCGGCCGGCCGCAGCGCTCGCACCGGGCCAGCTCGCCGCACGCGGCGCAGGCCAGCAGGCGGGCCCGGCCCGTGCGGTTGAGCACGCAGACCAGCGGGCGCAGGTCGAGCCGGGCCAGCTCCTCGGAGAGGATGCCGGTGCGGGGGTCCGCCCCGCGGCGGTCCACCACCGCCACGGCGGGCCAGCCGGAGGCCTCGGCCGCCCGGGGCGGCACCGAGACCGGCCAGCGGGCGACCTGCACCGCCGTCGGGCAGGGCGACAGGGCCAAGAACGGCGCGCCGTCGCGGGTCGCCCGCTCGGCCAGCACCTCGACCGCGTCCCAGCGGTGGCGGTAGGCCTCGTCGTGGGCGTCCACCACCACGGCCGCGCCCAGCCGCGGGACCGGGGCCCAGGCGGCGGTGCGCGACCCCACCACGACCGGCCAGCCGGCGGCCGCCTCCGCCCAGCTGCGCGCCACGGCGATCCCCCGCCGCACGAGGCGCGCCGTCATCCGCTCGGCCCACCCGACGCTCGGCACCAGCACCACCACCGTGCCCGGCCCGGCGGCCGAGACCGCCTCGAGCACCGCCGGCAGCGGGTCGGCCGCCGGCGGGAGCCGCCGCAGCCCGGCGGTGGCCGGCACCGCTGGGCGCGGGGCCGGCGCGGGCGGGTCGGGCAGGGCCGGCACGTTGCGCTCGGGGGAGGCGGCCCGCAGCAGGGTGGCCGCCGGCACCGCCCAGCGCCAGGCCGCCCACTCGGCCAGCCCGATCACCGGGGCCGGGGGCCCGTGGCCCGAGACCGCGGTCAGCGGTCGGGGCTCGACGCCCTGGGGCGGCTCCACCCCGGTCTCCACCACCCAGCCGCCCACCGCCCGGCCGTGGAGGCGGACCCGCACTCGGGTGCCGACCTCGAGGGGAACCTCGAGCGCGGTAGTCGAACCGCTTGGCCACCGCCGGCACGTCCGGCAGGACGCGGACGACGCTCAGAGGCCCAGAGCCCGCCGAAGGTCGTCGACCCGCGGGGTGGCCTCCCAGGTGAACTCCTTGTCGTTGCGGCCGAAGTGGCCGTAGGCGGCGGTGCGGCGGTAGATGGGCCGCCGCAGCTCCAGGTCCCTGATGATGGCCGCCGGCCGCAGGTCGAACAGCTGGCGGACCTCCTCGGCGATGCGCTCCGGGTCGACCGACTCGGTGCCGAACGTCTCGACCAGGAGCGAGACCGGGTGGGCCACCCCGATGGCGTAGGCCACCTGGACCTCGCAGCGGCGGGCGGCGCCCGACGCCACCACGTGCTTGGCCACCCAACGCGCCGCGTAGGCCGCCGAGCGGTCGACCTTGGAGGGGTCCTTGCCCGAGAACGCCCCGCCGCCGTGGCGGGCCATGCCGCCGTAGGTGTCCACGATGATCTTGCGGCCGGTGAGACCGGTGTCGGCGTGGGGCCCGCCCAGCTCGAAGGTGCCCGTCGGGTTGGCCAGGACCCGCAGGGACGAGGTGTCGAGGTCGGTCGGCAGCAGCGGGTGGATCACGTGCTCGCGCAGGTCGGGGAGGAGCAGGGTCTCGAGGTCGATCCCGGGCTGGTGCTGGGTGGAGATGAGCACGGTGTCGATGGAGACCGGGCGGCCGTCCTCGTAGACGACGGTCACCTGGGTCTTGCCGTCGGGCCGCAGGTAGGGCAGCACCCCCACCCGGCGGACCTGGGAGAGGCGCTGGGCCAGTCGGTGGGCCAGCCACACCGGCAGCGGCATGAGGTCGGGCGTCTCGTCGCAGGCGTAGCCGAACATCATCCCCTGGTCGCCGGCGCCCTGGGCGTTCAGCTGGTCCTCGCCGCCGCTGCCCGTGCGCAGCTCGAAGGCGGCGTCCACGCCCTGGGCGATGTCGGGCGACTGGCCGTCGAGGGCCACCATCACCCCGCAGGTGCGTCCGTTGAAGCCGTAGGCGTCGTTGTCGTAGCCGATCTCGCAGACCACCTCGCGCACGAGGGTCGGGATGTCGACGTAGGTCTCGGTGGTGATCTCCCCGGCCACCACCACCAGGCCGGTGGTGAGCAGGGTCTCGCAGGCCACCCGGCTGAGCGGGTCCGCCGACAGCAGGGCGTCGAGGACGGCGTCGGAGATCTGGTCGGCCATCTTGTCGGGGTGGCCCTCGGTCACCGACTCGGAGGTGAAGCTGGTCCTCATGTCGCACTCCCCTCGTTGCGCCTGGCCACCACGGCGTCGAGGACGGCATCGGCCACGGCGGTCTTGCGGGCCAGCGGCACCTCGGTCGTCCCGCCGCCGCGCCAGAGGATGGTCACGGCGTTGGTGTCGTGGTCGAACCCCGCACCCGGTGCCGTCACGTCGTTCACCACCAGCAAGTCGACCCCCTTCTTGTCGAGCTTGGAACGGCCCCGGGCCGCCACGTCGTCGGTCTCGGCCGCGAACCCCACCAGCAGCTGGCCCGGCCGGCGTCGGGCCACCAGCCCGGCCAGGATGTCCGGCGTGGGCTCGAGCACGAGGTCGGGCACGTCGTGCACCTTGCGCTCGGCCGGGGCCTTGGGGCGGAAGTCGGCGACGGCGGCGGCCATGACCACCACGTCGGCGTCGGCCGCGGCGGCCTCCATGGCCCGCTCCATCTCGGCCGCCGTCTCCACCCGCACCACCGCCACCCCCGCCGGGGCCGGGAGCGGGGCGGCGGTCACCAGGGTGACCCGGGCCCCCCGGCGGGCGGCCGCCTCGGCCACGGCGTGGCCCTGCTTGCCCGAGGACCGGTTGGTGAGGTAGCGCACCGGGTCGATCGGCTCGCGGGTCCCCCCGGCGCTCACCGCCACGCCCACCCCCTCGAGGTCGCGCTCGGCCAGGAGCGACGAGGGTGCGGGCCACGATGGTGGCCGGCTCGGCCAGGCGCCCCGCCCCCGAGTCCCCGCCGGCCAGCGGGCCCTCCTCGGGGTCGACCACCAGCACCCCCCGCCGCCGCAGGGTGGCCAGGTTCTCCTCGACCGCGGGGTGCTCCCACATCTCGGTGTGCATGGCCGGGCAGACGAGCACCGGGGCCCGGGTGGCCAGCAGGGTGGCGGTCAGCAGGTCATCGGCCAGGCCCGCCGCGTAGCGGGCCAGCAGGTGGGCCGTGGCCGGGGCCACCACCACCAGGTCGGCCGTCTGCCCCAGGTCGGTGTGGGGGATCGAGCCGTCGAACAGGCTGGTGCGGGCGGGCTCGGAGGCCAGCGCCGAGAAGGTCACGGGTCCGACGAAGCGGGTGGCCCCCTCGGTGAGCACCGGGGCCACGTGCACCCCCGCCTCGATCAGCCGCCGGCAGACCTCGACCGCCTTGTAGGCGGCAATCCCCCCGCAGACACCGAGGACGACCCGGCGCACTAGCCCGCAGCCGGGCCCTCGTCCTCGACGGGTGCCTCGTCCGCGGCCGACCCCTCGAGCAGCACCGGCCCGGCCCCGTCCTCGAGTCCGGCCTCGGTCTCGGCCAGCGCCTCGACCAGCTCCTCGGCCTCCAGCTCGGACGGGTCCGGCCGGGTGAGGTGGCCTTGCCCGCGGCGATCTCCTCGAAGGCGATCGACAGGGGCTTGCCCGACACCGAGGTCACCTGGGGCGGCACGACCCGTCCCAGCCCCTCGCCGAGGCTGTTGTAGTAGGAGTTGACCTGCCGGGCCCGGGCCGAGCCCAGGGCGACGAGCGTGAACTTCGAGTCCACCTTGTCGAGGAGGTCCTCGATCGGCGGGTCCATCAACGTGTTTCGGCCAACGGCCATCAGGGAACCTCCATGGGGTCGCGCGAAGCATAGCGGCCGGCAGGACCGCCGACCGCTACCCGGCGGTGTTCAGCGCTCGGTCTCTTTGAGGAGCTCGGCCCGCTGCTTGGCCCCGAGCCCCTGCAGCCGACGGCTCTCGCTGATGCCCACGGTCTCCATGAGGCGCCGGGCCTTCACCTTGCCCGAGACCGGGCAGGGACTCGAGGACCGAGACGACCTTCATCTTCCCGACGGTCTCGTCCTTCTCGGCCTTCTTGAGCAGCTCGGCCAGGGACAGCGACCCCAGCTTCAGCTTCTCTTTGACCTCGGCCCGCTCGCGGCGGACTCTGGCGGCCTTCTCCAGTGCAGCCTGGCGCTGCTCGGGCGTAAGTGCAGGCGGTTGCGGCATGCGGCGACTGTAGCGCCTCCGGGCAGGCCGGTCACACCAAGACCTCGGCCAGCTCGTCGCGGGCCCTCCGGCAAGCGGCGCGCGAGCGCGCCCACCGACGGCCCGGCCGAGAGCACCGAGCGCGACACGTTGGGCAGCACCGAGCCGGGCGGACAGCCGCCGAACAGCTTGCCGACCGCCGCCGCCGTGGCCCCCTGGGCCCCGACCCCCGGCGCCAGGATCACCCCGCCCAGCCGGGCCAGCGGGAAGGCCGAGGGCGACAGCGTCGCCCCTACCACCGCCCCCACCGTGCCCGGCGCGTGGCTGGCGTTCAGCTCGGCGATCTCGGCCAGCAGCCGGTCCTCCACGCTGCCCCCGCCGGCCACCGTCGCCTCCTGCAGCGAGCGGCCCTCGGGGTTGGAGCTGCGGGCCACCACGATGACGCCGCGCCCGGCGGCCCGGGCCGCGTCGACCAGCGGGGCCAGCGAGCCCAGCCCCATGTAGGCGACGGCGGTCACCGCGTCGGCGGCCAGCGGGCTCCCGGGGTCGAGCCAGGCGTGGGCGTAGCCCTCGGCCGAGTTGGCGATGTCGCCCCGCTTGGCGTCGGCCACCACCACGAGCCCCGCGGCGCGCGCCTCGGCCAGCAGCTCCTCCAGCGCGGCGAAGCCGGCGGCGCCGTGTCGCTCGTAGAAGGCCACCTGCGGCTTGACCACGCCGACGGTGCCGCTGAACGCTTCGACGCAGCGCGCCCCGAACTGGCGCAACCCCCCGGCGTCGTCGCCGAGCCCCCAGGCCCCGAGCAGGTCGGCCGAGGGGTCGATGCCGGCGCACAGGGGGCCGGTGGCGGCGACCGCGGCGGCCACCCTCTCGGCGAAGTTAGCCATGGGCCGCCCCCACGAGCTGGCGCAGGCGCTCGACGCGGTGGCGACGGCACCACCGCTCCAGCGCGGCGAGCACCTTCCACGGCGCCCGGGGGTCGTAGAAGGTGGCGGTGCCCACCTGCACGGCGTCGGCGCCGGCCATGAGGAACTCGACGGCCGCCGCACCGTCGGCCACCCCGCCCACCCCGACGATGCCCGCCTCGGGGAAGGCGGCCCGGCAGTCGAAGACGGCCCGCAACGCCACCGGGTGCAGGGCCGGCCCCGAGAGCCCGCCGGCCAGTGCGCTGCGCTCGGCCGTGTCGACCGACATCCCCAAGAGCGTGTTGGTCAGGGTGAGGGCCTCGGCCCCGGCTCCGAGCGCGGCCCCGGCGATCTCCACCAGCTCGGAGGTGTTGGGGCTGAGCTTGGCCCACCGGGCCAGGCCGGCGGCGCCCGCCGCCTCCACCGCCTCGGCGGTGGCGGTGGCCGAGTGGGCGAACATGCGGGAGCGATCCTCGAGGTTGGGGCAGCTCACGTTGACCTCGACGGCCACCACGCCCGGTGCCCCGGCGATCTGGCCGGCGGCCGTGGCGAACTCCTCCACCGTCCGGCCCCAGACGCTGGCCACCACCCGGGCCCCGGTGGCGGCCAGCCGCGGCAGCTCCTCCTCCCGCCAGGCCGAGGCCCCCGGTCCCTGCAGCCCGACGCGGTTGAGCATGCTGGCGCCCGCCTCGCCTACCCGGGGGGGCGGGTTCCCGGGCCAGGGGGCGGGGCCCAGGGACTTGACCACCACCGCCCCCAGCGCGCCGAGGGGGCCGTCGTCGGCCAGCTCGACCCCGACCCCCGCCGTGCCCGAGGCGGTCATGACCGGGTTGGGCAGCCCGACCGACCCCACGGCGGTCGCCAGGTCAACGGGCATGGAGCTCCTGGAGCGACCGCACGGCCAGGGGGTGGGTGGCCCAGTCGGCCATGCCGGCGGCGGCGGCCCGGGCCGCGGCCAGGGTGGTGAGGCAGGGCACCCGGTGGGCCAGCGCCGTCGACCGGATGTGGGTGCCGTCGGCGCGCGGTCCCCGGCCCCGCGGCGTGTTGACCACCAGCTGCACCTTGCCGCTCGAGATGAGCTCGACGGCGTCCGCGGCCAGCCCCTCCTCGCCCACCTTGGCCACCAGCGTGGTCACCGCCACCCCGTGGTCGCGCAGGTAGCCGGCGGTGCCGAGCGTGGCGGCCAGGGAGAACCCGAGCGCCTCGAACTGGCGGGCCACGGCCAGGCCGGCCGGCTTGTCCCGGGGCGCCAGCGAGAGGAAGACCGTGCCCGTCCGCGGCAGGCTGGTGCCCGCGGCCATCTGGCTCTTGGCGAAGGCCAGCCCGAACGTGGTGTCCACCCCCATCACCTCGCCGGTCGAGCGCATCTCGGGACCGAGGATGGTGTCGACGCCGGGGAAACGGTCGAAGGGGAGCACCGCCTCCTTCACGCTCACGTGCGAGAGGCTCTCGATCGCCCCCTCGGCGTCGAGCAGCCCCTCTGAGCGCAGGCCGGCCAGGGTCTCGCCCACCATCACCCGGGTGGCCACCATGGCCACCGGCACCCCGGTGGCCTTGGCCACGAAGGGCACGGTGCGGCTGGCCCGGGGGTTGGCCTCGAGCACGTAGGCGCGGCCGTCCTTCACGGCGAACTGGACGTTGAGCAGCCCCCGCACGTCGAGGGCGTCGGCCAGCGCCCTCGTGTAGCGGTCGATCTCGGCCAACACCGCCTCGCCGAGGGTCTGGGGGGGAGGGCGCAGGCCGAGTCGCCGGAGTGGACGCCGGCCTCCTCGACGTGCTCCATCACCCCGCAGACGAGGACCTCGCCGGTGGCGTCGCGCACGGCGTCGACGTCGACCTCGACGGCGTCCTCCAAGAAGCGGTCGACCAGCACCGGCCGCTCGGCCGTCACCCCCCCCTCGCGGGAGAGGTCCGACAGCCCCTCCATCACCCGGCGGACGCCGGTGTCGTCGTAGACGATCTCCATGGCCCGCCCGCCGAGGACGTAGCTCGGCCGCACCAGCACCGGGTAGCCCACCCGGCGGGCCACGACCAGCGCCTCGGCGGCGGTGGTGGCGGTGCCGCCGGGGGGCTGGGGGATGCCCAGCGACTCGCACAGCGCGTTCCACTGCTCGCGGTCCTCGGCCCGGTCGATGGAGGCGGGCGACGTCCCGAGGACGAGCTCGGGCGCTATGGCGTGGGCCAGCTTGAGCGGGGTCTGACCGCCGAGGGCCACGATCACCCCCACCACCTCCCCCCCGGCCCGCTGCTCGGCCTCGATCACGTTGGCCACGTCCTCGGCGGTGAGGGGCTCGAAGTACAGGCGGTCGGAGGTGTCGTAGTCGGTCGAGACCGTCTCGGGGTTGCAGTTGACCATCACCGTCTCGTAGCCGGCCGCCCGCAGAGCCATGCTGGCGTGGACGCAGCAGTAGTCGAACTCGATCCCCTGCCCGATGCGGTTGGGCCCCGAGCCGAGGATGACCACCCGCCGGCTCGTCGACCGCTCGACCTCCTCCTCCTCCTCGTAGGTGGAGTAGTGGTAGGGGGTGTGGGCCTCGAACTCGGCCCCGCAGGTGTCGACCGTCTTGAAGGTGGCACCGACCCCGGCCGCCAGGCGCGCCGCGCGCACCTCGTCCTCGCCCGCCCCGAGCAGGTAGGCCAGCTGGGCGTCGGAGAAGCCGAGCCGCTTGGCCCGCCGGAACCCGCTTTCGTCCATGGCGGCCAGGCCGCCGACGGCCTCGATCCGGCGCCGCTCCTCGGTGAGGCGACCGATCTGGTGGAGGAACCACGGGTCGATGCCGGTCCGGGCGTGCACCACCTCGGGGCTCATCCCCCGCCGCAGGGCCGACTCGACCTCGAAGAGCCGCTCGGGGGTGGCGGCCGCGGCCAGCTGGTCGACGGGCACGGCGTCGGACGCCGCCTCGCCGGGATCGGCGTTGAGGCCGGCCCGGCCCTGCTCGAGGGAGCGCACCGCCTTCTGCAGGGACTCGCAGAAGGTGCGGCCGATGGCCATCACCTCCCCCACCGACTGCATGCGGGTGCCCAGCAGGCCGTCGGCCCCGGGCAGCTTCTCGAAGGCCCAGCGCGGGATCTTGGTCACCACGTAGTCGATGGTGGGCTCGAAGCTGGCCGGGGTGGCCCGGGTGATGTCGTTGGCCACCTCGTCGAGGCGGTAGCCGACGGCCAGGCGGGCGGCGATCTTGGCGATGGGGAACCCGGTGGCCTTGGAGGCGAGCGCCGAGGAGCGCGACACCCGGGGGTTCATCTCGATGACCAGTCGGCGTCCGTCGGTCGGGTCCACGGCGAACTGGACGTTGGAACCGCCGGTCTCCACCCCCACCCGTCGCAGGCAGGCGAAGGCGTCGTCGCGCATGGCCTGGTACTCGACGTCGGTGAGGGTCTGGGCCGGGGCCACGGTGATCGAGTCGCCGGTGTGGACGCCCATGGCGTCGAAGTTCTCGATGGAGCAGACCACCACGCAGTTGTCGGCGCGGTCGCGCATCACCTCGAGCTCGTACTCCTTCCACCCGGCGACCGACCGCTCCACCAGGATCTGGCCGACGGGGCTGGCGTCGAGCCCCTCGGCGGCCAGCCGGGCGAAGGCCTGGCGGTCGGGGGCGATCCCCGTCCCCTTGCCCCCGAGGATGAAGCTGGGCCGGACCATCACCGGGAAGCCGAGCCGCTCGGCCATGGCCATCGCCTCGTCCAGGGTGTGGGCGAACCCCGACGGCGGCACCTCCAGGCCGATCTCCACCATGGCCTCGCGAAACCGGTCGCGGTCCTCGGCCGTGCGGATGGCCTCGGGGCGGGCCCCGATCACCTCCACCCCCTCGAGCGCGCCACCCTCGAGCAGCTCCATGGTGAGGTTGAGGGCGGTCTGCCCGCCCAGGGTGGGCAGGAGGGCGTCGGGCCGCTCCCGCTCGATGATGGCCGCCAGGACCTCGAAGGTGAGGGGCTCGACGTAGGTGCGGTCGGCCGTCTGGGGGTCGGTCATGATCGTGGCCGGGTTGGAGTTCGCCAGCACCACCCGGTAGCCCTCCTCGGACAGCACCCGGCAGGCCTGGGTGCCCGAGTAGTCGAACTCGCAGGCCTGGCCGATGACGATCGGGCCGGACCCGATGACCAGGATCGACTCGAGGTCGTCGCGCCGGGGCATCAGGCTGTCCCGGCCATCAGCGCCGCGAACTCATCGAAGAGGTAACGGGCGTCGTGGGGGCCGGGCCCGGCCTCGGGGTGGTACTGCACCGAGAACGCCCCGGCTCCCCGGTGGCGCACGCCCTCCACCACCCCGTCGTTCAGGTTGACGTGGGTCACCTCGGCCCCCGGCACGTCGCGCACCGCGTAGTTGTGGTTCTGGCTGGTCACCTCGACCCGGCCGGTCGCCAGCTGCTGCACCGGGTGGTTGCTGCCGTGGTGGCCGAAGGGGAGCTTGTAGGTCGTGCCCCCCAGCGCCGTGCACAGGAGCTGGTGGCCGAGGCAGATCCCGAAGACCGGCACCCGGCCGAGCAGGTCGGCCACCGCCGCGGTGGGCCCGGGCAGGGCGGCGGGGTCGCCGGGGCCGTTGGAGAGGAAGACGCCGTCGGGCTCGGCCGCCAGCACCTCGGCGGCCGGCGTCGAGGCGGGCACCACCGTGACGGTGGCCAGGAGGGAGAGGTGGCGCAGCATCGTCTCCTTCACCCCGAAGTCGTAGGCGACGACCCGCAGCGGGCCCGACCCGCGCACGTAGGGCACCTCGGTGGTGACCCCGACCACCAGGTCGCGCCCGTCGGTCGGCGGGGCGGCCGCCGCCGCGGCGCGCAGCTCGCCCTCGGGAGCCGTCCCGAAGGCGCACGGCATGGCCCCGCGGTCGCGCAGGTGCCGGGTCAGCCGCCGGGTGTCGACGCCGGTCAGGGCCGGGCACCGAGTGGCGCACGAGGAAGGGCTCGAGGCCCTCGGTCGACCGCCAGTTGCTCGGCACCTCGCTCAGGTCCCGCACCACCACGCCCGCGGCAGAACGGCCGGCGCGCCTCGTCGTCGGCCGAGGTCGTGCCGTAGTTGCCGATGTGGGGGTAGGTGAAGGCCACCACCTGGCCGGCGTAGGAGGGGTCGGTGAGGACCTCCTGGTAGCCGCTGAGGGCGGTGTTGAAGACGAGCTCGCCGGTGGCGACCGGGCCGGCGCCGGCGCCGGCCGCCTCGCCCTCGAACACCTCCCCGTCGGCCAGGACCAGCAGCGCCGGCTCCCTCACCGGCGGGCCTCGCCGTCGACCACCACCGGCTCGCCGAACAGCACCGTGTGGCGCACCCGTCCGGTGAGCTTGCGCCCGGCGTAGGGGGTGTTGCGGCTCCGGCTGGCCAGCCGGTCGGCCTCCACCGTCCAGGTGGCGGCGGGGTCGACCACGCACAGGTTGGCCGGCCGCCCCGGGGCCACCGGTCCACCGTGGCGGTCCGACAGCCCGGCGATGGCCGCCGGCTGCCAGCTCATGAGGGCCAGCACCCGCTCGGCCGGGAGGCCGAGCTCGGAGAGGGCCAGGGCCAGCGCGGTCTCGAGCCCCAGCATGCCCGGGCGGCGCCTGGTCGAAGGGGAGCTCCTTGGCCTCGGGCGGCGTGGGGGGCGTGGTCGGTGGCCACGGCGTCGATGGTGCCGTCGGCCAGCCCGGCCCGCACCGCCGCCACGTCGCCGGCGGCCCGCAGCGGCGGGTTGACCTTGAACACCGGGTCGTAGCCGGCGACCTCGGCGTCGGTGAGGACGAAGTGGTGCGGGGCGGCCTCGGCGGTGACCGGGAGCCCCTCGGCCTTGGCCCGGCGGACCAGCTCGACCGAGCCGGCCGTCGAGAGGTGCAGGAAGTGCAGCCGGGCCCCGGTCAGCCGCACCAGGGCGATGTCGCGGGCCACCATCACCTCCTCGGCCGCCGCCGGGGCGCCGGGCAGCCCGAGGCGCGCTCGACCACTCCCCCTCGTGCATGGCGCCGCCGGCCGCCAGGTGCTCGTCCTCGCAGTGCTGGGCCAGGGTGACCCCCAGGCCGCGGGCGTAGTCGAGCGCCCGGCGCATCAGCGCGCCGTCCTGGACCCCGGCCCCGTCGTCGGTGAAGAGCCGCACCCCCAGCGCGGCCAGCTCGGCCATGGGGGCCAGCCGCTCCCCGGCCCGGCCCACAGTGATGGCCCCGGCCACCGCCACCTCGGCCGGGGCGTGGCGGCCCGAGCTCGAGGACCTCCCGGGCGATGCCGGCCGAGTCGATGGGCGGCTCGGTGTTGGGCATGGCCACCACGGCGGTGTAGCCCCCCGAGGGCGGCGGCCCGCGCCCCGCTCTCGACCGTCTCGGCCTCCTCCCGGCCCGGGCTGGCGCAGGTGGGTGTGGAGGTCGACCAGCCCCGGGGCCACCAGGCAGCCGCCGGCCTCGAGCACCGTGGCCCCGGCCGGGACCTCGAGCGAGTCGCCCACCTCGACCACGACGCCGTCCGCCACCGCCACGTCGGCCCGGCGGCTGCCCCCGGCGTCGACCACCGTCCCGCCCCGCACGACGAGCTCAGTCACTGCCGGTCGCCTCCAGTCCCATCGAGGCGGCCGCCCCGCCCGATGAGGAGGAAGAGGACGGCCATCCGCACGGCCACCCCGTTGGCCACCTGCCGGGTGGCCAGGTTGACCGGCAGGTCGGCCACGTCACCGGCGATCTCGACCCCGCGGACCATCGGGCCGGGGTGGGTCACCACCGCCGAGGGGTCGAGCAGCGCCGCCCGCCGGGCGGTCAGCCCCCAGTGCTCGGTGTACTCGCGCAGGATGGGCACGAAGGCGCCGCTGCCCCGCTCGGCCTGCAGGCGCAGGAGCGAGACCACGTCGGCCTGCCCCAGGGCCGCCGTCGAAGTCGGCGGCCACCTCGACCGGCCACCCCTCCAGGGAGGGCGGCAGCAGGCTGCCCGGGGCGGCCAGGGTCACCTCGGCCCCCAGGGCGTGGTAGGCGAGCACCTGGGAGCGGGCCACCCGGCTGTGGCGGATGTCGCCCACGATCAGCACCCGCAGACCCGTCGAAGCAGCCGACGCCCTCGGGCAGTGCGCCGGCCCGCTCGGCCAGCACCTGGCGGACGGTGAAGCAGTCCAGCAGCGCCTGGGTGGGGTGCTCGTGCCAGCCGTCGCCGGCGTTCACCACGTGCGCCCGGCGCGCCCAGCCGGCCACCTGGTGGCAGGCCCCCGACGAGGGGTGGCGCACCACCAGGGCGTCGATGCCCATCGCCTCGACGGTCTCGACCGTGTCGCGCAGCGACTCGCCCTTCTTGACCGACGACGTCGAGGCCGAGAACGACAGCACGTCGGCCGAGAGCCGCTTGGCCGCCGTCTCGAAGGAGAGCCGGGTGCGGGTCGACTCCTCGAAGAACAGGGTGGCCACCACCTCGTCCCCGCAGGGTCGGGCACCTTGGGGATGGCCCGGCGCTCGACCTCGGCGAAGGCCTCGGCCACCCGCAGGACCTCGGCGATGCCGTCCGGGCCGAGGTCGGCGACCGACAGGAGGTGTGTCACCGCTGCTCCAGGGTCCCGATGGTCACGCCGTCCTCGCCGACGTCGACCATCTCCTCCCGGCGGGTGGGCAGGTTCTTGCCCACGTAGTCCGGCCGGATGGGCAGCTCGCGGTGGCCCCGGTCGACCATGACGGCCAGCTGGACGGCCCGGGCCCGGCCGTAGTCGCCCAGGGCGTTCAGGGCCGCCCGAACCGTGCGGCCGGTGAACAGCACGTCGTCGACCAGCACCACCACCCGGCCGGCCAGGTCGACCGGGATGTGGTGGTCGCCTCGGGCAGCACGGGCCGCAGGCCGATGTCGTCGCGGTAGAAGGCGACGTCGAGGGTGCCCACCGGGACCTCGACCCCCTCCACCTCGTGCAGCACCGCCGCCATGCGGCTGGCCAGGGGCACCCCACCGGTCTGCAGGCCGATCAGGACCATGTCGTCGAGGCCGCCGTTGCGCTCGGCCACCTCGTGGGCCATCCGGGTGAGGGCGCGCTGGACGTCCGCGGCGGAGAGGACCTGGGAGTGGGGGACGAACACGCCACCCAGGGGCCGGGTATGGCTGCGCTCGCGTTCGGCCACTGCTCCTCCTGTCCGTACGGGCCTCACGGGACCCGCTTCACGGTCAGGTCCCGACACTACACCGACGACCGGCCCGTCGGCACGTGACGGCGCGAGGGTTCGTCGTCGCGCCACGGAGCAGCGGGCCCCGCCTTCGCCGGCACGACGCTGGCCGGGGCCCGCCCACCGTCTCGCCGCCTTCTTCTGACGGAGCGTCTGGTTAGGTCGGCCGGACCTCGGCGGCCACCGCCGACAGCACGCCGTTCACGAACCGGCCCGACTCCTCGGTCGAGTAGGTCTTGGCCAGCTCGACCGCCTCGTCGATGATCACGGCCACGGGCGGCCCGTCGGGGTCGAGGAGCTCGGCCACCGCCATGCGCAGCACCAGGCGGTCGACCACGGCCATGCGGTCGAGCGGCCAGCCCACCGAGGCCGCGGCCAGGAGCGAGTCGCACTCGGCCCGGTGGGCCTCGGCCGCCTCGACCAGCGAGCGGGCGAAGTCGTCGGGCGCCACCGGCAGCGCGGCCAGCACCGCCGTCGGGCTCTCACCCTTGAGTTCGGCCTCGTAGAGGAGCGACAGCGCCCGCTCGCGCGACTGGTGCCGTGTCCCCACTACGCCCGGGTCAGGTACTCGCCGCTGCGCGTGTCGACCTTGATGACGTCCCCGGGGTTGACGAAGAGCGGCACCTGGACCACCAGGCCCGTCTGGAGGGTGGCCGGCTTGCGGGCGCCCGACACCCGGTCCCCCTGCATGCCCGGCTCGGTGTCGGTGACCGTCAGCTCGACCGCGGCGGGCAGGTCGACGCCGACGATCTCCCCGTCGTAGAGCTGCAGGACCGCCTCGTCGGTCTCCTTCAAGTAACTGGCGGTGTCGCCCAGGGCGGCCGGCGGCACCTGCAGCTGCTCGTAGGAGGAGGTGTCCATGAAGACGTACTCGTCGCCGTCGCGGTAGAGGAACTGCATCTCTCGCTTCTCGATGATGGCCTGCTCGAGCTTCTCGTCGGCCCGGTAGGTGCGCTCGACCACTGCCCCGGTGCGGACGTTCTTCAGCTTGGTCCGCACGAAGGCACCGCCCTTGCCCGGCTTGACGTGCTGGAACTCGACCACCCCGAACAGCCCCTCGGGCAGGTCGAGCGTCATCCCGTTCTTGAGGTCGTTGGTGGACACGGACATCAGGCAGGTACGTCCTTCGTGAAGGTGGTGAGCGCTCGGCTTCCGTCCGTCGGTGACGACCAGGGTGTCCTCGATGCGGACCCCGCCGACGCCGGGGAGGTAGACCCCCGGCTCGACCGTGACGACGACGCCGGGCGAGAGGATAGCAGTGCCCAGCTGGCTGACCGTCGGGGCCTCGTGGATGTCGAGCCCCACGCCGTGGCCCGTCCCGTGCTCGAAGGCGTCGGCCCATCCGGCCTCGGCGATGACCGTCCGGCAGACGTCGTCGACCTCCTTGGCGCCCGACGCCCGGGCGCACCGCGGCCACGCCGGCGGCCTGCGACTGCCGCACCACCTCGAAGACCCGCGCCAGCTCGCCGGTCGGCTCGCCGCCGATGCAGAAGGTCCGGGTCATGTCCGAGCGGTAGCCCTCGAAGGTCGCCCCGAAGTCGACCACCACCGGGTCGCCGCGCCGGATGGGGCGGCCGGTCGGGCGGTGGTGGGGCTTGGCCGAGTTCGCCCCGGCGGCCACGATCGTCTCGAAGGCGGTGGCCTCGGCCCCGCCCCGGCGCATGGCGGTGTCGAGGGCCAGGGCGAACTCCTCCTCGGTGGGCCCCTCCACCTCGACGCCCGCCAGGAGGGGGAGGACCTCGGCCAGCGCGGCGTCGGCGATGGCCGCCGCCCGGGCCATACGGGCCACCTCGCCCTCGTCCTTCACCTCGCGCAGGGCCTCGACCACCCCGGTGGTGGCCACTACCTCGCACCCCTCGAGCAGCTCGCTCCACCGGCGGCTGGCCGCCCAGCTGACCGAGTCGGCCTCGAGCCCCACCCGCCGCGCCCCGCCCACCAGGGCCCGCACCGCCTCGCGCTGGGCGGTCGCCGCCCCGATGGAGATCTCGACCGGCGCCCCCGAGGCCGCCACCTGCTGGGCCGACTGGGTGCGGTAGCGGCCGTCGGTGGTGAGCAGGGCCCCCTCGGCGCCCACGGCCAGGACGCCGGCGGAGCCGGTGAACCCGGTCAGGTAGCGGACATTGGCCAGCTCGGTGACGACCAGGGCCTCCACCCCGGCCTGGTCGAACCGGGCGCGCAGCCGCTCCAGCCTCCCGGCCACTCGACAGCGGGGGCAGCGTCATGCCGCACCCCCGACCGACAGCAGGCGGCCGACCGCCTCCATGGCCAGCACGTAGCCGAGCCCGCCGAAGCCGGCGATCGACCCGTCGGCCACCGGGGCGATCACCGAGGTGTGGCGGAACGGCTCGCGGGCGGCCGGGTTCGACAGGTGGAGCTCCACCACCACCCCGTCGAAGGCGGCCAGGGCGTCGTGCAGCGACCACGAGGTGTGGCGAGAGCGCGCCGGCGTTGACCACGAGCGCCGCGCAGCGGCCCCGGGCGTCGTGGACGGCGTCGATGAGGCGCCCTCGTCGTTGCGTCTGGAGGTGCTCGACCTCCAGCCCGAGCCGGCGGCCGGCCTCGGTGGCCGCGGCCAGGTGGTCGTCCAGCGTGGCCGTGCCGTAGATCTCGGGCTGGCGCTGGCCCAGCAGGTCGAGGTTCGGCCCCGACACGAAGAGCACCTTCGACGGTCCGGCGTCCCATCTCCGCAAGGGTAGCCAGCGCGGCGTCCCGGTCGACCCCCCGCACCGTCTCGACCCCGTCGGGGCCGTCGAGGACGAAGGTGAGGTCGTGGCTGGCCTTCTTGTCCCGCCCCATGGCCGCCACCAGCACCCCGGCGTCGGAGCCGGCCGGCAGGTCGGCCGAGAGGTCGAAGCCGGCCACCACGCGCGCGGTGCAGGTCGACCCGCGCCTCGTCGATCCGGCCCAGCCGCCGGGCCAGCAGGGCGGCGTAGACCAGGCCGACCGCCACCGCCTCGCCGTGGCGCAGCCGGCGGGCGGGGTCGTCGAAGCCCGCCGCCTCCAGGGCGTGGGCCAGGGTGTGGCCGTAGTTGAGGACCGCCCGGCGCCCCCCCTCGCGCTCGTCGGCGGCCACCACCGCGGCCTTGATGGCCACGCACCGGGCCACCTGCTCGTCGAGGGGGAGCGAGAGCAGCGAGGCGTCGGGCGTCCCCTCGCCCAAGAAGGCGTACTTGGCCATCTCCCCGCGCCCGCAGGCCCACTCGCCGGGCGCCAGGGTGGCCAGGGTGGCGGTGTCGCACAGGACCGCCGCCGGCTGCCAGAACGCCCCGACCAGGTTCTTGCCCTCGGGCAGGTTGACCCCGGTCTTGCCGCCGACCGCCGCGTCCACCTGGGCCAGGAGCGAGGTGGCCACGTTCACGTAGGCCACCCCGCGGTGGTAGGCGGCGGCGGCGAAGCCGGCCACGTCGGTCACGACCCCTCCTCCCACGGCCACCACCACGTCGGTGCGGGAGAGGCCGTCGCGGGCGAAGCCGCGACAGAGCGCCTCCACCGTGGCCAGGGACTTCGCCCCCTCGCCGTCGGGGACCGTCTGGACCGTGCAGCCGATCCCCGGGTCGAGGTCGGAGAACCAGCCCGCCCCCGCCGGTCCGGCCTGGGTCACCACCGCGGCCCGCCTCGCCCCGGGCACCCGCTCGGCCACCACCCGGGCCAGGTCGTGTCGGGCCCCGTCGCCCACGAGGACGTCGTAGCGCCGGGAGGGGCCCAGCTCCACCCCGACGGTGATCACGTGAGCGCCGCCAGCACGGCGTCGGCCACCGCCTCGGGGGTCGACCCGTCGACGTCGACCACGGCGTCGGCCACCTCGGCGTAGAAGGGGCGGCGTACCGCCTCGAGGCGGGCCAGCTCGGCCGCCGGGCGGTCCTCGAGCAGCGGGCGGCCGGCCCCGTCGCCCACCCGGCCGGCCAGGGTGGCGGGGTCGGCCCGCAGCCACACCACGGTCCCCGACCGCCTGATCAGCGCCCGGTTGGCCGGGTCGAGGACCGCGCCTCCGGCCACCGACACCACCGCCGGCCCGTCCGTGGCCACCGCCTGGGCCAGCACCTCGGCCTCGGCCGCCCGGAAGGCGGCCTCGCCGCGCTCGGCGAACAGCTCGGGCACCGTGCGCCCGGTGGCCGCCTCCACCTCGGCGTCGGAGTCGGCGTAGGGGCAGCCGAGCCGCTCGGCCACCAGCCGGCCGACGGTGGTCTTCCCGGCCCCCATCATTCCGACCAGCAGGACCTTGGTCACGACCGTCCGAGGGCGGCCGACGGGGTCTCGCCCAGCGAGGACAAGAAGCCGTCGCGGTTGCGGACCACCTCGGCCAGCGAGTCGCCCCCGAACTTGCGCAGCGCCTCGCCGGCCAGCACCAGGGCGCACATGGTCTCGGCCACCACGCCCATGGCCGGCACCGCCGTGACGTCGGTGCGCTCGCTGGAAGCTGACGGTCGGTTCCTTGGTGACGACGTCGACGGTCTCGAGCACCGGGCGGTTCAAGGTGGCCAGCGGCTTCATGGCCACCCGCGCCGACGACCAGGCCCCCGATGGACATGCCCCCCTCGATGCCGCCGGCCCGCAGGGTGTCGCGGCGGAAGCCGGCAGCCTCGTCGTAGTAGATGGCGTCGTGGGCCACCGACCCCCGCCGGCCGGCCACGTCCCAACCCTCGCCGACCTCGACCGCCTTGACGGCCTGGATGCTCATGAGGGCCTGGGCCAGCAGGCCGTCGAGCCTGCGGTCCCAGTGAACGTGGCTGCCCAGCCCGACCGGCACGCCGTAGGCGAGGACCTCGGCCACTCCGCCGAGGGAGTCGCCGTCCTTGGCCGCCGCCTTCACCGCGGCCACCATCGCCTCCTCGGCTCCCGGGTCGAAGCAGCGCACCGCCGAGGCGTCGACCGTCCCCAGGTCGGCCGGGCCGGGCCGGACGCCGTCGGGCGCCCGCTCGGGACCGAGCTGGACGATGTGGCTCAGGACCGAGACCCCGAGGTGGGAGAGGAGCGCCTTGGCCAGGGCCCCGGCCGCCACCCGGGCTGCGGTCTCCCGGGCCGAGGCCCGCTCGAGCACGTCGCGGGCGTCGTCGAAGCCGTACTTCTGCATGCCGGCCAGGTCGGCGTGGCCCGGGCGGGGCTGGGTGAGCACCGAGGCCGGGGCGCCCGGGGCCGGCGACATCTCCTCGGTCCACTTGCGCTCCCACTCGGAGTTGGCGATCTCGACGGCCACCGGCGACCCGAGGGTCCGGCCGTGGCGGATCCCGGCGGTCAGTGTGATCTCATCGGCCTCGAAGCGCATGCGCGGTCCGCGCCCGTAGCCGAGCCGCCGGCGGGAGAGCTCCTCGGCGACCTGCTCGACGGTGATCGGGAGGCCGGCGGGCAGCCCCTCGACGATGACCACCAGGGCGCGCCCGTGCGACTCTCCGGCCGTCAGGAAGCGCAGCACGGGTACAACCTACCTACCCGCCGGTGTGGAACCAGAGGTTGGCCAACGAGGTCCCCCACAGCACGCCGACCACCGCCCCCACGGCCAAGGCCGGCCCGAAGGGCAGCGACGTCTTGCGGCCGCTCCCCTGCACCAGCATCTTCACCACGCCGATCACCACTCCCACGATGAAGGCGACCAGGAACCCGAGGTAGAGCTGGCGGTAGCCGATCCACCCGAGCCCGACCCCGATCACCCCGGCCAGCCGCACGTCGCCCATGCCCATTGAGCGCGGCGCGATGAACCAGATGGCGAAGAAGACCGCGAAGGCGGCCACGCCTCCGACGGCCGCCTGGACCAGCTGGTGGTAGTCGCCCGACACGGCGGACGCCGCCACCAGCGCCACCACCATGAGCACCAGGGTGGGGTACAGGAGCTTGCGCGGCACCAGGCCCACCCGGATGTCGGCGACCGACACCGCCACCAGGCCGGCGAAGAGCACGCAGTAGGCGGCCAGCTCCGGCACGGGTCCGAAGTGGACGGCGGCCGCCCCGAAGAGGAACGCCGTCACCACCACCGACAGGACGTGCTCGACCACCCCGGGCGGCGGCGGGAGGGGGAGGTAGGTGACCGGAGCCGTGGGCTCGGGGGCCTCGGTCCCGTCCCCGTCGACGGCGACCTTGGGGGCGGGGGCGGGCCGCGGGATGCGTGCCGCCACCTCGTCGAGCACGAGCCCGGCGACCCCGCCGGCGGCGGCGCACCCTCCCACCAGGAGGACGTTCACGTCGGGGCCAGCCGCTCCGGGCCGCTCAGTAGTAGGGGTTCTCGCCGCCGCCGTGGTCGGTGACGTCGACCACCCGCACCACTTGGGGGACCTCGTCGCGCAGGGCGACCTCGATCCCCTGGGTGAGCGTCATGCGCGACATGGCGCAGCCCTGGCATCCCCCCGAGAGGCGCAGGTAGGCCACACCGCCGTCCTCGTCGAAGGCCACGAGGTCGGCCCGCCCCCCGTGGGAGGCGATCGAGGGGTTGACCACCTCGTCGAGGACGAGCCGCACCCGGCTGGCCAGGGGACCGGCGATGCCCGCGGCGAGCACCTCGGGCGGCACCCCCGTGGCGGCCTCGTCGGCCGGGGGGGTGTTGGGGTTGACCAGCACGAGCCCGCCGGGACCCTCGTCGGACCACTCCAGGCGCGCCCCGCGCAGCCGCTCGACGCTGTCGCCCGGCACCACCACCACCAGCTCGTCGGCGCGGTGGACGGCGTCGTCGCCGCCGGCGTCGGCCAGCGACTGGAAGTAGAGGTCGTAGGCGAAGGCGCCGTCTCGGACCCCGCTCACCTCCAGCCAGAGCGCCAGGTGCTCGGGGTCGGGCTCCTGGGTCATGGCCTCGGAGACGATGTTGCGGGCCTCCTCGGTCAGGGTTACCACCGGGTCGACCGACAGCGTGAGGTCTTCGACAGATCGGGCCATCACCCCATCATACGACCGAGGGTAACGACGCCGGCGCGCCGGGCTCGAGCGGGCGCGTCGGGCGCGGGTCGGGCGCGGGTGGCGGGCGCGGGGCGCACTAGGGTGCCGCCCATGGCACCTGGGCAGCCGCCCGACGACGCCCGGGAGTGGGTGAGCTTCGAGGACCCCGGCGAGGAGCGCACTTGGGTCTTCGACGTGACCTTCCTCACCTCCAACTGGACCTGCATCTACGGCCACGGCTGCCAGGGCGTGCTCACCGAGCCCACCCCCGAGCTGGCCCACGGCTGCTGCTCCTACGGCGCCCACCTCATCGACGGCAAGGACGCCCGCCGGGTGGAGAAGGCGGCGGCGACCCTGACCGCCGAGCAGTGGCAGTTCCGGGACCGGGGCAAGAAGGACGGCGTGATCAAGAAGAACAAGCACGGCGAGGTGGTCACCCGCGTCGTGAAGGGCGCCTGCGTCTTCTTGAACCGGCCGGGCTTCGGCACCGGCCCGGGATGCGCACTGCACCAGGCGGCGGTCGAGCGGGGCCAGGACCCGCTCGAGCTCAAGCCCGAGGTCTGCTGGCAGCTCCCGCTGCGGCGCGAGGACGAGGTGGCCGACGACGGCCACGTGGTCTCCACCATCCGCCAGTGGGACCGGCGCCACTGGGGGAAGGGCGGCGCGGAGTTCGCCTGGTGGTGCACCGAGGCCCCCGACGCCTTCGTGGGGAGCCGGCCGGTCTACGTGGAGATGGAGGCGGAGCTGACGGCCATGGTGGGCCCCCGCCCCTACCGCATGCTGGCCCAGTACCTCGCCGACCGCGAGGCCCGGCTGCCTCGGGGCGTGCCGCTACCCCACCCCGCCGTGCGGCGCCGCTGAGCCGCCGTCAGTCGTCGAGCGGGTCGTGCTCCGCGTCGTCGCCCGACGGCGCCACCGAGCCCAGGATCCGGTCGTAGCGGTCCTCCTCGGCCAGGCACCACGAGGCGTGGACGTCCTCAGGCTCGGCCCCGCACTCGGGGCACCGCCGGTCGGCCGTGCCGACCGACCGCTTCAGGCTGCGCGCCTCTTCGAACCGCCGATGGCGTCCCTTCTTCACGACAACTCCCTTGCTGCCCGTTCACGGCCGTGCGACCCTGCGGCGGGCGTCGCTCGGTGCTGGGCCGCCGCGGTCCACATCTCCCACCGGACCCGGCGTTCCCGCAGGTGCGACCATTGTAGTGCCTCGTCGGCCGCGGCCACATGGCGGCCGCCCGCTACGATCGGCCGTCAGCTTATGGACGAGCCCTTCGACCCCCAGGCCATGGTGGCCCGCTTCCGCCAGCGAGCCGAGGCCGTCCGCCAGCGGGGGCTGCCCCCGGTCGAGGGACCCGAGCGCCAGCGGTTCCGTCAGCAGGCCCAGACCGATTACATGGACTTCGCCATGGTCGGCGACGCCGAGGCCACGCTCGAAGACGGCATCCTCACCCTGCGGGTGGACCTGCGGCCCCCCGCAGAGCAGCCGCCCGCCGGGCCGCCGCCGGCCTGAGGGCCGGGTACGCCGGGGGCGCCCCGTTCATCGTTCCGTAAGGCGACGGTCCCTAGAGTGCAACTGTGCCGGGTGACGTCGCCAACCACGACGGGCTCGACGCGCTCGGGCGCCAGATCGACAGCGAGAACCCCTCGGGCCGCCGGGCGAGGCGTGCCCGCCGGCAGGCCGAAGGTGGCCACCACCGTCGGCGGTGGGTGCTGCGCGGCGCCCTCGTGCTCGGCCTGGTGGCGGTCGTCGTGGTGGGCGCCGGGGCCGGCTACGTCTGGTACCTCAACCGCGAGGTGAACCGCGTCGCCGTGCAGGGCCTCACCGGCGACCCGACCGCCGGGGCCGACGCCGGCACCGACAACATCTTGATGGTCGGATCGACCTCGCGCTGCGCCCTCAAGGTCCAGAACCCCGCCTACGGCCTGTGCACAGAGGGCGTCACCGGGGTCAACAGCGACGTGGTGATGATCCTGCACCTGAACCCGGCGACCAAGACGGTGTCGATCCTCTCGATCCCCCGGGACCTCTTCATCCCCAACGCCCGCGCCGCCGCCACACCGACGAACCCCACAGGCGCCAACAAGATCGACGCCGCCCTCCTGCAGGGGCCGACCCAGCTGGTGGCGGCCATCCAGGACGACTTCGGCATCCCCATCCAGCACTACGTCGAGCTCAACTTCGACAGCTTCGCCAACGTGGTCACAGCGCTCGGCGGGATCACAATGTACTTCCCCGAGCCCGTCTACGACGCCTACTCGGGCCTCGACGTGCGCACCACCGGGTGCCGCCACCTCGACGGGGTGGAGGCCCTGCAGGTCGTGCGGGCCCGGCACCTGCAGTACCGGCCGCCCGGGAACACCTCGACAACACCGTCGACATGGCCCCAGGAGAACCAGAGCGACCTCGCCCGCATCGTGCGGGACCACGAATTCCTCCGGGTGCTCGCTCGCCAGGTGGCCAAGCGGGGCATCTCGAACCCCGGCACCGACCTCTCGCTGGTGAGCGCCGTGGCCCCGCAGCTCACGGTGGACAGCGGCCTGTCGCTGACCGACATGGTCGACCTCGTGCTGAGCTACCACGCCGTCACAGTGAACCGGGCCCCCCAGCTGACCGTGCCCGTCCTGGTCGGCTCGTTCGGCTCTTACGACTACAAGGGCGGCACATACGGCGACATCGAGTTCCCGACCGAGCCGTTGGACCAGTCGGTGGTCGACAAGTTCCTCGGCGTCACCGCCGACACCGACACCATGTCCGGCACGCCGCTCCCCCAACCGGGCGCGGTCACGGTGTCGGTCGAGAACGGCTCGGGCGTCTACGGCCAGGCCACAAGGACGTCGCAGTCCCTCGGCGCACTCGGCTTCGACATGGTGGGGACCGGTGACAGCACACCGGTGGGCCAGGAGGCCGAGACGGTGGTGACGTACTCGCAGCACAGCGCGGCGGACGAGGCGGCGGCCCAGCTGGTCGCCGGGTCGCTGTCGGGCTCGGTCATCATGGCCTACGGCCCGACCACCGACGGCGCGGAGGTGACCGTCACCACCGGGACCGGCTTCTCGGTCGACGCCGCCGCCCCGGCCCCGGCCGGCTCCACCACCACCTCCCCCCCGTCGACCACGACCACCGCCACGCCGGGAACAGCCGCGACGGCCACATCCTCGACGGCCACATCCTCGACGGGCACATCCTCGACGACGACCACCACCGCCCCGGCCACACCGAACGCCAACAGCGGCTTCGACCCGCCGAGCTCCCCCGACGAACCGCTCAGCGCCTGGGACCCCCGCAGCTGCACGTCCTCGGGGGGCCCGGGGAGCTGAGAGCCGGACCGCCGCGCCCCACCGGCGGGTTCACCCCCCGTAGCTCATGCGGGTGTCCTCCATGCGCAGCACGTCGGAGAGGTCCCCCTCGGGGCCGCCCACCGCCACCACCTCTCCCACGAAGAGCTCGTGGCTGCCCAGGTCGAGGCGGTGGCGCACCTCGCAGTCGAGCCACCCGGGTGCGCGGGTGACGACCGGGGCGCCGGTGGCCGCCTCGAACACCGGCTCTCCGGCCATGGACACCGCACGGCCGTTCGCGTCGGTGACCACGGCGGTGGCCGCGACCGGCTTTACGAACCGCCGGACCGCCGCCCGGTCCTCTCGTCGGAGAAGGCAGACCGTGAAGCACCCCCCGGCCGCCACCAGCCCGCGGGTCACCGAGGTCGAGTCGAGGGCCACCGCCACCAGCTTGGGGTCGGTGGCCACCTGGACCACCAGGCTGGCCGTCATGAGATTGCGGACCACGGTCCCGTCCACCTCGGCCCGGCTGCCGATGAGGTAGAGCCCCGTGGGCATGGCCCACAGCACACGGCGGCGCAGCCGGTCTGTCGGTCCCGCGCTCATCCGAAGATCCCTGTGCCCGATGTGGGCTGGGTGGTCGTGGTGGTGGCCACCGTCCGGCCGGTGATCGCCGCCACCCTGGCCAGCGCCTGCTCGGCCACCCGCTGGGCCTGCGCCCGTTCGGCCGCCGACTTGTCCAGGAGCTTCTTGTTTGTGGCCCCGGCGGCGTAGCAGTCGTTCCCCGCCTCGACGTCGAGCTCGTAGACGCGGTCCAGCAGCTGGGTGAGGTCTGTGTCGGGGGAGGGCAGCTCGGCGTGGGCCTGCTCGGCTGTCACCGTCAGCACCCCGCAGACGGTGTGGACGGCACCGGTGCCGTTGTGGTGGGACAGCACCCGCTCCAGGTCGACGCCGTCGTCGTGGAGGGCCCCGAGGTCCTGTCCGAGCGAGGTCGCCTGCACCCAGGCGGTCACCTGCTGGGCGGGGGTCCCGGTCCGGCCGACGCTCTGATAGGAGACGAAGGCGATCACGGCCACCGCCACCAAGAACGCGGCCACCACCGCGATCCACACCCGGTTCCTCATCCGATCCGCAGCAGGTGGTAGTCGCGCCGCCCCCGGCGCAGCACCAGGTAGCGGTCGTGCAGCAGGTCGCCGGCCGTGAGCACCCGGGCCTCGTCGCCCTGACGGAGGTTGTTGACGTAGGCGCCGCCCTGGGCGATGGTCCGGCGCGCCTCGCCCCGCGAGGCGACCAGCCCGGTGGCCACCATGGCCTCCACCAGCGAGAGGCCGTCGACCAGCTCCTGGCGGGAGGCGTCGCTCGAGGGCGCGTCGTCGAAGACGTCGAGCAGGGTGCGTTCGTCGAGGGCGCCGAGCTCCTCCCCGAAGAGCGCGGCCGAGGCCCGCTCGGCGCGCTCGGCCTCCTCCGCTCCGTGGACCAGCTCGACCACGGCCCGGGCCAGCGCTCGGGGGGCGACCCGGCGCTCGGGGTGCTCGGCGGTCTGTTCGTCCAGGGCGGCGATCTCGTCGTGGGGCAGGAAAGTGAAGAAGCGCAGGTACTGCCCGACCACCGCGTCCTCGCTCTGCAGCAGGAACTGGTAGAGGCGGTAGGGGCTGGTCATGGCGGCATCCAGCCAGACCGTCCCCGACTCGGTCTTGCCGAACTTGGTGCCGTCGGCCTTGGTCACCAGCGGGGTCGTGAGCCCGAAGGCCTCGGCCCGGGCCACCTTGCGGATGAGCTCGACCCCGGTGGTGATGTTGCCCCACTGGTCGCTGCCCCCCACCTGCAGCCGGCACCCGTGGTCGAGGTGCAGCCGGAGGAAGTCGTAGGCCTGGAGGAGCATGTAGCTGAACTCGGTGTAGGAGATCCCCTGGTCGGGGCGGGAGAACCGCGCCCGCACCGACTCCTTGGCCACCATCTGGTTCACCGTGAAGTGCTTGCCGACGTCGCGCAGGAACTCGACGACCCCGAGCGGTCCGAGCCAGTCGCGGTTGTCGAGGAGCAGGGCTCGGGACTCCCCCGCGCCGGTCGAGAAGTCGAGGAACCGCTCGAGCTGGGGCGCCACCCCCTCGAGGTTGGCGACCAGCTCCTCGGGCGAGAGCAGGGTGCGCTCCCCCGTCTTGCCGCCGGGGTCGCCGATCATGCCGGTGGCCCCGCCGGCCAGGGCGATGGGGCGGTGGCCGGCCAGCTGCAGCCGGCGGAGCGTGCACAGCTGGAGCAGGCTGCCCACGTGGAGGCTCGGGGCCGACGGGTCGAAGCCGATGTAGGCGGTGAGCGGGCCGCCGTCGAGCAGGTCGGGCAGGCCGTCGTCGGTCACCTGGTGGATGAGGCCGCGAAAGCGCAGGTCGTCGGAGAAGGAGCCCAC
Organism: uncultured Actinomycetota bacterium; assembly: GCA_963770505.1. Lineage (GTDB taxonomy): Bacteria > Actinomycetota > Acidimicrobiia > Acidimicrobiales > RAAP-2 > CAVYPR01. The sequence goes on along the minus strand of CAVYPR010000001.1, from coordinate 519,719 downwards.
GGGGTTAGCCTGCCATAACGTCGAGCGGCCCCCGGCGGCGCCCTATCGTGGGACGGCGTGACCAACCCGTACCTCGTCGGCAACTTCGCCCCGGTCGCCGAGGAGCTCACCGTCGAGGTCACGCTCCCGGTGGAGGGGGCCATCCCGCCGGCCCTCGAGGGGATGCTCGTGCGCAACGGCCCCAACCCGGCCGTGCCCCCCGACCCCGACTCCTACCACTGGTTCAGCGGCGACGGCATGGTGCACGCGGTGGAGCTCTCGGGAGGCCGGGCCACCTCCTACCGCAACCGGTGGGTGGAGACCCGCAAGCTCTCGGCCGCGGTGGGCACCCCCTACCCCTTCGGCCCCGCCGAGGCCATCGACGGCCCGGCCAACACCCACGTGCTCTGGCACGGCGGGCGGCTCCTGGCCCTCTGCGAGTCGGGCCTCCCCCATCGCCTGGACACGGCCATGGCGACGATCGAGATCGAGGACTTCGACGGCGCCCTCACTTCGCCCATGACCGCCCACCCCCACGCCGACCCGGCGACCGGGGGGCTGGCGTTCTTCGGGTACGACGTCTTCGGCCCCCCCTACCTCCGCTACCACGAGCTCGACGCCGCCGGCGAGCTCGTCCACTCGACCGACGTGGAGATCCCCGAGGCCACCATGCAGCACGACTTCGGGGTGACGGCCAGCCGGGTGGCCTTCTTGGACCTGCCCGTCGTCCTCGACCGGGCCCTCGCCCTCGCCGGCGTCACCATCCCCTTCCGCTGGGACCCCGAGGCCGGCGCCCGGATGGGCGTGCTCGGCCGGGGCGAGAAGGGCACCGAGACCGTCTGGTGCGGCCTCGACCCCTGCTACGCCTTCCACGTGGTGAACGCGTTCGACGACGGACCGGCCGTGGTGCTCGACGTCTGCCGGTACCCCACGATGTTCGACACCGCGCCCGGCGGCCTCCTGTCCACCACCCTCCCCTGCCTCGAGCGCTGGCGGGTCGACCCCGCGGCCCGCTCGGTGACGACCACCGCGCTCGACGACCGCCACGTCGAGTTCCCCCGCATCGACGACACCCTGGCCGGCCGCCCTTACCGCTACGCCTACTGCTCCGAGCTCTCCCGGCAGGGGGGCCAGGACTCCTTCGACGCCCTCGTCCGCTACGACCTGGCCCGCGACGAGGCCGTCCGCTGGGACCCCGGTCCCGGGCGCTTCACGGGAGAGCCGGTCTTCGTGCGCGACCCCGACGGGCGGGCCGACGACGAGGGGTGGGTACTGTGCGTCGTCTACGACGCCACCACCGACACGAGCGACGTGGTGGTCCTCGACGCCTCGCGGTTCGGGGGCGCCCCCGAGGCCGTCGTCCACCTCCCCGCCCGCGTGCCCTTCGGCTTCCACGGCAGCTGGGTGCCCGCCCCCCTCTACCGCTGACAGGCCGCGGCCACCGCCGCCGCCAACCGCTCGTGCACCGCCACGTTGTCGGCCCGCGGGACCACCGAGGCCCGCACCACGGCCAGCGGCTGGGTGCCCACCGTCGCCGCCAGCGCCTCGGCCAGCCCGGCCGGCGTGTCGGCCTCGGTCACGCACAGGCCGAAGCCCCGGGCGACCGAGGCCACGTCGGCGGCCTGGGGGGTACCGAACAGCTGCTCGAAGCGGTCCGGCTCGAGCGCGCCGGCCTGGGGCAGGAAGCTGAAGATGCCGCCGCCGCCGTTGTCCACGACCACCAGCGTGCAGCTGGCTCCCGGTGGTGCGGCGGCCGGGCGCACCAGCGACGAGGCGTCGTGGAGGAAGGCCAGGTCGCCCAGGAGCCCCACCACCGGGCCGACCCCGGCGGCGGCCACCCCCTGGGCGGTGGCGCTGACGCCGTCGATGCCGTTGGCCCCGCGGTTGGACAGCACCCGCGGCGGGTCGGCCAGCGGGGGGGCGAACCACTCGAGGTCGCGCACGGGCATCGACGAGGCCGCCACCACCACCGACCCGGCGGGCAGCGCGCCGGGCAGCGTGCGGGCCACGGCCGGCTCGGTGAGCCCCGCCTCGGCCGCCAGCACCTCGTCGACGGCGCGCTGGGCGGCCCGCTCGGCCGCCTGCCACGCCTCGAGCCACCCGCCGTCGCCCTCGCCGACCACGATCCCGGCCACCGCCTCCAGCCACGGGCCGGGGTCGGCCCGCCGCACGGCGGTCACCACCCGGTCGGGGTCGACCCAGCGCCACCAGGGGTCGACGGCCACCACCTCGGCCCCGGCCGCCGACGCCTCGGCCACCATCCGCGCCACGGCCTTGGAGGTCCACGGGTCGCCCACGAGCAGGACCACCTCGGGGAGGAGCGACCGGCGCAGCGGGTCGCTGCGGGCCAGGAGGTCGGCCGCGCCGACCACGCAGGGGTGGAGCGTCCGGCAGCCCGAGCGCGGGTCGGCCAGCACCGGCCAGCCCAGGCGGGCGGCCAGCCCGAGGACGGCCGCCGGGCCCCCGCACCTCGCCCCGGCCACCACCACGCCGCGCCGGGCGGGCCAGCCGGCCGCCTCCCCCGCCTCGACGAGGTGCCGGCCCGCCGCGGGGTCGTAGCGAGGGGCGCCCCCGGGCCGCCCCTCGGGGAGGGGGCCGGGCTCGGCGCAGAGCGGCTCGTCGAAGGCCAGGTTGAGGTGGACGGGGCCGGGGCCGTCGGGTCCCGAGGTGGCCTCGGCCCAGGCCCGGGCGGCCAGGGCCCGCCAGGTGCCGGCGGCCGACGCCGACGGCGGTCCGGGTTCGCAGAACCAGCGCACGGCCGGGCCGAACAGCGCCGTCTGGTCGATGGTCTGCGGCGCGCCGACGTGGTGGAGGGAGGGGGGACGGTCGGCCGTGCAGGCGAGCAACGGCACCCGGGCGTGGTGGGCCTCCACCACCGACGGGTGCAGCTCGACGGCGGCCGTCCCGCTGGTGGTCACCACCGGCGCCGGCCGGCCGGTGGCCAGCCCCAGCCCCACGGCGAAGAAGCCTGCGCCGCGCTCGTCGAGGCGCACGTGGCAGCGGACCTCGGGACGCCCGGCCAGGGCCAGGGCCAGCGGGGTCGAGCGCGACCCGGGGCAGAGCACGGCGTCGGACAGGCCCGAGCGGACCCACTCGTCGACGACCGTGGCGCAGAAGGTGGCCTGCACCTCCCCTACGCTCATGGCCCGTGCCCGCGCTCTGCGTCGAGATCGAGGGCGAGGGGCCGCCGCTGGTCCTCGCCCACGGCTTCACCCAGACCGGGAGATTGTGGGGGCCGTTCGGCCGCCAGCTGGCCGAAGTGCGCACCCTCGTGCGGGTGGACCTCCCCGGCCACGCCGGGTCCGCCGGGGTCGCCGCCGACCTGGAGGAGGGCGGACGGCTGCTCTGCGAGGTGGCCGACCCCCCGTTCGACCTCCTCGGCTACTCCCTCGGCGCCCGCTTCGCCCTCCACGCCGCGCTGGCCCGCCCCGAGCTCGTGCGCCGCCTGGTCCTCATCGGGGTGACGCCCGGCATCGAGGACCCCGAGCGCAGAGAGGCTCGCCGGCGCGCCGACGAGGCGACGGCCGCCGAGCTCGAGGGCGAGGAGGACCTGGCCGGCTTCCTCCACCGCTGGCTCTCGGGTCCCATGTTCTCCACCCTCGGGGCCCCGGGCCTGGCCGAGCGGCTGCGCAACACCCCGGCCGGCCTGGCCCAGAGCCTGCGGATGGCCGGGGCCGGCACCCAGCGGCCGCGCTGGGGCGACCTCGGCGGCCTCGGGGTGCCGACCCTGCTCCTGGCCGGCTCCGACGACGCCCGGTTCGCCCGGGTGGCGGTGCGCATGGCCGCCGGCATGCCCGACGCCGTGGCGACGCTGGTGCCCGGGGGCGGCCACGCCGCCCACCTCCAGCAGCCGGCGACCGTGGCCCGGGTGGTGACGCGCTTCCTCGGCCCGGCCTGAGCTCACAGGAGGATCCCCAGGGCGAGCAGGCCGCCCACCACCAGCTGCAGGCGGCCGGTCCCCCCGAGCACCGGCAGCAGCTCGCGGCCCTCGGCCGGCCCGAGCACCGTGCGCAGGGGCCCGGCCGCCAGCACCAGCCCCAAGAGGGCGAGCAGCGCCCACGGCCGCACCACGGCCACGGCCACGACCCCGGCCGCCACCCCGGCCAGCGACCCGGCGTAGAGCCAGCCCGCCCGCTGGCGCCCGAGCCGCACGGCCAGGGTGCGCTTCTTGGCCACGGCGTCGCCGGCGATGTCGCGCAGGTTGTTGGCCTCCAAGAGCGCCGTGGCCAGCAGCCCCACCGGGACCGAGGCCCACAGCGGCAGGAGCCGGTCGTAGCCGCCGCCCAAGAGGTGCGGGTACTGCACGAAGGAGGAGCCGACCGTGGCCACCACCCCGAAGAAGCAGAACACGAAGAGCTCCCCCAGGCCGAGGTAGCCGTAGGGGCGGGGGCCGCCGGTGTAGAGCCAGCCGGCCACGAAGCAGGCCGCCCCGATCGGGACCAGCCACCAGGTGGTGGCGGCGGCCAGGGCCAGCCCGGCCGCCCCGGCCACCCCGAAGGAGCACAAGGCGGCGCGGCGCACCGCCTCGGGCGAGGCCAGCCCCGAGCCGACCAGGCGCAGCGGGCCGACCCGCCCGGCGTCGGTGCCGCGCACCCCGTCGGAGTAGTCGTTGGCGTAGTTGGTGCCCACCTGCACCCCGAGGGCCACCACCAGCGCGCAGGCCGCCCGCCACCAGATCGGCTGGCCCGTCACCACCCCGGCCGTGCCCGCCTGCCCGGCGCCCCGCAGCCACCAACCCGCCGCCGTCCCCACCAGCACCGGGACACCGGCCGCGGCCAGGGTCCGGGGACGGGCCCCGACCACCCACCGTCGGCCCCGGGCCGGCGGCGGCCGGGGCGGGCCCGGTCACGGGCGCTTGGGGAAGCGGGAGAAGTCGGGCCGCCGGTGCTCGACGTAGGCGTTGCGGCCCTCCTGCCCCTCCTCGGTCATGTAGAAGAGCATGGTGGCGTCGCCGGCCAGCTGCTGGATGCCGGCCAGGCCGTCGTCGGCGGCGTTCATGGACGCCTTCAGCATGCGCAGGGCGATCGGCGAGAGGGTGAGCATCTGGCGGCACCAGGCCGCCGTCTCGGCCTCGAGCTCGCTCGAGCGGCACCACCGTCGTTGACCAGCCCCCACCCAAGGGCCTGCGCCGCGTCGTACTGCCGGCAGAGGAACCAGACCTCCTTGGCCCGCTTGAGCCCGATGGTCCGGGCCAGCAGCCCCGAGCCGTAGCCGCCGTCGAAGCTCCCGACCTGCGGCCCGGTCTGGCCGAAGCGGGCGTTGTCGGCGGCGATGGTGAGGTCGCATACCAGGTGGAGGATGTGGCCGCCGCCGATGGCGTAGCCGGCCACGCTGGCCACCACCGGCTTGGGCAGCCGTCGGATCTGGATCTGCAGGTCCAGCACGTTCAGCCGGCCGATCCCCCGGCGGGCCACCTCGTCGTCGCCCAGGTAGCCGTCGTCGCCCCGGATCCGCTGGTCGCCGCCCGAGCAGAAGGCGTCGGGGCCCTCCCCCCGCAGCACGACCACGCCGACGTCGGGGTCGTCGCGGGCCAGGTCGAAGGCGTCGGACAGCTCGAAGAGGGTCTGGGGCCGGAAGGCGTTGCGCACCTCGGGCCGGCAGATGGTGATCCGGGCGATCCCCTCGGCCGTCTCGTAGCGGATGTCGGAGAACCTCTTTCGCTCGACGAAGTCGGGGAGGGGCAGCCGGCGCAGGTCGTCCAGCGGGTCGTGCGGCGCTCCGGAGATCACCGTCGTCCCGGTCGTGGGCTCGCTCATGTGGGCCTACGCTACCGGCCGGTGCCCGAGCTCGTCGCGTTGGAGCTGCCCGGCGGGAGCGGGTTCGTCGACGCCCTGCGGGCCGTGTGGGACACCGGCGACGCCGTCGCCCCGCTCGACCCGCGCCTGCCGCCGCCGGCGGCCCGCGCCCTCCTCGACGCGCTCGCCCCGACCCGGCTGGTGGGCTCCGACGGCGCCATCACCCGCCTGGCCCACGGCCGCCCGGTGGACGACGGCGACGCCGTGGTGGTGGCCACCAGCGGCTCGACCGGCGAGCCCCGCGGGGTGGTCCTCACCCACGCCGCCCTCGTGGCCTCGGCCGTGGCCACCAGCCGCCGGCTCGGCGTCGATCCCGGCCGCCACCGGTGGCTGGCCTGCCTCCCGCTGGCCCACGTCGGCGGGCTGTCCGTGGTCACCCGGGCCCTCCTCACCACAACCCCGCTCACCGTCCTCCCCGGCTTCGACGCCGCCGAGGTGGAGCGGGTCGGCCGGGCCGGCGGGGCCACCCACGTCTCGCTGGTGTCCACCGCCCTGGCCAGAGTGGACGCCGCGGCGTTCGAGACCGTCCTGCTGGGCGGGGCCGCACCGCCGCGCCCGTTGCCCGCCAACGTGGTCACCACCTACGGCATGACCGAGACCGGCTCGGGCGTCGTCTACGACGGCGTCCCCCTGGACGGGGTGGAGGTAGCCGTGGGGACCGGCGGCGAGGGGGCGGGCTCGGAGGGCGAGGTGCTGGTGCGCGGTCCCATGCTGCTGCGCTGCTACCGCGACGGGGCCGACCCCACCGTGGCCGGCCCCGACGGCGCCGGGGGCTGGCTCCCCACCGGCGACGGCGGGCGGCTGGTGGACGGGCGGCTCGAGGTGGACGGCCGGCTGGCCGAGGTGGTGGTGACCGGGGGCGAGAAGGTCTGGCCCGCCTCGGTCGAGCAGGTGCTGGCCACCCACCCTGGGGTGGCCGAGGTGGCCGTCTGGAAGCGGCCCGATCCCGAGTGGGGCGAGCGGGTGGTGGCCTGGGTGGTGCCGCGTGACGGCGCCGCGCCCCCCGGCCGCCAGGAGCTGGCCGCGCTGGTGGCCGCCAACCTGTCCCCGTGGGCGGCGCCCAAGGAGGTGGAGGCGGTGGGGTCGCTCCCGCGCACCGCCACCGGCAAGGTGCGGCGCCGGGACCTGCGCTGAGGGCCGCCGGCCCCCTCAGGGGATCGAGGCGTCGCGCCGCTCGGCCGCCTGGGCCCGCTCGGCGGGGGTGAGGTCGGCGTCCTTTACCGGCACCACCAGGGACCAGTGCCGGCCGACCGGGCAGTACTGGTAGCGCGCCCACCCGAGGCGCACGGCCTTGAGCGAGGCGCCGGGGACCCACAGAGTGCTGAAGAGGTGGCCGCGGCGGCAGCGCACGACGGTGCGCCCCCCGACCGAGTAGCCGCGCCGGCGCATCACCACCGTCTGGACGACCAGGACGGCGATCAGGGCCGCGGCGATGACGACGAGCATCAGTCCCACCCGAACGAGGCTAGGACCGCCCGTGCCCGTGTGCCACGACGCCAGGAGCCGGCGCCGTGGTGCGACGGAGCTACTCGGAAGCGATCGCCCCCAGCACGTCGAGCCGGGCCGCCCGGCGGGCCGGCCAGCCGGCGGCGACCAGCCCGAGCACCGCCGCCAGCACCAAGAAGACCACCATGGACGGGATCGGCACCACGGTGTCGTTGAACCCCTGGGAGCGCAGCGACCACACCAGGGCGGCGCCCAGCGCCGTCCCGATGACGATGCCGATGAGCGCCCCGAAGATGGAGAGGATCACCGACTCGGAGCGGATCATGGTGCGAACCTGTCGGCGCTTCATGCCCACCGCCCGCAGCAAGCCGATCTCGTGGGTGCGCTCGAACACCGAGAGCATGAGGGTGTTCACGATCCCGATGAGGGCGATCAGCACGGCCAGGCCAAGCAGCGCGTAGACCAGGCCCAGCAGCTGGTTCACCTGGGAGGCCTCCGAGCTCTCGAACTGGGCCCGAGTCTGGACCTTGGTGTCGGGGAAGGGCCGAAGGGCGCGCTCTACGCCCCGCTGGACCGCGGCACTCCCGCCGGTCGCCAGCAGCACGGCCACCGGCAGCGGGGCGTGGAAGTGGGCCAGGAAGAAGGCGTCGCCGACCAGGTAGCTCCCGATGAGGGAGTTCGCCTGGTAGATCCCCCCGATCCGCAGCGACGTCGGTCCGGTGCGGGCGAACTTCACGGGCACCCGGTCGCCGACCGACAGGTGGTCGGAGTTGGCGGTGGTCGTGTCGATGAGCAGCTCCCCGTCGGCCAGGGCGGCCTGGCTGCCCGCCGTCATGTGCAGAATGAGGGTCGCCGAGAGGTCGCGAGTGGAGACGGCGGTGAGGTTCGTCACTGTCTGGCGGAACTCGAACTTGCCCTGATAGACGGTCGAGGTCGCCGTGACCCCGGGGACCGAGGCCGCGGCGACCGGCACCGAATTGCTGAAGGTCCCCGAGCCGGCGGCTGTGGTCGACGTGACGATCACGTCGGCGGCGATGGCCTCGTCCACGCTGGCGGTGGCCGACTTGGACAGCGACGCCCCGAACACGGCGATGGCCGAGACCAGGGCCAGACCGACCATCAGGGCCGACGCCGTCTGGGCCGTCCGCCGGGGGCTGCGCATCGAGTTCTCCCGACCCAGCTGGCCCGGCACGCCGAGGGTCCGGGCCAGGGGGCGTCCGATGATGCTCGAGAGCGGGCGGGCCACCGCCGGGGCCAGCATGGCCACGCCGACGAAGAGGGCCACCGCGCCCAGCCCCACGAGCTGGATGGCCGGCTCGGTGAGCCCCACCGCCAGGAGGGCCACCCCGATGGCCACCAGGGAGGCGCCCCAGGCGAACCGGCGCCGCAGCGGCACGTCGCGCTCGGTCTGCTGCTCGGCGATGGCGGCCACCGGCGGGATGCGCACGGCTCGGCGGGCCGGGCTGACGGCCGCCACGACGGTCACCCCCACCCCCACCAGGAGCGAGACGACGACGGTGCGCGTCTCGAAGACCGGGGACCCCGCGGGCAGGCTGACGCCGAACCCCCGCAGCAGCGCCTCGATCCCCAAAGCGGCCAGCACCCCCAGGCCGATGCCGACGGCCGAGGACACCAGCCCCACGATCGCCGCCTCGCCGAGGACGGAGCGGAAGACCTGGCGACGGCTGGCCCCCACGATGCGCAGGAGTGCCAGCTCCCGCGTGCGCTGGCCCACGATGATCGAGAAGGTGTTGAAGATGGTGAAGGCGCCCACGAACAGCGAGATGAAGGCGAACACCAACAGCGCCGTGGAGAAGAAGCCGAGCGCCTTGTCGACGGCGCTCGCCTGCTCGTTGGCCACGGTCTGCCCGGACACCACCTCGACGCCGTGTGGGAGGACCCGGGCGATCCCCCGTTGGACGGACGCGGCGTTCGCCCCGGGCGCGTCCACCACGTCGATGGTGTCGAAACGCCCGACCTCGCCGAGGACGGCCTGGGCCGTGGGGACGTCGAAGGCGGCCACCGTGGCCCCGGCCAGGTTCTTGACGGTGCCGAAGCGGGCGATGCCGGTGATGGTGAAGGTCCTCGGCGCCCCGGTGAGGAGGATCCGCACCCGCTCCCCCACCCTGAAGCCGTACTTGTCGGCGGTGCCCTCGTCCATCACGACCTGGTTGGAGGTGGTGGGGGGCCGGCCGTCGACGATACGCAGCGCCGAGATGCGGGGGTCGGGGTCGTAGGAGATCCCGAGGGTCGGGGCGCCGCCGGTCGAGATGGCCTTGCCGTCGGGGGCGACGAACTGGGCGTAGCCCCCGACCGATCCGGAGGCGGCGCCGACGCCCGGCACCCCTCGGATGACCGGGAGGAGGGACTCGGGGATGGGGTTGCGCACCCCGAGGCCGTTTGTGCCGGTGAACTGCGCCACCCCTCGCACCTCGAAGTCGACGTTCTGGTAGATGTTGTTGAAGAGGCTGGTGAAGGTGTTGTGCAGGGTGTCGGTCAGGATGAAGGTGCCGGCGATGAAGGTGACACCGAGCACGATGGCGATGCCGGTGAGCGCCAGCCGCAGCTTGTGGGCCGCCAGCCCTTGCATGGTGACCCGCCACATGTCAGCTGCCGAGGGTCCGCATGCGCCCGAGGATGGAGTCGGGGGTGGGTTGGCGGAGCTCGTCGACCAGCTTCCCGTCGGCCAGGAACAGGACGCGATCGGCGAAGGACGCGCCCCGGGGGTCGTGGGTGACCATCACGATGGACTGGCCGAACTCGGTGACCGAGGTGCGCAGGAACGAGAGCATCTCTGAAGAGGCGTTCGAGTCGAGGTTCCCGGTCGGCTCGTCGGCGAAGATCAGCTCGGGACGGTTGATGAGGGCCCGCGCGCAGGCCGTGCGCTGCTGCTGGCCGCCGGACAGCTCGCTCGGTCGGTGCTCGAGGCGGTCCCCCAGCGCCAAGCGGTCGATGAGGAACCCATACCACTCCTCGTCCACCGGCCGGCCGGCCAGGTCGGCCGGGAGCCGGATGTTGGCCCCGGCCGACAGGGTGGGGACCAGGTTGAAGGACTGGAAGACGAACCCCACCTTGTCCCGTCGCAGCTGGGTCAGCCCGCTGTCGCTCAGCTGGCCGATCTCGGCGCCACCCACGTAGGTGTGGCCCGACGTGGCGACGTCCAGCCCCGCCATGCAGTGCAGGAGGGTGGACTTCCCCGAGCCCGACGGGCCCATGACGGCGGTGAACTGGCCGCGGCCGAACTCCACGCTGATGCCGTCGAGGGCCCGGACCGCGGTGTCCCCCCGGCCGTAGATCTTGACGAGGTCGACGGCCCGTGCCGCGGGGGTGACGTGCCCGGACGGGTCCGCCGCCGGGGCCTGCTCCGAGAGTTCCACCTGTTACACCTTCCCTCGCTGGTCCTCGCCCAGTACTGCCCGGGTGAGTTTCGCACGGGGAACGGGCGCGCCGAGCGGTGGGGCGGCACTGCGCCCGCCGGGGCCGGCTACTCGATGGTGCGGCCCCGGAAGAAGGCGGAGGCGACCGGTGCGGCGACCACGAGGATCGCCACGGACCAGATGAGGGCGGCTTCGATGGGGTGCTGCATGGGCCACGCATGGATGGTGCCCGACGGGTTGGGGTTGCCCCACAGCACGCGAGCGCCCGAGGTCACGGCGCTCACCGGGTTCCAGTCGGCGATGGCCTGCAGCCAGCCCGGCATGTGCTGGGTCGGCACCATGGCGTTGGAGACGAAGGCCAGCGGGAAGAGGACGATGAAGCCGAACGAGGCGGCCGACTCGGGGCTCTTGGACCGCAGCCCCACGCTGGCCGAGACCCATGAGAGCGAGTAGGCGAAGAAGAGGAGCAGCAGGAACCCGGCCACGATCGACGGGAAGGTGGCGTCGGGGCGCCAGCCGACCACGAGACCGGTCAGGGCCACGATGAGCGCGCAGAGGCACGAGGTCATGAAGTCGGCCACCGAACGGCCGACGAGCACGGCGGGACGCCACATCGGCAGGGCCCGGAACCGGTCGATGATGCCCTCGTGCAGGTCGGTGCTCAACCCCACCGCCGTGCCCATGGTCGAGGTCACCAGGTTCAGCATCAGGAGGCCGGCCAGGACGAAGTCGGTGTAGCTGCCGCCGCCGGGGATGGGGATGCCGCCCCCGAAGATGTAGACGAAGAGCACCGTGAAGAGCACCGGCTGGATCGTGACGTCCGACAGCTGCATGGGCTCGCGCGAGATGTGCACCAGGTTCCGCCTGGTCATGGCCCAGACGTCGCGGACGTGGCCCAGCCAGCCTCCGACGCGGCGCGTCGCCGTCGGGCGCAGGACCTCGGCGGTCACGGTGGCCGTGGTCACGCCGGTCGCGCTCCCACCGCCGGCTCGGGGAGGACCCCATCGGCCTCGACCGCCTCGATGTGGCCTCCGGTGAGGCTGAAGAAGACGTCGTCCAGGGACGGCTGGCGGACCTCGACGTCGTCCACCAGGATCCCGGCGCCGTCGAGCGCCCGCACCAGGGCGGTCGCCAGGCCGGGCACACTGTCCACCCCGGCGCTGAGACGGCGCCCGTCCTCGCTCACCTGGACCGCTCCGCCAACCAGCGGCCGCACGGCGTCCACGGCGTCGGGGTGCGGGCTGGACAGCGTGATCTCCACCCGGGCGCTCCGGCTGGCCTCCTTGAGCTCCTGGGGCGTGCCGGCGGCGATCACCCGACCGTGGTCGATCACCACGATGGCGTCGGCCAGGGCGTCGGCCTCCTCGAGGTACTGGGTGGTGAGGAGCACAGTGACGCCGCCGGTCAGCAGCTCGCGCACGGTGTCCCACACCCGCTGGCGGCTGGTCGGGTCGAGCCCGGTCGTCGGCTCGTCGAGGAAGAGGACCGGCGGGCGGGTCATGAGGCTGGCCGCCAGGTCGAGCCGCCGGCGCATCCCGCCCGAGTAGCCCTTGAGGACCCGGTCGGCGGCGCCGGTGAGGTCGAACCCCTCGAGCAGCTCGGCGGCGCGGGCCCTGGTCTCGGCCCGGCCCATGCCCGACAGCTCCCCCACCAGCACCAGGTTCTGGCGACCGGTCAACAGGCCGTCCAAGGTGGCGTCCTGGGCGGCCACGCCGATGCGGGCCCGGACCGCCGCCGGGTGGGCCACCACGTCGATCCCGGCCACGCTGGCGTGTCCGGCGTCGGGGACGGCGAGCGTCGTCAGGATCCGCACGGCCGTGGTCTTGCCCGCACCGTTGGGCCCCAGCACCCCGAGGACCGAGCCGGCGGGCACGGCGAAGTCGACCCCGCCCAGCGCCACGGTCTCCCCGTAGTGCTTGACCAGGCCCTCCACCTCGATCATGGTGTCCGTCAACGTGTCACACCTACCGGTCGGCAAGTAACTCAACGCCTGGCATGGTAGGGTGCAACTAACCGGCCGTCAAGTAGATTCGGCCCGACCCGGGATCCGACCGTTGACCACTGCCACCCCGTTCGAAGCCGCCCCCCCCGCCGAACCTCAGGACGCGGCGGCTCCCGGCGGCGCCGTTGCGCCGTCCACCCGTGACCGCGTCCTCGACGTCGCCCTCGACCTCTTCATCGAGAAGGGCTACGACGGCACCTCGCTGCGCGAGATCGCCGAGCGGCTCGGCATCACCAAGGCCGCTCTCTACTACCACTTCACCTCCAAGGACGACATCCTCATGGCGCTGCACATGCGGCTCCACACCATCGGCAAGGACGCCCTGCAGCGGCTGCGCGAGGAGCCCTTCAGCCTCGAACTCTGGGGGTCGCTCCTCGACCGACTGCTCGACGAGATGGTCGCCCAGCACAAGATCTTCCTCTTGCACGAGCGAAACCAGGCGGCGCTCGAGAAGCTGCACCGAAAAGACCACGACGCCGAACACGAGGACCTCCAGCAGACCCTGCGCCAGATCCTGGCCGATCCGGCCATCGCGCTGCGCGACCGGGTGCGGATGGCCTGCTCGTTCGGAGCGGTTTTCGCCACCTTGTTCATGGCGGGCGACGCCTTCGCGGGCACCGACCCGGTGCGGTTCCGTGCCCTGCTCGACGATGCCGTGCACGATCTGATCGACGGGAACCGGGAGTAGCGCCGGCCGTCGCCAGGGCGGTGCGCGTGGCAGGCTGCGAGGGGAACGCCGTCTGCCCGAACGGAGGTGGAACCGTGCAGCCGTCGCACGATGACGTCGTCCGCCGCTCGTTCGAAGGCCAGACCCACCTCTTCTCCGGCCCCCACGCACCATTCGCCATGCGGGCCGGCGACCTGGCGTGGATCGAGCCGCTCGACGAAACCATGGCCGTCCTCGACGTGGCCTGCGGCGCGGGCCATGCGGCCCAGACCGTGGCCCCCCGCGTCCGCCAGGTGGTGGGCGTCGACCTCACCCGCGTGCTGCTCGAGCTCGGGGCGGCGCGCCTGCGCACCGACGGCGTGGCCAACGTGGCGCTCCAGCAGGCGAACGCCCACGACCTCCCCTTCGCCGACGAGTCGTTCGACGTGGTCTTCTGCCGGAGCGCCCTCCACCACTTCGACCGCCCCGAGCCGGCGGTGGCCGAGATGGTGCGAGTGTGCCGGCGCGGCGGCAGGATCGTGCTCGTGGACCTGATCGCGCCGACCGCCGCGGTCCGCCAGGAGTTCGACGCCCTCCACCGGCTCCTCGACCCCTCCCACGTCCGGTCCTACCTCGAGCCAGAGCTCGCCGCCCTGCTGCCCGGGGGCACGGACGCCCTCTCCTACGCGTCCACCTTCGACATCCGCCTCCCCGTCGCCGTCGCCTACAGCGAGCTCTCGACAGTCGTCGAGGTCGAGCGCCGCCTGCACGCCGAGATGGAAGGGAACGGACGGACGAGCGGGCTCGAGCCGGCCGACGAGGAGGGTGGGCTGACCGTGACCTTCGCCACGTGCACCGTCCACGCCCCCCGGCCCTGACGCAGATCCGAGGGCCCGTTGGCGCGCCTGCGCCTACACCAGCTCCAGCAGGCGCTCGGGAGGCCGGGCGATCACCGCACGGTTCCCCAGGACGAAGATCGGTCGCTCCAGCAGGATCGGATGCGCGGCGATCGCCGCCAGCAGCCGGTCGGCCGGCGCATCGTCCAGTCCCAGTCGCGCGTAGAGGTCCTCGCCGATGCGCATCATCTCCCGGGGGTCCTCGATCCCCAACCGCACCATCAGCACCTCGAGCTCCCCGACGGTGGGCGGGACGTCGAGGTACCGCACCAGCCTGGCCTCGAGGCCCCGCCCCTCCAACAAGGCCTGCGCCGACCGGCACTTCGAACACGAGGGATTGAAGAACAGCTCGGGCTGATGGTCCACCGACGGCACCCTAGGCGGCCGCGTCCGCAGCACACGGCTATGCCTGGCACGACGCCCGCCGGCCGTCACCTCCTCGGGCGTGCCGCCGTGGCCGAACGGCGAAGCCGCCGCTGGCCGGGCGTCGCCACGGTGGCGGGACGGGCTTGCCGCCCCGCCACCGCCCGACTGCTACGAGAAGCTGACCGTGCCCGACCCGATGAACGAGGTGTAGGTCGACAGCGGCTTGGTGGCTGTTTTCTCTGTGCACTTGCCGCTGGAGGTCTTCGGCAAAACGACGGCGTACTGGGCGCTGAATGTGACCGTCCCGCTGATGCCCACGTAGGCGCCGGTCCCCTTCAAGATCGTGACCGGGGCGGTGGCCGTCACCGACACCGAGCAGTTTGTTGTGTTCGCTGTCGGCGTGGCACTTGTCAAGGCCTTGCCGATGGCGCCGGCGTTGACGGTGATCGTCCCCTTCTTGAGCTTGAGCAGCTTGTAGGAGCTCTTCTTGCTGGACGGCTTGCCTGTGGCGGTCACGTTGAACGACGTGCCGTAGTCCCCGATGGCCCCGGTGAACATGACCTTGCCGGGGTGTTTCGTGGTTGTTGTGCCTATGGTGCTCGGCGTCACCCACACCTTGACGGTGCCGCCCTTCGGCGTCGATGTCGCGGCCAGCGCCGGGCCGGCCGTACCGACGAAGCCGAGGGCGGCGCCCAGCACCGCACAGGCCAGGACCCTCTTCTTCATGACGTGCTCCTCCCGTGTTCGCACTGGCGGCACCCGTTGTCCGACCACCGCCATCTGGTCAGACTGCTGTGCTGTTGTACACCAACTCGCGATGTGGCGCGCTGATACGCGACCCCAGCGAAATCTGCCCAATGTCGCCCGGTCGGTCGGTCGCCGGGAGCGTCGCCGAGACGGGAGGCCAGCCAATCGAGGACCTGCTGTCGCCGGGTGGGAGCGATTGCGCCCGGTGGCGGGACGGACACGCCGTCCCGCCACCTGGCGACGGCTACGAGTAGCTCACCGTGCCCGTGCCGATGAACGACGAGTATGTGGCGAGCGCCGGCGATGTTGTCTTCATTGTGCACGAGCCGCTCTTGGTCTTCGGCCCGATCGCCGCAAAGCTGATGGAGAATGTCGCCGACCCGGTGACGCCGACGTAGGCACCGGAGCCCTTCAGGATCGGCACGGCCGCGCTGGTCGACACCGAGACCGAGCAGTTTGTGGGGTTGGTTGCGGTCCCGACCTGTGTGAAGGCCGCTTGGACGGCGGAGTTGACCGCGCCGACGTTCACGAGGATGGTGCCGTGCTTGAGCTTGAGGAGCTTGTAAGAGCTCTTCTTCTTCTGCGGCTTGCCTGTGGCCGTCGCGTTGACGCTGATGCCGTAGTCACCGATCACCCCGGTGAACATGACCTTCCCGGGGTGCTTCACTGTTGTTGTGCCCTGCGACGGCGTCACCCACACCTTGATGGCGCCACCCTTCGGCGTGCCAGCGGCCGCCGCCAGCGTGGCCCCGCAGACCGTCACAAGGCCGGCGGCGGCGGCCAGCACCGCGCAGGCCAGAACCCTCTTCTTCATGACGTGCTCCTCTCGTGTCCGGACCGGCGGCACCCGACGTCCGACCACCGCCATATGGTCAGACTGCTGGGCAGTTGTACACCATTTCGCAATCTGGCGCGCGGATTCTCGTCTCGATCGACACCTGGCCGGCTCCGCCGGGCCGCAGGCTCCCGTCCACCTGCGATCACCGCACGCCGGGTCGGTTCGGCGGTTCAGGTCCCCGAGGCGCCGTCGGGACGGCCGGCCAGCCAGGCGAGCACCTCCCGCCGGCGGGTGAGGGCGATGAAGTGGCCCTCCCCGGGGTAGAGGGTGAGCTCGGCACCCGGTATGCGGACGGCCAGGTCCCGCCCCCACGCTTCGGGCACCATCGTGTCGGCCGTCCCCTGGAAGACCCGCACCGGCACCGTCACGTCCTCGGGGGCGAACCCCCACGGCGCCACGGCCGCCCGGTACTCCTCGACGACGCCCTCGGGGTTCCGGGCCCCCTCGGCGAACAGGTCGGTGAGCCATCGTCCCTGGGCGTGCACCGCCTTCGCCTCGGCGGCCGGCATGCCCACGACGGCGATGCGGCGCAGCACGTCGGGGGCGTGGCGGGCCAGCAGTCGGGAGCAGTCGACGCAGAACCGCAGGGCCGCCGGGGCCCGCTGGGCCAGGGCGGCGAACACCCGGTCCGTGATGTTGGACTGCGCCAGGGTGGCGGGGTCGTCGAGCGGCGGGCAGCCGGCGATCACCGCGCACCGCGTCACCCGGCCTGCGCACTCGTGGGCGGCAGCCAGCGCGTACTGCCCCCCCTCCGACCACCCCATGACGCCGAACTTGTCCACCCCGAGGTGGTCGAGGAGCGGCACCAGGTCGGCGTGGACCCACGCCTCCATGGAGTAACCGGGGAGCCGGTCGGTCCGATCGACGCCGGGGCGGTCGGGCGAGATGATCCTGATGCCGAGCTCGCGCGCCGCGGCCTCGGCCGGCGACACGTCGTGGCCGCTCACCAGGCCGCCGTGGCAGTTGACCACGACGGTCCCCGCCGGATCGCCGTAGACGGCGTAGCCCAGGGTGCGGCCGTCGGGCAGGACCAGTGTGTGGTCCCCGGACCCGAGGTCGTCCTCTCCTGCCTCGCCCATCGTCGTCCCCTACCCCACGCCGCCGCCGGGCTGGTTGGTCGCCCCGCCATCGACCACCAGGGTCTGCCCGGTGATCCACGAGGCGGCCTCCGAACACAAGAACAGCGCGGCGGCGGCCACGTCGTCGGGGTCCCCGATGCGGCGCAGGGGGATGTGCGAGGCGATCTGCTCCTCGCGACCCTCCCACAGGGCGCGAGCGAAGGCCGTCTTCACCAGCCCGGGGGCCACGGCGTTCACCCGGATCCCCGGCGCCAGCTCGTAGGCCAGCTGGCGGGTGAGGTGGATGAGCGCGGCCTTGGTCACGTTGTACCACCCGATCCCCGGCTCGGGGCCGAGGCCGCCCACCGAGGCCACGTTCACGACGACGCCGCCCCGCTCGGCCATGGTGGCCGCCACGGCCTCTTGGATCCAGGCCAGGACGCCCAGCTGGTTCACTTCGACCGTCTTGGCCGCCCGGGACCGGTCGATGCCCACCATCGGCCCCATGTACGGATTGGTGGCCGCGTTGTTGACCAGGATGTCGAGGGCCCCGAACCGCTCCACCGTGGCCGCCACGCACCTCCGGGCCTGCTCGGGGTCGCCGGCGTTGGCCACCTGCCAGGCCACCGGCCCGTCGAGCCCGGCCAGCGTCTCGGCCGCCCCGGCCAGGGCGTCGGCCTTCCTTGACGACAGCATCACCGCGGCGCCGGCCTCGGCGAGGCGGCGGGCGATGGCCAGCCCGATGCCCCGGCTGGCCCCCGTCACCAGGGCGGTCCGTCCGTCGAGCCGCAGGTCCACGGGCGGCACCCTACCCACCGCCCCGTAGCATCGGCACGGTGAACCGACTGGCCACCGAGACCAGCCCCTACCTCCGCCAGCACGCGGAGAACCCGGTCGACTGGCTGCCCTGGGGCGCCGAGGCCTTCGAGCAGGCCCGGCACCAGGACAAGCCGGTCTTCGTCTCGATCGGCTACGCCTCGTGCCACTGGTGCCACGTGATGGCCCACGAGAGCTTCGAGGACCCGGCGGTGGCCGACGACCTCTCCCGATGGTTCGTCTCGGTCAAGGTCGACCGCGAGGAGCGGCCCGACGTGGACGCCGTCTACATGGCGGCGGTGGTGGCCATGAGCGGATCGGGCGGGTGGCCGATGTCGGTCTTCTGCACCCCCGACGGGCGGCCCTTCTTCGGCGGCACCTACTTCCCGCCGACCGAGCGGGCGGGGATGCCGTCGTTCCGGCGGCTGCTGGCTGCGCTGGCCGACGCCTGGTCGACCCGGCGCCAAGAGGTCGAGGCGCAGGCCGACGCCCTCTTGCAGGCGGCGGCCGGCGAGCTCGACCTGGCCGACCGGCTGGCCGCGGCCCGCCCCCCGGGCGAGGAGGCCCGGTGGCCCGAGCCCGAGGGCGTGCTCGAGCGCGCCGTGGCCGAGCTGGCCGAGCGGTTCGACCCCGAGTGGGGCGGCTTCGGGCCGGCCCCCAAATTCCCTCGCCCGACGCACGTCGAGCTGTGCCTGCGCCACCACCGCGGCGGCGACCACGCCGCCCTCTCCATGGCCACCACCACGCTCGACGCCATGGCCGCCGGCGGCATCTACGACCACCTGGCCGGGGGCTTCGCCCGCTACTCGACCGACCGCCGTTGGCTGGTCCCGCACTTCGAGAAGATGCTGACCGACCAGGCGCTGCTGGCCCGGGGCTACCTGCACGCCTGGCAGGACACCGGGCGCGCCGACTACGCCCAGGTGGTGGCCGAGACCCTCGGCTACGTGCTCTCGGACCTCTCGGGCGAGGGCGGGGGGCTGTGCTCCTCCGAGGACGCCGACGCCGACGGGGTCGAGGGCGGCCACGCCACCTTCACCCCCGCCCAGGTGGGCGAGGCCCTGGCCGGCCACCACGAGCTCGTCGGCCCGGCCCTCGACTGGTACGGGGTCACCGAGGCCGGCAACTGGGAGGGCACCACGGTCCTCTCCCGCCCGCTCGGGGCACCCCTGGCCCGCCCGCCCGAGGTCGAGGCGGCGCGCCGCCTCCTGCTCGAGGCGCGCCGACGCCGCCCCCGGCCGGCCCGCGACGACAAGGTCGTCTGCGAGTGGAACGCCATGGCCGCCGCCGTCCTGGCCGAGGCCGCCGGGGCGATGGAGGTGGCCGGGTGGGCCGGCCGAGCCGAGGAGGTCGGCGACCTCCTCTTCACCGCCGGCCGACTCGCCGACGGGCGGTGGGCCCGGACCGTGGGCGGTCGCCAGCCCGCCTTCGCCGCCGACTACGCGTGGCTGCTCGAGTGCTGCACCCGGCTGGCCGAGCTGTCGGGCCGGGCCCAGTGGACCGCCCGGGGCGCCGAGGTGGCAGACACCCTCCTCGACCGGTTCGTCGACCCGGCCGACGGGGGGGTCTTCACCACCGGGCGCGACGGCGAGCGGCTGGTGGTGCGGTCCAAGGAGCTGCTCGACGGGGCCACCCCGTCGGCCAACTCGGTGGCCGCATCGGCGCTGGCCCGCCTCGGCGCGCTGACCGGCGACGACCGTTACCGGCACGCCGCCGAGCGGATCGTCTCTCTGGCCGGCCCGCTCCTCGCCGACCACCCGACGGCGGTGGCCGACCTCGTCGCCGCGGCCTCGATGCTGGACGCCCCCATCGAGGTGGTGGTGGCCGGCGACCGGCCCGACCTGCTGAGCGAGGTCCGCCGCCGGTGGCTGCCCGATGCCGTCGTGGCCTGGGGCGAGCCCACCTCCTCACCCCTGTGGGAGGGCAGGGACCCGGGGAGCGCCTACGTCTGCCACCGGTACGCATGCCGGGCGCCGGCCGCCGACCCCGCTACCCTGGGCGCCCAACTCGACGACGCGTCGTCGGGCGGCACCGCGACGGGAGGGTGAGCGTGGCCCAGACCAAGCGCGGCCGGCACGCGCCGGCCACCGAGAAGGCCCGGTCGCCGCGCTCGCTCCTGCGTGACCTGCCCCGCAACGAGCGGGTCCCGGTCGAGGGCGGGGCCCGGCTCCGCCTCTTGGTGCTGGCCTGCACCCCCGACGACACCACCGCCGTCGACCTCTCCTCGGGCGCCCTGGTGCGGCTCCGTGTCCCCTGGCCCGAGGAGCACCCGCCGGACCTGGCCCCCTTCGACGTGGTCGAGACGGTGCTCGCCGACGACCCCGAGCGCAACGACCTGGCCCAGCCCGAGGCGGCCACCGCCGCCTCCCTCCCCCGCCAGGTGGGGACCTTGCGGGGCCGTCGGGTCCGCCGCATGCTGCAACGGCTAGCGGCCCCGCCGCACGGCCCGCTGCTCGGCTTCCCCGGGCCGGCCGCCCCCTACTGGGAGTTCCGCGGCGCCCGCCCCTCGGCCGCCCTGGTCACCCCCACCCGGGGGCCCCAGCTCATCCGCCGGCCGGCCGACGACTCGACCTGGGTCCGCTTCGGCTGGGAGCGCGACGACGTCTGGCTGCCGGTGGAGGACGCCCACGCCCGTCGCGCCCTGGACGCGGCGCGCCGGGAGCGGCTGGCCGGCAAGCCCCTGGCCACCGCGCTCGGCTTCACCCCCCACTACCTGCTGGCCACGCTCAGCCTGCCCCGCGAGGGCCACTGCTACAAGGTGTGCACGGCGGTGCTGCCGCGGGGCTGAGCCCCGGGCCCGGACTCAGCGGCCGAGCTTGCCCCCGGCCAGGTCCTCGGCCATGGCCCAGCCGAAGGCCACCAGCCGGTCGCCGGCGTCGGGGTCGACCAGGGTGAAGAGCTCGGTCACCTCGGTCGTGCCCTGGGGCTTGGAGTGGACGAAGTCCAGCCCCCCCGACACCTGGCCGTCGCCCTTGAGGACGAAGGCGCGGTCGTCGAGCCGGCCGTCGACCCCGAACCGCTTGGCCAGCCGGCGGGCCCAGGCCCGCTCCTCGCCGGTGGCCTTGTGGCCGGGCGAGGGGACGACCTCGGACAGGCCGGTGAAGGCCCGGAACCCGTCGGCCGTGAGCAGGCGGGTGCCCAGCAGGACGTCCTCGTCGGGGAAGGCCAGCAGGGCCCGGCGGTACTGGTCGGCCATGATCTGCTTGAGGGC
Source organism: uncultured Actinomycetota bacterium (assembly GCA_963770505.1). GTDB lineage: Bacteria > Actinomycetota > Acidimicrobiia > Acidimicrobiales > RAAP-2 > CAVYPR01. Next base: position 498,542 of record CAVYPR010000001.1, on the reverse strand, counting down.
GGACTCGGCCCGTGAGGTGCGGTCGACCGTGGCCAGCCCCACCAGGAGGGCCGGCGTGCCGCCGATCCGCTCCAGGGTGCAGAACGAGTACCCCCGCAGCTTGTTGCCCTCCCGGGCGTGGGTCACCAGGACCCATTCCTCACGCTGTTTGGAGAGGTACCCGATGTCGAAATCCGGGGGACGGTCCGCACACAGGTCGGCCATCTCACCCAGCTCCGCGTCACTGAGCGCGGTGCAGTCCTTGGTCACAACCACGATCGGCATGTGGCAATTCTACCGGCCCGGCGCGAACCTTTCCCACTCGACGCCGCCCACGAGCGCCTCAGGCCATGACCGCCCGGGCCCCGAGGAGCATTTTGAGCTCCCCCACCAGCCCGTTCCTGCTCTCCACGTTGAACTCCGGGGGCAGGCGCAGCACCTTGTCGCCCACGTGCAGGAGGACCGGCGACGGGCCCGGATGGTCGGCCAGCAGCTCCTTGAGGCGACCCACCGTCCCCTCAGAGAGGACCCCCAGGGGCAGGGAGATCCGCAGCTCGCCCTCCCCGGGATCCCCCAGGACCGGGCGGCGGATCTCCATGGCCACCAGCTTGGGCTCCTCGTCGCGCACGTCGACCCGCCCCCGCACCACCACCACGGCGTCGTTCTCCAGCTGCGCCCCGTGCTCGGCCATCACCCGCGGGAAGACGAACACCTCCATCGAGGCCTGCAGGTCCTCCAGGACGAAGCGGGCCATGAGGTCGCCCTTCTTCGTGTACTGGCGCTTGAGCTCGGTCACCACCCCGCCCACCGCGCGCACCGAGCCCTCCGCCGCCTCGGGGCCGAACTCGCCGGCCCCGGGCTCGCGCAGCTCGGAGAGGGGGCAGTCGGTGTGGCGAGAGAGCGCCTGCTCGAGCCCCATGAGGGGGTGGTCGCTCACGTAGAGGCCGAGCATCTCCTTCTCGAAGGCCAGCCGTTGGGCCTTGTCGAACTCGAGGTCGGGCACGGGCACCCGGGTGCCCTCCCACCGGCCGGCGTCGTCGTCGCCGTCCGCCGGCTCGAGGGAGGAGAAGAGGGTGGCGATGCCCACCTCGTGCTCCCGCCGCCGCTCGAGCGTCCGGTCGACGATCTCCTCGAGCACCACGCAGAGCCCCTGGCGCGGGTGGCCGAGCGAGTCGAAGGCGCCGGCCTTCACCAGCGACTCCATCGTCCGCTTGTTGAGCACCAGGGGGTCGACCCGCCGGCAGAAGTCGTAGACGTCGGCGAAGGGGCCGGCGTGCTCGCGCTCGGCCACGATCCGCTCCACCAACCCCTCCCCCACGTTGCGCACGGCGGCCAGCCCGAAGACCACCCCCGGGGCGCCTCCGTCGGCCGGGGCGGGGCGGGGGGTGAACTCGGCGGCCGAGCGGTTGACGTCGGGCACGAGCACCTCGATGCCGATGGCCCGGCACTCGCCCAGGTACACCGCGGTCTTGTCCTTGTTGTCCTTGACCGAAGTGAGGAGGGCGGCCATGTACTCCACGGGGTGGTGGGCCTTGAGCCACGCCGTCTGGTAGGCGACGAGGCCGTAACCGTAGGAGTGGGACTTGTTGAAGGCGTAGTCGGCGAACGGCTCGATGATGTCGAACAGCGCGGTGCCCAGGCGCTCGTCGTAGCCGCTGGCGACGCAGCCGGCGACGAACTTCTCGCGCTCGGCGGCGATGAGGGCGCGGATCTTCTTCCCGCAGGCCTTCCGAAGGTTGTCCGCCTCCTCCAGGGTGTAGCCGGCGAACCGCTGGGCCACCCGCATCACCGACTCCTGGTAGAGCATGAGGCCATAGGTGTCGGCCAGGATCGGCTCGAGGTCGGGGTGGAGGTAGGTGACCGACTTCCGCCCGTTCTTGAGCTCGGGGTAGTCGCGGTGCATGTTGGCCGCCATCGGCCCCGGTCGGTAGAGGGCGACCAGGGCGGCCACGTCGTCGAAGCTCGTCGGGGCGAGCGAGCGCAGCGTCTGGCGCATGGCCGCGCCCTCGAGCTGGAAGACCCCGACCGACTCGCCCCGGCGCAGCATGGCCAGGGTCTCGGCGTCGTCGAGGTCCACGCCGTCGATGTCGGGCCGCGTCCCGGTCGACTGCTCGATGAGGTCGAGCGAGCGCTCGATGACCGAGAGGTTGCGCAGGCCCAAGAAGTCCATCTTCAAGAGGCCGAGCTCCTCGACCCCGTGCATCTCGTACTGGGTGACCACCGGCGCGTCCTCGGGGTCGCCCCCGGCGTCGGGCTTGCGCTGGACCGGGACGTACTCGGTCAGCGGATTCTTGGTGATGACCACGGCCGCGGCGTGGATGCCGTCCTGACGCCGCAGCCCCTCGAGGCCCTTGGCCACGTCGATGACCTGCTTGGCCTCGGGGTCGCCCTCGTACATCGTGCGCAGCTCGGCGGCCGCGGCGTAGCCGTCCTCGTGGCCCTCGGTCCGCTCCAGGCAGGCCCGCAGCGGGGTGTCGCGCCCCATGACCAGCGGGGGCATGGCCTTGGCGATCTTGTCGCCCACGATGTAGGGCAGGCCGAGCACCCGGGCCGCGTCGCGGACCGCGGCCCGGGCCTTGATGGTCGAGAAGGTCACGATCTGGGCCACGCGGTCGTTGCCGTAGCGCTCGGCCGCGTAGCGGATGACGTCGCCGCGGAACCGCTCGTCGAAGTCCATGTCGATGTCGGGCATCTGCTTGCGCCCGGGGTTCAAGAACCGTTCGAAGAGCAGGTCGTAGCGGATGGGGTCGAGATCGACGATGCGAAGGCAGTAGGCGACGCAGCACCCGGCGGCCGAACCGCGCCCGGGCCCCACCCGGATCCCCGACTCGCGGGCGAAGCGGATGAGGTCCCAGACCACGAGGAAGTAGGCGGCGAACCCCATGTCGCCGATGACCGAGAGCTCGTAGTCGAGGCGGTCCCGCACGGCGTCGGGCAACGGATCGCCGTAGCGCTGCTGGGCCCCGGCCAAAGTGAGGTGGCGGAGGTAGGCCGTGGCCCGCTCCTCGTAGGTGGCGCCGGTGAACCGCTCGGGCACCGGGAACTCGGGCAGGCTGGGCCGGCCCAGCTCGATCTCCACCTTCGCCCGCTCGGCGATGACCAAGGTGTTGTCGCAGGCCTCGGGGACCTCGGCGAAGAGCTGGCGCATCTCGTCGGCCGACTTCAGGTAGTGCTCGGTGCCCTCGAAGCGGAAGCGGTTCGAGTCCGAGAGGGTGGCCCCGGTCTGGACGCACAGCAGGGCGTCGTGGGAGACGGCGTCCTCGCGGTGGGTGTAGTGGCTGTCGTTGGTGGCCAGTAACGGCGCCCCCAGCCGCTTGGCCATGGCCACCAGTTGGGGGTTGGTCCGCTGCTGGTCGGCGATGCCGTGGTCCTGGAGCTCGACGAAGAGGTTGTCGCGGCCGAAGATCTCCTGCAGGCGCGCCGCCCGGCGCTCGGCCTCCACCTCGTTGCCGGCGAGCAGCGCCTGGAGCACCACCCCGCCCAGGCAGCCCGTGGTGGCGATGAGCCCGTGGTGGTGGCGCTCGAGGAGCTCCCAGTCGACCCGGGGCTTGTAGTAGTAGCCCTCGAGGTAGGCGGCCGACGAAAGCTTCATGAGGTTGTGGTAGCCGTCGGTCGTCTCGGCCAGGAGGGTGAGGTGGTAGTAGAGCTTCTGGCCGCCCTCGACGTCCCCGCCGGTGTCGTCGACCTTGCCCCGGCGGACCGGACGCTCGTGGCGGGACTCGCCGGCCATGTAGGCCTCGGTCCCGATCACCGGGTTGAGCCCGCCCTCGCGGCAGGCCCGGTAGAAGTCGAGGACCCCGTACATGTTGCCGTGGTCGGTGATACCTAGGGCCGGCTGGCCGTCCTCGACCGCGGCCCTCACCAGGTCGCCCACCCGGGCCGCCCCGTCGAGCATGGAGAACTCGGTGTGGGTGTGCAGGTGCGTGAAGGACCGCCGTGCCAACTGCCCTCAACCCTCCTGTGGAAAACCCTGTGGACGAACTACAGCCGTGTCGTTCCGACCATAGCGCACCGCGCCCTCACCCCGGCGGGGTGGCGGAGGCCTTCACGACCACGGTGTTCGACACCTTGTCGTGGAGCGTCTGGTGGCGCCCGTCCCAGAGGGGAAAGAGCATGTCGATGACCCAGGGGATGAAGAAGAACACCCACAAGAGCCACTCGAAGGACCCCCGGGCCAGGGCCCGCCAGAAGCCGATGGGCCCGCCGGTCCGGCCGTCGACGGCCCTCACCGAGACGGCCATCATGCCCAGGGTCTGGCCCCGCTCGGACCCGCAGAACAGCGCCCCGTAGAGGAGGACCACGGCGATCTGGACCACCCAGGCGATGACCGACAGGTGGCCCCGCTGGTGGACGCCCGAGGCCGTCGTGGTGTTGACGGCGATCCGGCCGACGTGCACGGCGCGGAAAGCCGCCGAGAGCACCAGGTACACCACGAAGAGGATGACGAAGTCGATGAGCCACCCGCCCAGCCGGGCCGGGTAGGCGGCGAGCTCGGTCGCCGGCCGTGCCGGCTCCCACCCTCCCCCCGCCGGGTACGGCGGGGGCATCGGCCCCCCGGGTGGGCCGTAGCCGCCGGGCGGGGGCGGCCATGACGCTGGTGGCACCGGGGACTGTCCGGGCGGGGGCGGTGGGTAGGCCGGGGGTTGTCCGGGCGGGGGCGGAGGGTACGCCGGGGACTGTCCGGGCGGGGGCGGAGGGTACGCCGGGGACTGTCCGGGCGGGGGCGGTGGGTACACCGGGGATTGTCCGGGCGGGGGCGGTGGGTAGGCCGGGGGTTGTCCGGGCGGGGGCTGTCCGGGCGGGGACTGGGGGTACTTCGGCGGGCCGCTCGCCCCCGGGGCGCCCTGGCCGCTGGACGGAGGTTGTTCGGACATGGCGCCTCCTTGGGGCCGGGCGCGCGCCGCGCCGGCCCTCTCAATCTAGGAGACGGGTAGTTCGCCCCGTGGGGACGGCGCGCTCACAGGTAGGTCCCGGGGCGGGTGGGCAGGCCGTCGTCGTCGGGCCCGCGGGGCAAGCCCCGCTGGCGCATCTCGTCGAGCTGGGCCCTGGCCGCCATCTGCTGGGCCATGAGGGTGGCCTGGATGCCGTGGAAGAGCCCCTCGAGCCACCCGACCAGCTGGGCCTGGGCCAGACGGAGCTCGGCCTCCGACGGCACGCCCTCGCCGAAGGGGATGGACACTCGGTCGAGCTCGGCCACCAGGTCCGGTGAGAGCCCGGAAGAGAGCTCGGCCACCGACAGGTCGTAGATCTCGCGCAACCGGGCCCGTCCCGCCTCGTCGAGCGGCGCCTGGCGGACCTCGTCGAGAAGCTGCTTGACCATCGTGCCGATCCGCATGACCTTGGCGGGCTGCTCGACGGACTCGCCCTTGGGCTCCTCGCCGCCACCGGGCCCGCCGAGCTCGGGCGGGACACCGTCGCGTGAAGCCGGCAGGACCTCGTCGGGGGCGACGGGCTCGTCGGGCGGCGTCGCGGTCGGGGGGCTCATGTCGAGATGATGCCAGAGATCACCGGTCAGCCCGGCGGCTCGAAGGCGAGCAGCGGCACCAGCATCTCGGCCGCGGTGAGCGAGCCGTGCCGTCCCACCAGCCGCTGCTCGCCGGTGTCGGCCGGGTCGAGGAAGGCCGTCGGGGCGAACGGGACCAGGGCGACGTCGCCCAGCCGCTCGGCCACTGCCGGCACCGGCTCCCCGCCCAGCCACCCCTCGTCCACGAGCTCCTCGAGAGAGCGCACCCAGGCGACGTGGCCGTAGGCCTCGGCGGACGCCGCCGCCACGTCCGGGGCCGCCCCCGGCCGGGTGTGGAGCCACCGGAACCGCCCCTCCCCCGACAGCAGCACCACGCCGTCCATGATCTCGGTGCCGAGTACCTCCACCGACGGTCCCACCTCGACCTGTCCGTGGTCGGCCGTCACCACCAGCACCGCGCCGGGAGGGAGGGCGGCCAGGACGTCAGCTACCAGGCGATCCGCCGATCGCAGCTCGGCCTCGTAGTGCTCGCCCAGTCCGCAGGCGTGCGACACCCGGTCGACCCCGTCGTAGTAGGCGTAGACGAACCGCTCCCCCCGCTCGAGCAGTCGCCGCACCTCGACGGCCAGCCCCGAGGCGGTGTGCCAGGCGCGCAGGTCGCTGCCGGCCAGGTGCGCGGCGGTGAAGCCGGTGGCGGCGTAGTCCGAGCGCGAGACCACCGGGGTGCGCACCCCGTGCTGGCGGGGGAAGGGCGGGTAGGGCTGGAACCGGCGCGGGGGCACCTGCTGGCGGGCGTCGCCGGCCCCGGTCCGCCACGACAGCACGTTGAGCACCCCTCCGTCGGCCCGCACCCGGTAGCCGACCACCCCGTGGACGGCCGGGGGCAGCCCGGTGGTCAGGCTGGTGAGGGCGGCGGCCGTGGTGCTCGGGGCCACCGTGGTGATGGGGCCGCCGACCGCCCCGGCCAGGGTCGGCGCCATGGGCCTTCGGGCCTCGAGCTGCTCCCACCCCAGCCCGTCGAGGACGAGAAGGACCAGCTGGCGGGCGTGGGAGACCGGGGCGGGGACCCAGTCGGGCAGGGGCGTCCCGTCGGCGTCGGCCCTGGCCAGGAGGGCGGGCACGACGTTGGACAGGCAGGGTCCCTCGAAGGCCGGCAACACCGGGGTGGGGGGCACGGCCGCGGAGGGTTCGCTCATCGTCCCAGCGTAGATCGGCCCCCCGGGGGCGCCCTCGGGGCCGGGGACGCCGGGGTGGAGCCAGCGGTAGCATCGGCGCGTGAAGGTGTCGACCCGAGGGGACTACGCGTCCCGGGCTCTCCTGTCGCTGGCCCTGCACGGGGCGCAGACAACACCGACCTCGGTCCGCGACATCGCCGACCGCACCGGGCTCCCCCAGCCCTACCTCGAGCAGATCCTCCTCGCCCTGAAGGGCGCCGGGCTGGTCCGCTCCAAGCGCGGGGTGGGCGGCGGCTACGTGCTGGCCCGCAGCCCCGAGGAGATCACCCTGGCCCAGGTGGTCTCGGCGGTGGACGGGCCCATCGTGGCCGGCGACTTCGGCGAGCCCCACACCGGCGGCGCCTGCGACCACGAGGGGCAGTGCATCCTGCTGGCGGTGTGGGCCGAGGTGGGCGAGGCCATGCGACACCAGCTGGCCTCCTTCACCCTGGCCGACATGGTGGCGCGCTCGCGCGGTACGGCCACGGTCACCCGACCCCCGGGCCGGGACGCTCGTTCCATGACTCGACGACCGGCACCTCCCGTTCCCACCCCAGGACGCTGAGCGACCCGGCGTCGAGGGCCAGCAGGCGGCCGGCGGCCGGGGGAAGGCCCAGCCACCTGGCGGCCAGCACGCGCAGCAGATGACCGTGGGAGAAGCACAGGGTGTCGCCCGGGGCGGCCCGGGCCCGCTCGACGACCCGGTCGGCCCGCCGCCCGACCTCGGCCGCGGTCTCCCCCCCACCACCCCGTCGACCCACAGCGTCCAGCCGGGGCGCAGCGAGCGGATCTCCTCGGAGGTCATCCCCTCGTACTGGCCGTAGTCCCACTCGGCCAGGTCGTGGGTCACCTCGGCCCCCCCGCCGAACCCGGCCAGGGCGCAGGTCTCCCGGGCCCGGGCCAGCGGGCTGGTCAGGACCAGGGCAAAGGACCGGCCGGCCACGAGCGCGCCCACCGCCGCTGCCTGCTCGCGCCCGGCGGCCACGAGCGGCAGGTCGGTGCGCCCGGTGTGGCGCCCCGACAGGCTCCACTCGGTCGCCCCGTGCCGCACCACGTAGACGCTGCCCACGGCCGTCACCTGCCCTTTCTGGCGCCGATCCCGGCCCGGGTCATACACCCGCCTGGAATGCTTTGCCCCGACGGGGTGTTGGAAGCGTGCGAACGGGTACTCATCCCAGCAGCGGACAGCGACGGAAACTGGACATGACGAGGGCACCAGGCAGATAGATGACCACCACCAAGACCAGGACGGCGAGCACCAGCGACAGCCTCGGGCTGCTCCTGCGCGACCTCGACCAGCACCCCATGCCCGACCACGAGGGCCAGATCGCCCTGGCCCGCCGGGTGGCCGCCGGCGACGAGGAGGCCCGCCGGGAGATGGTGGCGGCCAACCTCCGCCTCGTCGTCCACTGGGCCCGCCGCTACCAGGACCGCGGCGTGGAGATGGCCGACCTCGTCCAAGAGGGGACCTTCGGGCTGCTGCGGGCTGTCGAGAAGTTCGACTGGGAGCGCGGTTTCCGCTTCTCCACCTACGCCACCTGGTGGATCCGCCAGGCCCTGCAGCGGGCCGTCCAGCAGCACGGCCGGACCATCCGCATCCCCCTCGAGGTCGGCGAGCGGCTCCAGCGGCTCGACGCCACCACCGCCGAGCTGGCCGGGCGTCTGGGCCGGCCCCCCACCGACGAGGAGCTCACCGAGGCCACGGGGATGAACCTGGCCGAACGCCAGTCGCTCGAGGACGTGGCCCGGGTGGCGGCCAGCCTCGACCAGCCGGCGGCGGCCGACTCGGCCACCACCCTCGGTGACCTCGTGGCCCCCGACAACGAGGACTGGGCCGGGTCGGTCGACCAGGCGATGGTCCTCGACCGGGTGCGCGAGGCGGTGGACCGCCTCCCGGGCATCCAGCGCGACGTGCTGCGGCTGCGCTTCGGCTTCGGCGGCGACTCGCCGGCGTCCCTGCAGGCCACGGCCGAGCGGCTGGGCATCGGGGTGCGGCGGGTGCGCCGGGCCGAGGAGGAGGCCATGGCCGCCCTCTCGGCCGACGCCGACGTGCTCGGCGCTCACCTGGCCGCCTGACCGTCCTCGCCGCGGCCGCCGGCGACCAGCCCCGCCAGGTCGTCGGGGAGCGGGGAGGAGAAGGACAGCCGCTCGTCGGTGGCCGGGTGGTCGAAGCCGAGCTCGGCGGCGTGGAGGAACAGCCTCCCGGGTGCGAGCAGCGGGCCCCCCACCCGTCCCGGGCCGCCGTAGCGGTCGTCGCCCACCACCGGGTGGCCGATGGCCGCCAGGTGCACGCGGATCTGGTGGGTCCGCCCGGTGTCGAGGGTGAGGGCGAGCAGGGTCGAGGGCAGCGGGTGGTCGTGGCGGGCCAGCACCCGGTAGGTGGTGCGGGCCTCGCGGCCCTGGGCCGAGACGGCCATGCGAGTGGGCGTGCGGGTCGAGCGCCCGATGGGCGCCTCCACCGCCCCGCGCTCTTCAGCCACGTGGCCCGCCACCAGGGCCAGGTAGCGCCGCGACACGGTGCGGGCCGCCAGCTGGGCCACGAGCGAGCGGTAGGCGGTGTCGGTGCGGGCCACCGCCAGCAGGCCCGAGGTGCCCCGGTCGAGCCGGTGAACGATGCCCGGCCGCCCGGGGTCCCAGACCTCCGACGGCCGCCCCAGGTCCGGGTAGCGGGCCAGCAGCCCCGACACCAAGGTGCCCGCCGTCCGGCCGGCCCCGGGGTGGACCACCAGGCCGGCCGGCTTGTCCACCACCACCACCTGGTCGTCCTCGTAGACCACGGCGACGTCGACTGCGGGTTCGGCCAACAGGGTCCGCTCGGCGACCGGCGGCACCTCCACCGAGAGCACCGACCCCTCGAGGGGCATGCTCCTGGTGGTGGCCACCGCGCCGTCGACGCGGACCTTGCCCTCGGCCACCAGCCCGGCGGCCACCGAGCGGGTGACGCCGGTCAGCATGGCCACCGCCCGGTCGATCCGCACCCCGCGCAGGAGGGCCGGGACCTCGAACTCAGCGGTCACGGCGACGGCTCCGCCGCCGGGGGGCGCCGGAACTGCAGGACGAGCAGGAGCACCACGCCCACCGTGATGGCACTGTCGGCCACGTTGAAGGTCGGCCAGTGGGTGAGGGTGACGAAGTCCACCACGTCACCGTGGTGGCCGCGGACCAGGCGGTCGGCCAGGTTCCCGACCGCCCCGCCCAGGACCAGCCCCAGCCCCACGGCCACCGCGACGCGACGGGTCCGCAGGGCGAGGAAACCAAGCACCGCCACGAGCACCACCGCCACCACGGCCAGGGCGGCGGCGTTGCCGGTGAACAGGCTGAAGGCCGAGCCCGAGTTGTAGCCGAGGTCGAGCCCGAGCGGACCCAGCAGGTGGACCGGCTGGTGCAGGTGCGCCTCGGCCAGCGACTTGGTCACCTGGTCGGCGGCGACCACCGCCGCCGCCACGCCGGCGGCGACCAGGGGGCACCGCAGGTGCGCCCTGCTCAGCGGCGCGACAGTCCGCCGCTCTTGCAGGCCACGCACAGCCTCGCGTACGGCAACGCCCGCAGCCGCGCCTTGAGGATCGGACTGATGGCACCGCTCGCAGGCGCCGTAGGACTTGTCGACGATGCGGGCCAGCGCGTGGTCGATCTCCTCCACCGCCACCAGGGCCTGGGCCGAGAGGGCCAGGTCGCGCTCGCGGTCGACGGTGACCGTGCCCCCCTCGCCCGACTCCTCGTCGAACTGGACGTCGCCCGGCTCACGCTCCTGGGCCAGCGAGTCGGCCTCCGCCTTGAGATCGGTGGCCTGCTCCAGGTAGATGGCGCGCTCGGTCTCGAGCAACTCCCGCTGCTCGTCGAGGAACTTGCCCTCCTTGGCGTACGGCCCGACCGACGGCCGTCGGGGGGCCTTGGGCCGCGCCGGCGGGCTGGTCTTGGCCTTGGCGGGAGCGGCCGCGGCCTTGGCCTTCTTCGCCGGGGCCTTGACCGGCTTGGCGGCCGCCCTCACCGCGCCCTTGGCCGGGGGCTTGCGGGCCGCCGTGGTCTTCTTGGTCGCCGCCTTGGCCCCGCTCTTGGCCGCGGCCTTGGGGGACGCCTTGGGGGAGGCCTTGGCCGGTGCCTTGGCCGGGCGCTTGGCGGCGGCCTTGCCGGCCGCGGGCTTGGCGGTCGCCTTGGCCGAGGCCGCCTTCTTCGAGGCCGCGGCGGGCGCCTTGGCCTTGGCCGACGAGGCTGAGGCCTTGGTCTTCTTCGCCGGCTTGTGGACCGAATTGGCCTTGGCCGAGGCGGGGGCCGCCCTCGGCACGCTGGCCGTCTTGGCAGGGGTCATGTCGTTCTCCTCTCACAGCGGAGCCCGACCGGTGCGGCCGGACGGGAACGCCGGGCGGCGACCAGGGGCGGTGACCATACCGGAACACCCCCGGGGGGGCAAGGTCGGCGCGCCCGGTGCGGGCGGCCGCCGTCGGACGGATCAGGCGCGGTCGCCCGCAGGACTGCCGGCGGTGCGCACCTCGGGGCCGGGCCCCTCGGGCCGTCCCTCGGCGGGGCCCGACTCCTTCACCGCCAGCTGCCCCTGCGCCGGACCGGGCCCGGTGCGCTCGGCCTCCGGCCGGGCCGGGGGCTCGCCGACGTCGGCGGCCTTCTCCTCGTCGTGCGAGCGCAGGGCCATGAGCGAGCTGGCCGGCTGGATGTTCTCCTCCACCCACTTGAGAACCTCCGCCAGGGCGGAGCGCAGCCTCGTCCGCTCGCCCTCGAGGTGGCGGGCCATGTTCTCCACGTCGGAGGCCAGCTGCCCGCGCATCGACTCCAGCCGGGTGACCTCCTCGCGCAGCCGCCGGTCGGCGTCGGTGGCGAGCTGGCGGGCCTCCTCCTCGGCCTGGGCCAGGGTGGTCCGGGCCTGCTCCTCGGCCTGGGCCACCAACTCGGCCGCCTCGGCCTCGCTCTCACGCTTGGTCTGGTCGACGAACTTCTGGGCCAGGAGCAGCGTCTGTTGCAGCGTGTCGTCGGAGACGGCGGCGGCGGCGGCCACCGCCGGGACCCCCGGCGCGCTCCGGCGCTCGGCCTCCAGCTGGGAGATGCGCTCGGTGGCCTGGCGCAGCCGCTCGTTGGCCTGGCGGAACTGCTCCTGGAGGCCCTCGGCCTCGACCGCCGCCTTCTCGAGGTACTCGTCGACCTCGTCGACGTTGTAGCCCTTCAGCCCGAGCCGGAACTCCACCGTCCTCAGCGTCTCGAGGACCGACGGGGACGGGGGCGGGGGAGGGCTCTCCATGGCGCCGAAGTCTAGTCGGGCCCCCTTGGCGGCGCGACCTCTTGGGCTCAGCTGCGCAGCAGCGGGACGACGATCACCTGGGCCACGATGATGACGATCAGGATCGACAGGTCGATGGCCATGCCGCCCACGCCGACGGGCGGCAGGATCCGGCGGATGGGCCGCAGGACGGGCTCGGTGACCGCGTCGAGCAACTGCACCACCCGGAAGAGGGCCGTGCCCGGCCGGGCCGGGAGCCAGCTGAGGAGGGCCCGCACGATGAGCACGATCACGTAGGCCTCGATCAGATAGGCGAGGATGCCGAAGATCACGGCCGCCTCAATGACGTCCGAAGCCGCGCTCCTGCAGCCGCTGGCGCTCCTCGTCCGAGACCTTCACGTTGGTCGGTGCGAGCAGGAACACCTGGTCGGCCACCTTCTCCATCTCGCCGCTGAGTGCGTAGGTGACGCCGCTGCAGAAGTCGATCATCCGTCGCTGGAGGTCGCGCTCGGCCATCTGCAGGTTCACGATCACCGGGCGGTTGGACTTGAGGCAGTCGGCGATCTCCTTGGCGTCGCCGAAGCGGGTCGGCGCCACGACCTGCACCTTGGCCGCGTCGCCCGGGCTCATCGGCCGCACCGAGGGCGTGGGGGTGACCGCCCGCGCGCTGGGCGCCGGCGCCGTGGCGGTGGCCGGCTCGCGCGGCAGCGTGCGGATCCGGCTCACCGGGGCCGGCCCGGTGCGCTCGGGCGGCTCCTCGGGCTCGGGCTCGTAGCGCGTCCCGCCCCCGGTGTAGGCGCCGGGGGCGCGCTCGTCGTAGTCGTCGTACTCGTCGTACTCGTCGTCGAGCAGTCCGAGGTAGACCATGGTCTTCTTCAGGAATGAGTTGGCCATCGGGTTCCTTTGCGGCCCCAGCGTAGTGCGTCACCCACGCCGCGGGCGGACCCTCGTGCGGCCCGCGTCACCGGCTCGCCGCACCCCCGTTGGCGGCCGGCGCCGCCGGTCGCCGGAGCGGCCGGTCGCCGAAGAGGGCCCGGCCCAGCCGCACCATGGTGGACCCCTCGGCCACCGCCGCCTCCAGGTCGTCGGTCATGCCCATGGAGCGCTCGGGCAGCCCCAGCCGGTCGGCGAGCTGGCGGACCGTGCGGAACGCCAGCCGGGCCGCGGCGGGGTCGACCGGGGCCACGGTCATGAGCCCCCGCACGACGAGGTCCAGCTCGCCGAGGTCGCGGACCAAGGCCGGCGCCTCGGCGGCGGCGCAGCCGCCCCGCCCCGGTAGCCCCGAGACGTCCACCTCGACGAGGACCTCGGCCCCCGGGGCGCGCCGGGCGATCTCGGCGCCCTCGGCCAGCCGGGCCACCGACTGCCAGCAGGCGACGAGGGGGGCGAGGGACTTCACCTTGTTGCGCTGGAGCGCGCCGAGGAAGTGCCACCGCGGGCCGGCGATCTCGCCCAGGAGGGGTCCGACGGCCGCCGCCTTGGCCACCAGCTCCTGGGCGTAGTTCTCGCCCACGTCCACCAGGCCCGCCTGGCAGGCCGAGGCCACCGCCTCGGGGCCGAACCCCTTGGTCACCGCCACCACCCGGACTGCGCCGGGGTCGCCGCCGGCCGACTCGATGCGCCGGCGGGCGTCGGAGAGCCGCGCCGCCACGGCGTCGGGGTCCACGGGCGCGGGGCCCGTCGGGCTAGCGGAGGAAGGAGGGGACGTCGAAATCGTCGTCGCCAAGGTCGAGCTCGTCGTCGGCGGCGTCGGCGAAGATGTCGACCGGCTCGGGCGCCTCGAGCCCGAGCACGTGGCTCACCCCCTCGGCGGCCGAGGTGATCCCGCTCTGGCGGCCGCCCTCCTCCCACCGTTCGAAACCGGCGGCGATGACCGTCACCCGCACCTCGTCGCCCATGTTGTCGTCGATCACCGCCCCGAAGATGATGTTGGCGTCGGGGTGGGCCACGGCGTGGATGATCTCGGCCGCCTCGTTCACCTCGAACAGCCCGAGGTCGGTGCCGCCGGCGATGTTGAGGAGGATCCCCCGCGCCCCCTCGATGGAGGCCTCCAGCAGCGGGCTGGTGATCGCCGCCCGCGCCGCGTTCACGGCCCGCCCCTCGCCACCGGCCGCCCCGATGCCCATGATGGCCGTGCCGGCGTTGGTCATGACCATCTTCACGTCGGCGAAGTCGGTGTTGATGAGCCCGGGCACGGTGATGAGGTCGGTGATGCCCCGCACCCCGGCCAGGAGGACCTCGTCGGCCATCTTGAAGGCGTTCACCATCGACGTCTTGTCGTTGGAGACGGTGAGCAGCCGGTCGTTGGGGATGACGATGAGGGTGTCGACCTTCTCCTTCAGGTTCTGGATGCCCTTCTCGGCCTGCATGGCCCGCCGCCGGCCCTCGAAGGTGAAGGGCCGGGTCACCACCCCGATGGTGAGCGCCCCCAGCCCCTTGGCCACCTCGGCCACCACGGGAGCCGCCCCGGTGCCGGTCCCGCCCCCCTTGCCGGCGGTGATGAAGACCATGTCCGCCCCGGCCAGGGCCTCTTCGATCTCGCCGCGGTGCTCCTCGGCCGCCTGGCGGCCCACCTCGGGGTCGCTGCCCGCCCCCAGCCCGCGGGTCAGCTGCCGGCCGATGTCGAGCTTGAGGTCGGCGTCGCTCATGAGCAGTGCCTGGGCGTCGGTGTTGGCCGCGATGAACTCGACGTTGTGCAGCCCGGCGTCGATCATCCGGTTGACGGCGTTCACGCCCCCGCCGCCGACCCCGACCACCTTGATCACGGCTAGGTAGTTGCTCTGTGACGGAACGGTCATGGACTCCCTCGGTGCTGGGGCGACCACCGGCGGGCCGCAATCTCGGTGTTCCCCTGCGTGCCGACGTACTTGGACGGCGGACCGCCGCGTCCACGGGTCTCAACCTTCGCCAGAGGTTGAACGACAGGTGACAACGTGCCCACACGATACGGGTGGCGTTCTCGGCGGTCAAGCATGGGCGCAGGTCGTGGGCACCACCGCGCCCGGCGGGCTCAGCCCGGGCCGACGGTGGTCGAGTCCGGGACGCTCACGTCGATGACGTCGCCGGCCGCCAGCTTGGCCCCGGCCAGGGCGGCGGCGGCGGCCTCGTACTTCTGATCGAGCTGGGTGGTGTCGCCCAGGTCCACGGTGACCGGCGTGGTCATGTCCAGGGTCACCTGGCCGCCGCCTTTGACCACCACCGCCGTCACCTGTGCCGAGAAGGCCCGCGGGAGGGTGGCCGCCACCTCGAGGCCGGGCGCGGCGGCGGGCGCCAGCCAGCTCCCCGGCGCTCCGGGCCGGGCCGGCGTCTCCAGGCGCACGAGGCCCGCCGGCGGGGCCGGGCGGTCGGCCAGCACCCGGCCGTCCCGGTCGACCAGGGCCCAGGCACCCGAGGCGCCGGCGCGCGCCCGCGGGTCGCCGGCGGGCGGGGCCAACGCGGCCACCGGGGTCTCCTCGACCACGGTGACCCGGACCCCGTCGGGCCACTGGCGCTGGACCGTGGCGCTGCGCACCCAGGGCAGCCGCTCCAGCCGGGCCGCCGCCGCCCCGGGGTCGACGTCGACCATCGGGGGGTGGCCGGCCAGGCCGGCCACGGCCTCGATCTCGGCCGGCGGGGTGTGGACCGAGCCGACCACGGTGACGACCCGGGCCGAGAGCCACCTCGAGTGCACGAGGAACCACCCGCCCACCGCCGCCGCGGCCAGGGCCGCCAGGCACACCACCACCACCAGCCGGCGGCGGCCGCGCCGGCGGGTCACGGCGGCCCGGCGCTGGCGGATGCGCGGGTCGAGCGGCGGGCGACCGGCTGCCGGCCGGCCCTGCGGGCGGGCCGGGGCGTCGGTCCGGGTCGGGCTCACCCGCCCTCCCCGCTCGGCGCACGGCGCGCCTGGCCCCCGGGTTCCACCCCCCCATTGTCGGCTGCGTCGAAGCCCACCAGGCGGACCTCGGTCCTGAGCACCACCCCGAACCGCTCGGAAACGGCGGCGCGCACGTGGTCGGTGAGCCGCTTCACGTCGTCGGCCGACCCCCCGTCGTCGGCCTGGATGAAGTTGGCGTGCTTCTCCGAAACCCGGGCCGTGCCCAGGCGCGAACCCCTTCAGCCCGGCCGCCTCCACCAGCCGGCCGGCCGAGTCGCCGGGGGGGTTGGTGAAGACCGACCCGGCGTTGGAGCCCCCGGGCTGGTGCTGGCGCCGCCAGCGGACGATCTCGCTCAGCGCCGCCCGGCCCTCGTCGGCGTCCCCCCGGCGCACCCCGAAGGTCGGCCCCCACCACCACCTGGCAGGGGGCCACCGAGGAGGTGCGGTAGCCGAAGGCGAGGCGGCCGGGCGTGTCCTCGCCCCCGGCCTCGGCGCACAGGTCCACCCAGCGGTAACGCAGGAGGCGCGAGGCGGTGTCGGCCCCGTGGCCCCCGGCGTTCATGCGCACCGCCCCGCCCACCGACCCCGGGACCCCCACCGCCCACTCGAGCCCCCGCAGCCCGGCCTCGACCGTGCGCCGGGCCAGCACCGGCAGCCCCGCCCCCCCGCCGGCCGACACCTCCACCGGCTCGCCGGCCGGCCCGTCCGCCGCGCCGATCTCGATCCCGCTCAGCCCGGGGCCGAGGTGGACGGCCAGGCCGAAGAAGCCGGCGTCGGCCACCAAGAGGTTGGACCCCTTGCCCACCACCAGCACCGGCACGGCGGTGCCGGCCAGGGCCCGGCGCACGGCCAGCAGGTCGTCCACCGAGCCCGCCTCGAACCACAGGGCGGCCGGGCCCCCCACGCGGTAGGTGGTGAGGGCGCCGAGGGGGTGGTCGGCCTCGGCCCGGCCCCCGAGGGCGGCGGCCACCGCGTCGAGCCCGGCCCGGCCGGGTCCCTCGCTCACCGCTCCCCCCGCAGCTCGTCGGGGAGGGTGGTGAGGTCACCCGCCCCCAGGGTGAGGCAGAGGTCCCCGGGCTCGAGCAGCTCCGACAGCGAGGCCGCCAGCCCGGCGCGGTCCGGCGCGTAGAGCACGGGGCGCGCGGGGTCGGCGGCGGCCACCGCCTCGGCCACCAGCCGGCCCGAGACCCCCGGGATCGGCGGGTCGCCGGCGCCGTAGACGTCGGTCACCACCACCACGTCGGCGTCGCCGAAGGCCGTCCCGAACGCCCCGGCCAAGGCGGCGGTCCGGGTGTAGCGGTGGGGCTGGAAGACCGCCACCACCCGCCGCCACTCCCCCGAGCCGCGCCGCGGCCAAGGCGGCCCGCACCTCGCTGGGCAGGTGGGCGTAGTCGTCGACGAAGGTGACGCCCCTCCGCCTCGCCCCGGAACTCGAAGCGTCGCGGCACCCCGGCGAAGCGGGAGAGGGCGGCGGCCACGGCCCCGAACGGCGCGCCGGCCAGGGTGGCCGCCGCCGCCGCCAGCGCCGCGTTGCGGGCGTTGTGCAGCCCGGGCACCGCCACCTCGAGGCGGCCCCCGCGCCCCGTCGGGGCCCGAGAGGTCGAAGGCCGACGGCGCTGCGCGAGAGGGTGAGGCCGGTGATCCGCCAGGTCGGCCCCCTCGGCCTGTCCGACGGTCACGGCCCCGCGGCGGCGGCCCAGCTCGGCGGCGACCGGGTCGTCGGCCCCCACCAGCCGGTCCCCGGTGGCGGCGTCGAGGAACGCCGCCGAAGGCCTCGCTGAGGGCGCCGAAGGTGCCGTAGTGGTCGAGGTGGTCGGCCTCGACGTTGGTGACCACGGCCATCTCGGGGCGCCAGGGCCGTGAAGGTGCCGTAGCTCTCGTCGGCCTCGAGCACCAGCCACTCGCCGCGGTCCCAGACGGCGTTGGTGCCCATCTCGCCCACGTCGGCCCCGATGAGGAAGGACGGCCGAAGCCCGGCCTCCACCAGCATGAGCGAGAGCATCGAGCAGGTGGTGGTCTTGCCGTGGGTGCCGGCCACGGCCAGGCACCGGCGGGCGGCGGCGATGGCCGCCAGCATCTCGGCCCGGCGCACCACCGGCAGGCCGCGCCGGGCCGCCTCGGCCAGCTCGGGGTTGTCGGCGGCCACCGCCGGCGAGGAGGTGACCAGGTCGGCCGCGCCGACCTGGTCGGCCCGGTGGCCGATCGAGACCGCCACGCCCTGGGCCACCAGCCGGTCGACCACCGGCGAGCCGCGCAGGTCGCTCCCGGTCACCGTGTGGCCCATGGCGGACAGCACGGTGGCGATGGCGCTCATCCCCGCCCCGCCCACCCCCACCACGTGGATCCTCCTCGGTACCGAGAGGTCGACCGCGGGCGGGTCGCCGTCGCCGCGCTCAGCGGGCATGGGCGTCCACCACCTCGGCCACCCGGTCGGCCGCGTCGGGATGGGCGGCGGCCCGGGCCGCCGCCCCCATGGCGGCCAGCCGGCCGGGGTCGGCCAAGCAGGCCGTCGAGGATCGCCTCGAGCCGGTCGGGGTCGCAGTCGGCGTCGGGGAGGAGCACGCCCGCGCCCGCGGCCACCAGGGCCCGGGCGTTGGCCGTCTGGTGGTCGCCCGGCGCTCCCGGGCAGCGGGACCAGCACCGCCGGCACGCCGGCCACGGCCAGCTCGGCCACGGTGATCGCCCCGGCCCGGCAGACGACCACGTCGGCCGCCTGGTAGAGGAGGTCCATGCGGGGCTCGAAGGGGACGAGCCGCAGGCACAGTCCGCCTGCTGTCCCGGCGTCGGCGCCCCCCATGGCGTCCCAGTCCCGCCGGCCGGTCACGTGGTAGAGGGAGCGGTCGGCGCGCCCGGCCCACCGTCGGGCCAGGCCCGACGCTGCGCGGTTGATCGAGCGGGCCCCGAGCGACCCTCCGAACACGCCGACCACGGGCCGGTCGGGCGGGAGGCCGAGCTGGCCCCGGGCCTCGGCGACCGCGGTCGGGGTGCGGTCGACGGCGCGGACCTCGTCGCGCACCGGGGCCCCGGTCACCACCGCCCTGGGCAGGGGGGTGTCGGGGAAGGCCACGGCACTGGCCGCGGCGAACCGGCCGAGCACCCGGTGGGCCAGGCCGGGCACGGCGTCCACGTTGACGAGGACCAGGGGGACCCGCAGGACCGCCGCCGCCACCCCGCCGGGCACCGCGGCGTAGCCGCCGACCGACACCACCACCCGCGGCCGGTGCCGGGCCAGGCGGGCCGTCTCGGTGAGCGTGGCCCAGAGGAGGCCGGCCACGGCCACGGCGTTGGCCACGAGCGAGCGCGGATCGAGCCGACGGGCGATCCCTCGGCCCGGCAGCAGGGTGAGGGGGAAGCCCGGTCCCGGCCAGCAGGTCGGCCTCCTGGCCCCGCCGCGACCCCACGAGCTCGATCGAGGCCTGATCGTGGCCCCTGGCCACCAGGGCCCGGGCGACGGCCAGGGCCACCAGCACGTGCCCCCCCGTCCCCCCTCCGGCCACCACCACCTGGTGCCGGCCCGTCACCGCCCTGTCCCGGGCTGCCCAGCACCGGGCCGGCCAGCCCCGATCCGGCCAGCCCCGGCCCGGCCAGCCCCGAACTGCGCCGTCTTAGGCCAGCCGGCCGCGCATCGGGGACCTCCTGGCGGGCGATGCTCACCAGGATCCCCGCGGCCAGGAGGGTGAGGACGAGCGAGGAGCCGCCGTAGGAGATGAAGGGGAGCGGGATGCCCGTCACCGGCAGGAGGCCGACCACCGCCCCCACGTTGATGAGGGTCTCGGCGGCGATCCAGGCCACCAGCCCGACCCCCAGCAGGCCGCCGAAGCGGTCGGGGGCCCGGGCCGCGGCCCGCAGCCCGAACCAGACGAAGGCGAAGAGGAGGCCGAGCACGCAGAGCGCGCCCACCAGGCCCAGCTCCTCGCCGATCACCGAGAAGATGAAGTCGGTGTGGGCGTTGGGCAGGTAGCCCCACTTCTCCGCGCCGTTGCCGAAGCCGACCCCGAAGATGTGGCCCGAGCCCAGCCCGATGAGGGACTGGAAGACCTGGTAGCCCGAGCCCGAGGCGTGGGCCCGGGGGTCGAGGAACGAGAGCAGCCGGGCGCGGCGGTAGGGGTCGGCCAGCCCCACCACCAGGGCCAGCCCGCCCAGGCCCATGAACAGCTTCACGATCGGCCCCGTCGGCACGCCTGAGGCGAAGAGGAGGGCCAGGGTGATCGCCCCGAGCACCAGCGCCGTGCCCATGTCCGGCTGGATGAGGACCAGCCCGCCGGCGAGGGCGGTGAGCAGGAGCAGCGGGCCGACCACCCGGCGGTGCCCGCCGTCGGCGCGCTCCCGCCGGGCCACCAGGTCGGCGCCGGCCAGGGCCAGGGCCAGCTTCATCAGCTCGGAGGGCTGGAGCAGCAGCGGGCCGAAGCCCGAGCCAGCGGGTCGACCCTCCCGAGGTGGTCCCCACCCCGGGCACGAGCACGGCCAGGAGGAGGACGATCGTGACCGCCATGAGCACGCCGCTCCACCGCCGCCAACGGCGGTAGTCCGTCCGGCAGGCGAACCCGAAGACCACTAGCCCGAGGACCAGCCACAGGCACTCGCGCAGCAGGATCGCCCACGACGTGCCGTAGGTGACGATGGAGACGACCTCCGACGCCGAGCCCACCATGGCCACCCCGAAGACGCACAAGACCACGACCAGGCCCACCAGCACGGTGGAGGTCGGCAGCTGGCGGGCCGCGCCGAGCAGCCCCGACCTGGGCCGGGGTGCGGCGCGGTGGCCGGCCGTCCGGCGGCCGCGCTCGATGGTGTGCCGACCCACGGACAAATGCTGGCGCGCCACCCCGCCCGGGGGGGGACCCCGCCGTGTCGGGGGCGGCCGGCCGTCCCTTCGGAGGTGCCGACCGGGCTCACGTGAGGTGCGTCGCCCTGAGGAACTCGCCGTAGAAGATGCCCAGGCCGAGCGCGCAGAACAGCCCGCCCAGCATCCAGAAGCGCACGATGACGGTGGTCTCGGGCCAGCCGAGCAGCTCGAAGTGGTGGTGGAACGGGGCCATGCGGAAGATCCGCCGGCCGAAGACGCGGAAGCTCACCACCTGGGCGATCACCGACAGGGTCTCGAGGACGAAGAGACCGCCCACGATGGGGAGCAGCAGGTCCAGGTTGAGCAGGAGGCAGACTGCGGCCAGCCCCGACCCGATGGCCAACGACCCGGTGTCGCCCATGATGATCCGGGCCGGCGCGGCGTTCCACCACAAGAACCCCAGGCACGCCCCGGCCGAGGGCCACCGAGACCAGGGCCAGGTCGATGGCCGACGCCGGCAGGACGTGGAAGATGGCGCGGTGGCGGAAGATCCAGTACCCCATGATCGCCGAGCACGGCGAAGCAGAAGGTGGCCGAACCCGACGGCCAGGCCGTCGAGGCCGTCGGTGAGGTTGACCGCGTTGGAGGTCCCCACCAGCACGAACACGGCGAAGACGACCCACCCCCACTGCCCCAGTTGCAGGCCGGGTGTGGCCGAGCGGGTGAACGACAGGGCGGTCGAGGTGTGGGCCCAGTGCACGGCCAGCTCGGCGAAGAGCACGGCCACCGCCACCTGGGCGCCGGCCTTGGCCCGCTTGTTCAGCCCGAGGCTGCGCCGGTGGCGTGACCTTGATCCAGTCGTCGACGAAGCCGATGAGGCCGAACAGGAAGACCGTGATGATCACGAGGTAGCCGGTGGCCGAGAAGCGCACCTCGGTGCCGACGTGGGCCACGGCGTAGCCGACGACCACCGCAGCCACGATGGCCAGGCCGCCCATGGTGGGCGTGCCGGCCTTGGCGCTGTGGGTGGCCGGTCCCGTCCTCCCGGATGTGCTGGCCGATGCGGTTGCTGACCAGCCACCGACGCAGGAACGGGGTGGCCACGATGGCGACGGCGAAGGCGGCCCCACCCGAGGCCATGAGCGAGAGCACCGCTCAGCCGCCCGCGTTCGGTCGGGTCCCGGCGACGTCGTCCGGACCCCGAGCACCTCGGCCACCACGGCCCGGTCGTCGAAGGGCAGGAGAACGGCCGCCCACCTCCTGGGTCGTCTCGTGGCCCTTGCCGGCCACCACCACCACGTCGCCGGCGCCGGCCAGACCGACGCGCTTGGACGATGGCCCGCCGCCGGTCGGGCTCGACGAGCAGGCGACCGGCGGCGCGCGCCTCGGTCCGCCGAGGGCACCGACGCCGGCCAGGACCTCGGCCGCGATGGCTTCGGGGTCCTCGTGGCGCGGGTTGTCCGAGGTGAGGACGGCCACGTCGGCCAGGCGGGTGGCGGCTTCGCCCATCAGCGGGCGCTTGGTCCGGTCCCGGTCCCCGCCGCAGCCGAAGACCACGAGGACCCGCCCGCCGGCCCCGGCCAGTCGCCGGGCCTCACCCAGGGCCACCTCGAGGCCGGCCGGGGTGTGGGCGTAGTCGACCAGGACCGTGCAGGGCGCCCCCCCGTCCGGGGTCGCCACGACCTCGAGCCGGCCGGGCACCGGCGCCGGCGGCGGACAGCCCCGCGGCCACGACGGCGGGCTCGACCCCGAGGACCACCGCCGCCTCGGCCGCCAACAGGGCGTTCTCCACGTTCACCGCCCCGGTCATCGCCAGCTCCACCCGCTGGGCGCGCCAGGTGAACGAGGACCTCCCCGCAGCCGAGCTCGACCGCCGAGGCGGCGTCCCGGCGCACCGCCACCAGGGGGATCCGGGCGTCGGCCAGCAGCCGTCGGCCCCAGCTGTCGTCGGCGTTCACCACCCCGCGCACCGCCCGCTCGGGCGTGAACAGCGCGGCCTTGGCCGCGAAGTAGTCGTCCATCGTCCCGTGGTAGTCGAGGTGGTCGTGGCTCAGGTTGGTGAACACGGCCACGTCGAAGTGGACGGCGTCGACCCGCGCCTGGGCCAGCGCGTGGCTGGAGACCTCCATGGCCACCGCCGGGACCCGTTCGCCGGCGGCGCGGGGCGCGTCGCGGACCTCGGCCAGCAGCCGCTGCAGCTCGGTCGCCTCGGGCGTGGTGCGCACGCCGGTGAGGGTGCCGACGACCGTGGTGGCGTGGCCCGCGGTGCGCAGCACGGAGCCGAGCAGGTGGGTCACCGTGGTCTTGCCGTTGGTCCCGGTGACCCCGGCCATCACCAGGTCCCTCGAGGGGTGTCCGTAGAAGGCGGCGGCCACCCGGGCCATGGCGGAGCGCACCCGTCCGGGGGCGACCACGGCCTGCGGCACCTCTGGAACCCCGGCGACGGCGCGCTCGCAGAGGAGGCCGACGGCCCCCCGGGCCACCGCCTCGGCCGCGTGCTCGTGGCCGTCGGTCGGTCGCGCCGGGCAGGCAGCAGAAGAGGTCGCCCGGGGCCACCCGTCGGCTGTCGTGGGTGATCCCGCGCACGTCGGCGGCCGAGGGGTCGCCCGTCGTCACCACCACGTCGACCTCGTCGAGCAACAGGTTCATCTGCACGGATGCGGGTAGGCAGGCGGGGCCGCGATGGCGGACCCTCCGCGCCGGCGCCCGTCCGACCGGCCGATGGTACCCCGGCGGTCGCCCACCCCCCGGGGTCTTCACGTGACGTCCTGTGTACCGGTCGAGGCCACTGTCCCCGGCGGGGGCGGCGTGGTGGGCGCACCCGGTGTGGTGGGGATGTCGTAGCGGTGCAGGGCGTACCCCATGATCTGGGAGAAGACCGGGGCCGAGACGGTGCCGCCGAAGATCGGGGTCGGCCGGTTGAGGACGACGATCGCCGGCCAGCACCGGGTGGGTGGCGGGGGCAATGCCGACGAAGGTGGCCATGTAGGCCCCCGGGACGTAGCCGGCGCCCCCGGCGGTGGGGATCTGGGCCGTGCCGGTCTTGCCGGCCACGGTGTAGCCCGGGATGAAGGCGTTGGTGCCGGTCCCCGTCTCCACCACCTGCTGGAGCATCGAGGTGAGCTCCTGATCGGTGGCGGCGGGGATCACCCGGCGCCCGGGCCGGGCCGGCACCGGGGTCGGCTTCCCGTCGGGGGCCACGGTGGCCTGGACCAGGCGGGGCGCCACCAAGACCCCGCCGTTGGCCACGGCGTTGTAGGCGTCGAGGACCTGCTGGGCGGTGACCGCGTCCACCTGGCCGATGGCCAGCGAGACGTAGTCGGTGGGCTCCCAGTGGGCCGCGTCGGCCAACAGGCCGCGCTCCTCGCCGGGGAAGTTGAGGCCGGTGGGCCGGCCGAAGCCCAGGTTCGACGTCTGGGCCAGCAGCCGCTTCTCGCCCAGCCCATTGGCGATCTCCGACGTGCCGATGTTGGAGGACTGGGCCAGGATCTGGGTGGCGCTCAGCTCCTCGGTCGGGTGCACCTCGGCGTCGTGGAAGAGAGAGCCGTCCAGCATGATCTGGTCGGGGACGCTGAAGGTGGCGTTCGGGCTGATCACGCCGTCGGCCAGGGCGGCCGAGAAGGTCACCAGCTTGAAGACCGACCCGGGTTCGTAGAGCTGGGTGACGGCCAGGTCGCTGGGGGCGTCGGCGACCGGCCCCTTGGGGCCGATGGTGATCGCCCTCGTCCCCTGGTTCGACGAGGAGGTGGGCGTCGCCCCCACCGCCGATTTCGTGGACCCGGTGGCGTTGGACACCAGGTTGGCCATCGAGAGGATGTCCCCCGTGCGGACGTCCATCACCTCGGCGATCCCGCTGGTGGCGTGGGTGGCGACGATCTGTGCGGCGAGGTCCTGCTCGGTCGTGTACTGCAGCTGCTGGTCCAAAGTGAGTTCGAGGCCCGTGCCGGCGCGGGCCACCCGCTGGTCGGTCGCCGGGGTGCCCGGCAGGGTCACGCCGCCGGGCGACTCGAGCAGCGTCTCACTGCCGGGGGTGCCCGACAGCTCCTTGTTGAACTCGTACTCGAGTCCTGACGCCCCTGTCCCCGACTGGTGAACGTCGCCGATGACGGGGGAGGCCAGGTCGCCGTCGGGGTTCACTCGCTGTGAGCTGTCGAGGAGGGTGATGCCGGCCGCGTCCTTGGCGGACACCGCCGACGCCTTGGACTCCGACAGGCCCGTGGCCAGGACCACGTAGCCCGAGTGCTCCGAGAGGAGGGTGAGGAGCCGGGCGGCCGGGACCCCGAGCAGCGGTGCCAGCTCCAGCGCCTCGCTCTGGGGGTGGGCGACCTGGAAGTCGTCGGCCACCACGTTCGCCGTCGGCACCGACATGGCCAGCACGGCGCCGTCGCGGTCGTAGAGGGTGCCGCGGTGGGCCGGGATCGTGATGCGCTGAGCCAGCTCCTGGCCGGCCAGGGTGCCGTAGCCGCTCGCCTCGAACACTTGGATGTAGACGAGGCGGGCCGTGATCCCGAGGAACGCCAGCACCAGGACGAGCCGGAAGAAGCGGATACGGCGGGTCAGCAGGACCTGGCCCAGCCCGGCGCGGTGGTCCGAGGTGGAGGTCCGGCGGCGGGCGTGGGGGCGGGGACGGCGGGTGGTGGCGGTCGGGGGGCGGGGGCTGACGGCGGGCCGGCGGGACGGCTCACCTCGGCGCACCCCCGCCCCCTTCCGCCGGGTGGCGGGGAGAACAGGTGGCTGGGACCTCACGGACCGGCCGGCGCCGCGGGCGCCGGGCTGACCGTGGGGGTGGGCAGCGGGGTGCCGAGCGGCACGTAGGGCAACTCGACGATCTGACCGGCCTCGACCATGTGCAGCTGGTCCTTGGCCTGGGCGACGATCCGTGCGGGGGACTCGAGGGCGGCCAGCGAGAGGGTGTCCTGGCCGTTGGCCGCCTGCGCCGTGGAGAGCGCGGACTGCACGGCGGAGAGGCGGACCTGGCCCTCGGCCAGGACGGCGTGGCCCGCCACCACCAAGACGAGGCTGCCGATGACCAGGCCGGCCGCCAGGACGGGCGCCAGCCGCCCCCACCGGGCCCGGCCACGGTGCGGCGCGTCCCCGACGACACGCAGATCGGGCCGCTCGACCCGGGAGGGAACGGGCTTCGCCCGGCGCTCGGCCGGTGCCCGGCGGGCGGCGGTGGCGGGAGGGGGGGTCACGTCGGGCTGTCCGTCCGCTCGGTGGCGCGCAGCCGGGCGCTCTCGGCGCGGTGGTTGCGGGCCAGCTCGCCGGCGGACGCGGTGCGCGCCCCCCGGAAGACGAGGCGGTGCTCGGGCCGGGCCCCGCAGACGCAGGGCAGCCCCGGCGGGCAGGTGCACCCCCCGGAGGCGGCGTCGGCCATGGCGGCCTTTACCATCCGGTCCTCTCCCGAGTGATAGGAGACGACGACCACGCGGCCTCCGACGGCGACGAGGCCGAGGGCGGCCGGCAGCACCGCCGCCAGCTCCACCTCCTCCTCGTTGACGGCGATGCGCAGGGCCTGGAAGACGCGCCGTGCGGGGTGGCCGCGCCGCCGAAGGGCCGCCGGCACGGCGCGTGAGACGACGTCGGCCAGTTCGGTGGTGGTGGCGATCGGCCGGGCGGCGACGACGGCCCGGGCGATGCGGCCGGCCAGTCGGCGCTCACCGCTGGCCGCGAAGAGCTCGGCCAGCTCCCCCGCTCCGGCCTCGTTGACCAGTTCGAGGGCGCTGCGCCCCTCGGTGGGGTCCATCCGCATGTCGAGCGGGCCCTCCTGGCGGTACGAGAAGCCCCGCTCGGCCAGGTCCAGCTGGGGCGAGCTCACCCCGAGGTCGAGCAGCACGCCCGACAACGCGTCTGTGGCCGTGGCCTCCTCCACCTCGGGCCACGACGGACCGCCCTCGGACCGGGCGTCGGCCACGGCGCGCCCGATGTCGGCGAAACGGGACCGGCGGACGGCCGCCCGGCGGCCGAAGGGCGCGAGGCGCTCGCCGGCGGCGGCCAGGGCCACGGGGTCCCGGTCGAGCCCCAGGACGCCCAGGTGGGGATGGGCGTCGAGGATCGCCGCGGCGTGACCCCCGCCGCCGACCGTGGCGTCGATGACGACGCCGGGGGGCACGGGGGCGAAGAGCGCCGTCACCTCCTCCACCATCACTGGTTCGTGGATGAACCCCTGGGCCATGGGCAGCCCCCCGACCCGCACGGTGCTCGGGGGGGGGAACCCACGGCGACCGGAGGGGAAGCAGGCGGAGGAACGGTCTTCCACTTTGCCGGTCGGGGGGCTGCTCAGGGTCCAGAGGTGGCCGGGGCGGCACCTCGGGGCGGACATGGTGTGCAGGCAGAGGGTCTTTCTCTCGTGCTCCTTCCTCACTCGTCCTCGTCCTCGAGGAACCACTGCTCGGCTGGCTGGACGCTGCGCTCCCACACCGGTGGGCTCCACAGCTCGACGCGGTCGATGGCTCCGGTGACCAGGACGTCGCCCTCCAGCGAGGCGAAGGCCCGCAGACGCGCCGGGATCGCCATGCGACCCTGACGGTCGACCTCGGCCTCGTGGGAGTTGGCCGCCCACAGCCGGGCCCGGTTGCGGTCGGTGCGGCCCGACGCGGCACGCTCCTGCATGGCGGCCATCTGGCGTTCGAACTCCCCCGGGGTCCACAGGGCCAGGCACCCCTCGCGGTGCTCGGTCAAGTAGCCACCCCGGTCGAACGAGGCGCGGAATTTGACCGGCAGGATGACCCTGCCCTTGGTGTCGAGCGAGTGCTCGTACGTGCCAACGAATCCCGCCACCGGCCACAGCTCCCACGACGCTCCCTGGATCGCGCCCTCTTACTCCCTTTCCCACCACTTCGCGCCACTCTAACCCCCTCTTCTCCCCCGGTCAACAACTGCGTGACGCGAAAGTGGCGAAGACGGGCGGCGATGATCGAACGGGTGCGGCGCGGGCGCGGCGCATGCACCGACGGCGGTGTGATGAAGACGCCGAGCCGGCCGGGGACCGGCCGGGTCAGTCCGAGAGGAGCTCCCAGCCGGGGCCCGGCGGCAGGCGCTCGAGGAGGGACGCCGCGCCAAACGACGGCCCGGCGACGTCGTCGGTCCCGACGGCCGACGCCTGGAGGTGGGCGGCCAGGGCCTCCCACCCCCCGGGCGGCGCCGCTGAGGGGTCGAGCAGGTCGACCAGGGGCCGGGGGTCGAACCGGCGGTAGGCGCACGTCTGGAAGAGCGCTCCCTGCCGGCTCCGCCATTGCGAGACGCCCACCACCTTGCGGCCCGCCGCCTCGACCTCGCCGGGTCCCACGCCGGCGAAGCACGCGACCGGCGACCACGGGTCGCGTCCCGACGGACCGCGGTGGACCGACAGCCCTCCTGCGCCCGCCGCCTCGAGGCCCGAGGTCCACCACTCCCCCACCCAGTCGGCCGCGACCAGCACGTCGTCGTCCCACAGGGGGTCACCCCGCGGGAGCCAGACGTCGACCCACAGCGGGCCCTCCGGTCCCACGCGGACCGCGCCCCCACCGCTGCGCCGGCGCACGATGGCCACCCCTGCGGACTCGGCCCGGGCCCGATCCACCACCGAGCGCGGCTGGGTGCTGCCGAGCACCAGCGCGTCGGTCCGGGCGTTGCGGACGACGACCCGGCGCCGCGCCGATTGGCGGTGGCGCTCGACGTCGAACCAGTCGGAGGGGGACCGCTCGATCAGGAGGCTGCTGCCAGGTACGGCTCCCAGAGGGGGTCCACGTCGGCCAGATGGCGGAGCCTCCACAGGTGCCCCTCGGGCGCGCCCGGCTTGAAGGTCAGCGACCAACCCAGCTCGGAGAGGAGGTGATCGCCCTTCAGGAGGTTGTCGCGCTTGCACGAGGCCACCACGTTGGTCCACTCGTGGCGCCCGCCGCGGCTGCGGGGGACGACGTGGTCGACCGTGTCGGCCGTCTCTGAGCAGTAGGCGCACCGCCCGTCGTCGCGTCGGAGGACCGCACGGCGCGTCAACGGCGGCGTCCGGGCCCAACGGGGGATGCGGACCATGTGGCAGAGCCGCACGATGGCCGGCACATCCACGGCCAGCTGCGCCGAGTGGAAGACCCGGCACTCCGGGCGGAAAGCCACCGCCTCGGCCCGCCCGTCGAGCACCAGCACGACGGCACGGCGGTCCGAGACCAGGGCCAGCGGCTCGTAGGTCGCGTTGAGCAGGAGGACCCGCTCCATGGGGGAAGAGGCTATCCGCGCCGCTGCGACGACCCGGCCATCACCGAGGTTCTACCGTTCGCCGATCACCGTCGCCGGCACCACTCGAGGTAGGCCACCACGTCGTCGGAGGCCAGCCGCCCTTCACCGTCACCGCCGTAGGCGGTGACCATCCGCAGGTGCAGGTACCCCGGCGTCGGCACCGGCAGGAACGGCCAGCGGTGCCACCACCCCGGACGGGCCAGGCGAACCAGCGCCGCCACGGCCACCAGCCACAACCGGGGCCGGCGGACGACGGCCGCCAGCACCGTGGGCGCGCCGGAGGGCGTCGACCGCCGGCTCACCGTGGCCGCTCCCGGTCGAGCCCGCGCCAGCCGACCGCGCCGGCGCCGACCAGTGGCCCCTCGTCGCCGAGCCCGGCCGGCTCGAGACGGGCGCCCTCGGCGTAGTCGAGACGGGCCCTCGAGCCGAGCTCCTGGCGGGCCGCCTCGAAGAAGGGCTCGCCGAAGCCCAGGGCCACCGAGCCGGCCACCACGGCCAGGGGGAGGTCGAGCAGGTTGACCACCGAGGCCACGGCCCGGCCGACGAGCGTGCCGGTCCTCGCCACCACCGAGGGCGGCGCGTCGGCCGGCGGACGGCCGGTGAGCGCGGCGATGGCCGTGCCCGACGCCTCGGCCTCGAGGCAGCCGCGTCCCCCGCAGGCGCACCGTCTCCCCTCCGGCTCGACCACCACGTGGCCGATGTGCCCGGCGTTGCCCAGCCGGCCCTCGAGCAGCCGCCCGTCGAGCACGATCCCCCCACCCACCCCGGTCGAGACGACCATGGCCAGGTAGTCGCGGCAGCCGGCGGCGGCACCGGTCCACCCCTCGGCCAGGGCCAGCGCCTTGGCGTCGTTGTCGACGAAGGTCGGGAGCCCGGTCAGCTCGGCCAGCCGGCGGCGGAGCGGGAACCCCCGCCAGGCGGGGATGTTGAGGGGCGACACCTCGTCGCCCCCGGGCGACATCGGTCCTCCGCAGCCCACCCCGCAGACGGCCGCCCCCGGTGGGGCCTGCTCGAGCAGGCCGGTCACCAACGCACCGAGCGCGCCCCACAGCCGCTCGGGGTCGCCGGTGGCCACGGTGGGGACCCGTCGCTCGGCCTGCAGGGTGCCGGTGCGTCCGACCAGTCCCGCCGCCAGCTTGGTCCCGCCGATGTCGACGGCCACGCAGAACTCGCCCATGCCCGCGGCGCCCGAGGAGTGGGCGGGGTCAGCTGTCGCGGCGGAAGAGGCGGGTCCGGAACCAGTCCCGGGCACCGTGGACCGCGTGCTCGATGCCGCCGCCGGCTCCCGACGGGCGGTCATCGCGCAGCGAACGGGTGATGTCGTGCCAGCCGGCCTTGCCCATGCGACGCAGGTTGCGCTCGAAGACGGCGGCCGAGGCGAACATGATGGCCACCCCGAGCAGCCCGGCCAGCACCGACTCGGAGTAGAAGGCCACGAGGATGGCGACCCCGGCGACGAAGCCGACCGCCGACCACTTGCAGTAGCGGCCGGCGTGGCGATAGACGGTCTCCGAGCGCACGCGCTCGGCGAACGAGGGGTCCTGGCGGGTGAGCGAGTCCTCCAGCTCCGCCAGGATGCGCTGCTCATGCTCTGAGAGCGGCACCTATCTCCCTTTCCCTGTCTCCCTGCAGCGCCAGCACGGAGCAGGCACCTCCTCGTCCCGACGGCTCAGCTGTCATGTTCGCGCAAACACACCCGGCGTACAACGGGTCCCCGCCGTCCGCCCTCCGGGGCCCAGTCTAGGGCCGGGGATCCTCGGGACGGCCGCGACCTGGGCGCTGGCGCCGAGGCCCGTGGGTAGGGTGCCTCCATGGACCCGTTCTCGTCCGCCACCGAGATGGCCGCGGCGGTGCGCCACCGCGAGGAGAGCCCGCTCGAGCTGCTGGAGGCCTGCCTCGAGAGGGTGGACCGGCTGAACCCCGAGATCAACGCGGTGGTCTGGCGCAACGACGAGGAGGCCCGGGCCGAGGCCGCCAGGCTGTCCGACGACATCGCCGGTGGGGACGCCGACCTGCCGCCCTTCGCCGGGGTCCCCGTCCCCATCAAGGACCTGAACGAGGTGGCCGGCTGGCCCGTCGCCTACGGCTCCTTCGCCGGCCCCGACGGCCCGAGCGCGCACGACGAGCTGGTGGTGGCGGCGCTGCGACGGGCGGGGTTCGTGCTCACCGGGAGGACCAACGTGCCCGAATTCGGGCCGCTGCCGGTCGCCGAGAACCTGCGTTACGGCGTCACCCGGAACCCCTGGGACACCGACCGCACCCCCGGCGGTTCGAGCGGCGGGGCGGCGGCCGCCGTGGCCGCCGGCCTGTTCCCGCTGGCGCACGGCAACGACGGTGGCGGCTCGCTGCGGATCCCCGCCTCGTGCAGCGGCCTGGTCGGCCTGAAGGCCAGCCGGGGCCGGGTGCCGGCCGACGTGCCGGGGTGGATGGGGGCCTCGGTGGAAGGCGTGCTCACCCGCACCGTGGCCGACGCCGCCGCCGTCCTCGACGAGATCAGCGGGCCCGACCGGCTCGCCTGGTACAACGCACCGATCCCCGACCGTCCGTTCGCCGACGAGGTGGGCGCCGACCCCGGCCAGCTGCGGGTGGCCCTGTCGGTGCTCGCCCCCCTCGGGCTCCCGGTGGACCCGGCGGCGGTCGAGGCCGCCCGCCGCACCGCGACGCTGCTCGAGTCGCTCGGCCACAAGGTGACCGAGACCGAGGTCGAGCTCTTCCCCGACGAGGCCCTCGAGCCGTTCCTCTCGGTCATGCACTCGGGTCTCGCCGCCTACCGCGGCATCGACGCCGACCGCCTCGAGCCCCACAACCGCGCCTCGTTCGAGGCGGGGAGCGCCCTGGGCAGCATCGAGTTCGTCGCCGCCCTCGGGGAGCTCCAGAGGGCGACCCGGCGCGTGGTGGCGCGCTGGGGAGAGGATTTCGACGTCCTGGTCACCCCCACCATGGCCATCCTGCCCCCCGTGGCCGGCACCGTCCTCGAGCAGGCCCACGCGGAGCCGGCCGGCATCCCGGTCGACGCGCTGTCGATGGCCGCCTTCACCGCGCCGTTCAACGTGAGCGGCCAGCCCGCGGTCAGCCTCCCGGTCGCCCAGGCCGTCCCCCCGGCGGCGAGCGTCCGGTCCCGGTCGGGGTCCAGCTGGTCACCGGCCCTTGGCAGGAGGGGCTGCTCGTGCGGGTGGCCTCCCAGATAGAAGAGGCCGACCCTTGGCGCGGTCGCCGGCCTCCCCCGCCGTTCGGCTGACCCCCTACTCGTCGGTCTGCTGGTGCTTCTTGGTGAACCGGGAGGCGAGCAGGACGACGGCGGCCCCCAGGCCGACGGCGATGGCGACCACCAGGACCAGCGGGGCCTTGGTGGTGTGGACCCAGAAGTGGATCTTGACGGACTGCAGGTTGTCGAGGGCGAACCACACCAGCAGGACGGCCACCACCCCGGTGGCCACCAGCCGGGTATCGCGCCGGCGGTCCCTCGCCTCGTGGTGCCCCTCGCCGTCGGTGCCCATCGGCTCTGACACGTCGCCTCCCTCGCCGGCTCCCACCGAGCGTACCGGCTCGTCGGCGCCGTGCGGCTGCCTCGGGGCCGGGCTGGCGCACGCGCCCACCTGGTAAAGAAGGGGCCCGAGAGCTCGACCGGAGGGGCGACATGGCCACAGCGACGACGATCACCGACGCCCGCACCATCTGGGAGCTCGTCGAACGGCGCGCCCAGGCCACCCCCGAGGCCACGATGTTCATCGACGCCGAGGGTCAGACGATCACCTTCGGCGGGTTCCGCGACCGGGCGCTGACGGTGGCCGCCGGCCTGGCGGCGCGGGGCGTGGGCCAGTCCACCGCCGTCTCCTGGCAGCTCCCCAGCCGGATCGACACCGTGGTGCTGTCGGTCGCCCTCAGCCGGCTCGGCGCGGTGCAGAACCCGATCATCCACCTCTACCGCGAGCGCGAGGTGGGCTTCGCCCTGCGCCAGACCGGGTCCCGCCTGTTCTTCGTCCCCGGCGAGTGGCGGGGGACCGACTACCCGGCGCTCGCCCGACGCGCTCTTCTCGCCAACCCGCCGGTGGGCGGGGCGGCTGACCCCGAGATCGTCGTCGTCGACACAGGCCTGCCCGAGGGGGACCCCGGGACCCTGGCGCCGCCCCCGGCAGGGACCGGCGCCGACCAGGCCCCGGTCCGCTGGATCTACTACACCTCGGGCAGCACGGCCGACCCCAAGGGAGTCCGCCACACCGACCAGACCCTCATCGCCGGCGGCTGGGGCCTGGCCTCAGCCATCGAGATGTCGCCGGACGACGTGGGGTCGATCGCCTTCCCGTTCGCGCACATCGCCGGCCCCGACTACCTGGTGACCATGCTCTGCGTCGGGTTCTCGGCGGTCATGGTCGAGGCCTTCAGCGCCCCCGACGTGCTTCCCCTCTACCGCCGCCACGGGGTGACCCTGGTCGGGGGGAGCACCGCCTTCTACGTCGCCTTCCTGGCCGAGCAGCGCAAGCAGCCCGGCGAGCCGATCCTCCCCACCCTGCGCCTCATGGCCGGCGGCGGGGCACCCAAACCCCCCGAGATCCACTACGAGGTGCGCGACGAGATCGGTGGGCGCGGCGTCGTCCACGGCTACGGCATGACCGAGGTCCCGATGATCGCCAACGGCTCGCCCGAGGACAGCGACGAGCAGCTGGCCAACACCGACGGGCGGCCGGTCGTCGGCGCCGAGGTGCGCATCGTGGGCCTCGACGGCCGGCCGGCGGCCGCCGGCCAGGAGGGGGAGATCCGGGTGCGCGGCCCCATGGTCTGCCACGGCTACACCGACCCGGCCCTCACCGAGGCGGCCTTCGACGAGGAGGGCTACTTCCGCACCGGGGACCTGGGTCGGCTGCGTGACGACGGCCACCTGTGCATCACCGGCCGGCTGAAGGACGTCATCGTGCGCAAGGGGGAGAACGTGAGCGCGGTCGAGGTCGAGGGCGTCCTCTACCGCCACCCCAAGGTGGCCGAGGTGGCGGTGATCGGGCTCCCCGACCCCGAGCGGGGCGAGCGGGTCTGCGCCGTGGTCCAGCTGGCGGAGGGGGCTGACGGCCTGGACCTCGCCGAGGTGGCCGCCTTCTGCCGGGAGGCCGGCCTCATGACCCAGAAGATCCCCGAGCAGCTCGAGATCCGCACCGACTGGCCCCGTGCCGGCACCGGCAAGATCGTGAAGCGGACGCTGCGCGAGGAGTACGCCGACCCGGCGCACGCCCCGTGAGCCCGCCGGCCGTCCCGGCGGTACGGGCCCCGGGCCCCTACCGCGTCTGCTTCGTGTGCACCGGCAACATCTGCCGCTCCCCGATGGCCGAGGTGGTCCTCCGCCAGCTGGCCGCCGACACCGCCGTCGAAGGATCGGCCACCCTCGGCCAGCGGCTCGAGGTCTCGAGCGCCGGGACCGGCCCGTGGCACGAGGGCGAGCCGATGGACGCCCGGGCCCACGCCGCGCTCCGCCGGCGCGGCTACCCGCCCGGACGCCACGTTGCCCGCCAGGTCCAGCGGGCGCGGCTGGCCGACCTCGATCTCGTCGTGGCGCTCGACCGCCGACACCACGAGACCCTGCGCAGCCTGGGAGGGTCGAGGGTCGAGGGGCGACTGGTCATGCTGCGGGCGTTCGACGGCGACGCCGGCGGCGCCCTGGACGTGCCCGACCCCTACTACGGCGACGACGCCGACTTCACCCGCTGCCTCCTCGAGGTCGAGGCGGCCTGCCGCGGCCTGGCGGCGGCCCTGGCCGACTCGGTGGGCGCCGCGGAACGCGGGGGCTGACGGTGGGGGGCGGCCGGGGCCCGGTGCGACGTGCCGACGGCCGGCTCGCCTACACCAAGCGCGACCCTGACGCGCCCGAGGGATTCTTCGCCGCCGAGGCCGAGGGGCTGGCATGGCTGGCCGAGGCCCGGGCCGTCCGGGTGCCCGAAGTGCTCTGCGTCGACCTCGTCTCGATCGCCGTGGCCTGGATCCCCCCCGGCCCGGCGACCCCCGGCGGGGCCGAGGCCTTCGGCCGCGCCCTCGCCGATCTGCACGCGGCCGGCGCCCCGGGGTTCGGCGCCCCGTGGCCGGGGTTCATCGGTCCGCTGCCCATGGACAACCGGCCGGCCGAGGGGGACCCGTCGTCGTGGGCCGCCTTCTACGCCGAGCGGCGGGTGCTGCCGGCACTGGCCGCGGCGCGCTCGGCCGGGGCGGTCACCGCCACCGAGGCCGCCCTGGTCGAGCGGGCGGTGCACCGGCTGCCCGAGCTGGCCGGGCACTCCGCCACCGAGCCGCCCAGCCGCCTCCACGGCGACCTGTGGTCGGGGAACCTCGTCTTCGACGTACGGGGGACGGTGTGGGTCATCGACCCGGCGGCCCACGGCGGCCACCGGGAGGCCGACCTGGCCATGCTGGCCCTCTTCGGGGCCCCGCACCTCGAGGCGATCCTCGCCGCCTACGACGAGCACCGCCCGCTGGCCGAGGGCTGGCGCGACCGGGTGGGCCTCCACCAGCTCCATCCCCTCCTGGTGCACGCCGCCCTCTTCGGCCCCCCCTACGGCGCCCGGGCGGCGTCGGCCGCCCGCCGTTACGTCGGCTCATGAGGGGCCCCTGGGCGACGCCGCGCCCGGGCCCCGGGCCGGACGGTAACCTCGGGCCCGATCCACCCCGGCCGGCAGCGGCTTTCCACGACCGAACCCCTTGACGACCCGACGGTGAACCCGCCCGCAGCCGACCGCCCGTCGGACGCCACCACCACCGTGGCCCCGCCGCCCTTCGACGACCACTCTCTGGCGGCCGGGGCGGTCGTCGACGAGACGTTCGAGGCGCTCGTGGTCGACTGGGACGGCACCGTGGTCCCCGACCGCCTCGCCGACGCCGGCCGGGCGCGGGCGACGATCGAGGCGCTCTGCGCGGCGGGGGCCCACGTCTTCATCGTCACCGGCACCAACGCGGAGAACGTCGACCGCCAGCTGTGCGCCCGGCCCGGCGGTCCCGGCCGGCTCCACCTCTGCTGCAACCGGGGCTCGGAGATCTTCGAGGTGTCGGCCGGGGGCCCGGTCCTCCTCCACCGCCGCCTGGCCACCGACACCGAGAACCTGGCCCTCGACCGGGCCGCGGCCGCCACGGTGGCCCGCCTGGCCGACCGCGGCCTCGAGGCCGCAGTGGTGGCCGATCGGCTCAACCGGCGCAAGGTCGACATCATCCCGGTCGCCCAGTGGGCCGATCCCAAGAAGTCCGAGACCGACCGGCTGCTCGCCGCGGTGACGGCCCGGCTCGGCGCGGCCGGCATCGCCGACCTGGCCGCGGTGGTCGCCGTGGCGGCGGAGGCGTCCCGGGAGGCGGGGCTCGACGACCCCCGCATCACCAGCGACGTCAAGCACGTCGAGATCGGGCTCACCGACAAGGCCGACTCGGCCCGCTTCGCCGCCTCGTGGCTGGGCGAGCTGGGCATCACCGGGCGGCTCGTGCTGATCGGGGGGGACGAGTTCGGGACGGTCGGCGGCGTGCCCGGCAGCGACTCGCTCATGATGGTGTCCTCCTTGGCGCGCTCGGTCGTCGTCTCGGTCGGCGTGGAGCCGTCCTCGGTGCCGCCCGGCGTGGTCCACCTCGGAGGCGGACCGCCCCGGCTGCTGGACCTCTTCGACGCACAGCTGGACCGTCGTCGGCGGCACCGGGTCCCCGGCGTCGACGCCGACCCGGCCTGGGTCGTCCCGCTGCCGGCCGCAGACGACGGCGTCGCCGCGTCGCTCGGCGCGCTCTGCAACGGCTGGGCGGGGACCCGGGCGACCCCCGAGGAGCACGCCGGCTCCGAGGGCCAGCTCTTCGTGGGCGGTACCTACAGCGCCGCCGGCCAGCTGCTCGCCGCGCCGGGGTGGACCGCGCTCGACCTGGCCCAGGTCCCGCGCCTCTCGGGCGACCGCCGGCTGCTCGACCTGCGCACCGGGGTGCTCGCCCGCGGCGGCGCCCTGCGGTCGCTGCGCTTGGTCCCGGCCACCGCGCCCAACGCCCTGGCCCTGCGGGCCGAGGGTGACGCCGGCGTGCTGCTCGGTGGTGCACCGCTCTCGGCGCCGCCGGGGGCCGAGGGGTTCGCCCGCCACGACGGGGACGGTGGGATCGCCGCCCGGGTGGGGCGCCCCGGCGCCGGGATCGCCGTGGCCGCTCGGGACGAGACGGTCGACCACGGCGACCTGCGGGTCGTCGAGCGGCTGGCCGCCTGGGCGGCCGCGCCGGGACCCGACGGCACCGGCGAGGCCCGCCGGCGGCTGGACCTCACCCGGTCGGCCGGCTTCGACCGGCTGCTGGCCGACCACCGGGCCGAGTGGGCCCGCCGCTGGGCCGACGCCGAGGTGGTGATCGAGGGGTCGCCCGAGGACCAGCTGGCGGCCCGCTTCGCCGTCTTCCACCTCCTGTCGGCCGTGGCCGACCACGGCGAGGCGGCGGTGGGAGCCCGGGGCCTGACCGGGCCCAACTATGCGGGCCACGTCTTCTGGGACGCCGACGTCTTCGTCCTGCCGGCGCTGGCGGCCCTGCGACCGGCGGCGGCCCGGGCCATGCTCGAGTACCGGATCCGCCGCCTGCCGGCGGCCCGGCAAGAGGCCGCCGCCCTCGGGCGCAGGGGGGCCCGCTTCCCCTGGGAGTCGGCCGGCGACGGCCACGACGTCACCCCCCGCTCGCTGCGGGGCAGCCACGGCGAGGTGCTCCCGATCGCCACGGGCCCGCACGAGGAGCACATCGTGGCCGACGTGGCCTGGGCCGCCTGGCAGTACGCCACGTGGACCGGCGACGCCGGGCTCCTCGACGGCGAGGGGCGGGCGCTGGTGGTCGACACCGCCCGCTACTGGGCGAGCCGGGCCCGTCGGGCGCCCGACGGCTCCGCCCACCTCTACGGCGTGGAGGGACCCGACGAGTACCACGAGGTCGTCGACGACAACGCCTACACCAACGTCATGGCCCGATGGAACCTGCGCCGCGGCGCCGAGCTGGCCGAGCGCGACGGTCCCGGGGACGCGGAGCCGGCCCGCTGGCGCGAGCTGGCCGACGCCCTCGTCGACGGGTGGCGTCCCGAGCGCCACCTCTACGAGCAGTTCGCCGGCTACTTCGACCTCGAGCCGCTGCTCGTCTCCGAGGTGGGCACGCCGCCGATGCTGGCCGACGTGGTGCTCGGCGCCGAGCGGGTGCGCGCCTCCCAGCTCATCAAGCAGGCCGACGTGCTCATGCTCCACCACCTCGTGCCCGACGAGGTGGCGCCCGGCTCGCTCGGCCCGTGCCTCGACTACTACGAGCCGCGCACCGCCCTCGGCAGCTCGCTCTCCCCGGCGATCCACGCCTCGCTGCTGGCCCGCGCCGGGCAGCGTGGAGGAGGCGCTCGACCTCTTCCGCATGGCCGCGCGCCTCGACCTCGACGACCTCACCGACACCACCGACGGCGGGCTCCACCTGGCCACGATGGGCGGCACGTGGCAGGCGCTGGCCTAGGGGTTCCTGGGGCTGTCGGCAGAGGAGTCGACCCTCGGCGTCGACCCCAAACTCCCCGCATCCTGGGACGCCCTCGGCCTGCGGCTGCGCTTTCTGGGACGGCCGATCGGCGTCCGGGCCGGGCACGGTCAGGTAACGGTGTCCTGCGAGGCGCCGCTCGACGTGGCGCTCGCCGGCCGGCCCGCCCGGCGGGTGGCGGCCCCCGGCGCCACCTTCGATCTCTGAGCGCCCTTTACGGCGGCCGGCCCGCCCCCCGCTGGACCGCCGCGCCGCGGGCGGCGATCATGGCCACCGTGTGGATCGACGCCCGCGGCTCGGAGGTGGTGGACCTGCCGGAGTGCCGACGCCTCCTGGCCATGGGGGCCAAGGAGGGCCTCCACGGCCACCTGGGCATCGCTCTCGAGGGGGCGCCGCTGGTCCTCCCGGTCAACTACCTCGTCCACGGCCCCGACGTGGTGCTGCGTATCGGGGAGGGCGCCTTCGGCCACCTGGTCGACCGTCCGCTGGCCTCGTTCCAGGTCGACGGCGTGGCCGACGGCCGGATCTGGAGCGTGCTGGTCCGGGGCCTGGCCATCGAGGAGGACCCCGAGGAGATCGCCGCCGACCTGCCCCGTCCCTGGGTGGTCGAGTGGGGCCACCGGGCCGTGCGCCTGCGCGCCGACGTGGTGACCGGGCGCCGGTTCACCCCCCGGCCGGACGGCGGCCCGACGGCCACCGAGGGTTGAGGGTCACTCGGGGAAGAACCGGGGGAGGAACCGCCGGTTGGCGCTGAGCAGGGCGCCGGCCAGCTCCTCGGCCACCGGGTACTGCCCCACCAGCGGATTGGCCAGCAGGGCCCGCACCACGGCCTGGCGGCTTCCCGAGGTGGCGGCCTCGACGGCCAGGCGCTCGTAGCCC
Source organism: uncultured Actinomycetota bacterium (assembly GCA_963770505.1). Lineage (GTDB taxonomy): Bacteria > Actinomycetota > Acidimicrobiia > Acidimicrobiales > RAAP-2 > CAVYPR01. Next base: position 459,455 of record CAVYPR010000001.1, on the reverse strand, counting down.
TTCACGTGCTGGACCAGGCCGAGCATCTCGGGGGGGAGCGGCCGCTGGGGCAGCGGGTGGACCCCCTCGCCGTCGACCACCGAGGGCACCTCGACCACGGCGTCGTCGGCCAGGCCACCGAGCGCGCCCCCGTTCACCACGTCCACCACCTGCACGTCGCCGGTCCCGGCGTGCAGCGAGGCCATCAGGCGCACGGCGGCCTCGGAGTAGTAGGCGCCGCCGCGCCAGGAGAGCAGCTCGGGCTTGGTCACCAGCCCCGGGTCCTCGTACTCGACGAGCAGCTTGGCCTCGAGCTCGGCCACCACCTCGGCCCGGGGGCGGTAGCCGGGGGCGACCTGCTCGGCCAGCTCGGCGTCGCGGCCGTAGTAGTAGTGCAGGTAGTAGGAGGGGAGGGCGCCCAGCAGGCGGATGAGGTCGATGGGGGTCCCGCTCTCGAGCTCGAGCTCGGGGCCGAACCGCTCCAGCAGCCCGGGCAGCCGGTCGACGCCGTCGACGGTGGCCGTGCGGACCCAGGTGAGGTGGTTGAGGCCGACGTGCTCGAGGTCGATGGCGTCGGGGTCGACCCCGCCCAGGTAGTGGCCGAGCCGGCGCTGCACCGTGCGGGCCACGTTGCACAGCCCCACCGCCCGGTGGCCCTCGTCGGCCAGGGCCTGGGTCACGATCCCCACCGGGTTGGTGAAGTCGACCAGCCAGGCCCCGGGCGCGGCCCGCCGGGCCGTCTCCTCGGCCAGCCCGAGCACGAGCGGGACCGTCCGCAGCGCCTTGGCCAGTCCCCCGGGCCCGGTCGTCTCCTGCCCCAGGCAGCCGTAGCCGTGGGGCAGGGTCTCGTCCGAGAGCCGAGCCGCCTGGCCGCCGACGCGCAGCTGGACCACCACGAAGGCGGCGCCGTCGAGGGCCCGCTGGCGGTCGCCGGTGGCCTCCAGGCGGCCGGTCCAGCCCCGGTGGCGCAGGATCCGCTGGGAGAGCCCGGCCACCGGTCCCAGCCGGTCGGGGTCGGGGTCGAGCAGGACCAGCTCGTCCACGGCCAGGCGGTCCTCGTGGTCGCAGAGCCCCTCGACCAGCTCGGGGGTGTAGGTGCTCCCTCCCCCCACGATGGCCATCTTCACGCCCATGGGACCGAAGGTAACAGTCCCCCGTATGATCCGCGGCGTGCCGAGCGACCCCGACGAGCCCGGCGGCGCGGGAACGCCGGCCCCCGCCCTGCTGGCCGTGGACGGGGGCGCCTCCAAGACCGACGTCGTGCTCGTGGCCGACGACGGCACGGTCGTGGGTCGGGCCCGCGGTCCCGCCTCCAACCACCAGATGGTGGGGATGGAGGCGATGGTGGAGAACCTGGCGGCCACGGTGGCCGAGGCCTCGAGCAGCCTGGCCCGCCGAGGGGGCCCCGTCGCCCCCCTCGGCGTCTACTGCCTGGCCGGTGTCGACCTGGCGGTGGACGAAGAGCGCGTCGGCGCCGCGGTGCGCGACGCCGGGTGGACCGACCGCTGCGACGTGCGCAACGACGCCTTCGCCGTGCTGCGGGCCGGGGCCACCGGCGCCAGCGGGGTGGGGGTGGTCTGCGGGACCGGGCTCAACTGCGTCGGGGTGGGAGCAGACGGGCGCCACGTGCGGTTCCCGTCCCTGGGCGAGCTGTCGGGCGACTTCACCCCCGGCGGGGCCTGGCTGGGGATCCGGGCGCTGGGGCTGGCCCTCCGGGCCGGCGACGGCCGGGGCGACCCCACCGCCCTGCGCCAGGCGGTCCCCGACCACCTGGGCCTCCCCACCCCCGAGGCCGTCCTCGAGGCCGTGTACACCGGCGAGCTGCCCTTCGGCCGCCTCATGGAGCTGGCCCGGGTGGCCCTGGAGGCGGCGGACGCCGGCGACCAACCGTCCCGGGCGGCCGTCGACCAGCTGGTGGAGGAGGTGGTGGCCATGGCCGGCGCCGCGCTGGCGCGGCTCGACCTCTTGTCCGCAGCGGTCGAGGTGGTGGTGGGCGGGGGGATCTTCGAGAACCGCCGCTTCGCCGACCTGGTGCTCGCCGGCGTGCGCCGGACCGCACCGCACGCCGTCCTGCGCCCGCTGGCCGGCCGCCCACCCCTGCTGGGGGCGGCCCTCCTCGGCCTCGACTCCCTGGGCGCCGCCCCCGACGCCGAGGCGCGCCTGCGCCGGGCGCTGGACGCGGGCTGAGCACCCGCCCGGGACCGGGGACGCCCTCGCGGGCGGCCGGGTCGGCCCAAGAGGCCCTTGGGTAGGCTGCACCATGCCCGATCGCCAGCCGGCCCGGCACCGCCTCGTCGCCGCACCGCTCGCCGCACCGGCGGGGGCGGGCTGAGATGGCCGGCACCCCGCCCCCGTTCTCCCGGCCGACCAGCGTGGCCTCGGGCGTGCGCCGGACCGCGCTGTTCATCTTCGGCGTCCTCCTGGCGACCTTCTGCTACGCGGTCACCGTCCGGGCCGAGCTCGGCCTCGGCCCCCTCTTCGTCCTCCAGGACGGGATCTCCAGGCACACCGGGATGGCGCTGGGCGACGCGGTGATGGTGACCGGCGTCGCCTCCATCCTGCTGGCCCTGTGCCTGCGTACCCTGCCGGGCCCGGGCACCCTCGCCTGGCCCTTCATCTCGGGGCTGTTCCTCAACTGGGTCCTCCCCCGCCTCCCGGTCATCCACGGGTACGGGTTCCGGCTGGGCGCGGTGGTGGCGGCCACCGTGGCCATGGCGCTCGGAGGGGCCTGCGCCTTCCGGGCGGCCGTGGGGGTCTCGGCCTACGACTCGGTCATGCTGGCCCTGCACCGGGTGACCGGGCGGCCGCTGGCCCCCCTGCGCGTGGCCATGGAGCTCACCGTCCTGGTGGCCGGCTGGCTCCTGGGCGGGGCCGTCGGCGTGGGCACGGTCATCACCGGCCTGTGCATCGGCCCGGCCATCCAGTTCTGGATCCGGGCACTCGGCGGCATCCCCGGCACGAAACCCGAGCCCGCCTCGGCTCCGGCCGACCTCCGCCACCACCCCCTGGCCGCCCTCGAGGTTCTGGTGGAGCCGCCCGGGGTGCAGGCCGCCACCTACGAGGCCGCCGGCCTCGACCCCGAGCGCGAGCGCACCGACCCCGCCGCCTGAGCGCGCCGCCCCGCCGGACCACTCGGCGCGGGCCGACCAGCCGGCTAGGTCGGTCGGCCCGGCTCGTCCGGCCCGGCGAGCAGCCGGGCCAGCCGCTCCCGGCAGCGCTCCTCGTCGACCCCGGCCACGGCGACGTCGAGCACCTTGCGCCGGCTGGTGGCCCCGTGGGCGAGCGTCACCGCCCGGGCCGGCACCCCGAGCGCCCTGGCCACGGCCCGCAGGGCCGCCCCGGTGGCCGCCCCCCGCGTGGCCGGCTGGCCTACCCGCACCACCAGCGCGCCGTCGTGCCCCCCGCCGACGCCGGGCCGGGCCGACCCGGGCCGCACGTGGACGCTCACGCGCACCCTCGGTCCCCGCCCTTCCCCGGCTACCCCGCCAGGCGGAGGCCCGGACGGGTGTCCTCGACCAGCTTGTCGTCGTCGGCCAGCAGCTGGTGGGCCAGGTTGCGGACCATCTGCTCCACCTCGGGGTTGGCGTCGAGGTCCCACCCCTCGAGCAGGTCCCCCAGCCGGGCCCGCCGGGCGGCGGTCAGCCGGTCGACGGCCTCGCGGCCCGAGCCGGTCAGCACGAGCGGGTCGTCGGGGCCCCGGGGCCGGCTCACCATCCCCGCCGCCACCAGGGCCTCGAGGCCCTCGGCGATCTTCTGCGGCTCCACCTTCAGCTCGGCCGACACCGAGGCGGAGGTCGCCCCGGGGCGCTCGGACAGCCGGTAGAGGAGCCAGCAGGCCCGCGGGGGGAGGTCGAGGCCCGCCTGCGCGCCCAGGGTGCGGTAGAGGTCGGCCCGGTTCTCCCGGGACGCCACCCTCGACAGCGACCGCTGCAGCTCCTCGAGCGAGGTGCGGTGGCCGGTGACGGCGAGTCCTTCGGCGGTGCCGGTCGAGCGGATGGAGCGGCGAAGCGGCACCTCGGGCAGGAGCCACGTGAGCCCGAAGGCGACCACGGCGATGGGCACGCCGACGAAGAAGACCGACTGGACGGTGTGGGCCACCCCCTCGACGACCCCGGCGTGGATGGGGGCCGGCAGCCTGGCCAGGAGGGCCGGGTTGTCGATCTGGCTGGCGGCGTTGGGGGGGAGCTTCACCGGTCCCAGGGCGCGCACGAGGTTGCCGGCGAGCAGGTTGGCGAAGATGGCCCCGAAGACGGCCGTGCCGAACGAGCCGCCGATCATGCGGAAGAAGGTCGTGCCCGAGGTGGCCGTGCCGAGCTCCTCGTAGGGGACGGCGTTCTGCACCGCCACCACCAGCACCTGCATCACCAGGCCGAGGCCGGCCCCGAAGACGAACATGTAGGCCGACATCGTCCAGGGCCCGGTGGCCACCCCGATCAGGGACATGAGGTAGAGGCCGAGGGCCATGAGGGCGGTGCCGAGCACCGGGAACACCTTGTAGCGGCCGTAGCGGCTGACCAGCTGGCCCGAGACCACCGAGGTGATCAGCAGGCCGAGCATCATGGCGAACAGGCGCACGCCCGACTCGGTGGGGCTGACCCCCTTGACCACCTGGAGGAAGAGGGGCAGGAAGGTGAGGGCGCCGTACATGGCGAAGCCCACCACGAAGCCGATGGCCGACACCGCGCTGAACACCTTGTTGCGGAAGAGCCGCAGCGGGATCACCGGCTCCTTGGCCCGGTGCTCGGCCCACACGAAGAGCAGCGCGAACAGCACGCCCGACACCGCCAGGCCCACCATGAACGGCGAGCCCCAGGCGTAGGAGGTGCCGCCGAGGCTGGCGTAGATGACGAGCGCGCTGGCCGAGAGCGCCAGGAAGACCGTGCCCAGGTAGTCGATCACCCGGTGGACCCGGCCGAGAGAGCCGGGCAGGGCCAGCGCCGTGACCACCAGGGCCAGCGCCCCGATCGGCAGGTTGATGTAGAAGATCCACCGCCAGCTCAGGTACTCGACGAACAGGCCGCCGATCAGCGGCCCGATGACGGTGGTCACCCCGAACATGGCCATGAACAGCCCCATGTAGCGGCCGCGCTCGCGGGGCGAGACCACGTCGCCCACGATGGTCTGGGCCCCCACCATGAGGCCGCCGCCGCCCAGCCCCTGCAGCGCCCGGAAGGCGATGAGCTGGCCCATCGACTGGCTGAGGCCCGACAGCACCGAGCCCACCAAGAAGATGATGATGGCCGCCTGGAAGAAGACCTTGCGCCCGTACTGGTCGCCGAGCTTCCCCCACAACGGGGTGGACACGGTCGAGGTCAGCAGGTAGGCGGTCACCACCCAGGTCAGGTGAGAGGCCCCGTGCAGGTCACCCACGATGGTGGGCAGGGCGGTCGAGACGACGGTCTGGTCCAGCGAGGCCAGGAACATGCCGAGCATGAGCGCCCCGATGACCACCAGCACCCGGCGGTGGGTGAGGGTGAGGATGGGCGCTGTGCCCGTGCCCGGGACCTCGACCACCTCGCTCATTGTTGCCCTCCGCTCACCCCGGACCCGGCGGGGGCGGCGCCGGGGCATGGGCGGCCGGCTGCGCCAGATGCCCGTCGACCGAGCTGCCCAGGTCCGCGGCGACGGCCACCAGGTCGGGTTCGGACAGCTGGGCGTCGGGGCGGCTCAGCGGTGAGGGCCACCAGTTCCACCGCCCGAGCAGGATGACCGTCGAGGGCACCAGCACGGTGCGCACCACGAAGGTGTCGAGCAGAATCCCCATGGCCAGCCCGAAACCGATCTCGCGGATGGACTGGCCACCTGTACTCGCCCCGCCGACGACGGCCAGCACGCAGAAGGTGCCGGCCAGGACCACGCCGGCCGAGGTGACCGTCGGGCCGGTGGCACCCACGGCGCGCACCACGGCCTGGCGGAGCGGTCGGTGGTGCGCCTCCTCGCGGATCCGCGTCATGACAAGGATGTTGTAGTCCTCCCCCAGCGCCAGGAGGAAGACGAACATGAGGAAGGGCAAGAGGAAGACGAGCCCCTCCTGGCCGCCGAGCTTCATGAAGAGGAGCACGCACAGTCCGAGCGAGGCGAGGTAGGAGAGGACGACGCTCACGATCAGGTAGAGCGGGGCCACCAGGCTGCGGAGCACGAGGGCCAGCACCACCCCGATGGCCAGCGCGGCGATGGGGATGATGAGCCGCAGGTCGCGCCCGGAGATGTTGCCCACGTCGTAGAGGGCCGGCGCCTCACCGGCCACGCCGCTGTCGTTCGCCCCGGCCCGGGTGGCCACCTGCTCCACCGTGTGGCGAACGGCCGGGATGGCGGCCAGGGCGGCTGTCGACTGCGGGTTGCCGGCTTCGAGCCCCGCCTCCCACTGGACGGTCTTGCCGTCGGCGGCGATGTAGCGCGACGCCGCCACGTACGCCTCGTAGAGGTCGGGGGGGACCGGCGAGTCGGCCGGAGCCACCGGCGCGGTCTTGGCCAGCTCCTGGGGGGACACGCCCAGTTTCTCGTGGACTGTCATCAGTTGCTGGGGGGTGAGGGCAGTCCCGTTGGGGTCGAGGGGGCCCGCCAGGGTGCTGAAGTGGCCGCTCTGCTGGAGGCCCCGGGTGGCCACGGCCAGGCGGGAGGGGTCTGTCCACACCGAGGTCGGGAACCGCATGATCACGTTGGTGGGGTTGGTGTTGGACTGGGGGAAGTTGGCCGCCTGCGCGGCATTGCCCATGGCCGCGCTGGTCCCCGCCGGAGCCGTCACCTTGCCGCCGAAGCCGCCGGACTTGAAGCCCAGGGTGCACAGGGCGAGCGCCCCGAAGACCACCACCCCGATGCTGAGGGTCAGCGCCGGCCGCTGCACCAGCCGCCCGGCGATCCGCCCCCAGGTGCCCTCGCGGTGCTCGCGGGGCAAGGTCTTCGACGGCCAGAAGACGGCGCGGCCGAAGATGGCCAGGAGCGCCGGCAGCAGGGTGAGCCCGGCCAGCAGCATGACCACGATGCCGATGGCCAGCGGCACGCCGAGGTCGTGGTAGATGCCGAAGCTGGCCAGGGTGAGGGTGAGGAGGGCCACCACCACGGTGGCCGCCGAGGCACTGATCGACTCACCCACCCTCTGCATGCCGATGGCCACTGCCTCGCGCGGCTCGCGGCCGTCAAGCAGCTCCTCACGCACCCTGAAGACGAGGAAGAGGCCGTAGTCGGTCCCCGCCCCCAGCAGCAGCACGATGAGCAGGATCTGGGTGAAGAAGGAGATCTTGAGGCCGTGCGCGCCCAGGGCGCCGATGAACGAGCCGGAGAGGGCGAGGGCGAAGAGCGGGCCGAGCAGGGTGATCACGGGGGCCAACAGCGAGCGGAAGATGATGAGCAGGAGCACCAGGATGAACAGGACACTGAAGAGCTGGATCTCGTTGCCCTGCTTCTTGGACTGCTGCTGGTTGGCAACCTCCGTCGCCACCTCGCCGGCCATGTTCACGTGCAGGTCGGACGGGAACCCGGCACGGTCGAGGGCCGACTGGAGGTGACGGACCAGCGCGTTCACGCCTGTCTGGTCGAAGTTGTTGACCGATGAGATGACGAGCAGCTGGGCGGCCTTCCCGTTCGGTGAGGCACCCAGGAAGTCAACCGACTTCACGCTCTTCACCTGGCCCAGCTCCCCGACGGCCCGCTTGAGGGCCGCCTCGTCGGACGCGTCGAGTCGGGAGCCGCTCGTGACGGCCACCACCGGCACCTCGCTCTGGTTGATGGAGCCGATCAGCGGTTGGGCAAGCACCGCGGCCTGGTTGCTGGGTGCACTGGCGGGCAGGAAGGCGCTGTTGTTGTTGTTCACCTGGCTGGCCAGGGAAGGGAAGGCGTGCACGGCCAGCACGGTCACCACCACCCATGCGATGACCACCAGCCAGCGCAGGCGGACGACGCCGCGCCCGAGGGCTCCGAAGATGGCGCTCACGACCCGCCTTCGGCCCGGGCGCGGGCCGGCACCTCGGCACCCGTCGCCTCTTCGACGAGGATCTGCAGCCCCTCGAGCATCGCCGCGGCCCGCTCGGGCCCCATGCGGGCCAGGGCGCGCCGGAGCGGCGCCAGCTTCGACTCGAGGACCGCCTCGCTCTCGCGCCGGTGCCGGGGCGCCACCGACACGACCGTGCGGCGGCGGTCGGCCGCGTCCTCGTGCCGCTCGACCAGTCCGGCCTCGCCCAGTTGGGTGACCAGCAGGCTGGCCGTGGAGAGGGCCAACCCCTCGCGCTGGGCCAGCTCGGAAACGGTCAGGGGACCCTCGAGGGCCACCACGGCGAAGGCGCTCATGTGGCGGGGGGCGAGGTAGCCGCTCTGGAGCAAGGCCTGGACGTGCCGGGGCATCATGCCGGTGTGCCTCGGCCCGCGCAGCAGCCGGGTGAAGGCCAGGAACATCTGCGACGCCTGCTCGTCCTCGGGCGTGCGGCGCGGGCCCTGTGCACGGCGGACGGGGGTCCGCCGGCCGGGCGACGGGTCTGCCTGAGGCGGTGCGTTCACGCCGGGGCCGAGGGTGGGGGTCGTCATCTTGCCAGCACTGTAGAACTGTGTTGATTGCAAAGCAATTCTCTGCGCCTGGCGGTGCCGCGCCGGTCTCGGAGATGATCGCGCCCGAATGCCTCTCGACCCGACGCTACCGCCATGCGAACCCGACTGACCGACCTCCTGGGCATCGAGCACCCGGTCATGCTGGCCGGCATGGGCGGCGTCGCCTACGCCCCGCTGGTCGCCGCGGTCAGCGAGGCCGGCGGCTTCGGCTGCCTCGGCGCCTCGACCATGGGCGACCCGCAGATGGTGGAGGAGATGGCCGCGGTGCGCGCCGCCACCGGGCGGCCCTTCGGCGTCGACCTGCTCACGGCCATGCCCCGGGGCCTCGTCGCCCAGGTGGAACTGGTCATCGAGGGTGGGGCCAGCGCCTTCGTAGCCGGCCTGGGGGTCCCCACCGAGGTGGTCGACCTCTGCCACCGCCACGGGCTGGTGGTGGTCAGCATGTGCGGGAAGGTCGACCACGCCGTGCGGGCCGTCGAGGCCGGGTGCGACCTGGTCGTCGCCCAGGGGACCGAAGCCGGCGGGCACACCGGCCGGGTGGCCACCATGCCCCTCGTGCCCCAGGTGGTCGACGCCGTCGGCGACCGCGTGCCGGTGGTGGCCGCCGGCGGCATCTTCGACGGCCGGGGCCTGGCGGCGGCGCTGGCCCTCGGGGCCGACGGCGTCTGGGTCGGCACCCGCTTCATCGCCACCCCCGAGGCCCGCGCCGTGGCCGGCTACAAGGAGGCCCTGCTGGCCGGTCACGAGGACGGCACCACCGTCAGCCGCGCCTACTCGGGGAAGACCATGCGGGTGTTGGCCAACGACTACACGGCCCACTTCGAGGCGCACCCCGAAGAGGTCGGGAGGTTCCCCGAGCAGTTGGGCCGGGCCGTCTCGGACGGGGCGCTGCACCTCGGGGGCGACGCCGACGTCGCCGACGTCGACCCGGCCCGGGAGTGCTACCCCGCCGGACAAGGGGTGGGCGGCATCGGCGGGCTCGTGCCGGCGGCCGAGCTGGTCCGCCGGTTCGTGGCCGAGGCCACCGAGGCGCTGGACCACCTGGGCGCGCCGCGGCCGGCCGCCGGCCCCTGAGCGGCTCTCCTCACTCCCCCACGCCGGGGAGGCCGACGGGGCACGCCACCCCGGTGCCGCCAAGGCCGCAGTAGCCGCCGGGGTTGGCCGCCAGGTACTGCTGGTGGTAGGGCTCGGCGTAGTAGAAGGGGCCGGCCGGGGCGATCTCGGTGGTGATCGGGCCGTAGCCGGCGGCGCTGACCGCCCGCTCGTAGTCGGCGAGCGCGGCACGGGCGGCCTCCTCCTGGGCGGCCGAGTGGGTGTAGACGGCCGAGCGGTACTGCGTCCCGACGTCGTTGCCCTGGCGCATCCCCTGAGTGGGGTCGTGGCCCTCGAAGAAGCGCGTCAGCATCGCCCGGTAGGTGGTCCGCGCCGTGTCGAAGACGCAGAGCACCACTTCGGCGTGGCCCGTGCGCCCGGAGCACACCTCCTCGTAGGTGGGGTTGGGGGTGAAGCCCCCGGCGTAGCCGACGGCGGTGGTGTACACCCCGTCGGCCTCCCAGAACAGGCGCTCCGCCCCCCAGAAGCAGCCCATGGCGAAGACGGCCTGCTCGGTGCCCTCGGGGAACGGCGGCACGAGCGGGGTCCCGAGCACGAGATGGGCCGGGGGGACGGCCATCGGCTCGGCCCGGCCGGGCAGGGCGCGCTCGGCGGACACCATCTCGCTCTTGCGGCCGGCGAACAGTCCCATGGCGTGTGTGCCTCCTCGTGCTCGATGTCACCGGTGCGGACCGGCACCTCTTGACAACTGCCCGGGGCACCGACCTGTTCCCCGGCCGGCCCTCCCAGGCCCTCCGCCCACCGTGGGTTGACAACCGGTCACGATGCGTTATGATATATCGTATTAGATCGCCGAAACGGCGACCCGGCGGGAGCCGGAACGACGAACAGAAGGAAACGGAGAAGCACATGACCAACGCGGACGACAGGACGCAGAAGGGCCGGCGGGGCCGGCACCACTCGATGCGGGGGGCAGACCACCCCGGCTTCGGCTGGGGCGGGGGGCGGCGGCGTATGCGCCGCGGCGACATCCGCCGGGCCATCCTCACCACGCTGCGCGAGGAGCCGGCCCACGGGTACGAAGTGATGCGACGGCTCGAGGCGCGCAGCGGCGGCGCCTGGCGGCCGAGCCCCGGCTCGGTCTACCCAACCCTGCAGATGCTCGAGGACGAGGGCCTCGTCAGGTCCGAGGAGCAGGACGGCACCCGCGTCTACGAGCTGACCGAGGCCGGCCGGACCGAGGCCGAGGTGGGCGAGCGGGCGGGCGGTCCCCCGTGGGAGCGCGGCGACAGCAACGGCGTCCAGGCCCTGCGCGAGGCGACGTTCGGCACCATGGCGGCCGCCCGGCAGGTGTCGACGACGGGAAGCCCCGAGCAGATCGAGCGGGCGACGGCCATCGTCGACGGGGCGCGGCGCGAGCTCTACCGCCTGCTCGCCGGCGACTGACCCCGGGTAACCTGCGGACCGTGCCCGTCAATGGGCCACGTGAGCTCCCATGACCCACTCCCCCACCCAGACCAGCGAGCCGAGCCTCGACGGGTCGGCGCCCGCCGGCGAGCCCGAGATCGTGACGGTCGGCCTCACCAAGGTCTACGCCGGGACCGACTTCCGGGCGGTGGACGGCCTGGACCTCACCGTGGGCACCGGCGAGATCTTCGGTCTCCTCGGGCCCAACGGGGCCGGGAAGACCACCACCGCCGGGATGCTCACCACCCGGGTCGTCCCGACGTCGGGATCGGCGTCGGTCGGCGGCATCGACGTCGTCCGCCACCCGTCGCTGGCCAAGCAGATTCTCGGGATCGTGAGCCAGCAGAACACCCTCGACCGGCAGCTCTCGGTCTGGGAGAACCTCTACTTCCACGGCCGGCTCTTCGGCATGGGGTCGAGGGAGTCCCGCCTGATGGCCGACGAGCTGCTGGAGAAGTTCCAGCTGACCAAGTGGGCCGGGGCGTCGGTCTACGCGCTCTCGGGTGGCATGGCCCAGCGGCTCATGGTGGCCCGGGCCATCTTCCACCGACCGGCCGTCCTCTTCCTCGACGAGCCGACCGCCGGCCTCGACCCCCAGAGCAGGCTCGCCCTGTGGGACCTCCTGGGCGAGCTCAACGGCGAGGGGCAGACCATTCTGCTCACCACCCACTACATGGAGGAGGCCGACCAGCTCTGTGACCGGGTGGCCATCATGGACCACGGCAGGATCCTGGCCCTGGGGACGCCGGACCAGCTCAAGCACGGGGTGGACGCGGACACGATCGTGACGGTCAGGGCCGCGGGCGAGCACCGCTCCCTGGAGGCGGCCTTCGAAGGGCTGGACGGACTCACCAAGAGCAGGGCGGTCGATGGCGGGATCGAGCTCCACGTGCGCAACGCCGAACGCCTGCTGCCCCGCGTGGTCACCGCCGCCGAGGAGTCCGGGGTGCACGTGGCCGACCTGACCGTCTCCGAGCCCAGCCTGGAGACGGTCTTCATCAACCTCACCGGCAAGGAGCTGCGCGACTGATGGAAGAAGGGGACCCCAGGCCATGACCGCCGTGGCCGCTACCGCGACCCTCGATCGGATCGAGACCACGCCCACCCGTTCGGCGATGGGATCGAGCGCCACCGCATTGAAGGCCCTCATGCTGCGCGACCTCGTCGTGCTCAGGAAGAACTTCTGGGAGTTCGTGATCCGGACCTTGGTGCAGCCGTTCCTGCTCTGTTTCGTCTTCCTCTACGTGTTCCCCAAGATCGGCCAGAGCGTGGGGGGTGGGCACGGCCCGCTGGCCGAGTCCGCCTTCGCCACCGTGCTGGTGCCGGGGGTGGTCGGCATCTCGATCATGTTCCAGGGCATCCAGGCGGTGGCCATGCAGATGGCCCAGGAGTTCGGCTTCACCCGCGAGATCGAGGACCGGGTGCAGGCGCCCTGCCCGATCTGGCTGGTGGCCGTCTCCAAGGTGCTCTCGGGCTCGGTGCAGGGCCTGATCTCGGCCGCCATCGTCCTGCCCATCGCCTCGGTGGTGCACGCCGAGGGGGTCCAGGCCCATATCTCTTTGCACTGGTGGATCATCGTGACCGTGGTGCCGCTGTCGTGCGTGGCCATGAGCTCACTGGGGCTCCTGCTCGGCACCTCCTTCGAGCCCCGCAACATCGGCCTCATGTTCGGCTTCGTCGTCCTGCCCGTGACCTTCCTCGGCGGCACGTACTACCAGTGGACCCGCCTCGTCCCCGTGAAGCTCGGCACGGTGCACTGGCTGCAGATCCTGGTGCTCATCAACCCCCTCATCTACGTCAACGAGGGGATGCGAGCGGCCTTCACCGACGCCGCCCACATGCACCTCTACATCATCTACCCGGTCCTGGTGGGCTTCTGCGCACTCTTCCTCGGTCTCGGCCTGCGCAACTTCCGCCACCGCGTCCTCTCCTGAGGAGCTCTCCCACCCGGCGACGCCCGCCCCGCCGAGATCGCGGCTCGCGGCTGATGGAAAAACTGGGAAAGCCGCCGCCGCTGCCCGATGTTCCTCTCGGCCGATGGCACAGAGGACCGCATATGGGATGGCCAGCACGCACAGGTGCGTCAGTGCCGGCGCACACCTTGGTCACGACGAGTCCAGCGCGACCAGACGGGTCCCGCCGATTCCTGTGCGCCCGTAACATGAGCTGGTGAGCAAGCGCAGCTCTTCCTCTGAGGAGCCGGCTGTCGACGTCGAGGCGGCGCTGGCCCTGGTGCGCGAGCACGGGGGGCGCATCACGTCCTCCCGCCGGCTCCTCCTCGACGAGCTCTTCGCCCGTCACGACCACCGGACCGCCGAGGACCTGGCCGAGGCGGTCCAGCGTCAGGCGCCCGACGTCGCCCTCTCGACCATCTACCGCAACCTCGAGGAGCTGGAGCGCCTCGGCCTCATCGTGCACTCCCACCAGGGCCACGGCCCCGCCACCTACCACCTGGCGTCGGCGACCCACGGCCATTTCGTGTGTGAGGGGTGCGGCCGGATGATCGAGGTGCCCGAGCGGCTCTTCGCCGAGCTGGCCGCCTCGGCGGCGGCCGAGTACGACTTCACCATCGACCCCCACCACTTCGCGGTCCTCGGCCGCTGCGCCGCCTGCGGCTGACCTCCGCCGGGTGTGCCACACCTCGCACGGCAGGCGGGCCCGAGGCGCGAACGAGCCGCAGCCCCGACGAACAGAACAAAACGTGGCCGGGCCTAGCAGCTCCCCGCCGACGTCGCTCGACTCTCGGCGAGCAGGCGTCCCACGAGGTCCCAGTCGAGCTGATCGGCTCGCCGGTAGCGGATGCAGCCCTTGCCCACGCTGAGCCCCGTGAGCTCGGCCCGGTGGGCGTCGAGGACGGGCTTCTTCAAGATGTAGAGCGAGAGGTACGCCGCCTGCTTGGCGAACGCCACTGCGACCTCGCCGTCCAGGGAGTACGAGGGCATGCCGTAGGACATGTCCTCGGCGGCACCACCCAGCTCGTGCCGGCACAGGCCTCGGAGCCTGCGAAGGGTGGGCCGCCACTCATCGGGCTGACCCTCGATGTAGGTCTTCACCGTCTCCGCTCCGCGCTTCATGCTCGCTACGCCCTCCGGTGGTGCGGCTCACCCAGATCTCTGCGACCGCAGGCGCGTCCCCCAACCGGCGACGGCCGAGTGGCGCCGGTCGCAGGACGGGTCACTGCTCGGAGAAGATGGCGGCCAGCTCGGCCAGCTGATCGCGCACCACCGGACCGGTGGTGGCCACCTCGGCCCGGAGGATGCGTCCGTTGAAGGGGAACGGGGCGGTGTACCCCTCCCCCACGGCCGGTCCCCACTCGTACCCGCAGGTGAGGCCCACCCCCACCCCGTTGAAACTCGACGGGGTGAAGCGATCGATGTCGCCCTCGGCCACCACCTCGCCGTCGACGCTGAGGCGGCCGGTGCCCCCCAGGGCGTAGCGCACGTCGAGACCGTCCTTCACGAAGTCGAAGCGCAGGCTGTGCCTTCCTGGCCCGAGCACGCCGTCGGCGACGATGGTGTGGCGGGTCTTGCCGTAGAGGTTGTGCACGTAGCGCAGCCGGCCGTCGAGGACGTGGACCGACCACCCTCCCAGCACCGAGCCCAGGGCCACCAGGACCCCCTCGGGGACGGTCCCCTCCTCGACCAGCACCTCGACGGTGACGGCGTGGGACCGGTTCCGCACGTTCACGGCCACGGCCTCGGGCACCGGGGCCCCGCCCGGGAAGTACCGGAACTCGTCGCGGGGCCGGCGGTGATCGGGCTTGGGGTGCGACAGGATCCACAGCACGCGGTTGTCGAGCGGGAGGACCTGGTTGCGCTCGGCCTCGGCCCACCACAGCTCGACCAGCTCGGCCACGTGCTCGGGCCGGACGGCGGCCAGGTCCTCGGTCTCGGAGAGGTCCTCGGCCACGTGGTAGAGCTCCCAGACGTCGTCGTCGAACGGGGCGTTGAGCTCGAGGCCGTCGGGGTAGATCGGTCCCACCGGGTGGTAGGTGACCGCCTTCCAGCCCCGGTGGTAGATGGCCCGCGACGTCAGCATCTCGAAGTGCTGGGTCTCGTGGCGCTCGGGGGCCTCGGCCCCGTCGGGGCCCAGCAGGTAGGCGAAGCTCACGCCGTCGAGGTGCGACTGGGGCACGTGGTCGATCACCTCGGGCGGCTCGACCCCGGCCAGCTCCAGGACGGTGGGCATGACGTCGATGGCGTGGGTGAACTGATGGCGCACCCCACCGGCGGCCGCCCGCAGGCGTCGGGGCCAGTGCACGATGCAAGGATCGGCCACCCCGCCCTGGTGGACCTCGCGCTTCCACCGTTTGAACGGGGTGTTCCCGGCCATGGTCCAGCCCCAGGGGTAGTTGTTGTGGGTGCTGGGCCCTCCGATCTCGTCCAGCCGGGCGTACAACTCCTTGGGGCCGGCCGGGTCGAAGTTCTCGAGGCGGATGTCGTTGATGGATCCGTCCGCCCCCCCTCGGCGCTGGCCCCGTTGTCCGAGACCAGGACCACGAGGGTGTCGTCCAGCTCGCCGAGGTCGGCCAGGAACCCCATGACCCGGCCGAGCTGGTGGTCGGTGTAGGAGAGGAAGGCGGCGAAACACTCCATGAAGCGGGCCGCCACGGTGCGGCTGCGCTCGTCGAGGTCGTCCCAGGCCGGGACCCATACCGGACGGGGCGAGAGGCGCGTCCCGGGCGGCAGCACCCCGGTGGCCAGCTGGCGGGCGTGGGCGCGGGCGCGCCACTCGTCCCACCCGCCGTCGAACTGTCCCTGGTAGCGCGCGATCCACTCGGGCGGGGCCTGGTGCGGGGAGTGGCAGGCCCCCGTGGCCAGGTACAAGAAGAACGGCTTGTCGGCGTCGACCGCCCGTAGGTCGCCCACGAACTCGATGGCCCGGTCCGCCAGGTCGGCGCTCAGGTGGTAGTCGTCGTCCAAGAAGCGGGTCGGCCGGACGGCGTGGTTGTCGTGGTAGAGGGCGGGGGCGAACTGCTGGGTCTCCCCGCCGTGGAACCCGTACCACCGGTCGAACCCCCGACCGAGCGGCCACGACCGCCGGGTCGCACCCATGTGGATCTGGTCCTGCGGGGAGAGGTGCCACTTCCCCACGGCGTAGGTGGCGTAGCCCCGGGCCCGCAGCACCTCGGAGAGGAACCCGTTCTCCTTCGGGGGCTCCCCCCAGTAGCCCGGGAAGCCGCTGGCCAGGTCGGCCACCCGGCCCATCCCGTTTCGGTGGTGGTTGCGGCCGGTCAGCAGGCAGGCCCGGGTGGGCGAGCACAGCGCCGTGGTGCGGAAGTTGGCCAGGCGCACGCCGCCCTGGGCCAGGGCGTCGATGGCCGGGGTGTCGATGTCCGAGCCGTAGCAGCCGAGCTGAGCGAAGCCCACGTCGTCGAGGACCACCAGGACGACGTTCGGGGCGCCCTCGGGGGGCGTGGGCTCCTCGGGCCACCAGGGCTCCGAGTCCCGCCAGTCACGCCCGATCCGACCCGGCCCCTGCGCTCCGCCTGCCACCACCGCACCTCCGGCTCCTCGTCGACCGGGCCAGCATGCCACCGGCGCACGAGGGGCCGAGGACCGCTGACCGCGCCGCTGGCGGGCGGCGGGCGCTACGTTGGTTCCCGGCACGCCCCACGAGCTGGGGAGCGACCACCGTCGGGGTGGTGCAGCGAAGGGACGGCGGAGGATGGCCCAGGCCGACACGCAAGACCGCCGCTCCCGGCTCACGGCGCACTACGGCGAGGTCCGGGGGCTCACCGAGGCCCTGGCCGCACCGCTCTCCCCCGAAGACCAGACGGTCCAGTCCATGCCCGACGTCAGCCCCACCAAGTGGCACCTCGGCCACACCTCCTGGTTCTTCGAGACCTTCCTCCTCCAGCCCGAGCTGCCGGGCTACGAGCCGTGCCACCCCGCCTACGGCTACGTCTTCAACTCCTACTACGAGGCGGTCGGCGCCCGGCACCCCCGTCCCGAGCGTGGGCTGCTCTCACGCCCGGGTGCGGCCGAGGTGCTCGACTACCGGCACCACGTCGACCGGTCCATGGGCGAGCTGCTCGCCGCGGACCTCGGACCCGAGACCCTCGACCTGGTCGAGCTGGGCCTCCACCACGAGCAGCAGCACCAAGAGCTCCTCTTGATGGACATCAAGCACGTGCTGTCCTGCAACCCGCTCCGGCCCGCCTACGCGCCGCTGACTGCGGCGCCGGGACCGGCCCGGCCCCCGGCCAAGGCCGGGTGGATCGAGCACCAGGGCGGACCCGTCGAGATCGGCCACCCCAGCGCCGGGTTCGGCTTCGACAACGAGTTCCCACGGCACACCTGCCAGGTTCCGGCCTTCGCCGTGGCCGACCGACCGGTGACCTGCGGGGAGTGGCTGGCGTTCATCGACGACGGCGGCTACCGCCGCCCCGAGCTGTGGCTGTCCGACGGCTGGGCCGTGGTCTGCGACCGCCGGTGGGACTCCCCCCTCTACTGGTCGCCGCCCCCCGAGGGGGGCGGAGAGTGGACGGTCTTCACCCTCGGTGGCGAGCGGCCGGTCGACCTCGCCGAGCCGGTCTGCCACGTGAGCTACTACGAGGCCGACGCCTTCGCCCACTGGTCCGGCGGACGTCTGCCCACCGAGGCCGAGTGGGAGGCGGTGGCCGCCGCGCAGCCGGTCGAGGGCAACTTCTTGGACCCCGCCCGGCTCCACCCGAGCTCCCCGACCCGGGCAGGCGGACGTCGCTGTTCGGGGACGTCTGGGAGTGGACGGCGAGCGCCTACTCGCCGTACCCGGGGTTCCGGCCGGCGGCGGGCGCGGTCGGCGAGTACAACGGCAAGTTCATGGTCAACCAGTACGTGCTGCGGGGCGGCTCCTGCGTCACCCCGCCGGGGCACATCCGGGCCACCTACCGCAACTTCTTCCCGGCCGGCGCCCGCTGGGCCTTCAGCGGCGTCCGGCTGGCGAGGGACCTCTAGGGCCGTGGCCCCGGGTTCGGCCATCTCGGTCGACGTCCACCTCGGCCCCTCCGACCTGCGACGGGCCCTCGAGGAGGACGTCCGGGCCGGGATGTCCGCCGCCGCCAAGTCGATCCCCCCGGTCTGGTTCTACGACGAGGAGGGCAGTCGCCTTTTCGAGGAGATCACCCGGCTCCCCGAGTACTACCCGACCCGGGCCGAGCGACGCCTGCTCCAGCTCCACGCGCCGGCGGTGGCCGCCGTGGCCCTGGCCGACACCCTCGTCGAGCTGGGCGCCGGAGCCTGCGACAAGACCCGCCTCCTGCTCGACGCCATGGCCGCCCACGGCCCGCTCGAGCGCTACCTCCCCTTCGACGTGAGCGACGAGTTCCTCCGGGCGGCGGCGGCCGGGCTGGTCGACGACTACCCGGGACTGGCCGTGCACGCCGTCGTCGGCGACTTCCACAGCCACCTCGACCAGATCCCCACCGGCGGGCGCCGGCTGGTGGCCTTCTTGGGGGGGACCATCGGCAATCTCACGCCCTCCCAGCGCCGGCGCTTCCTCTTCGACCTCAACTGCTCCATGGCGGGCCAGGACCATCTCCTGATCGGGACCGACCTGGTGAAGGACCCCGCCCGCATCGTTGCCGCCTACGACGACAGCGTGGGAGTGACGGCCGCCTTCAACCGCAATGTCCTTCGCGTGCTGAACCGTCAGCTCGGGGCGACCTTCGACCTCGACCGATTCGAGCACGTCGCCCTCTGGAACGCCCAGGAGGAGTGGATCGAGATGCGGCTGCGCTCGTCCGGCGAGCAGGCGGTCGAGATCGCCGACCTCGACATGACGGTGACCTTCGACGCGGGCGAGGAGCTGCTGACCGAGATCAGCGCGAAGTTCACCCCCGGGCGGGTGGTGGCCGAGCTCGAGGCGGTGGACTTCGTCGTCGACGGTCAGTGGGGCGCCGACGACGGCGAATTCCTGCTCACCTTGGCCCACCCCTACTGTTGACGGCCATTCGCCCCCGTCCCGCCGGCGGCAACGCCGCGCCGGGGTCGACCACCGAGGCGGTGTGGCGGCGGGCCGCCCCGGTCACCCGGGCCACGTCGGAGGCGGGGCCGGCCACCACCACGTACTCGCGGTTGTGCAGGTGCGAGACGGTGCCCACCTTCTCCCCCACCGGGTTGAAGATCCCGATCTGCGCGCCCACGTAGCGGCGGGAGTCGAAGGACAGCGTCTCGACCCTCTCGTGGTGTCCGCACATCTCCTCGAGCGACTCCCGACCGACCCAGCCCTCGTCGTTGTAGGAGAGGAGCAGCACCCTGGCGCGGACACCTCGCACCACCGAGGACAGCGCCGCGGGCATCGTGCGCCGGGAGTTGAAGACGCTCTTGGTGGAGTCGTCGCGCGCGTCGACCCGCTTGCAGGCGACGCCGTAGTGACCGGGATCGTCCCAGGCCACCAGGGTCTCCCAGATGTGGTAGTTCGTGAAGTACCGGTGCTGGTTGTAGGGGGGGTCGAGGTAGGCGACGTCGAACTCCCCCAGCGACTCGACCAGGCGGCAGGCGTCGCCCCGCACGGCCCGCCCGCCGCCGGCCAAAAGGGCGGGGGGGCGCAGCTCGAGCGGGTTGTAGGACCGCCTCGCCCACTGCTTCACGTAGGCCATCTGCACACCGGTGGTCGAGTCGACCCGGTCGGCGGCCTCGATGAGGCTGGTGAGTAGGAGGGGGTGGAGCCAGGTGCCCGAGTACTCGGCCTCGATGGCCTGGCGCACGGCGTCGATCCGCTCGCCATTGAAGGGCTGGAAGAAGCGCGACTCGACGCAGAAGGTTTGGGTGAAGTAGCCGGGCCGCCCGGGCAGCCCCGACAGGTGGTCGAGGGCGACCTGCAGTTCACCGGTGTCGGCCCGCGCCCCGTCGGTCTCCACGTAAGTCCGGGCGAAGGCCTCCGAGTAGCCGGCGCTGTCGACGGCGGTCACGTGGAGCCCGCGGCGCTTCAGCTCCTGGGCGACCCGGGTCGTGCCCGTGAACAGGTCGAGTGCCGTCGTGGCCTGGGCGGCGGCCACCATCTCCCCCAGCACCGGGGCCAGCCGGCGCTTGGACCCCAGATACTTGATGATGGTCCATACCTCCTACTTTGCACCGCACTTGTCCGCATTCTGACCTCCTGACGTGGGTTGGGCGCGAATACCTCCGCAGCCCGTGCGGCGCACGGGCTGCGGCAGCACCCACCGGCAACTGGGGCTTTGGCTACCCGCCAAGGGCGAGCGGAGCAAAAACGAAGAGCGGAGCCTGGTTGTGCAGTGAGCGCCGAGCGGGTCCCTTCGAGCCGTGAGCGGCACGTACGGACCGTGGCGGTGCCTCAGACGCTGCGGAGAGCTGACCGGAGACGTCCGCAATCACCCTGCCGGGCGTTCTCAGTGTCCGGTCAGACTCCGATTGGGTGACCCAAGACCAGCAGGCCGCGACGGTGGGCCCAGGGTGACCCCCTTCCTCCGGAACTGGGTCAGAGCAGTTGCGGGAATAATGAGCGGCACTCATACGCTACGAGAGACCTTTTCCACCGACAGGGTCGAGCCGAACGCTCCGGGGAGCTTCAGCAACAAGCGAAGGCATCTCCTTCGCCCATTCGGCGATTATCGGGCTGCTGCGAGCTTCCTCCCACTCGGACTCGCTCGACCACACCTCGGTGAGATAGACGACATCGTCATCCACAGCAGATCTGCAGACGATCATCAACTCGCATGCGGGATTCTCCCGTTGAATCTCTGCTGATTCAATAAATTTGCTGGCAAGCCGATCCGCATTGCCGCTGGTCGCAATGAGTTTCGTGTGCTGTGCAAACCGCTCCACTACCGTCCCCTTCCTTCTACTGGATGACGCTCGAACAGCTTGCCAGGCCAGTGACCCGGACACTCCCGACCGCCGGGGCGGCGGCGCGCGTCCGTGCGCCAGATGTTCGGCGAACTCGGGCGGTCTGACCTTGCTCCAGGTCTCCTGAGAAAGCGTGCTGGCAGGCCACGGCCCCTCAAGAGCGACAAGGGCGGGCGGACCACGCCACCTCGGTGGACACCCCGCAATAATGGCCGACGTGGAAGAGGTAGAAGTCGAGGTCGTCACCGCCCATCACGAGCGGGCGACCCTGCGTGTCGGCGACGTGTTCCTCAAGATCGACGCTGATCAAGCGCGTACCGAGGTCGAGGTTGAGGCGATGGCTTTGGCACCGATGCCGACTCCGGAGGTGCTGTGGCGGAAGCCGCCTGTGCTCGCGCTCGCCGCCCTCTCGGGGAGGGCACTCGGACGCCTCGGCGAGCCGTCGACCGCGTCGTCGACGGCGTGGACCGCGGCAGGTGCCGCCGTTCGGATGCTGCACGACGCCCCGCTTCCGCCATGGCCCGGTAAGAGCCTGGACGAAGTCGCCTCGCGCCTCGACGGCGAATGTGAATGGCTCATTGCGAACGGCGTCCTTCCCACCGACGTGGTCACGGGCAACCGCCGCGTCGCCGAGGCTGCGCTCCGGCCCTGGAAACCGGTGTTCACGCACGGCGACCTGCAAATCGCCCACGTGTTCGTCGACGGTGACGAGATCACCGGCGTGATCGACTGGTCCGACGCGGGCCGAGGCGACGCGCTGTTCGACCTCGCCATCCTGACGCTCGGACACGAAGAGCACCTTGGCGACGTCGTCGCCGGGTACGGCACCGACGTCGACCTCGACGTGATCCGCGCGTGGTGGTCGTTTAGAGGGCTGGTGGCGGCCCGATGGCTGATCGAGCACGGCTTCGACCCGTCCTCGCCGGGCTGCGAGTTCGCCGTGCTGAGATCCCAGCTGAGAACGTAGATCGCTCCGTCGGATCCGTCCCTGACGATCCTCACGCCCTCACTCAAGCGGAGGGTAACGCTAAATGTCCCCGAAGGTCATCCGGGCGACGCCGCGAAGCCTGTCTCATGACAATGGAAGCACGTGTGATCGTCAGTGCATCCCCGTGTCTTCCACTGACGAGTGGATGGGTCCCTGAAAAACGGCAGAAACAGGCGCCCGTGCGACCAACTGGGGAGCGCGGGTTCGGAACCTCGGCGTTGACGGGCCTCTCGGCCATATTCGCATTGCTACGGTGTACCGCTTATGCGGCTCCGTTTGATCGTCAAGCACCTTGCGGAGGCCCGGTGGGCGATCGATGCCCGGCCATGAAGTCCGACGGCACACGGCGCCGCGCGCGGTAGCCGGAACTGCCCCCATCTCGGTGGTGCGACGGATGCTCGGCGCCGTCGTCCCTCCGCTGGTGTTGTTCGCCGTGCTGGCCGTGCCCCAGCCGGTCGCGGCGGTGGAGGGAACCGGCCCGGCCTGGAGCGGCGGAACTGCGCCGCTACCGGTCAACGCCCGGGGAACGGCCTCGCTGGCCTCCACCACCTGCCCGGCGGCCGGGGAGTGCGTGGCCGTCGGTTCGTACCAGACCATCACCTGGTACACATACGGCCTCATCGAGACTCTGGCTGGCGGGACGTGGCAGCCGCTCCAGGCGCCGCTGCCGGAAGGTGCGGGCACCGAGGCAGGGCACAGCGAGTTCTCCACCCTCGATGCCGTCTCTTGCGCCGGCCCGACGTACTGCGTGGCCGTCGGGTACTACCTGAACCAATTCGCGTCATGCTTCGGCTACTGCCAAGGGCTGATCGAGACCCTGTCGGGCGGGACCTGGGTGGCTAGCACGGCACCGGTTCCTGCGGACTCGGGCACCGACACCGACGGTACGGCGAACATCAAACTGCTGGGCGTCAACTGTGCCGCTCCCGGGAACTGCACGGCCGTCGGGTACTACTACGACCAGCACGGGTACCTCCACGGGCTCATCGAGACCCTGTCGGGGGGGGTCTGGACGGCCACCGCGGCACCCGAGCCGACCAACGCCGGTACCGACACAGATGGGCTGGAGAACGCGGAGCTCACCGCCGTCGACTGCCCCTCCACCACCTTCTGCGCGCTGAGCGGCACCTACGACGACGACGGCGGGCTCTCCGACACCGGGGGCATTCACGGGTTGATCGAGACCGGTTCCTCGACGAGCTGGACCCCGGTGGCCGGACCCCTGCCACCCGACGCCGCTAACGACACACAGGCGTTCCACGGGAGCACACTGTCGGCCGTGTCGTGTTCGTCGCCGGGGGCCTGCACCGCGGTCGGGAGCTACCGAATGTCCACAGGCACGCAAAAACCTTTGATCGACGAGGAGACGATCGGAGGATGGACGGCCGTCACGCCGTCCCTGCCGGCCGGCGCCCTCTGGTACGCCAGCCTCGCCGCGGTGGCGTGCCCTGCCGCCGGCGACTGTGTCGCCGTCGGGTTGTACGAGGACGGCCAGGGTACGGACTGGGGGCTCATCGAGTCGCAATCGGCCGGGGTGTGGGCGGCGATCAAGGCCCCCGAACCCACCGATTGGTCCAACGGCCCCGTGGCCATCGGTTCGTGGTTCGCCGCCGTCTCGTGCCCGTCCTCGGGGTACTGCGTGGCTGTGGGAGGGTTCACCCCCCAGAGCGGCGCGTCGCCGCAGGCATTCAGCGACACGATGACAGGCCAGACCTGGACCGCCGCCACGGTGGCCGTTCCCTCCTCGGCCGCCACGAACCCGGGTGAGACGAGCGACTTCCGTGCGGTCAGCTGCGCCGCCACGTTCTGCGCGGCCGCTGGGACCGTGATGACAGGGGGCTTGCTCAACATCAACCGCGGTCCGGCCCCGGTCCAGATCGCCGGCGGCTACTACGAGGTGGCCGCCGACGGTGGGCTCTTCGCATTCACAGTCCCCTTCCACGGATCGATGGGCGGCCTGCCGCTCGTCGCGCCGATCGTGGGGATGGCCATTGACCTGCGGACCGGCGGCTACTGGGAGGTCGCCGCCGACGGCGGGATCTTCGCCTTCACAGCCCCCTACCACGGCTCCATGGGCGGACAGCCGCTGCACTCCCCGATCGTGGGCATGGCCTATGACCCCGTGACCGGCGGCTACTGGGAGGTCGCCGCCGACGGCGGGATCTTCGCCTTCACAGCCCCCTACCAGGGCTCCATGGGCGGACAGCCGCTGCACTCCCCGATCGTGGGCATGGCCTACGACCCCGTGACCGGCGGCTACTGGGAGGTCGCCGCCGACGGCGGGATCTTCTCTTTCACAGCCCCCTACCACGGCTCCATGGGCGGACAGCCGCTGCACGCCCCGATCGTGGGCATGGCCTACGACCCCGTGACCGGCGGCTACTGGGAGGTCGCCGCCGACGGCGGGATCTTCGCCTTCACAGCGCCCTTCCTGGGCTCGAGGGGCGGTGCGGCGCTCAATCGGCCGGTCGTGGGCATGGCCGTCGACCCAGCGACCGGCGGCTACTGGGAGGTCGCGTCCGACGGCGGGTTGTTCGCTTTTACAGCGCCCTTCCTGGGCTCGATGGGCGGTGCGGCGATCAATCGGCCGGTCGTGGGCATGGCCGTGGGCTAGCACGTCGTTCCGAGCGGCCCATGCCTTCGGCGGGTCCGGCCGACCCTCAGGCCGCGGTGAGGCGGGCCGAGTAGATCGAGTAGCCGTCGAGGTAGCGGGCCATTGCGGTGGCGGTGACGGTCGCCGCCAGCATCGGTACCAGGAGGCCGAAACCGCTGTGGGTGAGCTCGAGGATCAGGGACAGGGCGGTCAATGGCGCCTGCATGGAGGCCCCGATCATGGCCGCCGCGCCCACCATGGCGAAGGCACCCGACGGCGAGCCGGGCCAGAGCAGGTTCCACGCCGACCCCAGCATCCCCCCGAACATGGCCCCGGTGCTCATGGTCGGGGTGAGCAGCCCCCCTGACGCACCCGACCCCAGGCAGGCCGAGGTCACCAGCGG
Source organism: uncultured Actinomycetota bacterium (assembly GCA_963770505.1). Classification (GTDB taxonomy): domain Bacteria; phylum Actinomycetota; class Acidimicrobiia; order Acidimicrobiales; family RAAP-2; genus CAVYPR01. Next base: position 434,646 of record CAVYPR010000001.1, on the reverse strand, counting down.
CTTCAAGAGGAACAGGGCGAGCAGCAGGGGCACGGTGAACCGCCCGAGGAAGGCCGCGTACGCCATGTCCTTCCCATTGCCGAACAGCTCGGGGTACCAGATGCCGATGACGCCGAGGGCGCCAAAGGCCAGGGGCATGGCCACCATGATCCCGGCCCCCGAGACCCGGTGGTGAGAGACCCAACCGATGAGTCGGATGAATCCCGTGGCAATGGCCCCGATGACCGGCCCGACCAGGACCGCCCAGACCAGGATCGTCATCGAGAAGCGGTAGTCGGGGACCCCGACGTAGGCGGCGTGGCGCGGCAGGTAGACCCATGAGGCGACCGTGGCCACCCACGAGCACGCCAGGGCCGGCAGCACCACCGGGAGGGACAGGCTGCCCACCAGGATCTCGGCGGTGAACAGCGCGCCGGCCAAGGGCACGTTGTAGATGGCACCCAGACCGGCCCCCCCGGCGCAGGCCACCAGCAGGCGCCGCTGGGCCGGGGAGAGCTTGAACCAGGTCCCCAGCGCGCTGGCCGTGGCGCCGCCGGTCAGCTTGGGGGCCGCCTCCCTCCCCAGGGAGGCGCCCATGCCGATGACGAACTCGGAGATGATCGAGGTGAGCACCGCCCGCCGCAGCGAGAGCTGTCCGTCGCCGCTCCACACGGCGTCGTCGATCTGGGCGTTCTCGTCCTGCAGGAAGTGGCGCACCAGGTACCAGGCCACCGCCCCGATGACGCCGGCCACCACCAACGACACCACCCGGCGCAAGCCTGTGGCGTGCTCGACGCCGGTCTGGAAGCTCCCGCCGTGGTACCCGAAGGCCAAGTAGGAGACGTTGTAGAGGATCGCCATCAAGAAGGCGCCGAACAACCCGGTGGCGATCCCCGCCACCACGAGCACCAACCAGAACCTGGGAGTCAGCGGAGCGTCCCCGTCGCCGGTGCAGTTGGGCTGCTCCATCGCCCCCCGCCCGGAGGGGAGGCGGCGGCGGATCACCGGAGGGGGCACGCGGGTGCGTTCGCTCGGTCGCAGGCGCGAAGCCTCGTGCCCGCTGCCGGTGACCCGCGTCAACCAGGCCATGAGCCCGGACAGGGGGCCCGGCCGAGGAGCCGGGGGGCCGCCGGCTGGAGATCCGCTGTCACCCGGGGCCATGCCCGTTTCTAGTCCGCCCGTCGACCGTCGTCAGGCGATGGCCAAGCGCCCGCACGCCTTCGCCGCGGACCGGCCACGTCGCGGTGGTCGAGTCCCGGCCTGGCCGGCGCGTCAGCGGCCTAGCCACCCCCGGAAGCCTCCGAGCTCTCGGAGCCGCCGGCGTGGCCTGCGTCGCCAAGTGACCTTCGCCCCTGGTGTCAAAGGCCCTGGTGGAGGAAATTCATAGCATTGTGTCGATCTACTCCCAGCTTCTGGTGGCGGCCTTCGGCTCTGCACAGCAAGTCGATGGATCGCAGGACGTGGCGCAGCTCGTCGCCGACCTGACCAGCTGCCGGGCCCGCCTGCCCGAGGTCGAGAGTCCACTCGCGGCGTCCGGCGGCGTCCCTGCCGCCGTGGCCGACCAGCTCGCCTACGACCTGGCCCTCACCGCCCTTTGCCGGCACGCGTCGGTGGCGTTCGACGTGGCGGAGTTCGACCGGCCGGCCACCGCTCGCGCCCGGCTCGAGCAGGCGCTGTCCGACAAGGGCTACCCCACCGCCCTGGGCGAGAACCTTCGGGGATGACCTGACCGGCCCTCAGGTGCCCCGTGCGTCCTGGCCGGCCTCGAAGGCGGCTCGCTCGTCCAGGCGGGCGGCGAAGCTGGCCGCCTGCGTCCGGCGTTCCATCCCCAACTTGGCGAGGAGATTGGACACGTAGTTCTTCACCGTCTTCTCGGCCAGGAACATGGCCTCGGCGATCTGGCGGTTCGTGAGGCCGTTGGCGATGAGCTCGAGGATCCGGCGCTCCTGGGTCGTCAGCGACGCCAGGCGCGGGTCCTCGGTCGGGCCCGACGTGATCCGATCGAGCACCCGCTGGGTGAGAGCCGGGTCGAGCAGGGACTGGCCCGCTCCCGCCATGCGGATCGACTCCACCAGGTCGTTGCCCCCGACCTGCTTCAGCACGTAGCCGGCCGCACCGGCCATGATCGAGGCGAAGAGCGCCTCGTCGTCGGCGTAGGAGGTGAGCATCAGGCAGGCGATCTCGGGGTGCCGGGACCGGATCTCCCGGCACACCTCGACACCGCTCCCGTCGGGCAGTCGCACGTCGAGGATGGCCACATCGGGCCGGGTGGGCGGGATGCGGGAGAGCGCCTCCACGGCCGTCGACGCCTCGCCCACCACCTCGAAGCCCTCGTGGCTCTCGAGCAGCGTCCGAAGACCCGCCCGCACGACCTCGTGGTCATCGAGAAGGAAGACGCGCAGATCCACCCTTGGATCTTGACACAGCGGACGGGGCCAGCCGGGTGCTACCCCAGCACCGAGCGCACGTGGCGGGCGATTTCCAGGTCCTCTCGCGCCTCGACCACCATCACGGCCGGCGCCTGGCCGTGGGCGGTCAGGAGGCAGTCACCTCCGGATCCCCCCTTGTCGGCAAGGTGCAAGCCGAGGAAGCCGAGCCCGGCGCAGGTGTCGGCGCGCACCCGGGCCGAGTTCTCACCCACGCCACCGGTGAAGATGAGGCCGTCGAGGCCGTCGAGGGCGGCGGCCATGGCCGCCACGCCGGCCCGGAGCCGGTGGAGGTAGACGGCGTAGGCGAGGCCTGCCTCAGGCTCCCCGCGGTCGGCCGACTCGAGGACCCGACGCAGGTCTCCCCCGCTCCCCGGCGACAGCCCGGCCAGTCCCGAGCGGTGCTCGAGGTCCTCCTCCACCTCGTCGAGGGTCAAGGCGCCGAGACGCATCGCCCACAGGACGGCACCGGGATCAAGCGAGCCCGGGCGGGTGGCCATCACCAGCCCGTCCAGCGGGGTGAGGCCCATCGTGGTGTCCACCGACCGCCCGCCGGCGACGGCGGCCAACGAGGCGCCGGCGCCGAGGTGGGCGGTGACCAGCCGGAGCGTCGCCGGTTCGCGTCCGAGCAGGTCGGCGGCGCGGCGGGCCGCCCACGAGTGGCTGAGGCCGTGGAAGCCGTAGCGACGGACCCCGAGCTCATGACGCCAGCGAGCCGGCACGGCGAAGGTGGCGGCTTCGGGGGCCATGGTGGCGTGGAAGGCGGTGTCGAAGCAGACCACTTGGGGAAGGTCCGGCCGCAGGGTACGGAGCTCGTCGATGGCCGCCAGTGCGGGAGGGTTGTGAAGCGGAGCCAGCCCGGCCAGAGCGGCCAGGTCGCCCTCGACGGACGCGTCGAGCAGCACCGGAGCGGTGAAGGTCGGCCCCCCGTGGACCAGCCGGTGACCGGCCGCGTCGACCGGCGCCGCCGAGGCGAGGAAGCCCGCCAGCGCCGAGGCGAGCCCGGACGGCTCGGGGACGGGCAGGTCGCTGGCCGACAGGAGGGCGTCGCCGGCACCGATCACCCGGAGCTTGAGGCTGCTCGAGCCGGCGTTCACGACGAGGATCCGCACCGCCCCACCATGCCAGAGGGCCGCGTGCCCCCGTTAGGGTGGCCAGGCGCGGCGCGCGCCACACGCGCCGACGGAGGAGCCCGATGACCGACCTCGACCAGTCCGCCCCCGCGGTCGGTGCAACGCTCTCTGACCTCGACCTGTACTTCCGCGCCGCAAACTACCTGGCCGCAGGCCAGATCTACCTGACGGACAACCCCCTCCTGCGCGAACCGCTGGCGCCCGGGCAGATCAAGCCCCGCCTCCTCGGCCACTGGGGCACCAGCCCCGGCCTCAACCTCCTCTACGCCCACCTCAGCCGCTGCATCGTGGCCGGTGACCGGAGCATGGTCTTCGTCTGCGGCCCCGGACACGGCGGCGCGGCCATGGTCGCCAACGCCTGGCTGGAGGGGACCTACACCGAGCGCTTCCCCCACGTCACCCGAGACGCCGCGGGAATGGGCCGCCTCTTCCGCCAGTTCTCCTTTCCCGGCGGCATCCCCAGCCACTGCGGGGCCGAGACCCCCGGCTCCATCCACGAGGGCGGCGAGCTCGGCTACTCGCTCAGCCACGCCTTCGGCGCCGCCTTCGACAATCTCGGCCTGGTGGTGGCCTGCGTGGTCGGCGACGGGGAGGCCGAGACCGGACCGGCGGCCGCCGGCTGGCACTCCAACAAATTCCTCGACCCCCGTCGGGACGGCGCGGTCCTGCCGATCCTGCACCTGAACGGCTACAAGATCGGCGCGCCGACGGTGCTCGCCCGCATCCCGGCGGCCGAGCTGCTCGACCACTTCTCCGGCTACGGCTACCACCCGTTGGTGGTCGAGGGGGGCTTCGACGACGAGGACCACATGGCGGTGCACCGTCGGCTGGCCACGGCCCTCGACGCCGCCCTGGCCGAGATCGACGAGATCTGGGACTCCGCCCGGTCCCGGGGGTGGACGGGTCGGCCGAGGTGGCCGATGCTGATCCTGCGGACGCCCAAGGGCTGGACCGGGCCCAAGACGGTCGACGGTCTCAAGATCGAGGGGACCTTCCGGGCCCATCAGATCCCCGTAGCCGACGTCCGGGCCAACCCCGAGCACCTCGCCGTCCTCGACGCCTGGCTCCGCAGCTACCGCCCCGACGAGCTCTTCGACCACGACGGGCGGCCGGTCGAGGGGATCCTGCGGTTCGCTCCCCGGGGGGACCGCCGGATGAGCGACAGCCCCCACGCCAACGGCGGCCTGCTCCGCTCCGACCTGGACCTGCCCGACTTCCGCACCTACGCCGTGACGGTGCCGTCCCCCGGCTCGACGACCGCCGAAGCCACGCGGGTGCTCGGCGGGTTCCTGCGCGACACCCTCGGGTCCAACCCCACCTCGTTCCGGGTCTTCGGTCCAGACGAGACGGCGTCCAACCGGCTGCAGGACCTCTTCGAGGTGACCGACCGGACCTGGGACGCCGAGCTCGTCCCCGATGACGACCACCTGGCGCCCGACGGGCGGGTGATGGAGGTCCTCTCCGAGCACCAGTGCCAGGGCTGGCTGGAGGGTTACCTGCTGACCGGCCGTCACGGCCTCCTCAACAGCTACGAGGCGTTCGCCCACGTGGTCGACTCGATGTTCAACCAGCATGCGAAGTGGCTGAAGACCAGCCGGGACATCCCGTGGCGCCGGCCGATCTCGTCCCTCACCTACCTGCTGTCGAGCCACGTGTGGCGCCAGGACCACAACGGCTTCTCCCACCAGGACCCGGGCTTCATCGACAACGTGGTGAACAAGAAGGCCAGCGTGGTCCGGGTCTACCTGCCCCCCGACGCCAACTGCCTCTTGTCGGTGGCGGACCACTGTCTGCGCAGCCGCGACTACGTCAACGTGATCGTGGCCGGCAAGCAGCCCGAGTTGCAGTGGCTCGACCTCGACCAGGCCGTCGACCACTGCACCCGTGGGCTCGGCATCTGGGAGTTCGCCTCCAATGACGAGGGCGCCCAGCCCGACGTGGTCATGGCCTGCTGCGGCGACGTGCCCACGCTCGAGACCCTGGCCGCGGTGGACCTCCTCCGCCGGCACCTGCCGGACCTCTTGGTGCGGGTGGTCAACGTGGTCGACCTGATGCGCCTCGAGCCCGAGAGCGAGCATCCGCACGGACTGCCCGACGCGGAGTTCGACACCATCTTCACGGCCGATCGTCCGGTGATCTTCGCCCACCACGGCTACCCGTGGTTGATCCACCGGCTGACCTACCGCCGCACCAACCACCACAGCTTCCACGTGCGCGGCTACAAGGAGGAGGGCACGACCACCACCCCCTTCGACATGGTCATGATGAACGACCTCGACCGCTTTCACCTGGTGATGGACGTCTTGGACCGCGTGCCCGGCCTCGGCGAGCGCACCGCGGCCCTGCGGCAGCGCATGGTGGACGCCCGCCTCGACGCCCGCCGGTACACGCGCCTGCACGGCGAGGACCCGCCCGAGGTCGCCGACTGGCGGTGGAGTTCACTGGCCGCGCCCGGCTGAGGCGGCGGCCGCGCCCTACCTGCCCGCCGGGGCCGCCGGGCCCGATCCCCCCGTGGCGTCTGACCACGTATGAGGGGGAAGGCGGCGGACCGTCCCGCCCGAGCGCTCCACCATCCTCGCAATGGCCTCCAGCGCGGCCCAGCCGCCCGGTCCCACCGTTCGCAGCCCGTCGGTCACGAACTCGAAGTGGCGGACGCCTGAGCCCAGCAGGTCGGCCACCACCGCCGACAGGCTGGGCGAGGTCGCCTCGTCGAGCGTCCCGGCGAGGCGCACCCGGACGGGGCTCCGCTCTGCGTCCACCCAGAGCTCGAGGGCCACGTCGTGGTGCCACGCCGGGACTTCATCTAGCGGTCCCACTTCCAGGTTCCCACCCATGCCCGCAGCGTGCGCCGATCCGCCGTCCCCATCAAGGGCCGAAGGTCACGACCCGGGCGCGCCGGAGCCCGGCCGGGGATCCCCCGGCCGGGCCCATGTGGCGTGTCCGGTTACCGGACTCGTGAGCGCTACGCCGCTGCCGCCTTCTGGCGCGGGAACTGCTCGTCCTCTGTCACCTTTCGCAGGTGCCAGAAGCCCAGCAGGGTCAAGATGAGCATCACCCCCGCCAGCACGAAGCAGGCGATGGCGGCGATGTTGGCGATCTCACCGAACACCGAGAAGGCGTAGGCCTCGAGGAGGAGCCCCTGCAGGGTGGTCCCCTTGAAGCTGACTGTGACCAGGGCCTTCAGCTTCGCTGTTGTCGGGTGCTTGTAGGCCGCGGTGGCAATTGTGGCGTAGACCCCGTGGTACGGGAGCGACCACACGTCGTGCTGGACCTTGTAGGCGTAGGCCTTGGCCTGGGCCCCGGTCAGCACCTCTTGCCCCGCGTACTGCTCGATCACCGACCGCTGCGGGTATGTCTCGGACTTCGGTGTGTTCATCACCGACGTCGGCGAGAAGTAGATGTTCTGGCGGGACAGCTGATCGTGCACCTGGTTGTTGGCGAAGCTGCCCGCCCAGACCAACAGCCCCCCGGCCACGAGGAGGAGCACGCAGACCCCCGCCCCGATGCCGGTGAGCACCATGTCCAAGTTCTTCCTCTTCATCTTGTCGTCTCCTTCTCGTCCGACTCGTGGACCCCGCCTCGCGGAGCCTGGGATAACCGTGACGCCCTGAACGGCCACCTGACAGTGCCGAAGGTCCCGCCGCCGGGGACGAAGGTCCCATGACGACCGCCCGACGGGCCGCGCCGGCTGGGACTTCCGGCCCTGCCGCCCGAGCGTGGGAAAGGGGAGACTCACGGTGGGCCCGCCGCGACGGCGCGACGGGACGCCAGAGGAAGGAGGCGGACCATGGCTGATCGGGACGTCCACCTGGAGCTGACCGCAGAGCAGGCGGCGACGCTGCTCGGGGTGATCGACGGGGAGCTCGGCGAGTTCACCAGTGAGATCGCCAACACCGACAATGCCTCCTACCGGGCCTCGTTGACCCATCGCCGGGAGGTGATCCGCGAGGTCCGTGCCGACCTCGAGGCGTCCATCCGAGCCGGCGTGGGCGCCTGAGCGGCGTGGGCTTGCGGGCGGCCCGCACCGGTCCGCGGGCCGCCGGGTCCGACGGGTGGCCCACCGGCCGGCAGCCCGGGCCGATCACGGCGGATCCTGACCGCCGGCGGCTGCGTCGGTCCGGCGCCGGGGCGTGGTTTCCGGTGCCTTGGCGGAGGGCGGGTGGCATGATGCGGGCGATGCCGCTGCGGACCATCGACGATCCAGACAAGCTCCGCCGTCTCGTGTCGGCGATGCTCCTCTTGGAAGCCGACCTCGACCTCCCCTCGCTCCTCGAGCGCATGGCCCAGGAGGCCTGCGCCCTCGTCGGCGCCCGCTACGGCGCCATGGGCGTGCTGAACGCCGAACGTGACGGCCTGGCCGAGTTCATCACCGTCGGCCTCGACACCGAAGTGGCGCACCGCATCGGCGAACTCCCGGCCGGACGCGGGATCCTCGGGCTGCTGATCTCCGACCCCCGTCCGCTGCGGCTCGCCGACATCGGGACCCACCCCGGCCACTACGGCTTCCCGGCCAACCACCCGGACATGCACTCGTTCCTCGGCGTCTCGGTCAAGGTCCGCGACGCCGTCTACGGCAACCTCTACCTCACCGAGAAGATCGGTGCGGCCGAGTTCACCACCGACGACGAGGCGATGGTGACGGCGCTGGCCGCCTCCGCCGGGATCGCCATCGAGAACGCCCAGCTCCACCAGCGCGTCCAACAGCTGGCCGTCCTCGACGACCGTGAACGGATCGCACGGGACCTGCACGACGCGGTCATCCAACGGTTGTTCGCGGTCGGCCTCTCCCTGCAGGGGATGCAGCGACTCGCATCGTCGACAGGCATCGGAAACCGCCTGGAGAAGGCGGTCTCCGACATCGACGAGACCATCCGTCAGATCCGCTCCACCATCTTCGAGCTCACCTCGGCTGACCACGGGCCCGGCCTCCGCTCCGACGTGGTGGAGCTGGTGCACGAGCTCGATGAGGTCACCGGGTTCGAGGTTCGGGTGACCTTCGACGGGCCGGTCGACACCGCCGTGGATCCCGAGATCGCCCAGGAGGTGCGAGCCATCGTGCGCGAGGCGCTAACCAACGTGGCCCGTCACGCCCGTGCGTCCAAGGCCAGCGTCTCGATCGTTGTGGCCGACCGCTGGTGCGCCGTCACGATCACCGATAACGGGGTGGGTGTCGACGGCGACGAGCCGGGGAGGCGCGAACCGGCGTCCGGTGAGGGCGGGATGGGACTGGTCAACGCCCGCCGTCGGGCCGACAAGCTCGGCGGCCGGTGCACCGTCGAGCCGGCCGAGGGCGGCGGCACCCGGCTCACCTGGCGGGTGCCTCTTCGGAGCTGAGCGCCCGCGCGGCAGCGCCCCCCGGCCGGCCCGGCCGCCGGGGTCGGTAGTGTGCAGGCCCGACGACCCCGCGAACCCGGAGGCACGATGGCCCACAGGAAGAAGCACGCAGACGAGGCGGCGCAGATCGACGGGCTGCCCGAGTGGCCGCCGGGTTCGCACCGGATCGTGGTGGGCGTCGACGGCTCGGACTCCTCGATTGCCGCCCTGGGCTGGGCCGCTCGGCAGGCGGAACTCACCGGGGCGTCGCTCCAGGTCGTGGCGTCGTGGGAGTGGCCGACGGCCGTGGGATGGGCCGCCGCCCCCGTCCCGGGCGACTACCAGCCCGCCAACGACGCTCAGCGACTGCTGGACCAGGTCACCGAGCCGGTACGGGCCTCGCACCCCGGCCTCGACATCCACACCACCGTCGTCGAGGGGCACCCGGCCCCGGTCCTGGTGGAGGCCTCCCGGGGCGCCGACCTGCTGGTGGTGGGCAGCCGAGGTCGCGGCCAGTTCGCCGGGATGCTGCTCGGGTCGGTGAGCGAGCACTGCGTGAGCAGCGCCCACTGCCCGGTCCTCGTGCTCCACGAGACGTCCTGACCCGCCGGCACCCGGGCACCGGTCCTGGTCAGCCCGGGCGGATCCCCCCGTCCAGGGCGAGCCGCCGGGTCCGCGCGGCCCGCTCGACGGCCTCTCGCCCCGGGCCCCCCGAGGTGGGCCGCTCCTCGGGTTCCCCGGCCCCCAACAGCGCCCCCAGCGTGGCCCCCACCGACGCCCGCAGGGCGCCCAGGTCGTAGCCGCCCTCCAAGAACAGGACCACCCGGCCCGGCCGCGGGGCCATCTCCCCCGCCGCCCGGGCCAGGGCGGCGAAGTCGCCGGCCGAGAGGTCGAGGTCGGCGAGGGGGTCCGCCCGGTGGGCGTCGAAGCCGGCGGAAACCAGGACCCACGTCGGGCCGAAGGCGTCGACGACCGGCAGGGCCACCTCGTCAATCGCCCGGCGCACGACGTCCCCGGTGGCCCGGGCCGGCAGGCCCACGTTGACCGTGAGGCCGGCGGCCCCGGGCCCGCCGACCTCCTCGGGCGCGCCGGTCCCCGGGAAGATCCGGTCCTGGTGGGTGGAGACGTAGAGGACCCGCGGGTCGTCCCAGAAGATGGCCTGGGTGCCGTTGCCGTGGTGGACGTCCCAGTCGACGATGAGCACCCGCTCCCCGCGCTCGGCCAGGGCGGCCGCCGCCACCGCCACGTTGTTGATCAGGCAGAAGCCCATGGGGGTGTCGGCCACCGCGTGGTGGCCGGGCGGCCGGGCCACCACGAAGGCCACGCCATCGCCCCGGCGCTCGAGGGCCTCGACGGCGGCCAGGCCGGCACCGGCGGCCCGGCGGGCGGCCTCGAAGGAGTCCGGGCCGGCGTAGGTGTCGGGGTCGATGTCGCCGCCGCCGGTCCGGCAGAAGGCGTCGAGCTGGTCGAGATGGCCCGGGGTGTGGACCCTGGCCAGATCGGCGTCGGTGGCCGCTTCGGACGGGACCCACAGCGCGTCGCTCGAGAGGTGGAGGTCGTCGATGCCCTCGAGGACGGCGCCGATGCGGGCGGGGCGCTCGGGGTGCCCGGCCCGCTCGTGCGTGTCGTCGCCGACCGGTCCCGCCACGATCAGCACGGCGCCGGTCCCCCCTCGGGCCGCCGCGGTGCGGCCGGCACGATCGGGAACCGGATGTCCACCAGCTCGCCGTCGCCGTCGGCGGTCACCGGGTAGCCCGAGTGGAAGAAGACGTCGAGCATGCGCCGGTTCTCGGCCAGCGTCTCGGCAAAGAACGAGGTGATCCCCCGCTGGCGGGCCGCCTGGGCCAACCGCTCGAGCAGCCGGGTCCCGATGCCGTGGTGCTGGTACTCGTCGGCCACCACGAAGGCCACCTCGGCCTCTTCGGCGCCCCGCCGGTCGTAGCGGGCGACGCCCGTGAGTCGCCCGTGCACCACGGCCACCAGGGCCAGCCGGTCCCGGTAGTCGAGGCAGGTGAACCGCTCGATCTCGACCGGCGAGAGCCGGGGGTGGGCCCCGAAGAACCGGAGGCGCACCGAGTTCGACGACAGCCCCAGGTGGAAGGCGCCGAGGGCGTCGGCGTCGGCAGGGCGGATGGGCCGGACCTCGACGAGGGTCCCGTCGTCGAGGAGCTCGGTGCCCTCGAGGTCCGACGGGTAGCCCGGCGGCAGGCCGGCCCGCGCCGAAGGAGCCGGCGCGGCCTGCTCCTCGAGGTTCCCGGCGTCACGCACCGGCGATCGCTTCTCGGCGCCCACGACTCCATCGTGGGCCCCGAGCCCGGCGGCGGCCAGGGTCGTACGTCCCTCCTCGGGGCAGCCGCGCGCCCTTACGCCCCGAGGGTCACCGCGGCGTCGGGCGAGGCCACCCGGAAGCTGAAGCTCTCCTCCAAGTAGAGGTGGACCACGTCGCCGTCGTGGTGGGAGTAGCCGATCGACAGGTCCTGGCCCGACTCGAAGACGAAGTCGCCTCCCCGGAGGCTCACCACCACGGCCCCGGTCACCCCGGGCGACCAGACGATGGGCCCGTCGAGGATCTGGCGGAGGTGGTCGAAGACGATGAGCCCGCCGTGCTCGGTCGTCTCGACGACGCCACGGTAGCCGTCGGGCCCCAGGGCCAGGCCGTAGGGGCCGCTCACCCCGGCGTCGCGCAGGACCTCGACGGCCCGGGCCACCCGGGCGGGGTAGTCGGCGTACTCGGGGCCCAGGGACTGCGGGGTGTGGGGCGAGGCTTCGGTGATGCCGGTGATGCCGGCCGCCGGCCATCCGTGGAAGACCGCCACGTTCTCGGCGTGGGCGATGCGGCGGGCGGCCTCGTCGAGCGGGCCCAGCTCGATGTCGTCGGCCCCGCGGTCGGCGTCGAGCAGGTCGGCCCGTGACAGGGTGAAGTCGGCCCGCAGCTCCACCAGGGGCAGGACGGAACGCCGCCGTGCCGCCAGGCCATCGCCGGGGCCCTCCAGGTCGGCGGCGTGGCCGAGGTTGGTGGCCGAGTGGCCCCAGCCCAGCGGCCCGCTGAAGTCGACCAGCTTGCGGGCGGCCAGGGCGGGGACGAGGCGCTGGCGGGCCTCGGCGTCCAGCTGCTCCCAACCGGCCTCGGTGACCGGGGCGTGCGAACGCAGGAGGTGGCTCACTGGGCCTCCCCCCTCAACCCCCCGATCCCCAGCGACCCGTCCCCGGCGTCGGGCCCGGGAGCTTCACCCTGGGCCTCGTGCTCGACCTCGGTCACCGGCTCGGTGGTGAACAGGTAGGTCCGCAGGTGCCGGTCGAGAACCGGGTCGTGGCGACGCAGCCACTCGAGGGTCATGGCCGCGTGCTCCTTCTCCTCGTCGCGGTTGTGGGCGAGAACGGCCGCCAGCTCGGGGTCGGACGTGGCGTTCACCCGCTGGTCGTACCAGTCCACCGCCTCCAGCTCCTCTTGGACCGAGGTGATGGCACGGTGGCGGTCGATGGTCTGGGGGCTGAGGCGGTCTTCGGGCTCGTGCAACCCTGCGCTCTGGGCCATGGCTCCTCCTCGTGCGGCGAACGGTCGTGGGCGGGGGACCCGCCCTGCACGGTACCAGCGAGGGCCGCCGGCCGGACGGGGGCCCCGGCGCAGACCGAGCGACGGGACGGTAGGGTCGGCACGTGGTCGATGTCGGTGGGGCCCGAAGGACACGCTGGTGACCGACCTGGCGGTCACCGACGTGCTGGTGGCGCTGCGGACCCGCGGCCAGGAGGCCTACCTGGGCGAACCGGTCACGGTGACCGAGCACTCCCTGCAGGCCGCGACGGCGGCCGAGGCCGAGGGCCGGCCGGCGGCGCTGGTGGCGGCGGCGCTCCTCCACGACATGGGCTGGCTGCTGCACGAGGGTCCCCGCCCCCACGAAGAGCGCGGGCGGCCTTCCTCGCCCGTCAGGCCTTCGGGCCCGAGGTGACCGAGGTGGTGCGGCTGCACGTGGAGGCCAAGCGCTACCTGTGCACCATCGACCCCGACTACCGCTCGCGCCTGTCGCCCGAGTCCCGCCGGACGCTCGGTCCCCAGGGGGGCCTCCTCGACGAGGAGGCCCGGGAGGCCTTCGCCGCCAGCCCCTTCGCGGCCGACGCCCTCACCTTGCGCCGCTACGACGACGCCGCCAAGGTCCCCGGCGCGAAGACCCCCGGCCTGGAGCACTTCGCCCGCCTGCTCGACGACCTGCGAGCCCTCTGACCGCCCCGGGGGCGCTCCCCGGCGGGTGCCCCCGGCGGCCCTACTGCAGGTAGCCCTCCACCGTGGGGCCCGGGCGCTCGACCGCCGAGTCGGGGTCCGCGCCGACGTGGCGCAGGGCGCGGCGCTGGCGGAGCAGGTCCCACAGCCGGTCCAGCGTCTCCTCGAGCTCACCCAGGCGCCGCCGGTCCTCGGGCGTCAGCCCCTCGCCGGCGTGGGCCTCCTCGAGGCGCCGCTCCTCGTCGGCCAGCCGGCCGATCTGCTCGATGATCTTGCCGTCGTCGGCCATCGGTGCTCCTCGCCCTCGGGAGTCCTCCCCGCTCGCGGATGGTAGCGGCCCGCCGGCGCCGCCGGTGGGTCGTCAGGCGGCCGCCGCCATGGCCGGGGGCCCGAGGGCCGCGGCCAAGACCTCGTCGACCGTCGACGCCAGGTGGAAGGTCATGGCCCGGCGGACCTCCTCGGGCACGTCGTCGAGGTCGGGGCCGTTGCGGACCGGCAGCACCACCTCGGTGAGGCCGGCCCGGTGGGCCGCCAGCACCTTCTGCTTCACCCCGCCGATCGGCAGGACCCGGCCCTGGAGGGTCACCTCGCCGGTCATCCCCACCGAGGGGCGCGCCGGCTCGTGGCGCAGCAGCGAGACCAGGGCCGTGGTCATGGTCACCCCGGCCGAGGGCCCGTCCTTGGGCACCGCGCCGGCCGGGACGTGCAGGTGGAACCGCCTGCCGGCGAACGACCCCGGGTCGATGCCCAGGACGCCCGCGTGCGAGCGCACGTAGGAAAGGGCGATCTCGGCCGACTCCTTCATGACGTCACCCAGCTGGCCGGTGAGGGTCAGCCCCTCGGGGCCGTCGGAGACCGAGGCCTCCACGAACAGCACGTCGCCGCCGGCCCCGGTGACGGCCAGCCCGGTGACCACGCCGGGCACGCCGACACGATCGGCCGCCTCGAAGAAGAAGCGCGGGCGGCCCAGCCAGCCCCGCACGTCGGAGGCGTCCACCACCACCGGGGCGTGGCGCTCCCCCGAGGCCAGCTTCGTCGCCACCTTGCGGGCGAGCTTGCCGATCTCGCGCTCGAGCGACCGCACGCCGGCCTCCCGGGTGTAGTCGGCGACGACGACGGCGAGGGCTCCGTCGGTCAGGTCGAGCTCGTCGTGGCGGAGCGCGGCCCGCGCCAGCTGCCGGCCGACCAGGTGGTGACGGGCGATGGCGACCTTCTCGGCCTCGGTGTAGCCGTCGAGCGCGATGACCTCCATCCGGTCGAGCAGGGGCCCGGGCACGGTGTCGACCACGTTGGCCGTGGCCACGAAGAGCACCTTGGACAGGTCCAGGTCGACCTCGAGGTAGTGGTCCCTGAAGGTGTGGTTCTGGGCCGGGTCGAGAACCTCCAAGAGGGCAGAGGACGGGTCGCCGCGGAAGTCCGCGCCGATCTTGTCGACCTCGTCGAGGAGCACCACCGGGTTCATGGTCCCCGCCTCGCGCAGCGCCCGCACCAGCCGCCCCGGCTGGGCCCCGACGTAGGTGCGCCGGTGGCCCCGGATCTCGGCCTCGTCGCGCACGCCGCCCAGGGCGACCCGGACGAACGAGCGTCCCAGCGCTCGCGCCACCGACTCGCCGAGCGAGGTCTTGCCCACCCCCGGCGGGCCCACCAGGGCCAGGATGGCACCGGCCCCGCGGCCGTCCACCGGGGCGAGGCCTCGCTCGGCCTGGAGCTTGCGCACGGCCAGGTGCTCGAGGATCCGCTCCTTCACCTCCCCCAGGCCGTCGTGGTCCTCGTCGAGGATGCGGGCCGCCTCGGCCACGTCGAGCCGGTCCTCGGACTCGACGCCCCAGGGAAGCTCCAGGACGGTGTCGAGCCAGGTGCGGATCCACCCGCTCTCGGGGCTCTGGTCACTGGTCCGCTCGAGGCGGCCGACCTCCCGCTCGACGGCCTCGGCCACCTTGGCTCGGCAGGTCGCGCTTGGACGCCCTGGCCCGGTAGTCGTCCGGGTCGTCGTCGTCGCCCTCGCCCAACTGGCCCAGCTCCTTTCGGATCGACTCCAGCTGACGGCGGAGCAGGAACTCGCGCTGGGTGCGCTCCATGCCCTCTTCCACGTCGGTCTTGATCCGCTCACGCAGGGCCAGGTCGGCCAGGGTGTCGCGGGCCCAGCCCAGCACCAGGCGCAGGCGCGCCTCGACGTCGACGGTCTCGAGGACCTCGACCTTCTGGGCCAGGGAGAGGTCGGGCGAGTACCCGGCCACGTCGGCCAGCCTCCCGGGCTCGGTCACCTCCTGCAGCTGGGCGGCGACCCGGGCCGCGCCGCGGCTGAGCAGGATGTTCTCCAGGACCGCCCGGTACTCGCGGGCCAGCTCGGAGACGGCGGTGGTCGGCTCGGTCTCGACCAGCGGTTCGGCCTCCACCCACAGGGCCTGGCCGGTCCCCGGCACGCCCGTGCCGATCGAGGCCCGCTGGTCGCCGCGGACCACGATGGCCGGGAGGCCCCCGGGCAGCTCCCCCTGCTCGAGCACCTCGGCCACCACGCCCACCGAGGCGTAGCGGCCCTCGATGTGGGGCACGAGCAGCAGCCGGCCGCCCGAGGTGCCGGCGGCCTCGGCGGCGGCCTTGGCCTCCTCGGACTCGAGGGCCATGGTGAAGACCATCCCGGGCAGCACGACGCCCGTGGTGAGGGGCAGGAGTGGCAGGGTGAGGTTCTGGTCGGGCACGGTTCCTCCGTTCGCTCCCCGAAGGGGGGAACGTTCCAACGACCTCGCCGAGGGGGGTATTCCCGGCCCCTCAGACCCCGGGCGCCACCAGCTGCTCGCTCACCTCGTAGAGCCGCCGGGCCGCCTCGGGGTCCCGGGCGGCCGCCGAGGGGCGCTTGGGACGGCACCGCACGAAGTACTGCCCGCTCACCGTGGACACCTCGGGCGAGCTGGCCAGGTAGACCGAGGTCCGGGCGCCCTTCTCCGGGGTGAGGAAGCCCGGGAGCCGGCCCATGACGTCGAGCCCCAGGGACAGGAACCCCCTGGTGTCCCCGTCGTGGCCCCAGCCGGTCTTGACGACACCGGGGTGGCAGCAGTTGACCGTGACCCCGGTCCCCTCAAGGCGACGGGCCAGCTCGGTGGTGAACAGGATGTTGGCCAGCTTGGAGGCGCCGTAGACCTTCATGCCCCGGTAGTGCGAGGTCGACTGCAGGTCGTCGAAGGCCATCCCGTGACGGGCGCTCTTGTGTGCGGTCGAGGTGACGTTGACCACGCGGGCGGGCGCGGAGGACCGCAGCCGGTCGAGCAGGAGGGTGGTGAGCAGGAACGGCCCCAGGTGGTTGACGGCGAAGGTCGCCTCGTACCCGTCGGCCGTCTCCCTCCTCTCGGAAAGGACGACGCCGGCGTTGTTGACCAGGACGTCGATCCTTGGGCAGGTCTCGAGGAGCTGGGCGGCCCCGGCCCGGACCGACGAAAGGTCACCCAGGTCGAAGACGACCAGTTCGACCTGGGTCGGTCCGGCCTGCCGACCGATGTCGGCGGCCGCGGCCGCACCCCGCTCGGGATCCCGGGCGGTGATGACGGTGGTGGCCCCGGCCCGGGCCAAGGCGACGGCCGTCGCCCGGCCGATGCCCGAATTCCCGCCGGTCACCACCACCGTCCTGCCGGTCATGTCCACCTGGTCCACCGCCCCACCGTCGTGCTCGTCCCAGCCGGCATCCGCCGGCCCCCCGCTCTAGCACGGCACGAAGCCGCCTGCCGACCCCGCTGCGGGCCCCCCCGACCGGCCGGGAGGGCGGCCCGCCGGCAGGCCGGGGGGCCTCTCAAATGGTTGATTCTGCGTTGTGGTTCCCAGGACG
The DNA here is from genome assembly GCA_963770505.1 of uncultured Actinomycetota bacterium. Lineage (GTDB taxonomy): Bacteria > Actinomycetota > Acidimicrobiia > Acidimicrobiales > RAAP-2 > CAVYPR01. The sequence goes on along the minus strand of CAVYPR010000001.1, from coordinate 417,762 downwards.
GTCTCAGGAAGACCGGGGGACGGACCCAACCCGCCTCCCGCAGGCGCAGGCCGTGGGTTTTCGCGGAGTTTCGAGGGGAGGAAACTTTCTCAACGGGACATCAACTTCATGGGCTATAGTTGGGACTTGAGTGCGGGGTCGTGCGTCCGCCGGGCGCCGGCATAGGGAGAGAGCAATGGTGGAACTTCAGCGACGTCCGGGCACCATGGGCAGGCTCCTCGTCGTCGACGACGCGGCGGACGTCCGCCGGGTGATCGTCAGGCTGCTCGAGAGCGAGGGGTACACCGCGGCCGAGGCGGCCACCGGCCACGAGGTGGCCAGCGCCGTGTCCGACGGGTCGGCCGACCTGATCCTTCTCGACGTCATGCTGGACGGGGAGAGCGGCTTCGAGGTCCTGGCGGCCATCCGCCGGACGAGCGACGTCCCGGTCATCCTCCTCACCGCCAAGATGGAGGAGAACGACCGGGTGCTGGGGCTGCGGCTGGGCGCCGACGACTACGTCACCAAGCCCTTCTCCGGTCCCGAGCTGGCGGCCCGGGTGATGACGGTGCTGCGGCGCTACTCCCACCCGAGCTTCCGCAAGGAGACGATGCGCTTCGGCGAGCTGTCGATCGACACGTCGGCGCGGGAGGTCAGGATCAGCGGTGAGCTGGTCGAGACGACCATGAAGGAGTTCGACCTCCTGGCCTTCCTGGCGGCCTCCCCCAACCAGGTCTTCAACCGCGAGCAGCTGCTGGCCCGGGTGTGGGACTCCTCGTCGACATGGCAGGACGAGGGAACCGTCACCGAGCACATCCGGCGCATCCGCAACAAGCTCGACGGACGGGGGCTGCGTTGCCGCTGGATCCGCACCATCAGGGGCGTCGGCTACCGCTTCGAGCCATGAGGGGCCGCCCGCCGCCCCACCCTCCGACCTGAGGTGAAGAGCCGGCCGGCCGCGGGTCGGGTGCTCGGAGAGCCCAGGCCGGGGGACCGCCCGAGCCTCGATGCCGTTGGTAGCGTGGCGCCCTCACCACTGGGGGGTACGCGATGGAGCGGTCAGACCGACGGACGTTCCTGGCCAACGGGCTGAAGACCGGGGCGCTGCTGGCCGTCTCGGGCACGGTCGTCACGGGCGCCGCCGACGCCCTGGACGACGCCGCGGCCGCCGCGGCCCAACCCGAGGTCGGGCGGCCCGGGGTCCCCGGCTCCCTCAGCGTCAACGGCGTGCCCGGACCGATCGGCGTCGACCCCGACGACGTGAACTTCGCCTGGCGGGTGACCGACCCCCGCCGCGGGGCACGCCAGGGGGCTTTCAGGGTAGCCGTCTGGCCCGCCGCGGCCGGCTCGGCGCGGCCCACGACCCCGCTGTGGGACAGCGGCACCGTGCACGGCGCCCGGCAGGCCTTCCTCCGCTACGGCGGCCCGGTGCTCGTCGCCGACACCGAGTACAGGTGGTCGGTGGCGACGAGCGACCAGACCGGCGCCCGCGGGCCGTGGGCCGAGCCGGCCACCTTCGTCACCGGACTGCGGGGCGCCGACTGGGTCGCCAGCTGGCTTCGGCCGGGGCCGGCCGGGCCGGTCCCCGAGGAGTACGCCTACCTGCGCACCGTGGTGCAACCTTCGGCCAGCCCCATCGTGCGGGCCACCGCCTACGTGGCCGCCGCCCACAAGTTCCAGCTCTGGGCCAACGGGAAGATGGCCGCCACCGGCCCCTGCTTCTCCTTCCCCGACGAGTCGTACTACCAGGCCACCGACCTGACCCACCTCCTGCGGGCGGGCCGGCCCAACGCCGTCGGCCTCCTGCACCACTGGTACGGGGCGGGCAACGGCCGCCCGGCCGCGGTACCCGGCGCCCTGCTCCAGCTGTCGGTCCACCATGCCGACGGCAGCCACGAGGTGTACGCCACCGACGGCAATTGGAAGGAGCGGGCGGCCGAGTGGCAGCCGGCGCCGGCGCGCAACACCCAGGCCCACGACTTCGTCGAGATCGTCGACGGCCGCCAGTCGCCGCTGGGGTGGTCCGAGCCCGGCTACGACGACGGCGACTGGTCCTCGGCGACGGTGCTCGGCGGCGCCGCCACGCCGCCCTTCACCGCCCTCTACGCCCAGCGGACCTGGATCGCCGAGGAGGAGATGGCCCCGGCCTCGGTCCGCACCCTGGCCAACGGCGCCGTCGTGGTCGACTACGGCAAGATCATCGCCGGCCGCCCGACGGTGGCCTTCCGCCACGGCCAGTCCGGCCGCCTCGTGGCCATGCACGTCGGCTACCTCTTGGACCCCGACGGGCAGGTGTCCACCACCCACGGCACCCAGGGCACCGACCTGTCGTTCACATACATCCAGCGCGACGGCGCCCAGCAGTTCGTCGCCTACACCTACAACGCGTTCCGCTACCTCCAGGTGACGGCGCCCGGTGAGCCGCTCCCGGGCGAGGCGGTGACCGTCCTGGCCCGGCACACGGCGATGCCCGACGGCGAGGCGGCCACCTTCACGTCCTCGGACAAGACCCTCGACGCCGTGTGGTCGCTGTGCACCCACTCGTGCCTCTACGTCAGCCACGAGCAGTTCGTGGACAGCCCCACCCGCCAGAAGGGCCAGTTCACCTGCGACGCCACCAACGAGTCGCAGGCGATCATGCGCGCCTGGGGCGACACGAACCAGTCGTGGCAGGGGCTGCGGGACTTCGCCCGCTCCCAGGCGCGGTTCTGGCCGACAGGACAGGTCTCCGAGCTCTACCCGAGCGGCACAGTGAAGAGCACAATCCCCGACTTCACCGAGCTCTACGTGGAGTGGATCTACCGCTACCACCAGCGCACCGGGGACGACGCCACCCTGGCCAGCCTCTACCCGGTGGTGCAGAACATCACCGGCTACGTGTGGAGGTACGTCGACCCGGCCACCGGACTGGTGACCCAGCTGCCCGGCGGCGGGACAACATACGCCTACGGGATCGTCGACTGGCCGCCCGAGATGCGCTACGGCTACGACATGTCGACGGTGGCCCGCACCACCGTCAACATCCTGGGGGCCAACGTCTTCAACCGGGCGGCGGTGATGGCCCAGATCCTGGGGGATTCGGCCAGCGCCCAGCTCTACCTCCAGCGCGGCCAGGCCATCGCGGCCGCCCTCAACGGCCGGCTGGTCAACGCCGACGGCGTCTACATCGACGGCCTGCTGGCCACAGGCGCCCAGAGCACCCACGCCTCCCAGCAGGCCAACGCCCTGGCTCTCGCCTACGGGCTGGTGCCCACAGGCCGGGTGGCCACGGTCGGGGCCCACGTGGCCTCGCTCGGGATCGCCCTCGGCTGCGACCACGGGCTCGAGCTGGTGCGGGCGCTGCACGCCGCCGGCCTCGACGCCGACTTGGTGCGGATCGTGACCAACCCCAACGGGCCCGGGTGGGGCCACATCCTGGCCACGGGCGGCACCTTCTGCTGGGAGAGCTGGACCCCGAGCGACCTCGAGCAGGACAGCCTCTCGCACGGCTGGGGCTCGGGCGCCCTGGTCGGCCTGCACGAGGCGATGCTCGGGGCCACGGTGACCGGCCCCGGGGCGCCGGTCGCCACAGAGGGCGGCGGGCTCACCCTCCTCCAGGTCCGGCCGCCCTCGGGAGGTCTTGCGCACGCCGCGGGGACCCTGCCCACGGTGGCCGGCCCGGTGGCCGTGCGCTGGGCCAAGGGCTCGGGGGCCAACGCCCTGCGGCTCGCCCTCTCGCTCCCCGCCAACGCCCAGGCCCAGGTGACCCTGCCGGCCCGCGGGGAGGCGGCGGTGACCGAGTCGGGCCGGCCCCTCACCCGGTCCCCGGGCGTGTCGGTCACCGGCTCGTCGAGCGGCCAGGTGCACCTCACCGTCGGCGCCGGCACCTACCGCTTCGCCGTCTCGGCCTGAGCTACGGCCGCACCTCGCGGACCTCGTCGGCGCCCCGGTCGCTGAAGTACACGTCGCCCTTGGCGTCGACGGCGATGCCGTAGGGGGTTGTGACGGCGGCGGTCACCCACTTGGTCTGGTCTCCGCCGGTGCCGGTGGGCAGGGCCCCGACCACGGTGTAGAGGTCGCCGGCCGACATCTGGCGCCCGAAGAGTGTCCCCGAGACCGCCGGCACCACCCGTACCACCCGCTCGTAGGTATCGGCCACGTAGAGGTCGCCGTCGGCCGCCACGGCCAAGCCGTAGGGGAGGTTGACCTCGGCCGCGTAGCCGGTGGCCGAGAAACCGTCGTTGAGGTACGGGGCGAAGGTGCCGGCCCCGGCCACCACCGCCAGGTCGCCGGCGCCGATGGTCGTGCCGTAGTGGTCGCCGGCGGCGGTGGCCAGCTCCACGAGCGTCCCCGCGCCCCGGTCGGCGATGAGCAGGTCCCCCTGGGCGTCGACGGCCACCGCGGTGGGGTTCCACACCTGGGCGGCCGCCGCCGGGCCGCCGAGCCCTGTCGTCCCGCACGTCCCGGTCCCGGCCACCGTGTAGAGCCCGCCCGCCGCCATGGCCACGCCGTAGTGGGTGCCCGAGGCCGCCGGCACCTCCTCCACCCGGCAGTTCTCGGTGTCGGCGATGAACAGGTCACCGGCCGGGTCGACGGCCACCCCGTCCGGCTCGTCGAGCTGGGCTGCGGTGGCCGGCCCGCCCTCGCCCGCCGATCCCGGCGTCCCGGTGCCGGCGACGGTGTGCAGCCGGGCGCCGCGGGACGATCCCAGCTCCAGCACGCGGTCGCCGGTGGCGTCGGCCACGAAGAGGTCTCCCGCCCCGTCGACCGCCACACCGGTGGGGCGGCCGACGCCGCCCGCGGCGGCACACGTGGTCCCGGCCACCGAGTAGAGCCGGTGCGCCGTCATGGCCACCCCGTAGTGCGTGCCCGAGGCGGCGGGCACCTCCTCCACCCGGCAGTTGTCGGTGTCGGCCACGAAGAGGTCGCCGGCGCCGTCGAGGGCGATGCCCCCCGGCTGATCCAACCGGGCCGCGGTCGCCGGTCCCCCGGCGCCCGAGGACCCCGGGACGCCGGTCCCGGCCACGGTCACGACCTGGGGTACGGCGCCGGCCGGGCCGGGCGCCGCCAGGGCCGCGACCCACGCCGACGCCAGGCCGGCCGTCAGCGCCAGCACCGCCTTCGTCGCCCCCACGCCCCCGGTCACGGGCACAAGGATGGCACGGCGCCCCTCCGCCGTGCGGGCGGTGGGCCGGTCGGGGCGGGCCGCGGCGACCGGGGTGCCCAAATGGGCGAGGATGGGGGCATGACCGTCGTGCGGATCAACGCCATCACCGTCTCCCCGGGGGCCGGCCAGGAGCTGGCCCGGCGGTTCGCCGCCCGGGCCGGCGCCGTCGACAGCGCACCGGGCTTCGAGGGGTTCGAGCTCCTTCGGCCGACCGACGGCCGCGACACCTGGCTGGTGGTCACCCGCTGGCGGGACGAGGAGTCCTTCCGGGCCTGGACCGAGTCGCCGGCGTTCGCCCAGGGCCACCGCGGGGCCGGCGCACCGTCGGGCTCCGCCCCGGTGGCCGCCCACAGCGAGCTCTGGTCGTTCGAGCCGGCCGACCTGTCGCGCCCCGACGCCGCCCACGCGCCGTAGCGGCGGGCCCGAGCTCGGTCAGGCGGTCTTGGGCTCGAACACCCGGGCCTGCCAGGTGCCGGTCAGCTCGGTGGTGGCCAACGACGCCCCGGCCCGCAGGGCCCAGGCCAGCAGCCGGTCGTTGGGGTAGCCGGCGGGCGCCCGCACGATCAGGCCGCGCCGGTTGTGGTCCTGGCGGACCCGCCAGCCCTCAGGCAGGGGGATGCCCAACTCCGCCAGTTGGAGCACGGCGCGCTTGCCCCTCGGGTGCATGACGCCCACGGTGGCCTCCCCCGGCCCCGTCCGGCCCGGCCGGGCCGGCATCCAGGTCACCATCGTCACCGGCGACTGCGTCCCGCCGAAGAGGGTGGAGAAGACCGACGGCTTGCCGGGTCCCTCCACCTCGTCGTCGGGAACCCCGGGAAGAAGGTTGATCCAGCCGTCGTGCGCCGCGGCCAGCCTGTCCATCTCCCCGACCACCCTGGTGGCGTCCCCCGGGGTGAACACGATCTCCTCCACGCGTCGCGGCACGCCGCGTGTCTAGCGCCTCGGGGCGCAGCCCGCCGCGGATGGCCACTCGCGGGTACGGTCCGCACATGGATCTCGCCGAGTCCCTGCGTTCCACCGGCGCCGTCCGGGAGTTCACCGACGAGCCGGTGGCCGACGAGGTGGTGCACCGCATCCTCGACACCGCCCGCTTCGCCCCGAGCGGCGGCAACCGCCAGGGATGGCGGGTGGTGGTGGTGAAGGACCCCGGGCGCCGCGCACGACTCCGCGACCTCTACCTCGACGGCTGGTACGACTACCTGGCGCTCACCTCGGCCGGCCTGGTGCCCTGGTCCCCGGTGGCCGACACCCAGGCGGAGCGACGGGCCCTCGACGAGGCCCCGACCCTGGCCGCCCGGGCCGCGTCCGGGCCGGGGGGCTTCGCCGAGCACCTCGACCGGGTCCCGGTGCTCCTGCTGCTCCTGGCCGACCTGCGGACACTGGCGGCCGTCGACCGCGACTCGGACCGCTACACCTTCGCCGGCGGCGCCTCGGTCTACCCGTTCGCCTGGAGCGTGCTGCTGGCCGCTCGGTCCGAGGGCCTGGGCGGGGTGCTGACGACCATGCCCGTCCGGCGCGAGGACGACGTGAAGGAGCTCGTCGGCGCGGGTCCCACCCTGGCCGTGGCGGGACTGCTCGCCCTCGGGCACCCACGCCACCGCCCGACCCGCCTTCGCCGGCGTGCCGTCGGGGAGTTCGCCACGCTCGACCGCTGCGACGGGCCGCCGCTCACACCCTGAACGGCGGTCCGTTCACGTCGTTTTGGCCACCAGCAGGTGGCAGGGGGCGGAGAGGGCCACCCGCCCGGCCACCGAGTCGAGGGACGCGGTCGGCCCGTGCATGCCCCGGTTGCCCACCACGATCAGATCGGCGCCGGTCTCGTTGGCCACCGACACGAGCGCCTCGACGGGCCCCCCGGCCACCGTGTGGCCCAGGGCCCTGACCCCTTCGAGGGCCGGGTCGGCCAGGGCGTCCGCCAACACCGCCTCGTTCGCCTCCCGCCACCGGTCACCCGCCACGCCCGCCTCCTGGCCCGCGGCGGGGTCACGGAAGCCGTGGACGACATGCAACTCGGCACCGAGGGATCGGGCCAGGTCGGCGGCGACCGACACGGCGCGCCTGGCCGTCTGCGAACCGTCGGTGCCCACCACGATGGTCGAGATCACTGCCCACCTCTCCGGCAGGTGATCCTAGAGCAGCTGGGCCTCCTGGAGGAGCGAGATGGCCGCGGCGCCGGACCCGAGCTCGGCCACGCTGACCGGGTCGGGTTGGAGCTCCCCGAAGGGGGTCTCCCCCTTGGCCGTGACCACACCGGAGTCGATGGGGTACTCGAAGCTGTCGGAGTGGGCGATGATCTCCTGGCCCTGACGAGACACGACGAAGGCCACGAACCGCTGGGCGGCGGCCTGGTGGGTACTCGAGCGCAGGACGCCGATCCCCGAGACGTCGACGATGTAGCCGGGGTTGTGCGGGGCGAAGTAGGCGATGGCCGAGTGCATGCCGCTGGCGCCGAGCTGGGCCCGCAACCGGTACCAGTAGTACTGGTTGATCACGCCGATGGCCACCTGCCCGGCGTTGACCTCGGAGGTGATGGTCTCATTGTCGGGGTAGATGTGGGATCCGGCGTTGGCCTTCAGGCCGTCGAGCCACTTGAGGGCGGATGCCTTGCCGTAGGTGCGCTCGACCGCGGTCACGATGGGCTGGAAGTCGGTCTCACCGGGGGCGAGGGCGAGCTTCCCGCTCCACTTCGGCGAGGCCAATGTCATCACCGACGCCGGCAGCTGGCTGGGCTTGAGGAGCCGCGTGTTGTAGATCAGCACGCTCACCCTGGCCGAAACCCCGGCCCATGACCCGGTCGGTGAGTCGTAGCGCTGGACGGTGTGCTGCAGGGCTGACGGCGCGACGGCCGACAGCATGCCCTTCGACGCCAGCTCCTCCAGGGGCGGGGAGTTCTCGGTGTAGAAGACGTCGGCCGGCGACCTCGACCCTTCGGCGATGATCTGGTCGGTGAAGGTGTCCTCTGTGTCGCTGCGCACGTGGACGGTAATGCCCGTCTGGCGCTCGAAGGCCGAGACCAGGGCGTCGGTGGTCTGCACGTGCTGGCCGTTGTAGAGGGTGATCGACTGCGCCGCCGCCCCGGCGGGGCTGGGCCAGCCGGCCAGCAGACCACCAGCCACCACCAGGGCCGCTGCGCTGGCCAGGCAGAACCCGGTCCGCCGGCGGCCCGGATGCCCCGATGCTCCAGTGTTTTTAAGGATGCCCTTTGCTTTCATAGTAGGTGGACCTTACCATCCCGAGCTCCCCGTCGGAGGCCGCCCCGGTCGACGTTGGGGCCTGGGTCGTAGACCACCGGACAGCACGAGAGGCGCCCGTCCCGCTCGCTGCGGAAATCGGACGCCTCTTCTCGTTCTCTGTGATCCGGAGACGGGGTGCCTGGGTCGGCTCCCGGCTGGAGTTGCGGACGCTCTACCTTCGCGGAACCCGCTTACGCGGTACCCGCCTCATTTCCCGGTGCCGCCGCTGCAGCCCGAAGGCCGAGCGGCAGACCCTGCGCCCAACGCTCCGGGTCTTGACTGTCAGGTCGATGCACTCGTTCGGCTACCTCCTCTCCAACCCCTCTGGGCCTCCCGTCCGGGCGACCCCTTGGGTCCCACCTTGTTCAACACCAACTGGACTCGGCGTGTTCCCTGTCCGGCATGGCACGGCGCGCCCTCTCGAAGCGCCACCGGCCGAGCTCAATTCCTGCCACATGGCCCTAGCCGCTCCCCTTGCGCAGGCGCACCATGAAAGGAGGAGGAGTATGAGAACCGAGGAAAGGAGGACATCATGACCATGGCAGAGGCACCGCCAGAAGTGGCGGATCGCGTCATCCAAACCATCAAGAAGGGTGAGACGTCATCTCTCGGTGCCGTTCACGGCTTCATCACCACGGTCAACGACACCATTCCCGAGGTCGCTGGCGCCGAAGGGCGCAAGAAGGTCATCGATTCGGCCTTCAAGATGACCGAGGAATTGGTCGGGGCCTGGTCCGACGTGGCTCGGCAGCTGGCCAAGGTGAGCCAGGATGCGTTGAGCGAAGCCGGCAAGACGGTCAAGAGCTGACCGACACCGGTCGAGCCCGGATGTTCGGGTGAAGGTCGCCCGCGGCCAGGTGGGGAGCCGCGGGCGTTTCCCCGCGCACGCGCCTCGCGCTCAGCGCCAGGCCCTGGGAGCCCAGGTGCGAGGACGCCGACGTGCCGATGCCATCGCGTCGCACACCCCGCGAATCATCTCGGGTGCGATCCGTCCCAGGTTGCGCCCGTGACCTTGGGGGGGGTTGCTCCACCGGGGAGGACGTGGCGGCGTGCGTTCGGGCCCCTCGGCGGATCCCCGCGTTCACCCCGCCTCGTTGTAGGCGCGGCGCAGGCCCTCGACGTCCAGCTTGCCCATGGACAGCATGGCGTCGCGCACCTTCATCGACCTCGCCGGATCGGGTCCGCTCATGAGCTCCCCGAGAACCCGCGGGATGATCTGCCACGACACGCCGAAGCGGTCCTTCAACCAGCCGCACCGGCCCGGCTCGCCCCCTGTTGCCGTCAGCGCTTCCCAGTATCGGTCCACTTCGGCCTGGTCGGCGCAGTCGACGTACAACGACGCGCCGAGCCCGAAGGTGAACTCCTCACCTCCGTCCATCGCCATGAACTCCTGGCCTGCGAGGGAGAACGAGGCGTGCAGCAGCTGCCCGGTGCCCGGCATGACCATCATGTTGTGGAGGGCCGAGTCCTCGAAGACCGAGAGGTAGAGATCGATGGCGTCCTTGCCGCCGTTCTCGAAGGTCAAAAAGGTCGTGATCCTCTGCATGACGACATTCTGCCGAGCTTGGCGGCTGCGTGCACCCGCGCCGTCGGCGAGCGGTGTCCCCCCGACGTCCGCCCGCCACGCCCCCCGTCGCATACCGCCGCTCGACCGGACATGACGGCCTCGATGCGGCGGTACCGACGCCGACGCCGGGACGACAGCTAATCTGCGCGCAGGCTCGTGCGGCGCCGCAGCGGCGCCGCCTCAGACGGGGACATGATGCGAAGGCTCCACTCCACCGTGCAGGCCACCGGTCTGGTGGCCCTCCTCGCCATCGCGCTCACGGCGGCGTTGGGCGCGGCGGCCGGAGGAGCGGCCCTGGAGAAGGGCACGCCGCCGCCGGGGCTCCCGAGCTTCTACGGCGTCCCGGCCCCCCTGCCCTCGGCGACGCCGGGCGCGGTGATCAAGACCGAGCGGATCGCCTCGCCCAAGGTCGACGGCACCACCTACCGGATCATGTACGTCTCAGAGAACACCCGGGGCCGGCCGATCCCCGTCACCGGGACGGTGCTCGTTCCCCACATCCCCCCGCCCGCCGGCGGGTACCGGGTCGTGGCCTGGGCCCACGGCACCAACGGCATGGCCCCGCAGTGCGCGCCGTCCCTCCACCCCGGTACAACCACAACCTACACAGCGGTCCCCTTCGCCAATCAGCTGCTGGCGAAGGGTTGGGAGGTCGTCGGGAGCGACTACCAGGGCGAGGGCACGCCGGGGCCCCTCCCCTACCTGGTGGGGTCGGTGTCGGCCCGCAACACCCTCGACATCGTCCGGGCCGTCGACCACGTCCCCTCGTTCCGCGCCAGCCGGACCTATGCCGTCTGGGGCCACTCCGAGGGAGGTCAGACGGCGCTGTTCGCCCTCCACCTGGCGCACTCCTACGCCCCCACACTCCACCTGGTGGGCGTCGTCGCCGGGGCGCCGCCGTCGCAGTTCAACCTGGTCTACACATTCCTCAAGACAAGCCAGTTCAGGTTCTACCTCTTCATGGTGGCCGCCGGGTTCAACACCGCCTACGGCAACCGGCTCGCGCCGCTGACAGAAGTCATGAGCGCGCAGGCACAGAAGCTGCTGCCCGACCTCGAGAAGGGCTGCTACACATACCTCGAGAAGACGCTCGACGCCTACAAGATCACAGGGATCGTGAAGGGGAACCCGTTCCTGATTCCCGCCTGGCGCAAGCTCATCTCCGAGAATGACCCGGAGAATTTCGCCAAGCCCTCGAGCGCGCCGTTGCTCGTCCCCCAGGGCGGCACAGACACACAGATTCCGGTCGCCTCCACCAAGCTGCTCTTCACACACCTGTGCAAGATCGGCCAGGACACCGAGCGCTGGATCTATCCCGGGCAGTCGCACGCCGGTGTGATCCAGTACTACATGGGCGACATGGTCCACTGGCTCGACGACCGATTCGCCGGCGACCCGAACCCGGACCCGTACCAGCCCGTCGGCCTCCCCGGCGTGACCACGACAGTCTGCGCGCACTGACCGACGGCCGGGACGAACCGACCGGCGTCTCGCCTGTGGTCAGGAGGCCGCGTCCGAACTGCGGCACTCGGGCGTTGCTCCGGGGAGCCGGTGCCGCAAGCGCACGACGAGGGCGTACACCCCGGCAGCCAGCCAGCTGACCGGCGGGAGGCCCATCGCCGTCCCCAGCGGGCGTCGCCTTCCGCCGGTGGCCACCAGCACCTTGGCGACCGACGCCGCACCGCCGAAGCGCCGCCCACCGCCGTCCACCCACCACGACGCGTCGCCCGCCGCCTGGGCGGTCAGTCCCAGCTCGGCGAGACCGTCGTCTCCGAGCTGCTGCCAGGGGACCACACGTGCCCGGCCGCCCAGCATGGTCGCCGCGCGACGGGCCCACGCGGTGCAGAACCCGCAGTCACCGTCGTAGACGAGCACCGGGAGCGGCGTGCCCTCCATGGCCTCGAGCTTACGGGTGGGGCCACCGGCGCCGGCCCGTCCCGGCGGCGGCCGGGGAGGTTCGGCGATCCCACCCCCCGAGCCGTGCGGATCTGGCGCGGCGGACAGCCTTCGCGCCGTGGGTGCGGAAGTGTCAGAGTCTCGTCAACGCCCGGCGCATGTCTCGTCGTTCGCGCTCGGAGAGGTGCGGGTCTCGCGCCTTCCACTCGACGACCGCGGGCGCCACCGCCTTGACGGCCGAGCGGTCGACGCCGTGGAGGAACCCCCCGAGCACGACCGACCGGAGCGCGCCCTCGAGCGCGGCGGCCGGTTGCCAGTCGGGGAGCTGGCCGGCCCGTATGAGCACCCAGGCCAGGGCCACGTCGACCGCGGCGTCCCCCGCCGCGGCGTTCGCCCAGTCGATGACCACCGGGCCCCTCGGCCCGACCATGACGTTGAGCGGGTGGAGGTCCAAGTGCAGGACGCGGTCGCCCTCCCCCACCGGCGCCGAGGCGAGGAAGGGTGGGGCGGGGATCTGGTGGAGCCGGCGGTGCAGCTCGGAGAGGGCCACGCCCTGGCGACGAACCGTCCACGGTCGTCGGCGGAGCTCCTCGACCATCGTCAGCCCGTCGATCCTCTCGAGCACGAGGTCCAACCCGTCGCCGCTCAGCTCCTCGACGGCGGGGACCGGGTAGCCGTGATGGCGGACGAACTCCATGATGCGAGCCTCGGACTGCATCGACCGGCCGGCCCTGGAGCGCCGCAGGACCAGCCCCGGCCGGTACTCGAAGATGTCGGCGTCCCGCCCCGATGCGAGCAGCCGACCAGGAGGATCCACGGTCCGCAGCTTGGCACGGTCCCGCCTGCCACACGGTCCCGCGCTGTGCGAGCGCAACGGTCGGTTCAGTCGAGACGGCCTGCTCCGTCGGTGCCTTCCGTGCGCTCGCGCAACGCGTCCTCCACGGCGGGAAGGAACCACTCGTCGATCTCGATTGCCGGTTCCCCGCCGATGAGGAGGCGGTACGACCTCGACAGGGGCGATCGGTCGACCAGGGCGTCGAGGTCGTGGCCGACTCCTGACGGCGTACGCCTCGGTGGTGGTGACGACTGGCGCCGCACTTCGAGGTTGTGCGCCACCAGGACGCGACCGATGGGGTCGTTCGTGGCATCGAGGTCGGCCTGGATCTCCGGTGGGATCCGGTCGGCGGCCAGCAGCGACTCCGCATACACGTACGCACGGCGGGACCGTCGTCCCCGGAGCACGACGACCCGCCGGACCAGCGGCCGACCGGGCCCACCATCCGAAAGAGGCACCGTTGTTCCGGACGGCCCCGCCGAGAGCTTGTCGGCGTCGATGGACTCGCCCGCCAGACCCTCGAGGAAGTCGGTCACGGACCCCGGATGCGCCCGCAGCGCCTGCTCGAGAAGGTGACCATCCGTCGGGTGCTCGCGCCTCATGTCCGGTTCTGCACGCGAACTCCGACGGTCCATCGACATGCCATCCCCATCCCCGCAACAAGGTCGTCTCCGCTTCGGTCCCGACTCACTGCAGCCCGAGCACCTCAACCATGGCCCGCCTCCTGCTTTTGACCTCGGGCCGCCCACCAAGGCGCCCCGAGGGGAGACATACCCCTTCAAGCCGGCGACACGTCGTCATCGGGGTCATTGTCCCACCCGGCAGCCCAAGTGTCTTGGTCGACAACCCAAGGCCGCAGACCCCTGGTACCGGGCTGCCGTGGATCACATCCCACGGTGAGCAGACCACCTCGCGGTCCGCCGCGTCATGGTCCCGTACACGGGACCGAACGCAGGGGGATTTCGATGTGGGCACAGCTCGTCACCATGCGTCTGAGCCAAGGCAGAGGACGTGATCTGCCGACGCTGATCGAACAGCGGCGATCGGCGTAGCAGCCGGGTTCGGGCCTCGTGCGCTCGACGATGATGCGCGACCAGAACGACTCGCACCAGGTCTACGTCTTAGCCGTCTTCGAGAGCGAGAAGGCGGCTCGCGCACGAGAGAACGATCCTCGACGCGAAGCTGCCCTTCAACCTGTGCGGGCACTGATGGCGGAGATGTTCGAGGGCTCGCCGCAGTTCGTCGACCTGACGGTCGAAGCAGAGGAGGTGCCGTCATCGAGCCAGCGGATTGTGCAGGTGACCCGCCAACTCAGCCGAACAACTTCTGGACAACCCGGCAGACAGGCCAAGGTGTGCTTCGCTATCCTCCCTTTCATTCACCGAGTGCAGGCGGTTGCATCCGTGCTCGGATGTCGTGCATAAGAGGCGGGGATTCGTGCAAGAGCAAGTTCGAGGGCGGTGGCGCAAGCTCAATCAACTCGTCCGTATCGCCGCTCCGGCGATGATGCTGGCGGGGCTTCTCAGCGTCGTCAGTCTCGGAGATCTACCGGCCGGCGCCGTCTCACCTGCCCAGATCAACTGGACGAAGCTCTCCCCGGCCACAAGTCCCACAGCCCGCTTCGGAGCCACGATGGCCTATGACCCGGCCACCGGGGACATGGTCCTCTTCGGCGGCTACAACGCCGGCTACCTCGCCGACACCTGGACCTGGAACGGGACGACCTGGACGAAGCTCTCCCCGGCCACCAGCCCCACAGCCCGCTACGGCGCCGCCATGGCCTACGACCCGGCCACGGGGAACATGGTCCTCTTCGGTGGTGCCGGCAAGAGCGGCTACCTCGCCGACACCTGGACCTGGAACGGGACCACCTGGAACAAGCTCTCCCCGGCCACCAGCCCCACCGACCGCTACGGAGCCTCGATGGCCTACGACCCGGCCACGGCGAACATGGTCCTCTTCGGCGGTTTCAACGGCAGCTACCTGGCCGAAACCTGGACGTGGAACGGGACCACCTGGGCGAATCGCACCCCCACAACAAGCCCAAGCCCCACAGCCCGTTACGAGGCCTCGATGGCCTTCGACCCGGCGACGGGGAACATGCTCCTCTTCGGCGGGGGCAGCAGCAAGGTCATCGGCGCCTTTCTCGGTGACACCTGGACGTGGAACGGCAAGGTCTGGACCAAGCTCTCCCCGGCCACCAGCACCACTGCCCGCTACGGGGCCTCCATGGCCTTCGACCCGTCCACGGGGAACATGGTCCTCACCTGCGGCTTCGGCGGTGCGGCCTACCTCAATGACACCTGGACGTGGAACGGCACCACCTGGACCAAGCTCTCCCCGGCCACTCATCCCATGAACCGCTACGAAGCCTCAATGGACTTCGACCCGGCCACGGGGAACATGGTGCTCTTCGGCGGAGCCAGCACAACATTCAACCTCTCCGACACCTTGACGTGGGGGTACTCACCCCGGCCGCCGACGACCTGGACGGAGCTCTCCCCGGCCAAGAGCCCGACAGCTCGCGACGGGGCGTCGATGGGCTTCGACCCGGCCACCGCAAACATGGTCCTCTTTGGCGGCTCCAGCGGCGGTTACCTCGGCGACACCTGGGCGTGGAACGGCACCACGTGGACCAAGCTCTCACCGGCCACAAGTCCCGCAGCCCGCGAGGGAGCCTCGATGGCCTTCGATCCGGCCACGGGCAACCTCGTCCTCTTCGGCGGCTACAACGGCGGCTACCTCGCCGACACCTGGGTGTGGAACGGCACCACGTGGACCAAGCTCTCACCGGCCACAAGCCCCGCAGCCCGCGACGGAGCCTCGATGGCCTTCGACCCGGCCACGGGCACTCTCGTCCTCTTCGGCGGCTACAACGGCGGCTACCTCGCCGACACCTGGGCGTGGAACGGCACCACCTGGACCAAGCTCTCCCCGGCCACAAGCCCCACAGCCCGCGACGGGGCGTCGATGGCCTACGACCCGGCCACGGCGAACATGGTCCTCTTCGGCGGCTCCGACGGCAGCTACCTCGCCGACACCTGGACGTGGAACGGCACCACCTGGACGAAGCTCTCCCCGGCCAAGAGCCCCACAGCCCGCGACGGGGCCTCGATGGACTACGACCCGGCCACGGCGAACATGGTCCTCTTCGGCGGCTCCGACGGCAGCTACCTCGCCGACACCTGGACGTGGAACGGCACCACCTGGACGAAGCTCTCCCCGGCCAAGAGCCCGACAGCCCGCGACGGGGCCTCGATGGACTACGACCCGGCCACGGCGAACTTGATCCTGTTCGGCGGGTCCGGCGGTAGCTACCTCGCCGACACCTGGACCCTCGTTCCCGCCATCCCCCCGTCCAAGCCCGCCAAACCCTTCGTCATCGCGGGCACCGGCAAAGTCGCCGTTTTCTGGACAGCGCCCACAACAAGCAGCTCCATCACCGGCTACACGGTGACCTCGACGCCAACAGGCAGGACCTGCACAACCACGGCTCTGACCTGCACAGTTACCGGCTTGAAGAATGGGACGGCCTACACCTTCACGGTCACGGCTCACGGCGCCGGCGGTACAAGCACACCGTCGACACCTTCGATCAAGGCCACGCCCACGGGCCCCCCCGCCGCGCCCGCACAGCCCACCGCCTCTGCTGGTAATCAGAAGGTGCAGGTGTCCTGGACCGCGGCAACAACAGGGGGGCTGAGAATCAGCCAGTACACCGTGACCTCGACACCGACAGGCAAGACCTGCACCACCACAGGCCTCACCTGCACGGTCACGGGACTCCAGAATGGAACCGCTTACTCGTTCACGGTTAAGGCTCACAACACCGACGGCACAGGTCCGGCCTCGCCTCCCTCGAACAGGGTCACTCCATCGACTGTTCCTGGGAAGCCCGGGAAACCCACGGCCACAGCAGGAAATGGCGCGGCAATGGTCACGTGGTCCCCGGCCGTGACAAACGGCTCTCCGATCATCAAGTACACGGTGATCTCGGTACCGACAGAAAAGACCTGCTCCACCACTGGACTGTCCTGCACAGTCACGGGTCTCAAGAACGGGACGAGTTACACCTTCACGGTGAAGGCCACCAACGCCGACGGCACAGGTCCGCCTTCGACAGCCTCGAATGCCGTCACACCCTCGGGATCCTCGACTGGCTCCGGAGGCTCGGGAGGCTCGGGAGGCTCGGGGGGGTCGGCGGGCTACGACATGGTCGGCTCCGATGGCGGAGTCTTCGTCTTCCCCACCGGGCAGAGCGGTGGCTTCTACGGCTCGCTCCCCGGCCTGGGGGTGCACGTCAGGAACATCGTCGGCATGGTGCCAACCATCACCGACGAGGGCTACTTCCTGGTCGGGTCCGACGGCGGGGTCTTCGCCTTCGGGAACGCGCCGTTCCTGGGATCATTGCCCGGGCAACACGTCACCCCCGCTCAGCCCATCACCGGCATCGTGGCGGCCGACACAGACGGGGGCTACTTCCTCGTAGGTCGGGACGGCGGGGTCTTCGCCTTCGGGACAGTTCCGTTCCTCGGTTCCCTGCCGGGCAGGGGCGTCCACGCCAACAACATCATCGGCATCGCGTCGACGCCTTCGGGAAACGGCTACTGGTTGGTCTCGGCGACAGGCACCGTCTACGGATTCGGCGCAGCCAAGGGGCTCGGCACAGTGAAGGGCACCTCATCTCCGGTCTCAGCCATCGCCGGAACCCCGACAGGCGGAGGGTATTGGATCACCACCCAGAACGGGACCGTCTATCCCTTCGGCGACGCCAGGAAGCCCTCCCCCGGCACACTGCCCACCATCGGGGTCGTTCCGGCTCTTCCGGTCATCGGCATCGTCCACACCGGCGACACACGCGGGTACTGGCTGATCGGCTCCGACGGGGGCATCTTTGCCTTCGGCGATGCAGGGTTCGTGGGATCGCTGCCGGGGGTCACAGTGCACGTCACCAATATCGTGGGGGCCGTGCCGACGACCGGCTGAGGGCCGTGGATCCCCACCCCGAAGACGGTTGGGTGCCACAGTTAGTGACCACGTACCCCGGTGCTTAGCAAGCGTAGGGCGACCTCTGCGGCCGCGGTGAACGCGATCCTCGCGGCCGGAGGTTCACGGGTCGCAGATCAGCTCAGAGAACCTGCGGCACCAAGCGGCTCCGCCGTCGGGACGCCTCCCGTGTCAGCCCTCGGCCGGACAGACACGACCCCGGCGGCACACCAACGCAACGGAACAAAAGGGCGTAGCATGGAGTGCTAACGACGCAATGAGGGGCACGCATGGTTTCACTTGAAGCAATGCAGATCAGCACCCGGCTCGACCAGGACCACCTTCCCGAGACCAACGGGCGGATGGCGGTGTGTCGGCGCTGCGGAGCACGAGTGGACAACCCATTGGGGCACCACCACCTGCCGAGCGAAGGACAGCTCGCTCGTTCCCACCAATGGCTCGACGCGCAGGCTCGCCTCAGGCACATCAAGCGCGAGAGGGACAGGCGGTCGGCCCTCTAGCTACACCAACACCCTCCTTGCTAGATGGAAGAAGGAAACGCCTTCCCTCAGCATTGGTCGAGGGTAATCGGGTATCTCCATCGGTGAGTGATTGGACTTACGCTCCGAAGAGCGCCCGCTGACTCCTCACTTGCGAGGAACCCCGGCTTCTACAGCGCTCAGGACGCCATATCGGCGCCACGACATTCCCCTGCCGACACCTACGCTTTTGAGCATTTCGGCTAGCTCCAATGCTCTGAACTGGACGAATTATCAACGGCAACCCAAAACTTGCCGGCGACATCAGCAATCCTCTCCGGGCATGAGCAGCGCTGCTTTTGTAATGATAAGAAGAGCAGATGTTCTGACAGGGGGGCACGATGCGGATCAAATTGCTCCGTACCTACACACACTTGCTGGCGGTGATTGCAGCTCGGGCGAGGAAAGATGGGCGGCGGATCGCCCCGCTGAATAGCGCAACTTTCAAAGGCAGGCGTCACCACTTCTCGCGAGCAATCATCACGGTGACGGCTGCAGTTGCCGTAATGATGGCGTCCTCCGTCGGAACGGCCCTCATTGACGGCCCTGCGTCAGCCAAGTCTGCAGCGATTACCTCCTCGCTGACGGCTGCATCCGCTCCCCCCGGAGTGGGGTCCATAAGCGCCGGCTCCACTTTCGCCTGTGGGATCAAGACCACAGGCCAGGCGATCTGCTGGGGGTACACAGACACAGGGGACACCAAGGCACCCTCGGGCACCTTCACTCAGGTGAGCGCCGGCTTCACCTTCGCCTGCGGGATCAAGACCACAGGCCAGGCGACCTGCTGGGGGTACACAGACACAGGGGACACCAAGGCACCCTCGGGCACCTTCACTCAGGTGAGCGCCGGCTCCACATCCGCCTGCGGGATCGAGGCCACAGGCCAGGCTACCTGCTGGGGGTACACAGACACAGGGGACACCAAGGCACCCTCGGGCACCTTCACTCAGCTGAGCGCCGGCTCCACATCGGCCTGCGGGATCAAAGCCACAGGCCAGGCGACCTGCTGGGGGTACACAGACACAGGGGACACCAAGGCACCCTCGGGCACCTTCACTCAGGTGAGCGCCGGCTTCACCTCCGCCTGCGGGATCAAGGCCACAGGCCAGGCGACTTGCTGGGGGCGCACATTCACAGGGGACACCAAAGCGCCCCTGGGCACCTTCACCCAGGTGAGCGCCGGCTCCACATTCGCCTGCGGGATCAAGACCACAGGCCACGCGACCTGCTGGGGGTTCACATCCACAGGGGACACCAAGGCGCCACCGGGCACCTTCACCCAGGTGAGCAGTGGCACAGAATTCGCCTGCGGGATCAAGACCACAGGCCAAGCGACGTGCTGGGGGCGCGCCACTACGGGGGAAACCAAGGCACCAACAACGAACTTCGGCCACGCCCAGGTGAGCGCCGGTTACGCATTTGCCTGCGGGATCAAGACCACAGGCCACGCGACCTGCTGGGGGTACACAGACACAGGGGACACCAAGGCGCCTTCGGGCACCTTCACCCAGGTGAGCGCCGGCCCCACATTCGCCTGCGGGATCAGGACCACAGGTCAGGCGACATGCTGGGGGCGCACATCCGCAGGGGACACCAGGGCGCCCTCGGGCACCTTCACCCAGGTGAGCGCCGGTTCCGCATTTGCCTGCGGGATCAAGACCACAGGTCAGGCGACCTGCTGGGGGCGCACATCCACAGGGGAAACTAAGGCGCCCTCGGGCACCTTCACCCAGGTGAGCGCCGGCCCCACATTCGCCTGCGGGATCAAGACCACAGGCCAGGCGACATGCTGGGGGCGCACATCCACAGGGGACACCAAGGCGCCCTCGGGCACCTTCACCCAGGTGAGCGCCGGCCCCACCTTCGCCTGCGGGATCAAGACCACAGGCCACGTGACCTGCTGGGGGCGCACATCCACAGGGGACACCAAGGCACCCTCGGGCACCTTCACCCAGGTAATCGCCAGCTCCGCGTTCGCTTGCGGGATCAAGGCCACAGGCCAGGCGACATGCTGGGGGCGCACAACCACAGGGGACACCAAGGCACCCCCGGGCACCTTTACCCAGGTGAGCGCCGGAGACGCGTTTGCCTGCGGGATCCAGACCACAGGCCAGGCGACCTGTTGGGGACACACAGACGCAGAGGACACCCACGCGCTGGATCTCGTGACCTCGCCCATTTTCCCCCCCTCCATCTCGACCCTTTCACCGCCCAGCGGAACGAGCCCGGGCGGCACCACAGTGACCATCACGGGGACGAACCTGACAGGCGCCACTGTGGTCAAGTTCGGCACAACGACAGCCGCCAGCTTCCATGTGACAAGCCCCACCACCATTAAGGCCACGACCCCGGCTCACCCAAGCGGCACGGTCATGGTCTCGGTGACCACCCCTGGCGGGAAGGCGACAAAAACAGGCTTCACGTTCGTCGTGCCACCTCCCTCCATCTCGAACCTCACACCGACCAGCGGAACCAGCCTGGGCGGCACCCCAGTGACCATCACGGGGACGAACTTGACAGCCGCCACTGTGGTCAAGTTCGGCACAACGACAGCCGCCAGCTTCCATGTGACAAGCCCCACCACCATCAAGGCCACGACCCCGGCTCACCCAAGCGGCACGGTCATGGTCTCGGTGACCACCCCTGGCGGGACGGCCGCAAAGACAGGGTTCACCTTCACGCCGGCTTCATGCCCTCCGCACTACTCGGGGGCGTACACGGGTGCCGTCGACAGCACCTCATTCGGAACACAGACGACCTCGGTCTGGACAACGACCTACAGCTCGGTAACCGGTCCGGCCACCTTCACAAGTCACATCGCCGTGCCCGGCCTCGGGGCGAACCTCACAGCCAAGGGCACCATCTCGTGCCAGAACGTCTCCTTCGCGACTGCGAGCCTGGACACAGCGAGATATACCGGGACAACCACACCACTGGGCTTCAACTCCTCGGGCACCTTTACCGCTGGCGGAGGGGTGAGTGGCACGTGGCACGATCAACTCGCCACAACCAAGCCGTCCATCAACAGCATCACCGTCCTGACAGGTTCTGATACAACACCCGAACGCGGGCCGATCATCGAAATCCACGGTACGAAGTTGTTCGCCGCCTCGTCCGTCCGGTTCGGGAGCACAACAGCGACCAACTTGACGGTCACAAGCCCGACAACAATTAGGGCTTCAGTCCCCGCCTCCCAGCACGGGAAGGTCTCGGTCTCGGTGACGACGCCCGGTGGGACGGGCTACTTCACATGGACAGGCCCGGCTCCGTCCATCTCGAGCCTCACACCGCCCCTCGGCATCTCGAACGGCGGCACGACGGTCACCATCACCGGACAGGGCCTCCTCGGAGCCAGCGCGGTCACCTTCGGGACAGCGACAGCGGCCAGCTTCACCGTCGTGGGAGCCACAGAGATCAAGGCCGTGACCGAACCCCACACCACTGGGACCGTCGCGGTCTCGGTGACTACCCCTGACGGGACGGCCACTAAAGCGACAGCGTTCGCCTTCGTCACATCGACAACGACCCTCTACGTGGCACCGGCAGGCACCGGGCTGGCCTGCACCAAGAGCGCCCCATGCCCAACCATCCAAGACGCCATCTCACGCGCCGAGTCGGTGACATTCACCGCGAAGGCCGTGACAATCGCCGTAGCGGCCGGCACCTACGTCGAAGACGACTTTGTCACAGCCAAGTCGCTCACCTCCCTCACCATCCGAGGTGCGGGGACACACGGGACCACCATGGCAGGGTCGACGACAGAACTCTCCCTCTACATCACCGGTGGCACGGTGACCATAAGTGGGATCACCATCACATACTGGAGCAGCGCGGTCGACAATTCCGGCAGCTTGACGCTCGCAGACGACACTTTTTCGAAGGGCGGAGACTCCACATACGACTCCGGCGCGATCTACAACCTCGGCGCCCTCACGCTCACCGATGACACCTTCTCGAACAACGACGGCCACCTCGGCGGTGGCGTGTACAACACCTCCACAGCCATCGCCACCGTCACCGACGACACCTTCTCGAACGACAGCGGCTATTTCGGCGGCGTCTACAACACCGGCAAGGCCACTGTCGCCGACGACACCTTCTCGAACGACAACGGCTACTTCGGTGGAGGCGTCGCCAACTGGGGAACGGCCACCCTCACCGACGACTCCTTCTCGAACGACAGCGGTAACTACGGCGGCGGCGGCGTCACCAATAACAATGGCACGCTCACCGTCTCGGATTCGATCCTCAACTCGGCCTCCTGCTCGGGCACCATCACCGACGGTGGTCACAATGTCGAAACCGGGGACAGCTGCGGTTTCGGGACTACCAGCCTCAACACATCGACCACCATCAACCTGGCCACAAAACTGGCGGCCAACGGCTCGACCGGGCCCCAGACCCTGGCCATCGGGCCGACAAGCTCGGCCTTCGAGGAGGTCCCGGCCGTCGCGTGCGCGACGAGCACCGACGAGCGCGGTGACCCCCGGCCGGGGGTTAGCAGCCAGACCCGCTGCGACGCCGGGGCCTTCGAGTACCAGGGGACCCAGCCCGCCACCTCGATCACGAGCGTTACCCCGGCCCGGGGCCCCGTGTTCGGCGGCACCACCGTCACCATCACCGGGACGAACTTTCTTGGTGCTACCAGTGTCCACTTCGGGACAACACCGGCGGCCAGGTTCACCGTGGTGGGTTCCACCGAGATCAGGGCCACCACTGAGCCTCACACCACCGGCACGGTCGCGGTCTCGGTCACCACCACAACGGGCACGCTCACCAAGCCGACAGCATTCACCTTCGTCACATCGACAACGACCCTCTACGTGACACCAGCAGGGACCGGGCTGGCATGTGTGCAAAGTGCCCCGTGCCCGACCATCCAAGACGCCATCTCACGGGCGGAAAGCCAGACATTCACGACAACGTCCGTCACGGTCGACGTGGCCTCGGGCACCTACCAAGAGCACGACACGATCACAGCCAAATCGCTCACCTCCCTCGACATCCGAGGTGCGCGAACACACGCGACCACGGTCACAGGCACGACATCGGGGCGGGACTTCACGGTCAGCGGGGGCACGGTCGCCATCAGCGGGCTCACGATCACCAAGGGATCCGCCACATCGGGCGCGGGAGTGTTCAGTGGTGCCGGTGCTGATCTCACCCTCACCGACGACACCGTCTCAGATGACGCCTACTACCCCTGGAACTACGGAGGCGGGGTCGATAATCGCGGCACACTCACGGCCGCCGACGACACGTTCTCGGACATCAACGTCGGTGGCATTGCCAATTGGGGCACGGCCACCTTTGCCGACGACACCTTTTCCAACGATGACAACTCCCCCGGCACCGTCGGAGTCAACAACCTCTCGGGCACACTCACCGTCTCGGACTCGATCCTCGACTCGGCCACCTGCTCGGGCACGATCACCGACGGTGGTCACAATGTCGAGACCGGGGACAGCTGCGGTTTCGGGACAACCAGCCTCAACACATCGACCACCATCAACCTGGCCACCACACTGGCGGCCAACACATCGACCGGTCCCCAGACCCTGGCCATCGGGCCGACAAGCTCGGCCTTCGAGGAGGTCCCGGCCGCCGCGTGTACGACGAGCACCGACGAGCGCGGTGACCCCCGGCCGGGGGTGTCGAGCCAGACCCGCTGCGACGCCGGGGCCTTCGAGTACCAAGGGACCCAGTCCGCCACCTCGATCACGAGCGTGGCCCCGAGCTTCGGGATCGCCGGCGGGGGCACCATCGTCACCATCACCGGGCTCAGCCTCCTCGGGACGAGCGCCGTCCACTTCGGGACAACACCGGCGGCCAGCTTCACCGTCGTGGGGGCCACCGAGGTCCAGGCCACCACCGAAGCCCACCAAACCGGGACGGTCGCGGTCTCGGTCACCACGGCCACCGGGACGGCCACCGATCCTCACGCCTACACCTACGTCACATCGACAACGACCCTCTACGTGACACCGGCAGGTACGGGGTTGGCGTGTGTGCAGCGTGCCCCGTGCCCGACCATCCAAGGCGCCATCACCCGTGCCGAGAGCCAGACATTCACGGCAAAGGCCGTGACGATCGACGTGGCCTCGGGCACCTACCAAGAGCACGACACGATCACAGCCAAATCGCTCACCTCCCTCGACATCCTAGGTGCGCGAACACACGCGACCACGGTCACAGGCACGACATCGGGGCGCGACTTCACGGTCAGCGGCGGCACGGTCGCCATCAGCGGGCTCGAGATCTCCAAGGGCTACGCCGCAACAGGCGCCGGGGTCTTCAGCACCGCCCACTCCACCCTCACGCTGAGCGACGACACCTTCGCCAACAACGACGCCTACTACTACGACGACGACGGCTCGGTGTATAACACCGGCACCCTCACCGCCACCGACGACACCTTCACCGGGAACGGGGGCTACTACGGCGGCGGCATCGCCAACGGATATGGCGGAACCGCCACCGTCACGAACGACACCTTCGCCGACGACATCGGCGACGTCTACGGCGGCGGCGTCTCCAACTGGGGGACGGCCACCCTTAGCGACGACACCTTCGCCAACGACACAAGCAGCTACCACTACGGGTCACTCAACGGTTTCTCCGGCACACTCACCGTCTCGGACTCGATCCTCGACTCGGCCACCTGCTCGGGCACGATCACCGACGGTGGTCACAATGTCGAGACCGGGGACAGCTGCGGTTTCGGGACTACCAGCCTCAACACATCGACCACCATCAACCTGGCCGCCACACTGGCGGCCAACACATCGACCGGGCCCCAGACCCTGGCCATCGGGCCGACAAGCTCGGCCTTCGAGGAGGTCCCGGCCGCCGCGTGCACGACGAGCACCGACGAGCGCGCTGACCCCCGGCCGGGGGTTAGCAGCCAGACCCGCTGCGACGCCGGGGCCTTCGAGTACCAGGGGACCCAGCCCGCCACCTCGATCACGAGCGTGGCCCCGAGCTTCGGGATCGCCGCCGGCGGCACCTCGGTGGTCATCACCGGGCTCAACCTGCTCGGCACCACTGCGCTCCACTTCGGGACAACACGAGCGGCCAGCTTCACCGTGGTGGGTTCCACCGAGATCAGGGCCACCACCGAGCCCCACACCACCGGCACGGTCGCGGTCTCGGTCACCACCACAACGGGCACGGTCACCAAGCCGGCAGCCTTCACCTTCGTCACATCGACAACGACCCTCTACGTGACACCAGCAGGGACCGGGCTGGCATGTGTGCAAAGTGCCCCGTGCCCGACCATCCAAGGCGCCATCACTCGTGCCGAGAGCCAGACATTCACGGCAAAGGCCGTCACGGTCGACGTGGCCTCGGGCACCTACCAAGAGCACGACACGATCACAGCCAAATCGCTCACCTCCCTCGACATCCAAGGTGCGCGAACACACGCGACCACGGTCACAGGCACGACATCGGGGCGCGACTTCACGGTCAGCGGCGGCACGGTCGCCATCAGCGGGCTCGGGATCACCAAGGGGAGCACAGACACAGGCGGCGGCGTCTACAACGGGGGAACCCTCACCCTCACCGACGACACTTTCACCAACGACAACGGCTACGACTACTACGGCGGCGCCGTCGACAACTACGGCACCCTCACCATGACCGACGACACCCTGTCGGGCGACTCGGGCTACTACGGCGGGGGCGTCACCAACTGGGGGACGGCCACCCTCGCCGACGACACCTTCGCCGACGACAACGGCTACTACGGCGGCGGCGTCTCCAACTGGGGGACGGCCACCCTCGGCGACGACACCTTCTCCAACGACAACGGCGACTACGGCTACGGCGGCCTCGACAACTACTCCGGCACACTCACCGTCTCGGACTCGATCCTCGACTCGGCCACCTGCTCGGGCACGATCACCGACGGTGGTCACAATGTCGAGACCGGGGACAGCTGCGGTTTCGGGACAACCAGCCTCAACACATCGACCACCATCAACCTGGCCACCACACTGGCGGCCAACACATCGACCGGTCCCCAGACCCTGGCCATCGGGCCGACAAGCTCGGCCTTCGAGGAGGTCCCGGCCGCCGCGTGTACGACGAGCACCGACGAGCGCGGTGACCCCCGGCCGGGGGTGTCGAGCCAGACCCGCTGCGACGCCGGGGCCTTCGAGTACCAAGGGACCCAGTCCGCCACCTCGATCACGAGCGTGGCCCCGAGCTTCGGGATCGCCGGCGGGGGCACCATCGTCACCATCACCGGGCTCAGCCTCCTCGGGACGAGCGCCGTCCACTTCGGGACAACACCGGCGGCCAGCTTCACCGTCGTGGGGGCCACCGAGGTCCAGGCCACCACCGAAGCCCACCAAACCGGGACGGTCGCGGTCTCGGTCACCACGGCCACCGGGACGGCCACCGATCCTCACGCCTACACCTACGTCACATCGACAACGACCCTCTACGTGACACCGGCAGGTACGGGGTTGGCGTGTGTGCAGCGTGCCCCGTGCCCGACCATCCAAGGCGCCATCACCCGTGCCGAGAGCCAGACATTCACGGCAAAGGCCGTGACGATCGACGTGGCCTCGGGCACCTACCAAGAGCACGACACGATCACAGCCACCTCGCTCCTCTCGCTCAGCATCGAGGGGGCAGGGAGTTCCGTCACCACGGTGACAGGCACGACATCGGGGAGACCGTTCACGGTCAGCGGCGGCAGCGTCGCCATCAGCGGGCTCGAGATCTCCAAGGGCTACGCCGCAACAGGCGCCGGGGTCTTCAGCACCGCCCACTCCACCCTCACGCTGAGCGACGACACCTTCGCCAACAACGACGCCTACTACTACGACGACGACGGCTCGGTGTATAACACCGGCACCCTCACCGCCACCGACGACACCTTCACCGGGAACGGGGGCTACTACGGCGGCGGCATCGCCAACGGATATGGCGGAACCGCCACCGTCACGAACGACACCTTCGCCGACGACATCGGCGACGTCTACGGCGGCGGCGTCTCCAACTGGGGGACGGCCACCCTTAGCGACGACACCTTCGCCAACGACACAAGCAGCTACCACTACGGGTCACTCAACGGTTTCTCCGGCACACTCACCGTCTCGGACTCGATCCTCGACTCGGCCACCTGCTCGGGCACGATCACCGACGGTGGTCACAATGTCGAGACCGGGGACAGCTGCGGTTTCGGGACTACCAGCCTCAACACATCGACCACCATCAACCTGGCCGCCACACTGGCGGCCAACACATCGACCGGGCCCCAGACCCTGGCCATCGGGCCGACAAGCTCGGCCTTCGAGGAGGTCCCGGCCGCCGCGTGCACGACGAGCACCGACGAGCGCGCTGACCCCCGGCCGGGGGTTAGCAGCCAGACCCGCTGCGACGCCGGGGCCTTCGAGTACCAGGGGACCCAGCCCGCCACCTCGATCACGAGCGTGGCCCCGAGCTTCGGGATCGCCGCCGGCGGCACCTCGGTGGTCATCACCGGGCTCAACCTGCTCGGCACCACTGCGCTCCACTTCGGGACAACACGAGCGGCCAGCTTCACCGTGGTGGGTTCCACCGAGATCAGGGCCACCACCGAGCCCCACACCACCGGCACGGTCGCGGTCTCGGTCACCACCACAACGGGCACGGTCACCAAGCCGGCAGCCTTCACCTTCGTCACATCGACAACGACCCTCTACGTGACACCAGCAGGGACCGGGCTGGCATGTGTGCAAAGTGCCCCGTGCCCGACCATCCAAGGCGCCATCACTCGTGCCGAGAGCCAGACATTCACGGCAAAGGCCGTCACGGTCGACGTGGCCTCGGGCACCTACCAAGAGCACGACACGATCACAGCCAAATCGCTCACCTCCCTCGACATCCAAGGTGCGCGAACACACGCGACCACGGTCACAGGCACGACATCGGGGCGCGACTTCACGGTCAGCGGCGGCACGGTCGCCATCAGCGGGCTCGGGATCACCAAGGGGAGCACAGACACAGGCGGCGGCGTCTACAACGGGGGAACCCTCACCCTCACCGACGACACTTTCACCAACGACAACGGCTACGACTACTACGGCGGCGCCGTCGACAACTACGGCACCCTCACCATGACCGACGACACCCTGTCGGGCGACTCGGGCTACTACGGCGGGGGCGTCACCAACTGGGGGACGGCCACCCTCGCCGACGACACCTTCGCCGACGACAACGGCTACTACGGCGGCGGCGTCTCCAACTGGGGGACGGCCACCCTCGGCGACGACACCTTCTCCAACGACAACGGCGACTACGGCTACGGCGGCCTCGACAACTACTCCGGCACACTCACCGTCTCGGACTCGATCCTCGACTCGGCCACCTGCTCGGGCACGATCACCGACGGTGGTCACAATGTCGAGACCGGGGACAGCTGCGGTTTCGGGACAACCAGCCTCAACACATCGACCACCATCAACCTGGCCACCACACTGGCGGCCAACACATCGACCGGTCCCCAGACCCTGGCCATCGGGCCGACAAGCTCGGCCTTCGAGGAGGTCCCGGCCGCCGCGTGTACGACGAGCACCGACGAGCGCGGTGACCCCCGGCCGGGGGTGTCGAGCCAGACCCGCTGCGACGCCGGGGCCTTCGAGTACCAAGGGACCCAGTCCGCCACCTCGATCACGAGCGTGGCCCCGAGCTTCGGGATCGCCGGCGGGGGCACCATCGTCACCATCACCGGGCTCAGCCTCCTCGGGACGAGCGCCGTCCACTTCGGGACAACACCGGCGGCCAGCTTCACCGTCGTGGGGGCCACCGAGGTCCAGGCCACCACCGAAGCCCACCAAACCGGGACGGTCGCGGTCTCGGTCACCACGGCCACCGGGACGGCCACCGATCCTCACGCCTACACCTACGTCACATCGACAACGACCCTCTACGTGACACCGGCAGGTACGGGGTTGGCGTGTGTGCAGCGTGCCCCGTGCCCGACCATCCAAGGCGCCATCACCCGTGCCGAGAGCCAGACATTCACGGCAAAGGCCGTGACGATCGACGTGGCCTCGGGCACCTACCAAGAGCACGACACGATCACAGCCAAATCGCTCACCTCCCTCGACATCCTAGGTGCGCGAACACACGCGACCACGGTCACAGGCACGACATCGGGGCGCGACTTCACGGTCAGCGGCGGCACGGTCGCCATCAGCGGGCTCGAGATCTCCAAGGGCTACGCCGCAACAGGCGCCGGGGTCTTCAGCACCGCCCACTCCACCCTCACGCTGAGCGACGACACCTTCGCCAACAACGACGCCTACTACTACGACGACGACGGCTCGGTGTATAACACCGGCACCCTCACCGCCACCGACGACACCTTCACCGGGAACGGGGGCTACTACGGCGGCGGCATCGCCAACGGATATGGCGGAACCGCCACCGTCACGAACGACACCTTCGCCGACGACATCGGCGACGTCTACGGCGGCGGCGTCTCCAACTGGGGGACGGCCACCCTTAGCGACGACACCTTCGCCAACGACACAAGCAGCTACCACTACGGGTCACTCAACGGTTTCTCCGGCACACTCACCGTCTCGGACTCGATCCTCGACTCGGCCACCTGCTCGGGCACGATCACCGACGGTGGTCACAATGTCGAGACCGGGGACAGCTGCGGTTTCGGGACTACCAGCCTCAACACATCGACCACCATCAACCTGGCCGCCACACTGGCGGCCAACACATCGACCGGGCCCCAGACCCTGGCCATCGGGCCGACAAGCTCGGCCTTCGAGGAGGTCCCGGCCGCCGCGTGCACGACGAGCACCGACGAGCGCGCTGACCCCCGGCCGGGGGTTAGCAGCCAGACCCGCTGCGACGCCGGGGCCTTCGAGTACCAGGGGACCCAGCCCGCCACCTCGATCACGAGCGTGGCCCCGAGCTTCGGGATCGCCGCCGGCGGCACCTCGGTGGTCATCACCGGGCTCAACCTGCTCGGCACCACTGCGCTCCACTTCGGGACAACACGAGCGGCCAGCTTCACCGTGGTGGGTTCCACCGAGATCAGGGCCACCACCGAAGCCCACCAAACCGGGACGGTCGCGGTCTCGGTCACCACCACAACGGGCACGGTCACCAAGCCGGCAGCCTTCACCTTCGTCACATCGACAACGACCCTCTACGTGACACCAGCAGGGACCGGGCTGGCATGTGTGCAAAGTGCCCCGTGCCCGACCATCCAAGGCGCCATCACTCGTGCCGAGAGCCAGACATTCACGGCAAAGGCCGTCACGGTCGACGTGGCCTCGGGCACCTACCAAGAGCACGACACGATCACAGCCAAATCGCTCACCTCCCTCGACATCCAAGGTGCGCGAACACACGCGACCACGGTCACAGGCACGACATCGGGGCGCGACTTCACGGTCAGCGGCGGCACGGTCGCCATCAGCGGGCTCGGGATCACCAAGGGGAGCACAGACACAGGCGGCGGCGTCTACAACGGGGGAACCCTCACCCTCACCGACGACACTTTCACCAACGACAACGGCTACGACTACTACGGCGGCGCCGTCGACAACTACGGCACCCTCACCATGACCGACGACACCCTGTCGGGCGACTCGGGCTACTACGGCGGGGGCGTCACCAACTGGGGGACGGCCACCCTCGCCGACGACACCTTCGCCGACGACAACGGCTACTACGGCGGCGGCGGCCTCGACAACTACTCGGGCACGACCACCATCTCGGACTCGATCCTCGACTCGGCCTCCTGCTCGGGCACGATCACCGACGGTGGTCACAATGTCGAGACCGGGGACAGCTGCGGTTTCGGGACAACCAGCCTCAACACATCGACCACCATCAACCTGGCCGCCACACTGGTGGCCAACACATCGACCGGTCCCCAGACCCTGGCCATCGGGCCGACAAGCTCGGCCTTCGAGGAGGTCCCGGCCACCGCGTGCACGACGAGCACCGACGAGCGCGGTGACCCCCGGCCGGGGGTGTCGAGCCAGACCCGCTGCGACGCCGGGGCCTTCGAGTACCAGGGGACCCAGCCCGCCACCTCGATCACGAGCGTGACCCCGGCCCGGGGCCCCGCGGTGGGCGGCACCACCGCCACCATCATCGGGACGGGCCTGATCGGCGTCACCTCGGTCGAATTCGGTACGACCGCCGCCGCCAGCTTCCATGCGACAGGGCCCACCACCATCAAGGTCAGGACCCCGGCGCACCAGGTCGGCGCCGTCGACGTCTCGGTGACCACGACCAGCGGGATGACCACAAAGCCCACAGCTTTTACCTTCGTGAATGCTCCGACCATTTCCTCTGTCACATTGGCTAGTGGCATGGGCGGGCCGACCGTCGAGATCCACGGCACCAACCTGTCCGCAACCTCATCCGTCGAGTTCGGCACGACGGCTTCGACCAGTTTCTCGATCACAAGTGCGACAACCATCACGGCCACCATCCCCGCCACCGTGCACGGACACATGCAAGTCACGGTGGAGTCGCCTAGTGGGACAGTCTCATTCACATGGACAGAGCCACATGCGAGCGCCACCGTCACACTTTCGGCAAGCTCGCCCGCGGTCGATTCGGTAAGTTCGGTCCCCGAGGCGGCGGTTCCAGCCACATCGATTCAGGCGGCCACATCGACAACCTCGACAACGAGCGCCGGACAGTCAGCGGCAGGCAACGCCGCCTCGGCCCCCCTTCGTTCCATCCCCCTGCGCTCGATCGCCCTCGGCTCGTTCCCGCTGCGATCGATCCCCCTGCGATCGATCCCCCTGCGATCGATCCCCGCCGCGGCGAAGGCCCTGTCGAGCGTCCTGCTCTCGAACCTTCCCATCACCTACCCGGCTGGTTGTTCTGGTGCTTCCTGCACGGGCTGGGGAGGCGTTCTGGCCGGGACGGGCTACTCCACAGATCCCCTTGATGCGGTCACCTTGGCCGACGTCCTGGCCAACGCGACAGCATCGGCCCGCTTCAACTCCGTGCCCCTCAGCAGCCTCGATGTCTCAAGCACGGCGCTCGCCTCCATACCCTTGGTGTCGGTGGCACTGGCCGGCGTGCCCCTGCGCTCGATCCCGCTCACAGGTTCCACAGGGAGCACTACGGGGAACCTGAGGGCCTGGTGTGGCCAGCTCACGACGCTCGGGTTCACATGCCACACGAAGTTCGGCATCACACCGACAAAGCCGTCGAGCGCCCAGGACGTTGACCTGCTCGCCCTGAGCCTGGCCGGGGTACCAGTTGATTCCGTGCCCCTCCGGTCGATCCCGCTGCGCTCGATCGACCTATCCTCCTCACCTCTTCGGTCGATCCCCCTTCGCTCGATCGACCTGTCGTCCACGCCTCTCCGCTCGATCCCGCTGCGCTCGATCCCGCTGCGCTCGATCCCGCTGCGCTCGATCCCGCTCCGCTCGATCCCGTTGGTACACACAGTGGTCACATGCAATCTGGTGGCTTGCGAATCGACATCAACGACAACGCTCCTCGACGCCCTCAACGCCGGCGCCATTTTGCCGACGGCGACCCTCGATCAGTTGGACAACCTCACATCCTCGGTGCTCGGCTCGGTCAAGCTCTCTTCGCTCGACCTGGCCACAGACCCACTCGGTGGGATCACCCTCTCCTCGCTCGACCTGACCTCGACGTCCCTGGCCACACTCAAGCTGCGCACACTCCAGATGACATCGAGCCCGCTCGGTGCTATCCCGGTGCAGGCGCTCGCCACAGCATCGTCAGTGGTCACATGCGGCATGGTCACATGCTCCTCCACATCGACAACGCTGGCGGACGCCGTGGGTAAGGGGGCGATCAAGGCAACCGCCACGCTCAGCCAGCTTGAAAACCTGAACGGCGTGGTTCTCAGCAGGCACCGCTTGACCGCGACCGACCTCTCCGTGGACCGGCTCGGGACAATCCCCCTGCACTCGATCGAGGCCATCGCCACAACGGTCGACTGCACAGAGGTCAATTGCGGCGCCACAGCTTCGACAACGTTGTCCGACGCCCAGGCAAAGGGCGCCATCTTGGCCACAGCGACACTCGGCGACCTCGGGCCGTTCCTGGCCACCCCACTCAGCCAACTCGGCTCCTACGGCACAGCCACGCTGGCCGACCTCGGCTCGTACCTGGGCACTACGGTGGGCCAGTTGCTGGCCGGGATCAATCCCTCCACACCGGACTTCCCGACTCTCACCCTGAGCGACCTGTTGGCCGGCCTTCTCCCCCCCACCTCCTACCCCTGGCAGAAGGTGAAGCTCACAAGGATCCCCCTTTCCAAGAGCGCCACGGCCGGGGGCACGGAAACCCTCGACGCCAAGGTGACCGTCACGAACCCCTTGTCCTTCACAAAGACATCAGCGGCAGTGACGGTGACTTTCACACTCCCACCGGGGTTCTCCTACGTCACAGGAAGTGCCGTCGCGACAGGAGTTGACCATCTGACCCCTTCGACAGAGTCATCGACGTCGGTCACCTTCGGAGGTGGCCACAGCTATGTCGTTGCCCCCGGAACCCACACTGTCCAGATCAGCGTGGATGCCGGGATCGGTCTCGGCCTGGCACAGGCCAGAGCCACGGCCCTAGTGACAACAGTGCTCACATCGGCGACCACTTCGACGACGGCAATGGACGTGGTCGACGCTCGAGCTCCCGGCTACTACTCGCCCACGACTCCGGCCCAGCTCGCTGCCGGCACCTTGAACCTGGGCTACGTCAGGCCGACAAGCGATGTGGATTACTGGTCGGTCAAGGTGACACAGGGCGACGAGCTGGCTCTGACACTGTCCAACCTACCCGCCGACTTCGACCTCGCCCTCTTCGCGACAAGCACTCAGCAACTCCAAGGCACGCCGGTTGGCGAGGCGACAGGGACGAACGACGCCACAGCAACCCTTACAGGAAAAGTCCACCAGCAGACGACTGGGACCCAGGGAATCCCGCTGACGCCTCCAGCGGGCTATCAGCTCTACGCGTACTCCGACAACCGGGGCACCGCCGACGAGAACATCCAGACGCCCCCGCTCAAGGCCGGGAACTACCTCGTGCAGGTCTCGGGGTACAACGCTGACTCGAGCCTCCAGCCCTACCTGTTGCGGGCCACCGAAGTGTCCTCGGGGACCACCACCACCTGCCCGGGCATCATCTACACAAACCCGATGCCGGCACCAGCGGCGCCAACGACCATCGCCTCGAACGTCAACACGTTGTTCTTGGTCAACTCGCAGCGCCTCGCCGCCGCCTACGGTGCGACCGACGAGTCCGACGTCATGACTGACCTCACCCAGGTGGCCGCCGATCAGACAGCCGGGGTGATTGGGGCGGTCGTGCCCGTCGACTCGAACCCGACAGTCGAGACGGCCTACTCGAACTGGAACGTTGACCCCTGCACAGTGGCCTCAGGGAACGAGGTGGTCTCCGCCATCGCCCAGATGGTGGACACAATTCGGAAGACCCACAAGACAATTGCGAACGTCGTCATCGTGGGGGCCGACGACCAGATCCCCTTCGCCCGGATCGCCGACGGTGCAACCGAATCCAACGAGCGGGACTACGCGGCCTCCACCTTCCCTGGGGAACAGAACGTGCTGGCTAACACGCTCGGGCAGGGCTACTACCTGAGCGACGACCCCTACACGGACTCACATCCTCTGGCCGTAGGCAGCGCCACCCTGTACACGCCCCAGGTGGCCGTGGGGCGCCTGGTGGAAACGCCTGCCCAGATTGAGGAGTCACTCCAGCGGTTCGTGACATCCAAGGGGGTTCTGGACGCCTCGACCGCCCTCTCGACCGGCTACTCGTTCTTGACGGGCGGCGCCAAGGCGGTGGCGGCCAACCTGGCCAAGGTCACAGGGCGAAAGGTCGCCCAACTCATCGACACAACATGGACGCACGCCGACCTCGACCAGGCGCTCACCGCCACACCGGCACCAGGGCTCGACTCGATCAATGCACATTTCGATTACGGCCGGGCCCTGCCTGCCATCGGCAACACCACCGGGACACAGAATGACCTGGTGACGACCACAGACGTGCTGGACGCATCCAAAGACACCTACGCCGGGCGTCTGCTCTTCTCCATGGGGTGCCACGCGGGCCTGGAACTCGACGGCTCCGAATTGGAGGCCAGTGGCTTCAAAACACCGATCTCCGACTGGGCCAAGACCTTTGCCAGCGTCGGTGCGCTGTGGGTGGGCAACACCGGCTACGGCTACGGAGACACAGCCACGATCGCCTACTCGGCCCGTCTGATGGCGGAGTTCGCCGCCAATCTCAACGGAACGATGAGCGTCGGCGCGGCCTTGACGAACGCCAAGCAGACCTACGACGCAAGCAATGCCGTGCTCAGCCCCTATGACCTCAAGGCCGTCATGGAGTCAACCTTCTACGGCCTGCCCATGTACCACCTCAACGACCACCAGACGACCCCGAGCAGGCCCAAGCCCCTCCCGACTCACACCGACACTGCGACCGGCCTCACGGCGGCCACAGTCACATTCAATCTTGTGGAGGGAGCGGGGGCAGGCCAACTTGGCGAGGTTACGGCCACAGGAGGCTCCTACTACCAGGTCAACGGCACAAACGCCTACGACGCTTCCACCCAGACAACCGAGTACCGCCCCATCGAGCCGCTGGCCAAGGTCGAGGTCACCCAGCCCACAGCGAGTTCCCCCAAGACATTGGGCCTGGTGGCACATGGCGCGTTCATAACCGCCCTCACCTCGACCGACACCGACGGTTTCACTCCCACGATCTC
Source organism: uncultured Actinomycetota bacterium (assembly GCA_963770505.1). Classification (GTDB taxonomy): domain Bacteria; phylum Actinomycetota; class Acidimicrobiia; order Acidimicrobiales; family RAAP-2; genus CAVYPR01. The sequence continues at coordinate 381,823 of CAVYPR010000001.1, read as the reverse complement.
CAATCCCGGTGTGGACTCGGCCACACACACCGCGTCGGCCGGGCCGGTGATCGACCCGTTCCCGTCCCAGCTTCAGCGAGTGGCCACATACACGACACTCGGCACAGGCGGCGTTACCAAGCACCAGGAACTGGACTTCGTGGCCGGCCAGTTCATCCCCGACAATCAGACAGATGGGATGGGGATCCAACGCATCTTCACATCTGCCAAGGTGAAGGTCCTCTACACGAGTCCGACGAACACCGACGTCACACGTCCCACAATCGAGACGGTCTCTGCCACGGCGACCAGCGCACAAGCCACATTTGTCGTTCAGGCGAGCGACCCCAAGACGACAATCAAAGAGGTCGAGATTCTCTACACCGATGCACGGACACCTGGCATCTGGATCCCGCTCGCGCTCCAGTCCTCCAATGGCCACACATGGACCGGCCACGGCGCCCCCACTGCCAGCGGTGATGTTGACTACTTCGTCCAGGTGGTCGACGCTTCGGGCAACGTGGCCGTGGCGTCCAACAAGGCTTCGAATTACTCGGCCGTCGAGAAGCCGACGCCGGTCACGATCGACGTCTCGGGCTCTCAGACCTATGGCGACCACACGCCCAAGTTCAACTACTCCACCACACCCCCTGGTGTGGAGGTCAATGGGACACTCAGCTGCGCCAAGCTGGCAACAGGTGCGACAATCGCACCCAGCCTCAAGGTCGACGCCTACACCATCAACGGGACAAGCTGCACCGGGCTGACGACGAGAGCCAACTACGCCTTCACCTACGTCGGGACATCCGGGGGCTTCACGGTCTCCAAGGCCACCCTCACCGTGAAGGCGAATGCCGCCACGCGGCCTTACGGCGCCGCCAATCCGACGCTCGGCTACACGCTGAGCGGCTTCGTGAACACAGAGAACACATCAGTGGTGACAGGCTCGGCCAGCTGCTCGACCACAGCCATGAAGTCGAGCCCCGTCGGAACATACCCGATCACCTGCACAATCGGATCGCTGACGGCGGCGAACTACGACTTCTCCTTCTCACCAGGGACCCTGAGGGTCACGCCCGCCACCCTCACCGTGAAGGCGAATGCGGCCACGCGGTCCTACGGCGCCGCCAACCCGTCGTTCGGCTACAAGCTGAGTGGCTTCGTGAACACAGAGAACACATCAGTGGTGACCGGCACGGCTAGCTGCTCACCCACAGCCACCATGTCGAGCCACGTCGGGACATACCCGATCACCTGCACGATCGGATCGCTGACGGCGGCCAACTACGACTTCTCCTTCTCACCAGGGACCCTGAGGGTCACGCCCGCCACCCTCACCGTGACGGCGAATGCGGCCACGCGGGTCTACGGCGCCGCCAACCCGTCGTTCGGCTACTCCCTGAGCGGCTTCGTGAACACAGAGAACTCATCGGTGGTGACAGGCACGGCCAGCTGCTCGACCACAGCCACCAAGACAAGCCCCATCGGGACATACCCGATCACCTGCGCGACAGTGTCGTTGAAGGCGGCCAACTACGACTTCTCCTTCTCCCCGGGGATTCTCAAAGTCACGCCCCCCACTCTTACTGTGACGGCCAAACCGGCCACCCGGTCCTACGGCGCCGCCAACCCGTCGTTCGGCTACTCCCTAAGCGGCTTCGTGAACACAGAGAACACATCGGTGGTGACAGGCACGGCCAGCTGCTCGACCACAGCCACCAAGACGAGCCCGATCGGGACATACCCGATCACCTGCACGATTGGGTCCCTCACGTCGGCGGTCTACGGCTTCTCCTTCTCACCGGGGACCCTGAGGGTCACGCCCGCCACCCTCACCGTGACGGCGAACGCGGCCACCCGGGTCTACGGCGCCACCAACCCGTCGCTCGGCTACTCCCTGAGCGGCTTCGTGAACACAGAGAACACATCGGTGGTGACAGGCACGGCCAGCTGCTCAACCACAGCCACCAAGACAAGCCCCATCGGGACATACCCGATCACCTGCACGATCGGATCGCTGACGGCGGCGAACTACGTGTTCTCCTTCAAGGTCGGGAACCTGTCGGTCACCCGCGTCCCGCCCTCCGTCTTGCACGTATCCCCCACAAGGGGCCCGGCATCGGGCGGAACCAGGGTGACCATCACTGGCAGCAACTTCACAGGGGTGCTCTCGGTCAAGTTCGGCGCAACAACAGCCACAACCTTCACGGTCACCGGCACCACAAGCATCGCGGCCACGACCAGGTCCCACCGAGCCGGCGCCGTCGCCGTGTCGGTAACCACCTACGGCGGGACGGCCACTATGGCCACAGGGTTCACCTTCCTGGCAGCCCCGACGATCACCTCTCTCACACCGACGGCCGGCAAGCTGGTCGGAGGGACAACGGTGACGGTCACTGGGACCGGGTTCACTTCAGGGGCCACCGTCGCCTTCGGTACAGGCCACCCTGGGACCACAGTGATGGTCGTTTCCACAGCCAAGATCACCGTCAAGGCCCCGGCCCACGCGGCCGGCACGGTGACAGTGACCGTAACCACGGGCGGCGGGACCTCAGGAGCCAAGCTCTACGCCTATGACCCGGTACCGACGATCACCTCCATCTCTAGGACAAGCGGCCCGGTGTCGGGCGGGACAACGGTGACGGTCACGGGCACCGGGTTCACTTCAGGGGCCACCGTCGCCTTCGGTACCGGCCACCCTGGGACCACAGTGATGGTCGTTTCCACAGCCAAGATCACCGTCAAGGCCCCGGCCCACGCGGCCGGGACGGTGACAGTGACCGTAACGACGGGCGGCGGGACCTCAGGAGCCAAGCTCTACGCCTACGCCAACGCCCCGACGATCATCTCGATCACACCCACGGCCGGCAAGCCCAGCGGCGGGACAACGGTGACGATCACGGGCACCGGGTTCACTTCAGGGGCCACCGTCGCCTTCGGTACAGGCCACCCTGGGACCACAGTGATGGTGGTTTCCACAGCCAAGATCACCGTCAAGGGCCCGGCCCACGCGGCCGGGACGGTGACAGTGACCGTAACCACGGCCGGCGGGACCTCAGGAGCCAAGCACTACACCTACGCCAACGCCCCGACGATCACCTCGATCACACCCACGGCCGGCAGGCTGGTCGGCGGGACAACGGTGACGGTCACGGGCACCGGGTTCACTTCAGGGGCCACCGTCGCCTTCGGTACAGGCCACCCCGGGACCACAGTGATGGTGGTTTCCACACTCAAGATCACCGTCAAGGCCCCGGCCCACGCGGCCGGGACGGTGACAGTGGCCGTAACCACGGCCGGCGGGACCTCGGGAGCCAAGCACTACGCCTATGACCCGGTCCCGACGATCACCTCCATCTCGAGGACAAGCGGCCCGGTGTCGGGTGGGACCCAGGTGACCATCACAGGGACCGGCTACTACACAGTCTCGGGGGTCAAGTTCGGAACAACGACAGCCCAGTCGTTCACGAGCAGATCGTCCTCCCAGCTTGTGGCGACGGCTCCGCTGCACGCAGCCGGCACAGTCAGGATCTCGGTGACGACGCCCGGAGGGACGACGCCGACAACCAGCGTCGACTCCTTCAGGTTCACCTTGCCACCCCCGGCGGTGTCCGCCGTCGCGCCGGCCAGCGGCCCGCCGACCGGCGGCACGTCTGTGACGGTGAGCGGCGGAGGGTTCACCGGGGCCACAACGGTCTGGTTCGGATCCAGCAAAGGGAAGACAGTCTCGGTCAACGCTGCGGGAACCCAGCTCACGGTAAAGAGCCCGGCCGGAACCTCGGGAGCTTCTGTGGCCGTTCGGGTGGTGACTCCCGTTGGCGAGAGCCCCGCCCAGACGGCGGATCTTTTCACCTACAGCCCAACCATCACCTCCCTCTCCCGGACAAGTGGCCCGCTCGCCGGTGGCACCAAGGTGACCATCACAGGGACCGGATTTTCGACAGTGACGAACGTCAAGTTCGGTACAACGGCAGCCAGGACATTCACCGTCAAGTCGCCTACCCAGATTGTGGCCACTTCTCCTGCACACGCGGCAGGACAGGTCAGGATCTCGGTGGTGACGACGGGTGGCGGGACGACCCCGGCCACTAGCAATGATCTGTTCACATATCCGTAGTGGGCGGAGGGATGCCCCCCGAGTCCGGTGGTTCGAAGGTGCTGGCAGCCGCGAACGAGCTCCCACCGCGCCCACCACGATGACCTCCGCAGCTGGGCGACATGGGCTCGCTCGCCGAAGGCGGCGGGTTGGCGGTGGCGGACATCGGTGCGGTGCTTTTGAGGACTTTGGAGGTCCTGGGCGCTTCAGCGCCGGACTACGCTCCACTAACTGTGTGGCCGTTTTGACGTCCCCGGGGAGCACGACGAATTGCGCGGAACCGGCACGGTCGACCAAACGGGCGCATTGAGGGTGGATACCGACGACCTCGAAGGCGGCGCTCTCGCAGCCGCCGGCACCGGACGAGATGGGTGACCGTCAAGTGCCCCTCCTGCCCGGAGACCCGAAGACGGTAGAGGCGCCCGAGAGCCCCTCGAGGAACATAGTGCACTCCGAAGGGCTGGGGAACCGTGCGCAGTTGAGCCCCTACGTCTCCCGGCTGGCCATGGCATGGCTGGCCGAAGATCCCGCAGAGCGGGTGCGATCCGTCGAAGGGACCCTGGCCTTCGTGGACGTCTCGGGGTTCACCGCACTGACCGAACGGCTGGCCGTCCGGGGCAAGGCGGGGGCCGAAGAGGTCTCCGACGTGGTGGGCGCCACCTTCGCTCAGCTGCTCGAGATCGCCTACGAGTACGGCGGGGAGATGCTCAAGTGGGGTGGCGACGCCGCGCTCCTCTTGTTCGAGGAGCCCGGATCGGCCGCCCGGGCCGCCCGGGCCACTTGGCTGATCTCGAGGGCCATGCCCCGCCTGGGCAACGTGAGCACCTCGGCGGGTCGGATCCGCCTGGGGGTCTCCATCGGGGTGCACCGCGGCCGGTTCGACCTCTACCTGGTGGGCGACGGCCACCGCGAGCTGGTGATCACCGGACCCCCAGCCACCCAGACGACGGCGATGGAAGGTGCCGCCAACTCCGGCGAGGTGCTGGTCAGCGAGGCCACGGCGGCCGAGCTGGAGGCCCGGGTCCTCGCCGGTGAGCGAGAAGGGGGCAGACTGCTGCGGGCGGCGCCATCGGCCGAGCCCACGGAGCCCCCGCGGACGGTGCTCGCGGCCATAGACCCGTCGCGCCTCCTATCAACCGCGGTGCGCCATCGACTCCTGGGCGGCGGCGAGCCGGCCGAGCACCGCCATGCCTCGATCTCCTTCGTCCAGTTCCGGGGCGTCGACGCCCTGCACGCGTCGGCCGGCAGCCGGGCCGTGGCCGAGGCCCTCGAACCCATCGTGTCGCGAGCCCAGGAAGCCGCCGACCGCCACGGAGTTGCCTTCCATTACATTGATATCGCCGGGGACGGCGGCAAGATCCTCCTCACCGGCGGTCTGCCGGTGGTGCGCGGCGACGACGAGGAGCGGTTGCTGCGGGCCACCCTCGAGGTGGTGCACGCGCCGGCCGGCCCCCTCGGGGTAAGGGCGGGGTTAAACGCCGGGCGGTTCTTCGTCCACGACGCCGGCACCGCCTACCGGCGGATCTACTCGTTCTCGGGCGACGCCATCAACCTGGCGGCCCGGGTCATGGGGCGGGCCGAGAACGGACAGGTGGTGGCCACCGACAGCTTCCTCGCACGCATCCATGGCGCCTTCGCCACCGAGCCCCTGCCGCCGTTCAACGTGAAGGGGAAGTCCGAGCCGGTAGTGGCCTCAGTGGTCCTCGGCCGCGACGCGACTACGGGCGCGCCGCGACCACCGTATCGCCGCGTCGACAACTCCCTCCCTCTGCTCGGTCGGGCCGCCGATCTCGAAGTACTGGCCGAGGCCGCCGCCCGCGCCGTTGGCGGGACAGGAAGCGCAGTGGAGGTCGTGTCGGGGCCCGGGATGGGAAAGTCCCGACTGGTGGCCGAGGCCGCGGGCGCCTGGGACCTCGACACCCGCCAGTTGTACTGCGAGGAGTACGGCGAGCTCGCTCCCTACTTGCCCTTCCGCCACCTTCTCCGTTCCGTGCTCAGTGTGGCCGAGGCGGCGGGCGCCGACGAGGCGGTCCACGCCCTCCGCGCGGCGGTCACCTCCCGTGCCCCCGGCCTCCTCCCGTTGCTCCCCCTGCTGGCCACGCTGCTGGGGGCCGAGCTCCCTCTCACCCCTGAGATCGAGCAGGTCGAGCCGAGGTTCCGCCGGGCGCTTCTGGCCGCCGCCGTGGTCGACTTGCTCGACGCCCACTGCGACAGACCGCTGGGACTGGTCTTCGAGGACGTCCACGCTATCGACGAGGCGTCCTCGGACCTCCTCAGCCACTTGGTCGGCGCGGCCGAGGACCGCCCGTGGCTGGTGGTTCTCACCCGTCGCCCCGTCGGCAGTTCGCCGCTCGGGAATGACGTGGCGCCGCCCCACCGACGACTTGAGCTCGGACCACTCAACACGGCAGCGTCGGCGGCCCTGCTCGAGGCCGGTGGCGGCGACGACCTCCAGTTATCGGCCCACGACCGCCAGGCGCTGCTCCAGCGGTCGGGCGGCAACCCGCTTTTCCTGCTCGAGCTGACCAATGCGGTGGCCAGCCACCTGCCGCTCGACTCCCTCCCGGACGACCTCGAGCTGCTGCTGGCGGCCCAGATCGACCGGCTGGGGCCGGCCGACCGCCAGATCCTGCGGGCCGCCGCCGTGCTGGGCGTGTGGTTCGATTGGAGCCTCCTCAGTCAGATCCTCGGGGAGGAGGTGCCGGCGGAGATCTGGGAGCGGTTGCGGACTCTGGTGGTGCCCGAGGGGCCCGAACAGGGCCGCTTCGCACACGCTCTCGTCCGCGACGCCGCCTACGAGGGCTTGCCCTTCCGTCGCCGACGCGAGCTCCACCACCGCGCCGCAATGGCCATCGAGGAGCGAGCCCCGGACCCCGAGGCCGAGGCGCCGCTTCTCTCGTTGCACTTCCTCCACGCCGAGTGCTTCGCCGAGACCTGGCACTACGGGCGCACGGCCGGGCAGCGGGCCGGCGCCGTCTACGCAAACGTCGACGCCGCCATCTTCTACCGCCGGGCGCTCGCGGCCGCCCGCCACCTGCCCGCCCTGGAACCACCCGAGGTGGCCGAGGTGGCTGAGGCGCTCGGCGACGCAGAGGAGCTGGCCGGTGCGTTCGAAGGGTCAGCCTCCGCATACTCCCTGGCCAGGAGGCTCACCCCAACGGGGAACAGGCGAATGCGCCTCTTACGCAAGACGGGAGTGGTCCACGAGCGCGCTGGCGAGTACCCCGCGGCGCTCCGCTGCTACTCGTTGGCCCGTCGAATAGCCGGCGGGAGTGACGTGAACGTCGCCATCGAGTCGTGCGAGGCCGCGGTGGCCTACGCCGGCGTCCGCTTCCGCCAGGGGCGAAACAGGGAATGCCTCCACTGGGCCGAACTTGCCACTGAGGAGGCCATCGCCTGCGACCATCGGCCCGGCCTTGCCCACGCCCTCTACCTAGTGGACATGGCCCGGTCGTCGCTAGGCCTGCCCGGTGACGGGGCCGCCCAGCAGGCCCTCGCCGTCTTCAAAGAGGTGGGTGACCTCATCGGGCAGGGCAACGTTCTGAACAACCTGGGCGTCGAGGCCTATTTCCGGGGGCAATGGGACGAGGCCCTCGACTTCTACACCCACAGCGCGCGGGCACGCGAGCGGGCGGGCGACGTGGTCGGCGCCGCCACCGAGCAGAACAATATCGCCGAGATCCTCTCCGACAGAGGGCTGTACGACGAGGCTGCCGAGCTCTTCGCCACGGCGCGGCGCGCCTGGATGGCGGCCCGGTACCCGGTGGGTCTCGCCCTGGTCACCTTGAACCTCGGTCGGCTGGCGGCCCGGCGTGGGGAACGGGCGAAGGCGGTCGAGCTGCTGGACGACGCTCTGGCCCGGTTCAGGTCGCTCGGCTCCAAGGTCTACGAAGTCGAGGCGGAGGCCCGGTCTCTGGAGGCTGCCCTCCTGGCGGGAGAGGTCGACGGCACTGCGGGGCGCGCCCGCCAACTCGTCCGGCGAGCGAAGGCGCTGGGCGGGGGGGATGTCCTCGACGCCACCGCTCTGCGGCTCCTGGGCGTGAGCGAATCGTCGGGGGACCCGGAGGCGGCGCTGGAGGCGCTGGACAAGTCGGTTGCCGAGGCCCGCCGCCTCTCCGCCGACTTCGAGCTCTCGCTCTGCCTGGCCGCACGGGCAGTCGTGCGGGCCGCCTCAGCGGCAGGGGGCGCCGCCGGACGGGCCGTCACCGCCGACGCCGTCGAGGCCCGCCGGCACCTGGACGCCTTAGGGGTCGCCGATACCCCGGTCACGTCGCTGCGGGACCGGTGGCCCGCGGGACCTCTGGCCACTCGCCTGGCCGAGGGCTGACTGCCGGAGTTCTGTTTGATCTCCGTCAAACTTTGCCAGCCCGACGGATCACCTTCCAGGTCGCACGGGACGGTCCTCATCGGGTTGCCGTCACTGGAACAGTCTAGGATGCCAAGCGAAAATCGGCTGGGGCGAGCTGCATCGGTCTCGACACTTCACGAGTTCCGTGGCATGTTCCGCCTGATCGACGTGGTGCGCGACGGGCTTCCCCACAACAGCGAACCGACCGCTCGCAAGTGTTGACGAAGAATCCAAGAGAAGGAGCGGCGAAGTGGGAGGGGATTCGCATGCGCTCAACGACGAGTCTCGCCAGAGCGAGTGCGCCCTCCTGGCCACGATCCCGCTCTTCGGGTCACTCGACGACGAGGAACTCCGCGAGGTACACAGCCGCTGCAGCAGGATCGAGGTCGCCGCAGGCGACTGGCTAATGCGGGAGGGCGATCCGGCGCACGCCCTCTTTGTGGTGGTTCACGGTCGCTTGCGATCCATCGTCACAGGCACCGCGGACGAAGAGATGTCACGCGGACATGTCATCGGTGAGATCGGCATGCTGACTGGGCAAGTGCGTGCCGTGGGCGTGAGGGCACTTCGCGACAGCCGGCTCCTCGCGTTCTCCAAGGAGGAGTTCGACAGCCTCGCTGAGACGCATCCTTCTTGGATGCGTCGGGCAGCCCAGATCGTCATTGACCGTCTGACGGCGAGAACTCGACAGCCCGACTCCGAGCGCGTTCTTACGATCACCGTCTTCAACCTCGATGCATCGCCCGAAACCTCGGCGGCTGCGCTCGGTATCGTCCAAACATTGAAGACTGTGGCACCGACCGCCTGGCGAACCGCCGCCGACGCGCCGCACCACGGCGAGCGCGCCCGGTGGGCCCACGAATTGGAAAAAGGGCACCGCTACGTGCTCTTCGACGCCGCCAGCGGGGACGAACAATGGCAGCATTGGTGCCTTCGAAACAGCGATCGGACCGTGCTCATCACCGCCGGCGATCGGCCGCCCACAGCCCTGCCGCCGGTGTTGACTGGTGAGTTCAGGGGAACGGACAACCGCGGCGACGTCATCCTCATCCTCACCCATCCGTCCTGGGTACGCCGACCCCGGGGGGTCGCTATGTGGCTGGATGCCGTCCAACCTCGACTGCACCTGCACTTCCGCCGGGGAAGCGGGTCGGACACCGCGCGAATCGCCCGCATCGTGACCGACCGGGGGATCGGGCTCGTCCTCGGAGGAGGCGGACCAAGGGGCTTCGCACACCTCGGAGCCTTGAACGCACTGGAGGAGACCGGCATCCCGGTGGACGCTGTCGGCGGGACGAGCATCGGCGCGATCGTAGGTGCCCTCAAGGCGATCGATCTCAGTGCCGACGGGCGCAAGCGGCTGGCCGACGGGTTCGTGGGCTCGAGCAACGTCTTTCTCCCCACGCTGCCGATCCTCTCGCTTAGCTCGGCGCGCCGCGTGCGCCGGTTGCTGGAAAGCGCGGACTTTTTCGACAACAGATTGATTGAAGAGTGCTGGCTTCCGTTCTTCAGCGTCTCCGCAAACCTGACGCCGCGCCGTGCTCGAGGTGCACGAGCGCGGCTCCTTGGCGACCGCCGTGCGGGCCAGCTTGTCGCTGCCCGGTATCTTCCCCCCGGTGCGGCAGGGTTCGGACTTCCTCGTTGACGGAGGCGTGCTCAACAACCTCCCGGTCGATGTCATGCGAGACCGCCTCCGCGGAAGCACCGTCATTGCCGTCGACCTTTCGGTGGCAGTTGAAGTCGGTGCGCCCGCCAACTACCGGGAGACGCCGTCGGGGTGGTCCCTTCTCGCCGACCAGCTCCGGGGCAAAAAGCACCGGACGCTCCCCCATGCAATCGGCGTACTCATGCGGGCCAAGGACTTGGCCGCCATCAGGGCCCAACGGGAGCTTCTCGCCGGCCATGCCCCCGACGTACTCGTCCACCCGCAACTTGAACGCTACGGAGCGTTCGACTACAAAGCGGCCCAGGATCTCATTGACGTCGGCTATCGCGAGACCATCGCCCAACTCGAGACGTCCGGCTGGCTTCCCAGACACTGAGCGGACGCTGGTTCGCGAACTCACCCCGAAGGCATGCCCGTCGTGTCACTTCGCCCCCGCCCCCAGGCGGGGTCAGATCGCCCCCCCAGCCGGAGAAACACGTCAAGCGCCGGCCCGGCGGGCGGCCGGCCTCGAACTCCGCCTTGGACATGGCCTCGGGCAAGGTCAACGCCGACATGAGTGAGCGGCACCGCGCCCAAGAGTTCCGCAGTTTCTTGAACCGGATCCACCGTAGCGCTTCCTACGACGTCGACGTGCACCTGGCCATCGACATCGTCTCGACGCGCAAGACTCCCGAGATCCACCGCTGGCTGCTCCGCCACCACCGACTCCACCTGCTCTTCACGCCCACCTATAGCTCGTGGATGAACATGGTGGAACGGTGGCTCGTAGAGTTGAGCAACAAGTGGTTGGGTGCGGCACGCACCGGTCCACCAAAGAACTCGAACTGTCGATCAACAAATGGATCGATACGTGGAACGAGAACCCGCGTCCATCCGTGTGGAAGAAGAGCGCCGGCGAGATCTTCGAGAACCTCGCCGCACATTGCAAGATTACCTCCGCCTCACGGCACTGGGTCGTGGGTGTCTTCAAGCGCCACCGCGGGGTCATGTCATGCGAGGTCGGCCACCGCGGTCACGAGAAGGCAGAGGCAGGGTCGACCGACGAGGCGCGGCGGAGCGCCACCAGGCTGGCCATCACGCCCACCACCAAGCCCGACACCGGCAGGATGAAGTACGCGCTGTCGGGGATGTACACGGGCTGCGCGATGAGCACGGCCATGAAGGTCGACAGAATGCCCCCGACGACCGCTGCCACCAGGGCGACCAGGATCGACTGCGCGGTCAACCCGGCGAAGAGGACCGCCGTCGTCGCCCCGACCGCCTTCAGGACGGCGAAGTCCTGGGTGCGTTCGAGAGCCGTCACGTAGACGAGGGCGGCGACGATGATGGCGGCGATCACCCACATCATGTATCGCACATTGTTGATGGTGGAAACATACGTCGACATCTGGGTCAGGCTGGCTGATGAGATCTGGCTGTTCGACTTCATGGTGTAGCCGGCGGGCAGGCGGGCGGGCGTGCCGTCGACCAGCACCGCACCGATGAGCGGGTGCCCACCGAACACGGCCCGCTGAACGTCGCCGACTGTGGCGTAGGCGTTCGCAACCCCACCGTACAGCGTCCGCTCGGCCACCACACCGACGACACGGAAACTCTCCGACGCCACGCTGAACCGCTGACCCACCCCGAGGCCCAGCCCGATGTCGACCACGGCCTGCCCGCTCCCGGTGACCTGGTGCCCGGCCGTGAGGTCCCCGGGACCTCCGAGACCCGATCCGGGGCGGTAGCCGATGAGGTTCACGCTCTTCGTCGTGTTGCCGTTTGATCTGATTGGCTGATTCATGACGACAACCGGGCCTGCGTTCTCCACTCCGGGCTCCCTGGCCAGCGCCGCCACCGTCGACGCCGGAATGGGAGGCAGACTGCCCACGCGACCCGCGGCCCCTTGCGCCACCACCCAGTGCTGGGCACCCATCGCCTGCACCGTCTTTGTGATCTCCACGCTGAAACCCGTGACCATGCCGGCCAGGAGGAGGGAGATGCCGAAGAGGAGGCCTGCCCCAATGACCGCGATCGCAAACTGCCGTCCGCGAAATCTGAGGTCCTGCAGAGTGATCCTTAACATGCCCGCCCCCGTTCGTCAGCGAAAAATACAACCAAACCCGGTATCCGTGCACTCCGTCATGGCCGTTTAGATCCAATGTCGGTTGCGCCACACAGTGGCGATGAAGCCAGCCCCCGCCTGGTCGTGTCGTTCGTATCGGCGGGCAATCGGGGTCACGGTTTGGACCCTCCCGATGCCGTTTCGGGTTCGCTTCCCGCCCTCGTTGCCATGTCCGTCTGTCCGCCCGGAGGGCAAACCCGGGCCCACCAGGACTCAACCGGCTCCAACACGGAGGAGCAGTCACCCTGCGCGGTGGCCCCGCCAATGACCCTCTCGCCGATGCGCGCTGCGTGCGCGATCGCGGGCGACACGCATAGGTCCTTTCGGCACTCCGCCGGCTACGTCGGACCTGAAAGAGCTTCTGAACAGACCGAAGGCAATTCTCCTGGAGCGGATGACGGGACTCGAACCCGCGATCCCCACCTTGGCAAAATGAAAGGGCCGAGCGCTTGGCCAGTCGATTAGCGGCCTGAACAGGACTTTCACGCTTCGACACCACTTGCCGTTTTGCACTGTTTTTGGACCTCTGACGCACAAAGACGGACGAAGTTTGCGTTTCCGCGAGTGGCCTGACCGCTCGATGGGGGCCATCCTACGACCCCCCACTCAGCCGAGCACCGAACTCTGGCGATTGTGAATCTCCTATTACCCATAGGTTCTGAGGTGGGGGGATCGGCACTCTGTCCTTCGATCCATGGGTCGGGGGGCAGAGTCCGATATGAAGGCTGGCCTTGGAGGCGCGCCATCTGGATGCTGCCAGACAGCGGGCCGGAGGTGACTGGAGCCGGACAGAGGCCACTCGGCCACCACGACGGCCTTCGAGTACGGGTCCCTGGTGACCGAGGTGGGGTCGAACTTCTCCTTGTCCGGTCAGGACTGCTGGGGGCCACGAGACGAGAACCGGCTGGGCTCGCTCGGGTGGGGTGAGCCGGACCCGCCGCGTAGGACCAACTGGATTCGGTTGGAGTACACGACCAACCCGCCGGTCGATGAGGTGGCGAAGCTGGCTGCCGACACGCTGGCCGAGGTCTTCGGGCTCGGGGGCGAGGACGAGGTCTTCGTCAAAATGTTCGGGTCCCCGATCCACGGGAACACTCCGGCCTGCCCCAAGTACCAGGCAGGCGCGGATGACTTAGGCGAGGGCGACGTTGCCGAAGACGACCTGCCGGATGACGAGGAAGACGAGGTGTCCGACGCGTTCGAAGAGTCGGGGGAACGCATCGACGCGCGCATCTGCCCGACGTGCTGGATGCGCGGGATTCTTCCCGTTGCCCAGCCGTCTACACCCGACGGCAGGATTGAGGGTCCAGTCATGGTCTGCCCGCGTTGTGACGTGGAGTTCCGCGCGACGGGCTTGACGTTGTTGGGGGCGTTCTGGCCGGTCTAGGTCGCCACGTCACGTCGCGACGTGCATGCTCATAGATATCCTCGATGGCCTCTGGCGAGAGCACCGGCGGGCGCGAAGTGAGCCACCGGCAAATCGTTCTTGGGCCTCCGACGCTAACGTCCCGCGGTTGGCCCTTGACGGTGAGCTTGGCCGACAAGACAACGATGATTGGTTCCACCGGCACTGAGAAGCCACAAGCTGCGGAAAGCAGCTTTGCGGCACGCTTCGCTTCTGCCCGTGACTTCCTCAAGTAATGCTGGTTGTGACCACTCACCTTGAACGCATGGGTATGGACCCACACGTTCCTCCCAGAGTGATTCTTGGTGTTGACCGTGAAGACACCCGGTGGTCCGATGACGACGTGATCGATGTCGGTGTCCTTGTCTCCGACCGGGACCGAGTGGATGACATGCCAGCCCTCGCCAAGCCGTTGCAGCCGACGTCCGACCGCCACCTCGCCCGACGCGCCGACCCTGAACGCACGCTCGTCCGTGTGAACCCTGAGAACCCGGGCAACGAAGGTCTTCACCGGAGCCGCTCTTCGAAGCTCTTCGGCCTTCTCAAGCACTGCCTGGCCCGGTTTGTTGGTCGCTAGGTCATGCCATCCTGGCTCCGCAGCGGCTGGATCGCCCAGTGGCACCTGGGGAGCCGAACCCCCAACACCGCTCTGTAAATCGTTATGTTCCCCCACGGGGAATGGGTCGGTCGATTGCGTGGGTATTCGCCGTGCAATATGACGGGTCCACGCCTGCCCGTCCCAGTATCGGAGCTGATCCGCGACCCATGGGTCCGCGTACCAATCGGCCGGGTGCAGTGCAGTCCCGGTGGTGAAGTCGCCGGTCATCGTCCTAACGAAAACGAGGAACTACACACAACCCCCCTCCAGCAGGCCACTTCGTCCTCAAGAGTGGTCCACCGAACGGGGTCAGGCCCACTTGGAGCGGATGACGGGACTCGAACCCGCGACCCTCACCTTGGCAAGGCGGGGATGGCCGTCCACCGAATGAGTCCTAACCCGCTGAGCTGGACTGATGCACTTGAAGTTTCCAGGAAATCCACCGAATTCGACCCCGTTGTAGAGCGGTCTACTACGAGACGGTCGAACTCCCAACAACTTAGATCTCGGCGACCGCTTCGTCTCGGAGATACTCCCGCAGGTACGGGAGGGCAAAGTCCACGTAGCCGTGCCTCTTGGGCTCGATGAGTTCGGCGGCAATGAGCCGGAGGCGATACTGGCTGGCGTAGCTCCCGTTCACCGCTAGACGCTGCTGAATGTCGGCCATCTTGGAGGGCCCGTCGTCCTTTGCCATGGCGAGGAGGAAGGTCTTGTCGATGTCGGACGCGTCGGCAAGTGCGGGCTCATAGACGAGCGACCCGAGACGGCGGCGGGCCTGAGCCACCCCCTCTTGGGCGTCGTCAACGGTGATCTCCTTGGTTCCGGGATGCAGGCGCCAGGTTCGTTGACCAACCAATTGGATGAGGAAGGGATACCCGCCAGTACCCTCGACCATCGCGGTCAGGGCCTCGCCGCCGATCATGCGCCCGGCGTCGGTGACGGGCTCCCGGATCGCCCGGGCTACGTCGCGACTGCTTACCGAACCGAGGTGATGGCGGTCGGCCCTACGGAGAAAGGTCAGCACCTCGTCGTTCAAGAGATCACTCACCGCCGAGGAAAGGCCCGCGCCGACGAACATCAGCTCGCGCTCCTCCCGGAAGGCGTGCTGAACGGTGACCCCGAACTGGCGCAATTCGTCGATCTGCTGGTGATGGACCTCGTCAAGCGTGATGAGCAGACCGAGCCCGTCGGCGGCGAGGAGGTCCGTCAGCAAATCGATCTGGTTCCGTAGGCCCGTCTGGATGACGTGACTCTCGACCGTGTCCCAGTCGGCGCCTGCCGATCCGAGGGGTCCCAAGGGAATGTTGAACCCCGAGAGCCGCTTGCGGACGGCCTCTGGGTCGAGGTTACGAAGCAAGAGCGGGAGATGCTGGTGGGTGATCCGCTCGATGAAGCCGGGGCCCGCCGTCTCACTGATAACAGCCCACCCCTGGTTCTTGGCCTGGTCCTCGACAGCGTTGAGGAGGACGGTCTTACCCGAGCCCCTCGGACCGGTATAAAGGGTCGCACGTCCGGGCGCGCCGGGGCCGTCCTCGATCGCCTCGGCCACGGCCTCGATCAGGCTGTCCCGGCCGACCAGGAGTGGCGGGCTGACGCCGAAGGTGGGGTGGAAGGGGTTCTTGGCCACGCCCCAGTGTAGCGCGCGGGTTTAGTTATCTTTAGTGTTTTTAGTTCCCTTTAGTTTGTTTAGTTTCGCCGAGGTTCCCGCCGCTGGGCTCCCCAGCAGACAGGCCAGAGATCGGGCGTTCAGGTCGCTGGGTCCCGTGCCTCCCCGGTGGGCTCCCGACCTGCGCCTTCTCGTTCCTGCCAGCGCCGCTGATCGGTAGCCGTCGATCGAGCCGTCACGGCGGCGTGGAACCATGGGTGGCGTGAACGGCATCCGCCCTCTTTCCAATTTCGGCCACACGAAGACCGGTTCGTGCGGCATCTGCGGCATCTTCGGGCCCCTGACGTGGACCCACGTTCCACCGCACTGCGCCGGAAATGTTCAGCCGGCGAGCGCGGTGGTGACGAAGCCGGGCGCCAATTCGAAGTTGGTCATCGGAGCAGGGCGGCCGAAGGACGGTGGCGCGGCGCGGTACTTGCTCTGCGGGGGCTGCAACAATCTATCCGGCAGGCTCTATGACCTGGCTTTCGGCCAGCTGTGGCACCGCCTCGCCAAGCGACTCCTCGTAGACGGCGGGATGCCGCCGTACGGGGGGCCGTACACGATGACCGAGAATCAGGTCGATCCTGGTGCCTTCGTGAGGTCGGTCTTGGCGGGAATGATGGCCCTCAACCCTGTTCTCAGGGTCGATTTCCCCGAGCTTCAACGCGCCGTGCTTGAGCAGCTGCCGGTTGCGCCGCCACCCGACTTGTACCTCCTCCTCGCTCTCAACCCCGACCTCAACCTCCGGGCGGCGGGCGGGAAGCTGGTGCGCCAGCCCACCCTGTACGGGCGGCCTCTCAAAGAGGTGGTCTCCCTCGCCGAGATCTGTTGGGCCCCGCTGTACATGGTCCTTACCGACCAAAGCGGGCGGGCCGAGTGGCCGTCTGCACAGCCCATCTTGGAATGGCTTCTCGACGCTCCTGAACAGCGGCGTACGGTCGACCTCCTATTGCCAGTGCTGAGGCCCGAGCAGCTCCACACTCATGGAATGTACGGAAGCACTGTGGTTGGGCGGAATGGCGGCATGACTGCTACCTGGTCATCGACCCCGCACTCCGCCGGTAGTACGAAGGGGTCCGACGGTGGCACTCCCTGACCTCGACAACACGAGCACCCCTGTGTCGGTCGCCCTCGAACAGATCGAGGCTCAGGATCGGGCGTGGATACGGGCGCTCGCCGTCCGATCCGACGGCAACTGGGCAGCACGGGTAGTCGAGATCGTCACGGGCGCCCCGCCGCCGGCCTGGGAGGAAGTCGACTGGACTTACACCGAGGCATGGTTGCTTGCCATCGAACGCCCGGGTGGTGAAGTACGAGCAATGCTGCAGGCCGGCGTGCTCCGGTGTGACGACCGGGAAATTGCGCTTCCGTCTCCGATGGACACGGTGCATTGGATCTGGCGAGCGAGCGAGGCGAACTACGGCCCGTGCCCCCTTCCATGGCCCTCTTGGACGGCGCAGCTGACCTCGACGATTCAGCAGAACGAGCCGCGGGCACCGCTGATTGCCGATGGCGTGCCGTCGTGGGCGTCGTTCGTCGAGAGCTACGCGTACGTCTTCTGCGGGGCAGCTGACGCCCCTATGGGCCAGGTCCTCCCCCAGGTGCTCTACCGGCACCAGGTCACCGACGGGCGCATTGTGACCGTCGAATTCGGGAAAGAAGCAACGGTCGTCCTCCGTGGATGTGAACTCGCCGGCATGACCGTCGAACTAGCCGGCAAGCGACCTGGGCCAGTTCGGGTACTCCAATTCTCAGACGAGGAGGCGGTCGAGTTCCCCCTGTCCGAAGGTATTGAGCGCGGTGCTTGGGTTGCTTTGCGACGAGGGAGGCAGCTCGTCGACCGGAGGAGCCTCGTTTCCCAGTACCCCTATGGGGCAGAGCCCGGTGTTTCGGAGGTCGTAGATGTCGGTTCACGGCTCGAACTTCTTGTATCCATGCGCGAGGGGCCGACCGTGGAGTTCAAAGCGGTAGTGCCGGTCGACGACAAGGAAAAAAACGGGACCATGAGGACCGTTGCGGCCTTTGCCAACGGACAAGGTGGGTCGATCCTTTTCGGCGTCGACGACGACTACAACGTCAACGGGGTAGACAAGGCCCAGTCCGGGCGCCTCATGGACACCTTGAGCCAAATAGTCGAGTCGTGGGTAGATCCAGAACCGCCCATAAATCTACGGGTTCTCCCAATCCCAGGGGAGGAGAATCGAGAAGTCATCGAACTCGAGGTCCAGCCCGGCATCACCGTCTACTACTGCGGAAAGCAAAACCGGGAACGCCGGCCGTACGTGCGTGTACACGGCCGGACTGTCCCGGCTCGGCGGGAGGAAGTCGAGGCCATCGTCATTGCTCGCCGGGCGTCTCCCCCGCAGAGCGGATACGGCTTCCCCGGGCTCCTCGGGTAGCGCCCTCCTCGAATTTTCAACGAATAGGACAGGGTGGATGACTATACGTCTTGTTCATTTCGCGCCTTGCCTGCGACAAAGGAGCCGGACATGGCCGAGGTGACCGGAACAGTCGACAGCGAGCGCACGGCGGAAGACCGGAACGCGCTTGACGCAATCGCCTACATGCTGGCTGACTCCGAATGGGGGGTGGGTATGCTGGAGGACATCGCGGACCTCGTGCGAACGACGGGTCGCTCGATAGCCAATCCGACAGGCGTCAGCACCTGGGATCGGCATTAGGTCGGGGGCCAGCCGGGAGTGCGGCCGACCGCGGCCAGGCCTAGGCGACGTTCTCCAGGATCCCGCCGTGCACCACATCTGGGTCGTTGTGCGCCTGCGCGGGACGGTGTCAACCGTGGCATACCGACCACATGGAGGCAAGAACCGGTCAGATAATGGGTGCCTTCTGTGCTGAGTACGTATTTGATACGTTCTAGTTTACGGCGTCATCACACAGACCGACTTTGGGCAAGCCCGGGATGGGAAGTCCTGGTCTTCTTCTCCTGGGGACGTTCCTGGGGACATTGAGGTTGGGAAATCACGGTTTTCTTCTCCTGAGTACGCTCCTGGGGACGTTCTTGGGGACATTGAGTGGTCACTGTTACCCAATGACCATCGCCACGACCACCCATCCGAACCCGTCCCGGACCAACCCGACGCCCCCGCACGCTGAAAGCGACCGGCTGGTGTTCACCGTGGCCGAAGCCGGCGAGCTGCTCGGCATCTCCCGAGCCTTCGCCTACGAGCTGGTAGCCAGGGGAGAGCTCCCGGTCATCCGACTGGGCCGGCGCCGACTCATCCCAAAGCGTGCCCTGCTCGAGCTCGTGGGCATGGACCCCGCCGCCAGCCCCGGATCGGACTCGGTCACTCGCCTCGTAGGTGGCCCTGGGTCGGACCTCCCCTCCATCGACCACCCGGCGCCGCTGCGTACCATCCGCTGACCCCGGCGAAGTCACCCCATCGGCTAGGTCGTCTTACGGCAATCGGAAGCTCAGCCAAGTGACGACGGAGCCCAGCTTTCGTCCACCCGGTGACACCGGCGCCGCCGCAGGGTCCGTGAATCCGGGCGTCCCCCGACGGCACCGTTCACTCGACGGACCTCGCATCCACCGGGTGACATTCCGGGCGTCCGATGCCGAGGTAGCAGAGCTTGCGCGCCGAGCTGAGGCCGCCGGCGTCAGTGTGGCCCGGTACGTGGCTGGCGCCGCCCTCGAGCAACAGGAGACCGCCTCGGAGCGCCAGCTGTGGGCGGCCGAGGTAGGCCGGGCCGAGAGGATCATGTGGACGGCGGTAGAAGGGATCGAGGCGCTGCTCGCAAGTAGGGATGCCGGCGGGATGGTGCCCGAGGATGCGGCCCAGGTTCTGGCGGCACTGCGACAGGCCGCGGAGTCCGTGGTGGCGATGGGGCGGGCGGCGAGCCAGCCATGATCGTGAAGATCACTCGAGGGACGGACCTGCCCCGGCTGGTCCGCTACCTGTTCGGGCCGGGGCGGGCAAACGAGCACCGGGACCAGCACGCGGTTGGGCTGGCGCGCTCGCTTCGTGCGACGCCGGTGGGCGAGGAGCTCGACACGGCCCAGGTGGCGGCCCTCGGCCAGCGAATGGACGCCATGCGGGTCAAGTTCAAGGTGCCGGCACAGGGCGCGCTGCGGCGGGCGAAGGTCAATCAGGTCACCGGCGATGGCCCGGGCCAGCTCTCGGGCCTTGTCGAGGAGTACGAGCGGGGCCCGGGCCACGTCTGGCACATGTCGCTCTCAATCCCGGTCGACGACCGGAAGCTGAGCGACGCCGAGTGGGGGGCGATCGCCCGGGGAGCAATGGACCGCATGGGTTCACCGAGGCGGGCGGGAAGGCCCCGGTCCGCTGGGTGGCGGTACGTCACGGGGTGTCGGTGAACGGTCACGACCATGTCCATGTCGCCGCCACCATCGTCCGAGACGACGGCACCAAGGCGACAGTGTTCCGGGACTACAAGAAGATGTCCGCCTACGCCGCCGAGGTCGAGCGCGACCTACGGGCTCGTGGTCGTGGGCGGTCGGGCGACTCGGGGCGGCCCCGGGCTCACCCGTGCCGAGATCGAGCGAGCGACGCGCGACGGGCGCCCCGAGGCCGTGCGCACGACCCTGGCGCGCCTCGTCCGAGAAGCCCGCACCACCTCGGTCGACGAGGGCGAGTTCGTCCGCCGCCTGCGGTTGTCCGGCGTCGTCGTCCGGCCCCGGTGGGGGGCGGGCGGATCCTTGGACGGGACCGAAGCGGTCGTCGGGTACTCGGTCGGCCTGGGTGGGAAGGGCGAGACCGTGTGGTTCGGCGGGGGCCGGCTCGGCTCGGACCTGTCCCTCCCCCAGCTCCGCCAGTTCTGGGAGGCGACGCCGGCCGAGACCGCCGCTGCAGCCGACGTGTGGCGATCACCTGGGCGCTGGGGGCGAGAGATCAACGCCGTGGCGTCTGAGGAGTGGCGCCGGTTTTCCCGGGTCCTCGACAAGGCCTACGACGCCCTTTCGGGACCTGCCCGCCGACTCCTCGCAGTGGCCGGTCGTCGCCCGGGAGCTCTCCGGGCTCTACGCCGCGTGGTCCCGGCGCCTGGAGGGCAGCCGCCCGGGCCCGCTCGCCCGGGCAGCCGACCTCCTCGCCCAGGCGGGCCAGGTGGCCCCGACGGACACGCCCGCCGCCGCGCTCGGCGGCCCTCGGGTACCGGGGGGCGGCGATGGTCGTGAGCCAGGCATTCCTTGGGTCGGATGACCGTGGGACTGGTTGGGCCATGCTGCTGGTGTCGCTCGGCCGCCACCTCCACCTCGTGGCACAGATCCAAGCGGCCCGAGGCCAACGTCGGCTCTCCTCGCAGCTGGCGGCCGCCGTTACGGAACTCGAGCGGCCGGGGCAGCGATGGGTCCGCCAAGCGGGCCGAGGGCGGCCCTTCCTGGTCCACGATCGCCCACGGGTGCTGACGCAGTCCGGAGCGCCCACAGGGCGGGAGACGGGCGGAGACAGAGGACGCTGAGGGCTCGTCGGGGGCCTGTGGCCGCACGCGCCAAACCCCTGTCGAAAAGTGCCTCTCACCAGGGATGGGGACGTTCCTGGGGACGTTGTAACGCCACGGCACTCACTGCGAGCAGAGGATGGCCTCCACCGGGCGCGCAACGAGCTGAACAGGGGTCACTCCGCCCCCGGGTCGCCCCCGCCAGCGCGGCGACGGCAGTCACCGCGAGCTGCCGATCCGTCGTGGGCTCCCGGGCCACGAACAAGATTGTTTCGGCCTGCCGAAACACTATCTTGCTGCCCTGGGGACATTGCTGCGAATGTGCTCACTTGTCGTGCCCCGTTGCCGGGCTCCCCGCTCAGGGCGCTCCACCGCGTAACGCCTCCGTAGCGGCGTCGACCAGTTTGCGAGCCCGTCGGATGGCTTTGGCGGCGTTGGTCTTGCTCACATTCGCCAACCCGTAATGGCCACTGTCCTTGAGGTCAAGGGCGTCTCGTAGCGCGGCAGCGAGTTGGCGGTCGCCGGTCACCTCCTCGAGGTAGTCGGCTGCCGCCCGGTGATCCTCTCCCCGATGATGCTGGCCGGACAGCGCGCAGCACAGTGCGTCGGAGGCGGCGATAGCCGCCAGCACCGCGTTCCCAGTAGCCACCGTCGTGTGCTCGGACTGCTCGTCGGTCATCGCCATTTCGGCAACCTCGAGGTAGAGCGTTGCCTGGGCGAGACGGACACGTGCGTCCGCCCGGCTGCACGGTCGCAGTCGTGTCAAGCGTCTCGCCATGTCACCCCCCGGCCCGAGCGCGGAGACGCCCACCGCGGCCCGAGGAGCTCACCGAGGGTCTTCCCGAAGATCTCCTTGCCTTCTTGTCGAAGTGACTCGACGAGGGGCTCTCGCCGCAACATCGCCTTGCGCAATTCGCTTACTGAAAGCTCGACGACCTGGCAGCGGTTGCCGGTCCAGCGCTCGAGGTGCGTGGCGATCCCTAGGCGCACTTCCGCCCATTGCGGGTCGTCGGTGTGGACCGCTTTGGGGCGGATCACCAGTACGTCGATGTCTGAGTCGGAGTCCCCATCGCGTCGGGCGAAGGAGCCGAACAGGACCACGGCTTCAGGTACAGGAGAGCAGCTTGGCAACGAACTCTCGGAGTCGGACCTCGACCGCCTCTGCGCCAGACAGCATCTGCTCCACCCCGGGGGCGAGCACGTGGTCACGGTTCATTCGGTACTGGACAGCGTTGCCGACCCGGTCTGCATCGACGAGCCCGTTCTTCACTAACCGCCGAAGAACGTCCAGAACCTGCGCATGGGACCGTCCTGCGAGTCGCTCGATTGCCGCACCGGTCAGAGGGCGTTTCGTCTGAACAAGCACGGCGAGCACGTCGGACTCGACGGTCGGGGCGACGGTGCGGAGGGGGTTCTGCAGATCCATTGTCAGTCAGTATACCGACACTGGAGTCGGAATCCCGACCATCCTGGTCGTCCAGCCGGTCGATCCCCGGACTCAGCCCAGCCGACGTGAGGAAGACCTCCACGAAGGCCAGGGCCCCCACTGGCTCCACCGACAGGCACACCAACTCGCATAGCGAGTTGATCAACTATCGGGGTCCGGTCATCGCAGTGCGGACAACCAGCAAGAACGCCCCTGGTCTCGATGTGGACCCGGAGGGGTTGCCCTCCCTCGTCGTCGATCCCGATCACCCGCACGTCGGGGCAGTCCGACAAGAAGCTCGCACATGCGCAAAGGGTCGGTTTCCACGAGGGGCCCTCCATCTGAAGTCGTAGAACAACCTCAGAATGGTGGGTACCCGCTACGCGCCCGCGGATCCCGCTACCTCGTGCCCTCAACTACCCGCTGGATTCCGAAGAGCCTCCATGCCGTGCCACCCCTCCCGTCCAATGACAGCAATTACCAGGTTTCGATGACTACCGTCCTCATCACATATCCACCCGGGGAGCAGCACTTCGCGCGCTATCGGTTAAGTCCCAGCGAGTGGTGTACGAGTCCGTGAGATGCAACGGCCTCGCGTAAACCTGTTGATCGAACTCTAGAGCGTCGTGTCGATGATCGTCCTCCCGGTGTCGGTGACGGTGGTCAATCCGCGCTGGCGTCGATGGCCGGTCTTGGGTCGTTCTCTGCGGGTTCGTCCGCACGGGGCACCTTGAGCGATTCGACGCTGACGTAGCGCCGGGCGACGGCCCACTCGTCGGTCTGCTCGGCCAAGAGGGCCCCGACAAGGCGGATGACGGCCTGGCGATTCGGGAAGATGCCGACCACGTCGGTGCGCCGGCGGATCTCCTTGTTGAGACGCTCCTGTGGGTTGTTGGAGCGGATCTTCGGCCAGTGCTCGGTGGGGAACGCAGTGAAGGCCAAGATGTCGTCGGCGGCGTCGAGGAGGTAGGTGGCCACGTCGACGAAGCCGGCCTCGGTGAGCTTGGAGACCACGTCGGCCAGCTGGGCCCAGGTGGTCTCGCGGTCGGGCTGTTCGAAGATGGAACGCACCAAGGTGGCGATCATCGGCCAGGTGGTCTTGGGGACCCGGGAGGCGAGGTTGGCCATGAAGTGGGTCTTATGCAGAAGTCTTCATAAGACCCATTATGTGGAGCGGCGGATTATGTGGACTCAGATGCCGCAGCTCCTGGTCGGGGAGGTAGAGGGCCTGGGATTGTCCGCATAATCACAGCGCTTCGAGGAAGGCAAGCAACGCGTCGGGGGGACGATAGCGACCGGGGACTGAACCGATCGGCGTGGTGCGGTCGAGGGCACGCTGTTTGAGGGCGAGGTCGGCGTGCACGTAGATCTGGATGGTGGCTACTTCCTCGTGGCCCAACCAGAGCGCGATCACAGTGGAGTCCACACCCGCGTGCAGGAGGCGCATAGCGGCGGTGTGGCGCAGCACGTGGGGCGACACCTGCTTGGAGCGGAGGGAGGGGCAACGTTCACCGGCAGACGCCGCGTGCTTGGCGACGAGGGCAGTGACGCCATAGCGGCTGAGTGCGCCACCGTGGCTGCTGGGGAAGAGCGGCAGCTCGGGTGTGCTCGACTGTTCATCCAGCCATGCCCCCAGGACCCTCGCCGTTACCTGGGTCAACGGCGTGATCCGCTCCTTTCGGCCCTTCCCGGTGCAGCGCACGTGAGCGCCGGTCCCGAGTACCAAGTCTCCTCTGCGAAGCCCGACCAGCTCTGAGACCCGGAGGCCGGTCTGGATCGCAAGGAGGAGCAACACGTGATCGCGCCGTCCGACAAGAGTCGTCCGGTCCGGTGCGGCGATCAGCCCGTCGACCTCTGCGTCGGTGAGGAACGAGACAAGTGCGCGTTCGAACCGCTTCGGTGGGATGGCAAGGACACGCTCTATGAGGGCCGCGTGCTCGGGATGGCGGAGCGCCGCGAACCGGAACAGTGAGTGGATGGCGGCCAGCCTGGCGTTGCGGGTCCGTGGGTCGTTGCCCCGTTCCGTCTCCAGGTGATCGAGGAAGAGTCCGACGAGCGGTGCGTCGATGTCCTCGAGGCGCAACGCAGACGGGGACCTGCCCGTTTGGTGCTGCACATAGGTGAGGAGAATGCGGAACGTGTCGCGATAGGCGGCGACCGTGTGCGGGCTTGCCTGGCGCTGAGCGATGAGCCGCTCGGTGAAGAACGCCTCGAGGGTCGGGGCGAGCGCGCTCATGGCTGTGCCTCATAGGCGGCTTCGAGCCGGCCGGCGGCGATCGAGAGCACCTCTTCGGATCCCGACAGATACCAGTACGTGGCTGCGGGGTCCACGTGGCCCAGGTAGGTGGAGAGCACCGGGAGCTTCGCCGCCACGTCGACGCCTTCTCGTTGCCAGCGGGCCAGGGTGATCACGGCGAAGGTATGGCGGAGATCGTGCGGTCTGGGCCGACACGACGGAGAACGTGCCTCGATCCCGGCTCGATGCACCAGCCCCTGGAAGCCCAGGTGGAAGTTGCAGTAGAGGATCCGGGTTCCCGCTGCCGACAAGAAGAACGCCGGACAGGGTGCTGCCGGAACCAGCTCGTCGCGTCGCTTCGCGTAGGTGGCCAAGGCCGTGGTCGTCGTGGAGTGCAGCGGCACCTCCCTCGTCTTGTCGAACTTCGCTTTGCGAACCGTGACGATGCCGTGGCGAAGGTTGACGTCGGCTCGATCGAGGGCCAGCGCTTCTCCGACCCGCATGCCGGTTGAGGCGAGCAGCCCGATCACCGCCTCCATGGAGGCCGCACGCAGTGTGGAGGGGATGCCCCGCGCCGCCTGCATCAATGCGACCACCTGGTCGGACGAGTAGAGGTAGGGAGTAGCCCGGTGGGTGCCGCTCGGGAGCAGATTCGTCGGCGGCACCCCGGTTCGGGGCTCGAGTGCGTGGAGGTAACGCAGGAAGGCACGGGTGACTCCGAGCCGGTGAGCTCCCCACATCGGGCTGCAGCCCTGTGGTGCAGTCGCCCAGGCCAGGGCCGCCTCCACAGTCACGATCTCGACACCCGTGTCCTCGCAGAAATCGACGAACTGGGCGAGCAGCCGACCGGCGCGCTCGAGCTTGAATCCGAGGCCCCGGCGCAGGACGAGGTAGTCGTCGAGGTGTTGACGAAGAGCGCTCATCTCGCACCCCCCGGCCAGGGCAGGGCGATCTCGGACAGGGAGGGTCGGTCGACCTTCGCGTAGATCGCGGTGGTGAGCAGTCGCTGATGTCGAAGGACCTGGCCGACTTCGGCCAGGGTCGATCCCGAACGCAGCATCTCGGTGGCGGCCGTGTGCCGGAGGCGATGGGCGCTCACTTCGGGGATCCCCACCCTCCGGCACGCCGCATACACCACGTCGGAGATGCCACCACTGGTGAGGGCGATCCTGGGCGCCCGCACCCGAGTGAAGACGTTTGAACACGGGCACCTCCCGCGACCTCGACGAAGCCAGGCGGCGACGGCATCCCCCACGTCTGCCGGCAGCGGCAGGCGATCGACCCTTGGGCCCTTGCCCCAGACGACCAGCTCGCCTGCACGCCAGTCGACGTCGGCCAGATCCAAGCTGGCGACCTCCCCGGCCCGCAGGCCAAGACGGGCGAGCACGGTGAGGACGGCGAAGTCGCGGCGACCGACGCTGGTTCGCCGGTCACAGCTTCCGAGGAGCCGCTGCACGTCGACAGGGTCGAGTGATGCCGGAAGTGATGCCAACCGCCGCCTCGCGACAGACGGCACGACACCAGCCAACGACCCCGGCGTGAGATCTTGGAGGTGGCACCACCGCAGGAACGAACGCAACCCGCAGACGACGTTGGCCGCGCCGCGCCGTCCGCACTGGTCAGTCACAAAGGACAGAACCTCAGTCGCACCGAGGTGACCGAGGTACTCGAAGTGCTCAACCAGGAACAGCCGGGCGATGTGGACGTAGCTGACGGTCGATGCCTGGGCCATGCCGCGCTCGTCGAGCAAGTAGCGGCGGAACTCGGCGAGCATGTTGTCGATAGGCGTGGCCGGCGGCGAGATCGGCAGCGGGACTGCACCGATGTCGCGGCAAGTGCGAGAGCAGCGGTGCTACACCCTTCGGTGAGAGCCACAGCGTGTATCCCGCCGCACGCCTGGCGACGAGAAACTCCTCCACACGCTCAGGCGTGAGATCTCCTACGTCAAGGCCGCGCCCTGCCAACCACCGGCTCACATGGGCCATCAGCCGAAGCTGACCGCAGAGCGCCAGCGGCCGATAGCCCTGCGCATCCAGGACCTCCCGGAACCCTTCCGCATATGGAACGAGTGGGCCAGTGATCTGGACCCGTGATGACTTTTCACCCATGACTGCCTCCTCTCGGGACTGCATGTCCGAGAGGAAGCTTCGGTCGCCCAGCAGGACAGGACTATGTGGAGTGAGTCAGCACGCCGCTGGCTAGCACCCAGGCTCAATGACGCTGGCTGGCCGCCGAGTCCACATAATCCGCCGCTCCACATAATGGGTCCGGCACCGCTGCCAGGTGGCCTCGGCGAGCACGGCGGCGATCGCCGCCTTGATGCCGCCGTGGGCGTCGGAGACGATCAGCTCCACCCCGCAGAGTCCCCGGGCGACCAAGGAGCGCAAGAAGGCCGTCCAGGCGGCGGTGTCCTCGCTGGTCACGATGTCGAAGCCGACGATCTCTCGATGCCCCTCGGCGTTGGTGGCCGTGGCGATGACCACCGAGACGTTCACCACCCGCCCGCCTTCTCTCACCCGCTGGGTGACCGCGTCGATCCACAGGTAGCGATAGGGGCCCTTGTCCAAGGGACGCTCCTTGAACTCGGCCACCTTGGCGTCGAGCTCTTGGGCCATCCGGGACACCTCGGACTTGGAGATCCCCTCGATGCCCATGGCTTTCACCAGGTCGTCGACCCGTCGGGTGGACACGCCTTCGACGTAGGCCTGGCAGACCACCGCCATCAGGGCCTTTTCGGCCCGTCGCCTCGGCTGGAGCAGGAATTCTGGGGAGTAGACCCCCCGGCGCAGCTTGGGCACGGCCAGGTCGACCGAACCGACCCGGGTGTCCCAGGGCCGCATCCGATACCCGTTGCGCGCGTTCTCCCGCTCCTCGGTGCGCTCGCGGTAGGCGGCGCCGCACTGCATCGAGGCCTGGGCGCTCATGAGGGCCTCGGCGAAGGCGGCCAGCATCGACCGGGCCAGATCTTGGTCGCCGTCGGCGCCTTCGAGGTACTTGCTAAGCCATGCGCCCGCGTCGATAGTGGTGGGGACAGTCACCGTGATCCTCCTCAAGTGGTTTGTGTAGGAACTGCTTCTTGAGGTTGACGCGGTGACCGTCGCGTCTGGGGGATGCCCCTCAGCTCAGAGGGTCGTACACCACTCGTTGGGACTCAGCTGCGCTATCGCCCCTGGACGATGTCTCTCCACGGTCGACCACACCAGCGCAAACGTTTCGTCGTCCTCTGGATATTGGAGGTACAACCTCCTGAATGGAAAACTATGAAACACGTACTCGATGAACTGACAAATCCCCCAAGGTACGACGACGTCATCGTGAAGGCCGGTTTCTTCCAACACTAGATGTATCGATACCGTCTGTCGGCTCCAATCGACCCCGTACGCAGTCACGAGTCCCAGCGCGAATCCGTTTGCTCGATCCTCGATCACGAACTGGGCCAATACCTCGTGCCACAACACATGGTCGATCTGCTTTTCATCTAGCGGGCCGCTTATTGGCCCCCCGCGGACAACCACCGAGGCGCGATTTCGAGGGCTTGCGAACGTCCGGGGCACCCATTCGCTATCCGCCTCTCGGAGCACGCGTAATCTCGCCACATCACCTTCCATCATCTTGTTTGATAACAGAGTCTTTCCGATTCCCCGATTGGATCCGCTACCGTACCGGCCCTCGACCGTACCCCCTTCTTGCTGAATGATGTAATCGCTTTCAAGCCAGTCACGCGTTTCCTGGCGCCTGGACATCCATTCCTGTTTTGTTACCGAGATGAGGTATTCGTCCCACCAGCGGCCCCCAAGATATTGGTGCTCCTTCAGTATGCCCTCGACTTGTATTAGACCGTCTATATTGAGCCGACGAGCGCCATCTGTCCGGAATTGTTCGAAATTGAATTCAAGACTCTGCCCATATATACGCGTAAAAGGAAACGCCTGAAACAGATAATCAATAAAGAGCCAGGCCCCTCTGTAGAACATACCGCTTCCATGGTGCGCAGGATCACACACAAGGGCAAGAGACGTACGACCATTGTTGAGATTGGTATTAAAGGTATATAGAAACCCGATCCGCTCGCCGGCCGATTCGTCTACGACAACGGCTCTGCTGTTTGAAGTACCGACAAAAAAGTCTCGGTACGTCGCCATATTCGGCGTTGAGCCTGCAAGACGAAAACGTTGGATGATTGATGGATGGGTTTCAATTTCGTAAGCCCATCCAATGTCCGTCGGAAGGAAGGGGCGAAGGACAACGCCTGCAAACTTTTGGAATAAGTCAGGCGCCACGATTACCACTCTCCCGCCGTTGATGACGAAGACCGAAGAGAGCCTCGATTGACCGTCCAAGCGGGAGGCATATAACCCAGAGGCCCCGCATTGACCTCCGCGCGGCAGTGCCGATATTAGGGTGTGAGCGAGGAGTTCACAACGAATGAACCGCCAAGCGCAACGCTCCACACGTACAAGATTGTATCTATTTGCTCACCATAAGTTGTACCACCCTCAATGGCGCCACCTGCCAGTGGCCCAAAACTACTTGGGTACAAGATGGGGCCGCCGCTATCTCCTCCGGCACTCGCAGCTGAGTCTTTGAACAGATTAGTAATCTTGTAGGTTCCACTACGTGTGGGGAAAGCGAACAGGGCTGTCGTATTGGTGATCGTTACGGTGCCGCATTGCTCTCCGCCATTGGATCCCTCATTACAGACAGAGGATCCCATCATCGGGTTTGCCGCGCCGGTAATCGTCGTCCTATACGCGCCTCCGACCGGACCTTGCCACATCAATATCGAAGAGCTATCAGCGATTAGTTGAGTGTCCATTCCGGTCCCGCCCGCTGTCGGAAAGCTAATGTTACTGGTTGACCCAACCTTGTCTGATGTGTTCTTGCTTGGGCTGTAATGTGTCGTGTTATACCATGGTCTGCTTCCGCAATGGCCGGCCGTGAGACTGTACACTTGCCCCGTCGACCTATTATGCACGCCAAATCCCAAGGTGCACGTAGCATACCTTGGAGGTGTTGATGATATCTCACTGACGATTTGATCGCCCGAATTCCATGGCGGGGTGTCACTTTCACGCCCTGTCTTGAAAGTCAGCGGCACCGATGTGGTCTCGATATGAATCGTCGCACCATAAGCTGTAGATAGAGCGGCAGCTGCACTCTGACCTGTGGTTGAGCCGTCGGTCGTCACCACGACTTGATTATGTTCCTCGTCAAGTCCCACCGAGATAATCCCAGAGGATCCTCCCCCCGCAGCGGGAGACAGCATTTTCGCTACTGCCTGATCCTTGATGCTGTAGAGACTGGAGAGCGTGTGTGAAGCGCTAACGAAGGTTAGCTTTAGCTTTGCCGCCGGAACTGCCACCCCAAATTGCGATGGAATCTGGTCGAAGAGACTCTGAGCTTTGGACTCAAGAGCAGGGTCTGTACCGACTACAACCACGGAATACGTTTCATCAGGATTCTCAAACATTCCGGCATAGTTTGTAGGAAATTCCTGGAACAGTTGCGTTTGGAATTCCGCGAGTGGATCGCCCGTTGAGGCTTGGCCAGTGGACGTTCCAACAGTGCTCTCGGTTGTTGTCGCTGACGATGCTGTAGAGTGGGAGGTCCCCGGCGATGCACCCGCCAATCCCCCGCCAGCGGCTGCCAATGATAAGCCGCTTCCAATCGCAAGCGTAGTGCGGATCGCTCTCCCCTTCGAGCTTACCTTGCGTTGCCGACGGGAATTGGCCACCGCGCACCCCCTGAGTCCCGGGCGCGACGGTAGCACGGTATCGCACCTCGGGTCAAGGGGAATAGGGCGGTCATGCAGTTCAGGTGGGTCAGCTACTTACCGGCCTATGAGCGTGATTGGGGTGCTGCAATCAGCGATGGCGACCGATTAAACTATTTGGGTCTGGAGAGCAACGGTCGGGCAATCTGGCAGAGACGCGTTGTCGGAGCCAGCGACAACGTCGATGGGCTTGCGACCATCGACGTTGTCGCTGGAGCAGTCTTGTGAAGGTCTTCTGCAACGGCGGCTTCAAGCGCAGCGCGATTGCCTCCTGTGTCAATGCCCCACGTCGCCGGTGAGGTCGACCGCGTAGGCACGCCTGCTGGTAAAGACGCCCCTGAGAGTTTTTTATGATCCGGTGGGATTGTTTACGACGCTCGAAAAGAGGATGGCGCCGGTCTTCGTGTCCCGTACCAGGAAGAGATAAGGGCGATCCACGTCAATGATGGTGCCTTCCAGCGAGGTAAACGCCGAGATCCCGGTCGCAGCGGCAGCGTCGATCCCCTCAGAGGTTACCTGCAGCGTGTCGGCCTGCTGCACCTTTGTCACAACGGCTGTGCGACCGGAGGTGTTGCCGAGCATTGGGGTCAAGTTGGCTGCTTCGAAGGCGTGGGCCATTCCCATCGTCGAAAGGGCTGTGTTTAGTAATGGGCGATTCGAAAGGTCGACCGCTGGCATAGTAAGCGCCACTGGCCCCATTGACAGCGAACCGACGATGGCGGCTAAGCCCTGTGGTGTGAGCGAAGCGAGCCAGCTGTCGATGTTGCCCTCCGGCTCGATTACGAGCGCGGCGAAGCGGCCACCACTGAGGGGGATCTGAGCGGCCGCGTAGGACGGCGTCGCGGAAGCGTCGAGCTGGTCGCCACTAGAAGTCAGCATCGGCACGGAGACGCTCGACCCGCCGGCCACGGCGAAGGGCTGGGTCTTCGTGGTGAACTGGTTCGTGTTCGCCCATGCCGCATGGAGGTGGAGGGCGTTCGCCAGGACGACAGCCGTTGTCGGTGACAGTTCGCCCGTCGCAAAGAGTTCAGAGATGCGCCCCCCGGTCGCCTGGTCGACCCACGAGTTGATGGCCTTCGTCGCAGTCGGTGAAGCGAAGTCCACCTGATAAGTGTCATTGCCGAAGTTGGTGGCCTCTGCGCGAAGGAAGGCTGTCTCAACTTGCACGTGCTGGTCCACCCACAGCGAGTTGGCGAATTTCAGCGCACCGGATGGCTCGCCGGCAAGCTCGGACGACACCAAGGCCTTCCAGGCCGAGGCGTTCTCTTCGGCAGTCAGACCGGAACTCTGCAACGTGGCAGCGATCTCCTGCTCGGTCTGACCTTCGGCACCGAGTTCGAGCATAGACAGGTCGATGTCGGCGCTCATCGGAGAGAGGAGAACGTTGGACCCCGGCGAGGCTGACAGTACCTTGCGCGTAAGGTCGAGGGCGAAGGCTTGTTCACTTGAGGCCAGCTCGGCTACTGCCGACGAACCAGCCGAGCCTGTCTGTCTCGCTGAGGCGAGCAGGTGGGCCGAGCCGTCCGGCCCGGCCATCTTCCGAACGAGCGGACCCGAGGGAGGCGAACCCTCCGGGACCGCCACGGACGCGATAAGCAGCGCGACCGCCAGCACGCCGGCCACGCCACCCAAAGTGAGGCCGACCCGACGTCTGAGGCGCCTCCGGCCAGCTCGACGGCCGATATCCGCGGCGGGTGGCCACATGTCAGTAGAGGGGCGTTGCTTCAGCGACTCAAAGGCTGTCGCTAGCCAGTCACGATGGTTGTTCATTTTGTTGTCAACCCTTCGGCCTCTTTGACACCGAGGCACTCGGCGAGCCGCGAGCGCCCCCGTGACAACCATGACTTAACCGTGCCGAGAGGCACTCCCATCTCTCGGGCAACCTGGTCGATCGGTTCGTCGGCGAGGTAGTGGCGTACGATGGCCTCGCGCTGCGTTGCGGGAATAGAGCGGAGCGCGGCAACAAGTGCGTAGCGACTGTCGTTGTCAGGCGCCTCTTGAGCAACATCAGGCGGGGTGACCCGCACGATGCGCCTAAGGCGCCGCCAGTTGCTCTTAGCAAGATTGAACGCCACCCGTCGCACGTACGCCTCGGGGTCCTCGTAATTGGCCACACGGTCCCATCGCTCCCACGTACGGACAAAAGCTTCCTGGGTAAGGTCAAACGAGCCTTGCCAATCGCCCGTAAGCGCGAACAACTGCCTGGCGAGCCGGTCGCGGCTCCGCTGGTACAGCTCTTCGAAAGCATCGGTGCTTGCATCGCTTATGTCCACCTCTTCATAGTTCCACACGCTCCAATAGGCCAAAAGGTTGCGCTCCACCCCCGCGGGCATCCCTGTCTCTCCGAGCGCGTCCCCTGAGGAGCAGACCCTTCCGTACCGGAAGGCCGACGGAGCCCCGCTCGCTGTCGCAACGCAAGTACAGCGCCTGGTGCCCATCTCACAGTTCATGGCCTGGTTGCACCGAGAACATCGCATCGTGGTTAACCCTGCGTTAGAACTTCTCATGCCCCGTCCGGACCGGCGTCTCCCCGTGGCGACGCTCAGCGCCGAGGAGATGGCAATCCTCATGGCCACCCCTGACGTCTCCCGGCCCCTGGGTCTGCGAGATCGAGCGGTGCTCGAGGTCTTCTACTCCTGCGGCATGCGAAGAGGAGAGCTGATCTCGCTGCAGCTCCGAGACGTCGACTTCGACCGCGGGACGATCTTCATCAGACAGGGCAAGGGCGCCAAGGACCGCTACGTGCCGGTCGGCGAGCGTGCGCTGTTCTGGGTGCGTCTCTACGTCGGGATCGTCCGACCAGGCTTCGTGGGCTCGAGCTTTCCCGACCACCTCTTCCTCACTCGGGTGGGGACGCCTCTGGCCCCGGATTGGCTTTGTGGCAGGGTCCGCCGCTACCTGGCCGCAGCCGGCATCAACAAGAAGGGGAGCTGCCACCTGCTCCGTCATTCCGTGGCCACGCTGATGCTCGAAGGTGGGCTGACATCCGCTACGTGGCTGAGATGCTCGGCCACGGGCGGTTGGAGACCACTCAGCGTTACACGCGGGTTAGCATTGATCGCCTCCGTACCGTGCACGCCGTAAGTCACCCCGCAGCCGGTCTGAACGTTGCCATGGCGGCTGAACTGTGCGGGGCACTACCAAATGTCCGACGGGCCCTTTCGATGCCGTAACTTGAGCGGGGCGGGCTGCGTGGCTTCGCTCGGGCGGCTCGGTGAGGCCGCCACGAACTCCCGGCAGACACTCCGGGTGAGCACACCCGAATTTGGCGTCACGGACGCGGAGGTTCCTAGCTCTATTGCAATTCCAAGGCGCCGATAGCTTTGCGCTTCTCGATTCCAGTTCGACCGTCATAGTGCAACCGAAGGGTGGCTTCGCTGTTCCCGAGGATGTCGGCCACGGTGCGGTACGACTCCCCGGCGTCCAGCATCGCGGTGGCAACGTAGTGTCGAAGATCGAGCAGCGTGAGCGAGGAGGTCCCGCGGAACTCCGACACCCGGTGGGTCAGGACATCGGGTCGGTGGGCTTGGCTCCCATCTGGCAGTCCACCGAAGACGTAGGACGAAGCCGGTGGGTCCTGGCCGAACAACTCCCGGAAGCGCACGCCCTGCCTCTCGATCGCATGCTTGGCCGCCTTGGTGAGAGGTACGTCTCGCCAGTCCGATCGCTTGGTCGGCTTTCGGATGATGCCCACGCCCGGCCCACCATCGGTGATCGCCGCGGCGACATGGATCTCGCCGGCCTCCAGGTCCACGTCCCCCCACTGGAGGCCCAGCAGCTCCCCTCTTCGAATGCCGCTGCTGGCCATCACGGTGATGATGTCGGCCAGCTCGGGATCGCGATCGGCAACCGTGGCGAGCAGCTCGCGCACGTCCGCCTCGGCCGGGGAGAACGGCTTCTTCCGGACGGACTTCGGTCGGACGGCATCCTTGGAGGGGTTGGCGTCGATCAGGCCGCGCTTCCGAGCGAGATCCAGTGCCCGGGTGAGCACGGTAGCGCACCGGCGAATCCACTCAGGACCCCTTCCGGTGGCCCGCATGGTGGCGTAGAGGTGCTCGATGTCCTGCCACGTGAGGCGGCTGAGCCGGATGTCGCCGAAGGTCCGCCCGTCAGGCAGCACCATCGACTCCATCACCCGGATCGCCGAACGGGAGGTGACGACCGTCTTGGGCGCCAGTTCGAGTGATCCGGTCTCTGCGGTGCGCTGGTACAGGTCCAGGGCAGCCGACACCGACCGGGCACTGGTCCCCCCGGTCGGCAGGCGCTTCTCATGGTCGGCGATCTTGAGGCGGGCCAGGGCGAGCTCGGCTTCCTCGCGGGTGCCGCGGACGTACCGAGAGGCTCGCCGCCGGCGCCCGGTCAACGCATCCCGGGCAATTTCGACATCGACGCGCCATACGCCTTCGCGTACGACAAAAATGCCTCCGCTACCGCGCTTGCGGATCCCTTTGTGCGTGGAGAGGGTGGAACCCGCTTTCTTGCCAGAAGCCGAAGGACTGGCCGACCGGTTTACGGGACTCATCGCCGCTGCCTCTCCACTCGCTCGGAAATTGCGCGGCGAATCACTTCGGCGACCGGCACACCTTCGAGGTCGGCCAACTGCTGCAAGGTGTCCGCGAGGTCCATGGACAGACGGACTCCGAACGTCTTGGTCTGTACACCATGCCCTGAGCGCAGATCAGCAAGGACCTGCTCGGCTTCACCCCGGGTTCCCCGCACGGTCCTCGACAGGCGCCGTCTCGGCGTCCCAGGCTGTCGAGGCATCTCGACATCGACGCGCCACACGCCTTCACTCACCGCGGAGACTCCGCCGGTGCCCCTCCCTCTTCGCTCTCGAAGACCTGCCATGCCACCGCCACCGGCCTCAACCAGGCACCCGGGGTTGGGTCCTGTGGTATAGCAGAACGGTATAGCAACGGGGGGCTGGCCGGGGGACGGTCGGAGATTGCAGCCTCTGACCTGGACTTTCTCTGGAGCGGATGACGGGATTCGAACCCGCGACCCTCACCTTGGCAAGGTGATGCTCTACCAACTGAGCCACATCCGCGTCAGGCCACACTCTACTCCGCCGCCCGCTGGCGGTGCGATGAGAGCGCCCTCTCAACCGGCGGCTCCTCGGGCGTCGAGCGCCGCTCCCACCAGCTCCCCGAGGGCGTCGTCGAGCAGGACGGCCAGGTCGGCCACATCGGGCACGAGGCGGCGGCAGCCCAACAGGCCAACGTGGATCGCCCCCCGGTACGACATGGCCGTCACGTTCAGCCCCACCCCATCGGCGACGGGGCCGACCGGGTAGAGCGCCGTCACCCGGCTCCCGGCGCACCACAGGGCGAAGTCCGGACCCGGCACCCCCGACACCACCACGTTGCACAGGGGCAGGCGGTTGAAGAGCCCGAGACCCGACGCCCAGCGCGCCGCCCTCGACGCCAGGGCCGGCGGTGAGATCTCGGCCAGGTCGGCCAGGAGCCGGCCGCCCGTGAGCCGCTCCTGCTCCTTGGCCACCGCGGTGCTCCGGGCGACCGCCGACAGTCGCTGCATCGGGTCCTCGACGTCGGTGGGAAGGGAGACCAGCATGCCCGACACCTGGTTCCCGAGCGGGGTCCCCCCCGCCGAGGTGGCGCCCCCGGGTCGGGTGGAGACCGGGACGAGCGCCACCAGCGGCCGCTCGGGGACCTCGCCCCGCAGGTCCAGCAGCCGCCGGAGCGCCCCCGAGACGCCGGCCAACAGCACGTCGTTCACCGTGCCCCCGAAGGCGCCTCGCACCAGCTTGGCGTCGTCCAGCGGCACGGTCACCGTGGCGAAGCGGCGTCGGGAGGAGAGGGTGCCGTTGAGCGACGTCCTCGGCGCGCTGAACGGCGCCGGCGGCGGGGTGCGGCCCTCGGCGGAGAGCCGCCGGTTGTGGCCCGCCACCTCCACCATGGCGTCCATCCCCCGCTGGAGGGCCCCGAGGGCCACCTCCGGCTGGCGGGTCAGCGACGTGGCGGCGTGCCGCAAGAGGGCGGCCCGGCCCGGGAGCGGCCCCGGATCCCAGGGCTCGGACGGGAAGGGGACCGGGCGTGCCCGGGGGCCGAGGTCCAAGAAGGCGCCCAGCAACGAGGCGCCGGACACCCCGTCCAGGATCGCATGGTGCAACTTGGCCACCAGGGCCGACCGTCCTCCGGCCAGGCCCTCGACCACCACCATCTCCCACAGGGGGCGATCGGGGTCGAGCGGTCGGCTCATCACGTCGGCCACCAGGTCCTCCAGCTCCGCCTGGCCGCCGGGTGCGGGGAGGGACGTCCGGCGGAGATGGTCGTCGAGCTCGAACTCGGGGTCGTCGGCCCACACCGGGTGGTGCAGCCCGAAGGGGACCCCGAGCGCCCGCTGGCGCATGGGCGGCGCCAGGTGGATCCGCTGCTCGACCACCCGGCGGATCTGCGCGTAGCGGGTTGAGGGCGAGAACAGGGAGCGCTTCCCCTCCGGGGGGTCGAGGACCAGGACGGCCGCCACGTGGAGGTGGGAGTTCCTCGACTGCAGCGAGAGGAAGGCCCCGTCGAGCCCCGGCATCGGCTCCATGCTCACCGCCCGCTGTGGCCGAAGCCCCCGGTCCCCCGTTCGGCCGGAGGGAGGTCCGACTGGGCGACCGGACGAAAGTCGGCCTCGAGTACCGGTTGGATCACGAGCTGGGCAATCCGGTCGCCGCGTGCGACCTCGTAGTCACAGTCGGGGTCGGTGTTCACCAGCAGCACCGCCACCTCGCCGCGGTAGCCGGCGTCGATCAGCCCCGGGGAGTTGAGGCAGGTGACGCCGTGGCGCAGGGCGAGGCCGCTTCGGGGCTGGACGAAACCGGCGTGGCCCTCGGGGATGGCCACGACCAGCCCGGTCGGCACCATGGCCCGGCCGCCGCCCGCCTTGAGCAGAGCTCCTTCACGGGCGAAGAGGTCGGCTCCGGCGTCGCCCTGGCGCGCGTAAGCCGGGAGCGGGAGGTCCTCGTCGAGCCGGTAGACGGGCACGGGCAACATCGAGCGATCGTAGTGCGGCAGCCGTCGTCCGGCCCGGGCCGCCGACGCTAGCGGTGGCGGAAGTGGACGAAGAGCCGGCCGAAGTTCTTGGAGTCCTTCTCGACACGGTGATAGAGGGGCTTGATCTCCTTTGTGTCCAAGAAGCGCAGCACCCGCTTCTTCAGCTGGCCGCTGCCCTTGCCCGGGATGATCTCGACCGTCTTGGCCTTCTTGGCGATGGCCTCGTCGATGATCCCCCGCAGCGCCCGGTCGATGTCGCCGCCCCGGTTGTAGATGTCGTGGAGGTCGAGGGTGAGCTTCACCCGCGCCGGTCTACACCCGTCGGCCGGCCCGTGACGGGACGGCCCCGGAGCGCCCCCGGTCCCCCGCTAGCATCTCGTCGGTGCTGGCCTGGATGGACCTCGAGATGACCGGCCTCGACCCCGGTCGGCACACCATCTTGGAGATCGCCACGCTGGTCACCGACGACGACTTGGCCGTGGTGGCCGAGGGGCCAGACCTCGTGGTCTCGGCCACCGGCGAGCAGCTGGCCGAGATGGACGATTACGTGCGCTCGATGCACACGGGTTCGGGCCTCCTGGCGCTGGTGGAGGCCTCGACCCTCTCCCTGGCCGACGCCGGCGCCGCCACCTTGGCCTTCCTCCGCCAGCACCTCGACGGGGCGGGGAAGATCCCGCTGGCCGGCAACTCCATCGGCACCGACCGGCGTTTCCTGGCCGCGCAGCTGCCTGAGATCGAGCGCTACCTGAGCTACCGCTGCGTGGACGTCTCCACCCTGAAGGAGCTGGCCATGCGGTGGTTCCCCGGCGAGCTGGCCGCGGCGCCGCACAAGCGCGGCGCCCACCGGGCCATGGGCGACGTGCGCGAGAGCGTGGCCGAGCTCGCCTACTACCGCCAGGCCATCTTCCGCGACCCGACGCCTACGGACTCCCCGGCCACCGGCACGGAAGCCGGGTGAGCCGACCCGCTGGTGTCGGGGGCCGCCGCCCCCTGCCCTACCGGTTGGGCTGAGGGGTCACCCGCAGGTAGGGCTTCACGGCCTTGAACCCCTTGGGGAAGCGGGTCTTGGCGTCGTCGTCGGAGACGGCCGGGGCGATGATCACATCCTCACCGTCCTTCCAGTTCACCGGGGTGGCCACCGAGTAGTCGGCGGTCAGCTGGAGCGAGTCGAGCACCCGGATGATCTCGTCCACGTTGCGGCCGGTCGAGGCCGGGTAGGTGAGGATCAGCTTGACCTTCTTGTCGGCGCCGATGATGAAGACCGAGCGCACGGTGAGGGTGTCGTTGGCGTTGGGGTGGATCATGTCGTAGAGGTCGGCCACCTGGCGGTCCTCGTCGCCGATCAGCGGGAAGGCCAGCGCAGATCCCTGGGTCTCCTCGATGTCCCCGGCCCAGCCCTTGTGGGACTCTACCGAGTCGACCGACAGGCCGATCAGCTTGGTGTTGCGCTTGTCGAATTCCGGCTTGGCCTTGGAGAACGCCCCCAGCTCGGTGGTGCAGACGGGCGTGAAATCCTTCGGATGGGAGAAGAGGATCCCCCAGCTGTCGCCGAGCCACTCATGGAAGTTGATGGTGCCGTCGGTGGTGTCCGCGGTGAAGTCGGGAGCGGTGTCCCCAAGTCGAACCGTCATGTCGTCTGTCCTTCGTGTGCCTTGGCCGTGGGCGCCGCCCACGTCGCTGTGTCCGGGTTGCCGCGGGTCACCTTAGCGGGACGTCCGGCAATTGTCGACTCAGTTGGTCAAGATTGTTGGATCGGGGTCGCCGGGCGGGCGCGCGACAATCTCGCCATGGAGCGCGCCGTCCGCCGTGGGTGAGGAAGGCGGCGTCCACGTCGAGCGCGACGGCGCGGTCACCGTGGTGGTCATCGACCGGCCCGAGGTCCGCAACGCCGTCGACAGCTCGACCGCCGACCGGCTGCGCCAAGCCTTCGGCCAGTTCGAGACGGACGATTCGGCCCACGTGGCCGTGTTGACCGGCGCCGGCGGTACCTTCTGCGCCGGGGCCGACCTCAAGGCGCTGGCGGACGGCGACCGCCGCCCGGTTCCCGACGCCGGGCCGGGCCCGATGGGCCCCACCCGCATGACCCTGTCGAAACCGGTGGTTGCCGCCATCGAGGGGTTCGCCGTGGCCGGTGGCCTGGAGCTGGCCCTGTGGTGCGATCTGCGGGTGGCAGCCGAGGACGCCGTGCTCGGCGTCTACTGCCGGCGGTTCGGGGTGCCCCTGTGCGACCTGGGGACGGTCCGCCTCCCCCGCCTGATCGGGCACGCCCGGGCCATGGACCTCATCCTGACCGGCCGGGGCGTGGCCGGTCCCGAGGCCCTGGCCTTCGGCCTGGTCAACCGGCTCTCCGCCCCGGGTGCGGCGTTGGAAGACGCCGTGGCGCTCGCCCGGGAGCTGGCTGCGCTCCCCCAGGTCTGCCTGCGCAGTGACCGGCTCTCGGCCCTCGAGCAGTGGGGGATGGACGAGGAGGACGCGGCGGTGAACGAGGCCCGCCGGGGGCGGGCGGTCATCGCCAGCGGGGAGACGTCGGAGGGGGCTCGGCGCTTCGCCGAGGGGGCGGGCCGCGGCGGGCGGACGCTGTGAGCCCGTCCGACCCAGGCGGCCCGGGCGACCCGCGACCCACGGTCGCCGCCTTCGACTTCGACGGCACGATCACCCGGGGGGGCAGCGTGCTTCCGTTCCTCTTGAGCGTCCGGGGCCCGGGGCCCGTGGCCTTGGCCGTCCTGGCCACCCTGCCCAAGATCGTGCGGGCCGCGCTGTTCGCCGGAACCGCCGCCGACCGGGCCAAAGAGGCGCTGTTCAGCCGGCTGCTGGCCGGTCTCCCGGCCGAGCGCGTCGACGAGGTGGCGGCGCACTTCGCCGAGCGGCATCTGGCCCGCCGTCTGCGTCCGGACGTCCGCGACCGGCTCGACTGGCACCGCAAGCACGGCCACCTGGTGGTGGTCGTGTCCGCCTCCCCCGAGTGCTACGTGAGGGTCGCCGGGGACTTGCTGGGGGTCGACGCCACGCTGGCCACCAGGCTCGGGGTGGGTGGCGGGCTGCTCACCGGCCACTACGAGGGCAAGAACTGCCGGGGCAGCGAGAAGTACGCCAGGCTCGTGGGCTGGCTGCGCTCGGAGGGGCTGAATGGCGGGGGGACCGCCCAGCCGGTCCTCTGGGCCTACGGCAACAGCCGGGGGGACCTTCGCCTCATGTCGGCCGCCGACCACGGGGTCGACGTCGGCCGGCTGGGGCGGCTGGGGCGGCTGCACCACTTCCCGCGCCTGGCCGAGGTCGTCGCCGCCTCACGCCCTGCCTGACCACCACCTGGGCCCCGGGCGCCGGGAACCCCGCCGGTAGCGGCCGCCTTGAGGTCAGGCGGCCGGGGCGGTGGTGGAGGTGCCTGTGGTGTCTGTCGACCCGAAGACGGGCGAGACATGGACGGTGCCGTCGGAGCAGGCCTCGATGGTCAGTCCGTGCACGGTGCCGTGTGTGACCGCTGTGGGCGGCGTGACCTCCACCCCGCTCGCCGTCGAGCAGGCGGGGGGCACGGCCACGACGTCGCTGTAGCCGACGTTGAAGTAGGCGACCTTGGCGGGGGGCAGCGTGACGGTGCTCACCGGCACGTTCTCGAAGGAGAGGCCCCCACCGCGGACCACGGTGGTCGGCAGGGCTGTCCCGCCCGGGCCCAGCAACAGCAAGCCGGGGTAGCCCCGCATGGTGCACGTGGACGACGAGGTGTTCGTCATCGAGAGGGTGAGCTCGATGGTCCCGGCCGCCCCCGACGACCCGGCAGTGGCCATGGCGAGCTGCGACGCCCGGCAGGTCGAGCCGGCCGCCGTCGCCGTCGTCGAGGTGGTGGTCGACGACGACGTGGAGGTCGACCCGCCGCTCGCAGAGGTGGTGCTGGTGGTCGAAGTGGCGGCACCGGTGGTGGGAGGCGGCGACGCCGGGCCGCCGCAGCCGGCCAGCCACAGCGCGGCGGCCGCGGCCATCACGATCACCCCCGCCGTCGGCCACCGCAGCCGGGCCGGTCGCCGTGTGCTGACCGGGGCCGCCCGGTCCGGTTCGTTCGTGCGCGGGGTGCCGGGCCCCCGCTGGTGCCCGGTCACGTGAGGGCCGCCCCGACCAGGGAGCCGGTGTAGCCCGGCACGGCCGTCGTGAGGTCGCCCAACCCCGGGGCGTCCCCGAACGGCGTCACGTGCCCGGGGCTCGAGACCACCTCGTACCCGCCGCCGTCGGCGGTGGGCAAAACGGCCACCGCGCCCTGCCCGGCCGGTGTGCCGGCCGCGGAGCCGTGGAAGCCGGCGTCGCCGAAGGTGAAGATGCCGCCGTCGGCGGCCACCAGCCAGTAGCCGGCGCCGTCGGCGGTGGGCGCCATGCCCACCACCGGCCGGTTCAGGTGCATGGCGCCGGTCGACCCGGAGAACCGCGCCGTCCCGAAGGCGAAGATCCCGCCGTCGGAGGCCACCAGCCAGTAGCCCGCGCCTGTGGGGGTGGCCGCCATCCCCACGATCGGGGCGTTGAGGGGCCGGCCGCCCATCGAGCCGTAGTAGCGGGCGGTCCCGAAGGCGAAGATCCCGCCGTCGGAGGCCACCAGCCAGTAACCACCGCCTGTGGGGGTGGCCGCCATCCCCACCACCGGGGCGTTGAGGGGCCGGCCGCCCATCGAGCCCGAGAAGTGGGCGGTGCCGAAGGTGAAGACCCCGCCGTCGGCGGCGGCCAGCCAGTAGCCGCCGGCCGACGGTCCGGCCGCCATGCCCACGATGGGGGCGACGAGCCGCTGGCCGCCCATCGAGCCCAGGAAGTGGGCGGTGCCGAAGCTGAAGACGCCGCCGTCGGCGGCGGCCAGCCAGTAGCCGGTCACCCCCGGCATCGGGGCGCCGGGCAGGCTCTCGAGCGTCGCCGGCCCGTAGTAGTGGGTGACGATCTGCTGATAGGTCCAGTTGCCCTGGCCGTTGTCCTGCCCGATGGCGTAGCCGAGGGCCCCCCACTGCCCCATGCCGATCCCGTGGCCCCAGCCGTGGCCCACCACCGACGCGCCGGCGGCGCTCGACGAGGTGACCTCAAAGAAGTCCGACCGCAACCCCAGGGTGTCGGCGAAGCCGGGACCGGTGACGTTCACCGTCCCGGTGGTCCCCACCACTGTCAGGCGGTCCACCCGCCCGAAGTGGTCACCGGGGTCGAACCCGCCGTCTGTCACCACGTCGGTAATCGAGGTGAAGGAGCCGATCTGCGGCCAGGCCGCGGCGATGGCCGAGCCCGACACTGTGGTCGTCCAGTCGTGGTTGGGATTGCAGGCCCCGGGGATGCAGATGGCGTCGCCTGTGTCGGGCACCGGCGTGAAGGGGGAGCCCTGTGTCGGCCCCGAGGTGTAGCCGCCGGTCGAGGCCGAGTACTCGGTGGTGGCGATCGACCCGTTGGCGAAGGCCATCACCTGGCCGGCCGTCTCGGCGGCGGCGGCGATGCTGGCGGCCGTGACGTACTCGAGGCCCCGGTAGGTCTGGCAGGTGAGGTCGCAGGTGTCGGCGTAGCCGCCGTAGCCGCCGAGGTTGGCCAGCACGTAGGAGCGCACGGCCACGGCCTGGGCCTCGAGCTCTTGGAACCCCCAGTCGCGCCCGCCGGGGCCCGGGCCGCCCAGTGTCGCCCAGGAGGAGGGGGACTCTCCGGGGACGGTGTCGGCCACGTACTCCTCGAGCGGGAGGGTGTTCACCGTTCGAGCCTGGTGGGCCGAGTTGTACAGGCCGGTGAGGGTGCCCTGGACGACGGTGTTGCCGTCTGGGATGCATAGCTGCAGCGGCTGGCCGGCGGTGACCGGCGAGGCCACCGGGTTACTCACCCCTGTGGCCGCCAGGTGCCATGTGGGGCCCGCGCACCCTGTGCCCTGGTAGACCCGCCAGGTCCCCGCGGTGGCTGTCGCCTGTTCGAACAGGACGGCCGGACTGTCCCCCACCCCGGGTGCCGAGACCCCTCCGCCGGGGTCGTAGACGACGAGGTTGTTGCCGTCGTTCTCGGTCATGGCCACCCGCACGTTGAGTGTGTCGCCGTTCGAGGAGACCAGCTGGGCCGATGCGGCCGAGGCCGCGGTCGTGCCCCCGACGGCGGCCAGGGCGGCGGCGAGGGTGACCACTGCCAACGGGACCGCCCGGCCCGCCAGCCGGCGCGTGC
This sequence comes from uncultured Actinomycetota bacterium, assembly GCA_963770505.1. Classification (GTDB taxonomy): domain Bacteria; phylum Actinomycetota; class Acidimicrobiia; order Acidimicrobiales; family RAAP-2; genus CAVYPR01. The sequence goes on along the minus strand of CAVYPR010000001.1, from coordinate 337,981 downwards.
GGGCGACCCTCCGCCCGTGGCTCGTGTTGAGGGAGTGACGGATGGGGCGATGCTACCGCCCGACCCCCCCTCGGCAGGGGACGGCCGGCCACCCCGGATGCACCGCGGGTCGCCGGTACACTGCGCCGCGTGCGCGTTGACCAGGTCATCCCGTCTCTGGCCAGCCGGGACGCCATCGGCGCCCACACCCTGGCCCTGACCGACGCCCTGCGGGCGGCCGGCATCGACTCGGAGATCTACTACGGCAACTGCACCCCCGACGTCGCCGACCGGGGCCAACCGGTGGTGGACCTCGGTCGGACCGGGCGCGACCGCTGGCTCCTCTACCAGTCCTCCATCGGCAGCCCGGTCTACGACATCCTGGCCACCCGCCCCGAGCCCAAGCTGGTCAACTACCACAACATCACCCCGGCCCACCTCCTGGTCGACTGGGAGCCAAACGTGGGCTACGAGGTCAGCCTGGGCCGGACCCAGCTCGAGCGGCTGGCCCCGGACTGCCGGCTGGCCGTGGCCGACTCGGCCTTCAACGAGTTCGAGCTCGAGCAGGCCGGCTACGCCAACACGGCGGTGGTGCCCCTCCTCATCGACATGACGGCCACCGGGGCCGACCCCGATCCCGAGCTGGCCGGCCGCCTGGCGGCGGCCAAGGAACGCGGCGGGGTCGACCTGTTGTTTGTGGGCAAGGTCTCGCCGCATAAGGCCCCCCACGACCTGGTCAAGATGCTCGCCGTCTACCGCCGGTGCTATGACCCCGGCGCCCGGCTGCACCTGGTCGGCTCGCCGCTGGGCGACCGCTACGGCCAGGTCCTGACGGCCTTCGCCGCCGAGCTCGGCCTGGCCGACGCCGTCTCGGTCACCGGGTCGGTCAGCCCGGCCGAGCTCGAGGCCTACTACCGCGCCGCCGACGTCTTCGTGTGCGCCTCCGAGCACGAGGGCTTCTGCGTCCCCCTGGTGGAGGCCATGGGCCACGGGCTCCCCGTCGTGGCCTACGGGGTGGCCGCCGTGCCCGAGACGGTGGGCGACGCCGGACTGGTCCTGCCGGACAAAGAGCCGCTCCACTTCGCCGCCGCCGTCCACCGGGTCGTGGCCGACGCACCGCTGCGCGCCCGGCTGGCCGAGGCCGCTGCACGTCGGGTCTCCTCGTTCTCGCTGCCCCGCTCGGCCGAGCGCTTCGTCGCCTTGGTCCGCCAGGCCGTGGCCGCCTGAAGGTCCCTCAGCCCCCGGCCGGCCGGCCCTCGGCCGGCTCCGCCGACCGCACACCGGCCTCCTCGGGCCACGGGCCGCCGTTGCGGGCCGCCTCCAGCAGGTCGGCCAGCCGTTCCCCGGCCCGCGCCAGGCCGAGCTCGCCCGGACGCAGCCGCCCGGACGCCACCAGCTCGGACCGCAGGACCGGGTCGGCCTGCACCCGGTGCACCGCCGCGGCCACGGCCATGGGGTCCTTGTGGTCGAGCAGGACGCCGGCGGTGCCGAGCACCTCGGCCAGTGCACCCTGCGAGAAGGCGACGACCGGCAGGCCCCGGGCCATGGCCTCGACCACCGGCAGGCAGAACCCCTCGTGCTCGGAGCAGACCACCAGGACGTCGGCGCCGGCGTAGGCGTGGTCGAGGGCCTCCTCATCGACCCGGCCGCGGAAGTGTACGGCGTCGGCCAGGCCCAGTTCCGCCGCGTAGCGCCGCAGGGCGGCCGAGTAGGCGGGGAGGGCGGCGCGCCCCACCACCACGAGCTCGGCCTCGGGATCGAAGCACGCCCGGTAGGCGAGCAGCGCGGCGATGACGTCCTCGACCGCCTTGTTGGGGGCGAGGCGGCCAACGGCCAGCCACCGGGCCCCGCGGGCCCGGGGGGGCCGGTCCCCGTCGGCGCCGGTGGCCGCCGGGAGGTCGACGACCGGGGGCACCACGGCGGTGGCGGCGAACCCCTCGGCGACCAGGTCGGTCCGGTTGAGCTCGGAGACGGCCACCCCGAGGACGGCCCGCCGGGCCAGGCGGCCCAGCTCCAGTCCGGCTTGGACCTGGTGGCGGGCCAGGCCGTCGTCCCACGGGGCGAAGAGGGGGGCCGGGGTGACGTTGTGGTAGTTGACGACCAGCGCCTCGGGGCGACCGACGACCCAGTCGACCAGGTCCGAGGCGGTGGCGAACTGGTAGACGAGCAGGTCGCCGGGGGACGCCTCGGCGGCGTAGGAGGCGGCCGGCCTGGTCTCTGCGACCGTCTCGGGGTCCTCGAGCTCGACGTAGATCTCCGAGGCCACTCCCCGGCTCCGCAGCACAGAGCGCAGGGCCACGGTGTGGCGCCCCACGGCGTCGCCCACGTGCAGCATGGGCACGAACTGGTGGACGCCGCTCACCCGGGCCGCCGCCCCGTCACGGCGTAGGTCGGCGATCCCCCCGGGCCCTCCAGGGGCCCCACCTCCTCGAAGCCGGCCCGGCCCAGCAGCAGCGCCCAGGTCTCTGGGTGCAGCGGCCGACCCGGCACGAGGTCCCGGGCGACGGCGTCCCACCCCGTGGCCGGCGCGGCCGGCGAGGCGGAGATCACCACCAGCCCGCCGCCCTCGCCCAGGCGGTCGGTCGCCGTCTCGAGGAGGGCCACCAGGTCGTCGAGGGCCAACCGGTCGACCACGCCCGAGAGGACGAGCCCGCCGAGCGAACCGGGCCCGACCGAGTCGAGCAGCTCCCCTACTGGCCCCACGTGAACATCGACGCCAAGCCCGGCGGCGTCCCAGGCCACCGCCCCCCGCGGCTCGGCTCCCCGCACCGCCATCCCCAGGGCGGCCAGGGCCGCCGTGAGCGAGCCGTCACCGCACTCGCCGTGGACGATCACGCCCTCGGCCCGGTTGGCGGCCACCCACCGGGACACCGGTTCGGCCCAGCCGCCCAGGGCCGGGGGCGGCACCAGCCATGCCATCCCGTCGACGGGGTCCCGCCGGGCCGCGGCCGAGTCCTCGAGGCCCTCCATCCGCGCCGCCAGGAAGCGGAAGGCCTCGATGGTGGCGTCGAAGCCGCCGGCCACCGAGGCCAGCCCCTCGGCGAGCGCCTCCTCGGCGGCACCGCGGGCGGCCTCGGCGGCGCGCTCGTCGATCCAACGCTGCAGGCGGTCGGCCACGGTGCGGTCGAACAACCGGTGGGCGAAGCTCGTCGGTTGTCCGGCCGTCTCCGGGGACTGCGCCACGGTCGCTGCGGCCGACGGCCCGTCGCCCGGGGGGGTGCGTCCCGCACCGAAGAGGGCCTCCAGCCGGCCGAAGGCGTCGGAGAAATTCCACCTGGCCGAGCCCTGCGGGCGGTGGCGGCGGAACGCCTCGGAAAGCTCGGCAAAAAACCCCGTCGGCGGCTCCCCGTGACCGGTTCCCCCCGGCTCAGGGGGTCTTTCCGGTGCGGTCACGGTGTGGGATGCTATCGGGCGTCGCGTGAAGCGACCGGTGGGGAAGATTGCTCGGCGCATTGGAAGATGGGCTTCGAAACGCCGAAAGGGGCACCGATGAAGACCTGCCCGTCCCGGGGAGGCCACTGCACGCCGTCCGTGGGGCGACGAGGCACGAACAGGCGCGTAGTCGCGGCCGCGCTCGGTGCGGTGCTGGCGGCCGCGCTCGGTGCGGTGGCGCCGGTCGGCGCCGGCCCGACGCTCGGGGCCGACCAACCGTCGATCGCGTTCGGCAGCCCGGTGTGGACGGCGACCATCGCCGACGCCGGACACCCCATCGTCGAGTCGTCGCCCAACGTGGCCGACCTCCCCGGAGGGCCGGCCGTGGTGGTCGGTGACCAAGCGGGCAACGTCTACGCCTACAACCTGGCCACCGGCGCGCCACAGTGGCGCTTCGCCACCGGCGCCCCGGTCACATCGACGCCGTCGGTGGCCCCGACCACCCCCGACAGCCCGCTCGACTCGGTGTTCGTGGGCACCGGCAACGCCGCAGCGCCCACCTCCGGTGGCTACCAGGCCATCAGCCCCAGCGGCGGCGACCAGTGGTTCACCCAGGAGACCAACCCGCCCACCGACACCTCAGCCGCCCACAACGGCGTGCTGGCCTCGATGGCCGTGGGCGACCTCCAGGGCGGCACCGACCTGGTGGCCGGCTCCCTCGGCGAAGAGGAGGACGCCCTGACAGCCGGGAGCGGGGGCGTCCTGAACGGGTTCCCCTGGTACCAGGCCGACAGCAATTTCAGCACCCCGGCCCTGGCCGACCTCTACGGCACAGGGGCCACCGAGGTCGTCGAGGGGGGCGACTCCTCGGCCGGCATCTCCTACACAACGACGTACGCCAACGGCGGCCACCTGCGCGTGCTCTCGGCCACGGGCAACGCCGGCCAGCCCCAGCCCAACGGGGGCCTCGACTGCCAGTACACAACCGACGAGACCGTGCAGTCCTCGCCGGCCGTGGGCGAGTTCCTCGGCACCTCCACCGAGGTGGGGATCGTCTTCGGCACGGGCAACACCTTCCACGGGTCCGACGACGGCCACCTCTTGGCGGTCGACGCGCACTGCAACCTCCTGTGGAACGTGCCCCTCGATGGCGTGACCTCTTCCAGCCCCGCCCTGGCCGACGTGCTGGGCAACGGGCAGCTCCAGGTGGTCGAGGGCACCGACAACGGCACCTCGGGCTCGGTGTACGCCATCAACGGCCAGAACGGTGCGGTCCTCTGGCAGGCCAACGTGGGCCGGGTGATCGGCTCGGTGGTCACCGCCGACCTCGGCCAGGGGTACCAGGACGTCCTGGCCCCGACCGTGAACGGCGTGGCGGTGATCGACGGGCACACCGGCGCCGTGCTCACCACCCTCCAGCCGAACACCGGTTTCCAGAATGCGCCACTGGTGACCGACGACCCCAACGGCACCATCGGCATCACCCTGGCCGGCTACCAGGGGTCGGGCAGCTTCGTCTACCACTACGAGGTGGGGGGGTCGAACGGCTCGCTGGCCGACGAGGCCGGCGCCTGGCCGCAGTTCCACCACGACCCCTCGCTCAGCGGCGACGCCGGCACCGACCAGAACGTGCAGGTCGCCTGCGGCGCCCCGGCCGGGGGCCCCGACGGCTACGACCTCTCGGCCTCTGACGGGGGGATCTTCAACTACGGGAACCTGCCCTTCTGCGGGTCCACCGGCTCGCTCACCCTCAACCGCCCGGTGGTGGGCATGGCCGACACCCCCGACGGCGGTGGCTACTGGGAGGTGGCCTCCGACGGGGGGATCTTCGCCTTCGGCGACGCCGCCTTCCACGGGTCGATGGGCGGCCGACCGCTGGTGGCCCCCATCGTGGGGATGGCGGCGACCCCCACAGGCGGCGGCTACTGGGAGGTGGCCTCCGACGGGGGGATCTTCGCCTTCGGCGACGCCGCCTTCCACGGGTCGATGGGCGGCCGACCGCTGGTGGCCCCCATCGTGGGGATGGCGGCGACCCCCACAGGCGGCGGCTACTGGGAGGTGGCCTCCGACGGGGGGATCTTCGCCTTCGGCACCGCCGCCTTCCACGGGTCGATGGGCGGACGACCGCTGGTGGCCCCCATCGTGGGGATGGCCACCGACGCCGCCACCGGCGGCTACTGGGAGGTGGCCGCCGACGGCGGGGTCTTCAGCTTCACAGCGCCGTTCCACGGCTCGATGGGCGGCCGGCCCCTGAACAAGCCGATCGTCGGCATGGAGGCGCTGCGCAGCGGCTCGGGCTACAGGTTCGTGGCCTCCGACGGCGGCATCTTCAGCTTCGGCGCGACATTCTTCGGCTCCATGGGCGGCCAGCCCCTGAACCGGCCCATCGTCACGATGGCCGGCTTCTGAGCAGGGCGCTCGCCACCTCCCGAAGCGCGCTGGTAGGTTCCCCATCTCGGAGGTGGCGACAGGAGGCCATGGCGCGGATCGCGATCGCACGCAGTCGGACCGGCCATCGCACGCCATCCCGACGGCACCCGTGGCCGGCCCTGCTCGCCGCCGGCTCCCTGGCCCTCTGCGTGCTCGGCGTGACCGGCGGCGGGGCGCTCGCCTGGCCCGGCCCGGCCGGTGCCGCCACAGCCCCCACACCGCCCTCGCTCCCGATCACACTCACCTGGTCGTCGGGCCCCCTCCACGACACCGGGCAGCCGATCGCCGAGTCCTCCCCCACCCTGGCCCAGCTCCCCGGCGGCCCGGCGGCGGTGGTGGGCGACCGGGAGGGCGAGGTCTACGCCTTCTCCCTCGCCGGCGCCGGGAAGTCCGCCTCGTCGGTGGCCGGGTGGCCGGCCGTCATCGGGTCCCCCGTCACATCCACCCCCTCGGCCGAACCCCTGTCCCCCGGCGCCAACGACTCGGTCTTCGTGGGGGCGGGCAACGCGGCCCAGCCCACACAGGGTGGCTACTACGGCGTCGGGCCGAACGGGGCGACCCTGTGGTACAGCGCGGTCACCGACCCCGGGTCCGACACACAGCCCGCCTTCGGGGTGCAGGCCTCCCTCAGCGTCGGCCCCCTGGACGGACCCGGGCCCGACGTGGTGGCCGGCTCGCTCGACCAGGAGGAGTACGCCCTGTCGGCGTCGACAGGGTCCACCCTGGCGGGCTGGCCGTTCTTCACCTCCGACAGCGTCTTCTCCACGGCCGCCCTCGCCGACCTCTACGGCACAGGGCAGACCGAGATCGTCGAGGGCGGTGACCAGACTGCCGGGTTCGGCAACGGCCAGGAGTACACACAGGGCGGCCACGTCCGCATCCTCTCCCCGAGCGGCGACCTGATCTGCAACCACGTGACCGACCAGACCATGGACTCCTCGCCGGCGGTGGGCGGTTTCCTGGCCGGCGGGGCGACCGGCATCGTGGTGGGCACCGGCTCCTACTTCGGCGGCGCCTCGGACTCCGACCGGGTCATCGCCCTCGACACCGATTGCAACGTGGCCTGGTCGACCGTTCTCGACGGGGCCACGACATCGAGCCCGGCCCTGGCCGACGTGGGCGGCACAGGGGCGACCGACGTGGTCGAGGGGACCAGGACCTCGACACACACCGGCAGCGTGTGGGTGCTCACAGGGGCCACCGGCAGCCCGCTCTGGCACGCCCCGACGGCCGAAGGGACCGTCATCGGCTCGATCACCACCGCCGACCTCACCGGCCGCGGCTACCAGGACCTGCTCGTCCCGACCACCCAGGGGGTCGACGTCTTCGACGGCCAGAGCCACGCGCTGGTGGCGGTGCTGAACGGGCCGTCGACAAAGATCGTCCTCGGCTTCCAGAACTCGCCCCTGGTCACCGACGACCCCAACGGGACGGTGGGGATCACCCTGGCCGGCTACGGCGGCCCAGGAGGGGGCACCGGCTACGTCGAGCACTACGAGATCCCCGGGTCCAACGGCGCCCTGGCGGTCTCGGGCGGCTCGTGGCCCGAGTTCCACCACGACCCCCAGCTGACCGGCGACGCCGGCACCGACGGCCCGGGGCCCCCGCCGTGCCAGGTGCCCGCGGCCTCCGTGGGCGGCTACAACCTGGTGGCCTCCGACGGGGGGATCTTCTCCTTCGGCGGCGCGCCGTTCTGCGGGTCGACCGGGGGGACAACGCTGAACGCCCCCATCGTGGGGATGGCGCAGGCGCCGTCGACCGGCGGGTACTGGCTGGTGGCCTCCGACGGCGGGATCTTCGCCTACGGCGGCGCCCGGTTCTACGGCTCCGAGGGCGGCCAGCACCTCAACCAGCCCATCGTGGGAATGGCCGCCACGCCCGACGGGCGGGGCTACTGGCTGGTGGCGCGCGACGGGGGCATCTTCGCCTTCGGTGACGCCCAGTACTACGGCTCCGAGGGCGGCCAGCACCTCAACCAGCCCATCGTGGGCATGGCCGCCACCGGCGACGGCCGCGGCTACCGGCTGGTCGCCGCCGACGGCGGCATCTTCGCCTTCGGCGACGCTCAGTTCTTCGGCTCCGAGGGCGGCCGGCCGCTGGCCGCCCCCATCGTGGGCATGGCCGACGACGTGGCCACCGGCGGCTACTGGGAGGTGGCCGCCGACGGCGGGGTCTTCTCCTTCTTCGCCCCCTTCTTCGGCTCCATGGGCGGCCAGCCCCTGGCCCAGCCCATCGTGGGCATGGCCGCCACCGAGAACGGGGACGGCTACCGCTTCGTGGCCGCCGACGGCGGGATCTTCAACTACGGCGCCGCCGGCTTCGCCGGCTCGACCGGCGCCGAGGCGCTCAACCGCCCGGTGGTGGGCATGGCCGGGCTCTGAGCCCCGCCGGCCGTCAGCGGTCCGCGTCGCCCCCGCCGGGGCGTTCCCTGGGGCGCCAGCCGAGTCGGCGCAGCACCCACAGTCCCACGCGGTTGGGCGGCTTCGCCGCCCGGGCGGCGAGGGCCTCGCCCTCGCGGTCGGCGGTGAGCGGGCCGCCCAGGCGCCAGTAGCGGCGTCCGCCACCGCGGTAGGTGACGTAGTCGGGCACCGGCGGGAGGGAGACCTTGGGCTTGCGCCGGCGATGTCCCTTGGACGCCATGGGTGCAGTATGTCGGCACTTCGAACCCCCCGTGGTCAGCCGCTCGAAAGTGAGCAGCCGGCCGGATGGGCCGTGCCGCCAGCCGGGGCGACGGGGCCGGCCTCGGGCTTGGTGGTGGCGCACGGTTCCGAGCCAGCTTTGCGCGGGGTGGGTGATCCCCGGCCCCGACCGATCGCCAAGCCACCCCAGAGGGCGTCAGCCCTCGAGGGATGCGGCGAGACGCTCCAACGTGCTGCCCATGGTCCGGCGGTTCCGCTCCGTGCGGTCGTCGATGCCCGAAAGCTGTCGGCTGAGTTCCAAGACGGACTCGGGCCGGAGGTCCTCGCTCCACTCGGTGACCCGGCATCCCGATGTGGTCGGCTCGAAGCGATACCCCCAGGTGGAGAAGTGGAACTCCATCATGGAGCACTCGAAGGCGAACGCCCGCCCCGGGTCGGCCTCGATGACCTTGCCCTGCGTCGTCCACTCGTGCTGACCGTTTCGGTTATGGCCGTCGAAGGTGGCACCGACGACCGGACCGTCGAAGCCCTCGTGCCACGCACAGGCGTGGCACTCCTCCGACCACTCCCCCATGCGGGTCACGTCGGAGATGGCGGCGTACGCCAGCTCCGGAGAGGTGGCGATGTCCCGGGAGATCTCGATCCTCTTGGTCACGGTCCGAAGTTCACCACAGTCCGTGCGGCTGGTGAGCGACCGGCACGCCACCAGCGTGCCGGCCGCCTGGTGCCCGCCGATCTGCTCACCGCGTCCTAGAAGGGTCCCCGGGCCCTGGGGGCCACCATCCCCGCGGGTCGCTGGCAGCGGGTGCACGGACGAGCTCCCGCCACCGCCGTCCCCGGCGCCGCGGACGTCGTGGCGGACCCGGTGATGGCCACCACGGTCCACCCAAGGGCATGCTCGCCACGGGGCCGGTGAGCAGCCCCACATCGGCATGTAATGAGCCACTTGAACGCACAATTTCACTGCAACACCACTTCAACATTTGGACAATTCTTCGAGGCCCATTTCCTCCAAAAGCCAGGTCCCCGGGTCCGATCCGGCCGGCTCGGCATCGCCGGATCCAAGCGCCCCCCACGGCAGCATCGGACTGAGGACCTGCACCGCCGGTCCAACCCGGTTGGCGCGTCGACCTCAATACCGCCAGTTCACATGCCCTTTTTTGCGATGGTGAGGATACGCATGGGCTGCGGGCCGCAGCTCCACGCGCCTCCACCGGGGTCGGCACGTCGCACCAGGGAGATCCTCGCGGCCTTGCGCCGCCCGGATCTTCGCCGACCGTGTGCGGGGACGTGAACCGGGGTATGAGCCTTGCGTGGTCATGCAGAGTCGGTTGCCGCGGCGTCGGTCGACCGGTAGCGTCGAATATGCGTAAGTGGCGGAGCAAAGTCCTAGTCGGGGGGGCCGACGTGCAGGACAACGAGATGTCAGGCGAATGGTGGGATCCCTCGGGAAGGACGGGGGGGGCGCGCCTCACGGCGATCGCCGCAGTCCGTCGGCCCAGAGCACCCCGGCCGCTCGCGGGCACCTGGCCCCGACCCGCGGCCGCGTGGTGGACCGTTCGCCGGGGCGGCGCGCAGCGCCTCTTTCTTCGCACCCAAGACGGGCTACGCCGCTCGGGCCCTACCGGGCGGACCCCTCAACAGACCCAGGAGGCCCAATGAAGGCTACCGAAGAAAGTCGGGCCCAGACAGACCTCCTCGCTCTGGCGAACAGGGAGGTCCTGGCCGGAAAGGCCGACGTCTCACGCGCACGCGAGCGCACCCGTGTCCGTCGCTACCGGAGGCTGGCCTTCCTCCTGGGCATCATCGCCATCTTCCTCCTCGTCCGCCTGGCCGCCGGAGACCCGGTCCATCCCGGCCTGCCCCACATCCCGTCCGGACTGGGCCGGTATTGGGTGGCCTTCCTGCTCATCGGCTTCTTCGGCGTCATGATCTTGGGTCAGCACTTCGGGATGGGCCGCTCGCCCCACATCATGTACCGGGCGAGCGACATCGACACGAGGCTCAAGGACGTGCGCGGCGCCGGCTCGGTGACCACCGAGGTGGTGAACACCGTCAACCTGTTCCTCGGCTTCAAGACGTTCTCGTCGCAGATGGGCGGGACGCCTCGTCGGGCCATCCTCTTCGAGGGCCCGCCGGGGACCGGCAAGACCTACATGGCCAAGGCCATGGCCGGGGAGGCCGGCGTCCCCTTCCTCTTCGCCGCGGCCAGCCAGTTCCAGTCCCAGTACTACGGCCAGACCGGCCGCAAGATCCGCACCTTCTTCAAGCAGCTGCGCAAGGCGGCTCGCCGGGAGGGCGGGGCCATCGGCTTCATCGAGGAGATCGACGCCATCGGCGGCTCGCGCCACGGGATGGGCATGACCCGCACCGAAGGGATCAGCGGCGTGGTCAACGAGCTGCTCATTCAGCTCCAGTCCTTCGACGAGCCCTCCAAGTCCGAGCGCTTCGTGGGATGGCTCATCGACTCGGTCAACCGCTGGCTGCCCGAAGCCCGCCAGATCTCCAAGCCCGCACCCCAGAAAGCCAACATCCTCGTCATCGGGGCGACCAACCGGGCCAGCGACCTCGATCCGGCCCTGCTGCGACCCGGCCGTTTCGACCGCTCGATCACCTTCGACCCCCCCAACCGAGACGGCCGGGCGGACATCCTCTCCTACTACCTGGAGAAGAAGGCCCACCTTCCCGAACTGGACGGACCGGACGCCGTCACGCAGCTGGCCGCCATGACCACCGGCTACACCCCGGTCATGCTCGAGCACCTCCTGGACGAGGCCCTGGTGATCGCCCTGCGGCGCGGCAGCGTGAACATGGGCTGGCAGGACGTGGCCGACGCCAAGCTCGTCACCGAGCTCGGCCTGTCGACCTTCGCCTCCTACACCGAGGGGGAGCGGCGCACGATCGCCACCCACGAGGCCGGCCACGCCACGGTCGCCTACCTGGTGGGCAAGGGCCGCCAGCTCGACGTGCTGTCCACCCTGAAGCGCAAGAGCGCCCTCGGCCTCTTGCAGCACTCCGAGGTGGAGGAGCGGTTCTTGAAGACGAAGTCCGAGTGCATCGCCCTCCTACAGATCGCCATGGGCGGTCTGGCCGCCGAGGAGATCTACTTCGGCGACGTGACCACCGGACCCGCGGGTGACCTGGCCTCGGCCACCGAGCTGGCGGCCAAGATGGTCGGGGCAATGGGCATGGGCGGCTCCCTCATCTCGTACGAGTCGGCGGCCTATCCGGGTGCCACCAACGTGGTGGCCAAGGTGCTCTCCTCGGACGAGGCGCGGTCCGAGGTCAACCAGCTCCTCGACGAAGCCAAGGCGGAGGCCAAGCGCATCCTCTCGGAGAACCCGCACATCATCGAGGCGCTGAGAGATGCCCTGATCTCCCGCGACGAGCTCGTTGGCCGTGAGATCATCGAGGTGATCGAGCAGTCCGCACTCGCCGATCACGTCGCACACCACTGATCCGTTCACGAGGGGACTGGTTCGCCGACGTGCGGAGCAGGCCTCCGAGAAGCACTCTCGCCTGAGAACCAGACTGGTCGAGACGCCGAAGTCGGACCTCCGGCCGCTGACCGCATCGCCCCCGCCTGAGCGCCGTCGACGCCGCGCTGCCGGCGCCGACGGGTGGAGCAACCTCGCAGTGGGGAGCCGATCGACGTCAGCCGAGGCGAAGCGCCGGTGGGATCCGAGCTTCAGCCGATGGCGGTGCGCCGCCGGAGGGGCGGCTGGGTGGTGGGGGGTTGGCGCCGCTCCGGCAGCTCCGCGAGCAACTCGGCGGTTGCCGTGGCGACGGCGGCGACCGCCCGCTCCATCGCCGCGGACGTCCGTTGCGAGGAGGCCTGCAGTCCCCCCACCTTGCGCAGGTACTGGCGGGCGGCGGCCTCGATCTCCTCGGGCGTGGCGGGCGGCTCCAAGCCCCTCAAGATGGTGATGTTTCGGCACATGCGCGCGATCCTAGGGTCGGTCCGGCCACGAACCGCCCGTGGAAACTAGGTGAGCGTCGCCGGGACCCCGGGGCAGTCTGTCCCACGGTGCCTCACCGCGACCCCGGTCGAGAGCGGGTCGCGCTCGTCGCAGTTTCAACGCCGAGGGCGTGAAAGTTGGGAAAGCGTTGATCTGCCGTCGTGTTGTGAATGAGCCGGACGGAGGACAATGACGGGGGGAAGGGGGAAGACATGATGGGTACACACGCAAAGAGGATGCGCCTGATGACCTTGACCGATGAACCCGATGCGGTTCTGGTCGTCATCGGCAGTCAGACAACCGATGTCTTGGGTGCCGAGGGCATAGAGGTCATCCCGACCACGCTGGCCGAGAGCTACTGGGCTCATCCTGGCTCTGCGGGACGAGCATTGGGAACCGGCCTCTGATCCGGGCGGTCGGTGGTGGATGCTTCTGGCTGGATCACCGGCCGGAGGCCTCCTACGCGCCACCGCGAAGAACCCGACAGAACCGCCGAAATCTCGGGCGGGTTTCCCGCACGTGGCGCGGCGCGGGAGTGCCCACCCCGGCTCCGCCCTCACCGTGCCCGCCGGCGGCCCACCCCCTCCAAGAAGGCCCCGTAGCGCGCCGTGATGACCGGCCAGCCGTAGTTGCCCTCGGCGTAGCGCTGTCCCCTGCGCCCGAGGGAGGCGGCCAGCGACCGGTCGCCGAGCAGGCGGTCGACCACGGCCTCGAACTGGCCGTAGCCCGAGAACCACAACCCCGCGCCCGAGCGTTCGCAGTGTTCCTTGGTGGGGCCGCACATCGCGTTCGCCAACACCGGCACCCCGGCCGTCATGGCCTCGATGACCACGATCGAGAACGCCTCCCACGGCGAGGGTGACACCAGGGCCCTGGCCCCCCGGAGCAGTCCCCACTTGAGCCCGTCGTCCACGGGCCCGGTGACCACCACGTCGGGGGCGGGCTCGGGACGGTCCACCACCTGGCCCACGAGCAGCAGGCGCAGGGGCCCGGGGTGGCGCTCCTTGTAGGCGCGGAAGTACCGCCAGAGCATCCCGGTCCCCTTCTTGTCGTCCACCCGCCCCACGCAGATGAGATACGGCGCGTCGCCCAGGTCGCACGCAGCACGGGCGTCCTCGGGACTGCCGGGGGCCTCCTCCACCCCCAGGCCCACCACCACCTGCGGGGTGGTCGCCACTCCGAAGGTCCCCTCGACCAGCCGCTGCTCGCTCTTGGTCTGGAAGACCAGGCCGCGCACCGACCGGAAGACCTCCCTGAAGACCGGGAGGTGCAGCGGCGGCTCGTCGTGGGCGGCCGGATGCAGGACGGCCCGGTCGGCGACCCTCGGCACCCCCCGCACCGTCGGGTAGTAGAGGTACGGGTAGAAGGCGACGACGTCGGCGTCGGTGGCGGCCACCGCGTCCACCAGGTCGGGACAGACGGGGCCCTGCAGGTCGATCCACCGTTCGGCCTCGACGGCCGTGGCCGCTTCGGGAGCGGCCAAGAGCGCCCCCGAGTAGGGGTGGAACGAGGGGTCCCGGCCGGCGGCCGAGGCCAGGCGATGGACCTCCACGCCGTTCACCCTCTCGGTCCCCGGGGCCAGCTCGTCCTCCCAGGTGAGGGCGTCGGTGGCGCAGGTCGTGAAAACCTCGACCTCATCGCCGCGCCCGGCCACCAGATGCTCGGCGAGCATGCGGGCGCCGGTCTCGGCCCCGCCGAGGATCTCGGGACCGTAACGGGGGACGACGTAAGCGACCTTCATGGCTCGGGGCGCTCAGAGGACGCCGCCGGGCCCCTTGCCCCGGGCCACCACCTCGTCGAGGAACCGGGCATAGCGGTCGATCAGCACCGGCCACTGGTAGTGCCGGTCCACGTAGGCGCGCCCGCGCTCGCCCAGCTGCCGTCGCAGGTCCGGATCGCCCAAGAGGCGGTCTAGCACCGCCTCGAACTCGCGGAAGGAGCCGAACCACAGTCCCCCGCCCGAGCGCTCGCAGTGCTCGCGGGTGGGGTCGCAGGTGGCGTTCACCACCACCGGCACACGCTCGACCCAGGCCTCGAGCACCACCAGCGAGAAGGACTCCAAGGCCGAGGGGGACACCGAGACCGTGGCGTCGCGCACGATGTCCCACTTGTCGGACTCGTCCACCACCCCGGTCAGCACGATGTCGGGGTGGGGCGGGATGTTGGCCGAGACCGGCCCCACCAAGGCCAGGGCCAGGGGCCCGGGGTGGCGCTCCTTGTAGGCGGCGAAGAAGGCCGCCAGCATCGACGACCCCTTGTGCTCGTCGACCCGCCCCACGCTCACCACGTAGGGGCGGTCCCCCACCCCGAGCACCTCCCCGCCGGGGCGGCCGGACTCGGCCGGCTCGGACACCCCCAGGCCGAGGACGACCTGCGGGCGGTCGGCCATGGCGTGGACCCGCTGCACCAGCTTGCGCTCGGCCGTGGTGTGGTAGCAGAGGCCGTCGGCGGCGCCGAAGGTGCCCCGGAAGACCGGCAGGTAGAGCGCGGGCTCGTCGTGGGCCGCCGGGTGCAGGACCGACGGCCTGGGGCAGCGGGCGATGCCGCGGACGACCGGGTAGTGCAGGTAGGGGTAGAAGGCGACCACGTCGGCGTCGGTGGCGGCCACGGCGTCGACGAGGTCAGGGGAGAGCGGGCCGTTAAGGTCGACCCAGCGGGCGGCCTCGCGCCGGGTGGCCTCGGTGGGGGCCACCCGCAGCCGCCCGTCGAGGCCGTAGAAGTCGTCGTCCCGGCCGGCCGCCGATTCGAAGCGGTGGACCGTGACCCCGTTCAGCTCACCGTCGCCGGCCGGCAGCACGTCGTCCCACGTCAGGTGGTCGAGGGCGCAGGTGGTGTACACCTCGGCCTCCCACCCGCACAGCGACACCAAGTGCTCGGCCAGCTGCCTGGCCGCGGTCTCGGCCCCGCCCATCACCTCGAGGCCGTAGCGGGGGGTGGTGAAGGCGACCTTCACGCCGTCCTCACCCGGCCGTCCGGTGCCGCCACCTTGGGCGGCGGTCCGGCCACGGTGGCGATGGCCGCCACGGCCAGCGCCCCCGCCGAGGCCAGGGAGAGCGCGTCGACCCGGTCGTGGCCCGCCGCCACCAACGTCGCCCGCAGCTCGTCGTCGCAGAGCACGCGCTGGACCGCGGCGGCCACGTAGGCCGGCTCGGTCCGCTCCAGCACGAGGCCGGCCCCGCCGAGGGTCCCCTCGACGGCCCCCGCGGCGAGGGCCACCACCGGCACCGAGGCCCGCATCGCCTCGAGCAGGGGGACGCCGAACCCCTCGTGGACCGAGAGCGAGACGTAGGCGTCGGCCGCCCCGAAGTGGGCGGCCAAGGCGGCGTCGGACACCTCGCCCCAGATGCGCACCGCCCCGGCCAGCCCGAGATCGGCCACGAAGCCGCGCAGCGAGGCCAGGTACCGCCCCGACGGGGTGGGGCCGACCAGGTGCAGCCGGGCGAGAGGGTCGTAGAGGCGGCGGTAGGCCCAGACCGCCTTCACCAGGTCGTGCTGGGCCTTCGAGGGCACCAGCCGCCCCACGAACAGCCAGTCCGAGCCGCCTTCCGCCTTGCCGGCGGCCAGGCGCGCCGCCACCCGGGGGTCGGGCGCCGCCACCAGCCGGTCGAGGTCGACGAGGACCGGCACCACGGCCGTGCGGGGGCAGCCCGCCTCGAGCAGGTCGGCCACGTTGTAGGCGCTGTCGGCCAGGCCCAAGGCGGCGCGGGGGGCGAGTCGGCCCAGCTGCTCGAGGGCCGCAGCCGAGCGGGCCCCCGAGACCGGGTCCCAGCCGCCGTAGAGGGCGGGTCGGGTCACGTTGTGGTAGTCGAGCACGAGGGGCTCGGGCCGCTCGGCCAGGAAGTCGGCCACCGCCGAGGAGGTCGAGAACTGGTAGACGAGGACGTCGCCGGGGGCGGCCAGACCCCGATAGGCGTCGATCGGGAGGGTCTCTCCCAGGAGCTCGTCGTGGGTGGCCTCGGCGAAGATCTCCGAGCGCCAGCCGGCGTCTCGCAGCGCCTGGCGCAGGAGGAGGGTGTGGCTTCCGGTGGCGTCGCGGGCGATCAGGGCGGGCACGAACTGGTGCACGGCACCCCCAGGCGGCGGCCGGTCGACGGCCGCCTCGGGCGTGGGGCTCACCGTCGGGGCGGCGCCCCGCGCAGGACGGCCGTCACCAGGTAGTCGGTCCCCGACGGCCCCTCGGTGACGGTGGCCTCGAAGCCGAGGGGGGCGAGCAGGTGGGGCCAGGTGGCGGCGCGCAGCGGCCTCCCCGGGGAGAGGTCGGCCTCGGCCGGCGCGGCCTCCGACCACCACCCCGACGGGGAGAGGGAGTGCACGACGAGGATCCCGTCGGGGGCCAGCCGGTCGCAGACGACCTCGAGCAGCTGGGTCCGCTCGCCGGGGGTCATCCCGTCCACCACGCCGGAGAGGACGATCCCGCCCAGGGCAGCCGGCTCGACCGCCCGCAGGTGCTCCAGCGCGCCCTCCTCGCGCAGGTCCGAACCTCCGAGCTCCCCCCGGTCGGCCAGCCCCGGGCGCGGGTCGACGCCGTAGGCGTCGACCCCCTTGCCCACGAGCTGGCGCACCAGCCACCCGTCGCCCGCCGCGGCGTGCAGCACCCGGGACCGCACCCCGGCCAGCGCCCCCACCGCCACGGGGACCCACCAGGCGTCGGCGCCCACCGCCCACGGCGCCTCGACCACGACCGCCGCCGGCACCCGCTGGGCCTCAACCTCGGTGCGCAGCTCGGCCAGACGGTCGTCGAGGAGGTGGAGCGACCGGCTCACCGCCGCGGCGAACTGGCTCACCTGGTGGGTGACGTAGCCGATGTACCAGAGGTTGAGGGTGCGCAGCCCCTTCTTGACCAGGGCGCCCCCCGACTTGTTGGAGGAGATCGGGACGACCGGGTCGATGAAGGCGGCGGCATCGACCATCCGCAGCGCCTGGTCGAGGCCACCGCCGCGCCCGGCCACCGGCGAGTGCTCCAAGAAGAGCTCGTCCAGCTCGCGTTCTAGGCGGGGCGGGAGGTCGCCCGAGGCGCGTCGGCGGCGAACCTCCTCGTCGATCTCGGCCATCACCTGGGCCAGGTAGGCGCCGTCGGCCGCCTGGTCGGTCCCGGTCTCCTCGCCCGCCGTCACGCCTGGACTCCGATCTCCGGCGAGGCGTCGACCTGGTCGGCCGGGACGATGGCCAGTCGGACCGGCAGGGCCACCAGGCCGGTGGCCCGTCCGGGGTTCATCATCTCGAACTGGCACGCCGGCTCCAGCCAGTCGTAGAGGATGCCGCCGGGACCGTAGACGCCGACGTTGATGTCGTAGGTGCCGTCGAACAGGGGCATCGATTCGAGGTGGAAGTCGATGGCGCCCGGACCCACCGCGGCGGGCACGGGCAGACCCATGATCTCGGTGTCGGTGCGGAAGAGCATGGAGCCGTCGTCCATGCGCACTTCGAGGGCGAACACCACGTTGTCGACGGCCACCGAGGCCTGGTAGTGGATCCGGACGATCAGGGTCTCGCCGATGGTGAGATATCGCCGCTCTTCGGCGTCGGGGTAGCAGGCTTCCACGCCGCGCAGCCGGACCGGCCGCGACACGTCGCCGTCGTCTGCGGGCGCGGCCTCGAGCCACGGCCGGGGAGCGTGGACGGGGGGCTCGTGGGAGTTTCCCTCGGGCGACGGCTCCGAGCCGAGTGACAGCTCGTCGCCCGCCTCCATGAGCCGCTCGCGGAAGAGGCGCACCGCCTCGCCGGGCTGGCCCATGCCGATCATGTTCCCGTCGGAGAGCACGACGGCCCGGTCGCAGATCGCCCGCACCTGGTCCGGGGAGTGCGAGACGAAGAGAATCGTGCGGCCCTCGCTCTGGAAGCGCTTGATCCGGTCCATGCACTTGCGCTGGAACCGCTCGTCACCCACCGCCAGCACCTCGTCGACCACCAGCACGTCGGGGTTGACGTTGACGGCAACGGCGAAGCCGAGCCGGACGTACATGCCCGACGAGTAGAACTTGACCTGGTTGTCGATGAACTGCCCCAGCTCGGCGAAGTCGACGATGTCGTCGAACAGGCGGTCGACCTCCCGCTTGGAAAGTCCGAGCATCGACCCGTTCAGGTAGATGTTCTCCCGTCCCGAGAGGTCCTGTTGGAACCCCGCTCCCAGCTCCAGCAGTCCGGCCAGCTTCCCTCGGACCACCACGCGGCCGCCGGTGGGCTGCAGGACTCCGCAGATGCACTTGAGCAGCGTCGACTTGCCCGACCCGTTGCGCCCCAGGATGCCGACGGTCTCGCCCTCCTGGACGTCGAAGGAGACGTCGCGCAGCGCCCAGAGGTCCTCGTGGGGCACGCGGCCCGCGTGGATGAGCTTCTCTTTGAGCGAGGTGTACTTCTCGAGGTACAGGCGGAACCGCTTGGAGACGTCCTGGACGTCGACGGCCACGGTGCCCACCGGATCAGAGCTCCTCGGCGAAGTTTCCGGCCAGGCGGCCGAACACGATCAACGCCAGGTACCCCAGTACCAGCGAGACAGCCAGGATGATGCAGTCGGCGACGACGTAGGTCGTCCACGGCCAGGAGGGGAGAAGTTGAGCCTTCGCATGGTTCACTGTGGTGAGGGTGACTGTCCCCATCTTGTTGTAGAGCACGCGCTGGAAGGTCATCACCACCGGCGTGATCGGGTTGAGGAAGTAGATGTACGTCAGCGGGATCCCGAAGACGTGGTGGCTGGCCAGCTTCGACGCCACCGTGTGCTGGTAGGAGTAGACGATCGGACAGGCCCAGAACCACGCCGCGCCCACCAGGACCTCGACCAGGTGCTGGGTGTCGCGCAGGTAGACGTTGACCGAGGCGAGGAAAATCCCGAGGGCGGCAGCGAAGACGACCGTGGGCACCAGGGCCACCAGCAGCAGCCATAGGAGGTTCCATGCGGGCACCACGTGGAGCACCACCATGAACAGCACCATGACGCAGGACTGGAAGAAGAGGAAGACCCCGGCCGAGCCGATGGCCGCCAGGGCCAGGATCTCCCGGGGGAACGACACCTTCTTGACCAGGCCGGCGTTGTTGACCACCACCCCGGTGGCGGTGATGACCCCGGTCTGGAAGAAGTTCCAGAGCAGGAGGCCCGCGAACAAGAAGATGACGAAGTTGGGGATCCCGTTCTTCAAGAAGAAGCCGAAGACGATGGTGTAGACGGCCAGGGTCATGGCCGGGGCGATCATCGACCAGATCAGGCCGAGGAAGGAGTTCTTGTACTTGACCTTGATCTCGGTGCGAACGAGGTAGACCAACAGCTCGCGCGACCGCCAGATCTCGCCGATGCGGTGCCAGACGCTGACGTTGGCCGACACCACCCGGGTGACCTTGCGGTCCGGCGCACCCCCGTCGGCCGAGGCCTCGGCCATCGGCGAAGCGTCGGCGACGGGGATCGGCGACCGGTCTTCGGGACGGGGTCGCGCACCCGGGGGCGGGACCGGGGCTTCGAGAGCCACGCTCAGGAGCCGCCCACCTGGGCCGCCGACCGGTCGATCACCTGGTCGATGATCCCGTACTCCAGGGCCTCGGCGGAGGTGAACCAGCGGTCGCGGTCCGAGTCGGCCTCGATGCGGTCGACCGGCTGGCCGGTGTGGAAGGCGATGCGCTCGGCCATCATCTGCTTCAGGTAGACGATCTGCTCCGCCTGGATGGCGATGTCGGCCGCCTGGCCCTGCATGGCCGCCGAGGGCTGGTGCATCAGGATCCGGGAGTGGGGCAGGGCGAAGCGCTTGCCCGGCGTCCCCGAGCACAGGAGGAACTGGCCCATCGAGGCGGCCAACCCGACGCAGATCGTGCTCACGTCGGGGCGCACGTACTGCATGGTGTCGTAGATGGCCAGGCCGTCGGTGACCGACCCCCCGGGCGAGTTGATGTAGAGGGAGATGTCACGTTCGTGGTCCTCGGCCTCCAGCAGGATGAGCTGGGCGCAGACCACGTTGGCGGTGTTCTGGTCGATGGCGCTCCCGATGAAGACGATGCGCTCCTTCAAGAGCCGCTGGTAGATGTCGGCCGTGGGCTCGGGGCCGGCGGCGGCCGAGACGACGGAGGGCGCGGGGGGGTCAAAAGGCATGGCCAGAGGCTACCTGGCCGACGGCTCCGCCGGTGACACCGGGGGGAGGGGACCCGGGCTCCCGGGAACGGCGTCGTAGACTCGTCCGGCGCCCGGATCGGGCGCCGCTGCGGGCGTGGCGGAACTGGTAGACGCGCCGGGTTTAGGTCCCGGTCCCTTCGGGGGTAGAGGTTCGAATCCTCTCGTCCGCACCCTGCGGCGGCCGGACCGTGGGCAGGCCCGGCCGGCCCGCCGGTACCCACCCCCGTGCCGGGCCATGCTGGGGGCGTGGGCCACCTCGTCGCCGCACCCGACAAGTTCCGGGGCACCGCCACCGCCTCCGAGGTGGCGGCCGCCGCGGCCGGCGCGGCGCGGGCCGCCGGCTGGACCGCCGACGAGGTGCCGATGGCCGACGGCGGCGAGGGGATCCTCGAGGCGGTGCACGGCGAGGTCCACCGCTCCACCGTGGCCGGGCCGCTCGGAGACCCCGTCGACGCCGAGTGGCGCATGGTGGGACCGTCGGCGGCCGGTCAGGGCCCCACGGCGGTGCTCGAGTCGGCCCTGGTCATCGGGAGGGCCCTCCTCCCCTCCCCCTCCGGCGACGATCCCGTGCGGGCCTCGACCACCGGGGTGGGGCAGCTGGTCCTCGCCGCGCTGGGCGCTGGGGCGCGCCGCGTCGTGGTCGGCGTCGGGGGGTCGTCCACCTCCGACGGAGGGTGGGGGGCGGTCGAGGCGATCGGCGCCCCGGCGCGGCTGGGGGGGGCGGAGCTGGTGGTGGCCTGCGACGTGGTCACGCCGTTCCGACGGGCGGCCGAGGTCTTCGGCCCGCAGAAGGGCGCCACCCCCTCCCAGGTGGCAGTCCTCACCGCCCGCCTGGACGAGTTGGCCGCCCGCTACCGCCGGGACCTGGGGGTCGACGTGGACGCGCTGCCCGGAGCCGGTGCGGCCGGGGGGCTGGCCGGGGGGCTGGCCGCCCTGGGGGCGCGACTGCAACCCGGTTTCGACCTGGTGGCCGACCTGGTCGGGCTCCCCGAACGGCTGGCCCGCGCCGATCTGGTGGTGACGGGCGAGGGCCGCCTCGACCCGACGTCGTTCGAGGGAAAGGTGGTCGGTGGCGTCGTGGCCCTGGTCGGGGGCCGGGCCCCAGTCCTGTGCGTGGTCGGCGACGCCGACCGGGCCGCCGTGGCCCAGGCCTCGGCGTCGAACGGGGTCGAGGTGGTCAGCCTGACCGGGCGGGCCGGCTCGGCGCGGGCCCGCCGCGAGGTGGCCGCGCTCGTGGCCGAAGTGGTGTCCGAGCGCCTGGCCGAGTGGACGCCCGGAGGCTGAGGGCGCGGGCCGGCACCCGTCTTGCCCCGACGCCAACGCGTCGGCCATGCTGCCGGGGCCGCCCGGCTCCCGACGCCGGGTCCCGGCCCGGCACCCTGGGCCGGGAGGGGCGCACCGAGATGGAGGACTGGAATGGGACTGCTCGACGGCAAGATCGCCATCGTGACCGGGGCCGGCCGGGGCATCGGCCGCGAGGAGGCGCTCCTTCTCGCCTCCGAGGGCGCCACGGTGATCGTCAACGACGTCGGAGCGTCGCTCTCGGGTCAGGGCGGGGACGTCCACCCCGCCCAGGAGGTCGTCGACCTGATCACCTCCAACGGCGGCACGGCCGCGGTGAACGGCGATGACATCAGCTCGTGGGCCGGCGCCAAGAACGTCGTCGAGCAGGCGGTCGACTCCTACGGCTCGCTCGACATCCTGGTGAACAACGCCGGGATCCTCCGGGACAAGATGTCCTTCAACATGGAGGAGTCGGACTGGGACGACGTCATCCGGGTCCACCTGAAGGGCCACTTCGCCCCCTCCCACTTCGCCTCGGTCTACTGGCGCAACAAGGCCAAGGGCGGCGAGCCGACCTCCGGACGCATCATCAACACGTCCTCGGAGGCCGGCCTCTACGGCAACGTCGGGCAGGCCAACTACTCGGCGGCCAAGGCCGGCATCGCCTCGATGACCTGGGTCCTCGCCCGCGAGCTCGAGCGCTACGGGGTGACCGTCAACGCCATCGCCCCCCGGGCCCGCACCCGCATGACCGAGACGCTCTTCGGGGAGATGGCCGCCAAGGGCGACGCCTTCGATGCCTGGGACCCCACCAACGTGGCCCAGCTGATCGGCTTCCTGGCCAGCGACGAGGCGGCCGACGTGAACGGGCAGGTCTTCGTGGTCTTCGGCGGCGACATCTGGGCCATGGGCGGGTTCCACCCGGTCGGGGAGGTCCACCGTGACCACGCCTGGACCCCCTCCGAGCTGGTGGCGGCCAAGGGCGACCTCTTCAAGGGCATCGACTCGGGCATCCCCAAGTTCAGCTTCTTCTAGACCAGGAGCGCCCGGCCGGGTGATCGGGCAAGCTGGCGGGGTGAGCCACCCGCGCACGTTCCGCTTCGCCGCCCAGCTGGGGCGGGCCCCCGAGGCCACCGGTGCCTCGTGGGCCGAGCAGGCCCGCCGGGCGGAGGACCTGGGCTACTCCACGCTGCTCATGCCGGACCACTTCGGCGACCAGCTGGCGCCGGTCCCGGCCATGATGGCCGCGGCCGACGCCACCACCACGCTCCGGGTGGGGGCACTGGTCTTCGACAACGACTACCGCCACCCCCTGGTGCTGGCCAAGGAGGCGGCCACCATCGACCTGCTCTCCGGCGGGCGGTTCGAGTTGAGCCTGGGGGCGGGGTGGATGCGCACCGACTACGAGCAGTCCGGCATCCCCTACGACCTCCCGGCCGTGCGGGTCGACCGGTTCGAGGAGGGCGTGCAGGTGTTGAAGGGGCTGCTCTCGGCCGAGGGGCCCTACTCGTTCTCCGGCCGCCACTACACGATCGTCGAGCACGTCCCCTCGCCCCGCCCGACCCAGCGCCCCCACCCCCCGCTCACCCTGGGCGGCGGGGGTCGTCGGGTGCTGTCGATCGCCGGCCGGGAGGCCGACGTGGTGGGCATCAACGTCAACCTCAAGGAGGGCATGGGGGGCGCGGAGACCGCCCCCGACGCCAGCCCGGACTCCACGCGCCGCAAGGTCGCCTGGGTCAAGGAGGCGGCGGGCGAGCGGTTCGACGACCTCGAGCTCAACACCCTGATCGGCTTCGCCATGGTCACCGACGACCGCGACTCGATCGCCGAGGCCATGGCCCCGGCCTTCGGCATCGAGCCGTCCGAGGCGCTGCACGTGCCGCTGGCGCTGCTCGGCACGATCGACGAGATGGCCGAGGAGCTCGAGTGGCGCCGGGCCGAGTACCAGATCTCCTACTACTCGGTCGAGGCGGACTGCTGGGAGGCCCTCGGCCCGCTCGTCTCCCGGCTGGCCGGCACCTAAGAGCGGGCGGGCGGCCGCCGTCGGCGGCTACAGCCCCTTGGAGAGAAGCAGGTTGACGTCGTCGGCCACCGCGCTCGACAGCGCCGCCACCTCGGCCAGGCGGGCCCCGCACTCGTCGGTCTCGAGGAGGCGCTGCTTGTCGAACGGGCTGATCGGAGCCAGGCCGCAGATCTGCCAGGCGGCCACCTCGGGGTCGGGGTCGAGTTGCAGGTCCGACGGGAGGGCGGCCCCGCGCCCGGCCTCGGAGAGCAAGGCCCGGCAGCGGCGGACGGCCGAGACCGCCGCCGCCAGCAGCCGGTCATCGCCGGCCGTGGCATCGGGCTGCGGGTGGGCGTCGGCCACCATGGCCACCGGGTACGGGTCGTCGGGAAGCCACTCGGTGACCCGCACCCGCCGGGTCCCGCTGGTCAACAGGGACCAGCGGCCGTCGGCGAGCGGCGAGGCCCGGTCGATGCGGGCCACCGTGCCCATGCCCAACCGCTCGTCGCCCCCGCCCACTTCGGAACCACGGGCGATGAGCACGACGCCGAACTGGCCCGAGCCGGCCAGGCAGTCCGCCACCAGGGCCCGGTAGCGGGGCTCGAAGACGTGCAGGGGCAGCACCGAGCGGGGGAAGAGCACCGTCGAGAGGGGGAACATGGCCAGACGCTCGGTCGCGGTCGCAGGGGCCTCGGGCACGGCCCCGACTGTTGCACGCCCGACGCCTGCCGCGCACCATGCGTCGACGTCGTGCCTGAACGCGCCACGGGGCCGACCCCTTGGCCGGCCCCGTGGCCGCGTCCTTTCGCCGGGAGGCGATCCGGCTCGTCGGCTGAGAGGCGCAGGCGCCGACGTCGCCGGGACGGCCGAAGCGGTCCCCGTCGGTCTCCGCTGCCCGCCGTCACCGACGCGCACCCGGCTCGACCGCTCGCCGCCATCCGGCGGCGTGCCATCAGCCCGGCGGACCTTCCTCCTCGGTAGGGCTTGGCGATCCCATCGGCAAGCTCCTCTCGGTCTCTTCCACCGGGGAGAACCCGTCTGGTCCGCCCCTCACTGCCATTGTCCTCCTTCGGCGCGGCGAGGCCAAGGGGTTTGAGCAGCCAATTCTCGGTGCCCGTACAATGGGCCATGGCCCTCCCCCCTGCCGGCGACCACAGCACCTGCCTGGTCACGGGGGCCTCCTCGGGCCTGGGGTCCGAGATCGCCCGACAGCTGGCCCGCCGCGGTCGGGGCGTCACCCTCGTCGCCCGGCGCGAGCCGCTCCTGCACGGCCTGGCCGAGGAGCTGGCCTCCACCGGCGTACGGGTGGAGGTGCTGCCGGCCGACCTCACCGACGCCGACGCCCGGGCCGCCCTGGCCAAGGAGGTCGAGGCGCGGGGCCTGCTGGTCGAGGTCCTGGTCAACAACGCCGGCTTCAGCACCGTCGGGCCGGTCCGGCTCGCCGACCGGGACCGGGAGCTGGCCATGGTCCGCACCGACGTCGAGGCGGTCGTCGACCTGTGCACCCTGTTCGTCCCGGCCATGGCCAGCCGTCGGCGGGGCGCAGTCCTCAACACCGCCTCCACCGCGGGCTTCCAACCCCTGCCGGGGCAGGCCGGCTACAGCGCCTCGAAGGCCTTCGTGCTCTCCTACACCCAGGCTCTGCGGGCCGAGCTGCACCCCCTCGGCGTCACGGTCACGGCACTCTGCCCGGGACCGGTGGAGACCGGCTTCGCCGAGGTGGCTGGCTTCTCCGAAGACGAGGCGACGGCCGCGCTGCCGAAGTTCCTGTGGGTGGCGGCCCCCGAGGTGGCCCGGGCGGCGGTGGACGGCCTCGAGAAGGACAAGGCGGTGGTCATCCCCGGGTTGGGCAACCGGGTGGGAGCGATGGCCGGCCACCTGGCGCCGCGGCGGCTGCTCACCCCGATCGTGGCCAGGCAGCACCCCGGCATGCGACGCTCGCGCTGACCGGCCGGGGGGCCGGACGCCCTGGGTTCAGGCCCTCGTGGGGAGGTCGGCCGTGGCCTCCCCCACCACCTTCTCCTGGCCGTCCTGGTTGACCAGCCGCACGTCGAGGTCGACCAGGTGACGGCCCTCCTCCTCCCGCTTGGCGGTGACGACCACCTTGGTGGAGAGCTTCTCGTCGGGCCACGTCTGCTTGGCGAAGCGCACCTTGTAGCGGGTGATGTTCCCGACGCCCACGTAGTCGCTGAGGGCCGAGCCCAAGAAGCCCATGGAGAACATCCCGTGGCCGAAGACGCTGGGCTGTCCGGCCGCCACGGCTTGGACCTCGTCGTGGTGCATCGGGTTGAAGTCGCCCGAGGCCCCGGCGTAACGCACGAGGTCGGTCCGCGTCAGCACGTGGTGGCGCGACGGCGCCTCGTCGCCCTCCTTCACGTCCTCGAAGTAGAGCTTCTGCTCACCCATGCCCGCAGCCCCTTTCACCGTTCACCGGCCGGTCGGCACCGGCGCTCACCCTCGAACCCAACCCCTCGGTCCCCATCGCCTCAGACCCTGTGCAGGACGTTGAACCGGGTGGTCACCACGGGCTCGCCGGTCCGCTGGTCCTTCCACTCGGTCTCGGTGACCAAGAACGTCATCGTCTTGCCCTTGGACTCGCGCTGGTAGGCGTCGACGACCCTCCCCTCGCCGTCCAGCACGTCGCCCACCAGCACCGGGCGGTGGTAGACGAACTCCTGCTCGCCGTGGAGGAGCAGCCCTCCCCGGGTCATGAGCGGGCCGATCACTGTGGCCATGGGGTTGACCGGCTGGTCGCCGGGGGGCTGGATCTCGTCGAACTTGCCCCAGAACTCCATGCCGATCGGGAAGGTGGGGGGCGCGGGGATGGCCGGCAGGCCGGCCTCGGCGGCGGCCTCGGGGGTGCGGTAGATGGGGCTCTTCTCCAGCACGGCCGCGGCGAAGAAAGCCACCGGCCCCCGCTCGACGACCACCGTCGACCGGCCGGTCGACTTGCCGATGATGCTCTTCAGCAGCTCCTCGTCGCTGGCCGCGGCCTCGCTCACCGTCGTCGTCCCCTTCCGTCTCCTACGCCCGGCACCCGCCGTGCGCGGCCAAAGGTAGTGGCCGCGGGGCCCGGTGACCACACGAGGCCCTCCCCTACGATGGCTCGGTGGGCACCGTCGTGGTCACCGGTGGGACCGGCACCTTCGGACGCCAGCTCGTGCCCCTGCTCGAGAAGGCGGGTCACGAGGTCCGGGTGCTCTCCCGGCGCCCGGGGGCGGGGACCCACCGGGGCGACCTGGCCACCGGCGAGGGGGTCGCCGTGGCGCTGGCCGGCGCCGGCGTGGTGGTGCACGCCGCCTCCGACACCCGTCGGATGGGGCGGGCCGACGAGCGCCAGACGGCCAACCTGCTGGCGGCGGCCGGTGGCGCCGGCCACCTCCTCTTCCTCTCCATCGTGGGCGTCGACGTCATCGGCCTCCCCTACTACCGCCGCAAGCGGGCCTGCGAACGGCTGGTCCAGGCCGGACCCGTGCCGTGGACGATCCTGCGGGCCACGCAGTTCCACGAGCTAGTGGCCATGGTCTGCAAGCCGTTCGACCGGCTGCCCTTCGCCCCGCTCCCCCTCGCCTTCCGTTTCCAGCCGGTCGCCGCGGCCGACGTGGCCGAGCGGATGGCCGCTCTGGTCGAGGCGGGCCCGTCGGGTCGCGCTGCCGACTTCGGCGGTCCCCGGGTCCTTGCCCTTCGAGAGCTGGTCAGCCTGTGGAGGGCCCGGCGGGGACGGCCCGTCCGGCTCTTGAACGTCCCGGTGCCCGGGGCCGTGGCGCGGGGCTTCCGGGAGGGCCGCAACACCTGCCCGGACCACGCCGAGGGCCGTCGGTCATGGGAGGAGTTCGTCGAGGGCACCCTCAGCGCGGCCGACTGACCACCGGCGGCTCTGGCCGGCTCGGTTATCGTGTCGCCGTGGCCGAGCTCGAGACGATCCTGTTCGAGGTCAACGACGGCGTGGCCTGGCTGACCCTGAACCGCCCCGACGTCCACAACGCCTTCAATGCCACCATGCAGCGCGAGATGCGCACGGTCTGGCGGTGGTTGCGCCGCGACGACTCCGTCCGCGTCGTCGTGCTCACCGGGGCGGGCGAGCGGGCCTTCTCCTCGGGGGTCGACCGCGACGAGGTGCTCGGGGGCAACAAGACGGTCAACACCGTGGAGGGGGTCGACCTGGGCACTGGTCCGGACCCGGCGGCGGGCCACGAACCCATCCACATCGGCAGCGACACGTCGCCCTTCATGTTCGACGACCCCTCCGAGCAGCTCGGCCCCAAGTCGAACGACATGTGGAAGCCGGTGGTGGCCGCCGTGAACGGCATCGCCTGCGGCGGCGCCTTCTACATGCTGGGGGAGGCGGACATCATCATCGCCGCCGACCACGCCACCTTCTTCGACCCCCACGTGACCTTCGGCATGCCCGCCGGCTACGAGCCGCTGCAGATGATGCCCAGGATGCCCTTCGGCGAGATCGTCCGTATGACGCTGCTCGGAAACTCCGAGCGCATGTCCGCCGCCCGTGCCCACCAGATCGGCCTGGTCTCCGAGCTCTGCCCGATCTCCGAGCTGCACGAACGGGCCGCCTGGGTGGCCGGCGAGATCGCCAAGGCCCCGACGCTCGCCGTGCAGGGCACCCTGCGGGCGCTGTGGTCCGGACTCGAGGTGGGCCGGAGCCAGGCTCTCTCCATGGGGTGGGCCTTCGTCAATCTCGGCTGGGACCAGCACCTCATCGACGCCGCGCAGTCAGAGATCGACGCCGGCGTGCGGACCAAGCCCCGCATCAGATGATCTCGAACGCACTGGAGGCGACCCCGTGAACCTCGTCCAGCCCCACCACGTCGTGGCCGCGGTCCAGGGCTCGCGCTCGGCCGTGAACTTCGCCCTGTTGATCCTGCGCTTCGGTGTGGCCGCGGTCTTCATGGCCCACGGCATCAATCACATCTTCGGCGGCGGCAAGATCGCCGGGACCTCGCGCTGGTTCGAGAGCCTGGGCATGAAGCCGGGGATCCTCCACGCCTGGACGGCCAGCCTGACCGAGGTCGGAGCGGCGACCCTCCTGATCCTGGGCCTGCTCACCCCGCTGGCCGGCGCCGGGGTGGTCGGCGTGATGCTGGTCGCCTGGATCACCAACCACCGCGGGAACGGCTTCTTCATCTTCCGGCCGGGCGAGGGGTGGGAGTACGTGATGACCCTCACCATCCTCGGCGTGGTGGTCGGCACCCTCGGACCGGGCCACTGGAGCATCGACGGCCACGTCCACGCGCTGCGCCAGCTGTGGGGCTGGCCCGGCTTCGCCATCTCGGCCGGGGGCGGCGGACTGGGCGCCCTCCTGCTCCTGGCCGTCTACTGGCGTCCCACCAAGCCGGTGGCCGACAGCGGGACCACCGCCGGCTGAAAGACGCCGCCCGAGCGCTCAGTCCGAAGGGCGCTGCGCCAGCAGGGCGGCCAGGGCCCGGAAGGCCCGGCCACGGTGCGAGAGCGCGTGCTTCTCTTCGGAGGTCATCTCCGCGAAGGTGCGCCCTGTCGCCCTCGTCGGGAACGAACACCGGGTCGTAGCCGAACCCACCGTCGCCGCGGGCCGCGCCGGCGATCGACCCCTCGACCACCCCCTCGCTGCGGATCTCCCGCCCGTCGGGGAAGGCCACCAGGGCCACCGTCCTGAACCGGGCGCGACGGTCCCCTCCCCCGTCGGGGAGGGCCGCCAGCTCGTCCAGCAGCCGGTCGACGTTGTCGGCGTAGGTGGCGCCGGGCCCGGCGTAGCGGGCGGAGTACACCCCGGGGGCGCCCCCCAGCGCGTCGACCTCGAGGCCGGTGTCGTCGGCCACCGCCGCCCGTCCGGTGGCCGTGGCAAGGGCCCGTGCCTTCAAGCCGGGCGTTGTCCACCAGGGTCTCCCCGGTCTCCTCCACCTCATCCACCTCGGCCGGGCGGGGCAACAGGTCGACGTTCCCCGCCGTCGCCCAGGATGTCGGCGATCTCGCGCGGACTTGTCGGGGTTGGCCGTGGCCAGCACCAACTGAAGCCGCTCGCCGCCCGATGCCGCTCACCGCGGCGCCGGCGGGTCGGCCAGGACGGCCGCCTGCTCGGAGACCAGGGTGGCGATGCCGGACTCGGCCAGGGCCAGCAGGCCGTCGAGCTCCCCTCGGCGAGAACGGCTGGCCCTCGGCGGTGCCCTGGACCTCGACGAACCGGCCCGTCCCGGTCATGACCACGTTCATGTCGACCTCGGCCCGCGAGTCCTCCTCGTAGGGAAGGTCGAGCATGGCCACGCCGTCGACGATCCCCACCGAGACGGCAGCCACCGCGTCGGTCAGGGGGTGCCGGCTCAGCTGGCCCCCGAGATGCATCCGGGTGAAGGCGTCGTGGAGGGCCACGTAGGCGCCGCAGATCGAGGCCGTGCGGGTCCCGCCGTCGGCCTGGAGGACGTCGCAGTCCACCGTCACCTGGACCTCGCCCAGGGCCACCATGTCGCAGACCGACCGCAGCGAGCGGGCGATGAGGCGCTGGATCTCCTGGGTGCGGCCGGACTGCTTCCCCTTGGCCGCCTCCCGGCTGGCCCGCTCGGAGGTGGACCCCGGCAGCATCGAGTACTCGGCGGTCACCCACCCCTTGCCGCGGCCGCGCATCCACGGCGGCACCCGGTCCTCCACCGAGGCCGTGCACAGCACCCGGGTGCGGCCCATGGACACCAGGACCGAGCCGGGCGCGAAGACCGTGAAGTCACGCTCGAAGGTGACCGGCCGCAGCTGGTCGAGGGTGCGCCCGTCGACTCTCAGGGTGCGGTGGTCGACCGCCCCGGTCCCGGTCGGCTCGTCGGTCATCTTCCCGGTCCTCCTCCCGCGCCCTCGAGGAGGCACGCCGTCACCACTCGAACACCCGACCGGTCGCCGCCTGGTGGACCGGTCGGCCCATCGCCTCCTCGGCCTCGGCGGCCAGGACACCGGCCGACACCGTAGGCCACCGGTGGGTGAGGACGAGCCGTCCGACCCCGGCCGCCGCCGCCATGGAGCCCGCCTGGCGTCCGCTCAGGTGGGAGAGAGTGCCCTCGTGGGCCCGTGTGTAGGTGGCCTCGCAGAGCACCGTGCCGATCCCCGACCCGAGCTCGGCGATGGACCAGTCCGGACCGGTGTCGGCCGAGTAGGCGAACGAACCCGAGAGGTCCTCGGGACCACCGGCCGCGTCGATGCGCACGGCCAGCGTGGGGGGACCGTGGTCGGTGGCCACGAAGCTGCAGGTGAGCCGGCCCACCACGATCCGCATCGACGGTTCGCTCTCCACCCAGCCCAGCAGCGGCTCGTCGGTGAAGTACGAGCGGCGTCGCAGGCCAGGGGGGGCGTAGACGGGGACGGGCCCACAACCGGACTGGCGACGCCACACGGCGAAGGACTCGAGATCGGTCCAGTGGTCGGGGTGCTCGTGGGAGAGGACGACGGCGTCGACCGAGCCCGGATCGCACATCTGCTGGAGGTTGGCGAAGGTCCCCGGACCGGCGTCGAGCCACAGGGTCGTGGTCCCGTCCTGGACCAGGTAGCCGCTGCCCGCGCCGCCCGGCCCCGGGTAGCTGCCGTCGCAGCCGAGCACCGAGAGCGTCCGCGGCCGCTCGTCCGGCCGACCGGCACTGTTGCCCACGGTCACCGCAGACCTAGAAGTAGATGATCGACTTGGCCCGCTCGGTGACGGCGTCGATGTCGTCGGTCCAGGCCCCGGTCGAGAGGTACTTCCACCCGTCGTCGGCCGAGACCACCACGATCACCGCCGCTGTCCCCTGCGGGACCTGCGCCGCACACTTGGCCGCCCCGGCCATGGCCGCTCCCGATGAGATGCCCACGAACAACCCCACCTCGGCGAGGCGGCGGGTCCACTCGATCGATTCCCGGGGCCGCACCACCGTCTTTCGGTCCAGGAGCGCCGCGCCGCCGAGCTCCTCGAAGATGGGCGGGATGTAGCCGTCGTCGAGGTTGCGCAGCCCTTCGACGGACTCGCCGGCCGGCGGCTCCACCGCCCACACCTGCACCCCGGGGTTGCGCTCCTTCAGGTAGCGGCCGACCCCGAGCAGCGTGCCCGACGTGCCCAGTCCGGCCACGAAGTGGGTGACCTCCGGGCAGTCCCGCCAGATCTCCGGGCCGGTGCCCTCGTAGTGGGCCTTGGGGTTGGCCAGGTTGCGCGTACTGGTACAGGAAGACCCATTCGGGGTGCTCGGCGGCCAGCCGCAGCGCCTTGCGGACGGCGCCGTTGGATCCCTCGGCACCGGGGGACTCGATGATCTCGGCCCCCCACAGCTCGAGGAGCTGTCGGCGCTCGATCGACACGTTGGTGGGGAGGACGACCTTGAGGTGGTAGCCCTTCACCCGGCAGACCAGGGCCAGCCCGATGCCGGTGTTGCCCGACGTCGGCTCGATGAGGACCTGGTCGGGCTGCCCGGGCTTCAAGATCCCGTCCTCCTCGGCCTGCTCGACCAACGAGAGGGCGACCCGGTCCTTCACCGACCCGCCCGGGTTGCTGCCCTCGAGCTTCATGAGGATGCGGACGTCGGGGTTCGGGCTCAGTTGGCTCACCTCGACCAGCGGGGTGTTGCCGATCAGGCCCAGGATGCTGCTGTGGCGGGCCATCGGCCGGAGAGGATCAGCCGCCGGCCACGGCCGGCAGGATCGACACCTCGTCGCCGGCGGTCACCGGGGTGTCGAGCAGCGCCAGGTAGCGGACGTCGTCGTCGTTGACGTAGACGTTGACGAAGCGGTGGAGGGAGCCGTCGTCATTGAGCAGCTGCGAGGACATTCCGGGGAACTGCGACACGAGGGACCCGAGCACCTCCCCGATGGTCGCACCCTCCACGGCCACCGTGGACTGCCCCCCGGCCTGGGAGCGCAGCACGGTCGGCAGGCGGACGTCGACGGACACTTGGCCTCCCTGGGTTCGGGGCTGCCCGGGGCGGTCCGGCCGAGCGGGCCGCCGTCGGGACGCCGAAAGATGACTTATCTGGTCCGGATTCTATCGGTCCGGGGCGGACGCGCCCTCCGCCGCGCCATCCGGCGGCTCGTCGCCCCTCAACCCAGGGGATGGGCGTGGGTCAGGACGACCACGGACTCCTCGGCGATCTCGCCGTCGATGATGGAGTAGCTGCGCACCACCGGGTGCGTGTCCCGGAGCGAGACCAGGACGTAGTGCCATCCGGGGTCCGGGGCCTGGGCCACGTCGGTGGGCGACGGGTAGGCGTCGGTGTGGGTGTGCGAGTGGAAGACGCCGAGCAGCTCTAGCCCGTTGGCCTCGGCATCCCGGTCGGCCTGGAGGTGCTCCCGAGGGTCGACCCTGTAGAGCTTGGCCGAGGCGGCGACGTTGCGCGTCGGGTAGCAGCGGGACACCTCGCCGGCGGCGGGATCGCCCGCCAGCAGCCCGCACGCCTCGTCGGGCAGGCCGGTAAGGCAGTGGCCGACCATCTGCAGGTAGATGTCGTTGGGGAGCCGCAACATTCCGAAAGATCGTAACGGCGCGAACCCCGCCTTCCGCGGATAGGTGCTGCTCACAGCGGCAGTAGCCTGCCGTGATGGCACGGGCCAAGAGGACGGTGGCCAAGCGGGCGGCGGCCCGGGAGGCGGCGGGACGGTCGGGCGACCGCACGGTCGCCTCCAACCGCCGAGCCCGCCACGACTACGACATCCTCGAGACGTTCGAGTGCGGGATCGTCCTGCAGGGCAGCGAGGTCAAGTCCCTGCGGGAGGGGAAGGCCCAGCTCTCCGACGCCTACGCCAGAGTGGACGACGGCGAGCTGTGGCTGATCGGGATGCACGTCCCCCCGTGGCTGTTCGCCACCGGCTTTGGGGCCCACGACCCCGACCGGAGGCGCAAACTCCTGGTCCACCGCAAGCAGATCGACGAGCTCATGGGCCGGACCCAGCAGCAGGCGCTGACCCTCGTCCCGCTCTCGCTCTACTTCAAAGACGGCAAGGCCAAGGTCCAGTTGGCCCTGGCCAGAGGTCGGCGCCTCCACGACAAGCGCCAGGCCATCCTCTCCCGGGAGGCAGACCGGGAGGCCGCCCGCGCCGCCCGGGACGTCGAACGCTGGCGGGCGGCGGACTGAGCACCCCGTGGGGTTGGCAGGCCGTGAACGCCGGTAGCATGGTGGGGCTGTCCACCAGGGCAGCGCAGGAGGTGCCCGGACAAGGGGGTGAATGGTCTCGACTTCGGTCGTCGAGGCGGGAGAAGCGAGCCGTGGTCTCCGGAGCCACGTTAAAGAGCCGGAACCAAAAACAAACGCCGAGCCTCAGCTCGCGTTCGCTGCCTAAACAGTAGCGACGTCCGCCCAGCCTCAGCCCTACGGGTTGGTATGCGGGCGTCATCAAGTAGGGCTTACCCGACGGCCGCTCCGGCCGACCGTCTGGGACATCTAGCCGGATACGGGGTGTTGCTGCCGCCGGCAGCGGCGCCGCCCCCGACAATCCAACGCCGGCTGCGCTCGGAGAAGGCCCACTGAGAAACCGAAGGACGCGGGTTCGATTCCCGCCACCTCCACGACTGCCTGACCTGTATTCCCGCAGGTCAGGCGGTTTTCGTTCCAGGCGGAGCAGGCCGCAGGACAAGGACAGGAGACAGCGATTCGAGGAGCGGGGCCGGTGGCACGCCCGGTACCGGGCTGGCGAGCGCGCCCCGATCGGTCGCGGCGCACGGCCGGGGCCCACCCCGGGAGCCAGGCATCGATGAAGGCTGCCGCCGGGAGGCTCGGGGTGTTGGAGGACAAGGTCGTCGAGGAGGCGGTCCAGGTTCTTGGGCATCCACTGCACAAGCCCACTGGAGCGACTGGGCACCACATCCGCGCAAGTGGGCCAACTCCAACACCCCTTCGGCCGGCTATCCGCTTTCGATGATCCGGATGATCGTCTTGCCTGGGGAGCGCCGGTCGGGGGCGAACGCTTCGGGCGCTTCGGCCAGTCGCCTTACTGACCCGACGATCGGCTTGAGCCGCCCGTCCCTCAGTCGCTGGGCGAGGTCCGCGAGCCTAGAACGGTCCGCTTCGACGACGAAGAAGATGGCCCGCCCGTCCTTGGGCTGGACCGTCGGCGCCCTGGCGATGGTCACCAGCGTGCCCCCGGCTCGCACCAGCGCAGTCGAACGATCGAGGATCTCTCCGCCGATCACGTCGAAGACCACGTCAACTTCGCCGACATCTTCGAGCTTGTCGGCTTCCAGGTCCAAGAAGGCATGCACACCCAAACCGAGGACCGTGTCGCGGTCCGCAGCGCGGCCGGTGCCGATCACGAGGGCCCCGAACTCGTTAGCGAGCTGCACGGCGATCGAACCAACACCGCCTGCGGCGCCGTGGATCAGGACGGCCTGGCCCGTCGTGAGGTGAGCGTGGTCGATAAGCGCCTGCCATGCCGTCAGCCCCGAGATCGGCAAAGCGGCGGCCACGGTGTGGTCGACATCGGCCGGGAGTGGAGCGAGGTTGCGGGCCTCCACCGCGGTGTACTCGGCCAGGGAGCCATTGCGGGTCCAGTCGGTGAGCCCGAACACCCGCTGGCCTACGTTGAGGCCAGTGGTTCCGTACCCCAGCTCGACGACGACACCGGACAGCTCGTGACCGGGCACGCTCGGCGTGCGGTCTCGCCCGGCACGGTCGACCCAGGTTGACGACCAGTCCAGCTCGCCGGGGGTGAACCCCGCGGCATGCACCCGCACAATCACATCGTTCTGAGCCGGGTGTGGGTAGGGCATGTCCGTCAAGGAGAGTCCCCCTACGCCGGCATCGCGGTCTCGAACGGTGATGGCTTGCACGACAGCTTCCTTCTGTAGGGGGACTGTCACAGTATGCCGCCAGGTCAGAGCAGAGTTCGGTCCCGTTGTGTCATTGCGTATAAAGGGCGCACGGGTCTGCCGGCCACGGATAAAGACCGAGCATGGCATAAGCGCCACCGCCGAGCCGTGCCCAACTCACGGCGGTCGGGGGCACGCGTCCCCTGTCTAAGCAGCGTTGGTAGGGGGCGTGTTGGCCGTGGGCGTGCGCCGAGCGTTCTGGGAGGGCTCGGCTAGGACGGGTCATTCTTTGCCTGGGGCAACTTCTCGCGGAAGGATGGAGGCTGTGTCCAAGGAGTTCCCGCCGGAGTCCAACGTGACCGTGGAGCGCCGCCAGCTTGCCGAGGTCGGACCCGGCGAGAGTAAGCCGGTTTTGCGCGGGGTTATCCATCAAGTCGCCTTCTTCGTGTCGCTAGCGAGCGGGCTCGCCTTGATCATCGCCGCGCCAACTGCCGGGTCGAAGGCCGTCATGGTGCTCTACGCGGCGTCGATTTCCTGCCTCTTCGGGACGAGCGCACTGTTCCATCGCCATACCTGGGGCCCAGTGGGTCGGCGACGCATGCGCCGGGCAGACCATTCGATGATCTTCTTGGCGATCGCCGGGTCCTACACCGCGGTCGCCGGCATTGCTCTGGGAGGCTGGAGCCGGACGGCCGTGCTCTGCATCGTCTGGGCTGGGGCACTCTTTGGGATCGCCCTACGTCAACTCTGGCTCGACGCTCCGAAATGGGCGATCGCGATCCCCTATGTGACGGTGGGGTGGGCCGGGCTCGTCGCGCTGCCGCAGCTGTGGCGGGCGATCGGGCCAACCGGGTCCGTCTTGCTGCTGCTGGGAGGCCTTGCGTACAGCGCGGGGGCGGTCGTGTACGCGCTGAAGCGACCGAACCCCGTGCCAGGCGTGTTTGGGTACCACGAGGTCTTCCATGCTTGTACCGTCGTCGGCGCAGTCCTTCAATGTGTCGCTATCGCCTGGTTCGTGCTCCCGCTCGCTTGACTTCACTGCGCGAGCAATTGGGGTCTTCGAAAGGGTTGGTCAGTGTCCCTAACGGCGACGCACCTTCATCGGATCGTTCTTGTCCATCAGGTGGCAATCCAGGTCGCCGCAAGACAGCAAGCACGTGTAAGCGTCATAGACCAGCACGTGTCGCAGAGCCGGTCTGAGGCACCCCGGAAGTCGGCGGACTCACCGTTGATAGGGGACGTTCCGGATGCCCCGGTGGCCAGCGAGGGCCGTGATGAGCGTCGCCGTCAGGGTCCAGTGGTGCCATGGACCGACAAGCGGAGCGACAACCTAGGCACTGTTACGCTGCTGCAGGTCTGAAAAAAGGGGGGGTCCGATGAGAGCGTTCGGGTCTGCAAGTCAGCGACGCCGCACCACTCTCGTGAGCGTGTTCGCTCTTGCGGTGCTCGTAGTCCCGATTGCCGTCATCCAAGCGGCATCTGTGGATTGGTCGGCGGCATCGTCGACACCACCGAAAGTCACTTCACTCTCCAGGGCCACTGGACCGGTAGAGGGTGGCACGAAGGTGACCATTACAGGGACCGGGTTCACGGGCACCACCATCGTACAGTTCGGGTCGACGGTAGCCCAGTCCTTCAGCGTTAGGTCGACAACGCAGGTCGTGGTCGTCGCCCCCGCAGAGGCAGCGGGCACAGCGCCCATCACGGTGACGACGTTCAACGGGCCGTCTGCGGCAACGCCAGCCGACGTGTACAAGTACGTGTACCCAGTGCCGTCAGTGACCGAAATCTCACCGCCCAACGGACCACCTTCCGGGGGCACGACGTTGACGTTCAGCGGAAGTGGACTCACCGGGGCCACCTCGGTGAACTTCGGTACCGACGCAGTGCTTCCGAACTCGGTGAATGCCACGGGGACGCAGCTCACGGTCACAAGTCCAGGCGGAGCGCCACCGGGAGCAACTATCTTTGTCAACGTCACCACTCCCGGAGGTAGGAGCAACACCGTCGATTTCGTCTTCGGTCCGATAGTTATCTCGCTCTCCCGGACATCGGGCCCAACGGCCGGAGGCAACAGGGTGACCATCACTGGCAGCCTCTTTACAGGGGTGACCAATGTGAAGTTCGGGACAGCGACGGCGAAGTGGACGGTCAACTCATCGACTTCGATTACCGCCATCACCCCCGCCCACTCGGCCGGCAGCGTACCTGTCGTCGTTACGACCTCGGGTGACGGAACATCGTGGGGGACTGCTCAGGGGTACACGTATGTTTGAGGTCGCCGACTCGCCGGCAGCCAGCCGCGGTCCCACTGCAGGTGCAGGGCGTGCGCCAGAGGTGCCACCGCGGTGCCTGCCCACTAGCCGGCGGTAAGTGGCACTCTCGACGTCCCTAGCAGCCGGACATTATGGGGCAAGTGTCCACGAGAGCGGGCCAACTCCAGCTCGGGAAAGTTGGGATTGGAGGCAAGAAGGGGGCCGACGCGCCGCGTCCCAAGGCGACGCTCGGATCGTGGCCGAGGGAGCCCCGGCGGTCCAACCCCCGCCCGAAATAGGGTCTGGCGCATGGTCACGGGCAAGATGGGAGCCGTCGAGGGCTATGCCAGCCGCACAAGTGCAATGCCCGGCGAGTCGGTCGGCCTGTGTTGCGCTGGCCGCGGTCGTTTCTCGATCGAGGTGGCACGCCTCGGAGCGATCCGTGAGGTGGTCTGGAGCCGCCATGACATGGAGGCCTCCGACCACCCCATACCCGACGACGCAGCGCAGAACGGTTGCGGCTGGCCGGTCAGCGTGGAGGTCCCCGTCGGCGAAGACTGGCGCTCGGGGTGCTACGAGGTCGACCTCATCCCCTCAGACGGCTCGCCGTCGCGTCAGACCTGTTTTGCCGTCCGTGCGGCCCTGGGCCGTCGTGCTCCCTATCTCCTGGTTATGGCCACCGCGACCGCCGCGGCGTACAACGACTGGGGCGGCTTGAACCTCTACACCGGCGCGGTCGAATCGAGCCTGCGACGTCCTTGGGGCAACGGCTTTGTGCGGCGACCCGCAGGCGCGTACCTCCGACACGCCCACACCATCGGCCCCGGTCGTGGCACCATCGACGACGTCGACGTGAATGGCACACGCCGGCTCAACGAGATCGAAGCGCACGACCTCAGCCCGTGGGTGGCCGAGGCGGGCTGGTCGAACTGGGAGGGTCCCTTCCTGCGGTGGGCAGAGTCCCAGGGCTACGCCGTCGACGTGGCCACCTCGACCGACCTGCACGCTGACCCGCTGTGTCTGGCCCAGTACAAGGCGATGTTGTCGGTGGGCCACGACGAGTACTGGTCGTGGGAGATGCGCGACGCGGTCGAGGAGTTCGTGAACTCGGGCGGCAACGTCGCCTTCTTCAGCGGCAACAACGTGTGTTGGCAGGTTCGCTTCGACCCCGACATCGCGAAGATGACCTCCTACAAGTTCATGGGTCCATATAGCGACCCCGTCGTCGGCACCCCCGACGAACGTCGGATGACTGGCCTGTGGTCCGATCCGATGATCGATCGTCCGGAGAACCACCTCACGGGCGTGAGTTTCACCCGCGGCGGTTACGTGCGTTTCGGGTATGGCGTGCCTCGTGGGTCAGGGGGTTACACCGTCTGGCGACCAGACCACTGGGTATTCGAGGGAACCAGCCTGCGCTACGGCGACCAGCTTGGCACCGATCATGTGGTGGTTGGCTACGAGGCCGATGGGTGTGCCTTGACCCTCGAGAACAACCTCCCGCTTCCCACCGGGGAGGACGGCACGCCCCGGGACATGGTGATCTTGGCCACCTCGCCTGCGCACCTGTGGTCGGGGCTCGCGGCGACTCCCGAAATGCCTCCTCGCCAACGTCCCTCGGAGACGATGCCAGCCGACATCGAATACGTTGCCATGCGGCTCTTCGGCGATTGGTCCCCGGCGAATGTCGCGAAGCTCGCAGCCGGTAACGCGGTGATGGGCGTTTTCACGCGACCGGGAGGCGGCACCACCTTCACCTGCGGTTGCACCGACTGGGCGCGGGGGCTTGATCCCGATCCGAACCCCGATGTGGCGCGCATCACGGCCAATGTCCTGGACCGGCTCGGACGAGTGGCAGTCTGAACCGTGGCGAGAGCATCTGCAGCCCGTTGGTGATTCCGAGCGGTTGATATTTCAGCCTCGTCAGGGTCCCACTGCGATCGGCACGCAATCGTCAGATCAGCGCTCAGTGAAGCTCAAAGACGAAGAGGTTCAGCTCCTCGGTCACCGGAGCGGCCGGTCGCTCCCGAGCGGTGCGAGCCAACGCCTGCAATCCTTGGTCGAACTCGTCGTCGTTCAGGAGCTCGAGCGCGCTGTCGGCGCGATGAGCAACGCGGGTGTGGAGCTCAGCCAGGCTTCCGGCGATCGTTTGCCGGATGCACTCATCCGCCACGAGCGTGAAGCCACCGGTCTCGAGGTCGCGCCGCATGTCCTCCCACGAGGGGAAGTGAGCTGCGGCAACCTCCGGAATTCGAGGAAAAAACTCAACCAACGGCATCTGCTCGACCAGGAAGCCGTACATACCCCTCACGAGAAGGCGGCCACCTGGTTCGAGGACGCGTGCCATCTCGCGGGCGGCGTCGACTAAGGGCTTGACATGGTGGAGCACTTGGGAAGCCCATACGCCATGCGCCGAGCCCGATTTCAAAGGAATGGCCAGGGCCTCGCCGGCGACGACATGAACTGGCGACCCGGCCACCCGATGGAGTGCTTGGCTGCGCATGCTCTGGGCCGGCTCAACCGCGACGACACAGCACTTAAGAGACGCCGCCAAAGACCCAGAGAAGCGCCCCGTGCCCGCTCCGAGATCCAGGACCAACTTGGGTTCAGGTCGCAGATGGTGCGACGCAGCACGCATCCAGGTGCCGAGGGTCTCCTCGTCGAGAGTCCGGCCGGCGTCGTAAACCCTCGCCATCCGTCCCTCGTAATCGACCTTCACCGTTCCGAGCATACGTAGGATGGTGGAGGCACCTGCCCGTAACCCGTGGGGACGTCCCTCAGTCAGCGCCACATATCCGCGCCAGGCGATCTCATGAACACCCCACACGTGGGTGTTCGTGAATGAACGACCCAACTGCTCATGAGAGCCCACCATTGGAGGGAGAGAGCGGGTCGTCGACTGTTCCGCCCCCCTTGGGTGTTCAAACTGCCGGCCGAGAGGCCGGCCGTTTGCCATTCGACGAAGTGCGTGCCCGCGGTTAGGGCGTCAGGCGATGAGCAAGTACCTGGTCACGTACGACGTAGCTCGGCCCTGCGACGCTCCCACCCCTCGATCATCGAGACGAAGTGGGCGGGGTTGTACACGTCCTCCTCGTAGGACCAACGCCCGTCGCCTGCGTAGTGCAGCACGGTGAGGTTGTAGGCCTGGTAAACGCTCCCGTCGCCGGGATCGGCCATACGATTCCATACCTGACAGATGACCCAGCCCTTTTCCTCGTCAATCACCGACCAGCCGATGGGGAACTCCGGCATGTCGCTGCCCGGGAACGTTGACATCGTCTCGGTGATCCACGAACGAATCGCTTCCCGGCCCTGCATCGTCCCGTACAGGTGCTCGACGTAAGTCGCTTCCTCGGTGAAGAGGTCGGCCCACGGGTTCCAGTCGCCGCTTCGGCCGGCCTCGGCCGCCACCGTTTGGTAGTGAGCGAACGCCGCCTCGATCTCGCTGCGGCTCTTGCGCTCCCCCCCAGCTTCCCTCGGGTCGTCGGCCATCCACCCAATCTAATTAGCTACTGACCGTCAGCGCCTGGAGTCCCATGATGCGTGCGGGATCCATGAAGAGGTCTCACGGCACCCGAGACGTGGAATCTGGTTCCCGGGGATCTCGACGCATGGCCCACATCCTCGGACACCCACGGGCGGTAATCTCCTGCACGACCTCGAATCCGTGCCGGCGGTACCAGGGCAGATTCTCCTGCTTCTGCGTTTCGAGATAAGCCGGGGTTCCATCTTCGTCGGCCCGCTGCAGCACCGGGGCCAAGAGGGCCGAACCGTGGCCCTGTCGCTGCCAGGCTGGATCGCACCCGAGAAGGACCAGATACCAGTGAGGCACGTCCATGCGCTTGTGGACCCGGTCGATCTGCCCATAGAGGCGGAGGCTGGGCGCTATCCGGGATCCGATGCGGTGCATGGAACGGATCTCGCGCAGCACGCTCAACGCTTCTCGTCGTACACCTCGAGGGTACGTGCCCGGTGGAAGCCAAACGGCAGCGCCCACAAGCGCGTTGTCAACCGACGCCGTCCAGACCTCGTGGTACTTCTCGGCGTCGATGACCGGCGCGGCCATGAACGTCAATGCCGCCCGGGCCTGGCTGAGCGGGTCGGGGACCAAGAACGTAAGAACCGGGTCGTCCTGGAAGGCTCGGGCGAGGGCCACCACGGCTCGGGAACGGTCGTCGGCAACCATGCGCCGCACCGTCAATGGAGGCGCCCTTCCCGGAACAACGTGGCCATGAACTCGATCCCGCCGGCCACATCCCGGCCTCGCCGGGCGACAAAGGTTCGCATGGTCTCGGGGATGTAAAGCTCGAACTCGCCACGCTCGAGCTGGCGCCGGATGGCCCTCGCCGCTACAGGGGCGGGGATCGGGGTGGCGCCGTTGGAGCTCCGAGCGAGCTCGTCGTCCCCGTCGACCCCCTCGGTCAGGTCGATCAAAGCGGGAAAGACCAGGTGGAAGCGGACTGGTCCACCCCACAGCTCGCCGGCGAGCGCTTCGACATACGTGCTGAGCGCGGACTTGGCAGACGCGTAGGCCGCCTCACCCGGGGGCGAGGTACGGGCGGCCATCGACGAGACAACGGCCACCCGACCCGATCCCCGCGCGGTCATGGCTGAGACGACCAGCTGGGTGAGAAGGACCGGCGACAGGTAGTTGATCCGCAGCTGGGCCTCAAGATCGTCCAGTGGTGCCGACACCGCCGGACCGGCGTACGTCACTCCGGCGTTGTTGACGAGCACGTCGATCCCGCCCAACTCCGTCTCGGCCCGACGGACCAACGTCTCGAGACCGTCGAGGTTGGTTAGGTCGAAGGGCAAGGCAACCGAGGAAGGAGCGTCCGCTCGGCAGTCGGCCAGGACCCGCTCCAGTAGTCCCTCTCGTCGGGCCACCAGGCCGACCGTGGCTCCCTGGGCGGCCAGGTCGCGGGCGATGGCGGCTCCGATCCCCGACGAGGCCCCGGTCACCAGCACCCGTTGCCCACGCCATGGCTTGACGGTTTCGGTCACGTCCCCTCTCCTGGCTCCGCCGGGAGGTCTACACCACGGCGCGGTGCGCGATAGACCCGTTGGCCCGCGGCCCAGGTTTCGGCCACCCTTGGCGGGCAGGCAGCGTCGAGCGGTCCTTCCAGAGCGACCAGGTCGGCCACGAGTCCCCTGGCGATGCGCCCCCGCTCGCCCTCCTGGCCGCCGGCGTAGGCGGCACCCTCCGTGTACGCGCGCAACCACGACTCGTAGGGCACCGACTGCTCGGGGCCAAGGACCGTGCCCTTGGAGGTGAGTCGGGTGGTGCCTCGGGCCGAGGTCAGGACTGGGGCGGAGAAGGCGCAGGGGGCGTCCGACGAGGCGGCGAGCACGACGCCGGCCGACTGCATATCCCCGAAGGGCATCCAGGTCATGTCGTCGGGTGTGAAGCCTTCCACCGCTCCTCCCATGTGATGGAGAAAGCCGGGCTGCACTACACCTACCACGCCGAGATCGGCCATCCGACTGGCCTGGGACCCCTGTAGCAGGGATGCATGCTCGATCCGAAAGCGGTGGTCGGCGTCGGGCCGGGCCCGGGCCGCGGCCTCGAAGGCATCGAGAGCGCTGGCCACGCCGGCATTGCCGATGGCATGCACGGCGACGCGGAACCCCCTTTCGACCGCCACGCGCACCTGGTCCGCCAGGCCCTCGAACACGAGACCCATGCTCATCCTCTGGCCGTGCCAGGTCCCTGTGATCGCCGGCAGCACGCCGCCGTCGGCAAAGAGCTTGATCGGTCCCACGGCCAGGTGGTGGTCCCCCTCCCCGGTCACCGCCCCCTCGAGTCGCGACTCGTCGAGAGGGGCGAGCAGGGCCGAGGGGTGCGGCATCGCCACCACTCCCAGCGGCAGTCTCCCGAGGCGGACAAGGTCCCCGTAGACGGCCTCAGCTGATGGGGGACACGCGGCGTCGTGTACGCAGGTGATCCCGTCGGCGACAAGACGGCGGGCCGCAGCCACGATGAGGTCAGCCCAGCGGTCCGGATCGAGGTAGGGGGCCATCGATCGCGCCTGGGCCTCGCTGAAGGCCCGCTCCACCAGGAGGCCGTTGGGCGAACCGTCGGCGAAGCGCCCG
Source organism: uncultured Actinomycetota bacterium (assembly GCA_963770505.1). Classification (GTDB taxonomy): domain Bacteria; phylum Actinomycetota; class Acidimicrobiia; order Acidimicrobiales; family RAAP-2; genus CAVYPR01. Next base: position 294,145 of record CAVYPR010000001.1, on the reverse strand, counting down.
ATGCTCCCGCCCGGCGGGTCGGGGGTGGCGGCCGTGATACCCAGGGCGTCGAGGCCGGCCGAGGACACGACGCACTGGTGGTAGCTGTAGTGGACGGCAATGACCGGGCGTTCGAGACCCATCGCGTCGAGGTCCTGGCAGGTCGGCTGGTACCCGCTCTCGAGGTCGCTCCAGCCCACCCCCCGGACCCAATCGGCTTCGGTCTCCGTCGCCGCCTGGTCCACCATGGCCTCAACCAGTCCCTGACCGTCGTTGACTGCGCGCAGGTCGGCCCAGCGAGGATGCAGCGCATCCAGGCAGAGGTGGTAGTGGGCGTCGATGAACCCTGGCACCACCGTTGCCTCGCCAAGGTCGACGAGGTTGGCGTGGGAGTACCGTCGGACCAGGTCGCGCTCGCCGACGTCCAGGATCCGCTCGCCGTCGATCACGACGACCTCAGCCTCGGGATGGGTCGGATCCATGGTGAGGATGCGCTCCGCGGCCAGCACCTGCATCGTCATCTCTGAGTTACGCATCGGGCGCCAACGAATTCGAGCGTCGCGGGTGTGGCGCGGCCGTGCCCAAAGGCTCCGATCCCCCGCTTGCGATGCAGGAAAAGGAGTCTCTGGCCGGGGCAACCGGCGGCGGGCGAATGGGAGCGAGGCCCACGAGGCTGGACGTGGACTGGACCATACCGCTCCCCTCTGGGCTCCCTCGAGGTGGGGCACACGGCGTCGTACCACAGATCCCACTGCGGGAGGCCGCTCGCTCGGGTGCCGCCCGGCATAGGGTGCCCTCGATGCGGGTTCCCGACGCCAACCTCGACGAGTTGCGGGCTCGTGGCTTCTCCCTCATGGAGGGCTTCCTCGGTGCCACCGAGCTCGCTGCTGCTCAAAGAGCGCTATGGCTACATTTCCCGCCACCCGAGGACTACTTCGCGGATCCGGGGGCACACGGCCACTTTGCCACCAGCCAGTTCGCCGGCGTCCTCGAGTTCCCGTACCGCTCGTGGGACCTGAACGGCTTGGCCGTGCACCCCGATCTCATCGATGCGGTCGAGCGCTACCTGCAGACGGCCGAACTGCACCTCTACAAGGTCGAGCTGTGGGGCAAGTACGCCGGGGCCGTCAGTTACGATCAGCCGCTTCACCGCGACTACGGCAGCCACAGCCTCGTCGTGCCACGACCCGAGACCCACTATCAGCAGATCACGACGTTCGTCTACCTGTCGGACGTCACGGAGGACGACGGGCCAACCGTGATCGTCCCCTACGACGACGGAAGGGACGTCCCATTCTCCCCGCTCTACCTGCCGCTCGGTTCGCTGGCCGAGCGCGAGGTGCGCTGCGTCGGACCGGCGGGGTCACTGCTGATGTACCGGACCGACATCCTCCACCGCGGGTCGGACTTCGGCGCGCCTGGCCGGGCGCGGTTCTCGCTGCTCGCCGACTTCCAGGTCCGCGGCACGACGTGGGGCGGCAAGATGGCGTGGCCGAAGCAGTCGCCCGAGCGCTGGGCCAAGTTCATCCCGCAGTGCAGCGTGCGCCAGCGCGACCTCTTTGGCTGGCCCCGGCCGGGAGATCCGTACTGGAACCAGTCCACTCTCGAGGGCGTGGCGGCGCGGTATCCGGGCATCGACCTGGAGCCCTACCGGGTGGCGCAGATCAACCGCTGACATGGCTGCGGCCGCATGAAAGCCCACCGTTGGAGGTGGCGACCGGGTCAGCTACCGCTCCGCCTCGCCCAGGACCTTCACTCTGCCGGCCGAAAGTCCGGTGGATTGGTGTCCGACAGAGCGAGCCCTTTGACGGTGATACCTAACTATGTTAGGTTACCCACATGTCAGTTGTACCCCCTGTGAGAGATAGGCGTGCCGAACGGCATGCGACCACCAAGAACGAGATCCTGGATGCAGCCTGGGGGTTGGTACGGGCTGAGGGCCTGGCCGCACTGACGCTGCGTGACCTGGCAAAGCAGGTAGGCATGCAGCCACCATCGCTGTACTCCTACTTCGATTCCAAGCACGCGATCTATGACGCCATGTTCCTCCAAGGGAACCTGGAACTCCTCAGGCGTTGCCGGGCCATGCCTGAGTTCGATGACCACCCTGATTCCCTTCGAGCCTGCGCTCGGATGTTCGTCGGCTTCACGGTCGAGGACCCTGCTCGCGCCCAACTCATGTTCATGCGCACGATCCCGGGCTTCGAGCCGTCGCCCGAGACCTATGCCGTGGCCGCACAGATAGTCGAGTTCGGCAAGGAGCGCCTCGCGGCGGCTGGAATCAGGCCCGAGTACTTCGACCTGTGGACCGGGATCATCTCAGGACTCTCGTTTCAGCAGATCGCCAACGAACCTGGGTCCGATCGTTGGGTCCGCCTCGTCGACGACGCGATGGAGATGTTTCTCAAACATGTGAGCGACGCCAACAAGAAGGGGAGGCCATAGTGACAGATACGGCAATTCGCGTGGAGGCGATAGCCCCGATCGACCACAACGAGGGCATGGCACTTGCCGAGACGGAGTACCGACGCTATACGGACATGTTGGACCAATTGCGGCCTGAAGACTGGACGCTCCCGACGGTCAACACCGACTGGAATGTCAAGCAGCTCACCCAACATGTGCTTGGCTTCGCCGAGAGCAACGCGTCCTTTCGCGTGTTCATCAAGGACATGCGGGCCGGCAAGAAACGGGCCGAATTGAAAGGTTACGATCACTTCGTCCACGGGATGAACGAGGTACAGGTCGAGGAGCGGGAGCATCTGGGGACCGAGGCGCTCGTTGTTCGGTGGAAAGCCACGTGGCCCAAAGCCCTCAGGGCCCGCCGCCGCTTTCCCCCGTTCATGCGGCCCATCCCGCTGGATTTTGGCCCCATCATCGGAAAGAAACCCATGGGCTCGTACCTGATGGACCGCGTCTACACGCGCGACACGTGGATGCACCGGATCGACACCTGCAGGGCGGTGGGTCTTCAGCCGGTGCTCACCCCGGAACACGATGGCCGGCTGATCGAAGACATGGTGTCAGAGTGGACGAAGCTGTATAACCTCTCGATCACCTTGCACCTCGACGGCCCCGCGGGCGGAACTTATGTCAGTGGCACTGGGAGCGAAGAGCTCACCATGGACGCTGTCGAATGGATCTGGATCCTCTCCGGTCGGGGCTCGGGTACCGGCCTCCTGCAGAAAGAGTTGCCCCTCTGACAGTAAAGACGAGCGACGAGATCGCCGTGGCCGTCTGAGGCTGTCCCTTCGCCCCGACGTCAGGAGGACCAGGTGCATGTGACCTTCGCGATCGGAGGTCGGAGTGGGTACCCGGCCAACGTGCAGTGCTGACTTCAGTGGCTGGCGGGTGTTTAGCCGGGAGTTAACCCGATCGTTCTGGCGACGACATGGGCACGGCGCAGCCTCCCCGATCGCCTCGGGCAGTTCGCCCGGTCACCCGGCCGTCGTGGAGATCCCCGGCTGTAGCCTGTGGAGACTCCCTTCACCTGGCGTCATGTGCCCTGGCCAACTGGCTTCGTGAACATCCCAAAGGTGGGTGATCATGAAACAACGACTCGACTTTTCATGCAGGCCCATCGTTGGAGGAGGCGAGCGCGTCATCCACCGCTCCGCCATCCCAAGACGCACCGTACCTCCGGCCAAAAGGCCGGCGGAATGGTGCCCCTCCCCTATCGCTCAGACGAGAATGCGCGCTGCGGGTGCCGGGACCCCGACGACGGCCATCGTCCGGCCCAGCCCGAGGAACATCCCGCAGCAGATGGTGAGGTCGGCCAGCTCGTCGTCAGCGTAGGCGGCGTGAAGGCGTTCCCAGAACGAGTCGTCCATGGCCAAGTGGTCGAGGGCGAACCGCTCGGCGAACTCCGCCGCCAAACGCTCACGTTCGGTCAGTGCAGTGGACGTCCGCCACGCCGGCACCTCAGCGTAGAAGCTCTCGTCCGCGCCTTTCGCCTCGCCGTCTTTCGCCCGGGTGTCACGACAGACCGCGCAGTCGTTAATGAGCGCGACCGTCCACCGGGCCGCCTCGCGCTCGCGAACGCTCAGGGTCGAGTGCTCGTAGACCGCTCTCGAGAACGCGCCCATGCCCACCGCCATCTTCGGCCGCAAAAGGGCCCAGTCGACGTGCTCCCCGAGTCCCTCGGGTGGAAACGAGATCCGCGCCATGACGCTACGTTAGCCCTCTGCGGCGACCGCGTCCCAGGCCGTGCTGGACGTCACAAGCTCAACGGCACTACCGCGTCTCGTCTCGGCCAAGCGGCAGTTCGTCGTTCGATCGAGGTCACGCCGGAGGCCGTTCCGACCACTGGAACGAGTGGCATGAGCCCGAGACCGCCGCCCCATTAGTTCTTGCGAACTACGGCCTCGGGTTCCCTCAGCACAACCCCGGGCGTTACTTGGGCATTCCGTGGGCCGCGCCATCCCGGCAGCGCCCAGTCCGCGGGTTCACCGTCCGCGTGACCGATGATGGGCCGCGGGAACGCAATCACCCCGGCCCCCCGCACACTGTTGATCTCGTGCCGGAAAAGCACGTGCGGCCCAAGCCGTCCCGATCGCCAACATGACGGGTTGACTGCATCGGCCGGAGCAATGCCGATGCCCGGCCACGCATGCAGTTGGCAGCACCCGTGGTTCCGGCCATTCGCCCGGGAGGGCAGCAGTGGCCAACCGCCCACGACGTAGCCGCCCGGGACGGCTGCGTGGTCACACTGATGCCCTTTCCTGTCGTGGACGTAAGCTGTCTCACCAACTCCAATCAGATCGGAGGAGGACGCATGACGAGGCCCACGACGGACACCGCGACGCCGGGCGCCAACGACAGGTACCTCCTGGCCAAGGCGGGCGAGGGTCAGCTGGCCTTCGGGAGCCCACACCTGTTCAAGGCGACCGCGTCCGACACCGCAGGACGATTCGACTTCATGGTCGTGGCGTTGGCGCCCATGACTGGCCCGCCGTTGCACTTCCACGATGAGCAGGACGACACCTTCTATGTCCTCGATGGCCTGTTGACGGTCCAGGCCGGCGAAGAGGTCCTCGACGTCGGGCCGGGCGACTTCGTCAGCATCCCACCCGGAGTGGCGCACACCTTCGACAACTTGCACAACGGCGACGACCTAGTCCGGGCGATCAACGTCATGACGCCGGGAGGACTCTTCCCCATGATCGAGGACATGGCCCGGGTCCCGCCCGGACCTGAGCAGCCTGACGGCATCAAGGCGGCCACCAGACGGCATGGAACCACCATCGTCGGGCCGCCGTTGCGTGTCAGGCTCGGACTCGGGTGACGCCAGCCGGATGCCCACGATGAGCTTCGTCCGGGCGGGTCGAGATGACGACAGGGATCCCGATCGGTCGGGTCGGAGCCTCTACCACTGTGAACCGGGCGGATCCTCGACCTATGGAGGCAGGGGCCGCCTTCGGTACTGCGTGTTAGCGTCGGGCCACCATTCCCCGACGGCCTTGAGAAGGAGTGACCGTGGCAGTTGACACCCTCTTCGTGTACGCCGGCGTCTACACCAACGTGGACGACGCCATCACCGACTACAACCTGGTAAAGGACCTCCACACCGAGGCAGGCCTGATCGACGCCTACGACGCCGCCGTCGTAGAGCGCAACGACGCCGGCAAGGTCAAGATCGTGAAGAAGCACGAGACGCCGACCCGGGTGGGCGGAGTGCTCGGTGGCGGCATCGGTCTCGCCACCGGCGTCGTGCTCGTCCTGTTCCCGGCGGCCGCCATCGGCGGCGGGCTGCTGCTCGGGACGACCGCCGGCGGTGCCCTGCTGGGCTCCATCGCCGGCCACGCGGCCGCAGGCATGAGCCGCAGCGACCTGAAGGAGCTGGGCGAGTCGCTCGATGACGGCCAGGCCGGACTGGTCGTCGTTGCCGTGTCCGACATGGAGGCCAAGGTGCGGTCCGCCATGAAGCACGCGCAGAAGGTCGAGGAGAGGAAGATGAAGGCCGACCAGAAGGCGCTCGAGGCCGAGGCCAAAGAGGCGTCGACCAGCTCATGAGGGGACGGCCACACGGCGCGGACCACCATGGTCGGTCCTCCAGCGCTCCGAGTGGGTCCACGCTCACGGACTTCGCACGTGCGTCGCGCCTCCGGGCACGGCCGTGTCGACGTCTTCGAGGCTGAACCTCCCCGACCTCACGCGATTCCCGGCAGCCGGGGCGGTCGCGAGGACATGGTTCAATAGCCCCCGTGGACGGATACGACGCCGCCTCCTACGGCGACAGGATCTCGGGAATCTACGACTCGTGGTACGACGAGCGCCTCGACCCGACGAACGCGGTGGAGCTGCTGGCGGAGCTCGCCGGGAGCGGCCGGGCGCTCGAGTTGGGCATCGGCACGGGCCGGGTCGCCCTTCCGCTGGCGCGCCGGGGGGTGGCGGTCTCGGGGATCGACGTCTCGGAGTCCATGGTGGAGAAACTCCGGGCCAAGCCCGGCGGCGACCGCATCCCGGTGGCGATGGGCGACTTCGCCGACGTCGGCGTCGACGGGGCGTTCGCCCTCATCTACGTCCCTTTCGCCACTTTCTACGCCCTGTTGAGCCAGGAAGACCAGGTCCGCTGCTTCCGCAACGTCGCCCAGCACCTCGAGGCAGGGGGGCGCTTCGTCCTGGACGGGTTTGTGCCCGACCCGGCGAGGACGGTGTCACCGCTTCCGGTCAGCGCCGAGACCCTGAACCTCGACGAGGTGGTCCTCGACGCCATGCGCCACGATCCCCTGAACCAGCTCATCGAGGGCCACCACATCGTCATCAGCCCGAAAGGGACCGAGCTGTACCCGCTGCGGATCCGCTACTGCTGGCCCTCGGAGCTCGATCTCATGGCCCAGCTGGCCGGCCTGTTCCTCGAAGAGCGCTATGCCGACTACGACCGCCAACCGTTCACGGCCTCCTCGGAGAGCCACGTCTCCGTCTACCGCAAGCCGTCGGTGACGACCACCCACTGACGGGCGGCGCCTTCGCTCGCCGTCCGGGCGTCCGACACGGCCCCCAGGCTCAGGCGAAGAAACGGCCCCAGTCGGTGCCGGCCGGAGCGGCGAAGACGGTGGTGAAGGCCATCCGCCCGAAGAGCCAGGTCCCGTCCGGGCTCCGCTCGTAGTCGTCGTCCTCGACGCCGCACACCCAGCGCGCCTCGCCCGACGAGGTCACGCACGGGCTCAGGAGCTGCCAGCGGGCCGACGCCCGGTCCCCGTCGACCGTGATGGCCGGCTGCACGAACCAGTGGCGGGCGAATCTGACGGTGGGTGAGGCGAGCCTGGCGGCGATCTCCGAGCGCCCGACGGATACGCCGAGGCCGGGGCCGCCGTCCCACACGCCGTCGGGGGTGAACAGGTCGGCGATGCGGCCGCCGATGGCCAGGAGCTCGGTCTCGCCGACCGCCCTACCTCCCACGAACCGGCTGTCGACCAGGTCGCCATAGCGGGCCTTGAGCCCCTGGATGGCCAGCACCGACTCCGCCGCGTCGAGGCGCCGTCGGAGTGCGTCGAGCTCCTCGCGTGGGTCAGGCGCGGCGGACACGATCCGACGGTAGCCCGGTGGCGACGGCACCGGCTTCCCGGGATGCCGCGCCCCGTAGGATCGACCGGTCTGGGTCGAAAGGTGCGCCATGGCGGAGATCAGGAAGCCGACGTCGCCGTGAGCGGCAGGACGCCGGAGGGAGTCGACCGGCCGCTCCCCCAGCTTTCGCTGCTGCTCCGGAACTTCTCCGCCGATGACCCGGGCTCCTGGGAGCCACTCCTCGCCGCGGCCGAGGCTGCCGACCGCGCCGGCGTGGACCGTCTCGTCGTTTCCGACCACGTCGCCTTCGGCGAGTCGCTCACGGACTACGCACGGCCGGAGAAAGGTGGGGTACTCGGCGGGCGTCAGCCCACGGGGCCAGACGGCCTCTGGCTCGAGCCCCTGACCCTCCTCGCCGTGCTCGCCGGCCGCACGGCGCGGGTGCGGCTCGCCACCGGCATCCTGCTGGCAGCGCTGCGTCGGCCAATCGTCCTCGCCAAGACGGTCGCCACCCTCGACGTCCTGAGCGCGGGCCGCGTCGACCTCGGGGTCGGCGTGGGGTGGCAGGAGGCCGAGTACCGAGCAGCCGGGCTGGACTTCGCGGCGCGCGGCAGGCTCCTGGACGACTCCCTCGCACTCTGCCAGCGCCTCTGGCGCGAGCCCGTGGTCGACCTCTCGTCCGGGCCGGTTCACCAGATGCCCAAGCCGGTCCAGGCGGGAGGTGTTCCGCTGTGGATCAGTGGACGCTCGACCAACCGCCACGTGGTCGATCGCGTCGTCCGTTTCGGGGCGGGCTGGATCCCCTGGGCCGAGGACGCCGCCGACCCCGCACCGGGCATCGTCCGCCTGCGAGATGCCTTGGAGCGGGCCGGACACGGAGCCCGCACCCTCCAGGTCACCGCGGCGCTGCCCGACGACCCCGGAGAGGTGGCACGGCTGGTCGACGCCGGGGTGACCGATTTCCGGGCGCGCACCTTTTCATCGGATGGTGAGGAGCTATCGCACCTCGTCGGCCGGTTCAGGGAGCTCATCTGCTGAGGTCTCCGACGGCGGGATCCGCGTCGAGAAGGCCAATGGGCGAGCGCGTGGCGGCCGCCTTCGCGTCGCTTTGGGGCGTCACCCACCGGAGCGCAAGTGGAAGCAGTGAGCCACCTTCCCAGGCCCGGCGCGCCACGGAGGAGCCTCCTCCGCATAGGGGTAGTGTGGGCCGGCGGCACCCTCCCACGGAATCCGGGGCCGTTCGACGTGGAGTGCGGGTGGGTGACCATTCGCTCTGCCTGTGGGTGTGACGCGAGAGGATCGGAGGGGACGTGCAGGACGCATTGCAGTACGCCGGCAAGCGCGTGGTGGTGACGGGTTGCGCATCGGGGATGGGCGCGGCGGCGGCGCAGATCCTCAAGGAGCTCGATGCCCACGTCATCGGCCTCGACATCAAAGAAGCGCCGGGCGTCGAGCAATTCCACGGGCTGGACCTGCGGTCCAAGACATCGATCGACGAGGCGGTGGCGGCCATCGGCGGACCGGTGGACGCGGTCTTCAGCGTGGCGGGACTGCCCGGCCCCCCGTTCTCCGACCTGGACACCGTCGTCGTCAACTTCGTCGGCGCACGCCATCTCATCGAGTCCCTGGTCCCGGCCATGCCCCCGGGCTCGGCCGCGGTGTGCGTGGCGTCGAATGCCGGGCTGGGTTGGGAGCAGAACCTCGAGGTGCTCCTCGAGGCGGCGGCCACTGACGGCTTCGATGCAGGGAAGGCGTGGTGCGAGGCCAACCCCGACAAGATCGCCTCCGGGTACGCCCCCTCGAAGCAGCTGCTCAATGCCTGGGTCGCCTACCGGGCGGTCGACCTCATCAAGAAGGGGATCCGGCTGAACTGCACCAATCCCGGGCCGACGGAGACCGCCATGATGCCCGACTTCGAAAAGCAGGTCGGCAAAGAGCTGATCGACGCCTTCATCGGACCGTCGAGGCGACGGTCGACTGCCGAGGAACAGGCGTGGCCGATGGTGTTCCTGAACAGTCCACGCTCGTCCTACGTGACCGGCGAGGCCTTCCATGTCGACGCCGGCTTCCTGGGCGCCATGGTCACGGGACGGCTCGAGGAGACCATCCCCCTCCAGTAAGGGAACCTGTCCGCTGGCCGCTCCGCCGAGGCAGCGGCGGACCCTGTCGGTACGCCTCCCCCCAGCCGGAACGGGACGAGGACGCGGACCTAGCTCGCCTGGGCCAACCGCCCGATGTGGTTCTCCCGGAGAAGCTCGGCGACCTCTTCGGACTCGACCGGAAGGTCGATCCCGATCGGGACTGTGGTCCCGGCGATCTCCATGCACTCGGGGCAGTGGAGCTCCCAACGGCCGTCCGATCGCTGCACCACGATTGGATTGTGTGCGTTCCGCATCCCGTCCCCTGCACCACCAGCCGACACGAGGTCGACGATACCGTCGGCCCGCCATTGGCGCCATTTGGACGGTGACTGCCCCCGCCGTGGGCGTGTTCCCACGTCAGGGGCTGTTTCCGTCACGCTGATCGCCGCCTCCGCCGAGGAGAACGCTCGTTCGAGCGATGGTCCGGCGGTGCCGGTAGGGCGGACACGGGGCCCACACCGAGGGTGCGCGGCCCGAAGCGGGCGTCCCAGCGGTCGGTGTCAGATGTTGGCGAGGGACGGCCCGGCGGACCCGGTCGTGGCCGACCGCACCCCCACCTTGACCGCCGCCACGACGAACTGCGCTGTGGCGGTGCCCTGGCTGTAGCCGGTGGCGGTCACCGTCGCCTTGGCGCAGTAGGAGCCGATGGCGGTGGTGGTGTAGTTGATGACCACCGTGCCGGCCGATCCGGTGCGGCCCGAACCCGACGCCAGCGGCGTGCCCGAGCAGGTCGAGCTGTAGACGCTGAGCTGCACCGTCGCACCGTCGATCCCGGTGTTGGAGGTTCCGGTCGCCTTCACGGTCAGCGGAACCTTGTACCTGGTACCGGCCCTGGAGGTGGTCCCGGCCGTGATCGCCACCTTCACGGTCGGGGTGACCTGCACTGTGACCGTCGCCGAACCGCTGACCGTGCCCTGGGTGGCGGTCACCGTTCCCTTCGACACGGCCGTCGACGGCGCCGTCAGCTTGGTGGTGGCGCCGGACGTCGTCGAGAGCGATCCGCCGGTCGTCGAGGACCATGTCGGGTCGAACCCGCTCGTGACCGAATTGCCATAGCTGTCGTAGCCGGAGGCCGTGAACACCTGGGTGGCCCCGGCTCCCAGGGTGACGGTGGAGGGGGACACGGTGATCTTCGCCAATGTCGCGGGCTGGACGGTCTCGCTCTGCGTCGCCGTGGTCCAGCCGCCGGCCGTGGCGCTGAGGGTCGGCGAACCGGCCGCGGTCTCCTCGTAGTACACGGTCGCGCCCGTGGCCCCTGCGGTCACCGGGACCGTGAGTGTGCGGGTGAAGGCGCCGGTCGGCGTGGACGAGAACGTGCCGCCCGACGAGGTCGTGCTCAGCTTGACGTTCACCCCGCCTGTGGGTGCCGGGCTGCTCAGGTGCACTGTCAGGGCGGCCGACGGCTTCCCGGCGGTCAGGGTCTGCGGGGCGGTGCTGAACGACAGGGCCCCGACCGGGGCGCCGTTGATCGACCCCACCGACGAGTTCCAGCTGCCCAGTCCGGCGCAGAGGCTGTAACCCTTCTCGCAGGGATGCCCGTTGCTCCCGTTGGTGACGTTGTAGAAGGGGATGTTCGCCCCGTAGACGTATGTGGCGTTCACGTGGGACCCGGTCGAAGCCGAGTGCGCCGCCCACATCACGGTGGAGGCGCTGGTCCCACCGACCGTGATCCAGCCCGACAGGCCTGTGCTCAGCTTCCGCGAGTCGTAGACCGAGACCCCGGTCGAGGGGTTGGCGTCCAGGGCGACGTCGGGGGTGGCCCTCTTCCCGGCGCATGTGGCCCCGGCCTGGTCGTAGGTCGGGAACGCCTTCTGAGCGGCCGTGGCCTTCTCGACCTGGCTGCAGCCGCCCCCCGCTGTCGACCAGGCCGTCTCGCTCTTCCAGGCGCTGGTGGCCGCTGTGACGTTCAGGGTCGTCCCGCCCACCGAGACGACGTCGGGCGAGGTCGACGGGTAGATGACCGACGACGCCGAGTCACCGGAGGCGGCGAAGAAGCTCACGCCCGGCGTCAGAGCGAAGTCCCCGTCGAAGGTGGTCTCGCCGGAGATCTCTGTGCCACCCCAGCTCATGGACACGTACTGCGCGTGCTTGGCCGCGTACGTCACGGCCGTGAAAAGGTTGGCCTCACTCGACGTGTTGGCCTCGACCAACATGACGTGGGCCGACGGGGCCAGGGCGTGGGCCCACTCCACGTCGAGGCTGATCTCGAGCCCCCACCCCGATGTGACCGAGGGATAGGTGGTCCCGCCCGTCTGGTTGACCTTGGTGAAGCAGCCGTTTGTCGTGGTGCAGGCGGGCAGGCCGAACTGGCTCGAGAACGACGAGAGGTTGGCGGCGATTGTAGGGTCGTCGTAAGCGTCGACGATGGCGATGGTCTCGCCCGCGCCCCCGTTCGTGCCCGAGAAGTCGTAGGCGGTTGCGAGGGCAGCCGGCGAGAGCCCGGACGGCCCGGGGGCGGGCGCCTCCGGCGCCGCCGCGTCCGCTGAACGCGCGCTGCCTGAGCTGCCCGAAGCGGGGCCCGAACCCATGAACACGCGTGCCAGGCAGGTGGCGAAGCCCGGCGGTGCCGGGGGGCACGGGACCGACGCCGTCGGCGCGGCACCCCCCGCTCGCCCCTGGGTCGATGCACCTGCGGTGGGAGCAACAGCGATCGCCGCGCCCGCCGCCAGCACACTGAGCGCGGCGAAGACTCTTCCCTGCACCATCCCTGCCCCCTTCAACCCCACAGGCACCCCCAAGGCGCGGCGACAGCCTAACCGGCCCCGACCACGCTGGAAACCCTCGCCCTGGAAGACTGCGAGCGGTGCACCTCCGCCGAGCCCTGCTGGCTTCCGCCTTCGTGTGGCCGCTCGCTACCGTCTTGCTCGCTGCCGTCGGCGGTTCTTTCGGGCCCTCGATGCACCTCGCGGCGGCTGCCTCACCGGACCGTTCCGCCCGTTCGTTCGTCGGACATTCGGGCCCGACCTCCGTCCGACTCACGGTCGAGCCGTCGCGCGGGCGCACAGACGCAGTGCTCGGGTTCTCGGTCTCGGTCACCGTGCGGGCCCCGCGAGGTGCCCTCGCCTACCAGCTCGCCTTCGGGGACGGCGCGGTCTCGGCCCCCGCCGTCCCCCTGGTGTGCCTGCGCACAGCGCGCCCGACCGGAACCAGGACGTGGCTGGTACACCACCGCTACCTCCATCGGGGCACCTACCGGGTCGTGGTCACCGCGTGGGCGGAGTGCACCGCCGGGCGAGCGTCGGCGACGGCCGCCGTGGCGGTGGGGTGAGCGTGGCGACCCCGGAACCGCGTCCACCCCCCGTGCTCCCTAGGATTGGCGCCATGGTCCCGCGTCCGTGCCGCCCGGCATGAGCCTCCCGCCGAGCCTGCGCACCGCCGGTCGGGGACCGGGTCCGGCGGCCACGGCCGAGGAGCGGCCGCCCTTGACGACGCGCACCATCGTGCTCCTCGCCGTCGCCGGGACCGTCGTCCTGGCTGCTGTCGGTGTCACGATCGCCGTGCTCGCGTCGGGATCCGGCGGGAGCGGCTACACCGGCCCCCTCGGCTCGAACCCCAAGGGTGTCGGCTACACCTCCACTTCGGCCCAGACAGGGACAACAGCCACAAGCTCGAGTGGCGCCGCGGGAACCGGGGCGCCCGGTGGCGCCGGGAGCGCCGGGGCGTCGGCATCCGGGGCGACAGCGGGATCGGGCGGGGAGTCCGTCACGCCGGCCACACCGGCGGCGGCCGGTGGCGCCACGACGACAGCGTCGGCTGCCGCCGGGTCAGGATCGCTCGCCGCCGGTCGCGGGGCCACCGCAGGGGCGGCCGGAGCCGGTGGTGCGCCGAGTGCGGGGGCCGGGACAACAGCGGCCGCGACGGCCGCGGCCGGCGCCTCGGGGAACCCGGCGACCGGCTCCGGCACACTCTCGGCGGCCGAGGCGGCCTCGGGGGCCGGCCAGTCGGCGGGGGGGACACCCGCCGCAGCGGCGGCCGCCCAGTCCTACGGGACAGGCGGCGGCTGACCCCTTGGCCGGTTCAGCCGAGGCGGAGGGTCTCGAGCGGCTCGAGACGCGCCGCCTTGATGGACGGGTAGAGCCCGGCCACGACCGCCACCAGGAGGGCCAGGCCCATCCACAGCGGGATCTGGCCGTAGTCAATGACCACGACCCAATTGGCCAGGGCGGACACCGCGTAGACGATGCCCACCCCGATCACGGCGCCGAGGAAGCCACCGAGCAGTCCGACGAAGAGTGACTCGAGGAGGAACTGCAGGCCGATCTTGGCCCGGTTGTGTCCCAGGGCGCGGCGGATCCCGATCTCCGACGAGCGCTGGATCACCGAGATGGACATGACGTTGGCGATGCCGATTCCGCCGACGGTGAGGGCCAGGAGGCCCGCCAACAGCGCCACCTCCTGCAGCGTCTTGTTGGCCTGCGCCTGGGCCTGGAGGGCGTCGCTGGGGATCTGGGTCGAGACCTGGTCGGGCCCGCCGAGGCTGATGGCCGTCGGGATGACGTTGGCCGTCGCCTGGGTGGTGCCGGTCTGGGCCCGGATGTAGAGCTGATTGGGGTGGCCGTTGCTGCCCAAGACGTTCTTGGCGGCCCACTCGGTGATGAAGGCGGCGTTGTCCAGTGTCGGGTCGAGCGGCACGGCCCCGAGCACGCCCACCACCCCGAAGTTCTCCCCGTTGAGCTGGACGGTGCGGACCTCCCCGGGCAGGTACCCGTATTGGTGGGCGATGCCCTCGCCGAGGACGACGGAGTGGAGATGGAGATCGATGTCGGCGGAGTTCAGCCAGCGCCCGTCGACCATCGGGACCCCGAGCACGGCGGGGAGGTTGGTGCCGGCGGCCCGGATGGGGGCGGGGAACGCCTGGTAGTAGGTGCTGGCCCCAGCGATGGGGAGGGCGACGACGCCCGAGATGTTGGCCGTGGCCGCCGCACTGGTGACGGTCGACACGTCCTGGACGCGGGCCACGGCGTCCTCGGGGAAGGAGGGGTTCTGCGACCCGAAGGTGCCCCCGGCCTGGGCGATGATCAGGTTGGTACCGAGCTTGGACAGCTGCGACTGGAGGGCGCCCTTGGCGCTCTCGGTGAGGCCCACCGCACTGACCATGGCCGCCACCCCGATCACCGGTCCCAGCATGATCAACAGCGTCCTGACCTTGCGTGCCTTGAGGCCGGACCACGCCACGCCGAGGAGGTCGCGCACCTCGCTCACGGTCGGCCCCCGGCTCGGCGACACCCGGTGCCCGCGCTCACCGGGCCACCTCGACCCGCTCGACGTCGGCGACGATCCGCCCGTCGCTCATCGACACCTGGCGCCGGGTGGTGCCGGCCACGGTGTGGTCGTGGGTCACCATCACCACGGCCCGGTCGGGCGCCTGCAGGCCACGGAAGATCTCCAGCACGTGGGCGGCGTTGACCGAGTCGAGGGCGCCGGTCGGCTCGTCGGCCAGGATCATGAGGGGGTCGGTGACGATCGCCCTGGCCAGGGCCACTCGCTGCTGCTCACCCCCGGACAACTGCACCGGCCGGTGGTCGGCCCGCGCCCCCAGCCCGAGCCGCTCCAGCGCCGCGTAGGCCCGCTCCTGGCGCTCCTTGGGCCGGATGTCGCGGTAGAGGAGGGCCGTCTCGACGTTGCCCATGGCCGTGAGGTGCGGGATCAGGTGGAACTGCTGGAACACGAAGCCGATCGAGTTGCCCCGCAACTTCGAGCGGGTGGGGTCGTCGAGCTCGCTCACGTCCTGCCCGGCGATGCGGACGGTGCCCGCCGTCGGGAGGTCGAGCACGCCCAGCAGCCCCAGCATGGTCGACTTCCCCGAGCCCGAGGGGCCGACGATCGACATGAAGTCGCCCGGCATGATCCGCAGCGACACGTCCCGCAGGGCGAAGACCTTCACCTCCTCGCCGTAGACGCGGGAGACCGACTCGAGCTCGAGGAGCGGTTCGCCCTCGCCCCCGCCCCCGTGGACCGGCACGCCGTAGGGGGGGGTGGCGTTGGCCGGCAGGTGGTCGCCCGGGGGACCCGGTGGCTGGTCGACCATGGTTACTGGTCGACCTGGGCGATCACCACCTGGCCCAGCCGCAGGCCTCTGGTGACCTGGATGTAGGAGCCCTGGGTGATGCCGGTCTGCACCGACACCTCGGTGATCCTCCCGGTCGCCAGGTTGATCACCCGGACGACGTCCTGCCCCGTCCCGTTCTGCTTCACGGCCGAGATGGGGACGGTCAGTGCGTTCTCCACCTGCTGGTCGACGACGGTGATCGAGACCTGCGAGCCCTCCGCACCCTTGAGCTCGGGTGCCTCGATCCGTCCCTCGTAGAGCTGCGAGGACTGCCCGCTCGATCCGGTGGTGGTTGTCGGGGTGGAATTCGAGCTCGGTGATGACGCCGGCGACCGATGTGTTTTCCCCGGCGATCTCCACCGTGCAGTGCTGGCCCACCTCCAGCTTGCTCCGCTCGGCCGCCGTGGCCTGCAGCGTGACACTGAGGTTCGGCTCGGTGAGCGAGAGCAGCGCCTCGCCGACGGCCACCGGCGCTCCGGCCTTCACGTAGACCTGGCCCACCCGCACCGGCCAGTGGTCGACGATCATGTCGGTCGGCTCGAAGACCACGTTGTTCTGGATCGACTGCAAGACGACGGTGACCTGGGTCTGCCCGGCGGCCAGCAGGGTGGTGCCGGTCAGCGGCACGTAATTCTGCCCGGGCTCCGCCGTGCCCTCGACGGCGAAGGTGATCGAGGTGTTCTTGACCGGGGCCTGGCTGGCGGTGATGACGAAGGAGGCCGCGCCGCCCTGGCTCACCGAGCTCGTCGTCCCCGTGATTGTGAGCGTGGGGACGACCGACGAGGCGAGTGTCACGGTGGCACTGTTCGGTGTCCCCACCGCATACCCTGTCCCGGGCTGGAGCGTGACCGTGAGTGCCCGGTTCGGCTCGACCTGGTTGTTGGTCACCGTCGGGACGGACACGCTGAGCGAGGTCTGGCCCGCCGGCACCACGATGTTGCCCGCCGGGACCGTGTAGTCGGTCCCGGCGACGGCGGTCCCGCTGTAGCCGAGGTGAATGGTGAGTGGGGTGGTCTGGGCCTGGCTCAGCCCGATGCTCACCTGGAAGGGGCTCCCCTTCTGCAGGTACGTGGCGGCCGAGGTAAGGGTCACCGTGGGCTTGCCCGAAGCACCGGCGATGGTCACCACCGCCGCCGCCGGCGTTGTGACGGTGTACGTGCCCCCCGCCTGGCTGAGGGAGACCACCACGAATTTGTTGGGCGCGAACACGCTGGTGCTGATCGTCTTCACAGCGACACTCTCCGAGGTGGTCCCGGCCGGGAATGTGACCACCGGGTTGACCGGGTCGTAGTCGGTCCCCGCTACGGCGCTTCCGGCGACCGAGAGGACCACCTGCAGGTTCTTGTACGAGGCCTGATCGGCCGTGATGGTGAGTGTCGCCGTCTGGCCGGGCGTGACCGTGGTGGTCCCGGTGATCTTCATGGCCGGCGCGTTGGTGTCGATGATCGTGGCTTGGGCCGAGCCCGGTGTACCCACCGTGTAGCCCGTGCCTGGCGCGATGGAGAGCACGACGGTGGGGTTGGGCTCGATCTGTGTGTTGGTCTTGGTCGTGACGATCACCTGGGCGGTGGTGCTCCCCGGGGGCAGGGTCACCGAGGTCGGTGGGTTCACGATGTCCTGGGGGCCGGCCGTCCCTCCGGAGGTCAGGTTCACGGTGAGCGAGCTGGTCGGCACGGAGGACGCCGAGATCTCGTACTCGATGGGCGCGCCCTGGCTCACCTTCGAATCGAGAGCGGCGATGGTGAGCACCGGTCCGGGTGTGGCGGCCGGGTCGACCGACGTCACGTCCGAGGCCAGCACGGCGTCCCCAGGCCCTGACGTGCGGCCCGCCGTCTGGGCGGGGGGCGGCCCGATGATCAGGCCGGCCGACCCCTGCGCGCCCACCTTGTAGCTGGCACTTTGCTCCAAGGAGACCGAGACCGACTCGGGGTTGGCCGGGGTCGAGTTGGGATAGTGCTGCTGGGCCTGCCACTGGGCCAGGGCGTACTCGGTCTGCTGGTTGAAGTAGTTGCTCATGGGTCCGGGGTCGTCGCCGGCCGCCGCCAGGATCTGCTTGAGCTGCAGGACGTCCTGGCCCTGGTCCCCCGCCTGCAGGGACCGGAAGAAGGGCACTGTCCCGTCCTCGGCGATGGCGTCGCGGCCGTTGATGGCGAACATGGCCTGACCGGCCCGCACCGCTTTGTCGTTTGTGGCGTAGACCGCGCTCATCACACCCTCGTTGGCCGCGGTGACATTGCGGATCTGCTTGCGCACGAGTGTGCCGTTCAACGACACCGTGTCCTGCAGGGTCCGCGACTGGACCCGGCTGAAGACCACGACCTCGTTGCTGTTGGCCGAGGTGCTTCCCCCGGCGAAGGCGAGGGACAGCCCGGCGGCCAGGAGGACGATGACCACGATCCCGGCGATGATGAACTTCCTGGGCAACGCGATCACTCCCCCCGGTACGGCGTCATGACGATACTTCCGCCTCAGCCTTGGCGGCGCAGGCCTGAAGGTCGGAGCTGGACAGGAGGCTTTGGCCCGGCGGCGGCTTCAACTGGGGCGTGCTCGTGCCGCCGAAGGAGAACAGGAGCCCCTTTGTGTTGGGCTTGGGCTCGGGGATCTGCCAGCCGCGCCCGATCATGCACGTGCGCCACTTGAGGTAGATCTTGTTCTCCTTCTTCACCTGTGTGGGGGTGAGGTTCTCCTGGGCGGTCTGCTCGGCCTTGAGGGCCTGGAGGATCTTGCTCTGGGCGGCGCATGTCTCCAGGGCCTTGAGGTAGTTGGGGTTGTTGGCCGGCGAGCTCGGGTCGCTCGGGTTCGGAGCCCCGATGAAGGTCACGCCCTTCGTCGACAGGCAGGCCTGGAAGTCCCCGAGCGCCGTGAACAACGCCGTCGTGGTGTTCTCCTTGGCCAACGGGATGGTGCCGGTCGTAGAACCCTTCTTCCCGTGGCCGCCCAGATGGGGGACGTCGGCCCGGGGGATCTGCCCGGCGGCGACGTAGCTGACCGTCCCGCGGGCGGTCCCGGAGCCGCACCCTGCGGCCAGGGTGGCCAGGGCGGCCAGGGCCACGAGCGCCGCCCCGGACCTCCGTTCCAGCCTGCCGACCAACGCGTCCCCCGCCTCTCGAGCCGCCCCGCCGGCCGCCCACCGCCTCCAGGCGGCCCCATGGTCAGCGTGGTGCCGTGGGCGCGTGCCGGTTCGGGCCAGCGCGTCATGGTACTGCGCACCCCGCCAGGACCGCTGGCATCCTCCTGGCGATGGACCGGCGGGATAGGGTCGAGGCGACGGCCGCGGCGGAGGGAACCAATGGCGATCCGGGCCTCAGCGCCGGTGCGCATCTGCGACATCGGCGGGTGGACCGACACCTGGTTCGGCGGCCCCGGCCGGGTCTTCAATGTCGCCGTGGCCCCCGGCGCCGAGGTCACGATCCGCGAGGCGGACCTCCCGGACCCGGTGGTGCTCGACGTCCCCGCCTACGGCGACCGCTACCCCGTGGTGCCCGGCGCCGGGCGCGCCGCCCGCCACCCCCTGCTCGAGGCGGCCGTCGACCTGGTGGCACCCCCCGGCGGGGCGGCCGTCGAGATCGTGGTGCGGTGCGGGGTCCCGCCCGGCTGCGGGGCGGGCACCTCCGCCGCCGTGACGGTGGCGCTGCTGGGGGCGCTCTGGGCCCTTCGCACAACGCGGCTGGCGCCACTCGAGGTGGCCCGGGCGGCCCACCGGATCGAGACCGGGGTGCTCGGGTCCGAGAGCGGCGTGCAGGACCAGCTGAGCTCGGCCATGGGCGGCATCAACTTCATCGAGGTCGACCACTACCCCGACGCCGTCGTGCACCGGCTGGCCGACTGGGACGAGCTCGGCCCGCTCCTCGTGCTCGTCTACCTCGGAGAGGCCCACGACTCGGGGTCGCTGCACCGGCAGGTCATCGAGGGAACGGGCCGCGGTCGGGCCGCCGCTCTGGAGGCGCTGCGGGGAGCGGCGGTGGCGGCCCGCGGGGCCGCCGTGGCCGGTGACGTCCGCGGCCTCGGCCGGGCGATGGTAGCCGGCACCGAGGCCCAGCGGGCGCTCCTCCCCGGGCTGGTGGGACCGGACGCTCTCGGGGTGATCGACCTGGGCCGGGCCGAGGGCGCCCTCGGCTGGAAGGTGAACGGGGCGGGAGGGGACGGGGGTTCGCTCACGCTGCTCTGCGCCACCCCCGAGGCCGGAGCGGCGCTGGCCGCCCGGGTCGAGGCGGCGGACCGGCGCTACCGGGTCCTTCCGGTCACCTTGTGCCCGGACGGGCTCTGCGTGCGGACCGACCTCCCCTGAGGGCGGCTACCCCTTCTGCTGCGGGCCCGGGTGGGTGAGCAGCACCTGGGGGCGGGTGAAGGCCCGCATGCCCTCGGGCCCGAGCTCCACGCCGAAGCCGGATGACTTCCACCCCCCCATCGGCGCGCTCGGGTCCATGGCCGACATGCCGTGGGCGTTGACGAAGACCGTGCCGGCCTCGAGCCGCCCGGCGACCGACGCCGCCAGCTCCACGTCGTTGCTCCACACCGAGGCGCAGAGGCCGAACTCGGTGTCGTTGGCCATCTCGAGCGCGTGGTCGAGGCTGCGGTAGCCCACCACCGGGAGGGCGGGGGCGAACTGCTCTGTGGTCACGATGCGCGCCGTGGTCGGCGGGTTGTCGACGAGCGCCGGGGGGACGAAGTAGCCGCCCGCGGCCAGGTCCGCCTCGCGCACCTGCGACGGCCTGGTCACTTTGGCCCCCAGGTGCTCGGCCTCCTCGAGCATGGCCTCCACCCGGGCGGCACCGGACTCGAGGTGCACCGGCCCCATGGTCACCCCCTCGGCCAGGCCGTCCCCCACCACCTCGGCCGAGAGGCGGGCGCCGAGCGCCTCGACCACGTCCGAGGTTCGCTCCTCGGGGACGTAGAGGCGCTTGATGGCCATGCAGACCTGGCCGCTCGTGACGAAGGTGGCGCCGACGATCTTGTCGGCCAGCGCCTCGTCGACCACCACGTCGGGGGCGAGGATCGCCGGGTCGTTCCCCCCGAGCTCGAGCACCACCGGCTTGGTCGAGGCCGCGGCGGCGGCCATGACGGCCCGCCCGGTGGGGACGCCGCCGGTGAACGACACCATGTCCACGCCCGGGTGGGCCACCAGGGCCGCCCCCAGGGCGGCGTGGGGCCCGTTCAGGACGTTGAGCACGCCGTCGGGCAACAGGGCCGCCATCGCCGCCACCGAGCGCAGCACGGCGCCCGGGCAGGTGGGAGGGGCCTTGACCACGACGGTGTTGCCGGTGAGCAGGGCCGGGACGACCTTGTTGCCCATCACCGCCACCGGCCAGTTGAAGGGCAGGAGCGCCGCCACCACCCCGTGCGGCACCCGGCGCACCTCGGTCCTCTTCCCCGGCACCTCCCTGGCCCGGGCCTCGTTGGCCGACGCGGCCACCGGGGCAAAGGAGGCGGCCATCGCCCCGACCGTCCCGGCGTCGAACATCGCCTCCCACAGGACCTTGCCGTGCTCGCGGGTGAGCAGCGTCGCCAGGTCCTCGCTCTCGACCGCCCGTCCGGCCGCCTCTGCCGCGGCGATCACCAGCGCGGCGCGCTCCCCCGTTTCCATCCGCGACCACGCGGCCTGGGCGGCCCGGGCCGCGGCGACGGCCTGGTCGAGCTGGTCGTGGGAGGCCGAGGGCGCCGCCAGCACCACCTCGCCGGGCCGGGCCGGGTTGGTCACCGGATAGGTCGCGTCCTCGCCGGGGACGGTACGTCCCCCGATCACCAGACGGTATTCCTCGTCAGTCATGGCGGTTCCTCTCGCGCAGGGTGACGGGTGCCGACGCAGCGTCCCACGGAGGGCACCGGGCGCCGGGTCCTCGACAGACGTTAGTTCCTCGGATGCCACGCCACCCCGGGGCGGGGTCCCGATCCCAAGCTCCGGCGCCGTGCGCCACGGGCCCGGCGCCGGGTCAGTACCCCGCCTCGCCCACCTCGCCGGCGAGCGGCTCACCCGCCAGGTACCGATCGAGGTTGTCGCAGAAGATCTCGGCGGCCCGTTCGAACGGCGGCGGCCCGACCCATGACGCGTGCGGGGTGAGGAAGACCTTCGGGTGGTCGTACATCCAGTGGCCGGCGGGGAGGGGCTCGGGATCGGTCACGTCCAGCGACGCCCGGGCGACGGTGCCGTCGTCGAGGGCGCGCCGCAGCGCCTCCTGGTCGACCAGGCTGCCCCGGGCGATGTTCACCAGGTGAAGGCCCGGCTTCGCCCGCGCCAGGTTCGAGGAGTCCACCACCTGTCGGGTGCGCTCGGTGGCCGGAGCCGCCAGCACCAAGTGGTCGGCCTCGGCCGTCAGCCGGTCGAAGGAGTGGACCAACTCGACGCCCCCGACCGGGCTGGGGGCGTCCGTGCGCCGCAGGGCAAGGACCCGCATCTCGAAGGCGAGAGCGATCCGGGCCACGCGCTGGGCGATCCCGCCCAGCCCGAGCAGGCCGAGGGTGGCGCCCGACAGGGTGGCGGCCGGCTGGAAGTTCCAGTGCTCGGGCGGTTCCCGGAGCCAGTTCTGCGGCAGGTTCCGCGCGAAGGCGCACATGGCGGCGAGCACGTACTCGCTGATGGCCACGGCACTGGCCCCGCGTGCCGAGGTCAGGATCGGCGCGGCCCGCACCTCGTAGGGAACCCCGTCGACGCCGGTGCCGGCCAGCTGCACCCAACGCACCCCCGTCGACATCGCCGCCACGGCGTGGGGACCCCAGCCCCCGAACAGCACCTCGCCTCGCACCCCGTCGGGGACCCCGTGGGAGACGTCGACGATCTCGAGGGCGGGGAACCGCGAACGGATGCGATCGAGGGCCGGTGCGACGGCGCACAGCACCACCGGGTCGTTGCGGGGTCGCCCGGCCGTCGCCACGCAGGCAGTCTCGCGTCGCCCCGTGGCGGGGGCAACGTGCGCGACTCCCTGCGCCACGGGCGCACTCGACTGCGGATGCGGAGGCCGGAGGGCATAGGCTGTGGCGCGCCGGGTCGAGCGAACCGGCCGCCATCTTCCAGGGGGGTGCCGAACATGACCGAGCCACTGGGTCCCAACCCCGGAAGCGATCCAGCGACAGCGCCCCTTGGCGAGCCGCAGCAGGTCGGCGACGAGGCGCCGGCCGGCCCCGTCACGGCGGCACCGACTCCCGGTGCGCCGACACGGGCGATCGCCGTCCTGAGCGTCCTCGTCGTCCTGACCCTGGTCGCCGGTGTTCTCTTGTACGTGTTCGCCGGGGGCCGGAGCGCGTCGGCCGCGGTGAGCGACGCCGTGGCCAGCTCGACCGCCGACGGCACGGCGCAGGTGACGGTCGTGGGGTCGGTCACCGTGGGCGCCACCTCGGGGTCGTTCTCGGCCAGCGGCGGCGTCGACTTCGGCAACGACGCGTCCGCGCTCACCGTGGGCGGCTCGGTCGCCGGCCACCAGCTCACAGAGAAGGTCGATTTCGTCGGCGGCACCGCCTACGTCGACGACCCGCAGCTGGGCACCCTGGTCCCGGGGAAGCAGTGGATCTCGGTCGACATGTCGGGCCTGGCCGGGGCGGCCGGCAGCAACGGGATCGACCCGGGCGCCAACCCCGCAGCCTGGCTCCCGATGCTGGGTGGCCAGGGGGACACGGTCACCCCGCTGGGGCCGTCGACAGTCGACGGCTCTGCGGTGCAGGGGTATTCGGTGGTCGTCGCGCCGTCGGACGTCAAGGGCTTCCTGTCACAGGCGAACGCCCCGTTGTGGATGCGGCAGATGTTCTCGGGCGTGACGGTCGATGACTTCACCTTCAAGGTCTACGTCGACGACGCCGGCCTGCTCCGTCGGGTCACAGTCGACACCCAGGAGACGGTGGCGTCGTCGACGACCGTGCAGCTCCAGGAGAGCACCACCTTCTCCGACTACGGGTCGCCGGTGAGCGTGACGGCGCCGACACCGGGCGAGGTGCTCACAATCCAGCAGGTCCTGCACTCGCTGGCGCCGGCGTCGGGGGCCGGCTCCACGGCCTGACCGCAGGGGCGGCGGCCGACCCTGCGGCCCGGGCGGCGACCGTCAGCCCAAGAGGTCGCGCAGCAGGTCGACGGAGCCCAGGTCGTCCACGGCGGCCGTCGCCCGCTCCATGGCCGCCATGGCGTACTCGGCGCTCTGCCACCGGCTGCCCATGGCCGCCGTCGAGGACATCGAGACCCAGGCGAAGACGGCGAACAGCCGGTACTGGCGGTCGGCCTCGGCCGGGTCGACGTCGATGCCCCCGGCGGCCAGGACCTCCAGGTAGCGGGCGAGCAACCGTCCCTCCTCGGCCCGGCGGACCTCGGTCGGCACCGAGCAGGCGCAGAAGTAGGCGACGTCGCGCAGCCCCGGCGAGTGGCTGAACATCGCCCAGTCGAAGAAGCCGGCCCGTCCCCCGTCGTCGAAGAGGTTGCCGGCATGGGGGTCCCCGTGCACCAGGGTGCGCACCCCCTCGTCCCAGAGGTCGAGCACGTCGGCCACCCGGTCGGCGTAGAGGGTGCCCACCTCGCTGAAGGCGGGCGGCATGGAGTCGCCGAACATCTCTACCGGCAGGCGGGCGAAGTGGGCGGCGGCGGCCAGCGAGTCGGCGTCCCGGCCGCCCCCCTCGCCGAACCCCGCCCGTTCGGGCACCCAGGAGAGGTCGCCGGCGAACCGCTCGCTCTCCCAGAACGGGGCATGCAGCCGGGCCAGTTCCGACACCGTGGACAGGGCCCGGCTCACGGGGTCGGGCCCGTCGACGGCGCGGAAGGTGCAGCCCGAGGCGGCGAGATCCTCGAGCACCATGACGAACGACCCGCGGTCGTCCCACTCGGCGTGCCAGACCCTCGGCACCCGGACGGCGACGTCCCCGGCCAAAAGGCCGTAGAAACGGGCCTCCATCACCCCGATGCCCCAGTGGCGCAGCAGCCGCCGCTGGACGGCGTCGAAGGGTGCGAGCTTGCAGAAGAGGGTGCCGGGGAGCGGGCCGGGGTCCCCGGCGTAGGCCAGGCGGACGACGACCCTCCCGGTCGTCCCCGAGTGGGCGTCGGCGACGTCCGCCGAGGTCACCTCGACGCCGGGGGCGTGGGCGCGCAGCACCGAGGTCCACCATTGCGTCGTGAGGTCCGAGACGTCGGTGGGGATGGCCGGCCGGGACATCGGCGCAGCATAGGCAGGTGGCGGCCGAACCACGCGGCCGAGCCGCCCCCGGCGCCCAGCCGGGCCGACGG
This sequence comes from uncultured Actinomycetota bacterium, assembly GCA_963770505.1. Lineage (GTDB taxonomy): Bacteria > Actinomycetota > Acidimicrobiia > Acidimicrobiales > RAAP-2 > CAVYPR01. Next base: position 269,277 of record CAVYPR010000001.1, on the reverse strand, counting down.
GCGTGGACCCTGGGGCGCGGACGTCGGGGCGGGGACGCTGGGCCAAACTTGTCCCATGGCCCGCCGCCGCCAACCGCACCGCCCGCTCACCATCGACGGCTCTCACTGGCGGGCCGACGGCCGGGCCAAGGTCCGCTTCAGCACCAGGGTCGACGCCCAGCGGGCGGCCGTCGAACGGTCGCTGGAATCGGGCACCGAACTCGGCGTGTACAGCTGTGACTTCTGCGGCGGGTGGCACATGGGCAAGCGCTCGGGCCGCCTGCTCGAGGAGTAGCCCGCCCGGCTCGCGGCGGCGGGCAGTCGGTCCGGCCCCGACGGGCGCCGACGTGTACGCTGCCTGATCGGACACAGTGTCCGAACACCAGGAGGTACCGTCCGACATGTCAGACATGCAGACCGATTTCGCCCCCGTCGACCTCTCGGACTCGAGCACCTACGTGCCCGGGGTGCCCCACGGGTACCTCGCCTACCTCCGGCGCCACGACCCCGTGCACTGGCAGGACGAGAAGGGCGGACCGGGCTTCTGGGCCGTCACCCGCTACGACGACTGCGTCACCGTCAACCGCGACTTCGAGCGCTTCTCCTCCTACCGGCGGGGCACCATGCCGTTCGAGATCGGCGACGAGGACATCGAGCAGCTCCGGCTGCTGATGCTCAACATGGACCCGCCGCTGCATACCCGCTACCGACGGCTGGTGAACAAGGGCTTCACCCCCCGGATGGTCCGTGACCTCGAAGCGAGCATCCACCGCACCACCGACGACATCATCGACGCGGTCTGCGAGCGCGGCACCGCCGACTTCGTCACCGAGATCTCGGGCGAGCTCCCCCTCCAGGTGATCGCCGAACTGCTGGGGGTTCCCCACGAGGAACGCCACTCGATGTTCAACTGGTCGAACCGCATGGTGGGTCGGGAGGACCCCGAGTACGGCATCTCCGAGGAGGACGTCACCATCGCCGCCATGGAGCTCTACGGCTACGCCAGCGAACTCTTCGCCAAGAAGCGCATCGACCCCAAGGGCGACCTGATGAGCGCGCTGACCCAGGTCGAGGTGGACGGTGAGCGCCTCTCGGAGATGGAGCTCGAACTGTTCTTCCTACTCCTCACCGTGGCCGGCAACGAGACGACGAGGAACCTGCTGTCGGGCGCCATGCACGCCTTCTTCCAGCACCCCGACCAGTGGCAGCGCCTCGTCGACGACCGTTCGCTGCTCGACGGGGCCATCGAGGAGATGCTGCGCTACGTCACCCCGGTGATGAACTTCCGCCGGACCGCCACCTGCGACCTCGAGCTGAGCGAGACCAAGATCAAAGAGGACGACAAGGTCGTCTTCTTCCACACCTCGGCCAACCGCGACGAGGACGTGTTCGACCAACCAGACGTCTTCGACGTCTCGCGCGACCCCAACCCCCACATCGCCTTCGGCGGCGGGGGCCCGCACTTCTGCCTGGGGGCCAACCTGGCCCGCATGGAGATCAAGGTGATGTTCAACCACCTGCTCGACCGACTCCCCGACATCCACCAGGGCGGCGACGCCAAGCGCCTGCAGTCCCAGTTCATCAACGGCGTGAAGCACCTCCCGGTGGCCTTCGCCCCCACGGCCACCGTCGGCGAAAGCTGAGCGGCCGTGTCCCGACGGTCACCCGAGCATCTGCGCGAGGTCATCCGCGACTTCCGGCGGGACCAGATCATCGACGTGGCGCGCCACCTCTTCGGGGCCCGGGGCACCACCGAGGTCCCCATGGACGAGATCGCCGCCGAGGCGGGGGTGGCCCGCTCCACCATCTACGTCTATTTCTCCGGGCGCGACGAGCTGCTCCGGGCCTGCCTCCAGCGCATGTACGAGCAGCTCCAGGACGCCACGGTGGGGGCGTGGGAGGGCGGGGGCGACCCCACCGAGCGGCTGCGGGCCATCGTCGGGGGCCTGCTCGAGCGCATCGACGAGAATCCGGCCTTCTTCCGCCTGGCCGTGGCCACCCAGGCGACCGGCAACAAGCCCGGCGCCGAGGCCCTCGACGCCGAGTTCCTCCTGATCGGCCTCGACATCGAGCGTGTGCTCGAGGACCTGGTCCGCCAGGGGACGGCCGGTGGCCTCTTCGGGCCGATCGACCCGGTCCGGGCCGCCGCCCTCATCGGCCAGCAGCTCCTGGGCGCCCTCTCGGTGCGGGCCGGGGCCCCCACCCCCCTGCCGATCGACGCCGCGGCCGACGAGCTCTGCGAGTTCATCCTGTTCGGCCTGGCCGGCGGGGTGCGGCCCACCGGGCCCTGACGGAGCCGCGACGTGCACTTCGACCTGTGGCTGCCGACGGCCAACCCGTTCGCCACCCCCGAGCTCCTCGCCGCGCTCGGCGCCGAGTGCGACCAGCGGGGGATCCACCGCCTGTGGGTCGGCGAGCACGTCGTGCTCTTCGACGACTACGCCTCCCCCTACCCCTACGCCGGGGACGGCCGCATCCCGGCCCCCTCGGGGACGGGCCTGCTCGAGCCCCTGACCACCCTCTCCTTCCTCGCTGCCCAGACCAGCCGGGTCCGGCTGGGGACGGCGATGCTGCTGCTCCCCCAGCGCAACCCGGTCTACGTGGCCAAGGAGGTCTCGACCGTGGACTGGTTGTCGGGTGGCCGGGTCGACCTGGGGGTGGGCGTCGGGTGGCTGGCCGAGGAGTTCGAGGCGGTCGACGTCCCGTGGGCCCGCCGGGGGGCCCGCACCGACGAGTACCTCGAGGTGCTGCGGACCCTGTGGTGCGACGACCCCTCGAGCTTCGACGGCGACCTCTACCGCCTGCCGCCGTGCAGCATGTTCCCCAAGCCCGTCCAGGACCCCCATCCCCCCATCCACGTCGGCGGTGAGAGCGACCCGGCCCTGCGGCGGGTGGCCCGCGCCGCCCAGGGGTGGCACACCTTCAACCGCCTGCCCGAGGACCTGGCCGCCCCGCTGGCCCGCCTCGACGAGCTGCTCGCCCAGGCGGGCCGGAGCCGGACCGAGGTGCAGATCACCGTCTGCCCTTACATGCACCAGCTGACCCCCGAGCGGGTGGAGCGCTACGCCGGGGCCGGGGCGGATGCCGTGGCGGCCCTCTTTTTCGCCGGCGGCCCCGACGACGTGCCGGCCATGCTCGACGCCCTCGGCCCCTGCATCGAGCGGGCCGCCGCCGCCTGACCCCGGCGGACAGGTCCCGGCGACCGGCGGCGATCTACGGGGTGGTGGCCGGCTCGGGGGCCCGGGGACGACCCGGACCGTCGGGTCCCTCGGCCGCGGCACCGTCGATCGACGCCGGGGCCGCGTCGTCGAGGTCGAGCGACTCCACGTAGACGTACTTCCCGCCCCGCATCCACGAGGCCCCGGCGGCGATCAGGCAGGCGATGATGGCGAAGTCGAAGGCGGCGTGCAGCCCGTTCTTGAAGGCCGAGGCGATGATCGAGGGGAAGAAGCCGCGCCCGGTGACCACGGCGCGCTGGGCGGCCGGCAGGTGCGCCAGGACCTTCGCCCCGACGAGGTGCTGGATGGGGCTGTAGCCGAGGAAGGCGGCGAACAGGGTGGACACCGGCGGCAGGTGCGAGGCCCGCTCCGCCACCGGCACCGGGAGCCCGTGGGCCACCAGCCCGTGGAAGAGGCTGTCGGGCAGCGTGGTGGCCAGCCCGATGATCATGAGGGTGAAGAAGATCCCGATCGAGAGCACCTGCCCGGCGTTCTGGAAGGTGGAGTTCATCCCGCCCCCCACCCCGCGGTGCTGCGCCGGCAGGCTGTTCATCACCCCCGCCCGGTTCGGTGCGGCGAAGGCCCCCATGGCCAGCCCGTTGAAGAGCAGCAGCGACCCGAACACCGCGTAGTTGAAGTTGACCGGCAACATTTCCAAGAGGAAGAAGGAGAGGGCGGCGGCCAGCATCCCCCCGGTGGCGAACGGCCGCGAGCCGAAGTGGTCCGAGAGGTAGCCGCAGAGGGGCCCGGCGATGAGGAAGCCCGCCGTCAGCGGGAGCATGTAGATGCCGGCCCACAGCGGCGTGCTGGCGAAGCTGTAGCCGTGCTGGGGCAGCCAGATCCCCTGGAGCCAGATGATCAGCATGAACATCAGCCCGCCTCGGCCGATGCTGGCCAGCAGGGTGGAGATACTGCCGGCCGAGAAGGCGCGGATCCTGAACAGTGTGAGGCGGAACATGGGGTCCTCGGACCGGGCCTCGATGAACACGAAGGCCACCAGGAGGGCCGCCCCCAGGATGAGGGAGAGGAGGACCGTCGGGCTCGTCCAACCCATCACGTGGCCGTCGTAGGGCTGGATGCCGTAGGTGATGCCGATCATGATCCCGACCAGCCCGAGGGCGAAGGTGATGTTGCCCGGCCAGTCGATCTTCCCGGCGTGGCGGCGAGGCACCTCGCGCAGCATGAGATAGGCCCAGACCGTCCCGACGAGCCCGACCGGCACCGAGACCAAGAAGATGAGCCGCCAGTTGATCGGGCCGAGCAGTCCCCCCAGGACGAGCCCGATGAACGAGCCGCTGATCCCCGCCACCTGGTTGATGCCCAGCGCCATCCCCCGCTGGTGCTCAGGGAAGGCGTCGGTCAGGATGGCCGACGAGTTGGCCAGGAGGAAGGCGGCGCCCACCCCCTGGAGGATCCGCATGATGACCAGGTAGGCGGCGGCGGCCGTCCCGCTCATCCAGGTGATGGTGAGCAGGAGCGAGAAGAACGTGTAGACGGCGAAGCCGAGGTTGTACATCTTCACCCGGCCGTACATGTCGCCCAGCCGGCCCAGGCTCACCACCAGCACGCTGGTGACCACCATGAAGCCCAGGATCATCCACAGCAGGTAGAAGGTGTTCCCCGGGGTGAGCGGTGTGAGGTCGATGCCCCGGAAGATGTCGGGGAGCGCGATGAGCACGATCGACAGGTCGATGGTGGCCATCAGCACGCCGAGGGTGGTGTTGGAGAGCGCGATCCACTTGTAGTGGTCGTCCTCGAAGGCCGCGGGCGTCAGCAGGCGGCGGACCCTGCCCCCGCCCGTGGTCTGCCCTCCCATGCCCATGCCCGCGTCCTCACCCCGGTCCGTGCCGGGTCGCTCGCCCTCGCTCGTCCTGTCAAATCTTACCGTTTACGTTAACGAGATACCTGTCCCGCCGGGTTCCCTGCCTGACCGGGCGCCATCCGTCGCCCGGCCGGGCACGACCGCTAGCGTCGGCCGTGCCGCCATGGGACCACGTCGTCGCACCGCAACCTCCAATTTCGGAGTCGGGCGCCGCGAAGCCCACGACGCACGACCGTTCTACTCCCGCTTCGAGCCGCCCGAGACCTCCGACGACCAGTCGGTGGCCGCGCCCGAGCCGGTGACCGACCCGTTCGTCTGCGGCGACAGCCGCCACATGGACGCCGTGAAGGACGGGACCGTCGCCCTGGTCGTCACGTCGCCGCCCTACTTCGCCGGCAAGCAGTACGAGGAGGAGCTCGACCGCGAGGGCGTCCCCTCCTCCTACCTCGACTACCTCGGGCTGCTCGAGGACGTGTTCGCCGAGTGCGTCCGGACCCTCGAGCCGGGCGGGCGGATCGCGGTGAACGTGGCCAACCTGGGTCGCAAGCCCTATCGCAGCCTGGCCGCCGACGTCATGGGCATCCTCCAGGACCGGCTGCGCCTGCTCCCCCGCGGCGAGGTGATCTGGCAGAAGGGCGAGGGCGCCAGCGGTTCGTGCGCCTGGGGCTCGTTCCGCAGCCCCGCCAACCCCGTGCTCCGGGACACGACCGAGCGGGTGATCGTGGCCAGCAAGGGGCGGTTCGCCCGGGCCCTCGACGTCCCCACCCGACGACGCCTGGGCCTCCCCCACCGCTCCACCCTCACCGGCGACGAATTCATGGCCGCCACGCTCGACCGCTGGGTGATCGCCCCAGAGAGCGCGCGGCGGGTGCAGCACCCGGCCCCCTTCCCGGTGGCCCTCCCGGCCCGGCTGATCGGGCTCTACACCTTCGTCGACGACCTCGTCCTCGACCCGTTCATGGGCGCCGGGACCACGCTGGTGGCCGCCGCCGGTCTCGGTCGGCGCTACGTCGGCTACGACCTCGACGAGGCCTACGTGCAACTGGCCCGTGACCGCGTGGCCGCCGCCGTCGCCGAGGGTCACGGGACGCGCAACGAGGCCGAAGAACTCGCCCGGCGCACCGGGGCGACCGCCCACGCCGTGGCCGGCGAGGCCCTGGCCGAGGCGGGCTTCACCGTCACCGGCCGCGAGGTGCGGGTGCGTGGGACCGGCGTCACCGTGCCCTTCGTCGCCACCGACGCCGCCGGCGCCCCGTGGTACTTCGATGTGGCCGCCTCCTTCACCACGACCCCGGCCGGCCTGCAGCGGACCGAGGCCGTCTGGACCTCGCTCGGCCGGGCGGGGGTGCTGGCCGCCACCGGCCACCGCCCGGTGGTCCTGCTCACCTCGCACCTGCCCAGGCGGCCAGGCGACGCCCATGCGGCCTTGCGGGCCGGAGGGCCGGGACCGCTCTTCGACGTGGTGGTGCTGGGCTCGAGCGAGGACGCGGACCGTCTGCGGCGCTACGCGGCGGGTGGCGCCGAACGCCCCCTGCCGGGCTTCTGGTCGGCCCCCGAGCTCGCCGCGCCCGGAGAGCCGGCTACTCTCCCAGGCCGGCCTTGAGAGCGAGCACGTTGAAGACCGCACCGGCGGGGTCCACGGCCACGGCGAACCGACCCGGCTCGATGTCGGTCGGGCCCATCACGACCGTTCCGCCGAGCTCGGCGATCCGCGCCGCCGCCCGGTCGGCATCGTCGACGGCGAAGTAGACCCCCCAGTGGGGAGGGACCTCGGCCGGCATCTCCGCGGGCTTGGCCATCATCCCGCCCAGCGACCGCTCCCCCAGCTTCCACTCGGTGTAGACGAACTCCTCGCCCTGGGTCGCCGCCCCCCAGCCGAAGACGGCGGCGTAGAAGGCCTTGGCCCCCTCGGTGTCGGTGGTGACCAGCTCGCTCCAGCAGTAGGTGTTGGGCTCGTTGACCAGGCCGGCGCCCCTGTGGGACTTGGGCTGCCAGAGACCGATCACGGCCCCCACGGGGTCGGCCACGACCCCCATGCGGCCGACGTCCATCACGTCGAACGGTCCGGCCAGGACCTGCCCGCCGGCCGGGGCCACCTTCGCCGCCACCGCGTCGGCGTCGTCGACGTTCACGTACGTCATCCACGACGGCGGGGCCTGGGGGTTCATTTGCGGGCCCAGCCCGGCCACCGGCTTGTCCCCGAGCGTGGCCACGGAGTAGCCACCGGCCTCGGGCGGGCCCTCGGGGGTGTCCCAGCCGAAGAGGGCGCCGTAGAAGGCCCTCGCCCCCGGCAGGTCGGTGGTGCCCAGGTCCACCCAGGAGGGGACCCCGTCCTCGTAGTCGACAACCTCCATTGGCTCCTCCTTGCGCTCGAGTGCCCGACCTTGTGAGGGTACCCCCGCCGGGGGGGCGGGCAACCGCCCCGGAGATAGCCTGAGCCACGTGGACGAGGACCGGTCGCTCGACATCGACCTCCTGGCCTCGTCGCTGCAGGCGGACGGCGGCGACGTGCGGCTTCTCTTGAAGGCGCTGGTGACGCGTCTGGCGGGGGCGCTCGGTGACCGGCTCAAGGTTGAGCGGGCCGGGGGGCGGCTTCGCCGGTCGGACGAGATCCGCCGGGTGTCGGTGACTCTCGGGGACGACACCCTCGACGCCTCGGTCCACGGGACAGACCTCGAGTGCACCGTGTCGCGCACCAGCGGCGGGATACGCATCCGCTCGACGAGGGTCACCATGGACGAGTGGCTGCACCGGCTGCTGGGTGCGCTGCGGGCCGAGGCGGCCAGCTCGACCGCCACCCGCCAGGCCCTGGAGTCGATCGTCATCGGGGAGGAGCCATGAGCCCCGAGGACCCCGAGACCCGAGACGGCGAGGCGCAGGACCCCGCGTCGACGGCCGAGGCGCTGGGGCTGCCGCCCGATGCCGGGCGACGGCTGGCCGAGCTGGAGGACCGCCCCGGTCACAAGGGGATGTTCACCTCGGACCTCTCGGTGAACGAGTTCCTCCTCATCAAGGAGGTGGGCTTCCACCCTCTCGGCTTCGTGATGGGCAGTTCCATCTACCACCTGGGCATCCAGACCCGCCGGTGGTCCCAGAGCCAGGAGCTGGCCAAGCTCACCGAGGCGATGTACAACGCCCGGGAGCTGGCCATGAACCGCATGGACGCCGAGGCGGTCGAGCTCGGGGCGGACGGGGTGGTCGGCGTCCGGCTCGACGTGAACTACTACGAGTGGGGGTCCGACACCGCCGAGTTCATCGCCCTGGGCACGGCCGTTAAGTCCGAGGATGGCCGCTCCTACCGCAACAACCAGGGGAAGCCCTTCACCTCGGACCTCTCGGGCCAGGACTTCTGGACCCTCATGCAGACCGGCCACGTCCCCCTGGGGCTCGTGATGGGCACCTGCGTGTACCACATCGCCCACCGGGGGCTGGCCCAGACGCTGCGCACCGCCGGTCAGAACGTCGAGCTGCCCAACTTCACCCAGGCCCTCTACGAGGCCCGCGAGCTGGCCATGACCCGGATGCAGGACGAGGCCAACGAGCTCGGGGCCACCGGGATCGTCGGCGTCCGGCTGGAGGAGAAGAGCCACATGTGGGGCGACCACACGATCGAGTTCCTCTCCCTCGGCACGGCCGTGGCCAAGACCGACGGAGAGCACACCATCCCCGAGCCCCGGGCCATCATCTCGCTCGACGGATGAGCGTCGGCACGCCAGGACCCAATCACGACGGCCCGGACGACCTGCCCGAGGCGGCCGGCCGCCGGCTGTCGGGCGGGGCGTGGTCCTCGGGGCTCTCGGTGGCCGACTTCGCCTCGTGCCTCTCGATGGGCATGGAGCCGGTGGGGTTCGTGCAGGGCTACGCCGTCATGCAGTGGCGCTGGACCTCCAGCACCTACTACCGGACAATGACCATGGGCGGGTTGGGCCGGGTCGCCGGGCCGTCGGGCCGGGGTCAGTACTCCGAGGGGTGGCAGTGCCCGCACGGGTTCGTGGGCGGCGAGCACCGCATGTACGGCTACAACTTCGAGCAGACCTGGTTGGAGGGCAACTGGGCGAGCGGGTGGGGCCTGGCCCTGGGCCGGATGGTCGAGGAGGCGGCGGCGGCCGGGGCCCACGGGGTGATCGGCGTGGCCGACGACATGCACCATCTGGCCGGCACCGGGGCCGCCGAGTTCCGCATCACCGGGACGGCGGTGGTGGTCCCCGGCGCACCCGCCCCCCCCGAGCCCTTCACCACCTTCTTGAGCGGCCAGCGGTTGGTGAAGCTGATCGAGGCGGGCTTCGTCCCGGTGTCGGTGGCCGCCGCCATGAGCTCGGTGCAGATGATCGCCTACTGCCTCACCCACTATCAACTGGCCGGCACCGCGGCGGGCAACTGGTCGGGGGCGATGTCCGGCGGGGTGGCCGGCGTGCACTCCATCGTGCAGGTCGGCAAGGCCCAGCGGGCCGCCCGCCACCTCGCCCGGGAACAGGTCCGCACCCAGCTCGGACGCGACGTCCTCCACGGGGCCACGCTCGAGCAGTACGAGCGCGAGGTGGGAGAGGGCGACCTCACCGTCCAGTGCCTCATCCGCGGCACCAGAGTCCGACGCTTCAAGGACTACGACCCGCTCCCCGAGCCTGAGCCGGTGGTGCGTCTGGCATGACCGACCTCCACGAGGAGCTGCAACGGGCCATGGCGGCCCTCGGGCGGGGCGAGAGCCGCGGGGAAGGGGCCGCCGGGGCCACCTCGGAGCTCTCCATCGACGAGACGCTCCTCCTCCACTCGATCGGGTGGGAGCCCGTCGACCTCGTCTTCGGGGTGTCGTGGTGGTCGATCCCCTGGGGGGCGTGGCAGTGGCAGACCGGCGAGGTCGTCGAGGCCTCCTCCGCCTTCGCCGGAGCCCTGGGCGAGGCGGCCGAGCAGCTGCGCGACGAGTGCGCCCAGGCCGGGGGGACGGGGGTGGTGGGCGTGGAGATAGAGCTGCGGGTCGTCTCCAACCACGTCGACGTCTCGCTCACCGGCACCGCGGTGCGCCGCACCGGCCAGAAGGCGCATGGGCCCGAGTTCATCTCCGACCTCTCGGGACGGGACTTCGCCCTACTCAGCCGGTCCGGCTGGTGGCCGCTCGGACTGGTGGCCGGGGCCAGCTTCGTCGTCGCCCCCCGCCGGGGCGCCCGGGAGTGGGCCTCCCAGCAACGCCAGAACCTCGAGCTCCCCAACCTGACCGAGGCCCTCTACCAAGCCCGGGAGGGGGCCATGGGCCGGATGGAGGAGGCCGCCCGGGCGACGGGGGCCGACGGGGTCATCAACGTGAAGCTGCGGGAGGGGCCTCTCGGCTACAACGCCCGGGTCCTGCAGTTCGTGGCCGTGGGCACGGCGGTGCACCTGCGCGACGACCAGCACCGCCGCATCTCCCCGACGATGGTGGTGCCTCTGGACGACCCGGTTCGCCAGTTCGCGGCCGAGAGCCTTCGCGGCCAGGGCTGAGGGCGGGCCCGGGGCCCGCCGCCGGACTGCCTACGCTGGAGCCGCCCGGACGACCTGCCCGGACGCACAGATGGTGGAGGAACGCACCGTGCCCTTCGTGCAGATCGAGAAGCCCCGGCCGATGGTGACCCTGGTCACCCTCAACCGACCCGAACGGATGAACGCCATGGCCTTCGACGTCATGGCCCCGTTGCGCGACGCACTGCGAGAGGTGGGACGCGACAACGGCACCCGGGTGGTCGTGCTCACCGGCGCCGGCCACGGCTTCTGCTCGGGTGCCGACCTCGAGGACCCCGGATTGCTCCCCGACGCCGACGGGCTCACCCTCACCACCATGGCGCTGCGGTCGATGGAACTGCTCGACGAGGTCGTGCGCACCTTGCGCAAGCTCCACCAGCCGGTGATCGCCGCCGTCAACGGAGCGGCCATCGGCGGCGGGTTCTGCCTGTCCCTCGCCGCAGACATCCGGGTGGCCTCGGACACCGCCTACTTCCGGGCGGCGGGCATCAACAACGGCCTCACCGCGGCCGAGCTGGGGCTGAGCTACCTGCTGCCCCGGGCCGTCGGGTCCTCAAGGGCGGCGGACATCATGCTCACCGGGCGCGACGTGGACGCCGCCGAAGCCGAGCGGATCGGACTGGTCTCCTCAGTCGTCGAGGGCCCGGTTCTGCTCGACGCCTGCTACGAGCTGGCCGAGCGCATCATCGGCTGGAGCCGGCCGGGGGTCGAGCTCACCAAGCGCATGCTGTGGAACTCCCTCGACGCCTCGAGCCTCGAGACCCACATGGACGCCGAGGGGACGGCCCAGCTGTTCGTGCGCGTCACCACCCAGAACTTCGAGGAGGCGGTGCGGGCGCGGCGCGAGCAGCGCCCCCCGGTCTTCAAGGACTAAGCGGTGGGCTCAACCGGCGTTCATGAGCTGGTTGGCCGCCATCTCGAAGTACTCGCGCATCTCGGCTTCGTCGTCCGGCGGGAGGCCGGCGGCACCCAGCGCGTCGGTCATGTGCCGCAGCCAGGCGTCGCGCTCGAGGCTGCCGATGACGAAAGGGGCGTGGCGCATGCGCAATCGGGGGTGGCCGCGCTCCTCCGAGTAGGTGCGGGGGCCGCCCCAGTACTGGGCGAGGAAGAGCGCCAGGTGCTCCTTCGGCTCGACGAGGTCGTCGGGGTAGAGGGGGCGCAGCACGGGGTCGGTGGCCACCCCGGCGTAGAAGCGGTCGACCAGCGCGCTAAAGAAGGGCTGCCCGCCCACCCGGTCGAACATGGAGTCCATCTCCGGGACGGTAGACGATGCCGGCCACGTCCCCGGCGGCGGGCCGGGCGGGCACCCGTTCCCCCGGGCCCGCGTCGATAGCGTTTATGCTCCACTGCGGCGCCAGGCCGATCGCGGGTGTAGCTCAATGGCTAGAGCCCCAGCCTTCCAAGCTGGTTATGCGGGTTCGATTCCCGTCACCCGCTCCAGTATTATCCCTGGTGAACCACCCTTTTCTCCTGGGCGGGATGACGCCCCTTGGCTCTTATCCCGCGGCTATCCCGCGGAGCAAACGGCACCACGACGGCACCACGACGGCACCACGACGCCCGTCGGTGTCAGGGCGGCCAGTGCGTCGGCCAGCACCCTGTCCCGGTCCTCGGTGGCGTGCTGGTAACGCAGCGCAGCGGCAGGACTCGCGTGACGGCACTGCCCTTCTCTCCCACCAATACGGGAGCGTCCGGCTCCGGGCCGGGAAAGGTGGCAAGGTGTTCCCGCACTTTGGTGACGCCCGGCCACCTGTCGTAATCGGACATTAGGGGACGGCCCCGACTCGACCGTCCTCAAGCTCTCGCCGGCGCCCTCCTCGGCTACCTTGCCGTCCGGTCGACCTGCTGGCCGGGTGTCGTGAGCGCAAGACCGCGTGTCGGTGACATCTCTCGATACAGTTGCGATGCCCTCGCAGTTGGGGAGCTGATGCAGTCCGAACTCGGTAACAGGTTGTTCCGTAAGTCCTGTGGGCCTACACTGTTGTTGACGTACGAGTGGCCGAAAGGAGGCAGGAACATGAAGTCAGAACCTCCCAGTTCCCAGCCCCCACAGCCGTGCCCCGACGTCGTGCGCAGCTCATCCTGATTCACGCTTGCGCTGTCCGAAGCGGTCTCAACTGACGTAACTACGTCGGGGAATTTGGCGTTACCCCTGCCCTGAGCGGTGCTTTGTCGCGCCGCCCAGGAATTCCCATCTATCCGCAAGCTGCGGATCGCGCAAGAACACTCGGCGGAGCCGACACCTCTGGTCCCGCGCGCCCCTGCGCGGCGCGTCCCGATGGTTCGCACGACCTGCCCAGAGCGTCAAGGAGATCTCATGAACATGCATCTCGCACCACCCGGCTCGAACCGGGCTACGACCGGGGACACTGCCGTTCTCGACGAAGCCCACCTCGGGCACATCCACGGTGCGCTCGGCACCATCGCGCAAGGCGATACGGGTCCTCGTCGGGGACTGTCGCTCAAGGCCAAGACGCTGCTGGCCATCATCGGCCCCGGGCTCATCGTCATGGCTGGTGACAACGACGCCGGGGCATTCAGTACCTACTCCCAAGCCGGTCAGAACTACGGGACCCACCTCATGTGGACGCTCCTCCTCTTGGTCCCGGTGCTCTACGTCAACCAGGAGATGGTCCTCAGGCTGGGATCGGTCACCGGCGTGGGGCATGCGCGACTGATCTTCGAGCGCTTCGGGAAGTTCTGGGGCGCCTTCAGCGTCATCGACCTGTTCGTGCTGAATGCCCTGACCATCGTGACCGAGTTCATCGGGATCTCCCTGGCGGTCAGCTATCTGGGCCTCCCCAAGCTGCCGACCGTGATCTTTGCCGCTGGCGCCGTCATTGCCGCCGTGAGTACGGGGAGCTTTCGGCGCTTCGAGCGGCTCTGCCTGGTGTTGGTCGTGGGTTCGCTGCTCGTCATCCCCCTCTTCTTGTTGATCCATCCGCCTGTGAGCCAGGTCGTGCGGGACTCGGTCGTGCCCACCCTGCCTCACGGCCAAGCGTCCACGGTGATGCTCCTCATCATTGCCATCGTCGGGACCACCGTCGCCCCGTGGCAGTTGTTCTTTCAGCAGTCCTACGTGGTCGACAAGCGCATCACCCCGCGCTGGATGAACTACGAGCGCGTCGATCTGGCCGTCGGGATCGTGATCGTCGTGGTTGGAGGGATCGCGCTCATGGCGGTGTCTGCCGCCACCTTCACCGGGCACCCTGGTTTTGGTCACTTCACCGATGCCGGCGGCACGGCGACCGGACTGGCCCGATACGTCTCTCGTGCGGCAGGCGATCTCTTCGCAATCGCGCTCATCGACGCCTCCATCATCGGCGCGGCCGCCATAGGCCTCGCCACTGCGTATGCCACGAGCGACGTGCTCAACCTCAAGCACTCGCTGCACCGCCCGATCGCCCAAGCGAAGGGCTTCTACGCCTGCTACGCGGGTTTGATGGCGATCGCAGCCACGCTTGTGCTGGCACCGCATGTGCCGCTCGGCCTCTTGACCGAAGGGGTCCAGGTCCTGGCGGGAGTCCTACTGCCGAGCGCGAGCGTCTTCTTGCTCTTGCTGTGCAACGACAAGGCAGTGCTGGGTCCCTGGGTAAACGGCCCCAGGCTCAACGCCCTGACGGGAGCGATCCTCTGGGTGCTCGTTCTCCTCTCGATCATCCTCACTGCGAGCGTGCTCTTCCCCGACATCACGGGTGCTCAGATCACGGGCGTTCTCCTTGTCGGTGCGCTTGTGGGAGCCATCGTCGGGCTGCACCTGTTCGTCCAGTCGCGCCGTCGCCGGAGCTCGGAGGGCATCACAGGTCCGCGCTGTGCGCCCCAGGACCGGATGACGTGGAGAATGCCCGCGTTACAACGGCTGGAGCGTCCGGCTATGTCGTTGCAGCGAAAGGTTGGCCTGCTGACTCTGCGCGCGTACCTGGCAATCGCGTTTGTCCTCGTCATCGTGAAGATCGTGGAGGTGGCCGTGCACTGACGGCGTCCGATTCGCGAGATCCGTGGCGCATCGCGGGAGCGCTCAGCTGCCCCAGTGGAACTGGTGGAGGCTGATCGAATCGCTTGAGGACCTCTCTGACCGCGCCCGATGAGCTGCGATCGACGCAACCTGCTCCTCCGTGCAAGCATGGGTGACAAATGGCGCAGTGTTCGAGACTCTGGTCATTCCTCGTAGCCCTCTTTATTGCCGTCTTCGTCTTCGTGATACCGGCGACGTCTACGGCCAGAGCCTCTGCGGTGACTGACTCGACCGTCATGGGGCCTCTCTCGGCGACCTATGGCCTCACCGCCGGATACGACATGGTGGGCTCTGACGGCGGAGTCTTCGTCTTCTCGCCGCCGGGGACCACCGGAAGATTCTTCGGCTCGCTGCCGGGGCTCGAGGTGAGTGTCCACAACATCGTGGGCATGGTGCCCACTTCCACTGATCGGGGCTACTTCCTGGTGGGCTCCGACGGTGGGGTCTTCGCCTTCGGTAACGCCCCGTTCCTGGGTTCGCTCCCGGGTCTCGGGGTAACCCCAGGCCAGCCCATCACCGGCCTGGTGCCCACGGGCACAGACGGTGGGTACTTCCTTGTCGGCAGGGACGGCGGGGTCTTCGCCTTCGGGAATGCCTCCTTCCTGGGCTCGCTCCCGGGCATCGGTGTGCACCGTGACGACATCATCGGCATCGCCGCTACCCCTTCGGGCAGCGGCTACTGGCTGGTGGCGGCCGACGGCACCGTCTACGGCTTCGGAGCCGTCCAGACCCTCGGTTCGGCCACCGGCACGAGCTCCCCGGTCACGGCCATCGCCGGCACCCCCGACGGGGGTGGCTATTGGATCGTCACCAAGAACGGCTCGGTCCACGACTTCGGTGACGCCAAGAGCTTCAGCACACTGCCGGCCCTCGGGGTTGCCCCAGCGCATCCGGTCATCGGGATCGTGCCCACCGCCGACACAGGTGGTTACTGGCTGGTCGGGGCTGATGGCGGCATCTTCGCCTTCGGGGATGCTGGCTTTGTCGGCTCGCTGCCGGGGTTAACAGTCCATGTCACCGATGTCGTGGGGGCTGTGCCGACGACGCCCGCTCCGGCCCCTGCACCTACGACGACAACGACTAGGACGGCTCCCCCACCCCCCACCACGACGACAACAACCGCGCCGCCTCCGGCAACACCGCCTGCTGGCGGCAACTGCACCGACCCGATCTACAACACCACAAATCCCGAAGGGACGATCAACACCGACCCCGATCCGCCAAGCCCCGAGTATTGGTGGGTGAACAACGACGCCTGGAATGGCTCCCACGGTCCGCAGACGATCTTCGTCTGCAGCCAGTCGAGTTGGTACGCCGTGTCCAACCAGCCCAACACAGCTGGCGCGGTCGAGACCTTCCCCGACACCGAGTACGACGTGGGCGGGCGTGAAACAGGCACCACGACCCCGATCACCGGCTTCACGACCATCACATCGACGTTCTCCGAGGCGTACCCCTCGGCCGGCGGATGGGACGCCGCCTATGACCTATGGCTCACAAACTGGTCGACCGAGATCATGATCTGGAACCAGTGGGCCGGCACACAGAGCTACTGGCCAGAGCAGGCCACGACTGCGGTGACACTCGGAGGCGTGGGGTACAAGTTTTACAACAACGGCGGCGAGCTGATGTTCTTCCGTGACACCGAGGCCACGTCGGGGTCGGTCAACATCCTCGACGCCTTCAAGTGGCTGGTGGCAAAGGGCTTCGTCCAGGCCACAGCGGTCCCGACGCAATTGGAGTACGGCGTCGAGGTCTGTTACACCACAGGTACAGAGACGTTCCCGATGACGGGGCTGACGTTCTCTCTGACCAAGTAGCCACGACCACGCCGTGAGGCGCTGACGTGGCGGCGGAGCTCGCCCGCACATCGTCCCCATGAGCCAGCCGCAGGGAGGTTGGAGCAGCACGTCCGTCGGCGCCATCAGGCCGCCAGAACCGTTGGTGATGCCGGCACCGCCATCGGCACATCCCGTCACCCGATGCGACTGGCCCCCAGATGGCAGGGAGCGCGCCTGGTCTCGCGCCCGCGTCGTCTACCCCGAGTGCGCAGCTCTCGCCTTCACGAAGACCGAGACCTGCATGCCGCTCTTCGACGTGAACGGTGACCGGTCCCAACCACCCCAACGACTCTCAAGCTCGAAGCCAGCGATCTTCGCCATCAACAGCAGTTCCGACGGCCAGATGTACCGATACGGCGCGGCGTGGCGCACCAGGCGGCCCCCGACTTCCATCCAGTGATGGGACCACGACACCTGGTCCACGAGGTCGTCGAACGTCTCGATGCCGACGTGGTCGGGGTCCAGCGTGAAGACCCTGGCCACTGCGGGCACGGGAACCCGGGGGACCATCAGCTCGATCACGAAGTGCCCGCCGGGGAGGAGGTGGGCGGCCGCGTTCGAGAGAACGGCGAGCTGTTCCTCCTGGGTCGTCACGTTCATGATCGAGTTGGCGACCAGGTAGACGAGCGCGAAGCTGTCGGGCAGGCGCGTCGTCGTCATGTCACCGATGGTCACCCGGACAGCGTCGGCGCCCGGCTTGGCTCGGAGCTGCTCGACCATGTCAGGCGACAGCTCGATGCCTTGCACGGCGATCCCCCGGGAGCTGAGGGGCAGGGCTATGCGGCCGGTGCCGATGGCGAATTCGAGGACCTCTCCATCGCCGGCCAGCTGGGCGAGTAGGTCCACCATCGGGTCGACCACGGACGGGTGTGCGAGATCGGCGTACGTCGAGTCGTAGACCTCGGCGATGTCTCGTCCCCAGACGATCGATCCCATGGGCCAATTCTGCCATCGGATCTCAGTTGCCGTGAGGAGAGCGTGTGCTCGTGAGCCCTGTGCCCGGTCCAGCGCGGCGAGGCACCACGTCGAAGCGGTCCACCCAGGTTCGGCCGTCCGCGTTCCGCGCAGCCGAAGCGCCGGTCAAGCGCCTTTGTTCCGCGTCACCCGCTTCCAGCAGGTCCGGATCCAACACGAAGTGACGGAGCCGTCACGCCTCTCGTTTCTGATTGATCCTCGCAGGTGTCTAGGACGAACCTCGGGGCCCGGGTCGGCGCCATGTCATGTCAGGAGGTTGACCGCTCGGCGAAGACGCCTCGTCCCCGCCGCAGACGCCACTTCTCCGCTCTTGTGCCGTCAGCGGCGGGCCCGTAGGCGCTGGTAGAGGGCGGGGGCGAGGGTCCGGAGCACTGGGGCCACCAGCGGCAGAGCTGCCGCGTTGATCTCCAGGCGGGGGTCGCCGAGCCGGCGCAGGATGCGGGCTGAGACTTGGGCCTCGCTGCGTCGCACGGCCCGAGGGGGCATCCGCAGCCCGCCCTCTCGCACTGCGGTCAGGCCCATCTCGGTTGGCATCCACCCCGGGTAGGCCACGTGACAGATGACTCCGTCGGGGCGGACGTCGTAGGCGAGGCTCTCCGTGGCCGCGGCCAGTGCCGCCTTGCTCGCCGAGTAGTCCCCGGCTCCGGACCCCGGGGCCCGGGCGTCGTCGGAGCTCATGTTCACAATCACCCCGAAGCCCCGCCGCCGCATCCCGGGCAGGACGGTGAGCATGCCGATGTACGGGGCCACGAAGTTCACCTCCATGACCTCCCGGATGGACTCGGTGGTCACCGGTTCGGACCGCAGGACCCCGCCCATGCCTGCGATGTTGCACAGGAGATCGACCTGCCCGTGAGCGGCCTCAGCCCGCTCGAGCAGGTCCACGAAGGCCTCGAGGTCGGCAAGGTCGCAGACCTCGGTGGTCGAGGTCGGGCTGATCCGCTGCAGCTCTTCGGCGAGGATCGCCAGCCGGTCTGCACGGCGGGCGAGGCCCACGACCACCGCACCAGCCCTGGCCAGGTCGAGAGCCAGACGTCGGCCAAGCCCGGCCGAAGCGCCGGTGACGACGGCCACCCTGCCACCCAGGTCGATCGCCCGGCGCCGGCCGCCCATCACGCAAGCCAGGGTAACCCTTCGGCACTTCTCCGGCCGTGTCGGCGGGCCGGAGAGATTCAGCCAGACCCCCGCACGAGACGTCCGGGCCGGGTGCCCGTCTCCTCGCCGTGCTCGAAGGTGGCGACCCCGCGCTTGAACGTCGCCACGTAGCCGGTGGCGTCCTGGACGATGCGGCGCCCCCCCGCCGGGAGGTCGGCCGTGACCCGGGGCGTCTTCAGCTCCAGGTGCTCGTAGTCGATGAGGTTGATGTCGGCCAGCTGCCCGGGCTCGAGGGTGCCGCGGTCACCGAGGTCGTACATATGGGCGGTGTCGTGCGTCTGCTTGCGCACGATCCACTCCAGCGGCAGGCGCTCGCCGCGCCAGCGGTCCCGGCTCCAGTGGGTGAGCATGAACGTCGGCATCGAGGCGTCGCAGATGATGCCGACGTGGGCGCCGCCGTCGGCCAGGCCCAGGGCCGAGCGGGGATGGAGCAGCATCTGGCGGGTGGGCTCGAGGCTGCCCGAGGAGTAGTTGAGGATCGGCAGGTAGAGGAGGCCGCCCCCGGCGTCCTCCATCATGGCGTCGTAGGCGATCTCGAGTGGGGTGAGTCCGGCGCGGGCCGCCGCCGCGGCCAGCGAGCGCTCGGGCGAGGGCTCGTAGTCCGGGGGCGTGCCGAGCAGATAGGTGTGGGCGTAGGCCTTCTCCATCATCTCGGCCGTCTCGGGGTCGGGAGGCTCCCAGGAAAGGATCCGGTGGCGGACCTCGGGATCGCAGAGCGCGGCGTGGAGGCCCTCGGGGTCCAGGCCGCGCCCCTTCAGCTCTCGGTAGGCCGGGACGTAGTCGAAGAGGGAGTAGCTCGTGTGGTGGCCCGAGAGCAGTCCCGTGGGCCGGCCCGCCACCTGGGGCCAGAGCTGGGCGCCCTCGTCTACGGCGACCAGGGACTCCTCGAGCAGTTCGGCCCAGAGGTCCGGGTACGGGTCGACCTGCAGCATGGCGAAGGTGACCGGCCGGCCGATGGCCGCCGACAGCCGGCGCATCCAGTCGATCTCCTTCTTCGGGTCGTCGACGTCCTCACCGGCCGAACCGGCCGGGGCGAGCTCGAAGATCCCGCGGCCGAGCTCACCGAGGGCGGCGCCCAGCCCGAAGAGCTCGTCCTCGGCGGCGAAGGTCCCCGGCACGGGCTCGCCGTCGATGGCCCGGTGGGCGATCGTCCTCGAGGTGGAGAAACCGAGCGCACCGGCGGCGACCGCCTCCTTCACGATGGCCTTCATCGAGGCGATCTCGCCGGGCGTGGCCGGTTCGTTCCTGGCGCCCCGCTCGCCCATGACGTAGGCCCGCACGGCACCGTGAGGGACCTGGGTGCCCACGTCGAGGGTCCAGCGCCGGGCGGAGAGGGCGTCGAGGTACTCGGGGAAGGTCTCCCACTCCCAGACCATGCCCTCGCTCAATGCCGTCCCGGGGATGTCCTCGACCCCCTCCATGAGGCCGATCAGCCACTCGTGGCGGTCCGGCGCCGCGGGCGCGAAGCCAACCCCGCAGTTGCCCATGACCACCGTGGTCACCCCGTGCCACGACGAGGGGGCGAGCACCTCGTCCCACGTCACCTGCCCGTCGTAGTGGGTGTGGATGTCCACCCACCCCGGGGTGACCAGCAGGCCGGCGGCTCCCACGGTGCGCCTGGCCCCGCCGTCGACGACGCCGACCTCGGTGACCCTGCCGTCGTCGACGGCCACGTCGGCGGCCCGGGCGTCGGACCCGGTGCCGTCGACCACGGTTCCCCCCCGGATCACCAGGTCGTGCATGCCCCGCCCTCCAGATGTTGGCCGGGAGCCTCCCGGCGTCGTCGCGCGTACCCATGGTGACATGCCCCGCGGGCCTGGGCCGCACCGGGCGGCCTCGGCCGGGCGGCGGTTGGCAAGCGCGCGGCATTCGCCGCGGGCTGCCAGCGGCCCCACAGCCGGCCCACAGCGGGGACTCCTAGGGTGCCTCCATGCGCAGACGCTGGAAGTGGATCGCCGGAAGCGTGGCCGTGGTGGTGGCGCTGGCGGTGGTGGCCCCCTTCGTCTATATCCACCTGATCGAGGGCCCCGCCCCCGCCAGGCTCGCCCTCCCGAAGGTGCCCACGTCGAGCACCACCTCCACTTCCTCTGCCGCCGCCTCCTCCGCCTCCTCTGCCGCCACAGTGGGCCTCGCCGGGACCTACCACGTCTCCTCGGGGTCCCAGGCCGGCTACCGCGTCACAGAGGTGCTGGTCGGCCAGCACACGACGGCCGTCGGCCGCACCTCCAAGATCTGGGGCACCACCACCATCACCGGCTCCACGGTCACCGCCGCGTCCTTCAGCGTCAACATGGCCAGCGTCAAGAGCGACCAGAGCGGGCGCAACGCCCAGTTCGACGGCCGGATCATGGACGTGACACGGTACCCGGTGGCCACCTTGGACCTCTCCCAGCCCATCGACCTCGGCACCGCCCCGGCGGTGGGGACCAAGAGCAGTTATTCGGCGACCGGTCGGCTGACCATGCACGGCGTGACCCGCCAGGTCAGCTTCCCGGTCTCGGCCGAGCGCACGGCTGACGGCATCTACGTCCTGGCCGACGTGCACATCGTCTTCTCCGACTGGGGAATTGCCAACCCGAGCGCCGGGTTCGTGACCACGTCGAGCACAGGGACGCTCGAGGTCCTGGTCCACCTGACCAAGGGCGCCGGCAACTCGCCGGACACCGGGGTGGGCACGAGCACAGGCTCGACAGGTGGCGGCGGCGGCCCTTCACAGGTGACGGTCCCCAGCACCACCGTGCCGCCGCTCTCGGTGCCCTCCAGCTGAACCGGGCCCGAGCGGGCTGGACCGGCGGTCTGGCCGCAGCCCCCGGCAGAGGTGACGTCCCCCGCCCCACTACGGTGAGTCCATGCAGCCGCCCGATGAGGGGCCGCCCGAGGACCCCGAGCAGTGGACCGACGAGCAGTGGCTCGAGTGGCTGAAGGCGACCGACGACCAGGAAGAGCCTGACGACCGTCCCGCCACCCCCATGGGCCGGGTGACCCGCTCCTCCGGCGGCCAAGCGCTCGGTCAGGCCATGCTGGGTATGGCCAATGCCGTCTTCGGCCGCCAAGACGACGACATGGTCGTCGTCGAGGAGGCCCCCGACGGGCCGGGGGACGACGAGCCGTTCACCGTCCACCTCGACCCCGACCACCCCGAGCGGTCGACGGTCGTCGTGCGGCGGCCTCCCCCGCCGGCCGACTGACCCCGGGTGCAGCTGCTCTCGGAGACCGAGGAGACGCCCGACGCCGACACCCGCGGCGCCGAGGC
This sequence comes from uncultured Actinomycetota bacterium, assembly GCA_963770505.1. Lineage (GTDB taxonomy): Bacteria > Actinomycetota > Acidimicrobiia > Acidimicrobiales > RAAP-2 > CAVYPR01. The sequence goes on along the minus strand of CAVYPR010000001.1, from coordinate 247,529 downwards.
CCCCCACGAGTGGGCGGACCGCCGCTTCTGGCTCGCCCTGACCGGGATCGCGCTGGTGGGGCTGGCCTGGCGGATCACCTACGTGCTGGTCGTCACCCGCTACCAGAACGCCCGCCTCTACGACGCCGCCTGGTACGACCTGCAGGCCCTCACCCTGGCCAGCGGCCACTTCTTCCGCGTCCCGTTCCAACAGTGGCCCGACGCCGCCCACCCGCCGCTCACCTCCTTGGCCATCACCCCGGTGACGTGGCTCTTCGGCCTCCACGACGGGGCCACGCCCCAGCGCCTCACCATGGCCGTCCTGGGAGATGCGGTCATCGTGGCGGTGGGGTTGCTGGGCCGGGCGGTGGCCGGGGCGCGGGTGGGCCTCCTGGCCGCCATCCTGGCCGCCGCCTACCCCAACTTCTGGATCCCCAACGGCATCGTGATGTCCGAGACGCTCACCATGGGGGCGGTGGCCCTGGTGCTGCTGTTCACCTACCGCCTCCTGCGCTCGCCGTCGTGGGGCGCGGTGGCCCTCGTCGGGCTGTGGTGCGGCCTCGGCATGCTGGTCCGGGCCGAGCTGGTCCTCCTGGTCCCCTTCGTCCTCGTGCCGGCGACCCTCGTCTCGGGGGTCCCGTGGGGCCAACGATGGGTGCTCCTCGGCGTCGGGGTGGCGGCGGCGGCGCTGGTCGTCGGACCGTGGGTGGGGCGCAACCTGGCCTCGTTCTCAGACACCACGCTCTTGTCCACCGGGGAGGGGCCGGTCCTCGCCGGGGCCAACTGCCCGGCCACCTATGCCGGGCCCCAGCTGGGGAACTGGAGCCTGGACTGTTCCATGCCGGTGGCGACCACCGACGACCAGTCGGTGCAGTCGGCCCGGCAGTCCTCCGCCGGCCTCCGCTACGCCCGCCACCACCTGGACCGCCTGCCGGTGGTGGTCCTGGCCCGGGTGGGACGGGTGTGGGACCTCTACGAGCCCCTCCAGATGGTCGACAACGACGTGGGCGAGGGGCGGCCCGTGCCGGCCTCTTTGGCCGGGCTGTTCTCCTACTACCTGCTGCTCGGGGCGGGCGTCGTGGGGGTGGTCGCCCTCCGGCGTCGCCATGTCCGGGTGTGGCCACTTCTGGCCGTGGCCGGCGTGGTGACCGTGGTGGCCGCCACCGGCTACGGACTGGTGCGCTTCAGGGCCGAGTTCGAGGTGTCGCTCGTGGTGCTGGCCGCGGCCGGCCTCGAGGCCGTCTGGCTCGGTCTCCGCCGCGCCCGGACCGGCTCCCCGGGCCCCGGGCCCGCCGCCTGAGGCTGGCGTCCGGTCCGGTCGGGGCAGCGTCCCGGCCGGCGCCCGGCGTCCCTACACTTCGACGAAAGACCCGTCGAGGTCAGGTCCGGGGTCGCCCGGAGGGAGGTTGCAGTGGTGCCGACGCTCGATCGCAAGTGGTGGACCCTCATCGCCGTCTGCACGGCCATCTTCATGCTGCTCCTCGACATCACCGTGGTGAACGTGGCGCTCCCCTCGATCCAGCGCTCGCTGCACGCCACCTTCAGCGACCTGCAGTGGGTGGTCGACGCCTACTCGCTCACCCTGGCCGCCTTCCTCCTCACCGCCGGGGTGATCGGCGACATGTTCGGGCGGAGGGAGGTCTTCGCCGTCGGACTCGGCATCTTCTCGGTGTCCTCGTTCCTCTGCGGCGTCTCCACCTCGTCGTTCATGCTCAACCTCTGCCGGGGCGCCCAGGGCGTGGGCGGGGCGGTGATGTTCGCCACCTCGCTGGCCCTCATCGCCCAGGCCTTCTCCGGCCGCGAGCGCGGCACCGCCTTCGGCATCTACGGCGCGGTGGTGGGCGGGGCGGTCGCCGTGGGCCCGTTGGTCGGTGGGGCCATCACCGCCTCCATCGGCTGGAGGTGGATCTTCTTCGTCAACGTGCCCATCGGGATCCTGGCCATCGCCATCACCCTGGCCAAGGTGGCCAGGGCCAAGGAGATCAACACCCGTCGGGTCGACTGGATCGGCTTCGTGTCCTTCTCCGCCTCGCTCTTCCTCCTCGTCTTCGCCCTGGTGCGGGGCAATGACGACGGATGGGGCAGCTCCACCATCGTCTCGATGCTGGTGGCCTCGGCCCTGCTGATGGCCGTCTTCGTCCTGGCCGAGTGGCGTCAGCGGGACCCGATGCTCGACCTGTCGCTGTTCCGGCGGCCGGCCATGCTCGGGGTGTCGGCCGTGGCCTTCACCATCGCCGCCTCGATCTTCGCCATGTTCTTGTACCTCACCCTGTTCATCCAAGACGCCCTCGGCTACGGCCCCTTCCAGGCGGGCCTGCGCTTCTTGCCCATCACCATCCTCGCCTTCGCCGTGGCGCCCTTCGCCGGCCGCCTGACCGTGCGGGTCCACGCCCGCTACCTGATGGGCACCGGCATGCTGCTCATCGCCATCGGCTGCCTGCTCATGGCCTTCACCCACGGCGACTCCTCGTGGACGGTGCTCCTGCCGGGCTTCATCGCCGCCGGCGTGGGCATCGGCACGGTCAACCCGGTGCTCGCCTCCTCGGCCGTGGCCGTGGTGCCCCCCGAGCGCAGCGGCATGGCCTCGGGCGCCAACAACACCTTCCGCCAGGTGGGCATCGCCACGGGCATCGCCGGGCTGGGCGCCGTCTTCCAGAGCCAGATCACCTCGAAGATCACCGCCGGCCTCTCCGCCACCGCGGCCGGGCGGGCCGCGGTGGGCGCCCACGGGGCCGCCCTGCACACAGGCTTCACCTCCGGCCAGGTCCGCACAGCCGCGGCCCACCTGCCGGCCGCCCAGTACGACGCCGTGCTCTTCGCCTACCGGGCCGCCTTCTCGAGCTCGTTCAACCACCTCATGCTGATCTCCGCCATCGTCTGCTTCTGCGGGTCGGTGGCCGGTTACGCCCTGGTCCGCCAGCGGGACTTCGTCCCGAGCCACGCCCCCGCCCCGGCCGGGGCCGAGGTGCCGGCGGCGGCCGGCCCACAGGTGACGGCCGACCCCGCCGGGGCGACCTGACCGGGGTCGCGGCGCGCCACGGGGCGCCGCCGCGGCTGGGCGGTAGCGTCGGGCCGTGCGCGCCGTCGTCCTCACCGGGGAGCGGGAGGTCTCGGTCGAAGAGGTGACAGAGCCCCGGCTGCCCGGCCCCGGGGGCGCTCTGGTGGCGGTCGAGCACACCGCCATCTGCGGCTCGGACCTCCACCTCTACCACGGCGACATCCCGGCCCTCGGCGTGCACCTGGGCCACGAGGCCGTGGGCCGGGTGGCCGAGGTCGGTCCCGAGGTGCGCACGCTGCGGGTCGGCGACCGGGTCCTCGTCTCGGGGATCGTGGGCTGCGGCAGCTGCCGCCCCTGCCTCCTCGGCGACCCCGCCCTCTGTCAGGGCGGCGGCATGACCGTCTTCGGCACCACGCCCGACCTCCCCGGGGGACAGGCCGAATCCTTGGCCGTGCCGGCCGCCGACACCTTCGCCCTGGTCGTGCCCGAAGGGGTGAGCGCCGAGCAGGCCGTGCTCCTCACCGACATCCTCCCCACCGGCTACCTGGCGGCGGAGCGGGCGGACATCGCCCCGGGGTCGACCGTGGCCGTGATCGGCCTGGGCCCGGTGGGCATCCTGGCCCTGCAGTGCTGCGCCCTGTTCGGCCCGGCCCGGGTGCTGGCCGTCGACCCCGTGGCCGACCGGCTGGCCCGGGCGGCCGACCTCGGGGCCGAGCCGATCGACGCCTCCGACGGCGGCGGGGCGGCCGGGGTGCTGGAGGCCACCGGGGGCCGGGGGGCCGACGCGGTGATCGAGGCGGTCGGCCTGGACCGGACCATCGCCGACGCCGTCGTGTGCGCGGCACCCGGCGGGACCGTCTCGGTGGTCGGGGTGAGCGTCAACATGGAGCTCCCCTTCCCCATGGCGCTGGTGCTCTTGAAGAAGCTCACCCTGCGGGCCACCGTGGCGGCCATCCCAAGCACCTGGCCGCGCCTTTTGTCCTTGCTGGCCGCGGGACGGCTCCGCCCCGAGGGGGTCATCACCCACCATCTGGGGCTCTCCGAGGCCCCCCTCGCCTACCGCATGTTCGACGCCCACCAAGAGGGCGTCTTGAAGGTCGTGCTCGACCCGGCCCGCTAGAGCGGGTTCTCCCGGGCCCTGGCTTCGGGGTCGTCGGGGGTGCGGTCGTAGATGACGGGGAAGGTCGCCTCGCCCACCCAGGCGCGCTCGAGGGTCCAGGGCGACGGCGGCGACATGACCGCCACGGACAGGGCGTCGACGATCGCTTCGTAGTTGACCCGCCACCCGGCGAAGTGGCGCCAGGCCTCCTCCGGCGTCCGCTCGAAGGGGAAGTCCACCTGGACGAGGCGCTCGATGCCGACCAGGAACTCCTCGTAGGTGAGGCGGGTGGGCGAGGTGGGCCGGGGGTCGGGGTCGTACTCGAGGTGCAGCGCATCGGCCATCGACCGCAGCATCTGCACCCCCATCCGCAGGCAGAGCCGCGCCTGGCGGGGCGCCGAGCCCGGGTTGATGGCGTCCTGGAGGGCCGCCGCGTCGAGCATGGCCGTGATCGACGTCAGCCACGACCGCCACGGCACCGGCGAGCGGAACCACATGAGCTGGGGGAAGTTGGTGTGGCTCTCGGCCATCTCGGCGGCCCAACGCTCCCAGGTGTGGTAGAGGGCGGGGAGCTCGGAGGTGGCCCGGAACCAGTGGTGGCGGGCCAGGATCTCGGGCCCCCAGGCCGGCGCGCCGGCGCGGGTGGCGAGCAGGGTCACCTCGGTCTCGCGGGTCGAGAAGGCCGAGTAGAGGGAGGGCAGGTAGGCGATCTCCAGGGCCACCACCAAGAAGCCCGTGCCGGCCGCCGCCACCTCGAGGGCCTCGGTGGCGCGCTGGTTCAAGGTGAGCACGCCCAAGGTGAAGACCGACGACCCCGACACCAACAGGGCGTGGCCCAGCGTGGTCTTGCTCGACCACCACAGCATCAGGCCGTAGCCGACGGTGAGGGCGCCCAGCCAGAACACGAACTGGATCAGCATCCCGCCCGGGCCGATGAGGGCCATCAGGCGGTCCTTGGCGTCGTAGGTGGGGAGCCGCCGGACGATCCGGCTGGTCATGATGGCCAGCCGCTTGAACAGGGCCCGGGCCGTGCGCGAAGACGTCGTGCGCGGGACGACCAGCGTGGTGAAGACGCTCCACAGCGTCATCACCACGATGACCAGCCCGAGGATGAGGCCGTCGAGGACGCGCGGCACGGTTAGGTCTGGTGACGCTCAGCCGGTGGTGGCGACACCCTCGGCCTTCAGCAGCCGGGCCAGCTCCTCGGCGACCGCCTTCTCGTGCTCCTCCTCGTCCCGTCGTGCCTGGCGGGGGCTCCACCGGCCCCGTAGCAGCCAGATGGTCGGGAAGAACACCACCATGCCGATGACGTCGATCCAGAACCACGTCTGCCATTGGCCGGGGGACTCCTTGATCCCGCCCTCCAGGGCGGTCAGCTGGTCCTTGTGCTGGGAGAGGTAGTTGAGCTGCGCGCCGTAGGGCTGCACCAGCTTCGCCAGTGTTGTCTTGAGGGCGAGCACCTGCTTGAAGGTCGCCGGTCCGAGCTTCTGGGCCAGCTGCAGGCCGACGGCCAGTGTGGGGTGCGTGGCTGTCGAGGCCTTGGCCAGTGTGGCGCAGTAGGGGGCGATCTTGGTGAGGAGGGCGGCGTTCTTCTCGGCGAAGGCCACCGACGCAGGGTGCGTGGCCACGAAGTCGGCGACGGTCTCGCCGTGGGACACCGTGATGACCTGCTTGCATGTGGCGGGGTGCGGTGTGACGATCGTCGTGGCCACCTGCTCGTTGTCGACCACCGGGTTCACGCTCGTGATGACGTGGGGCAAGAAGATGAACGAGACCGCCACCACGATTCTGAGGATCCACCCCCACAGGGCGAGTCCGGTGCCCACCAGCGCGGGGTTCTTCGCCTCGACCGTCTCGGTGTAGCCGGCCATCCACGGGGCGTAGACGAGGGAGATGCTGGTCGCCAGGGCGATCTCGGTGATGATGAGCTTGTCGAACCCGGTATGGGGGTGGTGGGCGTAGCTGAGGAAGACGATGAGGGTGACGATGGCGGCGATCGTGCCGAACACCATGAAGGGCTTGCGCACCCGGAGGATGTCCGACAGCACCCCCACCACGATGAGGGCCACGATGTCGGCGCCCCAGAACCACTGGTTGAGCCCGTTCACCTGGGCCGTCGTCAAATTGGTCCCGTCGGGGTTGAGGAACGTCACCGTGTAGTAGACGGTGAAGAGCGTGGCGGCCACGTAGTAGATGAGCAGGAAAACAGCGATCCCGAAGGACAGCCCGGCGAGGTCCCACTTGGCGATCTGGCGCCAGGGGTGGGCGCTGGCCTGGCGGACGTCGCTCTCGGTCAGCCCGCGGGCCCGGGCCTCGACCAGGGCCTGGTCGTGGGCGCTCACCATGAGCTGGTCCCGGAGCTTGGCCGAGAGGTCCTTCAAGAAGAACAGGGCCACGACGAAGGTGGCGATGGACACCAGGCCCGAGATGATGAACTGGCTTTGCCAGTCGACGAAGTGGTTGAGGGTGCGGTTGGCCACGATGCTGACGATGAGGCTCCCGGCCACCGGCCCCACGGTCCAAAAGCCCATGGCCGAGGCCCGCCCCAGCTGCGGGCTGTAGTCACGCACCATGGCCGGGGTGGCCACCAGGATCGCCCCCTCGACGACGCCCACCAGGATGACCACGGTGGCGAAGGTCCACTCGCTCCCGGCATTGGGGACGCCCACCGCGATCAACAGGCCGATGATCAAAAGGCCGTAGATGATGGTGTTGGACCGCCCCAGCTGGTCGGTCTTGCTGGCCGGGAGGGAGGCGAAGGCGCCCAGGGCGTTGGAGATGACCACGAGCCACACGTAGAACGAGAACGACATGTGGTAGTAGCGCAGGATGTTCGGGGTGACGCCGAACTGGGTGTAGTAGGTGTAGTAGAGGACGATGGTGGCCACCACCGCCACGGCCAGGTAACCGGTCCGACGTGCCGTTCCTGGGTACTCCTCGATCTGGTGGCGGAAGAAGAACCTGAACACCGGTCCGTGCCTCGCCGGACTCGGCGACGTGCTCTGCAACGCCATGACGATCGCCCCCTATATCTGTCGACCGCGGTCGCGCGACCCCGGCCGAACTTAGTGCACATTCCCTCCAAGTTCGCGGTCCCACGCCGCCAGACGCGCCGCCGCCGGTCCGTCCTCGACCAAGGAGGCCGGCACCTCCACGGTCCGAGAGCGGGCGAGCTCGCCCAGTGCCTTGCCCTGGGCGTCGAGACGGAGGTTGGAGGCCACCCCGTGGCCGAGCAGGCCATGGACCACGAAATTGACCGCCTGCAGGTTGGCCAGCACGTGGCGGTCGACGTCCAGATCCCCCACCTCGGGGAGGAGCTGACGGAACCGCTCCACATCGAGGGCGCCGACCAGCCACGAGAAGAGGTCGTCGGCGTCGGCCCAGAAGCCGACGTTGGCGATGCCCCCCTTGTCGCCCGAGCGCGCCCCCACCAGCACCCCGAGGGGGACGGTGCGCCGGGTGCCATCGACGGGCCCGGGGCCCGTGGTCCCGCCCGGTCCCGGGCCAGGCGGGGCCGGCGACGCCGGTGCGGTGGGCCGGGCGGCCCAGGCCGGGTCGAGCACGATGCGCTCCCCCTCCATCTCGACCTCGGGGACGACGAGGGCGGCGGCCACGGTGGTCGGCCAATAGCGGGCCACCTCCTGGGCGCCCGAGGGCGGTCCGGTGTAGAAGGCGCCGGGGAAGCTGGCCAGCGCGGTTTCCACCGCCGCGGCCGAGAACCCGCGACCGACCGCCCGTTCGTCGTCGCCGCGCACCGCCACCCGCAGGAAGGCCTCCCCCCGGCCCGAGAGATCGCCGGAGAGCTCGACCGCCGTCTCGGCGAACGCCGCCCGCCCGCCGGGCACCGCCTCCCACAGCGCGGCCTCGGCCACGCCGGCCTTGTCGCGCACCGCGCCGCCGGTGAGGACGAAGGTGACGGCGTTGCGCCAGCCGCCGGCCAGGTTGGCGGTGACCTTCACGTCGGGGGGTGGGGGCTCCCCCCTCGTCCCGCTGATCCGCACGCGGTCGGGCCCCTCCTGGGCGAGGGCGATGGTGTCGAACCTGGCCACCGCGTCGGGACTCAGGTAGCGCGGGCCGGCGATCTCGTAGAGGAGCTGGGCGGTGACCGTGCCGACGGTGACCGCGCCCCCGGTCCCGGGGTGCTTGGTGATGACCGCCGAGCCGTCGGGCGACAACTCGGCGAGGGGGAATCCGACCCGGGCCAGGCCCGGCACCTCCTCGAAGAAGGCGTAGTTGCCGCCGCAGCACTGCGCCCCGCACTCGATGACGTGGCCGGCCACCACCGCCCCGGCCAGCTGGTCGAGGTCCTCGGGTCCCCACCCGAAGGCCCAGATGGCCGGGCCCACCACCAAGGAGGCGTCGGTGACCCGCCCCGTCACCACCACGTCGGCCCCCGCCGAGAGGGCCGCGGCGATGGGGGCCGCGCCGAGGTAGGCGTTGGCCGTGACCACCTCGGCGCCCGGGGGGAGCTCCTCGCCGGTGTCGAGGTTGACCAGGCGCTCGCCCGAGGCCATGAGCGTGGCGAGCCGGGAGGTGAGGTCGTCGCCGCCCATCGAGGCCACGCGGGCCGTCACCCCCTGGCGCTCGGCCAGCGCCCGCACGGCCGACGCCGCACCGGCGGGGTCGAGGCCCCCGGCGTTGGCCACCACCTTGATGCCGCGCTCGACGCAGGTGGGCAGCACGTCCTCCATCTGGCGCACGAAGGTCCCGGCGAAGCCCCCGCTCCGCGCCCGGGTCTTGTGCAGGATGTACATGGTCAGCTCGGCCAGCCAGTCGCCGGTCAGCACGTCGATCGGGCCGCCCTCGACCATCTCACGGGCCGCCGACAGGCGGTCGCCGAAGAAGCCGCTGCAGTTGGCCACCCGCAGCGGCCCGGAGGTCACTCGTCGACCTCGGTGACCACCAGCAGGTCGCCCACGTCGACCTGCTGGCCGGGAGAGACCAGGACCCGCCGCACCGAGCAGCGGGCCGTGGCCCGCAGCGTGTGCTCCATCTTCATGGCCTCCACCACCACCAGCCCCGTGCCGTCGTCGACGACGTCGCCCTCGGCCACCAGCACCCGCACCACCGAGCCGGGCAGCGGCGCCCGGCACTCCCCCGCCGCCACCGCCGACTCGGCCGGACCGGACTCGGCGTGCAGCTCGAAGGTGGACTGCCCCTCGGCCGAGCTCACGGCCACGGCCGTGGCGTGGCGGCGGACCCGGTGGCGCACGAGCACCCCGTCCACCTCGAGGTCGACCGTCCCCCCCCGGCCGCCAACCGCCGCCACCGTGACGCGGACCGCCGACCCGAGGGGTGCTGCCAGGTCGCCGGGCCCCTCGACCACCACCTCCAGCCGGCCCGACGGGCGGGAGACGGCCACCGACAGCCGATCGTCGCCGTCGACCAGGCGGTCGTGGTGCCGGGCCCGGCCGACGTTGCGCCATCCCGGGGGTGCCCCCGGCACCACCGAAGCGGCCGACCGTTCCTGCTCGAGGAACAGGGCGGCGGCGGCGGCGTGCCGGCGACGCACGTCGGGGGCGAGCGCGGCGGCCACCACGCCGGGGTGGGTGTCGAGGTAGTCGGTGGCCGTCCGTCCGGCGAGGAAGTCGGCCTCGCCGAGGACGGCGACCAGCATCTCCCGGTTGGTCTCCACCCCGTCGAGCTCGAGCGGCCCGGCGAGGGCCGCCCGGAGGCGGGCCGTCGCCGCCTCGCGCCCCTCGCCCACCGCCAGCACCTTGGCGATGAGGCTGTCGTAGGCGGGGCTCACCGTCGAGCCGTCCTCCACGCCGGCGTCCACCCGGATCCCCTCGCCCCGCGGCCAGCGGGCGTGGAGCACCCGTCCGGGGGTCGGCCGGTGGTCGTGGCGCGGCCGCTCGGCGCACAGCCGGGCCTCGACGGCGTGGCCCCCCACCGACACCTCCTCCTGGGTGAAGGGGAGGGGCCGGCCGTCGGCCACGGCCAGCTGGAGCTGCACCAGGTCGACCCCGGTGACCAGCTCGGTCACCCCGTGCTCCACCTGCAGCCGGGTGTTCATCTCCAAGAAGAAGGCGTCGGCCTCGCCGCCCCCCGACCCCCCGACGACGAACTCCACCGTGCCCACCCCCTCGTAGCCCACGGCCCGGGCCGCGGCCACCGCCGCCGACCACATCTCCCGGCGCAGGGCGTCGGGCACCAGCGAGGCCGGGGCCTCCTCGACCACCTTCTGGTGTCGCCGCTGGATCGAGCACTCCCGGTCGTAGAGGTGGAGCACCTCGCCGTGGCGGTCCGCCACCACCTGCACCTCGACGTGGCGGGGCGAGGGGAGGTAGCGCTCGAAGAACACCTCGTCGGACCCGAACGAGGCGCCGGCCTCCCGGCGGGCGGCGGCGACCGCCTCGACGAGCGCGGCGGGGGCCTCGACCAGCCGCATGCCCCGGCCTCCCCCACCGGCCGAGGCCTTCACCAGGAGGGGGTAGCCGACCTCGTCGGCCAGCTGCGCCAGGTGAGCGGGGTCATCGCCGTCGACCGCCGCCCCCGGGAGCACCGGCACCCCGGCCGCGGCCACGGTGGCCTTGGCCCGGGCCTTGTGGGCCATGGCCGCCATGGCGGCCGGCGGCGGTCCCACCCAGGTGATGCCGGCCGCCGCGCACCCCTCGGCCAGCCGCGGGTCCTCGGAGAGGAAGCCGTAACCGGGGTGGAGGGCATCGGCTCCGGTGAAACGCGCCGCGGCCAGCACCTTCTCCAGGTCCAGGTAGGTGTCGGCGGCGGGTCCCGCCCCTAAGAGGACTGCCCGGTCGGCCTCGGTCACGTGCGGCGAGGAGCGGTCGTCGTCGGCGAAGACGGCCACCGTCTCGATGCCGAGCGACGCTGCGGCGCGCAGCACCCGGCGGGCGATCTCGCCCCGGTTGGCCACCAGGAGGCGGCGCATCAGTGCCGGACCACCCCGAAGACGGCGGTCCCTCGGACCGGCGCCGAGTGGGTGGCCGCCAGGGCGATCGAGAGCACCGTGCGGGTGTCCCTCGGGTCGATGACCCCGTCGTCCCAGAGCCGGCCGGTGGCGAACAGCGCCGTGGATTCGCGCTCGATCTGGGCCTCGGTGGCCTGGCGCAGCTCCTCGTCGGCGTCCTCGTCGAACGGCCGGCCGGCGACGGCGGCGGCGTTGCGCCGGATAATGGAGAGGACACCGGCCAGCTGCTTGGGTCCCATCACGGCGATCTTGTGGTTGGGCCAGGTGAAGACGAAGCGCGGGTCGTAGGCCCGGCCGGCCATGGCGTAGTTGCCCGCCCCGTAGCTGGCGCCCACCATCAAGGTGAGGTGGGGCACGGTGGAGTTGGAGACGGCGTTGATCAGCTTCGCCCCGTCCTTGATGATCCCACCCTGCTCGTAGCGGGTGCCCACCATGAAGCCGGTGATGTTCTGCACGAAGAGGAGCGGGGTGTCCGAGCGGTTGCAGAGGGCGATGAACTGGGCGCCCTTGCGCGCCTCCTCGGAGAAGAGGATCCCGTTGTTGGCAAGGACCCCGAGCGGGTACCCGGCCAGCTCCCCCCACCCGCAGACCAGCTGCGAGCCGTAGAGGGGCTTGAACTCCTCGAAGCGCGAGCCGTCGAGGACTCGGGCCAGCACCTCTCTCACCTCGAAGGGCACGCGTACGTCGGCCGGGGCGACCCAGAGCAGCTCGCCGGGATCGAAGCGCGGCGGGTCCCCCGGACCGAGGGCCGCGGGACCCAGCCGTCGCCAGTGGAGGTGGGCCACGACCTGGCGAGCCTGGCGCAGCGCGTCGTGCTCGTCGGCGGCCAGGTAGTCGCAGAGGCCCGAGAGGCGCGCGTGCATGGCCGCACCGCCCAGCTCTTCCTCGTCGGCCTCCTCCCCGATCGCCATCTTCACCAGCGGCGGCCCGCCGAGGAAGACCCGGGCCCGTCCCTCCACGAAGATCGTGTAGTCGCTCATCCCCGGGAGGTAGGCGCCGCCGGCCGTGGACGACCCGAAGACCACGCAGACGGTCGGGATGCCGGCGGCCGACAGCTGGGTCAGCCGGCGGAACTGCTCTCCGCCGGGCACGAAGACGTCGGCCTGGCGGGGCAGGTCGGCGCCGCCGGACTCGGTCAGCACCACGAGGGGCAGCCGGTTCTGCTCGGCCACGTCCATGGCCCGCAGCAGCTTGGCGATGGTGGTGGGGCTGGTGGTGCCGCCGCGCACGGTGGGGTCGTTCGCCACGACCAGGCACTGGGTGGCCGACACCTCGGCCACGGCCACCACCACCCCGCCCCCCAGGGGGTCCTCGGTCCCCGCGCCCGCCAGCGGGGACAGCTCGAGCACCGGGGAGCCCGGGTCGACCAGGGCCTCGAGCCGCTGGCGGGCCAGGAGCTTCCCCCGAGACAGATGGCGCTCGACGTAGCGCTCGCCGCCGCCCTCTTGGACCTTTGCCAAGAGGGACTCCACCTCGGCCAGCAGCCCCTCCATGGCCGCCCGGTTGGCCACCGCCTCGGGATCGCCGGGGTGGAGCCGGGAGTGAAGGACGCTCATCGGCCGCGGGCCCAGGCGGGCCGCCGCTTCTCCAAGAAGGCGGACATGCCCTCGGCGGCGTCCGCCGAGGCGAACAGTTCGGCCGACAACGCGGCGGCGCCGGCCATGGCCTCGTCCCAGCCGGCCCGCGCCACCATCTCGGCCAGCCCCTTGGTGGCGGCCAGCGCCGCGGGCGAGCCCTCGAGCAGGGCGGCCACGACCCGCTCCACCCAGGTGTCGACGGCGTCGTCCTCCACCGCCTCGGTGAGCAGGCCGCAGGCGGCCGCCTCGGCCGCGCCGAAGGTCTCCCCGGTCAAGGCGAAGCGGCAGAAGGCTCGGCGGTCCATCACCCGCAGGACGGGCACGGCCACCATGGCCGGGGCGACCCCCACCCGCACCTCGGTGAGGGCGAAGGTGGCCGAGACCGGGGCGACGGCGAGGTCGCCCGAGGCCACGAACCCCAGCCCCCCGGCCCGCGTATGGCCGTTCACCCGGACCACCACGGGCTGGGGCAACCCGGTGATGCGCGAGAGGACCTGGGGCACGCTTACCGGTGCGTCCGCCGGCGGATGCAGCCGCTCGGACAGGTCGGCGCCCGAGCAGAAGACCGGCCCGGCGGCGGTGAGGACGACCACCCGCACCTCGGCGTCGTCGCGCACACTGTCGAGGGCGTCGGCCAGTTCGGCCAGGAGGCGGCTCGACAGGGCGTTGCGGTTGGCCGGCGAGTCCAGGGTCACCGTGGCCACCGGGCCCCGGTGCGCAACGTGCACGAGCTCCACGGGTCCGCAGTGTACGGGGCGACCGGGCAAGGGGCCGGTGGTACGTTGCGCGCATGGTCGAGATGGAGGAGCACCGCATCTTCCGCCGCATGCTGCGCGACCTGTTCGAGCGGGAGATCGCGCCGCACATCGACGAGTGGGAGCGGGCCGGGACCTTCCCGGCCCACGAGCTCTTCCCCAAGCTGGGGGCCGTCGGCCTGCTCGGCCTCGAGTACGACGAGGCCTACGGCGGGATGGCCGCCGACCACAGCTTCGTGGTGGTGGCCGGCGAGGAGATGGGCAGGGTCGACTGCGGGGGCGTCCCCATGGCCATCGCCGTCCAGATGGCCATGGCCACCCCCGCCCTCCACCGCTACGGCACCGACGAGCTCAAGGCCCGCTACCTGGCCCCGGCCATCCGCGGGGAGATGGTCGCCTCGATCGCCGTCACCGAGGCCGACGCGGGCAGCGACGTGGCCGGGATCCGCACCCGCGCCGTCCGCCACGGCGACGAGTGGGTCATCAACGGCTCCAAGCTCTACATCACCAACGGGACCCAGGCCGACTGGCTCTGCCTCCTCGCCCGCACGGGCGAGGGCCGGGACATGTCGCTCATCGTCGTCCCCACGTCCGCCCCGGGCGTCGAGGTCTCCCGCAAGCTCGAGAAGCTCGGCATGTGGTCGAGCGACACGGCCGAGCTCTCCTTCACCGACGTGGTGGTCCCGGTATCCAACACCATCGGCGAGATCGGCCGCGGCTTCCAACAGCAGATGGTCCAGTTCCAGGCGGAGCGCCTCATCACCCTCTACCGCCACGTCGGCTCGATCGCCCAGGCCCTCGACCGCACCCGGCACTACCTGGCGGAGCGACGGGCCTTCGGCCAGCCGCTGCTGGCCAACCAGCACATTCAGTTCACCCTGGCCGAGCTGTCGGCCCGACATGACATGCTCCGCCACTACGCCTACGCCGCGGCCGACGCCGTCTCCCAGGGCGAGGACTCGACCCGCTTCGCCACGGTCGGCAAGCTCCTCGGGGCACGCCTACAGCGCGAGGTGGCCGACGCCTGCCTGCAGTTCCACGGCGGGATCGGCTACATGGCCGACCACTGGACGTCGCGCTTCTTCCGCGACACGCGGCTGGACTCCATCGGCGCCGGAGCCGACGAGGTGATGCTGCGCATCCTGGCCCGGATGGACGGCTTCACGGCCGGTTGACGCCCGTGGCCGGCGCCGCGTCCTCGCCCGGCGGTCGCCGGCCCGCCCGGTAGCGCCCGCTCGGTAACGTCGGACGGTGCCGTTCGACCCGGGCTGGGATGAGGAGGCGGAGAACTGGGTCCTCTGGGCCCGCACGCCCGGACACGACGCCTACTGGTACTACCGCGACGGCTTCTTCGAGGAGGTGGTCCCCCCTCGCTCCGCCCTCAAGGTCGAGGTCGGCTGCGGCGAGGGCCGGGTGAGCCGGGACCGGCGCGCCCGCGGGCACCCGACGATCTCGATCGACCCCTCGCCGACCCTGTTGGGCCACGCCAGCCAGGTCGAACCCGACGACGCCTTCCTCCGAGCCGACGCGGTCTCGCTCCCGCTGGCCTCGGGGTGCTGCGAGGTCGTCGTGGCCTACAACTCGCTGACGGACGTGTGGGACATGGAGCGCACCGTGGCCGAGGCGGCACGGGTCCTGCGGCCCGGCGGCTCCCTCTGTGTCCGCGTCCCCCATCCGGTCCGCGAAGCGGGCCTGCTCGACACCGACGGCGAGGCGCCGGGGCGAAGCGGGCGACCCGCCTACTTCAGCCGCCGGGCCTTCGACACCTCCGTGGAGCGTGACGGACTCACCATGCGGTTCCGCGGCTGGAGCTATGCCCTGGAGGACTACGTCGGGGCCCTCGAGCTCGCGGGGCTCGTGATCGAGGTGCTGCGGGAGCCGAGACCGTCCCCGGGGACCATGCGCGACACGGACTGGTTCGAAGTCCCGCTGTTCCTCACCCTCCGTGCCCGCAAGCTCGCCCCACCGGCGGTCGGCCCGGCCTCCTGAGGGCGGCCGGCGTCAGCCGAACGGCAGCTGTGGGGCGTCGGCCAGCGAGGCCCCGGCTCCGCCCTTGGCTCGGCGGGCACCCGGGGCGTAGACCTGGTCGGGGCTGAAGGAGCGGAGCTTGCGGTCGCCGGGCCGGCCGCCGACCACCTCCACCCACTCGGCCCCGCTCTCGGTGTTGCGCACGTGGGCCACGAACGCCCAGCTGGCCGAGCGCAGGCGCGTCCCCTCCACCTCGACCGGGTCGCCCGGCCGCAGGCCCGCCCAGGCCTCGGTACGCGCCAGATGGCCGGGGGCCGCCGGTGCCTCCGAAGGGCCCTTGCGTCGAGTTGCCATCCGACCGTTCTACCGCGCCGAGCCACGATCACCACGAACCGTCGCGACCCGGCCGTAACCTGGGCCCCCATGGCGCTCACCCTCCCCCGGTCGCTCTCGCCGTCCAAGGTGTCGTCGTTCACCGACTGCCCGCTGGCCTTCCGCCTCGCCTACGTCGACGGCCTGCCGCAGCTCCCCTCGGCGGCCGCCCTGAAAGGCACCCTGGTCCACTCGGCCCTCGAAGCCCTCATCTGGGACCACCCCGCCGGGAGCCGCACCCGGGCCGCGGCCACGGCCGGCCTGGACGCGGCATGGCGCGCCCTGCAGGAGGACCCCGAGTTCGCGGCCCTGGAGCTCGACGAGGCCGCGGCCCGGGCGTTCCGGGACGACGCCGAGGTGCTGGTCGGCAACTACTTCGAACTGGAGGACCCCGACCGGGTGCGGGCGGTCGGCGTCGAGCTGGGGGTCCAGGCCGAGCTGGCCCACGTGCGGCTGCGGGGCATCATCGACCGGCTCGACGTGAACGACGCCGGCGAGCTGGTGGTCGTCGACTACAAGACGGGCCGCGCCCCCGGCCCCCAACACGAAAAGGGCCGGCTGACCGGCGTCTACCTCTACGCCCTCCTCTGCGAACAGGTGCTGGGTCGCCGGCCGGCCGAGGTCCGCCTCCTCTACCTGCGCACACCGACGGCCATCACCGCCGTGCCCAGCGAGCAGACCCTCGAGGGCCAGCGGCGTCGGACCGTCGCCGTCTGGCGGGCCATCGAGCAGGCCTGCGACCGGGGGGACTTCCGGCCACGGGCCTCGGGACTCTGCCGGTTCTGCAGTTTCCAGGCGTACTGCCCCCTCTACGGCGGGGCCCCGCCCGGGCCCGACCCGATCGGGTCGTGAGCAGCCTCGACGACGCGCTCGACGCGCTGTTCGAGCCGCTGCGGGGCAACCCCGTGGCCGACTCGGCGGCGGTCGTGGTGTCGAACCTGGCCGACTACGGGGTGGCGTGGGCCGCGGTGGCCGCCATCAAGGGGCGCCGCCGGGGGCCCGGCCGGCTCCGCGCCGTCCGCTCGCTGGCCCTGGCCGGCACCGTCTCCTTCGCCGTCAACGCCGCCGTGAAGCGGTCCGTCCAACGGGCGCGGCCCGAGGGGGCGCTCCAGGTGGGGGCGGTGCGCGCCCCCACCTCCAGCAGCTTCCCGAGCGGTCACACCCTGGCGGCCTTCTGCACCGCGGTGACGCTGGCCGATTCGGGGGCCGAGCGCACGGCCTACCTGGCCTTCGCCCTAGCCGTGGCGGCCAGCCGGGTCCACCTCCGGGCCCACCACGCCACCGACGTGGTCGGCGGGGCGGCCATCGGCACCGCGCTCGGGGTGGCCCTGCACCGGGTGCGGGAATGGGAACGCCCGGGCCGCCGTTGACCCCGTTGTGGACGCACCCGCCTTCTCCGTCACCTTCGACTACCTCTGCCCCTTCGCCCGCAACGCCCACGAGCACCTGGTGGCCGGGCTGGCCGCCGGCGCCGGGTGGGACGTGACCTTCACCCCGTTCTCCCTGGTCCAGAACCACGTCGAGGAGGGCGGGGTCCCGGTGTGGGAGAACCCCGAGGGGGCCAAGGGCCTGCTCGCCCTCCAGGCCGGCGTCGTCGTGCGCGACCGCTTCCCCGAGCGTTTCGGGGCAGCCCACGTGGCCCTCTTCGCCGCCCGCCACGAACTGGGGGGTGACCTGTCGGACCCCGACGTGGTGCGCCGGGCGCTCGAGGGGGCCGGCGTCGACGCCGACCGGGTCTTCGCCGAGATCGCCGACGGCTGGCCGCTCAAGGCGGTCCGGGTGGCCCACGAGGCGTCGGTCGCCGAGCACGAGGTCTTCGGCGTCCCCACCTTCATCACCGGCGACCGGGCCGTCTTCGTCCGGCTCATGTCCCGTCCCGAGGGAGACGGCGACCTGGCCCGGTCGACGATCGACCGGGTGCTCTCGCTCGTCGTCGACCATCCCGAGCTGAACGAGTTCAAGCACACCTCGGTCCCCCGCTGAGGGTCCCGGTAGTCTCCCGGGCGTGACGCGACCGACCCAGGGGAACGGAGGCGGCCGGTCGGTCGGCATCGTGGGCGCGGGTCAGCTGGCCCGCATGGCGTGCGAGGCGGCCAGCGCGCTTGGCATCCGTACCGTGGTCCTGGCCGAGCACCCCGACGACGCGGCGGTCGGCACGGCCGACGAGGTGGTCGCCGGAACCCCTTCGGCGCCCAAGGATATGCGCCTGCTGGCCGACCGCTGCGAGGTGGTGACCTTCGACCACGAGCTGGTCGACCTGGGGATCCTGGAGGCGCTGGTGCGCGACGGGGTCACCGTGCGCCCGGGCGTCGCCACCCTCGAGATGGCGGTGGACAAGGCCGAGATGCGCGCCCGGCTGTCGGCGGCGGGGGTCCCGGTCCCGGCCTACCGGGTGCTCGACCGACCGGACCCGGCGGCCATCGAGGCCTTCGCCGCCGTGCACGGCTGGCCGGTCGTCGCCAAGGCGGTGAGGGGCGGCTACGACGGCAAGGGGGTCTGGACGCTCGGCGGGCCGGACCAGGCCGCCGAGACGTGCCGGCGGGCCGCCTCGGCCGGTACTGCGCTCTTGGTTGAGGAGCTGGTGGACATCGAGGACGAGCTGGCCGTGCTGGTGGCCCGGCGCCCCGGCGGGGAGACCAGGACGTGGCCCGTGGTCGAGACCGCCCAGGTCGACGGGGTCTGCCGGGAGGTGCTGGTGCCCGGGGGGCTCGACCCGGCGGTGGCGCAGGCCGCGGCCGAGATGGCCGTCCGGGTGGCCGAGGTGGCCGGCTCGGTGGGGGTGCTGGCGGTGGAGCTCTTCTCCTCGGCCGACGGCCTGATGGTGAACGAGGTGGCCGCCCGACCGCATAACACCGGCCACTGGACCATCGAGGGTGCGGTCACCTCACAGTTTGAGAACCATCTGCGGGCCGTGCTCGACCTCCCGCTCGGCGCCACCGCACCGACCGCTGCGGCCGTCGCCAGCGTCAACGTCTTCGGCGCCGCCGCCGGCAACGACCCGGCCGAGACCCTGGCCGGGGCGCTCGCCGTCGAGGGCGCCCACGTGCACCTGTATGGCAAGAGGGCCCGTCCAGGACGCAAACTGGGGCACGTGACGGTCTGCGGGGAGGACGCCGGGGTGGTGCGACACCGGGCCTGGGCCGCGGCGCGGGCGCTGGGCACCCCGCTCCCGGCCGGCCTCGCCGTGCCCGGAACGGGTACGCCGTGACCCCCCGCCCGCTGGTGGCGGTGGTGATGGGGAGCTCCTCGGACCTGCACGTCATGCAGGGCGCGGCGGACGTGCTGGCCCACTTCCGGATCGCCCACGAAGTCAAGGTGGTCTCCGCCCACCGGACGCCCGACGACATGCTGGCCTTCGGCCACGCCGCGGCCGGCCGGGGACTGCAGGTGATCGTGGCCGGGGCGGGCGGCGCCGCCCACCTGCCGGGGATGCTGGCGTCGGTCACCACCGTCCCGGTGGTGGGCGTCCCGGTAGCCCTGGACCGGCTCGACGGGCTGGACTCGCTGCTCTCGATGGTCCAGATGCCCCGGGGCGTCCCGGTGGCCACCGTGGCCGTCAACGGCGCGGCCAACGCCGGTCTCCTCGCCGCCCGCATCCTCGCGCTGTCGGACCCCGCTCTGGCCGAGGCCATGGCCGACTACCAGCGCGAGCTGGCCGACCAGGCCCGGGCCCAGGACGAGGGGCTGGCCCCGCCCGGCTGAGCGCCGGCCTCCGGGGCGCTACCGTCAGGTCCATGCCGACGCTTGCCGAGCGCCTCGGGTACCCAGCCGACGCCAGGTTGCTGATCATCAACGCCGACGATCTCGGCTTCTGCCACTCGGCCAACGTCGGCGTCTTCGACTGCCTGACCACGGGCCTGGTCACCAGCGCCACCCTGATGGTCCCCTGCCCGTGGGCCCGCGAGGCGGCCGCCCGCTACCGCGGCGAGGACGTGGGCGTGCACCTCACCGTGAACGCCGAATGGGAGCTCTACCGCTGGGGCCCGATCACCCACGCCCCCTCGCTGGTGGGGGGCGACGGGGGCTTCCCCCGGACCCAGGAGGACGTCTGGGAGCACGCCGACCTCGACGAGGTCCGCCGGGAGTGCCGGGCCCAGATCGAGCGGGCCATCCTCTGGGGGTTCGACGTCAGCCACATCGACGCCCACATGGGGACCCTGCAGCTGCGCCCCGAGTTCTTCGACGTCTACCTGGACATGGCCGTCGAGTTCCGCCTCCCGCTGCGCATGTCCGGCCCTCGCATGGAGGAGTTCCTCGGCTTCCCGGCCCGCGACGTGGCCGCCGAGGCCGGCGTGGTGTTCACCGACGAGCTGCTCTTCGTCCCCGGCGTGGGCACCCGGTCGATGTTCGAGCAGCACCTGGGCCGCCTCAAGCCCGGGGTGACCGAGATGCACGTCCACCCGGCCGTCGACAGCTCGGAGCTGCGGGCCATCGCCCCGGACTGGGAGGACCGGGTCGACGACCACCGGCTGGTCTGCGAGGACGGGTACTTGCGCCGGGCGGTGGAGGAGGCCGGCGTCACCCTGCTCGGCTTCCGGGCGCTGCGCGAGCTGGCCCGCAGCGGCTGAGCCCCTTCAGGCGATCCCGGTGAAGAGGTCGTCCTCGGTCACGTCGGTCCCCCCGACCCGGCTGGCCGCCAGGAAGTAGTCGTCGTAGGGGTGGAGCGTCCGCTGGATCTCGGGCGGCAGCCCGAACCAGAACGGCGAGTTCGGGTCGACCTGGGTGGCGTGGGCGCGCAGCGCCTCGCCCCGCACGTCGAAGCCGGTCACGTCCACCGAGGAGGTGACCGGCTCCTCGCGCCCGAAGCGCTCGAGCCACTTGTCGTCGAACGGCGACTCCATCCCGAGCTCGACGAACTTCTCGTGCACGGCGCGCATGCGCTTCCTCGGGAAGACCGTGTAGTAGAGCTTCGACGGGGCGTGGGGCTCCCCCGCCTCGGGGAAGCGGTCGGGGTTCCCGGCCGCCAGCCACGCCGCCATGGTGATCTCGTGGACACGCAGGTGGTCGGGGTGGGGGTACTCGTCTTGGACCTCGGGGTAGGTGACCAACACCTGGGGCCGGGTCCGGCGGATGACCTCCACCAGCCGGCCGACGGCCTGCTCCAGCGGGGCGTTGGCGAAGGCCTCCGGCCGGGCGTTGGCCTCGGTGCCGGGCATGCCTGAGTCGCGGTAGCCCAGGAGCACCACCTCGTCGTAGCCGATGATGGCCGCCGCGGTGTCGAGCTCCTGGCGGCGGATCTCGGCCAGCCTCCCGTGCACCTCGGGGGTGTCGAGGGCCGGGTTGAGGATCTCGCCCTCCTCGCCGCCGGTGCAGCACACCAGCACCGTGCGGACGCCGTCGGCGTGGTAGCGGGCCACCGTGCCGGCCCCCTTGGACGCCTCGTCGTCGGGATGGGCGTGGACGGTCAGCAGGCAGCGGGGCTCGGCCATCGGGTGGAGAGTAGCGGCGGGCGGCCGGGGCGTGCCCCGCCGCCTCCGCCCCGGCCGTATGCTCGCGGGGGGCGGGCCGCCGCCGATCGGAGGACAGACGCCGTGCCAGGCATTTGGCAACGAACGAAGAACATCTTCCGGGCCAAGGCCAACAAGGTGCTCGACAAGCACGAGGACCCCCGCGAGAGCCTTGACCTCTCCTACGAGCAGCAGCTCGACAGCCTCCAGAAGGTGAAGCGGAGCGTGGCCGACGTGGCCACCGCCCGCAAGAGGATCGAGCTCCAGGCGGGCCAGCTCCAAAAGCAGGCCGACAAGCTCCAGGAGCAAGCCAAGGCCGCGCTGGCCCAGGGCAACGAGGACCTGGCCCGCGAGGCGCTCTCACGCCGCGCCGCGCTGGGCGAGCAGCTGGCCGACCTCAAGGTCCAGCACGACCAGGTGAGCGAGCAGGAGGACAAGCTGGTCCAGACCTCCCAGCGGCTCCAGACCCAGGTCGAGCAGTTCCGGACCCGCAAGGAGACGCTGAAGGCCAGCTACACCGCGGCCGAGGCCCAGACCAAGGTGGGCGAGGCCGTCTCGGGCATCTCGTCTTCGATGGGCGACGCCGGCGCCACCATGCAGCGGGCCCAGGACAAGATCTCCTCGATGCAGGCCCGGGCCGGGGCCATCGACGAGCTGCTGGCCTCGGGGGCCCTCACCAACCTCGACATGCCGGTCGACGACATCCAGGCCCAGCTGGACAAGGTCTCGGGCAGCGCCCAGGTCGAGAACGACCTGGCGGCGCTCAAGGCCGAGCTGGCCACCTCGGGCCCGGCCGGCGAGCTGTCCGCCCCGGCCGAGGAAAAGGTGGTCGACGTCGAGCCGGCGGCGGCCGAGCCCCAGGCGGCGGCCTCCGAGCCCGGCGCCGCCGGTGGCGACCAGGGGACCGGGGCCTGATGTCCCTCGCCCGCAACATCCCGAGCGACCGCTCCCTGTCCTGGCGGATGTTCATGACCGGGCTCTTCCTGGTCATCCTCTACGGGGTCTTCGCCGCCGTCCTCTGGGCCGTCCTGCACAGCCTGATCTTCATCGTCGTGATCCTCGGGGGCCTGCTGTTCTGCCAGTACTGGTTCTCGGACCGCATCGCCCTGTGGGGCATGCACGGCCACATCGTCACCCCCGAGCAGGCCCCCGAGCTCCACGGGGCCATCGACCGGCTCTGCGCCCTGGCCGACATGCCCAAGCCGCGGGTGGCCATCGCCGACACCGACATCCCCAACGCCTTCGCCACCGGCCGCAGCCCCAAGGCCGCCGTGGTCTGCGCCACCTCCGGCCTGCTCCGCCGGCTCGACGAGCCCGAGATCGAGGCCGTGCTGGCCCACGAGCTGTCGCACGTGGCCCACCGCGACGTGGCCATCATGACCATCGCCAGCTCGCTCGGGGTGCTGGCCGGGCTGCTCACGCGGGTCATGTTCTACGCCGGCCTGTTCGGGGGCCGGGGCGGCGGGAGCCGCACAGGGTCCCAGCTGATCGTGGCCGAGATGTTCATCATGCTGGTCTCGATCCTCGTCTACGCGGTGAGCTTCCTGCTCACCCGGGCGCTCTCGCGCTACCGCGAGCTGGCCGCCGACCGCTCGGGGGCCATCCTCATCGGTCGCCCCTCCCTATTGGCCTCGGCCCTGGTGAAGATCACCGGGGAGATGGGCCGCATCCCCACCAAGGACCTCCGCCACGCCGAGCCGTTCAACGCCTTCTTCTTCACCCCCGCCGCGGTGACGAACCGGGCCACCCAGGGGCAGGGCTCGAGCAACTGGTCGCTGAGCGCGCTCTTCTCGACCCACCCGAGCCTGGAGCGCCGCCTGGCCCAGCTGGCCCAGCTCGAGTCAGAGCTCGGCCAGCCCCACTGAGCCGGGGGCAGCTCGCTTGGGACTGTTCGACGCCCTCTTGGGGCGGACCAAGCCGGTCCGGCCCAACCTCGACGCCCTGTTCGCCCTGCCGTCGGCGGCGGTGACCCTCCAGACGGCGGCCGGCCTGGTCGTGGCGCCCAAGGCCGGTGTGTGCTGGAAGCCGCCGGCCGGCCGGCCGGCCGAGGACGTCCGCCGCGAGATTGCCGAGTTGCTGTCGATCCCCGACGATGACGCCGCTGCCCCCCAGGCCCCCGCGCCCCAGTCCGGCGGCACCGGGGACGCGGGCGGCACGGACCAGCTCACCCAGGCCGAGGACTCCTACGGCTACCGCTGGCTGCTCCTCGAGGACCCCGAGGTCGACGACCTGGTCACCCGGGTCCACCTCATCAACTCGACGCTCAGCGACAACGGGTGGGGCCCGCAGCTCCTGTGCTCGGTGTTCGGCCTCACCCCCACGGCCGAGGCCGACCCGGACACCAAGGCCCTCTTCCTCATCTACCTGTTCAAGCGGGGCACCTTCTACCCGTTCGCCCCCGACGGCCCCGAGCACCGCGACAGCGAGCTCGAGCTGCGCATCCGGGCGGTGGTCGGCGCCGACCTGCCGGTCGAGGCCGACCTCACACGCTGGTTCCCGCTCTGGGACATGCCGCTGCGCTGACGGGACGGACCGCGGCGGGCGGTCGTTACACTCGGGCGAGCATGCAACAGCTCGACCGTCGCATCCCGCTGGAGGGCGCCGTCAACTTCCGCGACCTGGGCGGCTACCCGGCAGCCGGCGGCCGGCGGATCCGGTGGCGGACCCTCTTCCGCGCCGACGGCCTCTCCCGCCTCACCCCCGCCGACCGCACGGTCATCCGTCAGCTCGGGGTGGCGACGGTCATCGACCTGCGCACCACCTACGAGCTGGAGCGGGGCCGGTTCCCGGTGGAGGAGATCCCTGTGGGCTTCCACCACGTGCCCCTGCTCGACACCGTGCCGTCGCCGGAGACGTTCGACCTCACGCCGGGGATGCTGGCCACCCAGTACGCCGAGATCGCCCGCGACGCCGCCCCGCAGATCGCCCGGGTGCTGACCATCATCGCCGAGCGCCGCGCCCACCCGGTGATCGTCCACTGCACGGCGGGCAAGGACCGGACCGGCGTGCTGGTGGCCGTCCTGCTCTCCCTGCTGGGGGTGGACGACGACACCGTGGTCCACGACTATGCCCTCAGCGCCGAGGCCATGGAGGCCCTGCGGGCCAAGCTGGTCGAGCGCTTCCCGGAGGGAAAGGACGTCATCGAGGGGGCCACCGAGGTGTTCTCGGCCGCCCCCACCAACATCTCGGCCCTGCTCCACGGCCTGCGGGCCGACTACGGCTCCATCGAGGAGTACGCCGAGGCGGCCGGGGCCGGGCCGGCGGTGGTGGCCGGGCTACGCGACACCCTCCTCGAGTAGCCGGTCGACCTCGGCGGCCAGGGCGAAGTCCTTCTCCGTCAGTCCCCCCGCCGAGTGGGTGGTGAGGCGGAGCGTCACGGTGTCCCAGCTGATCCAGATGTCGGGGTGGTGGTCGGCCGCCTCCGCCCGGGCGCCCACCGCGTTGACGAAGGCCAGGGCGCCGGAGAAGTTCCCCCGGCGGACCACCTTCACCAACTCGTCGCCCTCCCTGGTCCAGTCGAGGCCGACCAGGGCGGCGTCGGCCTCCTCGGGGGACATCACGGGTGGGTCATCTCCTCGGGGCGCACCGCCTCGTCGAACTGCTCGCCGGTGAGGTAGCCCAGGTCGACCGCCGCCTGGCGCAGGGTGGTCCGCTCGGTGTGGGCCTTCTTGGCCACCGCGGCCGCCTTGTCGTAGCCGATGAGCGGGTTGAGGGCGGTCACCAGCATGAGCGAGTTCTCCAGGTGGCGCTGGATCTGCTCGGGGTCGGGCTCGAGACCCTCCACGCAGAACTCGCGGAACCCCCGGCAGGCGTCGGAGAGGAGGCCGATGGAGTGCAGCACGTTGAAGGCGATGACCGGCTTGTTCACGTTCAGCTCGAAGTTGCCCCGGGCACCGGCCACGGCCACCGCCGTGTCGTTCCCGATCACCTGGATGCAGACCATGATCATGGCCTCGCTCTGGGTGGGGTTGACCTTGCCCGGCATGATGGAGGAGCCCGGCTCGTTGGCCGGCAGCACCAGCTCGCCCAGGCCGCTGCGCGGCCCCGAGCCCAGCCAGCGGATGTCGTCGGCGATCTTGGCCAACGACCCGGCCAGGGTGCGCAGGGCGGCGCTGGCCCAGACCAGCGCGTCGTGGGCGGCCAGGGCGGCGAACTTGTTGGGGGCGGTGACGAAGGGCAGGCCGGTGAGCTCGGCGATCACGGCCGCCACCCGCGTGCCGAACTCGGGATGCGTGTTGAGCCCGGTGCCCACGGCCGACCCCCCGGCCGCCAGCTCGTAGAGGCCCGGGAGGGTCTGCTCGACCCGCTCGAGGTCGGCGTCGAGCTGGGCCACGTAGCCCGAGAACTCCTGGCCCAGGGTGAGGGGGACGGCGTCCATCAGGTGGGTCCGGCCGATCTTGGTCACCCCGGCGAAGGCCTCGGCCTTGGCGGCGAGCGCCTCGCGCAGGCCCCGCACCGCGGGAACCAGGCGCCCGGTCAGCTCCTCGGCGGCGGCGATGTGCATGGCCGTGGGAAAGGTGTCGTTGGAGGACTGCGACATGTTCACGTGGTCGTTGGGATGCACCGGGGACTTGCTCCCCATCACCCCCCCGTCGAGCTCGATGGCCCGGTTGGAGATGACCTCGTTGGCGTTCATGTTGGTCTGGGTCCCGCTGCCGGTCTGCCAGACGCGGAGGGGGAAGTGGTCGTCGAGCTTGCCGTCCGCCACCTCACGCGCCGCGGTGGCGATGAGCCCGGCCAGGTGCGGGTCGAGCTTCCCCAGCTCGGCGTTGACCCGGGCCGAGGCCTCCTTCAGGATGCCGAAGGCCCGGACCAGCTCCTTGGG
The DNA here is from genome assembly GCA_963770505.1 of uncultured Actinomycetota bacterium. Lineage (GTDB taxonomy): Bacteria > Actinomycetota > Acidimicrobiia > Acidimicrobiales > RAAP-2 > CAVYPR01. Next base: position 221,581 of record CAVYPR010000001.1, on the reverse strand, counting down.
CATGACGTCGTGACCGATGGCGAAGTGGTGGAGGGAGCGCTGGGTCTGGGCGCCCCAGTAGCGGTCGTCGGGGACCCCGATCTCCCCCATGCTGTCGGATTCGGTTCGCATGGGGCCAGCATGGAACCCCCGGGACCGCCGGTGCAACCTCTGGCGGGGTCACCCCCTGAGCGACAGGCCCACCTCGAGGGCCTGGCGGGCGGCGGCCACGTCGGCCGGGCGCGGACCGTCGCCGGCCCCGGGCACCTCCAAGATGGCGGCCAGCCCCTGCAGGTCGGGGTGGCCCAGCAGGGCGCCGAGGGCCTCGGTGCCGATCGTCCCCTCGCCCACGTTCTCGTGACGGTCGCGGTTGGCCCCGAAGGGGACCTTGGAGTCGTTCAGGTGCAGGCAACCCAGCCGCTCCAGGCCGATCTGGCGGTCGAAGTCGGCCAGCGCCCCGTCGGCCTCGGCCACCGTGGCGAACGACACACCAGAGGCCCACAGGTGCTGGGTGTCGAGGCAGACCCCGAGCTCGGGCCCCGAGCCGTCGAGGACCCGGGCCAGTTCGGCGAAGCTGCGGCCCATCGTCCCCCCCGCCCCCGCCGCGTTCTCGAGCAGGATCGGGCAGTCGCCCCCCACCTCGTCGAGGGCGTCGGAGAGGGCCGCCTGCACCTGGGGCACGCACTCTTCGAACCCCAGCCCCTTGTGGCTGCCGATGTGCAGCACCAGGCCCGAGGCACCCATGCCCGAGGCGGCGGCCAGGTTGGCCACCAGGCAGGTCCGGGACCTGGCGAGCAGCTGGGCGTCGGCCGTGGCCAGGTTGATGAGGTAGCTGGCGTGGCAGAACGTGGCCGAGACCAGCGGGTGGGCGGCCTGTGCGGCGCGGTAGCCGTCGAGGACCTCGGGGGCGTACTGGGTGGACTTCCAGGCACGCGGGCTCTGGGTGAAGACCTGGACCGCCTCGGCCCCGATCTCCTCGGCCCGCTCCAGCGCCGGGACGAGCTTCCCCCCGGCCCGGACGTGGGCGCCGATCAGCATGTGGCGACCGTAGCGACTTGGCCGCAGCGCGACAAACGAGGTCGAGCGGCACGTCGGGGCGGGCCGGCGGCGCCGTGCCGGCGGCGGCGACGCCCGGGTGCGACCGCCACCATGCGTGCGCGGGAGGTGCGCCGGCAGCATAATGAGCCGGCACAGGCGCACCGGTGGCCGAGCTCAGCCGATGGGCGGGGGAACGTGCCGCGCGGACTCTGCGTGACTGTGGGAGGCAGCGAGTGGAACAACGACGTAGGCGCCTACCCCGGGAGAGCGCCGGGTGGCGCGGCCGGTACCGGTTCGAAAACGCGCCGGACCACGGTTCGCAGGAGTGCCGGATCCTCGACCTCTCCCTCATCGGCGTCGGCGTGGAGGTGTTCGGCACGCTGCCCGCAGAAGCCGTCGGTCGCCACGTCACCGTCGAGGTGGAGACCCCGGCCGGTGCCTCGATCACGCTGCTCCTGAGCGGCGTGGTCCGCAACACCGGCCCCGGCCAGGAGGGTGGCACCCGGCTGGGCGTCGAGTTCACCGGACTGTCGGAGACCGAGCGGGCCATCATCGACGTGATGGGCCACATGCGCATCGTCTGGTAGCCGGGTCGCGCAGCGCGGGCCGGCCGCGTTCTCACTGGGGGGCGCCCGTATAGGGTCGCTCCATGACCGACAAACTCAGCGACAAGGCTCGCCAGCTCATCGCCCGCCCCGTGCTCGCCACCCTGGCCACCGTGGCCGCCGACGGCGCGCCACAGGTCACGCCGCTGTGGGTCGAGCTGGACGGCGACGACATCGTGGTGAACACCGCCCAGGGCCGGGCCAAGGCCCGCAACATGGAGCGGGACCAGCGGGTGGCCGTCTGCGTGATCGACCCCGACGACCCCTACAACGTGGTGGCGGTGCGCGGCACCGTGGTCGAGGTCACGACCGAGGGGGCCGACGCCGGCATCGACCGACTGGCCAAGAAGTACCTGGGCGTCGACGAGTACCCGATGCGCCGACCGGGCGAGGTCCGCATCTCGGTGCGGATCCGCACCGACCGCGTCGTCATGCAGGCCTAGGGCCAAGGGGCCGTCGGGGCGTCACTCCATCGGCTGGCGGGAGATGCCCGGCGGCTGTCTTCCCGCCAGGAGCCAGCCCACCGCGGCGGCGGCCACCGGCATGCCGATCAGGATGACGAGCAGCTCCTCCAGCGGCGCGTTCGAGAGCGACGACAGACCGCCGTTCAACGAGTTGCCGCGGAGCCAGGCGGCGGTGGCCAGGTAGGCGACGGCCGTGCCCATCACCGCCCCGAGCAACCCCAGCGCCCCGGCCGTGGCCGCGGCCAGGGTCCGTCGCGTGCCGCTGCTGGCTCCGGTGGCCGTGAGGGTGCGCAGGTCGCTCGCCGTCTCGCTGCGGATGAGGCCCACCGTCATGGCCAGGACCCCGAGGGCGAGCACGACGCCGAAGACGGTGGCCCAGCCGATGATCTCCGACGACGTGGGCTGGTCGTTCTTGGTCTCGACTGTCATGCCGACCGAGGCCGCCGTCAGCCGTGCCTCACTGATCTGGGCGGCCGTGAGCGGCTGGGGCGTCTGGAGCAGCCAGCCCGAGGTCGCCTCCTGGAGGTGGTAGCGGCGGACGGCCGCCTCGGTGATCACCGTGTTGGGGGCCGAGGTCCCCGACGGCAGGGCACTCTCCTCGACGATCACCGGGTTGGGCCAGCATGCGCCCGGGGGGCACGGGAACTGGGTTGTGTCCGGGCCCGGTCCTCCGGCGAAGTGGTAGCTCGATTCGACCAGGGCCATGTTCGAGATCGAGGACATGCCGGGTCGCATGGTGAGGATGTCGGCCGAGCGCGGGACCGAGGCCGGGTCGATGCCATAGGCACGGAGCAGCTGGGGCGTGGCGACGTACAGCGTTCCCGAGAAGTTCCTCCCCGGAGCCAGGTGTAGGAGTGTGGCGTTCACCGACTCGAGGGTGACGGGGTGGCGGGACCCGAGCGAGGAGGCGATCTGCTGTTCGGCCCTTTCCTGGACGGCGGGGCTGACCGACTTGGCCGGCGGCGCCGGTCCTGTCTTGGGGCCGCCGACCTGCGGGTGTCCTGTCACCGAGACGATGAGCTGGTTCGAGGCGAGGTTGGGGCCGGCGTAGTCGAGCACGTTGCCGTAGCGGGCGGCGGCCACGACCGAGATGATCATGGCGATCATCACCCCGAGACTGATCGCCGCCAGCGCCGGACCGGAGCGGGCTCGGTAGCGGGCGAGGTCCCGCAGGGCCAGGCGCACGGCGATCGGGGTCCAGCGCGCCGTCTTGGCCAGCGCGTCGACGCAGAACGGGGCGAGCAGGACGATGGCCACGATGAGGGCGACGAGCCCGATCACGAGCGGCAGCGCGCCGCCCCCGCCGTTTCCACTGCTTCCCGAGATCACCACGAGCAGGACCCCGGCCAGCAGGGCGATGATCCCGGGCAGGGCGGTGCGGTGCAGCTTCTTGGGGGGCTCCGGCCGCCCGGAGAGCGCCACCACGATGGGGACCCGGGACACCACCCGGGCCGGGCGGGAGGCGGCGATGTAGGTGGCCACGACGGCCAGCGCACAGGCGATCCCCACCACCAGCCACGGCAGCTGCAGCACGCCGAGCAGGTGGTGGGAGCTGGCTTCGAGGTGCGGTCGGTAGGCGAGCCAGACAAAGAACCCCAGCACCGCGCCGGTCACGGTCCCGACCACGCCGACCACGAGCCCGTTGGCCCGCACCACGAGTGCCACGTCGCCGTCGGTCGCCCCGAGGGCGCCCAGCATCCCGATGGAGCGGAGGCGGCGCTGGGCCAGCACCGAGAAACCGCCCACGGCCACCAGCACGATGAGCAGCATTCCCAGGGTGGCCAGGGCCAGCACGATCGTCTCGGGGTTGATGGGGTTGCTTGTCACCGTGGACCCCGTGGTGCGCACGGTCGACCCGATGGACGAGGGGGCGACGCCGGGGGCGTTGAACAGCACCGTGCTCGACGTCGGGCGGGAGACCTGCCCGGGGACCACCAGGGCGAACTCGTCGAGGAGGCTCTGGGGGTTCTCGACGATGCCCACCACCGTGCGGGTGGTGCCGCCCTCGTGCCAGGCGTCGCCGACGTCGACGCCGAAGGCCGAGGCCACGCCCTGGGTGAGGGCCACCTGGTCGGCCGAGCTGGGGTAGCGCCCGCTCACCAGCGAGAGCATCGGCTGAGCGAACGGGCCGTCGGGGTTCTGGGCCCGCAGGTCGTAGGTCTCGATCGAGCCCGGGACGGTCAAGGTCTGGTTCTCGATCACGTCGACCGGGCCGAAACGGTGGGCCAGCCTGGCGATCTGGGCGTCGACCTGGGAGACCGGGCCCTCGAGGGTGGCCATGTCGTGGGCGGTGCCGAAGCCGCTGTTCGCCGGGGGCTCGTCGTCGATGGCCACCGTGGCCCCGACCACGGTGGCCGCCACGGCCACCGCCACCAGCGCCAGGATCAGGACCTGCTGACGCCACTCCCGGCGGAACAGCCGCCAGGCCCAGCGCACCATGGCGCGCCGGGCCGGCATCCCACCGTCCCCGGGGGCGAGGACAGTGGGCGGGCGCTCGAGGGTCGTGGTCATCGCTCGGGAACGGGGCTGAGCAGCGACTCGGGGCTGGGCGGGGGCAGGGTCTGGTCGACCACCCTCCCGTCGCGCAGGAACACCACCCGGTCGGCCCACGAGGCCAGCTGCGCGTCATGGGTGACGACGACGGCCGCCACCCCGCGCTTGCAGGCCGAGAGGATGAGTCGCATGACGGCCTCGCCGTTGGCCGAGTCGAGGGCGCCGGAGGGCTCGTCGGCCAGGAGCAGGTGGCGCTCCCCCACCACCGCCCGGGCGATGGCCGCCCGCTGGCGCTCGCCGCCGGAGAGCTCGTCGGGGTAGTGGTCGGCGCGATCGGCGATGCCGAGGTCCTCGAGGGCGGACAGGGCCACGGCGCGCGCCTGGCGCACCGGTTGCCCGTCGAGCTCGAGGGGGAGGGAGACGTTCTCGGCCGCGGTGAGGCCCGCCAGCAGGTTGAAGTCCTGGAAGACGAAGCCGATCGTGCGGCGGCGAAGCCTGGCCCGGTCGTTGCGCGACATGCGGGCCAGGTGCATCCCGTCGATCAGCACGTCACCGGTGGTCGGCTCCTCGAGGCTGCCGGCGATGGTGAGGAGCGTCGACTTCCCCGACCCGCTCGGGCCCATCACCGCCACCAACGAGCCTCGGTCGACCGAGAGGTCGATCTCGCGCAGCGCGTGCACCTCGCCGGTGCCCTGGCCGTAGGACTTGGAGACATGGTGGAGCTCGAGGAGGTTCACCGGCGCACGGCCAGTCGACGTCGCAGGACCGGTGCCGGCGAGGCCGCAGGGGCCTCGACCGCGGCCCGCTTGATGCGCCCGTCGGCGGCGTCGAGCCACCGCACCACCGAGTCGAGGCGGAAGAGCTCCGCGTCGACCACCAGGGCGAAGGAGAGGTCGAAGCCCGCCTCGTCCTCCTTGAGGCGGGTCCACTGCTGCATCAGCTCCACCACGTAGTGCCGGTGGACCTGGAGGACCTCGTGGACGTCGACGTCGGGGAGGCGCAGCGCCACCAGGACCTTGATGACCATCTCGTCCCTAGGCGGCGCGGCCAGGTCGGGCGGCGTCCGCAGCCACCACTCGAGCTCCTCGGTCCCCTCGGCGGTGATCCGGAACCCCTTCTGGGGGCCGGCGTCGCCGTCGCCGTCGGACTCCACCAGCCCGTCGCGCTCGAGCCGCTGCAGGGTCGTGTACACCTGGCCCACGTTGAGCGGCCACACGTCGCCGGTCCGCTCCTCGAACTCCTGGCGGAGCTGGAGGCCGTACTTGGGGCCCTCCCGCAGGAGGGCCAGGATGGCGTGCCGGACGCTCATGGTCTCACTATCCATGGTTGCATACTGAGTATTCTACTGGCGCGGCCGACGGAAGGCAACCCCCGTGACCAGGGAGCAACCCTGGAGGCCCGACCCCGCTGACCCGCTCAGCCCGGGGATGGCCCGGGCGGTCCGGCCGCCGGGTCCGGCGCCCCCCGCACGTGGCGGCCCCTGGCCGGCCGCCGACGGCGGACCACCAAGGCGCCCACCACGGCCACCGCCAGCACCACGGCGGCGCCCAGGCTCAGCTCCCAGCCGTGGCGGAAGCTCACGGGGTCGTAGGCGAACACGACGTGGTCGGTGCCCGCCGGCACGGCCACGCCGCGCAGGAGGTAGTCGACCTCGTCGATGGGCTCTGGACGGCCGTTCACGGTCACCTGCCACCCCGGGTACCACGTGTCGGACAGCACCAGCTCGCCCGGGCGGGCGGCGTGGGCGGTGACGGCCACCCGCTCGGCGCCGTAGGAGGTGATGTGGGCCGTCCCCGGCGGGGCCGCCGTGGGCGCCTGGGCCAGCCCGGGGAGCGCGGTGCCGGTCACCACCGCCTGGCGCGGGCGGAAGCCCGGGGCGCCGATGCGCGCCAGCTGTGCTCGGGGGCTCGCCAGCACCTCCTGGGCGCCGACCAGCCAGGTCCGCGGCAGCGCCGCGGGATTGGCGTAGATGGTGGCGTCGGGACCGTCGTAGGCCACGGTGAGACCGGGGATGTTGGGGGGCGGCTCGTGCTTCTGCTCCAAGAGGTCGCGCACGCCGAAGAGGGAGAGGACCCGCATGGTGGAAGGGGCCAGGGTGTTGTAGACGGTGAGCGGCACCGACGGGGTGTCCTCGGGGAGCAGCGGGGTGGCCGGCGCCACGTAGCGCGTCCAGAGGTCGGCGAACCGGCTGATCACCGGCAGGTCGTAGCCGCGCAGGTCGGTGAGGCCGTAGCGGATGTTCACGTCGGGCGGCAGGGGAACCGTCGTGTTGTACGGCGTCACCCCCACGTAGCGCGACGTCCCCTGGTGCTGCAGGTAGGAGATGGCGCCCGTCACCGGCTGCGTGGCGTTGGACTGGGGGATGGCCGGGTTGTACCCCATCCCCGCCTGGAAGAGGTCGCCGACGACGAGGGCCATGGCCAGGAGGGCGAAGGCCCTCGCCGGCAGGACCCTGGTGAGTCGCAGCAGCAGGAGGGCGGCGGCGAAGCCGGCCACCGTGAGCCACACCACCAGCGCCGTCAGGCGGACGATCGGGACCACGTGCGCGGCGTGCGGGAAGGGGGTGGCGGCGAAGAACCAGGCGATGTCGACGGCCTGGTGGAGGTAGCGCCAGGAGGTGGCCCGGGTCCCGGCCACCACCACCAGGGGCAAAAGCGCCAGGACGACGGCCAGCGCGCCGATGGACACGGCGACCCGGCGGCTCGGCCGCCGACGCACCAGGTCGTCCAGCCCCCAGCCGGCCAGGAGGGCGAGGCAGAGCAGGTAGATGATGGTGAGCCGGCTGAGGTAGGTCTGTTCGAGGCCCGGCGTGCGGCCGGCCAGTGCGAAGAGGGGCTGGATGCCGAGGACCACCAGCAGGCTCGCCGCCCCCACCACGGCGACGGCGACCCGCTCCACCCGGGGGCGCAGCAGCGCGGCGAAGGCGAGCATCAACGGCAGGGCGCCGGCGTAGAAGGCGGTCTCGATCTCGAAGCTGCCCGGGAAGTACCGGGGCAGGAAGGCGGCGAAGACGTACTTCGCCTGCACGTGGACCTGGCTGCGCGGCCGCGCCGTGAGGTCCGAGGAGTTGTGGAGGAGCTCGAGGAAGGGGAGGAGGACCACGCCGGCCAGGGCGGTGCCCACCACGAGGGCGCAGACGAAGGAGACGACCGGCCTGGGGATGCAGCCGGCCAGGGCCGCCAGCCTCGAGGTTCCCCGCCGGCGCGCCTCGCCCACCGTGGCCAGCACTCCCCCGCCCGCTCCCTGGAGGAGGCGGAGGACGAAGTAGCCCACCACGGCGAAGAGGGCGTACACGCTCGACTCGGGGTGGCCGCCGAAGAACTGGAGGGCCACCAGCGCGGCCAGCCCCGACGCCGACAGCACGCCGGGCCGGCGCACCAGCCGCTCGGTGGCGTAGAGCATCCAGGGGATGAGCGGGAAGACGTTGTCGAGCGGCCAGGGGATCCAGGCGATCAAGAACAGCCCGAAGCCGAAGACGAGGCCGGCCATGAACGCCCCGGCCTGGCCCATCTTGAGGGCCCGGGCCAGGAGGTAGGTGCCCGTGGCGGCCACCACCACCTTCATCACGGCGATCACCCCGAGCGACCACCAGAAGGGCAGCACGTAGGCGGGCAGGCTGAACGGGGAGAAGATGGCCGACTGCATGTCGGCCAGGTACGGCATCCCGCCCATGATGTAGGGGTCCCACAGCGGCAGGTGCGGGAGCTGGGACCTCGTGTACTGCAGGAACGGCTCGAAGACGGTCACGCCGTCGACGAGCTGGGGGTTGGACCCGACCAGCAGCGGATGGAGGCTCTGGCGGGGCACACTGGCCGGGATCGACGTGTTCCAGGGCGCCGCGTTCCACAAGAAGTCGGCGGCCGACACGGTGTGGCCGGGCAGCAGGCCGGGCCAGAAGAAGACGATCGCCAGCACCACGTAGGCCGCCAGCACCAAGAGGCCGGGGTGCTTGGGCACCCAGCGTGACCGGCCCGGCTGGGCCCCGGTCCCGGCGCCGGCCGCCGGCGCCGAAACCGCGTCCTCGGGCATAAGCGGCGACATGCTAGGGCCGGTCCCCCCTGAAGTACAGTCCGCCCGAGTGGACCGCCAGGCCTACGCCGAGATGTACGAGCAGGAGGACGAGCACTGGTGGTTCCGCGGCCGGCGGCGCGTCATCTGGTCCCTCCTCGGCCACGCCGACCTTCCCCCGTCGCCGCGTGTGCTCGACGCCGGTTGTGGCACCGGGCGCAACCTCGTCGAGTTCGGGGTGCTCGGCCGGGCCGCCGGCGTCGACCCCTCGGCCGACGCCGTGGCCTACTGCCACGAGCGGGGCCTCGACGACGTGCGCCAGGCCGGCCTCGAGTCGCTGCCCTTCGACGACGGACGGTTCGACCTGCTCTTCGCCTGCGACGTGCTCGAGCACGTGGCCGACGACGTCGGGGCCCTGACCGAGCTGCGCCGCGTGGCCTCCGACGGCGCCCACCTGATCGTGACCGTCCCCGCCTACCAGTGGCTCTGGACCGACCACGACGAGCAGCTCCACCACCTCCGCCGCTACTCCCGCTCCGAGCTCGTGCAGCGGGTGACCGGAGCCGGCTGGGACCCGGTCGTGACCACTTCGTTCAACTCCCTGCTCCTCCCAGTGGTGGCCGCGGCGCGCCTCGTGTCCCGTCGCTCGTCGCGCCCGGGGCGAACCGATCTCGACCGGACCCCGGCCCACGTCAACCGCGCCCTGGAGGTCCCCTTCGCCCTCGAGGCGTCGGCCATCGCCCGCGGGGCGCGGCTGCCGGCCGGCGTCTCACTGGGCATGCTCTGCGTCACCTCGGGCTCACGCTGGGGTTGAGGAGGCCAGCACGCACTCGGGCACGCCGAGTCGGGTGGTCCGGTCCAGGCGTCCCGCCGCGGTGCAGGCGTCGAAGGCGGCCGCGGGGATGGTGCGACGCGACGACGGCGTGCGCACCGCGCTCCACACCCAGGCCCCGTCGGCGTAGACGGGCGGGCGACCCACGGCCAGGGTGAGCAGCCCGAGCGCCCAGGCCGTGGGGGCGGCGCGCTCGGACGCCGGGACCAGCTCGGACGGGGCGGGCACCACCACGTCGGTCACCCCCCACCCGGCCAGGGCCCGACGCACGGCCGTCACGTTCTGCCCGGTGGGCGGGGGCAGCGTCCAGAAGAGCGAGCCGGCGGCGGTGAGGACGGCCAGCCCGGCCCGCTCGGCGCCGGCGCGGCTCGCAACGCTCTCGGGGCCGGCCCCGGTCGCCAGGGCGAAGTGGAGGCCGTCGACCGCCTGCCAGGTCATGGCCGACCCCCCGGTCACCGGTAGGGGGAAGGTCAGCACCACGCGATGTGGCGGGAGGTGCGGGGCGGCCACGGTGAACCACGGCGGCACCGAGATGCCTTCAGTGGTCAGCGGGACGTTCCCGGCCTCGGCCCCGGCCAGGGGCAGCAGCGCCACGGCCGCCACCGCCAGGCCGCACAGCCCCCCCGCCCAGGCGCCGGTGCGCCCCCTCCCCCGGTCGCCGGCGCCCGCCAGCCGACCCACGCGCTCGCGCACCGCGGCCATGACGACCGCCAGGGCGGCGGCCGCACACCAGGTGACCACCACCATCAGGCGTACGGGCACCACGTTCTGCACCAGGGCCAGCCGGGCCACCACCCGCCAGGGGGTCCAGTACCGCTGGTGGCCGAGGCCCACGACCAGTGCCAAGAGGCCGAGGACGGCCAGGAACCACAGTCGGCGGTTCCTCCACCATGCCGCCAGGCCGACCACCACGGCGGCCGGGAGGAAGACGCCGAGGTACTCGGGCTCGGGCAGCCCCGGCCCCTGGTAGCCGGCGAAGAAGCGGAGGGCGGAGGGGCTCATGTGGCGCAACCGCAGCAGGTCGGCCACCACCACCGGGCCCGAACCGATCACCCCTGTGCCGCCGCCGGCGCTCGGCCACACCAGACCCGAGAGGTGGGCCGGCCCCTCGAGGGCGAACCAGGCCGGGTAGGCGAGCAGCACGGCGGACACGCCCACCGCCACCCCCAGGCCGGCCAGGGCGTGCGGGGCGCGGGCGGCGAGCTCGGGGCGGGCGAAGACCGCGGCGTAGACGACGACCAGCACGAGCCCCGCCACGGCGGCGCCGACGACCATCACGAGGACCTCGGTGCTCACGAAGAACTGGGCCACGAGCACGAGACCGAGGGCGGCCCCCACCCACAGCGAACTCCGGCGCTGGCGCACGACGATCTCGTCGAGCGCCCCGGCCGCCAGGGGCACGAGCGGCAGCACCACCAGGTCCAGGTGGCCCACGGCCAGGTTGGCCAGGACGAACGGGGAGAACCCGAAGACGAGGCCGCCCACGACGGCCGCCGGCCACCAGTCGACCCAGCGGAGCAGCAGCCAGCACATGGCGAGCGCGGTGAGGGGCGGCCCCAGGGTGGAGGCGACGTTGAACGACGCCACCGGGCCGAACAGCCAGGTGACCGGGGCGAGGGGCACCCCCACGGCCAGCATGCCGGTGTTGGAGAGCAGGTTGATGCCCGCCGGGTGGAAGAGCGCCGTGGAGTAGAAGGGGTTGTGCCCGTGGGCCAGCGCGTAGGCGGGCCACTCGAGGAACCAGACCGACAGCGACGGGTCCTCGCAGCCGCAGAGGGTGACGGCGCTGGGGTGCCCCGACCACACGTGCCACCACAAGAGGAGCGAGAGGGCGAGGTAGCCGGCGAAGGACGTCCCGAGCACGAGGGCGCGACGGCGGCGCCCGTCGGCCACCGTCACGCCGCTCGTCCCGCCGCCATCACGCAGTCCGGGACGGCCATGGCGGACGGCCGGTCGTAGACGGCGGGCGAGGTGCAGCGGGCGAAGGCGGACGCCGGGAGGGAGAGTGCGGGGCCGGCCGTCCCCACCTCCGTCCAGACCCAGGCGCCCTGGGACGGGACGGGGGGCCGCCCGAGGGCCGCGGTGAGGACGGCCAACCCCCACGCGGCCGACGACGGTCGGCCGAAGGGGGCGACGGGGCCGCCCGGGGCCGCCACGACCACGTCGGTCACCCCCCACCCGCCCAGCGCCCGGCGGACGGCCGCCACCTCGGTCGGCCCGACGGACGGCGCCGGCGCCAGCGGTGTGGCGCCCGCGGCCAGCAGGTCCTGGCCCGCCCGCTCGGCCCCGGCCCGCCGGGCCACGCTGCCCGGACCGGCGCCGGTGGCCAGGGCGAACCGGAGGCCGTCGACGGCCTGCCAGGACAGAGCGGAGCCCCCGGCGGCGGGCGGGGGGAAGGTGAGCACGACCTGGCCCGCCGGCAGCCGGCGTGCCGTTCCGGCAAACCAGGGCGGCGACGTGACGGCCCGGGTGGTGAAGGGCACGTTGCCCCGCTCGGCCACGGCCGTCGGCGCCACCGCCACCGCGGCGACCCCGAGCGCGGCCAGCACGGCCAGTGGCCTGCCACCGGCACCTTCGACGGCGGCGCGGGTGCGATCGACCACGACGGCCACGAGCACCGCGGCGCAGAGGGTGACCACCGCCATCAGCCGGCCGGGGACGGCGTTCTCCAGGATCGGCACCCGGGCCAGGACCCGCCACGGCGTCCAGTAGGACTGGCGCCCGAACGAGAGCACGACGACGGTCACCCCCAGCGCCCCGAAGAACCACAGGCGGCGGTCGCGGTGCCAGACCGCCAGGCCCACGGCCACCACGACCAGCGTCCCGAGCCCGAGGTAGGAGGCGTCGGGGAGTGCCGGGCCCTGGTAGCCCGAGAAGAGCCGCAGCAGGGCGGCGTCACCGTAGGTGAGGTGCCACAGGCTGCTCAGCGCGAGGCCCCCCGACCCCGGCGTGATGCTGGGCCAGACCAGTCCCGAGAGGTGGGCCGGCCCGTCCAGGGCGACCCAGGCGGGGTAGACGAGCAGCACCGCGGCGACACCGGCGCCGACGGCCAGCCCCACCAGCGCGCCGGGGGCCCGGACCACCAGCTCGTCGCGTTCGAAGAGCGCGGCGTAGAGCACGACCAGTACCACGCCGACAACGGCGGTCAGCACGACCATGACGAGAACCTCGGTCCCGACGAAGAACTGCAGCGCCAGCAGCACCCCCAGCGCCGACCCCGTGACGGCCGGCCGGTGCCGGCGGCGGATCAGCAGATCGTCGAGGCAGGCCACCATGAGCGGTGGCAGCACCAGTGCCGCCGTCATGAGGTGGGCCGACGCCAGGTTGTCGAAGACGAACGGTGAGAACCCGTAGACGAGGCCGCCCACGAACGCCGCCGGGGACCACGAGACCCAGCGTCGGAGCAGCCAGCACATGGTGAGCGCCGAGAGCGCGGGGGTGAGGGTGGAAGCCACGTTCAACGTAGCCACCGGTCCGAACAGCCAGGTGACCGGGGCGAGGGGGAGGCCGATGGCCAGCACGCTGGTGTTCGACAAGAGGTCGATGCCTTGGGGGTGGAAGAGCGCCGTCGAGTAGAAGGGGTCGTGGCCGTGGGCCAGGGCGTACGCCGGCCATTCGAGGAACCACAGGAACAGGGCCGGGTCGTCGCAGCCGCAGATCGAGACCCCGGCCGGGTGAGTGGACCACGCGTGCCACCAGAGCAGCACCGACAGGGCCAGGTAGCCGGCGAGGGAGAGGGCCAGGACCCCGGCCGCCCTCGGGGCGCCGCCCCGGCCGGCCGCGGCCGCCGGGGGTGCTCCGGGTGCGCTCATCCCGCCGGTCGGGACGCGGCCAGCACGCAGGCCGGCACCGCCAGGCGCGCCGCGCCGTCCCCGCGCGCTGTCGAAGTGCAACCTGCGAAGGCGTCGGCACCGATCGCTCGGCGCGGCCCGGGCCGGCGCACCCCCGTCCACACCCAGGCGTCGTCGACGAAGGAGGGGGCCCGGCCGACGGCCAAGGTGAAGAGCCCCAGCGCGGCCGCAGGATCGGTCCCCTGTTCGTAGCGGGGCAGCCCACGTGGGTCCGGCACGACGATGGTGGTCACCCCCCACCCCGCCAGTGCGCTCCGCACGGCGTCGACGTCGGCGACGTCGGCGGGCGGCGGCCCGGAGAGGGAGAAGGAGACGGCGCTGATGACGGCCTGGCCGGCCCGTTCCGGCCCGGCCCGACTGGGCAGGCTCTCGGGCCCCGAACCACCCACGATGGCGAAGGCCAGGCCGTCCTGGGCCTGCCAACCCTCGGCGGACTGCTGCAGGGCGAACGGGGCGGGGTAGGCCAGCACCACCTGGCCCGGGGGCAGGTGCGGGCCGACGTCGGCGAACCAGGCCGGGAGCGTGACCGCCGTGGTGGTGAGGGGCACGTTGCCGGCCACGTCGCCGGCCATCGGGACGACGGCCAGAGCCGCCACGGCCAGGGCGCCGAGCACGCCGGCCGCTCGGGCCCACCGGTGCCGGCCCCGCGTCCCGCCCGCACCGGCGTGGCGTCCTGCTCCCGTCGACCGCCCCTCGACGCGCACGGCCACCGACCGCCGGGTGCGGTCCACGATGACGGCCAGCATCACGGCCGCGCACAGCGCGGTGAGCGAGGCGAACCTCCCGGCCACCACGTTGCGGACCAGCGGCACATGCTCGACCACCCGCCACGGCGTCCAGTAGGCCTTGAGGCCGAGGGAGAACACGACCGCCACGACGCCGAGCGCCCCGAAGAGCCAGAGCCTGCGGTCCCGTCGCCAGACGACCAGCCCCGCTCCGAGGACCACCAGGGTCCCCAAACCCAGGTAGGCAGGCTGGGGCAGGGCCGGACCCTGGTAGCCGCCGATCACCCTCATCTGGTGCTGCAGCGTCGTCATCGCATTGACCTGCCACAGGTCACCGAGCGTGATGCCCCCGCTCGCCCGCGCGATCCTCGGCCAGACCAGACCGGACAGGTGGGCCGGCCCGGCCAGGGCGAACCAGGCCGGGTAGGCGAGCAGCACGGCGGACACGCCCACCGCCACCCCCAGGCCGGCCAGGGCGTGCGGGGCGCGGGCGGCGAGCTCGGCGCGGGCGAAGACGGCGGCGTAGGCCACGACGAGCACGATGCCGACGCCGATCATGACCACGACCATGGCCAGGACCTCGGTGCCCACGAAGAACTGGACCGTGAGCAGCAGCCCCAACGCCGCCCCCGAGACGACCGGCCGGTGGCGCCGGCGCACCAGCAGGTCGTCGAGGCAGGCCACCATCAACGGGGGCAGGACGAGGACGGCGGCCATCAGGTGGGCACCGGCCAGGTTCACGAAGACGAACGGGGAGAAGCCGTAGACCAGGCCGCCGAGGAAGGCGGCGGGAGCCCAGCGGACCCACCGCCGCAGCAGCCAGCACATGGAGAGGGCCGAGAGCGCCGGGGCGAGCGTCGAGGCCACGTTGAGGGTGGCCACGGGCCCGAAGAGCCAGGTGACCGGGGCGAGCGGGATCCCCACGGCGAGGACGCTCGTGTTCGACAACAGGTCGATGCCCTGGGGATGGAAGAGGGCCGTCGAGTAGAAGGGGTTGTGGCCGTGAGCCATGGCGTAGGCGGGCCACTCGAGGAACCACAGGAATAGCGAGGTGTCGCCGCAGCCGCAGGTGGTGACCGAGGTGGGGTGGGTGGACCAGGCGCCCCACCACACGAGCACCGAGAGGGCCAGGTAGCCGGCGAACGAGGCGGCCAGCACAGCCGGCGTCCCCCATCCGCGGCGGGTCGGCCGCCCGCCGTCGGCCGGCGAGATCCCCGGCGACCCCGGTGACGGGTCGGTCGGCGGCGCCAGGGTGGCGCTCGACCCCCCCACGGCGGCCATCGTTAGGAGCCGCTCACGCCACGAACTGCGAGCCGTCGCGCCCCAGCTCGCCGCGGTACCAGGCGATGGTCGGCTCGAGCCCCTCGGCCAGCGGCCGGAACGGCGGGAGTCCGAGCCGGGCGCGGGCCTTGGACGGGTCGCTGCGCATGGCGGGGATCTCCGTCGGCCGGGCGGGCAGGGCGCCGAACTCCGGCTCGACCGGGTTGCCCATCAGGTCGAGAATGGTCCGGGCCACCTCGCGCATCGACACCTCGTCGCCCCCGCCGATGTTGAAGACCTCGCCCTCGACCCCCGGCACCGTGGCCGCCAGCAGGAAGCCGCCCACCAGGTCGTCCACGTAGTTGAACTCCCGGGTCTGGAGACCCTCGGTCATGGCCAGCCGCTGCTTGCGCAGGCCGCGGACGATGATCTCGGGGATCACCCGGTCGGGGCTCTGGGCCGGGCCGTAGGCGTTGAAGGGGCGCACCACGACCACCGGCCAGCCCCGTCCGCGCTGGAGCATCCGGCAGAACCGCTCGCCGGCGTACTTGCTCACCGAGTAGGGCGAGAGCGGGTCGACCGCCGCGTCCTCCTGGAACGGGACGTCGATGTCGCCGTAGACCTCGCTGGTGCTGGTGTAGACGAACCGGCGGTAGTCGGTCCGGGCCAGCGCCTGCAGGAGGGCCACCGTCCCGTGCACGTTGGTCTGGATGCACTCGTCGACACGGGCCCACGACTTTCCCACGTGGGTGTACGCCCCGAGGTGGAAGACGATCTCGGGCCGGGCCTCCCCCACCAGGGACTCCATGGCCCCCCCGTCGTTGAGGTTGGCACCGTGGAGGGTGATGCGGTCGCGTAGGTCGAGGAGGCGGACGGGGTAGACCGACGAGACGGTGCTCGTCAGGGCATGGACGTGCGCCCCTAGGTCGGCCAGGCGCCTCGTGAGGTGGGAGCCGATGAAGCCCGTTGCCCCGGTGACGAGCACCCGGGTCCCGGCAAGTCCTTCGTCCACGGTTCTTCTCCTTCGCGACACAGGTCGCTGAGCTCGAGGGCGTCCTTGTAGGTGTCCATCGACCGCCAGAAGCCCGTGTGCCGGTAGACATAGAGCTCTCCCGCCGCGGCCATGGCGGGCATCACCTCGCGTTCGAGGTCGTCGCCCGACCACCGGTCGAGGGCCCGGTGCTCCAGCACGAAGAAGCCCGCGTTGATCCAGTGGTCGGCGAGCCTGGGCTTCTCGATGAAGCGGCTGACCCGCCCGGTCTCGTCCCACTCCATCGTGCCGTAGGGGGAGGGCAGGGGGACGCCGGTCAACGTCATGGCACCGCCGTGCCCGCGGTGGAAGGCCAGGAGCGCCCCGAGGTCGACCGAGCCCAGGCCGTCGCCGTAGGTGACCATGAAGGTGGGCCCGAGGAGGTCCGCGCACCCCGTGACCCGCCCGGCGGTCCCCGTCTCCTCCCCGGTGTCGACGACCTCGACCTCCCAGGCGGGCGGGAGCTCGGTGGCGAAGGCGCCGATGAGGTCGGCCCGGTAGCCGGCGGAGAGCACGAAGTCGCAGAAGCCCTGGCGGGCATAGATCTCCATCACGTGGCGGAGGATGGGGACGTCTCCCACCTGCATCAGCGGCTTGGGGAGCTCCAGGGTGTGCGGGTAGGCGCGGGTGCCCTTCCCGCCGCACAGGATCAGGACGCGCATCCCGGGCCGCCCGCCGCTCGCCACCACGCCCGCCGCCCGGGCCGGCGATGGGGTCGCTGGCAGGCGGCGGGCACGGAGGCCAAGTATAGAGAACCGGCTCGTTCTCCCGGGGTCCACCCCGGGACGCGGCGGGGGGTCGTGGAGCCCGTGTGCCAGCATTGACGCGGTGGATCCCGAGCGGTTGACCGAGCGCGCCCCGGGTGCGCCCCAGCTGCCCAGGATGCCGGCTCTCGACGGCGTCCGGGCGCTGGCCGTGCTCGCCGTCATGGCCTACCACAACGGCTTTACGTGGATCCCCGGCGGCTACTACGGGGTCGACGCCTTCTTCGTCCTGTCCGGCTTCCTCATCACCTCCCTGCTCCTGGCCGAGGTGGACGCCACGGGCACGCTCAAGCTCCTGCGCTTCTGGGGGCGCAGGGCCAGGCGGCTCCTGCCCGCGCTCTTCGTGCTGGTCGGTGCGCTCGGGGTGGTCCACCTCCTCTCCCCGTCGCTCCTGCCGTGGGCCGACCCGGTCCCCGATGCCGCCGCCACCATCGGCTACGTGGCCAACTGGCACTTCGTGGCCGGCAACGCCGGCTACTTCGCCGCCAGCGGACCGCCCTCGCCGCTCCTGCACACGTGGTCGCTGGCGATCGAGGAGCAGTTCTACCTCGTGTGGCCGCTGGTGGTGCTGGCGGTCATGGGCCGCCGGGGACGCCACGCCGGGGCCGACCGCAGGCGGCGGCTGTACACGCTGGGGGCGATCTGCGTGGTGGGGGCCGCGGCGTCGGTCGCCTGGATGTGGCACCTGACGCCGGCGGGGGCCAGCCCCAACCGCGCCTACTACGGCACCGACGCCCGCGCCCAGGCGGTACTCCTCGGCGGCTCCCTGGCCGTGGCGCTGGCCCTCTTCGCCGGTCGGTCGGCCCGCACGCGCCGGCTCGGCGCGCTGGTCGGCGCGGTCGGTCTGGTGGGCTCGGCCGCCGTCTGGCATCTCGTCACAGAGGGCTCGACGTTGGCCTTCCACGGCGGCTTCCTGCTGGCCTCGGCGTCCGCCGCCGCCGTGGTGGCGGGCGTGGTGCTCTCCCCCGCCGCGCCCACCTCCCGCTTCCTGGCGCTTCGGCCCCTGCGCTACGTGGGCACCGTCTCCTACGGCGCCTATCTCTGGTACTGGCCGGTGCTCCTGGTCCTGACCGGCTCGCGCCTGCACCTCGGTCAGTGGCCGCTGTTCGCCGTGCGGACCGCCGTCACCGTCGGCCTGGCCGCCCTCTCGTACCATCTGGTGGAGGCGCCCATCCGCCGCGGGGCCTTCCCCGGCTGGCGAGCCCTGCTCGGGGCCCCGGCTGCCGCCGGCCTCTCGGTGGCCCTGGTGGCCTGCTCGACCCTGTTCCTCTCGCCGGCCGCTTCCACCTCGCCCCCGCCTCCCGCCACCCAACGGGGCGCCGCGCGCCCCGCGGGCCCCGCGGTCCGGGTCCTGTTGGTGGGCGACTCGATGGCCGGGAGCCTCGGGGCGACGCTCGCCCCCGAGGCCTCCCGCTACGGGGTCCAGCTCGTCAACGAGGGCCATCCCGGCTGCGCCGTCACCACCGACTCGGAGTTCCGCTTCCTCCTCTACCGCAACCCTCCCGGCCCGCCGTGCCGGGAGGGCGACCCCTCGGCGCTCCTCGACCTGTGGCGGCACTACGTGGCGCAGTACCGGCCCCAGGTGGTCGTCTACCTGGCCCGCACCGACCTCTTCGACCAGGACTACGACGGCTCGTGGACCTCCATCGGCGACCCGGCGTTCGACCGCTTCTTCGTGTCCCAGCTCACCACCGGGGTGCGCATCCTCTCCTCGGGCGGGGCCCGGGTGGTGCTGCTCACCTCGCCCTACTACGACTCGACCATCAGCAGCGGGGGCCCGCCGGTGCCCGAGGACACACCGGGCCGGGTGACCGACTACGACCGCCTCCTGGGACTGGTGGCCTCGGCGTCCCCGGCGGCGTCGGTCTACCCGTTGTCCAAGGTGATCGACCCCGGGGGCGCCTACGCCGGCACCGTCGACGGGGTGGCCATGCGCTGCAGCGACGGCGTGCACTTCAGCGTCACCGCCGGCAGGGTGATCGCCCCGGGCTTCCTCCCCGACCTGGCTCGCCTGGGCCGCCACGCCCAGCTGGCCTCGGCGGTCGACGCACGGGCCGGCGCCGCCCTCCCGCCGGCCGTCCCCCCTGGTACGACAAGCTCCAGTGCGGCCAGTAGGCCCGCCTACGGCACCGCCTCGGCCGGGGCGCTGCCGAGCCCGGCCCGGTCGCGTCGGTAGGCGACCGCCGCCCGACGGACGTTGCGGCGGGCCCTCCACAGCTCGCCGATGACCGGAAGGAGCACGCTGCGGATGGAGAGGCGCGAGTCCGGCCGGTTGCTCCACTCGATGCCCACCTCGCGCGTGGTGAATCCCATGCGCCGGGCCATGGCCAGTGCCTCGGCGTCGAAGACCCAGCCGTCGAGTCGCACCTGGCTGAACACCGCCTCGGCGCAGTCGGCCCGCCACAGCTTGAACCCGCAGTAGATGTCGCGGGGCAGCCGCCCCAGGCCCAGGCGGGTGAGGGCGATGAAGCCGGCGCCGACGATCCGGCGGCGGACGGCCTGCTGGCGCTCGACCCGGGCGCCGGGGCCCAGGCGGGAGCCGACCGCCACGTCGACCTCGGCGGCCGCCCGTTCCAGGTCGGCCAGCGAGGCGAGGGAGGACGCGCAGTCGGCGTCGCACATGAGGCGGAGGTCGCCAGCGGCCTCGAGCATCCCCCGACGGATGGAGTAGCCCTTCCCGCGGTTCACGTCGTTGCGAAGCAGCCGCACACGCTCCCCGTCGACGAACGGTGCCGCCTCCTCGGCGGTCCGGTCGGTGCTGGCGTTGTCGACCACCAGGATCTCCCAGCGCCCTCCACGGTCCTCCAGCTGCGCCAGGGCGGCCGAGAGCATGCGGGCGATCTCCTTCTCCTCGTTGAGCACGGGGATGACGATCGAGAGCGACGGCGTCGGCACCTGGCAATCCTAGGCACGGCCATCCCCGGGTCCGGTGACCGCCGGGGGTCAGCTGAGACGTCGGGCGAGCGAGGCCACCCCGCCCGCCGAGGGGGGGCACCGCAGAATCAGGCCGTCGACCCCCCGCTCGAACAGGGCCGCAGCCAGGGCCGACGGGTCCTCGCCCGGCGGGCCCCGCCAGCGCAGCGCCGTTCCGCCGGCCTCCCGGCGCCAGGCGGCCAGCGCGTCGGGACCGACGGAGGTGACCCAGCCGTCGGCCGCGGCACCGCGCGGGGGCTCGGGGGAGTGGACCAGCACCAGGGGCGACCCGACGGGGGGCGGGAGGTTGACCGCCCCGTCCAGGTGGAACCGCGGCCCCGCGTGGTGCGCCTCTCCGCCGGCGAAGAGCAGCCGGCAGACCCGGGCGGCCTCGGCGGCCGGCCCGGCGGCGCCCTCGAGCATCACGGCGGCGCGACCCGACGACAGGACGTCGACGGCGGTGAGGTCCCGGGCCAGGATCGAGGGGTTGCGGTCTCTCGCTCCCACCCCCGAGATCACGCCCAGGGTCACCGAGGTGGTCGCTGCGGCCAACGCCCCGGCCAACGTGGCCGGGTCAGGGCCGCCGGCCACCCAGACGGCGTCGAAACCGCACCCCTCCGCCGCCACCGCGGCCTCGCGCCAGGCCTCCCACCCCGGCCCGCCGGCGGCGGCCGCTGCCTCCAGCTCGACCCCGACCCGCACGGGGGTCAAGGTTAAGCCTCCAGCCGGCGCCGGAAGCCCGACACCCCGATCACGGCCACGCCGGCCGCCCGGACCGCCGCCGCCAACCCGGCGTCGGAGGTGACCACGGTCGTTCCAGCCGGCTCGGGGGCCGTGCGGGCTAGTTCGGCGATCACCCGGTCGGCCGCGTCCGGACCCCCGGGGGCGAAGGTGACCGCGACCCCCGCCGCCTCGGCGTCAGCCGCCTCGGCCGGCCCCGGGCTCCCGTCGAAGACGACCTCGACCAGTTCGCCCTGCGCCCGCGCGAACCGGCCGAGCTCGGCCGCCAGCCGACGGCGGGCGCCCGGGCGGTCACGCCACCAGCCGTCGGGCCGCGACCCGATCAGGTTCATGCCGTCGACGATCCAGCGCACGCCACAGCATCGCCCACCCGCGGCCGGCCGTGCCGGGGCGGCCGGCCCGCCCTCACCGCTCCGACCGCCCGCAGCTGCGGTCCGGCCCGTCGCCCGCCCGGGCCAGCCCCACCGCCACCAGCACGTCGGCCACGTCCCTCACCACGAAGCACCCGTCGGCCAGCAGGTCGTTGGCGCCCGCCGAGGCCGGGCTGCGCACCGAGCCCGGGACCGCACCCACCAAGACGCCCCGGGCGGCGGCCGACCTCGCCGTCTCGAGGGCGGCCCCCCACCCGTGGCTTTCGACCACGACGACCACGTCGGCCAGGGCGGCCAGCAGTCGCTGACGTTGGGCCAGCCGCCACCGGGGAACGGGCGAGCCGATGGCCGCGGCCGACAGCAGGGCCCCCGACCGAGCGGCCGTCGCCCACAGCCGCTGGCGGCTGGGGTGGTGCGGGCCGTCCAGACCCCCGGCCACCACGCCGACCGTCGGTGCCGCGCCCCGCGGATCCGTCCGCCGGGCCGCCGCCGCGCCGTCATGGGCCGCGCCCTCGATGCCGGGGGCCACGCCGGTGACCACCACCACCTTCGAGGTGGAGAGCTCGGCCCCCAGCTGGGCCGCCACGCCGAGGCCGTAACGGGTGGCCCGGCGGGTGCCCACCACCGCCACCCGCGGGTGGCGCTCCAGCGCCGCCGGGTCACCGCGCAAGAACAGCACGGGCGGTGCTGCGGGGTCCTCGGCCAGCGCCGACGGGAACCGCTCGCCCCCCACCACCAGCACCTCGATACCGAGTCGCCGGTGGGCGGCCCAGACGGCGGCCACGTCGGTGGCGTCCGACCCTGCCGGACGGGCCGACCCGGCGGTGAGCCGTTCCCAGGCGGCGCGGGCCGACCCGGAGGCGAGCAGGTGGCGGAGCGCTCCCGGGGGGACGCCGCGCCCGGCGAGGGCGGCGGCGTAGGCGGCGTCGGGCAACACGCCGGTGAACGGTCGCCCGGTCGGCGCCGGCGCGCCGCCCGGGCCCGGCGCGGCTCAGTGACCGGCGACGGCGTGCGGCCGGTACGGGCCCTCGAGCGCGGCCAGCTCGTCGGGGCCGAGCTCCACGTCGAGCGCAGCGAGCGCTTCGTCCAGCTGGTAGGGGTTGGTCACGCCGACGATGGGCGCCGTCACCGCCGGCTTGGACAGCAGCCAGGCCAGCGCCACCTGCGCCCGGGAGAGCCCCCGGCGACCGGCCAGGGCTCCCACCGCCTCCACCACCTCGCGGTCGGTCTCGCTGTACAGGACGCGGCCGAACTCGTCGGTCCGGCTCCGCTCGGTCTGCTGGTCCCAGTCCCGGGTGAGGCGGCCCCGGGCCAGCGGGCTCCAGGGGATGACGCCGACGCCCTCGGCGGCGCAGAGCGGGAGCATCTCGCGCTCCTCCTCGCGGTAGAGGAGGTTGTAGTGGTCCTGCATGGACACGAACCGGGCCCAGCCGTTCACCTCGGAGGTGTGGAGCATCTTGGCGAACTGCCAGGCGTACATCGACGACGCCCCGATGTAGCGCGCCTTGCCCGCCCGCACCACGTCGTGCAGTGCCTCGAGGGTCTCCTCGACCGGGGTGGCCCGGTCGAACCGGTGGATCTGGTAAAGGTCGACGTAGTCGGTGCCGAGCCGCCGCAGGCTGTGGTCGATCTCGGCCAGGACGGCCTTCCTCGAGAGGCCGGCGCCGTTGGGGCCCCGGTGCATGGGGCCGTGCACCTTGGTCGCCAGGACGATCTCGTCGCGGTTCGAGTGCTCGGCCAGCAGGCGGCCGACGATCTCCTCGCTCGTGCCGTCGGAGTACACGTTGGCGGTGTCGAAGAAGTTGATGCCCGCCTCGAGGGCCTGGCGGACGATGGGACGGGCTGTCTCCTCGGGCAGGCTCCAGGGATGGTTCCCCCGGGATGGCTCGCCGAAGCTCATGCAGCCCAGGCAGATCCTCGACACGTCCAGTCCCGTCGACCCGAGCTTGGTGTACTCCATGGCCGTTCGTCTCCCATCGCCCAGCCCGCTCGGGTGGCCAGGCCATCGTAACGGCGGGCCGCCCCCGCACCGGTGGCGATCGGCTGAGAGGAGCGACGGCTGGTAGAAACCTGACCGACCGCGAAGCAACGGAGGTCGCCCACGATGCGTAGGAGCGAATCATGGCCCTCGACCTCTCCGTAACAGCCGATCCCTCCTCGAGCGAACCCCCCGGCCCCGACGCGCCCTCGGCGGCGCAGGCCGTTCCGCGGTGGTTGCGCCGGCTCGGCGTCCACCTCGGCGTGCTGGCCGTCTTCACCGTGCCGGGGGTCGTCCTGTGGTGGCGGGCCTGGTCCGGCGGCGCCGCGTCGGCGGTGCGCTGCACCTGTCAGGACCCCGGCCAGCAGGTCTGGTTCGTGGCCTGGCCCGCCTACGCGCTGGCCCACGGACTCGACCCGTTCTCCAGCACCTGGCTCTGGCCGCCCGGGGGCGTGAACCTCCTGGCCAACGCCAGCGCGCCCCTGGCGGGGCTGGCGCTGGCCCCAGTGACCTGGGCGCTCGGCCCTTTCGTGGCGACCACCCTGGCCCTGACGCTCGCCCCCGGCCTGGGCGCCTGGGGCTGCTGGGTGGCCAGCCGTCGGCTCTCCACCTGGCCGGTGGCGTGGTGGGTGGCCGGGTTCGTCTTCGGCTACACCCCCTTCGTCGTCGAGTCCGTGGCCCTGGGCCACCTCTCGACCGGCCTGCTGGTCTTCCCTCCGCTCGTCTTCGTGGTCCTCCACGAGATCGTGGTCCGCCAGCGGTGGAGGCCCCTGTGGTGCGGCTCGGCACTGGGCCTCCTGCTGCTGGGGCAGTTCCTGGTCTCGCCCGAGGTCCTGGTCATCGTGGTGGTGGCGTCCACCCTCGGGGTGGCCCTCGCCGCCGCCCTGAACCCCTCGCGGGTGGCGCAGGCGTTCCCCTTCGCCGCCCGCGCCCTGGGGCTCGCGGCGTTGGCCTCGGCCGTCCTCCTTGCCCTGCCGGCATGGGACCTCCTGGCCGGCCACGACCACATCCACGGCGCGGTGTGGGGCAGTCTGCACGGGATCTTCGTGGCCCAGGCCTGGGAGTTGTGGAGCGCCGGGCCCTGGCGCCAGGCGGTCCTCCCCGCGGTGGTGCAGGGACCCCAGGAGCAGTACCTGGGCTTCGGGGTGCTGGTGGTGGCCGCCGGTGCGCTGGCCCTGGCCTGGCGGCGCCGCTCCGCCTGGCTCCTGGCCCTGATGGCCGTGGTCTGCACCGTCCTGTCGTGGGGCGACCTCTTCTGGCCCGGCCCCGGCCACGAGGTGGTCAGCCGGTGGCTGCCCTGGGGCTGGCTCACGAACCTCCCGGTCCTCGACGACGTGAGCGCCATCCACTTCGCCGCCGTGGTCGACCTGGCCCTGGCCCTGCTCATGGCCGTCGGCCTCGACGCCCTGTCCAAGACCGGGCTCTGGGCGAAGGCGGGGATCGGCCGGGTCGTCCTGATCGCCGCCGTGGTGGCCCTGGTGGCCGTCCCGATCTGGCGCCTCTACGACGCCCCCCTGTCGGTCCAGCACGTCCACCCGCCCCGGTGGTTCACCACCGCGGCCACGGCCGTCCCCCCGGGATCGGTGGTCGTCACCTACCCGTTCCCGGCCTCCGCCTCGCTCACATCCCAGCCGATGCTCTGGCAGGCCGACGACGGGATGCGCTTCCGCCTGGCCGGCGGGTACGCGAAGGTTCCCGGCCCGAGCGGCGCGGTCATCGGCACCGGGCCGCCGGGCTCGGCGGTTCGCACCCTGGTCGACCTCACCCTGCCCCCGGGGCCGGCCGGCACCGTGCCGGCCGTCTCCGCCGTCGGCCTTGGGAACCTGCGGGCCGCGCTGCGGTCCTGGGGGGCCTCCTACGTCGTGGTCACCAACCGCGGCAGCCTGCCGGCCGATGCGGCGGCGGTGTTCACGGCGGCCACCGGCCGCCCACCGGTGGTCGAGGACCGGGCCTGGGTGTGGGACCTCGGGGCCCGGCCCCTGGCCCTCCCCTACCGCGCCGAGGCCGCGGCCCGGCGACTGGCCTTCTGCACGGGGTCGTCCGTCCCGCTCGGACCGGCCCGGGCCGGCGCGCCCCTCCCCCAGGCGCTCAACCGCTGCGTGGCCGGAAGGTCGTAGCCGGCGGCCTCAGCCGGCGGCGGGCGGGGCCGTCGACGCCCCGTTGCTGGCCGGCGCCGACGGCCCGCCGGCGCCCTTCAGCGCCTCGACCAGGACCTCGGCCCCGCCGACGAGGCCGGCCGCCTGGTAGGGGACGACGACCTTGGAGTTCGGCGAGGAGGCGATGTCCTGCAGCGCCCGCAGCTGGAGCACGGCCAGGGTGTTGGGCTTGACCAGCGACGTGTCGATGGCGGTGAGGGCCGCTGCCTCGCCTTCGCCGCGGAGTTGGCGGGCCTTCTTCTCGCCCTCGGCCTGGAGCACGAGCGCCTTCATCTGCCCCTCGGCGGCCAGGATGACGGCCTGCTTGGCGCCCTCGGCCTCCAGCACGGCGGCCTGCTTGCGCCCGCCGGCGCTGTTGATGGCCGCCTGCTGCTCGCCCTCGGACTTCAAGATGGCCGCCCGCTTGTGCTGCTCGGCCTCCTTCTGCTCCGACATCGCCTGCAGGACGTTGTTGGGCGGCGTGATGTCGAGGATCTCGATCCGGTTGAGGCGCACCCCCCACTTCATGGCGGCGTCGGCCATGTGGTCCTGCATGCGGGTGTTGATCGTCTCGCGCTCGGAGAGCGACTGGTCCAGGGTCAGCTCGCCGAAGACCGCCCGCAGGGCGGTGCGCGAGAGCTGGTCGACGGCCAGGATGTAGTCGGCGATCTCGAAGAGGGCGGCCCGCACGTCGATCACCTGGCAGAAGATGGTGGCGCTCACCCACAGCGACACGTTGTCCTTGGTGATCACCGCCTGCTGGTCGCCGGTCATCGGGAACTCGCGCATGTCGACCTTGTCCATGCGGTCGACCAGCGGGACGAGCACGTGCATGCCCGGCTGGCGGACGACCTTGTACTCGCCGAACCGCTTGACCACCCCCACGCTGCCCTGCTGGACGATCTTGACGGCGGCGATCACGAACAACGCCACCAGGATCCCGCCCACCACGATGATCGCCACCACCGCCCCGAACACTGCTCCGTCTGCGCTCTCGATCATGGGGGCTCCTTTTTGTTGGGCTGCGACTAGTCGTCCGCCGCGTAGACCACGAGTAGCCCGCGCTCTACGTCGGCCACCACGACGTTGGTCCCGGTCCCGATCGTCTCGGACGGGTCGAGGGGGATGGCCAGCCATTCCTCGCCCCGGGCGCGGATCGTGCCCGGGTGGTGGGCCCCGGCGATCTCCTTGGTCACCAGGGCGGTCTCGCCGACCATGCCCTGGACTCCGTTCAGCATGCGGGCACCTCCCTCCGGCGATGGGCGGACGAGCGACCGGTGGCGGGGCACATGCCCGGCCGCGGCGTCGACGTCCGCTCCTGCCAGCGACTATACGGCCGAATCACGCGGGCCGTGGCGTCGCCGCTCAGCGGCCAGAAAAGCGCGGGTCCCGCTTCTCCTTGAAGGCCGCCAGGGCCTCGGCGAGGTCGTCGGTCTCGAAGTTCACCGCCTGGCAGCGGGCCTCGTGCTCGACCGCCTCGGCCATCGACGAGGACAACGACTGGTTGAGCAGCATCTTGGTCGACGACAGGGCCAGGGGCGGGCCGGCGGCCAGGGTGGCCGCCCAGCCGTCCACGAACTTGTCGATCTCGGCCTCGGGCACGAGGTGGTTGACGAGCCCCAGCCGCTCCGCCTCGGCGGCGTCGAGCATCCCCCCGAAGAGGGCCACCTCCTTCGCCTTGGCCAGCCCGATCAGGCGGGGCAGCAACCAGGAGGCCCCGTTGTCGAGCGAGAGGCCGCGCCGGGAGAAGATCATCGAGAAGCGGGCGCGGTCCGAGGCCACCACCAGGTCGCAACCGAGGGCCAGGCTGAACCCCGCGCCCACGGCCACCCCGTCGACCTTGGCTATGGCCGGCTTGGTCATCCGGTGGAGCGAGAGCGCCACGTCCCCCAGCCGGCGCATCCGCACCAGTCCGGGCACGCCGTTATTGGAGGCCGGGCCGTCGGGGTCCCCGAGGTCGGCCCCGGAGCAGAAGGCACCGCCGGCCCCGGTCAGCACCAGCACCCGGTCGTCGGCGTTGCGTTCGACCGCCTCGAAGGTGTCCCGCAGCTCGGTCAGCATCACGGCGTTGGCGGCGTTCTTGCGCTCCGGACGGTTCATGGTGACCGTCACCACACCGTCGGCGCGGTCGATGAGCAGGGTGTCCACCCGGGCCTCCTCTCGCTCCAGGGGTGCCACCCTAGGGCCGGCCCCGTCGGCCCCGCCAACGCCCGCCGCCGGTGCGGCGGCGGGCGTTGGCGGGTGCCGCAGTTCCTAGACCTTCATGAGGGCGGCCCCACCGACCACCGGGGCGTTGAGGGTCGTGCCCCCCATCGAGCCCAAGAAGGTGGCCGTGCCGTAGGTGAAGACCCCGCCGTCGGAGGCGAACTCCCAGTAGCCCTGGCCTGTGGGGGTGCCGGCGATGGCGACCATGGGGGCGTTCAGGTGCTGGCCGCCCTTGGAGCCGAAGAAGCCGGCGCCCGGGCCGTAGTTGAAGACCCCGCCGTCGGAGGCCACCTCCCAGTAGCCGTTGCCTGTGGGGGCGGGCGAGACGCCGACCACCGGGGCGTTCAGGTGCTGGCCGCCCTTGGAGCCGAAGAACCCGGCCGAGCCGTAGTTGAAGATCCCGCCGTCGGAGGCCACCTCCCAGTAGCCGTTGCCCGTGGGATCGGCGGCGATGCCCACCACCGGGGCGTTCAGGTGCTGGCCGCCCTTGGAGCCGTGGAAGAGGGCCGAGCCGAAGGCGAAGATCCCGCCGTCGGAGGCCACCAGCCAGTAGCCCTTGCCTGTGGGGGCGGCCGCCATGCCCACCACCGGGGCGTTCAGGTGCTTGGAGCCCATCGAGCCGTAGTAGGTGGCGTTGCCGAAGGTGAAGACCCCGCCGTCGGCGGCCACCTCCCAGTAGCCGCCGCCTGTCGGGGTGACCGCCATGCCCACCACCGGGGCGTTCAGGGTCACACCGCCCTCCGAGCCGTGGAAGCCGGCTGTGCCGAAGGTGAAGATGCCCCCGTCAGAGCCCACCATCCAGTAGCCCCGGTTGGAGGCCTGGAAGGCGCCCACGTCGATCTGGCCCTTGGGGCGGGGCACGCCCCGGGCGTCGGTCGACGGTGCCCCAGCTGTCACGCCGCGGCCGATGGCCGGGCTCCCGGCCTGCAGGGAGGCGGTCTCCACGGGCCCCGAGTTGTTGGCCACCGGGTTCACCATGGGGTTGGTGCCGTACTGGTCCCACGGCTGGCTGAACCCGCAGGAGACCCCGCTGTCGATGTTGCCGCCGGCCGAGCCGATGGCCCCTGTGTGGCCGGCCGTGTCGCAGTTGGCCGTCGACGGGGTGGTGGCCACGATGGTGTTCTTGAGGGCGATCGGCACTGTCGATGTCAGCACCAGGCCGCCCGCCGGGGCGTTGAAGGCCCCACCTGTGGAGGTGGTGACGGTGTTGTTGGCCACGGTGTCGTTGGTGAACTGCACCGGTCCGTCGACGTCGACCACCGAGTTGATCGCTGTGGCCGGGGCCTTGGTGGTCGTTGTGTCCATCGTCACGTTGGTGAAGATC
Source organism: uncultured Actinomycetota bacterium (assembly GCA_963770505.1). Classification (GTDB taxonomy): domain Bacteria; phylum Actinomycetota; class Acidimicrobiia; order Acidimicrobiales; family RAAP-2; genus CAVYPR01. Next base: position 192,865 of record CAVYPR010000001.1, on the reverse strand, counting down.
CCGCCGCCTGTGAAGCCCACGGCCGCGCCGTAGACGTTGCCGGTGCCGGTCTCGGTCACCGAGGTCTGGGCGAAGGTGGAGTTTGTGACGTTGGCACCACCTGTGCCGGTGGCGAACGCCCCGCCGAAGACTGTTGTCCCCGATGTGATGGTGGTGCCGAGCACCTGGTCACCGTTGGCGGTGACGGACCCTTCGTTGGCCCAGCCGCCACCTGCGACGAAGCTTGTCCCTGTCGACCCGCCGTCGTGGACGGTGGTGTTCGAGACCGAGGTGTCGGTGACCCCCACGTTCCCGTCGGTTTCCATGCCACCGCCGAAGACGTCACCGGAGGCGATGGAGATCGAGGTGCCCGACACGGTCACGTGGCCGACCGTGCTGGATGTGCCGGCCACGAGGCCACCGGTGACCTCGGAGTGGGCACCGGTGGTGATGGTCGTGCCCGAGATGTTCAACCCTGTGATCTGGAACGACGACTCACCCGCCACCACGCCGAGCACCCCGCCGCCGTTGGGGAAGGTGACGGTCGTGCCGCTGATCGTCGACCCGGAGATCTGGGTCCAGTCGTCCTGGGCGACCACCGCCCCGAACACCCCCTCGCTTGTGGTGGTGTTGGTCGTGTTCGAGACCTTGAGGCCGGCCAGTGTGGCGTGGCTGTCTTCATTGGAGATGACGCCCCCCGTGATCTCGGCGTGGCTCGAGGCTGTGCCGTTCGTCGTCGCTGTCACGGTGAGCCCTGTGACGGTGAGGGAGCTCTCGTCTGTTGCTGTCTCTGTTGCGGCGCTGTAGACGACGCCGCCGAGGATCCCGCAGTCCTTGCAGGTGTTCGTCGTGCCCGAGACCGTCGTGTTGTCGACCGTGAGCTGGCCACTGTTGTAGAGGACCCCACCTTGGAGTTCATCCGGCAGTGTCGTGTCGTGGTTGGCGGTCCCGGTGAAGGTGTCCCCCGACAGCGAGGCGTTGAAGACGTTGTCGACGTCACCGCCGTAGGCCGATGCTGTAGCGCCAGTGCCGGTGACGGAGTTCCCGCTGTAGGTGCTCCCGGTGTCGGACAACAGCCCGCCGTTGTAGACCGCGCCACCCCCGGTTCCGGCGACGTTCCCCGAGTAGGTGGCGCCGTCGGACACCGTCGAGCCCAGCTGCATGAGGGCCGCGCCGTATTCCGCGGAGTTGTTGGAGAGGGTGGAGCCTCCAAGGAACACGGCGCCCCCTGTGTTGAAGATGCCGCCGCCGGCACTTGTGTCGGGTGTGGCCGTCGTGTTTGTCGAGATGGTGGTGGAGCTGTCCGTCCACAGCGACCCACCAGTGACCCAGATGCCGCCTCCGGCCTCGGCGAAGCCGTGGCTCACGGTGACGCCCGAGAGGGTGAGAGCGGCCACTTTGAGGTAGATGTCACCGCCCACGACGTTGGAGCCGTGCTCGAGGGTCAGGCCGCTGACTTCGACGGCGGGTGCTGTCTTGGTCTTTGTGTCGTGGCTGTAGATGTCGAGGATCTCGGAGTGTGTGTTGGCGTTCACCACGGTGCTGGCGCTGCCCGCCCCGTTGACGATGACCGAGTTTGTGATTGTCAGAGAGCCGAGTGTGAGTGTGTAGGTGCCGGCCGGCACGTTGATGGTGTTGACGTGGCCGAGGTTGTTGTCCGAGGCCCCGACCGCGGCGCGAAGCGTGCACATCCCTGTCGCTGCCTTGCATGTGGTCGAACTCGCTGTGGCGAGGGGCGCGTCATGCGTCGTGTTCACCGTGAAGGTCAGGGAGGCCGCTGTCACCTGGGGGATGTCGGGGGTGGCGCTCACCGCCCGGGCGGGGCGCCCGATCTTGCCCTGGGCCCGCTTGGGGACGGCCTGAGCCCGCGTGGCATGGGGGATCGTCAGGTGCGGAACAGCGGCCTTGGCCCTCGCCGCCGGGGCGGAGGCGCCGGCGGCCGACCCGAAGGCAACGCCGGAGAGCAGCCCGACGGTGCCGAGCACGGTGACCGCGCAGACGGCCAGCCGGGTGAGGGCGACTCCTTCGTGACGTGCAGGGTCCCTTGGCGTATGACGCATGGCATCTCTCCTCGTAGGTGGCTCGGTGCGACAGTAACCTTGCTGAGCGTGAGATGCAGGGATCGCCTTCGTGGTCGGGACACAGCTCGAGATGACCGCGCGGCGCGGCCGGCGTCGCCTGCCCGGATCCCGGACCCGCCTCGCGGGCGGGCTCAGAGCTCCTTTTCGGGGAGGCGCTCGACGTTCACGTCCCGGAAGGTGACCACCCGCACCGAGGGCACGAACCGGGCGGGTCGGTACATGTCCCACACCCAGGCGTCGGACAGCTCGACCTCGACGCAGGCCGGCGTGGTGTCGGAGCGAACGACGAGGGAGACCTCGTTGGCCAGGTAGAAGCGCCGCTCGGTCTCGACCACGTAGGCGAACATGGGGAGCACCGCCCGGTACTCCTGCACCAGGGCCAGCTCGATCTCCGCCTCGTAGCGCTCGAGCTCTTCCTCGCTCATCGCCGGGCAGGGGTCACGGCCGAATTCACCTGGAGGCGGCCGTCACGGGCGGCTCGCCCGCTTCTCCTTAATCTTGGCCGCCTTCCCCGAGCGCTCCCGGAGGTAGTAGAGCTTGGCCCGGCGGACGTCCCCGTAGGTGTCCACCTCCAGCTTGGCGATGGTGGGCGAGTGCACCGGGAAGGTCCGCTCCACCCCCACCCCGAAGCTCACCTTGCGCACGGTGAAGGTCTCGCGGACCCCGACCCCCTGGCGGCGGATGACCGCCCCCTGGAAGACCTGCACCCGCTCCCGGTTGCCCTCGACGACCCGGACGTGCACCTTGACCGTGTCCCCGGGCCGGAACTCGGGCATGTCGTCGCGCAGGCTGTCGCGGTCGATGATCTCGGTGGGGTGCATGGGGCGCGTCCTTCAGGCTTGAGGGGGGTGGCCGGACCCGCCATCGTAGCCGTGCTCGGCCAGCAGGCGCACCTCGCCGGCCTCCTCCAGCAGGCCGATCTCCTCGGGGCTGAGGCCTCCCCGGGCCTCGATCAGGTCGGGCCGGCGCGCCAGGGTCCGCCGGAGGGCCTCGGCCCGCCGCCAGCGCTCCACCCGGCCGTGGTCCCCCGAGCGGAGGACCTCGGGCACGGCCCAGCCCCGGAACGAGGCCGGCCTCGTGTACTGCGGGTATTCGAGCAGGCCGTCGGTGAAGCTCTCCTCCTCGACCGAGGACTCGTTGCCCAGGATCCCGGGCAGGAGTCGGGTGACGGCCTCGACCACCACCAGCGCGGCCGCCTCCCCGCCGGCCAGGACGACGTCGCCCACCGACAGCTCCCCGTCCACCAGGTGGTCCGAGACCCGCTGATCGACACCCTCGTAGCGCCCGCACAGGAGGGAGAACCCCCCGCCCAGGCCGGCCAGCTCGCGTGCAGCCGCCTGGTCGAACCGACGGCCGCCGGGTGCGAGGAGCAGGAGCGGCCGGGGAAGTCCCTCTGTGGCCTCGACCGCCTCCACCGCGCCGAAGAGCGGCTCGGCCATGAGCACCATGCCCGCCCCCCCGCCGAAGGGGGCGTCGTCGACCGACCGCCGCGGTTCCTGGGCCGCCGAGCGCAGGTCCCGGACCCGCAGGTCGAGCGCGCCCTGCGCCCGGGCCCGGCCCAAGATGGCGGCCGAGCAGTAGGCCTCGACGACCTCGGGGAAGATGGTGAAGACGTCGACCCGCACTCGCGCCCCTACCCCTCGATCAACCCGTCGGGGACGTCGACGGTCACCCGGACGCCCGGGGTGTGGGAGGTGACGAAGCGCAGCGGCACCAGCTGTCCGCTGTCCAGCACGAGCAGGTCGCTGGCCGGGTTGGCCTCGACCGCCTCCACCCTCCCGAGCTCCCGCCCGTCGGACGTGACCACCTCGGCCCCCACCAGCTCGTGCACCCACAGGGCCCCGGGGACCTCGACGGCGTGGGCCCGCAGCACCACCCCGCGCAGCGCCTCGGCCCCGTCGCGGTCGACCACCCCCTCGAAGTGGACCAGGTTACGGCCCTGGTGAGGTCGGCTGGCCCGGACCACGAGGGGTCCCAGGTCGGTGCACAGCACCGAGCCCGGGGCAAAGCGGTCCTCCAGGTCGCTCCAGCGCTCCACGACGACCTCGCCGCCCAGGCCGTGGGGCTTGACGACCTGGCCCACGTCGAGCAGCGGTCCAGGGGCGCCGGGTTCCAACCGGCCGGGGTCAGTCGTCGACGATGTCGACGCTGGTCTGGACCCCTTCGCGGGCCCCGGCCACACCCACCAGGGTCCGGATGGCCTGGGCCGTCCGGCCGCGCCGGCCGATGACGCGGCCCATGTCCTCGGGGCCGACGTGCAGCTGGAGGCGGACGCTGCCGTGGCGCTCGGAGGTGTCGACCACCACCGCGTCGGGCTCTTCCACCAGGGACCGGGCGATGTACGTCAGCACGCCGGTGGCCAGGTCGTCGGCGGCCCGGTTCCCGGCACCGGCCACCTCCTCGGTCTCGTCGTCGAGGTCGGCCTCGGCCACGGTGTTGACGTCGCCGTCCTCGTACTCGACGGCGTCGTCGCCGTCGTCGAAGGCGTCCACCGTGTTGACGTCGCCGGCCTCGTACTCCTCGTCGGGGGCCATCACGCCTCCCCGCCGGCGGTCCCGTCGGCCTCGCCGTCGGGTGCCGCGGAGCTGGCTTCGGCCTCGGCCGGCGCGTCGGCGACCTCCGCCGCGGCGGCCGGAGCGGCCTGGGCCTCGGTCGGGGCCTCGGTCGGGGTCTCGGGCTCGGCCTGTGCCGGAGCGGCCGCGGGGGCCGCGGCGGCCGGTGGCGTCGAGCCGGGGGAGGTGAACTCGTCCCAAGCTCCCGAGGCCCGCAGCAACCGCTCCACCCGCTCGGTCGGCTGCGCCCCCTGGCTCAGCCACTTGACCGCCTTGGCGTTGTCGATCAGGAGCACCGTGTCGCGCTCGGTGGTCGACTTGCCCCGGGGGGCGTAGGTGCCCACGATCTCGAGGAACCGGCCGTCACGGGGCGAGCGGCTGTCGGCCGCCACCAGCCGGTAGGTCGGCTGCTTCTTCTTTCCCATCCGCACGAGGCGGAGCTTCACTGCCACGAACCTGGTCCCTCCATCGATCGACGTGCCGCGTAGATGACGGCCCGGACATTCTCGCAGGTCCGCGGCGCCCCGCGTCCACTCGGGGGCACGGGCCCCTCCGTCGGCGGCGTCAACGGCCCTTGGGCGGGGTCACCCGCCCGCCCTTCTTCTTCTTCTTTCCCCCGCCCCGGGACCCCTTGGCCGGGGTCGCCGGGGGCCTGGACCCGCCGCTCAGGGCGGCCGGTGGGCCCGAGGCGGCCTCACCGAAGAGGGCGGCCAGGCCGTTGTCGCCCCCATCCTCTTGGAGTGAGCGCAGGGCCTCCATCTGGCGACGGGCGCCGAGCAGCCCGCCCAGCTTCCCGCCCCCCATCTGCGGCATGCCGGGCATCCCCGCCCCGCTGGCCATCCCCTTCATCATCTTCTGCATCTCGCGGAACTGCTTGAGCAGGTGGTTCACGTCCTGGGTGGAGGTACCGCTGCCTCGGGCGATCCGCACCCGCCGCGAGCCGTCGACGATGGCGGGGTCGACCCGCTCCTTGGCGGTCATCGACCGGACGATCGCCTCGACCTTCGAGAGCTCGCCGTCGTCGACCTGGTCGGCCGCCTGGCGCATCTCCTTGGACATGCCGGGCAGGAGCTTCATGATCCCCCCCAGCGAGCCCATCTTGCGCACCTGCTGGAGCTGCTCGAGGAAGTCCTCCAGGGTGAACCGGCCCTCCATCAGCCGGGTCGCCGACCGCTCGACCGTGTCGCGGTCCATGGTCCGCTCGGCCTGCTCGATCAAGCTGAGCATGTCGCCCATCCCCAGGATGCGGTCGGCCATGCGGTCGGGGTGGAACAGGTCGAAGTCGTCCAGCTTCTCCCCGGTGGAGGCGAAGGCGATGGGCCGGCCCACCACCTCTTTGACCGAAAGCGCCGCCCCGCCCCGGGCGTCGCCGTCGAGCTTGGTGAGGATGACCCCGTCGAGGGCCAGGGTCTGGTGGAAGGCGTCGGCCGTGGCCACCGCGTCCTGGCCGGTCATGGCGTCGATCACCAGCAGCGTGTAGTGGGGCTCGACCGCCGCCGAGACCCGGCGGACCTCGTCCATCAGCTCCTCGTCGATGGCCAGGCGTCCGGCGGTGTCGACGATGCAGACGTCGCGCCCGAGGCGCCGCGCCTCCTCCACCCCGGCCCGGGCCACGGCGACCGGGTCGGTCGGCTCGCTGAAGACGGTCACCCCGATCTGGGCGCCGAGGACCCGCAGCTGCTCGACGGCGGCGGGCCGCTGGAGGTCGGCCCCCACGAGCAGCGGGTTGCGGCCCTGCTGCTTCCACCAGCGGGCGAGCTTGGCCGACGTGGTGGTCTTCCCCGAGCCCTGCAGGCCGGCCAGGAGCACCACCGTCGGCGGCCTCGAGGCGTAGGTGAGCTTGAGGGTCTCGCCCCCCAGAATCCGCACGAGCTCCTCGTGCACGGCCTTGATGACCTGCTGGCCGGGGGTCAGGCTCTTGGAGAGGTCGGCGCCGCTGCAGCGGGCCCGCACGGCCTCGGTGAAGCTGCGGACCACGCCCAGCTCGACGTCGGCCTCGAGCAGCGCCGTGCGGATCTCGGAGAGGGCCTCGTCGAGGTCGGCGTCGGTGAGCCGGCCACGGCTCCTCAGGCGGCCGGCGATCCGCTCGAGGCGGTCGGACAGGGCGTCGAACATGGGGAGGGCCAGGCTATCGGAGGCTCACCCGAGTAGGGCGTCGACGAAGGTGGCCGGCTCGAAGGGCACGAGGTCGTCGACCCCCTCCCCCAGCCCCACCAGCTTGACCGGCAGGCCCAGCTCCCGCTGGACCGCCACCACCACCCCGCCCTTGGCCGTCCCGTCCAGCTTGGTGAGCACCACGCCGGTGACCGCCACCGCCTCGGTGAACTGGCGGGCCTGGACCAGACCGTTCTGCCCGGTGGTGGCGTCGAGGACCAGCAGCACCTCGGTGACCCGCCCGGGGTCCCGGTCGGCCACGCGGCGGATCTTCTTCAGCTCCTCCACCAGGTTGACCTTGGTGTGCAGCCGCCCGGCGGTGTCCGCCAGGACCAGGTCGTTGCCGCGGGCCGCCGCTCGCTGCACGGCGTCGAAGACGATGGCGCTCGGGTCGCCGCCCTCGGCCCCCCGCACGATCTCCGCGTCGGCCCGCTCCGCCCAGGTGGCCAGCTGCTCGGCGGCCGCGGCCCGGAAGGTGTCGCCGGCGGCGAGGAGCACCGAGCGGCCGGCGGACGCCTGCTGGCGGGCCACCTTCCCCACCGTGGTGGTCTTGCCCACGCCGTTCACCCCCACGAACAGCCAGACGTCGACCGTCCCGGGCAGGCCCTCGAAGCGCAGCGCCCGCCCCACCGGCGCCACCACCTCGGAGTCGGTCGGGGGCGCCGCGCCGTCGCCGGCGGCCAGCTCGGCGTCGGTGGCGCCGTCCCAGCGGTCCTCCACCTCGAGGAGGTCGACCAGGTCGGCGCGCAGGGCCCCGAGCAGCTCGGCGCCGTCGCGCACCTCCCCGTCGTCGACCTGGCGCCGGAGGTCGGCCAACAGGGCCTGGGTGGTGGCCACACCCACGTCCGCCCGCAGGAGGGTCTCCTCGAGCTCGTCCCAGGTGCCGGCCTCGACCGTCGGGCGCGAGAGGGCGGTCCGCAGCCCCGAGAACACGCCCCGGGCGCGCCCCAGCCGTTCCCTGAAGGTGGCGGGCGGCGCCTCCGCCGTGCGCTCGGCGGGCGCCGACACTGGGGCCGCTGGGGCCGCCGGGGCCTCTGCCGCTGGTGGGGCTCGTGTGGCCGATGGGGTTGGTGGGGCTTGGGTCGCCGGAGGGGACGGGGACGGCGGGGCCGCCGGTGCCTGCGGGGCGGGCGGGGTCCGGGGCCCCTCGGGGCGGGGTCGGCCCCTGCGGCGGGTGGCCGTGACGGTGAGGGCCAGCGCCGCCACCACGACGACGGCGAGGACGATCCACAGGGCGAGCATGGGGGCCCGAGCCTACTGTCCGCCCGCCACGTCCCGGCCGGTCAGCCGGCGGCCGCTTCGGGCTCCTTGGCCACCTTCTGGCTGATGACCTGCGAGGAGCCGCCGGGGGCCATGGTCACCCCGTAGAGGGCGTCGCCGGTCTCCATGGTGCGCTTCTGGTGGCTCACGATGATCAGCTGCGCCTCGTCGCGGAACTCGCGCACGAGGCCCAAGAACCGGTGGAGGTTGACGTCGTCGAGGGCCGCTTCGACCTCGTCCATCAGGTAGAAGGGGGACGGCCGGCTCCGGAAGACGGCGAAGAGGAAGGCCAGGGCGGCCAGCGACCGCTCCCCGCCGGAGAGCAGCGAGACCCGCCGGACGTTGCGCCCGGCCGGCCGGACCTCCACCTCGACCCCGGTGTTGAGGAGGTCGTCGGGCTCGGTGAGGATGAGCCGGCCGGTCCCCCCGGGGAAGAGGGTCGAGACGAGGGCCGAGAAGTGCTCGTTCACGTCGGCGGCGGCCGCGGCGAAGGACTGCATGATCTCCTCGTCCAGGGTGCGGACGACGTCCTGGAGCTCCCGGCGGGCGGACCGCACGTCGTCCACCTGGGCGTCGAGCTCGCGGTGGCGCTCCTCGAGCACCGACAGCTCGTCGAGCGCCAGCGGGTTCACCGGTCCCAGTGCGGCGAGCTGCTCGGCCAGGCGGGCGGCGTGTTGGGCCGGGGTCACGCCCTCGGGCACCTCGGGGGCCGGGGCCTCGAGCGCCTCGGCCGGGTCGCTCCCGAGCTCCCGCTGGACGGTCTCGGCCAGGGCCTCGCTGCGCAGCGCGACCTCGGTTGCCTCGAGGTCGAGGGCACGGGTGCGCTCGCGCACCTCCGAGAGCCGGCTCTCGGCGTCCGCCCGGTCCCGGCGCAGTGCCTCCAGCCGCTCCCCGCCCGCCCGGACCGCCTCCACCTGCAGGCGGTAGTCGACCCGCAGGGCCTCGAGCACGCCCTCGAGCCGCTCCCGCTCGCCTTCGACGAGGCCCTCCAGGCGCTGCAGGGCCACGCCCTCGGCCTCCAGGCGGCGGCGGCGGGCGGCGGCGGCCTCGCGCTCGTCGGCGTGACCCTCGAGCCGGCGCTCCACCTCAAAGCGGCGGGCCGCCAGCACCCGCGCCCGCTCGGAGAGCCCGGCCGAGCGGACCTCGAGCGCCTGGACCTGCGCGGCCAGCTCGGCTCGCTGGCGGTCGAGGACCGACCGGGCGGCGTCGGCCTCGGCCGCACGCGACGACGCGCTGGCCACCCCGGCCTCCAGGACGGGGACGGCGGCCTCGCACTCGGCCAGGGAGGCGGCATCGGCATCGACCCCCGCCGCGGACTCCTGGCGGGCCCGCAGGGTGCCCTCGAGCTCGGACGCCAGCCGCTCCTGCTCCTCGGCGGTGCGCTCGGCCTCGGCCGCGGCGGCCGTGCGGGAGGACTCGTTGCGGTCGACCGCCCGGGTGGCCGCCACCACGGCGGCCCGGGTCTCCTCGGCGGCCCGGCGGGCCCCGGCCAGCCGGTGCGCGGCCTGCTCGGCGGTGCGCTCGGCCTCGGCGGCCTGGCGGCCCGCCTCTTCGACCGCGGCGGCGGTCACCACGCCGGTGGACGGGCGGATCCGCCATCCCGACTCGGCGAACCGGTCGCCGTCGGCGGTCACCACCACCAGGTCGGGCCGGTCGAGGGCCAGGTCGAGCGCCTGCTCCCAGCCGTCCACCCGGACCGCCCGGCCGAGCAGGGCGTCGAGCACCCCTTCGACCGCGTGGCCGCCACGGCGCACCCGGACGTGCGCCCGCACCGGCTCGGCACCCGCCGGGAGCGCGCCGGGCGTCGGGGCCGGCGACCGACCGGCGGCCAGGAGCGCCCCGGTGGCGCCCTTGGTGTGCAGGCGCGACAGCGCGGCGCGGGCCGCACCCCGGCCGTCGACCACCACCGCGGCCACCGCCGCCCCCACCGCGGCCTCGAAGGCCGACTCCCAGGTGGCATCGATCTCCACCAGGTCGACCAGCGATCCCACGACCCCTTCGACCCCCTCGAGGGCCTCGCGGCCCCCGGCGCCCTCGAGCTCGTGGAGGGCACGCGCCAGGGCCTCGGCCCGGGCGGCCGACCGGTGGCGCTCCTGCTCGGCGGCGTAGGCGGCCCGCTCGGACTCGGCCGCCTCGGCACGCGCCCGGCCGTCGGCCGCCTCGGCACCAGCCGCCTCGGCGACCAGCCGCTCGGCCTCGGCCAGGAGCTCCCCCGACCTCCGGGCCAGCTCGGCGCGGGCCGCGCTGACGGCGTCGTGGCGCTGGCGCAGGGCGGTGGTCCGCTCGTCCAGCCCCGACAGCGTCCGGCGGTCCTGGTCGAGGGCGCGGCGGAGCAGCTCCAGGCGGCCCCGCGCCGCCGACAGCTCCTCCTCGGCGGCCGCCAGCTCGGCACCGTCCCCCCAGGTCTGGAGGTGGGCCCGCTCGGCGAAGGCCAGGGCCTCTTCCGCCGCCGCCAGCTCGTTGCGCTCGGGGGCGAGGGCGGCCGACTCCTCCTCGGCCGCGGCCAGCTCGGCCGCCAGGCGGGCGCTCTCGGCCTCGAGGGTGGACACCACGTCGACGTCGGCCGCGGCGTCGAGGGCGGCGGCCAGGCCCCGGGCGCGCTCGCGCAGCACCCCGGAGGTCCCCCGGGTCCGCTCCACCAGTCCCTGCACCCGGCCGAGGGCCGAGGCCAGGTCGACCTCCCGGCTGGAGGAGAGCTCCGCCGCGGTGGCCGTGGCCGCCTCGTCCAGTCCGGTCACCGCCGCCCGCAGGTCGCGCTCCTCGGCTCCCAGGGCGGCCAGGGCCTCCGCCGCGGCGGTCTTGCGCCCGGCCAGCTCGGCCAGTTCGGTGGCGGCCACGTGCAGGCGCACGGCCCGCAACTCGGCGGCCACGGTGGCGTGGGAGCGGGCGGCGGCCGCCTGGCGCTCGAGGGGGCGGATCTGCCGTCGGACCTCGCGTACCAGGTCGCCCAGGCGCTCGAGATTCTCCTGGGTGGCGGCCAGCCGCCGCTCGGCCCGCTCGCGCCGGCGCCGGTGCTTGAGCACCCCGGCCGCCTCCTCGATGATGGCCCGGCGGTCCTCGGGGCGCGCGTTGAGGACCGTGTCCAGCTGGCCCTGGCCGATGATCATGTGCTGCTGGCGGCCGACCCCCGAGTCGTTCAGGAGCTCTTGGATGTCGAGGAGCCGGCAGGGGGCGCCGTTGATGGCGTACTCGCTGTCGCCCGAGCGGAACAGCGTCCGGGTGATGGTCACCTCGGCCATGTCCACCGGCAGCCGGCCCGAGGCGTTGTCGATGGTGAGCGAGACCTCCGCCCGCCCCAGGGCGGCCCGGCTGGAGGTGCCGGCGAAGATGACGTCCTCCATCTTCTGCGAGCGCAGCGAGCGGGGGCCCTGGGCGCCGAGCACCCAGGTGACGGCGTCCACCACGTTGGACTTGCCGCTGCCGTTGGGGCCGACCACCACGGTGATCCCCGGGCTCGAACTCGAGCACGGTGGGGTCGGCGAAGGACTTGAACCCCTTCATCGAGAGCGACTTCAGGAACATCGGTTGGACCCTACCAACCCCGCGCCCGGCCCCCGGGGTGCGTTCAGACTTGGCAGTGCTCGCAGAAGAAGGTCGAGCGGCCGCCGGTGCGCACCCGGACGATCAGGTTGCGGCAGCGCCGGCAGGGCTGGCCCTCGCGGTCGTAGACCTGATGGCTGCCCTGGTAGTCGCCGACCTCGCCGAACAGGTCCCGGTACTGCTCGTCGGCCAGGGTGGACCCCCGGTGCTTGATCGCCTCGGCCAGGGTCTCGACCATGGCGCGGTAGAGGCGGCGGGTCTCGGTGGCCGAGAGGCCGTCCGAGGAGCGGTCGTAGCGGAGCCCCGCGGCGAAGAGGATCTCGTCGGAGTAGAGGTTCCCGATCCCCGCCACGAACTGCTGGTCCATCAACAGCGCCTTCAGGCCGGCGTGGTGCTGGCGGAGCATGACGGCGAACCGCTCCCAGCTCATCATGTCCTCGATCGGGTCGAAGCCGAGGTGGGAGAGCTCGTGGAGCCCCTTGCGCAGCGCCGCCCCGTCGGCCGCGGCCGAGGGCGCCCCGGTGGCCGCCGGCACCGGGGGGGCGTCGGCCGGCGGGGTGGACACGAACATCTCCCCGAAGGTCCGCGGGTCGACGTAGCGCAGCTCGCCGCCCTGGGTGAAGGTGATCACCACGTGGGTGTGCTTGGGCTTGGGCTCCTTGGCGCTCTTCACCCGCAGCAGCTGGCCGCTCATCCCGAGGTGGACGACCAGGGTGTCGCCGCTGTCGAGGCCGAGGAGCAGGTACTTGCCCAGGCGCGCCACCACCTTGATGGTCCGGCCCTCCAGGAGGGCCCGGAAGTGCTTGGCGCTCGGGTGGCGGCGCACCGAGCGCCCGTTGGCCACCGAGACCGTCTTGATCTTGCGCCCCACCACCTCCTTGGCCAGGTCCTGGCGGAGGGTCTCGACCTCGGGGAGCTCAGGCACGCCCGTCCCCCTGCGGCTCGGTCTCGAGGGTGCTCAGCAGCAGCCAGGCGGCGCGGGCCGCCGCCTGCTCGGCGTCCTTCTTGGACGACCCCTCCCCCGTGCCCCGCCGCTCGCCGGCCACGTACACCTCGGCCAGGTAGTGGCGGTCGTGGTCGGGACCCGACCCCTCCACCTGGTAGCGGGGGGGGCCCTCCCCGCGCCGGACGGTCAGCTCCTGCAGCCGGCTCTTGTGGTCGAAGTCGTCGGGCTCGGCCGCCGCCCGCTCGATCCGCTCCCCCAAGAGGTCCAGGACCAGCCGTTGGGCCTCGGCCCAGTCGGCGTCGAGGTAGACGGCGCCGATCACCGCCTCCAGGGCGTCGGCCAGGATCGAGACCTTGGTCCGGCCCCCCGACGCCTCCTCACCCTTCCCCAGCAGGAGGACCCCGCCCAGCTCGAGCTCGTGGGCCGACTCGGCCAGCACCCGGGCGTTGACCACGGCCGAGCGGATCTTGGCCAGGTCGCCCTCGGGGAGCTCGGGGAACCGGCGGTAGATGTGGTCGGCGACCACCAGGCCGAGCACGGCGTCGCCCAGGAACTCGAGCCGCTCGTTGGAGGGCACGCCGTCCTGCTCACCGCACCAGCTGCGGTGCGAGAGCGCCTGGTGGAGGAGGGTCGGGTCGGCGAAGGAGTGCCCCAGCCGTTCGGCGAGCTTCGCCGCCCCCCCGTCGTCCACGTCCACGCGCTGCCGATCAACCCGCCTCGAGCTTGGCGTAGACGTAGTCGACCGCGTCGCGCACCGTGCGCAGGTCCTCGAGGTCCTCGTCATCGATGCGGAAGCCCACCGTCCGCTCGCCCAGCTCCTCCTCCAGCGCCTCCACCAGCTCGATCAGGGCCAGGGAGTCTGCGTCGAGGTCCTCGGCGAAGGAGGACCCCTCGGTGATGGCCGAGGGGTCGGTCTCCAAGATGTCGGCGAGCTGGTCCCTGATCAGCTCGAACACGCCCTGGCGGTCCAGCGGCGGGCGGTCGATGTGGGTCTCTGCGGGCACGCGGGCTCCTGGGCTCCTCGGGGTGGGCAGTTGGTGATGTTACCGTTCCCGGCCCTCCACCCGGGTAGATCCCCCCGGCGGGGCGGGGGCGGGCCCTCAGCCGGAGGCCACCGCGGCGGCCACCTTCTCGACCAGCCCCCCTTCGGCCAGGTCGTGGGCGACCCGCACGGCGTTGTGCATGGCGGCCCGTGAGGAGGAGCCGTGGCTGATCACGCACACCCCGTCCACCCCCAGCAGCATGGCCCCGCCGGTCCCCTCGGGGTCGAACTCGGCGGCGATGGGCAGGAGGTGGGGCAGGAGCACCTCCGCCGCCGCCTGGGTCGCCTCGTCGGTCCCGAACACCGCGGTGAGGGTCTCGAGCAGGAAGCGCAGCGACCCCTCCAGGGCCTTGAGGGTCACGTTGCCGGTGAACCCGTCGGTCACCACGACGTCGGCCGGGCAGGGCAGCAGGTCCCGGCCCTCGACGTTGCCGGTGAAGCGCACCCCGGCCGCACCGGCCTCGAGCAGGGCGTGGGCCTCCTTGACCAGGGGGTTGCCCTTGGTGGGCTCCTCGCCGATGGAGAGCAGCGCCACCGCCGGGTCGGCCACGCCGTAGCGGGCGGTGGCGTAGGCCGCGGCCATCTGGGCGAACTGCACCAGCATCTGGGCGGTGCACTCGGCGTTGGCCCCGGCGTCGACCAGGACCGCCGGGGCCCCGCCCAGGCGGGGCAGCGGCGTGGCGATGCACGGGCGCTGGACCCCCTTGATCCGCCCCATGCGCAGGAGGGCCGAGGCCATCGTGGCCCCGGTGTTGCCGGCGCTCACCATGGCCGAGGCCTTCCCGTCGCGCACCAGCTCGGCCGCCCGGACCAGCGACGAGTCCTTCTTGCGCCGCACGCCCTGGGCCGGGTCCTCGTGCATGGCGATCACCTCGGTGCAGGCGACGAGCTCGAGCCCGGCGGTGTCGCCCACCAGATCGGGCGGGCCCACCAGCACTACGGCGATCCCCTCGTCGGCGGCCAGGCGCGCCCCGGCCACGATCTCGGCCGGGGCCCGGTCGCCCCCCATGGCGTCGACCGCCACCGGCAGGCCCGGCCCGGCGCTGCCGGTCACGGCCGGCCGGCCGGGGTCAACTCAGTCGACCTCGACGGCCTGGCGACCCTTGTACCACCCGCAGTTGGGGCAGACCACGTGGGGCAGCTTGGCCTGCGTGCAGTGGGGGCACACGCTGCGGGCCGGCCGCTCGAGCCGCCAGTTGGCGGCCTGGCGGCTGCGGCCCTTGGCCTTGGATGTCTTCTTCTTGGGGACGGCCATCGTCGGTTCTCCAGCTCAGCGCCGACCGGGCGGGCGGCGTCTCGTCTTCCCTGGCCCGGGCGTGTGCCGGGGCGTCGTCGGTCCGGGCTCCCCGGCGGGTGTGCTCCGCCCGCCGCGGCCGGTACGCGGGGTACCGGCTACTGGGCCGACCGGAGCACATCGAGGTTAGCCCACCGGGGGTCCCTCGGCGCCACACAGTCGCACGGCTCGGTGTTGCGGTCGGCCCCGCACTCGGGGCACAGCCCCCGGCAGTCCTGCCTGCAGAGCGGGGCCAGGGGGAGCTCGAGGACCACGGCGTCGTGGGCCATGGGCCGCAGGTCGAGCTCGTCGTCGACGATGCGGTAGGCCTCCTCGTCGTCGGGGTCGCCGTGGCGGGGGCCGGGCTCGCAGAACCGCTCGCGCACCCCGATCACCAGCTCGCCGCCGACCGGCAGGGCGCAGCGCCGGCAGACCCCGGTCCACGGGGCGGTGACCGAGCCGGTGACCATGACCCCGCCGTCGAAGGACTGGAGCGTCACGTCGCAGGTGGCCTCGGCCCCCTCGGGCACGACGCTGTCGGCCGGGGAGCGGGCCACGATCAGGTGGCCGGGGTCGAGCACCCCCCGGCGCACCTCGTGCCAGCGGGTGCCGGCCACCCGCCGGAGCCGGGCCACGTGGACAATGAAGGGATCGTCGGTCACCTTGCGCCTCCCTTTCTCGTGCGCGCCGGGCGCGCTGGCCTAGCTCAGGTCCTGGTCGAAGAAGCCATCTGTCTCGCCGGCCTCGGCGGCATCGCCCTCCTTGGGCTCGGCGGGGTCGGCGACCGGGGGTGCGGTGGCCTGGAGCTTCTCGCGCCCGGCCTGGACGGTGCGCATGATGCGCTCGAGGACGATCTCCATGCCGGCCAGCTTCTGGTCGCAGTAGTCCTCGGCCTCGTGGCGCATCCGCCGCGCCTCCTCGTTGGCGTCGTCGAGGATCCGCTGGGCCACCTGGTTGGCCTGGCGGACGATCTCGGTGCGCGAGACCATCCGCTCGGCCTGCACCCGGACCTCGTCCATGAGGGCCTCGGCCTCCCGGGCCCGGTCGGCCATGAACTCGTCGCGCTCGCGCAGCAGCCAGCGCGCCTGGCGCAGCTCGTCGGGCAGCTGCTCGAGGGCCGCGGTGAGCAGGTCCACCAGCTCCTCCCGGGAGACCAGCACCGAGGCCGACAGCGGCATGGCCTTGGCCGAGGACACCAGGTCGACCGCCCGCTGGATCAGCCCCTCGGCCCCGCCCTTGGGCGTGGCGGCCTCGTCGCGCTCGTCGGGTTGGACGTCGGTCACCGCAGCGACCCGCTCGAGCCGAACTTCTCCACCAGCCGGTCCGAGACCGGCTTGGGCACGAAGGCCGAGACGTCGCCGCCCAGGCGCGCCACCTCGCGCAGCAGGCGCGAGGCCACGAAGGAGTGGGAGGAGCTGGTGGGGATGAAGATGGTCTCCACCCCCGAGAGCTGGCGGTTCATCTGGGCCATCTGCAGCTCGTTCTCGAAGTCCGAGACCGCCCGCAGGCCCTTCACGATGGCCGTGGCCCCCACGTCGTGGGCCACGTGGACGACCAGGGTGGCCACGCTCACGATGCGGACCCCGGGCAGGTGGCAGAGGGACTCCTCCAGCATCTGCTGGCGCTCGGCCAGGTCGAACAGGGGCTCGCTCTTCTGGGGGTTGCGCAGGGCCGCCACCACCACCTCGTCGAAGAGCCGCGCCGCTCGCTCGACGACCTCGAGGTGCCCGTTGTGGAACGGGTCGAACGAGCCCGGGACGAGGGCGACCTTCACGAGGTGCTGGCCGCGGCGGGTCGGCTGCGGCGGCCCCCGTCCGGGCCGCCGTCCGGAGGGGTCGCGCGGGCCACGGTCACGAGCGTACCGCCGTAGCGGCGGGACTTCGTGACCTCCCAGCCCGCCGGGGGGGCGACCGGCGCCGACGACTCGATGACCGCCACCGCGGCGTCGAGCCCGCCCAGCAGGGTCCCCCAGTCCTCGAAGGCGTAGGGGGGGTCGCAGAAGGCGACGTCGAACCGGCCCGAGCGCGACAGCCACCCCGGGAGCTCGGCCCGCACCACGGTGACGTCGTGGCCGGCCAGCCCCGAGGCGGTGAGGTTGGCCCGCACCGCCGAGAGGGCCTCGGCGTCGTGGTCGACGAAGACGGCCGACGCCGCGCCGCGCGACAGCGCCTCGGCCCCCATGGCCCCGCTGCCGCAGAACAGGTCGGCCACCGCCGCGCCGTCCACGCCGCCCATCGACCCCAGGATGTCGAAGATGGCCTCGCGCACCCGGTCCGAGGTCGGCCGCACCCCGGCGGGAAGGCGGGCGGGGAGGCGCCTCCCCCGGCTCGATCCGCCGATCACGCGCACGGTCCCACCGTAGTGTCGGCGGCCGCGGTCTTGGGTGACAGTCCGGGGTCGAAGCGCGCCGCCGCCGGCGGCGGCCCGCCGGACGCCCGTGGGCCGTCAGCTCTTGAAGAGGAAGGCCTCCTCCTCGGGCTCGAGGAAGAGGCGGACCTCGTCCTGGAGGAGGCCGTGGGCCTCGAGCCGCGGGTCGCCGGCGGTCACCTCCTCGGCCACCTCGCGGGCGGCCTCGAGGAGGTCCCGGTCGCGCCGCAGGTTGGCCAGGCGCAGATCGCTGCGGCCCTTCTGGCGGGCGCCGAGGATGGTGCCCTCCCCGCGCAGCTCGAGGTCGATCTCGGCCAGCTCGAAGCCGTCGGTGGTCCGCTCCATGGCGGCCAGCCGCGCCGCCGCCTCGGGGGTGGACCCCTCGCCCAGCAGGAAGCACCAGCTCGGCCACGGGCCGCGGCCCACCCGGCCGCGCAGCTGGTGGAGCTGGGCGATGCCGAAGCGGTCGGCGTCCTCGACCACCATGACCGTGGCCTCGGCCACGTCGACGCCCACCTCGACGACGGTCGTGGCCACCAGCACCTGGACCTCCCCCGAGCGGAAGGCGGCCATGGCCGCCCGCTTGTCGGCCGCGGCCAGCTGGCCGTGGAGGAGGCCGAGCGACAACCCTGCGAGCTCGCCGCCGGCCAGCCGCTCGAGCTCCTCGGTGGCCGAGGCCGCCTCGAGGCGCTCGGACTCCTCCACCAGCGGGCAGACCACGTAGGCCCGGTGGCCGGCCGCCACCTCGGAGCGGACCCGTTCCCAGGCCCCGGCGGCCTCCATCGGGCCCCGGGCCCACGAGGTGGTCACCGGGGTCCGGCCGGGGGGCATCTCGTCGAGGACCACCATGTCGAGGTCGCCGAAGAGCACCATGGCCGCGGTCCGCGGGATGGGGGTGGCCGTCATGACCAGCAGGTCGGGGTCGGCCCCGGCCCCTGTGCCGGGGGCGTCGCCGGCGGCTGTGGCCGCCACCGAGTCGCGCCCCTTGTCCCGCAGGGCGGCGCGCTGCTCGACCCCGAAGCGGTGCTGCTCGTCGATGACCACCAGCCCCAGGGAGTGGAACCGCACGTCGTCGGTCAACAGCGCGTGGGTCCCGACCACCAGGTCCACCTGGCCCATCTTCAGGCCGGCGCGCAGACGCGAGCGCTCGGTGGCGGTGGTGCGGTTGGTGAGCAGGGCGACCGACAGCGGCCGGCGGCCTTCGAGGCGGCCGGGGTCGTCCACGGTGATCCCGGCGGTGAGCTCGCCGACGGCCATGTGGTGCTGCTCGGCCAGGACCTCGGTCGGCACCATGAGGGCGCCCTGATGGCCCCCTTGGACCGCGGCCAGCAGGGCCGCCACGGCCACCACCGTCTTGCCCGACCCCACGTCCCCCTGGAGGAGCCGGTGCATGGGCAGCGGCCCGGCCATCTCGGCGAAGATGGCGGCCAGGGCCCGGCGCTGGGCCCTGGTCAGCTCGAAGGGGAGGCCCGAGAGGAACCGGCGGACCAGGTCCGGCCCGTCGGCGGCCTCCTCGAGGGTGGCCTGGCCGCCCTCGGCGGTCGGCCCGGTGGCGTCCCGGGCCGAGACGGCGTGGCGGATGGCCCGGGCGTCCTGCTCGAGGGCCCGCCGGCGCAGCATCAGGGCCAGCTGCAGGCGGAACAGCTCGTCGAAGGCGAGCCGGCGGCGGGCCGGCACCGTGTCGGCCAGTGTCTCGGGGAGGTGGGCGCCCCCGAAGGCCTCGGTCCGCCCGACGAGGTCGAGCCGCCGGCGCCACGCCTCGGGCAGGGGGTCGGCGAAGGAGGGCACGCGCCGCAGCGCCTGGGCCACCCACTCGCCCACCTCCCAGCTGGAGAGCCCCACCTTGGCCGAGGCCGGGTAGACGGGGATGATCCGCAGGGTCCGCCGCCGGCCCGAGAAGGGCTCCTCGGTCGAGACCAGCACGTCGACCACCGGGTTGGTCATCCGGCGGGTGCCGCGGTACTCCTCGAGCTTGCCGAAGAAGAGCGCCTCGGTGCCGACGGCCAGCTGCTTCACCCGCCACGGCTGGTTGAAGAAGGTCGCCGTCATCTTCCCGGTGGCGTCGGAGACCGCCGCCTCCACCAGGGCTCGCCCGTTGCGGGTACGCCGGCCGTGGATCCGGTCGACCGTGGCCAGCACCACCGCCTGTTCCCCCAGGGCCAGGTCGGCGAGGTCGGCCTGCCGGCGGCGGTCGATGTAGCGGTAGGGGTAGGTGGTGAGGAGGTCGAAGACCGTGTCGACCCCCCAGTCGTGGAGGGCCGCCGCCTTCTTGGCCGGGAGCCCCCGCAGCCGGGTGACCGGGACGTCGGCCAGCTGGCGCAGCGTGCGGGGTCCGCCCTCCGCCGCCCCGGCCTCGCCGTCGGCGGGTCGGCTCACCGGCGGGGCGGGTCGGGTCACTCGATGCCGAGGAGGTAGGGGTAGAGGGGCTGGCCGCCGTGGTGCACCTCGGTGGCCACGTCGGGGTGCTCGTCGTGCAGCCAGGTGGAGATGCGCCGGGTGTCCGCCGCCGTGGCCCCCTCCCCCTCGATCAGGGTCACCAGCTCGTGGTCGTCGGTGAGCAGTCGGTCCAGCAGGGCGAAGGCGGCCCCGGCGGCCGAGTCCGAGACCGAGACGACCCTGCCCCGCGACACCCCGATCCAGTCGCCGGCCGACACCGGGCCGGCCTCGGTGGAGGCGTCGCGCACGGCCTGGGTCACCTCGGCCGGCAGCACCCGGGACGACGACGCCACCATGGCCGCCTCGTTGTCCTCCACCCCGGCCGCCGGGTCGTAGGCGAGGAGAGCCGAGAAGCCCTCGACGATGCTCCCGGTGGGCACCACCCGGACCCGCTTGTTGGTGAGGGCGTCCACCTGCTCGGCCACCGGGCAGATGTTCTTGTTGTTGGGCAGGATGATCACCTGCTCGGAGCCCAGCTGCTCGGCGGCCTCGAGGATGTCGGCCGTCGACGGGTTCATCGACTGGCCGCCGCGCACCTGGTGGTGCACGCCGAGAGAGCGGAAGATCCGGCCGATCCCCTCCCCCGAGACCACGGCCACCACCCCGGTGGTGGGCGGCGGGCCGGCCGGCTCGTCGACCGAGACGCCCGCCCCCTCGCGCACCCAGCGCTCCTCCTCGACCTGCTCGGCCAGGTCGGTCACCCGGATCTCCCGCGGCCGGCCGGCGTCCAGGCCGGCCTCGACCGCCGCCCCGATGTCGTCGGTGTGGATGTGGCAGTTCCACAGCCCGTCGCCCCCGACCACGACGATCGAGTCCCCGATGCCCGCCCACACCTCCTTGAAGTCGGCGATGGTGTCGTCGGGGGCCTGGAGGAGGTACATGACCTCGTAGCGCAGGTCGCCCAGGCCCTCTGCGTCTGCGTGCCGCGCCGGTGTGCCGGCCACGGGCAGCGCCCGCAGCGGGGCGTCCTCGGGCGGCTCGGGCAGCGGGCGGCCGTCGGCCACCAGCAGGAGGGCATCGAGGAGGAGCAGGTAGCCGGCGCCGCCGGCGTCGACCACCCCGGCCCGGGCCAGGGCCTCGAGCAGCTCGGGGGTCCGCTCGAGCGCCTCGGCCGCCCGGGTGCGGGCGCCCTCGACCACGGCGACCAGGTCGCCGTCGTGGCGCCGCGCCGACTCGGCCCCGTCGCCGGCCGCCCGGGCCACGGTGAGGATGGTGCCCTCCACCGGGCGCACCACGGCCTGGTAGGCGAGGTCGCCCGCCGAGACCAGCCCCTCGGCCACCGCGTCCGGCCCCACCGCCGGCGCCTGGGCGAACCGCTCGGCCAGCCCCCGCAGCAGCTGGGAGAGGATCACCCCCGAGTTCCCCCGGGCCCCCATGAGCGACCCGTGGGCCACCGCCTTGCAGACGTCGGCCATCTCGGCCGGCCGGCTGACCCTCTCGAGCTCGGCCGCCACGGCCTCGAGGGTGAGGGCCATGTTGGTGCCGGTGTCGCCGTCGGGGACCGGGTAGACGTTGAGCCGGTTGATGACCGCCTGGTGGCGCTTCAACCCGTCCCCGAAGGCGACCATGGCCGACGCCACGTCGTCCGCCGACAGCGCCGTCAGGGTGGCCATGGTCGGTGATGCTAACCTTTGCGCCGTTCCCGGCGGCCCTTCCGTGGCCGCCGTCGTCGACCGTTGCCGGACCACCCCGGGCCGGTCCCCAGGAGGAAGAACACCGATGGCAGCGGTTTGCGAGCTCTGTGGCAAGAAGCCTTCGTTCGGGATGAGCCTCAGCCACTCCCACCGTCGCAACAAGCGCCGCTGGGACCCCAACATCCAGCGCGTCCGGGCGCTGGTCGACGGCTCGCCCCGCCGCCTGCACGTCTGCACCTCGTGCATCCGGGCCGGCAAGGTGACCAAGCCCCCCCGTCGGGTGCCCACGGCCGGCTGAGGGCCCCGGCCGTGGCTCAGCCCACGGCGTGGTCGAAGCCCAGGCGCCCGAGCGGCTCGCCGCCGAGCAGCCGCTCCCCCACCCCGGCGGTGCACCGCCCCATGACCACGGGCGGCCGCAGCCCCGCACCAGCGAAGGCGGCCCCGAGCGCTCCGGGGTCGGGCGTGGCCACCACCAGCTCGTAGTCCTCCCCCCCGCCGAGCGCCTCGTCGAGCCGGGCACCCGGGGCCACCGGCACCACGTCGAGGACGAAGCCCACCCCCGAGGCGTCGGCCAGCCGGTGCAGGTCGAGGGCCAGTCCGTCGGAGACGTCGATCATGGCGGTGGCCCCCGCCTCGGCGGCGACCCGGCCCTCGGCCAGGCGGGCGAGCGGGCGGCGGTGGGCCGCCACCAGGGGGCCGTCCCCCCGGCCCGAGCGCAGCAGCCGCAGGCCGGCCGCCGAGCCCCCGAGCGGTCCGGTCACCACCAGCACGTCGCCCGCCGACGCCCCGGCACGGGTCACCGGCGGCCGGCCGCCCTCGAGCACCCCGCTCACCGCCACCGACACCACCACCTGGGCGGCCGCCGACAGGTCGCCCCCCACCACCGGGCAGTTCCAGGCGGCCGACGCCTCGGCCACCCCCTCGGCCAAGGCGACGAGGTCGGTGCCCGGCGGGACGCAGATGGTGGCCAGGGCATGGAGGGGCCGCGCCCCCATGGCCCCGATGTCGCTCACCGCGGCCGAGAGCGCCTTCCAGCCGAGGTCGCCCAGGCTGACCAGCGAGAGGTCGGCGTGGACCCCTTCGACGACGGCGTCGGCGGCCAGCACCAGGGGCCCGTGGGGGGCCGCCACCACGGCCGCGTCGTCGCCGATCCACAGCTCGGCGTCGGGGGCGGGTCCCGTCGCCCGCGCCAGCGCGGCGGCGATCCGGCCGACGGCTGCCTCCTCCCCGCCGCCGGTACGATCGTCGGCCGGCCTTGGTTTGGGAGCCGCCACGGCTTCATGCCTACCATTGAGCGCTGCACACCGTGACGGCCCCGTGGCCCCTGTGCCCGCCGCCGGAGGAGGAAACGATCCGAAGATGCCGCCCACCGCGCACAAGAGGCTGATCGACTGGGTGGAGGGGGTGGCCGCCCTCACCACGCCCGACCGGGTCGAGTGGTGCGACGGCTCGGCCGAGGAGTACGACCGGCTCTGCCAGCTCCTGGTGGACCACGGGACCTTCACCGCGCTGGAGGAGGCCAAGCGGCCCAACAGCTACTGGGCCCACTCCGACCCCGGCGACGTGGCCCGGGTGGAGGACCGGACGTTCATCTGCTCGGCGACCGAGGAGGATGCCGGCCCGACCAACAACTGGCGGGACCCCGCCGAGATGCGCCAGGAGCTCACCGAGCTGTTCGCGGGGTCGATGAAGGGGCGGACCATGTACGTGGTCCCCTTCTCCATGGGCCCCCTGGGCTCGCCCCTGGCCCACATCGGGGTCGAGATCACCGACTCCGCCTACGTGGCGGTATCGATGCGGATCATGACCCGCATGGGCACGGGCGCCCTCGAGGTCCTGGGCGACGACGGCGAGTTCATCCCGTGCCTGCACTCGGTGGGGGCCCCGCTCGAGCCGGGACAGGCCGACGTGCCCTGGCCGTGCGACGCCGAGAACAAGTACATCGTGCATTTCCCCGACACCCGGGAGATCTGGTCCTACGGCTCGGGCTACGGCGGCAACGCCCTGCTCGGCAAGAAGTGCTTCGCCCTGCGCATCGCCTCGGTGATGGCCCGGGACGACGGCTGGCTGGCCGAGCACATGCTGATCGTGAAGCTGACCTCGCCGGCCGGGGAGACCCGCTACGTGGCCGGCGCCTTCCCCTCGGCGTGCGGGAAGACCAACCTGGCCATGCTCATCCCGACCCTTCCCGGCTGGAAGGTCGAGACCATCGGCGACGACATCTGCTGGATGCGCTTCCGCGAGGACGGCCGCCTCCACGCCATCAACCCCGAGGCGGGGTTCTTCGGGGTGGCCCCGGGCACGGGCTCGCACACCAACCCCAACGCCCTGTTCACCGTGGGGGCCAACTCGATCTTCACCAACACCGCCCTCACCGACGACGGTGACGTGTGGTGGGAGGGGATGACCGACGAGCCCCCGGCCCACTGCACCGACTGGCGGGGCGGGGACTGGACCCCCGAGGCGGGGGCCCCGGCCGCCCACCCCAACGCCCGGTTCACCGCCCCGGCCTCCCAGGACCCGGCCATCGCCGCCGAGTGGGAGGACCCCGCCGGGGTGCCCATCTCGGCCATCCTCTTCGGGGGGCGCCGGGCCTCGGTGGTGCCCCTGGTCTTCGAGTCCTTCGACTGGGGCCACGGCGTCTTCCTCGGCTCGATCATGGCCTCGGAGACCACGGCCGCGGCGGCCGGGGCCGTGGGGCACCTGCGTCGGGACCCCTTCGCCATGCTCCCCTTCTGCGGCTACAACATGGGCGACTACTTCGGCCACTGGCTGGCCACCGGCCGGGGCGCCGACCCCGAGAAGCTGCCCCGCATCTTCTACGTCAACTGGTTCCGCAAGGACGCCGACGGCCGGTGGCTGTGGCCCGGCTACGGCGAGAACTCCCGGGTGCTCGAGTGGGTGTTCGAGCGGGTGAGCGGCCGGGGGGAGGCCGTCGAGACCCCCATCGGCTGGGTCCCCGCCCCCGGGGCCATCGACCTCGAGGGCCTCGACGTCTCCAAGGAGGACATGGAGGAGCTCCTGCGGGTGGACGCCGCCGAGTGGCGGGCCGAGCTGCCCCTCATCCGGGTCCACTTCGACACCTTCGGCGACCACCTGCCCCCCGAGCTCGAGGGTTCCCTCGCCGACCTGGAGCGCCGGGTTCGCTGACCCCGCGGCCCCCGGGGCTCAGCCCGGGGGCCCGCCGCGGCGCGGCAGAGCGCGGTGGCGCAGTGCCCGTCGGCTGGTCACGTAGAAGACGCCCCCCGCCCCGCCCACCGCGGCCATCACCGCGTCCCCGGCCGGGAAGGGGAAGGCCACCACCACCGGGATGATGGCCCCCACCACCCAGACCAGCTGCTGGCGGGTGGCGAACCGGGCGAAGGTGTGGCCCTGGGCGGCCGGCGGCACCAGCTGCTGGGTCATGGCGTCGAAGGAGGGCTGGGCCAGGGAGCCGGCCAGCCCCACGAAGAAGGCCAGGACCACCTGTGCCCCGGCCGTCCCCCAGAAGGCGCAGCCCAGGGCCACCCCGGCGATGAGCCAGACCGCGGCGAGGAGGATCTGCTGCTCGATCAGCCGCTGGCGGAGCCGGGAGACGAGGAGGAGGCCGAGCAGCGCCCCGACGCCGCTCCCCCCCAGGGCCAGCCCGTACCACCACAGCGAGGCGTGCTCGCGGCGCAGCCCGAAGGCCAGCAGGAAGACCAGGAACCCGGCCAGGCCCCGGATGAGCGACATGGTGGTGAGGCCGAGCAGCACCTCGGGGTGGGCGGCCTGCTGCAGCCGGGCCAGGTCCGGGTCGCCCGGCTCGTCCCAGCCGGCGTCCACCGCACCGGTCGCCGGCGGCCGGTCGAGCGCCTCGGGACCTGCGGCCGGGGTCCGCTCGGGCCCGCCCCGCCGGCCGGCGGACCCCCGCCGCCGCGGCACAGGCAGCCGGGAGCCCGCCACCGCCGCCCCCAAGAAGACGAAGGCGTCGAAGACCAGCACCCCGGGGGCCCCGGCCAGCTTCAAGAGGATGACCCCGGGCACCGAGGCCACGAAGCCGGCGACCGTGCCCAGCAGGGTGAGCCGGGCGTTGAGGGCGGCGTAGCCGGCCGGCACCGAGCCGGCCGTGCGGGCCGGCGCCCCGATGTCGCCCTCGGGGCCCAAGGGGCGCTCCGCCGCGGCCCACCCGGTCCCCGAGACCGTGCCCGCCGCCACCATCTCGGGGACCAGCGCCCCGCGGGTGACCAGGTAGAGCTTGGAGAGGACCAGCACGAAGAAGGCCAGGGGGAAGAGCAACAGGTCGTTGGTGTGGCTGGCCATCAGCGCGCAGAGGGCGGCCCGGCCCAGGGCCGAGAACACCACCATGGCCCGCCGGGCCCCCCGGCTCTTGTCGATGAGCGGGCCGAGCAGGGGCGAGACCACGGCGAAGGGGGCGATGGTGAGCAACAGGTAGAGGAAGACCCGGTCCTTGGCGGCGTGGGGGGAGATGGAGAAGAAGAGGGAGCCGGCCAGGGAGATGGTGACCAGGGTGTCCCCGGCCAGCATGAGGACCTGCACCAGGGCCAGGCGGCCGAAGGGCTCGCGCTGGTCGAACAGGTCGTGCAGCGCCTGGCGCGCCAGCTCGCGGAACTGGTCCACCCGGTCGCCCACGGCCACGGTGTCAGCGTAGGCAGCCCTCACCCCGCAGCCGTGACTGGGGCGGCGGTATCGTGGCGCCGGGACCCCGGCGCAAGGGAGCGGCCATGACGGTGCACGCGTACGTGCTCATCCAGACCGAGGTGGGCAAGGCGGCCAACGTGGCCCGCCAGATCGACGCCATCGAGGGGGTGATCAGCGCCGAGGACGTGACCGGCCCCTACGACGTGATCGCCCGGGCCGAGGCCGGGTCGGTCGACCAGCTGGGCCACCTGGTGGTGAGCGAGATCCAGCGGATCGAGGGCATCACCCGCACGGTCACCTGCCCGGTCGTCAACCTGTAGGCGCCCCGCCTACCATCGCGGCGTGGCGGTCACGGGCATGGCCAACCTGGCGATCAAGGTCGCCGACCTCGACGCCGCCTGCGCGTGGTACGCGGCGGCGGGGGCCGAGGTCACCGAGCCGGTGGCGTGGGAGAACGGCCGCCGGGCCGACGTGGCGCTGGGGCCGGTGCAGCTCACCCTCTTCACCCGGGCCATCTACGAGGACGCCTGCGCCCTCCCCGACGAGGGGTTCTTGCACCCCGCGCTGTTCGTCGACGACCTCGACGCCGAGCTGGCCCGCCACACGGTGCTGTGGGGCCCCCGGGTGGTCTCGGGGACGTTCGGGACCCGCAGGATCGCCTTCGTCGAGGCCCCGGGGGGCATCCGCCTGGAGTTCATGGAGCAGCTGGAGGACCCGGCCTAGGCCGGGCCGAGCTCACGAGAGGGCGCCGGCCTCCCGCAGCCTCGCCACCCTCTCGGCCGGGACCCCCCAGTCCGACAGGGCCTCGGAGGTGTCGGCCCCGGGGTGCGACGGCGGCGTGCGCACCGCCGTCGGGGTGCGGCTGAACCGGGGGGCGGGGGCCGGCTGGACGATCCCCTCCACCTCGACGAAGGTGCCGCGGGCCTTGTTGTGGGGGTGGCGGTCGGCCTCCCAGGGGGAGAGCACCGGCGCCGCGCAGGCGTCGGTCCCCTCGAACACCGCCGCCCACTCGTCGCGGGTCTTGGTGGCGAAGACGTCGGCGAACCGGGCCTTCATCTCCGGCCACCGCTCGCGGTCGTTCTGGTCGGGCAGGTCCGCGGCGTCGAGGCCCAGGCCCTTGAGCAGCTCGGCGTAGAACTTGGCCTCGATGGCCCCCACGGCGAAGTACCGCCCGTCGGAGGTCTCGTAGACCTCGTAGAAGTGGGCGCCGGAGTCCAAGATGTTGATCCCCCGCTCCTCCTTCCACCACCCGAGCTCCCGGAAGCTGTAGATCATGGTCATCAGGGCGGCCGAGCCGTCGGTCATGGCCGCGTCCACCACCTGGCCGCGGCCCGAGGCCCTCGCCTCCACCAGGGCGGCCAGGACGCCGAAGGCCAGCAGCATCCCGCCCCCACCGAAGTCGCCCACCAGGTTGAGGGGCGCCACCGGTCGCTCACCGTGGCGGCCGATGTTCCACAGGGCGCCCGAGAGGGCGATGTAGTCGATGTCGTGACCGGCGGAGTCGGCCAGCGGCCCGTCCTGGCCCCAGCCGGTCATGCGGCCGTAGACGAGGGCGGGGTTGCGGGCCCAGCAGTCCTCGGGCCCGAGCCCGAGCCGCTCGGCCACCCCGGGCCGGAAGCCCTCGACGAGGACGTCGGCCCGCTCGACCAGGTCGAGCACGAGGGTGGCGGCATCGGGGTGCTTCAAGTCGATGCCGACCGAGCGCCGGTTGCGGTTGAGCACGTCCCAGTGGGGGCCGGGGCCGGCGGGGGCGGACGGCGGCCGCTCCAACCGCACCACCTCCGCCCCGGCGTCGGCCAGCATCATGCAGGTGAACGGCGAGGGGCCGATGCCGGCCAGCTCGACGACCCTCACGCCCTCCAGGGGGCCGCTCATCGCGCTCTGGCCCGCCGCCCAACCCGGTGGGCCCACTCGAGCTGTGTGCTCTGTCGCTCTCGCATGGGCGGGATGCTGCCGGGTCGCCGTCCCGCGGTCAAACCGGGAGGGTGACGGGGTGCCATGGCGGGCCGGCGGCCGTGGAAAGCTCTCCCCGACCATGTCCGCCCCGCAACGACCCCGAGGCCGGCCGCACCGCCGTTCGGTCGTGGCCCGGGCCCCGGGACGGGTGAACCTGGTCGGCGACCACACCGACTACAACGCGGGTCTGGCCCTCCCGATGGCCATCGACCTGTGCACCGAGGTCGCCTTCGCCGAGAGCGACGCCGACGTCATCGAGCTGGTCTCGGAGATGGGTCCCCTGCCGGCGCGACTCCCCGTCGACCTCCCCTTCGACCCCGAGGTCCTGGGCCGGGTCGCCCCGGCCTGGGCCAGGCTGGCCGGGGCGGTGGTGGCCCAGGCCGCGCCGAGGACCGGCGGGGTGGCACGGGTCACCAGCACGGTGCCCGTCGGCGCCGGC
This sequence comes from uncultured Actinomycetota bacterium, assembly GCA_963770505.1. Lineage (GTDB taxonomy): Bacteria > Actinomycetota > Acidimicrobiia > Acidimicrobiales > RAAP-2 > CAVYPR01. The sequence continues at coordinate 164,586 of CAVYPR010000001.1, read as the reverse complement.
CTGTCGTCGAGCGCCGCCTTCAGCGTGGCCCTCGCCGTCGCCCTCGGCGTCGAGGGCTCGCCGACGTTCATGGCGCGGTTCTGTCAGCGGGCGGAGGCCGCCGCCGGCGTCGACGTGGGCCTCATGGACCCGATGGTCAGCGTCGGCGGCCGGGAGGGGTGCGCCCTGTTGGTCGACTTCACGACGCTCGAGATGACCCCCGTGCCGCTGCCGGCCGAGGTCGAGGTGGTCGTCGTCCACTCCGGCGAGGGCCGCACGCTCGGTGACACGCCGTACGCGGCGAGGCGGGCCGAGTGCGAGGCGGCGGCCGCCGAGCTGGGCCGTCCCCTGGGGCAGGCCGACGAGGCCGACCTCCCCGGCTTCATCGACCCCGTGCTGCGGCGTCGGGCCCGCCACGTGGTCGGCGAGTGCCGGCGCGTCGTGGAGATGGCCGCGGCGTTGCGAGACGGCGACCTGTCGGCCGCGGGGAGGGTGATGGTCGAGAGCCACGCCAGCCTGGCCGGTGACTTCGAGGCGTCGACCCCGGCGGTCGACGCCCTCGTCGAGGGCGTGACGTCCCTGCCCGGGGTCTTCGGCGCTCGCATGACGGGGGGCGGGTTCGGGGGAAGCGTGGTGGCCCTGGCCCGGGGTGGGGCCGTGGATCCGGCGCGCTGGCCCGGCCGGGCCTGGAAGGTGAGGGCGGTCGGCGGCGTGACCCTGCGGGAAGCCGCCAGCCCGACACCCTCGGGGGGGTCCTGAGGTGGGCGTCGGCCGCCGGGCCTCGGCCCGCCCGGGCACCACAGCCCTCGTCGCCGGCCTCCAGGCGGACTGACCGGGCCCTCGCCTCCACCCCGTCAGGCGGTGCCGCCCTCGGCGGCGTCCACCCGGCCCGAGACCCGGACCAGCGCGTCCAGCACGCCGGAGGCCTTGCCCGAGTCGACCGACGCCGAGGCCAACTCCACCCCGCCCGCCAGCCCCTCGGCCCGCCCGGCCACCACCAGGGCCGCCGCCGCGTTCAGGACGGCGATGTCGCGACGGGGGCCCCGCTCGCCGTCGAGCACCCGGCGAATCACCTCGGCGTTGAAGGCGGCGTCGCCCCCCCGCAGGTCGTCCATGGTCGCCGGCGCGAACCCGAGGACGACCGGGTCGAGTCGCCACTCGCGGACCTCGTGCGCGCCCTCACCGTCACCGGACACCTCGAAGACCGTCGACGGCGAGATCACGCTCAGCTCGTCGAGGCCGTCGTCGGCGCGCACCACCATCGCCCGCCGCACGCCGTTCGCCCCGAGCACCCCGGCCATCTTGGGCGCCATCGCCGCGTCGCTCACCCCCACCAGCAGGTGCCGTGCCCTGGCCGGGTTGGTCAGGGGACCGAGGAAGTTGAAGGCGGTTGGCACGCCCAGCTCCTTGCGGACGGGCCCGGCGAAACGCATGGCGGGATGGAAGCGGGGGGCGAAGCAGAAGCCCATGCCCGCCTCCAGCACGCAGCGGGCGACCCCGGCCGGGCCCAGGTCCACCGTCACCCCCAGCGCCTCCAGCACGTCGGCCGTGCCCACCGAGGACGAGGCGGCCCGGTTGCCGTGCTTGCAGACCACGGCCCCGGCGCCGGCCGAGATGAAGGCGGCCATGGTCGAGACGTTGATGCTCGAGAGGCGGTCACCGCCGGTGCCGACCACGTCCAGCAGGTCGCCCTCGAGGTGGAGCGGCTCGGCGTGCTGCACCATCGAGCGGGCCAGGCCGGTCATCTCCTCCACCGTCTCGCCCTTGGCCCGCAGGGCCACCAGGAAGGCGGCGGTCTGGGCCGGGGTGGCCGCACCGTTGAAGACCTCGTCCATCACGCGCTCGGCCTCGTCGGCCGAGAGCGAGCCTCCGGCCACCAGTCGTCCGAGCACGGCCGGCCACCCGCCCATGTCCGCGAAGGTGAGCGGCATCCTCAGTCCCACCACAGGTCGCCGTCGAGCACCCCGCGGGCGATCAGGTTGAGCTGCACCTGCGACGTGCCCTCCACGATCGTGAGCTGACGCGCGTCGCGGTACCACTGCTCGGTGGGGTGGTCCTCCATGTAGCCGGCCGCCCCGAGCAGCTGCACGGCCAGCCCCGAGGCCCGCACGGCCAGCTCGGTGGCGTGGTACTTGGCCATCGACAGGAAGGGTACGTCCTCCTTGCCGAACCTCCCGGCGTCGGCCATGGCCGCGGCGCGATAGGTGAGCAGGCGGGCCGCCTCGATGTCGACGGCGCACTTGGCGATCTCCCACTGGATCCCTTGGAAGTCGGCGATCGTCCGACCGAACGCCTGGCGCCCCTTCACGTAGTCGGTGGCGTACATGAGGGCTCCCTCGGCGAGGCCGATGCCCCGGGCGGCCACGACCGGGCGCATGGCGTTGAGCCCGAGCATGGCCAGCCGGAATCCCCCCACCTCCCCGATCACGTTCTCGGGGGGGACCCGCACCCCGTCGAGGACCAGCTCGCCGGTGTCCACGCCGCGCACGCCCATCTTGTGGTCGGTGCGGCCCAGCGAGACGCCCTCCCACCCGCGTTCGACCACGAAGGCGGTCACCGAGTCGTGGGCCCGGCTGGCTGGTTCGGCGGTCTTGGCGAAGACCGTGTACCAGTCGGCCTCGCGGACCCCCGACATCCAGCACTTGGTCCCGCTGACCACCCACCCCCCGGGGCGGGCGGGGTCCGGCACGGCTCGGGTGCGCATGCCCATCACGTCGCTGCCGGCCTGGGACTCGGACAGCCCGAAGGCGGCCCGCAGGGTCCCGTCGGCGATCCCCGGCAGGTAGCGGCGGCGCTGCTCGTCGGTCCCGGCGATGAGGAGCGGACCGGAGGGCAGGCGGGTGAGCAGCAGCATGAGGGCGGCCGTGTTCGACCGCTTGGCCACCTCCTCGATGGCCACCGCCAGCCCGAGGATGCCCGCCCCCGAGCCTCCCAGCTCCTCGGGCAGGCACAGCCCGAGCAGGCCGGCGTCCCGGAAGGCGCAGAAGACGTCCTCGGGGTACTCGCCGGTCCGGTCGATCTCCCGGGCCCTGGGGGCGACCTTGTCCTCCACCAGCCGGCGGACCGACCGCTGCAGCTCCACCAGTTCCTCGGAGAGCTCGAAGTCCACCGAACCACGGTATCGGACACCGCCGAGGGCCCCCCGAAAGGTTCCCTTCAGGTACGGGCGGTATCTTGCCTGCACAGGGCGATCCCCGCGCCCTCCCACCGCCTTGGACGACCCCACCCCCAACGCCGACCCGACGGGCGGCCAGAGCCGTGCCGAGCGCCGCAGATCGCGGCGCTCGGCCACGCGGCGCGGCCGCACCCGGCACCGGTGGGTGCGGACGCTGCTGGTCGTGGCGATCGCGGTCGTCGCCACCCTGGTCCTGCTCGGGGCGGGCACCTACTTCTACGCCCGCTACCGCTTCGACCAGATCAAGAAGGTGGACGCCCAGCACCTGGTTCCCCAGGCCCCGCCCGGCCAGCCCTTCAACATCCTGCTGGTGGGTTCGGACAGCCGGAAGTTCGTCGACACAACAAAGCAGGCCACCGAGTTCGGCACACCCAGCACCCAGACCGGCGAGCGCAGCGACGTGACCATCGTGGCGCGCTTCATCCCGGCCACCAAGCAGGTCTGGGTGCTCTCGATCCCGCGGGACCTGTGGGTCCACATCCCGGGGAACGAGCCGGGGGTCTCGGGCACAAACCGCATCAACGCCGCCTTCAACAACGGGCCGAGCCTCCTCATCCAGACCATCGAGACCGACCTGGGGATCCCCATCAACCACTACATGTCGGTGACATTCCAGGGGTTCCAGAACATGGTGAACGCCCTGGGGGGGGTGACGATGGACTTCCCCGACCCGGTGAAGGACGCCTACTCGGGCCTCGACGTGACCCAGACCGGCTGCCAGCTGGTGAACGGGGCCACCTCCCTCGAGCTGGTCCGGGCCCGCCACCTCTACTACGAGGCCACAGGCGAGTGGCAGTACGACGGGCTGAGCGACTTCAGCCGCATCCAGCGCCAGGACGCCTTCTTCCGCGCCCTCCTCGACAAGCTGGACTCGGTCAAGTTCGACCCCTTCACCATCAACAGCTTCATCGGGGCGGCCGTCCACGACCTCACCATCGACACGACCCTCTCCGAGGGCGACCTCATCTCGATGGCCAATGAGTTCCACGGCCTCCCCCAGGCCAACCTGCACACCGAGACCCTCCCCACCTACGGCTTCACCACCACAGGCGGGGCCGACGTGCTCGGCGAGGCCGAGCCACAGGCGGCCCAGACCATCGCCGCCTTCAAGCAGGTCGGGGGGACAACCGCCTCGACCTCGTCGACGGGGGCCGCCTCAACCTCGACCACCGCCCCGGCGCTCGCCCCCGACCGGGTGGCGGTGGAGGTGCTGAACGGCTCGGACCCCTCGGCCCCGCTCGCCTCGGAGACCGCCGCCTCGCTCGAGCGGCAGGGGTTCAGCCTCCGGGGGATCGCCAACGCGCCGGCCACCGTGGCCACCACCGAGGTCGAGTACGCCGAGGGTCACGCCGACGCCGGGCAGGCGGTGGCCCTGCGGCTCGACGGCAAGGACGTGCAGGCCGCCGACCCCCAGCTCCAAGGGGACCAGGTGATCCTGGTGGTCGGCAAGAGCTTCAGCGGGGTGAAGACCGTCACACCGCCGTCGACAACCTCGTCGGCGGGATCGACACGGTCGACAGCGGCGGCGACATCGTCGTCGGGGAGCACGACAGGCGGCTCCACCGCCGACGCCACAGGCGGCACGACCACCACGACCACGCCCCCGGGCGTGGTGCAGGCCAATACCCAGCAGGAGCCCTGGAACCCGACGCCCTGCACGCTCTCGGGCTGAGGTGGGGCGGTGGTGCCGCCCCCGGGTGCTCAGGCCGACTTGCGGCGCTGGCGGACGATCCGGCGGCGCTCCCGCTCGGTGGTCCCGCCCCAGACACCCTCGCGCTCGCGGTGGGCCAGGGCGTGCTCCAGGCAGGCCTGGCGGACCGGGCACTCCGCACAGACCGCCTTGGCCTCGGCCGCGTCGGCGTCGTCGTCGGTGATCGGGTAGAAGATCTCGACGTCGATGCCGCGGCATGCGGCCCGTTTGCGCCACGTGGCACTCATCGTTGGTACTTTCTGTGCAATTTCGTCGTTCGCGATCACTTTAGGTACAGGGGCCCACCGGTCATGCAGGGCCGGGGGCACGTGGACCTGCCCGGCGCAATTTCGGCAGAACGGGAATTATGGCGCAGCGCTGCGGCCGCTGTAAAGACCGAATCTGAGGCCCCGGCCGGCGGCGGCCGCTAGCCGAGGGGGATCGGCGCCGTGGTGCCCCGCAGGTCGGCCAGGAGCTCGTCCCGGCTCGCCTCGCCGACCTCGGTCCGGGCGGGGTACTCGGGGTGCACGGAGACCACCGACACCGGTCCCGCCCCGAACAGGTCCACCTCGGCCCCGGTGAACCCGAAGCGCACGTAGTGCACGGCCGAGGTCACAGACTCCCTGGTCAGGGAGTTGGCATGGAGCTCCTCGGGGACGCTCACCACGGTCGGCGGCGCAGTCGACCCCGGTGGCCGGGACAGCTCGAAGGCCACGGACCGCTCGATCCCCACCAGCCGGGGGAGCCAGTGGCGCAGCTGGTCCTCGCTGGTCAGCTCGATGAACAGGGTGGCCGAGAGCTCGCCGGGGCTCGGGAGGAGCCGGTTGTAGACGTCGAGCTCGCCCCGGATGCCCTCGTCGGTCAGGATCCGCTCGGCCCGGGCCATCTCCTGGACCTGGAAGCGGACCGTGTCGGCGCACTCGAACACGAGGGTGACGACCGGGCCGAGGGGGATCCGGCGCAGGCGCTTTTTGGCCATCACCCGCGTCCGGTAGTCGTCGCGGACCCGCTCGTAGGCTCGCAGGTCCAAGATGTCGTCGACGGTGAGCTCGCTCACCGCGCCCTCCCCCTCCTCAGGGATGCCGTAGGCACGGGCCACCAGGCTGATGGGGTGGAGCGGCCGCTGGCCCGTCTCCTGGTAGATGGCCCCGTTGGCCAGGGTGCAGTCCCCGCACACCACCTCGTTGCCGGCGGCCCTGACCTCCCGGGCCAGCGGGGCGGCCACCTGGCGGGCGAGCTCGAAGTTGTCGGCCCGGTACCCCCAGGTGCCGTCGATGCCCGAGCACCGCTGCACGAGGTCGCAGGCGATCCCGGCCAGCTTCAACAGGTCCCGGCTCTTCAGGCCGATGTTCTGGGCCTGCAGGTGGCAGGGCACGTGGTAGGTGACGCGCTCGGGGACGGCTCCGGTGGCGACCCCGGGGAACTCGAGGTCCAGGCCGGGGCCGTCGCCCCGGTGGAGCGCCAGGAGGTACTCGGCGGGGTCGAAGGTGCGCTCGGCCACCAGGTCGGCCTCGGCCGTGCCCAGGTAGAGGGGGTAGTCGCGCTTCACCACGTAGGCGCAGGTGGGCTGGGGCACCACGACGGCCCGTCCGGCCCTCACCTGAGGGGCCAGGACGGCCACGTTGTGCCGTGCCGCCCGCTCGAAGGCCTCGACGTCGCCCGAGTGCAGCCAGGGCGCCCCGCAGCAGCGGGCTCCCTCGGGCAGCGAGCAGTCGACCCCGTTGCGCTCGAGGACCCCGACCAGGTCACGGCCGACGCCGGGGTCCATGTACTCGACGAAGCAGGTGGCGAAGACGGCCACCCGGTGCGGGTCCGTCCCCGCCGGGGGCGCCGGGGGCCGAGGACGACGGGCGAACCAGGTGGAGAAGCGCTGCCGGGCGTAGGGGGGGAGGACCCGCTGGGCGGCCACGCCCACCGTCTTCTCCATGACCCTGCGGACCAGCGACCCCGGCCGGCCGGTCAGGACGTTGACCAGGGGCGCGGCCGGGGTGGAGAGCGCGCCCAGCAGGTCGGTGCGACCGAGGACCTGGTCGGTCACGCGCTCGCGGATCCCCGCGCCCGAGCGCTTGCGGTTGGCCCGCACCCGCATCATGAGGCGCGGGAAGTCCAGGGCCCACTCGTGCGGGGGCACGTAGGGGCACTTCACGTAGCAGAGCTTGCACTGGTAGCACTGGTCGACCACCCGGTCGCGCTCGGCGGGCGAGAGGGCCGAGACCTCGCCGTCGTGCCCGTCGACGAGGTCGAACAGGGTCGGGAACGACGGGCAGAGGTTGAAGCACAGCCGGCAGCCGTGGCACAGGTCGAAGACCCGTTCGGTCTCGGCCGCCAGGTCGTCGGCGTCGAAGTACCTGGGGTCGGAGGGGTGGTAGGTGGCCGTCACGGGGCCGCGGGTGGCCGGTCGGCCGGAGCCGAGCCGATCAGGAGATCGACTCGAGCCCCTTGGTGAACCGGCCGGCGTGGGAGCGCTCGGCGCGTGCCAGGGTCTCCAGCCACTCGCCGATCTCGTCGAACCCCTCTTCTCGGGCGGTCTTGGCGAACCCCGGGTACATCTCGGTGTACTCGTAGGTCTCGCCCTCGACGGCCGAGCGCAGGTTGTCCTCGGTCGACCCCACCGGCACGCCGGTCACCGGGTCACCCACCTCGCGCAGGAAGTCGAAGTGGCCGAAGGCGTGGCCGGTCTCCCCCTCGGCCACCGACCGGAACAGGGCGGCGACGTCGGGGTAGCCCTCCACGTCCGCCTTCTGGGCGAAGTAGAGGTAGCGCCGGTTGGCCTGGCTCTCGCCGGCGAAGGCCTCCTTCAGGTTGGCCTCGGTCTGGGATCCCTTCAATTCGGGCATGTCAGCTGCTCCTCATCTTTCCTTCTTGTGTGCTCGTTGCCTGTTCGATCGTTGGTCGCCCGACTGGGGCGACGTGGCCCGCGGGCCGCCTCCGCGGCGCAGCGAACGGCGCCGCCGGCACTCCCCGCACAGCCCGCGGAAGACGACCTCCGCCCCGTCCACCTCGTAGCCCTGGCCCTCGCCGGCCGGCACCGACAGGCCGGTGAACGCCACGTTGAGGTCGCGCACCTTGCCGCACGAGCGGCAGACCAAGTGGTGGTGGGCGCGCTCCACGTTGGGGTCGAAGCGCACCGTGCCGGTGCCGAGGTCGAGGGCGGCGATCTCGCCCAGCTCGGCCAGCTCGTTCAGGGTCTGGTAGACGGTCTTGAGCGAGATCGTCTCCATCTCGGTGCGGGCCGCCTCGTAGACGACCTCGGCCGTGGGGTGCGACTCGTTGCCCTCGAGCAGGCGGAAGATGCACTGCCGCTGGGGCGTCACCTTGCGGCCGCTCGAGCGGAAGAGGTCGGTCAGCTCGTCGGAGGAACGCATCGCTGCCCCAGGTTACCACCAATCATTGTTTGTTGACAAAGCTTGTCAAAATCAGCCGGCCGGCCGGGAGGGGCCGATTTGGCGTGTGGCAGGCTGGACCCGTGAGCGATCGCACCGGGGCGGCCCCCGGCTCCCCCGGCGACCAGGGATCCTTCGCCCGCGACGAGGCCCTGCGCCGCCTGGGCGCCGAGCGCTTCGACGTGGTCGTGGTGGGCGGCGGGATCACCGGGGCCGGGGTGGCGCTGGACGCCGCCAGCCGGGGGCTGCGGACGGCCCTCGTCGACAAGGGCGACTTCGCCTCGGGCACCTCCTCCAAGTCGTCCAAGCTGGTCCACGGGGGCATCCGCTACCTCCAGCAGCACGAGGTGGGCCTCGTCTACGAGAGCCTGGCCGAGCGCCAGCGCCTGCTCGACAACGCGCCCCACCTGGTCACCCCCATCCCCTTCCTGATCCCCCTCTTCGGCCGCGACGGCGTGGTCTCCAAGACCCTGTCGCGCACCTACGCCACCGTGCTCTGGCTCTACGACCTCACCGGGGGCGTGCGCATCGGGAAGCGCCACCGCCGGGTGAAGAGGGCCGAGGCCCTGGTTCACATGCCGACGCTGCGGACCGACCGGCTGGTGGCCGGCTTCCTCTACTGGGACGCCCGGGCCGACGACGCCCGCCTGACCCTGGCCCTCCTGCGCACGGCCGCCCTCGACCACGGGGCGGTGGCGGCCAACTACGCGGCGGCCACCGGGCTCCTCACCGGCGAGCGGGGGCGGGTGGAGGGGGTCCGGGTGCGGCCGCTCTCCCGGCCCGGGTCGGCCCGCACCGACGAGTTCGAGATCAGGGCGGACGTGGTGGTGAACGCCACCGGGGTGTGGGCCGACGACCTGCGCGCCTTCGACGAGGGGGACCACCCCCGGTCGCTCCGGCCGGCCAAGGGGGTCCACCTCTCCCTCCCCGCCGCCAAGCTGCCGGTCGACGTCGCCGCCGTCCTGCCGGTGCCCGGCGACCGCCGTTCGGTGTTCGTCCTGCCGTGGCCCGAGGGCGGCCACGTCTACGTGGGCACCACCGACACCGACTACGACGGTTCGCTCGACGACCCCGCCTGCACGCCCGAGGACGTGGCGTACCTCCTCGGCGCGGTCAACGCCGCCACCAGCTCGGCCGTCACCCCGGCCGACGTGACCGGGGTGTGGGCCGGGTTGCGCCCCCTGCTCGCCCCGCCCCCGGGCGGCCGGGAGCGCTCGGCGCGCACGGCCGACCTCTCCCGCCGCCACACCGTGCACACGTCCCGCCAGGGGTTGGTCACCGTGACCGGGGGGAAGCTGACCACCTACCGCAAGATGGCCGAGGACACCATGGCCCAGGTGGTGGCCGCCCTGCCGGCGGACCGCGGTGCGGGGCCCTGCGTGACCAGGGGGCTCCGGCTGCGCGGCGCTCCCCGGCCGGGGACCGGGTCGCCAGCGCCGGCCGGCCGGCCGGTGAGCGACCACCTGGCCTCGCGCTACGGCACCGAGGCCCCCCGGGTGCTGGCCGTGGCCGAAGGGCGGCCCGAGCTGCTCGAGCCGGTGGTCGAGGGGTTGGCCTACCTCGGCTGCGAGGTGGTCTACGCCGCCCGCTGCGAGATGGCGACCTCGGTCGACGACGTGCTGTCCCGGCGGACCCGCGCCCTGCTGCAGGCGGCCCGGCCGAGCGCGCAGGCGGCGGCGCGGGTGGCCGAGCTGCTGGCGCCCGAGCTCGGGTGGACGCCTGCCGAGACGGCCGAGCAGGCGGCGGGGTTCGCCGACCGGGCCCTGGCCGAGCTGGAGGCGGCCGGCATCCCGACCGCGGCGGCGACCCGGCCGGCACCGTGACCACCCCCACCCCACCGACCCCGGTCGACGCCGACCCCTCGGCGGTCGTCGACCGGCTGGCCGGCTCCCGGGCCGCCGTCGACGACCGGCTCATGGGCCAGATCGCGGCCGGCGGCGCCGAGGTGCGCACCGGCGACGCCGACCTGGTGGCCGCCGGGCGCGACTGGTGGCCCCTGGCCATCGGCTGGGCCGTCCGGGGCCAGGTCCCGTCCCGGCCGGCGGCGGTGGTGCGCCCGGCCGACGCCGCCCAGGTGGCCGCCACCCTGGCCGCCTGCTCGGCGGCCGGCGTGCCGGTCACCGCCATGGCCGGCCGCAGCGGGGTGTGCGGTGGGTCGGTTCCGGTCTTTGGCGGGATCTCCCTCGACTGCACCGGCCTGGTGGGGCCGGTCGTCGTCGACGAGGCGTCGCTGGTGGCCGACGTCCCGGCGGGGCTGTTCGGTCCCGACGTCGAGGCGGCCCTGGGGGCGGTCGGCGACGGCTACACCCTCGGCCACTTCCCCCAGTCCATGGACCTGTCCACGGTCGGCGGCTGGCTGGCCTGTCGGAGCGCGGGGCAGTACTCCACCCGCTACGGGAAGATCGAGGACATGGTGGTCGGCCTCGAGGTCGTCCTGGCCGACGGGACCGTGGTGCGCACCGAGGGCGCCGCCCCCCGGGCGGCCACCGGCCCCAACCTCACCCAGCTGTTCGTGGGCAGCGAAGGCACCCTTGGGGTGATCACCTCGGCCCGCCTGCGGGTCCACCCCCGGCCCCCTGCCGACGGGCGCCGGGCCTTCTCCTTCGACTCCTTCGCCGACGGCCTCGAGGCGTGCCGCAGGATCCTGCGGCGTGGGGCGACCCCCGCCGTGCTGCGCCTCTACGACCAGGTCGAGTCCGAGCGGAACTTCGCCCACGCCGGCGGCTGCCTGCTCGTCGTCCTCGACGAGGCCGACCCGGGCCTGCTCGAGGCCACCTTGGCGGTGGTGGACGCCGAGTGCGCGGGGGCGAGCGCCCAGGGGACCGGGCCGGTCGACCGCTGGTGGGAGCACCGCAACGACGTCTCGGCCCTGGCCCCGCTGTGGCGGGCCGACATCGTCGTCGACACGGCGGAGGTGGCCGGGCGGTGGTCGGTCCTCCCGTCCCTGGCCGACGACGTCGTGGCGGCGCTCGGGATGGTCCCGGGGACCCTGGTGGCCTCGGTCCACCAGTCCCACGCGTACCCCGACGGGGCCTGCCTGTACTTCACCTTCGCCGGCCGCGACCCCGCCGACGGGCCGCCGGAGCGGTCGATGGCCTGGCAGGAGGACTACTACCGGCGGGCCTGGGACGCCGTGATGGCCACCGTGACCGGCCACGGGGCGGCCATCAGCCACCACCACGGCATCGGCCTCAACCGCTCGCGCTTCATGGCCGATGCCCTCGGCCCGGCCTTCGGGGTGCTGGCGGCGATCAAGACGGCCCTCGACCCGGCCGGCATCCTCAACCCCGGCAAGCTCGGCCTGCCCACGCCCCTGGGCGGGGTGGACTGGCCGTGACCGGTCGGGGGGGCAGCCTGCTCGTCGTCGACGTGGGCACCTCGGGCGTGCGGGCGGCCGTGGTGCGGCCCGACGCCACGGTGACCTGCGTCCACCACCGCGCCGTGCTGCCCGACACGCCCGCGCCGGGCCTCGTCGAGGTGGACGCGGGGCTGGTCGCCCGGGCCGCGCTCGAGCTGGCCGAGGCCGCCCTGGACGAGGGGGGGCCGGTGTCGGGGGTGGGCATCGCCAACCAACGGGCCACCACCGTGGTCTGGGACAGGGCCACCGGCCGGCCGGTGGCCCCGGCCATCGGCTGGCAGGACCTGCGCACGGTGGGGACCTGCCTCGTCCTCCAGGCCGAGGGGATCCGCCTGGCCCCCAACATGTCGGCCACCAAGCTGGCCGCCATCCTCGACGCCGTCGACCCCGACCGCTCGGCGGCCGACGGGCTGTGCTTCGGCACGGTCGACTCGTGGGTGGCCTGGACCCTGGCCGGCGGGGCGGCGGCGGGGCTGCACGTGACCGACGCCACGAACGCCGGGGTGACCGGCCTGGTCCGCCCCGACACCATGGGCTGGGACGGCGAGATCCTCGAGCGGCTGGGTGTCCCCACCGCCATGCTGCCGGCGATCGTCGACTCGACGGGCGTGGTGGGCCAGGCCCTGGCCCTCCCCGGCGCCCCGCCCATCTGCGGGATCGCCGGGGACCAGCAGGCCAGCCTGGTCGGCCAGGGGTGCACCCGTCCCGGGCTGGCCAAGGCCACCTTCGGCACCGGCGGCATGCTCGACCTGTGCACCGGGGGCGAGCCGCCCGTCACCGCCCGGCGCCTCCCAGCGGGTACGTTCCCCATTGTGACCTGGCAGCGGGAGGGAAAGCCGGTGTGGGGCGTGGAGGCGGTCATGCTCTCGGCCGGCTCCTGCGTGGAGTGGCTCCGCGACGACCTCGGGGTGATCGAATCCGCCCAGGAGTCGGCGACGGTGGCCTCGGGGTGCGAAACGACCGGCGACGTCTGGTTCGTCCCCGCGCTGCTCGGGATGGGCACCCCGGTCTGGGACTTCGGGGCGAGGGGCACGCTGCTCGGGGTGACCCGGGGCACCGGCCGGGCCGAGCTGGTGCGGGCCGTCCTCGAGGGGGTGGCCCAGCGAGGGGCCGACCTGCTGGAGGCGGCCGAGGCCGACAGCGGAATGCGGGTCGGGGCGCTGCGGGTCGACGGCGGAATGTCCGACAACGAGGTCTTCGTCTCCTCCCTGGCCGAGGCCACCGGCCGGGTCGTCGAGGTGTCGTCGGAGCGGGAGGCGACGACGCTGGGGGCGGGCTTCCTGGCCGGCATGGCCGTGGGCACCTGGGGGGACACCGACGAGATCGCCTCGGCCGCGGTGCCCCGGCACTCCGTCGAGCCGACGGCCACGGAGTCCGACCGGGCGGCACGCCGCGCGCGGTGGCTGGCCGCCCGGGAGCGGGCCCTGGGCACCGTCCCCGAGCTCTCCGGGATCGGCTTCTGATGGAGGGCCGAGGGTGACCACCACCGAACAGGAGCGCGCTCGGCAGGCCGCGGTCCCGTCGGTCTACGTGCAGTTGGCGCGCGCCTTGCACGCCAACCTCCGCCACGTGTTGCTGGGGGCGCCCTCGGCGGTCACCGTGGCCGTGGTGGCCGCCCTCTCCGGCGGCCACCTGCTCATCGAGGACGTGCCCGGCGTGGGCAAGACCGTTCTCGCCCGCGGGCTCGCCGCCTCGCTGGGGGCCGGGCTCTCGCGGGTCCAGGGCCACCCCGACCTCCTCCCCACCGACGTCACCGGCGTCTCGACCTTCTCCCCGGGCACCGGGACGTGGGAGTTCCGACCAGGTCCGGTCTTCGCCCACGTCCTGCTGCTCGACGAGTTGAATCGCACGCCCCCGCGCACCCAGTCGGCCCTCTTGGAGGCCATGGAGGAGGAGCAGGTCACGGTGGACGGCCGCAGCTGGCCGCTGCCCTCTCCGCACATGGTCATCGCCACCCAAAACCCCACCGGCCAGCTGGGCACCTATCCGCTGGTCGAGAGCCAGCTCGACCGGTTCGCCCTCTCGACCCCCCTCGGCTACCCCGACGCCGAGACCGAGGCCAGCCTCACCCTCCACCACGGCGGGCGCGAGGCGCTCTCAGAACTGCGGGCGGTGTGCTCGACGGCCGACTGGCGCCGGATCATCCACCTCACCCGCCGGCTGCCGATCGCCACCCAGGTCGCCGCCTACGCCGTCGACCTGTGCCGCGCCACCCGCCAGGCGGCGGGGGTGCGGCTGGGGGCCAGCCCCCGGGCCTCGATCACCCTGGTGCGCTCGGCCCAGGCCCACGCCCTCCTCTACGGCCGGGCCTTCGTCTCTCCCGGCGACGTCCAGGCCATGGCCGTGCCCAGCCTGGCCCACCGGCTGGTGACCGACGGCCAGCCGGGTGCGGGGACGGCGGTGGTCCACGAGGTGCTGCGCACCGTCGGGGCCCCCAGGCCGTGACCGACGGCGGTCCCCCGGGCAGCACCGCCGGGGGGGCCGAACACCGGCCGCGCTCGCCCAAAGAGCCGTTCCCCCGTCCCCGACGGGCCACGGGCCCGGTCCTGGGCACGGTGCTGGCCGTGGTGGCCTGGTTCGGCGTGGCCCACTCCAGCGGCTCGGGCTGGGTGCAGGCGCTGGGCGCCCTGCTCGCCGGCTGCATCGTGGTGGGGCTGCTCGGTCCGGCCGTGTTCCTCCGGCGGGCGCGGTGCTCTGTCGCCGAGAACCCCGCCGACGCGGTGGCCGGGTCCGCGATGGAGCTCACGGTGGTCACCTCCACTCCGGTCGTGGCGCGCGCCGTCGACCCCCCGGGCCCGGCCCGGGGCACGGGCGACGCCAAGAGCTGCACCCTCGAGGTGGTCCCGGCGCACCGGGGCGAGCGCTCCACCTGCGTGGTCGAGCTGGCCAGCGCGGCACCGTTCGGCGTGTTGTGGTGGACGAAGCGCGTCACCGTCCCCCTGCGGCGCCCCCTCTGCGTGGCCCCGCCGGTCGGGGCGGCCGTGGCGGCCGAGCGGGACCGGGGCGACGACACCGGCAGCGACGTCCGGCAGGTGCACCGCCGAGTGGGCGAGCCCCGCGGGGTGCGCGACTACCAGCCGGGCGACCTGCGCAGCTGGGTGCACTGGCGGGCCACCGCGCACGCGGGCACCCTCATGGTGCGCGAGATGGAGGGACCGGCCGCCCGGCCAGTGACCGTCTGGGCGCTCCTCGCCGACGACCCCGACCTGGCCGACGAGCAGGCGAGCCGGGCGCTCGCCCAGGTGGGCGCCCAGCTGGCCGCCGGCCACTCGGTGGTGCTGGTGACCGCCGAGGCCCACGGCGAGGTGCATCGTCCCGTCTCGGGCATGGCCGACGCCGGGCGGCGCCTGGCCCGGGCGCTCCCCCAACGCGGCGACAGAGGCGGGGAGCGGTGAACGTCGTCGAGGCGGTCCGCCAGGCAAACCGCCCCGGGGCTCCGGAGCACTCGGTGCTCCTGCGGGTGGCCGCCACCGGCGCGGTGGTCACGTCCATCGTCGCCTGCTGGGCGGCGGGCGAGCTGTCCGCCACGGTCTCCTGGCTGTCGATCGTGCTCGTGATCCTGGGCAACGCCTTCTCCTACCACCGCCGGGCGCGGCCGGTCCGGTTCCTTAAGCCCGCGCTGGCCCTGGCCGTCGTGATCGCCTTCGTCTGGTTCTTCCTCACCGTGTCGGCCCGGGCCAGCACCGGCGACCTGGGCTCGGTGGAGGGGCCCCTGGCCGTCCTGTTCACCATCATCCAGGTGACCCACGCCTTCGACGTCCCGTGCCGCCGCGACCTCGGGTTCTCCCTGGCCGGCTCGGCCACCCTCATGGCCGTGGCCGCCGCCCAGTCGATCGACGACGTCTTCGGCCTCTACGTGGTGGTCTGGGGGGGGTTCGGGCTCGTGGGCCTCCTGTCGATGTGGGGGTCGCAGTCAGGCGGGTCACGGATCAGGCCGGTGGCGGCGGTCACCACCGCGCTCTGCGCGCTGGCGGTGGCCGTTCTCGTGGTCGCCGGACTGCCCGCCCCCCACACCGACTCCAACTTCATCCTGCCCTCGTCCATCGCCGACGACCTGCCCCTCAGCCAGGCGGCCTCGCTGGTGGGCGGTGGAGCCAAGGGCAGCGAGCCCGTCCACGCCGCCGCGCCGCAGGGACGAACCGGGATCGGCGGCTTCCTCGGCTTCGCCGGCCCCCTCGACACCGCCGATCGGGCGAGCCTCGGCACCCAGGTCGTCTTCCGGGTGCGCGCCGACCGACCAACCTTCTGGATCGCCGAGACCTTCGACCGCTGGACGGGCCAGTCGTGGGACACCACCCCGCCACCGGGCAGGCTCTCACCCTGGCGGCAACTCGACACACGGTTCCCCTTCCTGGTGCCCACCCCGGTGGGCGAGGTGGATCGGGGAACCGCCGACTACCAGACCTTCTACCTGGTCCAGTCGGGGCCCAACCTCATCTTCCACGCGGCCAACGCCGCCGAGGTGTGGTTCCCCGCCCGGCACCTCTACCTGAGCCCCTACGGCACACTGCGCTCGGGCACCTCGTTGGGGCCGGGGTCGGTCTACACCGTGCTCTCGGTGGTGAACACCGCCACCCCGGCCGAGCTCGAGGCGCCCGCGCCGGCCATCGGGCCTGGGGCCTCCCTTTCCCCGCCGGAGCAGGCGAGGTTCCTCCAGCTCCCCCACCCCTACCCCCGGGTGGCCGCGCTGGCCCGCCGCATCACCGCCCACGCCCCCACCACCTACGCCAAGATCCTGGCCCTCGAGGACTGGATGGGGACCCACACCCGCTACACGTTGGACATCCCGCCGCTCTCGCCCGGCCAGGACACGGTCGAGCAGTTCCTCTTCGGCTCCCGGCGCGGCTACTGCGAGCAGATCAGCACCTCGCTCGCCGTGATGCTGCGCACCCTCGGCATCCCGGCCCGCGAGGCCACCGGCTACGTGCCCGGTCCTTACGACCCGCTGACCGACCTCTACGACGTCCAGGCCCAAGACGCCCACGCCTGGGTCCAGGTCTGGTTCCCCGGCTACGGCTGGCAGAGCTTCGACCCGACCGCCGTCGTCCCCCTGGCCAACCCCAGCACGGCCTCGGTCCTCACCCACGACCTGCGCGACGCGCTGGCCAAGGTCCCGGTGGTCCCGGTGGTGGCCGGCGTGGCCGCCGCCGGCCTGGTCGTGTTCGTCGTCCGGCGACGGCGGCGGCGCCCCGCCACCTGGGCGGGGTCCATCACCGCCGAGCTGGAGGCGACGGCCAGGCGCGCCGGCCTGGCGGTCGAGCCCGGGGAGACCCTCACGACGCTGGCCGCCCGCATCGACGCCCTGTGGCCCCCACCCGGCGGGCCGCCGGACCCCGACGCCCGCAGGCTGGCCGCTTTGGCCGAGCGCGCCGCCTACGGCGACGGTGCGCCCGACCCGCGCACCCAGCGCGAGCTGCGCCGCGCCGCCCGACGGCTGCGCCGCGGGGCGCGGCGGCTGCGGAAGAAGTCCCCGGGCCCGGGGGCCGGGGGGGTCAGTCCCGGTGGAGGGACAGCGCCTCGTCGAAGCTCGCCCCGGCAACCAGCAGCGGCCGGTAGCCCATCAGCTGGCGGGGGCGGCTGACGGCCAGCGCCGCAGTGAGGCGCCCGCCGCGACCGTAGAGGGCGACGAACTTTCCGTCGTCGGCGTCGAGTGCGCCGTCGACCACGGCCACCTCGTCGCTGGGCGCGGGCCGGCCCAGCATCTGGATCCGCAGCCCGTACTGGTCCGACCAGAAGTAGGGAACGGGGTCGAAGGCGGGGGCGGCGCGCCGGCCGGCCAGCAGCGACGACGCCGCCGCCTCTCCCATCTGGGCCGCCACCTCCCAGTGCTCGATGCGGGTCGGCTCCATCGCCCCGTGCCGGGGCCAGACCCAACGGGCGAGATCGCCGGCGGCCACCACCCCGTCGGCGGCGAAGAGGGAGGAGTCGCACACCACCCCGTTGTCGAGCTCGAGACCGGACCCCTCCAGCCACTCGGTGTTGGGGACGACCCCGATGCCCACCACCACCACGTCGGCCGGGAGCTCGGAGCCGTCGGAGAGCACCACCCGGACGGCCGCCCCGCCGCCCTTGGGCTCGACGCCGTCGACCCCGACGCCGGTGCGCAGGTCGACCCCGTGGCGGAGGTGCAGCGATCCCAGTGCCGCGCCGACCTGCTCGCCCAAGGCCGGAACGAGCGGGGTGGCCAGGGTCTCGACCACCGTGACGCCACAGTCGAGGCCCCGGCAGGTCGACGCCACCTCCGAGCCGATGAAGCCGGCCCCGACCACCACGACCCGGCACCCCGGCCCGGCGGCGAGCACCTGCGCCCGGAGGGCCTCGCAGTCGTCGAGCGTGCGCAGCACCCTCACCGAGGGCGTCGACTCGGTGCCGGGCAGGCGCCGGGGACGGGCCCCGGTGGCCACCACCACGGCGTCGGCCGAGAGCTCGTCGCCGTCGTCGACACTGACCCGCCGGGACCCGGCGTCGAGCGACGTCGCCCGCCGCCCCAGCCGCTCCTCGACCCCCAGGTCGTGCAGCTTGTGGTGGTCGGCCAGCACGGCCCGCTCGGGCGGCCAGTCACCGGCCAGCACCTGCTTGGAGAGAGGCGGGCGGTCGTAGGGGTAGTGGAGCTCCTCGCCCACCAGGACGATCCGCCCGGTGAACCCCCCCTCGCGCAGCCCCTGCACGGCCCGCAGCCCGGCCAGCGACCCGCCGACCACCACCACCGTGCCGTCGGCACGGAGGGGGCCCGCGGGATCGGCGTCGGCGGCGCTCACGCCGGCCTCACCCCCCGAAGACGGCCAGCCACTCGGCGGCCGACCGGGGTCGGAAGACGAAATTGGTGCGGCGGGTCTCCCCCATCGACGCCGAGGGCTCGACCGAATAGAGGTGGCCGGGGAAGACGATCGTGTCGTCGGGGACGCGCGCCAGGCGGGTGGTGAGCGACTCGTACATGGCCTCGGGGTCGCTGCCCGGCAGGTCGGTCCGACCACAGCCCTCGAGGAAGAGGGTGTCACCGGAGACGAGCCGCCCGTCGACCATGAAGCACTGGCTGCCCGGCGTGTGGCCGGGGGTGTGGAGCAGCTCCACGCGCACCGCCCCCACTTCGACCACGTCCCCGCTGTCGTGGGGCACGAGGTGGTCGGCCGTGACCCCGGTGGCCCGCTCGACCCAGGGCAACTCGTCGCGTTGGACATGGACGGGGACCGAGATCCGTTCGAGCAGCGAGGCCACCCCCTCGATCGAGAAGCCCGCCATCGACCCCCCGAGGTGGTCCGGGTGGTAGTGGGTGCCGAGGATCCCCACGCAGGACATGCCGTCGGTGGCCAGCGCGTCGAGCAGGTCGCCCACGGCGTAGGCGGGGTCGACCAAGAGGGCCTCGCCGGTCTCGCGGTCGCCCACGGCGTAGACGAAGTTGACCATCTGGCGGGCCAGGGGATCGCCGTGGGCGAAGTCCCGACCCGAGAGCAGCTGGCGAAAGTAAAGGCGACCGTCAGCGGCCGCCCGGTCGTGGGGCATCAGAACAGACCCTGGGACTGGCCGGTGCTCTCCTCCTGCACCGCCTCGCCGAGCTCCTCAGCCAGGCGGTCCGCCTCCTCGAGCTCCTCTTCCTCCTCGAGCTCCTCGGTGAGCTCCTCATCAGTCCCGCCGGCCACCGAGGCCAGACGGGGCACCAGCTCCTCAACCTGCGCCCGGGTCCGGCGCAGCCGCCGGTCCAGCTCGTCGACGATGGCCGTGGCGCGCTCCAATCGCGAGACCAGCTGGTCGACGTCGACGTCTCGCCCCTCGAAGAAGGCCACGATCTCGTCGAGCTCTCGGCTGGCCTCGGTGTAGCTGAGCTCCCCCACCGGGGTCTCGGCACGGCCCTGTCCGGTCCCGCCCTTCTGCGCCATCACGCCTCGCCTTTCCCTTGGCCGTCTCCGGCGACGACCGACTCAACCACCGAGCGAGCCGTGCCGTCGGAGAACCTCGTGATGAGGGCCGATCCCGGGGCCACGTCGGCCACGGTGCGCACCACCCGTCCCTGCTCGTCGAGGGTAAGGGTGTAGCCGCGCTCGAGCTGGCGGTCAATGTCGTAAGCGCTCAGGAGCCGGCGCCAGCCTTCCAGGCGATCGTCGACGCGCCCAAGGTGGCCGAGCGAGAGCGGCGCGAGGCGCGAGGCGCGCTCGACCACCCGCGACCGGGCGTCGCCGACCACCAGCGGGGCGAGGCGGGCGGTGGCCCGCGCCTGGGCGCGCAGGCGGTCGGCCTGGGCCGAGAGCAGGTGCCGGGTCGTCACGGCCAGGCGGACCCGGGCCCCGTGGTCGCGCCGGGCGGCGTCCGCCAGAGCCTCGGCGGCCCGGCGCCGCAGGACGTCGGACGGCCCGACTACCCGGGCCTCCCACCACTGGCCCACCCGCAGGGCCAGCTCGCGACCGCACTCGGTCGGGGTGATGCAGCGCCGGTTGGCCACCAGATCGGCCACCGACTCGTCGCCGGTGTGGCCGATCCCGGTCCACACCGGGAGCGGGCAGGTGGCCACGGCCCGGGCCACGGCCTCGGCGTCGAAGGCCGCCAGGTCGGATTTGGAGCCCCCGCCGCGCACGAGCACCACCACGTCGAGTTCGCCGGGCCCGCGGGCGGCGAGGGCGGCGATCGCCCCGGCGATGGCCGGGGGGGCGTCGGCGCCCTGGACCGTGGTGGGGACCACCGTGACGGAGAACGCGTAACCCGAGCCGTGGAGCTGACCGAGGAAATCGCGGTAGCCCTCGGTGCCGGGGCTGGCCACCAGGCCGACCCGGAGCGGGACGGTAGGGACCGGCAGCGACCGGTTCCGCTCGAGGAGCCCCTCGGCGGCCAAAGCTCGCAGCAGGGCCGCCCGCTCGGCAGCCAGGCGCCCCAGGAGGGCGGTGACGTCGAGCTCGGCCAGGATGAAGCCGACCTCGGCCCGGGGTCGGTAAAAGTCGAGGGTGCCGCGGATGACCACCACCATCCCTGGGGCCAGCTCGATGCCCTCCTTGGCAAGGGTGGCCCGCAACGGGCCCCAGGTGGATCGCCAGCACTTCACCCGGAGCACGGGGGCCTGCTTTTCGCCGGCCGTCTCGGGGTCGATCAGGTCGAGGTAGCAGTGACCGGTCCGCACCTGGTCCGAGACGTTGTGGATCTCGCCCCGTACCCAGAGCTGGCGCCCGCGGGGGAACGACCGGACCAGGGCGTCCTCCACCTCCCCGTAGAGGTCGGCGATGGTGAGGACCCCGGCACCGGTCAGCTCGCCTGTCGCGAGCAGTTCTTCGGTTCTGCTGGCCACGGACCAACCGTACTCGGGGCAGCCAGCGCGCACGGCGCTCGGGACGTCAAGGAACTGGCACGCTTTCGGGGACGGTCAACCGTCCGGGTGAACGCGGTCTGGGCCGTACCAGCGTGCTGGCGCGGAGCTGGGTCGCATGGCCGGGACTCCGCGGGAAGAGTCCTGGCTAGCGGCCAGCCGGGGTGACCCCGGGAGGGTGTCGCCGAGATCAGACTGCTGATGGCCGGCGAGCACCCACACAGGTGAGCTCAAACGGCTGAAATTCGTTGTCGCAACGAATCACCCATTGGGTGCCCATCAGGGCGAGAATGCCATCCCCGTAATCGGCCCATTCAGTGTGTGCTCGATGCCGGTCGTGTACGTGTTCCCCAGGAACGGCGCCGATCCGAAGGCGAACACGCCCCCGTCGGATGCGACGAGCCAGTACCCGCCCCCACCGGGCACCGCAACGATGCCGACCATTGGGCCTTCCAGCGAATTCTCGATCCCGATGGTGTAGGTGTTGCCGTAGAAGCCGGCATCTCCAAACGCGAACACACCGCCGTCAGCTGCAACGAGCCAGTAGCCACCACCTGTCGGCGTCGCGGCGATCCCCACCATGGGCTTGTCCAGATGATTC
Organism: uncultured Actinomycetota bacterium; assembly: GCA_963770505.1. GTDB lineage: Bacteria > Actinomycetota > Acidimicrobiia > Acidimicrobiales > RAAP-2 > CAVYPR01. The sequence goes on along the minus strand of CAVYPR010000001.1, from coordinate 143,114 downwards.
TCGATGCCCAGGGTGTAGGTGTTGCCGTAGAAGTTGGCGTTCCCGAAGGCGAAGACACCACCGTCGGCCGCTACGAGCCAGTAGCCACCACCTGTTGGCGTCGCCGTCATGCCAACTACCGGCTTGTCCAGGTGATTCTCAATGCCAAGGGTATAGGTATTGCCTTCGAACGATGCACCACCGAAGGCGAACACACCCCCGTCGGACGCAACGAGCCAGTAACCGTTTCCAGACGGCGTGGCAACAATCCCGACAATGGGCTTATCGAGGACAACTCCTGCACTCTGAATCGAACCGTAGTTTTGGGCATTTCCAAAGGTGTAGATCGAACCGTCAGCTCCAACTAGCCAGTAACCATTGCCTGTGGGCATCGCCGCGATACCAGCGACCGGAGCCGACGGCTTCTGGTGCCTGGACACCATGGACCCGAGGAACGGGGCGTCACCGTATGCAAACGCTCCGCCATCGCTTCCATCCAGGATGTATCCAAGTCGTGCGGGCGGCGTCGGTGTCGGAGTGGGGGTCGGGGTCGACGACACATACCGGTAGTCACTCAAAGCGGTGGCAGTCCCACCGGCCGCGGTGATCTTGACCGTCACTGTGCCGGCCACATGTGCCTTGGTCTTGGCATGGACGACAGTCGGCGATGTCACGATGAAGCTAGCTGCTGTTGTCGCGCCGAAGTGGACGGCGCTGACACCGATGAACCCAGTGCCAGTAATCGTGACTGTGGTCCCGCCGCCGGTCGTGCCCGACGTCGGAGTGAACGAGATGATCTTCGGGGTCGGGGCGATGAACGTGAACTCGTGATTTGTCCCCGATGTAGCGGTCCCACCGGCCGTGGTGACCTGGACCTTGACGGCGCCGGCCACGTGGGCCTTGGTCTTGGCGTGGACGACGGTGGGCGATGTCACGGTGAAGCTAGCTGCTGTTGTCGCACCGAAGTGGACGGCGGTGGCACCGATGAACCCAGTGCCGGTGATGGTGACTGTGGTCCCGCCGCTGGTGGTCCCCGACGTCGGTGTCAGCGAGGTGATGGTGGGGGTCGGGGCGATGAACGTGAACTCGTGGCTTGTCCCCGATGTGGCGGTCCCACCGGCCGTGATCACCTGGACCTCGACGGCACCGGCCACGTGGGCCTTGGTCTTGGCGTGGACGACGGTGGGCGATGTCACGGTGAAGCTAGCTGCTGTTGTCGCACCGAAGTGGACGGCGGTGGCACCGATGAACCCAGTCCCGGTGATGGTGACTGTGGTCCCGCCGCTGGTGGTCCCCGACGTCGGTGTCAGCGAGGTGATGGTGGGGGTGGGGGCGATGAACGTGAACTCGTGGCCTGTCCCCGATGTGGCGGTCCCACCGGCCGTAGTCACCTGGACCTTGACGGCGCCGGCAACGTGGGCCTTGGTCTTGGCGTGGACAATCGTCGGGCTTGTCACCGTGAAGCTTGTGGCCGTTGTCGCCCCAAAGTGGACAGCGGTGGCCCCGATCAGGTTCGTGCCGGTGATGGTGACTGTGGTCCCGCCGCTGGTGGTCCCCGACGTCGGTGTGAACGAGGAGATGCTCGGAGCCGAGGCGCTGAAGGTGTAGGTGTCGGCTGTCCCCGATGTGGCCGTCCCACCGGCCGTGGTGACCTGGACCTTGACGGCGCCGGCCACGTGGGCCTTGGTCTTGGCGTGGACGACGGTAGGCGATGTCACGGTGAAGCTAGCTGCTGTTGTCGCACCGAAGTGGACGGCGGTGGTACCGATGAACCCTGTGCCGGTGATGGTGACTGTGGTCCCGCCGCTGGTGGTCCCCGACGTCGGTGTCAGCGAGGTGATGGTGGGGGTGGGCGCCACATACTGGTAGTCGCTCGAGGCGGTGACGGTTCCCCCGGCCGTGGTGATCTTGATCGTCACTGTGCCGGCCGCATGCGCCCCGGTGACCGCCTTGAGGGTGGTGGGCGATGTCGCGGTGAAGCTCGTCGCCGGTGTTGTGCCGAACTGGACGGCGGTGGCCCCGATCAGGTTGGTGCCGGTGATGGTGACTGTGGTCCCGCCGCTGGTGGTCCCCGACGTCGGTGTGAACGAGGAGATGCTCGGAGCCGAGGCGCTGAAGGTGTAGGTGTCGGCTGTCCCCGATGTGGCCGTCCCACCGGCCGTGGTGACCTGGACCTTGACGGCACCGGCCACGTGGGCCTTGGTCTTGGCGTGGACGACGGTGGGCGATGTCACGGTGAAGCTTGTGGCTGTTGTCGCACCGAATTGGACGGCGGTGGCCCCGATGAACCCAGTGCCGGTGATGGTGACTGTGGTCCCGCCGCTGGTGGTCCCCGACGTCGGTGTCAGCGAGGTGATGGTGGGGGTGGGGGCGATGAACGTGAACTCGTGGCTTGTCCCCGATGTGGCCGTCCCACCGGCCGTGGTCACCTGGACCTCGACGGCGCCGGCCACGTGGGCCTTGGTCTTGGCGTGGACAATCGTCGGGCTTGTCACCGTGAAGCTTGTGGCCGTTGTCGCACCGAAGTGGACGGCGGTGGCCCCGATGAACCCAGTGCCGGTGATGGTGACTGTGGTCCCGCCGCTGGTGGTCCCCGACGTCGGTGTCAGCGAGGTGATGGTGGGGGTGGGCGCCACATACTGGTAGTCGCTCGAGGCGGTGACGGTCCCCCCGGCCGTGGTGATCTTGATCGTCACTGTGCCGGCCACATGGGCCCCGGTAACCGCCTTGAGGGTGGTGGGCGATGTCACGGTGAAGCTGGTCGCCGGTGTTGTGCCGAACTGGACGGCGGTGGCCCCGATCAGGTTCGTGCCGGTGATGGTGACTGTCGTCCCGCCGCTGGTGGTCCCAGACGTCGGTGTGAACGAGGAGATGCTCGGAGCCGAGGCGCTGAAGGTGTAGGTGTCGGCTGTCCCCGATGTTGCCGTCCCACCGGCCGTGGTCACCTGGACCTTGACGGCACCGGCCACGTGGGCCTTGGTCTTGGCGTGGACGACGGTAGGCGATGTCACGGTGAAGCTAGCTGCTGTTGTCGCACCGAAGTGGACGGCGGTGGCCCCGATGAACCCAGTGCCGGTGATGGTGACTGTGGTCCCGCCGCTGGTGGTCCCCGACGTCGGTGTCAGCGAGGTGATGGTGGGGGTGGGCGCCACATACTGGTAGTCGCTCGAGGCGGTGACGGTTCCCCCGGCCGTGGTGATCTTGATCGTCACTGTGCCGGCCACATGGGCCCCGGTAACCGCCTTGAGGGTGGTGGGCGATGTCACGGTGAAGCTGGTCGCCGGTGTTGTGCCGAACTGGACGGCGGTGGCCCCGATCAGGTTCGTGCCGGTGATGGTGACTGTCGTCCCGCCGCTGGTGGTCCCAGACGTCGGTGTGAACGAGGAGATGCTCGGAGCCGAGGCGCTGAAGGTGTAGGTGTCGGCTGTCCCCGATGTGGCCGTCCCACCGGCCGTGGTGACCTGGACCTTGACGGCACCGGCCACGTGGGCCTTGGTCTTGGCGTGGACGACGGTGGGCGATGTCACGGTGAAGCTTGTGGCTGTTGTCGCACCGAAGTGGACGGCGGTGGCCCCGATGAACCCAGTGCCGGTGATGGTGACTGTGGTCCCGCCGCTGGTGGTCCCCGACGTCGGTGTCAGCGAGGTGATGGTGGGGGTGGGCGCCACATACTGGTAGTCGCTCGAGGCGGTGACGGTCCCCCCGGCCGTGGTGATCTTGATCGTCACTGTGCCGGCCACATGGGCCCCGGTAACCGCCTTGAGGGTGGTGGGCGATGTCACGGTGAAGCTGGTCGCCGGTGTTGTGCCGAACTGGACGGCGGTGGCCCCGATCAGGTTCGTGCCGGTGATGGTGACTGTCGTCCCGCCGCTGGTGGTCCCAGACGTCGGTGTGAACGAGGAGATGCTCGGAGCCGAGGCGCTGAAGGTGTAGGTGTCGGCTGTCCCCGATGTTGCCGTCCCACCGGCCGTGGTCACCTGGACCTTGACGGCACCGGCCACGTGGGCCTTGGTCTTGGCGTGGACGACGGTAGGCGATGTCACGGTGAAGCTAGCTGCTGTTGTCGCACCGAAGTGGACGGCGGTGGCCCCGATGAACCCAGTGCCGGTGATGGTGACTGTGGTCCCGCCGCTGGTGGTCCCCGACGTCGGTGTCAGCGAGGTGATGGTGGGGGTGGGCGCCACATACTGGTAGTCGCTCGAGGCGGTGACGGTCCCCCCGGCCGTGGTGATCTTGATCGTCACTGTGCCGGCCACATGGGCCCCGGTAACCGCCTTGAGGGTGGTGGGCGATGTCACGGTGAAGCTGGTCGCCGGTGTTGTGCCGAACTGGACGGCGGTGGCCCCGATCAGGTTCGTGCCGGTGATGGTGACTGTCGTCCCGCCGCTGGTGGTCCCAGACGTCGGTGTGAACGAGGAGATGCTCGGAGCCGAGGCGCTGAAGGTGTAGGTGTCGGCTGTCCCCGATGTTGCCGTCCCACCGGCCGTGGTCACCTGGACCTTGACGGCACCGGCCACGTGGGCCTTGGTCTTGGCGTGGACGACGGTGGGCGATGTCACGGTGAAGCTAGCTGCTGTTGTCGCACCGAAGTGGACGGCGGTGGCCCCGATGAACCCAGTGCCGGTGATGGTGACTGTGGTCCCGCCGCTGGTGGTCCCCGACGTCGGTGTCAGCGAGGTGATGGTGGGGGTGGGCGCCACATACTGGTAGTCGCTCGAGGCGGTGACGGTCCCCCCGGCCGTGGTGATCTTGATCGTCACTGTGCCGGCCACATGGGCCCCGGTAACCGCCTTGAGGGTGGTGGGCGATGTCACGGTGAAGCTGGTCGCCGGTGTTGTGCCGAACTGGACGGCGGTGGCCCCGATCAGGTTCGTGCCGGTGATGGTGACTGTCGTCCCGCCGCTGGTGGTCCCAGACGTCGGTGTGAACGAGGAGATGCTCGGAGCCGAGGCGACGAACGTGAACTCGTGGCTTGTCCCCGATGTGGCCGTCCCACCGGCCGTGGTGACCTGGACCTTGACGGCACCGGCCACGTGGGCCTTGGTCTTGGCGTGGACAATCGTCGGGCTTGTCACCGTGAAGCTTGTGGCCGTTGTCGCACCGAAGTGGACGGCGGTGGCCCCGATGAACCCAGTGCCGGTGATGGTGACTGTGGTCCCGCCGCTGGTGGTCCCCGACGTCGGTGTCAGCGAGGTGATGGTGGGGGTGGGCGCCACATACTGGTAGTCGCTCGAGGCGGTGACGGTCCCCCCGGCCGTGGTGATCTTGATCGTCACTGTGCCGGCCACATGGGCCCCGGTAACCGCCTTGAGGGTGGTGGGCGATGTCACGGTGAAGCTGGTCGCCGGTGTTGTGCCGAACTGGACGGCGGTGGCCCCGATCAGGTTCGTGCCGGTGATGGTGACTGTGGTCCCGCCGCTGGTGGTCCCCGACGTCGGTGTGAACGAGGAGATGCTCGGAGCCGAGGCGCTGAAGGTGTAGGTGTCGGCTGTCCCCGATGTGGCCGTCCCACCGGCCGTGGTGACCTGGACCTTGACGGCACCGGCCACGTGGGCCTTGGTCTTGGCGTGGACGACGGTGGGCGATGTCACGGTGAAGCTTGTGGCTGTTGTCGCACCGAAGTGGACGGCGGTGGCCCCGATGAACCCAGTGCCGGTGATGGTGACTGTGGTCCCGCCGCTGGTGGTCCCCGACGTCGGTGTCAGCGAGGTGATGGTGGGGGTGGGGGCGATGAACGTGAACTCGTGGCTTGTCCCCGATGTGGCGGTCCCCCCGGCCGTGGTCACCTGGACCTTGACGGCACCGGCCACGTGGGCCTTGGTCTTGGCGTGGACGACGGTAGGCGATGTCACGGTGAAGCTAGCTGCTGTTGTTGCACCGAACTGGACGGCGGTGGCCCCGATCAGGTTCGTGCCGGTGATGGTGACTGTCGTCCCGCCGCTGGTGGTCCCAGACGTCGGTGTGAACGAGGAGATGCTCGGAGCCGAGGCGACGAACGTGAACTCGTGGCTTGTCCCCGATGTGGCGGTCCCACCGGCCGTGGTCACCTGGACCTCGACGGCGCCGGCCACGTGGGACTTGGTCTTGGCGTGGACAATCGTCGGGCTTGTCACGGTGAAGCTTGTGGCCGTTGTCGCACCGAAGTGGACGGCGGTGGCACCGATGAATCCAGTGCCAGTGATGGTGACTGTGGTCCCGCCGCTGGTGGTCCCCGACGTCGGTGTCAGCGAGGTGATGGTGGGGGTGGGCGCCACATACTGGTAGTCGCTCGAGGCGGTGACGGTCCCCCCGGCCGTGGTGATCTTGATCGTCACTGTGCCGGCCACATGGGCCCCGGTGACCGCCTTGAGGGTGGTGGGCGATGTCACGGTGAAGCTGGTCGCCGGTGTTGTGCCGAACTGGACGGCGGTGGCCCCGATCAGGTTCGTGCCGGTGATGGTGACTGTGGTCCCGCCGCTGGTGGTCCCCGACGTCGGTGTGAACGAGGAAATGCTCGGAGCCGAGGCGATGAACGTGAACTCGTGGCTTGTCCCCGATGTGGCCGTCCCACCGGCCGTGGTGACCTGGACCTTGACGGCACCGGCCACGTGGGCCTTGGTCTTGGCGTGGACAATCGTCGGGCTTGTCACCGTGAAGCTTGTGGCCGTTGTCGCACCGAAGTGGACGGCGGTGGCCCCGATGAACCCAGTGCCGGTGATGGTGACTGTGGTCCCGCCGCTGGTGGTCCCCGACGTCGGTGTCAGCGAGGTGATGGTGGGGGTCGGGGCGATGAACGTGAACTCGTGGCTTGTCCCCGATGTGGCGGTCCCACCGGCCGTGGTCACCTGGACCTTGACGGCGCCGGCAACGTGGGCCTTGGTCTTGGCGTGGACAATCGTCGGGCTTGTCACCGTGAAGCTTGTGGCCGTTGTCGCCCCGAAGTGGACCGCGCTGGCACCGATGAGCCCAGTGCCGGTGATGGTCACTGTGGTCCCGCCGCTGGTGGTCCCAGACGTCGGTGTCAGCGCGGTGATGGTGGGAGTCGGGGCGACGAACGTGAACTCGTGGCTTGTCCCCGATGTTGCGGTCCCACCGGCCGTGGTGACCTGGACCTTGACGGCGCCGGCGACGTGGGCCTTGGTCTTGGCGTGGACAATCGTCGGGCTTGTCACCGTGAAGCTTGTGGCCGTTGTCGCACCGAAGTGGACGGCAGTGGCACCGATGAATCCAGTGCCGGTGATCTTGACTGTGGTGCCTCCACTGGTGGTCCCAGACGTCGGTGTGAGCGCGGTAATGGTGGGGGTGGGGGCGATGAACGTGAACTTGTGGCTTGTCCCCGATGTTGCGGTCCCACCGGCCGTGGTGACCTGGACCTTGACGGCGCCGGCAACGTGGGCCTTGGTCTTAGCGTGGACAATCGTCGGGCTTGTCACCGTGAAGCTTGTGGCCGTTGTCGCCCCAAAGTGGACCGCGGTGGCCCCGATGAACCCAGTGCCGGTGATGGTGACTGTGGTGCCTCCACTGGTGGTCCCAGACGTCGGTGTCAGCGAGGTGATGGTGGGGGTCGGGGCGATGAACGTGAACTCGTGGCTTGTCCCCGATGTTGCGGTCCCACCGGCCGTGGTGACCTGGACCTTGACGGCGCCGGCGACGTGGGCCTTGGTCTTGGCGTGGACAATCGTCGGGCTTGTCACCGTGAAGCTTGTGGCCGTTGTCGCCCCAAAGTGGACCGCGGTGGCCCCAAACAGGTTCGTGCCGGTGATTTTGACTGTGGTTCCGCCACTGGTAGTCCCAGACGTCGGTGTAAGCGCGGTGATGGTGGGGGTCGAGGCGATGAACGTGAATTCGTGGCTTGTCCCCGATGTTGCAGTCCCACCGGCCGTGGTGACCTGGACCTTGACGGCGCCGGCCACGTGGGCCTTGGTCTTGGCGTGGACAATCGTCGGGCTTGTCACCGTGAAGCTTGTGGCCGTTGTCGCCCCGAAGTGGACCGCGGTGGCCCCGATGAACCCAGTGCCGGTGATCTTGACTGTGGTTCCGCCGCTGGTAGTCCCAGACGTCGGTGTGAGCGCGGTGATGGTGGGGCTCGGGGCGATGAACGTGAACTCGTGGCTTGTCCCCGATGTTGCGGTCCCGCCGCCCGTGGTGACCTGGACCTTGACGGCGCCGGCAACGTGGGCCTTGGTCTTGGCGTGGACGGTGGTCGCATTTGAAACCGTGAAGCTTGTTGCCGTTGTCGCCCCGAAGTGGACTGCGGTGGCGCCGATGAACCCAGTGCCGGTGATCTTGACTGTGGTTCCGCCGCTGGTGGTCCCAGACGTCGGTGTCGAGCGCGGTGATGGTCGGAATAGCGGTCACTTTCACCGTGGCTGAGGTTGTCGTGGACGTCGCGTGGTCTGTTGTGTCAGTCAGGTCTGCCAGGGTCTTGAGTGTCCCTGTGGCGGCTGTGGCGATCTTGATCTTGGCAGTCACCGTTCCGAGTGTCGTGCCTTTGGCGATAGGAGTCGCGTGGCTCGAGGTGCACGTGAGCACGGTTGTCCCCGCGACCTTGCATGTCACCCAACCAGATGGCGATGGGGTTCCTGTGAATTTCTCGCCGGTGGGCAGCGTTACCGTCAGCTTCGGATCGTGATATGCCGAACCTCCTGACGTCTTCGTGCTGGCGGTGAAGGAAGCTGTATAAGTTGAGCCCCCGAGAGCGGTGGCGGGGGTGCCCGTGGTGCTGAGCGAAAGAGCCGGGTCGGCACCGACCTGCACGGTGACCCCGGATGATGCCGGCGTTGCCTCGTTTGTCGTATCCGAGATCACGGCGAGTGCTGTGTACGTTCCGGCTGCGGTGGCTTCCACGCTGGAGGTGATCTTGGCCAATGCGGCTCCAGGCGCTACCGGCAGCGTGCCCTTGTACGTGCAAGTGGTCACCCGTGTGGTTGTGCTGAGGGCGGAGCATGTCCATGTGGCAGGGGCGGGCTTCGCAGTGAACTTCTCATTTGCTGGCAGGCTGAGTTTGACGATTGGGGCGTCGGTCGCGTTGCCTCCGCTGGAGCCCAACGACGATGTGACGGTCATGGTGTAAGGAGCGTCGATGGACGCTGCATCGGGTCCGGCGGCGGAGATGAGGAGATCGGGTGCCGGAGAACTCCCCACAGACCCGTAGTCACTCCCCGTCGCGCCAAAGGAGTCGTTTGAAGTGATGGTGGCCGAGTCGTCGATGATCGTCTTGGCGGCCAGGCCGGTCGAGACTGTTGCCTTGAACGTCAGGGTTGTGTACGACGCACCGGCCAGATGCTCAGTCCCCGTCCAGGTGCAGACTTCGGTAAAGCCGGTTGTCTTCGTGCCAGCTTGAACACACGTCCAGTCGGTTCCCGTTGCGGTGATCTTGCTGAAATCAGCCGGGAAGACGTCGGTGATGACCGGAGCGTCGGGCTCATTTCCACCCAGTGTCGAGAGCGACGCTTTGACTGAATATGTGACCGCCGAGCCTGCTGCGAAGTTCCCTGCTTTGTTGTCAGTAACAGAGAGCTTGTAGACGGGCAGGGAGACGACCTGGCCGTAATCAGTAGCCGACACCGTCGTTGGTGTGGCATTCGCCGCCGAAATCGTCCCAACGTCGGTTAGCGAGCCAGTGGCGTATGTCCCCACCGTGACGGGGATAGAGATTGCCGCCAACGTGGTCCCGGATGAGATAGTTCCGCCGGTCCATGTACAGGTGACCTTTCGTGTCGCCGTCGCGGTGACGCAAGTCCAGTGTGTCCCGGTTGCCGTCCCCGGCGTCAGTCCCGACGGGAAGGTGTCGATGAACTTCGGGGCATCGGTCTCGGACGTACCCTCGGATGAAACAAGACCCCTTGCCGTGTAGGTGACGGACGAATCCTGTAGGAACGCTCCTGAGGCACTATCGGAGACCTGGAGCCCCAGCACGGCCTTCGTCTTCTTAGCTGAGGTGGCCGCCCCGGTGTCCGTGGCCGTGGCCACCATGGCGCCCTGGTCCGTCAGAATCGCGGTCACGGACTTCGAACCGGTCGTCGAGACCGTAGCTGTGATTGTCACCGCCGGCAGGGAGGCGCCGGCGGTTATCTTCCCGCCGGTGTAGGAGCAGCTGACCGTCTCGCCTGTAATGGTGCACGTCCAGTCGGAACCCGTCGCCGACTTCGGAGTGACCCCGGCAGGAAAGGTGGTCGTGAGGACTGGGGCTGTGCTCTCTGTGCCGGCCGACGAGGAAAGGGAGGCGCGAGCCGTGTAGTCAACCGAGCCTGTCTTGAGGAGTGCACCGGCAGCCGAGTCGCTGAGGGTCAGGCCAAAACGTGGAGCGTTGCTCGCCAGCGGTCGAATCTGGACATCCCGGAGCTGGTGAACATCGTTTGTCGCACCGGTCGACGCGGTCCACCCGAAGGCGAACTCTTTGGGTACGCCCGTGTTCGATGTGAGCCAAGACGGCTCGCTGGTGGCCAAGTACGAGTCGGCTGGCAGCGTCCCACCGATGATCTGTTGGGCGGCACCGATTGGGGTGACCGCGACCACATATGAATACGCTGGCACCGAGAGTCCGTCGGAGGTTTTCAGGGCGGACCCGGTCGGGTTGATCGCGACCTCAGCAGGTACGAGGGACTGTGTCCGGGTGGCAGTTGACGAGCCACCGAGCGCGCCTTTGAGTCCTCCGCTGGCCTCGGTGCTGGAAAGCAGGCAGTAACCCGTCGTCCCTGTTCCTGGACCTCTGACGGTCACTTCATTGGGATACGCGGTCGAGGTCTTGCTCCAAGGGGGTGCCGTGCACCCGCTGCCGCTGTAGGACGAGTTCGTGTAGTTGCCGTAGACATCCAGGCCGATACCCAGATATCCGTCGACGAGGCCGTGGCCCGATGGTGTTGCCGAACCTCCCGAGTAGCCGAGGTGGCCCCCTGCCGGCCCGACGGCATTCGGGGCCTCGGGATCGGAAGGGTTGGTGCCAGCCAGGTAGAAGCCAATCCCGTCCGCGCCGGATCCTCCATACTGGTAGGTGTCGAACTTGACGTCGAGACCTTCGGAAGAGGGGACTCCGGTGGCGTAGGCGACTCCCCCGTCCAATGTGTGTGTGGCCGAGGTTAGTCGCAGGGCTCCACTACCACTTGCTGTCGACGCAGTGGTCGAACACCCCGGGATCGGGTTGGTGGACGACGTGGTGGTTGTCGTTGAAGCAGTGAGGCAGGCCACATTCGTCTTTGTTGCCGCGGGCAACGATGGCTTGGTCCAGTCCACGGGAGTAATGAGCGTCGACCCGGTGAAAGGCTCGGCGACCAGGGCAACCACCTTGGGTGTCGCACTGGCGCCGCCAGCTCCGAAGAGACCCCCCATACTTGATGCCATCGACAGCGCCAATCCGCCGCCCAGGGCGATGCTGATCGCTCGTCGGACCGACATCCAGTGCCTCGTCATCGTCACGCGCTCTCCTGCTCTCTTCGTCTCAGATGGTGGACGCCCGCCCGTGCGAACGTGCCCTCGGTCGTGTGAGGCGCACTTGTCGGCGCACCTCACCACATATCGCCCCTAGCGCATCGTGTGTTGCTGTTGGGAGTGCATCAACCAACGGAACGGTAGTTTGCAGTCGACCGCGTGACGCGGATACTCATAGCGTAGAGTTCGAACCAGCTCTACGTGCCGCCTCAGCCCCGGGCGCGAACAAACCAGCCGGATCCGAAAGAGGCATCCCTCTTTCTAGACCCACGCCTTCGGAAGGGTACCTGTCCGCCAGCTGCGCGACGCGGATCCCTATGGCAGAGAGCTCTGGCCTAAGCCCGCGGACTGCCTCGGCGTCGGAGCGCACTTGAGGACGCCGCAGCAGTAATCTGTCGACCAGCCGCTGAGCTATCTGTCTTCGGAGCTTTGTCTCACTATTCCCCCGCTACGCGTGGTTCTTCGGCCTTCGTGCGACGAGTACAACCGCGGCGATTTCGCTGATGATCTGAACTGCCGCCGATTTCCGAAACTCCCCGGGGACGATCAACGAAATTCCCCAGTTGATGGACCGGTGAGTTGTTTGAATCGAGATTACTCCTTGATCTTGGTGACCCCCTTCCGGAGGCCTTCGGTGCGGGCCCGGTGGGAGCGCATCCGGTAGCTCTCGCCATCGATGTTGAACACGACGCTGCGGTGGAGGAGGCGGTCGAGCATGGCGGCGGCCACCATGGGGTCGTCGAAGATCTTCCCCCACGAGCCGACGCCGAGATTGGTCGTCATGACGATGGAGCTCTTCAGGTAGCGCTGGGTGACGACCTGGAACAGGGCAGCCGCCGCCTCGCTCTGAAGCGGCAGGTAGCCCACCTCGTCGATGACGAGCAGGCGCGGTCCGGCGAAGAAGCGCATGGTGGTGGCCCACCGTCCCTCGAGGGCGGCCCGATGACAACGAGCGGCCAGATCGGCAGCCGTCGTGTAGTAGGTCCGATAGCCGGCGTTGATCGACGCTCGGGCGAGTCCGACGGCCAGCATGGTCTTGCCGACGCCGGGCGGCCCGATCAACAAGACGTTGGTGGCGTCTTCGAGGAACCGCAGCGTGCCGAGCTCGGTCATCAGCTTCTTGTCCACCGAGGGTTGTGCGCTGAAGTCGAAGTCCTCGAGCGTCCATGGGGAGGGCAGACAGGCGAAGCGTTCGAGGCCGGCCCGACGTCTGATCTCGGTGGCCTGCACCTCGACCTCGAGGAGGCGGTGCAAGAACTCGCTATGGCCGAGCTTCTCCTCCCGGGCGTGGTCGAGTTCGCCCGGCAGCGCCTCGGCGGCAGCGCCCAGACGCAGGTAGGCGAGGTGCGAGCGAATCTCTTGATAGGTGGAGGACTCGCTCATCGTCCCTCCGCGATCTCGCCATAGACGGACAGGTCGACGACGGGCTCACGCCCGATGGGCCCGAGCAGGCGGGCGGCCTCTTCGAGCGCCTCTCTGCCTGGCGGACGGTTCGCCTTCTTGTCACACGGTCGGGCCGTCGTGAAGGCGCTGAGCACGGCGGCCTCGAGGGCCTCTTTGTGCTCCACGCTGCGCACCAGGGCACCCGATCCCGCCGGGGCCAGGCGATGGGTGACGAGGACCGCCCCCGAGGGAGCCACCACGTCGATGGTCGGAGCGCTCAAGCGGTGCCGAACGAGCAACGTGGTCCCGGCGAGTCCGGGCGGCACCGAGTAGCGGTTGCCGCAGAAGGCCACGCTGGCGTTGTCGGCGACGATGCGGCAGACCTCGGTCGTGGCCGGGAATGGGGCGGGCGGGAGGGCCGCCAGCGGCTCGGTGTCGGCCAGCGCCGCCACCGTGGTGCGATCGCCGTCGGGTCCCCGGCGCTCGCGTTCGTCACCGATGGTGGCGCAGAAGACGTCCAGGGAGCGCTGGGCGTCTTCGGGGGTGGTGGCCCCCATGGTGCGCCACCAGCGACCTGAGGTGAAGCGCACCGAGGACTCCACTGCGCCCTTGCGGTTCCCCCGCCTCGGCGGACAGGGCTCGACGACGGCCCCGTAGTGCTTGGCCACCGGGGCGAAGGAGGCCTGGACGTCGCTCGTGCCCGGCACGATCACCGTGGCCAGGCGATCGGTCCGCCACACCCGGGCCGTGCCGCCCAGGCGTCGCAGCACCTCGTCGATGGCCTCGATGAGATGGGCCTGGTCCATCTTCTCGGCCAGGACGCCGCGGACCTTGCCCGAGTGCGGGAGCGTGCCCAACAGCACGTAGGCCGTCCCTCCCCACGGAGCGTTCCGGCGCTCGAACCAGTCCCACTGGATCTCCTCACCGGGCGGGTGCTCGATCTCGATGGTGTCGCGGCCCTTCACGCCGGTGCAGGCTTCGCAGTGCGGCCGGAGCCCGGCCAGGCGCACCTGACGGGCGAAGGAGGGGTAGCTCAGCGGGTAGCCGAGCCGTTTCACCTCGTCATAGAGGGCCGAGGCCCAGACGTGCGGATCGTCGACGAACCGGGCCGCCAAGTACTTGGTGAAGGGCTCGAGCGGGTCGGGTGCCGATCGGGCCCGGACGCCGGGAACCCGCTCCCCGTTGATGTAGGCCCGGACCGTCTTTCGATCCCGGCCGAGGTGGCGGGCGATCGCCGAGATGGTCCAGCCCCTGGTTCTCAGTGCATGTGCTTCCACGTCTTCCCCATGTGTGAGCATGCGGAGCGGGTCTCCCTTCGAGCTGGCTGGCTTGGTCGCTCGTCAGCTTCGAAGGGGGCCCAACCCCGCGGGTGGATGGTTCAGCTCACCGGGCTCAGGGTGGGGAATTTCAGTGATCGAGGGTGGGGAGATTCAAAAATCGCGGACAGAACCGTCAGACAGTGGAGAAACACCCCAGAGGCCTTGGCCTCCAGGTAGCGGAGCAAGGAGTCGACCAGCTCCCCTGTGATTGCGGGCCGAGGGGGCAGCGCGTCTGGGGCGAATCCAGCACTCCACGAGATGTCCCAACCTTCAGGGCCTCGTGGCGGTCAGTGCCGGCCCTCTACGGCCGCTGCGGCATTGCCCAGTCGCGGGGAGGGTCGGTAGGTCTCAGGACAACGCGACCATCGGGTTCGACTCGGCCAGCTCCTGGCTCTGGCAAATATCCTGCAACCATTTCGTAACACTCTACGAGGCGCCGCGCACTGTGATCGCGTGGATCAGCCCCTGAAATGCTGAGTGTATGCACTGCCTGCTCGGCATCGTCAGGCCGATCGAGTACGAACTGGGTGTCGCCTTCAGATTCCCTTTTACCTCTCGCTGGCTCACTACAGCCGACTCTCGTCATATCGCTGGGGATTAGCGCAAAGAGCAGCATCATTCTCGGGACGGACCGACTGGCCCCTGTGCCGAGTGGCATTCATGTCATCCAGCCAGCTGGATGAAAAAGGCGGCCCACAACGCCTAAGTCGCAAGCCGTGTGGAGTGGCAGAAGGGTTTGAGACTCCGCTGGGGCGACGACTCACGTGCGCAGATCAACGGCGATATGCACCGTGCTCGATCCACTTGTGACTTCTGCCAGCTCCCAACTTTCTGCGGCACGTGAATACGTGACCGCCCTGCAAGGGGGAGTGTCTACAGCCAACCCAACTCGAACTTGGTTGTGCACGGGGCCTTGGTTGTGCACGGGACCTTGGGTGTGCACGGAGGCTTGGTTGTGCAGGGTTTCTTCGTTGTGCACGGCTTCTTGGTTGTGCACGGCTTCTTGGTTGTGCAGGGTTTCTTCGTTGTGCACGGCTTCTTGGTTGTGCACGGCTTCTTCGATGTGCACGGAGGCTTGGTTGTGCACGGAGGCTTGGTTGTGCACGGAGGCTTGGTTGTGCACGGCTTCTTCGATGTGCACGGTGTCTTCGTTGTGCACGGAGGCTTGGTTGTGCACGGCTTCTTCGATGTGCACGGAGGCTTGGTTGTGCACGGCTTCTTCGATGTGCACGGAGGCTTGGTTGTGCACGGAGGCTTGGTTGTCCGGCACGGTGTCTTCGTTGTGCACGGAGGCTTGGTTGTGCACGGAGGCTTGGTTGTGCGGCACGGAGGCTTGGTTGTGCACGGAGGCTTGGTTGTCCGGCACGGTGTCTTCGTTGTGCACGGAGGCTTGGTTGTGCAGCAGGGAACCTTCTTTGTGCACGGAGGCTTGGTTGTGCAGCATGGGGGTTTCTTTGTGCACGGAGGCTTTGTTGTGGTGCAGGGATTCGAGCTGCACGGGTTGGGTGTGCACTTGGGAGCTGTGATGACAACAGGCTCGGCTGAGCAGCCGCTGGTGGCGCCGTTGTTGTTGGCGTCACCGGAGTAGGAAGCCGTCCAGTGCCAGGTCCCCGCTGTCTCTGCCGTCGGCCCACCCGTGGTGGTGTATGTCCCGTTGCCGCTGGTCGCTGAGATCACCTGGGTGAACGCCGCTGTCCCTGTGCACGTCGAGTGCGACGGCGAGTACAGCTCGACCGTGATCTTGCCGACCCCTGTGCCGCTCGTGACCGGGTCCACCAGCCCTGCGAGGGTGACCTTGTCGTTGAGGGCGGTCGCGCCGACTGTACCGGTCGCCGGTTGCGGCGAGGTGGAGATGCCAGGGGTGGCCTTGGTGATGGTCACAGGCTCCGCAGAGCATCCGCTTGTCGTGCCGTTGTTGTTGGCGTCACCGGAGTAGGACGCCGTCCACTGCCAGGTCCCGGTCAGGTTGGCTGTCGGCCCACCGGTGGTGGTGTATGTCCCGTTGCCGCTGGTCGCTGTGATCACCTGGGTGAACGCCGCGGTGCCTGTGCACGTCGAGTGCGACGGTGTGTACAGCTTCACCGTGATCTTGCCGACCCCTGTGCCGCTCGTGACCGGGTTCACCAGCCCCGACAGGCTGACCTTGTCGTTGAGGGTGGTCGAGCCCACGGTGGCGCTCGCCGGCTGCGGCGAGGTGGAGATGCCCGGGGAGTGTTCGGTGGCAGTAACCGTTGCGTGTGCCGTTTCACTCTGAGGTGCCCCTAGAGATGTGGCCGTTCCGGCTTGGCGCTCGTCGCCAGCGACACCAGTTGCCGTGGCGTGATCGGTGTAGGAGCCGACAGTTGTGAACGTCTTGCTGCACGTGTAGGTCCACGTCGCCCCGACGGCCAGATGGGTGGTTGTTCGGTTTGAGCTTGTCTGGAGGATCGGTACGCAGCCTGTCGCGTCAATGAGATTCACTGTCGAAATCACATCGTCGTTGAGCTCAGCCGCGTTGGGATCGCTCGAGGTATTGGTCTCTTTGAAGTTGAACGTCACCTTGAGGGGGATCTGACCCGACGTGACGCTGGCCGTCTTAACCAAGGTCGTCTCGGGGTGGATGACAAAAAGGTTGTAGTTGGTCGCCGCTGTGACTGTCTCGAGTGTGCCGCCTGTCTCGGTAGCGATCCCCGCGACCGACGCCCGCGCGTGGATCTCGCCGGCAGGCGCTGTGTTCGTTCCGACGTCGCCGTTGTCCACCGTGTAGGCGACGGACGTGTATGTGGTGCTGCCGCCCGGGGAAAGCGAGAGGTGGGTTGTGAGCACATGCGAAGCGCCCTCGGGCGTCTTGATTGCCACCGTTCCTGTGCTGAAGGAGCACTCCGTCGAGGTCGTCCAGACCATCACCTTGTAGGTGATGCTGTCCCCTACGCGAGCGACCGACTGCACAGGGGCGACTGTTGTACTCGCTCCTTCGTGGATGGTGGCACCGATCCCCACGCCGATGCCCGTGTTGCACGCCACATGCGATGTCGCCGCGGAGGCGATACTCGCCGAGAGCGCTCCACCGATGACACCCACGCTCGTGCCCACTGCTAACAACGCGGCCAGCTTCACTACAAATTTCTTCTGGCCGTGTCGGAACATTGCGTGCACCTGCCTACGCTGCTTCACTTGCGTGGGTCCGCATGCTCCACCTTCGCCGTGTGCATGCGGACAAGGACTCCTCGCATTTCCCAAACTCCGCAGGCACGGCGAACATGCCTCAACTGGCATTATTAGCCTCAGCCCTGAATTCGGCAAGGCTCAGGGTCGCGAGTTGACGAAACCTTGATGGATCTGTGGACACCTCGATGACTTGAACGACGGTGAACCGACCCATTAGGTCGGTCCACCCGCGGATAACGCCCGTCTTGCGGACATCGAGTGGGATGCGTAAACGTCACAGTGGGCATTCGCCTCCATACGCTTGAGAAGAGTCCGCAACTTGCCGAAGCGCACCGGCCCCTGATCGGCGGTGGTGAAGCCGCCGGCACAAGACCGCTCTCTCGCGGCTTTCAGTCAAGGAAACCTGCCGCACTCGACCTCGTCGCCCGCCAGCAGTTCCTCGGTCCAGCTGGCCACGGGCGTGCCATCGACGGTCACGGTCTGCCACACTGTGGAGGACGGTGAGCCGGCCGGGTGGCCGCGGTCCGGGCTGTGCCGGCGTGCTGGTGCGGGACCGGGTCGAGGAAGGTCGGGACTCCACAGGGCAGAGTGCTGGCTAACGGCCAGTCGGGGTGACCCGCAGGAAAGTGCCACAGAGAACAGACCGCCGATGGCGGGTGAGAGCCCGCACAGGCAAGGGTGAAACGGTGCGGTAAGAGCGCACCAGCGGACCGGGTGACTGGTCCGGCTCGGTAAACCCCACTCGGAGCAAGGTCAAGCGTGGGACACAGGTGGCCCGCCTGCCCCGGAAGGGGCAGTCCCCAGGTGGACCGCACAGATGGATGGTCACCCAGGCCTCCTTGGAGGCTGGACAGAATCCCGCCTATAGGCCGGCTCACCGTCAACCTGGTATTATTCAGGTCAATCCCTACTATATCCCTACTAAGGGAGTACGGAATGGCCGGCACGTTGCGGGAGCTCTCCCCGTCCAAGCAGGACGGGTCGAGGCGGTGGGAGATGCGTGTCTACGTCGGCCGGGACCCCAACCGCACCGTCCGGGACGAGAGCGGCAAGGTCGTGAAGCAGGGACCGCCGGTGCACCGCTCCAAGGTGTTCATCGGCGGGAAGCGAGCGGCGGGCAAGGCGCTCGAGAAGTTCGAGAAAAAGGTACGGAAGTCCGAGGCCGCGTCGGTGGTGGGGACGACCGCCACTCTTGGGAGTCTCTTCGACAAGTGGTTGGCCAACCTCGAGCGGATCGGCAAAGCACGCTCAACGTTGGAGACGTACAGGATCCACGTCGAGAAGCACATCCGGCCGGCGCTCGGATCCAGGCGCCTCAACAAGCTCACCGCCCAGGACATCGACGCCTACCTCGGCACGCTGGCCGACAAAGGGCTCTCACCCCGGACCATCAAGCTCGACCACGCCGTGCTTTCGGGGGCCCTGGCTCAGGCTGTCGAATGGGGATGGCTCAAGGCCAACCCCGCCAAGAAGGCGCAGCTTCAGGCTGCAAACACCGAGGCACCGTCAATCTCCGTGGAGCAGGTCGTGCAGCTCCACCAAGCGGCTCTGGCCGACGAGGACCCGGACATGGCCCTCGCCATCGTCCTCGGAGCGATCACCGGTTGCCGGCGTGGTGAGCTGTGCGGGCTGCGGTGGGACGATCTCGACTGGGAGCGGTCCTGCCTCACCGTCGAGCGCGCATGGGTCCCGGGGGAGGGTGGGCAACACCTCACCACGACTAAGACGGGGAAGGGCAGGAAGGTGTTCATCGGGGCGGCCGGGGTGGCGCAGCTCGATCGCTACTGGGAGTTGCAGCAGGAGCGGACGGGCACCGACCCGAATGGCTGGCTGCTCTCCTACGACGGGGGCACGACGCCGATGCGCGCCAAGTCCATGACCGAGTACGTCGGCCGACTGGCGAAGCGTCTCAAGATCCCCGCCGACTTCCACACCTTGCGCCACTTCGCCGCCACAGAACTCGTGGCTCAAGGGGTGGACCTGCCCACCGCCGCCGGCCAGCTCGGCCACACCGGGGGGTCATGGCCGCCGTCTACCTGCACGCCACGGAAGACCGGGGCGCCGCCGCTGGGGAGTTGATCGGCGGGCTGGTGGCGAAGGCCCTCAGCGCTGGCGAGGGGTCATAGCCTCGGAGTAGGCGGCTGGGCGGGCACCCTGGCGAGCTCGAATTCAGTTCGCCCCGCCCGGACGGCCGCCAGGTAGGCACTCGCCAGCTCCCGTCGGCCGACAACCCACGCAGCGCCACACTTGCACCTGAGGCGCACGATGCCGACCTCGACGATCTCGAATCCGTCGATGAGCTCCACCCCGAGGGACGTTCAGCTGCCGGACCGGAGGCTATTGCCGGGAGCGCGCCTCTGCAGCTCGACCAGCGGCATGTGGGGATAGGGGACGGCGGGCCGCTTCCCTGGTCACCTCTGACGGTCCAGTGACGCCTGAGGAGGCTGCCGCCAAGATTCTCTAAACGCTCGGGAGGGCCGAGGCGTAGGGGGGTCGAAGCATGGGTGGGACGAGGCCACGGGTCTGCCGAGAGGGAAGCGGGCACCGTGGGGATCGGGGACCTGGTGGAGGTTCGGGTGCGGACAGACCTGGCAACCTCACAACCTCTCCCCAGCCCCCTACCGACTGTAGAAACCTCTCAGCGCCCCTATGAGCCCATCTGGCGGCCCCAAGGGCCAACTGGGGCTCGCTTTTCCTCCCCCCTCCCCCTGTGCGGAGTCCAGGGCTGCCGAGACACGACCGCTCGTGCCTTCGGTCGGGCCACCAGGCCCAAGTGCGATCTGACACATTTCTGCCACCGGAGCACGGCAATGTGCGGTAACGGGCGGTCACTGCCGATAATTGGAAGTCCCTAGTCAAACCGCCTTTCGGACGATTTCCCCAAGTAGCTCAATCGTCGCTTTCAGAATCCCGCCTATAGGCCGGCTCACCGTCGCAATCGCCCCACCGACGGCCGTAACCGCCGGTGGGGCGAGCCGAGGCTCACCGCGGCCATTCAGTATGTGTACAGGTCGTTGCTGGTGGCCGGCGTCGTCCCGCCTGCCGTCGTCACCGAGATCCTGACTTGCCCGGCCGCGTGTGCGGGTGCGGTGGCCACAATCTGGGTCGTCGATCTGACCGTGAAGGCCTTGGCTGTCGTTGTCCCGAACTTTACGTACCTCACTGTCGAGAACCCGGTGCCTGTGATGGTGACCGAGGTTCCACCAGCAACCGGGCCGGTTGACCGGGAGAGCGACGTGATAGACGTACCCGAGCCGTAGGTGAACCTGTCGCTCGTCACCACGGGACTCTCACCGCCCGGTGCCACCACCCGAATGTCAACGGTTGTCCCCAAGGTGCCGGGCGGGCTCTTCACCGTGAGCCGGGTGCCGGTGGCGTTCCCTGTGATGGACGTCCCTGTGGCCGAGCCGAACTTGACCCCGGTGGTTCCAAGGAACCCGCTACCTGTCACCGTCACCGTCGTCCCGCCGGCTGCCACACCGACCGATGGCGTGATGCTGGTCACCACCGGCGGAGGGCTCACAAACTTGAAGTTGCTCACGGCCGTGGCTGCGGTCGTCCCATCCAGCGTGGTCACCGCAACCGCCACGGTGCCGGCAGCGTGCGGCGGGGACACCGCCTGGATCTGGGATGCCGACTTGACGACGTACGACCTGGCCATCGTCGTACCGAAGCTCACCTGCTGCACTGTCTTGAACCCGGACCCTGTGATCGTCACCGAGGTTCCACCCGACGTCGGACCGCTTGTGCGTGATATGGAGGTGATAATTGGGTAGCCCATCGGCGGTGTCAGCACTGTCAACGCGGTGGTGCCGGCGGAGCTTGCATAGACCGAACTGCCCACGTAAGTCGCGGCAACCGCGTCGGCCCCTACCGGAGCCGTGGTGGCGGTGCAAGACGCCTTACCGGCCACGATGGGTGCCGTGCAGAGAGTGGATTGTCCGACGGTGAACGTCACTGTGCCAGTCGGCACACCTTCTGTTCCAGAGACCATCGCCGAATACGTGACTACCCGACCCCACGTGGTGGTATCGGGGGCCGCCGTCGCCGTGGTCATCGACCTGGTCCGCACTGTGAGAGCGAAAGACTGTGTCGCTGTTTCCGCATTGGGCGTGGAGGAGTCGGTGACGATGATGTCCACTGTTGAGTCGCTCGAGGCGGTGGGCGTTCCGGTGATCTCGCCTGTCGAGGAAAGGGAGAGACCCTTTGGAAGACCGGTCCCCGACCACGTGTATGGCGGATGCCCCCCGATCGCATCCAGCGTTGCGGAGTACGGGACGCCGACGATGCCGGCTGGAAGCACCGAGGTCGAGATGGCGACGGGAGGGGGCGCGATTGTGATGGACACTGTCTGGGTCGCCGATAGCGGGTTGGGGTTGGTCGAGTCGGTGACATCAACCGTAAAGGTGAAGTGGCCGGATACCGTCGGCTTGCCCGAGACGAGCCCTGTCGCGGCTAGCTGCAGACCGGCTGGCAGGGATTGCTGGGAAGGCACTGCGAAGGTGTAGCCGGGCCTCCCACCCTCGGCGATGACGTAGTTGGCATACGCCGCGCCCTGAGTGGCCCCGGGCAGTGATGTGGAGAAGACGCTCAGAGGATAACTGACCTGGGGCAGTGTGGCGGTACAAGTCACTTGGCCTGTGTTGTCAGCCCACGAGTCGCAGGCGGGCCCCGACTGAGCCACGCGATCTGGTGCCATCGAGTGCAGGATCTCCATTTGCGTAACGAGGTCTTGATACGGCTGGTCTTCGACGTCCACCACCCCGAAGTTGTCGTTCTCCCCGTCGAAACGGCCTCCTTGCGGCTCGTCGACGTACTCGAACCACTCATCCCCAACGACCCAGGGTGCGTGCAGGTACAGCGGCGCGATGTAGTTGGTGTAGGCAGCGGCCCTGGCCTGCTGTGTCGGGTAGGTGGCGTACACGCCCGGAACGGTGTCCGGCGTTTGCGGCGTTATTGCCCTAAACGAGTATTCCGCCACCATGATCGGGCGCTGTACGTACTTCTCGAGGTTGGCCAACGTGGGTGTCAGCGCAAGGTACTGGGGGAAGGCTCTGTCGATGAGATTTGCAAGACCGGGACTCAGCGCGTAGTCGTCGATGCTGAAGACGTCGACATAAGGGCTCGCGGCTTCGAGAAGCTGGGGCTGGATCTCCTGTGATGTCGCCTTGACCCCCAGAATCAAATGATGGGTGTCGTATTTGCGGACAGCCGCCGTGGTGACCTGGAAATAGCGGGTGGCCAACGCGTACACAAATCCATTGGGATTGCCCACGTACTGTTCGGCCACTGCATGGCCCGGCGATCCTGTAGGCAATGCCAAGTATGTGTCGAGGACTGGCCGCAGTTCTGTCCCACCCGGGCCCCAGTGCAGTTCGCTGTCCGTATACCAGCCGATGAGATTCGGGTCGTTCGCCAACGGGGCGACTTCACTGGCAGCGACAGCGTTCGCATGAGTGACGAACGACGGTGTGAACCAGTCATCTCCACTTGCCATTCCCAGCTGAACGCTGAAGGGCATCTGCGACCCAAACAGGGTGTAGTTCGAAAATGGCCCCAGGCTGTTGAACCCCCACGACCGGAGCCTGGAGACGGTTGCCGAAACCCACGCTGTGGTGGTTGGGTACTCGTTTGCGATCGTCTCGCAGTACGGGCACTTGCCCGTCGTCTGATCGGTATCGGGGTCGGGTGTGACGTGGTCGATGCCGGTCGAGTAGAAGGGCTGCCCGGTCGGGGTGACGAAGAAGGAGCGGCCGTTCAACTCTCCGATCGAGAAGTAGCCGGTCGCCGGAAATGGGGCGCCACTGGCCCCTGCGGGTCGGACGGCGACGACAACCGCAACCGAAGCCAGCAGTGAGAGAGCGCTAAGAACACTCAACGCCCATGGGCGCGCCCTGAACCACCTGAACCCGTGCACGTCCATGCCCGAACAACCCCCCAACGGACTAGGGCGATGACCCCGTTTTCGATCTGGGCCCCGCGGCACGCCGACCGCTCGGCTGGCCGGCCACAGGATAACCCCCCTGCACCAGCGGCGACATCCCCCTATGGGTCTCCTCTAGGGCTCGAGCCACACCGTGGCGGCCGAATGCGGTAAGCCTCGCTTGACCTGGGGCACGACTGGCTGAGAGCCACTACCCCAAACGAGGATGGGATGGCCGATCTCGGCAAAGCATCTGAAGCGTGAGTGACGGTGGCCGACCGCCGCACCCGGACGCAAAGTCCGCCGCATGAGAGTTTGCGCCGGCCCCAGGATGGGCATGGATAGGCCAGATCAGGGCGGTCCGCGCTGCAGAGGCCTTCCACAGGGGGAAACATGCGGCATTCGGCAACGCTCGGAGGGGCTTGCGCCCCGGCCGGCAAGCGGGTGGGGCTCACCCGACACGTTCTCTCGCACTTCTTCGCCGTAGCGCTCTGCCTCGGCACCTTGGCGGGCTCGTTGGACGCCATCGGGCTGACGACAGGCAGGCCGGCAGGAGCCGTGGCTGCATCGGTCGTGAAGGACACACTGCACTGTTGGGCTGAGACCGACAAGCTGACAGAGGGCGCCACCGAGACGGTCACATACGTCGCCACTTCGACACCTGCGACCATCACACCCGGCGGCGGCTTCACGGACACCTTCGCACCCAACGGCAGCGGTCAGATCCCGTCCAAGACAGGCACATACAAGATCACATGGGTCGGCAACGAAACAACGCGCCTTGCGCTCCCCGCGACAGCCACCGTCGTCTCGGGACCCACCATCAAGTCGCCTGGCTACTACTGGAAACCCACAGCACCCGCCACACACATGGCGATTACAACCACGGCTACGCTCGCCACAGACTCGAATGCCCCCGGCGGCAAAATCGTCAAGATCGCAAGTCCCACCGAGATCCCCGGCGGCGATGACTACATCGATGCCACGATCAGCGTGCAGCTGGTGTCATCGGCAGACCCCAGGACCAACAAGTTCGCCGTCGGGTTGCTCACAGTGCAGCCGGTCGGCAGCTCCCACACGTCGACGGACCCGGCCTTCGGGGCCCAGAGCGAGGTGACAGCAGGTTCCGTCGGTGGCCACATCGTTGCCACCCTCAACTGCTGGCCCTACCCCGCACCCCAGCCGCCGTTCGTGACTACGCAAGTGAACGACGACGTGGCTCCGACGATCACCATCACCACGCCCGGTGCCACAAGCAAGGTGGTCGTGAACTCGAGCGTCCATGCCAACTTCGTGTGCACCGACACCCCGACCTACGGCGACGGGATCAAGAGCTGCACGGCCACGAACACAGGCCACAGCACCACAGACGGCAGTCCGATCACAACCTCGGTGCTCGGCACACACACATTCACCGTCCGAGCCGTGAACAATTCGACAGTCGCAAGTGCGACCACGTCCAAGTACACGGTCATCAAGCCGCCGTACAACCTCGTTCCACCGACGATTTCGCTCACATCGCCCCTCAACGGCGGGCAGTACGTCACCGGGTCCACCGTGAAGGCGAAGTTCTCCTGCAAGGCCAATACAGGTACAACGATCACGTACTGCACGGGTACGGACAGTTCGGGCACGGCGATCACAACGTCGGCGGGCTACCACACTTTCACCGTGCAGACCAGGGACAGGCAGGGCAACCCGACCACTGAGACCGTCGGGTACTTTGACCGGACTGGGACAAAGTCCAACCAGACAGCGACCAGTTCGAGTGACATGAAGGTCACAAGCACCTGGAGTTCATCCAACTGGAACTGCTCCCTCGGCGAGGACTACTCCAAGATCGGCATCACAGCCTTGAGCGAGGACGAGACGTTCACGAAGGAAGCATGCGTCTTTGGTGCAACACACTTCCCCGTAGTCGACTACAAGGTCACCGGTCCGACCCACGGCGGCCAGGTGGCGGTCGGAGACAAGCTGCATGTCATCGAGCAGATCTACCGGCCAGGCGCCCACGCGGCCAATTCGGCCACCGCGACGGGCTATGACACCGGCCCGTACAAGGAGACAGTGAACATCGCAGTGCCCAGCGGCACCGTGATAACAGGTGAGGTCACCACCTCGAAGACCGGTCTGCCCACGAGCGCCTATGGCACTGCCTCTGCTCAACTCGCCTCGGCCTGCAACTACAACCAGACGGGCACAATCGGGACAGGCTCTGGGAAGTTTTGCTCAGCAGTCACGGGCGGGAGCAGCTACACGGCTTGGACGACGCACAGCGGGGGGGCCGTCGCCGTGACAAGCCTCACCGGCAGTTCGGACCTGGCGGTCGCCAGCACCACGACCGATCCGTTCACCTCGACCGGTGGGAACCTACAGGCAACCACCACCACAGGCGTTGCTGCGTTGACCTACACGGGCATCTCGGGGAACACATTCACCGGGGTGAAGTACGTGAGCGGGGCCAAGGGCCAAATCGACAAGGGTGCGAGTGTGGCGGAGCCGACGGTCACGGCCATCCACGGTGCCGTGAAGGTCGACGGACAGGCGGTCACAGGCTGGACATGGGCGGTGACAGCCACCGGCAAAACCTCCCTTCCCGTGCAGTGGAACGGCAGCTCGTGCCAGAACAACACAGGGACACCACACCCCGCCGGTACAAAGACAAAGTCGCGGACTTACACCTCGTGCCTGACCCCGGGGTCGCCCGAGAAGTACGGAATCGACGGCGCGTACATCTACGTGGCCTTCACGGCGAGGGTTGTCTCAGCAGGATCCGTCACGGTGCCCGGTATCGGCGCCATCGGCTCCTCTGTTAAGACCAACAACACCAGCATCACAGGTTTCGGGACACTGCTCTCATCCCAGTATTCTTCCGGAAGCACATTGTTCAGCACGTTGCCGACGAGCGCTCCGGGCATCTCCTTCACGGCGGTCGACCCTGCCGGACCGACAGCCATGCTGTCGACGCCCTCCCAGGGCGCGGTCTACTCCTACGGGAAGACAGTCAAGGCGCAGTACAACTGCAGTGACCCGACGAGCGGCGTCACGATCAAGTCGTGCAAGGGCGTCGAGACATGGACAAATGCTCGGGCACATACAGTGGCAACAGGCGGGTCCTTGACAACGTCGACGACGGCCACCGAGATCCACACCTTCGCGGTGACGGCGGTGAACAGCGAGACATACACGAGCATCTCGTACGCCACCTTCATCACGTTGGCCAACCCGCCGACTCTGGCGACACAG
Source organism: uncultured Actinomycetota bacterium (assembly GCA_963770505.1). Lineage (GTDB taxonomy): Bacteria > Actinomycetota > Acidimicrobiia > Acidimicrobiales > RAAP-2 > CAVYPR01. The sequence continues at coordinate 116,711 of CAVYPR010000001.1, read as the reverse complement.
ACGTTCACCGTCACATCGGGCGGGTCGGTCACAGTGCCGTTCAATTACACGGGCACCTACCCGGCGGCATTCTCGAGCGAGAAGATCGCGAGCTCACCAAGCCACGGGACGGCAACGATCCAGTCCACAGGTAGGATCACGTACCACAACAACAACTCGGCATTCGCCACAGACTCGTTCGAGTTCTCGGTTTCAGATACGGCCGGCAACCCGTCGAACCTGGAGGTGGTGAACCTCCACATCGAGAACCAGAACAAGCCGACAATCACCGTGGTCACGCCTTCGGCGAACGACACCGGCTCCTACACCCGGAAGGCGGTCGAAGACGCCACATTCTCGTGCGGGGACACCGTCGAGGTGATTTCGTGCACCGCCACCCAGACAGTGACAGGTTTCCCGACGGAGGTGACAGACGGCCGCCCGTTCGATACGACCAGCCTCATCGTGGGCAACACCCACCACCTCAAGATCACGGCGGTGGGTTTCGGTGGAGCTCTCGGGAATCAGACGACGACCGAGACATTGTCGTACACCGTGAACACCCCGCACCCCGTGGCGTCGAACATCACAGTGAAGGTGCCGTCCACGGGCTCGACCACAATCCACGTTTTGACACATGTGACCTCGACATTCCCGATCGCGCCGGCAACGTTGACGGTGGTGACTTTCCCCCTCAAGGGCACAGCCACAGTCGAGCGCTCACATGTCATCCAATACACTCCGAGGACAGGCAGCAGCGGAGTCACCCATGACTCCTTCACCTACGAAGTGAAGGACTCCGACGGCCAGGTCTCCAATACGGCCACGGTCGGCATCACAATCTTCCCCGCTCCCACTATCACCTCGCTGTCTCGGACAAGTGGACCGGCATCCGGAGGCAACACCGTGACCATCACAGGAACCGCGCTCTCGACAGCGCAGCATGTCAGGTTCGGGACAACGACAGCCGAGGCCTTCACGGTCAGATCGTCCACTCAGATCCTGGCCACTGCTCCTGCGCACGCAGCCGGCCAGGTCAGGATCTCGGTCACGACGGCCGGCGGGACGACGCCGCCCACCAACTCCGACCTGTACACATACCCGTAGTCGAGGGGTTACCCACTGCTCACCCGTCAGCGCCGCGGCCGCTGATGGAGCGAAGGTGACGGTGAGCCGGCCTGCAGGCGGGATTCGGCCAACCGTGGGAGTCTGGCGCGGTGGGATTCTGTCCCGTGCAGCTGAGTGGGACACTCCTGTCGAATGGCCTAGCCGAGGAGATCGAAAGTGCCGAAGCAGTTGGGATGAAAGTTGGGACGGACCCGGCGCCGGCCCGAGGAACGGCGCGCGACCGCTGACGCCTCCTACGCCACCCCCGACGCGCCGCACCGCCGGCCGCTCTCCATGGAGCAACCGGCGGTGCGGGTGGTCAAGTGGCCGGGGACCGGCCTCTCAGAATCGTTGCTTGCTAGTTCGGCACCGCCGCCACGATGTTGGTGACGTGGACCCCCACCCCCGGCAGCGAGCCGTAGAAGAGTGTGAGACCCGGCGGGGCGAAGGTGAAGATGCCCCCGTCGGAGCCGAGCAGCCAGTAGGCGGTTGTGTTGGCCGTGGGCACGATGCCGATCACCGGGTGGGCCGGGGTCACCTTGATCGCGGGCAAGGACCCCTGGTACTGGGCGTTGCCGAAGGCGTAGACCGCACCGTTCTGGGTGGTGATCCAGTAGCCGCCCCCTGTGGCCGTGCCGGCGATGGCCGAGACCGGCGAGGGGGTGCCCTTGGCTGTGCCCAGGTTCCCCTGGGCCGCCCCGAAGGTGTAGACGGTCCCTGTGGCCGACACCAGCCAGTAGCCGTTCCCCGACGGCGTGGCCGCCATGCCGATGATGTTGTTCACGTGGATGCCCCGTCCGGGCAACGAACCCAGGAATGTGACGGTGCCCTGCGGCCCGAAGGTGAAGACCCCGCCGTCCTGGCCGACCAGGAAGTAGCCCTGGTCTGTGTCGACGGCCACGATGCCCACGATGGGGGCGGCCGGGGTCACGTGGATGCCCGGCAGCGACCCCAAGAAGGGCGCTGTGAAGGCGAAGACCCCGCCGTCCTGGGCGACCAGGAAGTAGCCGCTGTCGGTGACCGTGGCCACCATGCCCACCACCGGCTTGTTGGGGACCACGTGGATGCTCGGCAGCGAGCCGTAGAAGCCGTGGGGCATGCCCACGGGGAAGACGAAGACCCCGCCGTCGGAGCCCACCAGGTCATAGCCGGTGCCCACGTAGGTGTAGACCGAGCCGGCCGAGGGGGCGCTTGTGCCCGAGAAGGTGCCCACGGTCACTGTGACGGTCTTCAGGCCCTTGGGGGCCACGGCCGTGAGCGTGAACGGGCTCGTGACCTTGACTGTGGTGGCCGCCGACGAGCCGAAGGAGACCTTGGAGGCCGAGGTGAACCCGGTCCCGTGGACGGTGACCGTGGTGCCGCCCCGCTCAGGCCCTGTGGCCGGAGACAGCGAGGTCACCGTGGGGGGCTGTTTGATGGCCACGCTCGTCGGTGCACTCAGACCGCTTGTCGGGCCCTGAATCGTTTCGGCCGGGGTCAGCGCGCCGCCCGCCGCCAGTTGGTTCGGGGTGTACTCGACGACCGACTTTACAAATTGGTTTGACGCCCACAGGTCGCCCGCGCTGTCGAAGGCAATCCCAATTGGTCGCCCGAGGCTTGTGGCTTTGGATGAGATCGTGACCTCAGGAGTGGGATCACCGCTCGACGTCAACTGTGTGGCCTTGAACTCTACGATCGTGTTGGCTGTACTGCTGGCCACCCAAAGGTCCCCAGCGGTATCGAAGCCCAGCCCAAGCGGGTACTCGAGGACTGTCCCATTGGACGTAATCGTGACCGCCGGATTGGGATCTCCGCTCGACGTCAACTGTGTGGCCTTGAACTCGACGATCGTGTTGTTGCTGCTGTTGGCCACCCAGAGGTCGCCAGAGGCGTCCACCGCCAGGTTCGCAGGGCCTGTGAGGCTCGCGGGTGTCTTGCCGTTCGACGAGATCTTGACCGCCGCTGTGGGGTGGCTGCTCGCCTTCAACTGTGTTGGCGTGTACTCACTGAGGGTCGAACCAAACCAGTTGGCAACCCAAAGGTCTCCTGCGCCGGTGAACACCAATCCGACAGGCTCTGTGCATGTGATGGTGACCGCAGCCGACTGTGTCCCTCCGGCGGCGAGTTGCGTCGGCATATACTCGGAAATCGTTCCGGCGTCTGTGTTGGCGGTCCAAAGATCTCCGCTCGCGTCGAACGCCAACTGAGCCGGGCTGGGATTGCCGGCGAGAGAGACCGTGACGCCTGGCTTCACGTTGCCCCCGGTCGTCGGGATCCCGTAGGAGGTGATGGTGTGATTTGTCGGATTCCCCACATAAAGCGTCGATGCCGAGGTGGTCGCACCGGCAGGTGGCGGCGCATCGACTGCGCCGGTCGTCAATCCCGCCAGCGTGCTAATACCCAGCAACGTGGAGGTGGTCACCAACAAGCGTGAGATTCGGTTCCGTCCCGCCCTGCGAACCGACGAGCGATTCGTCGCCATATCTCACACTCCAACTCGTCGTTTCCCTCCGCACACACCTATTTCTAAGACGCTAGCTACCGAGTCCGATGCTCCGATGTCGACGCTAGCTAGCGTCGATGCTTTCGTCCACCGGCGTTGTGCTCCGGACAGTGGCTGAGCGGTGAGGTCAGAGAAGCTTCGCCGAGGCCGCGTGCTCCGACTGATGGTGCGGACGTACATGCACTGACGAACACGTCGAGGGAGCCAGCAGGGATTTCTCGTGAGGCGAGGCCGTCGGTTGTGCGATCCCTGATGCTCAGCGAGGCTGGGTCGGTGATCCGGGAAATCACCGCATTCCACCAGGACATCGACGGCGACTGGGTGGCAGAGCTGTCATGCGGACACAACCAGCACGTCCGTCATCGTCCACCGTTCCAGCTCCGGTCGTGGGTCATCGATGACGATGAGCGGATGAAGCGCATCGGGTCCGTCCTTGGCTGCCCGATGTGCGACCGGGCTGAGCTTCCCACCGGCCTGTGTGTCGTCCGTTCGAGCGCCCGATGGTCGAACGAGACCGTTCCGCCCGCCCTGCTTCGCAGCCACCGTCTCACCGACGGTACGTGGGGGTGGCTCCATGTCCGCCAGGGTGAGCTGCGGTTCACCATGAACGCGCAGCCGATCTTCAGTCGAGACGTGAGCGCCGGCTATTGCCAGGCCATCCCACCCGGCGTCAATCACCACGTCGAGGCAAAATGGCACGTCCTCTTCACCCTGTCATTCCTGGAACGCCGCGCGCATTGATCGCCCTGGGCTGCGAAAAATAGATTGGTGGGGTCAGGGCGCCTTTTCGCGAATGCGCACTGAGAGTCGCGACGCATGGCACCCGACCACACCTCCGCTACGTAACTCGGTAGGTCCCGCCCGTGGGCGGCCACTGTCACCGCGCCTATGGCTCTAGTTGACTCACCACGTCCGTCGTCTGAAGCACGTCACGAGGAGGCTCATCCCCTCAGTTCACTGGATATCTCCCGCACGTGACTCCGTACTGCCTTGACGTGTCTCTACAACCAACCCAGCTCGTACTTGGATGTGCACGGGGCCTTGGTTGTGCACGGCTTCTTGGTTGTGCACGGAGGCTTGGTTGTGCACGGCTTCTTCGATGTGCACGGAGGCTTGGTTGTGCACGGAGGCTTGGTTGTGCACGGAGGCTTGGTTGTGCACGGCTTCTTCGATGTGCACGGAGGCTTGGTTGTGCACGGAGGCTTGGTTGTGCACGGCTTCTTCGATGTGCACGGAGGCTTGGTTGTGCACGGAGGCTTGGTTGTGCACGGCTTCTTCGATGTGCACGGAGGCTTGGTTGTGCGGCACGGTGTCTTCGTTGTGCACGGAGGCTTGGTTGTGCAGCACGGAGGCTTGGTTGTGCACGGAGGCTTGGTTGTGCGGCACGGAGGCTTGGTTGTGCACGGAGGCTTGGTTGTCCGGCACGGTGTCTTCGTTGTGCACGGAGGCTTGGTTGTGCAGCAGGGAACCTTCTTTGTGCACGGAGGCTTGGTTGTGCAGCATGGGGGTTTCTTTGTGCACGGAGGCTTTGTTGTGGTGCAGGGATTCGAGCTGCACGGGTTGGGTGTGCACTTGGGAGCTGTGATGACAACAGGCTCGGCTGAGCAGCCGCTGGTGGCGCCGTTGTTGTTGGCGTCACCGGAGTAGGAAGCCGTCCAGTGCCAGGTCCCCGCTGTCTCTGCCGTCGGCCCACCCGTGGTGGTGTATGTCCCGTTGCCGCTGGTCGCTGAGATCACCTGGGTGAACGCCGCTGTCCCTGTGCACGTCGAGTGCGACGGCGAGTACAGCTCGACCGTGATCTTGCCGACCCCTGTGCCGCTCGTGACCGGGTCCACCAGCCCTGCCAGGGTGACCTTGTCGTTGAGGGCGGTCGCGCCGACTGTACCGGTCGCCGGTTGCGGCGAGGTGGAGATGCCAGGGGTGGCCTTGGTGATGGTCACAGGCTCCGCAGAGCATCCGCTTGTCGTGCCGTTGTTGTTGGCGTCACCGGAGTAGGACGCCGTCCACTGCCAGGTCCCGGTCAGGTTGGCTGTCGGCCCACCGGTGGTGGTGTATGTCCCGTTGCCGCTGGTCGCTGTGATCACCTGGGTGAACGCCGCGGTGCCTGTGCACGTCGAGTGCGACGGTGTGTACAGCTTCACCGTGATCTTGCCGACCCCTGTGCCGCTCGTGACTGGGTTCACCAGCCCCGACAGGCTGACCTTGTCGTTGAGGGTGGTCGAGCCCACGGTGGCGCTCGCCGGCTGCGGCGAGGTGGAGATGCCCGGCGTGGCCGTGGTGACGGTCACCGGCTCGGACGAGCACAGGCTTGTGGCTCCGAAGTTGTTGACGTCACCGGAGTAGGACGCCGTCCACTGCCAGGTCCCAGTCACATCAGCCGTTGGCCCGCCGGTGGTGGTGTATGTCCCGTTGCCGCTGGTCGCTGTGATCACCTGGCTGAACGCCGCGGTGCCTGTGCACGTCGAGTGCGACGGTGTGTACAGCTTCACCGTGATCTTGCCGACCCCTGGGCCACTCGTGACCGGGTCCGCCAACCCTGCCAGGGTGACCTTGTCGTTGAGGGTGGTCGAGCCGACCGTTCCGCTCGCTGGTTGCTGAGAGGTGGAGAGGCGCGGGGTTGTCTTGGTGATGGTCACCGGCTCGGAGGAGCACAGGCTTGTGGCGCCGTTGTTGTTGGCGTCACCGGAGTAGGTGGCCGTCCACTGCCAGGTCCCGGTCACGTTGGCCGTCGGCCCGCCGGTGGTGGTGTATGTCCCGTTGCCGCTGGTCGCTGTGATCACCTGGGTGAACGCCGCTGTCCCTGTGCACGTCGAGTGCGACGGCGAGTACAGCTCGACCGTGATCTTGCCGACCCCTGTGCCGCTCGTGACCGGGTCCACCAGCCCCGACAGGGTGACCTTGTCGTTGAGGGTGGTCGAGCCCACGGCGGCGCTCGCCGGCTGTGGAGAGGTGGAGATGCCCGGGGTGGCCTTGGTGATGGTCACCGGCTCGGTAGAGCACAGGCTTGTGGCGCCGTTGTTGTTGACGTCACCGGAGTAGGACGCCGTCCACTGCCAGGTCCCGGTCAGGTTGGCTGTCGGGCCACCGGTGGTGGTGTATGTCCCGTTGCCGATGGTCGCTGTGATGACCTGGGTGAACGCCGCGGTGCCTGTGCACATCGAGTGCGACGGTGTGTACAGCTTCACCGTGATCTTGCCGACCCCAGGGCCGCTGGTGATCGGGTCCACCAGCCCCGACAGGGTGATCTTGTCGTTGAGGGTGGTCGAGCCCACGGTGGCGCTCGCCGGCTGCGGCGAGGTGGAGATGCCCGGGGTGGTCTTCGTGACGGTCACCGGCTCGGAGGAGCACAGGCTTGTGGCGACGTTGTTGTTGACGTCACCGGAGTAGGACGCCGTCCACTGCCAGGTCCCGGTCAAGTTCGCCGTCGGCCCACCGGTGGTGGTGTATGTCCCGTTGCCGCTGGTCGCTGTGATCACCTGGGTGAACGCCGCTGTGCCTGTGCACGTCGAGTGCGACGGTGTGTACAGCTTGACCGTGATCTTGCCGACCCCTGGGCCACTCGTGACCGGGTTCACCAACCCTGACAGGGTGACCTTGTCGTTGAGCGTGTTCGAACCCACAGTGGCGCTGGCCGGCTGTGGCGAGGTGGAGATGTCCGGCGTGGCCTTGGTGATGGTCACCGGCTCGGAGGAGCAGAGGCTTGTGGCGACGTTGTTGTTGGCGTCACCGGAGTACGACGCCGTCCAGTGCCAGGTCCCCGCTGTCTCCGCCGTCGGCCCACCGGTGGTGGTATATGTCCCGTTGCCGCTGGTGGCTGTGATGACCTGGGTAAATGCCGCTGTGCCTATGCACGTCGAGTGCGACGGTGTGTACAGCTTGACCGTGATCTTGCCAACCCCTGTGCCGCTCGTGACCGGGTCCACCAACCCTGACAGGGTCACCTTGTCGTTGAGGGTGGTCGAGCCCACGGTGGCGCTCGCCGGCTGCGGCGAGGTGGAGATGCCAGGCGTGGCCTTGGTGATGGTCACCGGCTCGGAGGAGCACGGGCTTGTAGCGCCGTTGTTGTTGGCGTCACCGGAGTAGGACGCCGTCCAGTGCCAGACCCCGGTCACGTCGGCTGTCGGCCCACCGGTGGTGGCGTATGTCCCGTTGCCGCTGGTGGCTGTGATGACCTGGGTAAATGCCGCTGTGCCTATGCACGTCGAGTGCGACGGTGTGTACAGCTTGACCGTGATCTTTCCAACCCCTGGGCCGCTCGTGACCGGGTCCACCAACCCTGACAGGGTCACCTTGTCGTTGAGGGTGGTCGAGCCCACGGTGGCGCTCGCCGGCTGCGGCGTGGTGGAGATGCCAGGCGTGGCCTTGGTGATGGTCACCGGCTCGGAGGAGCACGGGCTTGTAGCGCCGTTGTTGTTGGCGTCACCGGAGTAGGAGGCCGTCCAGTGCCAGACCCCGGTCACATTGGCTGTCGGCCCACCGGTGGTGGCGTATGTCCCGTTGCCGCTGGTGGCTGTGATGACCTGGGTAAATGCCGCTGTGCCTATGCACGTCGAGTGTGTCGGGGCGTACAGCTTGACCGTGATCTTTCCGACCCCTGGGCCGCTCGTGACCGGGTCCACCAACCCTGACAGGGTCACCTTGTCGTTGAGGTTGGTCGAGCCCACGGTGGCGCTCGCCGGCTGCGGCGTGGTGGAGATGCCAGGCGTGGCCTTGGTGATGGTCACCGGCTCGGAGGAGCACAGGCTTGTAGCGCCGTTGTTGTTGGCGTCACCGGAGTAGGACGCCGTCCACTGCCAGGTCCCCGCTGTCTCCGCCGTCGGACCACCGGTGGTGGTGTATGTCCCGTTGCCGCTGGTGGCTGTGATCACCTGGGTGAACGCCGCAGTGCCTGTGCACGTCGATTGCGACGGCGGGAACAGCTTGACCGTGATCTTGCCGACCCCTGTGCCGCTCGTGACCGGGTCCACCAGCCCTGCCAGGGTGATCTTGTCGTTGAGGGTGGTCGAACCCACGGTGGCGCTCGCCGGTTGCTGCGAGGTGGAGATGCGCGGGGTCGTCTTGGTGATGGTCACCGGCTCGGAGGAGCACAGGCTTGTGGCGCCGTTGTTGTTGGCGTCACCGGAGTAGGAGGCGGTCCACCGCCAGGTCCCGGTCGCGTTGGCTGTCGGCCCACCGGTGGTGGTGTATGTCCCGTTGCCGCTGGTCGCTGTGATCACCTGAGTGAACGCCGCGGTGCCTGTGCACGTCGATTGCGACGGCGGGAACAGCTTGACCGTGATCTTGCCGACCCCTGTCCCCGTGACCGGGTCCACCAGCCCCGACAGGGTGATCTTGTCGTTGAGGGTGGTCGAACCCACGGTGGCGCTCGCCGGCTGCGGCGAGGTGGAGATGCCCGGCGTGGCCTTGGTGATGGTCACCGGCTCGGAGCTGCACAGGCTTGTAGCGCCGTTGTTGTTGGCGTCACCGGAGTAGGACGCCGTCCAGTGCCAGACCCCGGTCACGTTGGCTGTCGGCCCACCGGTGGTGGTGTATGTCCCGTTGCCGCTGGTGGCTGTGATGACCTGGGTAAATGCCGCTGTGCCTATGCACGTCGAGTGTGTCGGGGCGTACAGCTTGACCGTGATCTGGCCGACCCCTGGGCCGCTCGTGACCGGGTCCACCAACCCTGACAGGGTCACCTTGTCGTTGAGGGTGGTCGAGCCCACGGTGGCGCTCGCCGGCTGCGGCGAGGTGGAGATGCCCGGCGTGGCCTTGGTGATGGTCACCGGCTCGGCTGAGCAGAGGCTTGTAGCGCCGTTGTTGTTGGCGTCACCGGAGTAGGACGCCGTCCAGTGCCAGACCCCGGTCACGGTGGCCGTCGGCCCACCGGTGGTGGGGTATGTCCCGTTACCGCTGGTGGCTGTGATGACCTGGGTAAATGCCGCTGTGCCTATGCACGTCGAGTGTGTCGGGGCGTACAGCTTCACCGTGATCTTGCCGACCCCTGGGCCACTCGTGACCGGGTTCACCAACCCTGACAGGGTGACCTTGTCGTTGAGGGTGGTCGAGCCCACGGTGGCGCTCGCCGGCTGCGGCGAGGTGGAGATTCCCGGCGTGGCCTTCACGGCTGTGACCGTTGCCTGTGCCGTCTCGTTCTGAGGGGCGCCGAGCGATGTCGCCGTGCCGGCCTCGCGCTTGTCGCCCGCCACGCCGGTTGCCATTGCGTGGTCGATGAAGGTGCCCACGTCTGTGAATGTCTTGCTGCACGTGTAGGTCCACGTCGCCCCGACGGCCAGATGGGTAGTTGTCCCGTTTGAGCTTGTCTGGAAGACCGGTGTGCAGCCTGTGGCGTCGGTGACGTGCACTGTCGAGATCACATCGGCCGCGAGTTCGTTCGAGGTGGGGTCGCTCGAGGAGTTCGTCTCTTGGAACGTGAACGTCACCTTGAGCGGGATGGGGCCTGACGAAACGCTCGCCTTCTTGACCAAGGTGGTCTCGGGGTGGATGACCGACAGGTTGTAGTTGGTCGCCGCTGTCACTGTTTCGAGTGTCCCACCGGTCTCGGTGGCTACCCCTTTGACTGTGGCTTGCGCTCTGATCGCCCCGGCGGGGGCTGTGTTCGTCCCGACATTGCTGTTGTTCACGGTGTAGGTGGTGGACGCGTATGTGGCGCTGCTCCCCGGCGAGAGCGAGAGGTGGGATGTGAGCAGGTGCGATACGCCGTCGGGCGTCTTGATGTGCACCATTCCTGTGTTGAAGGAGCACTCGCCCGAGGTCGTCGCGACGGTCACCGTGTAGGTGATGGTGTCCCCAACGCGGGCGATCGACTGCGACGGGGCGAGCGTTGTCGTCGCACCTTCGTGGATCGTGGCGCCGATCGAGATGCCGATGCCCGTGCTGCACGACACCTCCGGCGTCACCGCCGCGGCGATGCTCGCCGAGAGCGCTCCACCGATCATGCCGACGCTCAAGCCGATTGCCAAACACAGCGCGGCCGGCTTCACAACGAATTTCTGCCCGAGTCGGAGCATCCTTCGTTTCTCCCTCTGCCACATCACTGCGCGCGGCACATACACACTCATTGCTTGCAGCATGCCTGCGGGGCAAGGGCTCCCAGATACCCGCTCCCCACCGAACCAACAAACACCCAATTGGCATTATCAACGTAAGCCCTACGAAATGGCAAGGCTCTGATACGAAGTTGACGAAACGTTGTGGGAACGAGCGCGGATCCACCCCGACTGGACGGTGCTTCGCGGTAGACCGCGCCACGCGGCGACGCAAGAACGGGGTGACGCGACACGTGCCGGGCCACGCAACGCCATCCGCGCGTGCAAGGAGGAAACTAAATCCGGCGGTACCGCGTCCGCCGCGGATCCGCGCCGGACGCGACCACGCCGTGTGGATGCAGGGTCATCTCGCCCTCGCCCGACGAGGTCGTCCGCGCCCGCGGTGGCCCACGCGCTCCCCTTCAGGTCGAGACCACCTCGCGTGGCGTGCACCGCTGCGTCACGCCATGGAGGTGGGTGGCGGGGGTCCGGCTTGTCCCCCCGACCGCCAATTGCCGTCTCGACCAGCTATTTTCGCCGTCCAGGGTGGCCCGGCAGGCCGCCAGGACGAGGCGTGGCGAGAGGAGCAACCATGCGAGCTGCGGTGCTGGAGGAGGTTCCGGGTGAGTTCATCATCGAGGACGTGACGGTTGACGCCCCCGGGCCACGTGAAGTCCTCGTGCGCACCGCCGCCGCCGGCGTGTGCCACAGCGACCTGCACTTCATGGAGGGCCTATACCCGTGGCCCACGCCGACGGTTCTCGGTCACGAGTCGGCCGGGGTGGTCGAGGCAGTCGGACGCGACGTCACCTACGTCTCGGCCGGAGACCACGTGATCTCCTGCGTGTCGATCTTCTGCGGGGAGTGCGAGCGCTGCCTGACCGGTCAGCCCTACCTCTGCGCCAGCCCCTCGGTCCGCCGCGGTGGCGACGAGCCCCCGCGCCTCACCCGCCGGGGCGAGACCGTTTGGCAGTTCGCCGACCTCGGCTCCTTCGCCGAGCAGCTCCTCGTCCACGAGCGGGCCCTGGTGAAGATCCCCCACGACGTCCCCCTCGATCGTGCGGCGCTCCTGGGCTGCGGGGTCCTGACCGGGGTCGGAGCGGTCTTTCGGACCGCGTCGGTGGAACCGGCATCGTCGGTCGTCGTCCTGGGCTGCGGCGGCATCGGCCTGAGCGCCGTGCAGGCGGCCCGCATCGCCGGGGCACTCGGCGTCATCGCGGTGGACACCGTCCCGGCCAAGCTCGAGCTGGCAAGGCGCCTTGGCGCGACCGACACCGTCGACGCCTCGACCGTGGACCCGGTTGCCGCCGTCCGGGAACTCACCAACGGCGGCGCGGACTACTCCTTCGAGGCGATCGGCAAGAAAACCACCGTCGAACAGGCCTACGCCATGGTGCGCCAGGGCGGCACGGCAACCGTCATTGGCATGGTCCCCTTGGGGGTGAAAGTGGAGCTCGAGGGGGCGGATTTCCTCTCGGAGAAGCGCCTGCAGGGGTGCCTCATGGGGTCGAACCGCTTCCGGGTGGACATGCCCCGCCTCCTCGAGTTCTACCGCCAGGGCCGGCTCAACCTCGACGACATGGTCTCGGCCAGGATCCCCCTCGAGGGGCTGAACGACGCGTGCCGGGCCCTGGCCGCCGGAGAGGTCACCCGGAGCGTCGTCGTCTTCGACTAGGGCCCCAGGCTGTGGGACCTGGGCAGCCGTCATTCAAATCACTTGACAGCTATATAAGGATGACAGCAACCTAATGACGTGCCGTCGCCTGTGGCCCTCGACGTTCTCAACGAACCCAGCCGCCGAGCGATCCTCGACCTGCTGCGCGAAGGCGAACGGCCGGTGGGCGACCTCGTGTCGGAGCTGGCGCTGAGCCAGCCCGCCGTCTCCAAGCACCTGCGGGTCCTGAAAGAGGCAGGCATGGTCGAGGTGCGCGCCGAGGCGCAGCGCCGCCTCTACCGCATCAACCCCGAGCCGTTGGAGGCGCTCGACGACTGGCTCGAGCCCTACCGGAAATTCTGGTCAGACCGGCTCGACGGGCTGCAGGCCCAGCCCGTGCAACAAGAGCCACCGGAGCAACAAGAGGCGGAGGTGATCGGCAGGGCCACGATCGCCGTCGGAGGGCCCCGACCGGCCGTCCGCCTCGCACGACGCCTGCCCGACCCGCCTGCCGTCGTGTGGAGGGCGATCACCGAGCGCGAGCAGCTGGCGACCTGGTTCCCCTGCGACGTGGTGGTCGAAGGGGGCCGATGGGAGGTGGGAGCGTCGATCTCGTTCCCCTTCCCGCCCGAAGTCATCGACATGACTCTCACCGGGACGGTGCTCGCCGTCGACGAGCCGCATCTCCTCTCCTGCAGCTGGGGCGGTGAGGTCCTGCGCTTCGAGCTGGCGGCCGACGGCGGAGGCACCCTCCTCGTCCTCTACAACGAGCTGCCGCCGAGCGCCGCGGCACGCCACGCGGCGGGCTGGGACGACTGCCTCGACCGCCTGGCCGGCACGGCACCGGTGCCCGACGGCTGGCAGGGGCACTTCGACGCCTATCGTGCCTCCTTCGAGCCGGTCCTCGGTCCACAGGAGGGCCCCCCCGAGGGGTACAGGGGCGGGTAGCGGCCCGGCGGGGGCCGGGGATCGCGGGCCGTCGCCCCCTCAGCCTGCGCCCCCTCTCCGTCCCCCTTACCGGAGCCGCGGACGAAGGTGCCAGGAGGCGACCTCGTGGGGGCCGAGCAGGTCCCGCTGGCCATCGCGGAGCTTGGCGATGAAGCCCGCGTTGTTAAGGCGTCGCTCGATGTAGGCCACGGTGTCGGCGTCACGGCCGCGCCCGCCGATCTCGGCAGCGAGCTCGTCGTGGCGTAGACGGGTCACATCCATCCGCCGGCCGCCGACCCGCCACTGGATGAGCCAGTCGCCGTCGCTGCGCACCAGCACGGCCTGCGTCGACCCCGGCCAAGGCGTCAGCTCCACGTTCGGACCACTCCCCCGTCGACTCTCCGGTCGTCGGGCGGATGGTAGCGCGCCCCGCACCCACACCCGCAGGTGACCGGCTCCGGACACGGTTCTGCCACGAAAGCGCCACGGGGGCCCGGGCGACGGGCCTCGGAGGTCATCGGGAACGGTCCGGCGGTGGCCTCAGCCGCCCATGGGCGTGCTCGCGCCGGTGCCCGGCACCCGGTCGAGGTCGATTCCGAAGGTGGTGCGGTAGATGTCGAGCAGCTCGCCCTCGCCGTCCACCACCCGCTCGTCCTTCACCCCGTCCTCGGTGCGGATCAAGCGGTCCCCGCTGAGGGTCACCCTGCCCCGCGGCGTCTGCAGGGTGCAAAGGGGGGCGACGGTGAAGTGCGAGCGAGGGGAGGTCTGCTGGTACCAGCACATCGCCTCGAACGCTGTGAGCAGCCGGGGGTGGGGCTCGACTCGGTACTGCACGGTTCCGTCCCGCAGCACGTCGAGGTCGCCGTTCCCAGCGGGCTCGATGCGGAAGACCCCGCCGGGGTCGTCCTGGCGGAGCCGGGGCTCGACCCGGAGCGGGAAGAGCGAGTGCGCCCCGAAACCGACGTCAGCCAGCCACTCCGTCGGGTCGTCGGCGCACGCCACCCGCAGCACCAGGTGGTCGAGGGGCGGGCCGAACCCGTGCTCCCCCCAGACCCGCGCCCCGAGCAGCGTCACCCGGAAGCCGAGGTCGGTGAGCAGCTCGGCGAAGAGCCCGTTCAGCTCGTAGCAGAAGCCGCCCCGGTTGCGTCTGAGGACCTTGTCGGCGAGAGCGCCGAGGTCCAGCGTGATCGGGACCCCGAGGTGCACGTCGAGGTTCTCGAAGGGGACCTTCGTGAGGTGGGCCTGGTGCAGCGCGCAGAGGACCGAGGCATCCGGCCCCGCCGGCGTGCCCAGCTCGAGCCGGTCGAGGTAGCGGCCGACGAACTCGCCCCGCTCCACCCCACGACTCTCGCGCAACCGCCCCCGCTCGCGGGTGATCCCGCCCCCGGCGGGCCTCGCTCCAAGCGGCCCGTTCCCCTGCTCCGATCAGGGCTCGGCCAGCAGCCGCTCGGAGAAGAAGGAGAGCACCTTGTCGAGGGCGCCGCGGGTCGGGGTGCCTGGGCGGTCGTCGAGATCCCCGGTGAGGACCGAATGTGCGTGTTTCTTGTGGCCGTAGGGGTTGGACGCCGACGAGTCCAGCTCGACGCCGATGAAGCCGTCGCCGAGCTCCCGGCGGAGCCGCTCGAAGCGCTCGGGGGGACAGGCCGGGTCCCCGGTGAAGCGCAGGCCCAGCACGCAGGCGCCGGCGGCCACGCGCTCCCTCACCCGCGCCAGGTCGGCGTCGGAGATGCCGAGGTCGGCCTTGTGGCGGCGTGAGACCGGTCCGGGCAGGGACGGCTGGCTGAGGACCGGGGCCACGACGACGTCGTCGACCATCATGGCCAGGGCGAACCCGCCGGTCAGGCACATGCCCACCACGCCCACCCCGGGCCCGCCGCAACGCTCGTGCTCCGCCGCGGCCAGCTTGCGGAGCCAAACGGTGACGGGGCTCGTCTTGTGCAGGGCGAGCAGGGTGAATTCCCGGGAGATGCAGACCGAGCCCAGGGTCTTGGCCATGGCTCCCGCCGTGGGCTCCACGCCTGGGGCGCCGAAGAGGTGGGGCAGCACGGCGGTGCAGCCGAGCGCGGCCACCCTGCGGGCGAACTCCGCCACCTTGGGCGTGATTCCCGGGACCTCGGCGATGATGAGCACCGCCGGCCCGTGGCCGAGCCGGTAGACGTCGCGCGTCCTGCCGACGTGGCTCTCGACGGTGCGGGTGAAGCCGTCGAGGGCGTGGGGGTCCGCGGGCACCCGCGAGACTCTAGGGCGGGCACGCTCCACGGCGGCGGGCCGGAACGGGTTCGGCCGACTCGTGGCCAGCGGCCCCGATCGGTACCGTGGTCCGATGCCCTCCTCGGCCGGACCCCGGCGGTTCGGTGGCCTGCTCGACGCTCGCCTGACGGCCCGGGTCGCCGTCACCCGCCGCTACCTGGCGGTGGCGGTGGCGGTCGGCCTCGCCGCCACCGTCTGTGTGGTGGCCCAGGCGGTCCTCCTGGGCTCGGTGGTCTCCTCTGCCCTCCTCGACCACGCCACCCTCTCGGACGTCGCCCCCCGGCTGGTGGGGATGGCGGCGGCCTTCGTCGCCCGTGCCCTCTGCGTGTGGGCCGGCGAGGCGGCGGCCCAGGGGACCTCGGCCACCGTGACCTCGGCCCTCAGGCGCCAGCTCCTGCGCCAGACCCTCGACCTCGGCCCGTCGTGGCTGGCCCAAGAGCGCGCCGGGGAGCTCTCGCTCACCGCCACCCGCGGCGTCGCCGCCCTCGATGCCTACTTCGGCCGCTACCTCCCCCAGGCGGTGCTGGCCGGCCTGGCACCGATCGCCATCCTGGCCTGGGTGGGCTGGGAGGACTGGGTCTCCATGCTGGTCCTGGCCGGGGTGGTGGTGCTGGTGCCTCTGTCCATGGTCTACTTCGGGCGAAAGACCGGCCGGGAGACCCACCGCCAATGGCGGAGGCTCTCGTCCCTCTCGGCCCGCTTCCTCGACCTGGTGCAGGGACTGCCCACCCTCCGGGCGTTCGGCCGCCAGGCCCACGGGCGGCGCGAGGTCGCCGCCTCGACCGAGGGTCTTCGCCAGACCTCGATGACGCTGCTCCGGGTGGCCTTCCTGTCCGCCCTGGCCATGGAGTTCCTGGCCGGCATGGGGGTCGGCCTGGTGGCCATGGTGCTCGGCCTGCGGCTCCTCGGCGGCACGGTCAGCCTCTCCACCGCCCTGGCCGTCCTGCTGGTCTCCCCCGAGGTCTTCCTCCCGCTGCGCCGGGCGGGGGCCGAGTTCCATGCCAGTGCCGAGGGACAGGCGGCGGCCGAGCGGATCCTCGACCTCCTCGACCTCCCCACGGCCGCCGCCGCGTCGCCCTCGGCCAACGTCCCCGATCCGCGGACGGCCACGGTCCGCCTCTCGGGGGTGCGCGTCGACTACCCGGGACGGGCCGTCCCGGCCCTCGACCACTTCGACCTCCAGCTCGGCCCCGGCGAGCACGTCGCCCTGGTCGGCCCGTCAGGCTCCGGCAAGTCGACGGTTCTCTCCCTGCTCCTCGGCTTCGTGCAGCCCGGCGAGGGAACGATCGCCGTGGGGGAGGTCGACCTCGCCGACGTCGCCGCGGCGAGCTGGCGGGCGCACCTCTCGTGGGTGCCCCAACGCCCCCACCTCTTCGCCGGCACCATCGCCGACAACCTGCGGCTGGCGGCCGCCGGGGCCGGCGACACCGAGCTGCAGGGCGCGCTGGAAGCCTGCGGCCTGGGCGAGCTGGTCTCCCAGCTCCCCGAGGGTCTCGAAACCCGGGTCGGCGAGGGCGGCCTCACCCTCAGCGCCGGCGAGCGCCAGCGGCTGGCCCTGGCCCGAGCGGTGCTGCGCCAGGCGCCCGTGGTCCTCCTCGACGAGCCCGTCGCCCACCTCGACGCGACCACCGAGGCCGAGCTCGCGGCCGCCCTCGCCCCGTGGTTCGACGGCCGAACCGTCCTGGTCGCCGCCCACCGCCCGGCCCTCGTCGGGCGGATCGACCGGGTGGTCACCCTCGCCCCCCCCGCGGCACCCGCCGGCATCGGCTCGCAGGGGCCGGTCGACACGGCCATGGCGGGCCGGTGAGCGCGCCGACCCCGGCCTCCGGACCGGCCGTCCTGCGGCGGCTCGCCCGCATCAGCGCCCCTCCCTGGGGCCGCATGGCGGTGGCCACCCTGCTCGGTGTGGCGGCGGCCCTGGCCACGGTCGGCCTCCTGGCCGGGTCGGGGTACGTGATCGACCGGGCGGCCTTCCGACCCGGCCTCGGGGCCATTGCCGGCCTGCTGGCCGCGGTCGAAGTCCTGGCCTTCATCCGCGGGCCCCTCCGCTACGGCGAACGGCTCGTCGGCCACGACGCCGCCTTCCGGGCCCTCAGCGGGTGGCGCCTGTGGCTCTACGACCGTCTCGAGCCCCTCTCCCCCGCCGGGCTCGCCGGCTGGCGCAGCGGCGACCTGCTCGCCCGGGCCACCGACGACGTCGACACTCTCCAGGACCTCTACCTGCGCTCTCTGCTTCCGGTGGCCGTCACGGTGGGAGCCGCCGTGACGGCCGTGGTCCTGGTGGCGCTGATCCTGCCCCTGGCCGGGCTGGTCCTGGCCGCGTGCCTGGTCGTGGCGGCCCTGGCGACCCCGGCGGTGGCCCTGGCCGCCAGCCCCTCGAGGGGCCGGGCGGCGGCGCTGCGCGGGCAGCTCTCGGCCGAGGTGGTCGACCTCGTCCAGGGCGCTCCCGAGCTCCTCGCCTACGGGGCGGATGCGGCCGCCATGGCCCGGGTGGAGGCGGCCGACGCCGAGCTCACTCGGCTGTCCCGCCGCCGCGCCCTGGCCGCCGGGGCCACCTCGGCTGTGGTCGTCGTCTGCGCCGGGGCCGCCGTCGTCGGCGTGCTGGCCGCCGGGGTCTCGGCCGTGCACGGCCACCGGATGGAGGCCGTCATGCTGGCCGTCCTGCCCCTGGCCGCCCTGGGGGCCTTCGAGCCGGTGGCCGCGCTGGCCCTGGCCGCGCTGCGCACCGGCGACGTCGTGGCGGCCGGCCGGCGGCTGCTGGCGCTGGGCGCGGTGGAGGTCCCGGTGGTCGACCCGGTGTCCCCCGAGCCCGTCCCCACCGGGCCGCTGGCCGTCGCCCTCAGCGACGCCCATCTCCGCTACGGGCCGGACCTGCCGTGGGCCCTCCACGGCCTCGACCTGGCCGTGGACCCCGGCGGGCGAACGGCCGTGGTCGGGGCCAGCGGGGCCGGGAAATCCAGCGTGGTCAACGTGCTCCTGCGCTTCTGGCCCCTGTCGGCGGGCGGGGCCACCCTGGGCGGCATCGACCTCGAGCGGCTCGGCCAGTCCGACGTGCGGCGGGCGGTGGCCCTGGTCGACCAGGACGCCCACCTCTTCCCCGGCTCCATCAGGGACAACATCGTTCTGTCCCGCCCCTCGGCCACCGACGACGAGGTGGCCGAGGCGGTCCGCCTGGCCCAGCTCGACCGCTGGGTGACCACCCTTGCCGACGGGCTGGGCACGCCGGTCGGTGAGCGCGGCTCGCAGGTCTCGGGCGGGCAGCGACAGCGGATCGCCCTGGCCCGGGCCCTCCTCACCGGTGCCCAGGTCCTGGTCCTCGACGAGCCCACCGCAGGGCTCGACGGGCCCACCGCCGCCAGCCTCCTGCGCGACGTGCTCGCCGCCTCGGCCGGGCGGACCGTGCTGCTGGTCACCCACCGCCAGGAGGATCTGGCTGGCTTCGACCGCGTCGTCGTCATGGAGCACGGGCGGGCGGTCCGCACCCTGCCCGCACCCGCCGGCGCCTGACCCGGCGCCCAGCCGACCTGGGGCCGGCTGGCTAGCGTGCGGTCAACGCCCACCGGCGTGGTGCCGGCGGTGCTCTGGAGGGGGTGCGCGGTGGCCAGGAGAGCGGTTGGGGTGGGATCGGGCGGCGGGCGCGGGTCGGGGGCCGGCTGATGCAGGTCCTGCGCACGCCGGCCGAGCGGTTCGAAGGCCTGGTCGGCTACGACTTCGAGCCCCACTACATCGAGGCGGCCAACGGCGACCCCGCCGGCGGGCCCCCCATCCGGGTCCACCACCTCGACGAGGGGCCGCCCGACGCCGCCGAGACCGTGGTCCTGCTCCACGGCGAACCCACCTGGTCCTACCTCTACCGCAAGATGGTCCCCCCGCTGGCGGCGGCCGGCCACCGGGTGATCGCCGTCGACCTGGTGGGGTTCGGGCGCTCGGACAAGCCGGCCGACCGCGCCGACTACACCTACGCGCGTCACACCGAGTGGCTGCGCGAGGCTCTCTTCGACCGGCTGGGCCTGGACGCCGTCACCCTGGTCTGCCAGGACTGGGGCGGGCTCCTGGGCCTGCGGCTGGTGGCCGCCCACCCCGGGCGCTTCCGTCGGGTGGTGGCGGCCAACACCGGATTCCCGCTGGGCGACGTCCAGGTCGGCAAGGCCTTCTTCAACTGGCAGCGGTTCTCCCAGGAGGTCCCGGACTTCTCGGCCGGGGCCATCGTCGACATGGGCACGGTCACCGACCTCTCGCCCGACGTCGCCGCCGCCTACGACGCCCCCTACCCCGACGAGCGCTACCTGGCCGGAGCCCGGCAGTTCCCGATGCTCGTCCCCACTGCCCCCGACGATCCCGCCGCCGCCGACAACCGCCGCGCCTGGGAGTTCCTGCGCTCGTTCCAACGGCCGTTCCTGTGCGCCTTCAGCGACTCGGACCCCATCTTCTCGGGCACCGACGGCCGGTTCAAAGAGGAGATCCCCGGCGCCTCGGGCCAGCCCCACACCACCCTCTCCGGTGCCGGTCACTTCCTCCAGGAGGATCGGGGAGAGGAGCTGGCCGCGGTGGTGGTCGACTTCATCGAGAGGACCACCGGAGCCTGAATCGAGGCGCGGTGGCCGGCGGTCGGCTCCTCGCTCAGGCCCGCCCCCACGAGGGGTCCCTTCCCATCAAGGCCACGAGGCGTGTCTGGGCGTCGGACCCCTCGGCCACTCCGATCGGGGGGCCGAACATCCCCGAGGCGGCGCGCGCCTCCTCACTCCCCCGGGCCCCTTCCAGGGCCGCCTCGCAGAGGTCGGCGTCGAGCACGACCTCGGCGCCGACGGATCGAGAGAGGTCCCAGCTGTGCACCAGGACGTCGGCGGTGAGCATGGGCAGCAGCTTCGAGAAGCTGGGCGCGTCGGCGGCGGGGGGTCCGGGCTCGGGGCCCTCGGGTCCAAGCACCCAGAGGATCGCCTCCAGCGTCACCGCCCACCTGGCCACCGGGTCGGCCCGGGAGCGGGTGGGCTTGGCGCCGAGCGGCACGAGCAGGAGGACGTCATGGAAGCCGATCACGTGCTCGAGCACCCCGCGGGCGTCCCACTCCGGGCACGGTGACGGCCGGTCCCAGCGATCCCCCACCCGATCGACCACGGCGCCGAATCCCGAGCAGGCCCTGCGGTGCCGATCCGTCACCGCCTCGGGCGCCAGTCCCACCGGCCCATCGTAGAGCCGCCGGCGGGCGGGTCCTATGTCCGGCCGGCCCCTGCCCACGTGCGGCCGAACCAGCGCGACACCCTCGAGGACCCGAACTCGAGCTTGTCGGCCGAGAGGGCCAGGGACGGCTCCTCGAAGCTGCCGACCGGGGCCTGGCCGGGCACGAAGGCCACCTCGACCCGCCCGGTCCGCCCGTGGCCGAACTCCACGTAGCAGGTCCCCCGCCCGTCGTACTCGGCGGCGCTCGACGCCCCCCGGGCCAGGGCCCCGATGGCGTCGGCCACCACGGTGGCGTGCCCCTCGGCGAACACCCCGGCCTTGGGCGTGCCGGCGCTGGTGACGTCGCCCACGGCGAAGACCCCCGGGAAGTCGGTCTCGAGGGTGCGCGGGTTGACCGGGACCCACCCGTCTACGGTCATGCCCGCCTCGACCACCACGGCCGGGGCCCGGTGCCGGGGCACGCCCAGGAACAGGTCGTAGTCCATGGTGCTGCCGTCGTCGAGCACCGCCGTGCGCCGGCCGTGATCGAGGGAGGAGACCGCCCGGCCGGGGTGCCACTCGATCCCCTGCTCGGCGAAGGTGCCGAGCAGGGCCCGAGAGGCCTCGGGCGAGGGGGGGATGGGGACCGGCAGGGGCATGACCAGGGCGACCTCCGAGCGGTCCCTGCGTCCCCGGTCCCGCAGGAACGCGTCGGTCAGGAGCGCGGCCTCGCTGGGCGCCGGCGGGCACTTGAACGGCGTCGAGGTCACGCCCACGACCACCCGGCCGCCCTCGAACCCCTCCAGCACCTCACGAAGGGCGAACGCCCCCTCCACCGTGTAGAACTCGTGGCCCCCCTCAACAAGGCCCGGCGTGGCCCCGGGGTCGACGTCGGCCCCGAGGGCGACCACCAGCACATCGGCGTCGAACGGCCCGGCGGTGGTCTCGACGTGCCGGGTGCGCGGCTCGATGGACTCCACGGTGGCCTGGACGAAGCGGCACCCCTTGGCCAGTTGCTCTCGGTAGGGGTGGCGGACGGCGTCGGCACGGGCATGGCCGAACATCACGTCGAGCTTGGAGAACCCGAAGACGAACTCGGGACTGCGGTCGATGAGCACGACGTCGGCCTCGTCGCCAAGCTCCCGGGCCACCGCCGTGGTCACCTCGAGACCGCCGAACCCCGCACCGAGCACGACCACCCGCACGGAGCGGACGCTACCTCACGGCCGGCCGCGGCGAGCTGTCCGCCGGACGCGCCCTCACCGGTTCCCCGGTGCTGCTGGGTCGCCGCCGTGCCCGGCCGAGAGCTCTTCGACGGAGGGTGCGGGGTAGGCGGTCGACCCCGGCCGCCAGCCGACGGCCAGCTTGGCCGGGCCCGGTCCGCCGTCGCGCCACACGTGGCAGGTGTCCGACAGCCAGGTGGCACCGGCCCCGGCCAGCATCGACCCGGCCTCCTCGAACCCCTGGTGGCGAAGGGCCGACGACGGAATGGCTTGGACCACTGCCGGTCCCACCATGCGGGCCAGCAGCTCGAGGTGGGCGCAGCCCAGTGAGCGGCCGAACCGCTCCTGGACCGCCCTCGAGTAGCCGCGGGTCACGCAGAGCCCGACGAGGCCCGAGAAGGCGTCCTCGATCTCGGGGCACTCGTGGTGGGGGAACCGGCGCATCCGCGCCCGGGCCGCGGTGATGGTGAGGTCGGAGCGACGAACCGTCACCGCCAGCTCCATGTCGTGGACGTGCTCGACGTGGCCGGACCCCGCCGCCCAGGGGCGCTCGTCCCGCAGCCTCCCGACCACCTCGAACTCCCCGTCGTGCTCGAAGACGTCGAGATCGATGTGTCGGCGGTGGGTGGGGACCCCGTGGTCACCGCCGTCTCGGGCGGGGGCCGGTGCGGGGGGGTCGGTGGCGGGGGGGTCGGTGGCCATCGGGCGATCTTGGCCGGGTCGCACCCTGGCCGCCAGATGGGCCGCCAGATGGGCCGCCAGGTGGGCCGCCAGGTGGGCCTCCAGGTGGGCGCAGGGGTCCGGCGGCGGATCAGGGGACCAGGTTGTAGCCCTCGACGACCGGGACGCCGGGACCCCACCGGACGCGGGTGATCGACCCGTTCGAGAGGTGGAGCCGCCAGGCCAGCTCGTCGCCGGACCCCAGGGCCCAGGCCACCGCGGCCTTGATGGGAGAGACGTGGCTGACCACCACCACGTCGCCGTCGCCGGCTCGGGCCCCCGCCCCCTCCGTGGCCAGCAGCTCCTCGCACGCCTCGCGCACCCGCCTCCCCACCTCGCGCAGCGTCTCTCCCCCCGGGGGCCGGAAGTCGAGGTCCGAGCGCCACCGGCGCCAGGTCTCGGCCGGGACGTCGCCGACGGCCACGCCCTCGAGTTCCCCGTAGTCGACCTCCACCCAGCGCTCGTCGACCTCCACCGGCAGGTCGAGCCCGAGCGCCCCGCCGGTGTCGACGGCACGGCGCAGCGGGCTCGAGACCAGGCGGCGGACGTGGCCCAGCCTGGCGCCGACCGCCGCGGCCTGGGCCCGCCCGACCTCGGTCAGTGGGGCGTCGGTCCGCCCGAGGAGGAGGCGTGCCGCGTTACCGGTGGCCTCACCGTGGCGGACCAGGACGAGCACCGTTCAGCTGGCGGCTGGGGCGGGACCGCCGGACGGTCCCGACGCCCGCACGAGGATGCGCCCGCATTGGTCGCAGGTGACCACGTCGGCGGCCGGGAGGTGGCGGATGCGGTCCACCTCGGCCGACGGCAACTCCAGATGGCACCCGTCGCAGCGGTTGCCCACCAGTCGGGCCGCGCCCACCCCGCCCAGCCGGGCCCGGAGGGTTTCGTAGCGCTCGAACAGGTCGGCGGGGAGGCGGGCCGCCTCGAGCGACCGGGAGGCCTCGAGAGCGGACAGCTCGGCGGCCACGGCGACGTCGGCCGCGGCCACGGCGGCCCGCAGGGACTCGGCCGCGCCCTCGAGCTGCGCCCGCTGCTCGGCCAGGCGGGCCAGCTCGACGTCGACTGGTTCCTGCTCCTCCATCACCGCCAGCTCGACATCCTCGAGCTCGGCCCGGCGCTCGTCCAGGTGATGGGTCTCGGCGTCCATCGCCTGGAGGTCGCGCGCCGCCGAGTTGCGGTCGGCGAGCATGCGTTGCTCGATGGCCTGGCGCCTGGAGGTAAGCGCACCGATCTGCTCCTCCAGCTCGGCCTGGCGCCCCTGGAGCTCCTGGCGACGGACCCCGAGAGCGGCCGACTCCGTGGCCAGCGCGGCCAGCGCTCCTTCCACCTCCAACAGCCGGCGCCTCTCCTCCAAGGATTCCCGCCGGTGCTTGAGCTGGGCGATGGTCGTGTCCAGGTCCTGGACGGCGAGGAGGACCGCCATCGGGTCGGCGGCACCACTAGCTCCTTGCGGTGGCGTGGCCGGTGCCTCGCTCACGCGGGCCGCCCCTCGTCGGCCGCCCAGCGCGCCGCCGAACGGTCCCAAAGCTCCCGGCCGGACCTCAGCGCACCCACCAGCGCCTCGTCGGCCCTGGCCTCGGCCTCGGCCCAGGTGAACCACTTGACCTGCTGGCTCTCACCGGGAGGCGGGCACGGGTCGGTGTCGGGACCGAGCAGCAGGTAGCGCAGGTCGAGGTGGGTGTGGCCGTCCATGGCGGCGTGGACGTCGAGGTTCACCAGGATCGGGCCGTCCGGCGGATGGACCACCGCGAGCCCGGTCTCCTCGATGGCTTCGCGCCGGGCGGCGGCGGCCGGCTCCTCGCCGGGTTCGACGTGGCCGCCCGGCTGCATCCAGCGGCCCATCCGGCGATGCAGGTGCAGGACCGTCCCCCGCCGGCCAGCCACCACCGCCGAGGCGGTGACGTGCACCGGGTCGGCCGCGGCGTCGCACGGGTCGGCGAGGCGCGCCAGCTCCTCGAGGAACCTCGCCTTGGAGGCCGCCTCGCGGGCGTCGGAGGCGGGGTGGTCGAAGACGCGCCGGCGGAGGGAACCGGCGGAACGCCGGTCGGCGCCGACGGCGGGATCCGGGTCCACGTGGGCATCCTTACCACACCACGACGCCGGACCGACCCCGAGCGCGGTGGCCGGCTTCACGGCAGGGCCACCCGTCCCTCGACGACGGTGAAGGCCCGGCCCGCCACCATGACCCGCTCACCCCGCACGGTCACCGTCAGCCGCCCGCCCCGCGCCGAGAGCTGGGCCGCCCCAAGGGTGGTGCGCCCGAGTCGGTCGGCCCAGTAGGGCCCGAGCAGACACTGGGCCGACCCGGTCACCGGGTCCTCGTCGATCCCCACGGCCGGAGCGAAGACCCGCAGCACGTAGTCGGCCCCCTCACCGGCGACGGCGGTGACGTAGAGCGCCCGGACGTCGAGGGTGACCAGCGCGGCGAGGTCGACCACAACCAGGCGCACCGCGTCGGCGTCGGCCAGCTCGACCAGGAGCCCCCCGCGTCCGCGGGCCGACGCCACCGCCGCCAGCCCCGACAGCGCTTCGGGCAGCGGCACCTCGACGGCCTGCTCGGCCGGCAGGTCGAGCTCGATTAGATCCCCATCGAGGCGGGCACCGAGGACCCCGCTGCGGGTGACGAAGGAGATCGTCTCCCCGTCGGCCGCCCGGCCCGCCGCCCGCAGGGCGTGGGCGGCGGCCACCGTGGCGTGGCCGCACAGGTCGACCTCGCTCGTCGGGGTGAACCAGCGGAGCGAGAGGAGGCCTGCCTCCGGCCAGAGGAAGGCAGTCTCCGAGATGCCCATCTCGGCGGCGAGCGCCTGCATCCAGCCCTCTTCGGCCGGCCCCTCGAGCAGGCAGACGGCGGCGGGGTTGCCGGAGAAGGGTCGCTCGGCGAAGGCGTCCACCCAGTAGAGCGGCGCCCCGTGCATCGGTCGCCCCGTTCCCACCCGGCGATGCTACCCGGCAGGTCCCGGCGCACTCCCGCCCCCCGTGGTGAGGGGGCGGGACCGGCCACCCCCTTCCGGTGGCCGGCCCCGCCCGCCGCAGGGGCCCGGGGTTCCCTCCTACACCCTCCCCAGGGCCGGTGGTGTGGTCGTCGATCTCGTCCTAGGCGTCGCTGCCGAGGTAGGGGGCGCCGAAGCTGAAGACCCCGCCGTCGGCGGAGACCTCCCAGTAGCCCCCGGTGGTGGGGTCGGCCGCCATGCCCAGCACCGGCGAGGCCATGGGCTGGCCGCCCATCGAGCCCAGATAGGGCAGCGAGAAGCTGAAGACCCCGCCGTCGGTGGCGTCCATGCGGTAGCCGTGGCCGCTCTCGGACCCCTGGATGCCCACGATGGGGGCGGCCAGGGTGAGGTTGCCCGTCGAGCCCGAGAACGGGGCGTCGAAGCTGAAGATCCCCCCGTCGGTGGCCACCAGCCAGTAGCCGCCGGTCTGGGGGTCGGCGGTCATGGCCACCACCGGGGCGTTGAGGGCCGTGCCCCCCATCGAGCCGAAGAAGCCGGCGTCGCCGAAGCTGAAGATCCCCCCGTCCGAGCCCACCAGCCAGTAGCCGTGGCCGCTGGGGGTGGCGGCCATGCCCACGATGGGGGCGTTGAGGTGCATGGCCCCGGTCGAGCCGTAGAAGGCGGCGTCGCCGAAGGCGTAGACCCCGCCGTCGGCGCCCACCAGCCAGTAGCCGTGGCCGCTCGGGGTGGCCGCCATGCCCACGATCGGGGCCGAAAGCCCCGCCCCCAGCATCGAGCCGTAGACCGGGGCGTCGCCGTAGCCGTAGACGGCGCCGTCGGCGGCGGCCAGCCAGTAGCCCTGGCCCACCGGCGACGAGGCGATGTCGACCACCGCTGTGGGGCTGAAGGCCGCCAGGAGCTCCTTCTCGCTCACGAGCGAGGACCCCGAGGCCGGGGTGCTCGGGGCGGCCGGGGCGGCGGCGGGGGGCCCATCTCCCCCGAGCGCCGCCTCAGCCTCCCCCCAGGTGTAGACCGGGTCGGCGGGCGCCGAGCACGACGAGACCACCACGGCGGCCAAGGAGGCGGTCCCTGTGGTGGCGGCCGCGCCCATCGACAGCGTCGGTGTGGCCCCGTTGCAGTAGGCCGAAGAGAACTGCTTCAAGATGATGTCGCGGTGCGCCCAGCAGCCCGGGGCCGACGGCGAGGTGCAGTCGGCGTTGGTGGTGGCTGTGGCCGAGCCCCCCCAGCCGTCCTCGTACATCCACAGGTAGTTGGCGAACAGGGTGGACGAGGCCCCCCCGGCCCAGATGGCCCCGGTCTGGTAGACGGGGGCGCCGCCGGTGAGCGAAGCGGGGTGCTGGGGGTCGGTGTTCCCCTGGGCCCCGGCCTGGGCGTAGGCGTCGAGCTGGGCGGTGAGGGCGGCCACCGGGGGCTCGCCGCGCCCGGTGCGCTCGAGGTTCACGAGCACGAAGACCTGCTCGGGGACGCTCAGGGCGTCGAAGGCCGCCACGTTGATCCCAAGCGGCCCCACGCCCTCGTCGGCCCGGGCGGTGTCGGTGGCTGTCAGCCAGTTCGACGACGAGGGGGCGATGTTGGCCGCGGGGTTCCCCGGCGGCAGGATGGCCGCGTCGGCGGGGGCGGCGTCGAGGACCAAGAACGGCAGGAGCCCGAAGAGGGCCACGAGCACCAGGCCGAAGGGAGGGAGCAGTCCCGCCGCGCTCGATGCACGGAGGCGCTGCCGGAGGGTTCGCAGTCGCACTCGGAGTTCCCCTTGCTCTCTCCGAGCAGCTGGGGAACGCCGGTCGCTTCCACACCACGTGCAGTTGACCGATTCGGCGGTCCGGCTGACTCAGGGAGTCCCGTGACTTTGCGTCCCCATCTCACGATGGGTTTGCCTTTTCGTCGGTGCAGACTGCTGGGCGCACCGAACTGGCGGTCAAGGTACCAGGGGGGCAAGCGAGAGTGCAAGGGATTTCTGCAGAAATCTCCCTTTCACCATCGGGCCCCTGGGCGTGAATGACCAGGCGCGGAGGCTGCCTGCTTCAGGCGAAATGCCAGGTCCCGCTGTTCGGGGAATGGACCCGGGGGGCGAGCGCCGCCACCGGCAGTCCTCCCCCTGAATTCCAGGTGGCCGGCGGTAGAATGGCTCGTGGCCGTCAGAGGCGATGACGGACTGAGCGACCGTCCGCCGGCGCCGCCCCCACCGCCGGTCCCGATCTATCCCGAGGCCGAAGCGGGGTGCCACGGCGAGCGGGACGAACAGGGTGACGTTCCGCCGCCGGTGGCCTCGACGGGCCCCGAAGAACCCCAGCGTGGGGAGGCCGAGCTCCACCTCGGCCCGGGTGACCGCTTCTACGTCTACCGCCCACCGTGGCGCCGACCTCGGGTCATCCTCCTCGTCGTGGTCGGCGCCGCCCTCTTCGTCCTCCCCCTGCGGGTGGGCGGTCTGTGGTGGCTCACCCTGGCTGTCTCTCTCGCCGCCATCGGGCTGCTGGCCGTCCTCGGGTCGCCGGCCCACCGGCCGCAGGCCGCCGTCGCGGCCCTCGTGGTCGCCCTACTCGCCTTCGTCGGTCTCGAGGCCTACAACGACGTGGCCTTCGGGACGCTTTCGCTAAACGGGCCTCCGCCACTGATCTTCGCCTGTGGCGCCGAGTACGCGCGGTCCGCCCAGGCCCCGGTCACCGTCGGCGGGCTGGTCCTTCACCGGGTCGGCACCACCCCGTCCGGGATGGCGTTGCTCGGCAACGCCCGTTGCGGCGGGCCCGGCTCGGTCTGGGCCTTCGTCTCCGTCGGACCCGGACGGGTCATCCCCTATCTGGCCGACCACTACGCCGGACCATCGGCCTCCTACCGGCGCTGACGTGGGCCGGAGCTTCGCCCGTCGCCCGCAGGGATATCGTCGCCTCCTCCATGACGCCTCCTCCGCCCTCCCCCGCCGGCGAGTCACCTCGACTGCGGGTCGCGAACTTCAACGTGCACGCTGGCGTCGACGGGTGGGGGCGCCCGTTCGACGTGCTTGCCGCCTGCGCCGCCCTCGATGCCGACGTCCTGGTGCTCGAGGAGGTGTGGCGCCCCGAGGGCGAGAAGGGGATGGCCGCCGAGGTCGCCGAGGGGCTCGGCTACTTCTGCTTCGAGCACCTCCTGGCCGACGGCCGGCGGGCCGGACCCCACCCCAACGCGGACCGGCGGTGGATGCGGCCGCTCGACTGGCGCGGCGCCAGCCATGCCATCTACCTCGACTCGAACCGGCCACTCTCCCGGCGCGTGACGTCGTCACCTCGCTTCTTGGCGGCGTCGCCGGGGAGCTGGGGGCTGGCCGTGCTGAGCCGCCTCCCCGTCCTCGGCCACGAGCTCATCGAGCTCGGCCGGCTGCCACGGGACCGAGCCCGGCGCGCCGCCATCGTGGTGAGGGTGGAGGTGGGCGGCCGCGAACTGGCCGTGACCGGGACCCACATGACCCACCTTTCGTACGGCTCGCCGCTCCACTTCCGTCGTCTCCACCGCCTCCTCGGCGACGCCGTCGCCGGCCGGCCGGCCGTGCTGGTCGGGGACATGAACCTCTGGGGGCCCCCGCTGGTCGCCCTCATGCCCGGGTGGCGGCGGGCCGTGCGGGCCCGGTCGTGGCCGGCGTGGAGGCCCCACAGCCAGGTCGACCACATCCTGGTCCACGGTGCGGTGGACTCGCTCGGCGGTCGTGCCCTGGCGATGGCCGGGTCCGACCACCGGCCCGTCGAGGCGCTGCTGACCCTCCGTTGACCGGCGCCGCTCGCGCCGGGCGTGCATGGGGCCCGCCGGCGGCTCCCCCCGCAACGATCAGGGACCACCCACGGCTCGGCGGCGGCCGTCCTCTAAGGTTGCCCCCGGGAGGACCATGAGCAACTTCCCCGGCGGGGACTGCGCCATCGTCCCGATCGGCGCGACCGCCCGCCCGGCGGCGGAATGGACGGTCCCAGGGGCCCTGTGGACATCGGCCCGCGACGTGGACGACCGTTGCGCTCGGCGGTGAGCCGCCTCCGGGTGGCGCTGGTCGTCGGGGCCCTCGCCTACGCCGGGCTGCTGGCCTCGACCACCCCGTTCACCACCGAGGCCGACGCCGTGACCGCCGTCGCCCTGGCCGCGGCCGCAGCCGCCCTCCTCGTCGGGTTGACCCGGAGCCGGACCCTGCCAGCCGGCGCCGCGACCGAGAGCCCGGGGTTCGGCCCCGCACTGCCGTGGCTCGTCCTGCTGGCGGTGGCGACCGGGTGGGAGCTCTACTGCTTCTTCGGCGGTCCTCGGCCGGCCCACCCCACGTTGAGCACGGTCTACGACCTCGCCGCCCGATGGCCGGCGGCCAAGGCGGTCATCGTTCTGGCCTGGCTGGCCCTGGGCTGGGAGCTGCTCGGTTGAGCTGGCGCACCGCGACCTTCGTGGTGTGGGGCCTGCTCGGTGTGGCGACGCTGGTGCTGGTGGTGCTGGCCGTCACCGGGCGGGGCGTCGTGGCGCGACGACCGTTCGCCCCGGTGCGCGCCTATCTCGCCGGCCACCGGGCAGCCAGGGTCGTCGCGGTCGTCGCCTGGGCCTGGGTGGGCTGGCACTTCTTCGCCCGATGAGCCTCGCCTACCCCTGGCCCCAGAGCTCCTCGGGCTCGCGTCCCATCGTCTCGGGCAGCAGGATGAGCAACGCGCTGAACAGCACCATGGGGAGGAAGACCACCGCCGCTGCGAAGGCGGTGTGGTTCGACACGCCACCCACGTCGGCCACCGCGCCGAACACCACGAGGCCGGTCACCGCGCCGATCACCCCGGCGGCGATCGTCCAGCCGGTCGCCGAGGCCCGCACCGAGGTCGGGAAGAGCTCGTTGGTGAGCGCCCCGGCGGCCGGGGCGAGGATGCCCCCGGTCGTCACCCCGAGCACGTAGCCACAGAGGAGCGCCCACTCCGACCCGGTGTAGGCGAGGGTCCCGAAGGCGGCGATGCCCGCCATGGCCACCGCCACCGTCGGCCTGCGGCCCCAGTGGTCGGCCAGCCACCGGCCCACCAGGAGCCCCCCCAGGCCGACCACCCCGGCCGCCACCACCATGGCAGAGGTGACGATGCCCGAGAGGTGGAGCTCGTTCTGCGCGTAAATGAAGACCAGGCTGTTGGCCGGCCCGGTGATGACCGAGACCGCCAGGGCCAGGAGGGCCACCACCACCAACCGCCCGCGGAAGGCCGGGCCCACCGGCCCGAGGACCGGCGGCCGGTGCTCCGCGGCCGACACGTGGGTGAACCGGCTCGGCTCGACCACCCGGTGGGCCAGGAACGGCAGCATGACGAGGGGCACCACCGCCAGGGCGAAGATCCCGCGGAAGCCGAGGGTGCCGCCCGCCAGGCTGTGGACCACGGCGGTCAGCCCGGCACCGACGGCATAGCCGGCGGCGACCATGGCCACGGCCCGGGCCCGTGTCGCGGACGCCGTCAGTTCGACCGCGGCCACCTGCGACACCCCGAGGGTGGCACTGAGGAACGGGCGGCCCAGGGCGAAGATGACCACGAACCACCAGTAGCCGGGGGCCACGGCGGCCACGATGGTGAGCGCCAGGCCGACGGCGCAGGTGCCGAGCAGCGTCGGTCGCCGGCCGAAGCGGTCGGCCAGACCGGCCAGCGGCAGCCCTCCGAGCGAGGCCAGTCGGCTGACGGCCAGCCCGACACCGAGCACCGTCCCCGACAGGCCCACCTCGTCGGAGAAGGTCGCGCCGTGGGTGAGGTGGCCGAACGTCTTGGCCACGCTGCCTAGCGAGGCCACTGCGCCGAACTGACCGAACCCCGCGGCCATGGCCAGCAGGGCCACCGCCACCACGGCCGGATCCCTCCAGCCGAAGACGACGAGGGCCGACTCTCCGGCGCTCTCGGCCCCCTCCGTTCGGTCCACGGCCCCGAGTCTTGCCGTCGGCGGCCGGCGGTGGGGGCGGGACGGCCGGTTACCCTGGAGTTCCCGCGGCCCCTGGGGGCGGGTCGGACCCGGGCACACCGGCCTTGGTCACGTGCTCGGTCCACTCACTGCCCGACCAGTAGCGCTGGTCGTAACGGCCCGACGGGTCGACCAGCCAGCCGGCCGGGATGCCGGTGCGGCCGAAGCCGCTCGATGACGACGGCGACCCGCCGGGCGCGTTCGGCACGGCGGAGGCCGACGAGCCCTGACCGGCCGGACCCCGACGTCCGCCGCCCGGGGCCCGACGGCGCGAACTGGTGAAGATCCGCAGGCCGAACATCACCGCCATGAGGACGAGGAAGTACGAGCCGCCGTGGGCGTAGGCCATGCCTTCCAGCGTAGAGGCCAAGGCCGATGCCCGGGGCGGCGCCCGGGTCAGCCCCGCCGGCCGTCACGGCATTGCCTCGCACCGGGATCCGTGGACGAGCGCCTCCCTCGATGCCCGCCGCCAGCGTCCCCCACGGGCGCTCCCCCGCGTTCACCGCCTCCGAACCGCCTGCCCTTCGACCTCCCACCCGCGGTCCCCTCCCATGACGGAGGGGCGATTGTCTGCTACCTATGGAGTCGTGCAGCAGCACCAGGGACAGGCGCTGTGGCAGAGGTCGGTGGTGGCCCGCGTCGCCGGCCTTGTCGCCGTCGGGGTGTTCATCGCCGGCGCCGTGGTGGGATCGGCTGCCGACTTCGCCGTACCCGCCTCCGCCGCCACACTGGACGAGAGCCAGACCATCGCGCCGTTCGCCGGCACACTCGGGACAGCCGCCGGAGGGCCGGCGGGCTACCCCGGCGGTGGCGTGGTCGCCTTCGGCGACGCGCCGACCGGCGACCCGCTGGAAGGCATCACCTTCAATTCGCCGGTGGTGGCCATGGTGGCCACCAACACGGGCCAGGGCTACTGGCTCGCCGGCGCCGACGGTGGGATCTACACGGTGGGCAACGCCGGCTACTTCGGCTCCCTCGGCAACCTCAACCTCATCGGTCCCGTGGTGGGCATGGCGGCGACGCCGGACGACAAGGGCTACTGGCTGGTGGCCCTCGACGGCGGCGTGTTCGCCTTCGGAGATGCCCGGTTCTACGGCTCGATGGGCGGCCGCCCGCTCAACGAGCCGATCGTCGGCATGGCCGCGACCCCCACAGGCGGCGGGTACTGGCTGGTCGCCGCCGACGGCGGGCTCTTTGCCTTCGGCAATGCCCAGTTCTACGGCTCGATGGGCGGCCAGCCGCTCGACGCACCGATCGTCGGCATGGCCACGACCCCCTCTGGCGCGGGCTACTGGCTGGTCGCCGCCGACGGCGGGATCTTCACCTACGGCGACGCCGGCTACTTCGGCTCCCACGGCGGCTCATCGACGCTGCAGTCCGGCATCGTCGGGATGGCCCCCACCTCCACCGGCGGGGGCTATTGGCTGCTCGAATGGGACGGGCAGGTCTTCTCCTACGGCACAGCCCCGACATACGGCTCGCCCACTTCCAGCCCGTCGGCGTCGCCGTTCAGTGCCATCGTGCCCTCCCACGATGACGAGGGGTACTGGTTGCTCGATTCCGACGACTTTGCCTACTCCTTCGCCAACCCCCCGCCTTCGGGTGGCGACCCTGGCATCGTGGCCGCCGCAGCCACGCAGATCGGGCCCGATCCCCTCACCGGGAGGTTCTGCAACCCGTACGGGCCGTGCGAAGAGTGGTGCGCGCTCTTCGCCACGTGGGCCTGGCGGCAGACGGGAGTGCCGATCCCATCCTACGCGTTCACGGGGGACGTCTTCGACTGGTCCGCCGCCTACGGCTCGGTACTCTCGTCGACACAGACGCCGGTCGCCGGCGACATCGTGCTGTACGGCACAGGCCCGCAGACCGTGACATCCTCCGTCCACGACGGCATCGTCGCCCAGGTATGGCCCGACGGCGCCGTCGTCACCATCGAGGGAGACGCCGGGCCCGGGGACGCGGGCCACCTGGCGGTCGTCCTCAACGGCCCGTTCCTGCCCGCCGACTCGGGGTGGTACAACGGCGTCTCGATCTACGCCTTCGCACAGCCGTAGGCGCCACGCCCCATGTGGGCCCAGAGGCCGAGGCCCGGTAGGGATACCGACCGCATCCGCTCACCGTCGTGCGGGGACGAGGGGTGGTGCCGCGGCTCGCGGCTCTTCCGGCGACGGGTCGCCCGGCGGCTACCGCTTCGTGGCCGCCGACGGCGGGGTCTTCGGCTTTGGCCGCGCCGCATGCGCCGGATCTCTCCGCGGGGCGGGCCTCACCGACATCATCGGTATCGCCGATGCTTGACCGCGGTCGGTGGGGTGAGCAGCACGGAGGGTGAAACCCCGCGTCGCGCTCTCACCGCTTTTGCCCCCACCTCATGCACGTGCGCCACCCACCACGGGAGCGTTCAGCGACTCCCCGGCCATCGAGCCGCAGAACTGTGCGTCCCCGAAGCTGAACACGCCCCCGTCAGCGGCCACTTCCCAATAGCCCTCCCCGTCGGCGGTCGGTGCCATGCCGACCACCGGAGCGTTCAGCGGCATGCCTGTCATCGAGCCGTGGGGCTGGGCGCCTCCGTAGCCGGAGATCCCGCCGTCCGTTCCGACGAGCCAATACCCGCCGCCTGTAGGAGAGCTGGCCATGCCGACGGTCGGTCCGTTCGGACGCATCGAGCCGGCCGAGCCGTAGAAGCGTGCGTCACCGAAGCTGAACACTCCGCCGTCCGCTCCGACGAGCCAGTACCCCCTGCCGTCGGGCGTGGCCGCCATCCCGACCATCGGGGCGGTCAGCGGCTTCCCGGCCATCGAACCGTAGAACTGGGCGTCACCGAAGCTGAAGACGCCGCCGTCGGACGCCACCTCCCAGTAGCCCGTCCCGCCGGCGGTCGAAGCCATGCCCACCACCGGGGAGTTCAGCGGTATCCCCCCCATCGAGCCGTGGAACCGGGCGTCACCGAAGCTGAACACGCCGCCGTCGGACGCCACCTCCCAGTAGCCCTTGCCGTCGGCGGTCGAAGCCATGCCAACCACCGGGGCGTTCAGCGCCATCCCCCCCATCGAGCCGTGGAACTGGGCGCCCCCGAAGCTGAACACGCCGCCGTCGGACGCCACCTCCCAGTACCCTGCCGAACTTGCCGGTGTCGTCGGTGAACTGGCCGCCTGTGTCGCCGGCGCGTTGCACCCCGGTGTCGCTGGCGCATCCGACTCGTCGAGGTTCCCGGTGTTCCACAGGTCATGGTGGTCCCGCGGCCACGGACCGCTTGTCCCGCAGGAAGGCGTCGTCGTCGTCCAGACGTAGAGGTACCCCTCTCGGGTGGCGGCCGCGAGCACCTTCGTGCCGAGGTTGCCGAAGGACCCGTACGAAGGACTGTTCACCATCCAACCCCCGGTGAACTTGGGGAAGTCCGGCGCCTCTTGGCCCTCCGCGTCGAGCGCCCGGAGGTCGTAGGTGCCGCTGCCTTCGACGACATAGGGCGTGTTGTTGCCTGCGACGTCGGCCACGATGGGAGAGGAGAGGAACTGCACATCGTTCATCTGCTGGGGAAAGCCCGGATCGAACGAGCCGGTGGTGGCGTCCCAGGCATCCACCTGGTTCTCGTGCGGCGACTGCTCGGACGGGTAGCCCTCGTCAACCAGCTCGCCGAGCGTCGAGGCCGGCGCGATCAGGCTGACACCAGGTGCCGACGGCCCGAGTGGTGCGAACACCGGCGCACCGAGCGCGGGGAGGCTGGTGTTCATCTCTCCCGTTGAGTTGGAAAGCGCACCTGGTGTTCCCGTCGCCATCACGTTGGGCTCGCCTGTTGTTGTGCTGTTCCCGAGCGCGGAGGTTCCTGTCGGATTCAGGACGTAGGCAGGTCCCGCCGAGCTCATGACGCCGACGTCGAGTTTCCCGTCGCCCGACACGTCGGCGAGGGCCGGGCTGCCGGTCACACCGTCGCCCACGAGGGGCAGTAAGCCCGGGTCGAGGTCGGCCACCGACACCGGCCAGCCCGGAAGGAACGCCTGGGGATCCGTCCCCGTTGGGGGCGGCGGGGCTGTGGGCGCCTCGGCGTGCAGCGTCCCGTCGGGGTAGATGGCGAACACCGAGGCGTTGGCCGATCGGAGTTTGTGGGCGAAGAGCTGCAACGCACCCGTCAGCGCGGCCTTGGCCGGGCCTGTGTACTCCTCGTCGGATCCCACGATGACATCGGGGGGGCCGCTGCCGCCGGCGAGATTGCCGATGGCCGGGGTGTCCATGAGCGCAGTGCCCTGAGCGACCTTGACTGTGTGGAGGAACGTGACCTGCCCGGTCTGAGCATTGACAGATGTCACCTTGCTCGGATCGACCGCCAGCACCGGCCACCCCGGCAGCGGCTGCCCTGTCGGTTGCCATGCGTAGACATGCCGGTCCATCGAGGCGGCCACGATGTCGAGGGTGCCGTCACCGGTGAGATCGGCCAATGCCGGCGCGCTGGCGATCCCCGGCAGCATGGTGTTCTCGGCGTTCACCGCCGCCGGTCCGGAGAATGTCGGGTCGGTCTGAACCGGGAAGCCGGGCAACAGCTGTCCCTGCTCGTTCCACGCGTAACATCGGCCGGTGAGGTCGCACGTCACGATGTCGAGAGCGGAGCCCCCGGCGTCGGCCAAGTCACCCACTGCTACGCCACCGATGACCTCTCCGCGAGGCACCGCGCTCACCGCACCCGTGGTGAAGGCCGCCTCACCCTGGTGATAGGGCAGCGGATCGGTGTGGACAGGAAAGCCCGGGAGCTCGGTGCCGTCGGGCTCCAGTGCCTCGATGCTGCCGTCTGACGCCGGGACCAGGAGCGCATTGGTGCCGCCGGGACCGATCGGTGCCAGCGTCGGCGCAGCGTCGATGGAGCTCGGGAGCTTCTGGGGGAAGCCGGACAGTGTGGACTGGTTCCCGTGCAGGTAGTCCGCCCGCCGCGACATCCCGATCAATCCGTCCGTTGACCCACTCGTCGCTTGCACGACCACTTGCACGGAGAAGGTGAAGCGGTCGGGGTCGGGTGTGCCGCCTGTGGTGGTGGGACCGTCGGAGAAATTCGTCCCGGCCGGGAACAATGCCGCCACCTCCGCCAATGTGAGGTCGGCGAGCGTTCCGGACCGAACGCCCGAACCGGTCCCTGTGGCCACCAGGTGCCATGTGCCTGGCCGAGGTGTCGGGCCGACGCCGACGTCGACCTGGTATCGCCACGTTGTGGCGAGGGAGCTCGGCGTACCGACGGTCCCGGTCACCTGCAGGCTCCCGCTCGGGCTGTCAAGGTCGAACCATGTCGGGGATGTGATGTTGGACTCGGGGGGGATCATGCCGTGGGAGATCCATGTGACGATGGCCCCGGCATCGATCCGGCCGTAGCCGAAGTACTGGTTGAAGCCGGCGTGACTTGGGTAGCGCGTGGTCTTGACGAGCGATTTGGTGAGCGAGCTTGTCGAGAGTGCGCCTGTTGTGACGGCGTAGTTGTCAGCCGACCCGAACGGCGGCGCGGCGTCAGCGAAGTCGATCGACGACGCCGACATGGTCACCAGCTGGGTGACTTCGTTCACAGAGAGTGGGACGGGCTGGCCGCTCACACTGGTCAGGCCGGGGTAGGGCTGGATGGTCCCGGCCGCCACGGCATTCGCCGCCGCCGATTCGGCCAGCCCCACGATCCCCGAGGCCTTGCCGGTAGCCTCGGACGAGCAGGATGCACTCTCCACGCTGACCGAGATGTTCGCGCCGTAGTTGGTGCAGCCGTTCAGGTAGAGGTAACTGGGCGGCTTGTAAGACGTGTCCTTGGTCACCGAGTTCACCACGATGGTGTCGGGAAGGACCGAAGGCAGGTTGTGGTGCTCGGCCTCCTCGTCGGCCGCACTGGCAACGACCGGAACTCCATGGGAGACGGCGTAGGCGATGGCTTGGCGGTCGGTCCCGGTGACGTTCTCGGTGCCGAGCGCCTCCTGGATGACCGTTGCCCCCGAGTCCACGGCGAAGAGGACGGCCTGGGCGAATTGGTTCCCCGAAGTGACGAAGGAGTCCCCCACCCGGATCGGCAGGATCAGGCAGTTTGGACAGGCCCCGACCTCCTTTGTGACGGTATTCGCCGCACCTGAGGAGTCCTCCGCCTCGCCGGTGCCGTGGTCGTAGTGCACGTCGTCGTAGGCGTTGTTGTCGTTGTCGACGAAATTCCACCCGGAGATGGCCTCTGTGAACCCGGTCGGCGACTGCTTGGCGAAGTAGTAGGGATTGTCGGCGCCTGTGGGCAGGGTTGGCGTGCCGAAGGCACGGATCAGGTCCATCGACGTCACGAGGCTGGCTTGCGGCACGTATGTGCCGCGCTTGACCGAGCAGAACAGCCCCCCGTAGTCCTCGGCGACGGCCATCACGCGGGGGTCTGTCGCGTATTGCGCCGCGTTGACCACCCCCGAGTCGTTGAGGTCGTACGGGTTCGGATCGGTGAACGTTGTGCCGTCGGCCTCGAGGGCTGTCTTCGTCTCACCCTGGGCGTTCTCGGGCGGAGGAACGGCGGCCGGGTTCACATAGACCTTGTCGACTATCGCTGGATCACACCACTCAATACCCGAATCGGTGATGGCGATCAGCGTGGTCGGCTGCCCGGTGGTGGTCTGCCAAGCGGTGTCGACCGAGTTCCCCATTACTCCGCAAAGCTCTTGCGGGTTTTTCGACAGTGTCGGGTCGCTGGAAGGGTTGGTGCGCGCCGAGGTGAGTTTCCATGTACCGCCTGTCCGATCCCAATTCGACGGCCGGACGGGGGGTGTGGATTTCGGCGTGTGGAGGTACGCGGCGTAGTCCGCTGGGTCAGTGCCCACCGGAGCCGCCGGCCACGGAACCGATCCGTTCTGCGAGGAGGTTTCGCCTGTGGTCGGCTTGCTTGTCACGGAATTGGCAGTCGCTGTCGGGCAGCCCGTTGGGCGCTGCGGGGTGTAGGACGACGTCCACACCGGGGCGGGCGGCAGCGAGCTCGAGGCTGTCGCCCCAGCACCAAGCTCACCCGGAAGTCCCGAGATCGTCCCGACAGCGAGTACCAGCAACCCCGCAACACCGACGAACCGCAGGGGGACGGCCAGAGGTGCTTGTGAGCCTCTGACTCCAGCTGCGCGCCCGTCCGTTCCGCGCTGCTCCAGGTGCCCCGCGCGGCGCCAAGATTCGGGTCGAATCCTCACGTTGCCTGCTCGAGGTCGCGTCTCAGCCCGCGGAGACGTTCGTGTCGGCGGATCCGGCCGCGATGTCGCTGTCCTCCATGTGGATTGCGAGCTTCAGCACACTCGGATTCTGCCATCCCGGATGCAGGTTGGACCGGCGTCTCCTGGGATGGCCCCAGGATCGGCCGATGGTCGTCGGGGCAGAGGGCGTCGTAGTGGAAAGCCTTCTCCCTTGGGCGCGCCCAAACGGGTCCGCAGGAACAGAGTGCCACGCTTGCACGCATCAGGCTGAATCTGGAGCTGGTCGACTCGCTACTTCGGAGTAACGGTGACAGTGAGGACCTGGGTAGCGGGAGTGGCCTGGCCGTCTGTCGCGGTCAGATCGAGGGTGTAAGTGCCCCCGGTTCCCACCGCCGGGCTCCCGGTGATGGTGGCGGTGCCGTTGCTCTTGGCGGTGAAGACCAAGGCGTTAGGCAGGGAGCCGACCTCGGAAACCGTGGCCACCGGGTATCCGGTGGTCGTGATCTTGAAGTTGGCCGACTGGCCGACGTTGAGCGAGTAGCTGCTGGCCGAAGTGATCACCGGCGCCTGATCCACCGTCAAGGTGAAGTTCTGGGTCACCGATCCGACCGAGTTGGTGGCCTTCAACTTCACGTGGTAAACGCCGCCGGCACTGGCGCTCGGCTTCCCCGAGATGGTGGCAGTGCCGCCGCTACCCGCTGTGAAATGCAACCCGCTCGGCAATGTCCCCGTCTCGGTGATTGTGGCAGCGGGAGACCCGCTGGTCTTCACTGTGAAGTTGAAGGGACTGGACGTTTTCGCCGTGGCTGTGGGCGCCGAAGTGAAGGCTGGAGCCTGCTTGACCGTGACAGTGAGGACCTGGGTAGCGGGAGTGGCCTGGCCGTCTGTCGCGGTCAGATCGAGGGTGTAAGTGCCCCCGGTTCCCACCGCCGGGCTCCCGGTGATGGTGGCGGTGCCGTTGCTCTTGGCGGTGAAGACCAAGGCGTTAGGCAGGGAGCCGACCTCGGAAACCGTGGCCACCGGGTATCCGGTGGTCGTGATCTTGAAGTTGGCCGACTGGCCGACGTTGAGCGAGTAGCTGCTGGCCGAAGTGATCACCGGCGCCTGATCCACCGTCAAGGTGAAGTTCTGGGTCACCGATCCGACCGAGTTGGTGGCCTTCAACTTCACGTGGTAAACGCCGCCGGCACTGGCGCTCGGCTTCCCCGAGATGGTGGCAGTGCCGCCGCTACCCGCTGTGAAATGCAACCCGCTCGGCAATGTCCCCGTCTCGGTGATTGTGGCAGCGGGAGACCCGCTGGTCTTCACTGTGAAGTTGAAGGGACTGGACGTTTTCGCCGTGGCTGTGGGCGCCGAAGTGAAGGCTGGAGCCTGCTTGACCGTGACAGTGAGGACCTGGGTAGCGGGAGTGGCCTGGCCGTCTGTCGCGGTCAGATCGAGGGTGTAAGTGCCCCCGGTTCCCACCGCCGGGCTCCCGGTGATGGTGGCGGTGCCGTTGCTCTTGGCGGTGAAGACCAAGGCGTTAGGCAGGGAGCCGACCTCGGAAACCGTGGCCACCGGGTATCCGGTGGTCGTGATCTTGAAGTTGGCCGACTGGCCGACGTTGAGCGAGTAGCTGCTGGCCGAAGTGATCACCGGCGCCTGATCCACCGTCAAGGTGAAGTTCTGGGTCACCGATCCGACCGAGTTGGTGGCCTTCAACTTCACGTGGTAAACGCCGCCGGCACTGGCGCTCGGCTTCCCCGAGATGGTGGCAGTGCCGCCGCTACCCGCTGTGAAATGCAACCCGCTCGGCAATGTCCCCGTCTCGGTGATTGTGGCAGCGGGAGACCCGCTGGTCTTCACTGTGAAGTTGAAGGGACTGGACGTTTTCGCCGTGGCTGTGGGCGCCGAAGTGAAGGCTGGCTTTTTGGGTCCTGTCGCGGTCGTCACCGTCACCGTCTGGGTCGAGCTGGTGGCATTGCCCGTCGTGTTGGTGGCCTTCACCGAGTAGGAGAAGGTGGTGATGTTGGTCGGCACGGTGCCCGAGATGGCCCCGGTTGTGGCGTTGATCGACAGCCAGGCCGGAGCACCGGACACCAGCGAGTACGTCGGTGCGGGATTGCCGTTGCCCGAGGCGGCGGCGCTGTAGGTCGCACCACCGCTCACCGTGCTGGGCCCGGTGACTGTGACCTTGGTGGTCGGCTCGTCCACCGTCACCGTCTGGGTCGAACTGGTGGCATTGCCCGTCGTGTTGGTGGCCTTCACCGAGTAGGAGAAGGTGGTGATGTTGGTCGGCACGGTGCCCGAGATGGCCCCGGTTGTGGCGTTGATCGACAGCCAGGCCGGAGCGCCGGACACCAGCGAGTACGTCGGTGCGGGATTGCCGTTGCCCGAGGCGGCGGCGCTGTAGGTCGCACCACCGTTCACCGTGCTGGGCCCGGTGACTGTGACCGCCGTGGTCGGCTCGTCCACCGTCACCGTCTGGGTCGAGCTGGTGGCGTGACCGTCTGAGTTGGTGGCCTTCACCGAGTAGGAGAAGGTGGTGATGTTGGTCGGCACGGTGCCCGAGATGGCCCCGGTTGTGGCGTTGATCGACAGCCAGGCCGGAGCGCCGGACACCAGCGAGTACGTCGGTGCGGGATTGCCGTTGCCCGAGGCGGCG
Organism: uncultured Actinomycetota bacterium; assembly: GCA_963770505.1. GTDB lineage: Bacteria > Actinomycetota > Acidimicrobiia > Acidimicrobiales > RAAP-2 > CAVYPR01. The sequence continues at coordinate 75,528 of CAVYPR010000001.1, read as the reverse complement.
GCGCTGTAGGTCGCACCTCCGTTCACCGTGCTGGGCCCGGTGACTGTGACCTTGGTGGTCGGTTCGTCCACTGTCACCGTCACCGTCTGGGTCGAGCTGGTGGCATTGCCCGTCGTGTTGGTGGCCTTCACCGAGTAGGAGAAGGTGGTGATGTTGGTCGGCACGGTGCCCGAGATGGCCCCGGTTGTGGCGTTGATCGACAGCCAGGCCGGAGCACCGGACACCAGCGAGTACGTCGGTGCGGGATTGCCGTTGCCCGAGGCGGCGGCGCTGTAGGTCGCACCACCGCTCACCGTGCTGGGCCCGGTGACTGTGACCTTGGTGGTCGGCTCGTCCACCGTCACCGTCTGGGTCGAACTGGTGGCATTGCCCGTCGTGTTGGTGGCCTTCACCGAGTAGGAGAAGGTGGTGATGTTGGTCGGCACGGTCCCCGAGATGGCCCCGGTTGTGGCGTTGATCGACAGCCAGGCCGGAGCGCCGGACACCAGCGAGTACGTCGGTGCGGGATTGCCGTTGCCCGAGGCGGCGGCGCTGTAGGTCGCACCTCCGTTCACCGTGCTGGGCCCGGTGACTGTGACCTTGGTGGTCGGCTCGTCCACTGTCACCGTCACCGTCTGGGTCGAGCTGGTGGCATTGCCCGTCGTGTTGGTGGCCTTCACCGAGTAGGAGAAGGTGGTGATGTTGGTCGGCACGGTGCCCGAGATGGCCCCGGTTGTGGCGTTGATCGACAGCCAGGCCGGAGCGCCGGACACCAGCGAGTACGTCGGTGCGGGATTGCCGTTGCCCGAGGCGGCGGCGCTGTAGGTCGCACCACCGTTCACCGTGCTGGGCCCGGTGACTGTGACCTTGGTGGTCGGCTCGTCCACCGTCACCGTCTGGGTCGAACTGGTGGCATTGCCCGTCGTGTTGGTGGCCTTCACCGAGTAGGAGAAGGTGGTGATGTTGGTCGGCACGGTGCCCGAGATGGCCCCGGTTGTGGCGTTGATCGACAGCCAGGCCGGAGCGCCGGACACCAGCGAGTACGTCGGTGCGGGATTGCCGTTGCCCGAGGCGGCGGCGCTGTAGGTCGCACCACCGTTCACCGTGCTGGGCCCGGTGACTGTGACCGCCGTGGTCGGCTCGTCCACCGTCACCGTCTGGGTCGAGCTGGTGGCGTGACCGTCTGAGTTGGTGGCCTTCACCGAGTAGGAGAAGGTGGTGATGTTGGTCGGCACGGTGCCCGAGATGGCCCCGGTTGTGGCGTTGATCGACAGCCAGGCCGGAGCGCCGGACACCAGCGAGTACGTCGGTGCGGGATTGCCGTTGCCCGAGGCGGCGGCGCTGTAGGTCGCACCTCCGTTCACCGTGCTGGGCCCGGTGACTGTGACCTTGGTGGTCGGTTCGTCCACTGTCACCGTCACCGTCTGGGTCGAGCTGGTGGCATTGCCCGTCGTGTTGGTGGCCTTCACCGAGTAGGAGAAGGTGGTGATGTTGGTCGGCACGGTGCCCGAGATGGCCCCGGTTGTGGCGTTGATCGACAGCCAGGCCGGAGCACCGGACACCAGCGAGTACGTCGGTGCGGGATTGCCGTTGCCCGAGGCGGCGGCGCTGTAGGTCGCACCACCGCTCACCGTGCTGGGCCCGGTGACTGTGACCTTGGTGGTCGGCTCGTCCACCGTCACCGTCTGGGTCGAACTGGTGGCATTGCCCGTCGTGTTGGTGGCCTTCACCGAGTAGGAGAAGGTGGTGATGTTGGTCGGCACGGTGCCCGAGATGGCCCCGGTTGTGGCGTTGATCGACAGCCAGGCCGGAGCGCCGGACACCAGCGAGTACGTCGGTGCGGGATTGCCGTTGCCCGAGGCGGCGGCGCTGTAGGTCGCACCTCCGTTCACCGTGCTGGGCCCGGTGACTGTGACCGCCGTGGTCGGCTCGTCCACCGTCACCGTCTGGGTCGAGCTGGTGGCGTGACCGTCTGAGTTGGTGGCCTTCACCGAGTAGGAGAAGGTGGTGATGTTGGTCGGCACGGTGCCCGAGATGGCCCCGGTTGTGGCGTTGATCGACAGCCAGGCCGGAGCGCCGGACACCAGCGAGTACGTCGGTGCGGGATTGCCGTTGCCCGAGGCGGCGGCGCTGTAGGTCGCACCTCCGTTCACCGTGCTGGGCCCGGTGACTGTGACCGCCGTGGTCGGCGATGTTGTGGCATGCGTGAATGCGAACACGGTGCCCTGCAGCTGCTGGATGGATGGCGAGGAGCTGTCGGTGATCGCGTACTCGTCACACGTTGTGTGGTCGTTGAACTCCGACTGTCCCTTCGTCGGGCCGGGGTTCACCAGTTGGTACGCATGCGTCGCCGGATTCCACCATTCGAGCGAGGACTTCGATGTTGGGTTGCAGACGTCGAGCTGCACCTCGTTGTACTGAGAGCCCATCGACAGTGCCAGGTCGAAGAAGCTCCCGTCGTCCCCGAGACCACCCACCGGGTCAGCTGCATAAGGAGCGAGGATCACTGTTCCTTTTCCACGTTCATCCTGCGGGTTGGGTATGGCATATATCTCGAGCTTTCCCTCGGAAAGCAGGGAGTAGGCCCCGACATTTGTGCCAGGGGCTGTGGCGGTCACGAGCACTGTGTTGGACGGGTTCGACGCCGGACCGGTAACGCTTGTGGTCGTGCTCGTAACGGTGAACGTGTACTGCGTGCCCGGTGTCAACCCGGTCACGGTGCAACCGGCCACGGAGGTGGCGGTACACGTCTTTGCTCCCGGCGTGGAGGTCACGGTGTAGGTATCGACGGCGTCACTGGGGGCGGTCCAACTGACTGATGCCTCGTCCACACCCCCCTTTGCCACCACCGACGTCGGGGGCTCCGGGGTGCCGTTGGGCAGGATGGTCACCGTGCCAGGTACTTCGGTGACCTGGTAATTCCTGGCGGCAAAACCAGTGCAGGTCGTCGGATAGCTCCCGGGAGTGCCACTGATCGTTTCGGGGACCCCAAGGTAGGTGTACGAGCCGCTCGTCCACGGACCGCTGCACGACTGGGATCCCGCGAGCGAGCCGGATCCGTCGGTGCCGACCCAACCGCTGGCGGTGACCGGCCAGGAGTAGAACGTGTAGCCGTCGTGGGTGTAGAAGGTCGGGGCGGTGACGGTGAGGGGGGCGGGCGCGATCGTGATGGTGTGCGACACCGACGGCGCGGCCAGCCAGTGGATGCCGTCCCCGGGCTGGGTTGCCGTCAAGGTGCATGTCCCGGCACCGAAGGCGTACACATAGAGGGGCTGCAGGGTCAGCGGGAAGAGATTGTCTCCCAGTCCGGCACAGTTGGTGTTACTGGGAGTGACCGAAACCGTGCCGCCGGGGGCCGTCGGGTTGAGCAGATCCGGGGTCCCGCCGTAGGTCATGTTGGCCGGAGTTGGAAATGTGAGCGTTTGGCTCTGGGCGTCGGCTGTGGGCTCCACGCTGAACGTATCGGTGATCGGGGCGGCAGGAAGCGTGGAGCTACTTCCGTTCTGGCTGGCCCGAATGCTGCATGTGCCGTAGTAGGACAAGATCAGTCCCCCGCCGGGCTCGACCTCGCAGACCGAGGGGGTGAGCGAGCTGAATGTGATCCGCAAACCTCTCGACGACGAAGCGGTGACCACCGGGTTGGAGGCCGTGATCGAGAAGGGACCGGGATTGGGGAATGTGATCGTCTGGGACTGGGCGATGACGGTGAAGGCGCGCGTGACCGTCGGGGCAGGAGCCCATACTGTCGCTGTGCCGGCTTGCGACGCACCCAGCGCGCAGACCCCGGCTCCCACCGCGGTGATGGTGTAGGGCCCGGACCCTGTGACCTTGCACTCAGCTGGCGTCGCCGACGTGAGGGCCACCTTGAGACCGGATGACGCGCTCGGATTCGCGGTCTGTGGAGGATCGCCGTAGGTAGTCGTCGCGAGCGACCCAAATGTGATGGTCTGGGACTTCAACGGCTTGGCCGGTGCGACGGCGAACGTGAGCTGGGAGGACGTTGTCGTCGGGTCGACGTCGGTGTCGTACTGGTAGGTCAGATAGCCGACCGCCTTGTAGGTGCCGGCATTGGTGGCCGTCCCGCTCCAGAGCGCAACGCCAATCGCTGAGCCAGGAGAGACCGAGACTCCACTGGAGTTGATTGCACCCCCGCTCAAACCCGCCGTAGGAGACACCCGGGCGTTTCCGATCTGGTTCACATTGAGGTTGTCGCCTGTGGTGGTACTGCTGTTGGACAGTTCGGCCTCGACCGTGAACGGTTGCCCAGCCACCGGGTCAGGTGGTGTGGTGGTGAGGGTGAAACCGGCCGCTGGCTGCGGCTGAGGCTCAGCCACCGTGACCTTGGTCGACCCGGCCGTGGTGTCAGTCTTCGAATCGCCGTTGGTGCCCGAGACCGAGATGTCGACGGTGTCTGTGCCGGCTCCCACCGCCTCACCGTTGACCGTGAATGTGGCCGTGGCACCGGGTGCCAGGGTGAGTGCCGGAGGTGGAATCGGCTTCGGTGTGGACTGCGTGAACGTGATGGTGCCGTTGTCGTGCGGCGACCCCTGAGCCAGCGGGCCAAGCTGGGTAGGCAACAGGGCGGCGTTGGTGGGGCCGACTGTGGTCATCGCTGTGGAGCTGAGATTGGTCACCGTGACGGTGAAGGGGACCACCTGGCCGACGGTGGGATTGGGAGTCGGTCCCTTGACCTGGACCTCGAGGTCACTGCCTGTGACGGCGAATGTGACGTCTGTGGATCCACTCGTTGTTCTTGCTTCGTACTTGGCCGTGAACCCAGTGGTCAGACTGCTCAGTGTTGTGTGAACGTTCGGCGTTGTGAAGGTGACGACCCAGTCGACTGTCGCCGACTGTCCGGGTGCAAGGTCAGGGATGGACGGGGGGTTCGGACCGTCGATGACGGCGTGCGGAGAGCCCTGGAGTGGATTGGGGGTCACGTCAACCAGATCGTCGGCTGTTTCACCACTGCTGGTGTTCGTTACCTTGGCCGTGAGGACATAGGGAAATCCGGTGACGACTTTGAGGTTGCTTGTTGTATTTGTTGTCAGCGGCGCTGTGAGGGTGGTGTCCACGTCCATGCAGGAGCCTGTGCACGGGTAGGTGTTGGCGTTGATCTCCCCGGACTGCTTCCATCCACCGGGGAATTGGGCGGAGAACTTCACGGGATAATCGCCGTCTCCGTCGGGAAAGGTGTAATCGACCGGCTGGCCGGCCTCGTACGATGTCGGTGTCGGTGTGTTCGGATCGAAGTCCCACGAGACATCCGGCTTCGATCCCCCGCCCGAGATCGGAGTCGAAGTGCAGGTCACCGAGCCCGCCGGCGCCTCAGAGTCTGCCTTGCACCTCGCTCCCTGAGCCGGGGGGCTGGGCAGCGTGATCGTGCCCAGGTTGGTCACGTCGCCGTAGTCAACGGGCACGACGACTGTTGTGCTGTAGTCGTCTGGTGTTGTCTCGGCATCTGAGTCGGTGACTGAGATTGCCCGAGAGTTCTCGGGTGTTGTGAGATCGGGGCACGTGTCGCCTTCGAACGGGGTACCAAGCCCGTCGTCACTTGTTGAACAGATCCAGTCGGCGTCCTCACCTGTGACGGAGTACGCGGTCACCTCATCGCCGCTGTTCTTGGATTGCTCGAAGGCGAACCAGCCTCCGTACACTGGCGTTGGAAATTCGTCGTCGCTAGCGCACGATGTCCCACCTGAGAGTATCTCGTCGAAAATTCCGAGACAGGCGTAGCCGCCAGGCCCTTGGTACTGGTAATCCTGAACCGGCTCACCGTTGGCCCACACCAGCTGGCCGACCACGATCGAAACTGTGGCACTCGGCTTGAGTCTGTTGGCCATACAGGTCACCTGGGCGATTGTGTCCTCGCCGTACTGGGCGCAACTCGGAAATGCGGGGGGCAGATTCCATGTGTCCCGATATATCGATGTGGGGCGTGTTGTCCCGTCGTCGGCGTGAGCCGACGGTGCCAGTGCGTTCACCCCGAGAGTCACCGTTACTAGGCACAACGCCGACAGCACGACCAGAAAGCGCCGCACGCGCGCAGCTACGGATGAATGCCTCGCGTCTCCCGCCATTCCAAGCCCCCCTCACCGCCTGCCAGCCGTCCGACCCGTCTGGCTCCGAGAAAGTTTCGGATGACAAGACGGTACACGCCCTGGGAAAAAACGCAACGGGCCTTTTGGCCCCTCCGCCACTCGGCGGACTTTTCCAGGACTGCCTGGATGTTTACAACCCCATTGCCGAACCCCATCTGTGACCAAAGGGGGAGCGCTGGATCCGACTTGTGGCAATTGGAAACCAGATTGCTGCCATCTTTGGCCTCGTTGGGTGCGTCGGTAGTGCGGGAAGATCTACGTCAATCTGTGGTGGGGCTGTGGTGGGGCCGGTGAGGATCGAACTCACGACCGAGGGATTATGAGTCCCCTGCTCTGACCACTGAGCTACGGCCCCACCGCAAAATACCAGGTCATCGTAGACTTCTGGCGTTCTACCTGCGACGATGTCGGGCTGCGGATCGGGGCCGCCTTCGGTGGTGCAACGTCAAGCGGGGTCGTGAACTGCCAGAATCAGAGCGTGGGCGGGGTGCGCAGATTGGCGATGGTGGCCTTGGTCGTGTCGACGGCTGCCCCGCTGCTCGTGGGGGCCACGTCAGGCCAGGCCTCGGCCGCCGTGCGCCTCGTGGCTGCGACGTCGTCCGCCCCGGGCCCGACACCGAAGTACGACTGCACGTACGACAAGACAACCACAGCTTGGACGGGCGCCTTCGCCAGTGCGTCTACGATCGGCTGGGGCGGGAGCGGTACAAGTCCGATCACCTGTCTCGGGGGAGTCTTCTACCTCCAGGACTTCCGCAATCAGAATTACGGGTTCGGCATCTACAACGGCTCGAAGATGACCTGGGAGGACGCCGATGGGTACCTGCCGGCCCAGATCACGACGTTCCACCGGACAGGGGCGACCGTGGCCATCACCGAGTTTGCCGACAAGGTCGTGGTCGGCGGCAACGCGTACGTCGCCGTCTACTCCCGGGTGGGCGTCGACAACCAGACGAGCCACACGGTGACAGCAAATCCCGATCCCTCGCCGGGCCTCGTCCCCCTCAACCAGGCGCCTGATGCGGTGAAGCCCCACACGACCGTCGACCACGACTACGTGGTGGCCGCTGACCGCTTCGGCAACAGCTACCCGTGGCCCGCGACAGCGACACTGGTCGCGGCGGGCGGGTTCTCGGAACACTTCACCCACATGGAGCAGTACTGGAACCAGCAGCTCGCCGGCATCGCCCAGATCAACGTCCCCGACGCAGGCCTCGTGAACGCCTACCGCAGCGGCTTCATCTACACCCAGATCGCGCGCAGCGGCGACCACCTCAACACCGGCGTCAACGGCTACGAAACCGAGTTCAGCCACGACACGGTGGGAATCCTCACCAACCTCCTCACCCTGGGCGACTTCACAGGAGTCGCGACACTCTTCACGGCGGTCCGTGACGACGTCATCACACCGCAGCCGACACAGGCCTACCAGGATGGGGCGTGGCTCTATCCGCTCCCGTGGGCCATCTACCTCCTCAAGACGGGAGACGTGAAGACCGTCGAGCAGAATTTCGCCACCGACGGCCCAGCAGGCGCTGACCAGCCCAGCATCGAGACGGCGGCGCACGACATCGCCGCCGGCCGGACCGGGCCCGGGGGCATCATGCTGGCCACCAATGACATCGACTCCGTCGGCTACTGGACCACGGACGACTACGAGGCCCTGGTCGGCCTGGCCGCCTACCACTACATCGCCACACGGATCGGCAACGCCTCCGAGGCCAGCTGGGCCCTCCAGCAGTACGACAGCCTCCTGGCCGCCACCAACTCCGCGCTCGAGGCCACGATCAAGCAGTACCACCTCGACTACCTCCCGTGCTCCATCATCCAGCCCAACACCGCCAACCGCTGCAAGAACCCCGAAGACGCCAATTGGACGTCGCCGCTGGCCAGCTGGGCGTGGGACGCGACACTCCTGGGGGCTCCGGTCAGCGGTCCGGGCGCCACCATGGTCGACGCCACCTACGACTACGGCTTCGGTCGGCTGAAGGGGAAGCTTCCGCCGGACACCACCGGGGGGTTCCCCGGCGACTACTACTCGACCGGCTACAACGCCGGCATGGGAACCGACGGACTGGCCAGCAAGGACCACCGTGACCAGGGGATCCTCAACTACGAGTTCATGATCGGCAACTCGCAGAGCGGGCCGTACTCGTGGTGGGAGAGCTCATCGGCCCCGTCTCCGAGCACCCCGTGGATCGGCAACCATCCCGCCGCGGGACAGGGTGCCTCGCCACACGCCTGGGGGATCTCGGGTGCCAACGGGGTCCTGTTGGCCTCCCTCGCCGCAGAGAGGGTCGATGGCACGCTGATCGTCGGACAGGGGGTACCGGGCACCTGGCTCTCGGGTCACACACCCATCACCGTCACCCACTTCCCGACCACCGACGGTGGCCGGGTCGACCTCACGATCTCCCCCGCGGGAAAGTCGGTGAAGCTCACCTTGCACGGCGACGTCCCGCACGAGGTGCACTTCGACCTCCCGTCGTTCATCGACAACGTGTCGTCGACGTCGAACGGGCACGTGGACGAGGCCACCGGGACGGTGACGATGGCCCAGGGCGCGTCGTCGGTCACCGTCCAGCTCCGCCACTCCCCTTGAACCGACGAGCGTGCCCCTCCCCCGGCCCGCTCGTTGCTCTGCGGCCGGAGGCGCCACGAACACAGAACCGCCCATCTGCGGCTCGAGGTGGCGGTCGCCCGCTGCAGGGAGCTACGCCAGCACCTCGCGGCACCATGCCATGACGTTGGCGTCGTCCACCGCGAAGGTCCAGAAGGCCGCCAGCCACCGTCGCGCTGGTTCGAGCCAGTCCGCCAGACCGGCGTCGCGCAGCCAGGCCAGCGCGACTTGTCGGTCGCGGCCGGTGGTGACCGGCGTGATGCGGGGCGTGGCGAGGTAGGAGACGGCGGAAAGTGGGTCGAGCCGGCGGTCACCCGCCACGCTCGTGAGGCCGACGTCGATCACCGCCGTGATGGCGTCGCCATCGGTCAGGACGTTGCCGGCGAAGGCATCGAGGTGAACGAAGGCGGGACCTGCGGGCTCCGGAAGCTGATCGGCAAGCATCCCCGGGTCGAGCTCCCCGAACTCGGGGAACCTCGACAGGTTCGCGGCCGCTCTGCGGGCGAGGTACTCGCGCCAGGTGGGGGCGGTAAGGGGATCGGGGCCGATGAGCTCGCCGTAGCACCCTCGAGGATCGAGATGCAGGTCCCCGAGAGCCGACACCGCCTCCAGGTAGTTCTCGATGAGCCGCGACCGCCGACTGCCGTCGATCGTGGGCAGTACCTGGAGTACCGAGCGTCCGGGCAGCCGGCGCTCGATGCCGTAGGCGCGCCCGCCCTCCTCGCCGACTTCGACCAGTTCGGGGAGCCGGAACGCCGCCTGCCCCCGCGTCAGCTCGTCGACCAGCTCCTGTCGTCGTAGGAGTACCTCCTTCGGAGCTCCCGGCTGGAGGATCCGGACCACCCGGTCACCACCGAGCGCGAAGACCCATGCCTCGCCTCCGTGGCCGAGGAAGGCGGCACGGTTGAGGGCGAGCTTCGCCACGATTGCCTCGAATGTGCGGTCGCCAGGGAGGTGGGCGGACATCGACTCAATGCTCCCGCAACGCAGGAACGGCGCCTCCTCTTGTTCTCGAGGTTCACGTGGTCAGCGTATGGGCGACCCGAAGCGGATCACGTTGCCGTCAGGGTCAGTCACGGTGCCCTCCCGCCTGCGGTAGTCCTCGTCCTTGGGACCGTCGACGACGACGCCTGCTGCTCGCCAGTCGTCGGCCACCCGATCCGCATCCTGGCAGTGGAGGTAGAGGGAACCGCCACCCGCCGGCTCGCCCTCGTCGGCCTGGGAGAGGTGGATCGTCAGGTCCCGGTCCCGGTGGGCGAAGGCGTAGTTGGCATCGTGCGACGAGGTCCTGAACCCCAGCGCCTCGTAGAAAGCGAGCGACCTGGTCACGTCGCCAACCCTGAAGATCGGATCGAAGCCCGTCACCAGCCAGGAGCCCGCCATCAGTTGCAGCTGGCCGTCCCGCTGGGCGTTGAGACCGGCCAGGCAGTTGTGGCAGATCGCCAACTCGGGATGTGACCGCAGCCTGACCCACCAATCGACCGACGTCGAGCAGCATCCGCACGAAACGGCCATAGACGCTCCTCGGTCACACGGCGAGGGAGTCCGTCATACTGTCGCCGGACAACCTGCCCCAGCTACCGGAGCAGCCCGCCCACCGGCGGCGGTGCCGTCGGTGGGCGGGCCTCCGGTAACCGATTCCTAGAATGTGTACAGGTCGGCGTTGGTGGCCGGCGTCGTCCCGGCAGCCGTCGTCACCGAGATCCTCACCTGGCCGGCGGCGTGTGCCGGGGAGGTGGCGATGATCTGGGTGGCGGAGACCACCGTGAATGTCTTGGCTGTCGTTGTGCCGAACTTGACGCTGTGCACTGTCCTGAACCCGGCCCCTGTGATGGTCACCTTGGTGCCACCACCCACCGGGCCGCTTGACCTCGACAGCGAGGTGATAACCGGGCCGTAGGTGAAGGTGTCACCCGAGACGACGGCGCTCTCTCCACCGGGGGTCACCACTCGGATGTTGACCGCGTTGCCCGCGGTCCCCGCCGGGCTCTTCACCGTGAGCTGGTTCGCTCGGGCGCTGACCGTGATTGTCGTCGACACCCTGGTTGTGCCGAAGTAGACCGCCGTGGCCCCTGTGAAGCCGCTGCCGCTCACCGTCACCGTCGTGCCACCGGCCGCCGGGCCGCTGGCCGGCGAGACGCCGGTGACCACCGGCACCGGGTAGGTGTACTTGTAGATGTCGTTGACGGTGGATGCCGTGGTCCCCCCAGGCGTCGTCACCGAGACCCGGACTGTCCCGGCCGCGTGCGGAGGGGCGTAGGCGATGATCTGGGTGGACGACCTCACGGTGAAGGACTGGGCTGTCAGTGTGGCGAACTTGACGGCGGTCGCCCCGGTGAAGCCGGTCCCTGTGATGGTCACCGTGTTGTAACCCGACAGCGGGCCTGTCCGCGAGAGGGAGGTGATGGTCGGGACCGCGTCGTAGCTGTACTGCTTGGGTCCCGAGGTCCCGCCCGGCGTGGTCACGGTCACTGTCACCGTCCCCACCGCGTGGGCGGGGGCCTTGACGGTGAGGGTGCCTGTCGCGCTCACGTGGACTGTGGTGCCGTGGTTTCCGGCCCCGAATGTGACCGTGGTCGACCCTGCCCGGAAGCCGGTGCCGGTCAACGTGATCACTGTGCCGCCCGACAGCTGGCCGGCCGACGGTGTGATCGAGGACAGGGTCGGGACCGGGTCGTAGGTGTAGTGCACGGCGCCCGAGGTCCCGCCCGACGTGGTCACGGTCACTGTCACGGTGGCGGCGGTGTGCGACGGGGTCTTGACCGTCAGCGAGGTTGTCCCGATCACGTGGATTGTCGTGCCGTGGTTCCCGGCGCCGAATGTGACCACGGGGGTCCCTGTGAGGTAGTTGGTGCCGGTGAGGGTGACCACTGTCCCGCCGGCGACCTTGCCGGCGGTCGGTGTGATCGCCGTGAGGGTCGGGGGCAGGCTGTAGGTGTAGTGCTTGGCGCCCGAGGTGCCACCCGGCGTGGTGACGGTCACTGTCACGATACCGGCCCCGTGGCTCGGAGCCTTGACGGTGAGCGAGGTTGTGCCGATCACGTGGACCGTGTTGCCGTGATTCCCGGCCCCGAATGTGACCGTGGTGGCCCCTGTGCGGAAGCCGGTGCCGGTGAGCGTGATCACTGTGCCGCCCACGAGCCTGCCGGCCGTCGGTGTGACCGTCGACAGGGTGGGGATCGGGTCATAGGCGTAGTGCTTGGCGCCCGAGGTCCCGCCCGGCGTGGTGACGGTCACTGTCACGGTGCCCGACGAGTGGCTCGGGGCCTTGACGGTGAGGGTGCCTGTTCCACCCACGTGCACTGTGGTGCCGTGGTTCCCGGCCCCGAATGTGACCGCGGTGGCCCCTGTGCGGAAGCCCGAGCCGGTCAGGGTGATCACTGTGCCGCCCACGAGCTTGCCGGCCGACGGTGTGACCGTCGACAGGGTGGGGATCGGGTCGTAGGTGTAATGCACGCCGCCCGAGGTCCCGCCGGGGGTGGTGACGGTCACTGTCACGGTGCCGGCCGCGTGGTTTGGCGTCGTGACGGTGAGGGTGGTTGTCCCGGTCACGTGCACTGTCGTGCCATGGTGGCCGGCCCCGAATGTCACCGAGGTGGCCCCTGTGCGGAAGCCGGAGCCAGTCAGGGTCACCACTGTCCCGCCCGCCACCTTCCCGGCCGACGGTGTGACCGTCGACAGGGTGGGGATCGGGTCGTAGGTGTAGTGCTCAGAGCCCGAGGTCCCGCCGGGGGTGGTGACGGTCACTGTCACGGTGCCCGGACCGTGGCTGGGCGTCGAGACGGTGAGGGTGGTTGTCCCGGTCACGTGGACTGTGGTGCCGTGGTTCCCGGCCCCGAATGTCACCGAGGTGGCCCCTGTGCGGAACCCGGTGCCCGTCAGGGTGACCACTGTGCCGCCCACGAGCTTGCCGGCCGACGGTGTGACCGTCGACAGGGTGGGGACCGGGTCGTAGGTGTAGTGCTCGGTGCCCGAGGTCCCGCCGGGGGTGGTGACGGTCACTGTCACGGTGCCGGGCCCGTGGCTGGGCGTCGAGACGGTGAGGGTGGTTGTCCCCGTCACGTGGACTGTGGTGCCGTGGTTCCCGGCCCCGAATGTCACCGAGGTGGCCCCCGTGCGGAACCCGGTGCCGGTCAGGGTGACCACTGTCCCGCCCGCCACCTTGCCGGCCGACGGTGTGACCGTCGACAGGGTGGGGATCGGGTCGTAGCTGTAGGGCTCGGGGTTCGAGGTCCCGCCGGGGGTGGTGACGGTCACTGTGACGGTGGCGGCTGTATGTGCCTCGGTCACGGCCACGATCTTTGTCGGCGATGTCACCGTCCAACTGTGCGCTGTTGTTGTCCCGATCTTCACCGAGGTGGCACCTGTGACGAACCCGGTGCCCGTGAGGGTGACCACTGTCCCACCGACGAGCTTGCCGGCCGACGGCGTGACCGATGACAGGGTGGGGATCGGGTCATAGGTGTAGTGCTTCGTTCCCGAGGTCCCGCCGGGGGTGGTGACGGTCACTGTCACGGTGGCGGGCCCGTGATAGGGCGTGGTCACGGTGAGGGTGGTTGTGCCGGTCACGTGGACTGTGGTGCCGTGGTTCCCGGCCCCGAATGTCACCGAGGTGGCCCCTGTGCGGAACCCGGTGCCCGTCAGGGTGACCACTGTCCCGCCCGCGACCTTGCCGGCCGACGGTGTCACCGTCGACAGGGTCGGGATCGGGTCGTAGGTGTAGTGCTTCGTTCCCGAGGTCCCGCCGGGGGTGGTGACGGTCACTGTCACGGTGCCGGGCCCGTGCCCCGGCGCCTTGACGGTGAGCGATGTTGTGGCCGACACGTGGACTGTCGTGCCCAGGTTGCCGGGGCCGAATGTGACCGTGGTGGCCCCTGTGCGGAACCCGGAGCCGGTCAGGGTGATCACTGTCCCGCCGATGAGCTTGCCCGCCGACGGTGTGACCGCCGAGAGCGTCGGGATCGGGTCGAAGGCGTAGTGCAAGCCGTTCGAGCTCCCGCCGGCGACTGTGACGGTCACTGTCACCGTGGCGGCCGAGTGGGCCTCGGTCACGGCCGTGATCTTTGTGGGGGATGTCACCGTCCAGCTTGTCGCTGTTGTCGCGCCGAACTTGACCTTGGTGACCCCTGTGACGAAGTTCGTACCGGTCAGGGTGACCACTGTCCCGCCCGCGACCTTCCCGGCCGTCGGTGTGACCGAGGTCAGGGTCGGGACCGGCAGGAAGGTGAAGCTTGTAGAGGAGGTGCCCATCCCACCGGCCGTGCTCACGTAGATCATGACGGGCCCGGCGGGGTGGGCCTTGGTGACAGCGAAGAGATGGTTGTTGTTTGTCGCTGTCACCACCACACTGGCCGCTGTTGTTGTCCCGAACTTGACCGTGGTGGCCCCCGGGACGAAGCCGCTGCCTGTGAGCTCGACGGTGGTGCCACCCTCGGTGGTGCCGACTGTCGGTGTGAAGTTTGTGATGAACGGCACCGGGTCGTACCTGTAGTCGTTGCCGGCGATGGCGGTCCCGCCGGGCGTGGTGACCGTCACTGTCACGAGGCCGGCCCGGTTGGACTTGGTCACGGCCTTGATCTTTGTGGCGCTTGTCACGTGGAAGCTGGACGCCGTCTTTGTCCCGAAGTGCACGGCGGTGGCCCCGGTGAACCCGGTGCCGATGATGATCACCGTGGTGCCGCCGGCGAGCGGGCCGGCTGTCGGGCTGAAGGAGAGGATGGACGGGCCGCCGTAGGTGAAGTGCTCACCGGAGGCCGAGGTCCCCCCGGCGGTGGTGGCCTTCACTGTCACGGAGCCTGCGCCGTGCGACGGTGAGGTGACCTTGATCTTGGTGCTGCTCACGAAGGTCACCGAGCCGGCCGGGATGACCGTCCCGCCGAATGTGACCGTGGTGGCCCCCGAGACGAAGCCGCTGCCTGTGAGCGTGACCAGGGTCCCCCCGGTGATCGGTCCGGCACTCGGTGTGACCTTGGTGATGGTCGGGGCCCCGTAGACGAAGTGCTCGCCGGACGCCGACGTCCCCCCGGCGGTCGTGGCCTTCACTGTCACGGTGGCGGCCGAGTGTGCCGGGGAGGTGACCTTGATCTCTGTGGTGCTCACGAAGGTTACCGAGCCGGCCGGGATGACCGTCCCGCCGAATGTGACCGTGGTGGCCCCCGAGACGAAGCCGGTGCCTGTGAGAGTGACCAAGGTCCCCCCGGCGGTCGTTCCCGCACCCGGTGTGACCTTGGTGATGGTCGGGACCGCCTCGTAGACGAAGTGCTCACCGGACGCGGAGGTCCCCCCGGCGGTGGTGGCCGTCACTGTCACGGTGGCGGCACCGTGGGACGGGGAGGTGACCTTGATCTCTGTGGTGCTCACGAAGGTCACCGAGCCGGCCGGGATGACCGTCCCGCCGAATGTGACCGTGGTGGCCCCCGAGACGAAGCCGGTGCCTGTGAGGGTGACCAAGGTCCCCCCGCCGGTCGGCCCGGCACCCGGTGTGACCTTGGTGATGGTCGGGACGGCCTCGTAGGTGAAGTGCTTGCCGGAGGCCGAGGTCCCCCCGGCGGTGGTGGCCTTCACTGTCACCGTGGCGGCACCGTGCGACGGTGAGGTGACCTTGATCTTTGTGGTGCTCACGAAGGTCACCGAGCCGGCCGGGATGACCGTGCCGCCGAATGTGACCGTGGTGGCCCCCGAAACGAAGTTGGTGCCTGTGAGGGTGACCAAGGTCCCCCCGCCGGTCGGTCCCGCACCCGGTGTGACCTTGGTGACGGTCGGGACGGCCTCGTAGACGAAGTGCTCACCGGACGCCGAGGTCCCCCCGGCGGTGGTGGCCTTCACTGTCACGGTGGCGGCACCGTGGGACGGGGAGGTGACCTTGATCTCTGTGGTGCTCACGAAGGTCACCGAGCCGGCCGGGATCACCGTCCCGCCGAATGTGACCGTGGTGGCCCCCGAGACGAAGCCGGTGCCTGTGAGGGTGACCAAGGTCCCCCCGGTGACCGGTCCCGCACCCGGTGTGACCTTGGTGATGGTCGGGACGGCCTCGTAGACGAAGTGCTCACCGGATCCCGAGGTCCCCCCGGCGGTGGTGGCCGTCACTGTCACCGTGGCGGCACCGTGGGACGGGGAGGTGACCTTGATCTTTGTGGTGCTCACGAAGGTCACCGAGCCGGCCGGGATGACCGTGCCGCCGAATGTGACCGTGGTGGCCCCCGAGACGAAGCCGGTGCCTGTGAGGGTGACCAAGGTCCCCCCGCCGGTCGGCCCGGCACCCGGTGTGACCTTGGTGATGGTCGGGACGGCTTCGTAGGTGAAGTGCTCACCGGACGCCGAGGTCCCCCCGGCGGTGGTGGCCGTCACTGTCACGGTGGCGGCACCGTGGGACGGGGAGGTGACCTTGATCTTTGTGGCGCTCACGAAGGTCACCGAGCCGGCCGGGATGACCGTCCCGCCGAATGTGACCGTGGTGGCCCCCGAGACGAAGCCGGTACCTGTGAGGGTGACCAAGGTCCCCCCACCGGTCGGTCCCGCACCCGGTGTGACCTTGGAGATGGTCGGGCCGGTGACGTATGTGAAGTGCTCACCGGACGCCGAGGTCCCCCCGAGGGTGGTGGCCCTCACTGTCACGGTGGCTGCACCGTGGGACGGGGAGGTGACCTTGATCTTTGTGGTGCTCACGAAGGTCACCGAGCCGGCCGGAATGACCGTCCCGCCGAATGTGACCGTGGTGGCCCCCGAGACGAAGCCGGTGCCTGTGAGGGTGACCAAGGTCCCCCCGCCGGTCGGTCCCGCACCCGGTGTGACCTTGGTGATGGTCGGGGCGGCCACGTAGGTGAAGTGCTCACCGGATCCCGAGGTACCCCCCGTGGTGGTGGCCTTGACTGTCACGGTGGCTGCACCGTGGGACGGGGAGGTGACCTTGATCTTTGTGGCGCTCACGAAGGTCACCGAGCCGGCCGGGATGACCGTCCCGCCGAATGTGACGGTGGTGGCCCCAGAGACGAAGTTGCTGCCTGTCAGCGTCACCGTCGTCCCCCCGGTCGCCGGTCCCTTTGTCGGTGTGACCTTGGTGATGGTCGGGACAGGAAGACCAGCGAGCGCCGTCGTGGAATCAAACGGACCCTGGGTGGTCGATCCGGTCGTGTGGAACGTTGTGAATGTTGTTGTGACTGTGTAGACGATCGTCACACCCGGCGGGAAGCAGTGCAGGGGCACGGCGATCTCGAGAGACAGTGTCGTCGCGTGCAGCGTCGAGGTTCCCGATGTCTGCGACTGCGTGAACGTCGCCGGGGAGTATGTGAAGGTCACTGTGGCGCCGTGCAACCTGGTTGTTGTCGTGATCGGGATGGCCACGGGATGGGCCAGGGCGAGACTCGCGGGCCCGGTGAACCCGACCTTGCCGAGCCCCATTGTCGCCGAGTTCGCTGTCAACTGGGTGATTGTCGCCGGAATCAAGTGGATCAACGACGCCGGAACGACAAAGTGTGCCTCCACGTGGTTCGTGTACGTGGTTGTCTTGTGCATCGAGGCCGGGATTGTGTTCTGGTCCTGAATCTTCGTCACGACATGCTTGGTCCCGAGGGGCGTCTGGCACGCCCATGAACCTGTCACTGTCGGGCCTGCGGCAGCCGCAACGCCACTGGTCGCCACGCCGGTGCCCAGGGCCCCGATCACGCCTGCACTGCCAGCCAAGAGAACGACACCAACGGCGCCTCTGAGGAGCTTTTGCCAAAGGGTCTCCATCACTTGCGTCCCTTCTACAGTCGACGCGGAAGACGTCCGCGGAGCTTGCCGTGCACGCCGATGCGATCCGCCCGGTCACACAGAGGGCAACCCTACAGGGAAACGCCGCCCGAAACCTGTGGCGCGATCGGCGTGAAAAATTCCGATCAACAACCGCAAGATCGGACCTCCCCCGAATCGCAGTGCACTTCTCGAAATGCCTCCTACGAGAAGGCAGGCACGTCGCCCAATCTGGGCGGTCTGCAATGCCATTGATATGTTCCAGAAAGACCTTGCAGACAGGATTCGATAGCGAGCATGCACGTTTCGGGCCCTTCGCAAGAAACTCCCGGCTTCGGCCGACGCCATGGTGGCAAGGGATCACCAGTCATACGAACGATCGTTGCCCTCCCTCTTGCTTGGCGAGTTTCGTCACGCTCGCCGGGATGGCGCGAGAAGTCGTGCCAGGCCCCGCGATGACCCGTGGCGTTGTCGAAGCATGCGCCGCGAGAACGGTGGTTTGCCATGAATACCGGAGATCCTTTCGTCGTGTGCGGCCCGATGTCTGGAGCTGCGGATCGCAATTTGGACTCAGAAGAGATGCAGGGATCCAGTCAGGGAGAAGCACGATGAAGAACGACGGAAGTCACCAGACATTCCCTGGGATAAGGGCCTCATGTTCACACTGAGAACCCATGAAGCTCTTTCGGTCGGTGCAGTCGAACGGCCTGTATGAAAAGGGTGTCGAGTACGCATCAAATTTCCGTGTATCCGGGCGGAGACTGGGTTGGTCCAGAGGCGGGTCCTTCCCATGGTTGCTGATTGCAACCAAGCATCCCTCCCGCTTGGGGCCCGTCGTCCGAATGGAGGATCACCTGCCGGTGTGCAGGCGGCGGGCCCCCTCTCGCCGAGGAGCCCTGCCCAAGGTCCCACCGGATTTCTCGCCGCGCGGCGTCGCTTCCATGTGGACCGCACGGCCAAGTGCACCTGGCGACCTGGCGAGAATGCTCGGAGCATGTAGCGACCGGCGGACCCAGGTCATAAGGCGGCTGCCACTGGCCGTGCAACCGATGGCGGGAAGGATCGACGAGGCCGCGAACAGGTTCCCGGACACGCACTGCTGACCGTGCTGGCAGGAGCGGTCGCGCCCGGCTTGCGGGCCAAACGGCCACGCCACCAAGAGCGCCCGGTCGGCCAGGGTTCACGGGACGGAAACTCCGGAAGCTCCGGGGGAGAGACTCGAACTCTCAACCTAGCGGTTAACAGCCGCTTGCTCTGCCATTGAGCTACCCCGGAATCTCGGAGCGACGATACCAGCCACGTGGTGACCGCTGGGCCGGTTCACCCGCGGGTCTGGCGGCGGGTCAGACCTCTTCGAGGTAGTCCCTGAGCAGGTAGGCCGCGTCCGGCCGGCGCAGTTTGGCCAGGGTCTTGGACTCGATCTGGCGGACCCGCTCGCGGGTCACGCCGAACTCCCGGCCGACCTCCTCGAGGGTCCGGATCTTGCCGTCGTCGAGGCCGAAGCGGAGCCGCACCACGTCCTGCTCTCTCGGCGTGAGATGGGCCAGGGCCTCCTTCACGGCCTGGTCGAGCATGGCCCGGGTGGCGGCGTCGTCTGGTACGACGGCGCCCCTGTCCTCGATCAGGTCCGAGAGGCTGAAGTCGTCCTCGTCCCCCACCGGCTGCTCGAGGGAGACGGTGTCCTGGTTGATGCGCTGGATCTCGCGCACCCTCTCGATCGGGAACTCGACCCGCAGGGAGACTTCTTCGATCGTCGGTTCACGTCCGAGCTCCTGGAGGAGCTGACGCTGGGCCCACACCACCTTGTTGATCGTCTCGACCATGTGGACCGGGATGCGGATCGTCCTGGCCTGGTCGGCAATGGCACGGGTGATGGCCTGGCGGATCCACCACGTCGCGTAGGTCGAGAACTTGAACCCCTTGGTGTGGTCGAACTTGTCCACCGCACGCATGAGGCCGAGGTTGCCCTCCTGGATGAGGTCGAGAAAGGCCAGGCCCCGGTTGCGATACCGCTTGGCGATGGACACCACGAGACGAAGATTCGCCTCGATGAGGGCCTCCTTGGCCTGCTGGCCCTGCCGGACCAGCCGGCGGTCGGCGAACTGCTGCTCGGTGCTGAGCAGGCGGCTGCTGGCCCTCTTGCGGGCCCCGGGCTCCGCTTCGGCCAGGGCGTGCTCGGCCAGGCGGGCTGCGGCCTCGTTGCCCTCGACGATCCGGCGGGCCATCTCCACCTCGAGCTCGCTGCTCAACAGCGGGACCTTGCCGATCTCCTTCAGGTAGGTGTGGACGGGATCCTCGGCGTTCCCCCCGAAGTAGTCCGAACCTCCCGAGGACGACCCCTTCGACTTGGCCTGGCGGGACTCGGACCGCTCGGTGGCGCCACGCTCGGTGCGGGAGCGTCCGGCCTGGCCACGGGACGGGGTGCGCTTGGCGGCGGGCTTCGTCGGGGCCGCCCCGTTCACAGGCGCCTCGTGCGCCTCGTTCAGCAGGCCGAGGACGACGTCGGACTCGTCGTGTGCCGGCTCGTCCGCGACATTCGGTGCGCCGACCGCCACGTCGACCACTTCGACGACCTCCCCGGTGTCGTCGACGGCCACCAGGAGCTCGACGTTCTCGTCGCGCACCCGCTTGGCGAGATCACCGATCGCCTCGAGGTCGATCTCGGACTGGAGGGCGAAGACGTGGGAGGCCGGGTCGCCCCCACCCGCGCCGCGAATCGTTCGCTTCGGGACTCGCCCCGTCATCAAGCCTCCTCGCCCCCCGCTAGGAGCCACGCTAGCAATCGATCCGCCGCCCCGCGACCCGTGTCGGGGTCGTCGAGCTCGTCCAGCCAGTGCCGCACGACGGCGGTCTGGGCGGCCGCCGACCCCAGGTCCCCGTTGGAGGTCCGCACCGCGGCCTGGGCCTGCACCATCGCCTGGCGGGCGGCCGCCCGCACCAACTGGGCGACCACGGCGTCTACCGGGTCGGTGATCGGGTTGTCGACCAGCACGGGTTCTTCGACCGTGACCCGTCGCAACAGGTCGGCCACGTCGGGCGGGGCCTCCTCCACCGCCTGGTGCAGGCTGTCGGCCTCGGTGAGCGCCACGAACGCCCGCCGCTGGAGATCGTCGAGGAACAGGACCTCGTCGAGCCGGTCGACCACCGCGTCGGGGCGGTGGACGGCCAGGCGCAGCGCCTCCATGCCCGGCCGGTTGGACGGTGTGGCGACACCGCGTGCGGCGCGCTCGGGGACCCCCGGGCCTTGGCCGGGGACGGGGGGCCGGTCGGCGGCGTCGGGCGGCTGCTGGTCACGGGGCTCGGCACCCGAACGCCGCCCGTTCGACGTGGCGGCGTCCTCGCCTCGTCCGGCGTGTGCGGCAGGCCGTCGCCGTACCTCCTCCAGCCGCTGGCGGACGCGGTCGGGCTCCAGGCGGCAACGGTCGGCCACCTGCATCACGTACTGGTCGCGCACCAGGTCGTCGGGGTGCTCGGCCACCGCGGCCAGCGCGGCGTCGGCCGCCCGGGCCCGGCCCTCGACGCTGGCCAGATCGGCGGCGGCCAGGACCCGGTCGACCCTGAACTGGAGGAACGGTCGGGCCCCGGTGATCGACTCGCGGAGCGCCTCGGGATCGGTGCGGGCGAGCTCGCCCGGATCGCTGCCGGCCGGCAGCGAGGCCACGGCCACCTCCACCTCGTGGCGCCGTTCCCATTCGTAGACGCGCGACGCCGCAGCCTGGCCGGCGCTGTCGGCGTCGTAGGCCAGGACGATGCGCTTGGCGAAGTTGCGCAGCAGCGTGAAGTGCTCCTCGGCCAGGGCGGTGCCGCAGGTGGCCACGGCCCGTTCGACGCCCGAGGTGAAGAAGCCGATGACGTCGGTGTAGCCCTCGCACACCACCACCTCGCCGGTCGCCACGACATCGCGCTTGGCCCAGTTGAGGGCGTAGAGGGTGCGGCGCTTGGAGTAGATGGCCGTCTCGGCCGAGTTCTTGTACTTGGGCTCGGGGCGCTGGTCCGTCCGACCCTCCTGCGGCGGCAGGATGCGGCCGCCCAGGGCCACCGGCCGGCCCGACGGGTCGCAGATGGGGAAGATGACGCGCGCCCGGAAGGAGTCCTGGATCCGGCCCCGGCGGTTGACGAAGCCCAGGCCGGTGTCGGTGAGCACCCGCGCCGACAGCCCCAGGGCGCGCCCGAGCGCGTCCCAGTCGTCGGGGGCCCAGCCCAGCCGGAACCGGCGGACCACGTCGCCGTCGTACCCGCGCGAACGCAGGTAGTCGCGGGCCCGGCCGGCGTCGGGGGCCGAGAGCAGCCGCTCGTGGTACCAGGTGACGGCCCGCTCCACCGCCTCGAGGAGCACCCCGCGGCGCTTGCGCTCGGCCCCGCCGTCGGCGTCCTCGTGGATGACGACGCCCGAGCGGTCGGCCAGGAGCCGCACGGCGTCGACGAAGTCGAGGTGCTCGGTGGCCCGAAGGAAGGTGATGGCGTCCCCCGAGGCCTGGCAGCCGAAGCAGTAATAGAAGCCCTCCTCGGCGTTGACGCTGAACGAGGGGGTCTTCTCGGCGTGGAAGGGGCAGAGCCCCACCCAGCGTCGGCCCTGGTGGCGCAGGGCGGTGCGCTCGCCGATGAGGGCCACGATGTCGGTCGCCGCCCGGACCTGGGCCACGTCCTCCTCAGGTATGGCCATGCCCGGAGGGTACCGCCCCGGTGTGCCCGGCCGCTCGGCCGGGCCCGGCGCTCAGCGGGCGGCGGCCTTCTTCTTGGGGGGCTGCTTGGCGGCCTTGGCCGACTTGGTCGGGGCGTCGTGGTGGCCGGCGGCCACCACGGCCTGGGCGGCGGCCAGCCGGGCCACGGGCACCCGGTAGGGGGAGCAGCTCACGTAGTCGAGCCCGGCCTCGTAGAAGACGGTGATCGAGCGCGGGTCGCCGCCGTGCTCGCCGCAGACGCCGACCTTGAGCGAGGGCTTGGTGGACCGGCCCCGGGCCGTCCCCAGGCGCACCAGCTCGCCCACCCCGTCGGGGTCGACCGTCTCGAAGGGGTTGGCCGCCAGCAGGCCGAGCTCGAGGTAGGACGACATCATGCGGCCCTCGACGTCGTCGCGGCTGAAGCCGAAGGTCATCTGGGTGAGGTCGTTGGTGCCGAAGGAGAAGAAGTCGGCCTCCGCGGCGATCTCCCCCGCCAACAGGGCCGCGCGGGGCGTCTCGACCATGGTGCCGATGGTCACCTCGACCTGGCCAGTGGGCGCCGGCTTGGCGCCCCGGCCCTTCGACGGCTTGGCGCTCCCCTCGGCCGCCACGTCGGCCAGGGCCTCCTCGACCCACTGGCGGGCCAGGGCCAGCTCCTGGCGGCTGACGGTGAGGGGGATCATGATCTCGACCACCGGGTGCCCTCCGTCGGCCACCCGCTGGCGGGCCGCCTCCATCAGCGCCCGGACCTGCATGGCGTAGAGGCCGGGCTTGATCACGCCGAGGCGGACGCCCCGGGTGCCGAGCATGGGGTTGGCCTCCTGCCACACCCGCGCCGCGTCGTAGAGGTGCTGCTCCTCCTCGGTGAGCCCCACGGTCGCCTCGCTGCACCGCCAGCTCGTGGGTGGAGGGGAGGAACTCGTGGAGGGGCGGGTCGAGCAGGCGCACGGTGACGGGCAGGCCGTCCATGGCCTCGAGGATCTCGATGAAGTCCTCCCGCTGCACCCGGCGCAGCTGCTCGAGGGCGTCGTGCTCCTCCTCGGGGCGGTCGGCCAGGATCATGCGGCGCACCACCGGCAGGCGGTCCTCGCCCAGGAACATGTGCTCGGTGCGGCAGAGGCCGATCCCCTCGGCGCCGAGCCTGCGGGCGTTGGCCGCGTCCTCGCCGTTGTCGGCGTTGGCCCGCACGCCCAGGTGCCCCTTGCGGATCTCGTCGGCCCACGACAGGAGCGTCTCGAACTCGGCGGGTGGGTCGGCCTCGATGAGATCCACCTTCCCCTCGACCACGGTGCCCAAGGTGCCGTCGAGCGAGAGCCACTCCCCCTCGGCCACCACCACGCCCCCCACCGAGAGGTGGTGGGGGGCGATGCGCAGGGCCTCGGCCCCGACCACGGCCGGCTTGCCCCAACCCCGGGCCACCACCGCGGCGTGGCTCACCAGGCCGCCCCGGGCCGTCAGGATCCCCTCGGCGGCCAGCATTCCGTGGACGTCCTCGGGCGAGGTCTCGTTGCGCACCAGCACCACCGGCTCGCCCCGCTCGGCGGCGGCGGCGGCGTCGTCGGCGGTGAAGTAGACCCGGCCCACCGCCGCCCCCGGCGAGGCGGCCAGCCCCCGCACCAGGACCTGGTGGCCGCTGCCGGCGAACTGGGGGTGGAGCACCGAGGAAAGGTGGTCCTCGGTGATCCGCCCGACGGCCTCGGCCCGGGTGAGCCGGATGGCCGGCTCGGTCGTCATGTCGACGGCCATCTTGAGGGCGGCCCGTCCGGTGCGCTTGCCCACCCGGGTCTGGAGCATCCAGAGCTTGCCCTGCTCGATGGTGAACTCGGTGTCGCACATGTCGCGGTAGTGCCGCTCGAGCCGTTCGAAGATCGAGAGCAGCTCCTTGTGGACCTTGGGGAACGAGGACTTGAGGGCCGACAGCGGCTCGGTGTTGCGGATGCCGGCCACGACGTCCTCGCCCTGGGCGTTCACCAGGAAGTCGCCGTAGGCGCCGCGGTCCCCGGTGGCCGGGTCCCGGGTGAACCCCACCCCGGTCCCGGACTGGTCGTCGCGGTTGCCGAAGACCATGGCCTGGACGTTCACCGCCGTGCCCAGGGTGTGCGGGATCCGCTCGCGCTCGCGATAGGCAATGGCCCGCGGCCCGTTCCAGCTGCGGAAGACCGCCTCGATGGCCCCGCGCAGCTGGTCCGCCGGGTCCTGGGGGAAGGGCTGGCCGGTGTTGCGCTCGACGACCTGCTGGTAGGAGTCGGCCAGGTAGCGCAGGAGCTCGGTGGGCACCTTGGCGTCCGAGCTGGTCCCGGCGAGCTCCTTGGCCGCCTCGAACAGCGAGTCGAACTCCTGGCCGGGGATGTCGAGCACGATCCGCCCGTACATGGCGAGGAACCGGCGGTAGGAGTCGTAGGCGAACCGCTCGTCGCCGGTCTGCTTGGCCAGGCCCTCGACCGACTTGTCGTTGAGACCCAGGTTCAAGACGGTGTCCATCATCCCGGGCATGGAGAACTTGGCCCCCGAGCGCACCGAGACCAGCAGCGGGTCCGACGGGTCGCCCACCGCCTTGCCCATCGATCGCTCCAGCCGGGAGCGTGCCTTGGCCAGCTCCTCGGTGAGCCCCTTGGGCCAGCCCGATTCCATATAGGCCCGGCAGGCGTCGGTGGAGATGGTGAAGCCCGGCGGGACCGGCAGGTGCAGCACCGACGTCATCTCGGCCAGGTTGGCCCCCTTGCCGCCGAGGAGGTCCTTCATCTCCATCGGCGGGCGTCGGTGGGCGTGGTCGAAGTCGAAGACGTAGGCCATGGTGGGTCAACTCTACCGGCCGTGACTGCCCTCCCGGAATGGTCGGCGGTGCGGTGACCGGGGCAAAGGAGGCGGCGGGTAGGTTGACGGGCCTATGGCCGAGCTCCCCGCCGTCGAGGCCCACGACCTGGTCAAGGTCTTCACCGGCAAGCGAGAGGTGCGCGCCCTCGACGGGGTGTCGCTGGAGGTCGGCCGGGGCACCGTGCTGGGCCTCCTCGGGCCCAACGGTGCCGGGAAGACGACCGCCGTGCGCATCCTCTCCACCATCCTCGCCCCCAATGCCGGGCGGGCCAGCGTCCTCGGCCACGACGTGGAGCGCGAGGCGGGGACGGTCCGCCGCCTCATCGGACTGGCCGGCCAGTACGCCACGGTCGACGAGAACCTGACCGGCAAGGAGAACATCAAGATGGTGGGCCGCCTCACCCACATGTCCAAGGCCACCTCGGCCTCGCGGGCCGACGAGCTGCTGGCCCAGTTCGGCCTCACCGACGCCGCCAACCGGACGCTCAAGACGTACTCGGGAGGGATGCGCCGCCGCCTGGACCTGGCCGCGGCCCTGGTGGGCCGGCCGCCGGTGCTCTTCCTCGACGAGCCCACCACCGGGCTCGACCCGCAGAGCCGCCAGGACCTCTGGGGGGTCATCGAGGAGCTGGTACGGACCGGCACCACGGTGCTGCTCACCACCCAGTACCTCGAGGAGGCGGACCGCCTGGCCGACCGGGTGGTGGTGATCGACCACGGCCGGGTCATCGCCGAGGGCACCCCGTCCGAGCTCAAGGCCGACCTCGGGGCCACGGTGATCGTGGTGACCCTGCCCGACCACGAGGCGGCGTCGACGGCGGCCACCCTGCTCGCCCCGCTGGTCGAGGGGCGCACCCCGTTGGTCGAGGGGAGCAAGGTGGAGCTGACCGTGGAGCAGGGTCCCCGAACGGCGGCCGAGGCGCTGCGTACCCTCGACCAGCACGGCCTCGGCGTCACCGGGCTGGTGGTCCGCGAGCCCAGCCTCGACGACGTCTTCCTGGCCCTCACCGGCCACCGGGCCGAGTTCGAGCCCGTCGACCCCGAGGCGGCCTCGGACGGCGCGGTGCCCGAGGCGGCGGGCGTCGGCGGGAGCGCCGCGTGACCACCGCCGCCCTCGACCCCTCGGCGGTCGCCCCCGACCCGTACCCGGCCGAGCCGGCGCATGGGGGCCGGCTGCGCTGGGCCGTGGCCGACGCCCGCACGCTCACCTGGCGGAACCTCCTTCGCTACATCCGGATCCCCGACTCGCTCTTCTTCTCCACCGTCCAGCCGGTGATGTTCGTCCTGCTGTTCCGCTTCGTCTTCGGCGGGGCCATTCACATCCCGGGCGTCCCCTACGTCGACTACCTGATCGCCGGGGTCTACGTGCAGACCGTGATGTTCGGCACGGTGAGCACCAGCGTGGGCCTGGCCGAGGACCTCCACCTGGGCCTCATCGAACGGTTCCGGGCGCTGCCCATGGCCCGCTCGGCGGTGCTGGCCGGGAGGACCACGGCCGACCTGGTGCGCAACATCGGGGTGCTGCTCGTGATCACCGCCGTCGGCTACGCCGTCGGCTACCGGGTGCTCACCAACCCGCTCGACTTCGTCCTCGCCTTCTTGGTGGTCCTGTTCTTCGCCTACTCCATCAGCTGGGGGTTCGCCACCATCGGCCTCATGGCCTCCAACAGCGAGACGGCGCAGCTGGCCGCGTTCCCGGTCCTGTTCCCCCTCACCTTCGCCTCGTCGGCCTTCGTACCGGTGACAACGATGCCCGGCTGGCTCCAGGCCTTCGCCAAGCACCAACCGGTGACCCAGGTCATCGATGCCTCACGCCAGCTCCTGCTGGGCAACCACCCCGGCCTGTGGTCGACGACCAACATCTGGCTCTCGCTGGCCTGGTCGGTCGGGTTGCTGGTGGTCCTCGCCCCGCTAGCGGTCTGGCGCTACCGCCGGGCCGCCTGACCGGCTGCCGGCGCCGGCGCGCCCGGCACCGTCGGCAGGGCCCGCTCGGCCTCGGCCGTGGGCACCGCGGCGGCGACCGTGGTGCCCGCCCCGGGCCGGGAGCGGACCTGGAGCCAACCCCCCACCAGGGTGGCCCGCTCGGCCATGCCGGCCAGGCCCAGGGTCCCCCGGTCGGCCGCACCGTCGGGCCCGGCGTCGAACCCTTGCCCGTCGTCGATGACCCGGAGCTCGAGGCGGCCGTCGGCCGCCCACAGCCGCACCTCGACGGTCGAGGCCCCGGCGTGGCGGTCGACGTTGGAGAGGGCCTCTTGGGCGATGCGGTAGACGGTGAGCTCCACCGCCGGCGAGAGGCGGGGGACGTCGCCGTGCACCCGCAGCGACACCGCCACCCCGGCCCGGTGCTCGGCCTCGTCGCAGAGGCGCTGGAGGGCGGCCAGCAGGCCGAGGTCGTCGAGGAGCGGCGGCCGGAGTCCCCGGGAGATCTGGCGCACCTCGGCCACCGCCGACTCGGTGGCCGAGCGCAGCTGGGCCAGGGAGGCCGGCAGGGGCCCGGGTGAGGCGGGGCCCGGCACGGCCAGCGTGTCGATGAGCCGGCAGACGTGGACGAGGGTCTGCAGGGGGCCGTCGTGCAGCTCCTGGGCGATCCGACGGCGCTCGTCCTCCTGGCCCCGCAGGACGTCGGCCGCGTAGGCCTGGGCCAGCTGGCGCCGCCGCGAGTCCTCGGTGACGTCCTGGAGCACCACCTGGACCATGGGCAGGCTGTCGACGGTCACCACCCGGCCCACCGGGCGCAGCACCGCCGGGGTGTCGCCGGCCGGGCCGGCCACCTCGACCCGGCCCGGCCACGGCCGCGCCTCGCGCAGGGCGTCGAAGGCGTCGGCGCCCACGAGCGCCTGCATCCGGACGCCGGTCAGCGGACGGCCGTCGCGTCCGAAGAGCTCCTGCGCGGCCACGTTCGCCTCCTGGACCACCCCGGCCAGGTCGGCCAGGAGGATGGGCTGGCTGTTGGTCTCGAACAGGTCGCGGTAGCGGATCTCGGCCAGCAGGTGGTCCTGGCGGGACCGCTCGGAGGCCTGGCGAGCCAGCCGCTCGGAGCGCACCGCCTGGCCCACGAAGTAGGCCACCACCATCAAGACGAGCACCTGGACGAAGTCGAACCACGCCCCGAGGGTGTTGCCGCGCGAGAGCGACTCGACGACCCAGGGCAGGGTGGCCACGGCCGAGGTGATGGCCACCACCATCCCGCCGCCGAGGCCGAAGGTGATCGAGGCGTAGAGCACCGGGACCAGGAAGACCCCGAGCGGGAGGAGGTTCGTGGTGTCCGAGTAGAAGGGATGGTCGAGCAGGACCATCACCACCTGCCACACCACGGCGAACAGGGCGATCAGTCCCAGGGTGATCCACAGCCGCACGTCCCGGAGGAGCTCGGGGCGGGCCGCCCGGCGGGCGGCGCCGGCGGGCGCGGCCTCCAGGCCGGGCAGGGGGGTGCCGGCCTGGTTCACGGCCCGGCGACCATCCCGTTGACCATGGCCAGGCGGACCAGCGCCGAGCGCGAGGAGGCCCCCACCTTCTCGAAGACGTGGTTGAGGTGGCCCTCGACGGTGCGGGGGCTGATCCCCAGCTGCGCGGCGATGGCCTTGTTGGGCAGCCCCTGGGCCACCAGGTCCACCACCTCGCGCTCGCGGGTCGTCAGCGCCTCGAGCCCCGAGGTCACCGGCCCGCCGCCCGGGGCGCGCAGCACGTAGGGGGACAGGCCCGGGTCGAGCACCACCACCCCCGAGTACGCGGTCCGTATGGCCCCGACCAGCTCGTCGGCCGGGGTGGTCTTGAGCAGGTAGCCGGCCACCCCCGCGGCCAGGGCGGCGCGTACGTAGTCGATCTCGTCGAAGGCGCTCAGGATGACCACCCGGGAGGTGGGCGAGACCTCCACCATGCGGCGCGCCACCTCGACCCCGTTCATCCCCGGCAGCCGCAGGTCGAGCAGGACGATGTCGGGGTGGTGGTCGGCCACCAGGGCCAGCGCCGGCTCGCCCGAGTCCGCCTCGCCGACCAGGGTGAACCCCCCGGCCCGTTCGAGGATCTGCCGGGTCCCCTCGCGCAACAGGGCGTGGTCGTCCACGATCACGACGGAGATCGTCTGGTCGTCCTCCATGGCACCGCCCTCTGGTCGGGGACCCCATCGATCCCCGCCCACAATGGTACGGGCGGAGCCGGCCCCCGCGGCGTTACCGTCCGCCGGCCCGTGCCCGAAGCTCGTCGACCAGCCCGTCGATCCCCACACGGACCTGGTCGGTCGAGTCCCGGTCGCGCACGGTCACCGCCCGGTCCTCCAACGACTCGAAGTCGACGGTCACGCACCAGGGCGTGCCCACCTCGTCCTGGCGGCGGTAGCGGCGGCCGATGCCCTGGGTGACGTCGTAGTCGCACATGAAGTGGGGCTGGAGGAGGCCGAGGACCTCGCGGGCCAGCGGCTCGAGGGTGTCCTTCTTGGAGAGGGGCAGCACCGCCACCTGGTAGGGGGCGAGGCGGTGGTGGAGCCGGAGCACGGTGCGGGGCTCGCCCCCCACCTCGTCCTCGTCGTAGGCGGCGAGCAGGAAGGCCATCATGGCCCGGGTGGCCCCGGCCGCCGGCTCGATGACGTGGGGCGTGTAGCGCTCGTTGGTGGCGGGGTCGAAGTAGTCGAGCCGCTCCCCGGAGGCCGCGGCGTGCTGGCGCAGGTCGTAGTCGGTGCGGTTGGCCACGCCCTCGAGCTCGTCCCACCCCCAGGGGAAGAGGAACTCCACGTCGGACGTGGCCGAGGAGTAGTGGGAGAGCTCGTCGGCCTCGTGGTGGCGCAGCCGCAGCTTCTCGGTGGGGATCCCCAGCTCCAGGTACCACCGGTACCGCTCGTCCAGCCAGTACTGGTGCCAGCGCGGTCCCTGGTCCGGCGGGACGAAGTACTCCATCTCCATCTGCTCGAACTCGCGGGTCCGAAAGACGAAGTTCTGGGGGGTGATCTCGTTGCGGAACGACTTGCCCACCTGGGCGATCCCGAAGGGCGGCCGCTTGCGGGTGGTCTGGAGCACGTTGGCGAAGTTGATGAACATCCCCTGGGCGGTCTCGGGGCGCAGGTAGGCGACGGCGCCTTCGTCCTCGATGGGCCCGGCGTGGGTCTTGAACATGAGGTTGAAGGCCCGGGCCTCGGTGAAGTCGGTCGACCCGCAGCTCGGGCAGACCCCGTCGATCTTGTCGGCCCGCCACCGGCTGCGGCACTGCCGGCAGTCGACCAGGGGGTCGGTGAAGTTGGCCAGGTGGCCCGAGGCCTCCCAGACGGCGGGGGGCGAGAGGATGGCGGCGTCGAGGCCGACCACGTCGTCGCGCAGCTGGACCATCGACCGCCACCAGGCGTCCTTCACGTTGCGCAGCAGGTTGACCCCGAGCGGCCCGTAGTCGTAGGTGGAGCGGAAGCCGCCGTAGATCTCGGCCGACTGGAAGATGAACCCCCGGCGTTTGGCCAGGCCGACCACCTTGTCCATCAGGTCCTGGTCGGCCGGTTCCGACTCCCCCATCCCCTCGGCCGCCGGCTCGGTCATGGGCGCAGGATAGTGGGCGCGTCCTCGGCCACCGCCAGGTACGCGGTGACCGCGTTGGCCAAGAGGCGCCCCTGCACGGTGAGCACGCAACGGTCCTCGGACCGCTCGACGAGGCCCGCCAGCTCGGGGGTGTCGGGCAGCGCGCCGGCGGGAACGCCCTCCGGGGTGCGCAGCGAGAGGGCCAGCCGCTCGAACTCCCGCTGGGCCCCGGTGAGCACCTCTTCGCCGGCCACCGTCGAGCGCCCGGACTCGACGGCGCCGACGTAGCGGTCCGGGGTACGGACGTTCCACCACCGCCGCCCGTCCCGGTGGGAGTGGGCGGCCGACCCCACCCCCAGGTAGTCGCCCTGGCTCCAGTAGAGGCGGTTGTGCCGGCAGCCGTGGCCGTCCAGGCACCAGTTGGAGATCTCCTCCCAGCGGTAGCCGGCGGCGGACAGCACCGCCTCGGCGTGCTCGTAGCGGCGGGCCTGCACGTCGTCTGTGGGGTGCCGGCCCGGGTCGCCGGCCAACGGCGTGCCGGGCTCGACGGTGAGGGCGTACGCGCTCACGTGCGGTGCGCCCGACGCCACCGCCTCGGACACGGTGCGCTCCCAGTCGGCGTCGGTCTCGGCCACGGCCCCGAAGATGAGGTCGAGGTTCCACGTGTCGAACCCGGCGTCGGCCACCACGGCGGCCAGCCTGGCCAGCGGCTCGGGCCGGTGGCGCCGACCGAGGTCGGCGAGGACGTGGGCCGCCGTCGACTGGACCCCGAAGGAGAGCCGGGTCACCCCAGCCTCCCGGTAGGCGGCCAGCCTCTCGGGGGCGGCGTCCTCGGGGTTGCACTCGACGGTCACCTCGGCGTCCTCGGCCAGTTCCAGCGCGCCCAGGATCCCCGTCAGCGAGCCGGCTTCCAGGCGCGAGGGAGTCCCCCCGCCGAAGAAGACGCTGGTCGCTGCGGGGAGCTCCCCCGTCCCGGCCACCCGGCGCAGCTCGGCGATGCAGGCGGCCACGTAGCGGTCGATCAGGTGGTCGCGGTCGGTGTAGGTGGCGAAGGCGCAGTAGTCGCAACGGCTACGGCAGAACGGCACGTGGACGTAGACGCCGAACGCCGCGGGCGGGGCCACCGAGACCCCCGCTCAGTAGCCGGCCACCGACCGCACGGAGCGCAGCCGGCGGTCGAGGTGCGCCTCCATCGACTCGGCGGCGAGCGCCGCCACCTCCTCGGAGCAGGCCGGCGGCGGGCCACCCAGGACGGCGGCGAGCTCCCCGCCCAGCATCCGCCGCAGGAGGTCGAGGGCCTCGGGCGAGACCGGGCGCCCCCTCCGGCAGCGCCGGCAGAGCGCCCCGCCTTCGGTCAGGTCGAAGGCGACCAGCTCCACTGCGCCGTCGGGCTCGCCGCAAGAGGCGCAGCCGTCGAGGACCGGCCCGGCCCCCTCGAGCACCAGGGCTTTCATGAAGAAGGCCGGGGCCACCAAGGTGGGGTCGCGAGCGGGGTCGGCCAGCGCGCGCAGGGCCCCGACCAGCATCTCGTAGAGGGCGGGGTCGGCGTGGCGCTCCTGGGCCAGCTGGTCGGCCACCTCGAGCAGGGAGAAGGCGCGGGTCACGCGGTCGAGGTCCTCGCGCACCGTGCGGAAGTGGTCGACCACCTCCGCCTGGTTCACCACGTCGAGGTCGCCGCGCCCCTGCCAGAGCAACAGGGCCACGTGGCTGAGCGGCTCGAGGCGGGCCCCGAACTTGCTCCCCGTGCGCCGCACCCCCTTGGCCACCGCCCGCACCTTGCCGTGGTGCTCGCTGAGCAGGACGACGATCCGGTCGGCCTCGCCGAGGCGGTAGGTGCGCAGCACCACCCCCCGGTCGCGAAACAGGCTCATCGTCCCCCGGCCCCCGTCTCCGGGCCGCCGGCGCCCGGGCCGCCCGGCACCTGACCGGGGCCGGGGGGCGGCCCGGCCCCGGGCCGTCCCCGGCGGCCCGACAGCCAGTTGCCCCCGGCGATCAGCACCACGATGGCCAGGGCCGACACCAGCAGCTCGGTGGCCACGGCCACCCCGGACACGGCCATCCAGAACAAGAGCGCGGCGGCCACGACGCCGAAGCCGATCGCCACCTTGGTGAAGATCATCCGTCGATGCCGCCGTAGCGGCGGTTGCGTCGCTGGTACTCCACGACGGCAGCGTAGAGGTGGGAGCGGCGGACGTCGGGCCACAGGACGTCGGGGAAGACCAGCTCGCTGTAGGCGATCTCCCAGAGAAGGAAATTGGAGATCCGGTGCTCGCCCGAGGTACGCAGCACCAGGTCGGGGTCTGGCATGTCGGGGAAGTAGAGATGCCGGCGGATGGCCCGCTCGTCCACCTTGTCGGGGGCGATGCCCTCGGCCACCAGCGACCGCACGGCGTCGACGATCTCGGCCCGGCCGCCGTAGTTGAACGCCATGGTGAGGGTCAGGGTGCGGTTGGCCTTGGTGAGCTCGATCGACTCGTCCATGCGGCGCAGCACCCGGCGCGGGACCCGCCAGTCCCTCCTCCCGGCGAAACGGATGCGCACGCCCTTTTGGTGCAGCTCGTCGCGCCGGCGCATCAGCAGCGACTCGTTGAACCCCATGAGATAGCGCACCTCGTCGGGGGGCCGCCGCCAGTTCTCGGTGGAGAAGGCGTACATGGTCAGCCACCGGACCCCGATCTCGAGGCCCCCGTTGACCACGTCGAGCAGCGCCGCCTCACCGGCGGCGTGGCCCTCGGTCCGCGGCAGGTTCCGCCGGCTGGCCCAGCGTCCGTTGCCGTCCATGACACACGCCACGTGGGCCGGCACCCGGCTCCGGTCGAGCTCGGCCGGCACCGGGTCGACCGCCGGGTCGGCACCCCCGGCCTCGGGGGCGTCGGCGCGGTCGTTCCGCCGGGCACGGTGGGGGCGCTCGAAGGAAGTCGACACGACGGGAAACTACCGCCGCCGCCTAGGGTGGGGAAACCGGGGTCATCGGCCAAGAGGAGGGTGTCGTGCTGCTCAAGGGCCTCAACCACGTGGCGGTGCTCACCAACGACGCCGACCGGCTGAACGCCTTCTACCGGGAGGTCTTCGACGCCGAGGTCGTCCGCGACGGCAGCGAGCTCCCCGAGGGCGGCGGCCCGCGGCTTTCCATCATCAAGATCGGGGACTGGGCGGAACTGAACGTCTTCCAGATCGAGGGCAACCACGAGGCCGACCACCAGACGCCGATGTTCGGGCGGGGCCGGCTCGACCACCTGGCCCTGCAGGCCGCCTCCCTCGGGGACTTCGAGGAGATCCGCCGACGACTCATGGCGCGGGGGGCGGCCGACGACTTCGTGACCGACTTCGGCCCCATGCTCAGCATCTTCTTCCGCGATCCCGACGGCCTCGAGTGCGAGGTGTGCGTCGAGAACCCCGACGCCGTGCCCGGCGTCGGCCACCCGCCGGGCACCCGGGCCGCCCGCTTCGCCTGAGCGACCACGGCACGCCGGCGGCGTCCCGGGCGCACGCCGCGGGTAGGTTCGCCCGAGTGAGCGACCAGGACATCGCCGCCGCCCTGGCCGGGGTCACCGCCGCCCTGCCCGGCGGCGGGGAGCAGCGGTCGGGCCAGCTCGAGATGGCCGAGGCCGTGGGCCGGGCCATCGACAGCGGGCGGCACCTGGTGGTCCAGGCCGGCACCGGCACCGGCAAGTCGCTGGCCTACGTGGTGCCGGCCGTGCTCTCGGGTCGCAAGGTCGTCGTGGCCACGGCCACCAAGGCCCTCCAGGACCAGCTAGGCGAGAAGGACCTCCCGTCCGTGGCCGCGGCGTGCGACCGGCCCTTCTCCTTCACCGTGCTGAAGGGCCGGAGCAACTACCTCTGCCGCCAGCGGGCGGCCGAGATCGACGGCCGGGGGGTCCAGCAGCAGCTCGACGAGGCGTCCCGCGCCGACGAGGCGGGCGAGGCGGGCGACGACGGCGTGGCGGGGGGCGGGGACCGGCTGGTCGACCACGTCCGCCGCCTCCTCGACTGGGCCGGCGAGACCGAGAACGGCGACCGGGCCGACCTGCCCTTCGAGCCGCACCCGCGCGCCTGGTCGATGGTGAGCGTCGGCCCCCGCGAGTGCCCGGGCGCCTTCCGCTGCCCCTCGGGCGGCACCTGCTTCGCCGAACGGGCCCGGGCGGCGGCGGCGGCGGCCGACGTGGTGGTGGTCAACACCCACCTCTACGGCGCCCACCTGGCCAGCGGGGGCGCCGTCCTGCCCGAGCACGAGGTGGTGGTCTTCGACGAGGCCCACGAGGTCGAGGAGGTGATGACGGCGTCGCTCGGCGCCGAGGTCACCCCGGGGCGGTTCCGGGCCCTGGCCGCCATGGCCCGGACCGTCGCCGGCGCCGACGGCGCCGACCGGGTCGCCGGCGTGGCCGACCTGGCCGCGCCGCTCGAGGCGGCCCTCGGCCACCGGGTGGGCACCCGGGTGCTGGTCGACCCGGCCGGCGCCGAGCCCGAGGGCCGAGAGCGACGGCGGCCGCCGCCGCCGCCTCCCGACGACGTCGAGCTCTCCCGCCTGCTGGAGCTGGCCTCGGCCCGCCTCCAGCGGGTGTCGGACCTGCTGCGCTCGGGATCCGAGGCCGACGGCGGTCCCGAGGGCGCGGCGAGGAGGGCCCGGGCCCAGAACGCCGCCGGCCATCTCGCCGGCGACCTGGCGAGGATCGCCGCCCGGACCTCCGACGAGGTGGCCTGGGTGGACGGCACGTCTCGGTCCCCGGTGCTCCGCCTCTCCCCCATCGACGTCGGGCCGACGCTGGCTGCCCAGCTGTGGGACGAGGTGACCGCCGTGCTGGCCAGCGCCACCATCCCGCCCCGGCTGGCCGAGCGCCTCGGCCTCGCCGGGTTCCCGGTCGACGAGCTCGACGTGGGGAGCCCCTTCGACTACCGCCAGCACGCCCTGTTGTACGTGGCCCGCCACCTCCCCGACCGGCGCCGGCCCGAGTCCGAGCCGGCGATCCACGAGGAGCTGGCGGCCCTGATCACCGCGGCCGGCGGGAGGACCCTCGCCCTGTTCACGAGCCGGCGGGCGACCGAGGCCGCGGCCGCCGCCCTGCGCGGGCGCCTCCCCTTCCGCCTCCTCGAGCAGGGGGAGCTGCCCAAGGGCCGGCTGCTGGCCGCCTTCGCCGAGGAGGAGTCCTCCTGCCTCTTCGCCACCCTCGGCTTCTGGCAGGGCGTCGACGTGCCGGGCCGCTCGCTGTCGCTGGTCACCTTGGACCGCCTCCCCTTCCCGCGCCCCGACGACCCCCTGCTGGCCGCCCGGCGCGAGCGCGCCGGCGAGGCGGCCTTCGCGCTGGTCGACCTGCCGAGGGCGGCCACCCTGCTCGCCCAGGGCGCGGGCCGCCTCATCCGCTCGGCCGACGACCGGGGCGTCGTGGCGGTGCTCGACCCGCGGCTGGCCACCGCCGGCTACCGCCGTGTCCTCCTGGCCCGCTTCCCGCCGATGCGCCGGACCACCGAGCGCCGCCAGGCCACCGACTTCCTCCGCCGGATCCTGGCCCCGGCCGGTCAGTAGCCGAGGCGGTCCAGGGCGTCGTCCCGCTGCTGCCAGCGCTTCTCCACCCGGACGAAGAGCTCGAGGTAGGCGCCGGGGGGCAGCTCCCGCCGGACGGCGGTGCCCACGGCCTTGAGGACCTCACCGCCCTTGCCGATCACGATCCCCTTCTGCGAGTCGCGCTCGACCAGGATCTCGCAGCGGATCCGGGGCCACTCCCACTCGGTGACCCGGCAGGCGATGGCGTGGGGCAGCTCGTCGCGGGCCCGGGCCAGGAGCTGCTCGCGCACCAGCTCGGCCACCCGCAGCGCCTCGGGGGTGTCGGTCACCATGTCCTCGGGGTAGTAGGCGGGGCCCTCGGGCAACCGGGCCACCACCGCCTCGACCAGGGCGTCGACGCCGCGGCCGGTCGCCGCCGAGACCGGGAAGTACTCCACCCCGGCCGCGTCGGCGCCGGGGGCCTCTCGGGCGAGGAGGTCGACGGCCTCGGCCACGGTGGCCAGGCGCACCATGACCTCGTCGGGGCCGGCCGCGTCGACCTTGTTCACCGCCACCAGCAGCGCGGGTCCGTCCCGGCGGGCGGCAGCCAGGGCCCGTCCGAGCACCATGCGGTCGCCCGGCCCGACGGCGGCGGTGGCGTCGACCATGGCCACCACCACGTCGACGTCGGCGAGGGTGGCGCCGGCCGCCTCGTTCAGCCGCTCGCCCAGTGCGGTGCGGGGCCGGTGGAGGCCCGGGGTGTCGACGCAGAACGACCTGGGCGTCGGGACGGTGCAGGATGCCGCGCACGTTGTGGCGGGTGGTGTTGGGCCGGGGCGAGACGATCGACACCTTGGTCCCGACCATGGTGTTGATGAGGGTGGACTTGCCCACGTTGGGACGGCCCACCACGGTGGCGAACCCCGAGCGCACGCGGTCAGTCGCCGTCGGCCGGGCCGGACGGCGCCACCGGGGTGGTGCGGACGATGCGCACCTGGTCGATACGGCGGCCCTGCACGCGCTCGGCCACCAGGCGGAACCCGTCGACCTCGACCGCCTCCCCCTCGGTCGGCACGTGGCCGGCCAGGTCGAGCACGAGGCCGCCGACCGTGTCCCAGGCCCCCTGGGGCAGGTGGGCGTCGAGGAGCTCGTCGGCGTCGTCGACCCCCATCCTCCCGGTCACCACCACCGAGCCGTCGGGCAGGCGCTCGACGGCCGGCTCCTCCACGTCGTACTCGTCGACGATCTCGCCCACCAGCTCCTCGATCAGGTCCTCGAGGGTCACCAGCCCGGCCGTCCCCCCGTACTCGTCGACGACGATGGCCAGGTGGACCTTGCGCTCCTGCATCTCGCGCAGCAGACCGGTCAGCCGCTTGGTCTCGGGGACGAAGTGGGCCGGCCGGACGTGGCTCCGCACCGGGTCCCCCCCGTGGCCGTCGTGCTCGGCCCGCATGAGGTCCTTGGCGTAGGCGATGCCGACCACGTCGTCGACGTTGTCCTGGTAGACGGGCACGCGGCTGCGGCCGGCGGCCAGCGCCTCCTCCAGCGCCTCGCTCACCGACGTCTGCGCCTCGAAGACCACCATGTCCGGGCGCGGCACCATTACCTCGCGCACCACGGCGTCGCCGAAGTCGATGATGGAGTGGATGAAGGCCCGCTCGGTCTGCTCGATGACCTCCTCGGCGTGGGCCACGTCGGCCATGGCCAGCAGTTCGGACTCGGTCACGTTGCCCTGCGCGTCCTCGTCGCCGCTGCCTCGCCCGATGACCAGGTTGGCCAGCCCGATGAGCACCGAGGACACGGCGCGCACCAGGGGGAAGGCCACCAGGGCCGACACGATGGGGGCGCTGAAGAGGGCGGCCCGCTCGGGGTTGTGCACGGCCCAGTTCTTGGGGACGGCCTCGAAGAGGACGAAGATCACCACCACCTCGAAGACGACGCCCACCACCACCCCGAGCGCCCCCAGCCAGGCCGAGGCCAGCACCCCGACCAGGGTGGCCGAGACCAGCTGGCAGACCAGCACCAGCAGGAGGACCGGGTTGAGGAACTGCTCGGGCTCCTCGACCAGGTTGCACAGCTGACGGGCGCCGCGCCGCTGGTCGTCGAGGAGCGACCGGGCCTTCACCTTGGAGGTGCGCACCAGGCTCGTCTCGGCCAGGGCCAGGAGGCCCGAGGCCACCAGCAGCACCACGATGACGGCGATCAGCGCCCAGTCCACGGGCTGGAAGCCCTCAGCGGCGGTCAACGCGGCGGTCAACGCGGCGTCCCCTCGGGGTGGTCCTCGCCGGCCCCGGCCAGGGGCCGGTGGTAGCGGGCGAGGAGGGCCCGCTCGAGCTGCCTCCATTCGCTCGGCCTCCGCCTCGACCACGTGGTCCATGCCCAGCAGGTGCAGGAGGCCGTGCACGACCAGCAGCGCCATCTCGTCGTCGGCCGAGACCCCGTGCTCGACGGCGTTGCGGGCGGCCACGGCCGGGCAGATCACGACGTCACCGAGGAGGATCGTCGGCTCCCCGCCGGGCTCGGACCCCGGTCCCGTGCCGCCGAGGTCCGGCGAGCGCCCACCGGCCACCGGCTCGTCCTCGATGGGGAAGGACAGCACGTCGGTCGGCCCGGCGTGGCCCAAGAACCGCTCGTTCAAGGCGGCGATGGCGGTCTCGTCGACGAACAGGAGGGAAACCTCGGCCTCCCCCTTCACGCCGCGGTCCTCGAGCACCGAGCGGGCCAGCGCCGACCAGCGGGCGAGGTCGACGTCGAGATCGGCCTGCTCGTCGGCGGCGTAGACGTCAGCCGCCATCGGGGCCCGGGCCCTCGGCGGCCGGGCGCTCGGCCTCCTCGTAGGCGTCGATGATGTCGGCCACGATCTTGTGGCGGACGACGTCACGCCGGGTGAGGTGCACGAAGGCGATGCCGTCGACCTCGCCCAGGACCGGCTCGAGTCCCACCAGCCCCGAGCGCCCGCCGGCCACGTCGATCTGGGTGACGTCGCCGGTGACCACGCACTTGGAGCCGAAGCCGATCCGGGTGAGGAACATCTTCATCTGCTCGGGCGTGGTGTTCTGGGCCTCGTCCAAGATGATGAACGAGGAGTTGAGCGTCCGGCCCCGCATGAAGGCCAGCGGCGCCACCTCGATCGTCCCCCGGTCGAGCAGGCGCTGGGCGCCCTCGGGCTCGAGGAGGTCGTAGAGGGCGTCGTAGAGGGGGCGCAGGTAGGGATCGACCTTGGCCATGAGGTCGCCGGGGAGGAAGCCCAGCCGTTCGCCGGCCTCCACCGCCGGCCGGGTGAGGATGATCCGGTTCACCTGGCGCGACTGGAGGGCCTGGACGGCCAGGGCCACCGCCAGGTAGGACTTGCCGGTCCCGGCCGGGCCGATGCCGAAGGTGATGGTGTTGGCGGCGATGGCGTCGGTGTAGCGCTTCTGCCCGGCCGTGTTGGGACGCACCGTGCGGCCGCGGGCGGCGCGCACCACCTCGGCGTTGAGCACCTCGGAGGGGCGGAGGTCCTCCCGCTCCATGTCGATGGTCCGGGCCACCTTGGCCGCGTCCAGCCCCTGGCCGGACTCGAGGACCAGCACCAGCTCGTCGAAGAGGCGGGCCACCCGCTCGGCCTCGGGGCCCTCAACCGAGATGAGGTTGCCCTGGACGGCGATCCGGGTCTCGGGGAAGGCCGCCTCCACCACCCGCAGCAGCTCGTCGCGGTGGCCGAGCAGGCCGGCCATCAGGTGGTTGTGGGGGACCAGGGTCTCGGCCCGCCCCGGGGCGCCCTCGGACTGACGGACGCCCGGGCCGCCGGCGGCGGCGCTCACCCGAGGGCGCCCGACATCGTCCGGCCGCCGATGACGTGGAGGTGGAGGTGGGGCACCGAGTTGAGGGCGTCGGGCCCGACGTTGACGACGAGCCGGTAGCCACGCTCGGGGGAGTCGATGCCCTCCGTCTCGGCCACGGCCCGGGCCGCCGTGAAGAGGGCCACCACGTCGTCGGCGTGCTCGGGCGACACCGCGGCGGCGTTCTCGATGTGGCGGCGCGGCACCACCAGGACGTGCACCGGAGCCACCGGGTGGATGTCGCGGAAGGCCACCGTGCGCTCGTCGCGGTGGACGACCTCGGCCGGCACGTCCCCGGCCACGATGGCGCAGAACAGGCAGCCGCTCACGGGACGGCCTCCGCCTCGGCCTCCTCGTCGTCGGCCCGCCGCGGCGGGTAGAGGTGCTCGAGGTCGCCCGGCGCGATGCGGCAGGAGTCGATGAAGCGGTCGACGTCGTCGGCCTTGACCCGGATCACCCGTCCGAACTTATAGGCCGGCAACTGGCCGGCGTCGATGAAGCGGTAGAGGCTTCGCAGGGTGACCCCGAGACGGGCGGACGCCTCCTTGGTGCTCAGCCAGTCCGCCCGCTCGGCCATCACCCAAAGTCTCCCACTTCGCCTCCTCGGCCCCGGGCTCCCTGCGGCCGGGCCGGCTCCACGGTACCGGCGCGCAGCGAGACCAGGAGCACCGCGGCGGCCACCGCCGCCGTCTCGGCCCGCAGCACGGTCGGCCCCAACCCGAGCGGGGCCCCGCCCAGCCCAGCCTCATCGGGCGACCACCCGCCCTCGGGGCCGACGGCCACGGTGCGGTCGCCCGGCGCCGGCGGCCCCCCGCCCATCTGGGCCAGCCGTACCCCGCCGCGCTCCCCCGACGTGGCGACCAGGCCGGCCACCGTGGTGACCGGCTCCACCTCGGGCAGCCACGTCCGGCGAGACTGGGCCGCCGCCTCCCTGGCCACCCGCCGCAGCCGCTCGAGGGCCCGCTCGGCGCGCCCGGTACCCCAGCGCACCACCGAGCGGTCGGCGGCGAGCGGCACGATCCGGTCGACGCCCAGCTCGGTCAGCTTCTGGACCACCCACTCGGGCCGGTCGCCCTTGGCCGGGGCGAAGGCCACGGTGAGGGCCACGCCCGGGGGGTCGTCCCGCCGCAGCGGGCCGTCGGGGTCGAGCAGCCCGACGGGGTCGTCGGCCCCCCGGAACGCGCACCGGCACCAGCCGCCGCGGCCGTCGGCGGCCACCACCACCTCGCCCGGCCGCAGGCGCAGGACCCGCACCAGGTGGCGGGCGTCCTCCTCGTCCACCAGGGGCGCCTGCGGGTCGGCCACGAAGACCTGGGCGGCCGCCGCCGCCCGCTCGGCGGACGCGACGGGGTCCGACCCTGGGGCCACGCTCAGTGCAAGGCCGAGCGGATGCGGGAGAAGACGCCGTCGCGCCCCCCGGCGGGTCGACCACCTCGCCTCGCTCGGCCGCCAGCTGGGTCAGCAGCTCCTCCTGCTTGGGCGTGAGGTCCCCGGGCGTGTCCACCAGCACGTGCACCAAGAGGTCGCCGCGCCCGCGGCCGCGCAGGTGCGGGACGCCCAGCCCCTTCAGCCGCACCACGTGGCCGCTCTGGGTCCCCGCGGCCACCGCCACCTTGTGCGGCTCCTCGAGGGTCTCGACCTCCAGCTGGGTGCCGAGCGCGGCCTGGGCCACGCCCACGTGCAGGGTGGCGTGCAGGTCGTCGCCGGCCCGTTCGAACCGGCTGTCGGGGGTGACCGAGAGGTGGACGAACAGCGAGCCGTTGGGCCCGCCGCGCGGCCCGGCCGGCCCCCGCTCGGCCAGCCGCAGGGTCGAGCCGTCCTCCACCCCGGCCGGCACCTCGACCACGAAGCTGCGGTCCTCCATCCGGCGGCCCTCGCCCCGGCAGGCCGGGCACGGGTCGGGGATGGTCTGTCCCAGCCCCTGGCACCGCCCGCAGGCCACCGCCGTCACCACCTGGCCGAGCAGGGACTGGCGGATGCGCCGGATCTCGCCAGTGCCGCGACAGTCGGGGCACTCCGTCGGGGAGGTGCCGGGCTTGGCCCCCACCCCGCTGCAGGTCTCGCAGGACACCGGGAGCCGCACGGCCAGCTCGCGCCGCGCCCCGAAGGCGGCCTCGGCGAAGGTCAGCACCAGGTTCACCTCGGCGTCGGAGCCCGGCTGGGGCCCCCGCCGGCGCCCGCGGCCGCCACCGGTCATGGTGCCGAAGAACGCCTCGAAGAGGTCGCCCAGGCCGGCGTCGAAGTCGAAGCCCATCCCCCCCGCGCCGCCGCCCTGGCCGAAGCTGGCCGGACCGAGCCGGTCGTAGCGGGCGCGGCGCTCGGGGTCGCGCAGCACCTCGTAGGCGAAGGAGACCTCCTTGAACCGGGCCTCGGACTCGGGGTCGCCGCCGTTGGCGTCGGGGTGCAGCTCGCGGGCCCGTTGGCGGTAGGCGCGCTTGATCTCGTCGTCGGTGGCGTCGGGGGCCACCCCGAGCAGGCCGTAGAGGTCGTCCATGTGGTCAGCCCCCGGCACGCCGTCCCCCACGTCTGCGCCCGGCGGTCCGGGACGGCTCGGGCTCGGCGGGGCCCACCGCCCCGAGGGTGCCCCCGATCCGCTCGCCCAGCCGCTCGCCCACCACGTGGGCGGCGGCCAGCGCCTGGGAGTAGTTCATCCGCGTCGGACCCAGGATGCCGACGGCGCCGGCGTCGTGGCCGTCCACCCACACCGGGGCCACCACCACCGCGCAGGAGGCCAGCGGCTCGAA
Organism: uncultured Actinomycetota bacterium; assembly: GCA_963770505.1. Taxonomy (GTDB): domain Bacteria; phylum Actinomycetota; class Acidimicrobiia; order Acidimicrobiales; family RAAP-2; genus CAVYPR01. The sequence continues at coordinate 33,087 of CAVYPR010000001.1, read as the reverse complement.
GCCGTGCTCGGCCCCGATGGCCACCGACAGCCCCCGGTCCAGGACGTCGCGCAGCAGCGAGACCACCACCAGCTGCTGCTCGAGGATGCCCAGCACCGAGCGGACGGTCTCCACCGCGTCGAAGGCCTGGGCCAGCCGGGACGGGCCGCCCACGAAGACGTGCTCGAGGTCGGTCGAGTTGGCCAGGTCCGACAGGGCGGCGGACGCCACCGCCACCACCCGGTCGAGCGCGGCGTCGCCGGTCGTCGGGACCCGGCCCAGGCCCGTCAGCGGCCGGTTCTGGGCGTGGGCGGTCAGGCGGGCACTGGCCCGGCCCAGCAGCTCGTCGGTGGCGTCGTCGGGCAGGTCGACCGAACGCTTCTCCACCGCCCCGTCGGCCAATACCACCACCGCCAGGGCCAGGCGCGACCCCAGCCCGACCAGCTGGACCGAGCGCACCGGGGCCGAGTCGTGGCCCGGCCCCACCACCACCGCGGCATAGGAGGTGAGGTCGGCCAGCAGGCCCGAGGTCCGCTCCAGCATCTCCTCCATCTCGCCGTGGACCTGGTCGAAGAACCGGCTCACCTTCTGGCGCTGGGACGGGCCCAGCACCCCGGGCTCGGCCAGCCGGTCGACGAAGAAGCGGTAGCCCTTGTCGGTGGGGATCCGTCCGGCGCTGGTGTGGGGCTGGACCAGGTAGCCCTCGAGCTCGAGGGCGGCCATCTCCGAGCGGACGGTGGCCGACGAGACGTTGATCCCGGTGGCCTGGGCCACGTGCTGGGACCCCACCGGCTGGGCGGTGCCGATGTACTCGGTGACCACGGCCTCCAAGATGGCCGCCTGGCGCGGCTCGAGGGGCTCGGGCGACGCGACGGCCGTCGGCTTCGGGCGGGCATCGGCTCTACCTGGGGTGCTTCTGGCCATCGGCTCTCCACTGGCCAGCACGACGCCGGCGCTCTGGCACTCGATTCTACCGAGTGCCAGCCGCCTCCACCGTCGATGCCCCGGACGCTCAGTCCTCCAGGCGCAGGGCAGAGATGAACGCCTCCTGGGGGACCTCGACCCGGCCGATGCTCTTCATCCGCTTCTTCCCCTCCTTCTGGCGCTCCAAGAGCTTGCGCTTGCGGGTGATGTCCCCGCCGTAGCACTTGGCCAGGACGTCCTTGCGCCGGGCCTTCACGGTCTCGCGGGCCACCACCCGGCCGCCGATGGCCGCCTGGATGGGGACGTCGAAGAGCTGCCGGGGGATGAGCTGGCGGAGCTTGTCGGTCATGCGCCGGCCGTAGGTGTCGGCCTGGGAGCGGTGCACGATGGTTGAGAAGGCGTCCACCGGCACGTGGTTGATGAGCACGTCCACCCGCACCAGCTCGGCCGTGGCGTAGCCGGCCGGCTCGTAGTCGAGGCTGGCGTAGCCCTTGGTCCGGCTCTTCAGCTGGTCGAAGAAGTCCACCACCACCTCGGCCAGGGGGATCTGGTAGACGAGCTCGAGGCGTTCGGGGGAGAGGTACTCCATCTTGGTCATCTCGCCGCGCTTGGCCTGGGCCAGCTCCATGACCGTGCCGGTGTACTCGGCGGGGGTGAGGATGGTGGCGGTGAGCATCGGCTCGTCGATGTGGTCGACCCGGCTGGCGTCGGGGAGCTCGGTGGGGTTGTCCACGTCGACCACCGCCCCGTCGCTCAGGTAGGCGCGGTAGGCGACCGAGGGGGCGGTGGCGATCAGGGAGAGGTCGAACTCGCGCTCGAGGCGCTCGCGGACGATCTCCATGTGCAGCAGGCCGAGGAAGCCGCAGCGGAAACCGAAGCCGAGCGCCCGGGACGACTCGGGCTCGTAGGTGAAGCTGGCGTCGTTCAGCTTCAACTTGTCGAGCGCCTCGCGCAGCTCGGGGAGCTCGTCGCCGTCGATGGGATAGATCCCGCAGAAGACCATCGGCTTGGGGTCGAGGTAGCCGGCCAGGGGCTCGGTGGCCGGGTGGGAAGCGTCGGTGACCGTCTCGCCCGAGCGGGCCTCACCCACGTCCTTGATGCCGGCGATGAGGTAGCCCACCTCCCCCGGCCCCAGCTCGTCCACCGGGACCCCGGTCGGCGTGCGCACCCCGATCTCCTCGACGTCGTGCACCGCCCCGGCCTGCATGAAGCGCAGGCGGGTGGCCGTCCCGAGGGTGCCGTCGACCACCCGGATCGAGCTCACCACCCCCCGGTACTGGTCGTAGGAGGAGTCGAAGATGAGGGCGCGCAGGGCGGCCGTACGGTCGCCGGTCGGCGACGGCACGCGGGCGATGACCGCCTCGAGCAGCTCGCCCACGCCCTCGCCGGTCTTGGCCGAGATCCGCAGGATGCCCGCGGCCGGCAGGCCCAGCACCTGCTCGATCTCCTTGGCGCACCGCTCGGGGTCGGCGGCGGGCAGGTCGATCTTGTTGAGGACGGCCACGATCTCGAGGTCGTGCTCGATGGCCTGGTAGCAGTTGGCCAGGGTCTGGGCCTGGATCCCCTGCGAAGCGTCGACCAGCAGGACCGCTCCCTCGCAGGCGGCGAGCGACCGGCTCACCTCGTACCCGAAGTCGACGTGGCCCGGCGTGTCGATCAGGTGCAGGACGTGGTCTCGGTAGACGACCCGGACGTTCTGGGCCTTGATGGTGATGCCCCGCTCGCGCTCGATGTCCATCGAGTCGAGGTACTGCTCGCGCATGAGCCGCGGGTCGACGGCCCCGGTGAGCTCGAGGATGCGGTCCGAGAGGGTCGACTTGCCGTGGTCGACGTGGCTGATGATCGAAAAGTTGCGGATGCGCCCGGTGGCGGTCGGAGCGGACGCCTCGGCGGGCGGCGGGGGCGGTGACACGGTTCGATGATCGTACCGGCCGCCGTCCGCCGCGCCTGGCTACGCTCGGTGCCGGTGCCGCGGTGGCGGCGTCAGAAAGAGTCGGCACACGAGGTCGGGGGCCCTGGAGGCGATGAGGGGACGGTCTGGCGTGACGTGGCGGCACCGGGGCGCGTTGGCCGTCGGCTTGGCGGCGCTGGTGCTCCTGGCCGGCTGCGCCACGCAGCTCGGGCAGGTGCGAACGGACAACGCCATGTACACCGCCGGCTATGCCGACGACGCGGTGACCTGGCAGACGGCCGGCGGGGTGACCACGGTCGACGCCACAGCCGATCCCAAGGCGCCGCACACGCCACTGGACAGCCAGGCCCAGGCGGTGGCCAAGGCCGTCTGGGACAACCTTGCGGGCCGGTTCGACCGGCTGACGGTGACGATCCGGGGCGTCGGCACGCTGACCTTCACCCACGACCAGCTGGTGGCCCTCTTCGGCCCGCGGCCCAAGACACTGGACCAGGAGTCGCTCTCGTCGGGAGCGGCCGGCGACGGCAGCGTGCTCGGCCTGGTCGGCGTGGGGGCGCTCTTCTTCGTCGGCTGCGTGGTCGTGTACTCGCTCACCCGTTACCGCCGCCTGCGCGCCCGGACCGCCGCCTCCCGAACGGCGCTCCTCATGACGACCATCCCCCAGGAGCTGTGGGGAGCGGCCGAGGTCCCCGACGCCTTGGTGGTCGGACCGGCACCGCCGCCGCCGGTGCCCGTCCCGCCCCCTCCCCCGCCCACGACCCCTGCGTCGCCGGACGCTCCGCCCGTTGCCCCCGGCGCCCCCCCGGCGGCACCACCCCCGGCGGCACCACCCCCGGCGGCACCCCGGCCCGCCACAGCCCCTCGCCCGGGCCCCTGGGACCGCCCGGCTTCGTAGCCTGCTACCATCGAGCGCCGCCCAGGGCGGACCCCGGTCCTGCCCTCTACCTTCCCTGCGGCACCGACGACTGATCTCGAGGACTCACGTGGCCAACATCCGCAGCCAGATCAAGCGCAACCGGCAGAACGAGCGTCGACGTCTCCGCAACAAGGCGGTGCGGTCCGAGCTGCGCACCCGCACCAAGGCGGCGGTGGCCGGGGCCGAGACGGGGTCCGAGGACGCGGCCGAGTCGCTCCGCCTGGCCATCCGGCGGATCGACAAGGCGGCCGCCAAGGGCGTCATCCACAAGAACCAGGCGGCCAACCGCAAGTCGCGCCTCATGCGCAAGGTGGCCGGCCTCGAGGCCGCCAAGGCCGAATCAGACGCGCCGCGCGGTCGGCCCTCAGTGCCGACCGGGGGCCCTGGCCCTGGTAAGGCGGCTGAGCCGGGCCACCAGCACCTCGAGCACCACCTCGGACGGGAGCGCCGTCCTGCCTTTCACGTCGAGGTCGGCGTCGGCGAGCAGCCCAACGGCCTGGGCCACGCGGTCGCTCCCCAAGCGGTTCCCCTGGGCCAGCGCCTTCTTGGCCACGAAGGCGCTGCGCACCCCGAGGAGCGCCGCCGCCTCGTCCCCCGAGCCCACTCCGGCGCCGTCGAGGCGGAGCATGTTGGAGAAGTGGCGGTGGAGGATGGCCACGATCTCGGGGGCCGCTCTGCCGCCGGCCCCCGTCATCCGGTGGAGGGTGGCCAGGGCCATGGCCGTGGCGCCCTCGTCGACGGCGTCGGTGAGGTCCCACGGGGGCACCGCCCCGGCCTCCCCCAGGAACGGCTCCAGCTGCTCCTCGTCGACCGCGGCGCCCTCGCCGTAGGCGACGGCCAGGGTCTGGAGGACGCCGGCCAGCCGCCCGAGGTCGTCGCCCAGGTGCTCGCCCAACCTCCTGGCCGCCCCGGCGCTGAGCCGCACCGGGCCCTCGCGCACCTGCTCCCCCAGCCACCGGCTGCGGTCCCTCCCGGTGCCCACGGTGGCGTCGACCACCTGGCCGCCGGCCGAGACTGCCTTCACCAGGCTCTGGGGCACGGTGCCCCCTCCCGCCACCAGCACGAGGGAGATGGCCGGGACCGGGTCGGCCAGGGCGGCCACGATGCGGCCGGCGTCGCCCGAGGTGAGTCGCCCGGCGTCGCGCACCACCACCACCCGGCGGTCGACCAGGAAGGGCGGGGTCGTGAAGGCGTCGATCACGGCCCCGACGTCGAGATCGTCGACCGACGACCCGCCGTGCTCCTCGACCACCAGGGCCGGGTCCCGATCGCCGACGAGGCGGTCGATGAGCGAGCGCGCCTCTTGGGCGACGAGCGAGGGGTCGTCCCCGCGCACGAGGTAGGCGGGCGCTGCGGCGTCGTCTGCCGGCGCGTCGGGTTCGGGGCCCACGGGGCTCACCACGCCCCGGCCACCGCGGCCAGCGCGTCGCGCACCGCGGCAGGTGCCGGCCACGTCGTGGACCCGAAGCACGCGGCAGCCCAGGGTGACCCCCAGGGCGGCCGCCGACAAGGAGGCGGTGCGGCGCCGGTCGATGTCGAGGTCGAGCAGGACGCCGAGGAAGGTCTTGTTCGAGGCCGACAGCAGCAGTGGGAAGCCGAGGCCGGCCAGGGCCGGCGATCCGCGCAGCAAGAGCAGCGACTGCCCGGCGGTCTTGCCGAGGTCGAGGCCGGCGTCGACCACGATCCGCTCGGGCGGGATGCCGGCGGCGAGGGCGCGCCCGGCCCGCTCGGCCAGGAACCCTCCCACCTCGGCCACCACGTCGTCGTAGCGCGGGTCGGGGTCGGCCACCCTGGGGGCCAGGCGGATGTGGGTGGCCACCACCGCCGCCTCGGCCCGAGCCGCCGCGGCGAGGTAGTCGGGATCGGCGAAGCCGCTGATGTCGTTGCCCACCACCGCGCCCGCCTCGTAGGCGGCGGCGGCCACGCTGGCGCGCCACGTGTCGACCGAGACCGGCACGTCGAACCGCCGCGCCACCGCCTCGACGGCCGGGACGACCCGGTCGAGCTCCTCGGCCTCGGTCACCTCCGGCCCGGGACCGGCCTTGACCCCGCCCACGTCGAGGATGTCGGCCCCCTCGGCCACCAGCTGCTCGGCCCGCGCCAGCAGCGCGTCGAGGCCGTAGGTGGCGCCCTTGTCGTAGAAGGAGTCGGGCGTCCGGTTCAAGATCCCCATGACCAGGGCCCGCTGCCCGATGTCGTACGTGCGGCCCCCGAGGTCGAGGTGGGCCGCACGGGGGGCGTCGGCCACGGCCGGCCCCGCGGGCTCCGAGCCGGAGGCCACCGGATCAGAAGAGGCGGGCGGCCAGCGCCTTGCGGTAGCGGGCCGTGCGCGGGTCGTCGGGGCCCAGGGTCTCCAGGACGTCGAGGAACTCCTGGCGGGCCGCCTCGTCGTCGCGCACCCGCTCGAGGAGCGGGTCGAGCAGCGCGGTCACGTCGTCGCCCACCGAGACGTCCTGGCCGGCCAGGCGGGCCCGGGCCGCCAGCGCCCGGAGCTCGGCGGTCTCGGGGATGCGGGCCATGAGCTGCAGGGCCTCGTCCGTCTCCCCCCGGTCGATGAGGAGCGCGGCCATGCCGGCCACTGCGCCGGGGTGGTCCGGCTCGAGCTCGAGGGCCCGGCGCAGGGATGCTTCGTCGCCCGCCGCCACCAGCTGGTCGGCCTCGCTCGGGGCGGGGGCGAGGCGCTGCACGAACTCGGTCACCTGGGCTTCGGGCACGGCGCCGATGAAGCCGTCGACAACCTTCCCGTCGCGCATGGCGAAGACCGCCGGGATCGACTGCACCTGGAAGGAGGCCGAGACCTGGGGGTTCTCGTCGACGTTCACCTTGGCCAGTTCGACGGCGCCTGTGGTGGCGGCCACTACGCGCTCGAGGATGGGGCCAAGGGTCTTGCACGGACCGCACCAGGGCGCCCAGAGGTCGACGACGACGGGGACGGTGGCCGAGCGGACGAGGACGTCCTGCTCGAAGGTGGCGTCGGTGACGTCGGACATGACCCGCGACCCTAATAGGTGCTCCGCGCGCCCGTTCCCGGCGATTCCCGGACGCAGTAGCGTCGCGGTCGATGGCCAAGACCGACACCACGGTCGCCCACGTGGGCGAGGCGGCGTCCACCGGCGTCCCCGGGATCGACCAGGCGAAGGTGGGCGCCTGGCTGGCCGACAACGTGGCCGGGGCGGTCCCCCCGTTCACCTACCGCCTGGTGGCCGGCGGGCGGTCCAACCTGACCTTCCGGGTGGAGGACGCCACTGGCCACGCCTTCGCCCTGCGCCGGCCGCCCGTCAGCCACGTGCTGCCCACCGCCCACGACATGGTCCGTGAGCACCGGGTGATCTCCGCGCTGGGGCCGACCGGCGTCCCGGTCCCGGCCACCTACGGACGCTGCGAGGACCCAGGGGTGAACGGCGCCCCGTTCTACGTGATGGCGTTCGTCGAGGGGGCGGTGCTGCGCGACCGGGCGGCCGCCGAGGCCGCCTTCGACGCGCCCACCCGCCGGTGCATCGGCACGCACATGGCCGACACCCTGGCCGCCCTGCACGCCGTGGACGTCGACGCCGTGGGGCTGGGCGACCTCGGCCGGCGGACCGGCTACATCGAGCGGCAGCTGCGGCGTTGGAGCGGGCAGTACGAGCAGACGGCGGTGGCCGGCTTCGACCACGGGGGCCTGGTGGAGGAGGTGGGCGCGGCGCTCGCCGCCTCGGTGCCCGAGCAGCGGGGCACGTCGATCGTCCACGGCGACTACCGGCTCGACAACGTGGTCCTCGACGGCAACGGCGCGGTAGCCGCCGTCTTGGACTGGGAGATCTGCACCCTGGGCGACCCCATGGCCGATGTCGGCCTGCTCATGGTCTACTGGGTCTGCGACGACGGCGGCGAGCCGCTGCTCGGGGTGTCCTCCCCCACGTCCGCCCCCGGCTTCGCACCTCGGGAGGAGGTGCTCGACCGCTACGCCGCCACGTCGGGCCGCGACGTCTCCGACGTCGGCTACTACATGGCCTTCGGCTACTGGAAGCTGGCCTGCATCCTCCAGGGCGTCTACGCCCGCTACGTGGGAGGGGCGGGGGCCGGGGACCCCGGGAGCGTCGAGGAGTTCCCCTCGACGATCGCCCGCCTGGCCCGCACCGCGGCGGACACCCTGGAGGCTCGGTGACCCCGCCCGCCGGCGAGTCCCGTCCCGGCTACGAGGTCCACCGGACCCCGACCCTCTCGGCACCGGTGCTGGTGGTGGCCATGGAGGGCTGGGTCGACGCCGGCCTGGGCGCAGCCGCCGCCGTCACCGCGCTCATGGCCGACCCGCCCTCGGACCCGGTCGTCACCTTCGACGGCGACCACTACCTGGACCAGCGGGCGCGCCGACCCATCGCCCGCATCGTCGACGGGGTCACCACCGACCTCGACTGGCCCCGCATCCAGGTGCGCCACGGCCATGACGCGGCCGGGGCCGACATGCTCTACCTGGTGGGGCCCGAGCCGGACTTCCACTGGCGCCAGTTCGTCGACGGCGTGGTCGAGCTCGCCCTCGGGTGGGGCGTCCGCATGGTGGTGGGGCTCGGGGCGTTCCCTGCGCCCGCCCCGCACACCCGCCCGGTGAAGCTGGCGGCCACCGCCCCCTCGGCCTCATCCCAGCTCGTCGAGCGGGTGGGGGTCGTCCAGGGCGAACTCGAGGTTCCCGCCGGCGTCCAGGCGGCCCTGGAGCTGGGGTTCGGGTCGGCCGGGATCGACGCGGTCAGCCTGTGGGCCCGGGTGCCCCACTACGTCTCGACCATGCCCTTCCCCGAGGCCAGCGCGGCCCTCGTGGACGGCCTCGCCGCCGTGGCCGGGCTCACCCTCGACTCCTCGGGGCTCCACGGGGCGGCCGACCGCTCCCGTCGCCAGGTGGACGACCTCATCGCCGGCAACGCCGAGCACGTGGCCATGGTGCGCAAGCTCGAGGAGAGCATCGACGCCTCCGAGGGCAACGCCCTAGGGGTGGACGAGGTGCCCTCGGGCGAGGAGATCGCCGCTGAGCTGGAGCGCTTCTTGCGCGGCGAGGCCGGCTGACCCCGGGTCCTCCCGTCGGCCGTTGGTAGGGTGCCGGCCATGAAGATCGACGGCGGCATCGGGTTCGACAGGACGGGCATCGCGCGGGCGGCGAAGGCTGCCGAGGACCTCGGCTACGACGGTGCCTGGTCGGCCGAGACCAACCACGACCCCTTCATCCCCCTGGCCATCGCGGCCGGGGCCACCGAGCGGCTGACGCTGGCCACGGGCATCGCCGTGGCCTTCGCCCGGAACCCGATGAACCTGGCCATCCTGGCCAACGACGTCCAGGAGCTCTCCGGCGGCCGCTTCATCCTGGGCCTCGGCTCCCAGATCAAGCCGCACATCACCAAGCGCTACTCGATGCCCTGGTCGCACCCGGCCCCGCGCATGCGCGAGCTCATCCTGGCCATCCGGGCCATCTGGGAGTCCTGGGCCACCGGCGGCCAGCTGGCCTTCCGCGGCGAGTTCTACACCCACACCCTCATGACCCCCTTCTTCGACCCCGGCCCCAACTCCTTCGGGAACCCCAAGATCCTCCTGGCCGGGGTGGGCGAGCTCATGACCGAGGTGGCCGGCGAGGTGGCCGACGGCATGCTGGTCCACGGTTTCACCACTGAGCGCTACCTGCGCGAGGTCAGCCTGCCGGCCCTCGAGCGCGGGGCGGCCAAGGCCGGGAAGACCCGGGCGGACCTGGTCGTCTCCTTCCCCGGCTTCGTCGTCACCGGCGAGACCGACCAGGCCATGGCCGCGGCCACCAAGGCGGTAAAGGCCCAGATCGCTTTCTACGGCTCCACCCCCGCCTACCGTCCCGTCCTCGACCTCCACGGCTGGGGGGACCTCCAGTCCGAGCTCAACACGCTGTCCAAGCGGGGCCAGTGGGAAGCCATGGGCGAGCTGATCGACGACGAGATGCTGGAGGCGTTCGCCGTCGTCTGCCCGCTCGACGACGTGGCCCGGCAGGTCACCGCCCGCTACGGCGATCTGGTCGACCGGTTCAGCTTCTACGCCCCCTACGACGTCGATCGCGACCAGTGGCGCCAGGTCCTCGGCGACTTCCGCCGCCTGTCGCCGACCGGCTGAGGCCGCTCCTCAGACGACGACGTTGACGAGCCGGGGTGGGCGGGCCACCACCCGCCGGGGCGCTCGGCCGTCCAGCTCCTGGACGATCCGGGACGACGCCAGGGCCAGGGCGGTGGCCTCCTCCTCCCCGATCGAGGGGTCCACCTCAAGGCGGTCACGTACCTTTCCATTCACCTGGACCACGAGGGTGACGGTCTCCTCGGCCACCAGGGCCGGATCGGCTTGGGGCCAGGTCTGCGCGTGCACCGACCCCAGGCCCGTGTGCCGGCGCTCCCACAGCTCGGCGGTGACGTGCGGGCACATCGGGGCCATGAGCTGCAGCAGCGAGTCGCAGGCCTCGTCGAGCACGCCCTCGTGCGGGCCGGCGTCGGAGCGCACATAGCGCTGGAGGAGGTTGACCAGCTCCATGCAGTGGGCCACCGCCGTGTTGTAGGACCAGCGCTCGAGGTCGGCGCCCACCCGGTCGATCGTGCGGTGGGTGGCCCGACGGACCGACAGGTCCTCAGCCGACTCGTCGCCGCCGCGTTCGGGCGTGACCTCGGTCACCAGCCGCCACAAGCGGTCGAGGAAGCGGCCACAGCCCTCGATCACCTGGTCGGTCTGGTCCGTCCAGTCGAAGTCGTCGGCCGGTGGCCCGACGAAGAGGTGGAAGAGCCGCAGACCGTCGGCCCCCACTGACGCGTAGTACTGGGCAGGGGCCACCAGGTTGCCCTTCGACTTGGACATCTTGGTGCCGTCCATGCGGATCATGCCCTGGGTGAAGAGCCGGTGGAAGGGCTCGCGCCCGAGGCCGGGGGCGAGCCCAACGTCGACGAGGGCGCGGGTGTAGAAGCGCGCGTAGAGGAGGTGGAGGATGGCGTGCTCGATCCCCCCGATGTACTGGTCGACCGGCATCCAGTGGACGGCCGCCGCTGGGTCGAAAGGGACGTCGGTGCTGAACGGGTCGCAGAAGCGCAGGAAGTACCAGCTCGAGTCGACGAAGGTGTCCATGGTGTCGGTCTCGCGCTCGGCCGGCCCCCCGCAGATCGGGCAGGTGGTCCGCAGAAAACCCTCGTTCGAGGCGAGGGGCGACTTCCCGGTCGGCTCGAATTCGACGTCGTCGGGGGCCAGCACGGGGAGCTGGTCCTCGGGCACCGGCACCACCCCGTGGACCGGGCAGTGGACGACGGGGATCGGGCAGCCCCAGTACCGCTGCCTCGACACCAGCCAGTCCCGCAGGCGGTAGTTCACCTTGGCCGTGCCCAGACCCTCGCGCTCGAGGAACTCGATGGCACGCGCCTTGGCCGTGGCGATGTCCAGGCCGTCGAGGAAGCCGCTGTTGATCTTCTCGCCGTCGCCGGTGTAGGCGCCGCCCCCACCCTCGTCCCACCCGTCCGGCGGCCGCACGGTCCGCACGATGGGCAGGCCGTAGGCCTGGGCGAAGGCCCAGTCGCGCTCGTCCTCGGCCGGCACGGCCATGATGGCCCCGGTGCCGTAGCCCATGAGGACGTAGTCGGCCACGAACACCGGTACCGGCTCACCGGTGAAGGGGTTCTGCACGTGGCTGCCGGTAAAGGCCCCCCGTTTCTCTAGGGTCCCCGGTCCGTCTGGGGTGGCCGTCCGCTCGATCTCGGACTCGGCCGCCGCACGCCGGCGCAGGTCGTCGACGGCGGCGTAGTGCTCGGCGGTGGTCAGCTCGTCGACCAGCGGATGCTCGGGGGCCACCACTGCGTAGGTCATGCCGAAGCTGGTGTCGGGGCGGGTGGTGAAGACCCGCAGGGCCAGCGCGGGGCGACCGTCGGACCCGCTGCGTCCGACTACCGGGAGGTCGAACTCGGCGCCCTCGGACCGTCCGATCCAGTTGCGCTGCATGGTCTTGACCCGCTCGGGCCACTCGAGGTCGTCGAGGCCGGCCAGCAGCTCGTCGGCGTAGTCGGTGATCCGGAAGAACCACTGCTCGAGGTCGCGGGTGACGACCAGGTCACCCGAGCGCTCACAGGTGCCGTCGGCCAGCACCTGCTCGTTGGCGAGCACCGTCTGGCAGCCCGGGCACCAGTTGACCGGGGCGCTGGCGCGGTAGGCGAGGCCGGCGGCGAGCAGCCGCAGGAAGATCACCTGGTTCCAACGGATGTAGGCCGGATCGTGGCTGTGGACCTCCCGGCGCCAGTCGTAGACGGCGCCGAGGCGGGAGATGGACTCCTTCAACTCGGCCATGCGGGCCTCGGTGAACACCCGTGGGTGGGTCCCGGTCTTGATGGCCGCGTTCTCGGCCGGCAGGCCGAAGGAGTCGAAGCCCAGCGGGGAGAGGACCGCCTTGCCCTGCATGGTCTGGTAGCGAACGACCAGGTCACCGAAGGTGTAGTTGCGGACGTGGCCCTGATGGGCCGGGCCCGACGGGTACGGGTACATGCACAGGGCGTAGAAGGGAGGACGGGGGTCGTCGTTGTCGACCTCGTAGGTCCCCTCGACCCTCCAGCGCTCCTGCCATTTCCGCTCGACGGCTTCGACGTCGTATGCCCGTGCCATTAGCCGGCGATGCTACTGCCGACCATCAACCATTCGGCCCTGGTCGGGCCGCAGTGGGACCGGCGGGGAGGGTCGGTGCGGGCGATGCGAGGTCGATCGGAGTCCCGAGAATCCCCGGTCGCCTGATAACGTAGGCGTCCACCCCGGGGGCGTAGCTCAGCTGGTAGAGCGCTTGACTGGCAGTCAAGAGGTTCGTGGGTTCGAGTCCCATCGCCTCCACCCGAAGTCCCAGGTCAGATGGCATTTTTCTGAGACTTTTCGCATCTCCGAAGTCGGGTGTGAACAGCGAATGTAAGCAACGCCGACGGACCCCGCCGAACGCTGGTGACCCTCGGCGATCCACCGCGAGCGTGGACGGACGCACCTGGCCTGAAAGATTCCGTGGCCTGCGTCCCGTGAAGTGGTGGGCTTTGAGGTGAGCCGGGGGGTCCACCCATAGGGGGGCCAGCGGCGTGATCCTCGGTGTGTTCCTAGCCGAACCCACCGAAGGAGAGCACACCGATGGCCCTTGACCAGTCTGCCTTGTCCGACTTGCTCGAAGCGTTCCGTTCCGGAGACGGCCTCGACCTGATCCAAGAGGCAGTCCGCCTCGTCTGCCAAGAGCTGATCGAAGCCGAGCTGTCCGCCGCGATCGGTGCCGATCGCTACGAGCGGAGCGACGGGCGCACCAACGAGCGCAACGGGCACCGCTCCCGGGTGCTCACCACCAAGGCCGGCGACGTCGAGCTCGCCATCCCCAAGCTCCGAAAAGGCAGCTTCTTCCCCTCGATCTTGGAGCCCCGCCGGCGCATCGACCAGGCCCTCTACGCCGTGGTCATGGAGGCCTACGTCCACGGGGTCTCCACCAGAGCCGTCGACGAGCTGGTGGGGGCCTTGGGGGCCAAGGCCGGGATCTCCAAATCCGAGGTCAGCCGCATCTGCCAGGGCCTGGACGAGGTGGTGGCGGCCTTCCAGGAGCGACGGCTGGACCACACCGAGTTCCCCTACATCTGGCTCGACGCCACCTACCTGCACGTCCGTGAGCACCACCAGGTGACCTCCAAGGCCGTGGTCATCGCCACCGGCGTGACCAAGGACGGGCGCCGAGAGGTGCTCGGCATCGAGGTCGGCGACTCGGAGAGACGAGACCTTCTGGCGAGAGTTCCTGCGGAGCTTGAAGCGCCGGGGGCTCACCGGCGTGCGCCTCGTGATCTCCGACCAGCACGCCGGCCTGGTGTCGGCCATTGGGCGGTGTTTCCAGGGTGCTGCTCACCAGCGCTGCCGGGTCCACTTCGCCCGGAACCTGTTGGCCACGATCCCCAAGGGCCACCAAGAGATGGTGGCCGCCGCCTTCCGCACGGTCTTCGCCCAGGTGAGCCCCGAGGAGATCGCCGCCCAGTGGGACCATGTCCAGGGCATGCTCGCTGAACGCTTCGACAAGGCCGCCAGGCTCATGGACGGAGCCAAGGAGGAGGTCCTTGCCTTCAGCACCTTTCCCCGGGCCCACTGGCGCCAGCTCTGGTCGACGAACCCCTTGGAGCGGCTCAACATGGAGCTCAAGCGACGCTGCCGGGTCGTCGGCATCTTCCCCAACGAGGCCGCCGCCGTCCGACTGGCCGTTGCCGTCGTCGCCGACATCCATGACGAGTGGGCTGCATCCGAACGTCGCTACTTCTCAGAAGCCTCGATGGCGAAGCTCTATCCAGAGCGCGATGATGTCGACGCGACAGTCGGCGTGCTCGAGCCCGTCGGCTGACCGTCGCCGGGGATCACACCTTCAATCCCCACCACTCGGCGGGACGCGGCCGATTCCGTGTGCTGAAAAGCCTTGGAAGGGAGGCGGAATCCGCCTGGCACGGAAGTCCTCACACGACGTGCCGTCGTGGGACGTTGCACCGTCTCAAGACGCCCCGAGATCTCCACTGGCATCCAGGAGGCACCCGGACCCGACTCACGGTCGACACATCGCGGATGAGCACAAGTCCGTAACCCATGGTCAGATTGGTGACTCGATCCTCCAGGGGGAGAAGTACGTCATGGCTCAGGCACAAGTCCGTCGAGCATTACTGGACGATTGCGAACTGCTGACGTCCATTATCACGTTGGCGTTTGCAAACGATCCGCTGTGGAGCCGTGCCATGGACCTTGAGGACGGGAGCACGGAACACCACGCCCGATTTTGGAGGTTGTTCATAGAAGGTGCGCTCCGCTACAACTGGGTCTGGTTGACCGTTGGTGGCGAGGCAACCTCGATCTGGATTCCCCCCGGTGGTACTGAGATGAGCGGGGAACAAGAAGTCCATCTCACCGAGCTGGCCAACGAGTGTCTCGGGTCGGCAGTGGAGGACTACCTCGAACTGCTTACGCGCTTCGATGCCGCCCACCCGCGTGACGAGCCCCACTACTACCTGAGTCTCCTGGGAACTCACCCCGTGCACCGCGGCAAGGGGATCGGGATGGCCCTCCTGGAACATGACCTGGCGTTGATCGACGCCGACGGATTCCCTGCCTATCTGGAATCATCAAACCCCTCCAACAACCATCGCTACGCTGCCGTCGGATTCGAGGCGGTGGGAGAATTCTCGTACCCCGGTGGTGGTCCGCTGGTCACGACGATGTGGCGACCTGCCCGCTGAGAGCCAATTATTTGGCTTCTCCGAACCGGTTAGTTCCATCTTGGCGGGTCGTCGAGCACCCTGGACAGCCTGGCCACCGCTCGGCGGTTAGGGATGCCGAAAGGGACCTTCACTATCGGACCTTCTGGAGCACGTGTCCACCGAAGCGGGCCCGCTCGAGAACTGACCTCCGGGATGTTCTCAAATTCGGCATCAAAGAAGTCTTCTCATTCGGATGGGCGCTCCATCGCGCGCACGGAGCCCGGAGGTCGATGATGGCTGGTGGGGCCCCCGGGGGAAGAAGGCTCGACTTGAGCCCAGCCTTCCTGTAGGGACCGCACGGGGTCACAGTCCTGGCGTTCTGGTGATGGCTTGTCCTGCAATTTCGTGGGTCTCGTCTTCGAGCATGATGCGGAGGAGGAGCGCGACCCACGTGCGGTAGGGCTTCCAGACCTCGCTGATCTCGGCGATGTCGGCGGCGCTGGGCGGTGCCTTCATGTCGTAGGCGATCGCCATCGCTCGAGCGAGGCGCGGCTCGGCGGTGGGCGTGAAGTCCGGATCACCTGCGCCGCGGAGAAGAATCAGTTCGGCCGAGAACGGGCCGATTCCGGGAATGGCGATCAACTCCTCGAGGGCTTGGGAACGTGGGAGTGACCTCAGCCGGGCGGCGCCCAGGGTCCCGCCGAGAGCGGCCTCGGCGACACCTCGAAGGCGCTGGAGTTTGGTCTCGCTCAGCCCATTGATCGTGGACAGCTGGGCCAGCTTGGCTGGGTTCGGGAAGGCGCGGACCATTCGACCGCCAACGTCGATGGTCTCACCGTGTTCGGCGGTGATGCGAGCCTTGATTGCGGCTGCCTGCACGATTCGGATTCGCTGTCCGATCACCGACCACGCTGCCGCTTCGTAGGGCGACCAGAAGCATACGGGGCGGAGGCCGGGATACCTCGACTGGAGTTGAGCGACTACTGGGTCGTGACGAGCGATGTCCGGAAAGCCTCGACCGTCGATGTCGAGCGAGAGGATCCGCTCGACCTGCTCGACTGCCGCCGCGATGTACCGCTGGGGCAAGCGTGTCGCCCCCGTGAACCGTGCCGTGAACCGCACCGGTTTCCTCGTGGACGCGCACTGCCACTGGGTCCCAGTAGCCGTCGACGCAGAAGGCCATCTCCAAGTTCGCGGCTGACTCGCTGTCGTAGGCGGCTGGAGCGAATCCCTCGAGGTACCGAATCGATGCCGCCAACGAATACGGCCCCTTCGGGGAGAAAACAAAGCTTGTGGCGGGAGTCATCTCAGCCATGAATAGTCACGGCGTAGCCGTCGGGATCGGCGAAGGTGAAGGTGAGACCGAAAGGTCCATCGAAAGGTGCGACCAGGATCGGGACTCCGGCGAGAACCATTGCATCGTGCAGATCCTGCGGATCGTCCGCCTTCAGCCAGATGGCCACACCCCACCCGAGGTGCTCGACAGCCTCAAGATCGACGAGTGGCTCCCGCACGGCGAACGCGATGGGCTCCGTGGCGAATACCACCGCGTGGTCAGGACTCACCTGAGCACGGGCGAGGCCAAGGTGCTCGGTGTAGAAGGCTGCGGAAGCCTCCAGATCGCGAACCTGGAGAGCGATGAAGTCAGGGCCGAGTGCGGTCATTGGGTGTCCATTTCTGTGAGTGGGATCAGGTAGCCTGTATCAGGTACCCTGAGACTATATCAGGTAAACTGATAGTGAGGTGAGCGTGGACCAGGTCACGATGGCCAGGGTGGGCTACTTGATAAAGAGGGCGCAGATGGTCCTGCACGACGCTATGGCCGATGCTCTCGGGTCTCACGATCTCACGGTGACCCAGTTTGCCGTCCTCACCGGTTTAGATGAAGAGCCCGGGCTCTCGAATGCCGACCTCGCTCGTCGGGCATTCGTGACGCCACAGAGCATGCACGCCGTGCTACAAGAACTGGAGAGACTCCAGTTCGTTGTGAGGCGTCCTCATCCGCAGCACCAACGCGTCCTCCAAGCTGAACTAACTGAGGCTGGTCGGCGCACTCTGAAGTCTGCTAGCAATTCAGTCAACGCTGTGGAGGAGCAGATGCTCCGCAAGCTCTCCAACCCGGCGAGATCGAGACTTGCGAGCGCGCTCTCGTCTTGCATCGATTCGCTGGCCGAAGCCCCAACATCTTCCGTCGCTCGTCGACCCCGGTGATACGAGGGAACCGCCAGAAGTGCGAAAGGCGTTGACTCGCTGGTGGACGGTCCGTGCCGTAATTCCGTCATCGTTTCGCAGCGGCACTGTGGCTACCAGGCGAGCTCCCCTGCGTCCTCCTGGAAGGTGCCGGTGGGCCCGTCCTCGCCGATGCTGGCCATCCGGACAATGATCTCTGCCCCCTCCTCGACGGGCCGACCACCGCCTCCGCCACCTCCGAGTTCGGTCGCGGTCCAGCCAGGCTCGGCGGCATTGAACTTGATGCCTGGATGCGCCTTGGCGTACTGGACCGTAAGCATCGAGACGGCGGCCTTGCTCGCGCCATAGACGATGGCGGGAACATGGAACGCGGGCCGCTCGGGATTGGTGACGGCCCAGAACGAACCGAGTGCGCTGGAGAGGTTGACCACGACCGGGTTGTCCGACTTTTCGAGCAGCGGCAGTGCAGCCTGGGTGACTCGGACGACACCAACCACGTTGGTGTTGAACACCTCGAGCGCCTCTGGGCCGTTGAGCGCAAGCAGCCCGATGCCGGCGTTGTTGACGAGCACGTCCAGGTGCCCTTCCTGTTCGCCGATCGCACCTATGGCGGACCCGACGGAGGTGTCATCGGTGACATCGAGCTGCACAAACCGTCCACCGAGTTCTGACGCGGCCGCCTCTCCGCGCTCGACGTTGCGAGCTCCGATGTAGACGGTGTGCCCATCGTTGATCAGTCGACGGGCAGTTTCCCGTCCAAGTCCCTTGTTTGCTCCGGTGATGAGCGTCACGGTCATTCCTAGGCCTCCTTGGTTCTTGGCGTCGCTCCGCAGTAACCGGAGCGCACTCCTGTTAAGGATACGGAGTAAGCTCCGTTTAGTCAAGGAGGGCAGTCCGTGGGCACCGATCACCCCAAAGAAAAGCCGTTGCGGGTCGATGCAGCCCGCAACCGTGCCCGACTGCTGGAGGCCGCAGCGGCGACCCTGAGGGCAAACGCGAAGGCCAGCGTGGATGAGATCGCCCGCCGGGCTGGTGTCGGCATGGGCACCTTGTACCGGCACTTTCCCACTCGTGACGCGCTCGTGTGGGCCCTCTACAGCCAAGAGGTCGACGCCCTTGACGTCGCAGCAGAGGAGCTCCTCGCCGAGCTGCCTCCCGATGAGGCTCTTGGTGAGTGGATGCAACGACTGGTTGATTTCATCACCGCAAAGCGCGGTCTCGCAGCCGCAGTTCTCACCGTGTTCAACCTCGATGCGTACCCAGTTGATACGGCCGAAGCCCGGGTGCACGGCGCCGCGGGTCGCCTCCTCGATGCCGGGGTTGCGGCAGGAACGATTAGACCGGGCATCACTCAAGCAGAGCTCCTACGTGCCGTCAGCGCTCTGTGCCTCGATACCGATTCGCCAAACGGCATCGAGCGATCTCGCGTCCTTGTCACAGTGTTCTGCGACGGACTCAGAACTCGTTCGAGCGCGGGTAGAACTCGCTAATACGATCTGGAGCGTGCCGAGGGCCAAGATGACGTTTCCCTCCGACATCTGCGAAACCATCGAATCATCCCTAAGTGCTCGACCAACTGGCCCCAATCAGGGTCGGATACTTGACGATGACTGGGAGTTTGCTTCCTGCCTCGGCTCGGATGATCGCGCTGAAATTGTCGTGCCCTTTGAGCTGCCAACCGGTCACATGATCCCCTGAACCAGGCGACGGCTGCGCTTGACCTAGATGAGGACACTCATGTCGTCATTGCAGCTGAGGATCTGGACGTGCTCAATGGACGGGCGTTGGGGATGGACGTTGTGGACCTAACGCTTGAGCTTTTCGAAATCTTTTCAAGGCAAGCGTCTCCTGACGAAGTCTCGGGAATCATTCGGTTGCCCGGCTGGGACCCGGGCTGCTAGCGCCCTGGAGCCGGCGCTAGGAGCGAGACACGAAGTCGAGTTGGACGCGGTTAGGGGGCGTTTGGTCCCATCGTGTCCGAATCGGAGCAGGGATTTTTGTGACCAACCTGACCTTTCGTTTCTGTGGCGTCGGCCGGCTCGTATCGTCAGGGCACCAAAGCTGGTACGACAACATCGATCTCATTGGGCAGCGCGTCCGGATTGCGCCCAACCAAACCGACGAGTGCAAAGGCAATAGATACGATGGCAAGGAAGAGCCATCCCGTGTTGAAGCTCGTATTCGGCACGAGATGGCCGAAGATGATCGGGATGAAAAACCCACCCACTGCGGCGAGCGTGAGCATCAGACCAGTCGCCGTGCCGATGTGCTCCGGATCGATGTTGCAGACCCTGGACGGGACAGCCAACCAAGCTGCGAAGCCGAAGATGAGAAAGAACCCAATCCCGATCCCAAGGACCCACAGCCAGGCGTTTGGCACCACGGGTATGAGGGCAAGGAGGCCCGCGACGATCATCAGCGGGCCCACCACGAACATTCGCAGGTTCCTACTTCGGTCTGCGCCATACCCTCCCAGCACACTTCCCGGAATACCCGCCAGAAGGATGAGGGCGGACAGCAGCCCGCCGGAGGATGGATCGAAGTGCCGATCGGTCGTCACGTATTCGCTGAACAACTGCGACGTGGTGAAGTAGGCGCCGTAACCGCCCAAGAGGGCGATGCCGTACACCCAGAGGTCCCGGCTCTTCGAGCGCGGCCTTCAACATGACGAAGTCGAACTTCACACCGCCAAGCGACGTCTCGCCACGAGGGATCCGGAATGCCATGATCGTCACTACCAGCACCAAGAGCTCAATGACTCCGCCTAGAACCAGCGACACGTGCCAGCCGGTGGCGCGTTGTACGTACAGCCAGAGATACAAAGCGCAAGCAGCCCCAGCACTGAACGCAGCGCCTCCGGTCACACCGAGAGCGAACGTGACCTCGTTCTCGCGGAACCAGACAACCATGGCGGCGGTCGCCATGGCGACGAACACCGACCCGCCGATTCCACTTACGACGCGAAAAAAGGCAAGCTCGGTGTAGTTGTACGAGAGCCCGGACATGATGCCGGCAATTCCTTGGACCAAGAGCCCGAGGGCGAGGGTCTTCTTCATGCCGATCTTCGTGGCCAGGATGCCGCCGGGGATGTGCGAGAGTCCGTAACCGACGATGAACAGCGAGATCAGGAGGCTCAACTTTCCAAGGCCAACATTGAATTCGCGGCCAATGAGCGGAAAGGCCGTTGCGACATCGAACCAGTTCAGCGTGAGAGCGCCGATTCCCAGGCAGACGACGGCAAGCATTCCCCAACGGTCGGACCCCACGTCGCCGCCTTTGGTGGAGGTCATCATCGTCCCCCATCGGCTGCGCCGCCCGGTTGGCCGGGTGAGAGTGGAACGCACATCGACTGCCTGACCGCAGACCTGCGGGCCAGACGCCTCGGGACGTAGCATACGCACGTGCGCTGTGCCCCCGTCCATCAACGGGGGCTGCGAGCCATTTGCCGCCTCGTC
This sequence comes from uncultured Actinomycetota bacterium, assembly GCA_963770505.1. Taxonomy (GTDB): domain Bacteria; phylum Actinomycetota; class Acidimicrobiia; order Acidimicrobiales; family RAAP-2; genus CAVYPR01. The sequence continues at coordinate 12,531 of CAVYPR010000001.1, read as the reverse complement.
AACGCCATCGCCGCGCTCGGCACCCAAACGAGTTAGCTCGGTGGCAATCCAATTCGGCTTCGTCGGGCGTAACGAGGAGTTGGGCATACTCGACGAGCGCCTACTTAGGGCCAAGACGGGCCAGCCACAGGTGGTCTATCTCGAGGGAGAGCCTGGCTCGGGTAAATCAACCCTCCTTGCTCGATTTCTGGGATCGCTGACCGACTCCGTCATTCTCCAGGCTGGAGGCGACGAGGACGAGGCACTCATTTCCTACGGGGTCGTCGAGCAATTGGATCCCGGGAGCGTGACTGAACCAGGGACTGAGCCAATGGCCGTGGGGGCACGACTCTTGGACCTGATCGATCGGTTGCAGGCCGAAGACCGGGTCGTCGTGGTTGTCCTTGAGGATCTGCAGTGGGCAGACCGCCCGTCCTTGCGTGCGGTGCTGTTCGCTCTCCGAAGACTCCGTGTCGACAGGGTACTCATGGTCATCTCAGCTCGCTCCGGTGAGTTGACCGATCCAGGATGGCTTCGGTTCTTCGGAGGTGACTCGAGGGTCACGCGGGTACGCCTAAGAGGCCTCAGCTCCCACGACGTCGCCGACTTGGCCGATGCCCTGGGTCTCGGAAAACTGTCGGAGAAGGGAGCGGCTCGGCTCGTTGCGCACACGAAGGGCAACGCCCTTTACTGTCGGGCATTGCTCGATGAAATCGGCATCGTCGGGTTGAGTGGAGAATCCGAGGGGTTGCCAGCGCCACGAGAGCTGTCAGCGGTGGTCCTAGCCCGCGTGGCAGCGCTTTCGGAGAGTGCGCAGTCGTTCCTTGCCGCGGCCTCCGTCCTAGGCCAGCACGCACTCCCCGTCACGATCGCCTCAGTTGCCCAACTCGATGGATCAGAGACCGAGGTGGACGCGGCGCTCGCGGCGGGTCTGCTTGGAGAGGTACCTCCTGGAGTGGAGTTGGCTTTTATCCATCCGTTGTACCGGTCGGCGATCTACTCCGACCTCAGCCCAACGAACCGCCGGCGCCTGCATTTGCGTGCAGCGGAGTTCACGGCGGGACAACCACGCCTTGCTCACCGCGTCGCCGCGTCTGCCGGGCCCGACGAAGTGCTCGCCGATGAGCTCGAATCGTCGGCTGAAGCGAGCACTGAGCTCGGAGATCTTGGGTCTGCGGCGTGGGCGTTCGAACAGGCTGCGTTCTTGTCAACAAATGAGGCAGGCCGGGAACGTCGCCTGCTCGATGCCGCGGTCACCCACCTCGAGCGCGGCGAACGCAACGGCTGCAGCAGGGGTGTTGGCCTCGTGTCGAGGCACGAGCGCCCGGCGGGATGCGCTCACCGGACTCTTGGGGGTTTACACCGGATCCTCCAACGCCGAGGACCGCCTGCTTGCTGCGTGGGAACACCACGATGGGACAGATGAGCGGGAGATCGGTGCGCGCGCGGCGACGTCGCTGGCCAATTGGATGGTCATTTCGGGGCGACCCGACGAGGCGCTGATGTGGGCGGACCGAGCCGTTGACGGTACGGCCCCAGGCTCGGCGTTACGGGCGATGGCACGTACGGCCCAGGCCTACGCGTTCGCTGCGGCCGGGCGAAGCCCCGAAGGCCTGGCAGCGCTCGATTTTCTCCCTGTCTCAGGGAGTGAGGTCCCGGTGACCGACACGGATGCGCTCATCATGCGGGGGATGTTGAAGGTCTATGTCGACAACCTGGCCGGCGCCATTGCTGACCTTGGGATAGCGGCCGCCAGAATGCGCACAGGCATGCCCGCCACCTACCCCGTGCCATGCCTGTCTCATCTGAGCGACGCCCACTTCCGACGTGGCGACTGGGATGCGGCCATCACCTATTCGCAGCTTGCTACCTCCTTGGCACAAGATGTCGACCGTCCACTCGACCTTGCTCGGGCGAATGCTCGAGCCGCTCAGGTCCTCTCTTGGCGCGGCCAGTGGTCGAGTGCACAATCCCACGTCGGCGCTGCTCGGGACGCAGCACAGCGGCTTCCGCACGTGCTTGCCATTGCCGCTGCCGCGACCGCCGGCGCCTCGTTGGCGTCTGCCCGGGGCGATCACCTCGGCGTGCTCGCCGTCACCGAGCAAGTGCGCGAAACCGGCTTCGTGGGAGTCGGGGGCCTGCCGGGGATGTTCAACTGGAGGGCCTTTGAGGCTGACGCACTCACGGGTTTGGGCCGGCTCGGCGATGCCAAATCCGCCCTCGATGAGTTTGAGGCGGCGATCCCCCTCGGTGGACTGACTTCGGCGGAACTGGCCCTCACTCGCTGCCGGGGCAATTTGGCCGTGGCGCTGGGGGACGAGCGCGGAGCGGAAGAACTGTTCGCACGGGCTCATTCAGTTGCGGCCGAGCTGCCGATGCCGTTCGAACTGGCTCTCTTGAGTCTCGACGATGGACGTCGGCTGCGCATGTGCAATGACCGACCGGCCGCGGTTGCCCAGCTAGAACGAGCCCACAGAGTGTTTACCGACCTGGGCGCCGATCCCCTTGTACAGGCCTGCACTGCGGAACTGTCTGGATTGCGCATCACGAGCACGACAGAGAATCCCGCCTCAGTCCGAAGCCTGAGTCGAGCCGAGCTGGCCGTTGCCCGCCTGGTCGCCGACGGACACACCAACAAAGAGGTGGCGACCGAGCTGTACGTCTCGGTGAAGACGGTCGAATACCACCTCCGAAACTGCTTCATCAAGCTCGACATCAGGTCCCGTCGAGAGCTCACCTCGCTTCTTCGCTGACCGACTGGGCCCGCGAGCGCACCATCCGCAGGCGTGCGCGGGAGCGTCCCACCAGCCAATTCCCAAAACCTAGGGTCAAACATAGGGTCCGTCACTGGGGACAATTCGCCGCCATAGGCGTTAGCTGTGCGCCATGGACGCGTTGTCGCACCGGATGCCCGCTTTTCGCCTTGTCCTCGAGCTCGATCCATCGCCTGATGGTCGGCTCGAGGGGCGCGTGGGCACTGACGTGGGTGACTCCTGGACCCCCTTCTCTGGCGTCCTTGAGCTGCTCAAAGTGCTCGAGGAGACGCTTCGTGGTGTTGACAGTGCCGCTCGCAATCCGACGATGGAAGGAACCGAATCATGAACCCGAACGCACACCAGACGAGTCAGCGGGTATCCCCACCATCTCGTCGCACTCACCGGCGAGCCCGGCTAGTCCTGTGGGCAGCTGGGGCAGTTGCCCTGTTGAGTTTGGCATTCGGAGGAATCGCATCGTCGCATCTCACGTCCTCACTGAGCGATTACGACGCACCGGGTTCGGCCGTGGTGCTGGCGCAACATCAGATCCAACGGGTGACCGGCGCCAACCCCGAAGAAGGATACGCAGTGGTCGTCCGCACGAAGGGACCCATCGGAGTCACTTCGCCCGTCCCGGCGAGAGTTGCAAAGGTGGTCAGCCTGCTGCGTGCACGTCCGGAGGTGAAAGGCGTCTTCGACTACGCCAGCACCAAGGATTCGACCATGATCTCCAAGGGCGGTGACTTCACCGTGGTCGTGGCCACGGTCGGAGCAGTACAGGAGAAGCAGGCCGTCGCTTCTCTTCAGCGTTCGATCGCGGCGAAGCCGGCGCTCAAGGGCAACGCGTGGCTCGGTGGGCCGACGGTGGCCGACGTCCAGATCGCCGCCGTCTCGTCCCAAGACCTCGGACGGGCGGAGCTCTTAGCCATGCCGTTTCTGATCCTGCTCTTGTTCTTCGTGTTCCGTGGTCTGCGGGCGGCCGCCCTGCCCCTGGCCGGAGCGGTCTTCGCCATCGCCGTCACGCTCGGGGTCATGGGCCTGGTCATGATGGCTCTGCCCCTGTCGGTCTTCGCCCTCAATCTGGTGATTGCCCTCGGCATCGGACTGTCGGTCGACTTCAGCCTTCTGATCGTGTCCCGGTTCCGTGAGGAATACCGCAGGCAGGGATCGGTCGAAGGCGCTCTGGCCACGGTGCGCAAGACGGCGGGGCGGACCGTGCTGTTCAGCTCGGTCACGATCGCCGCCGCCATGGCGACGCTGGCGATCTTCCCGGAGCGATTTGTCTACTCGATGGGTCTAGCCGGGGCGGTGGTAGTGCTGGCGGCAGGCGCCTTCGCCCTGTTCGTTCTGCCGTCGTTGCTTACGGTCTTCGGAGAGCGCGTAGCGGTCGGATCAAGTCACCACGCCGCTGCGCCGAGCGCCGTGGCGAGTCCAACGGGACGCTGGTACAAGATTGCTACCACCGTGATGCGCCGGCCCGCCGTCTGGGCAATGGCGGCGGTCGTCATCGTGGTCGTCCTCGCCGGTCCCTTCCTCCACGTCTCGTTCACCGGCGCCGATGCGAGCAGTCTGCCGAAGAGCAGCTCCGCTGGCGCGGCGTTCGACCTGATCCAGAGCAAGTTCACCTCGTTCTCAGAGGCCCCGGCCTACCTCGTGGTGGACGCTGCCCATGCAACAGCTAAGGAGCTCTCCTCCTATGGCGCAGCGGCAGCGACGGTCCCGGGGGTGAAGGCCGTGTCGGCCTTCGAGCACCTCGGCGGTTCCCTGTGGGAGTCCAGCGTGGCGCTGTCGACTTCGCCGCTGTCACCGGCCGCCCAACGGACGGTTGAGGACCTCCAGGAACTTCGTGGGCCGGGCAACCACACGGTCATCGGACAGACGGCGTCATTCCTGACCCTGCAGAAGAGCCTCAAGTCCCACCTCCCGCTCGTGCTCGGGCTGATCGTGCTGATCGCCCTGGTGATGCTGTTCGTCATGACCCGGTCGTTCGTTCTCCCGTTCATGGCGGTGGCGATGAACCTGTTCACCATCGGGGCAGCCTTCGGCTTGTTGGTCTGGGCCTTCCAGTGGGGTCACCTCAGCCACACGTTGGGATTCAGCGCCCCGGGTGCCCTGCAATCGACCTCGCTCGTCATCATCCTGGCGGTGGTGTTCGGACTGTCCACCGACTACGGGGTGTTCCTCCTCGGGCGGATGAAGGAGGAGCAAGACGCCGGGGCCGCACCAGGCGATGCGGTGGCCCTCGGGCTCGACCGCACCGGAGGGATCGTCAGTGCCGCCGCCCTCTGCTTGGCGCTGGCGGTCGGCGCCCTCGTGATGTCCCGTCTCGTGTTCGTCAAGGAACTTGGTCTCGGCGTGGCGTTCGCGGTGATCCTCGACGCGACGATTGTGAGAGCGGTGCTAGTGCCGGCGTCGATGGGGCTACTGGGGTCGGCTGCGTGGTGGTCACCCAGGTCGCCGCACAAGGCCCCGGCTCCGGTTGGCGGCCAGCCTCTCGCCGTACCGCCGCTCGCGCCCGTCGGCGTGGTCGCCCTCGAGGTCCCAGCCATGTCGTCGACCTCTGGATCACACCAGTGACCCCCCATATCGGGTCGCAGGTCAGCCAATCATCCACCAATACACAACCGAACGGAGCAACACAATGACCACCACCAACGACCACGCGTCAGAGGTCGATCGCATCACTAGGGCTGAGCAAGGGCGCGCCGCCCTCGAAGCGCTTGTCCCCGGAGTTCCGGGCCTCATCGAAGCTTCAGTTGGTGATCTGTCGCCGGCCACGGCCCGACGGATCTACGAGCACATCTGGGGCGACGTCTATGCCACGAGTGCGCTGGGTGTGCGCGACCTCACGATTTCGGCCATCGCCGGACTGACGGCAATGGGTGGAGCGGAGACGAATCTCACCCTGCACGCCACCATCGCCCGACGGGTCGGTCTCCAGCCGGCCGAGATCGTGGCGATCATCGAGCACGCCGCGACCTATGCCGGGTTCGCCCGATCCCAGGCCGCCTTGCAGGCAGTCCGAGGAGTCCTCGAAAACTGATCGACCGACCAACGAAATCTGTCCCAGTAGGTGTACCGAAATCAGAAGGGAAGTAATGAGATGACCAACCCCGATCCAATCCGCAGAGTGTCCGTCGTGAATACCGGCCACGTCGAGATTCGTCCCGATCATGTCGCCGCCACCTGGCGACCGATGTTCTGGTGGCTCCTCACGTCGCGCCAGTGGACCGGTCCCCGGCCCATCAACGCGTATGTCATTGAGCACCGAGACGGTGTGGTGCTCTTCGATACCGGGCAGGACCGTGCGTCGGTCACCGAGCCGGACTACTTCCCGGGTGGGATCGCGAAGGTCCTCTACGACCGTCTGGCCCGCTTCGAAATCGACCCGCAAGAGACCCTGTCGGCCGGGCTCGACCGACTCGGCTACGCCGTGGGTGACGTGAATACGGCAGTCCTTTCACACCTGCACCAGGACCACATCGGTGGTCTGGGGGAGCTCGGCGGTGCCGAGATCGTCGTTAGCCAGACCGAGTGGGACACCCTATCGAGCCTTCGTCCCGAACTTCGTGGCCTCATGACCCGTCACATCGACCTGCCAGGGCTGCACTGGAAGCGAATCGCGCCCGCCCCATCCGCAGACCCGGTCCTGTCTGCCTTCGCCGTGAGCCACGACCTGTTCGGTGACGGAAGTCTCGTTCTGGTGCCGACGCCCGGCCACACGCCGGGGTCGATGTCTCTCTTGGTCCGCCGTCCCGAGTATCCGCCCCTCTTGATGGTCGGCGACCTCACCTATGACGTGCACGTGTTTGACGACGACCACGTTCCCGGGGTGGGAAACCGACGGAGGCTTCGCAACACCTCAGCGATGGTCAAGTCCATGCGCCGGAAGCTTCCGGATCTCGTCATCCTGCCGGCCCACGACCCTGGGGCGGCCGACCGGCTGACCCGGGCGGTCGGCCTGGCTCCAAAGGCTCGAATCGGCTGACCGTTCAGCTGGCCGCCCCCAAAACCCGACCCATCAACACCAGGAGAGCAGCAACGTGAAGATCGACACGCTAGAGGCCGTTCAGCTCGGAGACGCCACGCAGTGGATCCGTATCCGTGGGGTTGAACCGACGAATCCGGTGCTGCTCCTGATCCAGCAGGGTCCGGGGCTGCCGATGATCAACGAGGTACGCCGTTTCGAACGCCTTCTCGGACTGGAGCGGGATTTCACTGTCGTCTACTGGGATCAGCGTGGTTGCGGTCGTTCCTTTCGTCGTGACGACGGAAGGTGCGAGATCAGCCTGGAGCTGATGGTGGCCGACAGCGTTTCACTGCTCGAGCTTCTGCAAAGCAGATTCGGCTCGCCGTCGCTCGTGTGCGGGTTCTCCTTCGGCGCAGCGATCGGCGCCTACGCCACCGCGAGGCGCCCAGATCTGGTGTCGACCGGGTGACCGTCGGAGCCGACATCGACGGGACTGCTGCCGGCGACGGCGCCTACCAGTTCGCCTTACGGACTGCCAAACAGCGGACCAACAAACGGGCCATCCGCCAGCTCGAAGCCATCGGCCCGCCCCCGCACCTGAGCTCCAAGCAGTTCGGCACCCGGGTTCGCTGGGCCTCCAATTTCGGAGGTGTCACTGGCGGCGAGACCTATGGCAAAGTCGTCCGAGGCCTCCTTGCCAGCCTCGTGCGCTCACCCGACTACTCGCCCGCAGACATGGTGCGGACGGTCCGAGGCATCGCCGTGACCCAGGCCAAGTTGCTGGGAGTACTCGCGGCGCTGGATCTGGTCACCGGTGTCCCCCACCTCGACGTGCCGATTGTCATGGTCCAGGGTCGCCACGACCAGGTGGCGCCGGGCGAGGCGGCTCAGCGCTACTTCGACGTACTCGATGCGCCGAGCAAGAGCCTCGTGTGGTTCGAGAATTCGGCGCATACCCCCCAACTTGAAGAGCCCGACGGCTTCCGGGATCTCCTCATGGATGCCCGGGACTCGATCACCGACGAATCATCAATCCACCCACAAGAAAGGAAGCTCTCGCGCAGATCAACTCGGCCGTGAATGTCCAGGATCCGGAGTATCTCGTCCGCTCCGAGGGAAGACTCGCTTACGACGTCACCGGAGAGGGACCACTCGTGGCCCTGGTCCCCGGCATGGGAGACCTGCGAGGTGCCTACCGCTTCCTGGTCCCGCCACTACGTGATGCGGGATACCGGGTGGTGTCCACCGACCTATGGGGTCACGGTGGTAGCGACACGACGTTCGCCTCGTACGGGGACGTGGAGACGGGCGCCGACATCGTTGCCCTGATTGAAGGACTCGGCGGCGGTCCCGCCATCGTGGTCGGCAACTCCATGGGAGCTGGCGCTGCGGTCTACGCCGCTGCCGAGCGTCCCGAGCTCATCCACGGCCTGGTTCTGATCGGTCCGTTCGTACGCAACGGGAAGGTGAGCGCGTCCAAAGGGCGATCCTGCGGGTCGCCATGGCCCGACCATGGGCAGCTACCCACGTGGAACGCCTACCTGCCCAAGCTCTACAAGGGCAAGAGCCCGGTCGACTTTGCCGCCTACCGCAAGAGCGTTGTGGCCAGCCTACGGCGGCCGGGTTACGCCAAGGCGTTCTCCCTCACTACGCGCACCGACCACTCGGTTGCCGAGTCGCGGCTCAGCGAAGTGGCTGTGAACCCACTCGGCTTCAACACACTCCCGGTCGGTCAGCGTCGACGAGTCGTCGATCACTCGTGGCTCCAGTATCTGATTCAGCGAGGTTCTTCTTCGCGTCGTTGGCGGCGATCGAGGGCCGTTCGCCTTGCAAGAACAAGCCAGCACAAGATGGCCACGCCTGACAGGATCGCGGGAACCGGATGGTCGAGCAGTAGGGATGCCCCTACAGCACATCCGAAGGCCGTGAGATTCGCCACGACGTCGTAGACAGGGGCGACGAATCGCTGATTCATGACATGGGCGACAGCAATGAGGACACCGCACACGAAGGTCACGGTGAGGAGGAAAGCCACCATAGGGGCAGTCTTGCTGAAACCCGGAACATCAACTGCCGCCGACGGTGGTGAGACAAAGGCCTGCGCTTCGCATCAGGTGGGCCGACTGCGGCATAAGTGCCGACGCGGGACGGTGACCACGACCTAGCGGTCCGAGGCGGTCGGACCGTGACGCACTCCCGGCGGTTGGGGCGCGCCGATGCTCACCGGCGGAATGATGGTAGGGGCACCCAGACAACGGGCTGAGCATGTCAAGATCCCGACGTGTCAGTTGACGGTGCCTTTTGGCAAATACACGAGGACTTACCCCGACAGGGCCCCGGGTCCAACGTCACGACCCTTCGACTCTTCAACTCAGCAGATCCCCGTCGCGAATTCCGAGACGCGATCGACATGGGCTGCGGACCTGGCCGAGCCAGTCTGCTACTGGCCTCACTCGGCCTCCATGTCACTGCGATAGATACGCACGCTCCCTTTCTTGGACAGCTGCGACGGGACGCTCAAGCCCAGTCGCTCATCGATAAGGTGGAGATTGTTCAGCTATCCATGGACGACACCCCTTTTCTAGATGCGTCCTTCGACCTTGTCTGGGCTGAAGGGACCGCCTACATCCTTGGGTGGGACAGGGCACTCCGACAGTGGAAGCGACTCCTTACGCCGAACGGGAGGCTTGTCGCAACGGACAGCTTCTGGCTCACTGAAGACCGGTCTCCAGAAGCTCTCGAGTTCTGGGCGGCAGATCCACTGATGATGACTGTTGATGAGGCTGCCGAGATAGCGAGACAAGCTGGCTACGTTGTGGTCGATACTTACGTGCAGCCAGATTCTGATTGGTTCGACGAATACTACGAGCCCCTCTTAGGCCGCGTTGATGAGCTGGCACCTGGTGCCGATCCTCAAATGCAAGAAGTGCTTGCCATGACGAGGACCGAAATAGATGTTCGGCGGAGATACGGTGCCGAGTATGGCCACGTCGGGTTCGTCCTAGCCCAGCCACATCCCGCTGACACTGTCGATGCCAGTTAGCGCCCAGTAGACGCATTTCGGCTGATAGCTCCCGCCGAACCGGCGTTCAGGGCGAGGCCGAAGGGTGGGATTGTGCTCGCGTTATGCGGCAGGTTCAAACGCAATCAGACTCGGCACGCATCCACTTCTTTACCAAGTGCCATCTTGTCGGGCGCAAATGATGAGGCGGTGGAGGTGGAGAAGCTCGCCATGCGGGTCGGCATGCAACCTCTCGACCCAGGCGCTACGAACATTCGCCGAGGCGGAGACCCGCAGGTTGGTCGGCTCCCCGTAGTTCTAGGCGACTGCAGCGGTACAGACCGAGGTGTTCTCTACGAAGCGTTGAACGCCTGGAACAGCACGGCGTACTCGCAGCCAGCGGCCATCCCTGCGTACCCGGCAATGTTGCGCAGGAACTCATCAGGGTTGAAGTCAGTGCCGAGCCCGTCGATGTATGCCCTGTGTTCCCGCAGAGAATCGACACCTACGTCAATGGTGTCGGTGACGTCTACGTAATGGGTCGCCTTCTCCGTGCCACCGATGTAGGTGGCGGTGATCCCCCGCCATGGGGGGGCATTGAGGTCGGGGAACACCCATTCGTTGGCAGCATCTCGACATGCGTCGAGGGTAGCTAGTCCCACTGCTCGGTGGTCTGCATGATTGATGCTGCCGCCCTCGCCCCAGGTGAGGTCGAAGTTCATCCCGATGATCACCTCCGGGCGAAGCCGCCGGAGCGCTCCGGCCAGATCCCGGCGAAGCTTGAGCCCGTACTCGACGGACCCGTCGGGATGCCCGAGGAACTCGACGTGGTGGACTCCTACGACGGCCGCACTGCGCTGTTGCTCTGCTTCTCGAAGGGGTCTGGTCTTTTCCGGTGGCATGCCGGCGATGCCAGCCTCGCCGCTCGTGGCCAGGACGTAACAGACTTCTTTGCCCTGGGACGTCCACCTGGCGACGGCACTCGCCGCTCCGTACTCCAGATCGTCGGGATGGGCGACAACGGCGACCGCTCGCTCCCAATCCTCGTTTATATGCTCCACCTCAGACCTCCCCAGGTGACCAAGGTCACGCTAACGCATGCCCGACCTGGTCTGGCCGACGCGAGACAGCGCCCATGAGCCAGCGATGATGTGGAACGGCTTGTCAAGCCCCCACGCAGATGTTCGATTCACTTCTCTTCGGGTGCGACGCACCAGGGGGTGCGTCGCCTGGGTGCTCTTGAGCAGTCGGAGGGGCCCCGGTGTCAACACGCAGCGCCCGGAGCCCGCAGGGCGAGGACGACCGGTGTTTACACCGGGGTGGAGGCTGCTACTCCTCTCCCCGTGCCGGCGAGGGTGGTGACCGAGCGAGCCTTCGACGACGCGCCGGAGCGCAGTGGATCGGAGAACCGCCACGATGATGTACGCGTATCGAGATCGCAGTAAAGCCATTCGCAGGTGGTTGCCTCACAATAGGAGCGCCCATGTCGACACCCCGAAGGGCAGGGACGGGCGTAACGCCGGCGAGGATCGAGTCTGCTGCGGCGGTGCTCCGGCACGTCGTAGAGGGCTCGATCAGTCGCGGCGCCGATCGCGCGCTGACCGACGGGGAGACCATGTCGCTCAGTCCTCGGCCACCATCTCGGCCCAGAGGAACCCGGCGAGTTCACGAGCGATCGCTGCGGCCACGATCGAGCGGACGTTCTTGTGGGCGGCCAGCTGGCGGAAGCGCCTCGACAGACGCACCTGGGCAGACCACGAGCGGGCGATGGTGGCCGGCGGGGCCTCCTTCTGGCGCTCCCGTATGCCGACGCCCACGTGTGCGGGGAACTGGTAAGCCCAGGCCGCCTCGCAGAGCTGGCCGCGAAGGTGTGCATTGCCCGCCCGGGTGATCGAACCCCGGCGCTGGGAAAGCCCCGTCGAGCGCTCACTGGGCACGAGGCCGGTGAAGCTCATGAAGGGGCGGGCCCTGGGGAACCGGCGCCAGTCGAAGACCTCGGCCGCCAGGCAAAGTGCACCGAGGGTCGTCACCCCCCGGTAGGCGGCTAGCCGTGGCACCTGTTCGCCGAAGGGGTCTTTGTGGAACCACGGGACCAGGTCGACCCCGATCGCCTCGAGGGCGGTCTCTCGCAGGCGGACCGTGGACACGTAGTGGCGGTAGGTGGCGGCGAGGGCGGGGTCATCGAACCTCCGAGAGTCGAGCCAGCGCCAGTGGCGCATCGTCCACGGAGGCCGTCGCGCCAGATGACGTTGTGGCGCAGGAGGAACCCGCTCAGGCGGTTGCGGGCCCGGGTTAGGTCTTGGACCATGTCGCCCCGGGTCCGGCAGAGATCGCGCACGGCCTCTTGCTCGGGATTGGGGACGGCGATTGGAGTGAGCTCGCCGGCACGGTGCAGTCCGGCCAGCCGCCGGGCGTCACGGCGGTCGGTCTTGACTCGGTCCCCGGGGCCCTTGGGGACCAGCGACGGGGCGACCACCTCACAACGCACCCCCATCGAAGAGAGCTGGCGGTAGAGCTCGTAGCCGGTCGGGCCCGCTTCGTAGCAGGCCCAGATCCCCGACGGGCGCCCGATCCGTTTGACCAGGCGTCGCACCGAATCGGCATCGTGGACGATCTTGTCGATCTCACAGACGTCACGATCGGGTTGGAGGACCGCCACGGCGATCGAGTCCTTCGCGACGTCCATCCCCAGGTGGATGAACCCTCGGTGGGCGATACTTGACACGGCCGGCTCCTTCCATCCGTATGTCGGCTCCGTTCGCCGAACAGACGAATGATCCACGCAAATGCGGGTCCGCGAGGAGCCGGCCGTTCCATGCTGAATA